>CBDCXF010000001.1:0-1606433 GCA_965223755.1 Candidatus Multivoradales bacterium
TGGGACTGTTCGCCTCCTCGGTCGCGCGCAGCCAGATCGTCGCTGCGGCGATCGCTTTCGCCATTTTGATCGGGCTTTTTTCGACTGCTTTGCTCGACAACTTGGTGCAAGCGGATTGGCTCAAACAAGCCTTGGGGTACGTCAACCTGTGGACGCAGATGGATGACTTCGGCCGCGGCATCGTCGACACCAGGCGGGTGGTCTTTCCGGTAACGGTGAGCGCCCTGTTCGTATTCCTCTCAGCGCGGATGCTGGAAAGCAAGAAGTGGAACTAGCGCCATGAGTGATTGGAAACCGACTCGAGCCCTGACCCGTCAATCGGCGCTTGGCGCCGCCGGCCTCCTGGCCATCGCCCTTTGTTTCTTAGTCAACTACTTCGGCTGGAAGTACTACAAGCGCTGGGATTGGACGAGTAGTGAGATCTATTCGCTCTCAGAGAAGACCGAGAACATTCTCGACGGCCTCGAGCGCGACGTCGACGTGACCATGTTCGTCGACCCGCAGTCGGAGGCATACAGCCAAGCGCGCGAGCTGCTGACTCGCTACGAGGCCGCGTCGCCGCGGGTCACGGTCGAAGTGGTCGATCCGGCCAGAGACCTGGCCCGCACCCAGGAATTGCTGCAGCAGGGCAACGTCGATGTGGTGATTTTTGCCAGCGGCGACGAGCGCCGTGTGGTCGCGACCGGCGATCTGGTCGAGTACGACTACTCGGGGTTGCAGTTCGGTGAGGGCCCCTCGATCAAGGGCTTCAAGGGCGAGCAGGAGTTCACCGCCGCGATCTTGAGCCTTTCGGAAGAGAGACAGCGCGTCGCCGCCTTTTCCGCCGGCCACGGCGAGGGCGACATCGACGACCCGCCCGGCCTTGGATTCTCGGCCGCCAAGTCGTTGCTGGAACGCGACAACTTCGCGGTACGGCGCTGGGAGAGCCTGGCCGAGCCGCGGGTGCCCGAAGACGTGGATCTGTTGGTCGTCGCCGGGCCCAAGACCGCCTTCACCGAGCCCGAAGCGGCGGCCATCGGCGACTACTTGGATCGCGGCGGCCGCGTCCTGGCTTTGCTCGATCCGGCGTTCTCGCCCCTGCAAGGATCGGCCCCCACTGGCTTGGAGGCGGTTCTCGCCGCCAACGGAGCTGAAATCGGCGCCGACATCGTCATCGATCCCTCGGCCGCGGTTCCCTTCTTTGGTGCTGAAACTCTGTTTGCCACCAACTTTGGTCCCCATGCGGCAACTGAGGACCTCGATCAGGCAGGCGTCAGCGTCATTTTGCCGTTGGCTCGCTCTGTTGCGGCTGCGGAGGTCGAAGGCGTCACCTCAACGGTGTTGCTCGAGACCACGCGGGACGGCTGGGGCGAACGCGACCTCGACGCCCTGGATGCGGTGGAGAAGGGCGACGACGATCTTGCGGGGCCGGTGCCGCTGGCCGTTGCTGTCGAGGTTGAGTCGGCCGAAACGACACTAGATGGGGCGATACCGGACCAGGTTGCGGTGGAGCCCGCCGATTTGGCCACGGAGGACGCCGCGCAGGCACCGGAAGAATCTTCTGATGCGACTGAAGCCATGCGCCTAGTGGTGGTCGGCGACTCCGACTTCGCCGGCGACTCCCAGATCGGCAATGCCGGCAATGCCTTCTTATTTTCCAATCTGGTCAATTGGCTGGCCGAACGCGAGGCGGCGGTGGCGATTCCGCCGCGCCAGCCCACCGCAACCAAGTTGAACTTGTCGCAAAGCCAGATGTCCGGAGTGCGCTGGCTGACGGTGGCGTTGGTGCCGCTCGCCGCTCTTGCCAGCGGCTTCGCCGTCTACCGGCGCCGCCGGCGTTAACACCGATGCGTGGCAAGACTCTCGTTGTATTGGCAGTCCTGGTCGCGGCCTTGGCCGCCTTTGCCTGGTTGGTGGACCGAGATCGGCCGGGCACCGCCGATCGTGAGGAGCGGGCCGAGCGCGTCACACGCTTCGATCCCGACGAGGTCACGGGCCTGGTCATCGACAGCCCGGACGGCCGTGTTCTTTTGGAACGGGAAACGCCGTTGCAGGAAACCGACGAGAACGATGGCGACTCCTCTGACGACGCAGACGAGGTGTGGGATTGGTGGTTGCGGGAGCCCATCGACAAGCTCGCCGAACGCACTCGCGTCGACTCCTTCCTCGACGGCCTGGCGACGCTCGACCGCCACCGCGAGCTGGAGGACGTTACCGCCGCGGACTACGGTCTGGACGCACCGCGTTGGCACCTCACCTTGCGTCGTGAGGATGGAGATCTGGACGTCGCTGTCGGCGATGAGTTGCCCACCGGCGACTATGCAGCGGTTCGCGTCAACGGCGGCGCCATTCAGATCGCCCCCACCGCGTGGTTGAGTCAGGCCAGCGTCGACCCCGACGAGTGGCGTAGCAAACAGTTGTTTCGGCGTCAGCGAAGCGAGGTCACCGAGGTCGCGCTGGAGCGCGATGGCGAGAGATTGGTGCTGGAGAAGGGCGCCGGCAACAAATATCGCATCACCGAACCAATTGCCGATCTCGCCGAGCGCGGCAACGTCGATGCCTTGCTTTCAACCTTGCTGGGGCTGCGCGCTCAGACTTTCCTTGGGTCTGTACAAGAGCAGCCTTGGACTGCCATCGGCGCTGCCACCGTGACCTTCGAAGACGGCAGCGACTGGCAAGCAGAGTTGGGTGAGGGGCATCTGGTCTTGGACGACGAGGTGATCGAGGTGGATGCACCCGAGCTGACAGCCGCCTTGCGGCGTCCTCTAGAAGAGTGGCGCTCCAAGGTCTGGTCTCCACTGCAGCCCTATGAAGTACAGACGGCGACGATCTTCGATACCGAAGGCGAAATCAACCTCAACCGCGTCGACGGCAACTGGAACCGGGACGGCGAGCCGGTGGGCTTTGCCCCAGTCAATGACTTTCTCTACGCCCTCGCGGGAGCCGAAGCCGAACACTTCGTGGAACCGCCGCCGGCCGCCGAGCCGGAACTCACCGCGACACTTGCGGGGGAGGACGGCGAGTTCACGCTCACGCTGGTGCCCGATGCGGGAGCCTGCGTGGCCGAGGCCAGCGGCCGGCCGAAAGCGCTAAGATTGGCGGCAGAGACCTGCGACGAAGTGCGGCAAGCGGTGACCGATCTGCGCGCCGCCGAAGCGATTGGCGCATCGGAGACGGAGGCTGAAGAATGAGGCATCTACAACACTGGCCGGTCGTTCTGGTCATGGCTGCTTTGGTCGTGAGTTGCCAGCCGGCCCAAGAGGCTCCGGCGGAGACTGAAGCCCCGAAGTCCCAAGCCCAGCTTGAAGAGACACCTCAAATCACGCTTACGGCCCTCGGTGCGTCACCCCAATATCCCGACGCCGGTCTGGCCCTGGATTCCTGGGACACGGAGAACGGATTTCAGTTTTCGGTCGAAGGCTATGAGCTCGGCGCTCAGACTGCCGATGCGGCGGAAAAGGGCATCGCCAACTCAGGGCAAGGACAGCACATCCACCTCATCATCGACAACGGCCCCTACTCGGCGCACTACACGCCGGAGGCGGCAGTGGAGCTGGAACCTGGGACCCACACCGTCTTGGCCTTTCTGTCGCGCTCCTACCACGAGAGTGTCAAGTCGCCCGGTGCGGCCGTGCTCACCCAGGTGACGGTCGGTGAAGAGGCTGAAGACGGCTCGGCGACCTTGGGCGCGTTGAATGCTTTCGATCCAGAAGGACCCCACCTTTTCTACAGCCGCCCCAAGGGCACCTACACCGGCGCTGACACCGAGCGCCTGATGCTCGACTTCTACCTCGTCAACACCGACCTAGCGCCGGACGGCAACCGCGTCCGCGCCACCATCAACGGCGCCGAGTTTCTGATCGACACCTGGCAGCCGTACGTGATCGAGGGGTTGGAGCTGGGAGAGGTGGAGATCGAATTGGAGTTGATCGATAGCGAGGGAGATCTGATTCCGGGGCCTTTCAATCGGGCGGTAAGGTCGGTGCAGTTGGCTCCAGCGGGTGAAGACTAGATGATGGGTAGCTTGGGAATGTTTTGGCGAGTCCTTCTTGGCGCCGCGATTCTGGTCGGTTCAATCGCTTGCGACTCGTTCGAGGCGCTGGATTCTCCCGGTAGTCGGGAAGTCATCAAGAAGACTTATGACGATTGGGTGAATGCAACAAATGCCAAGGACATCGACTTGTGGTCGAGCTTCGTGGCGCCGGAAGCGGTCTTTTTGCCGCCGGGAAGCCCTGCGCTCGAAACCAGAGAAGACATCGTCGCCTACTATGCCAATCTGTTCCAGGACCCGGTTTTCGAGCTTGATTGCGCTCAAACATTTGTCGAGATTGCAGAGTCCGGTGAGCTGGCCTGGGCTCGCGGCGTGTGCCACGTGAGCTTTACCGATCCCAGCGGTAACCCAGCCAGTGGCGACAGCAAGTGGACGAAAGTGTGGGTGCGCGTGGAGGATGGGTCGTGGAAGTGTCGGCTCAACACTTGGAATTATGGCGAAAGTAGCTAGACGAACGGCAGCCTGGCCCTGCTGCAGGTGCCAATCGATTTTTCAGGGGCGAGGTTCTTGGAATCGTTTGATTCCGCTAAAGTAATTGGCAACCCGAAGGGGTCGTTGGTCGCCGGACAAGTCGGTGAGCGCGTATGCAATGGAGCAAACTGAAGAAACAGGTTGAATCGAGGTTCGCGCCGGCCGTGGCGGGACGGGTCGAGTTGCGCACCACGAACTACCGTAAGGTCAACGATTGGGAAGGTCGAGGCTGGATCACTCTCGACAAGAACGAAATCTACAACTTTTGTACTCAGAAGTACTTGTTTGAGCGGTGGAAGCTATCGAAGGGAATTCAAGAGGCAAATCGGGCAACGGATTTTCTTGACCCTGCGCAGCGTGAGGGTTACTACCGAGGTCTTGATGCAGCCGAAGAGATACTAGACAGGCAGGGAGTAGCGTCTCAGGATTCGTTCGAGGACGCGCTAGAGAGCTATCTAAACCTGACTGTAGAAGAAGCGCTCGTGTCAGGAGACTTTATCCATCGCGCTCTTGCCGTCTTGGATCGTCGTCTCGGCAAAAGACGTCTCCGAAATCTCACCCTAATCGCAGAAGAGCACCAGCTAGTCCGTGATCTGCTGGCTTTTCGACTGGGGGTGGAGGGTATCAAGGGCCCAGGCGACAGCTAGTGAATCGCTGAAGTTGGCCATACAGCATGAGTAGGCTCAGATAGGGTTGCGGGCAATAGCCAAAATCCCCTAAAATTCGCAATTCGCCCAGTGCGGCGCCTAGGAGGCGTTTGCGCTGGAATCGGACCTAAGCAGAGAAGCACTCATGAAGCCAGATATTCATCCTGAGTACCATCCGGTGGTGTATGTGGACGCCGGCGCCGACTTCGAATTCATCAGCCGTTCCACTAAAACCAGCGACGAAGTCCGCAAGATCGACGGCGTAGACCACTACGTCATCCGCTTGGAGATCTCTTCGGCCTCGCATCCGTTCTATACCGGCAAGCAGCATTTTGTGGATACCGCGGGTCGCATCGAGAGATTCCGCCAGCGTTTCGGCGGCGGATCCGACAAGGAACCCAGTGAAGGTGATTCCAAAGAAAGCGCAGAGAGTTAAGACATGGCCACGAAAGCAAAAGTTGCCCGCAACGAACAGCGCAAGCGTCTGGTCGAACTGAATCGCGAGAAGCGTGCCGCGTTGATCGAAACGATCAAAGATCCTGCCGCGCCGCAGGAAGAGAAGTTGATCGCGTACTCGAAATTGCGCCGCATCCCCCGCGACGCGAGCCCGACACGCGTGCGTAATCGCTGCAACCTCACCGGTCGACCGCGCGGTTACTACCGTAAATTCGGCCTTTCGCGCATCGCCCTGCGCGACCTTGCCCTCGAAGGCAAACTCCCCGGCGTCATCAAATCCAGCTGGTAGAGAATTGCGCACGGCTTTTCGCTTCCTTGGATCTTCCGCCGAGGTCCAACGGGTAGGCGGCATTCGCCTGGCGTTGGTTCTGGTGTTCCTGATCGGCTTGGCTGTCAGTCTCGGCAACGCTGACCCCGCCCCAGCTCAGGAGCCCACAGTTCAAGAGGCTGCAGACCAAGAGCCACCAGATCAAGAGCCTGCAGACGCTGTCGAGGCCGTTGACGAATCAAACTATCTGTCGCGGGTGCGTCGACTGACCTTCGCCGGCAAGAGAGCGGGCGAGGGCTACTTTTCGGCCGACGGCAAGCAGCTCATCTTCCAGAGCGAACGTGAAGCGGACAATCCCTTCTACCAGATCTATCTACTCGATCTCGAGACCGGTGACACTAAGCGGGTCTCGCCCGGAATGGGCAAGACTACCTGTGCGTTTCTACGCCCCGGCCATAGCGAAGCGCTGTTCTCGTCCACCCACCACGATCCCAAAACCGCCGACCTGGCGGCGGAGGAGTTTGCCCTGCGTGAAAGCGGCGAACAGCGTCGTTATGCTTGGGACTACGATCCGGAGATGGAGATCTACGCGGTGAACACCGAAAGCGGGGAGACGACCCGTCTCACCGAAGCCTACGGCTACGACGCCGAGGCCAGCTATTCGCCGGACGGGGAATGGATCGTCTTCGCCTCCAACCGCGCCGCCTATGCTGAGGAGCTGAGCCCCGAGCATCAGCGGCTTTTGGAAGTCGACTCTGCTTACTTCGCCGACCTCTACCGCATGCGCGCCGACGGCAGTGACGTCCAGCGCCTCACGGATGCGCCCGGTTACGACGGCGGTCCCTTCTACAGCCCCGACGGGGAGCGTGTGGTTTGGCGGCGATTCAGCGAAGACGGCCTGACAGCCGAGATCTGGAGCGCCGCCGCCGATGGCAGTGATGCGCGGCAACTCACCTCGTTCTCGGCGATGAGTTGGGCTCCCTACACCCATCCTTCCGGCGACTACATCATCTTTGCCAGCAACAAACTCGGCTTCGCCAACTTCGAACTGTTCATGATCGACTTCGCTGGCGAAAAGCAGCCGGTGCAGGTGACCTCGACCGACGGGTTCGACGGATTGCCGGTGTTTTCGCCCGACGGGGAGTCTCTGGTGTGGACCAGCAGCCGCCATGGCGAGGGCGGGCAGCTCTATATGGCTCGTTGGGACGACGCTGCTGCGCGGGCAGCCCTAGTTGCTGCTCCGATGCGCGAGAATGGCCCTTAACGGGTCAGGGCAGGAGACCTAACCATGAACAACAGGATTCATTGGACCGCGCTGACCGCAGCTTGGGCTTTGGTTGTCGCCGTGGCGGCGACTGTAGCTACCGGTGTAGCCGTCGCCAGTGAGACCGAAAACCGGCTGCGGGCGGATATCGAATTTCTCGCCAGTCACGAGCTCGAAGGACGCCTGACAGGTTCGGAAGGTGCGCGCCAGGCGGCGGACTACCTGGCCGCCCAACTGACGACGATCGGGGCCGAGCCACTGCCCGGCGATGACGATTTCTTCCATCCGTTCGAATTCGTCGCCGGCGCTGAAGACCTGGGCTCGGCGGTGAGTCGCGGAGAGCAGAGTTTCGGCGGTCCTATGCAGGTCAGCGGGCTGGCGTTCTCCGAGGCCGAATCGGTGACCGCGGAGGTAGTGTTTGCCGGCTACGGCCTCAGCATTCCCGAAGGGCAGGATTTCCCCTACGACTCCTACGCCGGCATCGATGTCGAGGGCAAGATTGCCCTGGTGCTGCGCTACTTCCCCGAAGACGCCGACACCGATAGCAAGAAGATCCTCGCCCGCTACTCCGGCCTCCGCTACAAGGCATTGCAGGCGCGAGAAGCGGGGGCGGTCGGCCTTTTAGTGGTTGCCGGTCCGAACTCGCCCAATGCCGGCAAGACCGTGCGCGGGTCCATGGATGCCACCTTGCAGGGGTCGGGAATCGTCGCGGCCACGGTTTCGGGTGAGGTGGCTGACTGGTTGCTTGAGCCCAGCGGCCGGTCGCTGGCCGAAGTACAGACCGAACTGGACAGCGGCAACCCGCACGTGAGCGGTTTTGACCTGCCCGGGGGAGAGCTGACCTTGGGAGTTCAGGTCGAGCGCAAGCGCGCCGACGCCCACAACGTCGTCGCCGTACTCCGCGGCAGTGATGAGAGGGCCGGTTTCGGACCGGTCGTGATTGGTGCCCATTTCGACCACCTCGGCCACGGCGAAGGCGGCAACTCCTTGGCGTCCTCGGACGAAACCGGCGCCGTGCACCCCGGCGCCGATGACAACGCATCTGGAGTGGCGGGAGTGCTCGAGTTGGCGCGCCGCTGGTCGGACCGCGAGCGAGGACGCGATTTGGTGGTGGCGTTCTGGTCCGGGGAGGAACTCGGACTCCTGGGGTCGCAGGCCTTTGCTACCGACGACACGCTTCTGGCGGACACGCCTGCGGCTTACGTCAACTTCGACATGATCGGGCGCATGCGCGACGACCGTTTGACCTTGCAATCGGTCGGCAGCAGTCCGGTTTGGAGTCAATGGATCGAGTCGGCGAACGTTCCCGTGGGTCTCGACCTGACGTTGCAGGAGGATCCCTATCTGCCCACCGACAGCACCGCCTTTTACAACCGGGAAGTGCCGGCGCTGAGCTTCTTCACCGGCAGCCATGAGGACTACCACCGTCCTTCGGATAAGCCCGAAACGCTCAATTACGAGGGCTTGGCGGCGATTGTCGATCTCGCAGACGGCGTGGTGCGGCGAGCGCTCAATGCCGACCAGCCGCTCGAGTACGTCAAGGTCGAGCGCCAACAGACCGGACCCGCCGGTCGCGACGGAGTGCGCGCCTACACAGGGACCATACCCAACTACGCTTCCGATGTTGAGGGCCTGTTGCTCTCCGGCGTCATGGCCGGTGGGCCGGCCGAGGCGGCGGGCTTGGAGGGTGGCGATGTCATCGTCGAGTTTGCCGGCCAGGAAATCCGCAACATCTACGACTACACCTACGCTCTCGATGCGGTGAAGATCGGCGAAGGGATCACGGTGGTGTACGAACGTGACGGCGAGCGGCACGAAACCGAGCTGGTGCCGACCGCACGCGAATAAGAGGGCGGCCAGGCAATGGAATCTTGGATGCCCTTCGATCAGGTGTTGGACAAGCTGGCTCTGGTGGGGCCGCGGCTCCTTGCTGGCTTTGCCATCGCTCTTTTCGGCTATCTGTTCGCCAAGCTGTTTACGGTCTTGGTCAAGGTCGGCATGCGTCGCGCCAACGTCGACACTTCGCTGGCTTCGTTCTTGGGCAACGTCGTCTTCCTGGTATCCATGGGGTTGGTGGTGGTGGCCGCGGTGGGCAGGATGGGCATGGAGTCGATTTCGTTTGCCGCCATCGTCGGCGCATTGGGCCTGGCTGTGGGCCTCGCCTTCAAGGACACCCTCGCCAACTTTGCCTCCGGGGTGATCATCATCCTGGTAAGGCCGTTCCGTGTCGGCGACATCGTCGAGATCGGCGGCGTGGGTGGGACGGTGGAGGAAATCGACGTCTTTGCCACTGAGGTGCGCACCTTCGACAACAAGCGCATTGTCATTCCCAACGGCAAGATCACGTCCGACACCATCATCAACTACACCGCCCACAAACGGCGGCGAATCGACCTGGTGATCCAGGTTGGCTACGACGATGACTTGGCAGCGGTGAAGCGAACCCTGGAAGAGGTGGTCAAGGCGGAACCGCGAGTCCTGGCCGAGCCGGAGCCGGTGATCGCGGTTTCGGAATTGGCGGACAGCGGGGTCAATCTGGTGGTGCGACCTTGGGCCGCCACCGAGGAGTACTGGGATGTGCGCTTCGCTCTCACCGAGGCGATCAAGGAGGCATTCGAGGCTTCCGGTATCTCCATTCCCTACCCCCAGCACGAAGTTCTTTTGCGCCAAGACCCTTCCTAGCCACCGTCGAGTGCTTTCAGGTTGTCCGCCTGCGGCGGAGCTATACTTTTAGGGTTGAGTCCGGCGGCCATTTGCCGCGTTTAAGGGAGGAAGCATGCACAGGAATCGAGCCCACGCGGGCAAACTCATCGCTCTCGCCGCCCTAGCAATCAGTTTGCAAGGTTGCGGCTACAACCGTTTGGTGAGCCTCAATGAGGCGGTGGATGGCGCCTGGAGTCAGGTCGAAAACGCCTATCAGCGCCGCGCCGACCTCATCCCCAACCTGGTCGAAACAGTCAAAGGGGCGGCCGACTTCGAACAAGAGACCCTCACTCAGGTGGTCGAAGCCAGGTCCAAGATCAGCCAAGTCAATCTGGACGGTGCGCCCAACGCCGAGCAGTTGGCGCAGTTTCAACAGGCGCAGGATGGACTTTCCAGCGCCCTGTCGAGATTGCTGGTGGTGGTGGAGCGCTATCCGGAACTCAAGGCTACCGAGGCCTTTCGCGATCTTCAAGCTCAGCTCGAGGGAACTGAAAACAGAATTGCGGTCGAGCGCGGTCGTTTCAACGACGCTGTGCGTGGCTACAACACCGCGACCAAGCAGTTCCCCGCTCTGATCATCGCCAAGGTTTTCGGGTTCGACGAGCGTCCCTACTTTGAGTCGACGCCGGGCGCCGAAGAACCACCCAAAGTGGAGTTCTAGACGGCTCTTAGATTGCGCGTACGCTCTCTCTTTTCGGACTCCGATCTGGCGGACATTCGCGCTGCGACCGAGCGCGCGGAGGAACTCACCGGCGGTGAGCTGGTGTGCGTCATTGTCGGTCGCTGTGACGACTACCCTGAAGCGGCGTGGCGAGGCTCGGCACTAGGGGCGCTGGCTGCAGCTACGGTTCTGGCGCTATGGCGATTCCTCGCCCCCGGTTGGTTGGTCGCCAATCCGGCTATTGATGTGGGGATCGTTCTCCTCGGCTTGGTGGTTGGTTGGGCGCTGGTGCGTTGGATACCTCCCTTGGCGCGACGACTTGTCGACAGCGACTTGCTGGATCTGCGCGCGGCTCGCCGCGCGGCGGTGGCCTTCATCGACGAGGAGGTCTTCAACACCGCCGACCGAACCGGAATTTTGCTCTTCGTCGGTCTTTTCGAGCATCGCGTCGAAATTCTCGCCGACGAAGGAATTCGCAGCCGCGTCGCCGATGACGCCTGGGAGGCGGTTATCGACGGGCTCAAGGACCGTATGCACCGGCGCCGGTACGGTGAAGGCGTGAAGGACGCGGTCGAACAGCTCGGCGGCATCTTGGCAGACCACGGCGTGCCGCGGCGACCACGCGACTTGGACGAACTCAGCAATGAACCGCGAATTCTGGACCGCTAGGCACTCCGCTCTTAAAGGCCGAGCTTTTGGAGGCCCGTCTTCTAGAGGCCCGTCTTCTAGAGGCCCAGCTCCTAGGGGTCTAGTCCACAACCGGCTGTGGCCTTCCCGGGTGGCGGCGTCGGCGGCACTGGTATTGGCCTTAGCGGTCCCGCTCGCGGCACAGATCGAGGTGCCCTACCTCAGTGGGCGCGTCAATGACTACGCCCACATCATTCCTGAGGCTGAGCAGCGGTCGATCGAGGCGCGGCTGGAATCGCTCGAGCAATCGCAAGGCTCGCAGATCGTGGTGCTGACCGTGCCGACGTTGAACGGCGAACCGATCGAGGACTTCGGCATCCGCGTCGCCGAGGCATGGAAGATCGGTCGTCAGGGCGTCGATGACGGCATCCTTTTGTTAGTCGCCCACAACGATCGGCGCATGCGCGTCGAGGTCGGCTATGGCTTGGAATCGGTGGTGCCGGATGTCTACGCTCGCCGCATTCTCGACAACATCATCGCTCCGCGGTTTCGCGAGGGCGATTTTGGCGGCGGCGTCGACGCCGGGGTGGGAGCGCTGATCACGCTGGTCGAGGGTGGCGACTTGCCGGCTCCGGCGCCGGCGCAAACCGGCTCCGGTATCGACCCCAGCGGCTTTCCAGTACTTTTCTTGCTCGGTTTCTTTTCGCTCAATTTGCTGCGCATTCGTGGCGCCATGGGGTGGTTGCCCTACTTCTTCATGATGCCGTTTTGGTATTTCATCCCCCGCATAGCTGTGGGTATGCCTTGGGCTTGGGTCTTTTTCCTCGGTTGGGTCATCGGTTATCCGCTTCTGCGCCTCATGGCTCGCTCGCTGGGCGGCGGCGGAGGCTCTGGTGGCGGCTGGATGCCGCGTGGCGGTTGGTCGTCGGGAGGAGGCGGTTGGTCGTCTTCGAGCGGCTGGGGAGGAGGCGGCTTTTCGGGCGGCGGCGGGAGTTTTGGTGGCGGTGGCGCGTCGGGGAGTTGGTGACGACGTGCTTGCACGGTGCGCGCTGACGCCTTAAAGTACGATCGACTCTTGGGAGGAAGGGTTTTTTCTATCTTGTTTTTTTCGACTGGGGGCTAATAATGAAAGCAAAACTTATTGCTCGTTTGGCTTGCTTGGGTATGCTGACTTTGGGTCTTTCTTCCGCGGCGCACGCCACAGAACCGTTGGCGCGGGGCAACGGTGAATTCGGACTCAATGTCGGCGCGATGTTCTTGGATGTTTCGAGCGACGACATCATCGACGGCGGTAATCTCATCCGGCTGGATGCTCGTGCCGGCTTCATGTTCACTGAGAATCTGCAGCTCGAAGGTCAGTACATCGTTGGTTTCAACCACGACAACGAGATCGACGCCGATTTCGACATGATCTTTCTCAACGGGTTGTACAATTTCCACCCCAACCAAGGTACGGTGCCTTATGTTCTGGTCGGGATCGGCAGCATGAACGCCGAGTTCGATTCCTTTGGCGATGTCATTGACGATGACAACTCCGCCTACCAGATCGCCGTCGGTTCTCGCTTCTTCTTTGGCTGGAAAAAGAAGATCGCGACGCGAATCGAACTTTCAGCGATTTCCGCTGAACTGTTTAACGAAGACTCGTTTCACTTCAGCGTTGTCAGCGGCGTAACCTGGCGCCTGGGCCACCAGCGCTAAGCGTCGGTCACGCGCAGTTGGCCACTCGCACCACGATGGGATCGTGGTCACTGGCCCTGTCGGTGTCCGGTAGATCCGCGTTAATGTGAGCGATGCTCACTTCGGGTTCGCACTGGACGATTGCTGGGCTGACCAGCACATTGTCGAGAATCTGTGAGTTGCCGTTGAAGTTGAAGGAGTAGCGCTGCCCCAGCGGCACCTGGTCGACTAGATTGGTCAGGCCGGCGTCTTTGAGGATCTGGACCGGGCTGCGAAATTCGTGTTCGTTGGTGTCACCGAGCACTACCAGACGGGCTTCGGGGTTGATTTCGAACAGGTCGCCGACGAGGTCCGCTACCGCCTGGGTCTGCCCGGCCCGTTGCTTCTCGGTGTGAAAGACCGGTGGCTGGTTGGGACCAAATAGACGCTCGTCGCCGCGCTTTGATTTGAGATGGCAGTTGACGAACTGCCACAGCTTCTCGTCGACCCAGAATTCCGCCGCCAGGCAAGGTCGGTTCCGTTCCCAGTTCCGCGCTTCGCTGCCCGCGAACGAAGGGTCGTCGACAGCCACACGGCCCGGGCTGGGTTCGAACTGCGCGGCCCCTGTGACCATCACTGAGGTATAGCTGTCCCCCGGCATTCCTTGGCGCAGTTGCACTCGATCGGGCCGATACAGGTAGGCGACGCGGATGTTTCCGACCGGCTGTCCGCCTTCTTCATTGTGGACCGGGTCGATCTGGGCGTATTCGTATTCGGCGCCACCCTGATCGCGGATGGCGTCGATGAGCAGATTCAGAGTGAGATCGGCGGAGGTCACTCCCTCGTCATCGGGCCCATTGTCGTCCTGAATCTCTTGCAAGGCGAGGATGTGGGGCGACTCCAGCACTTCCGCGATCGATTTCGCCACCCGGTCGAACTGGGGTCCGTCGCCAGGGTCGAGATTGAGGACGTTGTAGGTGGCGAAGGTCAGATTCGCTTCGAAGCCAGACTGTTGAAAGCCGGACCGTTGCAAGCCAGCCTGTTGCAAACCCGACCACTGCAAACCGGTTCCGCCGCTCTCGGCTGCAGTCACTGGCGGCCATTCCTCGACGTGGAGTTTGTAGTTGCCAAAGCTATAGTCCAGGACTCCCGAGATCGGTTCGTCGAAACGATCTCCGACGCGCACGGTTGGTGCCTCGTGCATGGCGGCGGCGATCAAGCGTTGGGTGTTGAAGTCCTCGGCGGTGAGAAGAACTCCCCCGGCGGGACTGCGCACGCCTTGCGCGCCGTCGGGGAGCAGAGCGATGTCACCGAATCTGCTGGTGCCGGATACCGCGGTTGAAGGGGGAAGAGTCACTCGCATTCCTTCCAGAACTTCCAGGCGATCGATCGCGCTGGCACCAGGGCTGAACGCGTTTCCGTCATCGAGAGGGAGTGGCGTAAAGGGCATGCGGTTGGCGTTGCGGCTCCCGCCGGATGGATCTAGTAGAACCGCAGCCGGCAGGTCGCTTTTCCCTATCACCTGCAGATGGAATGCTTCCAGGGCGGTAACCGGCAAGGTCGAATTGCCACCGAGTTCGCGAACGAACCCGGACGCTTGCACTCGATCGCCGACGGAAGGGTTCCAATCACCGGGCCTGCCGGTCGTCTGGTCTGGATTCCAGCGCAGATGCAGCCCGTCCGAGGTGTTGAGATCGCCGTCCCCGTCGGTTTGAATCCAGGCGACCGTCGAGCGTCCCGGTGTTGCAACAACACCAGTAACGACGCCTTCGACGCCAAAAAGCCAATCACGTTCGTGGGGGGAACGATGGACCGCTCCCTGGATCTCACTCACCGTCGGCACGCGATCCGAGACGGCGAAAACCAGCAGTTGGTTTTTCTGCAATGGGCTGAAGTTGTTGTCGGACACCATCAACAGCGTGCGCCGCCCATCGGCCAGCCGTGGACCCCAGGTCAGGCCTTCCAGGTTGTCGATGAAGATGCCGAGGTCGGCCAAGTCGGCGAGGAGAACTTTTCGCGCCGGCACAGCAGTGTCGTCGAGGGCAACAACTCCGGCGATATCCGTTGCGTCGGCTAGATCGACCCAGTAGAGGCGTACTTTGGGTGCGTTACCGGCTGTATAGGAGCGTTCGAGAGTGAGTAATCGATTGCTGTCGAGCGCCAAGATCTCGACCAGGCCATTGGTGTGAAACGTGTCAGCGGTGGGCGGTTCATCGACCACCGGATCGGTCCAGTAGGCGAACTCAGAAGGTGGGCCTTGGCCTTGCCATCTGAGGATCCGCACCCTGCTCGGCGTGTTCCAGCCTGCTTCGGGGCCGTCTTGGACCAGGGCGTTCTCGATCGCCGCGAAAAGCGTTCCGTCCGGCAGGGCCGAGACACCCTCCAAGGCCAAATTAGGCCGCGTTCCTTGCCCGGGTCCAGGTAGAAAGTAGTCGGGCAGGGAAAGCGTTTCGACCTGTTCCCCCTCGTTCGAAAACCACGCCACGAATGGCTGCCCGGAGTTCCCGCCTTCAGAACTGATCAGCCAGCGGTCAGCGACGAGATCGATGCTTTCGGCGTCGATATAGCCGCTGGGGAAGGGAGTGCCATCGGTCCGCTTGAGTTCGATCTGCTCGACGATGTCCCAGGTTGCTTCACCTTCTTCGGTCGACGGCGTGAAGGTAAATCGGTAGGCGCGAGCCGGACCTCGCTCGGCTCCGTCATCGGAGACGGCGATGAGTGAATCGGTGGCGTCATCCCACACCAGCCCGGACAGGCCCCCCACTGGGACGCCGGAGAAGGACGCGGTGGCAAGCTGCAAATCGGCGACTAGTTCGAGTTGGGCAAACGGAGCCTGCCAGTGCGCGACCGACGCGGAGTGGGTTGGCGCCGGTTGGGAGTCGTTCTGGGTTGCGCAACTCGCAGCCAGGACCGCGGCGAGGCAGACCCCCAAGCGGGCGATTCCGCGACGATCTGGGAACTGAAAGCGATGTTGTTGGTGGGTCATGGTCTTGCCTCTTGCACAATTCGGTTGTCTTCGATGCGTAGCGCGGTCAATGCTCCGGCCCAGACGCAGCCGGTATCGAGGGCGGTGACTCCCGCTTCTTGATGGAAGCCGAGCGCCGCCCAGTGGCCGCAATAGACGCGTTCTCCAGAGCTAACTCGTTGCGGGTGGCGAAACCAGGGAGTCAGTTTGCTCGGCATGCCCTTGAGTCCGCCGCTATAAGGGCTGGGTCGATCCTTGTTGTCGAAAGTCCGCAAACGAGTAAAAGCTGCCAAAGCGCGGCGATGGCGATTCTTGAGACCGTTGCCCTTGAGGAACTTGGACGGATTGGCGGTCAGTTTGTCGTGCAACTCACTCGCGGCACGCCTGGCCTTCTTGACGCTCCACTCGGGCAGTAAACCGGCGTGGACCAGAGTGACATCGTCGCGATGCACCAAGAAGGGCAGTCGCGTCAGCCAAGAGATCAGTTCATTGCGATCGTCGGCTTGCAGCAGCGGCTCCAGGGTGTCGGCCGAACGTTGTTCGGTGACGCCGTGGTGGACCGCCAAGGTGTGAAGGTCGTGGTTGCCGAGTACTGCGGCAAAGCGATCGCCGAGCTTCGCTTCCTTGCGCGCGCACCAGCGCAGCACCTCAACGGACTGGGGTCCGCGATTGACTAGGTCGCCGGTCAACCACAGTCGATCGCGTTTGGAGCTGAAGTCGAGGCGGCGGTAGAGGCGTTTGAGCTGCTTGTAGCAGCCATGGACATCTCCGATCACCCAAGTCGACACGAGCGGACGTTAGCAGAGTCGAGCGCCTACTCTCGGGTTACCGGCGGTGCCATAATCGCGCTCGATGAGCGATGGACTGCAAACGGCTTTGGCCGAGGCTCTTTGGGACCATGAAGCGATTCGAGTGCGAGTTGAGGAGCCCTTCGAGTTGGCGTCGGGCAATCGCAGTCCGATCTACGTCAACTGCCGCATGGTGGTCTCGTCGCCCGATTTCATGGCCCTTTTTGTCGCCGCCGCTCGAAAGGTCGTTCAGGGGGTTGAGTTTGATGCGGTCGCCGGTGGAGCAACCGCGGGCATCCCCTACGGTGCCTATCTCGCCGCCGACCTGAACCGCCCCTTCCTGTACGTGCGTAAGTCGGTCAAGGCCTACGGCGCCGGTTCTCAAGTCGAGGGGACGGTGGAACCGGGCTGGCGAGTTTTATTGGTGGAAGATCTGATTACCGACGGCGGTAGCAAGCTGCCCTTTGTCGACGCCTTGTTGGAGGCTGGAACTCGGGTCAGCGATGTCCTCGTTCTCTTCGACCGAGAGCAAGGCGGCGAGGCTGTCCTCGCAGAACGAGGAGTTCGTCTGCATGCCCTCGCCGGTCGCGTTCGAACTCTGGAGGTCGGAGTGGCGAGGGGGGCTCTGAGTCCCGAAGCAATGGATCAAGTTGAGAGGTACTTTGAAGATCCCAAAACGTGGCATGCCGAACGTGGATTTCCTTTTCAAGGGGGGGCTTGAGATGCGGCGCGGCTCTAGACTTCTGGTACTGGTTGCACTCTTGATGGGCGCGGCCTCGTGTTTGTTGCCGGAATCGCGGGAGCCGCCTTCATCAGCGGTTCTCGACATCGCCCTCAGTGACCTCGAGGGAGGAACTCGACGCCTGGCGGACCTCCAAGGGCAGGTAGTCCTGGTGGAATTTTGGGCCACGTGGTGCGGTCCGTGTCGGGCTCAGGCCAAAGTGCTAGAAGAGATCTATCCCGACTACGACGGACAGCCGGTGGTATTCGTCGGCGTCGATGTCGGAGAGTCGGTGGAGAAGGTGGAGAAGTACGTCGCCGAGAAGGCCCCCAGCTACCACATCTGGCTCGACCGCGAGGAGCGCCTGGCGAACGCGGCCGGCGTGCTGGGTCTGCCCAGTCTGATGGTGGTGGACGCCAAAGGTGAAATCCGGTTGTTTCGTTTCGGAGTTACGCCACACCGGATTCTGCGCAACGCCATCGACGAGGCACTGGGCGAAATCTCAGCGGCATGAATAGATTTCTTGTGAACAAAGTATTAGTTATCAAGCACTAGTTATAGCGTGGTCAACATTCGCGACTTTTCCGTCAAGTGCGGCAACTGCGACGCCTACCAGACCTTGGTGGGGTTCGCGCCGGCAGGTGAATGGCACGTGTACACCTACGAGTGCGAGAGCGAGATCTGTGACGCCGCGGTGACGCGCACTCTGGTCGAGGTGCCGATCGAGCTCGACGAGTTCGCCCGCCGAGACCCCGAGTGGAAGGACTGACGGCCGGCATCGGGCGGCAAAATCAGTGCCGCGCGCGGTCCTAAGGACGTTTGGGCATGTGCTATTGTTGAGTTGTCCTCGGCTTGCGTAGAGCCGAATTCCTAGCAGTAATTTTCAACAACGAAACTCCGGATTCGAGGTATGAAAACGGTCGTACATATTGTAGGAACCGGCACGATTGGCGAGCCGCTGATCGGCCTTTTCACCGATTTTCGAAGCTATCTGGGCATCGACGAAGTCACCTTCCACAAGCGTACGCCCCTGGCGTCGGATCGTTCGCGCATCCAGCATCTGCAAGAACGTGGCGCGCTCCTGGCCACAGACGCAGATCGCAAGTCCGATTTCGAGGCGCTCGGACACACCGTGAGCTTGGAAGCGGAAGAGGCGATCGCGCGCGCGACGGTGGTCATCGACTGCACCCCCGCCGGCAACGCCAACAAAGAGCGTCAGTACGAGCGCATCGACGGCCCCAAGGGTTTCTTGGCTCAGGGGAGCGAAGCCGGTTTCGGAAAGCCCTACGCGCGCGGTGTCAACGACGAGATCTTGGTGCCCGGCGAAGATCGGTTCATCCAGATCGTCTCTTGCAACACCCACAACATTGCGACGCTCATCAAAACCGTCGCCGATCCGGATGCCGACGGCTTCAACCTAGAGAGCGGCCACTTCGTGTGCATGCGTCGCGCCAACGATGTGACGCAAGTGTCCAGCTTCATCCCCGCTCCCTACGTCGGCCGCCACGATGACAACGAGTTCGGTACCCACCACGCGCACGACGCTCATCGGGTCTTCGAAACCTTGGGGCAGGACCTCAATTTGTTTTCGAGTGCGGTGAAGATCAACACGCAATACATGCATTCGATCTGGTTCAACCTCAAATTGAGCCGCGACACCGATCTCGACGAAGTGATGCAGCGTTTGGCTGACAATCCCCGGGTGGCGATGACCGACAAGCAGCACGCCAACCTCATCTTCAGCTTTGGACGCGACCATGGTTATTACGGGCGCATCCTGTCGCAAACGGTGGTCGTCGCTCCCACCCTGGTCGTACGCCGTAAGCGAGAGGTATGTGGCTTTTGCTTCACCCCGCAGGACGGCAACTCGCTGCTCTCTTCAGTTGCCGCAGCGTTGTGGCTCATTGACTCCGACCAGGAGTCGGTGACGGAGCGCCTGGAGCCCCTCACTCGCTGGCTCTATCGCGAGATCTAGACCTGCGTTTCCGAATTGCCGGGCGCCGCCACTCATGACCGATCGAGCGGCGCCGTTGCGGCAACTGGTTTCTGACGACGGCATTCTCGAAGACCTCAAGATCGAAAAACTGGTTGCCGGGGGTGATGGCCTCGGTTTCGCCGCAGGTGTTCCGGTATTCGTGCCGCGTTCCGCCCCCGGCGATCGCTTGCGCGTGCGCATCGCCGAGCTGCGCCGAGACTATGCTCGCGCCGAAATCGCCGAGATCGTAGAGTCCGGGCGGGACCGTATTGCGCCGCGTTGCAGGCACTACCAGAGTTGTGGCGGATGCGACCTGCAGCACCTCGACTATCGAGCTCAAGTGCGCGCCAAAGTCGAGGCCTGCGCCGAAACTCTGAAACGCCTTGGCCGCCGCGATCTGCCGGCCAAGGTGCGCGTGGTCGCCGGCGACCCCTGGCACTACCGGCTGCGCACGACCCTGCACCGATCGCGCGCCGATTCCGAACTCAAGGCAACGGATGTTGGGTACTTGGCCGCTGGGAGCCACGATGTGGTGGCTGTTGGTGAGTGCCCGGTTCTCGTTCCTGAGTTGGAAAACATCGTCCGTCTGTTGCCCGAGTCGCTGGTCGAGCACCCCAGCCGTCGCATCGATCTCGCAGCCGGCGACGGTGGCGCCGTTACCTCATCGCCGCCTGGCGGCAACGTCGACAGCGGTGCGATTACCGTTGCCGTGGGGGACTTTGAGTACGAGTTTGACGCTCGTTGTTTCTTCCAGACCCATCGCGGATTGCTGTCGGACCTAGTCGAAGCGGTGGTGCCGGCTCGACGCGGCTCCGAAACGAACCGAGAACACGAGTCGGTCGTCGAACTCTACGCCGGCGTTGGCCTGTTCACGTTGCCTTTGGCACGGGGCGGCTCGAAAGTGATGGCGGTGGAAGGGGACCGCATTGCCGGCCGCTACCTGAGGCGCAATGCCCGCCGCAACAAAGTTGACAACGTCGAGGTCGTTTCTCAGGCGGTGGAAACCTGGATCTCCAACCTCAGCTCGAGTGAGGGGGAAGCTTGCGGCCGCATCGTCGTCGATCCGCCACGCCGCGGGCTACCGGTTGAGGTTCGTCGCGCCATCAACCGGGCGGCGATTCCCGAGATGACGTATGTGTCGTGTCATCCGGCCACCTTGGCGCGCGACCTCCTCGCGTTCTCGACTTATGAAATCGAGGAAATCATTTTCCTCGACCTCTTCCCGCAAACCGGCCATATCGAGACGGTGGTTCACGCCCGCCGTAGCTGATGGCCTTAGCTAGCCACTCTAGTCGCGGGCGGCGCTTGGGAAAACGTTGTTAGCTGAGCGTGGCGCGAACCGCTTCGGCGACTTCACCCGGCTCGGGGAAGCGGCCGTTTGAGCGCTTGGAGTAGAGCGACTCGCCGTTCAACTCGACCTCAAAGACTCCGCCGGAGCCTTTGATCAACTCGGCTTCGATGCCGAATTCTTCTTGAAGTTCTGCTGCCAGACCGGCAGCTCGCGGTTTGTAGTTTCAAACCACGCAGTATTCGATCGTCAGGTTGGACACTTTTGCCCTCCTAGGAGATTTGCGGCCCCATGCCGCAACAGCGGCAAGTCTACCCGCTCGCCCGGATCGATCGCAGACCGCTGGTCCGAAAAGTTGGGCGAAGCTGATTTCTGCGAAGGATTGTAGGAATCGGCGCATCTAACAAGCTAAGAGGGCGGTTCGACCGAGCACCTACGAAGCAAGCGAAACGAACGGCATCGGCGAAGGGATCCGATTGATACTCTCCTTGGCAGTGAGATGAACAGGCTCCGGCTCTACTGCTTGGTTCTGATGGTTGGCTTTGCAGCGCTGGGTTCGTCCTCCCTCGCGGCGGATCAAGACGACCACGCAGACCGGATCTTCGCTATACGTCGAGGCCAAAGCCTGCAATCGGCGTTGCAGCGCTTGCAAAAGACCGGCGTTCAACTGGTCTTCACCAGCGCCTTGATCCGGCCGCAGTTGAAGGTATTGACGGATCCGGAACAGGACCGCGTCGAAGACATTCTTTACGACTTGTTGCTTCCGCACGGGCTAACCGTGCAGCAAACGGACAGCGATGTCTGGGTTGTGGTCCCAGCGCCGGTGCGCGCCCTGCCCTCGGGGGCGATCGTTGGAAGAGTGATTTCGGTCGAAGACGGGGCGCCAATTCGAGGAGTTTGGATCACGCTCGATGGCGGCAGCCGCCATCAAACCAGCGACGAATCGGGGCGGTTTCAGGTTTCGGGACTCACTGCCGGCGCGCGCAAGCTGCGGTTTCGCCGCTCCGGATTCGTCGTGACGGATCTCGGTCCGGTACTGGTTCGACCGGGCGAAGAACGCCACATTGAAATCGCGCTCAATCCGGCACCGATCGCCGCCGACACTTTGACGGTGCATCCGAGCCAGATCGGGCTCTTGCAGGAAGATCCGACGCGGCCCTTGGCGTGGGACCAAGAGGACATCAGTACGGTGCCGCAACTGGGCGGAGACTTGTTCCGCTCGCTCTCACTGCTGCCCGGCGTCTCGACCAACGACGTGAGCGCGGAGTTTCGCATCCGCGGAGGACGCCGCAATGAGACGCTCATTCTTCTCGACGGCCAAGAACTCTACGCTCCATATCATCTGTTCGATTTTGACAATGCCCTCAGCATCGTCGCGCCCGAAACCGTGGAGGGAATCGATCTCCTCACTGGAGGTTTCTCTGCAAAGCACGGCGACCGTATGTCGGGAGTGGTCGACATCACCACCCGCACGCCCAAGCAACGCGTGACAACGGTTGGCGTTGGGATTCTCAACGCCCATCTGGCGTCGGCAGGGTTGTTGCCCAACGAGAAGGGTTCGTGGCTGGCGCAGGCACGGCGGGGATCCATCGACCTGGTGGGCAAGCTGCTGGGCAACGAGAGTCCGTCCTTTTGGGATGGCTTCGCCAAAATGGATCTGCGGCTCAACTCCGCGAATCGTTTGCGCGCCAACGCGTTGGTGACCGGCGATGACTTGCGCGTGCGCGAGATCCTCGACGACAGTGACAAAGACGTTAGGACCGAGTACAGCACCAACTACCTCTGGCTCACACACCAGGCGATCCTCGGTCCCGATTTGCTGTTGGAGACGGCAGTCTCTGTCAGCCGTCTCGACCGCGATCGCCGCGCTGTCGAGATTGAGGAGGACGTCGCCTTTCGCGTCATCGACGTGCGCGAGCAATCGGTACGGTCGGTGCGCCAAGAGTGGTCCTGGCAGGCAGGGCGCAGGCATGCCGTCTCGATCGGCATCTGGAACCGTTGGTTCGACACCGAATACGACTACCTCAGCAGCTACGAATTCGATAACGCCCTGGCGGACATTCGCAGCGAAGACTCTGGTGGGGTGGAATTCCGTCGCGATTTCGATGAGCAGCATCGCAGCATCTTTGTCAGCGACCGCTTTCACGTCTCGGATCCGCTCACCCTGGAAATCGGCCTGCGCCACGATCGGCATACCCAAACCGATGAGAGCTTGACCAGCCCGAGGCTCAGCTTCGCCTACGCGATCGGTGATTCGGCCGTCTTGCGTGGCGCTTGGGGCCGCTTCACGCAGAGTCAACGTCCTTACGAATTGTGGGTCCAGGACGGCGATACCCGGTTCTACCCGGTTGAAGAGTCCGCCCAGGTCCTGCTGGGATTCGAGAAAGCGTTCCCGAAACCGGCTCGGCGAGGGGTTACGGCTTTGCGCGTCGAAGCCTACGAGCGGCGCGGCTCGAACCCATTGCCACGCTATGAGAATCTCTACGAAGCTTTCAACACGTTTCCCGAGCTGGAGCCAGACCGCGTCCGCATCGAGCCGCAGCGAGGTGTGACCCGCGGGATCGAGGCGACGCTGCACGGGGATTTCGGAGCCAACACCCAATGGTGGGGGAGCTATACGCTTTCCGAAGCCATCGATCGCATCGACCAGCGGCAGATTCCGCGGTCTTTCGACCAACCCCACGCTTTGACCTTCGATCTCAACCACCGCTTTGGCGATCGCTGGGCGGTCAATCTTGCTTGGCGATACCACACCGGATGGCCGACGACTCCGATCGGTCTCACCGAGGTTTCAGAGGACGGCGAAACCAGCTTTGAGCCGCTACTCGGCCACCGCAACAGCGATCGCCTGCCCAACTACCACCGCCTTGACGTCCGTCTCAGTCGTTCTTGGTCTTGGCGCGACTCCGCGTTGAAGTTCTTTGTCGACGTGCAAAACGTCTATGATCGGGACAACTTGGCGGGCTTTGATATCGAGATCGATGACGAAGAGGGTCTGCTCGTCACCGAAGACGAGCCATGGGCGGGAATCTTGCCCTCGGCCGGCATCTCGATCGAGTTCTGAACCGCGGATCGCTGGATCATTCCGCCCTGGCGATGTGCAGGCTGGGGCCGTCGACTTCATAGACCAGCCCACTACCGGCGAGCACGGCGTCGAGAACCTCGAAGGGAGTCATGTCGCGAACCGGGTTGTACACTGTGATCTCCTTTACCCGTTCGGCGAGGTTGTCGGGATGGTAGTCGAGCTGCAGGGCGGTTTCCCGGGCGAACCAGTTGAGGAACGCGTCGAGGGATTCACTTTCGAGGGTCGGTACTTGCGTCACTTCCAAAACCCAGTCCCAGGCGGGGCCATACACCGGGATCGGAGTCCGTTGGGTGGCGCCAGTGGCGTCGACCGCGAGTTCCTCGCCGGAGACTGCAGTTTGGAAAGCGCTGCCGACACCCAGCGCCACCTTGCCTTCGCGGACGCGCACTCGCAGACCCTCTTCGCTGTCATCGATGCGGACTTCAAACTGAGTTCCGATATCGCGCACCACGCCGTAACGAGTCACGATTTCGACCGGAGTTGAAGCGTCCTGCGAGTCAAAGTAAATGGCTCCACGGTTCAGATCCACCTGGTTTTTCTCACTCAACCTCACGGCGGACCCCGCATCGACGCGCAGCAGTCCGCCGCCAGCGAGCCGTAGCGCGACGCGACCGGCTCCAGTGGATGTGGGCGTCGGCCCGGTCAGGACAAAGGCCGAGTTGCCAACTCCAACGTTGGGTGTCACAGCGGCGTCAACATCCAGTGTGTTTGGATTCCCAATGTCAGGATTCTCAGTGTCGGGATTCTCAGCCAACCACACGTCGCCGCTCACCAACTCAACTCGGGCAAAAGGACCGGACGTCGGAGCTGAAGTCCTTGCCGGCCAGAAGATAGCGAGAGCGGCGATCACCACGGTTGCGGTGGCGGCGACGGGAAGCAGCCACGACGCGCTTTGCCGTTTCGAAGGCGCATTGGAGGCCGACCAGTGGTCGGCAACCTGGGCGCGAATCCGCTCCAAGTCCTGGGCTGGAACCTGAGGCCGTCGCCCAGCGCCGGAAATTAGTTCCTCGATCTCCTGACGTTGGTGAAGCCGGTCGCGGAAGGTATCGTCGATTCGGTCGTCGTTTCTCATTTTCCTGATCTCGTCATCGGCTTTATAGTCTCGCTACTAGTTTTCTAGCCTCGCTATTGGCGGTCTCGTCACTGGCCGAGAGCCGGGCAGGATTGGAGGTGAGAGGCGGACGGTTCAACCTCCGTCACGATTCTCTTGTAGTGCTTGCGAAAGGCCTCGCGCGCACGAGTCAGCAGCGATTCGGCGGCCTTGACGCTGAGCTCCAGTCCGGCGGCGATCTCCGATACCGTGCGCTGATCGATGTACTTCCATTCCAGAGCTTGAGCGTAGTGCGGCGGCAATGCGTCCAAAGCTGCGTGGACCAGCTGGGCTTTTTCTTGCCGCTGCAGGTGTCGCTCGGGACTGTCGATGTGCGAACGCAGTTCCGGCTCAACCAGTGTTTCTTCGGCTTGGGTGTATTCCAGCTCCCGTCCGCGCTTGTTCTGGGCTCGGAAGTGCAGAGCGATTTCGTTGCGGCACACGGCGCACAGCCAGGTGATCAGGGTAGCTTCGCCGCGAAACGTATCCAGTTTCGAAAGTGCTTTGCACATTGTTTCTTGGACCACCACAACCGTGGCTTCGCGGTCGCCACGAAGACGGGACGACGCAAAGCGGTAAAGCGGCGGGATGTAGGCCTCACTGAAGTCGTCGAGCGCCGCTGAATCTCCGGCCAGCAGCCGCTGAACCAAGGAACTTTCCCGTCTTTTCGGCGGCAAGTTTTGGTGCGAGGTGGAGCTAGGGGAATGCATAGTCGGCGCCTGTCCGACTTATTAGATACGAGGGAGGCCGCGATCCTTCGCAAAATCGCGATCGTTTCTCATCTCCAATCGAGTGTGGCCGGGCCGAGGGGAAGGATCGCGCTCACCTTGTCATCTAACAAGGTACGCCTCGCAGATCGCGCGGTGCCAGCGCTTGATGACCAGCGCTCTGCACATAGAAAGGAGAACCAAAAATGAAACTGCGGCAATCATGGAACGGCACGATACCTTTGGTCTTTCTGACCCTGTTGATCGTAGGTTCCGGGGGTCTTTCCAGCACCGAGCCGTGCGGAGACTTCGGCGAATGCAAAGCGCTCGTTGAAATCAACTCCTCGGATGGAGATATCGGATTTCATTTTCTCGCCGATGGAGATGACCTCAAGTCGGCAGCGATCATGGACCCGCTCGGCCGGGTCATTTTCGCCGACGAAGCGGGCGGCCCACTGCTGCAGCAAAGGTTCACCGAGGTGTTCGTGGAAAGCGCCGAGCCGTCGTGCCGGCGCGAAGAAGACGAAGAAGATGACGAGGATGAGGGAGATGATAGCGACGATGATGAAGATGACGAGGATGGCACCGATACCGCCGCAGCCGAACGCGTCGTCACCCTCAAGGAGTTTCTGCGCCGTTGGACTGAGGGAACTTATCGCTTTCGGGGGATCGGCCGGCGTGGCGAACTCAATGGTGCGACATCCCTCACGTTTCAACTCCCAGCCGCACCGCAGGACGTCGCTTTTGACGGCAGCGTTGTTTCTTGGGCGCGAGGGGACGATCTCGGGGAGTGCGGATCATTTGCGGAACTGAACTCGTTGGTGGCCGAAGGGAGCCTGTGGAAGCATCCAGTCGATGTCGCCATTGCGAGTTGGGAAATCGTCCTCGAACCGGACGTGGAAGACGGTGTCATCACTGGCGGGCACGTCTACAGGGTACGCGTACGAGGTTCGATCTCGCCGCTTCAGGTCTCGGTGCCAAGCGACTACTTGCAGTCGTTGCCGGCCGATACTCCACTGAAAATCGAAGTGGGAGCGATCGGCTGGGATGACAACGCGACGTTTACCGAAGAGGACGGATTCTGCGTCAACCAAAGCGCGGGCTGTGAGGAAGCCGACAAGGCCATCCAGGCGGGGTCGAAATCCCTTGCGGCACCGCCGACCGTGATGTTCGGTATTCCGTCATCGGCCCCCAGTGCCGATCGAGGCAATACCGATCAAAGTGCGGGGCCAGGGCGTGCGATGCGCGGTCGTCGCCCTCTGCCCGGTGCGGAGGTGGTGCATCGCTAGGCCTAATTCAAAGAAGCTCGAATCGAAAGGAGCTCGAGTCGCGTATTTGTTCCCGAGGGCGGTCTCGTCCTCGGGAACTTGTTTTTCTGGAGGCCAGCGGGGCTGCCAAGTCATCCACGGCAAGGCTCCTGGCGTAATTCAAGGTATGAGATGGCATGACCTTCCAACTTGGGTACACTTTTGCAGTGACGAGTGACGAGTGACGAGTGACGAGTGACGAGTGACGAGTGACGAGTGAATATGAATACGACTCCTGAAGATCCCAGAATCAAGCCCATTGCCGCGGCGGTGCGCACCATCCTCGAGCAGTTCAAGCTCGACTTAAACGAGCCCAACTTGGTCGACACCGACCGCCGTGTCGCCAAAATGTACCTTGAGATCTTCAAGGGGCTCGACGATGGGGCCGAACCCAAGGTCACCACTTTTCCCAACGATGAGGGCTACGAGCATATGGTGATGGAGAAGAACATTCCGTTCTACTCGGTCTGTTCCCATCACCTGGTGCCTTTCTACGGCCACGCGCACATCGCCTACATACCCGGCGATACCATTATCGGTCTGTCCAAGTTCGCGCGCATTTTGGAGTTCTACGCTCGGCGCCCGCAGTTGCAGGAACGCCTGACCGAACAGGTCGTCGAATGCCTGGTAAATCGCCTCAATCCCAAGGGCGCGATGATCGTCATTGAGGCCCGCCACCTCTGCGTCGAGATGCGCGGGGTCAAGAAGCCCGGTGCGGTCACGGTCACCTCGGCGATTCGCGGTTTGTTCCACCATCGGCCGGTACGCGAGGAGTTTCTCGATCTGGTAAGAAAGTAGTGGCGAGGAAGTAAGGGAATAGTGACCCGTCGATCGTTTGTCGTCCTTTTTTGCGCGCTGCTGGTTGTTCCAGGGGTTATGGCGAAAAAGAAGGACAAGCGGCGGCAGAGCATCGCTCCTCCCTCAAGTCATCTTTGGGTCAATCACAAACTGGGCATTGACTACGCCCACTGGTTGGTGGGAGCCCGGGCTTGGATGGCGAGCGTCGAAGAAGTCGGCATCTTCCTCACTTTGGAGAACGACGAGCAGGCGCGCCAGTTTGAAGAGGAGTTCTGGCTGCGCCGGGATCCCAACCCAAGTGCGTTATTTGGTGGCCCGCGCCAGACCTTCGACGACCGCGCCGAGGTGGCCGACGAGCGCTACGGGGAAGGTACGCGGCGCGGCCGCAAGACCGACCGCGGCGCGATTTTCGTGCTTTACGGCGAGCCGGCGTCGGTCGAGATCGAGACCTCAGTCGATCCGCGTGAACCACCGCTCGAGATCTGGAGCTACTCCAAGTCCTCGGACCGAGGCCTCGATGGTCGCTCCCCGCCGCCGCGCCTTTATTTCGCCCTGGCTGGAGACAAGGCGTTTATTACAGCGCCTCGCTCGCGGCGCAGTCGCATTCGCGCCGAGCGCTAGCTGAATTCGCCAAAGCGAAACTAGGATTGTCGACCAGGCTGTCGGGAAATATCCCAGCCGTGGCTTCTGTTGCTTTTAGAAGAAGCACAAGGAGGTGATCTTCGATGACGAAGAAACGGCCTGCCCGTCGTAAGAAGCGGTCTGCCAGCCTGAGAGGGCGATGCGCGATCACCGGGCGATTCATCACCGTCAAGGAAGCGCGTCGGCGCAGGAAAACGGCCATCGTCGAAACCGTTCGACGCTAGCTTGTCGGCCGTCAGTCTGTGGGCTCGATGAGCTCGAGGGTTTGACCGGCTTGGATTTGGGTCACGACCTGCGACTTGCCGGAAGGCCAGGTGACGCTCACTTCATCGACTGCATCGGCGTCAGCGAGGCCGAACGTAAGCACGGTTTCCGGCTGCGACAGGTAGCTGGAGCCGATCTTTTGCGTCTGTTCGACCGTGGCGCTGGCAGTCGTAACGCGCACGCGGGCGCCAACACCGTCGCGGTTGCTGGCGGTACCGATCAACCTCACCTTGAGCCAGTTGCCATGTTCGCCCCGGTTTTCGAACAGCTTCGCAGGACCGCCATTGGTACTGACGACGAGGTCTGGATCCCCGTCGAGGTCGAGGTCGGCGTAAGCGCCACCTCGCGCCACGATCGGGGTCACCAAGTCCCCTAGGGTCGCTTCGTCTACGCGAGTCAGGCTGCCGCCGCGATTGGCGAACAACTGTAGGGGTTGGCGGTAGCGCACGTTGGGCTGCACGCGCTCGATCTCCGGATCGAGATGGCCGTTGGCGAGGAAGACATCCAGCCAGCCGTCGAGGTCGTAGTCAAAGAAGAAAGCCCCAAAGGTCAATGACAGCAGGGTCTCGCGGCCGAGGTCCGAGGTCGGCGCTACATCCACGAACAGAAGGTTGCCCTCGTTGTGGAACAGCGCGACCATCTCGTTGGCGAAATTGCCGATCATCAGGCTGGGTAGACCGGTGCGGTCGAAATCGGCGGCGTCGATGCCCATGCCGCCACGGGCCACGCCGGTCTCGGAAAAAGCCATTCCCGAGGGCACCCCCGATTCGACGAACGTCCCGTCCCCCTGATTGAGGTAAAGCAGATTGGGTTGGGTGTCGCTGGCGATGGCGACATCGAGGTCGCCGTCGCCGTCAAAGTCGCCGGTGGTGACCCCAAGGGCCTTGGCATCCGGCGTCAACAACCCCGATGGTTCGGTCACGTCCTGGTACTTGAAGCCTCCAAGACCTCGGTAGAGCCGTGGAGAGGCGCCGGTGTAGGACTCGGGGGTGCAGTAGGCCTTGGACTCGCCATCGAGAGTGCAAAAGAGATCGGTCTCCGGAGTCCACGTCACGTAGCGGGCGGCAAAGATGTCTAAGACCCCATCCAGATCGATGTCCAGAACCGCCGCCGAGGAGCCGAATTCGTACCCGGTGTGGATGCCACTGGCGGCACTGACGTCGGCAAAGACTCCGTCGCGATTTTCCAGCAGCAGATCGGTGCCCAGGCAGGTCAAGAAGAGGTCGGTGTCGCCGTCGTTATCGAGATCTGCGGCGGCACCCCCGAGGCAGTAGCGATTGAGGTCCAGGCCGGAACTGGTTGTTGTGTCAACAAAATTCCAACTGCCTTGATTACGGTAAAGCTTGGGGGTGGTCTCGTCTCCCGGCTTGCCGGCGAAGCGGGTGCCGTTGAGAAAGAGCAGGTCGGGCCGCTCGTCGCCGTCGTAGTCGAGAACCAAGACTCCGGAACCCATGGTTTCGGGCAGCCACTTCTCGCCGAAGGCGCCGGTGTTGTGGACGAAATCGACCCCGGAATCAGTGACCTCGGCGAAGGTGGCGTCAAAACTGGAAATGGGGGCGGTGGTTTCTTCCGGCGCGGTCGGTTCGGGTGGCTGTTGGCAAGCCCCAACCAGCGCTACGGCGCTAGCCAGCCCGGCCCAGAAAGGCAGCGATTTCCGATCGCGGCACCGATTCGTGTTCATGTACAGAGAGTCTTTCGTTGTTGTCATGGGGGTGCTGTTCTCGGTAGGCACCGGTGAGGCTTTGGCTGGACTCGTCCGCCTTAAAGCGCTCGTAGAGGGCTTGATGATACTCAGAGCGTTCCTGGTTGCCGAGACCACGATGGGTGAGCATGGCGGTGTAATGGGCCATCAGATCTTCGGGGTCAATGGCCAAGACCTGCTCGATTTCGGGAATGACCCGATCGTACTCCCGGCTGAGAAAGAGAACGCGGGCGATTTGGTTGCGCACAACACGGTCACGTGGGTACTGCTCCGCCGCCTGGCGCAGATGATCCAAGGCGGAGGGATAGTCGCCAATGGTTTTGTCGGCGAGGCCGCGGAAGTAGTGGGCGCGCGCCAAGTCCGGCACGAGATCGAGTGCGCGATCCAGAGTTTCTACCGCCCGCGGGACGTTGCCCTCAGCCAGCGCTACGCGTCCCAAGTTGACCCAGCCGTCGACATAGTCGGGTTCGATCTCGGTGACCCGGACAAAGGCGTTCTCGGCCGCACGCAGGTTGCCCTGCAAGAAGAGGCCGATGCCGTAGTCGTTCCACCGCTCGCGCTCGGCGCCGGCCGCTTCGGCCACGGGACCGGAGTCGAGATCGGACGCTAACGAATCGGCGACCGCCAGCGTGACTTGATCCTCGGCCATGACGACGATGGGTAGAGTGGGCACTTCCTTGACCTCTCCGGAAACGTCACTGGTGTCGGCGGTGAAGACGAACGTGCGGTCGTCGTAGTCGCGGGTGAAGGTTGCGTCTTCACCTTCGAGTGGTTCGCCAGCATAGGCCCAGTGCGTGTTGAACCAGGAGAACTTGCGGTACTTGAGTCGCGCCGTAAAGGTCAGTTGGTCGCCGGTTTCGGGCGGGACGTTGACACGAAAGTGGACGGTGTCGGCGGCGCCCGGAGGGATCAGCCGCACGTAGACGACGGCGCGGGCCGCAGGAGCGTTGCGCTTGTTGATGGGATTGCCGCGGGCGTCGATCATCAAGGAGCGGTAGAAGTGAGCGCTGGGATCGACCGGCGATTCCTCGTCGGCCATGCCGCTCCAGAACACCAGCTCGCCGTCGCTGTCCACAGCTTCCAACTCCAGCCAGCAGTCATACGCATCGACGGTTCCGCCGGGGAAAAAATGCCCGACCCCTCGCGTGCGTACGACGACATCGACACGCACGCTCTCGCCGCGCACCAGGGTTGGCTGCAGGCGATCGACGGGAGCGCGCACCGGAGCTGCGGGGGCGGCTCCCGCCGCCGCGCCAACGCTGAACGCTTGTTCCTCACCGACGGCGAACGTGGTCGCCGTTTCACCGCCCTCGCGGCCCCGGCGAGGGCTTTCCGACTCGTCCTCGATCGGACTTCCTTCTGAGACCGCGAAGATGTCAACGGTGACCTGGGAAGCGGATAGGAACTCTTCGACCGTTCGCAACTGCACCTCGTCACGGTTGGCGACAGGCAAGGCGGTGTTGGCGCCGGGGAAGCGGTGTGAGCGCACGAATCCGTCGTCGTTGCCGGCATCCTCAGACGCAACCAGAGGCATGTGGCAATCGCGGCAGAGTCGAGGTTCCGGCGGATAGTAGAAAGAACGCGCCCCCTGGCCGGAGACACCACTTGCCTGCCAGTTGTCGTATTCGTTGAAGCCGCGAAGCCAGCGGTAGTTGTTCACCGGCGTATCCAGGTGCACTTTGTGGCACGAAGAGCAAAACTCAGCCGAGGCCTCGTTGTGCAAGATCGGTTTGAAGAACGTCCGCCGATGCGGTTCCGGATCGAGGCGCAGAATGAAGTCATGCAGCCAGCGCAGCAGGGGCTGCTCGCTGGTGGCCAGGTCGTGGAGCGGCGGCACCGTGATCTCGTAGTCCCCTTGGCCCATGGTGCTGCGCACCCCGGAAATCATGTGGCAGGCGGTACATCCGAGGCCCGCCTGGGCTTCTTTGGTATGGACGACTTCCTCGATGGGGCGGTCCATCATGCCGGACTGCAACAGAGCCGGATCGTGGCAGCCTCCGCACCACTTGCTCGGGGTAATGCCTGAGGTTTCCTGCAGGTATTCGATCGACTTGCGATACCACTGGTTGTTGAAGCTTGAGAAGTGGTGGGCGGAGGAATCCCATTGCTCGAAAACATCAGGATGGCATCCGGCGCGGGCGCAGGAGTCCGATCCGAGATAGACCGAGGACGGCACCACATCGCCGTTGGCGGTGTGCACTGAGGAGGGGAAGAACGGCCCGTCCGCCCCGCCCATGGATTCGGCCGCCATGTCCTGTGGAGCGGGCGGGTTGTGGATTTCGGTGGCCCCGCCGGGAAAGGCATTGCGGATCCATGGCGCTGCCAGCGCTGCCAAAGCCACGGCGATGGCACCGATGCGCGCCCAGCGCCACGACCGTGTCCAGCCGCGGCGGCGAAACTCCAAAGCCAGGCAGATCAGTCCGGCGATTGCCAAAACGATGTGCAAAATCAACATCCACCGGTACGGGCGGAGGTTTCCGAGTTTGGCCAGCGCCAGCCCCAGCGCGGTGGAGACGGCCAGCGCCAGACCCGCGAGATGCACCAGTGGCGATCGATAGCGCCACCACCACAGCAATGCCGGGAAGATCAAAACGACCCCGAGGATGACGTGGAGCAGGAGGTTGGCGAAGTAGAAGGGATGCGGATTGGCGTCCAAGGAGAGGTAGACAGAATTCGCCAGCAGCAAGCATCCACCCCAGGCCAGCGCCTGCATCCAGAACGATTTTCTGCTGCTACCGCTCATGCTCTATAAGGCTAACGCGCTCTGTCCACGCGCGTCACGCCGTAGGCTCACCGCCTGCAATAAAGATACGTAGTCGAGTGTGACGAAGATGCGCGTCAATCGGTGGGAATCTGTGGCGGGTCGAAATCGAGGCGCAGAAACTCGCGCATGTGGTGCTGCAAGATCTCGATCGACCGTGGATCCATGAAGTTGAGCTGCAGTTCGTTGATGACCATGACTTCGGTGCCATCCCATTCATTCCAGCAGGCGGCGCACACGCGCTCGCGGATCTCGCTCGCCAGTGGTTCTGCCTGCGGAACCTCGACCGGAGGTTCGGCGTGGCGCCCGCAGCGATGGCAATGAACGGTGCTCAAGACGCCTCCGATTCGCGCAGGCTGCGGAAGTAATTGATGGTGCTGGCAATTCCATCTTCGAAATCGACCACCGGCTGCCAATCCAGGCGGCGCCGCGCCTTGGAGATGTCCGGGCGCCGCACCTTGGGGTCGTCAACGGGGAGATCTTGGAAGACGATCTCGCTATCCGTTTCCACTGCGGCGAGAATCGCCTGGGCGAACTCGAGGATGCTCATTTCATTCGGGTTGCCGATGTTGACCGGGCTGGTTACCTCGCTTTCGAGTAAGCGAAAAATCCCTTCGATGAGATCGCTGACATAACAAAACGAGCGCGTCTGACCGCCGTCTCCAAAAACAGTCAGCGGTTCGCCGGCAAGGGCCTGGTCGACAAACGCCGGGACGACGCGGCCGTCGTGTGGACGCATGCGCGGGCCGTAGGTGTTGAAGATACGCACGATGCGCGTTTCGATGCCGTGAACGCGGTGGTAGGCCATGGTGATGGCTTCGGCGAATCGCTTGGCTTCGTCGTAGACGCCGCGCGGGCCTACCGGATTGACGTTGCCCCAATACGATTCGGGCTGTGGATGCACGAGCGGATCCCCGTAGACCTCGGATGTCGAGGCGAGCAAGAAACGCGCGTTCTTGGCTCTTGCCAGACCGAGCGCGTTATGGGTTCCGAGAGAGCCGACTTTGAGGGTCTGAATCGGCAGTTCGAGGTAGTCGATGGGGCTGGCCGGCGAAGCAAAGTGCAGGATGTTGTCGACCGGGCCTTTGACCTCGATGTACTGACTGACGTCGTGTTCGATGAGGCGAAAATTTGAGTTTTCACGCAGGTGGTCGAGATTGCGCAGGTTGCCGGTGATCAGGTTGTCGATGCCGATGACCTGGTGCCCCGCGGCGAGCAAGCGGTCGGAAAGATGCGAGCCGAGAAAGCCGGCGGCGCCGGTGACGACGGAAACTGTCATGACGACTCCCCAGAGGTGCCGGTTCTCTGATCGGCGGTTTGCTGATCGGCGCCTTGCGGTCTCCCGATTGAGTCATACCGAAAGCCGGCGGCGAGCATCTGCTCGGGCTCGTAGATGTTGCGCAAGTCGATGAGAATCGGGCTCGCCATACGCGACCTCAATTCCGCCAGATCGAGAGCGCGAAACTGGTTCCATTCGGTGACGATGACCGCTGCGTCGGCACCGTCGACGGCGGTGTAAGCGTCGCTTTGGTACTCGATGTCCGCTAGCACCCGGCGCGTTGCATCCATCGCCACCGGATCGAAGGCACGGATGGTCGCGCCGCGTTGGCGCAGGCCGTCAATGATGGTCAGTGCCGGGGATTCGCGGATGTCGTCGGTCTCCGGCTTGAACGACAGCCCGAGGATGGCGATGGTCTTGCCTTGGACTTCGCCGAGGTTTTCCTCGATCTTGTCGATCATGCGGCGTTTGGTTTCGTCGTTGACCCGGATCACCGATTCCATGATCTGAAACTGCAGTCCTTGATCGCGGGCGATCTGGGCCAAGGCACTGGAGTCCTTGGGAAAGCATGAGCCGCCGTAGCCGGGACCGGGATGCAGGAACTTGGGTCCGATGCGATGGTCCAGACCCATGCCGCGCGCCACCGTTTCAACATCGGCGCCGAGGTGCTCGCACAAATGCGCGACTTCGTTGATGAACGAGATCTTGACCGCCAGGAAACCATTGGAGGCGTACTTGATGAGTTCCGCCGATTCGACGTTGGTAAGGATGAAGGGCACGTCGGCAACCCGCAGCGGTGAATAGACCTGCTGCATGATCTCCCGCGCCCGATCGTCGGAAGTGCCGATGACGACCCGGTCGGGATGCATGAAATCCTCGATTGCTGAGCCCTCGCGGAGAAACTCGGGGTTGCTCACAACTGCGAAGTCGTGGGCACCACCGCTCGCCTCGCGCACAGTTTCCTCGATCATGTTTCCGGTGCCGATGGGCACCGTCGACTTGGTGACCACCACCTTGTAGCCGTTGAGGTGCTCGCCGATGGATTGGGCAACCTGACGCACGAAGGTGAGGTCGGCTGACCCGTCGTCCCGCGGTGGGGTTCCGACGGCGATGAAGACGACCAGGGCATCTTCGATCGCCGGCCCCAGATCATCGGTGAACGATAGCCGGCCGGACTCCATGTTGCTTTTGACGATGCTCGCGAGCCCGGGCTCGTAGATCGGAATGCGTCCGGCCTGCAGCGCTTCGACCTTGGAGCGGTCCTTGTCGACCCCGGTCACGGTCATGCCGAAGTCGGCGAGGCAGGCGCCGGTCACCAGACCGACGTAACCACTCCCTACAACGCAGATATTCATCCTCAATGATTCCTTGCGGTTGATTCGATTTCGAGATTCAAAGTGCCGGCTGCGAGTGAGCCCGGTACCAGCTCACGAAGCGGCGCAGTCCCTCGCGGATCGGGACCTGCGGGTTGTACCCTAACAGCCGTTCGGCCTTGCTCACATCGGCGTAAGTGATGGGAACGTCCCCCTGTTGGTCGCTCTGGCGATCGGCGCGCACTTCCACCCCAAGCTCCTCGGCGATCCAGCTCACGAGCTCATCCAGACGCGTGGTTTCAGCACCGCCAAGATTGAAAATCTCAAACCCTGGAGCGAGATCGTGGGCGGCGAGAATTCCACTCACGATGTCATCGATGAAGGTGTAGTCGCGCCGGCTGCTGCCATCCCCGAACATGGTAATGGACTCGCCGCTGGCCAGCTTGCGAGTGAAGGCGTGAATCGCCATCTCTGGACGCTGGGAGGGGCCGTACACGGTGAAAAAGCGCAGGCAAGAGGTGCGCAGCCCGTAGAGATGGTGGTAGTTGAAGCAGAAAAGCTCACCGGTGCGCTTGGTGGTCGCGTAGGGGCTGATCGGCTGATTGATCTCGTCGTCCTCGGAGAAGGGAACTTTGTCGTTGATGCCGTAGACCGACGACGAAGATCCAAAGACAAAGTTGGGTACTTCGAAGTCGCGGGCCGCCTCCAACAGATGCAGGGTAGCGACGCAGTTGACCTCTTCGTAGAGCACCGGTTCGCGCAGGCTGGGGCGGACTCCCGCACGAGCCGCGAGGTGGATGGTCGAGTCGAAGTCGCCCTCGCGATACAGCGAGCGGACCAAGTCGCGGTCACGGATGTCCCCCTCCACCAAACGATAGCCCGGGCGGTCGAGAAAACCCTCGACGTTGGTGCGCTTGATGCGCGGGTCGTAAAAGTCGTTGAAGTCGTCGAGCACCACCACTTCGTCGCCGCGATCGAGCAGCGCGGTCGTAGTGTGCGAGCCAATGAATCCAGCTCCGCCGGTCAAGAAGACTCGACTCAAGATCCTTCCTCCTCTCCCCGCGTCGTGTCGTCGATCACCGGTTCGGGTGAACTTTCCACGTCCTCTTGATACCGCTCTTTGATGCCCTTCTTCTGCCGGCCGCGCACCAGCCAGCGAAGAAACTTGTTTTCGTTCACCCCGACCAAAATGTCGGTCAGCGCCTGATAAGCGTCGGGATCGTTGATGAGTTGGGCGACGGTGCCATCACCGGATTCGAGCTTGTCGCTCACTCGTTTGAGATTGGTCGTGAGCTGGCGCAAATCGGAGGCGACCTGGCGCCCGAATTCAGGGTCGTTGATCAAGGTTGGCAGCAAGCCTTCACCGTCGCGCAGCGTTGCCGCCAGATCGGCGAAGGTCTTGGAGGCGGCGTCGAGATTGGCGAGAGTGCGGTCGAGCCGCTCGCGTGCCTCGGCGTCGGTCATCAGCAGCCCGATTGCTCCCTCACCCTCGGCCAGGCGCGTGGTGACAATATCCAACCTTGCAAGGCTGTTTTCGAGGCGTGAGATCGCGGTGTCGTCGCGGAGCAACCGCCCGAGAGTCCCTTGTCCGCTCTCCATGCGGACCAGAACACGCTCCAAAGCCTGCAGCGTTCGCCGCATGCTTTCGGCGGTCTCTCCATCGGACGTCAACTGGCCGAGCACGCCTTCTCCTTCTTCGAGCTTTCCGAGCAGCTCGCGCACGCTCACCGACATGGTGAGTACGTTGTCAACGAAGTCTTCACCGGAGGCGATCAGTTGATCGACATCGGTTGGCGTCGCCGCAGCAATGCGCCCGCCGGGCAAAATAGCCTCCGCCACTGGCGTTCCGGACGAGATATCGATGAACTTATCGCCCATCAGGCCAAGGGTCTTGATGCGGGCGATCGAGTCGGTGCGAACGCGGTCTTGATACTTGCGGTCGATCGACACCGTGACAGTCAACTCGGCGGAATCGACTTGCGGCGGCAAGTCAATGGTCTCGACCTGACCGACGACGACACCGGAGAGGTGTACGGGAGCGCCGGGTCCGAGTCCGCCAACGCGTAGAAAATCGATGGTGTAGTGGTTTTTGCGCGAGAAGACCTGGTCGCGGTCACCGATCAAAAAGATCGCCGCCGCGAGCGCCGCCAACGCCACAATGACGATGACTCCGACGCGCGCCTCACGCCGCACGGGGCACCTCGGCGCCAGCGAGAAACTCGCGTAGTTCGTCGCACCGATCGACATCTGACCAAGGACCGATGAAGATGAAATGCCCTTGGTGGAGAAAAGCCACCCGGTCGCCGACGCGGCGCGCGAGCGGAATGTCGTGGGTCACGACGATGGAAGTCACGCCAAGAGACTGCTGCGTGGTTCGAATCAGGCGGCCGATGTTGGCTGAGGTCACTGGGTCCAGCCCCGTCGTCGGTTCGTCGTAGAGAACCACCTCGGGTTCCAGCATCAACGACCGCGCCAGCGCTGCACGCTTGCGCATGCCACCTGAAAGATCGGCAGGGGTGAGTCGCTCGCTCCCGGCAAGGCCGACGCGCTCGAGTCCGGAGGAGACCCGTTTCGTGACCTCGTCTGGGTCGTCAAATCCGTGCCGCTCAAGCGGAAAGGCGAGGTTTTCGGCGATGCTCATGGAGTCGAAGAGGGCGCCGCCTTGAAACAACATGCCGACGTGGCGACGGACCTTATAGAGTTCTTTTTCCGCCAATGGAACGATGTCGGTGCCGTCAAACAGGATGCTGCCGGAATCCGGCTTTTCAAGCCCGTTGAGAAGGCGCAGAAGCACGCTTTTCCCGGATCCCGAGCGCCCCAGCACCACCAGCGATCTGCCTTCATAGACCTCGAAATCGAGGTTCGAGAGCACCTTCTTGTCGCCGTAGGATTTGCACACCTCACGGACCGCGTACTTTGGCGACAAAACAGGCATCAGAAGAGGGCGTGGAAGAGCTTGGTGAGGAAGAAATCAGAGATCAGCACGAGAATCGCAGCAACCACGACCGTGCGCGTTGTGGCGCGCCCGACACCGTCCGCGCCGCCTCGTGCTTGCAGGCCATTGTAGCACGCCACCACAGCGACAAAGAACGCGAAAAAGAAGGATTTTCCGACTCCGCTGACGATGTCGGCGAGGGTCAAAGAGTCGGCGACATCGTTGAGGTAAAAGCCCGGCGCCAGGTTGAGTTGGAACACCGCCACGACCAGTCCACCTAAGATGCCCATGACGTCGCCGAGGATGGTCAACACCGGCAACATGCACAGGGTGGCGGCGATGCGCGGCGCCACCAACTCGCGCACTGGATCGGCAGCCATCGAGCGCATCGCCGAAATCTGTTCGGTGACGTTCATGCTGCCGAGCTCCGCGGTCATGCCGGCGCCGATCCGGCCGCCGACGATGAGCGCGGTGAGCACTGGGCCGAGTTCGCGCACCAACGACTTCGACACCAGCATGCCGATGTAGTACTTCACCCCCAAGGTCGGCAGGCTGTAGGCGGTCTGCAGCGCCAGCACCATGCCGGTGAAAGCCGTCGTAATCGCCGCCACCAGCAGAGACTGCACCCCGACCGTCTCCATCTGCCGGATCCATGAGCGGATCCGCCACGGCGGCGTAACCACTGCGACTAGGCCTCGCCAGCCGAGCAAGGCCAAACCGCCAGCCATTTCTAGGCCGCGTTGCAGGGTATTCATGGCTTGGTCAGCCTAAATCCGAGAGATTGCGCCAAAGCCAGCCCGCCGAGCGCTATACCGACCGCTTGCCTGCAGCCGCCGGGCACCGCCGAGTAGAGGAAGACAAGACCGATCAACAGGTTGCCGGCGATCGCCGCCCGCAACGGTTTGCGGTAGCCGAGTGGGGCGTAGCTGAGAGAGAGAAGCAGCGCCCCCCAAGACGCTAGCAGGGCGGCGGTTAGGGCTGAGTAGAATGGGTCCAAGGCGGGGAGGCCACCGCAGGCAGTGACCCTGTTCGGCGCGACGAGCACCGCCACCGCAAGGGTCAACGCAACGCCGGCATAGACCCACAGGGCTCCTCTCAGGAGACGCATTCCACGATCAAACCACGCGCCGTTCCACACTTGCATCCCTCTCGTCGTTCAGTTTCTACACCATTTCATGAGCAACGCATCCCCAGTGAATAGTAGCGTGCACAAGCGGTCTTGGCCGTCGCCAGGTTCACTTCTGGCGACCGTGATTGGAACGCCGGCACTCTTCCTGGCTACCTTGGCTTTCTCCCTCATCGTTCTGGCGCTGCTTGCGGTCGGCGCGCGCAGAACAATCGAAGGTCCGATCCGAACGTGGGCGCGGCTGGCCCTGTGGCTTTCGGGAGTCCGCCTGATGATGCCGGAGGCCGCCCCCAAGGCGGCGCAAGATCCCTGCATCGTCATGGCCAACCACACCAGCCTATTCGACATTCCCGTATTGTTTTCGGTGCTGCCGGGTCGGGTGCGTTTTTTGGCCAAAAAGCAACTGTTTTCCATCCCCGTCTTTGGCTGGGCGCTGCGAGCCGCCGGTTTTGTTTCGGTGGACCGCGGCAGTTCGAGAGGTGGAGCCCACGCTTTTGGCGAGGCGCGCCAACGGGCCGCTGAGGGCTATACCTTGGCCATCTTTCCTGAGGAAACGCGCTCCCTGGACGGCGAGCTTCTGCCCTTTCGCTCCGGAGGCGCGCTGCTGGCCAAGGCGACCTCGCTGCCGGTGGTGCCGCTCGCCATTCGCGGCGCTCTCCAGGTACGCCCGCGCGACAGTTGGATGATCCGTCCGGGGACAATCTCGGTAGACTACGGACGGGTCTTGTACCCCAACGATTTCGAACACCGAAAAGCCTTGAACGCAGCGGTGCGCGATCAGATTTCCGGCTTGCTTGCACCGCAATAGGACGTGAATTGATGGCTGAGAAATTGGTACAGAGAGTTTGGAAGATCCTGGAAGAAGTCAACTTTCCGGGCATGTCTCGCAGCATTGTGTCGTTTGGATTCGTCGACCAAGTGACCGAGAAGGACGGCAAGGTCCAGGTCCACCTGGCGATCCAAACGCGTTCACGAGAAAGTGCGGAGCAGGTACAGGCACGAGTTGAAGAGACGCTCGCCGACAAGGGCATCGATGCCGCCGTCACCCTGGCGGTGACGGTGCCGCCGTCGGCGGCTCAGCAGGCGGTGAGTACCAACGTCGAGTTGATTCCTGAGGTCGACAACGTCATCGCTGTCGCTAGCGGCAAAGGAGGCGTCGGCAAATCCACCGTGTCGGCGAATCTCGCCGTGGCTTTGGCGGAGCAGGGCCACTCGGTGGGCATCCTCGACGCCGACATCTACGGGCCATCGGTGCCGATGATGTTCGGCATCTCCGAACGTCCACGAGTCGAAGCCAATCGCATCTTTCCGTTCGAAAAGTTCGGCATCAAGGTCATGTCTCTGGGCTTTGTCCTCGATGTCGACACACCGGTGATCTGGCGCGGCCCGATGATCGTGCGTGCGATCGAACAGCTTCTCGGAGATGTCGAGTGGGGCGCTCTCGACTATCTGATCGTCGACCTGCCGCCGGGGACGGGCGATGCGCAGTTGACCCTGTCGCAGAAAGTGCCGATCTCCGGCGCTATCATCGTTACCACGCCGCAAGACCTAGCCTTGATCGATGCCCGCAAGGGCTTGGCGATGTTCCGCAAGGTGGATGTGCCGGTACTTGGCATCATCGAGAACATGGCCGGATTCAACTGCCCCCACTGCGGCGAAACTACCCACGTCTTTGGTGCCGGAGGTGGCGAGCGCACCGCCGATACCCTTGGCTGTCCGTTCCTGGGTTCGATTCCTCTCGATCCGGCGGTGATGGCCGGAGGAGACGCCGGCACGCCGGTGGTGGCGGCGGGCAAAGTCGAGGCCCACGTACAGGCCTTTCATTCCTTGGCCAAGCGGGTGGCGACGGAAGCTGAAGCGCAGCAAGAATCGACGGTTTCGATCGTGTGAGCGAGGAGCGCCGCATCGCTGTCGTCGCCGATGCCCACATCGGCGGACCGGGCGGGCCGGGCCGGCAGTTGTTCGAGCAACTGGAGGCCCTGCCGCAGCAGGGATGCGGCGATCTCCTTCTCCTCGGCGACTTGTTCCACGTCTGGGTCGGTTCGACCAAATATGAAGACGAGGACATTCACACATTTGTCGGTCTGGCCAAGAAGGTCCGAGCGCAGGGGGTGCGCATCCACTACGTCGAGGGCAATCGAGACTTTTTCCTCGATGACAGCCCCTACGCCGAGGCCTTCGATGAGTACGGCACCCGGCTCGAATTAACCACCGCGCAGCATCGCATTCTGGCGGTGCACGGAGACCTCATCAACGAGGATGACCGCGCCTACCTGTTTTGGCGCCGTGTCTCCAAAAGCGCACTGAGTTGTTTCTGTATGCGCCACCTGCCCGGCTGGCTGGCACGCCGCATGGTCTACCGCGCCGAACGTGGCATCGCCCGCACCAACGAAGCGCACCGCCACAAGATCCCAGAACAGGCGATTCGCGAGTTCGGTGCGGAGGAAGCTCGCGCCGGCTACGACCTCATCCTGATGGGGCACTTTCATGAACCGGCGACCTTTGCGGTCGAGGGCTGTGAGGTGCGGCTCGTCGATGCCTGGTACAACTCGCGGTCGATCGAGTGGATTGGTTAGTAGTCAGTGACGAGTGACGAGTGACGGAGTGACCCGAGGTACACGCAATCGTCTTCCCGGTGGGGGGGATGGTGATGGGCCGGGATCTGGAAGGCTGGGAACTGGGGGCCTGGCATCTGGGGGCCTGGCATCTGGGGGGCTGGCATCTGAGGAGACTAGCGGGGGATCTGACCAGACTAGCGGGGGGCGGTGCATACCTCTACCCACCGGCCGAATATGCGGCACCGTGCGACCGCCTGTTTCCAAGACCGTTGCGCAGCGTGTCTTGAACCTCGCACTGCTGGCAGGTGAGCCATTGGACATCCAGAACCCTCCCGGCGACGACGACAGCCTCGCCTTCGCCGGGGTCCTGGAGGCGATGGGTTGGGCGATCGACCGTTGCCAAGGCGATGACACTGAGGACAATCGATGGGCGCTACACGCGCCTGGAGAGAGGCAATTGGATCGAACGGTCGAAGTTGACTGCGGATCCTCCGGCACCGCGCTACGGTTTCTCACCGCCAGCTTGTCGTTGACTCCTGGGCAGTGGCGCGTCGTCGGCTCCGAGCAACTGGCCAGCCGCCCCATCGACGATCTCGTCGGCGCCCTGCGGTGCCTGGGGGCTTCGGTGGTGCCCGAAGGCGCTGGCTCGGTGCCGCTTCGTCTGGCGGGCGGCAGTTGGCGCGATGAGCAGGTGCGTTTGGACGATCCCATTTCGAGCCAGTACGTCTCGGCCTTGCTGATGGCCGCCACCGGCAGCCGGCGCGGACTCGAACTGGAGGTGCGCGGCCTGCGCTCGCGCCCCTACGTCGCCGTCACCCTGGACTGGATCCGGCGCTTTGGCGGGCAAACACAAGTGGAGGAGGCGGGCGGTATCGCCACCTACCGGGTAGCGCCCGGTTTGCGGCCGCCGTCGCAAGTGACCATCGAACGGGACTGGTCTTCCGCCGCCTATCCGGCGGCCGCCGCGGCGTTGACTGGCGGAGAGGTGCTCTTGCAGGGCCTCGACTCCAACTCGGCGCAAGGGGATCGCGGCCTGCTGGCAGTGCTGGCCGAAATGGGGGCGGAAGTCTCTTGGTTGCCGGAAAGTGAGGCTCCCGACGGTGATCAAGAGGGGGGCTGGAAGGTCGCCGGTACCGGCTCCCTGCGCGGCATCGACATCGACTTGGGCAATATGCCCGACCAAGTTCCCACCATTGCCGGCGTGGCTCCCTTCGCAGAGGGAGAAACCGTCATTCGCGGGGTTCCTCACCTACGCGCCAAAGAGAGCGACCGCCTGGCGGTCCTCGTCCGCGAACTCACTCGCGTTGGCGCCAGAGCCGAGGAAACCGAAGACGGTCTCGTAATCGAAGGCATGTGGTCCGGCGGGGAGGTGGCCACGGATCCTGCTGTCATAGACCCGGAGGACGACCACCGCGTCGCCATGGCGATGGCGGTGTTGGCATTGCGGCGACCTGGGTTAGAGATGCAGAATCCGCTAGTGGTCGGGAAGTCTTATGATGATTTTTGGCCGATGTGGGGGACGACCGTGATGCCGAGCGAGGCAGTCGAACGGTAAACGCGGCACGATGACGCCGGTTCAAGAACTTCAACATGTGTGCCTCACACCGGCGCGCGGCGCACCGGTGGAGTCTGCGTCGATCACTGACCGAGGGCGCCTCGCTCTGACTCTTCAGGCGGCCTGCCTGTTGGCTCACCTGCGTATCCATGGTTGGCGTCTCAGCGGTTCGCTGGAGGCGGCGTCGGTCGAGGATGGCCGCCTTTGTGGGTTGGTCGCCCAACCTGGGGTGATCGAAGAGCCCACCCATCAACAACTGCGGGAGTTTTTATTGCGCCGTTTTCGATGCGAAAACGACGTCCCGGGACGCGGCCAGGCTCGCCGCAGCGCACGGCGCTTAGTTCGTGCGTGGGCGCATCCCCTAGCGCCACTGTCTTCGGACGAGCTCTTGCGGCAGATATTCGAGGCCGCACCTTTCCTTTTCAACGACGATTTTGCGGTTGCGAGGTTGGCCTTCTTGGGCCAGTTGAACGGCCGAGTATCGGTCGTCGGGCCAGGTCGCTTTCAAAGGCAACTCCACCGACAAGCTCTCTCCGAGCAAGAGCCAGAGAACGACCTTGAACGGCTTGTTTGTGGCCCCAGCTTCCACGATATCTGGAACGGGGTGTCGTCAGAAGCGCCGATGGAACTCCTCGAGCGTGGCCGGTGGACGTCAGCGGTATCCGCGTTTCGAGTTCATGGAGCGACTGGCGCGGAGGAAAAGCGAGCTTTCGCGCGGTCCTTGATTGCAATCGGCAAGTTCGAGCAGGCCCTCACCGTTCTCGACGGCGATCACTCTGTGCTGAGCGGTGTTCTTCGCGTTCAGGCGCTCACTCGCCTCCACCGCTGGCGCGCCGCAAAACGATGGTTGGTACGGGCGGAAAAGCGAGTCGCGAAGACCTCGGATTTGCTCAAGGTAGCTGACCCGGCTCTGCGAACGTTCGCCAATCTAGGAGAACCGGCGCGAATCGAGTTTTGGCGTCAACGCCTCGCTGGCGTGCGCGCGCCGGCGGATCGCAACCGGGCAGACGCGATCCTGGCGGCGTCAGCTTTTGACACCGACGAAGCGAGTCTTGCCAAGACTTTTCTGGAGCGGAGTCGAGATCTGGCGGATGATCCCGTGCATGGTTGGTGGTGGCACTACGCGGATGGACTGCGCGCCTTAAGCGAACACGATGCTCGAGCCGCTGAAACAGCCTTCCGAACGGCGCTCGGAGATTTCCGTCGTCAGATTACTCCTTTGCGAGCTTGTTTGTTGTGGACCAATCTGTTGTCAGCGTTTGAAGCTCAGGATGACCTTGAACGTAGCGAGTGGGCGGCCAGGACCGCCTACAGGTTGGGCATCGGGTTTGAGGGGCCGCTGCCGATGTCGGTGCTGCTCTACAACCTAGTTGAGACGCTACTCAAGCGCGGCGACGCCACCGGCGCACGAGAACTGCTGGATTTCACGCATGCAAAAGACCGCGAGGCGGGCAATGTGCGTGCCCTCGCCCACAACGCCGAGTTGGCGGCTCGTTACCACATGACGCAAGGGCGGCCGGACCGAGCTGCGCGCGTGGTCGACGAGCGCTTGCTCGAAAACGAAGATGGTTGGCGGCGTAATGTTCTGCTGGCTTGGTCGGCGCGTGCCCACGGGCTTAAGGGAAGAACCGAGAGGGCGCGGCGAAAGCTGGCTTCGGGTGGACTCTCGGGCCTCAGCGTCTTGGACCCAGAAGAACTTCCGGCGGTTTGGGTGTTTGCGGGCGACCGCGCGGCAGCCATCCAGGCCGCCTCCGACACCGGTAGTGCGCTGTGGCAGGCCGCGCTCGGCGAGGGCATTGCCAGTGACACCCATTGGCGGGAACTCGATCGCCTGGACCTATTTCGATCAGCTCGCCTGGTGCGAGATCTAGAACGGGCTGTTCCCGGATTTGTTCCGCGTGCTCACCGCGTTCAAGCCATTCGCCGCCTGCGTCAACTCGGCCTGGCGAGAATGGCGGCGGACCTAGAAGAATCCAGCGGAGGCGCTTGGGAGGCGGTCTCCGAGTTTCTCGACCCTGAGACTGGCGGAGATGTTGCCCGGCTTTTCGCCGAGGCCGGCTACGAAGACGCCAGATTGGAATGGGATGGTCCGGATGCGTCGGTGGTGGTCAACGGAGCGGGTGGAGAGGAGCGGGAAGAGTTCGCTCTGCCCAACGGACGGCTAATTCTCGACGCGATAAAGATCGATGGGCCGCTGCGCGTGCTCCTGCGGCTTGTTGGCGAGCGATTTCGCCGCAAGATGGTCGCGCAGCGGCGTCCTGCTCCCAATCGCCGCGGGGGCATCGTCGGAGAGAGCGAGACGCTGCAAGCGGCCCTCGATTTAGTGGCGCGATTCGCGCGGCAAGAAATTCCCATCTTGATCTTGGGAGAAACTGGAACCGGCAAAGAACTGGTGGCCAACTGGGCCCATCAGATCAGTGCACGAGGCACTGGACCGTTCATGCCGGTGAACTGTGCTGCTTTGCCGGAGTCGCTCCTGCTTTCCGAACTCTTCGGTCACGTTCAAGGAGCTTTCACCGGAGCGACACGAGACCGCGTGGGGCATTTCGAGGCTGCGAGCGGCGGCACGGTGTTTCTCGACGAAATCGGCGACCTTCCCCTCGACGCCCAAGGTCGATTCCTGCGGTTGCTGCAGGAGTCCGAAATCATGCGTCTCGGGGAGAGCCGAGTGCGCAAAGTCGACACCCGTGTCATTGCCGCCACCCACCGCGACCTCAACGCCATGATCGACGATGGGGTTTTCCGTCAGGACCTGTTCTATCGGCTCAATATCGGTCGCGTTGCTCTGCCCCCACTGCGGGATCGTGGCAACGATTTGACCTTGCTTGTGAACCACTTTCTGGCACGGTGGAGCACAGCGGAACAGACGTTCAGCCTCAACGACGACGCCAGACGGTTGCTGCGCCGTTACCATTGGCCCGGCAATGTCCGCGAACTGGAGAACGTATTGCGCCGTGGGGCAGCACTGACGGAAAACGGCATCATTGCGGCCGAGCATCTGGAGTTCACGCAACCCCTCGCCGAAGAGCGCACCGACTTTCAATCGGCGGTGGACAGCTATCGAAGAAGGCTGCTGGTCGATGCTCTTGAGCGCTCCGGTGGAAACCAAGCGGAAGCGGCTCGTTACCTCGGGTTGACGCGGCAAGCGCTGTCCTACTGGATCAAGAAACTCGGATTGCGCGTCTGATGGGTCGTTACGCCCTCCGCCGCCTGGCCCAATCCGTTCCGTTGGCGCTGCTGGTCGCCACGGCGGTCTTTTCCCTCATCCACCTCATCCCCGGCGACCCGGTGGCGATCATGTTGGGGGAGGGTGCGCGGCCTGGCGACATCGAGGCGATGCGCTCCAGCCTCGGCTTGGATCAGCCTCTTTGGGCTCAGTACCGCTCTTTTCTGGGCGGGTTGCTGCGGGGCGACCTGGGTGATTCGATCCACTACCAGAGGCCGGTGACCGACCTCATCTGGGAGCACTATCCGGCCACCCTCGAGCTGGCGGCCGGGGCTCTGCTGGTCGCTGTTTTGATCGCCATTCCCCTCGGTGTTCTGGCGGCGCTCTACCGCGGCCGCTGGGTGGACCACGGAGCGCGGATTCTCTCCCTCCTTGGTGTCTCGATTCCCAACTTCTGGCTCGGTCCGATCTTGATCTTGCTGCTATCGATTCAATTGGGGCTGTTTCCGGTCTCGGGGCGGGGCAGCTTGCAGCATCTGGTGCTGCCGGCCATCACTCTGGGCACCGCTCTGGCTGGGCTTCTGGCGCGCATCGTACGCACCGCAGTGGCCGACGAACTCAGCAAGCCCTACATCACCACCGCTCGCGCCAAGGGAATCGCCCACCGCATCGCAGTGTGGCGGCACGCCTTCTCGAACGCCCTGATCCCGGTGGTGACCGTCATCGGCCTGCAGACCGGCGCATTGCTCACCGGCGCCATCATCACCGAAACGATCTTTTCCTGGCCGGGTCTGGGGCGGCTCTTGATCCAGGGCATTCGCTTGCGCGACTACCCACTAGTGCAGGGGGGCGTGTTGTTGATGGCGCTGACGTATCTGTTGGTCAACCTGATCACGGATCTGGTGTATGCGCTCCTGGACCCGAGGATTCGTTTGGGGGACGAAGCGTGAACGTGAGCCACGGAATGCGTTGCCGGGCGGACGACGGTGTAGGGGCGGGGCTTGCCCCCGCCCGCGCGGTGCGGTCATACACGGGAGGGCGCGAGGTCCTCCCCTACAAGAACCTTCTTAGCGCGCTGGGCGCCAGTAGAGGATCGAGTGGGTAAAAAGCTCTCGATTCCGATGCTGGCGGCTGCTGCTGTGGTGGGACTGGTCCTGCTGACCGCGCTGCTGGCGCCCTCGATCGCGCCCTACCCGCCGCACCAGCAGGACCTGTCGGCACGCCTCAACGCGCCAGGGGACGGCCACCTGTTCGGCCACGATGAACTCGGACGTGACGTCCTTTCGCGCATGATCCATGGTGCCCGCGTCTCGGTGGTGGTGGGGATTTCAGTAGTGGTGCTGGCGGGGCTGCTGGGCAGCCTCATCGGCGGCGTCGCCGGTTACGTCGGCGGGCGTACCGATGCCGTCTTGATGCGCCTGAGTGACGTGTTCTTGGCCTTCCCCGGCATCCTTCTGGCCATCGCCTTGGTGGCGGTGCTGGGGCCGGCACTGCGGAATCTCATCTTCGCCTTGGTGGTCATCGGCTGGGTCGGCTACGCGCGCCTGGTGCGCGGTCAGGTGCTCAAGTACCGCAACGAAGAGTTCGTGCTGGCGGCCAAGTCGGCCGGGACCTCGCACGCCTGGGTTCTTATCCGGCACATCTTCCCCAACGTCCTGCCTCTGCTGGTAGTGCAGGCAAGTCTGGGCCTGGCGTCAGCGATTTTGTCAGAGGCCAGTTTGTCCTTTTTGGGGCTGGGGATTCAGCCGCCCACCGCGAGCTGGGGTGCTATGATCAATGCGGGGCGCGGCCACTTGCTGGACGCGCCCCATTTAACAGTTTTCCCCGGATTGGCGATCCTCGTCACCGTCATGGGGCTCAACTTTTTGGGCGACGGATTGGTGGAATGGCTGGAGCCGCGTTCCGCCTCTTCCGGCGACAAGACAGTCTCCGGCGACAAAGCCGCCCGCTGACAAGACCACCGAGTTGGATACTTCAAGCTCGGTTGCGACATACGGAGAAACCAGAATGACTCTAGAAGTTGGCCAACTGGCACCCGACTTTTCCCTCAACTCGACCGAAGACGATCCCATCAACCTTGCCGACTACCGGGGTGAGAGCAACGTTCTGCTGCTCTTCTTTCCCTTCGCCTTTAGCGGCGTTTGCACCGACGAGTTCTGCTCGCTGCGCGACAACCATGACCAGTACACCGGCCTCGACGCCCAGATCCTCGGCATCTCCGGCGACAGCCTCCACGCCCTCAATGCCTGGAAAGCCCAAGAAAACTTTCCGTTCCCATTGCTTTCCGATTTCAACCACGAAGTCACCCCCGCCTACGGAGCGCACTACGACGAATTGGCATGGATGAAAGACGTGCCCAAACGCGCCGCCTTTGTTATCGACAAAAAAGGGGTCGTTCGCTACGCCGAAGTGCTGGCAACCCCCGGGAAACTGCCGGATTTTGAGGCGGTGCGGGCGATCCTCGCAGATCTTTCGTAGATCGCCCGCCCAGTTCTCGGGACCTACGAAGGTCCACCCTCTGCGCCGTGCCGAGGTGATCCAAATGAGCGTGTTCGTCTGTGCGATTCATGGCTACTAAATCCATCCCCTCTTCTCAAACTGGTCGACAACGAGAAGAAACAGCGTCCCTACCAATGAAACCACCAAGATTCCGGCAATAGTTACATACCAGAACAGCAATCTTGCATGCTGAGCTTCTGAGAGGCAGTCCATCCTGAGGATCAAGCCGAGAGGGGAAAAAGTGCTAGTGCCAGGGCATTAACGCGAGCCCAGCGCTTGATCCGATGTACATTGAGAGTCGGAGATCGGTCGACTTTACTTTCTTTCGTCTTCATCGTTAGGCGCCTTTTTGATGATCGGTTTGTTTTCCAATTCTCCCTTCACGATTGCACCACCGACACCGGTGACTTTCGCTCCTGTTACATTGGCGAGCACTCCTGCCGTAGTTCTAATCTGCTGCGCCTTGTCAGCCAGCCCTTGAGCGCCTCTTGAAGCGCCAAGACTGCCGCGACCTCCACCTTTGCGGATGCTCTCATTGCAGTGATCTGACGCTCGACGCCAGGAATTGGTCTTTTCACGGCTGATTCCACTGCCGACCCGGCCGCCCCAGCAACGACGCCGATAGAGATAGCCCCAAGTTTCTTACCGGCCAGTAGACAGTCGCTTGTAGATGACCATGAAGCACCAAAAGACCGCTAGCCAAAGTAGAACGTTGAGAATTCCAACGGCGGTCCAATGAAGCACAGTCGATGCATCGTGCATGCCGCCATGAGTGCGTGTGATCGGAGGCGAGCAACCTAGGGCTCGACATACCCAAAGGGCAGGTGACGACCAGAACATCGTCTTGTAGATAGACCAGACGTTGGGCAGCCACGACTCGGCGTACTTTGCTCCCAAGGGCATCCCGACGAGCGCCTGGAAACAGGAGGAGCTACCTAAGAGGGCAGCTATTGGAGCGATCCTAAGAAGGTGTTTCTTTTTAATGGCAGAACGCCCTCATGATATTCGGTGCCGTTTGTGTCGGCGGATACGCGAGGGTCTCATGGTCGACGAGCGTAGTTTCGGAGCCATCGGATACCTTTTCGAGCCACCACTAGAATAGCCCACCAGATCAGCGTGTTAGCGCAGCCTATGATTATCCATGGAATCAGGTATTGGGGCCAAAGCATGCTGCCATGTGCCGTGCCGTACACGATTCGAAACCCGAGTGCGTCAGCGAGCCAGAGAGCCGGAGACAACCAGTACATTGTTGCATTCAGAGTCCACACATTTGGAACCAGGGTGCTGTCAACCGTTCCCAGCCAAGGCTTTGTAAACACTGCCATTGTGCATGAGTATGTTCCTAGCAATAGAACAGCGAGAACTAGCCATGCGATTCGTTTATTCATTAGCACCGCTGCCTTCCTCCTTTTGGTAAATAGATGAAGTAGCCTCGGTGCGTGTCGTCGCGAAGTGGCCTGCCTTTGGCGATCCTAAGGTCGTTCTCGAATTGAATCGCCCAGGAATTGCTCGCCTCCGATCCTTCGAGCGCACCACCCAAAATTGCCTTGACGTGGCCGAACTCGTGAAAGACTGCCTCATCCAGAGTGATGTTGAAAACGTTTTTGCGAAATCCTTTGCTACCAGGCACATCAAAGAGGCTTGGTACGCCCAATCTCGACACCGTCCTTGGATTGACGATAACTTCGATTACCCCTTCGATGACCTCCGTTTTTGCTCCTCCAAACCCAGTAAGCGGGGACGAGGTTGTTGCGAAACTGACATTTCTATGATCGTTGACGATTCTAGCCAGGTTTCTCTCCACGATGTTGCGGTTAACCGTTTTTTCGAGAGATGACGACACGTTTCTAACCACAAAACTACCGTCTTTTTGCTTTCTTACTGTGAGTTGCAGATCGGAGCCCGCTTCTTTCAGGATGCGATTGAGGATCTTCAAGTCTTCTGCGTTGGCTAGAACGATTCGTTCGCCTTGGGGATCGACTAAGTTGAGCGGGTTGTTGGCGACGTAGGAGAACGCGTTCCACAACTGCGGGGTCGCTATTGCCGCTCGAATGTGCGGCACTGGATCCACTCCCAAAAACCTCCCCAAATACGGACTGCAATACCTGGCGTGCATGTAATCCAGGTCCTGCCGGTCCGCCTTGAGGTTGCCGTTGATCTCAGCCACGAAGTGGGCTCCATCGGCAACGACAAAGTCGTTACCGAGTTCAATCCACTCGCCTGCGGTGAACCGCACTTCACTGGCACTCGTGACGGAGGTGTCTTGGGAGGTGACGGCATCGCATCCGATGATTTGCTGGCCGGTGGAGAGGGTTTGGTTGTTGACGGTCGTGGTTCCCGATCCGCAGCCACCCGAGAGGTGTTCGTCTCTCTCATGTCCGGTGAATTGCAGCTGCTCGGGATCGAGGAGGGTGACTTCTTCGCCAAAGGGCAGGTAGTCGCGCCTCTTGACGATGCTGCGGTCTGGGAGCGACCAGGCTCTGGGGGTGCCCAGATGGTCCAAGTGAGCATGACGGGTTTGCCCGCCCTGGACTCGGGCCAGGAGCTGGCCTTCTCTTCTGATGTATTCCTTCTCTTGGGTGAGAGCGGTCTTGAAAGCCCCCTCGGTGTAGGTCTGGAGAATCTGGTTATCGAGGTCTCTGAGCATCCAGCGACCCGACATCTGGGTGTCGGAGCCATTGGCTTGGAGGATGCCAATGCGCTCGTCGTCCGCGGTGTAGACGTAGGACTGGTTGGTGTTGTCATCTTTGAGGCGGTTCTGGACGTTTAAGGCATCGTAGGTGTAGGTCGCCGTGCCCCACCCGGTCAGGTTTCCCGCGTTGTCGTAGGAGATGGGGCGGTAGGGGGCGCCCATGAGGCGGTTGGTGGCAGGGTCGGTGGGATTGGTGCGAGGAAGGCCCATGGCGGAAGCGGCAATGCGGTTGCCGAAAGCGTCGTAGGTGTTGGTTTCGGTGGCAAGCCCGTTGCTGGTGCTGACTTCGCTGTAGGTCAAGCGGGAGACCGAATCGTAGTCAAACAAACTGGTGCCGATGTCAGTAATGTTGCCTGCGCCGTCATAGAGGTAGGTACCGGTGTCAAATTGAGCCGAGGTTGATCCGGTTGTGCGAATTCTCGCCGGGCGACGCATGCGGCTGGGATCGGCGTGCCAGACGTCGTCGACGTTGTTGGCGTGGTCGATACGCGAGAGCATCAGGTTGGGGTGGTAGTCGAGGGTAGCGTAGCCCACCACCGAGTCGAGCAATCCCTGGTCGTACTGGTACTCGACTTCCGGCGTGGTGCAATCGCAGGTGGATGGGTAGCAAAGCCAGGTGTCTTGGCCGATGTCGTCCCAGTTGTAGCCGAGGGTGAAGAGCAAGGCGCCATCGCGGTAGGTGTCGCGCTTGGACACTCTGCCGCCGGTCTGGCGGTAGGTGTAGATCTCTTCGATTTCGACTGTCGGGGTCCCGGAAATCCCAGGGAGGCGGTTGAAGCGGCGCGCTTTCCACAGCTTGCCGCGGCGCTTGTCGGTGGTGCCGGTCTCTTCGCCGTACTCAAATTCCTTAAGGGTGATTCCACCACCGCTCAACGAGGTGATTCGCTCGGCACGATCGTAGACGAAGGTAAGGTTAGTGCCAGCATCACTCTTCTGAGTGGCGTTGCCACGGGCATCGTAGCCCGAGTAGGTCACAGTGGCTGATTTCTCCGGATGAGTCTCCGACGTGAGAAAACCCCGTCCGTCGTATTGAAACTGGCGATTCTGAGTGGTCACGCCATCGGTCATCGACACCGACGTGAGGCGCCCCGCTGGGTCGTAGCCGTAGGTGGTTACCGTGCCGTTCGCCTCGGTGACCTTAAAGAGACGTCCTTGACGGTCGTACTCCTCCGTGGTGGTCTGCGGCACCTCACCGCTGCCGGTCTGAATGTTGACCGTGCGGTCGACGAGTCGCACTCCCGTGTAGGCGAGGCTGACCGCGTGGGCGGCTCCGTCCGGCGGCACAATCGTGCCCGCTCGGCCGAACTGGTCGTAGCTTTGGTAGTCGGTCCAACTCGCCGGCGCCCCCGTCCAGGTGGTGGAGACCCGGTCGGTGAAGCCGCGGACGGTGTAGTCGGTGTCGCGCCGGTTCCAGTCGATGCCCCCAGGCAAGCGCCGATCTTCTCGCATCACCCGCCCCATACCGTCGAAAAAGAGTCGGCTTTCGGTCATTTTGACCACCGCTTGAGGTCCGCAGCTCTGCTGCGAGCCGCTCCACTGAATGATGTCGACTTGCGCCGGGGTGCTTCCCGAAGCGTTGATGTAGACGTATTCCGTCCTCGCTCCATGCACGCCGGCTGCGGGTTTGGCCTCGATTGGGCGGCTAAGGGAGTCGTAGTCGAAGTGAGTTGCAACCTCGGCAGAGTCGCGAGACACAGTAGGCAGCCCAGTATTCTGGTCAATGTCCTGGTCAAGGAACTTGAAGCCAATCCCTGGGCCGCTGGCGTGGTTGTAGCGGCTCCAGCGCACCGAGCCGTAGGCGTCCGTATAGTCGTGCTGGATTTCGTAGACCTCCTGGCTGGGAAGACTGATGGCGCATAAATCGGGATTGCTGGTGTTTAGGGTGGCCTGGTTGTCGCCACCGAAGTAGCGTTCAAAGGTCGTGTTGCCATCGCTGTCGCGCAAATACTGCACCACCGCGTCCTTGGCTTGGCGCCCCGTACTGGCCAGGGTCCGTCTGCGCTGCAGATAGCCGGTGGCGTTTTCAAAGCAAAACTGCTCCTTGTAGGTCGTGCCGCCCTCGCTCACCGTGCGCTCATCGTAAGTCTCCAGCACCCACGGATCGCTGGTCGCAGGGGATACGTAGCCGCCACTGGGGTAATTGCCGGTCGCCGAGTCGTAATTGGTCGTCGTGGTGCGGACGTTCCCGGAGTTGAAGTTGCCGTTGGTGGTGGCGGTGCGATAGTGCCCCAAGCCGTCGAAGCTGGAAAACACTGTTCCCGCATAGCGGTTGCCGTCATCGTGGTAGATGGTGCGCTCTTCTTGGAGCCGGCGGTTGGTGTTGTGCTCGTGGCCGAAGAGAGTGCCCGGCATCGGATTGTAGGTTCCCCAAACCGGCAGCACATCGTGGTCGTAGAGGATTCGCTGGGTCCGCGCCGGGCTGCCGGAGCACTGGTAACGGGCGTTGTAGGGGTCATCGGTGCTCTGGTCAACGCTGGTTGGATAGTGCACCACCGAATCAAAGAGGCCGCCTGTGGGTAGGTTGCGGGTGAAGGGCAGGCCGTGATCCCACTGCGCCTGTGCTGAGGTATAGCGAGTGTTGGCGCGGAAGTAGTGTTTCGAGCAGCTCCCGTCCGGGTAGGTGACGAAAGTTCGGGTCTCGTGCGGATGGTCGTCCGGGTCGGTGGTATAGCCCACCGGCTGAGGCCACATCTCGTTGTCGTAGCGCCACACTCCAGTCGGGCCGTTGGGGTCGGTGACGGTGCGCTTGACCACCGACAGCCCTTCCACTTTGGTGAACCAGCGGTTGAGATCCGGCGTGCAGCCGATCTCGTTGCAGCCGTCGGCCGAGGTGAATCCCTCAGCGGGGAGGTACCAGTCGCCGTACTCCCAAGAGATGGTGCCCAGAGTCGGCAAGGTCAAGTCGGTCAAACCACCGCCGCAGATGAGGTTGGTGAGCGTGCCGCCGAAGGTGGTGGTCATCTCATAAGTGGAGCCGTCGGGCAGAGTGAGGTCGTCCAAGAGCGGCAGAGTGTGCCAGACCGAACCTCCAGCGAGGCTCTCGTTGCAGATGTAGACGCTGCGGTCGGTGTGGGTGAGGTCGTAGGTGGCGGTGGTGCCGTCGAAGGCCGCCAGGTTGATTTGCTTGAGGCGCAGGAAGGTGGCGAAGTTGTTGTCGCCCGCGAACACCAGGGTATGGCTGCGACCGGTGGAGTCGGTGAGCGTCCACACCCAGTCGGCGCCGTTGAAGTTGATCGAGAAATCCAGCGAGTTACCAAAACGGTCCTCGATCTTGGTCGGCCACCAGGGGTGGTTGACGAAAGGGCCGCGCCAGAAGTGGTGCTTGGTACCGTCCGGGTATTCGATGAGAACGTTGTCGGCGTCGACTTCGGTCAGCCGCAGATAGCTGCCGTCACGGGTATAGAGTGTGGACGTCGAACCATCGTTCTCGCCTTCGTGGAGTTGCTGGTAGAAGTAGTGCTGGCTGCCGTCCGAGTCGACGTAGAGCCATTGGTTGACGGTGTTTTGCCAACGCAAGGCGAGCGGGAGATTGGATTGGGGCGGCAGAACCATGCCGAAGTGCATCGACCAGCCGATGCCGGCGTTGGAGTCGATTGCCGGGTGGCCGATGCGCTCGGTGTACTCCCAGTAGCGGTTGGGGTCCGAGGACGGGACGGTGTTGGTTTCGTAGGTCCAGGCGTTGGAGTTGTAGTGGAGGGTAAAGCGGTAGGAAAAACCGCCACCCACCGGGTACTCCTGGCCGATGGGGATGGCTACGGTGAGGTTGCCGTTGAAGAGCGAAACGTTGTCCAGGTCGCCGACCGCGTAGGCTTTCTCAGGCGTGAACCCCTTGGCGAAGTTCTCGAGATCTTGAGCTGCGCCCGGCTGGACGCCCATGAGAACGGCCCCGCTAGCGATGGAAACCCCAACAACACAACGAACAAAACAACGCATCTAGCCCCCTCCACATAGAAGACGCCCGGCGGACGCCGGGGGTTCCGAAGACCGCCGGTATTAGGATGTCTTGACTATACGATTTCCGTATAGGCGATGCAACATTGCGGTGCGTGATACTTCACTGTTGAAGGCCTATTAGTGTTCATCAAGATGGTCCCAACCGCCGCGATCGAGAAGCCGGGTTTGGCCGTCATGGGTGATCGCAATGGAGGAGGCCTCAAGGACTCTACCGATTTGCGTGCCCTCCAGTTCCGCCGGTAAATGAGTGTAGGCCGGCGTGGCGACAAGGAGCACGTAATCCTCTCCGCCACTCAGGGCAATCGCGAGGGGGTCGATGTCGAGCGCGGCGCACAGACTTTGATGGTGTGGAGCGAAGGGTAGGCGGGCGGCGTCGATTTCAGCACCGACTCCGGAAGCTTCCAGCAGGCGGTGGAGGTCGAGGCTGAGGCCGTCGGAGATGTCGATGGCGGCGGCGCGGGGGAGAGTCGCAGCCCACCGACCGGCTTCCAAATGGGGCGTGGGGAACAAATGGCGGTGAACGGCCCGCCACGCCGCTTCCAATTCGACGTCGCCTAGATCGAAGGGCAGTTTGGGATCGGGGTTCTGATCGAGCCAGGCCCACGGTTGTCCGCTGACTTGCAACAGATGGCGACCGAGTGCCGACTCGCCAATCGTTCCAGTCAGCCACAGGAGGTCACCGGCTTGGGCGTTCTGGCGCCTGGGCGATCGGCTGTCGGGCGCCAACTCTCCCAGCAACATCAGAGAGAAAACCGGGGAAGGCGCACTGCCGGTGTCGCCGCCGCAAATCTCGACCCCGGCCGATGCACACTCGGCCATCAAAGTGTCGACGAAGAGATTCAGAGGGTAGCCGTGCGGTACTGCGACGTTGAGGAAACCAAACCTCGGAACCGCACCGCCGGCCGCGAGGTCGGAGAGGTTGACCGCCAGAAGCCGCTTGGCGACAACGTGCGGCGGCGCGTCGGCGGGGAGATGAACGCCGGGGATCTGGTGGTCACCGGTGACGATCCACTTGCCAGAGGGAAGCTCGGCGATGTCGTCGCCAATCTTAGGCGCGTGTTGGCGTAGACGCTCGATGAGTTGGCGCTCGCTTGCGGTCACAAAAGACTTCCTAGAAAGGCCCTAAATGAGCGCTTGATCCACGACGTCATCCAAGGTGCCGGCGTAGAGAATCTTGAGTTCATTCAGCCAAGGCTCTTTGAGGGCTTCGACGTCAGCGCGGTTGCGTGCCGGCAGGATCAATTTGCCGATTCCAGCGCCATGGGCGGCGAGGAGCTTCTCGCGCACTCCGCCGACGGAGAGAACCTCGCCGCGAAGAGTCAGTTCACCGGTCATCGCCAGGCGGTGATCAACCGGGCGATCGGTCGCCAAGGAGTGAAGCGCGGTAGCGATGGTGATGCCCGCCGAGGGGCCGTCTTTGGGGATGGCACCCGCGGGTACGTGGATGTGGAAGTCGTGGTTGGCGAACAGCTCGTCGTGGTCTTCTTGACAGCGAGTGCGGACGTGGGTGAGTGCAGCCTGAGCGGACTCCCGCATGACTTCGCCCAAGTTGCCGGTAAGAACCAAGCTGCCGCTACCCGGGACCGCCGTTGCTTCAATAACCAGAATGTCACCGCCGACCGGCGTCCAAGCCAGCCCGGTGGCGACGCCGACGCGGGCGCGGTCGAGCATCTCTTCGCTGGTGTGGCGGGGTGGCCCCAGCAGTTCGCGCAGTCGAGCCTTGCCGATCCAGGGCGTGTCCGAATCGGTCTCGCCAGTGACCACTTCGAGGGCGCGTTTGCGACAGACGCGGGCCAATTCCCGATCCAACTGGCGTACTCCTGCTTCACGGGTGTAGTCGCGAATCGTCAGCCGCAACGAAGCATCTGAGAAACGAACCTGGGAACGCTTGAGTCCAGCCTCTACGACCTGTTTGGGGAGTAGGTGGCGCCGGGCGATGGCCAGCTTTTCTTCAGGCGAGTATCCGCTCAGAGGCAGAATCTCCAGCCGATCGCGCAGCGCAATGGGAATGGTGTCGGCCTGGTTGGCGGTGGTGAGGAAGAGAACGCGGCTCAGGTCGACGCCGACTCCCAAGAAGTGGTCGCGAAAGGCGTGGTTCTGCTCCGGATCGAGGACTTCGAGGAGCGCCGAGGTGGAATCGCCACGAAAGTCGGAGGCCAGTTTGTCGATCTCGTCGAGCACGAAGACGGGATTGTCGGCTTGAGCTTGAATCAAGCCCAGGACAATGCGTCCCGGTAGGGCACCCACGTAAGTGCGGCGGTGACCGCGGATTTCGGCTTCGTCGTGAACTCCGCCCAATGCCGCCTGGACGAACGGTCGGCCGGTAGCTTCGGCTACCGACTTGCCGAGTGATGTTTTGCCGACGCCGGGAGGCCCGAGCAGGCACAGAATCGGCCCGTGGGCGTCAGGATTGAGGCGCCGGACCGCCAGAAACTCGAGCAGTCGCTGTTTGGGTTCGGCCAAGCCGTAGTGGTGCCGGTCCAGCACTTCTGAAACGGCTTCGAGGTCGAGGGACTCTTCGGCTGATTTGCCCCATGGCACCGCCACCAGAGCGTCGAGGTGGTTGCGCAGTAGATTGGTCTCGATGCTTTCTGGGTGTGCCCTTTCGAGTCTCTCAAGCTGTCTCTCAAACTCTTCGCGTACCGCGTCCGGTGGGTTGAGCGCCTCCATTTGTTCTCGGTAGCGAGTCAGCTCCGCCGCCGCCCAGTCGCCCTCTGAGAGCTCGGCTCGGATGGCTCTAAGCTGCCGGCGCAAGAAGCTCTCACGGTGGCTGCGGTCAAACTCGCTCCGAGTCTGCTCGTGCAGTTCCTGCTCGGCGTCGGCCATCTCCGACTCGACGCCCACCATGCCACCCACCAGGCGCATTTTTTCGATCGGGTCGGTGGCCTCCAGAACTTGCTGCCCCGCCTCGACGCCCAAGTCGATGTTGGCCGCCGCCAGATACGCGAGTTGAAGTGGATCGTCGGTATCCTGTGCGAGCTTGAGGACATCCCCCGAGATGGGGCGGCCGAGGGCCGCGAGCCGTTCGAGGTTGGCGCGAATGGTGGCGCCGAGGGCGCGTGTCGAGACTGATTTCGGTGGGGTTGAGGGCTCCGGCACTCGCCCCAACTTGGCCTGTGGCGACTCTTCCTGACCCATCCAGGCGTCGACGACCGCCACGTCCAATCCCTGGACGAGCAACTGAGTGGCGCCGTCCGGCAACCGCAACATGCGCACGATTGCCGCCACCGTACCCAACTGAAACGGTTGTTCATCCTCTGGATTGCGGGCGACGACCAAAAGGTGGCGGTCGCTTTCGAGAGCAGCCTGAACCGCATTCTGCTGGTCGGAGCGGTGCACCGCGACGCGCACCATTGTGGACGGAAAGAGGACCCTGTTGTCGAGGATCAGAACGGGAAGAATGCGCCGTTCAAAGGATGGATTTTGAGTCGGGTCGACCTCGGATCCGGGCACCCGTCGATTGTACCGTCACCAGGTTAGTGGTTAGTGGTTAGTGGTTAGTGGTTAGTGGTTAGTGGTTAGTGGGTAGTGGGTAGTGAAGGGACACGTAGGGGAGGGGGCCCTTCGACGCTGCTCAGGGCAAGCTTGCTCCTCCCGCCCGGTGATGAGTGGCAGGTGACCAGTGACGGGAGAGCCGGCCGCAGTCGACAGGCGTCCCGTAGGGGAGGGGCTTGCCCCCTCCCGCCCGGTGATGAGTGACGGGTGACCGGTGACCAGTGACGGATACGGGGAGGTGTTCGAAGCCCTCAGGACTCCGTCGAGACTTCGAGGCCAGCGAGTTCGTCGCGGAATTCTTCGATGTCTTCAAAGGCGCGGTAGACGGAGGCGAAGCGAACGTAGGAAACCTGGTCGAGTTCACGCAGGGCGTCCATCACTTGTTCGCCAATGGTGGTGGAGGAGACCTCCTGCCCAACGGAAAACGAGTTCTCGACTTGATCGCAGATTTCGTCGAGTTGCTGAGCCGAGACCGGGCGCTTCTGGCAGGCGATGCGCAGACCAGCGAGTAGCTTTCTGCGGTCGAACGGTTCGCGAGTCCCGTCACGTTTCACCACCAATTGCGGCACCTCGTCGACCGCTTCGTAGGTGGTGTAACGACGCTCGCAAGTTAAACACTCGCGCCGTCGCCGAATGGCCGCCCCGCCGCGAGCCTCGCGCGAATCCACGACCCGGTCCTGGGTCTCGCCACAAAACGGGCACTTCATGCTGAAGGGTGCTTATTCTTCGGTGTGCAGATCGAGGTCGAGATGAATGCCCTCGAGTTGACCGATGCGGTCCACCTCGAGGCGAAACGACTTCGATTCGAGGACTTGGTTTTCGTCGTCGCCGATTTCCAGCCGGACGGTAAAACGGCGCGCGCGGTCGAACTTGTCTTTGCGCACGGCCACGGCTAGCGATCGAGATAGCTCGCGGTGTCCGTTGACGGCGATGTGTTCGACTTGCGGTACTGCCGGCTTGGGCTTGGGTTCGCGATCCCCGTGGATCTCTTTCGCCAGACTCAGTAGCGAGAGGCGAGAGATCTCCTTGAGCGATTCGAAGACTCCGGCGCCCTCGATCGCCGTCGCCGCGAACCAAGGACGCCCGTCCGGGTTGAGGTCGGCGTTGAGTTCGTCCAAGTTCAACAGGTCGCCGAGGTCACGCTTGTTGTACTGAAAGACCATGGGGAGATCGTCCAGGCTGCGTCCGGCTTTGGTCAGGTTGGTGCGCAGGTTCTCGAGGGACTCGATGTTCGAGGCTCGCATGGCCCGCTGCGAATCGGCGACGAAGACCATGCCATCGGCACCTTTGAGGACAAGTTCTCGCGTTTTGTTGTAGAAGACTTGCCCCGGAACAGTGTAGAGCTGAATGCGAGCGGTGAAGCCGCCGATTTTGCCGACCTCGACTGGGAGCAAATCGAAGAACAATGTGCGATCGGTGTTGGTCTCCAGCGAGACCATCTCGCCGCGGGAAGTGTCGGTGGTGTGGTCAAAGACGAATTTGAGATTGGTGGTCTTTCCGCCTAGCCCCGGACCGTAATAGACGATCTTCGCCGTAACCTGCTTGGTTGCGTAGTTGAAGAATGCCATGGTCCATTAATCCTGAAGACAATCCACCTCGTGCCCTTACAAAAGGTCAGAGGCACACACTAGGGGCTATTTTCGGCGATGTCAAAGGTTTTTTATGTGACAAGAGTCACGCGATTGGGGGGAAATCAGCCGTTTTCTTCTTCATTTGACCTTGTTTTCGCCACTTTTCGGGAGTTTGATTCTCCGTCGACGTGCCGGTGCGTTTCTTTCTGCAGGGCACGTTGGAACTCTTCGGAAGCAGGAACTGTAGCGATGCCTACGGCCAGTTCTTCGGCCGCGAGGTCACCCTCGCCCCGGGCGATGGGACCGGTGATGACGGACCTGCTGGAGTTAGCAGAGGTGGCGGACTCAAGGGCGGCGTCGGCGAGGCGCAGGAACCCGGGGCGGATCTCCTTGGGAAGTTCGGCTGCGTTGGCAATCTCTTCCATGGTGGCGAGAACAGACACCACTCCGCCGGCGGCAAGAGTCGCACAGTAGTGGTACACAAGCCGCGCGGAATCCGGGACCTGTACTGGCACTCCGCCGAACGCGGAGGCAAGAGACTCGGCCAATGCGACAGCAGGTTGGTCGCCGCCGACGCCATAGATGACCTCCGGCACCGGCGCCACCCGGACTTCCGGAAACCCCAACAGAGGGTGCAGGCCGCCGACGGACAGGCCGCGGCGGCGTAGCGGCGCCAAGGTCTCGACCGGCTGGATTCCGGAGCAGTGCAGTGCGACGCAAGTGTGGTTTTCGGGGAAGGACAGAGCGGCAATGCGTTGGGCGGCTTCAGCGATCTTGCCATCCGGCACGGCGACGAGCAGCAAGTCCGGTTCATAGCTCGGCAATTGATCCAAAGTCGTTGCCGCCGTGCCCAGGCGCTCCGCCGCCTCTGCAGACGCGGCCGACGAGCGTCCGATCACACAACTCAACCGGGCACCGAGCTCGGTCAGCCATAGGGCCAGGCTGGAACCGACCTTGCCGGGGCCGATGAGCGCAAAAGAAAGGTCGGAGATTCGTGTCATGGCAAGGTAAAATACGCCGTTCGTCCCGCCCTAGCAATTTAGACACGGGGCAATTTGGATCCGGGTCGCAGCCGGGAACATCATAGATCGGCCCGCCGGGCGCAATTTTCAAAAAGTCGATGTCAAAACTCAGTTCGCGAGATAAAGCCATTCTGAAAGAGGTGGTACTCGCATACACCGTGACGGGGGAGCCTGTCAGTTCTCGCTCGATCGCCAAATTCGGGCGGCTCGGGGTGTCGGCGGCGACGATTCGCAATTCGATGGCCGAGTTGGAGGACGAGGGTTATTTGGAGCAGCCTCACGTATCTGCCGGACGTCGGCCCACGCCCCACGCATACCGCTACTACGTCAGCTCATTAATGGGTGAACCGGCGATCGCCGATGCGGACCGCCGGGCGCTCGATGAAGCATTGACCCGGGCGGTGCGGCGCGAGGAGCCGGTCCTTCCGGCGGCGAGTCGGGTTCTGAGTGAGCTAGCGCAGCAAGTTTCGGTCGTACTCACTCCGCGCATGGAAGATACGGTGCTTGAGGCGGTCGACTTCGTCGGTCTTTCCGGCGGTCGTGTTTTGTGCGTGGTGGCGGCGGCGGGAGGCTTTGTCGATCACAAGATTCTCCAGGTTGATGAGATCGACGAGGCAGAACTGTTGCGCATCGCCAACTATCTCAACGAGCAGTTTCGAGGCATGAGTCTGGGGCGCATTCGGCGCCGTCTCATTGAGCTGCTGGAAGATGAGCGCACGCGCGTTGACGAGTTGTTGCGTCGCTCCGTCTTGCTGGCGCGCAAGGCTCTGATCGATGACGACAGCCAGGACGTGGTGGTCGACGGCGCCGCCGGCGTCCTCAACTACCCTGAGCTCGCCGACGTGGCGACCGTACGCCGCTTGCTGGCGACGTTCGAACACAAAGTCAAGCTGGTCAATTTGCTCAGCCGGCTGATTGAAGGGCAGGGAGTTCGGGTCGTGATCGACGACGATAGCGATCTCACTTCCGAACTCGGTTTTAGCCTGGTGGCGACCAGTTACAGCTCGGCCGAACGCCCGATCGGTAGCCTGGGTGTTCTAGGGCCGACGCGGATGGAATACCCCAAAGTGGTCGCCTTGGTGCAGTATTTGGGCGACCGTCTGACGCAAGCCCTCGAGGAAACCAGCGCCAGGGCCTGATTGCTTAGCTGCTCGCAAGGGCGGCGTCAGGATGTGAGGAAAGATGACTACGGATCGAAACGATGAACCCCTTGAGGTCCTCGCGGTCGACGATGACCTTGACTTGGAAAGTGCGGTGCAGGATGCGCTCGGAGCGGTCGAAGCTGATGCCGCGCCCGAGCAAACCGATAAGGCCACTGAGCCGGAGGATCCTGCGGCGGCGCTGGAACGAGAGAACCGCGATCTCAAAGAACAAGTGCTGCGTGGACTCGCTGACCTTGAGAATTACCGCAAACGCATGGCTCGCGAGCGCGCCGAAGAACGCCGCTACTCGGGACAGAGCGTGTTGCGCGACTTTCTCGACGTGAAGGACAACCTGGGGCGCGCTTTGGGCTCCGAGGGTAATCTCGATGACCTCAAGCTGGGCGTCGAGATGACCTTGCGTCAATTCGATCAAGTACTGGAACGAGCTGGAGTGGTCGAAGTTGAAGCGGTTGGGCTTCCTTTCGATCCAGCGGTTCACGATGCCGTCTCGCGGATCGAGAGCGATGAAGTCGATGGGCCGACAGTAATCGAAGAGATGCAGCGCGGATACAGCATGCACGACCGCCTGCTGCGCCCGGCGCGCGTCGTCGTAGCGGTGCCGGCGAGTTCCCGGGATGACAGCCCCGGCGACGACAGCTCCACGAGCGAGGAATAAGAGTTGTCGCGGATCGTCGGTATCGACCTGGGGACCACCAACAGTTGCGTTGCAGTGGTTGAGGGTGCAGAGCCACGCGTTCTCGCCAATCGTGAGGGGGCGCGCACCACGCCTTCGGTGGTGGCCTTTACCGATGCAGGGCGATTGGTCGGACAGCCTGCACGCAGGCAGGCGCTGGCCAACCCGCGGCGCACGGTGTTCGCCGCCAAGCGCCTCATGGGCCGCAAGTTCGACGATCCGGCGATTCAGGAGTATGCCGCCCGCGTGCCGTACACCATCGCGCATCTCGACAATGGCGACGCTGGAGTCGACGTCGGTGGAGAGGTGCTGTCGCCGGAGCAAGTCTCGGGCATCGTGTTGCAGGAACTCAAGGAAGCGGCAGAAGAGATCCTCGATGAGGAAGTCGACCGAGCGGTGATCACCGTTCCCGCCTATTTCGACGACGCACAGCGCCAGGCGACGAGGGATGCCGGCGAGATCGCCGGCCTTGAGGTTCTGCGCATCATCAACGAACCGACAGTCGCCGCTTTTGCCCATGGCCTAGGAGACGAACGGGCCAACGTCGCGGTCTACGACTTGGGTGGAGGTACCTTCGATATTTCGATTCTTGAGCGTAGCGGCGATGTGTTCGAAGTACGCGCTACCGCTGGCGACCCATTCCTGGGCGGCGAAGACTTCGACTACCAGGTGATCTCGTGGTTGGCGGAAGTGGTGCGGTCGGATCAAGGCTCGTTCGACCCGGATCGCATGGTTTCGCAACGATTGCGCGAGGCCGCGGAAGCGGCCAAGTGCGAGCTGTCGTTCGAAGAGGAGGCCGAGATCAATCTGCCCTTTTTGGTCGACGACTACCACTTAAAGCGCAGATTGAGCCGTTCTGAGTTCGACGAACTGGTCGCCGACTTGGTGGCGCGAACCCGCAAACCGGTGGTGGACGCGTTGGAGCAAGCGGACTTGCGGGCCGACCAGATCGACGAGGTGCTGCTGGTCGGGGGCCAAACGCGCACCCTTGCGGTGCGCCGACTGGCGGAAGAACTCTTTGGTACCGAACCCCAAGCCGGAGTCAACCCGGAAGAGGTTGTGGCCATGGGGGCCGCCCTGCAGGGCGGCGTGCTCGCTGGGGAGATCGACGATGTCGTTCTCCTCGACGTCACCGCGTTGTCGCTGGGGGTGGAGACCCAAGGGGGCTTGTTCACCCCGGTCATTCCCCGCAATTCGACCATTCCGACCCGCGAGTCGTTAATCTTCACCACCGTCAAGGATGATCAAGAAGAGGTTGAAGTCCACGTTCTGCAAGGGGAGCGGCAGATCGCTTCGGACAACCGTTCGCTGGGCAAGTTCTCATTGGTGGGAATTCCGGCCGCCCCCAAAGGTGTTCCACAGATCGACGTCACCTTTGCCATCGATTCGGATGGCATCGTGGAAGTCAAGGCACGCGACCAGACCAGCGGCGTCGAGCAAGAAATCGAGATTGCCCCCGCGGGCGGTCTTTCTCGCGACGACATCGAGAGGATGGTCGCCGAAGCTCAAGAGCAGGCGGCGGTGGACGAGCAGCGGCGTGAGGAACGCAGCACCCGCGTCCGTCTGGAGTCGCTGATCGCGAGTACGGAGAAGTCGTTGCAGCAATACAGTTCCGTTATCGGCGCCGAGGTCAAGAGCGTCGCCGAGCAGGCTCTGGAGCACGCGCGCGAGGCCCTGGTGTCAGGGCAGTTCGGCGCGGTTGAGGAATCACTATCGGAGATGGCGAGAGTCTCGCGAGCAGTAGCTGAAGCGATGATCGGTGGCGACGAAGGGGACGGAGAGAACACTTGAGCGCACGCGATTACTATGAGGTCTTGGGGGTCGAGAAAGGGGCCTCCCGGCAAGAGATTAAGAGCGCCTACCGGCGTCTCGCCGTCCGCTATCACCCCGACCGCAACCCCGACGATGCTCAGGCGGAGGCCAAATTTAAGGAGGCCGCGGAGGCCTACGCGGTTCTCTCCGACGAACAAAAGCGCGCTCAGTACGACCGTTTCGGCCACCGGGGCATGGGTGGCGGAGGTTTCGGTGGGTTCGACCCCACCACCTTCGGGGATTTCGCCGACATCCTGGGCGACTTCTTCGGCTTTGGATTTCAACGCGCTTCGCGAAGCGGCGCTCGCCCGGGCGCTGACCTCCGCTACCGGCTCAGTATCTCGCTTGACGAGGCCGCACGTGGAATTGACAAGACGCTGCGGATTCCACGTTTGGAGACCTGTGAGTCTTGCGAAGGCACCGGCGCCGAAGGCGCAACGGCCAAATCCACCTGTTCTGCCTGCGAAGGCTATGGCCAGATTCGCATGACCCAGGGGTTCCTCACCGTGTCGCGCACCTGCCCCAAGTGCAGCGGTACCGGTGAGGTCATCGAGACGCCGTGCCGAGAGTGCAACGGCGCCGGACGCAACGAGCAGCAGAGAACGCTGACCGTGAAGGTGCCGCCTGGTGTCAGTACCGGTGCTCGTCTGCGCCTGCAGGGAGAAGGAGAGGACGGCCAGGGTGGAGGTCCAACCGGTGATTTGATCGTTGAGCTCCTGGTGTCCGAACACGAGAAGTTCGTGCGCAATCGCGACGACCTGCATAGTCTGCTGGAGGTTTCTTACAGCCAGGCGGTTCTCGGTGCCGAATTAGAGGTTGAGACTTTGTTTGGTGTAGAGGACTTCTCGCTGCCTTCGGGGACGCGCAATGGCAGCGAGTTTCGGTTGCGCGGCAAGGGCATGCCGCGGCTCGGTGGTCGCGGTCAGGGCGATCACGTGGTGCAGATCGAAGTCAAGGTTCCCGATCCCAAATGGCTCGACGACGAGCGCGTCGAACTGTTGCGCCGCCTGGCGGAGTTGGACGGCGAGCAAGTCGCGGAGCCCAAGGGCGTGGTCGAACGGGTCAAGGATCTATTCAACTAACAGCGGAAACAGCAAGCCGGACAACCGCACATCTCAACCTTGTCGTCGCACAAGTTCCTCGCAGTCGTAGTGGAGGCGCCGGACGAACTGGCGGAGTTGGTCGCGGCCGCCGCCGAAGAAGCCGGGACGCTTGGCTGCGAAGTCGGAGACGGCTGGTTGAAAGTCTTTTTTGACGCCGTCACCGGAGCCCGCCTCCCGTTGGACTTTCCCGCCATCAACGGCACACGGGTGCGCAGCCGCACGTGGCTGGAAGACCAGGATTGGCTCGCCGCCTACCGAGAGGGGGTCAGTCCCATTGCCGTCGGGGACCGGTTCATCGTCGACCCGCGGGAAGTCGGTGCCGAGCCGATTGTGGCGGAGGGACGACGTGTGCTGCGGGTGCCCGCTCGACGCGCTTTTGGCACCGGCGGACACGAGAGTACGCGTCTGGCACTTAAACTCATCGAACATCTACAACTGCGGCAGCGAAGGGTCCTGGATTTTGGCATTGGCTCAGGAATCTTGTCGTTTGCGGCAGCCAGCCTCGGCGCCGAGCATTGCGCTGGCGTCGAACACGACCTCACCTCCGCTCTCGTCGGCGCTCAGAACCGAAGCTTGCAAAACTGCGAGTGGAATTGCCTGCGAACCGTCAGCTTCGTCGCCGGCAGCTCGGGCGCCCTCAAGCCCCTGAGACATTTCGATGTGCTGCTGATCAACACCCGTCCGATCAACTGGCTGCCTCACGCGGCCTCGATAGCGGCCTGCCTACGGCCCGGGGCGCAGGTCGTCCATGCTGGTTTTTTGGATTCCGAGGCGACCGAGGTCGAAGGCGCGTGGAGAGATTTGGGCTGGGCTCCGGTGCAAAGCGAGCGCGAAGGCGAGTGGAAAGCTATGCTGCTGGTCGGGACGGAATGATGCGCGCCACGCTCTTGGTCACTGCTAACGAACTCGAGTCTGAAGAATTGGCGGTCGATGGCAAGACCTTTCACCATCTCTTTCGCGTGCGCAGGGCCAGCCCAGATGCAAACTTGCGCTTGACCGACGGTGCCGGCCGCTACCGGAACGCAAAGATCGTGAAGATTGGAAAGGAAAGTGCGACGCTTGCCGCCACCGGGGAAATGGCGATCGCGCCGCCACTTTGCTGTCGCGGTCTCCTGGTGCCGGTACTAGGGGCCAAGCGCACCACTTGGATGGTGGAAAAGTCGGTCGAACTCGGCGCCGCTGCGATCTACTTCTATTCGGGTGAGCGCGCGCCGCGCGAGTTGACGAAGACCGCGGTGAACCGGTTGCAGCGGGTGGCGAGGTCGGCTCTTGCGCAATGTCACGGATCTTGGTTGCCTGAGATCACCGTTCCGGCGCCGTTGAGCGATGTTCTGAGTGCCGTTCCGGATACCGACCGAAAATATTTTGCAGACAGTCCCGGGGAGGCCGCGCTGGAAACCGCGTCCGGGGAGACTGCTTCCGGGAAGACTGCTTCCAGGAAAGTAGTGTGGGCCATCGGCCCTGAGGGGGGTTGGACTGATCGAGACCGCACGGCCCTCCTGCAATTTGGGTTTGTCCCCACTTCGTTGGGCCGCCAGACGCTACGCACCGAGACCGCAGCCCTGGTGGCGTTGAGTTCCTGCTTAGGTCGCTAGGCTTGCAATTTGCCATTGGCCAGCGTGATTGCTTGGTTTGACACCGTCGGGACGCGCGATTAGCCTTTTTTGAGCCTCTTTGTCTCACACATTGCCGGGAGTTCGAACCATGCAAATCAACGATCTACTTCGAATTGCGGTGGACCGCGGCGCCTCGGATCTGCACCTCAAGGCCGGAAATCATCCCGTGGTTCGCATCGACGGCGAACTGGCATTTCTGGAGCAATACGAGCTTCTGCGCGCCGACCAGACCATGGAAATGGCCTTGTCGCTGATGAATCCACGTCAGAAAGAGCGCTTTCGCGAGGAGATGGGTATCGACCTTTCTTATGAGGTACCGGAGTTAGGCCGGTTTCGCTGCAACGCGTTTCTCCAACGCGGCGCCGTGAGCATCGTTTCGCGCGTTATCCACAGTGAGGTTCCCGGAATCGACACACTCAATTTGCCCGAAGTGGTCAAGACCATCGCCGACGAACCGCGTGGCCTGGTTCTTTGTACTGGCACGACCGGCTCCGGTAAGTCGACGACTCTGGCGTCGATGATTGACTACGTCAATGCCCGGCGAGCCGAGCACATCATCACCGTTGAAGATCCGATCGAATTCGTCCATCGCGACCGCCGTTCGGTTATCAACCAGCGAGAGCTGGACGTCGACACTCCGACTTTTTCCAACGCGCTGCGCGCAGCCATGCGTCAGGACCCGGATGTCATCTTGGTCGGGGAAATGCGCGATCCGGACACCATTGAAACGGCGTTGCTGGCAGCCGAAACCGGGCATCTCGTCCTTTCGACTCTACATACGCTTGATGCCGCCGAAACCGTGCACCGCATCATCACCATGTTTCCGGTCGAGCAGCACCAGCAGATCCGCATTCAGCTCGCACAAGTGCTGCGTGCGGTCATTTCGATGCGTTTGATTCCGCGCGCCGACGGCAAAGGGCGCGTTCCTGCCATTGAAGTGCTGCGCGCAACCCCCTACATTCGCGAGTGCATCGAGAATCCGGCCAAGACCAAGTTCATCCACGATCAGATCGCGCGTGGTACCAGTCAGTACCAGATGCAGACCTTCGACCAGTCTTTGCACGGTCTGTATGAAAAGGAATTGATTACCCTTGATGAGGCGATGCGGCGGGCCAGCAACGCCGACGAATTCCGGCTGCGCCTTCAGGGCGTGCAGTCGACTTCCGATGTTGCTCTTGAGGAGATGGAGGGGACTCTGGAGGAGATCGAAACGGCCTGACGCGCGCCGAATCCGATCTCTCTAAGAGGCAAAATCGTGGTCGAAGATCCCTCGGACATTCAGGAGTGCCGCGCCCGTGCGCTCCGACTTCTGGCCTTGCGAACTCACTTTTCAGCCGAGCTGGAGGCCAAGTTGGAAGCGCGCGGATTCGAACCAGCGGCCGTCGACGAAGTGGTCGCTCAGTTGACCGCCGAAAAGATGCTGGACGACATCCAGGCCGGGGTCGAGTTCGTAGAAACCCGCTTGCGCCGCAGGCCGGTGGGGCCGATGCGATTGCTCGCCGATTTGGGTCGGCGCGGACTGAGTTCGGAAAAGGCACGGTCGGTGGTTGATGCCGCGTATCCGCAGGACGAAGGAGAAGTGGCGCGGCGGGCAGCGGACCGCAGCAGTGTGGCCTCGGTGGAGGCTCTGGCGCGGCGACTGGACCGCCTGGGATTCTCTTCTGCGGTCATTGGTTCGGTTCTCGACGAATACCGTGAAGCTGATCGCAAAAAGGCGGACTAACGAGGAGCCAGGTCTACAATCCCCGGAGCAGCAGTCGAGACTGATGGATGCGGTTTCCCTGTCTGGAATCGGGGCGAGATTTGGTTGTCGCGCGTGCGCAAACGACTTGGCCGCGGTGGTATCGTCACCCCTCTGTGTCGTGATCCAGGTGACCCTTTCGACGCAGGCCAACGGCCATGAATAGCAGCTCGATTCGCTCTTCTTTTACGGACTTTTTTGCGTCTCGCGACCACCGCAAGGTGGCCAGCGCACCGCTGGTGCCGCACGGCGATCCGACTTTGCTGTTCACCAACGCCGGGATGGTCCAGTTCAAGGACTCGTTCCTGGGTACCGTTGAGCCGCCGGCTCCGCGCGTGGCAACGGTCCAGAAATGCCTGCGCGTGTCGGGCAAGCACAACGATCTCGAAAACGTCGGTCCGAGTCCACGGCACCACACGTTCTTCGAAATGCTGGGCAACTTCTCTTTTGGCGATTACTTCAAGGCCGAAGCCATTGAAATGGCTTGGCAGTTGGTGACTGGAGAGTGGGGCCTCCCGGTCGACAGGCTGTTTGCCACCGTCTTTGAAGAAGACGATGAAGCTGAGAAGTTGTGGAAGCAACTTTCGACTCTGCCGGCCGAGCGCATTCTGCGGTGCGGAGCGAAGGACAACTTCTGGGCCATGGGAGACACCGGTCCGTGCGGTCCTTGCAGCGAGATCTTTGTCGACACCCAGCCCGACCAAGACCCGATCGATTTTGCCGTCGGTTCTGAAAACGGACGCTATCTGGAGATCTGGAATCTGGTCTTTATGCAATTCGATCGCGGCGCTGACGGCAAAAAGGTCCCTTTGCCCAACCCTTCGATCGATACCGGAGCAGGGCTTGAGCGCCTCGCTGCGGTCCTGCAAGGGGTCGAGTCCAACTACGACAGCGACCTATTCCGACCCATCATCGACGCCGCCGCCGAGTTGGCGCAGACCTCCTATGGAGCCGATCCAGATCGAGACGTTTCGCTGCGGGTGATCGCCGACCATTTGCGCGCGGTCGGCTTCCTTCTCGCCGATGGCGTCGTACCGTCGAGCGAGGGCCGCGGCTACGTCCTGCGCCGGATTCTGCGCCGCGCGTCCCGGCACGGAATGGGATTGGGCTTGGAGCGCCCGTTTCTGCATCGATTGCTGCCCATCGTCGGCGAGATCGCCGGTTCGGAGTATCCCGAGATCCTGGGCGCAGAGCGCGCCAGCCAGGCCACCATCGAAGCCGAGGAAGACAAATTTCTGGCCACGGTGGCGGCTGGATCGCGCCAGGTGCAGCAGCTCATCGAAGCGGCGCGCCGCCAAGACCGGCAGGAGATCGGCGGTGGCGAGATTTTTCGCCTTTATGACACCTATGGCTTGCCGCTCGAAGTAATCCGAGAGATCGCCGAGGAAGAGCAGATGACGCTCGACCTCGCCGGTTTCGAAAACGAGCTGGCGCAGCAGCGGCAGCGTTCGCGCGCCGCGACCAGTGGCTCCGCGGCACTGCAAAAGCTGGTGCGGGAGGAGCTGCGCGGCCTCGAGGAGGTATCGGCGACGCAATTCCATGGCTATCGGGAACTCGAAGGCGATGCGCGCATCGTCGGGTTGCTGAAAACCACCGCGGACTCGGTCACCAAAGCGGATCGATTGCAGGCCGGAGAAACCGCCGTGATTCTCCTCGACTCGACGCCGTTTTACGCCCAAGGTGGAGGGCAGGTTGGCGACACCGGTTCGATCCAAACGAAAAACGGTGCGGCGACCGTAACCGACACCTTGCGCGAGTCGGATTGGTGGTTGCACTTCGTGCGGGTTGAAAAGGGCACTCTTGCGCTCGGCGACACCGTGCGAGCCCGCGTCGATCGCGAGCGTCGGCTGGCGATTCAGCGCAACCACACGGCGACCCATCTGCTGCACGCTTCGCTGCGCCATGTACTCGGCGAGGGCGTACGCCAGGCCGGCTCCTTGGTCGCACCCGATCGGTTGCGCTTCGATTTCACCGCTTCGGGACCGATGACGCGCGAGCAGATCCAAGGCGTCGAAGAACTGGTCAGCCGCTGGATTGTGACCGCGACGTCAACCAAGATCACCGACCAGCGCGATCTCAAGGAAGCACTCGCCGCGGGTGCCATGGCTCTGTTCGGGGAGAAGTACGGCGACACCGTGCGTACGGTGGAGACGGACCCGTTGACTCTTAACGGAGACGAAGCTGGCACGGTAAACAGCTTGGAACTCTGTGGCGGCTGCCACGTCACCAACTTAGGTGAGATCGGTCCCTTCGTGGTGCTGTCGGAGAAAGGCATCGCCTCTGGCGTGCGTCGCATTGAGGCGTTGACCGGAAGCGAAGCGTGGAACTACCAGCGAGGGGTGCGCGAGGTAGTCGAGATCGTCAGTGAGCAACTCGACGGCATCGAATCCGATCGCATTGCCGGCGAAGTCGAGCGCCTCATCGACTCCCGCCGGGATCTCGAGCAGGAGTTGTCGCAGGCCAAGCTCAAACGGCTGTCGGAAGTCGATGACGAGGGTGTCAGCGCGGTGCAGGGAGTCAGCGTGCTGGCGCGCGAGGTACCTCCGGCCAAGGGCGGCGAACTGCGGACGCTGGCGGACGTGTTGCGCGCGCGCTTGGGCAGCGGAGTGGTCGCCTTGGGGACGCGCGAAGGGAACAAGGCGAGCATCCTGGTCGCCGTCACAGACGATCTGACCGACCGCTTGCATGCCGGCAATCTGGTGCGAGAAATCGCTGCGCACGTCGGCGGCAAGGGCGGTGGCAAAGGTGATTTCGCTCAGGCTGGAGGGCGTGAGCCCGAGGGGCTGTCCAAGGCGCTTGCTGCTTTATCAGATGCAGTGGAGCAGCAGTTGGAGACAAGTTCGTGAATCGTTCGCGATCGGCCGGACTGCTTTTTATAGTGGCTAGCTTCGCTGCATGGACCGCGGCAAGCGCGCAGGTCGAACTCGTGACCCGTCCGGACGGTTCTAAGCTGCTGCGCGGCAAGGGACGTCCTTTGAGTCGCTCCCATCAATTGGTGGATCCGGGTGGAGGTCTGAGCGAAAAGATCGACCACTACGCCGAGCGAGTGATGGTCGAATCGAAGCTGGTTCACGCCATGATCCAGGTCGAGTCGGCGTTCGATCCCTGGGCCCTGTCGCACAAGGGCGCACAGGGACTGATGCAGCTCATGCCCGGAACTGCCCGCGACCTTGGCGTCGACGATCCGTTTGACGTCGACCAGAATCTGCACGGTGGTACGCGCTACCTGCGCAACATGCTCGATATCTACGGCGGAGACTTGGTGTTGGCGCTGGCCGCCTACAATGCCGGCCCCGAAGCGGTGGAGCGCTACGGTGGGGTGCCGCCTTACCGAGAGACGCGTAATTACGTGGATCGCGTTTTGACTTTGTTCCGCGGCGAGCGTCCGGTGATTCCGCCGGCGGGATCCTTGCGCGGTCGGCCGGCGTATTTGATCAAGAAAGACGGTCGCTGGCTTCTCACCAGCGATCGGACCGCGGCCGATCGAGCCGCCGAGGGTGCCGAAGTTCAGCCGGCAACCGCGTTGTCAACCAACCAACAGTAGATCGCTCGTGCTCAACACTCCCAACGTCCTCTCGATCAGCCGCATTTTGCTCGTTCCGGTCCTGGTGGTCGTGCTGTTGACCAAGGGCGAGGGACGGGAACTGATCGGCCTCGGAATTTTTCTTCTCGCCGCGGTGACCGACTTTCTGGATGGCTACCTGGCGCGGCGACGTCAGCAGGTTACTCCCCTCGGCCAGCTCCTCGATCCCGCCGCGGACAAGATTCTGATGTCGGCGGCGTTGATCGCCTTGGTCGAACTGGGGCTAGCGCCGGCGTGGATGGTGGTGGTCATCGTCGCGCGCGAGTTTGGGGTGTCGACGTTGCGAGCTGTTGCCGCCGCCGAAGGTCAGGTCATCGCCGCGTCGTGGTCGGGCAAGATCAAGACCGTGGTGCAGATCGTCGCCGTTGCGGCGTTGCTCTTGGGCCCACGGCTGGGGCCGTTGCAGGACCTGGCGCCGCTGTTGCTGTGGTTGGCGACGCTGTTGGCCGTGTACTCCGGAATCGACTACTTCGTACGCCAGACTCCCGGCTTAGTGCGGGCGTGGAAGGAACGGCAGGCGTCACCGCCCACATCCCAGCCGTAAAAGCTCCGCATGCGTCATCTTCTTCCCGCACTGGCTCGCTTTGCCGCGCGACACTATCGATGGGTGTTTGCCGCCGCCGCAATCACCGCACTGCTATCGGCCCTAGCCGCCTCCCGGCTGCGATTCGACAGCGATATTTTGGGTTTGCTGCCCAAGAACGAGCCGGCGGTTAATGCGTTACGCGACGCTCTCGATGAGTTCGGCAGTCTCGACTACTTGCTGGTCGCCGTCCGCATTCCCGAGGGTACGAACGTCGATCCCTACATCGACTACGTGCGCATATTGGGCGAGCGGCTGGGCGATCTCGAATCGCTGGCCGAAGTGGAGTACAGCCTTGGCGAACTGGAAGAGTTGCTGAGCGAGTTCATTCCCAATGCGCTTTTGTTCCTGTCGCCGGACCAGCTCGAACAGATCCTGGAGCGTACCGAAGAAGATCAGATCGAGCTGCGCGTTGGCGAGTTGCGGCGGCAGCTTTCGATGCCGCAATCGGTGGCATTCAAGTCGCTCCTGACCCTCGATCCGGTCGGGGTCGGCGACATTTTTCTGTCCCAGGTCAAGACCTCGACGGCCGGCATGTCGATTGACTGGACCAGCGGCTACTTTTTGTCCAAAGACCGGTTGATGTTGCTGATTCTGGCCAAGCCCACGGGGCCGCCTCAGGACGTAGATTTTTCGCGCGCCATGGTTGCCGAAGTGGAAGCCGCAGCAGAGGCGGCGCGAGTCGAGTGGCGCGAGTGGATGGACGATCCCGACGCGCAGGTCGAAGTCGAACTCGGCGGGCGGTACATGATCGGTCTGTCCGACGAAGCGACCATTCGCAATGACTTCATCGTCAACTTGGCGACCTCACTGCTCGGCGTGCTGGTGCTGTTCGTGTTCGCCTTTCGGCGCTTCGGTCCGCTCGCTTACGCCTTCCTGCCGTTAGTTTTCGGGCTCCTGATGACCTTCGGGTTTTCGTCCGTCAAGTACGGCCAGCTCAGCGCTGCGACCAGTGGCGTGGCGGCGCTCCTCATTGGCCTGGGCATCGACTTCGTCATCGTTTCCTACGGTCGCTTCGTCGAAGAGCGCAAACGCGGCGCCGATCTGCACGAGGCCTTGGCGACGATGAACGGTTCCTCGGGGAGGGCGGTCGTCATCGGCGCCATAACCAGTGCCGCGACCTTCTACTCGTTCTTGGTTACCGATTTCACCGGCCTGCGCCAGATGGGGATCCTTACCGGGACCGGAATTCTGCTTTGCATGACGGCGGTGTTGCTGCTCTTGCCGGCGATGCTCGCTTGGCACGAGTCGCACCACAGCCGCAAAGATCGGCGCCCCAAGATGTACCTGCACAGTTTTGGCAGCGAGCATGTGATGGAAGCCTGCATGAGGCATCCCAAGCCGGTCCTGATCGGCGCCGTGGTGGTGTCGGCGATCGCGATGGCGATTGCGTCCCAGATTCGCTTTGAAGACAGTGTGCAATCGATGCGGCCGCAGGGCAACGAACAGGTGGCGTTTCGAGAGGAATTGTCGCAGCGATTCGGCTCCAGCTTCGAGCAGATGATGCTGGTATTTGAGGGAGATACGGCTGAAGACGTGGTCGGCCGCGTGCACGCAGTCCTGCCGCAGTTGCAGGAACTCGTCGACGGCCACAACCTGACCGACTTGGATTCTCTGGCCGCGTTACTACCCGCGGCCGAAGATCAGCAACGTTCACTAGCGATACTTGAGCGAGCGCGCCAGGATGGCTTGGACCCTCGCGCCTTTGCAGCTTCGTACCGAGAGGAACTGGTCGCCCAGGGCATGCGTCCCGAGCCGTTCGATCGTGGCCTCGACTTGTTCGCGCGTTCTCTGGAGCGCGACAGCCCTCTGACCCCCGCCGACTTCCAGGCGAGCCCCAACGGTAAACGTTTGGTCGAACGATTCGTGCGTCAGGGCAGTGATGGCTCTTGGCACGCGGTGATCTACCTCTATCCACCCTCCAAAGTCTGGCGGCGTCAGCCGCCCCCGGCGCTGGCCGAGCTGGCTTCATCGCTGGGACCTCGCACCAATCTGGTTGGAGCCAACGTCGTCAGCGAGGTGATGCGCAAAGCGGTCCTCCGGGACGCGGCGATTGCCACCGCCGTCGGCTTCGTGGTGGTGGCGTTCTTGCTCTGGCTTGACTTCCGCAAGATCTCCGACACGGTTCTTTCGCTGGCTCCATTGGTGGTGGGCATCGTGTGGATGGTGGCGACCATGGTGCTGCTGGATCTGCCGATGAACTTTATGAACATCTTTGTCACCACCATGGTCATCGGCATCGGTGTGGACTACGGCGTTCACGTCATCCATCGCTACCGCGAAGTCGAGCGCTTCGGCTTGGAGCGCCTGGAAAGCGATGTCTCGGAGACCGGCAAGGCGATCACCATGGCCGCGCTGTCGACCATCGTCGGCTTCGGATCACTGTCTTTGTCACACTATCCGGGGCTGCGCTCGATGGGGCTGGTGGCGATTCTGGGTGCGATCGCGACTTGCATCGTGTCGTTGACCATTCTTCCTGCCTATCTTTCTTTGCGGCGTGACCGGCGCCGTCGCTCGGGCTAAGGGCCTGCTAACTCAGCTTGAGTAGGCGATGCCAGCGGCGTTTTTTGGCATGAACAGCATCTGCACAAATTGTGTTAGCAGGACCTAATGTTTGACGCACTTCAGGATCGCCTGCAGTCAACCTTTCGGCGACTGCGCGGGGAAGGCAAGATCTCGGAAGAGGTTCTCGCTTCCGCCCTACGCGAGATCCGCTTGGCGCTGCTCGAAGCCGACGTCCACTTCAGGGTCGCCAAAGACCTCTTGCGCCGGGTCGAGCAAAAGGCGCGGGGTGAGAAGGTATTGGAGAGCCTCACGCCGGCACAGCAGGTGGTCAAGATCGTGCGCGATGAGTTGGCCGCGGTGCTCGGCGACGCGGGCAGCGAGTTGCAACTCGGCGGCCGTCCCGCCGTGGTGGTGCTCTGCGGGTTGCAGGGTTCGGGAAAGACAACCACCATCGGCAAGTTGGCGGCGCGCTTGACCGAGCGAGGCCGCTATCCGCTGTTGGTGGCCGGCGACCTGCAGAGGGCGGCGGCGGTCGAACAATTGCAACAAGTTGGGGCATCAGTCGGCGTGCAGGTCATCACTCCCGAAGAGGGCGACGATTTGATCGGCGTTGCCCAGCGGGGTGTCGACCGTGCCAAGGCGTCCGGTCGTGACACCGTTCTCATCGATACCGCGGGCCGGCTGCACGTCGATGCTGCCCTGATGGAAGAGATCGGATCCTTGGTGGCGGCGGTCGAGCCCGACGAGTGTTTATTGGTCGCCGATTCGATGACCGGACAGGACGCGGTCAAGAGCGCTTCGGCATTTTCGGAGACGGTGGAACTGAGCGGCATTGTTCTGACCAAGCTCGATGGCGATTCTCGGGGTGGCGCCGCGATCTCGATTCGGGCCGTAACCGGGGTGCCGATTCGGTTTGTCGGTACCGGTGAGAAATCCGCCGACCTCGAGCTTTTCGACCCGCAACGCCTGGCTTCGCGCATCACCGGCCTCGGCGACGTCATGACCTTGATCGAGAAAGCGGAGGAGCAGCTCGATCGCGAGGAAAGTCGTCAACTGGCGGAAAAGATTTCCAAGGCGGACTTCACGCTTGAGGACCTGCGGCGCCAACTGCGCCAGATGCGCAAACTCGGACCGCTGTCGCAGGTGCTGGAAATGCTGCCACGTCAGGGGCCGCTGCGTGGGCTCGATCCGTCCAACGTCGACGAAGACCGCATGCGCGTCGTCGAGGCGATGATCGATTCGATGACGCCACAGGAGCGCCGCACCCCCAAGATCCTCAACGCCAGTCGCAAGAAGCGCATCGCGCGTGGATCCGGCACGTCGGTGCAGGACATCAACCGGCTGATTCGGGAGCACCGCGAGATGAAGAAGACCATGAAACGCCTGCGCGGTTCGTGGGGGAAACGATTCGCCAAGCGCTAGGATGTGCTGACGTCGGTAGTGCGTGGTAATTCGCCAGGCCACTTGTTACAATTCGGCGCGCTCCGCAACACGAATAATGTTGTGATGTAGTTCGGGGCAGCACGGAGGACAGAAGAGATGTTGAAAATTCGGCTCCGCCGACAGGGGTCGGCGCATAAGCCTTTCTATCGCGTTGTCGTATCCGACTCGCGTTCGACACCGCGTGGCCGCGCGGTCGAAGAGATCGGTTACTACGATCCGCGCCAGAACCCACCTTTATTTGAAGTAGACAATGCCCGCGTCGATCATTGGGTCGGAGAGGGCGCGCAAATGTCGCCCACCGTCAAGCGCCTGGTCCGCAGCGGTCGCAAAGCCTCGTGAGCGAACTTCAACAGCAAGGGACGAGCGAAATGGGCAACGTTCAGGAAGATCTGGCGACGGTCGTCAGGGGGCTGGTCGACGAACCGGACGAAGTGTCGGTCGAAGAATTTGATGGGGCCGAGTCTTCGGTCCTCGAACTGCGGGTCGCCGAAGCCGACCTCGGCAAAGTGATCGGTCGGCAGGGACGCGTCGTGCGGGCGCTCCGCACCTTGCTCCGAGCACGCGGGGACAAGGATCGGCGGGTCTATGAACTCGAGATCCTCGAAGACTGACCAACTTCCGCCAGCGATCCAAGAAAACAACCAGTTAGTTGTCGTCGGGCGGGTTCGCCGACCGCACGGAGTGCGCGGTGAGGTCGTGGTCGAGGCGATGTCCGACGCTCCTGAGCGTTTTGCCGCGGAGGCGTCCTTGTTGGCCTACGGTCCTCGGGCTTCACAACCAGTCGCCCTGAAAGTGGCTTCGAGCCGCCCCCATCGCGGAACCGTTCTGGTGCGCTTTGTAGGCGTCGCCGATCGTGATCGAGCGGAAGAGCTGCGCAGGCATTGGCTGGCCGTAGATCGAGATGCAATCGCGCCAGCGCCAGAAGGCTCTTTCTATTTTTTCGAGTTGCTCGGTTGTGAGGTTGTCGATGCGCGGCTGGGATCGTTGGGACAGGTCACCGACGTCATCGAAGACGGCGGTGGGACCCTCCTGCAGGTTCGCGGCCCGGTAGCAGAAGCAGAGGTGGCGACAGAGGCAGAGACAGAAGCCGTGCCAGCTTCGGACGGCACGACGGATCGGCGCGAAGTCCTCATTCCGTTCGTAGACTCTTATCTCGGCAAAGTTGAACCGGATGCTCAGCGGATTGAAGTCAAGCTGCCGGAAGGATTCATCGAAGCGTGCTCATCCAAGTTGTAACCATCTTCCCAGAGCTGTTCGGTCCCTTTGCCGGAGCCAGCCTGGTGGGTCGGGCGGTGGAGAAGGGCAAGCTGGATTTGCGAGTCCACGATTTGCGCGACTATACGCAAGACCGTCATCGCGTCGTTGATGACGAGCCCTTCGGGGGTGGCGGGGGCATGGTAATGAAAGCAGAGCCTTGGTTGACCGCTGCCGACGAACTGGCCGCCGGAGCTCATCGAATCCTGCTGTCTCCTCAGGGTACACCGCTCGATGAGGCCCAAGTTCGGCGCTTGGCGGAGTATCCATCGCTCTATTTGATGTGTGGGCGCTACGAAGGGGTCGACGAACGGGCGATCGAGGCAATCGTCGACGAGGAGGTCTCTTTGGGGGACTTCGTCTTGTCCGGCGGAGAAGTGGCGGCGATGGCGCTGATCGAAGCCGTCTCGCGTCAGATTCCGGGGGTCGTCGGTCTGGCCGACTCGGTTGAAAACGATAGCTTCCGCAACGGCCTGCTCGACTACCCGCACTACACCCGGCCGCAAGAGGTTCGAGGTCAAACGGTTCCGGAGGTTCTCCTTTCGGGCAACCACGCCGAGATCGATCGCTGGCGGCGCCAGCAAAGTCTGCTGGCCACCGCTCGCAAGCGCCCCGATTTGCTCGCTCTGGCAGCGCTTACCAGTGAAGACATTGATTTCCTCATCCAAGCGGGCATTGACGGCAGCCTTTTCGTGGGTCCATCTTCATGAGCGTTGCCCAATTTCATCGGCGGAGAGGGTGCTACAGTGACTCGCACCGTGCTAAGCTTCACTGCTCGGCCGCACCCGGAACCTGCTACCGGAGCTAGCTGCCGTAGACTCAAACAGGAAGATCCAGCGATGAACGATCTGCAACTGGTAGAACAAGAATATCTGCGCGACGACATTCCCGACTTTCGCGCTGGCGATACGGTCAAAGTGCACGTACGGGTGCGCGAGGGCGAGAAAGAGCGCATTCAGGTATTTCAAGGCGTCGTCATCGCCCGCCGCGGCGGCGGAACGCGCGCCAGCTTCACCGTCCGCAAGATGTCGGGCGGCATCGGTGTCGAGCGTATCTTTCCGCTCCATTCGCCGAGCGTGGCGCAAATTGAGGTCGTGCGTCGCGGTAAGGTGCGCCGAGCGAAGTTGTACTATTTGCGTGGCCTCCGGGGCAAGGCTGCCCGTATCGAAGAGCGGCGCGACGACCTCAACAAAGCCTAACCGGCAACAGTTAAAGCGCATGGGCGGCGGGAACCTAGGAGGGTTCATGCATGCCCTGGATGTCTCTCCATAAATACTCCACTCGCAGTTGGTGGTGCGCGGAAGTCGACACGCTGATTCGCAGCGTTCACGGTCCGTTGTTGGCGGGCGTGGACGAAGTCGGTCGCGGCTGTCTGGCGGGCCCGGTGGTCGCCGGCGCCGTGGTCCTGCCGCAAGACTTTTTCATTCCGGGTATTGACGACAGTAAGGAGCTGCGTCCCGAAGCGCGGCGGATCCTGGCAGGGCAGATTCGGCGCCACGCGCTCGCCTGGTCAGTTTGCGTTCGCAGCGCTGACTGCATTGACGCTTCCAACATCTTGGCCGCGACTCAGGCGGCGGCAGCAGAGGCCGTCTGCCAGCTCGATCCTCGCCCCGATGTCGTCACAACCGATGCGCTACAGCTTCCGGCGGTCGTCGAGCCGGTCGTCGCCATGGTGCGTGGCGACAGCCTGTCGCACACTGTCGCAGCGGCGTCGATCTTGGCCAAAGTCGTTCGCGACGAGATGATGGTCGAGCTCGATCGTGACTTCCCTCACTATGGTTTCGCCGAGCACAAGGGTTATGCTTCTGCAGCACACCTCGGCGCGCTCGAACGCTTTGGCCCTTGTCCGGCACACCGGCTTACGTTCGCGTCTGTGGTGCCAAGGCTGTAGGAGTCCAGTAGGTGATGGAGAGCAACGAACAAGCGCTTGAGGCGGCCAACGAATTGGTTAGTAAAGGCAAGCTGCACCGAGCAATCGAGGTTCTGAAGGAGGCTCTAGACAGCGATCCGGAGGACCGCCGCGCCCTCAATCGACTCGGCGACCTCTACGTTCAGTGCAAGCAGCCGGAGAAGGCGATCGAACTCTTCCGCCGCGTTGCCGGCGGTTTTGAGCGCGACGGCATGGCCGGCAAGGCGATCGCTTTGTACAAGAAAGTACTGCGGATCGATCCTCAGCAGATGGACGTCTACGAGCGCGTGGCAGCCCTTTATCAGGAACAGAAGCTGCCCTTCGAGGCAGTTGCGCAGTACGAAGTCGCTGGCAAGTGGTACGTCGAAAACGAGGACCAATCGGCCGCAGTCCGCGTATTTCGAGAAATTGTCAACATCAAGCCTGATGATGCAACCAGCCGTCTGCAATTAGCCTCGCTCTACCAGCAGACGCAGCGCGGCGAGCAGGCGCAGGAGGAGTACCTGCGCATCGGCGGCCTGATGCTCGATGCCGGACAGCCGGAGCAGGCGCACAGGCTCTTCGCCGGTGTATTGGCTTCCCATCTCGACGAGGAGTTCGCACAACGAGCGATCGACAACCTCAAGGAGGCCGGCCACCAGGGGCTGGCGGCGCGGCTGGCGCTGCAGAGCGGTCAGGAGGTCGAGATTCCGTCGGCGTCTGATCCGGTCGCCGAAGAGGCGAGCGAGATGGCGTCCGCGTCTGACGAACCGACCGCGGACATAGAGGCCGAACAAATCGCGCAACCGGTGAGCGAACGGGACAGCCAAGAACCCGACGCGGTGATCCTCGATGTCGAGGCGGCGGAAGAAGTCTTCGAAATCGAGATCCCTGATCTGGATTCGCCCGACGTTGCGACCGCTGAACCTGCGGTCGAGGTGCCGGTCGAGGTACCGGTCGAGGTGCCAGTCGAACCGATTCCTACCCTCACAGTGCCAGATGAGCGGCGAGAGGTCGGCGCCCCTGCCGAGGCGTCGGAGCTGGACCGGCAGCTTGATGATGTCGAATGGGAGCTCGAACAGGGCAACCTCGACCGCGCGATGTCACGATTGGTGGCGTTACGGTCGACTGCGGGCAACAATCCTCGCTTTCGCAATTTGTGGCGGGCTGTGACCGCCCCAGAGGGGGCGACGCCGGCTGAGGAACCAGCGTTCGACACAGCCGAGCCTGGATCGGAAATCTTTGTCGGATCGCCCCCCGAGCTTTCTGTCCCCTCCGAGGCTGGCTCGTCCGAGGCTGGTCCACCCGAGGCTGGCCCATCCGTGTCCGCTCAATCTGCAGACGTTCTCTCTGAGCCGCAGGTTCCTGGCGGTCTGAGCGAGGTCGCAGAAGAAGTCTCCGCGGACCTCGCCGCAGTCGCGTCCGGCACTGATACCGAGTCGGAGTCAATTGAGGATATCGTCGCCGGTTTTACCCGTGGCCTCAAGGAGGCCATCTCGCCCGAGGACTACGACACCCACTTCAACCTGGGGATTGGCTACCAGGAAATGGGGCTAATGGACGAGGCCATCGGCGAGTTCCAACAGGCGGCCAAGTCGGAGGTGCATTTGATCGATGCTGCGTCGATGCTGGGGATCGCCTTTCGCCAGCGCGGCCTTTATGACCTGGCGATCGATTGGTATGAGCGCGCTCGAACTAGCGAGCAGGCGGACGAAGAACAAAAGGTCGCGATGCGCTACGAGCAGGCTGAGACCCAGCTCGAGGCACAGGAGCCGGAAGAGGCCTATCGATTATTCTTGGAGGTGTACGGAGCCGACTCTACCTATCGCGATGTCGGCCGGCGGCTCGAGGAACTGCGCACCGCCTGAATCCGCGCCCGCCCCGGGAACCAACCTTTCAATCCGACGTCGAATCTGTAGGGGACGCTAAGTTGGCGAGGACGTCAAGTCCCCTGCGGCTAGACTTGTATTGTGCGAAGGATCGAATCCGAAACTCCATCTAACCTCCTGGGTGTCATTTGCACGCTGGGGCTTGCGATTATGGCGGCAAGCTGTAGCCAAGGCGAGAAAGTGCGTGGATTCGAGCCCTTGCGGGCGTGGGTGGCGGTGCTGCCGCAGGGCGAATCGGTGGCCCAGGTGGGAGAAATCAACCTTCCTGCAGACACCCCGTTTGACCTCTACGCCGTCCTCGAAGCCGAGAGAGATGGAGACACCGTCTATTTCTCTCAAGCCACCGCTCTGTCTTTCGACGGGGAGCCGGTGGATCCGGCGGCGCTGCAATCGTGGCCGGCCCGGCGCCACGCGCGCGTGCGCTGGTTCTCCATCGAGGGGGCACCACCGTTTTTGGACTGGAGCGAGGAAGGCCGCTTCCCTGGATTCCTCACGGCGTTTCGCTCCGAGTGGGGGTCTGGTTGGACCATTCCCGGCGATATACGACCGAGCAACCCGCACTTGGCGTATGGCGCTGCGGTTTTCGGACCGAATGCGTTTGGCACACTGCGCTATCACATCCGTGTCGAGACCTATGCGCGCGAGACCGATTTCGCACCGAGTGGCCGCTACGTCTCACCTGGAGTCGGCGAAGACGGAATCTTGGAGGCGGGGTTGACCGCGGTGCGGCTGCAACTGGAGCCGCCCCTGGGCGCCGCGTCTTTAGTTTTCGGGGTCGGTCAAGTCGAGGAGATTCCGGCCGAAAACTTGGAGGTCCTGAGTCAGTTCCGCCTCAACGCCGCCGCCGGTCGTATGTTCTCGCGCGCCTACGTACTGGCTCGAACACTTGCTGAGGCTGAAACGCAGTGGCCGGACTTGAACTGGAGTTCAGTCGACCTGGCGGCGATTCCAGGAGAAGTGACCTACTGGAGAGCTGCAAGCGGCGAAGGGGCAAATAATGGGGAAGGCACAAGTGAAGATCGGAGGCAGACGGCGGCCTTCGGCGACTTGTTGCGCGTCGGCGATCGCGTCGTGTTCGCCTTTCGCGACGACACGCCCGAGGGGAACGGCAATGGTGTACTCGACTACAACGATTGGTGTCTCGACTTTTCCCGTGGCGCCGCCGTGCGCCGATTTTCCGACGTCTTTACCGGCGGAGGTTGGGTAGAGTGGGCTCCCTTGAGCGTCGCTCCGAGCGATCGGGGGGACGCTGGCTGAATCGAACCAGCGAACTCAAAACTCACAGAGTGAAGGCATAGAAACCGACCGCGGAGTAAGGAATGGCAACAACAGTAACGCTGATTGAAGGGGATGGGATCGGTCCGGAGGTCGTTGAGGCAAGTATTCGAGTGCTAACGGCCGCTGGAGCCACGTTCGACTGGGATCGTCAAGTCGCGGGAACGACAGCGGTCGATCGCGGATTGACGCCTTTACCCGATGAAACGCTCGATTCGATCCGCCTCAACCGCGTCGGCTTCAAGGGTCCGGTAACGACACCGGTGGGCCAGGGTTTCCGCTCCGTCAATGTCGAGTTGCGCAAAGCGCTCGACCTGTACACCAATCTGCGCCCGGTGGAGTCGCTACCCGGCATTTCGCCCAAGTTTGAAGGCGTGGACCTGATCGTCGTTCGAGAAAACACCGAGGGGCTGTACTCGGGCATCGAACACACCGTCGTCGACGGCGTGGTCGAAAGCCTCAAAATCATCACCCGCAAAGCCTCGATTCGGATTGCCAAGTTCGCCTTTGAATATGCCCGCAGCCACGGGCGCAAACGGGTGACTGCGGTGCACAAGGCCAACATCATGAAGCTGTCGGACGGCTTGTTCCTGCAGTGCGTGCGCGAAGTGGGCGCTGACTATCCGGATATCGAGTGTGACGATCGCATTGTCGACGCCATGTCGATGCATTTGGTGGTGCGGCCCGAGACCTACGATGTCCTGGTGCTCCCCAACCTCTACGGTGACATCGTTTCCGACCTGGCGGCTGGATTAGTCGGTGGGTTGGGGATCGTCCCCGGTGCCAACATCGGCGAAAACGAGGCTGTATTCGAAGCGGTCCACGGCAGCGCGCCGGACATTGCAGGACAGGATCTGGCCAACCCCACCGCTGTCTTGCGCTCCGGCGTCATGATGCTGCGCCACCTGGGCAAGACGGCTGAAGCCGACCGCATCGCCAAAGCTATCCGCGCCGTGTTTGAGCGTCGCGAGAGTCTGACGCGCGATCTCGGCGGCCAAGCCTCGACCTCCGAGTTCACCGACGCTCTGATTCGCGAGATCGAATCGGACGCCTAGTTACCGCCAACCGAACTAAACCGGTCAGCGAGGCGGCCAATCACACCTTCTTGGGTGATGACCTCAGAGAACAAGTGGGGCCCCTCGCCGGGTCGATAGAGGACATAGGTGGGCACCGAATAGCGTCCGTGGCTCGCCAGGTAACTGGCGATGGTGTCGTCGCGGTTGGTCCAATCGGCCTTCATGGCGACGACTCCGAACTCATCAAATGCTGTCGCCATCGGCTCTGTTTCCAAGACCAAGCGTTCATTCACTTTGCAGGTGAAGCACCAGTCGGCGGTGACATCGACGAAGACCGCGCTCCCCGCCGCCAGGTGCTTGTCGATCTCGGCTTGGTCGAAGGGCTGCCAGTCGATGAGGTGAGCGGTTTCCGAAGCTTCGACTGGAGCGCCACCGGTGGAGGTGAGGACGAGACCGGTCGCGATGGCGAGGACTGCAACCACCGCGGTGGCCGTGCGCGCGACGCCGCGGAGATGGCGGCGTAGCCAGATGGCAGCCGCCAAAGCCAGTAGCGACAATTGAAAGGCGGCCAAGGTGCTCCGCGACACTTGATTCGCCAGGACGTAGAACAACCACACGGCGGCGCCAGCCAGGAGAAATCCCATGGCGATTTTGAGCTGCTCCATCCAGGCGCCGGGTTTGGGCAGAAAGCGCGCCAGCTTGGGTGCCACGATGAGCAGGACGTAGGGAAAGGCCATGCCCAACCCGACCGCGGTGAAGATCGCGAGCACCGTCAACGGCGGCTGTGCCAGGGCGAAACCGACGGCAGTACCCAGGAAGGGCGCCGAGCAGGGCGTCGCCATCAGGGTCGTGAACAGGCCGGAGGCGAAGTGACCGCCTAAACCATGTTGATTCTGCTGTCCGCCGAGGCGGGTCATCATCCCGGCTGGGAGCACGATCTCGAATAGTCCCCAGAGATTGAGGCAAAAGAGCACCACGATGACACCCAGGACTGCGACGAACACCGGTTCCTGGAACTGCACTCCCCAGCCCACTGCCTGGCCGGCCGAGCGCGCTCCGATGGCCACCGCCGCCAGGGCCCAGAACGACATCAGAATGCCAAGTGCGGTGGCGAAGCTGCCGCGACGTACCACGGCGTTGCCCTGGTCGCTGTCGCGAATCAGGGCGAAGACCTTGAGCGACAAAACGGGCAGAACGCACGGCATGGCGTTGAGAATCAGGCCGCCGATCCAGCCGAACAGCAACATCCACAGTAGCGATACGCGCCGGGTACCTGCCGGCGCCTCGAACGAACCGGAAGCGGACGGTGCTCGGTCAAAAAAGGCCACGTTTTGTGCCTCACCGGCGCCACTCAAGTTCAGAGCCAGTTCCGTGGTGGTGGTGACCGGCGCGAGACAGCTTTTGTCGTCGCAAGCCTGGTAAGTGAGCGATATCGGGAGAACGACCGTGTCGGTAGCACCCTCCGGCACCGCGAGATCGACGTAGATCAAGGCTTCGCCTTCATATACCGACAGAGGTTCTTCGGCGAAGGAAAAGACTCCCATCTGGCCTGGGGGGTAGGTCACGGTGGGCTCAGGCCAGTCGTCTGGGACGCCGACTTCGAGTTCGGTCGGGATCAAGTAATCGTACGTCGGCTCGTGGCTGTTGGTGTGCCATCCGTGCTCAATAGTCATCAGGGCCACAGCGCGAGCTTGGGTTCCTGATGCATAGCTCGCATGGTCGGCGAAGACCTCAACTTCGGCTTTTTCGACCGGTGCGAAGCCAATCCCTTGGGCCGACACGACCTGAGGAGCCGACAAAAAACCACCCAGGGTCAAGGTCAGTAGGAACAACAACGACCTACTTGGGATCGAACTGCAAAGGTTCCGTTGGTGATTTTGGTTCATAAAGTTGGTTGGTGATGGATTGGGTGATTCCAAGGTCGTTGTTTTGTCGATATCCTCCGCCGCATGTCGTTGTCGACCCGTGCCAATCGTATTCAAGAAAGTGCAACGTTTCAGGTCGCCGCCAAAGCACGCGCGCTGCGAGCAGAAGGCCGATCGATTCTCAGTTTAGGGGTCGGCGAGCCGGATTTCGGTTCTCCTCAGGTGGCAGTCGAAGCGGCTCAAAAGGCCCTCACCGACGGACACACAAAGTACGCACCGACGGCTGGGATTCCAGAACTTAGAACCGCCATCGCCGAGCACATCCAAAAAGTATACGACGGGCCATGGAATGCGGATCAGGTCACGGTGACCGTGGGTGGCAAAGCGGCTTTATTCGAGCTGGCGCTGGCCCTTTTTGGCGCTGGCGATGAGGTGCTTCTGCCGTCCCCTTATTGGGTCAGTTTTCCCGAGCAGGTGCGCTTCTGCGGTGCCCGCTACGTACCGGTGCGCACCGACTCGACACGCTCCTTCAAGCTTGAGGTGGACGACGTGGCAGCGGCTATGTCCGAAACGACCCGCGCCATCATTCTCAACAGCCCCAGCAACCCGACCGGTTCCGTCATCGACGCCGATACGCTGCGCGAAATCGTGGAGTTGTGCGCGGATGAGGGCGTGGTAGTGATCGCCGATGAAACCTACGACCGCTATTGCTACGACGGTCCATTTCCGAGCGTCTCGCCTGTGGCGCGAGAGTTCCCCAACACGGTGGCTTTGGTGGGGTCGTTCTCCAAGACCTACAGCATGACCGGCTGGCGACTCGGTTATCTGTTGGCCAGCGATGAGATCACTGGCGCCGTGCGTAAGATCCAGGGGCACGCGACCTCCGGGCCCACGACTTTTGCCATGTACGGCGCGTTGGCGGCGCTTCGACACGGAGAAGAACGCGTCCAGGAGGTCATCGATGTCTTCCGCAAACGCCGGGAACTGGTGATGGACAAGCTCGCAGCCATAGAAGGATTTTCCTGTCTACCGCCGGCCGGCGCTTTCTATTGCTTTCCTCGAGTGCGCGATCTGTACTCGCCGCAGCTGCGCGACTCGACCGCGTTTTGTAGCTATCTACTTGAAGAGGCTGGAGTTGCGACTGTTCCGGGGGCGGCTTTTGACGCTGACGACCATATTCGCATTTCTTTTGCATGCTCGGAAGAAGTGTTGGAAGAGGGGCTCGAGCGCATCCGCCAAGCGGTCGAACGACTCCCGCAATCCAGGTAGAAGAGCAGGTAGAAGAGCCCGATAGGGGAAATTCACGGCACAGTCAGGAGACCAAATCATGAATCGAATCCACTACATTGCGCGAACCGCATTTTTTTTGCTGGTCGCTTTCGGAGTCGCCGATCTGTCGCTGGCCGCCGGACGGGACGCGCGCATTTTGGGGACCGTTGTCGACGAAAACGGAGAACGTTTGGAGGGCGTCGCCGTAGTGATCGCCCGTGAAGAAGGGGACGAGACCACCGCAACCACCAACCGCAAGGGCCGCTTCTCGGTCATCCTGGCCGACGGCACCGTTCCCTACACCATTACCTTGAGCAAAGACGGCTACCAAGACTTCCAGGAACCTTTTATGCCCAAGGTGGGTCAAGCTCTGACCAAGACCTGGACTTTGGTTGAAGGGTCCAGTGGCCCGCGAACCACCGCCGAAGCGGCCGAGGGTTATCGAGTCGGCACCGAAGCGCTCCGCGCTGGCGACCCGGCTGCGGCCAAAGAAGCGCTGCTGGCGGCGGTCGCCGCCGACCCCCAATTCATTCCCGCTCAGCAGGCTCTGGTGTTGGCGCACCTCAACCTCGGCGACTGGGATAGTGCGACTGCGGTCGCCGGGCAACTCCTGGCGGTGAATGCCGAAGACACGCTAGCTCTCAAGGGCGCTTTTGACGCCGCCCATGAGGCCGGTCGCCACGACGAAGCGCGCGGTTACCTCGATCGCCTGCTGGCGCTCGAACAGAGTGTTGAAGTGGCGCAGCGGATCTACAACGAGGCTATCTACCAGGCGCAGAAAGGCGATGCTGAACTGGGCCGCGAGATGCTCAATCAAGCCATCGAAATGCAGCCGGAAATGGGTGAGGCCTATCTGGCTCTATCTGCAGTCCATCTTGAGGCTGAACAGTACGATGAAGCTCTGGCGGTGGCCGACCGTCTGTTGGCCTTCGATGAGGGCAATGCCGATGCGCTCAGCATTCGCTACGAGGTCTTCCGGCGCACCGGAGACAAGGAAAACTACGAGGCCGCGCTACAGGCCCTGCAACAGGCCGATCCTAAAGCCATCGCCGACGCCTTCTTCCAGCAGGGCAGCATGCTTTACGAGGAGAACCAACTGGAGGCTGCACAGAGCGCCTTTGAGCGCGTGCTTGCCGCGGCTCCGGACGATCCGCGCACCCATCTCATGCTCGGCCGCGTCCTAACCAGCAAGGGTGACTACCAGGCCGCCGTGAGCCACTTACAGCGGTTCGTTGAACTCGCCCCCGATGATCCTGAGGCGGCGGACGCTCGGGAATTTATCGAGCAGTTGCAGTAGGAGAGTCACTGCCGGCGACCTCGACGCCGCCGACCCAAGTACCGCGCAGAACCTGGTCGCCGGCGCCAAACACGAGCATTGCCGGCAGCGTCGATGGATCCCATCCCGACAGACTTGGATGCGCCAGGTCGACAAGGGCGAAGTCGGCCCACATGCCGGTCTGAATGGCCCCAGCCTGAGTGCCAAGAGAATTCGCGCCGCCGATCGTCGCGGCATCGATGAGGTAAGGCGCGGTTTCCGCGCCGCGCCGCAGCACACCGCGGCGACCGCCGCGCACGCGTTGTCCGTATTCGAGCCACCGCATTTCCTCAAAGATGGAAATGCGGGCGTTGGAATCGGTACCCAAGCACAGGCGGGGCGACTCGCCACTCGCCAACGCCGGCAGCCCGTCACCGAGATTTCCTTCCGTCAGCGGACAGATGCAGGCGTGGCCACCGTGGCTGAAGAATTCGGCCAGCTCTTCAGGAGTCGAGTGGGTCAAATGGACGGCGGTAAAGCGATCGTCGACGACCTCGTCCAGCAAAAGTCGTAGTGGCCCGGTTCCGTACGCATCTCGACAGTCCTCGATCTCCTTGGGCTGCTCTTCGACGTGCATATGGCACACCAAGCCACGCTGCCGCGCCTCAGCCGCGATCTCGACGCACTCCTCCGGGGTCGCGGCTCGGATGCTGTGAATTGCCGCCCCGAAAGTAATGAGCGGGGACTCAAATTCCTTATCGAGTTGGTCAAAGGCACGCCAAAAAGCTGACGGCGAGGGTGTGCGGAAGCGGACTTGGCCGCCAGCCAGGTCGGTGTCGATGCCCCCAGTGCGGTAGTAAACGTTCAGGAGTACGAGGCGGATGCCCGTCTCGCGCGCCGCGTCGATCAAGATGCGGTCGAAGGCGTGGTCGTCTGCTTGCTGGTGATGGAGGTAGTGGAACTCGCCCACGGTGGTGATACCTGCGGCCAGCATTTCGCTAAAGGCGCACACGCAGAGTTGATGCAAGCGCTCGGAGTCCATGTCTTCGACCAGGCGGTACATCGCCTCGCGCCAACTCCAGAAGTCCTCGCCGTCGTCACTGTAAGTTTCGCCCAGGCCGCGCAAACCGATCTGAAAAGCGTGAGAATGGGCGTTGACGAAACCGGGGAGGAGGGCAGTGTCGTTCAGGTGTTGTCGAGGTGTCGCGGGGTCCAGTTTGTCTGCCCCAACGACACTCTCGATTCGTCCCTGGCCTTCGATGACAATGGCGAGGTCGGACTCGAATTTATGGCCGGTCCAAGTCAACGTCGGCAAGACAGCGCGGACGTCACTCATGTCGTTCCTCCGCACAGTCGGTGGATGATGTTGTCGAGAGCGGTGCGGGCGACTTCGATGTCAGCACGGGGCAAGAATTCGTTGGCGCGGTGCGCGGTGGTAATCGAGCCAGGCCCGAAGAGCACGCAGTCGAAGCCAGCCTGGCTCAAGAAGCCACCATCGCTGGAAAAGTGCACCCCGGTCGACTCCGTCTGCCCGACCGCTTGAGCAGCCGCTTGATAGGCCGGGGCCGCATTGGGAGTCGACATAGGAGGACTGAAATGACCGCGGCTGAGCTGAAAGCGATCCCCCAGGGTGTCCTCCAGCTTGCGCTGGATGCGTTCAACAATCGGTGCAATGTCGTCCTGCGGTAGCACGCGCACGCCGATCTCCACCGTACACGAATCGGCGATGATGTTGACCGCCTTGCCGCCGTGAACGGTGGCGGGATGCAGGACGGTGAAGGGGACCTCGCCGAACTCTTCGCTTCCGGGGCTGGAGTGATGGCGCAGATCCACCGCCAGCGCCTCCAGGGCGGCGAGCGCGTAGGCGGCCCGCACGACAGCGTTCTCACCCCGGTCGGGGTAGGCACTGTGCCCGGCTCGACCCTCGATTTCCAAGGTCAGTCTCAGGTGTCCCTTGTGCTGGCGATGGACGCGCAGTTCGGTGGGTTCGCCGATTAAGACGGCGGTCGGAAAGCTCCCCGCGACTTCGCTGTCGCCGAATCGCTTGGCGCCGAACGAACCGACCTCTTCGTCGTGGGTGAGGAGTAGAGCCAGCGGGTAGGTCAGATCTTGGGCGTTCCAGAAGGCCAGCCGTTCGCAGGCCAAGGCGATGAAGCCTTTCATGTCGGCTGTGCCGCGCCCCACCCAGCGGTCGTCGAGGGTCGTGAGAGTGAAGGGATTCGAGTTCCAGTCGGGCTCTTCGGCTGGCACGGCGTCGGTGTGGCCGCACAGAACGAGTCCTTCTTTTGCAAAGCTGGAGTCGGCCACGTCGTCAAGTTCTCCGACGACCGCGGTGAGGTTGCCCTTGCCTCGATCGTCGGCATCGATGGAAGCGCTGATGCCCGCGCTATCGAGGACCTCGGCGACCACGTTGAGCAAGGGTAGGTTGCTGCGGTGGCTGGTGGTGTCGATCCCAACCAAGCGTGCAAAGAGTTCTTCAAATGTCAGCGCCGCAGCCATGGCAGGAATGCTATCCGCTCTTGGCGGTGCTATCGGATGGCTGGCGTTTGTTGCCCTGTATCGAGTCAGTCGGGAGCGGCCGAATCCCCCGAGTTGCCCTCTGCCTACGGGATAGAATGGCGGTGTGGATACGGAATCTCTTGAGCCCGCAAACTCCGCGGCGCCGGGGCCGCATGGCATCACACTCACCCCTGGCAAACGCGTTCTCTTCCTCACCAAAGACCCCGACTTGATCCGGCGTCAACTGGCCGGCGAGTTGAATCTGACGCTCGACGACGTAGCGCCGTCGGACTTGCTCGACGACATCAATACCGACGCCATGACCCCCGCCTGGGTGTGCTTCAATCACCGCCCGGAAGACATCGCCAAGGACGCCTACGCGGGCCTGATCGTGGACGGCGAGCGCCTGTTCCCGCACCGTGCGCTGATGGACGGCAATTTCGAGGTCATCGTGTCGGGTTTGCGCAAGGGCGTTGGCAGCTCTCGTGAGACCGCGGTGCAAGCCGAGAAGTGGTCTGGCATCCGCATCGCCATCGCGGCGTCATTCGCACCGATTCATGCTGCCAACAACGTCAACCAAGGTGTGCTGATGGGGGATTACGACATCCTCCGACGACTGCAGAGCGGCGAGTCGGTACCGTTGGCCGCTTTTCAGCACGGCCACGATCCAATTTCGCAGCAAGTCATCGCCTGTGGCGGACTGTTTCCGTTTGCCGCTGCAGTGGAGCGAGGCGAAGTCGCCATACCGACCCCCAATCATGCGGCGCGGCCCATGACTATGGCCGAGAAGATTCTTGCTCGGCACTGTTTGGGCGAGGTCGAGTCGGTCAAGCCGGGTGATTCGGTCATGGTGGCGGTGGACGGGGGTTATTCGCACGAGTTCACCACCGCACAGGTCGACTACTTTCTGCGCCAGGAATACGGCGACGACTACGGGATCCGCGATCCAGAACGCTTCGCGGTCTTTGAAGACCACCTCATCTACGCCGAGGACGTGCCGAAGCTGCAGCCGTTCCTACCCAAGATTCAGATTCTGCGGGATCTGCAGAAGAGTTTTCAGCAACACACTGGGGTGCGGGACTTTTCTGCTCGCGACGGAATCTCACCCGGTATCTGCCACGAAGTTGCGCGCGACAAGCTCATTTCCCCGGGCCAGTTCATCCAGGCCACCGACAGCCACACTTGCATGGGGGGTTGCAACAACGCACTCGCCTGGGGCATTGGCGCCACCGAGTACGCCAACCTCATTCACGCCGGGTTCACGCAGGTTGAGGTGCCGGAGTCCATTTGCTTTGAGCTTCGAGGTGAATTGCACCCCGGCGTCACCGCCAAAGACCTGATGCTTTACATCTTGCTGCACTATGCCAAGCCGCAGCAGACGCTCAAACGGGTCATGGAGTTCACCGGGCCGGGGCTCGCCTCTCTGTCGATGGACGAGCGCGCAACCATCACCAACATGGCCACTGAATGCTCGGCGCGCACAGCGATTGTGGAGGCCGACGAGACCACCATGGCGTGGCTGGACAAACAACGGTCGGAAATCGACTTGGAAGCGGTTCGAGCGGCAGCCGTGAGTCCGGATCCCGGCGCTGAGTACGCGGGGGGTGTGCACGTCATCGAGCTGGATCTCATCGAACCGATGCTGGCCCATCCCGGCGACCCCGACCGCGGCATCCCGTCAGACCCCACCAACGGCGTCTCCGTCAGCGACGCCGGGGCGGTGGCCATCGACATCGCTTACGGCGGGAGCTGCACTGCGGGCAAAGTGGATGATCTGCGCTTCTATCACCAGGTCGTGCAGGAGGCGGTCGCCGCCGGCCGCCGCGTTCCCGACGATGTCCGCTTCTTCATCCAGTTTGGATCTCAGGAAGTGGAGCAGTTCTGCCGCGAACAGGGCTATCTGGAGACCTTCGCTGCGGCTGGCGTGCAAATGATTCAGCCCGGTTGCGGAGCCTGCATCGGCTGCGGCCCCGGGATCTCGGACACCACCGAGCAGGTCACGGTGTCGGCCATCAACCGCAACTACAAAGGCCGATCGGGGCCCGGCAAACTCTATTTGGCCTCCCCCTACACGGTGGCAGCGTCGGCGCTCAGCGGGGTCATCAGCGCCTATCGTCCCGGCATGTTTTCCGATGGGGGAGCACCCAACTGATCGCCACCGAACGACTTGGCCGCGTACTGAGGGGCGACCTCGAAGACTTCGAGGTTGTCGGCGCGATTTGCGCCACCGACTTACACGGCAAGGTCGTGGGTGCGGTCGGCAACCCCAGCCATCGAGCCTTCGTGCGATCGGCGGCCAAACCGATTCAGGCCCTGCCGTTGTCGCTGGCCGCCGACGATCACGACCTTTCGATTCCCACTCGACTCCTGGCGTTGGCCTGCGCCTCCCATGCTGGGTGTCCAGAGCACGTCGTTGGCGTCGAGGAACTCCTCGAGCTCGGCGACTTCAACGTCGAACAACTGCAGTGCGGCGTTCACGAACCGACCGATCGCGATGCCCGGGAGAGCCTGCGCGCCGCTGGGGCAGTGGCGACGGTGTTGCACAACAACTGTTCCGGTAAACACGCCGGTATGTTGCTCGCGTGCGGGCTGCTCGATCTGCCGACGCACACGTACTTGCGCACAGATCATCCGTTACAGAGACTCATCTACGATCATCTGCTGGAAGTAGGGGAGTTCGGCGCGGACGAGGTCGGGGTTGCGGTCGACGGTTGTGGCGTACCCTGCTACCGAATGCCGCTCGACGCAACGGCAACCATCTACGCGCGGCTTGCCAACGATCACTGGCCTCATTTGCCCGAAACCCGCCGCAAAGCGCTCCACAAGCTCGCCAGAGCGATGATGAACTTCCCGGAAATGGTGGCGGGTCCGGGGCGGTTCACGACCGAATTGATGCGGGTCAGCGAGGGGCGGATTCTGGCCAAAGAAGGCGCCGCCGGCTTCTACGCGGTCGGTGTGCGTTCCCCCAGGCAGCTCGGCCTGGCCCTGAAAGTCACCCCTGGGTCCGAGGAGATTCGAGCTTCGATCGTGGTGGAAGCCCTCGCCCAGCTCGGCTGTTTGAGCGACGCTGAACGCGCGAGATTGGCGGCGTTCGACTGCGCGCCGGTGCACAACCACGCCGGAACGGTGGTCGGGTCCGTGGAAGTGAGTTTTCAGTTTTAGTGGCTAGTGCTGGTGGATAGTGACTGGTGCGTTGGGCGCCTTCGTCGAGGAACGTCGGTAGCATGAATTCGCGTCAGCGCCCGCAAAAATAGGAGCGGCGGCGCCTTTGATGCAGCTCTCCAGTATCCGCATCCTAGCCCTCGAGCCCTACTACGGGGGCAGTCACAAAGCCTTCCTCGACGGCTGGGTCAAGCATTCCCAACACAAATTTACGGTTCTCGACCTGCCGCCCTATAAGTGGAAGTGGCGGATGCGCCAGTCGGCACCGCTCTTCGCCGCGGAAGTCACGAAGCGCTTGGCGGCTGGCGAGACCTGGGATGTGGTTTGGGCCTCGGACATGCTGGCCTTGGCTGAATTCCGTGGCTTGGTCGAAGCCGCGATAGCGCGCCTGCCGCACGTTCTCTACTTTCACGAGAATCAGCTTACCTATCCGGTGCAGGCGGAGAAGGAGCGTGATTTCCACTTTGGTGTCACCAACCTGGTGGCGGCGTTGGCGGCCGATCAAGTCTGGTTCAACTCCGCCTACCATCGAGACAATCTGCTGGGCGCGATCCCGGACTTTGTGCGCAACATGCCAGACCATCGGCCCACCGATTGGGGGTCCCGAATCGCCGCCAAGTCAGTGGTGGAATGTCCTGGAGTCGAGGTCGCACTAGAACCAGCGCAAACTGAGGGGCCGCTACGAATCGTGTGGGCGGCACGTTGGGAACACGACAAAGGGCCGGAAGATCTCTTTGCCGCACTCCGCGCCTTGCTCGCAGCCGGCGTCAAATTCGAAGTCTCGGTCGTCGGTGAGACGTTTCGGGAGTCGCCAGAGGTTTTCGATCGATCGCGATCTTGGCTGGGAGACCGTGTTCGGGCCTGGGGGTACCAAGAGTCGCGGGCGGAGTACGAAGGCGTGTTGGCGCAAGCGGATGTATTCGTTTCGACCGCTCGCCACGAGTACTTTGGCCTCGCCGCCGTAGAAGCGGCAATGCTCGGGTGTCTTCCGGTGCTGCCCCAGCGACTGAGCTATCCACAGGTGTTTGAGGCTGAAGAAGATGGTCGTGGAGTGGTCTTCTTCGATGGTTCGGTATCGGACCTCGCGGGCGAGTTGCAGCGTTTGGCGGCGATCAAGGCCGCCCATGGAACTTTGCGCCGCCCCGGGCTGGGCAGCAGTGCAATCGATTCCTACCGATGGCCGCTACGCGCCAAGGCGATGGACGCCCGGCTGCGGGAGTTGACGCGGTCGAGTCAGTGCTAGAGTGCGCCTGCCTGCGCTCGCCCCGAGCCGACAACGAAACACCGACCCAGATCAACCGACCCAACCACAGACAACACTGACCGACGGGAAGTTTTGATGCCGGAAGAAACACTTGTGCGAATCGCACACAGCCCCGACTCCGACGATGCGTTTATGTTCTACGCTCTGACCCAGAACATCCTCGATACCAGCGGGCTCAAGATCGAACACGTCCTCGCTGACATTGAAACGCTCAACCAGGCCGCCAAAGAGGGGACCTACGAGATCAGCGCGATCTCGGTCCACGGCTACGCCTATCTTGCCGACAGGTACGACCTGATGCCGTCCGGCGCCAGCTTCGGCGACGGCTACGGGCCGGTGGTGGTCGCCTCCGAACCGATGGAGCGCTCCGATCTCGCGGGCAAGAACGTCGCCATTCCCGGCGAATGGACCACCGCACATCTCGCTCTGCGGCTGTGGCAACCGGAGGTCGAGACCACCATCGTCAGTTTTGACGAAATTATGGATGCCGTTTCCGGCGGTCTGGTGGACGCGGGTGTTGTGATCCACGAAGGGCAACTCACCTACGCCGACGAGGGCCTCTCTTTGATTCAGGACCTCGGCGCTTGGTGGGCCGTCGAGACGGGCGGGCCGCTACCCCTGGGTGCCAACGGAATTCGCCGGGATATCGATCCTCAACTGCAATTCCGCCTCTGCCGTCTTCTCCGCCAGAGCATCGACTATGCACTGGAACATCGCGATGAAGCGTTGGGCTTTGCCCGCCAGTATGCGCGCGGTATCGAAGACGATCCGGTCCGCTCCGATCGCTTTGTGGGCATGTACGTCAACCACTGGACCCAAGACTATGGTCCCGAAGGGCGCACCGCGGTTCAGAAGATTTTGGATCGGGCAGCGGAGCAGGGGCTAATTCCCGAGCGCGTAGAAGCGCGGTTTGTCGGCTACGGAGACTGATCCCGGCCCCCCAAGCCCCCACGCGCCGGGCAGACTTCTGTGCCGAGCCTGACCGAAGGCCGGTGACGAGTGACGAAGTGACAAGTGACGGTAGAAGGTGTCATCCCCGCGGGGGATGGGAGTGGGGCGGGGATCCCTGGTCTGTCGTTTCTAGGACTTCGGACCGGACCAGCGGAATCGGCGCGGCAGTAACTCAGACAGCGACACGTCTTCGACTTCACCGTCGACGTTGACTAGGCGGATGGGAAGGTCGTCGGCGAACTCGGCCAGAACTTGTCGGCAGGCTCCGCAAGGGCTGGCAGGGGGGCTGGTGGAAGTCAGGACCAGAATACGGCGAAACTCACGGTGCCCCGCGCTCACTGCCGCCTGAACGGCCGAGCGCTCCGCGCACACGGTCACTGGATAGCTGCTGTTTTCGACATTGGCGCCGACGAAGATTTCCCCCGAAACGGTCTCTAAGGCACTGCCCACCGAGAAGCCGCTATAGGGGGCGTGGGCGTTGTCGCGCGCGACCTGGGCCGCTTCTTGTAGTTTTTGCCAATCGTTCATGGAGTCCCTCCAAAACGGCTCTGAAATCTAGCACGCAAAGCGGCTCAGAAATCCAGCACGCCTGTGATAGCTTCTCGGTCCTCGCGGCAGGCCTTGCCACGGTGTTTGCCTCCAATCGCGGGGCAATCAGGAGGATTTGTTACGTGCCTAGCTCGATGCCCAAACCGACGCCGCCGGCTGATGGCCAGCCCATCCGGTGGATCAATCGTGAGCTCGAAATCCCCGATCGGCCGATCATTCCGTTCATCGAAGGGGACGGCATCGGACCCGACATTTGGCGCGCTACCCAGACCGTGGTCGACGAAGCGGTGGAGAAGACTTACTCCGATTCCAAGTCGATCGCCTGGATGGAGATCCTCGCTGGTGCCAAGGCCAAAGAACTGACCGATGAGTGGTTGCCGGCGGCGACCACCGATGCCATTCGTGAGTACCGGGTCGCCATCAAGGGGCCGCTCACGACGCCGGTTGGGGGTGGCATCCGCAGTCTCAATGTCACTTTGCGTCAAACGCTCGACCTCTACGCGTGCGTGCGGCCGGTGCGTTACATCCCCGGTGTTCCTTCTCCCGTCCGCGAACCCAAGAGAGTGGACATGGTGATCTTCCGTGAGAACACCGAGGACGTCTACGCCGGCATCGAGTGGGAAGAGGGATCGCGCGGCGCCGAGGAGGTGATCGAATTCCTGCGCACGAGCCTTGGCAAGCGGGTGCGTCCCGACAGCGGCATCGGCATCAAACCGGTTTCCAAGACCGGCTCGCAGCGGTTGGTGCGCAAAGCCATCGAATACGCCCTGGCTCAAGGACGTGAAAGCGTCACCTTGGTGCACAAGGGCAACATCATGAAGTACACCGAGGGAGCCTTCAAACAGTGGGGCTACGACCTCGCTACGGAGGCCTTTGCCGACGACACCATTTCGGAGGCGGACCTGTGGGAAAAGCACGACGGCCAGCGACCCGACGGCAAAGTCGTGATCAAGGACCGCATCGCCGACGCCATGTTCCAGCAGGTGCTGCTGCGTCCCGATGAATATGACGTCATCGCCACCACCAACTTGAATGGCGACTATCTCTCCGACGCACTTGCGGCGCAGGTTGGCGGTCTGGGCATGGCGCCGGGCAGCAACGAGGGAGATGGTTTGGCCCTCTTCGAAGCCACTCACGGAACGGCCCCCAAATACGCGGGCCAGGACAAGGTCAATCCTGGTTCCTTGATCCTCTCGGCGGTGATGATGTTGCGTTGGCTCGGTTGGAATGAAGCAGCCGAGGCGATCGAATTGGGCCTCGAGCGCACCGTCGCCGAGAAGAAAGTGACCTACGATCTCGAGCGCCAGATGAAAGGCGCCACCCTCCTCAAGACCTCCGAGTTTGCGCAGGCGGTCGTCAACAACCTAGGCTAGATACCCTTTCGGCGCAAACCCTGCGTCGCCACAGTCGTATGTCCGAGTGTTGCCTGGCGCAACGGAGGATTCGATGAAGAAACTGCACTGGGCTCCATGGCTTGTCGTCGGCGTGCTGGGCGTCGTCGCTTTGTTGGCGTTGTATCCGCGGCTTTTTCCGCTGGCGCCGCAAGAATGGACGATCTCGCGCTCCGACGCGCAGGAGCTGGCGATGGAGTACTTCTATCGCCTTGGGGAGCCGGTGGAAGATCCGTACTACGTGACCACTTTGGGCGGATCGACATCGCTTGAGTGGTATGCGATCAATTCCGCCACCCACGAGCAACTTCGGGAATGGCGTACCAGCCGCCCGGCGCAGTCGATTCTGAGTTGGGACGTCTACGTCTATCCGCCGGACTCTCAGCCGCGTGAATGGACCTACCACGCAGAGATCGGGCTCGACGGGCGCGTGATCGAGCTCGAGCATCAACTCGACGAGGACTTTGATGCCGACTCCCTGCCGGAAATCGACTTGGCGACCGCGCGAACTCTTGCCGATGAGTTCTTGCAGCGTCAGCAGTTCGACTTGAGCACCTTCGGCGAGCCCATCGAGCGTTTGCAGACGGTGGACGACCGATTGGAGCGGAGGCTGCGCTACCCGTCGTTGGAATCGCTCACCGGCGGAGACGCCCCGTTCGGTGTCGAAGTGAGCCTTGCCGGAGATCAAGTTCTGGGCGTCGGTCGCTGGTTCGACAATCCTCTTGAGGACGATTTTGCCGCCAAGGTTCAGCCGGTCGGTTTTCTCGGTCAAGCTAAATTCTTGTTTACGATTCTGTCCCTGGTGCTGGTCGCGCCGTTGTTCGTGCGCCGTTACCACCATGGCGAAATCGGCGTCGGTCGCGGGTTGCGCATCATGGCCATCCTCGGCGTGATGCTCACGATCCTGGCAGTCATGAGTTCGCGCGGAAACGCCGAGGGCAGTAGCTTTGGCATCTTCACCCGCGAACAAACCTCGTGGCTCTTTCTCTTCCAGTTCCTATTCCTTTTCTACCTCCCGATGGCCCTCTCTGGGTTTTTGAGCTGGGGTGTGGGGGAGTCGATCTGCCGCGAGCGATGGGGGCACAAGCTGGCCGCCTTCGATTCCGCGCTCAAGGGTTGGTGGGCCAACCGCACCGTCGCAACCTCAGCGTTTCGGGGCACCATGGCCGGACTCGGTTTGGTGGGGGTCACGCTTCTCGGCCACCTCGCCGTTCAACCGATGGGCGGGCAGTCCTTGTTCAATCAGCAGATCGGGCCATTTTACGAGAGCACCATGATGCCCGGGCTCGCGCTTGTGTTACTGATCGTGGCCTTCTCAATCCAGCTTGAGCTCTACGGACGGCTGCTGGCGGTGCCGTTGCTGCGTCGGCCACTGGGGAAGGTCCTGGGAGCGATCGTCGCGGCCCTCTTTGCCAGTGTCTTCTTCTTCGCCAGCACCGTTGGCGTCGTTCCTCTAGCGCCTTCATTGGCGGTGTCATTTGTGCTGCAGCTTCTTCTGGTCGGTTTGTTCCTGCGTTTCGACCTTCTGACTACGCTGTTGGCTTCGTCGGTGGGTGGCATCGTGATGACCGCATACCCGTGGCTCACCGCCCAAGACAACTGGGTACAGATGCAGGGTGCCCTTCCGATCCTGCTCGCATTTCTGCCGATGCTAGTGACCGCTCGCTTCCTCAACAGCGACCGCGTTTTCGACTATCGCTGGGATGACATTCCGCCGCACGTGCGCCGCATCGCCGACCGCGAGCGGCAGCGCGTCGAGCTGGAAACCGCGCGCAACATTCAGGCCTCGATTCTGCCCGAGTTGCCTCCGCGCCTGAATGGCGTCGATCTCGCCAACGCCTACATCCCAGCGACCGAAGTCGGGGGGGATTTCTACGATGTCCTCGCCCTGGACGACGGGCGGGTCGCTCTTGCCGTCGGCGACGTCGCTGGGCACGGAGTGTCGTCGGGCCTGGTGATGTCGATGGCCAAATCCGCCCTCGCCGTGCAAACCACCTTCGACCCGCAAGTTCAGTCCGTCTTTGGCACGCTCAATCGCATGGTCTATCAGAGCGCCCGCAAACGCATGTTGACCACCCTCGTCTATGCGGTTTTGGACCCCAAGACCGGCAACACCGAGTACGCCTCGGCCGGGCACTTGTTTCCCTACCGCATCACCCGCGACGGAGAAGTCCACGCGCTCGAGTCGGTCGCCTATCCATTGGGCGTGCGCGACGCCATCGATGTCACCGTGCGCTCCGAACGCCTCGACCCCGGCGACATCCTCTTTCTCTACAGCGACGGAGTGGTCGAGGCCAGAGCCGAAGACAGCGACGAAATGTTCGGCTTCGAGCGCCTTCAGGAGAGTTTGAAGCGGCACGCCGATCGCGGAGTGAGCGGACTCAAAGACGGCGTCCTTGCCGACCTCGACGAATTCACCCGGCGCAGCAGTCAAGAAGACGACGTCACCATTTTAGTAGCGAAGGTGGCTTAGCCCCCGCCCGGCCAGCCAGTGACTGGTGACGAGTGACTAGTGTTAAGTGGGGGTGAGTAGCGACGGGTAGGGGAGGGGCTTGACCCCTCCCGGGAGCCGCAAGGAGCTCCCCTCGGGCCTCGTCACTTGTCACCCATCACTCGTCACTTTCTTCTTCCTCCCTCCTCCGCCACTTGATAAGGTCATGGGGCCGGAAGCAGCCATGCTCGCAAGCTTCCGGCGTTCCATATCAGCAGCCCGATTGGACTCGGGGCCAGCAATTCAAGTCCGGGAGTAGAAGTTGAAGATTCATGAGTATCAGGCCAAGTCGATCTTGCGGCGATTTGGCGTCGCGACGCCGCAGGGCGAAGTAGCGGAAAGCGCTGCCGAGGCTGCAGCGATTTGCGAAAAATTCGGCGGGCGCTGCGTTGTCAAGGCGCAGATCCACGCCGGCGGTCGCGGCAAGGGCGGCGGAGTGAAGCTCGCCGGTTCACCGCAAGAAGCCGAGGACATCGCCAGCGAGATCCTCGGCATGCAGTTGGTCACCCACCAGACCGGCCCTCAAGGACAGTTGGTGCGCTCGGTCTTGGTCGAAGAAGCGCTGGAGATCGCGCGAGAACTCTACGTCGCGGTCACCCTCGACCGCGCGGCTGGTAAGCCGGTGGTGATGGCTTCCGCGGCCGGCGGCATGGACATCGAAGAGGTTGCCGCCGAGACCCCCGAAAAGATCACCCGTGTGCTCTTCGATCCACAGCTCGGACTGCAGCCTTTCCAGGCACGAGGCATTGCGGATTTTCTCGGACTTAAGGGCGTCACGGCCCGCAAGGCGGCCCGGCTGATCGGCTCGCTGGTCCAGGCCTACCTCGACACCGATGCGTCGCTGGCGGAGATCAACCCACTGTTGATTACCGGCGACGGCGACGTCATGGCCCTCGATGCCAAGATCAACTTTGACGATAACGCCCTTTTCCGCCACCCCGACATCAAAGAGATGCGCGACCTGCACGAGGAAGACCCCCTCGAGGTCGAAGCCTCCAAGTTTGGGCTTAACTACATCAAGTTGGATGGCGAAATTGGTTGCATGGTCAACGGCGCCGGCTTGGCGATGGCGACCATGGACATCATCAAACTCTACGGATCGGAACCGGCCAATTTTCTCGATGTCGGCGGTTCGGCCAGTCAGGAAGCGGTCGAGAACGCGTTCCGCATTCTCATCTCCGATCAATCTGTCAAAGCGGTGCTTATCAACATCTTCGGTGGAATCGCCCGTACCGACCGCATCGCCTCGGGCGTGGTCGCGGCGATCGAAAGCCTCGGCGAGATCAACGTTCCGGTCGTCGTCCGCCTCGAAGGGACCAACGTCGAAAAGGGTCGCGAAATCCTTTATTCGGCCGATTTCGACTTCATTGTTGCCGAACACATGGCCGATGCCGCTGAGAAGGTGGTTGCCGCCGCCAACGCGGCCGAGGGGCCCAATACGACGGAGAGGGGGGCATAGCATGGCTATCTGGTTGGACAGCAACACCCGCCTCCTGGTGCAGGGCATTACCGGCAAAGAAGGTGAGTTTCACGCCCTCGGATGCCGTGACTACGGCACTCAGGTCGTGGCCGGAGTGACTCCGGGCAAGGGCGGCCAGAACGTTGACGGTATCCCCGTCTACGACACCGTTGTCGAGGCGCGCAGCGAGAGCGGCTGCAACGCCACCATGATCTTCGTGCCGCCTCCGTTCGCCGCCGATGCGGTGATGGAGGCCGCCTCCGCCGGTATCGAGCTGGTGGTGTGCATCACCGAAGGGATTCCGGTCGCCGACATGCTCAAGGTGAAAGCGTTCCTGCGCGACTATCCGACGCGCCTCATCGGCCCCAACTGCCCGGGCATCATCACTCCCGGACAAGCCAAGATCGGCATCATGCCGGGGCACATCCACCAAGCAGGCCGTGTCGGCATCGTCAGTCGCTCCGGAACCCTGACCTATGAGGCGGTTTGGCAGATCACTAATGAAGGTCTCGGCCAGTCGACTTGCGTCGGCATCGGAGGCGATCCGATCCAGGGCACCAACTTCATCGATGTCCTTTCGGCTTTCAGTGACGACCCGGCGACCGAGGGCATCGTCATGATCGGCGAAATCGGCGGCAGCGCCGAAGAGGACGCCGCGGCCTGGGTCGAAGCCAACTGCGACAAGCCGGTGGTCGGCTTCATTGCTGGGCAGACCGCGCCCCCGGGACGCCGCATGGGCCACGCCGGGGCGATCGTCTCAGGTGGTTCCGGCACCGCAGCGGCCAAGATGGAGGCATTGCGGGAAGCGGGCATCCACGTCGCTGAGTCGCCTGCGGATCTTGGCTCGATGATGGCGGGGGCGCTAAGGAACTGATCAACGAGACGCAGGGGAGGGGCTTGCTCCTCCCCGCGACGGGCGGACCAAGGCCTGCCCCTACCAACTAACACTAGCCACTAACCACTAGTCACTAACCACTATGAACACAACACTCACCATCATCAAACCCGACGCCGTTGCCGCTGGCAATGCCGGCAACATCCTCTCCCATCTCGAACGCGAAGGCTTCGAGATCCTCGCGCTCAAGCGCATGATGCTGACCAAGGAGCAGGCTCAAGGCTTCTACGCCGTACACCGCGAGCGGCCCTTCTACGACAGCTTGGTCGAGTTCATGACCAGCGGGCCGGTGATTCCGGCAGTGCTGCGCGGCCAAGACGCGGTGCCGGCCTTGCGCAAAGTCATGGGCGCCACCAATCCAGAGGATGCCGACGACGGCACCATCCGTAAGCTCTACGCCAGCTCGATTGAGAAGAACGCCATCCACGGTAGCGATTCGGCTGAAAACGCCGAGATCGAGAAGCAGTTCTTCTTCTCACGTGCCGAGTTGATCGCTGCCGGCGCCTAGGCTTGTCATCCCGGCGCGGTGCGGGAGGGGGGCCGGGACCCTGACAGTGTGTGGCAGATTCCCGCCCCGCAGCACTCCCACGCGCGGGGATGACGAACGGCGTCGCGATGAGCACTTCCCCAGGATGACGAACAGTACTGTAGGGGAGGGGTTTATCCCCTCCCGGGCGGGCGTAAAGCCCGCCCCTACGAAGCCCGGATGTCGGTCCAAGGAACGAGAGGGAGCTAGAGTAGAGCGGTGACTGCGCCTCGCCCATCCCGAGCCATCGACGGTGATGAGCAGATCGTCCTGAGGCGAGGCGAGCATTCCATCCGCCATCGCTACCTGGGCACCAACGCGGTCAAGATCCTCCATCGGCTGAAAAACCAGGGTTACGAAGCCTACGTCGTCGGCGGGGGAGTACGCGATCTGCTTCTGCGTCGCAAGCCCAAGGACATCGATATCGGCACCGACGCGACACCGGGAGTGATTCGCCGCCTGTTTCGCAACTCGCGCATCATCGGGCGCCGCTTCAAGATTGCCCACGTCTATTTCCGTGGCGGCATCATCGAGGTTTCGACCTTCCGCTCTGCCCCCCATCCCGGACGCCAAGACGACCAATTCGGGCCGATCACCAACGACAATCGCTACGGATCTCCGGCTGAAGATGCTTCGCGCCGCGACTTCACCGTCAACGCCCTTTTCTACGATTTCGCCCGCGATGAAGTCATCGATCACGTTGGCGGGCTCAAAGACATGGAGCGTCAGATCATCCGCTCCATTGGACCTCCGGTCGAACGCATTCGTGAAGATCCCGTGCGCATGCTGCGCGCTTGCGAGTTCGCCGCACGCCTCGGCTTTGGCATCGAGGAAGAACTGCAGGATGCGATCCGGTCAGAGCGGCACTGGATCGAACAAGCGGCTCCGGCACGGCTCACCGAAGAACTCATCCAGTTGCTGGGCTGCGGCGCCTTTGGCCGCGCTTTGCAGTGGATGGTGGAGCTAGACCTCGCGGATATCTACTTACCCGGGCTGAATCTGGGCGGCGTGAGTGAAGAAGGGCGCTTCGCCGGACTCTATTACACTGAGCTCGATCGCCGCGTGGCTGAGAAAGACGGCCCATCGGACGCCGCCATGCTCGGCTCACTGCTTCTCCCGGTGGTGGAGTACGACCTGCGGAAATGGGAGCAGGCACATGGCAAGCCCGCGACTGCCGCTGCGGTTCGCGAAGCGGCCTTCCACCGCATCGACCTGCTTTCGCAGCGTTTCGCCCTCTCCAACGCGCGCACCCACGACACCGTTGCCGCACTCGGAGGCTTCGGGCGCATGCGCAAGCTCGACTGGAAGCCGCACCAGCGGGTGCAACTCGCCCGCAAGCCGTATTTCGCTGACGCCCTGCAAATTTGGGAAACCTACGCCCAGGTCGAGGGCTTACCGCGCGACGAATTCGACCATTGGCACGAGGCGTCTACCCAAGCGCGCGCTAGCCATCCTCCCAAGCGCCCCCGGCACCACCGCAAGCCACGGCGGCGTAGGCGACGGCGACCTCGTCGATAATCGGGGAGGGGCTTGTTCTTCCCCTCCAAACCACCAGTGACGTGTGACGTGTGACGAGTGACCTCCGTCATCCCCGCGGGGGTTGGTTGGGGGGCGGGGACCTTAGGACTAGGATGCCAGTGACAAGTGACGTGTGAAGAGTGACGGGCGGATCCCGTCATCCCGAGCGAAGTCGAGGGATCTGGGTGGGAGGCCATCGTCGCCCGTGGGAACGACCACTAAAACTCCTATCTGTAGGGCCGACTACGGCCCGTCCCGGCCAATATGCGATGCAGTAAGTGCACATTGTGGAGGTGTCGCTTCCGCCCTGAATCGCACTTCTTTCTGCGATAAGCTGACCTGGCCCTCGGGCACCCCGAAAGGGGCTGAAATTTATGCAGTCACCCATAAAATTTTTCCAATCCGCCATCGGCAAAAAGACCATCATGGCGGTCAGCGGGCTTCTACTCTTTGGGTTCGTGCTCGGCCACATGATCGGCAACTTGAAGCTCTATTTGGGAGCCGAAAGCATCAACCACTACGGTGAATTCCTGCGGGAATTCGGCTATCCCTTGCTACCCCACGAGGGGTTTCTTTGGGGCGCCCGCATCGGGCTGTTGACGCTCGTCGTCCTGCACATCTGGTCGGCGTGGGCGGTGACTCGAATGAGCCGCGCGGCGCGTCCGACCAAGTACAAACAGAGAGGGAATGTGGCGGCGACCTACGCCTCACGCACCATGCGTTGGGGTGGGGTGATCTTGCTCTTATTCATCGTCTACCACCTGCTCCATCTCACCGTCGGCAATGTACATCCGGATTTCGTTCACGGGGACATCTACCACAACATGATCGCCGGCCTGAGCGTGCCTTGGGTGGCGGCGTTCTACATCGTCGCCAACATCTTCTTGGGGATGCACCTCTTCCACGGCCTGTGGAGCATGTTTCAGACCCTCGGTTGGGCCGCTCCCACGGCCAACGACTGGCGGCGCAAGTTCGCCGCCGCATTTGCCGCCGTCATCACCCTCGGCAACCTCTCTTTTCCGATCACCATCCTGACCGGACTCATCCAATAAAGCATCACCATGACACTCGATCCCCCAATCGTAGAGCCGCCAACCCTGGACTCGCCAACCCTGGACTCGGCAACCCTAGACCCACGAGTACCCGACTACCCGCTGCAGGAGATGTGGCGTCGAACCAAGTTCGACTTGAAACTGGTCAACCCGGCCAACAAGCGCAAATTCAACATCATTGTCGTCGGTTCCGGACTCGCCGGCGCCTCGGCCTCAGCGACCTTGGCCGAACTCGGCTACAACGTGCAGTGCTTCTGCTACCAGGACTCGCCACGCCGCGCCCACTCGATCGCCGCCCAGGGAGGCATCAACGCCGCCAAGAACTACCAAAACGACGGCGACTCGGTATGGCGTCTGTTCTACGACACCGTCAAGGGCGGCGACTTTCGCTCGCGCGAAGCCAACGTCTACCGGCTGGCCGAAGTCTCGGTCAATATCATCGACCAGGCCGTCGCCCAGGGAGTTCCCTTCGCCCGCGAGTACGGAGGCGCGCTCGACAATCGCTCCTTCGGTGGAGCGCAGGTGTCGCGCACCTTCTACGCTCGCGGCCAAACCGGGCAGCAGCTCTTGCTCGGTGCTTATCAAGCGTTGGCGCGCCAGATCGGTCTCGGCAAGGTCGAGATGCATCCACGCACCGAGATGCTGGACGTCATCGTCCACGACGGACACGCCTGCGGCATCGTCACCCGCGACATGGTCACCGGCGAGATTCGCTCCTGGACCGCCGACGCGGTGGTGCTGGCCACCGGCGGCTACTCCAATGTCTTCTACCTCTCGACCAACGCCAAGGGCTGCAACGTCACCGCCGCCTGGCGCGCCCACAAACGCGGCGCCTACTTCGCCAACCCCTGCTACACCCAGATCCATCCGACCTGCATTCCGCAGTCGGGGGACTACCAGTCCAAGCTCACCTTGATGAGTGAGTCGCTGCGCAACGACGGCCGTATCTGGGTGCCCAAGAACCGCAATTCAAATGGGGGCGACGACCGCAATCCGGCCGACATCCCGGAAGACGAGCGCGACTACTACCTCGAGCGCCGCTACCCGGCTTTCGGCAACCTGGTGCCACGCGACGTGGCGTCCCGCGCCGCCAAAGCGGTCTGCGACGACGGCTACGGCATCGGCGCCAGCGGCCGCGGCGTCTACCTCGACTTCGCCGACGCCATCAACCGGCTCGGCCGCGAGGCGATCGAAGACCGCTACGGCAACCTCTTCGACATGTACCACGACATCACCGGCGAGGATCCCTACTCGACGCCGATGCGCATTTACCCGGCGCCGCACTACACCATGGGCGGCCTGTGGGTGGACTACAACCTGATGACCACGGTGCCGGGCCTCTACGCCATCGGTGAATGCAATTTCTCCGACCACGGTGCCAACCGCCTCGGAGCCTCGGCACTGATGCAAGGCCTGGCGGACGGCTACTTCGTCCTCCCCAACACCATCGGCAACTACCTCTCGGATCGCATGGGCAAGGAGGTCATCCCCACCGACCACGACGCCTGCAAGGCGGTCGAGGCCGACGTGCACGATCGCACCGAGCGTTTGCTCTCGGTGGGCGGAAGCCGCTCGGTCGACTCCTTCCACCGTGAACTGGGCAAGATCTGCTGGGACCTCATCGGCATGTCCCGCGAGAGCAGCGGCCTCAAAGAGGCTTTGGAAAAGATCCCCACCTTGCGCGAGGAGTACTGGCAAAACGTCAAAGTCCTGGGCAAAAACGAGTCCCTCAATCAGGCGCTCGAAAACGCCGGGCGCGTCGCCGACTTCTTCGAGCTGGCCGAACTTATGGCCCGCGACGCCCTCGACCGCGACGAATCCTGCGGCACCCACTTCCGCCTCGAACACCAAACCCCCGAAGGCGAAGCCGACCGCAACGACGAGGAATACTCCTACTCAGCGGCCTGGGAATACACCGGCCCCGGCAACGAACCGAATTTGCACAAGGAAACGTTGGAGTTCGAAAACGTCCACCTGGCCAGCCGGAGTTATAAGTGACATCGCGTACGCGCAGCGGACGGAATGTCATCCCGAGCGAGCGCAGCGAGCCGAGGGATCTGGGCGGGGGCCATTGTCATCCCCGTGGGTGGGTGTGTTGGGGGGCGGAGATCCTTCCAGAATCCGGGCGGACCAAGCTTGCCCTGAGCGGAGCCGAAGGGGGCCCGCCCCTACGAGCTGACAACTGACAACTGACAACTGACCACTAACATGCGCTTAACCCTCGAAATCTGGAGACAAGAAAACGCCGACGTCCAAGGTGGCATGGTCGCCTACCAGCTCGACGAGGTCTCCCCCGACATGTCGTTCCTCGAGATGCTCGACGTCTTGAACGAACAGCTCACCGAAGGTGGAGAAGATCCGGTCGCCTTCGACCATGATTGCCGCGAAGGCATCTGCGGCATGTGCGGCGTCATGATCAACGGCCAGGCCCACGGCCCGCTGCCCGAGATGACCACTTGCCAACTGCACATGCGCCACTTCTCCGACGGTGACACCATCCGCATCGAGCCCTGGCGCTCCGGTGCCTTTCCGGTGGTGCGGGATCTGGTTGTCGACCGCGGCCCCTTCGACCGCATCATCGAATCCGGCGGCTATATCTCCATCGGCACCGGCGCCGCCCCCGACGCCAACCTCATTCCGGTTCCCAAAGACATCGCCGACAAGGCCATGGACGCTGCCGAATGCATCGGCTGCGGCGCCTGCGTCGCCCAATGCCCCAACGGCGCCGCCCAACTCTTCACTGCCGCCAAAATCTCTCACCTCGGCCTCCTACCCCAAGGCCAACCCGAACGCTCCCGCCGGGTGCAGAACATGGTCGAGACCATGGAGGAGTACTTCGGTTCATGCTCGAACTATGGGGAGTGTGAGGCGGTGTGTCCGAAGGGGATCTCGCTGGAGTTTATTGCCAGGATGAATCGGGATTGGGTGAGAGGGTAGGGCGCGCCCCCTGTCATCCCGAGCGAGCGTAGCGAGTCGAGGGATCTGGGCAGGGGGGCAGGTCAGGCGACGTCGGCGAAAGCGCTCTCCGCCTTCTTGGGTACGTCGATCGGGACGAACAACGTGGCCGGGTATAAGTAGTCCTCACCCGACTCGTCAATCACCCGCAAAAGACTCCGTTTTTTAGCTTCGGGGTCGTGAAGAAATCGATAGACCTTTCGCCGTTCGAGAGACGCCGGGTAGTCTCTGTTGTCTGTGCAGATGACGAAGTGGGAAGTATTGCTCATCGTTTCTCGAGTAGGCGCTTGATCTTGAACTCTTTGCGGCCGATTCCGCGTGCTTCGTACCAGTGTATCTCGGCGAGTACTCTGGTCCCGCCTGGCAGTTCCGTCCGGGAAACAGGTGCGGAAACAGGTGCCACCCGAATATCTGATCTGCAGCGTGACGGTCGCTATCGATCCTCATCGACTACGTCCAAAGGGAATTCGAGGAGATGTCGGCACTTGAGTGAGCGCTGACAGGAATCTACCCGATCGTTACTCTAGACGCAGTGGTTGTCCTAGGTCTGGCGGCAGTCACCTGGAGCACCGTACGCGCTTGGTCGTTATTGTTTGGCTGAGGTATACCGACCGAACGGACGCGAAGCTCAAGATTGAATCCCGGTGCTTGGATTACGGCAACGCGATCGCACTCAGGGTGTTTGCGCTTGATCGATCAGGCGATCCAGCGACTGTTTAAACAGTGGCTCAACTTGCGGCACCGACAGTCGTGCGAGGTCCCTTAGCGTGTGGGTCCGACCGATCTCCTGAGCGATTAGGTATCCCAGATAGTAGCCTCGCCTTGCAGGAAGATCGCCATGACCGTCCATCGTCAGCAATGACTGGTAGTCATGCTCTCCTGGGTTGAGGATGCGGGCCTTCAGGTCTTGCAGATTTGCTCGCAGGTTCTGCCTTACATGATCTGCCATTTCAGTTGGAAGATTGAGTAGGAGCTCGCTCTCGGTCGCGTTTGGATGGAGTGTCGCCGCGACATACGTCGCCAGGCCTTCGACCCAGACGTGGCACCAGATGTCCTTGCAGTCGTCAAAGATTTGACGGTGGTAGACGTGAAATAACTCGTGATGAAAGAAAGCTCCTTCATCTCGATAGTCCGGGAAATCGTGGTACTCCACCATCCCGTCAGCCCCAAAAACGAGGTAGTGCCGCCCGTTGAAATCACGCGTACCACCGTCCATCTCGCCGAGTGAATGCAGAAAGTAGATCTCGTGTTTGATGTCCAGATCGGGGAATCGTTCGGCAAAGCTCTGCGTGTGAGCGGCTAGGTTGGCGCCCAGCCCGTTGACTTTTTCAATGTACCGCTCGCGGATATCCGGGAATGTCTGAATCGCGCGTTCGATCTCGCTGTCGACCAGAGCTTGGGCGTCTTCTGGGCTCCGGGTGGCGTTTGTATAGCGTTGCGCGCCGTAAAAATCAGCAAACTGCGAGCCTATTTGGCGCTTAAAAAGCTCCCGGCGCTCCTCTAGGGGCAAATCTTGGCTGTTGTCCCAAAACTCCACGAAATCGTCGGCCAGATTACTCACGGTTAGCGCTGGGCTCTCCGGAGCACTCGCCGCCGGCTCAACGCTGTCGGCTACGTCTTGCGAGCAGCCCCATAGCGCCACACCGACGCACAGAGTCATCCATATGCGGGGCATGCATCGATTTTTCTGCCTCCCGTGAACCGGTGGTGTGTATTCACTCTGAGCAGGAGAATCTGTGGCTCGCCGGCTTTTGTACCGGAATGGACTCACCTCTTCAACGCGGCGTCTCTCGCTCCTCTTCTGTATTACTGCGGCCATTTCATCCCCCCAATGCTGGATTGTTGCATACCGGCTGCGCGAGTAGACAGTTGATTTGACGATCAAATGTCAGAGAAGGTTTACCGCACGGCTGAGGCCAAGAGCACTCCGTATCGGTTCGGTGTGGCGTGGTCGTGAGATTTTCAGGGGCGATGATCGAAACCAATAGAAATAGGTGCCACCCGGTCTTCCGGGCGCAATTCCTCGACAGCTTTAGAGCGTGCATGGTCGTTCATCAACACCTCCACAGGGAATTGTGACTTCGCCAAGGAAGTAGCCTCGGTTGTTTTCAACGATGACTTCGATGTTCCGATGATCCGTTGCGATCCAATGCACGTAGGGCAACGACCCCTTGTCGAGAACTACCTGAGGTGTTCCTGTGGTAGACCATCGAATCTTTGGCCAAGTAGTCCCTTTGATAGTAAGCACTTCGTTAGGCCTATTGAATCGGCCTTCTCTAATCTTGATGTGGTGCCACTCCACTGCGAAAGCACCAGGGTCGGTCCAAGTGTGGGTCAGCACCTGGCCTGTGTCGGAATTTTCCACCTCTGATCCTGGGCGTAGGCAGCTCCACAGGCTGGCGCATACTAGAAGAACTACTAGGCACTGCGTCATTAGGGGAACTTGCCTGTTTGGGAAGCAGTGCTAGAGGCCGGCTTGTGGCCGTTTCGTGGCGGCAGGTGGCACTGGGACTAGGTTCCAGAGACCTCTCGGCCAGGTATTCTTTCCACATGTCGCTAGACCCAGAACTCAGCATCGGTGTCGGTTACTTTCAATTTCGGGCGGTCGTCGGGGTTGCTCCGGGAAACAGGTGCCACCCGAATATCTGATCTCTAAGGATCGTAGTAACAATGATTGAAGTTTTCTTCCTGGTTATCGTGATGGGTGCTTTTCGCGAAACAGCGAAGCGACGTGGCACAAAAGGTTGGCCATTTATCGTTGTCGGTCTAGTTGGTTGGTTTGTGTTGGGTAATCTGGCTGCGGCACTGATAGGAGTTGGGCCTCATTGGGTTGCAGCCTGGGGGTGGGTTGGGTTGACGTATGCATCGATCTTTGTCATCGGTGGGGGAGGTCGACGCATGAAAGAGCGATGGCAGTGCCCCGATTGTCAGTCATACAACCCTCCGAGCACACTCGTATGTTTGTGTGGTCACGATCCTTCGAAGGCTGCGGAGTAAGCGCACACAGGGTGCCGAAGGCTCCAGGCTGACTGGTGATGCATCTATGATCGAGACCAGCGGACTCAACCACATCGCGCTGCCAGTCGCCGATCCTGAGAGATCGGCGGAGTTTTACGCCGAGCTCTTCAACATGGTGATCACCTTTCGCTCGCGCGAGGTCTCGTTCCTCAAGACGGACGGAGAGAGGGACATGATCGCTCTCAGTTGCTCTGATTCAATCCTCGAATCAGCCAGAGATGGGTTTCATTTTGGGTTCATGGTTTCGCCCGAGCAGTACGATCGCGCCTTGCAAACCATTGAAGAAAAGCAGATCAAGAAGGTGTCTGAGCCCAGCCATCGTCCGATCGGTCGGTATGTATTCGTCGAGGATCCCGACGGCTATGTCGTCGAAGTCTTCGAGTGTCTTACGCAGCCATTTGCGTAAAGACTGGCTTGCGGACACGACAACAGCCGGCCGGCCGACCGGGAATGTAGAATCTGCCAATGGAGAACGAGCTGGGATCGGTTTTTATTGTCATTTCCTTTATCGGCTTTGCCGCAATGTGGGTGTTCGTGATGAAGCAGTTGGCATGGCAAAGCGGCTGGACTGATCTAGCGGCGAGATACGCCACCACCTCACCTTTTTCGGGGAAGATCAAGCGCTGGCAGAATGGCTACGTAGGGCGAACGCCCCACTCCAGAATTTTGACGGTCGGCTCTGCCGACGGAGGGCTCTACTTACACAAGAGTCTGTTATTCAGATACGGGAGCGACCCATTGCTCATTCCCTGGGATGCCATTGAAGTAACCCATGAACGTAGATTCATGCAGAATCTGGTGGTCTTCAGCTTCGCTGATCCACCCATAGGTACTGCGCGGTTGTCTCGTCGTTTGGCGAAGTGGGTGAGCAAGCATTCCGAGGGACAGTTTGTTCTACCGCCGGATATGAGCCCAGAGTGATCTGCCTCAGACAACTAATTGCCGCCCTGCTGGAATAGGTGCTACCCGAATATCCGACCGTTGCAAACGCCATCGAAGCAGAGGGGTGTGTGAGCGACCGGTTTTTCAGGTTCACCGATAAGATCTCCGCATGGATGCGCGAGTCAGCATCGTCATCTCGACCTACAACCGAAGCGACGTCCTCGGCTACGCGATCAAAAGTGCTTTAGCTCAGACCTGTCGCGATATTGAAGTGGTTGTCGTCGGTGACGCTTGTACCGACGACACGGAAGCGGTGGTGGCGGGGTTTGACGATGACCGGTTGCGATTCGTCAATCGGGAGTTTAACCACGGCGAACAGTCGGCACCGAACAACGACGGTGTCGGCCTGACGACGGGGGAGTGGGTTGCGTTTCTGAATCATGACGACCTGTGGTTCCCGGACCACTTGGAGCACGCGATAGAGGAACTTGAGCGTGGTAGATGGGATGGCACTTTTTCGGCGGCGGCGCGGTTGGCGGGCCAGGCATGGGCTTATCAGGGACCGGTGGATCGCGGAGAGGTCCCGTCCCACCGCAACTTTCCCTGTTCCTCTTGGCTGATCCGGCGGGCGACTTTCGAAAAAGTGGGAGTGTTTCGCGATGCCCGCGAACTGCGCCAGGCTCCTTCTGCCGAGTGGATCGAGCGGGCCCGCCGGCTTGGATGCCGCTTTGGCGGAGTGCCGCGCGTGTCCCTGCTCATCGTTCCGTCTGGGAACTGGGAGGGTAGCTATGCGACGCGAGAGGACCCACGGCATCAAAAGGCTTACGAATTTGTCGCCAGTGCTCGCGGGCGGGAGAATTTGCTTGACGACTTGGTACGGGATCTCGCTCGTTTTCGAGAAGGCCCGCGCTTTAAAGAGATAGCCTCCCTGGCCTATCGCGTCTGCATCGCGCCGGTGTTGCACCGCATGTTCGGCCTCACATTGGGATCTCAGTTGGCCGCCCTGCGCAACCCGCGCAAGGGAAGCTATTTGAATCGCCTTCGCAGGGTGCGGGGTCTCAGTCCTCTTCCTCCGGTTAGGAAACAGGTGGTCGATGAAAGATAGTTGGAAAGTTGCCGGCGCACGCGCGGACCGGCAAACCGTCACGCCGGACTGGCAGCCGACGGATCAACAGTTGATCGACGGCGTTCAGTTGCACCAGATCCTCCCCGTGATCAGCTCCGACCGGGAGATGACGGAAATTATCCGGCTCGACTGGTTCGAGGATCCACCTACCATCGAGCAGGTCTTTCAGGTCACATTGAGGACTGGAGCCATCTCGGCTTGGCACGGCCACGCCAAGACCACTGACCATCTTTATGTGGCCCACGGCGTAGTCCGAATCGCTCTCTACGATCGGCGCCCGGACTCGCCGACCCAGGGTCGAGTCAATGAATTCACCTTGTCGACGAGGCGCCCAGGGCTCCTGGTGGTGCCCCCGAAAGTGTGGCATGGGTTGCAGAACGTGGGAGAAGGGGACGCTCTCGTCATCAACTCTGTGGACTACGCATACTGCTATGAGAATCCCGATCATTGGCGGGTCTCTCCTGAGACATCTGAGATTCCTTTCGATTTTTTAGACCGTCGGTATCGGCCCCAGGACTAGGCGAGACAACGCTCTATCCAGCTCAATCGCCGTGACCTCACGTCTTTTGGTCGACCTCGTCGTCCTAACCCACGTTGCCTTTGTTCTTTTCGTGATCTTCGGAGGCTTGCTCTGCATGCGCTTCCCGAAGGTGGCCTTTGCCCATATCCCAGCCGCGCTGTGGGGCGCCCTGATCGAGTTCCGGGGCTGGATCTGCCCCTTGACGCCGCTCGAGAACCGTCTGCGCCACCGAGCCGGCATGAACGCCTACGAAGGCGGTTTTCTGGAGAACTACCTGACGCCGATTCTTTATCCTGAGTTTCTGACGCGCGAGATCCAGATCGGTTTGGGAGTCTTTGTCTTGCTCCTCAACTGCGTCGTCTACGCCTGGATCCTGATCCGCACCTCTAGATCCCGCGTAGGCGTTTGAGTTGCATAGAATCAATCCGACGGGGATCGACCGAGTCCAAGAATCGGGGGGCAAGGTTCCCTCAAGATGGATGCCGACTGAAGTTGGCTGCTTTGATAGTTAAGAGGAGGATAGTCATGTCATTCAACCTGAAAACGGTTCGAGCCATCCTGATCGGCTTTGCATTGGTGCTTGCCGTCACTGAGGTTAGCCCGGTGAACGCCCAGCCCGCAAACCGCGCTGAGAAGCAGAGTCAGAGAGAGCAGCGGCGTGCGGAACGAGAGGCCGCTCGTGCCGAGAAGCGAGCGGAACGAGAAGCCCAGAAGGCGGAGAGGAGGGCCGAGCGGGCAGCGCGCGACGCAGAGAGGCGCGCGGACAAGGCAGAACGGGAAGCCGAGCGTCGGGCTGACAAAGCGGAGCGAGAGGCTGAGCGGCGGGCTGATGAAGCTGAACGGGAAGCCGAGGCGGCGGAACGCGAGTATGAGCAGATGGAGCGGGAGGCTGAGAGGCAGGCTGATGAAGTTGAACGGGAGGCTGAGAGAACGGAGGACGAAGCGGAGCGGGAGGCAGAGAGGGCCGCAGATGAAGCTGAACGGGAAGCCGAGGCGGCGGAACGCGAGTATGAGCAGATGGAGCGGGAGGCTGAGAGGCGGGCTGATGAAGCGGAGCGGGAAGCGGAGAGGAGGGCTGATGAAGTTGAACGGGAGGCTGAGAGAAGGGAGGACGAAGCGGAGCGGGAGGCAGAGAGGGCCGCAGATGAAGCCGAACGCAAGCGTGAGCGTCAGGCGGAGGAAGCCGAACGGGAAGCTGAATGAGAACAGCTCAAGAGGCGTCATTGAGCGGGAACGCGAAGATCTCAAGCACCGTCATGAGTAGCAGCGCAGGAGGAGAGAAAGGATTCTGGGAAGGCGCTCACGACGAAGGACGTGGCCGCAGACGGGGTCGGGGCCGAGGAAAGGGACGCGGACGAGGGTAAGGTAGCGCGATCCCCTGATCGAGTCGAGTTACTCCGCAGACCCCGAGCGCCACGAGCGCTAGTTCACGGACTTCCTTTGCAAGCCCAAATTGATGGCTTCGGCACATGGAATCTCTCCGTTTCGTTCCCCGCAAGGAAGTCTGACATCGCCGAATGAAACTCTTTCCATGAGCTGCATCGCCTCATATGGCCGCCGTGTTCTACTTGGAACGAGTTCCGTCGTTTCTTGGTCAAAGGCACAGTAGAAGTCCAGTTCCGTTGAGCCTTCAGCCGTGTCGTGGCGGTGTAGTTTGAAATCGACCGTGCGCCGTTCGTCTAGGTCGGCGGATACGTGGTGGATAGTCCAGTCGCGTGCTACGTCCTCGGAAGCGAGAAGGCCTCTGCAGGCGACCACATACGCCAAGTCACTCTCATAGGCACTACACCCCGAGAACAATGGGATGGAACAACAGTAGGCGGCGAGTAGAAGACGGGTCATTGCGGCACTCCCGTTAGGTCGAACCACAACTGGCTCAACGCAAAGGCTGAAGATCTGGGATCGCTGTGCGAATTCGTGGGCACAAGGTTGTCAAAAGCAAGGCGGTCAAACGTACCACCAGTACGTGTGTTACACGTGTAATATACGGATATGACTAGAAAGCTGACCATCACCATCGATGATGAGGTCTACGAGGGCCTCTATAAACGGGTTGGTAAACGCAAAATCAGCCGTTTTTTGGAATCCCTTGCCCGCCCCCACGTCCTAGACGAAGAATTCGAGGCGGCTTACCGCCAAATGGCCGATGACGAGGTCCGCGAACGCGAAGCCGAGGACTGGGGTGAAGCGTTAGTGAGTGACGTGGCCGATGAACCGCGGTGAGGTTTGGTGGGTGAGCTTCACCCCTGCGATCGGTGGCGAGATTCACAAAACCAGGCCGGCGGTCATCGTCAGCAATGATGCGTCGAACCGAGCCCTAAACCGCGTCCAAGTGGTGCCGCTGACTTCGAACGTCGCCCGGCTGTATCCGAGCGAAGCATACGTCGAGGTCGACGGTAAGGAAGGGAAGGCGATGGCGGATCAGCTCGCAACTGTATCCAAGCGGCGGCTCCGCGATCGAATGGGTTGGCTATCTCCAGAGGACCTGGAGTCGGTGGGGAGGGCCATTCGTGTTCAGCTCGATCTGAGGCCGTAAGTGGTCGAGAGCCGGAGATTACTCAACCGGCGGCGATTTACGACTTGTCGGATCCATGGCGTCGGTCAAAAAGGCCAAAACACCGGAATTAGCAGGGTCGCCAACACCCAAAACAGCAGGTTGAGCGGCACGCCAAACTTGACGTAGTCGATGAACCGATATCCGCCCGGACCGTAGACCATGAGGTTGGTTTGGTAGCCCATTGGGGTCATGAAAGACGCCGACGCGGCGAAGCAGACGGCCATGACGAAGGGGCGCGAATCGACTCCGAGAGCCGGTCCTAGGCTGAGAGCGATGGGTGCGAGGACGATCGCTGCGGCGCTGTTGGAGATCACTTCTGTCGATAGCGAGGCCACCAGGTACAGGACACAGAGGACGACGATTGGCGTCGCCGCGCCCGAGATTGAAGTTCCCAACGCCACCAGTCCTGAAGAGAGCAACTCGGCGGTGCCGGTCGAGACGATGGCCTGGCCGACGGGAATGAAAGCGGCGATCAAAAAGAGGACACTCCAGTTGATGGAGCGATAGACCTGCTGAGGGGTCAAGACTCCAAGGACCAGGAGCACGACCGCGGCGACCGGGGCCCCGGTCGAGATCTCAACTAGTCCGAGAGCTGCGAGCACAATTACGATCGGCAGCAAGGCGAAGATCGCCCACCAGAACCGCTCACGTTGCAGGGCGACGGTCTTTTCGGAGACCACGACCATGCCCTTCAATGAGCGCAGCGCAGGGAGTTGTTCCTCGGGCACGAGCATCAGTAACGAGTCGGCGGCCTGCATGCGGATGTGGCCGATTCTGGAGTGGATGGTGGTGCCGGGGCGCCGGATGGCGAGTACGAAGCCGCCGAATCGCCTGCGAAAGTCGAACTTGCTCAACGTCTTACCGACCATCGACGCGGTCGGCATGATGACGCCCTCGACCATCTTCAAGCCGTCAACATCGATCTGCTTGTCTCCGGGTTCGATATCCGGCAACAGAGCCAGTCCCTGTTCGCGCCGCAAACGCACCAGATCCTCGACACCACCTTCGACCAGCAGTTGGTCGCCCTCTTCGAGCGTCAGCCGCTCGATACCCTCGATCAGCCGCTCGCCGCCGCGCAACAGATCCAAGACCTGAATCCCGTACCTTTCGTTGATCCTTGCTTCGACAAGCGTGCGGCCGATGAGCCTCGATTCTTCATCAACGCGCACTTCTGCCAGGTATTTACCCAGTCCGTATTTCCTGGTCAAGGATGGCGAAGCGCCCTCGTCTGGCAAGACTCGCGGACCGACGACAAGGACGTAAATGAGTCCGACCACCAGGAACACGGCCCCCAGCTTGGTGAACTCGAACATTCCCAGCGCGGGGAAGTTCATTCCTTCGACAACCGAACTGACGAGCAGGTTGGTTGAGGTGCCGATCAACGTCAGCGTGCCACCGAAAATCGAAACGTAGGAAAGTGGGATGAGCACGCGACTCGGACTCAAGCCGAACCTTCCGCAGAGGAAGATCACCAGTGGAATCGAAATCGCCACGATGGCGGTGTTGTTTAGAACCGAGGATGCCAGCGCGACCACCACCAGCAGAAGGGCGATCGCCAGCGACTTCGACCGCGACAATCGGCGGCTTAGAAAATCCGAGACGGCCTCCAATACGCCGGTGTGCATCAGCGCTTCGGCCAGCACGAACAAAGAGCCGATGGTGATGACAGCCTTGTTGCTGAAGCCTGCGACCGCTTGCTCCGGGGCCACAATCCCCAGTGCCACCAGCGCCGCGAGCAGGGCGAACGCGGTGACTTCGATGGGGAGCGCTTCGCGTAGAAACAGCAAAAAGGCCACAACCAAGAGAACAAGCAGGACAAGGCTTTCGAAGTTCATGGCCTATTTGCAGTCTATGCGATCCGCGAAGTTGGAAGCTGATGTAGAAGGTGATGGAACGGTGTTGATAGGCCCGCTGAAAAAGCGTCATTCATTCGACGACGCACGGAGGGTCCTTGCATGCCGCCACGCAAATCGACATGCTCTTAGGTTCCAGCGTTGGCGAAGAGTTCTATGAGCGAGAAGTCCGGTACGAACAACGTTTTCGCGACCTATTCCGGAACCCGATTTAGCGGTTACTACTTCTTCCTTCAAGGGGCAGCGATCCTTGGATGGTGGGTTTGGCTGTTTCTCTTCCCGGAAAGCCGCCAGTTGTTTCTTGGCGCGAGCGCGCCGGATCGTGAACTGTTCGCGTTTTTGCTTCCTGATTTGTCGGTTACGGCGGTCACATCCCTAGTGGCGTCGCTGCTTTTCTTCAGAGAGCTTTCGTGGTTCGTACCCATCGCATGGCTGTCGGCTGGCTCGATTGTCTATGCGGCCCTCTATACGGTTTCTTGGGCGGCAGCCGGACAGGGGAGCTGGCTGGGTGTAGCTTTCATGCTCCCAGCAGCTCTTTTCGCGGTGATCGCGGCTCTCGATGCGAGTCCGGAGGTCGCACCGGTTCTCCGGCGTGCGAGGCCCAGAACGACCCGCAGACATGTTTTGGAAACGCTCGGTCAGATCTCGCTCTTTTGGTCGTTTTTCTTGGTAGTGGTGCCGCTGCTGCTTGTCGCGCTAGAAACAAAGCTGGGATGGCACTTCCATGGGCAAATGCCCAGTCAGAAGGCCATAGCCGTTTTGCTGTTTCTTGCCTTTAGCGTGTTGGGCTTTGCTAGCGGGATTACGATGTCGAAGCACGGCGCTGGTACGCCTCTGCCGTTCGATTCCACCAACCGTCTCGTAATCGCAGGCCCGTACGGGTTTGTGCGCAATCCGATGGTGGTGGCAGGCCTCGGTCAGGGTACGGCCGTGGCAATATGGCTGAATTCCTGGATCGTAACGGCTTATGTTGTCGTTGGCGGTCTCATTTGGCAGCTTCTAGTTCGGCCTGCTGAAGAACGCGATCTATTGTCTAAGTTCGGTGATGGATATAGGCGTTACTGTCGGGAGGTTCGTTGCTGGTTTCCGAGGTTCAGTTCCTACTCGGCTCGCCCCAATGTTACGAACCAAGGCGAAGGCATACAGTCGTAAAGCCTGGGGAGTTCCCAGCATGCGCCCATTCGAATCGACAACAGACTGCACCCGTTGGAGTGATGAATGTGGGCGACCTTGTCCCATACGCATATCTGGCGCGGTCGATCCTAGACAGCGATTTGTGATCCAAATGCTGCGGGTTCGTTTGACTACACAGCTAGCCAGGGCAGTCGGTGGATCTGAGAAATCGCAGAACCGCGTCAGAAACTGGCGTGCCTGTACGGGTCATCGCCAGCACCATCCGTCCGTGATTTTGACCCTGGATGGGCATCACTTTGACACGTCCTTCGGCGGCTTGAATAGCCTCGCCTAGCAGTTGGTTTTGATAACCCAGAGACTTCCATTCTCGGAGCGAATAGAGCAGTAGGAAGGGCGGGTCGCCGCGGTCGACCCAGGGGATGGTGCTGGCGTCGGTTAGCCAATCGTCGGTCGGATCGTCGGCGCGAAATCTCTGCTCGTAGTAATCGAAGTCGGCGTCGAGTTGGTAGGTATGTTGGTCGGCCAAGTCGTAGCCCGCTCCGCTGACCGAGATCACGCCACAGATTGAGTCGGCGAAATCGGCGGTCAAACGCTGATCGACCCCAACTCGGGCCGCTAATTGGGCGCCGGCCGAGTGTCCGGAAAGAAAGATCGCTTTGTCGTCGCCGCCGTAGGCGCGCAAGTTACGGCTCAGCCAATGCACCGCAGTGGCGACATCGTCGACCTGATCGCGCCAGGTCACCTCGGGTTGCAGTCGGTAGTTGATCAAAGCGACGCCGAATCCGCGCGCGGCGTAGAAGCGGCCGATGTTGGCGTACACGTCGGCTCCGCTGACCACGAGGCTCTTGTCACCCGCGGTCCATCCGCCTCCGTGAGCGAAGACCAGCGTCGGCCAGTCTTTTCCGGCCGGTTGGAAGAGGTCCAAGCGATGCTTGGGGTCCTCGCTGCCGGGTCGATAGGGGATGTCGTCGATTCGCTCCACTTCGGGCGATTCGTCGTAGAACAGTCGAATGCCGACGAACTCAAGCGTAGATCGGCAACCCAGACAGGCCAGAGAGCAGGCCAGGGAGATAGCGAGCAAAGCTCCGGCCCGGATGTTGACCGCTGATTCCAGCCTCCAAATCATCGAGGGAATCTAGCAGGTCGCCGAACCGGGCCATCCAAGACCCGCGAATAGCTCTAGATGGGCAGGAGGAGGGAAGTGGTATTGTGTCGACAGCTTTGAATCAGCCCTCTGAGGAGCGCGATGAGTCGCGTAGCGGAGACCTAAGATATGAAGAAAGTTATTCTGCTGATCCTTCTGATCTTGATCATCCTCTTGATTCTTTGGTTGCTCGGTATTTGTCCGAGGCCTCCGGTGGATCCCGACCCGGATCCCGGCGAGTGCGTGGGCGTCCAGACCTACACTCGCACGCCAGCTCTTTCGATCCCCGAGGCATTGCCCCCAGGACCGGGGACTCCACAGCCCGTGACCGACACCATGGAGATCACGGATACCGGCACCGTTGGGGATCTCAATATCGTTGTCTCAGCTCAGCTTCCCGAGCATGGTGAATTGATCTTGGACCTGACCAGTCCGAGCGGTACAACGGTACGTTTTCTCAATACCGAGGGTGGCCCGGGCGACGGACTGCAAAGTGTCCGCTTTGACGACGAGGCGGCGGCCCCGCCGCCAAGCTTTGTGGTTAATGGGACTTGTTGGATTAACGACAACTTTCAACCAGCGCCGGATGCCCTGTCGGCGTTTGATGGCGAGCCGATCAACGGTACCTGGACTCTGACCGTGGCGGACGCGTTTGTTGGGGACGCGGTGGACTGCGATTGCGACGGATTCACGGTTGGCCCTGCATGCCCCCGCACTCTCGATGAGTGGACTCTGGAGATCGACTGCGATTCGGATGAGGTCGATTCGTTAGTGCGGTAGGAGCGGTGCGGGGTCTGATGTAGTCCGCAGCCTGTGCCGCGGGATTGGCCAGTCGCTATTGCGGAGTGCCGCGAGTCCTGGTTAAGACGGGCTCAACTCGACATGGACAAGCGAAGTGAGGGTCCGTCTGTGGATCCGCGAATGCAGTGGATCCGCGAATGTGGTGGATCCTCGAATGCGGTGGATCCTCGAATGCAAGGGAGACGATCACCTCTTCGGTTGTCACGGAGCATGTAGAGTCCTACTCGTGCGCCAGACTTGGCATGGACTGCTCAGCATCACGTTCGGCACGGTCGCACTTTGGACGTGCACGGACCCCGGAGAGCGTCAGTCGTACTTCGACTTCGATCGCCGCCTTGCGGCGTCCGAGGTCCATCGCGATACGCCAGCCATCGACATCGGCACTGAGGCCGGACGTCGTCATCTGATCTCGGGGTGGAGTCAAGATGAGACCGATGGGCGCGGGGAACGCTTTGCATACGTGACCGGAGGAGAAGCGGAGCTTCGTTTCCATTTGTTTGCGCCGCGTCCGCTTGAGATCCGTCTGTCCTGCCGTTTTCACGGCGGCCGGGAGGAAGGGCCGCGGGCAGTGCAAATCGAACTCAACGGCTCGGACTTGGGATCCCTTCAGATCGGCAAGAAATTGGAACCGCAGGTGCTGCGAGTTCCGGCCGGATTGACCCAAAGCGGCGCCAACTGGTTCAAAGTGCGCACGGCCAGCCAGGCCAAGGTACCCCGATGGCGTAGGTCGCGATTGGGCTGCTACCAAATCGACCTGGGCGGAGCGGAAACTGCCGAGCCACTCTCTGATGCCGAGGGCAATTTCGTGTTTTTGCCAACGGGAACAGCGCTCGCCTACGCTTTGGTTCTCGAGCCTGGGAGTCAATGGGTGGCTGAACGCGTGGCGCTACGCGGGGAGGGAACGAGTTTAGAAGTGGTTTTGGACACCGACGAGGAGAGGTTCCGGTCGCTGGAGACTCTTGATCGCCCGCAACGCAACCTCGTGCTTAGGACGGAGGTTCGCGATCGAACTCCGGCACGGTTGATCCTACGCGCGCACGGAGCCTCGGAGGCTGAAGGCTCCGGCGTTGTTGTCGAAGGGGGTCGCTTGGAAGCGGTCCTGAGGAACGCAAGTACCGCCGAGGATCCACCTCAGGTTGTGGCATCGGACGAGCCCGCCAAGCGACCCAATGTTTTCATCTACCTCGTAGATACCCTGCGGCCCGATCGACTGGGGTGCTACGGCTACGAGCGGGGCACCTCTCCCAATATCGATCGCTTTGCCGAAACCGCTTCCCTGTTTGAAAACGCCTTCGGGCAGTCCAGTTGGACCAAGCCGTCGACGGCGTCGATGTTCACCGGCCTGAGGCCGACCGAGCACGGCGCCACCGGTTGGCACGACAAGCTGCCGGGCGGAATCGAAACGATGGCGGAGGCGCTTAAGGCGGCCGGTTACAGGACGGCAGGCTATGTCGCCAATCCGAACGTCATTCCTAGATTCGGGTTCGATCAGGGGTTTGACGACTACCACGTTGAACTTCGGCGTCCGTCAGCAGCGATGAACGAACGAGTTTTTGCGTGGCTCGACGAACACGGCGATGAGCCTTTCTTCTACTACCTGCACACAATCGATCCGCATGCACCGTACAGCCCGCCGGAGCCCTTTCGCTCTCGGTTCGCCCCGACGGCCGACCAGATGCCTTCATGGAAACCGCGTTGGAAGTGGCCGGCCGAGGCGAAGCCCTATCTCTCCGACCTTTACGACGCCGATATCGCCGCCAACGACGAGAGCTTTGGAAGACTGCTCCAACATCTGAAGAAACTCGGGGTTTACGACGACACCTTGGTGGTACTGGTCTCCGACCACGGAGAAGCTTTTCTGGAGCACGGTCATTACCGCCACGGCCGGGGTTTGTTTTCGGAAACGCTCTTGGTGCCTCTCATCATTAAGTTTCCGGGGCAGCGCGAAGGACAGCGAATCGCCCAGCCGGTACAGCACGCCGACATCATGCCAACCGTGCTCGACGAGTTGGGATTGGCTGTCCCGGAAGGGGTTGTAGGACAAAGTTTGGCGGCTTTTGGGGGCTCATCCGGTGGGCCGCCGCTCGCCGACCGCGCCCTTCACTCGCATTTGAACATCTACGGCAGCTTGCAGATGAGCGTGGTGGATGGAGATTGGAAGTTAATTCAGCGAGAGCGAGGTGGCCGGATCAACCATCAGCTCTATAACTGGAGCGAGGATCGGGATGAAATGCGCGATCTAGCGAGGGAGCGTCCGGTACTCGCCGCAGTGTTGAAGGCGAAAATCGCCGAGAGCTTGGATGGCTCCCGTTCTACCACGCCAAAGGAAGGGGTAGAGATCGACGCTGAGACGGAGGAGGCTCTCCGGGCGTTGGGCTACCTTCAATAAAGTCGAGGCCTCAGTTCGACGGTCATTAGGGTTGCTCTACCTCTTCATCAGGTTCGCTCTCATCCCGCTCACGCGCCTCAAAGAGAATCTGCAGAAACTCTAATTCGCTCTTCTCAGGATTGTTACGTTGCTCCCTCCAGCTTCGTTCATTAGCCTGCATACGTTCCTCAGCACCAATCGTTGTCATCACCGCGATTTCTGAGAACTCCGATCCCGATGCCGGGCTCAGTTCAACACGGTACGTTCCAAGTTCGGTATTCAAGGTCCCGTAGCCGCTTCTTTGGAAGCCCAATCTCTCCAGTGTCTTAGAGTCGGCGAACCTCCTGCGGTTCGTTTTTGGATCCGTGGCAGTCAGATTCACCCAATCGATGGTGATCTTGGCTTCGAAGGAGCGTTCGGGCCGACTGCTGTACGACGGCAACGCAAGATAGATCCCAAGATAGTGCACGATATCTGGCGTGGATGGATTGGCGAACGCGTAGATCGCGTGATGGTTCCAGTCCAGTCTCCTGTTCCCATCGCCGCTGGACGGTTTGTCATGGGTCGGCTCGCCGAGGACCGAGATGACTTGATCGATATGAGCCGGAAGTTCCAGCATGCCGCCGCTAAAGCGGAGCCCCGCGGTCGAAAGATTGAGCCAGGCGATCGCGTCGTCTTGGATCTGTTGATCAGGAGGTCGGAATCTGCCGTAGCGCTTGATTAACGCCATCTCATCATGTTCTTGGAGAAGCACTCCATGAATAGATTCGTCTGGCTCGTGGATTTGGAGAAATTGTTCGTAGTGCCCTCGCCTTAGGTAATGCTGAACGCTTCGCAGCATGTCGACGCGGTCGATGACAGCAGGGGTGGCATGGAGTTTGGCAATGATCCTATGGAGGGCAAACTGTGCAAAACCGGGGCTCCGCCACGGACTATGCGAGCTTTCTGAAAAGTACTCCTCGAAATCAAAAGGTTTGTTTGCACCTGACTTGATTTCGGAGTCGACAACGTCCCACAACCCATAGTCCGCTCGAAGCCGAGTTCCACTTGAGGGTCCTTGTTCAACTTCATCTAGCACGCCTCCAATTAACCAGATTTGCGTACCGATCGAATACTTTTCAACTTCCGAGCGGCCATAGCTTATATCCACACAATCGGAGCCATAGACAATTGGGATGACCTCGAAGACCGACTGGTGAAACGGGTTCCAGACTGCTTCGTCAACTTCTAGGAGCCAGCCCCAGGCTCTGTCGTCGCCTTGGTCGTCCCTCCAATCGGTTTCAGTGGAATCCACAGATACGTAGCCAACGACGGTTCCAATGATGGTGGCGCCGCGATCATCGAAAGCTAGCCTGGGCAAAAAAATCTTTGAACATGCTGTGGTGGAACTTGGAGAGAGTGCCAGTAAGGCAAAAATGAGCGCAATCGCCCATACATGTGACCAGCTGACCATAGAGCAGCAGTATCAAACACCCGCTGGCTTGGGTCAAACTGGTTCGAGTCTGGCCGAGAAAGAGAACAGGATGAGCGCCTTACTCGTGACTGAGCGCCACGATCGGGGGTAGGCGTGAGGCGCGCACTGCAGGCCACAGACCAAAGGTAAGTCCGACGGCGGTGCAGAAAGTCACCCCGATCCAGGCCCAGTTGACGGGCACGTTGGCGGAGAAGGGGGTGAAGAAAGTGACTACATTGCCGAGCGCAAAACCCACCAGGACTCCGAAAATCCCACCAACGTTGCAGAGCAAAATCGCCTCGAGCAAGAACTGCAACAGAATGTGATTCCGCTTGGCGCCGATGGCTTTGCGTACGCCGATCTCGCGGGTTCGCTCGGTCACCGAAACCAGCATGATGTTGGTGATGCCAATGCCGGCCACCAGCAGCGCGATGATGCCGATGACAAAGGCCCCGGTCTTGATTCCCGCGGTGGCTTGGTTGAAGTTGCGGATGTTGCTGTCGTTGGTGAAGATGGTGAAATCGTCGTCTTCGCGCGGTGGCACCCCACGCGCGCGCCGCAGCACCGCACGGGTTTCCTCGATGGCGGTGGCAACCAGTTCCGGCGACTTGGCGTTGACCGTCATGTTGACTGAGCGTTCGCGGTTGCCGTCCTGGCCGCGCATGCCGTAGGCGCGGACCCAAGTCGTAACCGGCATCAGAACGTAGTTGTCGAAGTTGCCGCCCATCGCGGTGCTCTTTTGTTCGAAAACGCCGACGACACGAAATGAGCGCCCGTCAACTTTGACTTCATGGCCGATAGGGTCGATGAAAGGGAACAGGGTTTCGGCGAGGGCGTAGCCGAGGACGACGACTTTGCGTTTGGCATTGAGGTCTTCGTCGGTGATATTGCGCCCGAGTTCGACGTAGTGTGTATTGTTGGGAGGATACTGCTTGTCTCCGCCAACGACCCAGACATTGGGTTCGGACGATTCACCCCGATAGCTCACGGTGGAACCGAACCGCCACAGCTCCGAACCCACCCGGTCGACCGTGGACACGTTTTCGCGCACCGCCGCTGAGTTCTCCACGGTGATCGGCTTGCGGCGCTGGATCTTGCGCCAGTCGACGTCGTTATTAAATCCCCCAGCCGGCCACTTTTGCACCTGAAAGGTGGTGGTGCCGAGGACGCTCATCTCTTCTTCCATGGCGGATTGCACGACTGAGATCCCGGTCATAACAGCGATGATCGACGCCACACCGGCGATGATCCCCACCAGCGTTAGCGACGAGCGCAATTTATGAGCGCGAATTGACTGCAGCGCCATTTTGAGGGACTCGAAATAGAGCATGTATCGTGACCTCTATTCGTAGCGCAACGCCTCGATGGGGCGCAGGCGCGCGGCTTTCCAGGCCGGCAGAAAGCCAAACAAGATTCCCACCGTCGTTGAAACCAAGAGTGCCACCAGGGCGATGCCGGGAGAGAGCCAGGCCGGCATGATGAACTTGTTGATTGCCGCGGTCACGGCGTAGGCCCCGGCGAGGCCGATGAGCCCGCCCAAGGCGCAGATCGCCACTGACTCGGAGAGAAACTGCGCCATGATCGCACGCCGTTTGGCGCCGATGGCGCGGCGGATACCGATTTCGCGCGTGCGCTCGGTGACCGACACATACATGATGTTCATCACCCCAATGCCGCCGACGAACAGGGAAATGGTGGTGATCACCAAGCCGATTAGCAACACAACTCCCATGACGTTGTTGAACATGCCGACCAGGGAATCCATGGTATTGATGGCGAAATTGTCGTCTTCGGTGGGGCGCAGTTTGCGGATTTTGCGCATCTCGCCGACCAACGCGTATTCGAAATCCTCAAGCGTTTCCTGAGACGGTGCCTTGACCGCGATATTGATGTGTCGGTTTGCGCCACCAAAGGCGCGCGTAAAAGTTGTGACCGGGATATAAATCTGGCTGTCGAGGTCGGGACCGCCAAAAAAGCTCGAGCCGCCTTGCTTTTCCATCACTCCAACGACGCGAAAGGTATGACGACCGATCTTGATCTTCTTGTTGAGCGCGTCAGCGTTGTCGAACAGTCTCTCTTGGATCGTCTCACCAATGACGCAGATCTTCTTCCTGGACTGCACTTCGAAAGGAGTCATAAACCGCCCCAGTCCGACGCTCGCCGACGAGATCAGCATGTGTTGGTCGGTGGTGCCGATGACGGAGATGTCTTCGAGGATCGTTGATCGAAACTTGACCGCCCTGTTGGTGTCAATGGTGGGATTGACCGCCAGCGCATCCGGCAGCCGCCGCGCCAGTTCTTCCACTTCGTCGAGCTTGACCCTCGGCCGATTGCGAAACTGAAACCAGTTCCCCATCACCACCCACGGTGTGCGGGAAACGTACAGAACATCGGAACCCAGAGCCGAGACACTTTCTTTGAAGTTGTTGGCCAGACCATTGGCGGCGGTCATCGTGGTCACCACGGCGATGATTCCGATGATGATGCCCAGCGCGGTAAGGACGCTGCGGCCTTTGTTGGCACGCAAAGCACTCATCGCGATCTTGAGGGCCTCAAAGAACTGTCCGGGGCCGCGCATTTAGTTCAACTCGTCACTTTCGATCAAACCGTCGCGGAGCCGCACCACACGTTTCGCCATCTTGCTCATATCCTCTTCGTGGGTGACCAGGATGATGGTGTTGCCCGCTTCCTGCAGTGCCCCCAAAAGCCCCATGATTTCGGCACCGGTGACCGAGTCGAGATTGCCGGTGGGTTCATCTGCAAGCAGCAGCGACGGCTTGTTGACGAGGGCCCTGGCGATGGCGACGCGCTGGCGCTGGCCACCGGACAGTTCGGTGGGCTTGTGGGTCATGCGGTCGGTGAGCCCAACCGCTTCGAGCGCCTCTTCCGTTGTGCGCTTGCGTTCGGCGGCTCCCATGCCCTTGTAGATGAGCGGCAACTCCACATTGTGAAATACGCTGGAACGGGGAATTAGGTTAAAGGTCTGGAAGACGAATCCGATTTTCTCATTGCGAATTTCCGCGAGTTCGTCGTCCTTGAAGGTGCTGACATCCTCTCCTTCCAGCAGGTAGGCGCCGGAAGTCGGCGTGTCGAGACAGCCGACGATGTTCATCAAGGTCGATTTTCCGGAGCCCGATGGCCCCATCACCGCAACATAGTCATTTTGCTCAACCCGCAACGACACCCCCCGGAGCGCATGTACTTCAGCGCTTCCCATGCCGTACGTCTTGGTGATGTCGGCGATATCAATGGTTGCCGCCATCTCCTACTCGCCTTCATTCGCCTGAGCTGAGATAGAAGAGCCGATCTCAAGATCCTTGGAGATAGCCCGGTAAGGACCCACGATGACTTGGTCCCCCTCGGTCAAACCATCGAGGATTTCGATGTGAGACTGACTTTGAATTCCAGCGGTTACCTGCTTGGCGGCTGCTTTGCCGCCTTCTGCGGTCCAGACCAGCTCGACAAATCCATCTTTGTCCGGGGTCCACGCCGGGGTGGTCTCTCCGTTCTCGGACTCATCATCTTCGCTGCCGTCCGCGTTCAGTTGCTCCAGGGTTCGCACGGTGACGCTTTGCACCGGCACAGCGAGCGTGTCCTCTCGTGTCTCGGTGACGATGTCGGCGGAGGCCGTCATACCCGGCCGCAACGACGAGTTCTCCTCGAGGACCGTGACCTTGACCTGGAATTCGGTCTTTTGGTCGGCCGAACCAGCGGCGGTTACGTTGGCCGTATTGGCGATCTCGACCACTTCGCCGGCCAGAGTCACGTCGGGGAGGGCATCGACTTCGATCGTCGCCTCGTCGCCGATCGCGATCGAGACAATGTCGTTCTCATCGACGTCCAGGAGCACCTCCATCCCGGCAAGATTGGAGATGACCATGATGACGTCCTCTTGGAACTGTGAGCCCACGGCAATTTCCCCCAGCTCTTTGTTGAGCTGACTCACTGTCCCCGAAATGGGCGCAGTAATTCTGGTCTTGGCCAGATCCTCTTGAGCTTGGGTGAGCGCGGCGCGGGCTTGTTTGACGCGCTCGCCGGCGGCCTTGAGTTCGGCTCTGCGGGCTTCGGCTGCTGCAGAGGTGGCGTCGAGTGAAGCCTGCGTTTCGAGGGATTGGTCAAAAAGAGCTTGGGACCGATTGTAGTCGCTGTCGGCTCTCTTGCTGTTTTCGGAAGCGGCCTCGGAGTTCGCCAACTGCGAGTTGAGATTGGCCCGAGCGCTGTCGACCGCGGCGGCGAAGTTGCCGCGGTCTAGTTCAAGGAGCAACTCTCCCTTTTCGACCCGGTCGCCTTCGTCGACGGCCAGGGTGATGATCTTGGCGCTGACGTCGGCACTGATGTTGACCTGGGTCTCCGGCTGAATCCGCCCGGTGGCATTGACCGTCTCAACGACGGTGGTGCGGGACACTTCAGCGAGTTCTACCTCGATGCCATCAGAATCCTTCGATTTGGACCGAAACAATGAAAACCCCACCAGCGCCAGGGCAAGAATAATTCCGGCTATGATCAAGACACGCTTCACGGCTGATCCTCCTTCGATTCGCTCTTCGTTGTCTGGCCCTGCTCCGCTGGGATGGCGTTCTCCGGCCGTGCAACCAATAGATACGGTGAAGGTTGGACTGTGTTTCAATGTTAAAGAGGGTTCAAGGTGATTTCCGTAGGGTCCGATGGCGGGCCGTTCTCGTTGTCTAGACCTCGTCAACCACTGAGCTACGATGGCGAAGGCGATGACGCTGCAGACCGAACAATTAGAGCCGGATCGCCTAAAACCGGATCGGCGGTCGGAGCGCTCGGCTCAGCCGGCGTTGCAAGAAACTCCCCTGCGAGCGGAGCCGATCCCTGCCAGCGAGCGCATCGTGACTCTGGATGTGCTGCGGGGAATCGCCCTATGGGGGATCCTCTTCGTCAATGTCAGCGCGACGTCGCAACCTGCGGATTGGTTCGGAGTCGCCTGGAATGAGATCGGTCCGGTGGATTATCTGACCGAGGTCCTCAAGCTCTTCTTTGTCCAGGGCAAGTTCTACACTCTTTTTGCATTCCTCTTTGGGGTCGGTTTCGCCGTGCAGCTCGGCAGAGCTGAAAGCCGAGGCCAACGCTTCGCTTGGCGGTTCTTGTGGCGGATGGTCATTCTGTTTGGCATTGGCTTCGCGCACATCATCTTTCTGTGGGACGGCGACATCCTCAACACTTACGCAGTCGGTGGAATCTTTCTGCTCATTTTTTACGGAATCAAGCGTTTGTTCGATCGAGCGTGGCGTCGCTTGACCAAAGGTCGTCGCGAGCGACTCCATCGTCGCTGGATCTTGATCGCCGCGGGCTGCTTGATCTTGCTTCCTTTGGCATTGTTCGGGGGACTGATGCAGTACGGAATGTCTCTGCGTTCAGACGTTGCCAGAGGTGAGAGAGGCGCCGAGGAACTCACAGGGGTGGATCGTGACGCGTGGAAGTTGATGAACGAAGGCGAGGAGAAACTGGCTGAATATCGCCGTGGAGAGAAGATCGAGGAAGTCAACGCGATATTTGCCGAGGGAGAGTACTCGGATGTTGTCGCACACCGTCTGGGAGCTTGGCCGCAGAAAGTCCTGGCCGGACCCTTCTGGCTGATGATCGCCGGGATTTTTGCCATCGGCGCTTACTTCGGGCGCCAGCGACTGATTTCTCGCGCGGAAGAGCTGAAAGCCGGGTTTCGTCGCCTGATGGTCGGAGGTTTTGCACTTGGAGCTCCAATCTCTCTCTTATTTGTTGTCTACACCATCGCTGCCGCCGAAGTCGAAAAGATCTCCTGGTACTTCTGGCTGCAGATCTTGACCAAGACCCTGTCGGGGTTGGCTTTTGCGCTCGCGTACGTTGCGGTGATTACCCTGGCAATGTTCACCTCAGCGCGTCGCTGGCTCGAATGGTTCGCGCCGGTTGGGCGAACCGCCTTGAGCAACTACCTGTTGCAATCACTGGTCAACACCACAGTCTTCTACGGCTACGGCCTTGGCTTGCTCGGCAAGCTCGGAGCTTTTCAGCAAGTGGTTTATCTGAGTCTGTTCTTCGCCGCGCAAGTGCTGCTCAGCCGTTGGTGGCTCAAGTACTTTCGGTATGGGCCTGTCGAGTGGCTATGGCGTTCGTTGACCTATCTGCGCTGGCAGCCGATGCGAGCCGTCGCGGTGCAATGAAAGCCAACCCATCGAACGGAAGCGGGCAATGCGCCGTCTAAGCATCGTCAGAACGCTGCGGCACTGGGGTGGCTATCTGTGGGCGTCGCCGAATTCGCTGCTGGGCTTATTTCTCGGCGTCGCGGGAAGAATCGCCGGAGGGCGCTGGAAGATCGTGCGCGGAGTCCTTGAAGTCGAGGGACCTTTGCTGGCCTGGCTGCTGCGCAGCGCGACCCCGGCGACCCACGCGGTGGAGGCGCTGACCTTGGGCCACGTCGTTCTCGGTCGCGATTCGGCCTGTTTGGCTCGGTGTCGCGAGCACGAGTGGGTGCACGTGAGGCAGTATGAGCGTCTGGGGCCGCTGTTTTTGCCGGTCTACGTCTTGGCTAGTGCCTGGGCTTGGGGACGTGGAGGGTGTGCCTACAGGGACAACTTTCTGGAGCACGAGGCCTACAAACATGCGCCCATCAACGAAGACGCATGCCGCGGTGAACATGGGCCGACCATCGACCTTACCCTCCAGTAGCCGTCGCCGGAACCTGGTGTTGTTGGTCAGTGGGTGAGGTCCGATTTGTTTACTCCTCATTCGGGGACGGGCGAAGATGCCGGTCCTCCGGCGCCAGTCTGCGGCCTCTTTTTTTGACATCAGCCGGTACCTCGGGTACCATCGCAGTACTTTTGGTACCGGAGCAACCACGAGTCAATTGCTCCAGGGCTTTTTTGGGGGGGGCTGGAATTGGGATTACAGAGATGGAAGCGCCGCATCGCGCGATTCACCCTGGATCATCGCGCCCCATGTTTGGCGGTCCTGGCCGCGATCACCGCATTCTTCTTTATCGGTGCCCTGCGGGTCGAACTGAAAACGATTTTCTCCGATCTCCTACCCACGACTCATCCCTTCGTTCGCACTTACCTAGCCCACCCGAATTTCGGCAATCCGCTCACGGTCACCGTCTTGGTTCAGCGCCTCGACGGCGACATCTACAACCCGCAGACGCTGGCCAAAGTCTGGGACCTTACGCGCGAGATCGATCTCGCCCCAGCGGTCGATCACGATCAGATTCTTTCGATCGCTACCGAAAAGGCGCGGTATGCCGAAGCCACCGCCTACGGAATCGAGAGCAATCCGCTGATGGGCGATACGCCGCCCGCCGATGCAATTGAGATTGAAGAGTTTCGCGACCGGGTCGCCAAGGCGCCCAACGCGCGCACCTTTTTGATCTCGGCCGATGCCACCGCGACATTAGTCACGGCAACCTTCATCGAAAGCAACCTCGACTATCGCGAGACCTTCGAGTTCATTTCGGCGATGGTGGCCAAACACGCTGACGACGAACATCGTCTCCACGTCGCCGGCCAACCGATGCTCACTGGTTGGGTGTATCGCTACGAAGCGCAGATGTTGATCATCTTCGCGGTCACCGCGACCGCTTTGCTCCTGGCGTTGGTGGCCTACATGCGTAACGTGCCGGGAGTGCTCACTCCGCTGGTGACCAGCTTGGTTTCGGCGATTTGGGGCTTCGGCTTGGTGGGGTGGTTGGGAGCTCCAGTGGAGCCGCTGCTGATGGTCGTGCCCCTGCTCTTGGTGGCACGGGCGTTCAGCCATTGCGTGCAGTTCATCGAGCGCTATTACGAGGTCTTTCAACAGGTGGGGGACCGCCGTAAGGCGGCAGAGATCGCGCTCGAAGTCATGCTTCCCCCGGGAGTGCTCGGGATCGTTACCGACGCCACCGGGTTGTTCCTCATTGGCGTTGCGCCGATCCCCGCGATGGAGCGCTTTGCTTTGTTTTGCGGCCATTGGGCGTTGAGCCTGATTCCGACCAATATCTTTTTGTCCCCGCTGTTGCTGTCGCTATTTCCCGAGCCCAAGAACGCCTCACAATTGACCGGTCGGGGAGCCGTCCACGGCTTCCACGCCTGGGTGCGGCGGAGCTTGCAGCGGCTGAGCCGGCTCAGCTACGGACGAAGAGCACCTGCCACCGCGGTTGTCGTCGCGATCATCGCCATCGTTAGCGTGGTGGCCAGCTTGCAGTTGAAGGTAGGCAATCCGGTGGAAGGGAGCAGTCTCTTATGGGACGACTCGGAATATAACCGCGCGGTGGCGGAAATCAACCGCCACTTCCCGGGCCTCAACACCCTGGAGGTGGTTTTTGAGGCCAAGGATCCCGAAAGCGTTGAGCGCGTCGTGCGCAAGGCCGACACGATCTTCACCATGAATCGGCTGCAACGGTTGCTCGAGGCGGCACCGGATCCACCGGCCGCAACGCTGTCATTTGCCGACTACCTGCCCGAAGCGAACCGTTTGTTCAGTGGGGGCAATCCTAAATGGGCGCCGCTCGACCCCACCGATGCGGCGGTCGGTGCTGCGGCCACAGCCACTCTTTTCGGCACCAATCCGAAGGCCTTTCTGCACGTCACTGATTTCGTGCAGCAGAATGCCAGCGTTTCGCTCTGGTACAAGAACAACAAGCAAGACACGGTCGACCGGGCGCTGGCACAGACCCGCGACGCGATCGCCAAAATCGGTGCCGACCACGAAGATTTCCGCGTTCGGTTGGGGACGGGAACGATCGCCTTGCAGCAGTCGATCAACGACACGGTCGATCGCTACCAGTGGGTCATTCTGCTGTTGCTCAACGCGGTGATCTGGATTACCTGCGGGTTGGCCTACCGCTCGGTGGTAGCCGGGCTGTTGCTGTTGGTGCCGGTGAACCTCTCCAATCTGATGCTGGGCGCCACCATGGTGGCGATCGGCGTCGGCTTGGACGTCAACACTCTGCCGATCGCCGCCATCGGCATCGGCGTCGGCATCGACTACGGTATCTATCTGCTCAGCCGTATCTGCGAGGAATACCAGGCCAGCCAGGACTATGGGCGGGCGATTTCGGCCGCGGTTTCGACCACCGGCAAAGCGATTTTCTTCACCGCCACGATTGTCCTCATCGGTATTCTTCCCTGGTATTTCCTGTCCGATCTCAAGTTTCTCGCCGACATGGGCATGTTGCTGGTGTTGGTGATGCTGATCAATATGGTGATCGCCCTGATCGTCGTGCCGCTCCTGGTATGGCTCGGCAAGCCACGGTTCGTGCGATCCAAAGACATTCTGATCGGTGAGGGGGTTGATCTCTCGGTCTACTCACTCGCCGAGCCGGAGTCCTAAGCCAAGGAGCCATAAGGAGGACCCAAATGCACATACGCAAGTACGACCGTGAGTTCAGCCGGCGGCACTTTTTGAGGTTGTCGGCGATGGGGGTCGCTTCCGCTGGTGTCCTCGGCCCGTTTTGGGAAGCGTTCGCCCAGACCGGTGATGGCTCCCAGGCCTATCCGGACGAACTCCTGTCGATTGACGCCTACACCCAGGGCAAGCTGTCGGTCGGCGACGTGATCACCGCTGACAACGTTGAGATCGTCAAGGACTTGATCGATCCGGTTTGCTATCAGCAAGTCAAGACCATGGGGCGGAGGATCAAGCTCGGTCCCACGATCACCGACCTCTATCAATTGATGCCTCACGAATACCTTGAGGCAACGCTGTCGAACACCGGCAAGGCGGCATTCGACGCCAATGGCAACGTGGTGACCAAGGCCGACGGCTCGCCGTGGATCGGCGGCAATCCGTTTCCCGACCCGCAGACCGGCGACGAGGTGATGGCCAGCCAAACCATGAGTTGGGGCCGTCACGATTCCTCGTTTTACGCCGTCAAGGAGTGGGACTACGGCGCGCGCGGTCAAGGCGAGTATGCCTACGAGTTCAACTGGTCGGAGATGCAGGGCACCGGCCGCTTGGTACTCGATCCGAAGCCACACTGGCGCGAGGACCACATTCGCTACCAGTCAATCTTTTTTGTTTCTCCCAACGACGTCAAAGGCTCGTCGTTTCTCAATGTCTGGCCCTACGACCAGAACGAATTTCCGGAGCTGCAAGGCTACCTTCCGGCCTTCAAACGCGTGCGCCGTTTTCCGACCAACCAACGGTTCGAGCCGGTGATCCCCGGCTCGACGTTCTTTCTCTCCGACGCCTGGGCCACCGGCGATCCCTTCCGCACTTGGGGAAACTACAAGATCGTCGGTCGCGGGCCCTTCCTCGGCTGCGTCGGCGGTGACTGGGCCGGAGATCGCCCCAACTGGGAGAAGTCGCGGCACCAGGGCGACCCGCACCAATTCTTTGACTTGACGTTTCAGCTCATCCCCGACGTCGTGGTCGTCGAAGCCGAGCCGGTCAAGTACCCGCGTGCTCCAGTGAGCAAAAAGCGCGTGTGGATCGATGCCCGCACCGGGATCTACTGCGCCTATGTGACTTACGACCGGCGCGGCGAGGTGTGGAAGAGCTTCGAGCCTTCCTACTCGCTCTACCGACAGGGCGACGTGGTCGAAATGGACGGCAAGCATCCGCTTTGGAGCTGGATTGCGGTAATGACACACGACATTCAGACCAACCGCTTAACACTGCTGGAACAGGTCGAAAGTACCCGAGGAGGGTATCGATCGCACTACAACGACCAATCGGACTACGATAAGTACCTGACAGTTCAGGCCATCAACCGGCTGGGCGCTTAATGCAGCGAAGCGGCCGAGCCCGGCGTAATCCGCTTTGGCGACCGCTGCCATCCTTGTTGGTGGCCCTATTTTGCCTCGCGACCACAACTGTCGTTGCGATCGCCGCGGAGTTCGACATCGTGCGAACGGGTCTGCCGCACGACGCACTCTACGACATCGCTTTTGACGGCCGGCATGGTCTGGCGGTCGGTGCTTACGGAGTGGTGCTGGCTAGCGAGGACGGCGGCGAGACTTGGCGGCCGTTGGAGAGTGGAGTCGAAGACGCGCTCTTGGGCGCGACCACCGCTGGTTGCTCGGCGGATCTCATTGTCGGTCAGCAGGGCTTGATCTTACGTCGGGAGGATGGTGGCGCCTGGCGGCGCGTAGACAGCGGCAGCGCCGAGAGACTTTTTGCGGTGGCTTGTGACGACGAGGGGCTGGCGTTCGCGGTCGGCGGGTTCGGCACCGTTTTGATGTCGACCGATACCGGCCGCTCGTGGTCGCAGGTGGTGTTTGATTGGCAGCAACTCACCGGCGATGTTTACGAGCCGCATCTATATGCGGTCGCCATTAGTGCTGAAGGCGAGGTATTGATCGGAGGTGAGTTCGCACTCATCCTCGGCTCCGACGATCACGGCGCGACTTGGGAACGCCGGCACAGTGGCGACGCGTCGATCTTTGACTTCCATCTTCGCGCCGATGGAAGCGGCTATGCCGTCGGCCAGGACGGTCTAGTGCTCAAAAGTGCAGACCACGGATCCAGTTGGCAGATGTTGGAAACGGCCTCGGTGGGTGACCACAACTTGTTGTCCGTGCTCGCATTGCCGGGCGGCCAGGTCGCCGTGGCCGGGACGCGGACATTGGCGACGTCGGATGATGGCGGTGTCAGTTGGTGGCGATCGCAGTCACCGTTGGTGCGGACGAGTTGGTATGTCGCATTGGATGCGGCGAGCGGTTCAGCGGCGCCAGCCGCGGTATTCGCGGTTGGAGAGCGAGGGACGATCATCAAGGTCCCCCTAGCAGAACAATCACAACCAGTGGAGGAGACCTATCCATGAAGAATCAATTTCACGCCATGTCCCTCGTATTTATGGCGACTGCTGTACTCGCGTCTGCCGGGCCATCTGCGGCCGGCGACGTCAGCGTGACTGGGTTCTTGCGACTGGAAGCGGCGCCACACCTCAGTAGCGAGGAAAACCCCTACAACCAATTCGGTAACGAGTTCAACGGCGTGACGGTGGTCAATAGCCTGGGGAACGCAATCACCCGTGGTGGCGTCAGCCGAGACACCGATTTCAACGTTCTGACCGCGCGATTGGAACTCGACATCCAGGCACGACTCGGTGACAACTGGACCGGCTACGCTAAGTTGCGCGGTCTCTACGACGGCATCAGCTCGGTCAACGACCAATTCGGCGACCCCAGCGCCTTCGAGGTTCCGTTCCGCGGCAGCTCGTCGAGCTACTTTGAGGCAGCCGGAGCCGATTGGATGCTCGATCTGCCGGCGCTCTATCTTGATTACAACAAAGGGCCTTACTGGTTGCGCTTCGGCAATCAGCAGATCGCCTGGGGCGAATCGATCTTCTTTCGCGTTCTCGACGTGCCCAGCGGTCTCGACACTCGCCGCCATCTGATTCTCGATGTAGCGGCGGAAGAATATGCCGACGAGCGCATCGCCGCACCGGGTGTTCGCGGCAGTGTGCGGTTTGGCGACTGGGAGTTGGAGGGCTTTGGTCAGCTCTTCCAACCTACCGTCATCAACAACGAGAATACGCCCTTCAACTTGGTGCCGGCGCAGTTCGTCGTGCAACAGGAACAGGGCTTCGACGCTGTCGACGGCGACTGGAATGCCGGCGTGCGGCTGCGCGGCCAGGAGGGCGACCTCGGCATTCAGTTCATCGCCGTCCGCCGTCTCAATCCCGATGGTGTCTTTCGCTGGACCGAGTCGGGGATCAATCCTTTCGCCGGTATTCCCGGTCTCGAAGCTCTCGGCGCCTTGTTGGCCGGGACACCATTTGAAATCTCGCCGCAGGGAGTTTGGAGCGCCGAAGAGTGGTTCCGCTATGCCTCTCTCGTCCGGCTCGATGGCGTCGAAGGACTCAACTCGGCGATCTCTGAGTTTCCCGCCTCGCAGTTGCTGGGCGCCTTCGTCGCCAGCGACGATCCAACTGGGGTGTGCGTTGCCGTACTCGGCATCACCGATCCGCGAGTTTGTGCCGCGCTCGAGCTCGACATCTTCTTCGACCCGGTGCTCGGTCCGCTATTCGGCGGTGGCCTCGGACCCCTGCGCGGCCATCTGGCGCGGGAGTATTTCTATGAGAACGTCTACGGGATCGGCCTCAACTATCTGGTAACGGCGGAGCCGGGGAGCTTCCTCGATCAGTTGGTGGTGCGCTTTGAAGCGACCATGACTCCCGACCGCACCTTCACCAATCCCAGCCTCAGCCGCAACTACATTGTCGAGGACGAGTTGGTCGCGTCGCTCGTGTTCGAGAAATACCACAAGTTTTCCCACGGTTTTCCCGCCACGTTTTTCGTCCTTGAGCACATGTACCGCTCGGAATCCGATCTCTTTGGCCGCCACCTGAGCGGCAACGATAACGACGGCGTGCCGCGCGGTGATTCGGGCTTCAACGCCTCGGTGTTCGCGGTGCAACAGCCGTTTCCAAATCTCATCTGGCGTTTCGATCTCTCCGTCCTGTACGACTGGAAAGGCGGCTTGCTGGTGCAGCCGGCGGTGCGCTGGAAACCCAACGACAAGTTCATTTTGGAGGCGTTCTACAACCACCTCGACAGTGATGGCGGCAATGACGACATCATGCAGACGATCGAGTGGGCCGACGAGCTGGGGTTGCGCTTTACCTACCAGTTCTGAGGAGACGGTCGCGGTCGATGCTCATCCGCAAGTACGACCGTGGGTTCTCCCGCCGGCACTTCAACCGACTGCTGGCGGGCGGAGTGTTTGGCGGTGGCGTTCTGTGCTCATTGTGGCCAGCCCTGGCCGACGACGGAGACATCAGCCGCGCCTACCCCGACGAATTGCTCGACCTCGGCACGCTGACCGGCGGCAAGGTCGAAGCCGGTGACACGGTCACCGCCGACAATGTCGAACATGTCCGCAACCTGCTAACGCCAGTGCAGTACCGCCAAGTGGCGGAACTCGGACGCCGGTTGGAGGTCGGTACAACGACGACCGACTGGATGCAGCTCAGTCCGTGGGAGTACAACGAAGCCACGCTACGCCACCGCGGTCGCGCTCGCTTCGACGGCGACGGCAATGTCGTCGCCGACGATGGCGGGCCGTGGCTTGGCGGCAATCCGTTTCCGGAGCCGCGCACTGCGGTGGAGGCGTTCGCCGGCTTGACACTGAGTTGGGGGCGACACGACGCCGCCGTCGATCCCGTGCGCGAAGTCGATCTCGACCGAGAAGGTAACGAGGTCTATCACTACCAATCGTGCAGCGTCGAGCTTTCTCCCGTCGGTCGCTGTGTACTCGAGCCTCGACCCCATTGGCCGGGCCACGAACATCGGCTGCGCTACCACACGGTGTTCTTCACCACCCCGGCCGATGTCCGCGGCACCGCCTACCTCAACATCTGGCCTTACGACCAACGCCGCTTTCCAGAGCTCCACGGCTACCTCCCAGCCTTCAAACGAATCCGCCGTTATCCCACTAACCAACGTTTTGAACCATTGATTCCCGGCGCCACCTTATACCTCTCCGATACCTGGGCTGCTGGCGACCCCTTTCTGACGTGGGGCGATTACCGGGTCGTCGGCCGCGGGCCCATGCTGGCGGCGGTGGCGGAGAACTGGGTTGGCAGAGATCCCGACTGGCGGCGCGGCACCCACGGTGGACCGCGAGGCTCGACGTTCTTCGACACTCGCGTCGAGTTGGTGCCGGAGGCGCTCGTGGTCGAGGCGCGGCCGGTGAAGTATCCCCGCGCTCCGGTGGGCAAGAAGCGCGTGTGGTTCGACGTCCGTACGATGCTGCCGATCGCGATGGTCAGCTACGACCGTAAAGACCAGCCTTTTCGCACCTTCGACGGTGCTTATTCCGTCTACCGCGCTGGCGACCGTGAGGTTCGCGACGGCGAACACCCTTACTGGTCGTGGACTCACGTCCATGCCCATGACGTCCAGACCGGCCGCATGTCTCGCCTCGAGCACGTGCGCCAGATCGCCGGTGGGCACACCGCCAGCGTCAACGACCCATCGGTTTATCAACGATATTTGACCCGCTCGGCGCTAGGCCGCCTGGGAGTTTGAAGGAGTCCGGATGGCAAGTGGCGAGTACATCATGTCCATGGACGCCGGTGGCACCATGACCGACGCCTTCTTTGTCGATCGCGACGGACGGTTCGTGGTCGGCAAGGCGCAGACGACGCCGGAAAACGAGTCGATTGGGTTTCGCGATTCGGTGCTCGATGGCCTCAAGTACTGGAGCGAAGAGCCCGCCGAGAGCTTTCCGCGCGTGGTCACCGTCGGCTGCAAGGTGCTGATCTATCTATCGAGTGCTGCGGAAGTTCTACGATCCCATCAGCGGCACACTTCTCGAAGTCGAAGCGGTTCCCGAGGGCTACCCATTCGTGCATGATTTCAAGCCCGACATCGACGGTTTCTATCGCGACTGGCTGGGAGTGGCGGTGCCGTGACCGTGGCGTCGAGGAAGATTCATGCTCGAAGGTAGAACTGCGTTTGTCACTGATGGCAGCGGCGGCGTCGGGCTGACGATCGCCAGAAGGCTGGCCCGAGAAGGCGTCCGTGTGGTGCTCGTGGCGGCCGCCTACGGCCTGCCGCGATCGAATTCGGAGGCCTAGGTGCGGCTTGTCGACTATCTCGACAGAGGCGCGAGTTACGGCGGCGATCGGCCCTGCCTGAGCGTTGGCGATGACATCTGGAGTTATCGTCACGTACAGCTCTTGACCTATCGCCTGGCGCGCGCTCTGGCGCGTGATGGTCTTTCCCAAGGAGTTTCGGTGGCCGTTCTGTCACCCAACGATCCGCTCGCGTTTGCTTGCGTTTTGTCGATTTCCCGCGCCAGCGCCGTTTGGTGTCCGATCAATCCGCGCGCCGCGGCTGCGGAGAACCGCGACGTTCTCAACGCATTCGACTGCCGTTGCCTCATCTTTCACAGTTCGTTCCAAGACTTGGTCGCCGATATTCGCGACCAACTCCCCAAGCTCGACGTGCTCGTATGCCTCGATCGCAGTCTCGACTTCGCACCATCGCTGCACGAGTGGACGACCGGGTTGTCGCAAGATCCGTTTGAAATAGATGGCAACGAAGCCGATAACGGGAGCCAAGACCTGGCTTTGATCGCGGGCACCGGTGGCACGACCGGCCGACCCAAGGGGGTGATGCTCACCAACCAGAACTTGGAAACCATGACCGCTCTGACGTTGATCGGTTTTCCTTTCCAGGGCACGCCGTGCTACCTGGCGTTGGCCCCCATGACGCACGCCGCCGGGGTTTTGTGTTTTCCGATCCTGGCACTGGGTGGCCGCGTTGTGATCATGCCCAAGCCGGACTTTGGCGAGTTTTTGGCGGCGATCGAACGCCACCGGGTCACCCATACATTCCTACCTCCGACGGCTATCTATGTGTTGCTCGATCACCCAGCCTTGAGCACCACCGATCTCTCCTCTCTGCAATGCTTTTGGTACGGCGCGGCGCCGATTTCTCCCAGTCGGTTGGAAGAGGCGTTTGAGAAAATCGGACCGGTGATGGGCCAGTTTTTCGGTCAGACCGAAGCGCCGATGACGATTACCACCATGCGGCCCGAGGACTACTTCGACGACGCCGGGACTCTCGATCCCCAACGCTTGGCCTCGGCAGGGCGAGCGACTCCGTTGGTGCGGGTGGCGATCATGGACGAACAGGGGCGCCAACTCAGTGTTGGCGAACGCGGCGAGATCGTGGTGCGGGGCTCGTTGGTGATGCGCGGCTACTACCGCGATGACGAGGCCACCAGGGCCGCTTCTCGTTTCGGCTGGCACCACACCGGCGATATCGGATATTTCGATGACGAGGGGTATCTTTACGTGGTTGACCGCACCAAGGACATGATCATCAGCGGCGGGTTCAACGTCTATTCGATCGAAGTCGAGCAGGCGTTGATGCAGCACACCGCCGTTCAAGACTGCGCGGTGGTTGGACTGCCGCATGAGAAATGGGGAGAACAGGTGACGGCGGTGGTACAGCTCTATCCAGGCCGCAACGCTTCAGCCGAGGCATTGATTGCTTTCGCCAAGAGTCGCATTGGCAGCGTTAAGGCGCCAAAACAACTCGAGCTGTGGCAAGATCTACCGCGCTCAAAAGTCGGCAAGGTGCTGAAGAGTGAGATCCGCCAGCGCCTGATGTCATGATCGGCGAGTTTGAGATCATCGGTGCCGGCGAGGTGAGGCGGAGCGCGATCGAAGAAAGATGACGTTAGCTAAATCACGTGCCAACGAGCTACTCGACGTGCTCGAAGAACACATATTGCGGGAAGGTTTCCACAAGCTCACGGTCAGTGACATGGCATCTTTGCTGCGCTGCTCGCGGCGCACACTCTACGAACTTGCGGCCAGCCGCGATGCCTTGATTTTGTTGGTCCTGGATCGGCTTTTTACCGCCATTCGTGACGACGCCGCCGAGGCGGTGGCTTCGACCGCCGACGTCAAGGAAAAAATCTACCTGTACCTTCGCGCTGGCGCTATCGCTTCTCGCCGCGGCTCGCCGATCTTCGTCAGTGACGTGGCCGATTGGGAGCCCGGTCGAGCGGTATGGCGTGAACACGTCCGGCTGCGCGCCACCGGCCTTGAGGCTTTGGTCCACGAAGGAATCGAGCAGGGCGTTTTTCGCCCGGTCCATGCCTACCTCGTCAGTGAATTGGTGATCGCTATGGCGCGACGCCTGCGCGATCCTGAGTTCTACGTCCACACCGACATCGATCTCGGCAAAGCGTTCAGCGAGTTCTATTCCATTCTGCTGCATGGAATCGTGCGATCCGAGACCGCAGAGCTGAGCCGCTGGCACCGCGATCACGAGCGGTTTCGCGGCAAAGAAGGGGGCGAGGACCGCCCCAATCTGCATTGACGAAGGTCGCCCGCACATTGAAACAAAAAGAGGTCTTTCTACGCGCCCGTCGGTCGGCTCTCCGAATTTCAGAACGCGCAAGAATGCTGGGCGAAACAAGCTGCCAGGTGCGGGCGAAGCCGAGCGCGATCAGTTTCCTTTGACGCCGGAGAACCTGGACATCGCCGGCGGCTGAACGTCGTCGACTAGCTCCGTATCGCGAAGGGACTACGCGATGCCTTGTAAGGCTGCACGGCGACAGCCGGCGTTATCTTTCGGGATCGCCAACACCGTTACTGAGCCAACACTTTGGCAATCAGTTTTTTGTGGCGGTCAATGAAGCGTTGCAAGGCGCGCTGCGCTTTGGAGTAATGTCGTTCCGTCATCGGCAGCGACAGAAAAAAGTCTCCTCGACCGCAGATCAAGATGCCGTCCAGCAGCATTTCCATGTGCAGGAGCGGCCTCAGCGAAAGGCATCCCGAACTGATGCCAGCTCTTTTCGTCACGGGTTGGGTTGTGAAGTGGATGGCGAAGATGGAACCTAGTCCGTTGCAGTGCATGGGCACGGCGTCGGCCGCGAACAGATCGTTGAGCGAGAGGCGGAAGGCCTCCGAAGTGTCGAAAAACTGGGCCGCCCGCTCAGGCGTGTAGATCTCGCCCATAGCGGCGATGCCGGCGGCCATCGAGCACACGTTGTTGTTGAAAGTGCCGGCGTGGTTCCACGCCCCCTCTTCCTTGGGGTTGTAGCAGGCCATGATCTCGGCGCGTCCGCCGAAAGCTCCGGTGGGAAGGCCGCCGGCGATGAACTTTCCCATCGTCGTGAGGTCCGGCTCAACGCCGAGTAGGCCTTGCATCCCCCCCGGACCGAGCCGGGAGGTCTTGACCTCATCAAAAATCAGCAGCGCACCGAGCTCCTGGGTGCTTCGCCGCAGCATGCTCATGAATTCCAGATCGGCGCAGATATTGCCGCCGGCTCCCAAGATCGGCTCAATCAACACGGCAGCGAGTTGATCGCCTGTTTCCCGCAGCAGCTCTTCCGTTCCCTGGGTGTCGTTGTATTCGGCGACAACGAACTCAAAGGGTGCGTTGAAGACCGAGTTGCCGTTGGGAAACTTGAGCACGCCGCCATGGTAGGCGCCATTGAAGACTAGGATCTTGTCGCGTCCGGTCAGGATTCTCGCGGTGGACAGCGCGAGGAGATTAGCTTCGGTACCGGAGTTGCAAAAACGAACCTGCTCAAGCGAGGAGAATCGCGAACACAGGATGCTCGCCAGTTCGCGCTCGTATCGCGTCGGGGCACCCATGACCACGCCTTGTTCGAGAGCTTCGCGGATCGCAGACTTGATTACCGGGTCGGAATGTCCGAATAGGCCGGCCGAGTACTCGCCGACAAAGTCGACATAACGATGGCCGTCAAGGTCTACGAGCTCTGCCCCTTCGCCGCGCACCATGGTTAGCGGAAACGGGTCGTAGTGGAGCACACTGCGCGTATTGCCACCGGGCATGTGCTGTTCGGCGGCGAGGTCGGCCGCCTGACTCAGCGGGTTGGCCGCCGCATAGCGAGCTCGGGCGTCCTCGATGGCGTGCTTCAAGGCTTGCATGGGCCCAATTTGACAGTCCGTGGTGGGTTGGGTCCTTCAGCCTGCCGGGAGGATTGGCGCCCCGGTCTGGCGCTCGACTTCGTCGAAGGTGACTCCAGGGGCCAACTCTGCGACTTGGAATCCCTCGGTGGTGACGTCGACGACGGCGAGGTTGGTGAAGATCCGCGACACCACTCCCGGCCCAGTGAGCGGGTAGGTGCAACGCTCGACGAGCTTGGGGTCCCCGTGCTTGGTGGTGTGCTGGGTGATGACGAAAATGTTCTTGACGCCCTGCACCAAATCCATCGCCCCGCCCACCGCCGGAATGGCATCCGGTGCTCCAGTGGACCAGTTGGCGATGTCGCCATTGGCGGCCACCTGCATGGTGCCGAGGACGCAGACGTCGATGTGGCCTCCACGAATCATGCAGAAGCTATCGGCGTGATGGAAATACGCAGCTCCCGGCATAGCCGTGACGTATTTCTTCCCTGCGTTCATGAGATCGAGATCGAGTTCTTCCTCGCTCGGAGGCGGTCCCATGCCGAGCATAGCCGTTTTCGGTGTGGTAAATGAACTCTCTGCCTTCAGGGACGAACTTGGCCACCAGCTCCGGAATGCCGATGCCGAGGTTGACGTAGGAGCCATTGGGAATGTCCTGGGCGGCCCTGGCGGCCATCTCTTCCCGGCTCCATCCAAGGTTGGTCGGGGAGTTGGCCGGGGAGTTGGTCGGGGAGTTTGCCGGTGGGTTTGCGGGCGTGGGGCTCATGGGTAGCTCTCTCCTTGGGCGATCAGAGTGTCCTCGTGAACCGGATCCGAAATCTCGACTAAGCGATCGACAAAAATGCTCGGTGTGATGACGCGCTCGGGATCGATTTCGCCGGGGGAGACGAGCTTTTTTGTCTGGACAATGGTCGTTGTGGCGGCCATGCACATCAGCGGGCTGAAATTGCGGGCGGTCTTGTTGTAGGTGAGGTTGCCAAGCTGGTCGGCAACCTCACACTTGATCAAGGCAAAGTCAGCCTTGAGCCAGGGCTCCATGACGTAGGGTCGGCCGTCGAACTCGCGCGTCTCTTTACCTTCCGCCAACACCGTGCCCACGGTCGTCGGCGTGTAGAAGGCCGGAATTCCCGCGCCGGCGGCGCGAATGCGCTCGGCGAGAGTTCCTTGCGGCACCAGTTCAAGCTCAATGCGCCCTCGCTTGTAGAGGCTCGGGAACACCCTGGATTGGCTCGACTTGGGAAACGAGCAGATCATCTTGGCGACCTGACCATTGCCGATGAGAGCGGCAAGACCGACCTCGCCGTTGCCGGTGTTGTTGTTGATGACGGTCAGGTTCTCGGCTCCCTGGTCGATGAGCGCGTGCAGCAGCTCGATCGGGCTGCCAGAGGCGCCAAACCCGCCCACCATGACGGTCGCTCCGTCAGGGATATCGGCGACGGCGCTTGCTGCTGAGGGAACTTGCTTGTTGATCACATCGCCTCCTCGCAAGATGGAAAACTACAGGAAGTTTCCGCCCGTTTATAGCCTCTTTGTCGAGGAGGTTGCCGGAATTTCTATGTTCGACGGTTCGGATCTTTCTGCCAGCGCTCGACGCTGGGCTAATGTACTTTTGTTGACTATGATGGCCGCTACCTGCCTCTCCTAATGCGAGGTCCAGGTTCAGCGAACCAACCGAAATAGGCGTAGCAAGACATGGGCAAGTACGTTGCGAGCGAGCGGGAAAGGGCGTTCGTGGAAACGATCGAAAACCCGAAGTATGACCGCGAGATCATTAGCGGCCTGAACCCGTTTTTTCACGACAAGGCGCCGGAGGACATCAAGAGCTTCTATTCGGCGGAGGAACTGGATGCGCTCGTCACCTTGCGCGGCACCGAGCGCGATGTCGAGGAACGCATGCCGGTGAAGATGACTCGGCACTTTTTCGAGATGGCGAAGATGAGCGAGCCGTTGCGGCGCATCATCAAGGCCAGCCCGGACGAAACCCTTAATCTTGCCGGGTCGGAAGATCCCGGTCATCAGATGGATTTCGCACCCGTCGAGGGGATGTTGCACAAGTACGAAATGGGCTTGCTCTATGTCGTTTCGACTTGCTCGGCACATTGCCGCTTTTGCTATCGCGAGGAACTGATCGCGCAGAAAGAAGTCGAGCGCCAGGATGGCACCGTCGCTCGCAAGGGCTTGGCCAAGATTCCGGAGGTCGTCGCTTACGTCCGCGCTCACAACAAGACGGTGGCTGAAAACGGAGGTCGCCACCCCAAAACCGGACGTGAAAAACTGCGCGAAGTTCTACTTTCCGGCGGGGATCCGATGGTACTGCCGAACCGAAAGATCGGAGAATGGCTGGCTTCCCTGGCCGAAGCCGGCGTCGAGTCGATCCGGCTCGGCACCAAAGAGATGGCTTTTCACCCGCGGCGATTCGACGACGCATTTCTGGCCATGCTCGATAACTTCCACCGGACCTATCCCGATATCGGCTTCCGCTTGATGATCCATTTCAACCATCCCGATGAGTTTCTCCTCAAGGCGCCGGACGGCTCCTACCAAGAGAACCCCAATGGCTCGCTCAAGTTTCACCCGGACACCAAACGTGCTCTCGAGGGAGTGACGTCGCGGGGTTGGGTGCAAGTAGAAAATCAGGCGCCGATCATCCGCGGCATCAACGCCGATCCGGACGCCTTGAGACTGATGCAGAGAGCCTTGTATCGAGTCGGCGTCAGCAACCACTACTTTTTCTGCGGTCGGGACATCGTTGCCTACCAGGCATTCAACGTTCCGATTGAAACTGCCTGGCAGACCTTGAATGAGTCGCAGAAGGGGCTGTCCGGAGTTGAGACCCACGCGCGGCTGTCGATCACCCACTACAAAGGCAAAACGGAAGTATCGGCGGTGACCAATGAACCCATCCCCGGAGTTCCCGGCACCGAAAACGGATTCCTCGTTTTTAAAATCCTGCGCAACGCGCTGGACGCACCGGATCGCGGCAAGGTCTGCATAGTCGGACGCAACCCTGAAGCCCTCTGGTTTGATGATTATGAGGACCGCGTCATCTTCGATGAGGCCGGTCTCTACGACTATGGGCGAGTTGAAAACGAAACGGTTAAAGAGGCCGTTGAGAGTGTCGCGGCAGCCGGATCTTCCGCCGGCTAGGAAGACAGTCGATGAAACTTGGAGCGTTTTCAGTCAGTTTGGCGGGGAACCATCTGGGGGCATCTCAAGCCTTCTACCGGAAGTTCGGTTTTGAGGTCTTTCACGGCGACGCCGATCAAGGGTGGCTGATCCTCAAAAACGGGGCTTCGTCAGGCCTGCTCTGTCGAGTCTGCTCCGTCAAGTCTAGCGCCACAGACGGCTGGTGAGTCGAGCGCCTCTCTACGCTTCCTTCTTGCTGCGGCCCCCGAGGCAGGCACCGACAGCACCGATCAAGGGAATCGTCCACACGTACCAGGCGGGATTTTTCGCCACCGCACCGGCTTCGAAGAACGTCAGCTCGGCGACCGGCTTGTCGATGCCGGCTCGCGCCACGCGCTTTTCGTAAGAACTTTCAGCGGTGATTGCAGCATAGAGGCCGAGGGCCAGAATCGCGCCGATAAGGATGTAGACGGCGAGCCTGGTCTGGCCGATCTTGTGTGCCAGCCAGCCGCCGAGAAAAGCAGCAACGAAGCCAAAGACGATGTTGGAAAGGGTCCAAGTAGTCGATGGATAGGGGCCGTCGCCAGCGAAGGAGCCCTGAGCTCCCAAAACACTCCAAGTTACAAACAAACTGAGAATGACGATCGCCACCATGGCGACGTATCCGACCACTGCTCCCACGATGTTGCGCAACATGCTGACCTCCTTCTTTTTTTGAGAACCTAGAAGACTCCTTGTCGTTTATACGGCAGGAGCTGCAGCGAGTTATCCCACTACGGCGCTGATATCTTCGCCGCTGAGGAGAATAACAATGAACAATCGCTCATTATTTGCCCTTGTTCTGACTGCGTCGCTCGGCGGAGCTTGTGCTGTCGAAGGGCCGCCGGTTCCCCCACAAGCCAGTGAGGCTGAGATCGCATCTGAGGTCGAGGCTGAAGTTCAGGCTGAAGTTCAGGCTGGGGACGACAAGCTCGACTCCGGCGAACAACTCAAGGTCCTCTTCGACGAGTTCTTCGAGCGCGGACTCGAACTCAATCCGCTGCAGGCCACGGCGATCGGCGACAACCGGTTCAATGACCGGCTGGCGGTCACCATCAGTGACGAGTACCTGGCAGCCGACTTGGCTATGGATGAGGAGTTTCTCTCCCGTCTCCTGGAGATCGATCGGCAATCTCTGTCCCGCAACGATCGGCTCAGCTACGACCTCTTCAAGTTGGATCGAAAGATGTCGATTGAGGGTCACAAATTCCCAGGCGAGTTGCAACCGATCAACCAGTTCAGCTCGATGACCAACTTCTTTGTCCGGCTGGGCAGCGGAGGGAGTTTGCACCCTTTCAAGACGGTCGAGGACTACGAGGACTGGCTCTCTCGCACGGACGACGTGGTCGCCTACATAGATCAAGCGATCGCCAACATGCGAGAGGGAATGGAACTCGGTGTCGTGCGTCCGCGCGTGCTGATGGAGAAGGCCCTGCCGCAACTCGCTTCCCAGGTTGTCGACGATCCGACCAGCAGCGCCTTTTACACTCCGGTCACGAACTTCCCAGAAGCGTTCGACGCAGAGGATCGGGAGAAGCTGACGGCGGCATTCCGCGACGCCATTGAATCCAAGATCATTCCGGCGTACCGGCGGCTGCACGACTTCATTGTTGACGATTACCTGGAGGCATCGCGGGACACCGTCGGCCTCTACGCTTTGCCGCAAGGTGAGGAATGGTACGCCTACAATGTCCGGCGCATCACCACCACCGAGTTGACGCCGGAAGAAATCCACCAAATCGGACTCGATGAAGTCGCCCGGATTCACGCCGAGATGCGGGGAGTGATGGAGGAGGTCGGCTTCGAGGGCGATCTCAACGATTTCTTCGATTTCCTCAACACCGACGAGCAGTTCTATTTCGATGAGCCTGAGGATTTGATCCAGGGGTATCGTGACATGGCCGACCACGTGGCCGAATTGGCCGAAGACCTCTTCGATGTCTTCCCAGAGATGGGATTCGAGGTGCGTCGCATCGAGCCTTATCGGGAAAAGTCGGCCGCGGGAGGCAGCTACCAAACCGGGACCCCAGATGGCACTCGCCCGGGCATCTTCTACGCCAATGCCTACGACATCAAAGCGCGCCCGAAGTGGGCGATGGAGTCTTTGTTCTTGCACGAGGCGATCCCGGGCCACCATTTTCAACGCGCCTTGCAGGTCGAGAACGAAGACTTGCCGGGGTTTCGGCGTTTCGGCGGCTACACCGCCTACACCGAAGGTTGGGGGTTGTATGCGGAGTCATTGGGCAAGGAGCTGGGCGTCTACACTGATCCCTACCAGTATTTTGGCGCCCTCAACGCCGAATTGTGGCGTGCCATTCGGCTGGTGGTCGATACCGGCCTTCACGCGAAGAAGTGGAGCCGGCAGCAAGTGCTCGACTACATGTACGCAAACTCGGCCGTGAAAGAGGCTCGCGCAGTCGCTGAAGCAGAACGCTTCATGGCGATTCCGGGCCAGGCCCTCGCCTACAAGATCGGCCAACTCAAGATTCTCGAAATTCGAGCTGACGCGGAGGCGCGTCTGGGCGGGCAGTTCGACGTTGCTGACTTCCACACCCAGATCCTGATGGACGGGCCTCTGCCGTTATCGGTGCTGGAGGCTAAGATCGACGCGTGGGTGCAGTCCCAGTTATAGGTAAGCTGGAGAACAATCGAGCGCGCGTTGAATCCATTCGCCCCCATCACCGAGAGAGTCGCCGACGGCGTCTGGCGTCATGCTGGCGACTTGCGCCATGGAATGAACATCTATCTCATTGAAGGGGAAGAGGGAGTGACCGCTTACGATGCCGGAACGGCCGGAATGAAGGCTGGACTGGACAGGGCAGTCGAGAAGCTCGGCGGCCTGGCGAAGTTTGTTCTTAGCCACAGTCATTCAGATCATCGTGGAGCGGCGGCTGAGGCCGACGTACCGGTCTTGTGCCACCCTGACGAAGTCGACGATGCCGAGGGAGATGGTGGGTACCACTACTTCGATCTTGACCGAATACCTGTTTGGTACACGCGCAGGCTGTTTCCATGGCTCCTCAAGAAATGGGATGGCGGCCCTGTTCAGATTGCTGAAACTCTCAGTGAGGGCGACCGAGTCGGTGAATTTGAGGTGTTGCACTTCCCCGGGCACGCTCCCGGTTTAATTGGTCTTTGGCGTCAACGCGACCGCTTGGCTTTGATCAGTGATGTTGTGTATCTGATTGACACGATGCATATGCGGCCGATCGACGAACCCAAAGTGCCGCACTCTGTTTGGAATTTTGATCATCGGGCAGCAATTGACAGCGTACGGAAGTTGGCGGCTCTCGATCCTTGGACGATTTGTCCTGGGCACAACGCGCCGTTGACTGCAAAGGGAGGCGAACTCAAGGTGCTATTGGAGAGTGCTGCGGATGAGGCAGAGCGGTCGCTGAACTGATTGCCTTGAAATTTGTTGGCATGGATATGGTGGAAATATGCAAGCTAGGCCTGTCCGATGCAGAGGACTACCGTACTCTCATGTTCCACGGCTACGAGCATTGCCCGCAAGCGTTCACGTCGACGGTTGAAGATCGCGCCGCTTTGCCCTTGTCTTGGTGGGAGGAGCGTCTTGGTCGGTCGTCGAACCCGTCGAGCGCAGTCATAGGCGCCCGACGCGACGGTGATCTATGCGGGGTGGTCGGGATTTCGTACTACGCCCGCCAGAGAGTCCGTCACAAGGCAAAATTGTTTGGCGTCTACGTGAGAGAGAGTGACCGTGGGCTGGGGATCGGCGGCAAACTGATCGACGTGGCACTTGATGAATTGCGACGCAGAGACGGTATCGAGATTGTGCAGTTGTCGGTGACCGCCAGTAACGAGGCAGCTCAAGCCTTGTATCGAAAGAAGGGATTCGTCGAGTACGGGCGCGAACCGGATGCGATCGCCCTTGATGGCGGGTATCTGGACAAGATCTTCATGTGGCGAAGGCTTGAGTTGTAATCACTGTCATTAGACTAAGTTGACCTAGCGAGAAGGAGCATAGCTTTGAGAAGAGTGCCGATGTTGGTTGTGAGTTGTTGGGTTGCAACAGGTTGTGCGAGCGAGGTGATCACGGATGAGTCGCCAGCAACCGCTTTGAAACCCAAGGTAATGATTCTTGGCACGTACCACATGGACAATCCAGGTCAGGATTACGCGAACGTAGAAGCGGACGATGTTCTTAGCCCTAGGCGGCAGTCTGAGATTGCGGATCTGATTGCTCGGCTGGCGCGGTTCGAGCCAACCAAGATAGCCGTTGAATACCCGGCGAGTGAACAAGATGCTTTGGACGCTGAATATCAGAAATATCTGGACGGAACCTACTCGCTGAGTCGCAATGAAGTTGACCAGATCGGCTATCGTCTCGCGGCCCATCTGGCGCTGCCAACGGTGTTTGCTGTGGACGAGCCCGGAGCGATGGATATCGAAGGCGCGATGTCCACGGCCGTAGCTAACGGGCAAGATGACCTTACAGCAGGAGTGGAGTCAATCATTCAGACCGTCACAGCGGGCTCGAAAGAGATTCAAGCAGAGGGTACGGTGGCCGAGATTCTCACCTTCCACAATTCTTCGGAATTCGATGTGGCCCATGGCCTTTACCTGTTGTTGGCGGAAATGGGAACTGCGACCGACCAAAAAGGGGCGGAAGTGGTTGCAGGCTGGTACGAACGCAATTTGCGGGTTTTTTCCAACATTGCGCGGTTGGCCGGACCGGATGATCGGGTGTTGGTCATCTTTGGTGCCGGACATGGAACGGTGCTACGGGATTTTGTCCTGGATCACCCTGGCTTGCATTTCGTTGACGCGAGGGAGTTTCTAGCCCTGTCGAGTAATGAGTAGCCTATTCTTCGGTGCTGTAGAAGTCCGCGGTGTCCGAAGCGGTGAGTGGCTGCTTCCCAGTTTCCTCTTCGCTCGGGTAACGGCCCGGGCGAGGTATTACTTTCCAGGCCTAATAACTCCGCGCCCGCATCCCCCCGGAGTCTTTGTGGCTCTGCATCGGCAGCGGCTGACGACGCAGTCAGACGAGTGCAGTTGACTACTGCAATTTTGCAGGCACAGTAAGCTTGCTGCCGCGTGAACCGAATACGAACTCTACTCGGAGTGATGGTCTTGCTGCTGGGTATAGCTTGTGCGAAACGGGATCTGGACAGCGGGGGTGGATCGTTGAAGGAGCCGGTCAAGATCGTCGCAGTCGGGGATTCGATTACTCAAGGACGGTCGAAGAAAGAGAGCTACCGACCGTGGCTGGCTGAAGCTCTCTCAGAGGGGGGAATCGATGCCATTTTCGTCGGTTCCCAGGCCGGGGCTTACGATCGTTCGTGGTCGGAGCGTGAGCTGCGCCACGAGGGGTACTGGGGGTGGCGTGCCGACGAAGTGTTGGGCCGTTGGCGCGGTGGCACGGCGTTCACTCCACCCGATATTGCCATCGTGCATCTGGGACACAACGATTTGGGCTCCGGAGAGGCTCCAGCAGACGTGGTCGATGATTTGCGAGGCGTGATTGCGTTCCTCCGCGAAATCTCCCCGACAGTTTCGATCGTTGTCATGGCGCCAATACCCTCTCATTGGGTTGCCTCGGGCGAGTTCACCGAACTCGGCGACCTGATCCGCGACTTGGCGATTGAACTGGATTTGCCGAGTGCTCGAGTCGTAAGTGTGAGCGCGGCTGCGTCTTTCGATCCGTCGGTGCACACCTGGGATGGCGTGCATCCAAACATGCAAGGGGCCCAGGTGATGGCTGCCAGTTTGTTACCCGCTGTCCTTGAGTTGGCGACGGAGAAAAACCCGTTGGCGCGTAGCGACCGCGCCGAAGCACTCTCGACGGACTTGTCGAAATGAGCGGGAACTACCCAAAGTATCTTCCTGCACCGCATCGAAAATTTCTCGATAACTGCGAGCGAATGTTGCAAAGCGATAATCGCATCGTCGGGCTGGCAGTGGGAGGTTCGTTTCTCGACGGAACCATGGACGAATTCAGCGATCTCGATTTGGTAATCGGCGTCGAACCGCAGAGTTACGCCGCAGTCTTAGACGATCGCCAACGGGTTGCGGCTGCGCTCGGCCCCTTACTGTCCGCGTTTACCGGCGAACACGTCGGAGAGCCTCGGCTTCTCATCTGTCTTTACGATCGGCCGTTACTGCACGTCGACCTCAAGTTCGTCGACCTCGCAGATTGCGCCGATCGCGTCGAAGATCCGCACATTCTCTGGGATCGTGACGGCCGTCTCGAAATAGCGATCTCGAAGGGAGAGCCGCACTATCCGCAGCCGGATCCTGAGTGGATTGAAGAACGCTTTTGGACTTGGGTTCACTACGGCCTGGTGAGAATCGAGCGCGGCGAGTTGTTTGAGGCGATCGGTTTCTTGGCGTTTTTGCGCGAACGAGTGCTGACGCCTCTGGAGGTCGTGCGCATGGGCCAGCGTCCGGCGGGTGTGCGCAAGGTGGAATCCGTGGCACCGGAGTTCGCCGAAAGGCTGAAGTCGACCGTTGCCACCCACGATCCTGCCAGTTGCTTGCAGGCTTTACGCGCTTGCGTCGAGCTGTATCAAGAACTGCGGCGCGACGCCTTCAATGATTCTGTAGCCAACCGGGCGGAAGAGGCTGTCTTGCTCTACCTCAAAGAAGTTGAAGCTAGGTACAGCGGAATGGATGATGGCGAATAGGCGGCGCCCAGTCAGCCGCCGCGGGCGTCAAGGCTAGGTCTAGCTGCCGGTGGCTCCGAGGCGATCCAAGACTTTTTGCGTCAGGTCGACGCGTTCCCCGACCATGACGACAACGCCGGGAACGTTGTTGAGGATGAGGTCGTAGTTTTCCTCATCGCGAATTTGCCTGAAGACGGGCTCGAGTTGTTTCTCGATCTCTTGCAGCCCTTCCGTCTGCATCTTTTGGCCTTCGCGCTGTTTGTCGTCCTGGAGACGGCTCAGACTAACTTGTTTGTCTTCGAACTGGCGCTGCAGGTCGGCCAGCGTGTCTTCGGAAAGGGTGTTGGCTCCGTCCGCGATGCGTTGCCGAATATCGCGCGCTTGGTTCTGGATCACCCCAGCCTCGGCGATCACTTGCTGCTGGAACTGCTCCAGTCTGGCCTGCAGCGCTTTGCCACCAGGTGAATTCGCGACCACGTAGTCGAGGTTGACAACGGCGATCTTGACCGGTGCTTCTTGAGCGGAAACGGGCGGAACGAAAAAAACGGCTGCGAGGAGCAACATGACTATGGAAAGCTGCAGCCCTGTTTTTGGCTTGACGGTGTACATTTCTGAAACCTCCGAAGTGCGGTGAACGGTATCTTGTCCTTAGGGTTGAGGAGTCTGTTGCGCGTCAGTCTAGCGTGGATCTTTGAGGAGAGTACCCGGCTACAATGCCCAGGGCCATGATTCTATTGTTTCGATCCCTTGCGACGTTGACGCTTCTCCTCGCTGCCGTTTGTTCGTGCAACAACCGTTCCGTCGCGGCTGGAGTCGCGTTGGAAAATGTTGTGTCGTCTGACGACTCGATCTCCGCGCAGAAAACGATGCGTACCGTTGATGATGCTCTTTTCAAAGACGGTCAGCCGCTGGAGCGGAGCGACTCCGCTACGAGGCAGGGATGACAGACATGCCGGTGGAACCGGAAGGCCGACGGCCAGCGACCGCAGTAGGGTCGTTGATTGTCTTCTTGGTTCTCGTTGGGGCTGCCGCGTCTTTCGGAGGCATGTTCGCACCGGGTGAGTGGTATGAGTCTTTGCGCAAGCCGCTTCTCAACCCACCGAGCTGGGTCTTTCCCCCAGTCTGGACGGCGCTCTACCTGTGCATCGCCGTGGCTGGATGGCGGTTCTGGCGCCAGCGCCGAAGAATCAATAGCGGTCTTGTGCTATGGGGGTTGCAACTCGTCGCCAATGCCGTCTGGTCATTTCTCTTCTTTGGGTTACAGCGGCCAGGTTTGGCCCTCCTCGATATCTTGGCCCTACTGGCGTTGATCGTCGCCACCACTCTCGCTTTTGCTCGCGTCGATCGGATTGCTGCCGCCCTGTTGTGTCCCTACCTCCTGTGGGTGGCGTTCGCGACCTACCTCAATTCTGGTTTGTGGCTGCTGAATCGCGGCTAGCTTCTCGGCACTGTCTGCTTCAGCCACGCAAATTGGGCTTTCGGGCGGCTCGGGCGCTCACTAGGAACGAGTCTTGCTGGTTGAAACCGCGATGAATCGACCGACGATCGTGATAAATCGTTTATTTTCAGATCTTTGTGGATCCAACGCTATGCCGTTCGTTGCCATGTGTTTGTTGGCGGTGGCAACTTCCGCTCCCGCTCAAGAGAGGGAGCGGGGCTTTGGCGAAGAGATCCATGTTTTGGAAGTCAATCTCGAAGTTGTGGTCACCGACCGGGATGGCGAATTCGTGCGCGGACTGCAGGCCGACGATTTCGAGATCACCGAAAACGGCAGCCCCGTTGAAGTTATTGCCGCGACTGCCTACTCAAGCAGAGAAGCAGTAGCGGCGCCAGAAAGCGGAGAGGTGGTTGCCGAGGAACGTTTCATCATGGTGCTCTTCCACGCTCCCATCGGCGCTGAAGCCGAACGAATCGGGTTCGGGCAGCGCAGTCTGCGCGCCGGAGCCGACCTGGCACGCTGGGCCAAAGAATCTCTGGGACCGAATGACCGCGTCGCGGTAGCGACTTATAGAAGCTCCCTGCATTTGTTGCAGGACTTCACCCAAGATCAGGACGCTCTCGGCGCTGCGCTGAGGGGGGCCGGGATGGGACTCGGCGCCACCTTTCAGGGACCGGAGAGCAAGACAGGTTCCACCGGTCTCTCACTGCCACGCGGCCAAGCGCTCACTCGCCAGACCAAAAACGTGTACGAAGGGATCCGGGTGCTGGCGCGGGCTTCGTCCAAGATCGTCGGCCGCAAGCTGTTGATTCTGCTCACTCCTGGACTGCCGGACGATCGGCCCCAGGGCTACGGCCGCATGATGCGGGCGCTCAAATCCGCCAATGTCGCGGTATATCCCATCGATACCACTCCTCTCGAGTGGCTGCACCCGCAAAACGTGCACGTAAAGATGGCACTCGACACTGGCGGTCAGTTCTCACCCAGAATCGATCGTTTCGACAATCGAGTCGAGGATGTGGTCAACGGCAACGCCGCTTATTACTCCCTCGCCTACCAGTCGCCGGTCAGTGCCTTTGAACTCGGAGACCGAAATCTCGCCATCCGCGTGCGGGGTCGACAGGGTTACCGCGTAACCCTGCGCTAAGCGGATCACCGCCCCCTGAAGCGCCGCGGCCGAGTCCGCTACTGCTCAAAGCAGTAGAGATGGAACGAGTTGTTACAGGCGGTGTTGGTGTTTGTCGTCCACGTACTCCCGGTGTCGCCAACATTGCCGAAGTGTCCCGATTCAAACTGATCGGCGGAACCCCAGACATCCGCCTGCGAACCTCCGGGTCCACAATCACGACGGTGATCGAAGGCTTTGCCGTTGGTTGTTGTATTGGTCCACACCGACCCCGAGACCGAGTTGCCAAACTCGTCCCGGTCGATTCCGTGGTCGAGAGAGCCATCGGTCAGGTCACCCCAGTCGTCGGCGACCTTGGTTCCCGTTGTCAGCACGTAAGGCACTGTCGAGTGCGTCATGCGTTCCGAGACGTTCTGCGTGCCGCCGCCATTGCCGGTGCCGTCCATGCGCCCGCCGATCCAGGCTTTGAAGGTGCCACTCAGCCCAGCCTCTTGGGCCGCCGCTTGGCACTTGGCGTCGGCGCCTGAGAAGTTACCGAGATTACCGTTGAAGGTGTCGCTGGTCGCGAATACCACCCTGGTGTCGCCACCGTTGTCTCCTGGTGCTGGGCGGCAGTATCGCAGCCAAAGAAGAATGAGAATCAAAAGGATGATCAGGATGATGATCCAGGCAGCGGATCGGCTTGTCGCCTTGCTCATGTCTCCGTCCTTTCAGCCATGCAGCCGATTTACTGACTTCACTGTAGAGCGAATCGAGTACGGCGTCAAAGACAGCATAAAAAAAGGGGGGCAGCCGCCCCCCTTGAAATGCGATCTGAGACTGGACCTAGAAGCTATAGCGCACTCCGAGTCGAACATTGCGGAAGTCCTGCCAATCGCTTGGCGTGTTGAACGCCGGATTGGTAGGCGGTCGCGTTGCATCGCCGGGGGTGATGGGCGCAAATTGCTCGCCGGTCACCCAGTCAAGTACGCCGTAGGCTTCGCTTGGGCCGGTGTATCGCGTGATCCGGCCCAGCTCGCCCTGACGGTCCAGGAGGTTGAAGACCTCAGCCAGGAGCGTTATCTCTTGCCCGTTCTTGAGTGCAAACGGATACGCGAAGCTAAGGTCGATCTCGTACTCCTCATCGGAGCGACCGAATGCCCCGCGCTCAGACAAGTAGTACTCCCAGTTGGAGTAACCGTCCGAGTAGCCCATTGCGGTGATCGGGGTTCCGTCACGATAGTAAGCGGACGCACCGATCGTCAGACCGTTGTCGAAGCTGTAGGTGCCGTCGAACTTGGCCTGGAACGGACGGTCATTCGAGAGCTTGCCGGTGTTGTTGACCGAAAAGTCGAAGTAATCGAACGCCGAGTTCAGGTTGGGATCGAGTTGTCCGGTCGAAGCTTGGAACAGGCCGTCATAGGTACCCTCAAGCTCAGAAAAGAGCAGTGAGGCGATGAATTGGAAGTTCTTGGTCGGTCGCTTGGTGAGCGTAACTTCGTAGCCGGTGAACTCGCGGGTGGGTACTGGCAGAGTGTGCAACGTTTCGTTGTAGCCGAACGCGTAGCCGAGATCGTAGGTACCGATCATCTCGCCGCGGCCGGGGTTACCGATGAAGTAGTCACCATCGGCCGAGAGCGCATCCTCCATGATGTTCTTGAGGTCACGGTTGATGTACTTGACACCAACCGATACACCTTTGGCGACTTCATATTCGCCGCCCAGAACGATCTCTTCAATGTGCTGGCTTTCGGTGCCGGGGTCGACGCGCGAGAAACCACCGCCGAGGGTGCTGGAGGTGCGACGAACGGCACGGTCACCGGTTACGTCGGCTGGGTCTTGCGAGAAGTTGTAGGCGAACACCGTGATCTCACCGCCGTACGAACGAATTACGATGTCCATAGGAATGGTCTCGTAGAACTGTCCGTAGTGGGCATACACCTTGGACTTGGCGTTCTTGAGCGGATCCCAGATGAAGCCAAGGCGTGGGGCGGTGCCGTCGTCGAGCTCCTGGTGCGGCTCGCCATCGGCATTGAACAGCGTTTGGGTGTCGTGGCGCACGCCCAGGTTGAGGGTGAAGTTGTCGGCGATTCTCCAGGTGTCCTGGACGAAAAAGGCATCATCTTCAGCCTTGGTGTCAACGACAAGCGGATCGTTGAGATCCGCCAACGTCGTCTCGTAGGCATCCACGGCAGAGGTCACGAAGTAGCGGTGGCGATAGTAGTAGTCCTGCTCGGGGTTGTCCGGACAACGCGAGGCACTACAGTTGAAACGGTAGACGCGCTGTCCACCGGAATTGCGGTTCGCATTGTTCACGGAAATCTCTTCCCGCTCGGCGCCGAACTTGAACTCATGATCGCCAGCGACATCGTTGACAAACCAGGTCAGGTCGGCGCGTACTTGTTCGCGTCCGAATTCCTGATCTTGGAAAAAACCAAAGCCTGAGGAGGTGGGTGCTCCCTCCCAGCCCCAGGTGGTTGTGCCGTCGCCCAGCGGGTCTGTATTGTCGATGAAGCCAATCAGCTCTGTTCCAGCGCCGTCGAAAGACGACTCCTCTTGGTGGTCGGACAGGCGGGCGGAGACGACGACTGTGTCGCTGAGAACTCCGTCGTAGTTGAGGGCCAGATCCGGTGCACCAGTTTCGTTGACCCCTTCAAAATGGGTGCGAGGAGCAGCCAGATCGGAACGGTTGGCGAACGCATCCAGACGTCCAGTTTGGGTCGAGGAATCATCAAAGAACGAGCCGGCCACGGTGTGTCGGGGCGTGATCTTCCAAGTTAGCTTGCCAGCGGCGAGATCGCGCTCGGTGTTGGTCGCGAACTCATCGCGGAAGCCAGGAGCACCGGGTACGAACTGGGCGAAGTTCTCGATCGATTCGCTGAACTTGTCGTTGTCGACGCGGTTGTACGCTGCGAAGTACCACAGCTTGTCTTTGCGGATTGCTCCGCCGATGTCGAAGCCATAGTCGTTTTCAGTAAAGCCCGTATCGACGGCGGTGCCGTCAACTTCACCGGCGTTGGCCTCATCGCTGAGATTCGACTGGATCGGGTCATTGTTGTACAGGAATACGTCGCCGGTGAGTTCGTTGCCGCCCGATTTAGTGACGACATTGATGATGCCGCCGGTATTACGGCCGTATTCGGCGCCGTAGCCCGCCGTCTTGACCTGAACTTCCTGAATGAACTCGAAGTTGAGCTGCTTGCCTTGCTGGCCAAGTTCCACACCAGTGGTATTGACGCCGTCGATGTAGTAAGCGTTTTCCGCGCCAGTGGAACCGTAGAAGGTCGCCCCGGAAGCGTCCGTTTGAGCTCCGGGGGCTACCTGCGCGGCGCTAGCGTAGTTGCGGCCGGTGGGGAGGTCCTGAAAGAAGTCCTGAGACAGGTTGACCCCGGACTCGGTGCTGGCTGTGTTGATGAGCGCTCTTTCGGCCCCAGTAACCACCACCGTGTCCGTAAACGAAGAGTTCATGGTGACGGCTAGCTGTGCATTCTCAGCACGTTGTTCAGGTGAGTGATCCTACTGATTGGCGGCAATCCATCAAGACTCATGTGCTGACGGTGGAAATTGTAGAAGTGGAGGTATAGCTTGAGTCGCACGCTACGCTGTCGGGAGTCTTGGTGGACCCATCGGTAGGCCCATTCCCGCATCAGGGTCTGGATAAAGCGCTCGGCCTTGCCATTGGTGCGGGGTCGGTATGGGCGTGTTCTGATGATGCCCAGGCCGAGATCTTTGCAGGTAGCGACAAAGCGCTTGGCAATGTAGCAAGGGCCGTTGTCGGTCATCACCGCCCGGACCTGGATCCCTTTGCTGGCAAACCAGGCCACAGCACGACGTAAGAACGCGATGGCTGAGCCCTGCCGTTCATCCGGTAACACTTCGACATAGGCCAGGCGTGAGCGGTCATCCACACAGACGTGAACAAACTCCCATCCGGCCCCAGGAGTGCAGTCGCGCCGGTTGCCAGTGACCCGGTGGCCGACCTTGCGGATTGCCGCCAGCTTCTTGATATCCAGATGGATCAGCTCGCCCGGAAACTGCTTCTCATAGCGGCGCACCGGCTCAGGAGCCTCAAGCGAAGCCAACCGGCCCAGCCCTGCACGCTTAAGGATCCTCCCTACCGTCGAGCGCGGTAAGCCCAGACGAGCGGCGATCTCACTGCCGGTCAAGCGCTGACAACGCAGCTCAATGAGCTTGTGCACGATCGCCTCTGGGGTCCTGGTCGGTATCCGGTGAGGCCGAGACGAGCGGTCCTTGAGCCCAGGCGTACCCTCGGCTCGAAAGCGGGCCAACCAGCGATAGGCTGATCGCTCGCTGAGGCCCTGGGCCTCAGCGGCCTCTCGCACCGTCCATCCCTCCTCAAGGACTCGACGCACTAGCAGGGCTCGACTTCGTGGGCAGCTTCGTGCATTCTCATGAATGTCCATCCGGGTTCTCCTTTGGGTGCTGATCGGTTACTTCCCAATCAGCTTCTCCGAAGAAACTCGGATGGACAACTCCTTTTACTGAACAACGTGGTGAGACAACACAGCTAGCGGCAACTTGCTGGAGATGCCGACGCGTAGGTCTTCTTGGACCACATCTTGAAAGCCGTCGAGAGAGAAGGTGACTTGATAGGAGCCAGGAGGAAGAGCTACAAGACGGAACTGACCGTTGCCGTCAGTCGCGGCGGTCTTCTGACCTTGCATCGCCGGGGATTGAGCGGTGGCCGTGACCCCAGGGAGCGGAGTTCCGTTTTCATCCACAACCCGGCCTTCGATCGAGCCGGTCGCCGACTGACCCACGGCTGCCACCGGAACGAGGAGCAGCGCGCAAGCCACCATCGCCCAACAGTGAGTTTGATACTTTCTGATCAATTGAACCTCCTGCCTTTGCAGTGTTGGTTACCGCCCTCAAAAATGGTGAGAAGTGCCGTAACCGATTGGATTTTGGTTATGCTGCACCGCGCAGCAAACTCACACGCAAAATCTGCAAGGGATGTTCCCGGAAGGCAGGTAAGAAGCATTGCAAATACATGCAAATAAAAGAGATAAGAATTACAGCACGCGAAGCCACTAACTGCATGCATAGAAGTGTGAGAACTCGGAAAAGTGGCTCTAAGCCGCTAAGGCTGGCGCCAATCACCGCTTAGGATGCGGCCGGGATCATCCCCGCCACTTCAAGCATTTGGATGCGAGTACAAGGTGTTGAAATAGTCTTCGTGCTGATGAGATCTTGCACCTACCTGGCGCGCTGCCAGAACCTGCCAAAAAAACTGCGGTACACGCTCGCATTGTTTGTTGTTGCAGTCGGACCGTCTGCGCTGGCGTCCGCGCAGGCCGCCGACTCGGCGAGTGCGCTGCTGGCGCGAGCCTTCGCCTACCATGACCCCTCTGAAGAGTGGGGCAAGCATCCACTGGAGCTGTCTTTTGAAGAAACGCGTCCGAACGGCGTAACACGGAAAACTCGAATCGTGATCGATTTGACCGATGAGCGATTCGAATGGCGATCGAAGCGCGGAGAAGACCTTCTCGCGGGAACGTTGACGGGGGACAAATGCTCGGTGACGTTTAATGGATCAACTTTGGTCCCCGAACGCGCCGTCCGCGAGCACAGTCTGGATTGCGATCGAGTACGTTTATATCGCGATTACTACACATACCTGTGGGGATTGCCGATGAAGCTGCAAGATCCGGGCACGCGAATCGACCCGTTAATTGACGAAACCGTCTTTGCTGGGCAGCCGGTGCACAGCATCCGCGTCACCTACGATCCAAGTGTCGGTGGCGACACTTGGTACTTCTACTTTGCGCCCGAGACCGCCAGCCTCGTTGGCTATCGTTTTTTTCACGACGAACAGGCCAATGATGGCGAGTACATTGTCTTGGAAGGTGAGGCTGACGTCCTGGGCATGCGCATTCCAAAGTCGCGCACTTGGTACACCAATTCAGGCGATACTCTGCTGGGAACCGATACCCTCGTTGCAGCAGGACCGGTTGAGTTGGATTGAGTTCGAACTGGATTGAGTCTGTTTTTGCGGAGGCCTGCCGAACTACGCCGGCCGTATCGTCGTAGTTAACGGGAGGTCTCGATCCGCGTCCGTTCTAACGCTAGACACTTAGCTCAATCAACCACTAGGAGCAGTCCCATGAAAAAGACTTTGCCAATCCCATCGACTCTGCTTCTCGCGGTGGGTCTGGTGGCTGCTGGCTGCGGTCAGCCTGGTGGCGATGATGGCGGACGCACTTCGCCGACGCTAGTGCATCTCGCTGGGCATCCTGCCGCCATCGTTGAAGGTGTCTCAGCGCGAACCCCAGAGGCAATTGCATGGACGTTTCCAGATGACCAGGAGAATTGGCGTGGTGTGTCGGGCGCTGATGTTCCTCACCTCGCCACGCTGACCGTGGAACCCAGTGATGTTGGCGTCAGAGTGGCGATCGGTCGCCCTCCGCAGCCCAATTTCCCGATGTACATCGCCGGCATCGTTACCGATGTTGAGGGCCTCGACTTTGATGATTGGGAAACGGTCTTGGTCAAAGCGCGCTCCAGCGATCGCTTTGCTGGCATGACGGTGGCGTTTAACTTGGACGAAGAAGGGTCGCTACCACCGGGAATGCACTTCTACGCTTCGCCGGATCGCGCGCCGCCGATCTTCAATGATGGCTCAACGCAGACTTATGCGATCCCCTTGCTGCCGCGCGAAGGCTCGGATCCACCATCATCGCTGCGTAGCATCGGGGTGTTCGTCGGTGCGCCCAACGCCGCCGAACTCGAGATTTTGGAAATCACTTTGGTGCCAAGAGGATCGGGATTTCCCGATGCGACCGGCATACGTTCGGTGACCGCCGACGACGAAACCCGGACTACGCTGTACGCTCACGCGCCGGTCAAGATCAGTTATCCGATCGCCATTGAATCCGGCGATTTTCTCGACTTCGGACTGACCGTCAACCGCGGTGAGTCGGTTACCTATCGAGTTCTCGCGGAGATAGAAGGCCAGGCGACTGAACTGTTTACCTCGGCTGTGGACGAGTCGGCGGCGTGGCAACAGCACTCCCTCGATCTGTCGTTGGCGGCCGGTGCCGATCAACTGATCCTTCAAGCGGAGAGTGACCAAGAGAACGCCATCGCTCTTTGGGGCGCCCCCGTCTTGCGTAGGGGTCGCCTGCCAGTTTCACGACCCAACGTCATCTTCTACGTCATCGACGGTGGCGACGCGGACTTGATGAGCCTGTACGGCTACGAGCGTCCGACAACCCCTTTTTTGGAGGAACTGGCGAAGGAGTCGGTAGTGTTCAGTCGCGCCTACGCAAATTCCACTTGGACCCAACCATCGACGGTTTCGTTCATGACCTCACTCCACCACAGTGTGCTGGGAGGATTGAGTCGAGGGGTGCATTCGACCGCCGTGCCGCCGCAGGCGACAACCATGGCCGAGCACTTTCGCAACGGCGGCTACCAAACCGCCTCTTTTCTCGCCAATCCCAACGCCGGGCGCATGGTCGGAACCAACAAGGGCGTGGATTTGATGCGTGATGGGGAGACCGAGAATCACTCCACGTCCTCGGTCATCCTGCACGAGGAGTTCTGGGCCTACCGCGAGCAGTATCCAGGAGGACCGACCTGGGCGCACTTCCAGACCACCGACGTACACGAACCCAATCATCCCGAGCCGCCATTCCAAGGGCGATTCGTGTCGGAAGAGGAGGTCAACAAACTGGGCGAATGGACCAGTGCCATCTGGCGGACTTCGTTTGCTGACTTCGGCCAGACCAGCATCGTCGCCTTTTACGAGAAGGCGATCGCCCAAGCGAATGTTCCTCGCGCCGGTTACTTTGGAGCCCGCAAGGGGCTTTACGACGAAACCATGTTGCACCAGGACCATACACTCGAAACACTGGTCGCGGAACTCAAGGCGCGGGGGGAATGGGAGAACACGATATTGGTCATCGGCTCCGACCATGGGCACCCCGCCGGCACCTTCGCGCGCTTTGGCCGTGGCTTGATGGATCCGCAGCCGGCCCAGTGGCAGGGGGCGTTGTTTGACGCCTACGCGACTCGCATTCCACTGGTCTTTATCTGGCCGGGGCAGATCCAAGGCGGCCGCATAGTCGACACGCCGGTGTCGATGATCGACGTACTCCCAACATTGCTGGACCTGGTCGGTCTACCGCAGCCGGCCGTACTCCAGGGGCAGTCACTCGCCCCCTTACTGCGCGGCGAGGAGATGGAAGTTCGACCGGTCATCCTCGACGAGTTTCGAGTCGACGAAGAGACCGGCGAGTTGATCGGCAACCTGGAAATCATTGACGGCAAATGGGGCGCCTCGCTGGAGATCGCTCCGACGCCCCCCGGAGGCGATACCACGCGGGGTCGTCATGCCGTTCCCGCCGGAGGACGGTGGGGCGCCGTGCATCCATACTTCCCTGAGGTGCCGCGACTGCTGCTCTACGATCTCGAAGCGGACCCCTTTGCCACCGCTGCCGTCAACGACGAACAACCCGAACTCGTCACCCATTACGAGCGGCTGCTGCGCCAGCAGTGGCGCGCACACCAGTCATTGGCGACCCAGTTTCAGTCTGGCGAGGATGCGGTTCTCAGTCCCGACCAGTTGGAGCAGTTGCGGGCGTTGGGCTACATTCAATAGACAATGTTATAGATCGGCCTGACGAGACCCGGCTGCTCAACGGCCTGATCTGGAACGATCAAATCTACGAACTGTTTAAGACCCAATAGTCGTGACCGTTCTGTGTCCTGATCGCTACGGGATCAGGATGGGATCAAACGATGCTCTCGCATCGCCACTAGCGGATGTGGGGTTATGATCGTTGCTGTCGAGGTAGATGATTTAGCGACGGCCATCTCAGGCCAGGAAAGGCTGGATCGGCCACGCGCCACAGGAGGGGGACAATGCGGAAAAACTTACGGCTAGTCACGCTGACGGTGGCATTTTTGGCCTTCGGCGGATGTGGGAATTTGCCGCCAGAATGGATGGTAGGCGGGCTCTATTCGGTTTGGGAGGGGAACGGCTTGTTCGGCGTCGTCAAAGTCCTCGCAATCGATCCAGACATCGTCAGTGTGCGATGGTACAAAGAGAGCTTTGATACACGGCCGATCGAGATTTCTTCCGGCGAGTTGAGTTTGGGCACGGCAGATGAAGAAGTGACCGGATTCGGCCATCTGCCGCTGACCTTCAAGGACTTTGCCTGGATGTTTCCCGTGTTCATCGCTGAAGAATCGGTCAGCGCCGAAGAACTTGAAGGCTACGAGATCTGGAAGGAAGCCGGTGGAGGCGCGTTTAGCTTTGATGAGGAGCTCGCTTTTGACGGCGACGATCCCACCGCCCCTGCAGGCGAAGGTGCGCAGGTGCCCGATGGCGAATTGGGGGGAACCGATGAGTGATTTCACATCCGTCGAGCAGCCGATTACCCCGGAGGGATCGGAGGGCAGTCTCGTTATTGCGGTCATCGCCGGCGCCGTAGCAGCTGCGGTGGGAGCGCTAGCCTGGGCTGCAATCACGGCGGCAACCGAATACCAAATCGGCTTCATGGCCGTTGGGGTCGGATTCCTGGTGGGAATCGCGGTGCGCAAGTTTGGCAGGGGCCAAACAACTCCATTTCGACTTGTGGCGGCGGTGATCGCCGGCTTGGGGTGTGCCGTAGGCAATCTTTTTACTGCTGTTTACTTCTTCGCGAACGAAATTGAAGTACCGATTTTGCGCGTGGTTGAGATGATGGACCTTGAACTTGTTTCCATGCTCATGGGTGGGGCGTTCTCGCCCATCGACCTTCTCTTCTATGGCTTGGCGATCTTTGAGGCTTGGAAACTTGCTGTCGAATCGGAGGAGGATTCGGAGGAAGTCTTGGAAGTGTAGCGGGGCACTTCTGACAAACTGTTCCCGGCCGCGCATAGACGCCTGCCGCCGATCCAATGACGCCGGGTGATCGCGACAAGTGAATAACCGTTTGCTCACGGCTTTGGCCCTATTGGCCTTTGCCGGGAACTCGATCCTCGCGCGCATGGCTCTGGCCGAAGAAGGGGTCGATGCGGCTGGATTCACAGCCATTCGCTTGCTGTCAGGAGCGGTGATGTTGGGGTTGGTGGTCACCGTTCGAGGTTCGCGGTACGCACATCCGCCAGGAGAGTCATCAGAATCACGCTGGAAGGCACCGTTGGCACTACTGGCGTATGCGGCGGCGTTTTCGTTTGCATACTTGAGCTTGAGCGCCAGCATGGGAGCGCTGTTGCTGTTTGCGGCGGTTCAACTGACGATGTTGACCGCCGCTTTCGTTGCCGGCGAGCGGATGCTTGGGCAGCAGATGGCGGGCTTCGCCGTGGCGATCGTGGGACTGGTTTATCTGCTGTCGCCGGGGCTCACCGCTCCTCCCGTAGTCGGCTCGACGCTGATGCTGATTTCGGGGGTTGCGTGGGGGTTGTATTCGCTATGGGGGCGAGGTGCCAGCGACCCTCTGAGTGCCACCACTCATAACTTCGCCCGCTCCGCCCCGCTCGGAGTCCTACTCGCGTTGTTGTTTTGGGCCGATCTCAATGTGACGACGTTAGGAGTTCTCCTTGCAGTTATTTCTGGAGCCGTTACCTCTGGACTCGGTTACGTGATTTGGTACGCGGCGTTGGACGACCTGACGGCAATGCAAGCGGCGACGGTCCAGCTTACGGTGCCGGTATTGGCGGCGCTCGGCGGAGTCTTGTTTCTCTCCGAATCGCCGAGCATTCGGCTGGCGATTGCCAGCGTGCTGATTCTCGGTGGGGTGGCACTCACACTGCGCCGCTCCGCTAATTCGCAATAGCCTGCGTTACCGCAAGCGGCCCGGTCGAAGGACCCCGGTCGAAGGATTCTGGCCGAAGGATTTCGGCCGCTCCGCAATCTAACTGACAAAACAGATCGCCCAGGGTGGGCAGAGCAAAAAGCCTGGTTGGGCGGAAAGGAGCAGTTAGATGAGTCAGAACAACTTCAAAAACCACACGCTGCCAATCGCCGGCGCCGCCCTGCTTTTGTTTGCGAGTACCGCTTTCGCAACCGAACCCTGTGGCGATTTTGGCGAATGCAAGGCGCTAATAGAGATCAACGCGTCGGACGGCGACATCGGCTTCCACTTTTTGATGGACGGCGATGAGTTGCAGATGGCCCAAATCAACGGGCCAAGCGGAGTCAAGGTCTTCCAAGATCAGGCCAAAGGTCCCTTGAGCGAGCAAACCTTGACCGAGACCTTCGCCGAAAGTGCGGAGCCGCTGTGCTGGGCGGATCCCGATGCAGATCCCGACGACGAGATCGTTTCGCTGGAGGAGTTTCTAGAGCGATGGGATGCGGGTACCTATTATTTTTCCGGAGCCAGTGAAGGCGGCGACAAGTCGTCCGGCTCGACGCAGTTGACCTATCAGTTACCTGCGGCGCCGGCCGACGTTGACTTTGACGGCAGCAAGATCACTTGGGATTCCGGTGACGACCTGGGCAACTGCGCCTCGTTTTTCGAACTCAATAGCTTGGTTGCGGCGGGCGCCTTGCCGGTGCATCCCGCCAGCGTCACAGTCGACCAGTGGGAGGTGGTGCTGGAGCCGGACGTCGAAGACAACGACTCGAGAAAAGGGCTCAAATTCACTGTGCGCGTGCCAAGTGCTTCGCGTCAGGTGACAGTCCCCGCTGACTACTTGGCGGCGCTCGGCGCCGATACACCGGTCAAGATTGAAGTCGGGGCCATCGGCGGTGAAGACAACGCCACCTTCACCGAAGAAGGTGACTTCTGCGTCAACGAAGTCGATGGCTGCGACGACGACGAATAGGTTGAGGACCGGAAACTGACGGCTGGATTCCTTTCATAGCCCTTCGTGGGGGATCCTGCTCGTCGAGGGCGCGTCCTTCCTTCTGGGGACGCGCCCTCATTTTTTTGCTGAGAAGCGGCCAAAGATCCCAGCCTGCCCTGGCCGCGGAAAACGCTACTCCGGCTCGGCGATACGGACCATGATGTGGGCGTAGGGAGTGTCCTTCCACATCACGTAGACCGGGTCTTCGGGGTTGGTCGAGAGTCCCTCAAGCATGGCCGGGTCTGGAACCACGATCATGAGATGCGGTCCTTCCTTGACCCATTGATTGTCTTCAGTGGGCTCGGTAGCGGCGGGGTCAATATTGCTGACACCCGGTGCATCGCCTTCGCCGGCGAGCATGTACGAAACGCCGATGGCGTCGATCTCCGGTTCTTCACCCGCCATGAGCGCCTGAATCAGGGCTTCCCATTGAGGCGGATTGCACATCGCACCCAGCGCCGCATTTTCCGCTCGGCACACCCAACCATTGGTGCCCTCGTGCAACATGTTCCCATCAGGTCCAATGATAGTTGCACCGTCGGCAATAACCGCGGGCGCGGCACTCTTTGCACTGGCGATCGCTTCTTCGTGGCCTTCACCGGCCAGTGCTGGCGCAGCGATCGCGATCGATGCACAGATCGACAATATGCCTACAACGCGTGTGAAACGGCTCATAGAAACTCCTTCTTGTTCGTGGAACGCCCAGAAGGGACGGCCCGGCGATAAGTTGCTTTCATGGTAATTGCCCGGCCAAACGACGTCAAACGATGGTGTCTGAGAATGTCAATATTGGAGCTGACTTAATCTCATCTCCAGGTCGGATTTTGGGTAAGATTTCTTTATGGTTACCGACCTCGCGATGCGCCAAAGAGCCTACGTTCACCTTGGGGGCAGTGACCCCTTGATCGGTTTGCCAGTCCACGCCGCGGTCAAGCGGGCGGCGCTTCAGCATCCGCACCGCGAAGCCGTCGTTTCGGTACCTCAAGGCAAGCGCCTGACCTATGAGCTCTTTTTTTCCGAGGTGGAAAAGGTGGCTACGGGACTGATCGGCTTGGGAGTGGAGAAGGGCGACCGGGTGGGTATCTGGGCCACCGACAACGTCGAATGGGTGGCACTCCAGATCGCCACCGCCCGCGTCGGAGCGATCCTAGTCAATATCAACCCGGCCTACCGCACCGGGGAACTGCGCCACGCGCTCAAGGCAGCCCGCATCAATGTCATGTTCCTGATGCCGGCCTTCCGAAGTTCCAACTATGTGGGCATGATGCGCGAACTGTGCCCGGAGCTGGAGAGCGGAGAGGCTGGCAAGGTCGCCTTTGCCGATTTTCCGGAGCTTCGTCAGGTGGTGGTCTTCGATCCCGAATCTGAGCAGGGGTTGCGACCCGCGCCGGGCTTCCTTCTCTGGCGTGAGGTGGTGGAGGCTGGTGGCGACATCGACCCGGACGCCGTGCAAAACCGAGCCGTTGGATTGGAGCCCGATGACCCGATCAACATTCAGTTCACTTCCGGGACCACGGGGTTTCCGAAACCGGTGGTGCTGACCCACCACAACATCGTCAACAATGCTTGGGGGGTGGGCGCGGCTCTCGATCTGCGCGAGTCTGATCGCGTGTGTGTTCCGGTGCCGTTCTACCACTGCTTTGGCATGGTGATCTCGAACCTCGCTTGCTTGCTGCGTGGGGCCACGATTGTCATCCCGTCGGAACACTTCGACTCCGGAGCGGCACTCGCCGCCATCGATCAGGAGAAGTGCACCGTGCTCCACGGTGTGCCGACCATGTTCGTTGCCGAACTGGAGCGTGAAGACTTCTCTGACTACAACCTCTCGACGCTTCGCACCGGAATCATGGCTGGCGCTCCGTGTCCGCCCGAACTGATGCGCAAAGTTATTGGAGACATGGGCATCGGCGAGATCTTGATTGCCTATGGCCAGACCGAGGCGTCGCCGGCGACCCACATCACGCGTTCAGACGACTCGTTCGAGCACCGCACCGAGACCGTCGGCACCAACATGCCACACCAAGAGGTCAAGATCGTCGATCCCACTACCGGCAAGACGTTAGATGTCGATGAGCAAGGAGAGATTTGCTTTCGTGGGTATCACGTTATGAAGGGTTATTTCGAAATGCCCGAGGCGACTGCGGAGGCGATCGACCAAGACGGCTGGCTGCACTCCGGCGACCTGGGAGTGATGGACGGCGACGGCTACCTCAAGATCACCGGCCGATTGAAAGAGATGGTGATTCGTGGCGGCGAGAACATCTACCCGGCCGAGATCGAGGCCTATTTGGCGACCCATCCGAAAGTTGCCCAGTCGGCGGTGTTTGGGTTCGCCGACGAACGCTTGGGCGAGGATCTGGGGGCGTGGATCCAACTCCATCCTGGAGAAGAAGCGACACCGGAGGAATTCAGAGAGTTCGTGCGCGAGGGTATGGCCCACTTCAAGGTCCCCCGCCAAGTCCACGTCGTTGACGAATTCCCGATGACGGTCACGGGGAAGATCCAGAAGTTTAAGATCCGGGAGATTGTCGAGGACGAACTCGGCACGAAATAGCCCAGAAAACACGAAATAGCCCAGAAAAGTAGGGAAGGGGTTTATCCCCGCCCGGGTCTTCATGAAGGCATGACTGCAAAACGCCGAGGGCCGGCATGAGTCCCAACCTACGCGATCAATTCGGCACGTCAGGTGCTGACTAGCGAGTAGCTAGGGGGTAGCGACGCGCCACTGTCGCCTTTTGGGACGGCTGGTACCAGGCCCTGGCTGCCTCCGCGGCTTGCCGGCGCCATTCGCCGATCTTGCCTTCGCGGAGCGGCCTCGACTGCGTTTGCCTGGCTTGGGCTTGGCTCCTGGTTTGGGTCCCCGATGTCGACCTGGCCGATGTTGATGGGGCGCCGGCGTTGGGTCGACTTCGCTGCGCGCGAAACCGTCTAGGTGGAGTTCTGAAAGCCGCTCTTTCAAATGTCGCTCGATGCCCTTGAGCAGCTTTTCTTCATCACTTGAGATCAGCGAAACTGCTTGCCCACCAGCGCCGGCGCGGCCGGTGCGACCGATGCGGTGGACGTAGTCTTCCGGGACGTTGGGGATTTCGAAGTTGACGACGTGGGGCAAGCCGCTGATGTCGAGCCCTCGCGCCGCAATGTCGGTTGCGACCAAGACCCGCACGCGGTTGGCCTTGAAGTCCTTCAAGGCGCGAGTGCGAGCTCCTTGGCTCTTGTTGCCATGGATCGCGGTCGCTGAGATTCCAGTGCGGTCGATCTGAGCTGCGAGGCGGTTGGCGCGGTGCTTGGTGCGCGTAAACACCAATACCTGTGACCAGTTGCCGCCTTTGATCAGGGAAATCAAGGCTCTAGTCTTGTCTCCTCGGTCGACCCGATAGATGGCTTGATCGACGGAGTCAGCGGCGACGCTCGGTTGTTCCACCTGAATAAAGGTAGGGTGGTGGAGAAATCCCTTGGCCAGTTCGCGCACACTGCCATCGAGCGTGGCACTAAACAGCAAGCTTTGCCTTTTGTTCGGCATCAGCTTGAGGATTCTCCGGATGTCGTGAATGAACCCCATGTCGAGCATGCGGTCGGCTTCGTCGAGCACCAGGATCTCGACGGTTGAAAGGTCGATGGTCTTGCGCGATGCATGGTCCAGTAACCGGCCAGGCGTAGCAACGACGATGTCGACGCCCCGCCGGAGCGCGTTGATTTGTGGGTTCATCTTGACCCCACCGAAGATCATCGTCGATCTGAGCGGCAGATCGCGGCCGTAGGTGCGAACACTTTCGTTGACTTGTGCCGCCAGTTCCCGCGTCGGAGTGACGATGAGGCCGCGCACCGGCCGCGCCCGGCTCTGTCGGTCTCCGCTATGAACTCCGTTTTCGGGCGACATCAAGCGCTGCAAAAGCGGGAGAGTGAAGCCAGCAGTCTTGCCGGTGCCGGTCTGAGCAGCGCCCATTAAGTCGCGGCCCTCAAGCACGACGGGAATCGCCTGCTCCTGAATAGGTGTGGGTTGTTGGTAGCGGGCCGCGTCGACGGCAGACAACAGCTCGGGTCGAAGACCCAGTTTGCGAAAGGACATACGAACTCCTAGAAACGGCCTTTAGGTTGCCGGTCCAGGCAGTGTCTTGTCTTGAAAAGGGATCCGCGCAGGTTGTGGAACTAAGCGCGGGGCGTCGGGACTGACCGGAGGTCGACGCGCAATGAAACGACACCTTACGGGTGTGAGGGGAGGAAAGCAACCTGTCCCGTCCTGCCTAGGCCCGGTCATTGACACCTGGCCCTGCGCGGCTACGGTGTAGTACCCTGCCTGAGTCCTTTTTTTTTAATGGTCGCACTTCGGTTGCCGGAGTGCACCGTGGACCAAAGGAGTGGTCTCATGATGAACCGTAGCCAGATTTTCTTGTCTCGGACGCTGGGAGTAATTGCAGTTGCACTCTTCGCCGTCGTGCTGATGGGTTGCCCAAATGCCGCAGAGTGCTACGCCGAGTTCCAGGCGTGCACCGACGGCTGTGACGAAGCGTGGCAAGCCGCGGGTGAGGATGCGCAGAACTGTTTTGATAGCTGTAGCAACGAGCATCAGCAAGATTTGTCCATTGACTGTAGTGGCGTGGCCGAGGATCAGCGAGCCTACGTCAACTGCGTCACGGCGGCGATGAACCGGCACTTGGAGTGCCAAGTGGCTTGCATGGAAACCTTGGCGGCGGCGGCCAAGGCCTACGAAGCCTGCAATCAAGCATGCGGCGAAGGCTATTTTGAATGCCTTTGATTCTCTGAATTAGTCTGCACTCGCTGACCGCATTACACGGCGCGGCCCGAAGCGGTGCGCCTGATCCCGTAAGATCTCGCGGTGTCAGCGATGTCGACATCCCATGCAGATGACGCCGCAACGCTAGCCCGTGGCGCCGGCTGGCTTGTCCCGGGGAGGCTCCTGGGACGAGCGGTGTCGTTTCTGGTTGGGGGCATGCTCATTCCCCGTCTGTTGGGGCCGGAAGGCAACGGCCTCTTTGGCATGGCGTTTAAGGTTGTCTTGATCCTTGGACTGTTCGCCGCGTTGGGGCTCGACAACGGCGTGATTCGGTTTGCGTCTGGCGGCAAAGAGCGTTTTCCTCAACGCTTGGTTCGCAACGCCATTGCGGCGGCCCTGATTTCGGGGTTGGCGATGGGATTGGCGGTGTACGTCATGGCCCCGTGGGTTGCCGAGTCGGTCTTCGACAAGCCCGACCTCGCCCCGGTTTTGCGCGTGTTCGCCTTCTGTCTGGTGTTTGTGCCGGGGCTACGCGTCGCCGCCGCTTCGACGCGCGTCAACAAGCGCATGCGCGACAGCGCTGTGGCAGAAGACATCGTGCAGCCACTGACGCAGTTGCTGCTGGTCGTCGCACTCTATTGGCTCGGCTGGCAGGTATTGGGAGCAGCACTCGCGACTGTGCTGTCCTATGCGGTCGCCTTTTTCTTGGCCGCGGTCTTTGTCCGCCGTCTCTTTCCAGGCTTTCTTGATCTAAGCGGTGCCCCCAGCATCGGTCGTCGCGAGCTGCTTGCCTTCACCGTACCCACTTCCCTGGCCGGGATGCTGGGCTTAGTGGTGCTCTGGGTCGACACCTTGTTGGTCGGGTACTTTCTGTCTAAAGGCGATACTGGAATCTACGACGCAGCTTCGCGACTGACGATGTTCTACGCGGTGGTGTTGAGTTCGTTTAACCACGTCTTCAGCCCCATGATCGCAGAGCTTCATGGCGCGGGTCAGCAGAACCGTTTGAACCACCTTTACCGTACTGCGACCCGGTGGGCGCTTCTCATCTGTTTGCCGCTGACGGTGGTCATCGCAATCCATCCGGAATCGTTTGTGACCTTTTTGCAAGGGTCGGCGTATGCCCGCGGCGCCGGACCGCTGGTCATCTTGGCGATCGGTCAGCTCGTCAACGTCGCCACCGGTGCTGTGGGCTACCTATTGATCATGAGCGGTAGGCAGAAGATCTGGCTGGCGGTTACCGCCGCCGCCGTATTCCTCAACGTCTTGCTTGCGGTGACCTTGATTCCGCGCTTCGGAATCACCGGAGCGGCGGTCGCGACCTCGGTCGCACTGGTCCTACTCTTCGGCTGCGGCCTGGTCTTGGTTCGCCGACAAATGAAGCTGTGGCCGTGGGATCGAAGCTATCTACCGATGCTGGTGGCGTCCGCGGTCGCTGTGTTGGCTCTGTCGGGCGCGGAAAGGTTCGGCGTTCCCACCGCCGGTTGGTGGGTTCTGGTCCATCTCACCACGGCCACTTTGGTGATCTGGTTTGGCGCCGGTCTGCGCAATCGAGAACTTGGAGTGCTGGGACTACTGGCCGCGCTCGGCAGGCGAAACTAGCTCAGCGAGAGGCTAGCCGGTATAACCGTAACGGCGCAGCAGAGGGTAGGTCAGGACGGTGACCAAGCGTCGGTGGGAAACCGCTTGTTCGGTGCGCCATCGATCGTCTAGCCGCAATTCGACCGGCCCGTCGGTAAAGCGACTGGGGTTGCCGGCGAGGGCGTGAACCTCACCCATCTCAACCGTGTTGCCTCGCACGAAGTCGAGTGGCAAGCCGTTTTCGCCCACGCGGTCGAGGATGTGCTGCAGCGTGGAACGAGGATCGGCCATGAAATCTTCGTAGCGAATGCGCGTGTAGTGCTCGGGCGACTGTTTCCACACCGCTTGGGTGGCCATGTTCCAGGTGTTCCATAACTTCGAACTGCGCGCCGGCGAGTGTCGGCTCATCATCATCGGCCGATCACCTGAGGGGTCATAGACCTTTTTCTTCTGCCACGAGAAAGCCACTGCACGTGGATCGCGCACGATGTGCACCGCATAGGCATCGAGTTCGGGACTGCCCTGCAGTAGGTAGCCGTGCCCGGGAGATTTAGAGGAATCGACGATGACCTTACAGCCGGTTTGCTCCTGAATGGCCTGGTACACCTCGACCATGCGGTCACGGTACTCGGCGACGCCGGGAGCGACGCCATTGTCGGACTGCGGGCTCCGGCCGCGGCCCGCGGCGATGGCGACCCGCTTCGGGGTCAAGCTCTCGCGTACGGCGACCAAGCGGTCGAGTTCCGTTCGTCGCTCTTCGGCGGTGGTCCCTCGAGGTCCGATCTTTTCGGCGATGGGGGTCCAGACCGGGCACTCGCTGAACGGCCTGCGGCAGCCACAGAGGCGATCTTCGATGAACGAACGGTCCCAGATGTAGAGGGTCTCGCCGGCGGAGAAGAAGCCCTCGACCTGGCCGAGGATATTGTCGAGAATGGTCGTGCCACTGCGCCCAAAGCCGCCGATAAACAGAATCTTGACCTTGGAGGTTTGTGAGTTCAGCATATTGAAATCGATGACAGAGGGTGGCGAGAGTCTTCCGACTGGGTACCCCAGGCTAGAAACGTAGCCGAGTCTACTGTGAAGCCGCGTAGCTCCGGGACACGCGCAGCATCGTCAGCGCCGCGCGCGCTGCCTGAACCGGAAGGCGGCTGAGGTTGGCGGCTTCGTCGACGGTATGACCGCCACTCCCCATCAGTCCGAGTCCGTCGAGGGCCATGTCCACGTCTGCGGCGACAAAGGCGATATCGGCCGCACCGGCGTTGCGCGGATCCACCGCCAGCACCGGTCCGGTACCGAGGTCGCGGCTGGCATCGCTATAGATCTTGAGCAAGGCGTAATTGCCTTCGCTAGCAGCCATCGGCGGGTAGCGCGCCTCGAACGTGAATCGAGTTGCGGTTCTCGGCAGAGACCCAGAGACAATCCGTTCCATGCGAGCGCGCGCCTCCGCCAACTGCTGAGGAGAAACGGCGCGGATATCGCCGCTGGCGACGGCGCTTTGGGCGACGACGTTGTTCTTGCCGAAGGCGGTACCGCGACCCTGCTCGGCGTCGAAGTCAACGGTCGTGCCGCCGACCACCACGCCGGGGCTGTAAGTGAGGTTCTCGAGATCGGCCAGTTCGAGGCGAAAGGCGTCGAGGACGCGCGCCAATTCATAGACCGCGCCCGCTCCAATCTCCGGTTGAAAGACCTGTGACGAATGCGCTGAGACTCCCTTCACCTCCAATTTCCAGCGACTTGACCCACGCCGAGCCACAACCGCTGTGCTGGGATTGCTGTCGCCGTCTTCGAATCCCAAAGCTACATCGGCCTCCCGGCCCAGGCGGATCAGTTCCTCGCGCGCCGCGGTCAACGGAGAGCCGACCTTCTCTTCGTCGCCGGTCAGGATCACGGTGACCTTCATGGCATCGAGGACTCCCGCGGCGCGCAGTCCGCGCAAGGCGGCGAGCAGGACCACGTTGCCGCCTTTCATATCGCTGCTTCCCGGTCCTTTGATCCAGGTTTCGGGGCCGGACACCAGTTGCGACTTCTGAAACGGGCTATCGGGCTCGAACACAGTGTCGAGGTGTCCGATGAGTAGAAAATGAACTGCCGGGCGCGCTCCGGCGCTAGGGAGTTCGGCAACCAGGTGTCCGGCGCGCTGAAACCCAGTTCCGTCTATCCAGCGCGTTTCGAAGCCGAGTCTTGCGAACTCGGTGGCGAAGAGGCCTCCAACCGCCCGCACTCCCTCTAGATTCAGGGTTCCACTGTTGATATCGACGGACCGGATCAGGAGTTCGGCATCCTCTTGGCTGGAGTCAAAGATGGTGTCGATGACGTGTTGTTCGATGGCATCGTCGAGGTGCGGTGCCTCCGGCCACCGCAAGGCGACGGAGCCGCTTTGGGCGGAGGTTGTTGCGCCTATCAAGATCCCGCCCAAAAAGAGACGAAGTAGCATAGAGACAGTATAGGCGCGTCACCTCAAGTTCGGGAACGAACTCGCACTCGACCCAGTGACCGCCTCAGGATCGAATACATGCAAACAAAAGGGCACTTTCTTGACTTCGATTCCTGGCCCGGCCGCGACATGTTCCGTTTCTTTTCGTCCTACCAGCATCCTTTCTTCAATCTTTGCGCTGAGATCGATGCGACGGCGTCGGTGGCCGCTTGTCGCGAACTTGAACTGTCGCCAACTTGGGTGGGTTGGTACCACTGCCAACAGGTGGTCAACGCATTGGAGCCGTTTCGGTACCGCTTGCGGCAAGATCGAGTGTGGGTCTACGACCGGATTTCGGTTGCCACCACGGTGACGGCTCAAGACCGGCCGTTTCGTTTCGCCTACCTGCCCTACGAAGAGAACTTCCGTCGCTTTGACGCCCTGGCGCGCACTGCGGCTACCGAGGCCGCTGCCGAAACGAGCGATTCCCTCGGCGATCGGCCGGAGGACGACGCAGTGGTTCACGGCTCGGTGATCCCGTGGGTGCGGTTCAGCAGCATCTCCCACGCCCAACGCGTGGATCCCGAACTCTCGGTTCCTCGAATCGTCTTTGGCCGCTACTCGGAAGTCGATGGGAGCGTGCGGCTGCCGGTTTCGGTCGAGGTGCACCATGCACTGGTGGATGGACAGGCGGTGGGTCGATTTTTTTCGGAACTGGAACGAGCCTTTGCCGAACCGGATGTTCTGGCGGAGAGTTAATGGTTGCGGGCACAACCAGATTTGAAACTCGGATCAAGCGGCCCGATGAGCGCGACAGTATTGCCGACGCGCTCGGAAATCCGAAGGAGTGGTAACTCGACCGAGTTTGCTAGCCCCACCCGGTTCTGTGAAAGATGACAGTTCGCGAGATGCTGTTCTTTACCGTGTACCACAATGCACACCACGCCAAAAGAGTTTTGGAGCGACTGGAGAAATCGTGAGGAAAAGGAATTGGATCGCTTGGGCTCTGTTGCTTGGGGTTGCTTGCTCGTCGGGAGCGATTGATTCACCGCCAGCAGAGACTACGTGGGTCTATCTCGTGCGCCACGCCGAGAAGGCCGCGGCGGAGGACGACCCCGAACTGACTCCAGAGGGCGCAGCGCGGGCCGATGCCCTGGCGCAGATCGCCGCCGATGCAGGGGTGGAGCGCGTCCTGTCGACGCCGTTCAAACGGACCCTGGCGACCGCGCAGCCGGCCGCCAGCAAGCTGGGAATCGAGATCGAGGAGCTATCGATTGCGTCCGGGCTGGACGCGCACATCGAAGCGATGGCGACCATGGTTGAGAGCGATTCCAGAGCGGTATTTCTGGTCGTCGGTCACTCCAACACCATCCCTCTGCTCATCGGACGCCTTGGTGGGCCGACCTTCGTGCTAAACGAGAGTGAGTACGGGGATCTGTTCGTCATGGAATTCGCGGACGGTGCGGTGGAGTTCGAGCGGCGCCGGTTTGGCGACTGAGCTGTGAGAGGAGGCGGTAAATGAACAATCCAAGCCGGTGCGGCTGGGCGGGTGCTTCGGAGCTGGAAATCGAATACCACGACCGTGAGTGGGGTGTGCCGGTGCACGATGACCGGGTGCTGTTTGAGTTTCTGACGCTCGAGGGCGCACAGGCAGGTTTGAGTTGGACGACGATTCTCAACAAGCGCGAGAACTACCGGCGGGCCTTTGACGGCTTCAATCCTGTCAATATCGCTCGCTACGGCGAGGACAAGATTCAAGAGCTGCTGCGGAATCCGGGCATCGTGCGCAACAAGCTCAAAGTGCGCTCGACGGTGAGCAACGCGCAGGCGTTCCTGGCCGTGCAGAAGGAATTCGGCAGTTTCGACGCCTACCTATGGGGTTTTGTCGACGGAGTTCCGATCCGCAATCAATGGAAATCGTTGCGGGACATTCCCGCCAGCACAGAGCTGTCGGACCGCCTGAGCAAGGACCTCAAGAAGCGCGGGTTCCGCTTCGTCGGGACGACCATCTGCTACGCGTTCATGCAGGCGGTCGGCATGGTGAACGACCACGAGATGGGTTGCTTTCGCTATCGAGAGGTCTAGTCTATTTTTGACTCTTTCATGCGTCGGTTTTATAGTTCACAACGTTCGTAAACACGGGGGCGTTGCCGGGGCTCTCATATGGGACGCAGGAGTTAGTCACTCCAGCCTGCATGTGCGGGGGCGAAGACGCAACAAATCTCGACGAATTTGAGGCGATTCGGCGTCATTGCGGGGCCGTCAGTGGCGGTGTGTCTGAACCTCGCCGACAATTTTCGAACTGCCGGGTGGCAGTGAAGAGTCGTTTTTTACGTTTTATTTTGTGAAGGGAGGGTCCATGAGAAACAAACTCGAAATCAGGATGGCAGCTTTGCTGCTCGCATGGTCAGGGGGCTGGTTGATCCCAGCTCCCGCGAAGGCGATCGAGCTGTCGATTGCCGAGAGCCGGGTGGCAATCGCAGAAGACTCCGGATCGGGAGTGGCAGTGATCGGGGTGGAGCGAAAGATTTCCAACCACATGAATGTGGTCGTGCGCCACGCAGAAGTGGTGGAAGGAGATCTTCACCTCGATTCACAGATCAGTGACAGATCCATCTGGGTGGGAGTGGACTTAGGCACGGGGGAGTGGGTGATTCACTCTGCGAAAGGTGTGGCGCGCCTTAAGAGCTACGCCGAGGAGCTTTCGGGGAATGTTTTGAAGTCCCTAGAGGGGTTAGAGCTGCCTGGGGAAGAGCTCGACATCATTGTGATCAGAAGAACCAATCTGGGGGCTCGTGTTTGGCACGGGCGAGTCCACGATGGTGGGTTGGGAGATGAGAGTGAGCCGGACGGGTGGCTTGTGGCGAAGAACGAGAAGCTGCGCCGTGTTGACCGTGGGCAAGGGAACCTTTCCCGTTTCAAGGAAGGGGACGTGGTCATTGGATTTGATGCCGGGACTTTGGAGTATTTTGCTGTCGAGATTGGTGCTGGGGTGGAAGGGGGTGCGTCATGACCTCTCTTCGCACCGTGCAGAAAGAGCGTAGGGGAGCCCCTTGCGGGCTCCCGGTGGGGGACAAGCTTGCTCTGAGCGGCGTCGAAGGGCCCCACCTCTGCGGAGCAACGTCATCCCGGCGCCTGCCCCGGCGGGAGGGCGTGTGGGGGGCTGGGACCCTGACCGTGATCCTTGCGACCTTCTTTGCCATAGCGCCCCTTTCCGCCATGGGCCCCAATCACCCCTTGGGCTACAAGCCCGAGTCGGTGTATGAAGGCGCCCAGGTGGACAACGTCGACGTGGGATCAGGCTCGCTAGTGGTGACGATTCCTTTGGGTCCCTTCAGCATCACCCACAGCTCCAACATCTGGAACTACGAGACGATCATTGAGGGAGGCGTTGCCTACACCCAGGCGATTCCTTGGAGGAAGCGCACCGGGGGCTTGGCCTGGCACGTGGGAGTGGGAGAGGTCTACCCTCCGACCCATCCCTATAACTCGACCGGCAAATGGCTCTACATCGACCAATTCGGAGGCACCCACACCTTTTGGGATGACTTTGACGCAACCCACCCGGACAACGACTCAGACACCTTCTACAGCCGGGATGGGAGCTACCTGCGCCTCAAGGTGATCAATTGCTTGACCGCGGACATCGAATCCCCGGATGGATCGACGCAGCGCTTCCAGGGGGGCTGGTGCGGCCCGAGCGCGACGTACTTTCTGACCAAGTTCTGGAACGCCTTCGGCTCGGCCTCAGACCCGGACATGACGGTGACGCGCTCGGCCTACGATTCGAATGGCAACAGCATCTGGACCTTTACCGATCGCTACAACCGCAAGAACTACCTGACCTTCCACAACGGCTATACCTACTACGGGGATCCTGGGGTGGTGACCAAGGTGGACATTGAGTCCGTGGGCGGTCAGCGCATGGTCTACACGCTGCAGTACTGGGACAAGCACGTCAACCGGAGCTGCAAGGACGACTACCCTGGGTCGAGTACGCGGATCAAGGTGCCACATTTAAAGCAGATCAACCTGCCGGACGGGACCTCATACAAGATGCACGAGGGGGGAGTGCTGACCTACGAAAACCTCTGTAACGGAGGGGCTCCGGACGGCCCAGGCTTCTTAGAGAAGTTGATTCTTCCCACGGGTGGGGCTTATGAGTGGGACATCCAAGAATTCACCTTCAATGGCTCGTCCCCCTGGAACACCACCGCGGCGGTCAAGGAGCGGCGGATGGTGGACTCTTCAGGGACGGTGCTAGGTACTTGGAAGTACAAACAGGCCTACTACCCCAAGAGTGGGAGTGATGAAGCGGAGACGACCACCTGGGTACAGCAACCTAGCCCCTCTGGATCAGGGAGCGGCGACTGCTCGAAACACCACTTCTTCCACGATGACACCAAGAGCTGGGAGCAGGGCCTTCCTTACACCAAGCGCCAGGCCCAGGTGGATGGCAAGTACTTGTCGTCCGAAGTTTGGTCGGGCTCAAATGCTTCAAACGGTCAGTGCTCGGGAACCAAGCTGAGGTCGACCTATCTCAAGTATCGCAAGGACGTATTGCCCTCGGGGAGCAACCAATCTGCCTATACGGCCACCAACCGGCGGGTGGAGGACTCAAGAGTCATCTACCACGATGATGGAGGTCGCTACATCGATGTCAACAACAACCATGATGATGGCTTGGGCCATTGGCGAACGACAGTCACCAAGACGAATCTGCAGCCTTCGTTGACAGATATAAAGACGCGCCAAAGCTGGACATGGTACGACAAGGTAGGGGACGCGCAATATAACCAGTCAGGCTGGGCTCCGCCTACGCCAGCGGATGATTGGATTCTCGGTGTTTATCGCTATGTGATGAACTACGAGCCAGGTGCGACCGGGGAGGTCTACACCAAACAGCACGTCAAGTTTGACGCCAATGGAGCGCTCGAATGTGTACGTCGGATCAAGAGTGGAACGGCTCGCACCCCTAATGACGTAGTGGTCTATTACCAGCGAGACGCGCGGGGGAACATCACCAATGAGAAGACTTACGGTGGAGATCTGCAGACGCTTGGTGTGGGAGCGAATTGGTGCGTCGCAAGTCTGCCAGCTCAGCCTGAGAGCTGGGTCAAGCACACCTATGAGAAGGGAGTGCGCAAGACCTCACGGCCCTACCAGCCGGATGGTACGGCTGGGGCGTGGCTGACCTACGATGTCGACCTTGACGGCTCGACCGGGGCGGTGACGGCGAGTCGGGACCCCAACGGGCTGACCACCACCTTTGCCTACGACAGTTTGGGGCGGATGACGACAGCAACACTGCCGAGTGGGGCGTATTGGTTTTACCAATACACGGCGCCGAGTTCTACCGGACCTGCGGTCGTGAATGCAGAAAAGAAATGGCCGTCAGGGACTACCTTCGATGGAAATGTGACGCATTTCGATGAGTTTGGCCGTCCGTGGAAGAACTTTCACCTGGAGCCCAGCGGTTATGTTTCGAGCGAAACAAGTTACAACGCCCGCGGCTGGGTGCTGTCGAAGTCCAACATGGGCGAACCTACCCAGTTAACCCAATACCTCAATTACGACGCTTTCGGCCGTCCGGGGGCGATCCGGGCTCCTGAGGGCTCGAACTACGAAGTACGCTTCACCTATACCGGTGATCGGGTGGTTAAGACGGAGACGCGGACTTTGCTCACTGGAATTGGCTACCAGTGGGTACCTAAATACAGCCATAAGGATGGTTTTGGGCGCGTATGGAGTGTCAATGAGCATTCAGATGCCAGTGATCCCAATCGATTGGTGGCGACGCACTATAAATACGACGTCAATGGCAACTTGACCCGAGTGTGGCAAGACGCTGGAGCGGCAATCTCGCAGAATCGCTATTTCACCTACAACAACTTAGGAAACCTCCTCACGGAGACCCACCCCGAGATCGGGACCAGCGGCAATGGCACCGTGACCTATGGGTCTTATGACTCGAGGGGGAACACCTACTCGAGAGACGATGGCCGGGTGCATGTCAAATACGAATACGATTGGCTCGGGAGGCTGACACACGTCAGAGATGTCAATAACGGCAATCGATTGGTGACCCACACTATCTACGACACAGCATCCGGTCCAGGCCTGGGCAAGGTGCGCTCCCGCGCTCGCTACAACTGGCTGGAGCTTCCTTGGACACCAACCCAGGGCGAGGAGCACACCAGGGTGACCGAGCTCTACTCTTATAGAGAATCAGATGGAGCGACTCGCGTCGTAGCAACCTATGTCTACGCGGACCTCGACAGTAGCCGGAGTGGGGAGTATCAGCGTTTTTGGATCAACCCCAATCCAAACCAGTGGGGTCTTACCGACAAGATCACCTACCCGCGGTGCTCGAATACCTCGTGCTCGGCGACGACGGCCAGCGCCGGTCAGGTCCTCGACACCGATTGGTCGAACGGGCGCATTAAGAAGGTCAATGGCTGGACCAATGACCTCACCTACCACCCATCGGGCACCTGGTCGACGATCCCACACACCAATGGGACGCAGGACACCCACACGGTACAAACCAACAACAACGCCCGTACTCTTTCCTTAAACACCACCAATCCGGGAGTCCTATGGAATACAGGCTCCTACACCTATGACGGCTCAGGGAACATCGTCACTATCGGGGATACCTCGGGCTACGATGACCTCTACCGCTACGACAAGGTCAATCGCCTGACCCGTGCCTACGTGCGGGATCAAGCAACTGGAGACAGCACCCGTCAGGACTACACCTACGATGTCTTCGGCAACATGACCGAGGTCAAGACCTGGCCGGTGGGGGGTGGATCGCAGACCACCACCATTGCGGTCAACGCCAACACCAACCGTTTGTCGGTGGCCGGCTACGACGCCAGTGGCAACATGACCTCTTGGGGGTCAGATGCCTACACCTACGACACCGCCAACTCGATGACCGAGCAGAATGGCAGGTGGTTTTTCCTCTACAACTTCTCAGGGGAGAGAGTGGCCACCATCGACTGGCAGGGAAGTATTGCTACCCGAGAGGTGGACTTCACCATTCGAGGTCCGGGAAATCAGGTGCTTTCTACCTTTAATCTGGTGGGTGAAGACCAGTCTGGCAACTGGACCCACGAGATGGACTACATCTGGATGGGGAGAAGGCTCTTGGGGACCGAGGATGGCTCAGGGACTCAGAAGCACTACCACACCGATCATCTGGGCTCGATCAGGCTAGTGACGGACGACCTAGGAGCCAAGGTCTCAGAGCATGAGTATCTACCCTATGGGGAAGAGCTCACCAGTGCTGGCAACGGCATCATGAAATTTACCGGCCATGAGAGGGACTCTGACACCGGGATGGATTACATGCATGCGAGGTTTTATACCAGCCATCTGGGGAGGTTTATGGGGGTGGATCCTGTGATGCAGGGGGCTGGGATTTGGAATCGGTATTCGTACGTAGGGGGGAGTCCCACTGCGTACACGGATCCAACTGGAAGAAAAAAGAAAGAAGGTAAGGCACCAACTTGTGAGGAAACTGGTGGGGGGCATAAGTGTCCGAACGAAGCAGTGGAAACTCCTCAAGAAGGCAATGTCTGGTGTGATGACGATGGCGAGTGCTATCAATATCTTGCCGGTCAATGGCAACGAATTGATGCTGCGGAAGGATTCTCCGACTCAGTCACTCACGTTGATCCTGCTTCGGCAAATTTGAACGATGCAGCGCAGAATCCTCCAGAGGCGGCCGGTCCCAATAGCCCGGAAAGAGGGGATTCTGGCGCTGGAGGAGGAGGGGCGGTACCAGAGAGGTGCAAAAACCAGCTTACAGCGAGTCTTTCTGATTGTGGGATCTTAGGAAGCATTTCGCCTGGCGCTGACGAGAAGCGGGATCTGCAAAACAAAATTTTCTGTGGCTACACGACCGCAGCGGTTGGTGGATTAGTAAGTTATTATGCGGGCCGCGCGGCGGCGAGAGCAAATCCGAAGTATGGTGAAGGCGCTGAGGGCGCGAAAGTTGCGGTAGCGACAGCCGTTGCGCTTTACTTGCTCGCTCAGCGACACTACGAGTTTTGCGCAAGCAGTGGTCCAGGCAATCGGTAGCAAATCACCCAGAAGTGATGTCCATTTTTGATGCCAAATTGGTAGTTGTTGCTGGCCTGCTAACGGCTATATTGGTCGCATTTGACGGTTCGAGTCTTATCGCCCCAGTGTTGGGAGGTGTTGTCTGTTTTTGGGGGTTTGGTCGGCATGTTTCGCCCATGGATCTTAGGAGCCCGCGTTTGGACTGGATCCTTGTTGCTCTGGTGACAGTTCTAGAAGTCATGACGGTCTTTGCGATTAGGGATCCCAGCCACCTTGGAATGAGAGTGAACTACGTGTTGTTGGGTGGTTGGCTGTTGCTAGCGTTTATGAGAGTGGGGAATGAGACCCTAAGGAGGCTAGTCGAGGGCTTTAGTTTGGCGAACATGATTTTGCTTGCGAACTTCGTTGTGAAGTGAACGGTGGGAAGAAAGTGCAAGATCCCTGAAATAGAAGAGGTGGACCCCAATCGTTGGACAGCTTAGCGGCCAGAATAAGGAATCCTGGCAACTCACCCCAATGCTGGAGTCCTATGGAATACGGGCTCCTACACCTATGACGGCTCAGGGAACATCGTCACTATCGGGGATACCTCGGGCTACGATGACCTCTACCGCTACGACAAGGTCAATCGCCTGACCCGTGCCTACGTGCGGGATCAAGCAACTGGAGACAGCACCCGTCAGGACTACACCTACGATGTCTTCGGCAACATGACCGAGGTCAAGACCTGGCCGGTGGGGGGTGGATCGCAGACCACCACCATTGCGGTCAACGCCAACACCAACCGTTTGTCGGTGGCCGGCTACGACGCCAGTGGCAACATGACCTCCTGGGGCTCGGACGCTTACTCCTACGACACCTCCAACTCGATGACCGAGCAGAACGGCAGGTGGCTCTTTCTCTACAACTTCTCAGGTGAGAGAGTGGCCACCATCGACTGGCAGGGCTCGATCGCCACGAGAGAGGTGGACTGGACGATTCGTGGCCCAGGCAACCAGGTGCTTTCCACTTTCAAGCTCGTCGGTGAGGACCAATCCGGGAACTGGACTCACGAGATGGACTACATCTGGATGGGGAGGCGTTTACTGGGAACTGAAGATGGCTCAGGGACAAAGAAGCACTACCACACCGACCATTTGGGGAGCATTCGGTTAGTGACCGATTCGCTTGGAGCCAAGATCTCGGAGCATGAGTATCTACCTTATGGGGAGGAACTCACTGCGGCTGGAAACGGGGTGATGAAGTTTACTGGGCATGAGAGGGATGCTGATACCGGCATGGATTACATGCATGCCAGGTTTTATACCTCGCATCTAGGAAGGTTTATGGGGGTGGATCCTGTGATGCAGGGGGCCGGAATTTGGAATCGATATTCGTATGTGGGCGGGAATCCCATCAATGCTTGGGATCCGGACGGCCGAAAAAGAGCGAAGCACAAAATCATTGGCATGTATTGCTCTGCGATTCAAGGTGGCTCGCAATGCGAGGGTGTAATTTCTAAAAACTGCGACAACACTGGCTGCGAAGTTACAACTGTTAGCGGTAGCACCCATTGGGTCCCGGCAGCCAACTTGCTCAACGGATTCGACACCACTGCGTATGGAAAAAAAGACCCCATTCGTACTGGGACCGAAACCATACGTGATGTTCTAGACTGGGCCCTCGGAAATTCGCCACAAGCGGACAATGCAAGCGAGGAACAGACCAGGGAGCTGTCGGAATCGGCGGCTGCAACCGATCTGTTAGAAAAGTTCCGAGAGAATCAATGTGTCAACAGTACAGACAGACGTGGCGGCAGCCGTAGGTATGGCGGCGACTTCAGCCTAGATGAATACTTCACCACATTTAGCGTAACCGGCCATGCCGTTGGAGGGTTCGCAGCCCACATCACCGACATCGGTGACGGGCAGATCCTCGTCTCCGCACAAAATACGTGGGGTCTTGAGTCCGCTACCCGAAACTGGATGCCGGGCACGCGTCATAATTCAAGTGTGCAGGAGATGTTGTTTGATGGTGGAGACATAGAAAATCCTAAATCTTTGCTAGAAAACCGAACCGGCCGAGGAGCTATGGCAAATGTTACGTACCACTACAATTGGGTACAAGATTCGCCATGTGGGCAGTGAATAAGGTGAAGGTATGGTTGAAGCACGTGGCGCTGGTGATCTCATTGCCAGCGCTGCTGGCTGGCTGCCAGTTCTCCGAGGGTCGACGCTTGCAGCGCGAAGTGAGCGAATCCGAAATCGTAGGTCTCTGGAGGTTGACGGCTACGTCGGCTGAAGATATTCACGACGAGGGCTACGAGAAACCGATTGATCTCTGCCAGAACACGATTAGGCTGAATGCTGACCACACTTGCCACATTAGTTCGTTGCTGGGTTGGCCTCCGTTCGAGAAAGTGGATCTTGCGTGCCAGTGGAAACTGAGGACGGCAGAGAAAAAGAAAGGTAGACGGGAGAGTATTCTCTGGCTAGATGATGACGAAGGCCGGATAGCTTGGTTCTATTTCTACGAAACTAGAGGTGGAGAGCTTTTTTTATGGGATTACATTGCCGATCCTGACATGTGGAGATACCTTGAGTTCGAGAAAGCGGAGGTGAGTAGGAGATAGACACTTTCAAGGATTGAAGTGGAGTTCTGGCGGGAGATAGAGAGGTGGACCCCAATCGTTGGACAGGTCACCGGCCGGAATAAGGCGGTCTAAAGTTCATCGCGGCCCTCTGGTCCCCTCGCAGATCTCCTTCCAAATCCCCTTCCAAATACCTTCCAAATACCTCGGTTCGCTTCGCTAGCTCGGGATGAGATGCCCGACAACGGGGCATCTCATATCCGCTTGGCGAAGCCGGCTATGGCGCGGTCGAACCAGCGACCCGGAAGCCAGCGTGCCATTGCAATCGATATTTTTGCGTCGGTGCCCACCGGATAGCGCAGTTTTGGACGTCGTGCGGTGAGAGCGTGCTGCACCGCTTTGGCTACTTCATCCGCCGGGACTCCTTTGTCGGAAATGGTGTCCAAGACGCCGCGCAGGCGTTGCACGGACTCTCCGTAGAGAGCTTGCATCTCGGGCTCGAGGCGGTCGATGTTTTCATCTGCGGCCGCCTGTCCTTTTTCCCAAATGGGCGTTTGGATGACTCCGGGTTCGACAGCGCAAGCGAAGATCTTTTGTGCAGTGAGCTCGCGGCGGAGGCAGTCGGTGATCGCCTCAAGCGCGTGTTTGGACGCGCAGTACGGTCCGACCAGAGGCTGACCGACTTTGCCCGCCATGGAACTCATATTGACGATGCGCCCAAGATGCCCATGGACTTCTTGCCCTCGCCGCAACAAGGGAAGAAAGGCCTGAGTCACGGCGATCTGTCCGAAGAGATTGACCTCAAACTGATGGCGAATCTCGGCCAAGGTCAACGCTTCAAGGGGCCCACCGACAGCGATGCCAGCGTTGTTGACCAAGCCGAAGAGGCCGTCTTTGCCGGTTGTGGCTTCAATCTCGGAGCGCGCTTTTGTAATGGCGTCGAAGTCCGTGACATCGAGGTAGACGGGAACCAAGTTGGGATTGTTGCCATCGCGTAGATCGGTGGCGTCGGACTCTTTGCGCACGCCGCAAAAGACTCGAAAGTTCTGCTTTGCCATGCGTTCGGCGCTGGCTCGTCCGATCCCAGTCGACGCGCCGGTGATGAGAATGCTCTGACTCATTGGCGGATGGTGTCCGCCGACGTTGGACTAAGTCAAGCTGGGGGCCTCGCGTGCTAGAGTTTTTGCCAGTTTGTGGGTCATTTTTATGGACGATCAAAGCAAAAAAACCGACCACCAGGTCTCAAGCGACGACACCAGGGCCTCACGCGTGGGTCTCACTCAAGAGATCCCTGTGGTGCGTCGCGAGGACCTTCCCTTCGAACAAGCTGGACTCGTGCTCCTCGGTCATCCCGATCCTTCCGAAGTGGGCAAGATGTGGCGCCTGAAAGTGGATGTCGACGGTGGCAGCGAGATCGGTCGGCTCTCGTCTTGCGAAGTGGTGTTGGGTGGGACTGCCGCGGTATCGAGGCGCCACGCTCGGATCGAGGCTGTCAACGGTTCGTACTACATTCAGGATCTCGACTCGACCAACGGCACCTACGTCAACGGCGAGCGACTGACGGCGCCGGCATGTCTGCAAACCGGCGACCGCGTTCAAGTGGGTACGGTGCATCTCAAGTTCCTGGTCGAAGCCGACGTTGAAGCCGCTTACCACGAGATGATGTACTCACTCGCGGTCACCGACCCGCTCACCCATGTCGCCAACCGCCGTCGTTTCGAAGAGGAGCTGCGACGCGAGTGCGCCCGCGCCGCCCGCTACGCTCGGCCGCTCGGTTTGCTGTTGGTCGACATCGACCGCTTCAAAGAGATCAATGACGCCTTCGGCCATCCGGCGGCGGACGTATTGCTCAAGGAATTCGCATCGGCGTTGCTCTCGGTGGTACGCGAAGAGCAGACGGTGGCGCGCATCGGCGGCGACGAATTTGCGGTGTTGATCCCGGAGGGTGGCGAGGGCGACTGCCGACACATTGCGGTGCGTATTCAAGAGGCCGTTGGAGCGATAGCCATCGATCATCCCAAGGGCAAGATGCGGGTGCGCTGTTCGATTGGGGGAGCGGTCACCGAAACGGATTCCAGTTCTGCTTCTGACTTATATGAGACCGCGGACGCGGCGCTCTACCAATCCAAGCACGAAGGGCGCAATCGGGTTACTATCCACGGCTCCCGTTAGCTGCCGAGTCGCCGCACACCGCGATGCTGCGAGAACTCCACATCCGTAATCTGGCTTTGATCGAATCGAGTTCGGTCGAGTTTGGCGAAGGACTTAACGTTGTCACTGGGGAGACCGGCGCCGGCAAGTCCATTGTGGTCGATTCACTTCTTCTCCTTTCGGGAGAGAGGGCGTCCACCGATCTGATTCGCTCCGGTTGCGAGCGCATGAGTGTGAGCGGCATCTTCGATCTGCCACAGGACTCCCAGTTGCTCTCGCAACTTGAATCGGCCGGCGCACTTCCGGCCGAGGAAATTGTCGTCCGCCGCGAAGTCAGTCGCGAAGGGCGTAATCGTGCGTACATCAACGACGTGCCGGTGACCTTACGTCTTCTCGCGGCTGCAGCCCCGCATCTCATTCGTGTGCATACGCAGCGTGAGGAGCTGGGTCTGGCGCAGCTTGACGCACAACGAACTTGGGTCGACGCCGCGGGGGGCAGCAAGCTGGCGACCGCACTTGCCGACACCCGAGCCGCTTGCGAGGAGTTTCTGAGTTTGGATCAGCGTTGGCGAAGGGCCGTCGAAGACGCTTCATCGCGGGCCGAACGGGTCGATTTGCTGCGTTTCCAGATCGGTGAGATCGAGACGGCCAATCTGCGTCCTGGTGAAGAGGAGTCACTTGGCGAGCGTCGCAATCTGCTGCGCCATCAGGATTCGATCCGGCAGGCATTGACCACCGCCGTCGAGTCGCTCTACGAATCCGAGCACGCGGCCGGGACTCGCATTGCGACGGCGGCCGCCGCTCTCGAGCGAATCGAAACGTGGTTGCCGGCGGCGCAAGAGTGGCGTAAAGAACTCACCTCAGCGCGGCTTGCTGTCGAGGACGTGGGCCAAGGCGCTTTGCGCGAACTGGAGGGTATGGATTCTTCGCCGGGCGAACTCGACGCGGTCGAGTCGCGGCTGGCGGAACTGGAGAGACTGTTCCAAAAGTACGGCCCGGGCAGCCAAACGGTGATGGAGGTCGCGGGGGACGCGAAGGCAGAGTTGGAGACCTTGGAACACGATTCCGAGAATCGGCAAGAACTCGAGAACCGGCGGCGCCAAGTCCTAGCGGCCTATGTTGAACGGGCACGGCGGCTCAGCGCGGAGCGAGCCAAAGCCGGCGAGGTACTGGCCCGTGCGGTCGAAAACGAGCTTGACGATCTCGCCATGGGTGGAGCGCGGCTATCCGTAGAGGTCGAAGATCGACCTGACGCAACCGTTGAGTTTGAAGACCGTCGAGTCGCGGTCACTCCCCACGGCTACGACCGCGTTTCGCTCCTGCTCGCCGCCAATCCGGGAGAGCCGGCGGGACCTCTGGCCAAGGTTGCCTCCGGCGGAGAGTTGTCGCGCATCTATCTTGCCCTGCAACTTGCCGCCCGCGGTGGAGCCGGGGCCGACCCAGTGGTTCTGGTCTTCGACGAAGTGGACTCTGGCGTTGGAGGGGCTCAAGCTGATGCGCTCGGCGCCAAGTTGCGCCGGCTGGCCGTCGGCGGCCAGATCCTCGCCGTCACCCACTTGCCGCAGGTGGCGAGCGCAGGGCACCATCATCTGCGGGTGGAGAAGGCGAGCAAAGGCCAGCGTACAAGAGTAGGAGTCGAGCAGTTGTCGCAGGAAAGCCGAGTCGAAGAGATCGCTCGCATGCTGGCTGGACGCGAGGTCACCGACACATCGCGCGACCACGCCTCTGAACTCCTCGCTCAGGCGGCCACGTGAGCATCGCTTTGAGCGAGGAAAGGTCGAAGTTCTGGACCTTCGACGATCCTCTACAAGAACCGGTGGCGGTGATCGAGGGAGGTGGGGTTGTGGCTTTTCCCACCGAGTCTTCGTACGGCCTGGGCGTAGACCCGCGCGCCCAGCATGCGGTCAACGCGGTGTTGGCGGTCAAAGGGCGTCCGACGGAAAAGGCGCTGCCGCTGGTCGTCAGTTCGATCGAGCAATTGAAAGGTTTGGGTGCGATCTGGCGCGAATCGGCGGAAGTCGAACTCGCGCGCCTGTGGCCGGCGCCGCTGACTTTGGTGCTGGACTTGGAGCGGCCGATTGCCGCCTCAGCGGGAAGGTCCACCATTGCCGTGCGCATCCCGGACCACGAGCAGCTACGTAAGCTCCTCGATGCGACCGGGCCTCTCACTGCAACCTCAGCCAACCTTAGCGGCGCGGATTCCCTCGTCGAGCCTACCGATGCGGCGGAGCTTTTGGAGCGTCGCTGCGAGCGGCGAACCTGGCTCGTGGTTGACGGCGGCCGACTCTCCGGCGGCCGACCCTCGACGCTGGTGAGGATGGAAGACGGGGTGTGTCATATCCTGCGCGTCGGGGCGTTTGCAGTTGATGAAATTGTGCGTCGGCTGGCCCGGTTGTCCACAGCAACTGTGGAAATCTCTGCGGATGAATAACGACGGAACACGGTCTCTATTGGCCTGTATAGGTATGCACAAATTCTTGTGCGTGGCGTTCCTCGCTGTTGGGGCGGCGGTGCCGCTCGCGGTGGCGGCGCAGGAGGCAGCCGAGAGGTCGGGTAACCCTCCGTTGCAGGAGCCGCTACGCGGACAAGTGGGCTACGGCGTGTCGGTGTTTGAGGGCACCGAGCTGGAACGCTTTGAAGTCGAATTTCTCGGTCGGCTGGGTGGGTTCGCGGTGGGCGAGGACTACATCCTGGCTCGCCTCACCGGAGCCAATCTGGAGGAGTCGGGAGTGATCGCTGGGATGAGCGGCAGCCCGGTGTACGTAAAAAATGAACTAGTGGGGGCGGTCGCCTTTGCCTGGCCGTTTGCGAAAGAAGCGATCGGGGGCATTACGCCGATCGGCAGCATGCGGAGGCAACTCCTCGAGTTGCGGCCGGGAGCATCGTCTTCCGGCGGCGCGACGGGTGCCAGCACCACCAGCTGGGGCGACCTATTGCAGGTTGGCGATCCGGAAGCAGTTCTGCAGCGCTGGACGCGCAAGTTACTGCCCAAGGCGTCGGTGGTGGGGCCGAGTGCGGTGCAACTGGCAACCTCTGCTCTGCCTCCAAAGATGCACGAATGGATGCAAGCCAATGTGGGTTCGATCGCGCCCATCGGTCGCTCGCCGGTCGACTCTCAACTCGAACCCGGTTCCGCAGTTGCTGGGATCTTGGTCGACGGTGATTGGCAGATGGCGGTGACCGGTACGGTCACCGATGTAGTTGGCGACCGCATCCTCGCCTTTGGGCATCCTTTTCTCGCCACTGGTGCCACCAACATGCCGATGGCTCCCGCCGAGATCGTGGTAGTGGTGCCGAGTCGCGCCTCCTCATTCAAATTGAGCAATTTCGGCGAGCCGGTGGGCGGGTTCGACACCGATGTCAGTACCGGTGTTGGTGGCCGCGTGGGCGATGTTCCGGAAATGGTGCCGCTCGAAGTCTCTCTTGCCGGAGCCGAGAGGCCGCTGTCGATGCGCCTGGCCAAGGTTTCCGAACTGGTCCCTACACTGATCGGCCTGGGGCTCTTTCAATCGACCGGTGCTGCGGGCCACCAGGGCGGAACCTACGGCCTCGACCTCACCGCTACGTTTGACCTCGGTGACTACGGCGAGTTGCGCCTCATTTCGACCCACGACGGTCCGAGTGCGGTGGTGTCCGCCGCCGTGCTGCTCATCCAATACGCCGATTTCTTGCATAACAACTCTTGGGCCGACTCCGAGATCCGTGGCGTCCGGCTGGCGGTGGAGCAACACACGCGGCCGATCACGGTATCGATCTTGGGAGCGCGTGCCTCGCGCCGTCAGGTCGCGCCCGGTGAGACCCTGGATGTAACTGTCGAACTGAAGGGCTATCGGGAGACAGCCGAGCAGCGTCAACTACAAGTGCAGATTCCACCGGACCTCCGGCCGGGTTCGTACAGCCTTTTGGTCGGCGACGGACGGAGCGTCGACCTAGCTACTTGGCAGGTGACCGGTGAAGAACCGCGCGATTTCGAGCGCTCGCTCGAGCTTCTGCGCCAGTTGCGCTCCAGCCGTCACTTGGCAGTTGCAGGTTTGCGCCTGACCTCCGGACTTTCGGTGCGTGGGGTTGGCCTGCCGGAGCTGCCCGGTTCCATGACTGAAATTCTGCGCCGGGGGCAGGACACCAAACCTGTTGTATGGCGCATTCATAACTTGTTGGATCAACCTTCCATGCGCCCGCTCAGTGGGGTGGCGCGCATCGACCTCGAGATTGTCCCGGACGCTGAAGCGGACGTGTCCGCGAAAGTGATGACGAGTCCCAAAAACGGCAGCAAAAAGCGCTGAGGAGCTTCTAGTGCGAGACCTACCGATGCGACGCCGAACCACCAGCCGCGACGTTCTATTGTGGGGGCTGGCGTGGGCCAGCTTGGCCGGGGCCTTGGCGACGTCGAGTCAGGCGGCAGAGGTGAAGTTTTTTCGCACCGATTCCAAGGAGTCCTTCAGCAAGGGAACGGCGAGTTCGGTCGCCGTCAGCGAATCCGGCGAACTGGTCGTGGGTGGCCAGGTAAATACGGTGGCCGATTTGGAGCAACCGTACGTCTACACCGCTGCCTCATCCGGCTCCGGCTGGGTCCTGGGTACCGGCGTCTCGGGCGAAGTGCTGAGAGTTTCGGTGCAGGGCGAAGTCGAAGCGCTGATCCCACTTGCGGAAGAACACGTGTTTGCCGTGGCGGAGGCCGACGGCGTACTGTGGGCCGGCTCGTCTCCAGCAGGCCAGCTCTATCGCCACCAGGGAGATACTTGGGCTACCTATGCCATCCACGGCGCGGCCGAGGACCTTTACATCTGGGCCATCGAGCCCTTTCCCGGAGGTGCTTACGTCGCCACTGGAGCACAGGGAAGAGTGCTAAGAGTGTCCGCCGACGGGGACGTCGAGGATCTGACAGGCGAGGTCGACACCCACGTGCGGGCGATCTTGGAACTGCCGGGAGGTGATCTTCTGTTGGGCACGCACGGAGCCGGCAAGGTGATGTTGTGGTCCGAAGGACGCGCGCAGATGTTGTACTCGGCACAGGCCCCGGAAATCACTGCCCTCGCGCATGACGGTGCCGGAACCTGCTTTGCGGCTGAAGTGGAGTCGCCCGCCGGCTGGGTCGCCAGTGCCGCACAAGCGGCGGCGGCTGCGACGCAGAACGAAGCAAACGGCCAAGTGACGATCTCTGAAGTGCCCAGTTCATCTGCGGGCTCTCCGCGAGCAGCTCTTCTGCGCTTTGCCTGTTCCGGGGGCGCGGTTGAACGCATCGCCGAATGGCAGGGGGAAACCATCTTCGATCTCGCCTGGTTCGACGGGCAACTGTGGGTCGGCACCGGGGCCGAGGGCAAGGTTTACCGCATCGATGAGGCCGGCGTCCGCTATCTGGCGCATGACTTCGATAACCAACAGGTGGTGTCCCTGATCGCGGCTGACGGAAGACTGGCGGTGGTGACGACCAACAGTGGCTCCATTGCTGTGCTCGGTGCCCAGCAGGCTTCCATCGGAGAATTCGAGAGCGCGGTTCTGGACGCCGGACAAGTCGCCACGCCAGGTGCCCTAGCGTGGTTTGGTTCCGGCGAAGCCGAATTTTCGTTGCGATCCGGGCAGATCGGGGTGCCGGACGACAGTTGGGGTGAATGGACCGATTGGCGGTCGGGGTCGTCGATCGATTTCATCGATTTGCCGCCGGCTCGTTTCTTCCAGTGGCGGAGCCGTCTGCACGGTGACGCCCGCATCAGTCGGGTTGACTTGGCTCATCGCCAACTCAACCTGCCGCCGCGCATCACCGAACTGGAAGTCTTGCCTTCGGGAGAAGTGCTGGTCGACAGTTCTTTCAACCCAGGTCAACAGGTCTACGAGCCCACCCGACCGGCTCGCGACGGTATATTTACCGGCCTCACGGCCGCGGCGGAACGCAACAACGGTCAGCGCACCAAGACTCTATGGAAAGCCGGCGCACAGAGTTTTCGCTGGAAAGGCGAGGATCCCAATGGCGACTCCCTCCGCTACGCCATCGACGTGCGCCCGGTTTCCGGCGGTGCTTGGATCACGGTCGTAGAAGACCTTGACGATCCGTACTACACCTTGGATGCCACCGTGCTTCCCGATGGGGAATACCGCTTTCGCCTGCGCGCCAACGATCACGAATCCAATCCCGGCGAAGGCGGAGCGGAAGCTGAGGCGACGAGTTCGATCGTGGTTATCGATCACACCCCGCCTCGGCTTGGTACTGTTTCCCGTCAGGGAGGTCAGGTGCGCGTGGAAATATCCGATCAGGCCAGTCCGCTGAGGACGATCGAGGTTAGCCGTGGTGGTAAGAGTTGGACCGCGGTCGAGGTGGTTGATGGGTCGGTTGACGAAATGAAAGAAGAAGTGGTCCTCGAAGCGGGCGAAGATGGAGAATTCGTTATCTTGAGGGCCACCGACTGGGCTTACAACCATCGCTCGTTCGCACTTCCTTCACCATGAGTTCGCACATCGCCATCTATCCGGGCTCCTTCGATCCCGTGCACAACGGCCACCTCGACCTCATTCGCCGTTGCTCTTCGTTGTTCGACGAGCTGATTATCGCGGTGCTGGAGAATCAAAGTAAGCGGCCGCTATTTACGGTCGAGGAGCGCGTGGCGATGCTCGACGATTTGACCCACGACCTGCCTGGATGCCGCGCCGAAAGCTTCTCAGGCTTGTTGGTCGATTTTGTCGATCAACGCAACGCGAGGGCGGTGATTCGCGGTTTGCGCGCGGTTACCGACTTCGAGTACGAATTGCAGATGGCGTTGATGAATCGGCGGCTCAACCCGAGCGTTGAAACCCTGTTCATGACTCCAAGCGAAGAGTACAGCTACCTATCGAGCAAGCTGGTCAAAGAGGTCTATTTTCTGGGTGGCGATGTCGCCGGTTTGGTGCCCTCCACGGTGCTGGCCCTCATGGGCGAAAAAGCAAAAGAGAACAGGTCCTAAACGTGATCGATCCGCTCGCCGGGATCCCCAAGGCCGAACTGCATGTACACCTCGAAGGGTCGATAGCTCCCTCGACGCTCCTTGGCTTGGCCAACAAATACGGCGTCGACCTGCCCGCCGGGGACGTCCAAGGATTGCAGGATTGGTTCCGGTTTCGCGACTTCAGGCATTTTGTTGAGATCTATCTGACTTGCTCGAGTTGCTTGCGCGACCCGGAAGATTTCCTGCTCATCACTCAGGATTTCGCCCGTGAGCAGGTGAGCCAAGGGGTGGTGTATACCGAAGCCCACTTCACCATGGGTACCCATATCCTCAACGGTCGCGACCCCGCCGCAGTGCTCGAGGCGCTGAATGAGGGAGTGGCTTACGCGCGCGACCGTGGGCTTGAGTTGTGCTTCATCTTCGACATCGTGCGCAACGTGCCGAGGATGGCGGACGCCACCCTCGAGTGGGCGCTGACCGGTGCCGAGCAGGGCATCGTGGTGGCGTTGGGATTGTCCGGGTTTGAAGACCATCCCGCGAGTCCGTTTGAGGATCACTTCATCGAGGCGGAGCGCCGGGGTTTGCGGCGTACAGCCCACGCCGGTGAGCACGGTGGCCCCGAGGTCATTGAAGCGGCGCTCGAGTTGGCCCGCGCGGAGCGCATCGGTCATGGAATTCGAGCCATCGATTCGCCGATGCTAGTGGAGCAGTTAGTGGGTTCGCGGACCGCGCTCGAGATCTGTCCGACCTCCAACGTTTGCCTACACGCTGTCGAAAGTATCGAACAACACCCCTTCGCTCGGCTGGATTCTGCGGGTGCGGTGGTCACGGTCAATTCCGACGATCCGCCGCTCTTCAACACCACGTTGACCGGCGAATACGAGCTGTTGCGACGCGATTTCGCCTACTCGAGAGACGACCTCGTACGCGTTGCGCGCCAAGCTTTCGACCACAGTTTTGCGGCGCCCGAACTCCGAGAGCGCATGCTGGCAGACTTTGACGGGGCGACGAGATAGATCGGCGAAGCCGGTCTTGAAGCATGGAAACTAGTTTTGGAGACAAAATGGAAGCGCTGCCAGAGTTGGTGACAGGCTGGTGTTTGTAAGAAGGCGGGCGTTGTAGAAGCCGGGGTTCGCACAAGGGCCAATGAGACTCAATTCAGTTGTTCACGACTGTTTATACGTTAACTGGGCGATCTCCGCAGCGCGCCGTCCTCAACTTCCGCAAGGATTCACCCCCGACCTCATTCATTTTGACGGCGAGGACTGGTTCTTCGTGTCGGCATTGCTCTTTCGCCAGCGCGGTCTGCGTTGGGCCTCAATGCCCTGGCTGCCGCTATCTCATCCGCAGGCCAATTTGCGTCTTTACGTACACGACGAGGAGGGTGACCCGGCGGTACTTTTTCGCGCCATGTGGGTGCCAAGCTGGTTGCGACCCCCGATGCGCTGGATCGCCCGCATGCCCGCGCAAGCCGCCCGGCTTGATTTCCCGGCCGTGCCGGTCTTGCCCGATGGAGAGGGGACTTGGAGCGTTCGCCGTGGCTCTGAACTGACAGTGAGGACCAAATTGAGTTGCCGCGCCGCCCCCGGGTTCGGCACCTGGCCGAAGATGGTCGCCTTCTTTCGCTGTCGCGAGACCGGTTACATGTCGACAGCGACCGGGCTGCGGAAAGTGCAGGCGGTACAACCCCCGGCCGATCCGGTGCCGGTGACGGTGGAGGTGTTGGCCTCGGAACTCGCCGACCAAGCCCTCGACGGGCGACTGGGGGAGGCGCGGGTGCACAGCAGCTTCCTTTGCGAGCGCCTGCCGTTCGAGTTCGAACTGCTGGCGGCCCGGCGGGCGGAGGAAGCGCCCTTAGTGGGTTAGAACGCCTCTGCCTCACCCGCTTCAGTTTCTGATTTCGCCAGTCTCTGTTTGATAGGTTCGCCGCCATGAATGAGTCGGCAGCCTTGATTCAATCCACCTCCGGCGTACTCGCGGTCCTCATTGCGGTGCCCGCCTTTTTCTTCTGGTTGGAGCGCGTGACGGGATGGCGCATGTTCAAATACCTCATTCCGTTGATCTGGACCTACGCGGTCCCCCTCATCTTGCGCAATGTCGGTGTCTTGCCGGAGTCGTCGCCCGTCTACGGCAGTCTGCGGCAGATTGGCTTGCCGATGATCATCGTGCTGCTGTTGTTGTCCGTCGATGTCGGGGCGGCGATTCGCGTCATGGGCCGCGGCGTGGGCGTGATGCTGCTCGGCACGGCGGGAATCGTTCTCGGGGCCCCGATCGGCTATTGGGTCGTACACTCCCAGCTTTCTCCCGATGCTTGGAAGGGGTTTGGCGCCCTGGCGGGAAGCTGGATCGGTGGCACCGGCAATCTCGCCGCCGCCGCAGCCGCGCTCGAAACGCCTCCCGACCAATTCGGTCTTGCGGTTCTTGCTGACTCGGCCATCTACATTGCCTGGCTGCCATTGCTGCTGGTTTCGAAGAGCTTTGCCGACCGCTTCAATCGCTGGACCGGGGTCGACGAAGGGCGCATCGCGCGCATGGATGCCGCCGCCGCGGCTGAGGCAAAAGAGGAAAAGCCACCCTCGTTCTATAACTTTCTGGTGCTTCTCACGCTGGCGTCGGCGTGCACTTGGATCGCGACGGCGGTGGCCCCCAAACTGCCTTTGGTCTCACTTGGTGGTGAAGTCGTGATCTCCACCTCGACCTGGGTCGTTCTGTTGGTGACAACGATGGGGATTTTGCTGTCGATGACCCAAGCCAAGAACATCCCGTCCTCGCACAATCTGGCAATGGCGCTGTTGTACGTATTTGTGGCGCGCATGGGCGCGTCGGCCTCGCTCGAGGGGCTGGCCGAGGCCCCATGGTTTTTGGTCGGCACGGCGATTTGGATCCTGGTGCACGGCGCTTTTTGCCTCGCGGGAGCGTATTTGCTTAAGGTCGATGTCCACAGCGCCGCGATCGCCTCCGCCGCCAACGTCGGCGGCGCAGCCTCGGCTCCGGTCGTCGCCGCGCACCATCGCGAGACTCTGGTTCCCGCTTCGATTCTGATGGCCCTCTTGGGCTACGCCATGGGCAACTATCTGGCCATCGTCACTGGCCATTTGTGCCGCTTGGTGGGCGGCGGGTAGGCCTCAAAAATACCCTCTTTGAGCCGGTGCGGATAGCCGCTTTGGCCGGTTTGTCGCGTGCTACGATCGGGCCATGACTCAGGATTCCGAAGAAGCGATAATGCAGCGCATCGCCGTCATTCCGGGTGACGGAATTGGCAAAGACGTAACCGTCGAGGCGATGCGCGTTCTGGAAGCAGCCAAAAGCCGCTTCAATCTGCCGATCGAGACCGAAACTTTCCCCTGGGATGCGGATCGCTACCTAGAGACCGGTGAGACCTTGCCCGACGGCATGCTGGATAGCTTTCGCGACGACTACTCCGCCATCTTCATCGGCGCCTTCGGCGATCCGCGCGTACCGGACATGAAGCACGCCGCCGATATTTTGCTCGGCATTCGCTTTGGCCTCGATCTCTACATCAACCTGCGCCCGGTGCGCGTCTACGACGAGCGGCTGTGTCCGCTGAAAGACAAATCGGCCCGCGATGTCGAGATGGTCATTCTGCGCGAGAACACTGAAGGGGCCTACGTGGGTGTCGGCGGGCAGTTCAAGCGCGGGCAAGAGGACGAGATCGCGGTGCAGGAAGAAATCCACACCCGCAAGGGCGTCGACCGCATTTTGGTCGCCGCATTCGAGTACGCGAAGGCCCATGGGCATTCCAAGGTCTTGATGGCCGACAAATCCAATGTCATGCGCTACGGACACGACCTTTGGCAGCGTTGTTTTGCCGAGGTCCAAGAGCGCTATCCGGACATCGAGGCGAGCCACATGTACGTCGACGCCTTGGTCATGCAGATGGTGCGCAAGCCCGAGCAGTTTGAAGTAATCGTGACCAATAACATGTTTGGCGACATCATCACCGACTTGGGGGCGGCGCTGCAGGGAGGACTTGGCCTAGCTGCCTCCGCAAACGTGCATCCTGGACGGACCTCGATGTTCGAACCCGTGCACGGTTCAGCTCCCAAATATGCAGGCACCGGCAAGGCCAATCCGGCTGCCGCGATTGTTACCGCGGCATTGATGCTGGATCATCTGGGCCATAACGACGCCGCGGAGGCGATCGAATCAGCCGTCGCTGCGGCAGTGCGGGATCGTCATTGCACCGCCGACCTGGGTGGCAAACTGACCACGGAGGCCTTTGGGCAGGCGATCGCGGACGTGGTCTCCGGCTGACCGCTGAAACACGACGCAAAGAAAAATGCCGGTGGGCGAACCCACCGGCATTTGTACGCGACGCCTTCTACAGGGCCTTACTTGCAGGTCTTATTTCCGGATGGGCCACGGCATTTGCCGGACGCGCAGTCCGAATCAGAAACACAAGGATCACCCTGCTGACCTGAACCTCCCTGGCAAGCCGCGTCACTACTGCAATCGCTGTCGTTGCAGTCGATGTCTCCATCACAGTCGTCATCGCTGCCGTTGTCGCAGACCTCGAAACCGAGGTCGCAGTCGAGATCGCAGTTGCCGCAATCTTCGCCCGAGTCGCAGAGCGTATCGCCGCAGCAGAAAGAACCTCCGCTGCCAGGCGTCGTGGTGCAACTGAAGCCACCGGTGCTGCAACGAGAATCGCCGCAACTGACTGGATTCTCCCCGTCGCCATCGCCGCAGCAAAAGCGGTTGGAAGGTTTGCCGTTCTGTTTGCCGTTGCAGTCGGATGGACAAGACAGGCAGTCTTCACCGTCGCCCGCTTCGCAGACTCCGTTGCCGCAAGCCGCTCCGCTGGAAGTACCGGACACGCAGTCGGCCGCGCAGGTGTTGCAGTCCTCACCCAGTTCGCAGGTTCCGTTGCCGCAGCAGTCGGCGATCGGGTCGTTGGAGCACGAACCGGCCAGGCAAACGTCATTGGTACAGGCATCACCGTCATCGCAGTCCGCGTCAACCGAGCAAGCGGGCTGGATGATGTCGCAGATCTCGTCGCAGACGAGGGTGATGGGCACGCCGCGGTTGGGACAGTTGGCGCAGTGGTGGAGCGCAATGACTTTGTGCGAGCTGGTCGCCAGAACCGGAGATCCCGACGAGCCGCCTTCAGTGTCACATTGGTAGCCGACATCCTGGTACGAACTGCTGGAACAGCCGTTGGTAAACTCGTCAACTTCACAGACGCCGCTCGGATTGCCAGGGTCAGTGCTTTCGATCCCGAGTTCTCGGGCGCGGCCGTTAGGATGCTGCGGAATGTAGATCTGCTCGCCCACTACCGCGGCACGGTCGTCGATCTCAAGATAGCCGTAAGTGGACGCTGGATTAACACTGGTGATTTGCAGCAGGGCGTAGTCGAGAGCGGCACTATCTTGAATGAAAGTAGCTCCGCTGATGACGACGCCAGGGTGGCAGAGCTGGCAATTGTTGTCACCGCAATTGGCGGCTTCCGCCTCGAACTCATAGTCTGTGTTCAAAGCCTCGGTAGCACTGGTAACACAGTGCTCGTTGGTGACGAAATGGTTGGAGTCCGAGGCCAGCCAGCCGGTGCACAGGAACGACCCGTTGGACTTGGTCGTCAGCATGCGCGCTACAGATTGCGAGCGGCTGTACTCGGTGGGGTGCGAGTTCTGGTAACACACGGCGTTTTCTTTGTCATTGGCGCCGCAGATCGCTTCCGGGCCACCCAAATCGAACGTGCCCGCGCTGTATTTGTCGATGGAGAAGCCGTTGGCCAGAGAACGCCTGGTGGAGAACTTGAGAACGACTTCGCTGCCCTTGATATGTTGAGACCAAAATTCCCCAGCCTGCATCTTGCCTTGGCCCGACAGTACGTAGGATTGATGACCGTCAGGGTCAGAGATGGTGACTTTTTCGTCTGCAGGTAGATCGAATTCAGCGAAATGAAGCACGACGAAAGTCGCTCCAGGATGGCTGATCTCGACTGTCCAGCCATCTGCGGTCTTGCGCGCGCCAGCACGATCAAGGCGCTCCGAGTCAATGGAAATAGGGTTGATCTCTCCGACTTGAAGTGGTGCCTGTGCCCAACTGATGCCGGCACACAGAAGCGTGCAGGCCACAATAACTAGGATCTTTCGCACGAATTCCTCCTTGGGGTTCGCTTGGCGGTGATTCAAAGCCGCTCAGGGCGACTTCACGCGTGCCGCCTGTTTTTATGGGGAGGCTTGCGCCTCGTTGCCGTCCATTAAATCAGACCGTACACGGATTGCCCATCATGAAGGTGCGACGACGGTCACACCAGGGCGAAAGTCGTATTCGGTTCAGTAGCTATAATTTTGAGGCCATGGACGCCGCCGACCTCATCTACGACTGGAATACGGCCACCCGTACGCCAAAGCCAGGTCGCGGCCGGGTTCAGCTCAACGATGAGACTTTGCGTGACGGGCTGCAGTCACCTTCGGTGACCTCGCCTTCGATCGACGACAAACTGCGCATGCTCCACTACATCGCGGAGTTGGGCATTGATGCCGCCGATCTCGGACTTCCCGGTGCGGGACCGCACGTCGTGGCTGACGTAACTCGCCTTGCCGAAGAGATTGCGGCCCACGGGCTCAACCTCGACGCCAACTGTGCGGCGCGGACGATGCGCCAGGACATCGAGCCGATTGTCGAGATTTCCCAACGCACCGGCGTACCCATCGAAGTAGCTTGTTTCATCGGCTCCAGTCCGGTGCGCCAGTACACCGAGGACTGGGAGCTGGATCGCATGTTGCGGCTCAGCGAGGAAGCCGTGAGCTACGCGGTCGGCGAAGGGTTGCCGGTTATGTATGTCACCGAAGACACCACGCGCGCGGCCCCAGAAGATCTACGCCGTATGTACACGGCCGCAGTCGAAGCCGGGGCGCGCAGGGTCTGCGTTGCCGATACGGTGGGGCACGCGATGCCTGACGGCGCCGCCAACGTGATGCGCTTCATCCGTGAGGTGGTCGACGCCACCGGCGAAGAGGTTGCGGTCGACTGGCACGGCCACAAGGATCGTGGCATGTCGGTCATCAACACCTTGGCGGCGGTTGAGGCCGGCGCCGACCGTATTCATGGCACGGCGCTGGGGATCGGTGAACGCACCGGCAACACCCCCCTCGATCTGGTCATGGTCAACATGAAGATGCTGGGCTGGATCGACAACGATCTGAAGGCACTATCGCCCTACTGCGAATTGGTGGCTGAGACCACCGGTGTGCCCTTTCCCGACAACTATCCGGTTCTCGGGCGCGATGCTTTTCGTACCGGAACCGGCGTACACGCAGCAGCGATTCTCAAAGCGCGCGCCAAAGGGGATGAATGGTTGGCCGATCTCGTCTACTCGGCGGTGCCGGCGGGCTATTTGGGCCGGCGCCAACAGGTGGACGTCGGTCCGATGAGCGGGCCAAGCCAACGTCATCTGCTGGCTCAACGATCATGGCCTCGAGGCGGAAGACGAGCTGGTCAACGCCATTTTTCAGGCCGCCAAAGACTCTGATCGGGTCTTGGCCGACGAAGAGATTCATGCTATCTGCGCCGGGCATCGAGCCGCCGCCGCAAGATCTTGAGCGGCTCAAATGAGCACGCCAAATGGCGGCGTGCGGTTTCTCGTTACCTCGAAACTTTGCTGTTAGAACGCGGACTCAGTCCGCGCACCGTCGAGGCCTATGGGCGGGATTTGTACGCCGCCGGAAACTGGCTGGAAGAACGCGGGGTGGAGCTCGACGCAGCGTCGCGCGCAGACTTGGCCGAGTTCTTTCGTTCGGCGCGGCGTTGCAGCCTGTCGCCGCGCACTGTCAACCGATCGTTGAGTTCGATTCGCGGTTTCTTCGCCCATCAGGTCGAGCTGGGCGAGCGCGAGGATCAACCGGTGCGGGATTTTTCGCCGGCGCGCCTTTGGCGCCATCTACCCAAAGTGCTGTCGGAAGCCGACGTCGAACGCCTTCTCGCCGCGCCGGACACCGATCGTCCGCTCGGTCTGCGCGACCGGACGATGATCGAGTTGATGTATTCAAGCGGCTTGCGCGTATCTGAGATCGTCAACCTGGAGTTATCCCAACTGCGCCTCGACGCCGGTTTTTTGATTGCCTATGGCAAGGGCCGTAAGGAACGTGTGGTGCCGGTCGGCGACCAGGCGGCTACCTGGCTGGAGCGCTATCTCGAACGGGCTCGGCCGGGTCTTGAACGCTCCCGCACCCCCAAGGTTTTTCTCAATCGACTGGGCACGCCTCTGAGTCGGCAAGGTTTTTGGAAGCAACTCAAAAAGTATGGCAAGCAGGTCGGAATCGCCAACGTTCATCCGCATGTCTTGCGCCATAGCTTTGCGACCCACCTGTTGGAGCACGGGGCCGACCTGCGGTCGGTACAGATGATGCTGGGACACTCAGATATTTTCCACGACCCAGATCTACACCCACATCCACCAACGAAGGTTGCGCGATCTCTACGATCGCCACCATCCTCGTTCGGGGGAAGGATGAAGGCTGCATGCACAGCGGCGGTCCTCGCTCTGTTTGCCGCCAGTGGGCCGGCGGTGGCTGAACTCGTTGTCCTTTCCGGTGGCGGATTTCTCAAGGTGACGGGCTACGAAATCGAGTCGGAGCGAGCTCGCCTGCACCTCGCGTCGGGGGGACAAGTGGTGCTGGCGATGAGCCGGATCGAGCGCATCGTCGACGACGAGATCGCCGTTTTGGACGAGGCGACACCGGAGCCGATGCCGATTTCGCTCGATTTCGATCCCGAGGACGGCCTGGCAGAAACTCCTTATGGTGAATTGATCCGTGCCGCGGCCGAAAAGCACGGTATCAATGCCCGTTTTCTGGCGGCGGTTGCCGAGGCGGAGTCGGCGTTTCAACCGCATGCGGTCTCGCACAAAGGTGCACGCGGGTTGATGCAAATCATGCCGGCGACCGGACGCCGATTTGGCGCCTCGGCCGCTGAGTTGTTCGAGCCGGCGGTGAGTCTCGACGTCGGTGCTCGCTACTTGGCCTGGTTGCGGCAACGTTTCGACGGTTCAATAGAACTGACCTTGGCCGGCTACAACGCCGGAGAAGCCACGGTCGATCGATACGGAGGGATTCCTCCGTATCGCGAGACGCAGGGCTATGTGCGCAAGGTCGTGGATCTGTTCGAGCGGGCGTTGGGCGGCGAGGACGGCGAGCGGAATTAGAGCCGTCTAGGCCCTAGTTCGCGCTCTAGTTCGCTGCAGCCGCCACACTTCGTGGGCGGCAGCGCATGACCACCAGAGTGCGGTCGTCATCTGCGACGGCTCCACCCGAGAACTCGTCGAGTGCGCTGAGGAGGTTGCGCTGCAGGCCCTCGGCAGTGGCGGCAGGGTTTTCCAAAGCCCTCTGAACTCTCTCGTAGCCGAAGACATCTCCTTTGCCGTCGGTCGCTTCAATCAAGCCGTCCGACATCCAGACGACGAAGTCCCCGGGTTGAAGGTCGGTCTCACTCTGACCGTAAGTGTCCCCGAGGGTGCCGAGAGCATTGCCCGGCGCCAGGATTTCCTCGATCCGATCTCCGCGCTTGCGGTAGACGGGGGGATGGCCGGCATTGGTGACGGTCAGCTTGCCGGTGTCGAGTTCCACAATCGAGATCGAGGCAGTCACGAAATAGCGCCGCTCCTTGGACGAGCGGATCATTCCCGAGAGTTGCTTCAAGATGTCTTCAACGGGCTTCTGGTCCTTGATGAGGATTTCGAGCGCCGCCTTGAACATGGCCATGCGCAACCCGGTCGGCAATCCGTGTCCGGCGACATCCGCGACAATGATCGCCAGGCGGTTGTCATCGAGACGGACGATGTCGAAGAAGTCGCCGCCGATCGCGGCGCTGGGCTCGAACAGGGTCGAAAACTCAAATTGGTCGGCACTGGGCACATGGTCGGGTAGGAGGCTCTGCTGGAGGTCGCGGGCCACGGCCAGTTCTTTGTCCAGGCTTTCTTTCTGGGCCGCGGTCGCGACCAATCCTTCGAGGTGGCTCGCCATGGCGTTGAACGAGCGCTGCAGGTCGCCCACTTGATCTTTGCGCCGCACTGGGATGCGAGCACTGAAGTTGCCGGCGCGCACCTGCTCGGTGGCTCGGCTGAGTCGATTAACCGCCCGCGAGACGCCGAAAATCATCGTCGCCGCCATGAACACGGCGATTGCATAGAGGGCGGAAATGGCGACCAGCACCGCCACCAGTTCAACCCACGCTGAGGTATCGATTTCAGCGGAGGACGAGAAGAAATGGTCGAGGCTAGTGCGCAGTGTCGAGTTGAGACCGGCCGCTACTTGCGCTGAGCGGTACTCCCCGGTCGCCAGATCGTGAACGGGACCACCGAGTTCGCCCCACCATAGGAACGGCCGATCGATGAAGCCCAGCTTTTTCTCGTTGTTGAGACCGAAGAACGCGGCTCGTTTTTCATCAAATCGTGTACGCGCGGTGCGAATCGGGAAGGAGTACTCCCCGATACTCAGAAACACGCGTTTTTCGCCATCGTTGAAGGAACCGCCGGATTCCATCAGCGACACCAAAATGCCACTGCGGCGCGAGAGTTCTGCTGCGAGTCCTTTTTCTGGCACCACCAGCGCCCCGCTTCGCGCGTCTCCAACGGTTGCGAAGATGGTCGGCTGACCGTCGAATCCGGCAACGAACGGCGGTGTCGACCTTTCCCAGTCATCGGCCCACTGTGGCCATCTCTTGGGTAGACGACGATCTCCCGCTACCCGCCGTCCGCGGCGATAAACGGCAGTCGCTACGTTTCTTGACGTCGGTGACCCTTGCAGGCTCGCCAGCGCTTCGCCTTCGAGTTCCTCTTCGATTTGCACCAGCGCGTCGCGGTAGAGATGACCGGTAAAGAACCCGTTGAGTTGGTATCCGGCAAGGGTGAAGAGTAATGCCAGCAGCGGGATGGGGACGATCCCGACCAGAAAATAGGAAAACATCAGGCGGCGGCCCACACGGTAGATGAAGCGTCGCAGGCCGGCAACGACGAGGGCTGCCAGAACGACGGTTGCGAGGCCATAGGTGGCGAGCTTGGCTGGAATGGAAACCAGCGGTGAGGAGCTGCTCCAACCCAGCCATCCAAGCCCCAAAAAGACAACCACCAAGGCCGCCACAGCGATGGACCGTCCCCGGCGCCGAGGCATCGATGGGTCTGGATAGTCGTGGTTCACAGAACTCGGTCCGGGGTAGGGGCTGAAGTCATGCGCCAGTATTGTTTACAAATACTGCCGTCATGAAGCACTACGGCTCGAGGCCGCTCAGGGTTACAGAGAAAATCCGTCAACAGGACTGCCCGAAGATCGCGTCGTCGATAATGAATCCGTGCTCGGGGCTGTAGTCGATCTCAGCCCCGTCGAGCTCGCGGGCTCCACGACGATCGACGAATACGGAAAAGTTTTCAACCGAAAACACAATGTCTCCCGGATACGCCTTTCGGGAGGGGGCGATACGGTAGGCGAGAGCCCCGCAGCCGCCGGCAAAAGCGATTCGCACACCGTAGCCCGGCTCCAAATTGCTTTTCAGCGCTGCCATCGCCTGGTCCGTGAAGGCGATTGTAAACGTAGTCGACGACACGGTCATGGTCCGAGTTTATCCGGCTTCACCAAGTCTTTTACCGGCACCCCAAAGTCATATCTGGCGTACTACGCGGCCCCCCACTTGGCCTATAATGAATCTTTGGGGCCAAATGATCGGAGTCGGGCCGCATGGATACGACTCTTACTCTGAGCCCGTTTGCAGGTAGCAACCAAACGGCCGCCCTGAAGGCCATGGAGGATTTTGTCTGATGAGTTTCAACAAGCGCGTACTGACGATCGTTTGCGCGGCCGCCGCCGCCGCCACTATCTGGGCACCCACCGCGGTTGTTGCTCAGGAAGCGTGCGACGGCTATTCCGGCTCCAGCCTCATCAGCCGCATGGGAGGCCGCAACGCCTTTCATCGTGGTGGTGTGGACAGCGCCGAAGAACTGGCCGAAGTTTTTGCATCCCGACGTGGTGAGCTCGAGGAGATTCTTGCCGAACGCGGTCTCGGCCATCTCAGCGACGGACTGTTCGCAGCCGTTGCGGCGGGAGATATGCACGACGGGCAAGTTGCGACCGGCGATGTCGTTGACTGGATGGTCTATCAAGGCCGCCAACGCTCGGTGTCGGGCGGCCCCCTTTGCTACAAGGGCAAAAAGACATATGACGCTTACATTGTCGTCGTCAACGAAGTTGTCGAGACGCCACCGGCAGAGGCGATCTGCGAACTCGCTGTTGATGGCAATTGCGAAACTTTGGTGCTGAGCGTTGACGCCAGTGGCAGTAGCGATTCGGCGGTGGTGTCGATGGACGGGAATGAACTATTCACCGGGGCCGGCAGCTGGGACGGGGACTACGAAGAGGCGACCACCAAGGATCGCACTTTCACGGTCACCGCTGAGAACGTTGGAACTCGTACCATCACCCCGCACACCTTCATCATTCCCAAGATCTGCGCCAACCTCGCCTACGCAGGAGCGGGCGAGCCGCGCACCGAGGAAGGCGAAACGGATTCTTGCGAGAAGACCGTGGACCTCGAGCGCTGCCCCTACTGCGAGTTGACGGTGCCGGAAGAAGTGTGGACGCGGCAGGATTTCGAAGTCTCCATCGACGGTTACAAGAACCTGAGTATTACCGACATCACGCACGACACCGCCGGATCGGTGGCCCATGCCAGTCCGATGCGGGTCAAGAAGCCAGGGATGTACACCGTTCACGGCGAGGCGACCAACGACAGCGGTAAGAGCGCGACTTGCGAAGAATCGTTTGAAGCCAAGGCTCGCTGGACGTTCCGTCCGTACCTGGCGGCGATCAATCCCACCGGTGATCTCGAAGAGAGCGAAGACATCTCTGCGTCGCCGATTCCGTTGGTCTATGCCGAGACCCTCGACCTGTCGAGTGCCATCGGCCTCGGAGCGGGTCTTGAGTATCATTTCAATGATCGCGTTGGCCTCGATGGCAACATCATCATAGGCGCGTCGCTCGACGGCCACCACATGTTCGACACGCTGGACGGCATCTGGGGTATGGATGACGATTCCTTCAGTGCTTCGGCGCTGACATTGGGGCCGGCCTTCCACCTTACGCCGAACGCCAAAGTGGATTGGTTCGTCGAGCCTTTCGTGGGCGTATTCAACTTTGGCGATGCCACTTTCGTCGACCAGGGTATTACTCGTAACTTTGACGGCGGCAGTGAAGTCGGCCTCGGCCTCATGACCGGGCTCGACATTCCGTTCAACAACAATCCGCAGTGGGGCCTCCACTTCGGATTGCGTTGGATGCAGGCGGAGATCGAGGACAGTGGCCTGGAGTTCGACGTCGACCCATTGATCTTCGGCGCTGGCCTGAAGTACGACTTCTAGTCGGTGACGTAAACCAAGCTTGTTGACGGGGAGCCTTTCGGCTCCCCGTTTTTCTTGGCTCTAAGTTGCGACCTAGGCTTAAGAAGGTGAGTCGATCAGGCCGCAGGCCGAGCGGTTACTTCCGACCAAACCACTGCTAGAGTAAGAAGCTCCCGTTGGCACCTGGCGAACGGACGAGACTGGAACCAACTACGCGCCGCCCGACAGCGGCAGGAGTTTTCCCAATATGACGACAAGTGAGAGTGAGGGGGCCCAGAATCCGGCTCAACTCGAGAAGGTCGAGGATGTAGTCATCCGCTTCGCTGGTGACTCCGGCGACGGCATGCAGTTGACCGGGAATCAATTCACGCGGACCTCCGCCATCGTCGGCAACGACCTGGCGACCCTGCCCGAATTTCCCGCCGAAATCCGCGCACCGCAGGGCACGCTCGCCGGGGTATCGGCCTTTCAAGTTCGCATCGCGGAATTCGACATTCACACCCCGGGAGACGCGCCCGATGTGTTGGTGGCGATGAATCCGGCGGCGTTGAAGAAGAGTCTCAGGGACCTCAAGTCCAACGGCATCCTCATCGCCAACACCGACGAGTTCAACGATCGCAACCTCAAGAAGGCGGGGTACGAGAGCAATCCCATCGAAGACGGATCGCTCGACGGCTATCGCGTTTACACCGCCGACATTACGACCATGACGCGTCGAGCGCTCGAAGACTCGGGCCTCGATGTCAAGACTCAGGATCGCTGCAAGAACTTCTTCGCGCTGGGCATGGTCTATTGGATGTTCAACCGGCCGCTTGAGACCTCGATCGGGTGGTTGCAAAAGAAGTTCGCGCGCAAACCGGAAATCGCGGAAGCCAACGAGAAAGCGCTACGCGCGGGTTGGAACTTCTGCGACATCACCGGGGTGTTTCAGGTGCGCTACGAAGTCATGCCGGCGCAACTCGAGCCGGGCACCTACCGCAACGTGATGGGAAATCAGGCGCTATCGATGGGCCTCGCCGCCGCCGGGCAACTTTCCGACATGCCTGTTTTCTTAGGTTCTTATCCGATCACCCCGGCGAGCGACATCCTGCACCAACTCTCGACCTACAAGAACTACCGCGTCACGACCTTTCAGGCCGAAGATGAGATTGCCGCCTGTTGTTCGGCGATCGGAGCTGCATTTGGGGGCGCTTTGGCCGTGACGACTACCAGTGGGCCGGGTCTGGCGCTCAAGGCCGAAGCCATCAATTTGGCGGTGATGACGGAATTGCCGTTGGTGGTGGTCGACGTGCAGCGCGCCGGGCCGTCCACCGGCATGCCGACTTCCACCGAGCAGTCGGACCTCCTGCAGGCGATGTTCGGGCGCAACGGCGAATCGCCGCTGCCGGTGATCGCCGCTGCAAGCCCCGCCGATTGCTTCGACGCCGCCATCGAAGCCTGCCGCATCGCGGTCAAGTACCGCGTGCCGGTGATGCTGATGTCGGACGGTTATCTGGCCAACGGCTCCGAGCCGTGGCGTCTACCCGATCTGGACGACTTGCCGCGCTTCCAACCCGACTATGTTGAAGCGGCGGACGATTTCGCCCCATATTCGCGAGACGCTGAGACCCTGGCGCGCCCGTGGGCGATTCCTGGCACCGAAGGATTGGAGCACCGCATTGGCGGCCTGGAGAAGGAAGCCGGATCGGGTAACGTGTCCTACGACCCCGACAACCATCAACTGATGACCAATGTGCGTGCCGACAAGGTCGCGGGCATCGCCAACGACATTCCAGAACTGGAAGTGCACGGCGATGCCGACGCCGACGTCTTGATCCTCGGCTGGGGCTCGACACTCGGCGCGATTACCGGGGCCACCACGCAGCTTTTGGCTCAGGGCGTCTCGGTAGCCCGGGCCCATTTGCGCTACGTCAACCCGTTCCCCAGGAACTTGGGCGACGTGTTGGAAAAGTACGAGCACGTCATCGTGCCTGAAGTAAATATGGGGCAACTGTCACTGCTGTTGCGAGCCCATTTCCTCAAGCCGGTTTTGCCTCTCACCAAGGTAGAGGGCAAGCCTTTTTTCCGCAGCGAGATCGTCAACAAAGTTCTGGAGATCGTAGGGGAGCCGACCCATGTCCACTAGTTCAGAAAGCAACGGCCAGCAGCACAAGGCCGAACAACAGCTCAAAGCCAAGGATTTTCAGTCCGACCAGGAAGTACGGTGGTGTCCCGGTTGTGGGGACTACGCCATCCTGCGGGCGGTGCAGAAAGTATTTCCGCAACTCGGCGTCCCCAAGGAGCGGTTTGTGGTGGTTTCGGGTATTGGATGCTCGAGTCGCTTCCCCTACTACATGGACACCTTTGGCTTTCACTCGATTCACGGCCGAGCTCCGGCGGTGGCTTCGGGCCTCAAGCTGGCCCGCCCCGACCTTGAAGTGTGGGTCGCCACTGGCGACGGTGACGCCATGTCGATCGGCGGCAACCACTTCATCCACCTGTTGCGGCGCAATGTGGGTGTCAAAGTTCTGCTCTTCAACAACCGCATCTATGGGCTCACCAAAGGTCAGTACTCTCCGACTTCAGAAGTCGGCAAACGCACCAAGTCGACTCCGGTGGGATCGCTCGACAACCCCTTCAATCCGGTGGGGCTGGCCATCGGAGCAGGCGCTACCTTCGTGGCGCGGTCGGTGGACATCTTCCAGCCGCATTTGCAGGCGGTGTTGCAGCAAGCAGCGCAGCACAAAGGGACGGCCTTCATCGAGATCTATCAAAACTGCAACATCTTCAACGACAAGGCCTTTGCCTACATGACCGACAAGGGAGTGAAGGCGGACAACACGCTGGAACTCAAGCACGGAGAACCGCTGGTTTTCGGTAAGGAACTCGACAAGGGCGTTCGCCTCTCGGGTCGCGACCTCGAAGTCATTGAACTCGGAGGCGCAGTGGGACCGGAGGACTGCCTGGTTTGGGATCAAGATCGAGCCAATCCAACCCTGGCCTACATGATGTCGCAGATGCTGCCCCCCGACTTTCCGACCCCGATCGGCGTTTTCCGCAATGTCGCGCAGCCCGCCTATGAGGAGGCGACGGCGGATCAGATCAACCACGAGATCGAACGCCTCGGAGCGGGAACGCTGGAGGACTTGGTCTATTCCGGTGAAACTTGGGAGGTCGGTGCTTAGTTTGCCGGTCGGTTGATTCTCAGCTTAGACCGGCGCCCCAGAATCTGCCGCAATCAGGTAGGTCTGCTCGCCGACCACCTGCGGGTCGAGGGCGAACTCATACAGCTCGAGGCCACCAAATAGAGCGCGCACGCTTTCGTGCCCGGCTGCGTGCATGCGTTGCACTTGTACCAGCGCCTCGCGGCCATCGTCATCGAAAAGGATGACTTGGGTCTCCGTCTGGTCGGGCAGCCAATCGGGATTCGGCATCGAGATGGCGCCGTCGAGGGTCCAGCGGCCGGCTTGAGTGCGCACGTCGACCAGCACCAGTTCGACGCCGTCGCGGAGAGCGCGGAAAACCGAAAAGGGCGAGATCTCAAACTGCGGTTGAAACTCGACCACGGGATTGCCACGAGAATCGGTGTAGCTGGGCATCTAGTAATGGGTTTCTAGTAACTGGCCATCTAGTAAACGGGCATCTAGCGGTAATTCGCCATGCAGCGTCAGAGAATCTGTTGACGGTGCGGGCTCCACACCAGGCCAGAAACCAATTTGGGCAGGAATCGGGTCGATTTGGGCGGCAAGACCGGCGCAACTTCCAGCGCTCGGCCGAAGGCGTTCGGGGACATCGGTGGCAGCCACACCGAGAGAGCGAAGTCTCCGTCGCGCATTTCTTGCCCCAGCCGGGCTGGGTCGGAACGGTAGGTGATGGTGCCGTCGGTGGCGCAGCCCGGGTCCCAGCCCAGGGCCGGGAACGCGGCGTGGAAGAGCGATACCGGAAGATCGGGAACGGCGACATCGGATGTGGCGCGAATGGCGTCGGCATCCAGGCGCCAAAGCTCGGCTTGACCGCCGTGCCGCCAGACACCGATGGTCGGAGCTTCGGCCTCGGCCACCGCTGCAGCCACTTCCCGGCCGTCGGCCACGTCCAGAGTCTGGATCTCCGCCATCCCCGACAACCGGCCGATATCGGCTTCGCCTTTCCATGCGCGGTGGATGGGATCGATGGTCAGCCCCGGCGAAGCCAGGCTGACGATGACGACCATCTTGCATCCTGGTGCCTGCGAGCCTTCAGCCCGGACCTCGCGGGCGTAGAGGGTGGCGACCCTGGTGCGGTGGTGGCCGTCGGCGATGAGGCCATCGATTTCCCCTAGCGCGTCGCGGTAGGAGGCGATGCGTCCCGGGTCGGCGATGGCTTGGATGGCATGTCGGTTGCCGTCGAGGTCCAATGCCCGGGTCGCCCGCGCGGTCGGTTCACTCTCCAAGAGCTGATTGAGTTTGCCGCCATCATCGGTGAGCAGGAACACCGGTTCGAGGTCGGTCTGGGTGCGGCGCAGAAGCTCCAGGCGTTCCTCGACGGTCTTGTCGACGGTTTGTTCGTGCGGCCGGATGTCGCCGCGGCCGACTTCGGCGAGGGCGCAGAGACCGAGACGGCGTCCGCCGTCGGGCAAGGTGGTTTCGTAGAGGTAAAGCGAGGGCTCGGAGTCTTGAATGACGTGCCCTTCTTCAATCCAACGTTCGAGCGTTGAACACGACGCGCCGTGAGGATCGTTGGCTTCGGGGTCAGGGCGAGTCAGGTGTGTGAAATGGTAGGGGTCGGTCCGCAACCGCTCGCCCAAATCGCGGCTGATTTGATCGAATGGAGGCGCAGCCCACGACCCAGGATCGCCGTTTTTGTCGGCAAAACGCTGCCCGTGAAACGCATGAATCTTCATTCGTCCTCCGTGGCGCATCCTACCTCGCGTGTAGCACTGACGGGCGGTCGCGATGCTTAGAAGATTCGCGCCTTCGAGCCCGAGCGATTGCCCCGATGCTGGCTCGTCCTATACTCGCCAGTCCTACCCTTGCTAGTCCTATACTGGGCGGCGGCGCACACACGTGTTCCGCAGCAACTATGGGACTCCGATCGATAGCGAAGTGGTTTGAACGGTTGATCCGTGAGATCTACCACCAGCGTCTATCGGACGAAGCCGCCAAGATCGCCTATTTCCTTCTCATCTCACTGTTTCCTTTCTTGCTGGTGCTGTTCTCACTGGCCGGCCTTCTGGAACGAGAAGTTATTTCGTCGTGGACGCTGGAACAACTGCTTAAAGTGGTGCCGCAGGAAACCGCCGTTTACCTCTCACGATATGTCGAGGAGGTAGTGGGGCCGATCCGTCCTGAACTGCTCGTAGCAGCCGTGTTCTTATTCGTGTGGTCGGGATCCAACCTGTTGGTCACATTGACTGAAGGATTGAATCGGATCTTCGGCATCGCCGAGCAACGCCGTTGGTGGCACCGTCGATTGGTGGCGATGGCGTTCGTTTTGGCGTTGGGGGTGGCGGTGGCGGTGTGGGCTTCGTTGTTTGCAGTGGCTTCGAGTCGCCTGCAGGTGATTCAGCACCTCTGGGGATTGGGGCAATCTGCGGCGCTTTACGGGGTGCTCGCTGTAGTTCTATTCGCCGTCTACGCAATCATGCCCAACCACAAAGATCGCCCTTCGCTGAGGCGCCTCGCGGCGGGTGCTTTGGCGTCCTCGGCGATTTGGTGGACCGCTTCGGTCGGTTTCCGCTTCTACCTTGCGACCTACGCCCGCTACGCGCTCTTCTACGGCTTTGTCGCCGGTTGGTTGATCCTTCTACTGTGGTTGTACATGCTCGGGTATTCGATCTTGGTTGGCGCCGTGGTCACGCGCGCCCTACCACCTCGCCGCGGCTCTCAATCAGGGCGTTCGGAAGGCTAGTTACGGCCTAATCCCGATATGCGCCAATCCAGGGATGTGGCCAATCCAGGGAGGTGCCAGTTCAGGGTGTGCCAGTCTAGGGCTGCGCAAGTCCAGGGATGTGCCAGTCCAGGGACGTACGAGTCCGGGCGCGGGCTAGTCCGTGTGCTGAGCATCTCCGCGCGCGGCGGCGTAATCAGCCGGGGTGTCGATGTCCAAGAGGACGCCTGGATCAACAACCTCGACTTCGCGCACTCGCTGCGGATAGCGGACCAGCAACTGTTTGAGGCCGACCGTTAGGTCGAGGCCGCGGATTTCCTGCACCAAAGCCCTTGGAATGCAGAGGGGATGCCCTCGTTTACCTTGATATGTCGGGACCCACAGCGACTCATCCATTTCGGTCGCCAACTGCAGGAGTTTGGCTACGGTCTGCGGTTGCAGGCGAGGTACGTCCGCCGGCGTGACCAGTAGATAGGCTGGATTGAATGCGCCCAGGTCGTCGAGGGCGGCTTCAATGCCCGACTGGATGGAGCGCAGCATCCCAAGTTGTGGCTCGGGGTTGATAGCGAACTCGACGTTCAACTCAAGGCATTGCTGGCGAAGGTCGGAGCTCGAGTCGCGGCCGACGACGATCACCCGCTCGACACCGCCGTCGCAAAGGGCTCGAATGACGCTTCCCGCCACCGTCGTATCGCCGAACGGCAGCAACAGCTTGCCGACGCCCATGCGCCGCGCGGCTCCGGCAGCGGGAACGACGGCACAGCTACGAACACACTGCCTCGATGTTGTCATCGAGGCAGTGTACCCGTTGGCAGAAGCTAGGCAGGCTGTGTCAACAGATCCTTAGTTGGTGGCGCTCTGCTGCAGTTTGGCGAGCGCTTCGGCGAGACGGTCGCCGAGTTCTTCGATCTGCGCCTCCATCTCCAACAGACGCTCTTCGAGGTCCTTATTACGGATGGCGAACGACTCGATGCGCTTTTGAAACTCGGGCGCTTCAACCCGTGCGCGAAGCGCGTCAATGGCCTCTAGCATCGGCGTGCCATGGACGAAGATGTTGTCCTCGTCGTCCTGGCCGAATCGGAAGCTGAATCCGTGCTCACCGGTGTTTCCTTCGAGAATCTCCACCAGTTTCTGTTCGCTATCGCCGGTCCAGTTGACGAAAACCTGCCGGCGATCGGCTTCGCCCACGGTGACGTTGATGGTGCGCTCTCGCCCGCCGCGTACGACGGTCAGTTCGGTGGCGGTGTCCGGGTCGAGGCGGCCGATGACGCGGGCGAGGTCGGAGCTAGAGGCAATCTCCTCGTCGGCAACGTGAGTGACGATGTCCCCGATTTGCAATTCGGACCGGGACGCAGGGCTGTCCTCGGCGATCGAGGAGATCATGACACCGTTGTTGCCGTCGACGCCGAAGTGGTCGAGCAGATCACTGCTAAGGTGAGTGGTCGAAACCCCTAGATAGCCTCGAGGGACTAGCAGGCGCTGGACATGAGCATCCTTGACCACGAAGACGTTGGGGTCGGTCTCCGGAGCCGGGTGCGGATGATCGGCAGCAGCGACTCCGGCCGTGGATATGGCAATGGCGATAATGACTGCGAAAGATGTTTTTTTCATGGCTCTCTCCATTCGATTGGTGGCTCAGTTGGTCGTCTAGTAGTTGGCCCTACGCACCGAGCCCATTTGCATTCCTTCATTCCCGGTGAGAACGGGGGCCAAGGGATAAACAAACTCCAAACCCTCGTCACCGGCCAGGTACACCACCGGCGCGGCGCCCGCGCGCAACCGACGCAGATCGTCGAGTTCCCGCTCGATGCGCTTTTGCTCCCGCAGCAAATCTCTTATTTCCGCTTCTGCCTGTGCGGTCGCCGATGCACCTTTCAAATCGGGATCCGACACGAAGAACAATATGGCGATCAGGGCGAGGGCGAAGGTGGCTGCTGCGGCCAAGGGCGCTATCCCTGTGCGGCGCCGAACGACATCTTCTCGAGCCCGCCCCACGACGCGTTGAGTGAAACCAGGACTGGGGAGATCGACCGGCTCTCTGAGCGCAGCGCGGATTTCCTCTTCCCAGATATCCTGGCGTTTTTGGACGTTCTGCGGTTCTTGTTTCATGTTTGCCCTCCCGCAAAATCGAACCCTGCGAAGTCGGTGGCCAAACGCTGGCGCACCAATCCGCGGGCACGGTGGATGCGAGATTTAACGGTGCCTTCGCGGCACCCGAGATGGGATGCAATATCGGCGTACGACCACTCTTCGACTTCGTAGAGGACGAGGGGTACGCGAAAGCGCAACGGAAGAGTCGCGACGACGCGGCGGATTTCTCGACGCAGTTCTTTGCGCTGGACGGCTCGGTGCTGACTCGCTTCCTCGCCTTCAGGCCGGATCGGGACCAAGTGAGAGACTACCGCGCGCGCTTTGTCTTTGCGGGCGGAAGAACGGACCAGATTCAACGCTGTGCGATAAAGGTAGGCGCGAAACTGCCCTTGCTCTTGGTAATGCTGTGATTTGCTGAAGATGCGTAGAAACGCTTCTTGGGCGTAGTCTTGTGCGGCTTCATTGCAACCCACCAGGCGGGTCAGGTAGCCGACGAGCGGACCTTGGTACTGCTCGACGAGTAGACGAAACGCGTCCATGTCGCCTTCTCGACTGCGATCCAGGAGCTGTCCTTCGGTCGTTGTCACTGAGATCATTGGCTTGATCGTTGTCGGTTTCGGACTCGTAATTGCCCCTCCTGTCTTCTATAACGCTTTAGCGGTGCAGTGGTTCCCAAAAAATAGCTCAAAGTCGGTGCGGAAAAGAGAGCCCATGATCGCGAGTGCGCTTGCGCGGAGTCCTGAGTTTGCCTGGATATACTGCGACCGGTCATGACGGATCGGCACGGCAACGGCGCATTGGGTTCGGGTAGCGAAGGTCGTGCCACCCCTTCAATAGCATCCAATTTGGCAACAGCACCCAGCTTGGCGGACGAAGCGCGTGCGTTTCTGGCCTTTGAAGCGCCCTGGTTGTTGCCGTTGGTCAAGGCGGACTTGGCGGCCGACCAACTGGAAGGCGCTCTGTTGACGGAGATTGCCTCCCAGGAAGCGGCTCCTCGAACGGCTGAACTGCCAACCGTGGCGCTGGCTCCGGAGCAGGGTAGCGCTCGGTTTGCCGAGCGCTTGACGATCCTGGTGCGGGGATTCTTTGCTCGCCGCAGATTGCGCCAGTCGTTGACCGCCGATGAGCGCCGGCTCATGTACGAGCGCATGGTGCTGACACGGACACTGGACGACGCACTCAAAAGGGCGTTCGAGGCGCGCGAGGTTCGATGGGGGAACCATCCCTCACCGCAGAAAGGGTTTCGCTCCACCGGCCAGGAGGCGATCGTCGGGGCGGCGTTGCGTCTCCGTCGCCCGCCGGAGCATGCGCCGGGGCCCGACTACCGTGGAGACATCATCTGTCCGCTGATTCGCGATTTGGGCGCCGCGCTCATGTTTCGACCGGACGCGGAGCACGTTGCCTTGGTGCAGGCTGGAAAGCTCGGCACGCCAATGGGCGGCCGCGACCTGCACATAGGCGATCTCGAATGGGGGATTCTGCCGCCCGCCGCGCCGCTGGCAATCGCCACCCAGACCGGGGTTGGGCTGGCCTTCGCGGCCCGGTATCGACGATTGCAGCAAGTGTGCGTTGCCTTCATCGGAGACGGAGGTGCCAGTCTGGGCGAGTGGCACGAGGCGGTGAATTTCGCCGCGGTACGACGCTTGCCGATGGTTTTTGTGATCGAAAACAACCACTGGGCATTGGGTACGCACGTCAGCGACCAAACCGGCGCCGATCGCTTTGCGCTACGTGGTCCGGCCTACGGTATTCCCGGTGTCACTATCTTCGGTAATGATGCCGACGAAGTCGCTGTGGCAACGTCGTGGGCGGCGGAGCGTGCGCGTTCTGGCGAAGGTCCGAGCATCGTCGAACTCGTAACCTATCGTCGCCCTGGGCACGCTCATCACGACGACGACCGCTTTCACGGCAACCCAGACATTGGCGTCGACGGTTACGAGGACGCTGCAGAGCGGCAGCGGTGGGAGGAGTTCGATCCGATCGATCTGTATCGCCGGCGCCTCCTGGCCAATGGCGTGCTCGACGAGGGCACCGACGACCGAATCCGCAACCGGGCTGAGGATCAGGTGGCAGCGGCCATGGACGCGGCCCAGCGAGCTCCTTGGCCGCGGCCAGATGACTACCGCAACCGGGTCTTTGCGCCGACTGCGAGGCCCGGCGCTCCTCCGCCTTCTGGCGGCAAGATGATGGCCTACGACGAGGCGGTGCGCTCGGCGCTGAATGACGCCATGGCTGCCGACGAACGTGTGTTGGTGTTGGGTGAGGACGTCGGAGGTCGCTATGGCGGTGCTTTTGGTGTCACCCGTGGCCTCTCCAAGGCGTTTGGTGAGGAGCGCTGCCTCAACACCCCGCTGGCGGAGTCGGCGATTGTCGGTTGCGCTGTAGGCGCCGCAGTAGCCGGTTTACGGCCCGTGGCCGAGATGCAATTTGCCGATTTCCTCGCTCCCGGGTTCAATGCCTTGGTCAACAACGCAGCCAAACTGTATTGGCGTTGGGGCCACCAAGTGCCGATGGTCGTGCGGTTGCCCTACGGCGCTGCGGCGAGTTCGGAAGACAAGTTATTGGGTGGAGGGCCCTTCCACAGTCAGTGTCCCGAGATGTGGTTCGCGCGCACTCCCGGGTGGAAGATCGTTGCCCCTGCGAGCCCGCGCGACGCCAAGGGGTTGCTGCTGGCGGCGATTCGCGACCCCAATCCGGTGATCTACCTTGAAGCCAAGGGTCTTTACGGGTTCTTCAGCAAGAACATTCGCGAAGAAGTGCCGCCGGGGGCGGATTGGGAAGTGCCGATCGGCGAGGCGTTGGTACGCCGAAATGGCTCTGACTTGACCATCGTCACTTATGGAGCGATGGTGTGGAGGAGTTTGCAGGCCGCGGAAACGCTTGAGGCCGACCATTCCATTGCCACCGAGGTCATCGATCTGCGCACGCTGGCGCCGCTGGACTTGGACACCGTTCGGGAGTCTTTGGCCAAGACCCATCGGTTGCTGGTCGTCCATGAGGACACACGTACCGGCGGTTTGGCTGGAGAAATCGCCGCACGGGTTTTCGAGCAGAGCTTCTACGATCTTGACGCTCCGATGCGTCGGGTGACGGCGCCCGATACACCGATTCCGTACTCTCCACCGTTGGAAGCGGACTTCCTCCCCGTGGCGGCCGACGTGATAGCTGCGGCGCTCGCTCTGGTGGATGAATAGAGCGGTCGAATCAGCCGATGTAGTCTGGACGATCAAGTGGATTGATCGAATCGATCAGCCGAATCGATCAGCCGAATACTAGGCTGAGGTACCGCGGCAACAGTTGATTGCTCTCGGTGCTGTCGCGATAGGAGTCGAACAGCTCTTGTTGTTCGTCGTTCGACATGTGGGCGGCGTAGCCCTCGAGATAGCGAATGAAACGCCCTTTGTTGGTAGCTCCGTCCAGTTCCGGGTGGAATTGCGTCGCCCAGATCGGTGTGTCGGGCACGCGAAAGGCTTGAAAGGGGCTGAGCTGGGTCGCCGCCAAGTTTTCTATCCCCACTGGTAAGCGATCGGCCCGATCTTTGTGCCCGAACTGAGCCGGGAAGCAGTCGGGCAGGATGGAGAAGAGCTCATCTTGCTTGCCAGCCTCCGTTAAGTCGACGTCATGGGTACCGACCTCCATGGAATCGGGATCGAAAATAATCGAACCGCCCAGGGCCTCGACTAGACATTGGAACCCGAAACACGAAGCGAAGATGGGTTTGGAGTCGGCGACCCACTCTCGGAGTTCTCCGAAGAACAAGTCTTGCTGCGGAAGATCTCCGCGGCTGACGTAGTACTCGCCGCTGCCGCCGATGAACACCACGTCGAAGCGGTCCACTTCATTCCTTCCAGGAGGCCCATGCAGGAGGTTATGAGCGGCGATGTTTTCGCCTGGTACGCCGGCATGCCGAGCAAAGGAGTCCACTTCTTCGATCCGCGCAGGGTCATCTTCAGCGCGCGCCTGTAACAGCAGAATGCGTAGCGATTGATGGTTCACACTGCTCATGGTGTCCTCGAAACGCCTGTTACCATAGCAAGGTTGTGTTCAAGTGACGCTTCCGGCCGCGGGGACAGTGAGAGGCGTCAACGATTTGGAAGAGGGGGACATCTTGACACCGAGAAAATGGTTGGCGGTTTTGGGGTTGGTTTTTTTTGGCGCTTCGATGGGGGTTGCCCAGCCCCCAGAGCGTGAAAAGTGGACCGCATACGAAACCGACCACTTTCAGTTTTTCAGCAATGCCCCGCGAGGGCGAGTACGGGAGCTTGTCGAGAGCTTTGGAAAGCTGCACAGTTTCATAACGCGGGGCGGTCGCGAAGGTCTGGAGACCACGCCAGCCACGGTGTTCGTGTTCAAGTCGCAACGCTCGATGGAACCATATCTGCGGGAGCCGCCGCAGACACGGACGATCCATACCTCTTGGGAAGCGTTTCACGATGGTGATCGTTTGTGGCTGAGTCTCAATGCCGATATCGGAGACGACGTGCGCCCGCTGGCGTACAGCGCTTATGTCGGTAACTACTTCGGCGTTCGCTATCCGGGACTGCCGTTTTGGGCTCGCCATGGCTTGGCCGACTTCTACGCTGGTTTTCGCGACAAGAAGGGTTCGGAGGTCGCCGTCGGTCTGCCGCGTACGGAGCTTGTCGTCACTTTGCGGCGCAGCAGTTGGATGCCCTGGCGCCAGTTCTTTCAGATTGGGCGCAGCAGCGCGACCTTGGATCAAGGCAGAACGCTGGGTCTGTTCAACGCCCAAGCATGGGTCGCCGTTCACTTCTTAATGACCGGGGGCCCAAAACCTGAACTTGGCAGCAAGGCTTTCGCGCCGTTGCGACAGGGGCACACGGAAGAAGCGGTTCTTCGAGACCTGTACGGCTGGACTCTCGAGGAGTTTGATAACGAGATAAAGAACTACATTCAGCGGCCAGGCCTGCCGTATTTTCCAGTGGAGGTCGAGGAGCTGGAGGTTCCCGAGATTCGCGAGCGACAGTTGGGCCGGTCAGAGCTGCTGCTACTGCTTGGAGAACACCTGGTCACAACGCATCGGCCACCGCCAATTGAGTTCACCCGCGCGCATGTCGGACCTTTGCTGGAAGACCGCGAAGTGGGAGCTCAAGCCACAGTCATCGCAGCCCGTCTGGCGATGGCCAGCGGCGATCACGCGTCGGCACGGGAAATGTTTGAACACGCGGTTGCGCTGCCGAACGCCGGCGGTCGGGAGTGGTTGCAGTACGCGAACTTTCTGGCTCAGGCTGGCGCCAGCTCAGACGAGACGCTTGAAGCGCTAGATCGGGCTTTGGACCTAGGAGTGGACAAGGCAGCCGGAGCTGGGCTCTTGGCGCAGGCGCTTAACTCGGTGCCGTCGACTCAGGACGAACTGGACACCTATAGGCAAGCGGTGGAGAGCGGCGGCGTACGGGCGCCGAATGTGATCTACAACCTGGCACTTGGGCAGATCCGCATGGAGCGGTTCGACGAAGCTAGGGAAGCAATCGAGAGTTGGTTACGTCCGCTCGATGCTCAGAGCGCCGACGAATTGCTGACCTTGGTTTTGCAGAATGAAACTGTCGCACGGGTCAATGCCGCTCATGCCGCCGGCGACCTGCAGGCCGCCCTCGACGCCTACTCCGAGGCCATCGAAAAAGCAGAGGGCACGATGAAAGAGAGCTTTGTCGCTTCCAAACAGAATCTGGAGCGACAGCTACGGGATCAGCGCCAGTGGGAAGCGATGAGCGAAGCTGTCGACCTCTACAACAGCCAGCGCTACACAGAGGCTCGGGAAAAACTTGAAGCCTTAGTCGAGGAGGGGGTCGTCGACGCTCGACTTAAGGCAGAGGTTGAGGGATTGTTGGGGCGGCTTCGTTAGCCTGTCGCTTGAAGCTGCTCCGTCGCTCAAGACTAGCTCCATCACCGAAGACTAGCTCTGTCGCCTAAAACTAGCTCTGTTGTCTAAAACTAGCTCTGTTGTCTAAAACTAGCTCTGTTGTCTAAAAACTAGCTTTCTGTAATCTAAAAACTAGCGCCGCCGTCCAAAGCGGTAGCCGATTTGGGCAACCATGGCACTGGGTTCGAAGGGCGAATCCCCCAATTGCTCATCGAGGTCGTCAAAATCGATGTCAGCCTCCATTTGGCGGTAAGCAAGGCGGATAAACCAGCCGCTGGCCCGTGCCAGGTGCAGGTCCACTGCGCCCTCGAGGCCGAAAGCGGTCGTACCTCCATCGGCGGTATCGCCGTCGGGAAGTTCGAAGTCGAGATAGCCAATGCCGCCGCCCAGGGCCGCCAGCGAAAAGACCGCCCGCGAGTCGGGGTTGAAGCGATAGCGCAGGCTCACAACCGCAGTGTAGATCTCGGCTTCGGTGATGGTGCCGAAGTCGATGGTCTGTCCTGCGCCGGAGGCAATGACTCCGAGGTCGTGGTCGGTGCGGGTCACGTCGAGACCAACGGACACGCGCCGCCCTTCCAGCTCCAGCCCAATGGCGGGGCCTGGGCCGGAGTCGAGGTCCGCCGACAGGGTGATGTTGTCAATGGTCAGATCGGCGCTGAGACCGGGGTCAACCTGAGCGAATCCAACGCGGATGTTGCCGCCGGCGGCGAGTGGGCTGCCGACCCCGACGAGGGTCAAAAGTAGCGCGAATGTTGGAATCCATAAACGACGCATCGGGCCTCCCTTCGCGGCGCATTATGCACTGAATCAGGCTGTGAAACTCGTGTCTCGGAGCACAGTACACTTGCCCCCCATGAGGGCCACCTATGAGTTGCTACCTATGAACGGAGGACCCAAGCTATGACTGCCGGTGCTGGAATCTATTTCCGTCAGCTTCTTGCCGGGGAGGAAGTCGCGGCTTCTCATCCGGTGGCGGGGCAGATGCGCAATTTTATGTACCTGGTCGGCGACGCCAAAAGCCGCCGCGCTCTGGTCGTCGATCCGGCGTGGGATGTGGGCAGCTTACTCAAGGTGGCGGAAGACGATGGAGTCGAGGTGGTCGGCGCTCTCGTCACTCACTACCATCCCGATCACGTCGGTGGAGACCTGTTCGGCATGCCCATTGACGGCATCAGTACTCTGCTCGAATCCCACTCTGTTCCGATCTTCGTCAATCGGCACGAGGCCGACGGACTCAAGACCGTTACCGGCGTATCAGATTCCGATTTGCGCAAAGTCGACGGAGGAGATCGCACCCAAGTTGGCGACGTCGACATTGAGTTTGTGCACACGCCGGGACACACGCCGGGGAGCCAGTGCTTCTTGGTGGATGGCAAACTGATTTCCGGCGATACGCTCTTTGTCCAAGGCTGTGGCCGGGTCGACCTGCCGGGAGGCGACAGCGACGAGATGTACCGATCTTTGACGCAGCGCCTCGCCAAACTTCCCGAAGACACAGTCCTCTATCCCGGTCACGACTACGGCCCCGCCCGCACTTCGACCTTGGCTGAAGAGCGCAACAACAACTTCTACCTGCGAGTGAAATCGCTGCAAGACTGGCAGCGCTTGATGGGGAGTCCTTAATGAGCGATTTGAGCAACGAATTGGAACGGCGCCTGGCGGTAGCTCGAGCGGCGGCGCGGCAGGCGGGGGAGGTGTGCGCCCAGGTTCGCGCAGAGTTTTCGCGCAGCGATGTCGCTCACAAGACCGGGCGCGAGCCGGTCACGGTCGCCGACTACGTGTCGCAGGCCTGGATCACGAGCAATCTTCGAGCCGAGTTCCCGGACGATGGATTGATCGCTGAAGAAGGCGCCCGGGAACTACGCGACGGAGAACATGCTCCTCTGTTGCCGTCCATTCATTCCTGGTTGACCAAGATGGGGGCGTTGCTGAACCAGTCCGAGGTCTGTGACCTGCTCGAATATCGGGGCGGAGGAGGCGAAATCACCTGGGTGGTCGATCCCATCGACGGCACCAAGGGGTTTTTGCGCGGCGACCAATATGCCGTTGCGATCGGGTTCCTCAATGGTGGCCGACCGGTCGCTGGAGTGCTCGGCTGTCCAGCTTGGCCCGGCGGCGGAGAGGTGTTCTTTGGCCTCGAAGGCGGCGGCGCTTGGCGTGAGGCGGGCGATGACTCCGATCCGGTTTTGGTGTCGGAGCGCGACAGTCATGAACTGCGGATTCTTGCCAGCGTCGAATCCGGTCATGGCGATCCAGTGGTTGTCGAACGAGTGCGTGAGTCCCTCGGTATCGCTGAAACAGTGCGTGTGGACTCGCAGGCCAAATACGGTTACGTCGCTAGCGGCGGCGCAGAGATTTACCTCCGGCCCCAGTCACGGCCCGGCTACCAGGAGAAAGTCTGGGATCACGCCGCCGGGGTCGCCTTGGTTGAAGCCGGCGGCGGCCGGGTGACGGATCTGGACGGGCGCGGCCTCGATTTCTCGCGGGGCGAGCGCCTGAGCGGCAACCGAGGCGTAGTGGCGACACACGGTCGTTGTCACGACGATGTGCTGGCGGCGGTCCAGGCTGCGGAGGCGGGAAGGTGAACTTGAAAAGCGAACGAGCACAGGCCTTGATAGGACTGGGCTGTGTTGGGGTGCTTGCCCTCTGGGCGTTGTGGGCTGCTCAACCGTCGGCTCCTCAACCTTCCGACGTTCCCTCTGGCGAGTTTTCCGCCGAGCGCGCTTTCCGCCACGTCGAGGCCCTAGCGCAGATTCCCCATCCCCTTGGAAGTCCAGAACACGACGTCGCCCGCGGCTACGTTGTCGATCAGTTCCGCGATCTGGGTTGGAACGTCGAGGTCGATTCCACCTGGATCCGCAAACGGCGTGGAAGGCTGTTGCGTTACGCCCGCCTGCAAAACGTCGTCGCTCGCAGACCCAGCTCTGCGTCGGGCCCGGTGGTGCTGTTTGCTTCCCACTATGACTCGGTGCCGACCGGTCCGGGCGCCGGTGATGCCGCCACGCCGGTGGCCGCAATTCTCGAATCGGCTCGGGCGTTGGAGCGTGAGGAAATCGACGTCGACCTGCGTGTCCTGATTACTGACGGCGAGGAGGCAGGATTGCTGGGTGCGGGGGCATTTGCTCGACGCCATCCTTGGATGCGAGAGATCGACGTGGTCTTCAACTTCGAAGCGCGAGGCAACCACGGCATCCCTTGGATGTTTGAAACCGGCTCGCAGCCCGGCCGGTGGATCGAACTGCTGGCGGAATCAGTGCCGCGTCCGTTTGCGAGTTCCTTTTCGACCGCGGTTTACCGTCAGATGCCCAATGACACCGACTATTCCGTGTTCCGCAGGCGCTCGGTGCCGGGTCTCAACTTCGCCATGATCGGTTTCCATCCCGCCTATCACTCGATGTTGGATACTCCCGAGAACCTATCTTTGGCCAGTCTTCAGCACATGGGTGAATCGGTTTTGGGTCTGGCACGGGGAGTCGGCGCCTCGGATTGGCAAGAAGGGGCCGACTACGAAGCGACGTTTTTCAACCTCTTGGGTTCGAGGTTTGTGCACTATCCCAGATGGATCGATGTTTTGGTTTTGGTTGTATCCGTTTTGGGTGGATTTTTGTGGTTGGCACGAACTCGCAGCCGGCCCTGGCAGGCCTTGGGCCGAGCCGCCGCAGTCCTGGCTGGAGTGGTGGCCGCGGTTTGGGGCTCGTGGTCGATCTTGATCAAGTTGTTCCCGGACTTCGTGGCCGCGCCCAATGGAGCGCCGTACCACCAGAAGTGGCTCGTCGCAGGGTGGGTGTTGATTTCCTTGGCCATCGCTTTGGCGTGTGCCCGTGGGATCAAGTCCCAATCATCTGCGCTCGGTGCCGGTCTTGTTTTGCTGGCGGTTCTGGGGTTGGCGACGGCCGCTTTCTTCGCGGGCGGTGCCTACTTGTTCGTCTGGCCCTTGGCCGCAGGAGTCGTCGGCGCGCTGGCTTCTACTTGGCGGCCGAGTTACCGCTGGCTGTGGTGGACGTTGGCGGCACTTCCGGTGCCACTCCTCTACGCGCCTTTGGCACGCGAGGCCCTGCTGGGACTCACGCCTCACGGTGGTTGGTTGGTGGCAGCGTTGGTGACCTTGGGGGCGGCACCTCTACTCGTCCACCTCCACCAAGTCAAGGCTGGCGCAAAGTGGACGATGGCACTCGCTGCGGCGGGCCTGGTGGCTTTGTTGGCGGCGGGCGCCGGTGCGCAGCCGACGGCCGCAACCCCGAAGCCGGTGCGATTTGCCTACGTTCAAGATCCTGATGGCACACCGATGTGGGTGAGTCGAGCAAAGATTCTCGATCCCTGGCTTGAGAAAGCTGTTGCGGCGGGCTGGACCAAACGCACCGTTGGCGACGTCGGTGACTACGGAGTCGAACACCCGTCGCGTGGACCCCAAGGTCCGGTTTGGACTGCCTCGGCTCCGAAGTTGCCCACGCAACCCCCGAGCGCCGAAATCGTCGCTCAAGGTCGAGATGATCGTGGTCCGTGGGTCGATTTGCAACTCGGACTGTCCAACGCAGGAGCCCAACTCTGGATCTCGTTTGAAACGCCGCCGCTCGCTGCGCAGTGGTTGGACTATGAGGACGAACCGGAAGACGACGGTCCGATTCCGGCGATCATGTTTCTGGCGCCCGCGAAGGGCGAAGTCGTGCGTTTGTGGCTGGAAGATGGAGGGTCGCTACGCGGCTACGTCTATGAGGTGCGCTACGGTCTGCCGGCGTTTGCTCCGGAGCTGCCCACAACGAGAATTCCCTCGGGTTCGTGGGTCGACTTCACGACCCGGTTGGCGCGGCGTTTTGAGTTTGATTCTGTCCTCACCACCCCGCTCAGCGAGGAAGAGGTCGATTCAGACTAGGCTCTTCTTGCAGTCTCTTCTTACGGTCGCCCGATCAGAGCTTCTGGGTCGACGCGGCGGCCGCGCCACCGCAAGCCGAAGTGAAGGTGCGGTCCGGTCACCCGGCCAGTAGCTCCGACGGTACCAATCCTGGCGCCCCGCTCCACTTCATCTCCGACTTTGACGTCGATGGAGTTGAGGTGGAAAGACATAGAGATGAGCCCGTCGCCATGGTCGACAAAGACGCTATTGCCGGCGAAAAAGTGCTCTTCGGCGAGCACCACCGTCCCTCCGGCAACGGCGAGCACCGGGGTGCCCGTCGTTGCCGCGTAGTCGGCGCCGCTGTGCGGATTTTTGGGCTGGCCGTTGATGAAGCGGCGAGCGCCGAAACGCCCACCTTCGGGCAGCTCAGCGAGCGGCGGAGAGAGAGGAAGGGTGAACCGGCGGTTTTTGCGTGAACCCCACAGACGGCCGATGCGGGCGCTCTCGCGGTTGGCGCGCGCAACGTTTTCAGCGCTCAAGTTGACCTTGCTGTCGTCCTCAATGGTCAGGTGCTGGACCGAGTAAGGATAGGAGCCAATCACTATCTCTTTTGATTCCCGTCCATGAGGCCCTTGGCGCCAGACCGTCACGGAGGTGGCGTCGGTCAGCAAGTCGATCGGGTACCAGCAGGAATCGCCGATCGCTTCCCATGACTCCGAGCCAGTACCGCAGGAGGAGGCCGGCCCAGACCATCTGTAGACGCCGCCGGGAACCACAGAGACACGGCTTAAAGCCTCGGACGCAAGTAGTGATGAAGAAGCTTGGTCGGCCGCCGAAAAAGCGCCCACCGCAAAAATGGGTATCAGGATTGCAAACAGCCCTATCCTGCAGCGCGTGAGGTCTTCAAATGATGTCGAGTTCATGCCTGTTTCTCCCGCCGGATCCTAACAAGCCTGCAACCTGCAACCGGGGTGCCGACGTATCTGAAGACGATAGGATTTGGCCTAGCTAGCCGTCCCGACGACGAATCATGTTTGAGAGCAAATCACTCGCTAGCCGCCTCATCGGCGACGACGACCGCAGAATTCACGCCGGGGGTGGACTGCCGGATTTCATCCTCGAGCGGGAGGAATCCAAGCGTCCTCTCTATTGGGGATTGGCCGCCACGGCGATCTTTCACCTCGCCCTGTTTTTCATTGCGCTGCCGCAGCGCAAGGCGATTCCCGTGGCGCCTGGACCCAAGACCGCCCATTTGGTGGTCAAGCCGATTCGTTTCCAGCCGCCACCGCCTGCGGAGCAGCGAACCCGCCCCAAACGCAGCGAGCGCAAGAGGGTGATTCCCATCCCGGACCCCACTCCGCACGAGCCCGAGCCAGTGCGGGAACTTGAGGTTGAAAACGACATCGACGACTTGCTCGCCGATCTTGATGCCGTCGTTGGCATTCCGGAAGCGCCGCCGGGTTATGGGCGTACTGGAGCGGTGGCAGTGGGGGGCGGGGTTACGGCGCCGGTGGCGATTTTCAAGCCGCAGCCGCGCTACACCGAAGACGCACGCCGCGCGGGGGTGGAGGGAGTGGTCATTCTTGAGACCGTAGTCGATGAAGAAGGAAACGTGCGCAACGTCAAGGTGCTCAAGGGACTTCCGTTTGGGCTCGATCAGTCGGCCATCGATACGGTCAAGACGTGGCGATATGAACCGGCGTTGCGCGACGGCGAGCCCGTTGCGGTCTATTTCACCTTCACCATCAACTTTTCCATCACTTGATCGATACCCACGCTCACTTGATTGACAAGGCCTTTGTGAAAGACCTGGGCGAGGTCCTTCAGCGCGCGATCGATGCCGGTGTGCAGGCCGTCGTCGCGGTTGGTGAGACTTTGGCGGACGCCGAAGGCAACCTGCGTCTTGCAGAGAGGTTCCCCGGTTTTGTGCACCCCGCTGCTGGTCTTTTTCCGACCGTTTTAGATGAGGAGGCGGCGCGGGAGTTGGATTCATGGATGCGTCGCCATGGCGACAAGTGGATCGCGGTGGGAGAAGTCGGTCTGGACTACTGGAAGGTCCAGGACGAAGAAGGGCGCGCGGTACAGGAGCGGATCTTCCGCCGCTTTGTCGATCTGGCGATCGAACTCGATATTCCGGTCAATGTGCACTCTCGCGCCGCCGGGCGACCCGCGATCGAAAAACTCCGCCAATGGGAGGCGCAAAAGGTGCACCTGCACGCTTTCGATGGCCGTGCCGCCAAAGCCGCCGCGGGGGTGGAGGCCGGCTACTACTTCTCAATTCCGCCGTCGATCGTGCGCTCGACGCAGAAGCAGAAGCTAGTGCGGCAGGTGCCGCTCGAGAATCTGCTGCTCGAGACCGACAGTCCGGTCTTGGGACCGGACCGGGAGAAGCGCAACGAGCCCGCCAATGTCACAGTATCTTTGACCGCGATCGCTGCGATCAAGGACCTGGCAGTGAACTACGTTCGCGACGCCCTGCGCGACAACACCGAGCGCTTGTACGGCTCCCGCGTACTCGAAGAGCGCTAGATCTTTGCTACCGTGTTGCTGTGAGGATCTTTGCAGGTACCAGCGGCTTTTCGTACAAGGAATGGAAGGGGAGCTTCTACCCAGAAAAGCTGCCGCAGAATCGGATGCTGGAGTACTACGCTCGGGAGCTGCCCGCGGTGGAGGTCAACAACACTTTCTATCGTATGCCCAATCCCGACCTCCTCGGTCGATGGGCGTCGGTAACCGGCGAGGACTTTCGCTTCGCTCTCAAGGCCTCACGCAAGATCACTCACTTCAAGAAGCTCAAGAACTGTGGCGACGAGGTCCGTTACTTTCTGGACAGTGCGGCGGTTCTGGGTGAACGACTTGGCCCGGTACTGTTTCAACTTCCTCCCAATTTCGGCTTTGAACTCGAACGCCTGCAGCGGTTTCTGGACCAGTTGCCCCAAGGTCGTTTCGCTTTTGAGTTCCGGCACCCGGATTGGCTGCAGGACGCCACTTATCAGACGTTGGGCGCCAAAGGCGCGGCCCTCTGCATCGCAGACTATGGCCACAACACCTGGCAGACCATTCCCTCTACGGCTTCGTTTGCTTACTTTCGTCTGCGCGCGACCGAGTACGGTGTTGAAGAAATGGATCTTTGGGCCCAGCGGATTTCAGACACTGGCGTCGATACCGCCTACGTGTTCTTGAAACACGACGACGGCGCTGCGCCAAAACTAGCCCAACTATTGCATCGACAATTCGATCGATAGTTCCGATGCGCTGAGGGCGCACATTGTTGTCTGACTGACGGTTCGGCGAAGGGGAGTTCGGCGATGGGGAACTAGTTGCGGAGTTGCGGTGGCTGAGGCGGCTCCACGGCGACCTCGATGGTGAAGCTTGACACGCTAGTACGTCCGCGAAGGTCTTGCGCTTCCACCTCAAGTGCATTCAAGCCGATCTGAGGTGGAGAAAGAGACTGACCAGTCCAATCGTTCCACCGGCTTGAGTTCCATCGGTAGCGCACCGAGGCAATGCCCGAGGTGTCATCGAAGACCGTCAGGCTCACGGATTCGCCGCTCAAAATGCGCACTTGCGACTTGTCCGTCGGCACCGAATCACTCACCAGCACCACGGCAGGGCCGGTCACATCGTTCTTGTCGACAAGAATCTCGATCTCTCTTACTGGGCTCGCAAAGCCATCGAGACCGGATCCGCCGATCCCCCGAACGCGCCAGTACCAGGTGCCCGAAGGCAGGCTTGTCGGTTCGATGGTCGTGGTAGTCGAACGCTGGGTGGTTAGGATGGAACCGCAGTCCGGATCGCTGCAGATTTCGACCAAGTACTCATTCGCTTCTTCAACCGCTTCCCAGTTGAATACCGGGTTGGAGTAAGGAAGGCTAGCGCCAGCGGCGGGTGACACCGTGGTGGGAAACGGCAGCAGGTCGCGCGGCGGTTCGACGACACCTTCCGGAGAAACGATGGTGCCTTGCCCAGTTGCGATGTTCACGGCGACCCCTCCGCTCGAGAGTTCGCCGGTGCCCGAGTAGACCATGACTGAGCCGCCGGAATCCTCATTCCGTGTCCGCGTTTCCGATCTTCCCAAGTTGTCGGGGCGAGGCCGGGTGACCGCCGATCCAAGGACGATCTCGACGTCACTCATGCGTTGGTTGGCGCCAGTCGTGGCCGCTAGGTCGGCCTGACCGCGAACCACCTCGATTTCATCGCGTTTGCCGGTCCGTAGCGTTTGATCCATACGCCGTAGATAAACCAGTGAATTGGGGGTCAAGGTGACGCGCACGCCGTCGTCGAAGCGAACTTCCGCAAATGCACCGGCCGCCGTGCGCACCCCATCTTTCTCCTTGAGTAGATCTCCCGCCTGGGCCGGTTGCCAAGGGTTGGGAACCGGCCGCTCTTCGACTTCATTTTGCACGGTGACGATTTGAGCGGTTCGCGGCGGCAGCTCGCGATGCAGGATGACGCGGATCCGTTGCCCGACGCTCAGAAAGTGAGGATCTCGAATCGAAGGGTTCAAGCGGTGGTTCTCGCGCCACAAACTGCCGATGCCGAGGTAGTCCTCGGTGATTCCCTCCAGGGTTTCACCTGGGCGTACGATGTGCCAGCCGGTGGTGTCCCCAGGCCGGGGTTCGACCTCTTGCGCCGTTGCCGTGACGTTCACCAGGCCACAAGCCAACAATGCTACGACCGCGGTGCGGAGTCGCCGAGCTTTCCTCACGGCGCTCTCACGATCAAGATCCAATCACGAACCGCTTTGTTACCGACCAGGTCGACGGCTGTACCCGAGACGTGGAAACGTCCCCGATCCGGCAGCCGGAGTTCCGGAACCGTATGAACCGTGTCGCTGCCCCGCCGCGACCACGACCAAGACGCAACTCCCGACGCCGCATCCGAGACATCGATGCGGCATCCCGAATCGGTCACGATTTCTTGATCGAAACCCACCTCTTCGCCATTGCAGATCATCGATAGAACAGGAGGATCTAAGTCGGTCTGCCACAGGACATCGATCTCTGTCGAGTTGCCTGCCGCGTCCTTGGCGAACAATTGTGCGCTCCCTCCGCTAGCGAGAAAACTCCAACGCCTTGTTTCTGCGATTGATTGGTCGACGTCGATGTCTTGCATATCGAAACGAAGCGTTTCGAGTCCGGATAGCTCGTCCGTTACGGTGACCTCGACCGTAACCTCGGGACCATAGTAATCGGCGCCATCCAATCCGCGCACCGGTTCGTCGAGGATGCTCCAGGTGATGTTCGGTGGATCTCGGTCAACGACGATGGGACCGGATTCCAATCTGCCCACGTTACCAACCCGGTCCAAATAGCGCACTCGTATCGGGTCGAGCGACCCTTCCGCAAAGGACCACGGGCCAAAAGTCTCATGGTCTGATGGGATGCCGCTGCCTGCGTCGTCAGCTTGCACCGCCAGGCCGGTTTCGGGACCCACCAACCAGCCTTTTTGGTGGGGGCGGTGAAACCCATCCCAAATCCACTCGATCGAGGGCGGTTCTGAATCGATGCTGACCGGCTGCAAGCTAACTGTGACGGAGTTGCCGACACGGTCTTCTGCACGTACAGACCATTGCAACTCTCCGGCCGAAGGCAGCACGTGTTCGAGATGGCCATCGGCCGACGCCACGCTGTGGATTCCGGACCGCAACGACATGCTGGCGCCACCGGCGAGATCGTCGACGAGGTCGACGAACAGGACTGCGCCGTCCGGCAACCACGCGGATCCCTTGCCGTCGTCAATGGGCTCGGGCTCGAAGCGGGAAAGAACTTCGGGAGGGGTGTTGTCGACGACGATCTCATTCCAGCAAACCGGCGAGCGAAATCCATCGTCGGTCACTGCGGCGACCGCCAGGAGTGAGACGCCTTCGGCGGGACTCAGCAACGGACCGGTCACAGGTTGCAGTGCTTCGCCATTCCATGCCGCCCACAGAGCGCCATCGGCAACCTCGAACTCAAGTGGCTTGTTGGGACCCACGTAGTGCGGTCCGCTCGTGCACGAGTCGTCCTGTGCGAGTGCTGCAGTTGCCAGCAACGACAACAACAGCCCCGCGTAATGCTTACGCAATGGCGGTTGCCTCCTTGCCGTCGGTAAGGAAAGGTGGATCCCAGTGCATACCAACTTGTGACGCAAGCGCTCTCAACTCGACGGCCACCTCTCCTGCGTCCGAACTGCGCCTATTCTTATCTTTATCAAGCAGCCTTTCAATCAACTCTCCAAGAGCGGGAGGAATTCGCGGGTTGAGGCGATGCGGAGAGATAACGTCACCAATCAATGTATTGCGCAGGATTTCTCGTGTGTTATGCCCGTCAAAGGGCTTCTCTCCGGTGGCTCCAATGAAGAGCACGACGCCGAGAGAAAAGAGATCGGACTCCTCACTGGCGGCTTCGCCGCGGATGATTTCGGGCGCGACGTAGCCTGGCGTGCCGAAGACATCTCCGTCGGGCCCCTTGCCGATTGCCGAAGCGATGCCAAAGTCAGCTACTTTGATGGAGCGGTCATAGCCGAAAAGGATGTTGCCGGGTTTAATATCGCGGTGGATGACTCCTTGTTGGTGGGCGGCGCTGAGCGCGTCAGCGATGCCAACACCGATGGCGAGCAGCGATTTCGGGTCGATCGCAGTCGACCCGAAAATGGAAGCTCCAGTGACGCCGTCGATCAGTTCCATGGCCACGAACACGGTGTCGTCGACCTCCAGGACATCGTAGATACTGACTATGTTGGGATGGTTGAAACGGGCAACCACCACCGCCTCGGCGAGCAGCGCTTTGGCCGAGTCAGGGTCGAGCCCGCTGTCGGGGCCAAAATGAACGGTCTTGAGCGCCACTGGACGCCGTAGCTTGGGATCCCAACCGCGAAATACCCAGCCGGCGGCACCGCGACCGAGGACTTCCAGAATCTGATAGCGGCCGAGAAACACTTCAGATATTTCCTGCTGGTTGCGGGCGCGCTCTTCGAGGTCGGCGACCGATCGGCGCAGACTCGTGACCTCGTTGGTGTTTTCTCCCGGCTGCATCGTTAACAGCCCCAACTGTTGTTGCATGCGCGTTAAAGCCTGGATCGGCCGAACGAGGCTGAAATATGCGATAGCGCTGATTCCACCCACCAACGCTAAAGCGCCGACGCCCATCCACAGGGCTTTCCTTCGCATCTGTTGCGAGATTGCCTGTGCGACCTGCACCGGCTGACTGGAGATCACCAGCCAGTCGGTTCTCCGCAGGGAGGCAAACGCCGCTTGCACATTGATTCCATTCTGGTCCGCATATTCACCCGAGCCGGAGAGTCGGGATGAAGTGATTGCCAGCTCGATTTCGCTCGGTACTTCGGCGCCGAAGATGTCGGAACCCGCCAATGTAGCACCTGTTCGATCGACTAGTGTTGTCGTCGCCTCATCTCCGATCGCTGCTGACTCCAGCACCTCTTTGAAGGGTTCAGTGATGGAGATCACTTGCAGCAAATTGCCCGACGAACTCGCGACCGTTACCTCGATCCAGTCATGGCCGTCGACCGATAACCAGAGAACGCGCGGCCCACCGACTGGGAAGCTTTCTGCCTGCTGTATGTACCCGGGAGCTCCCGCCCCGAGCACGAGGTTGCCGCTTGGGTCGAGTAGGCGGGCTGCGGCCAGTGTTGGATCGCCGCCGACAAAGCCGCGCAAGAGTTCTGTGGCGTTTTGCAAGTTGCTATCGGCCACGCTCTGCAACACAGGGTGGTTGGCAAGGATTCTGGCGGTGACCTGTCGGCGTTCGATCTCGGCATCGAGACGCCCGGCGATGCTTTCTGCGACGGACAAGTGGGAACTCAGAGCCTGGTGCCGCATCGCCCGCGTATTGACGTTGATGAGCGAAGCGGTCGCCCAAATCAAAGGGAGAAGGCCGACCGCTGCCAGAGCGGCCAATATTCGAGTGATAAGAGGTAGGCGCATGCGATTGGAGGGCGACCCGGCGAGGCGCATATCGAGGTCAGGTTAATCACCCTATAATAGGTTGAGCCTATGGGTGAAGAAGGGAGCGCTAAGCACGGCATTCAAGTGCTGCTAGTCGGTGCCAAGGGCAGCCGCCGCCTGATCGATCAAGAGATCGGCGACGATAGCCTTATGGTGAGCGTGCGCAGCGGCGAAGACGTTCCCGTTCAATTGCAAGAGCACGATTTTCACGTCCTCGTTTCCGACTTTGAAGCCGATGGCGGACAAGGATCGGTCCGTGTTCTGCGCGGCAGCCGCAACGGAGAGGAAGTTGTCGTAGTGGCTGAGGGTGGCGGCGATTCAGCCGGCGGAGGCCGGCCTCTTGGCGCCGTCACCCGTCCCTTGCCGCCCGACATGCTGCAGAGCGCCGTCGCAGCGGCCGAAAGCGCCCCTGGCGACATCGAGCCGAACAACGGCTTGGTCGTCGAGAGCGGCGCCATGCGTGCGGTCCTGGACAAAATTCAAAGAGTCGCGTCGTCATCGGCTTCGGTGATGCTCACCGGCGAAACCGGAGTCGGTAAAAGCGTGTTTGCCCGGGCGATTCACGACTCCAGCTTGCGGCGCGGCAAGGCCTTTGTGGTGGTGAACTGCAACGCTTTGCAAGAGACCTTGCTCGAAAGCGAGCTGTTTGGGCACGAAAAAGGCGCTTTTACCGGCGCGATCACACGCAAGAAGGGCCTCCTTGAGGTCGCCGATGGCGGCACGCTTTTTCTCGACGAGGTCGGGGACATGGGTCCGGCGATGCAGGCTAAGTTACTGACTTTCTTGGACACCGGGGAATTTCGTCGGGTTGGCGGAACCAAGACCGAAAAAGTGGATGTGCGAATTGTGGCGGCCACCAACAAGAGCCTCGACGATGAGGTTGCCGCGGGTCGCTTTCGTGAAGATCTCCTTTTCCGCCTGGCGGTGATCAATCTACTCATTCCTCCTTTGCGTGATCGCCCCGAAGACCTGCATGCCCTGATCGATCGCTTTCTCAAGCGACACGGCCCGGAACGACGTATTTCGGACGCTGCCTTGACGGCGTTGAAGGCTTATCCGTGGCCTGGCAACGTGCGCGAACTCGCCAATACCGTCGAAGGACTGTGTTTGATGGCCGCTTCGGATTCGATCGACGTCAACGATCTGCCGGCCAAGCTGCGCAGTTCGACCAATGGCGATGGCAAGAACGGTTTGAGCGCGCCCACCGCGACGGAGCTGGCTTCAGCTACACCTGATGAAGCCGCCGAACCAGTATCGATGGCGGAAATCGAACGATTGCATGTTGAGCGCGTCCTGCGCCACACTGGAGGCAAAAAGGCTCCTGCCGCCCGCATTCTCGGCGTCGATGTCAAGACGCTGGCCTCCAAGATCAAAAAATACGGCATCTCCAGCTAACAGGCCGTAGTCAGTTGGTCGGCTGTCATGGCAGTCCGAGCACTTTGAGGATTTTCCCAGTCGAGCGCAGGTCGCGCACCACAAAACTCGCGCCTGCGGCTCTCAGTTCCCCGTCGCCATCTGCATCTACGCCGACAAAGTCAAAGCCGAGTTCCTTAGCGGCGCGCAGGTCCCAAACTCCATCTCCGACCAGGACGGCGCGCTGACTTTCACCGGCGGCTGACTTGGCCAGAGCAAGTAAGACGATGTCCTTTCGCCGTGATGCTTCCGAGGAGGTCGCCAGAGGAATTCCGTTGAGCTGGATCTTCGCTGTGTGTAGCTTTGTCAAAGCGGTGCGGCGCCAGCCCCCAGTCGCAATCGCCAGAGGCACCTCGCAGTCTTTGAGATGCTTGATGAGCCTACGGGCGCCACGAATCGGTTGGCAAACTTGTTTATCGCGCGCTACCTCATCTTGCACGAGGCTCACGAAGAGCTCCTCGAACTCGTGCAGGTCGCTGTTGCGGTAGCAGTCGCCCAACGCCGATCGCAGCATAGCTTCTGCGATCGCAGCATCACTGGCTTCGGGATAGTTAGCCCAGTTGGTGTCGATGGGGGCGCCTTTGAGGTAGGTGTGCGCTGCCCGCCGGAAACAGCGGTCATCGAGACGGGTGGTCGCAGTCAGAGTTCCGTCGATATCGAAGATGACGGCGGAGGGTGCCGGGCTGAGCCTCAATGGTTGCCGTAGTCTTTTTCACCCACAGTCAGGGCAACGGGCAGCTTGTTCTGTCGAGGCGGCAGCTCGCAGGTCGCGAACTCGGTAAAAACACATGGAGGGTTGTAGAGCTTGTTGAAATCGACCACTACCGATCCGTCGACGACCGGTCCGGCGTAGAGGTAGCGGCCCGCGCCATAGGTGGTGTCGCCATTGGTCTCGTCGCCCACAATGAGGAACATATTGTCGGGTGACCGCAGGGCATCGAGCCTCAGCTTCTTGCCGTCCAGTTCGAATTCGATTGCTCCGGGAGAGTCCGCCTCGTATTGCTGTCCGGTGATATTGAGCAAGGGAATCTTCTTGACCGGTTCATACGGGACCCAGCGGGCGTCCACCCTGTAACCGGAGTCAATGGGGAAGGATTCGATCTCGGGTGCTCCGTTTTCTTCTAGCCAGGCCAAGTTTTTGGCGCGGATCGCGAGTTCGCCGGCGCGATCGATGAGATAAAACTCGATCGGACCCCGGCGCAGGATCGTCGGCTTGCCGTCGATGTCGGATTTGAGAACCAGGGTGTTTACCGGCTCGCCATTGAAAGTGATTTCAGATTCCGGCGCTGCTTCGATCCGGACCTCGTCGCCCTCGACCACGAAACGTCCCCAGATAGCGGCTTCGGCTCCGGGAAGCACCAAGTCGGCTTCCAGCGCCGAACCAAAGGTCTCGACCCCTTCCTCCAGCCAGTGCAGCGCCACCAGAGAGGGCCAGCCATCGGGTTGCGCCAGCCGTTCTATACGCTCTGCACGCCACGATTCAATCTCGGCCTGGTGTTCTGCTGGGTCGATGGTGAGTGTAGGAGAACCGCAGGAAATCGCGACAAGTAAAACGAGGCAAAGTTGGAATGAGCGCATCGCGGCTAAGTGTACAGCGGGTCGTTCAGTCCCTGCCCCCGACCGCTTGCCACAGCTAGGCACTAGGCGAGAAGTGATTGGGTGACGAGTGACGAAGTGACGGGAGGTAGTAACGAGTGACGGGTAGCGAATGACGATGTGACGAGTGATAAGTGACAGGTGACGACGGGATGCGTATCTTCTTCACTGTTCACTGTTCACTGTTCACTGTTCACTGTTCACTGTTCACTGTTCACTGTTCACTGTTCACTGTTCACTGTTCACTGGCCACTGATCGTCACCGATACCCGACGATGTACACCAACCACGATTCTTGATTCTCTTCTTCTTCAGTGAGGTGGTACTCGCCGGTGCCTTCGCCCTCATCGTTGACTGCTTCCCAGTAAACCTCGCTGCGCGCGAATCCGGCTTCGGCGAGCAGTTCGCGCACTTCGGGAATGCTCCAGAGTCTCCAGGTGTACTCAAAGGCGCGGTGGAGTCGCGTGCCGTCTTCCAGAATAAAATGGATAAAGCACGTGAGTTCGTGGTTGATCGGGTTGAAGGCAGCCTGCTCCCAGATATAAGTGCCACCTTCAATCTCGCGCTCCTCGGTAGCGGTGGTTTCGAGCTCGGTTCCGCCGCAGAGTTCAAGAAAAATCACTCCGTCTTCAACCAGAGCCGTACAGGCTGATTTGAGGTAGGCGAGTAGTTCTTGGCGCTTTTGCAGGATGCAGAAGCTGAAGTTCATGGCGCAAACGGCATCGAAATCGCCGCCGTGGTCCTCGCGAGCGTCGCCGACCACCTGCTCGACACGGTCGGCTCCGTCGCCATTCCCTTCGCCGAAGTTGTGCAGATAGCCCCAAGCGACCGGCTCTGGGTCAACGTCGACTGCGACGGCGGTTCGTTCGGGATCGCTCAGCGCCCAATTGAGGGAGAGGAATCCAGCTCCGGCAAAGTCCTCGCGCAGGCGCAACGGCGTGCGCCGCCGAGCTTCGAGGAAACGCTGCTCGAAAAACTCGATGTCGGACTCCGGCGCTTGCACGGCGTTTTGGTAGAGCTGGTAGGGGTCGGTGATCATGGTTTCGTGCTCATTGGTGGAGAGCCGGACACTACGCGCGCGACATGAGCCGGTCAACTTTGGTCAGGGGTCACCTCATGTCCCCTCCCGGGATCCCCGCCCCCCCTGACCCCACCCGCGGGGATGACGAAACCATGGTTCTCTAGTGACCATTATCGTCACTCCGTCACTAGCCGCCAACCACTAACCACTGCCCAAGGCTGCAGTGCCCCACGACCTGCTTTATCATTGGTCGTTCGCGAGGCCGCGCGTCCTCACCCTCGATAAGCGAACCTTTCATCAGGAGGCCCAGATGCCGAAATCTCGTCTTTTCGTAGTTCTTTCTTTGCCGCTCTTGGTTTTCGGCGCCTGCGCCGACTCGGAGCCGGTCGATCTCATGGCGTCTGCGGACGAAGCCGTTTCGGCGATCAATGAGGAAGTGCTCAAAGGTCACATCGCCGAGTTGTCGTCTGACGAGTACGAGGGCCGTGGCCCCGGCGGAGTCGGCGATCAGAAGACTCAGCAGTATTTGGCCGAGCAGATGGAGGCGATCGGTCTGGAACCCGGTGGAGCGGACGGCTCTTGGTACCAAACCTTCGACATCGTCGGCATCACTTCCAAGGCCCCGGAAACTTGGACCTTCCGCAACGGGAGTCGCAGTCTCGACCTCAAATTTTGGGATGACGCCATTCCTTTCGGCGGCCTTCAGGAAGAAAGCGTCGCCATTGAGGACGCCGAACTGGTGTTCGTGGGCTATGGCATTCAAGCGCCCGAGTACGGCTGGGATGACTTCAAAGGACAGGATTTGACCGGCAAAGTCTTGGTGATCATGAACAACGATCCCGAATGGGATGCTGACCTCTTCGGGGGCGAGCGACGGCTTTACTACGGTCGCTGGAGTTACAAGTACGAAAAGGCGGCGGAGCTCGGAGCCGCCGGCGCCATCGTCATTCACACCACTCCTTCGGCCGGCTATCCCTATCAGGTGGTGCAGACTTCCTGGACGGGAGAGCAATTTGAATTGCCCACCACCGGAGAACCTCGAGTGCCAGTCAAGGCCTGGGTGACCGAAGACGCGGCCCGTGAGTTGTTCGCCTTTGCCGGGCACGATCTGGACGCATTGCGCGAATCCGCGCGCAGTACGGACTTTGAACCGGTCGATTTGGGGATTGAAACTTCGATCGAGATCACCAACCAAGTGCGAACGGTGCAGACGGCGAACGTACTCGGTCAGCTGCGCGGTCGCGATCCAGAGCTGTCGCCTCGCCAGGTGGTCTTCACCGCCCATCACGATCATCTCGGTGTCGGTGAGCCCAACGACGAAGGCGATGCCATCTATAACGGCGCTCTCGACAACGCCAGCGGGACGGCCGGCGTTCTGGCGATGGCACAGTCGTACAAGAATTTGCCCACGCCGCCCCGTCGGTCACTGCTGTTCGCCTTCGTGGCGGCAGAGGAGCAAGGCTTGCTGGGGTCGCAGTTCCTGGCTCAAAACCCGCCCGTGCCGACGGGGATGATGACCGCGAACCTCAATTTCGACGGCGCCAACATCTGGGGTAGGACATCCGATGTCACTTACATTGGCTACGGTAAATCATCACTCGACGCCGTGGTCGAGCGCCACGCTGCAGCCCAAGGTCGCAGTGTCAAACCGGATCAGTTCCCCGATAAGGGCTATTTCTACCGCTCGGACCAGTTCAACTTTGCCAAGGTTGGGGTGCCGGCTCTCTATCTCGATCCTGGGACCGAATACATCGGCAAGCCGGAAGGATTCGGCAAAGAAACCGTCGAAGCTTGGACCGCAACCCACTACCATCAGCCCAGCGATGAGTTGGAGGATGACTGGGTCTACGACGGCATGATCGAAGACGCCAAACTCGGTTTTATGATCGGTCTGGATATCGCCGAAGCCGACGCCGACCCGACCTGGAATGCCGGGGACGAGTTCGAGGCAGCGCGTTTAGCGGCCTTAGCCGAGTTGGAGGACGGCGAAAGCGAGTGACAAGTGACCAGTGGCCAGTGATGCGCAAGGGGAGGGGTTTATCCCCTCCCGCGGGCGGGCATAAAGCCCGCCCCCTACTCGGTCCCGAAGAGGCGATCGCCAGCGTCACCTAATCCCGGCAAGATGTAGCCGCTGTCATTGAGTCGATCGTCAAGGGCGGCGGTGTAAACGGGTACGTCCGGGAACTCCTCGCTGAGGGCGGCCACGCCTTCCGGGGCAGCGATGAGGAACAGGCAGCGAATGTCGCGGCAGCCGGCTTTTTGCAGTTGGCCGACCGCGCTGCGAGCGCTGCCTCCGGTGGCGAGCATGGGGTCGACCACCAGCGCTGGGCGGCTGGCGATGTCCGACACCAAGCCGTCGTAGTAGGGCACCGGCTGCAGAGTTTCTTCGTCGCGGTACATGCCGATCACCGACACCGGTGCCGACGGCAGCAAGCGCAAAACGCCATCGACCATGCCCAGGCCTGCGCGCAGGATCGGCACCACGGTGGGCGTCGGCTCGATGCGCGGGACCTGGACCGATCCAGACCAGATTTCGACTTTTTCACCGACCGTGGCTAGATCACGGGTCGCTTCGTAGGTCAGAAGGGCCGCTAGTTCCGACCCGACCTGCCGAAACAAGGCCGGAGTGGTGCGGCGGTCGCGCAACCGACCGACCATGGCCCGGGCCACCGGGTGGTCCAAAACATAGAGGTGGGTGGATTCAGGAAGCGTTGACGATTCGCTCATGGCATATCCTTGACGGTGCATCCTACCGCTCGTATGGGGAGGGCGGTCGACAAGTTAAAACCAATTTTGTGGAGCGTGACCGAATGACTCAACGGATTTTTTGCGACACCTGAGCGGTCGTATGGTCCGTGCCGCCTTGCCGGCTGTCGGAGTCATGGACATGCTGCGTTTTCACAAATTCACCGCGGGTCGATTTTGGGTCGATGACTATGGTTCGGCGGAGGATCCTGAGGAATTCGAGGCGCTGTACGCCTACTCGCCGTACCACAACCTCAAGGAGGGTGTGGACTACCCGGCGACCTTGGTCACGACCTCAGATCATGACGATCGGGTCGTGCCGGGGCATTCGTTCAAATTCGCGGCGGCGTTGCAGAAAGTACACAAGGGAGACGATCCGGTGCTCATTCGTATCGAAACGCGCGCCGGCCACGGAGCCGGAACGCCGACCTCCAAGCTCATCGACAGGATCGCAGATCAATGGGCCTTTCTGGCCGAACACCTGAAAGTGGAAAAGCCGTCGGTGGAGGTTGAAGCGGCGCCTCGGCAGTAGCCACTGCGCGCTCTGCTGTGGCCGGTAGGAGAGGCCCTTGCGCCCTCCCGCGACCGCGTCCAGTGTTCAGCGTCGCAAGCAACTCTACGCCGGAGTCTTTCGCCCGGGGCACAGCCGTCGCTTACGAAGGCTTACCGTCGGTGCCAATGCGCCGGATGTCGAACGCTTCAGCGAGTGCTTCACCGGCCTCGGCGTTTCCGACCACCACCCAAATCATCTGTTCGGGTATCAACCACGGCTCGACTGCTGCCATCACTTGGCCGACCGTCGCGGACTGCAACCGCTCGACGTAGGTATCGAGGGTTGCGACTTCGAGATCGTAGACCAGCAGATCGCCCATAACGTTGGTGGCCCCGGCGAGGGTCTCCCACGTCGCCGGCAGGGAAAGCAGCAAGTTGCTGCGAACGCGCTCAAGCTCCTGATCGGAAAGAGGACGGTTACCATGAACCGCCTCCAACTCCAGTTCCAGTTCGCGCAGGGCGTCGACGGTGTGCGCACGGTCAACTTCTGTGTACAGCAAGAAAGGGCGCTGTCCGCGGGTCGGCACCAGAGTTGAGTGCGCGCCGTAGGTCCAGGCCTTGTCCTCGCGCAGGTTGCTGTTGATGCGCGAGGTGAAGGTACCCCCGAAAGCGGCGTTGAAGATCTGCAGATAGGCGGTGAGATCGGGATCGATCGGCGGTGCGAGCAGGCCGCCGAAGATCGACGATTGCTCGGACCCCGCCCGCTCGATGAAGGCGATGCCGGGTTGTGGCTGCGCCGTCGAGGTCACCGCTGGAGGCTGCGGACTGGCGGCTGGCCATGCGCCCAACGTAGCCTCCAGGTACCTCGCTATCTCATCGACATCGAATGAACCGGCGGCCGCCACTTTGGCCTGGTTGCCGAGATACCAAGTGTCGCGATGCTGGCGAAGCGCAGATTGGTCGATGGTGTCCAGCTCGGCTTCCGATCCACTGCCGGTGAGCGGCGCCGCGTAGGGATGGCCCTGCCCGAACAACAGGCGGGGCAGAACGCGCTGAGCGAGGTGTCCCGGTGTCGCTTCTTCCTGGGCGATGTCGGCGCGCAGTTCCTCGCGCAGGCGTTCGATGTTGTGTTCGGGGAAAGTTGCGTCGGCAACCAATTCCGAAGTGACTTCAAGAATGTCTTGCAGCTTTTCGGGCAGGGTAGTGATGGCGATCGATGTGCTGTCCAGATGCGCGCCAACCGACAGTCTGGCGCCCAACGATCGGATGCGGTCGCTGATGGCAAAGGCGTCGTGGCGGCTGGTGCCCTCGGGCAAGGCGGCGGCGGTCATCCTCGCCGTGCCGGCAATCGCTTCGGAATCAGAGGCGAATCCCCCGGGCAGGTTGATTTCGACCCGCACCAAGGGCAAGTCGGGCCGGTGCAAATGGAACAGCTGGGCTCCGTTGTTGAGCTGTCGAGTGGTGATCGGCGGCCGCGCTGCGATCTTTGGTGTCGTCAATTTTGGAGGGGTCGAGCGGCCCAGATCCGGGGCTGGATCGACGGACTTCGGTTCGCCAAACGGCACCGTGTCGACCCTCAATGCGCCGAGCAGCCGCTCCTCGTCGGCGACCCAACGTCGAAAGGCGGCGTTGAGGTCGCTGGCGGTAAGACCGAGACCTCGTTCCAATTGCTCGATGACCGCGTCTGGCCGCGCAAAAATCGCTTCGCCCGAGGCCAGAGTATTGGCTTTGCCGGATAAGCCTCCCACCCGCTGCATTTGGGTCAGCAGACGAGCGCGAATCTGCGCCTGGGCTCGTTCCAATTGCGCCGGGTCGATTGAGTCGCGAGCGATCTGCGTGAGTTCCTCTTCGACCGCGGCGTGAACTCGATCGAGTTCGACCCCCGGCCTGGCATCTGCTTGAACCACGAAGTTGCTGCCGAGGACCCCGCTGCGAATCGCCGCGTCGATGTCGGTAACCAGCTCATCCTGGTGCACCAAACGGCGAAACAGCACCGCCGAGCGTCCCGCCGAGATGACATTGGCGGCATAGTGCAAAGGTAGAAAATCGGGGTCCGTCACGTCGGGAATGTTCCAGACCAAGGTCAGCCGAGGCTGCGGTACGCGGTCCTGTTGGGTGAGATGCCGTGTCTCATTGCGGCGGGCGAACCAGGGGCCGGGCTCCACCGTGGGGTCACCTGGAGAGATGGCTCCGAAGTATCGTTCAACCCGCTCCAACGCGTTGTCGAAGTCGAGGTCGCCCGCCAGCGAGACGATGGCGTTGGTGGGACCGTAGTAGGTGCGAAACCATTCATGGGCGTCGTCGAAGGTGACGTTTTCAACATCCACCTCATAACCGATCACCGGCCACGAGTAAGGATGCCCGGCGGGATAGGTGGTCTCGGCAATGGTCTTCCACAGCTTGCCGTAGGGTTGGTTGTAGCCCTGGCGCATTTCGTTGAGGACTACAGAACGTTGTTCTTCGAGCTTGTCCTCAGTGAACGCCTCGAGAAAAAACCCCATGCGATCCGATTCCAGCCACAGCGCTAGGTCCAGGGCGTGGACCGGAACGGTCTGGAAGTAGTTGGTGCGGTCGCGGCTGGTGGTGCCGTTGATCTGAGTCGCCCCCACATCTTCCAAGGGCGCGAAGTACTCACCGTCATGATGTTGGCTGCCCTCGAACATCAGGTGTTCGAAGAGGTGGGCGAGGCCGGTCTTTCCGGGTCGTTCGTTCTTGGAGCCGACCCGGTACCAAACATTGACCGCGACGTGAGGCGCCTTGCGATCCTGATGCAACAAGACGGTCAGTCCGTTGTCGAGAACGTGCCGTTGATAGGGGAGAGATAGAGAGTCCATAGAGATCAAATTTGTTCTGCGGGCCGCTAACCAGCGGCAGTCTAAAATGAAACGATGAGAGACAACCCGGAGGAGTTCTTGAACCGGCCTACGGATGGCCCCGAGCCGACCGTGTTCGACGCCATTCTAAGCGGCGACATTCCCAGCCACAAAGTCTACGAAGACGAGCGAGTATACGCTTTTCTCGACATCGCTCCGCTGGCGCCCGGGCACACTCTGGTGATTCCCAAAGAGCGCGCCCGCTATCTGCACGAATTGAGTTCCGAGTCGTCGGCTGCGGTGGGTGCAGTTCTGCCCAAAATCGCCCTCGCGGTGTGTGAGGCCACCGGCGCCCGCGCCTACAATCTGTTGCAAAACAACGGTTCCGGCGCTCACCAAGCGGTCTTTCACGTCCATTTCCACATCATTCCGAAGATGACGGTCGGCAATCAGGAGCGGGGCTTGGGGATCGGATGGCAGCCAGGCCAACTGGCAGCGGAAGATGGCGCGAAATTGGCCGCTGCCATCAGCCGTGCTTTGGAGTCGAATGTATGAGGGCATGGCAGTTCAGCGAGTTTGGCGTCTCCAATCTGAAGTTGGAGTCGGTGCCGGAGCCGAAGCCGGGTCCGGGAGAAGTGCGGGTCGAACTCACTGCACAGTCGCTCAACTATCGCGATCTGATGATGATCGAGGGGCGCTACAACCCCAAGCAGTCTCTGCCCTTGATTCCGGGATCCGACGGTGCGGGGGTGGTAGCCGAAGTCGGGTCCTCCGAACTCGAATCGCTCTTGGGGCGACGGGTGATGACGGTGTTCTCACCGTTCTGGATCGACGGCACGCCGCAACGTTCCGTGGTCCGCCACACTCTGGGCGGTCCGCTGCCCGGCACTCTGGCCGAGTCGATCGTGTTGCCGGCGAGCGGGGTCTTGGAGGTGCCAGAACATCTGACCGATGTGGAAGCGGCCACCTTCACCTGCGCCGGGGTAACCGCCTGGAACGCGGTGTGTGGTTTGGGGGCGGTTGAGCCCGGCCAGAAGGTTCTGGTCGAGGGCAGTGGGGGAGTGTCGGTGTTCGCGCTCCAGTTCGCCAAGCTGGCCGGCGCTGAAGTGTTTGCCACATCTTCGAGCGACGCCAAGTTGGAACGACTGCGTGAGCTGGGTGCCGATGCGACCGCCAACTACCGCATCACGCCGGATTGGGGCCGCGCGGCACAGGAGTGGGCCGGCGAAGGAGTGGATCTGGTCGTCGATGTCGGCGGCGCCAAGACCCTTCCGCAAGCTCTCGCGGCGATCCGCATGGGCGGCACCATCGCCATCATTGGCGTTTTGTCCGGGGCCGAGTCCTTATTCTCGGTGGTGCCGGTGTTGATGGGTCAGTTGCGGTTGCAGGGCATCATCGTTGGCAGCCGCCAATTGGCCGTGGACATGCTGACCGAAGTTGCGGCTCAAGAAATGCGCCCGGTCGTTGATTCCACATTTGCGTTCGAAGAACTACCTGCTGCGATCGAACATATGGCGGCTGGAAAGCACTTTGGCAAAGTGACGTTGGCCCGTGATAGCACCTCAACGATGGTGGAGTAAGGGAAAGGACCGGGTCGTAGCGCGGGAGCCCGCAAGGGGCTCCCCTACGCTTTTAAACGCATAGTGTAGGGGCGGGTCTTGCACCCGCCCGAGACGTATTGACAACACATCGGTCTTAGACCCCTGAGCGCAACAACCCCACCAAGTGCCCCAACTCGGGTACGATGAGTTGATCCATTGCCAATGTCGCCGCTTGAGGAGATCCTGGCAGGGCAAAGCAAGGTGTGCGTCGGGAGACCCCGGCAGTCGCCCGGGACAACATCGCCGCGGCACCAACTTGTTCGAATGACAGCATGCGAAATAGCTCGCCGAACCCGGGCAGTTCTCGATCGAAGAGAGGTTCGAGGGCTTCCGGGGTGACGTCGCGCTTGGCGATTCCCGTGCCCCCGGTGGTGATCACCACATCAACTTGATCCGACGCGATCCAATTTTTGACGATTCCCTGAATTGCATCGATGTCATCGCTGCAGAGGTCGCGTTCGACGACTTGATGGCCTGCGGCTTCGATTCGTTCGACGATCAAGTCACCGCTGCGGTCGTTGCCGGCGTCCCGTGAATCGGAAACGGTGAGGACGGCGCAACGCGCGATTCGGTCGGCGGCGCGATGCTTGCCGATGTCGAAATCATTCGAACATGTCATGTCGTTAGGCTAACCTACGCGCGCGATGAAACGCTTCTGGATCGCTGGCGTCGCCGTGGTGGGGTCGATTTGTGTTTCGCCCACAAGAACCTCGGCTGAGGGCGCGGAGGAGACGCCTTGGTGGACCTGGCAGGAAGTTGCGCCGGGAGTGACCGCGGTGCTCCAGCCTGTGGAAGAGCGCTTCAACGACGCCAACGTAGTCCTCATCGAGTGGGGTGAATCGGGTCTGGTAATGGTGGACGCCCCAGCCAAGGCAGAACACCTCCAGACGCTGCTGGACGAGATCGACCAGCGCTTGGGCCGCAGGGTGAAATGGGTCATCAACACCCATTGGCACAGCGACCACACCCAAGGGAACGCTCGAATCCGCGGCCATTTCGGTACTGACGTGACGGTGGTGGGGCACGTATCGTTACTGGAGGACGTTCCCGGACGAGCGGCGCCCCAGGTGCACGAGCGGGTCGTACGGCTCGAGGAGCTTCTTCCTGAGGCTGAGAAGCAACTGGCACTCGGGAGAGACGAGAGGGGCAACGAACTGGATCCCGATCAGGTCGAGGCGCAAGAGCGTGGGATCGCGCGAGCCCAAGCCTGGCTCGATGTTCATCGAGATGTCGAGTTCCAGGTGCCGGACGTATTGGTCCGGGACTCGTTGACGTTGCATGACGGCCAAAGGCGTATCGAAATCAGCGCCCACCGCGCTCACACCCGCGGTGACCTGGTGGTTCACTTGCCTGGCGAAAGGGTTCTGATCACTGGGGACCTTCTCGACGATCTGCCATACATCGGCCACGGCTACCCGCGTAGTTGGATCGAGACCTTGGACGGACTCGCGGCTTTGGCCCCCGAGATCATCGTTCCCGGTCACGGGCCGGTATTCGAGGGCACCGGACCGGAGGGTACGGGCCTCATAGGAACAGGGCAGCTGGAGCGAGTTCGGGATCTGTTGCAGAGCTTAGTGGACCAAGTTGCGGCCGGGATCGCCAAGGGTCTGGACGGCGATGAGCTGATTGAAAGTGTTGATTTATCTGAGGCGCGCGCCGAGTTGGCGCGTGACGAAGCCGCCGAACGGTTTTTTGACGGTGTTGCCCGCGAGGCCATCGAACGCACCGCCGCGGACTTGCGAGGCGAATTGGAGGAGGCCGAAATCTCACGAGAAACGGAAGTCTCTAGCGGGACTGCTCCTACGGAGGCCGGGCCATGAAAGTCGCACTCATCAAACCTCCCATCGGCGGCATTTTGGGACTGGAAATGCTCACCTTCGTCGAGCCTCTCGGGCTGATCTGTGTCGCGGCGTGCCTCGAACGGGATGGTCATGAATGCCTGGTGGTGGATCTACGCCTTGAGGGCATCGACGCAGGACTTGAGAAATGCGGTCGCTTTGCTCCCGATGTCGTCGGTATCCAGTGCAACTTCACCACCGAGCGCGGGCGTGCCATGCGCCTGACCTCGGCGGTGCGCGAACTTCTACCCGAGGCGCTGATTGTCATCGGCGGCCACGATGCCTCCCGGGATCCCGAGTGGTTCCAGTATCCGACCATTGATGTCGTTGCGGTGGGGGATGGTGAGGAGGTCATGCCGGCGATGGTGCAGGCGCTCGCCAACGGCGACGACCTGGTAGAAGTCCCCGGTTTGGTTTTGAACCGCGGCGACGATCAGATCGCCACCGGAGCTTCGGCCCGCAGGGAGGATCTGGACACGCTGCCCCTGCCCGCGCGCCACCTCATCGACCACTACGCCGATCATTACTACATCAACTTCCGCAAGCCGCTTGCTTTGCTCGAGACGGCGCGCGGGTGCCCTTTCAAGTGCAACTTTTGTTCGGTGTGGAAGTTTCACGAGAGTACCTTTCGAGAGAAGTCCGCCGCGCGCGTGGTCGAAGAACTGCAGACGATTCGAGCACCCAATATCTTCATCACCGACGATATTTTTTGGATGGATGTGCGTCGCGGCGAGGAACTCGCGCACGCGATTCAGAAAGCCGGGATTCGCAAGTACTTCACGGTCCAGACTCGTACCGACATCATCTGTAAGTTCCCGCATCTGATCGAGATGTGGAAGGGCTGTGGAGATCTGGCCATTTTCCTCGGTCTCGAAGCGATCACCGACGAGGGTCTTGACGCGGTCAACAAGAGCAACACGCAAGCCAACAACGAGCAAGCGATCGAGCTCCTCAAAGAAATGGGAGTGGGCTTCACGCCCAACTTCATCGTTGATCCGGCGTGGAATCGCGAGGACTTCCAGCGACTCAAAGACTGGATCGAGAAGGTCGGCGCGTACAACAGCGGCTTTTCCATCCTGACGCCGCTGCCGGGCACGGATCTTTGGGACACCGCCAAGGAACAGGTCAACACCGCTGACTGGGAGATGTACGACATCGTGCATTCGGTGCTGCCCACGACTTTGCCGTTGGAGGAGTTCTACGACGAGTACTCCGGCCTCTGGCGCCACGTTCTCGATCTCCGCTACCGCACTCGCGGCAAGTTGAAGACGCAGTTGCAGATGGCGGCGGGCCTGGCGACGGGAAAAGTCACCTTGGACGCCTTGCGCAAGGGCATGAACCTAGCCAAGGTCTTTTCGCGGCCCGAGACTTTCCTTGCCGCCCACCGCGACCAGACGCGCGCGATGTCGGTATGAAACTGTTGTCGGTATGAGATTGGACGGTACGGTCACGTTAGTGACTGGTTCGGGACACCGGCTCGGTCGGGAGATCGCTTTGGGACTGGCGGATCTGGGTGTCTCGATCATTGTCCACTACGGCCGATCTCGCGAAGCCGCGGAAGAAACTGCGGACCTCATTCGCGACCGCGGCGTCGATGTCTGGATCAAGGGGGCGGATCTGCGCAATCCGGAGGCCGCCGAGCAAATGCGCACGGCGGTCGAAGCCGGCCCCGGGTTTCTCAACTCCATCGTGCACAGCGCGGCGAGCTTTCGTAGCGGAACGATTGAAGACATCGACGCCGAGGCCTGGGAGGCGATCATGGCGGTGAACCTGCGTGCTCCCTATCTGCTGACGCGCGCGCTTCGCCCGGTTTTGCGGGGTGCCGAAAACGATCGCTTGCCAGGTGAGGGCCCGCCGGCAGCCATTGTCCACATCGCCGACTTGGCGGGACTGCATCCCTGGGATGGATACGGCGTGCACGGGGTCAGCAAGGCTGGCTTGCTCCACCTGACGCGGACCTTGGCTCGCGAGCTGGCGCCCGAGGTCCGGGTCAATGCGGTCGTTCCGGGAGCCATTCTGCCGGCGCCCGGAGTCGCGCCGGATTCCGAAGAATGGAGTCATTGGGGCGAAAGGTTGCCGCTGCAACGAACCGGGGATCCATCCGACGTGCTGGAAGCAATTCGATTTTTGCTCGTCAGTGACTTCGTAACCGGGGCTGCGATTCCGGTCGACGGTGGCGAAAACCTGCTCGGACTCGCCGCCCGAAAGCCGGCGACGGCGGAAGAGGGAGACTGAACTATGGCTGACCGGATCATCATTCGCGATCTGTTAGTGCGGACCATCATTGGCATCAATGATTGGGAGCGGGAGAAGAAACAAGACGTGATCATCAACTTGGACCTCACCTTCGACACCCGTGCCGCCGCCGCTTCTGACGAGGTCAAGGACACTCTCAATTACCGCACGCTCACCAAACGAGTCCTGGACCTGGCGGAAGAGTCGTCTTTCTTTCTGGTGGAAAAACTCGCCGGTGAGATCGCTGCCATAGCGGTGCGCGACTTCGGTGCCGAGGTCGCCAAGGTACGGGTGGAGAAGCCCGGTGCCTTGCGCTTTGCGCGCTCGGTTGGTGTCGAAATCATCCGTGCGACCGAGGACTTCTAGGTTGGCTGGGGGCGGATCAGTCGAAGTTCTCGTTCTTTTTGGTTCTAATGTCGATGCCGAGGCCAATTCGCGCGCGGCACGAGAGCGATTGACTGCGGTACTAAAGAGCCCTCGTTTCTCTTCGGTCTATCGGTCGCCGGCGGTGGGAGCACCGGATTCAGATCCCTTTCTCAATTGGGCGGTGCGCGGGAGCACCGACCTCGGCCCCTACGAACTGAAATTCGACGTCTTGCGCGCCATCGAGGCGGACTTGGGGCGGGTGCGAAGTCGTGATCCCAACGCCCCCCGAACCGTGGATTTGGACTTGGCGCTCTACGGCGACCTTACGGTGGTCGATTTCAACGCGGGACTGCGAGTGCCGGATCCATCGCTGCTTCGCGAGGCCCACTGCCTGATCCCCAGCCGGGAAATCGCCGCCGATTGGATCGAGCCGACGGCGGGCGTCGCCCTCGGCAAAGCTCCGATCCCAGCGCCCAATGATGTCGAAAGATTGGCCGCCCACTTGTAATTCTGGATGAACTGCTGTGGTACCATTTCGCCCCTGATGCAAGCGACTCGTCGCCCCACCTTCCCGACCGGCCGCGCCTTCTGCGCGGACGTTTGATCTTGTTTTCCCGTTCGAAAACCCGTCCCGTGCGCGCCACGCTGTCCGTTTAATGGGCCATCGTGCTGCGTCCGTTGAGGAATTGATGGCGGCGTTTGTCTATTCACCGCAAGGAGATTTGAACCATTCGTAGACGTCCTCCAAGTCGCAGGCCTCGCTTTGAGGGGCCGCGACTCAACGAAAGAATCCGCATGAGCCCCGTGCGCTTGATCGGCGCAGACGGCAGCCAGGTAGGGGTCGTCCCGGTCGAAGAAGCACTGCAGATGGCGCGCGATGCGGGATTGGACCTTGTCGAGGTCGGGCCCGACGCCAAGCCGCCGGTGGTCAAGATCCTGGACTGGGGCAAGCTTAAATACGAACGTGAAAAGCAGGCGCGCGAGGCGCGCAAAAAGACGCATACCGTCGATGTCAAGCAGGTCAAGTACCGGCCGAACATCGACAAGCATGACTTCGACATCAAGACCAAGCGTGCACGCAAGTTTCTCGAGCAGGGTAAGAAAGTCAAAGTGACGATCTTCTTTCTCTATCGACAGTTGCGCCGACCGGAACTCGGCGAAGACATCTTGGATCGCGTGACTGAGGATCTCTCAGATGTTGCCGATGTCGAGACCCGGGGCAAGCTGGAGTCCCGCCAGATGATCATGATTCTGGCTCCCAAGCATCATTAGGTAGTGGTCAGTGGCTAGTGGCTAGTGGACCCGCCCCTCGTCCTCCTCACCTTTGGGGGGTGACGGGTTCCTAGTCACCCGCTATTAACTGCTTTAGGTGACGAGTGACGAAGTGATGCTACTCGCCGTACCCGTAGCCACGAGCTAGCCACTATCCACTAGCACGAACCACTACCCCGGCGGAGTCGCCGGCGCCGTCGGCTCGTTGCGCGCGAAGAAGAAGCGCGGCACCAATTCGGGGTCGTCGCATTCGACCGCGACTTGCCGCAGCACATTGGGGCTCCACGCGGTGGCGCGACTGAGCGGAGCGACGTAGGGATTGCGCAGTTGATCGGCGATGCTGGCGACGGCCGCCACTTGCTGGCGTGCGGTGCTGGCGCTGATGGTGCGCCCGCCTGTGATCTCGACCAGCGTTCGCATCTGACGAGCGGCGAGCTGCGCCTGCGCTCGCTCCGATCCGAGTGAGTACGAAAAAAGAGTGCGGTTGGCGAGTAGAAACACCGGCACTCCATAGTCGAGTGAGGCTTCGAGCACTCGGTCCCTCTCCAAACTGCTGCGCAAGTTGGCGCCGTCGCTGACCAAAATCAGGCCCTTGGGGTTGGGTTGGTCAGCGAGCTGAGCGATGGCGAAGTAGATCGAATCGTACAGGGCGGAGTACCCGTCATCGACGATCTCTTCCAACGCCTCGAGTACGCTCTCAGTCGTTCCCTCCGGATTGAGCAGGCGGGGCCGGTCGGCGACGTCAAAAAGCAGTAGGCGATCGCCTTCACGCAGCAGCGACGAAGCGATTTCCTCAGCAGATCGCTGCACCGTTTGGCGCTGTTCTCGCATGCTCCCCGAGCCGTCCAGGATAAGTCCGAGGGTGAGGGGGGCTGGGTGCGGCCTGAGGAAACTGACCTCCTGGCTTGCGAATCCGGGTAACTGATAGGTGCAGCCGAGGCTGTCGGCGTTGAGGACCGGCGCGCCCTTGGCATCGGTCAGCGTTAGGTGCATCTGGATTTCGTGGACTTCAACCGCCTCGGCAAAGCCGTCTTCGGCGAGGACCAGATAACGCTCCCGGGTGCGACCATCGGTGAACTCGGCGACCAAGCGCAGAAAGGGAGCGTCGCCGAAGGCGTCCTCTTCAAACCGGACGTCAAGTGAGTCCTGCGGCCAGTGCGCGAGCAGAACCTCACCGTCATAGAGTGCGAAAGATCCAATCGGGGGCGCGCGAGGAGTGGCCCTCGCCAACAGGTGATAGCCGTCGGGCTCGGAGCGCTCGACCTCGGCCGCAAATTCGGCGATCTGCGGATTGAGCTTGATCTCGGAGTCGCCGACCACGACTTTGCGTTTGTCGATGGCTACAGCTCGGACGCTGTGTTCGGTGAGTTGATCTCCGAGATCGACGTTGAGTTCAAAGGGAGGGATCTTGTCTCGCCCGGCGAAACGACCGTCAACCCAAAATCCAACTTCGCGAATGTCCTCATTGGCGGCGAGAGCGATGATTTGCACCTCGCCGGTGGCGATTTCAGCGGGCGGCACCAGTTCCAGCACCGGGATCGGTTCAGCCGCCCCAGCGCCGCCGGCCAGTGCCCACGCCGCACCGCCAATCGCCAACCCAGTGAAGAACGACTGGCGAAATGACGACTGCGGCGCCTGTGACTGGCCGGGCCGATTCCGGTTCACGCTATGATCTTAATCGCTTTTTTCTCAGACGCCGCCAGACATTCCAATCGACATCGAGACAACAGAACAAAAGCGGAGAGCCGGTGAACCGGGGAGCAACCACGGACAGAGGAGCAACACCGGCGATCGAAGCCGCCGGCCTGGGGCGCCGTTTCGGACACTTCTGGGCCCTGCGAAACCTTTCGTTCCGGGTCGACCAAGGCGCTGCCGTATTGGTCGTCGGCCGTAACGGGGCGGGTAAATCGACATTGCTGCGGCTGGTGCTCGGGCTCGACACGCCCGATATCGGGGTGTTGCGTGTACTGGGGCACGAGCCTCGCCACAACGTGCGCAAGCTGCGGCACCATACTGCAGCGCTGCTTCATGACAACGCTCTTTATCCGCAGCTTACGGTCCGGGAAATGGTGCTCCTGTGGCAGTCGGTGGCTGCCAGTGCGAGCCCGGCGGGGGAGTTGCTCGAAACCGTTGGCTTGGCTTCGGCCGCCAATCGACCGGTCAGCGGCTTGTCTGCGGGAATGCGCAAGCGCTTGGCACTGTGCCGGTCGTTGATGACCGATGCTGCACTCGTGGTTTGGGATGAGCCGCTGTCGGCTCTCGACCGGGAGGGCCGAGAAATGGTCTTGGACCTGTGGGGTCGACTACAGGCGGCGCGAGTGACTCTGCTGGTATCCAGCCACGAACGAGAGGTCTTCGAGAACCTGGCGACAGACGTTCTCGACCTCGATGCGGCGATGGGCCGATCGTAGGCATGAGCGTCCTAAATCAAGCGCGGTGGATCCTGGCCAAAGACCTCAAGGTCACCTGGCGCCGCAAGGGTTGGGCCCTGTCAGTGGTGCTCTTTGCCCTGCTGGTGGTGGTGGTGTTCTCGTTCGCCGTCGGCCCCAACGCCAAACTCTTGAAGGAACTCGCCGGTGGTCTGCTGGCGTTTGCGTTGCTCTCAGCCAGCATTCTGACGCTCAACGAGTCGTTTCGGCAGGAAGAAGAAGAGCGTGGGCTGCTGGGTTTGCGATTGCTGGGTGTTTCGCCGGTCGCGGTCTTTTTGGGTAAGGCGCTGGCCAACGCCTTGATCTTGCTCGCTTTGGGACCCCCTCTGATCGTCGCGTCGATTGTCTTCTTTGACCTGACGCCCAGGCCCGGCTCACTGGTAACGCTGGCACTTCTTTGGGTGCTGACCGCATCGGGGCTGGCGGCACCGGGAACGCTCTACGCAGCGATGTCCAATCGGACGGTGGCGCGCGACGTTCTTTTGCCGGTGCTTTTGTTCCCACTGGTGGTTCCCGTCTTGTTAGGATCTTCACGGGCTTTTGGATTGGCTCTCGAGGGCGATCCGATGGGTCAACTTGGCTCTTGGATCGGTTTCCTGGCGGCGTTCAACGCGGTTTACTGGCTGCTTGGCGCAGTGCTTTTTTCGACTATTCTCGAAGACGGTAGAACGGGATAAAGACATGAAGAAATGGACCATCGCTGCCGGCGTGCTGGGCCTGTTGCTTGTCATCGTCGGCTGGTTCTACGGCTTGGCAATAGCCCCGGCCGAACGGCATATGGGCGATGTGATGCGGATCATGTACGCGCACGTTCCCACCGCCTGGGTTTCGATGCTGGGCTATACCGTCGCCATGGTGTTTGCCTGCATGTACCTGTGGGGAGGTCGGTCGGAACGAGAGCACTGGATGGTCGGTTGGGTCGAAGTCAGCCTCCTACTCAACGTACTACTACTGATTCAAGGGTCGATTTGGGGCAAGGCCACTTGGGGTGTGTGGTGGGATTGGGACGTGCGTTTGACGACATCGTTGATCATGGCGTTTCTGTTCGCGGGAGTGCTAGCGCTGCGTTCGTTTGTGAGCGATTGGCGCCAGCGGGCGTCTTGGACGGCGGTGGCAACGATCATCGCCTTCGCCAACGTACCCTTGGTGTATTTCAGCGTGCGTTGGTGGCGCAGCCTGCATCAGGTGCAGTCGACTCCGAGCACTATCGATCCAAACATGGTTCTGCCGCTACGGCTATCGGCTTTTGGGTTCCTCGGCGTGGCGATCTTCTACGCCGCGGCTCGTGCCTTACTTGCCCGGCGCCGGCGGCAAGCACAACTGAGTGGTCTAGGGGACGGGTCGGCCTATGCCTGAGGGAGTCATCGTCGGTGGTTGGAGCTTTGTGATCGCGGCGTACATCGTCACCGTCGTGGGTCTCGCTGGCTACGGGCTGAGCTTGCGCCGACGACTGCAACAAGCGGAAGACGACGAGGTTGAACGATGAGACGTGAGCGCTTGGCTCTGGTGGTTGCTTTGGTTGTCGTGAGCGGAGTTATCGCCGTTCTTGCCCTCGGGGGTGTGGGCGAGAATCTGGTGTACTACTGGTCTCCTTCGGAGCTGATCGATAGGAGCGACTCGGCCAAGGACGCGACGATTCGCCTGGGCGGCCTGGTGGAAGAAGGATCCATTCGGCGCCACGAGGACGGATTGACACTTTCGTTTCGCGTCACCGACGGCGACGACTCGGTCGAGGTGGTGACGCAGTCGGTGCCACCGGCGATGTTCCGAGAAAACATTGGCGTTGTCGTCGAAGGCAGCGTGCAAGCAGATGGTCGATTTCACACCGATCGATTGATGGTCAAGCACGACAACCAATACCAGGCGCCCGAGGGAATGGGTGGGACCTCGGTCGAAGAACTCTCGCGTACGCTGGAAGATCAAACCTGATGCTGTCGTTGCTCGGCCGTGGCCTCGAGTTCGGGGCTCTTTTGGCCTGCGCAGTAGGCATCCCCTTGGGATGGTGGGCGGGGAAGAGCGGTTCTTTGTTCGCTCTGACGCGCACGCGCTGGGCGGTGAACGCCTTCGCGGTGTGCACCATTGCCGCGGCCCTGGTGATGGAGGTGGCATTGATCAGCCATGATTTTTCGGTTTCCTACGTGGCCCAGGTAGGTTCGTTGGCGACTCCCTTGCACATCACCATCGTCTCGCTGTGGTCATCGCTGGAGGGGTCGATTCTCTTTTGGGCGGCTGTTTTGGGCGTTTACGCGGCGTGGTTTGCGCGCCGCAAGCCAGCCGAAGCCGAGCCCTATATGGGTTATGCGCTGTCCGCGGTACTCGTTGTCGGGCTTTTCTTCTCGTTCTTGTTGGCGGGGCCGGCGGATCCGTTCGTGCCGACTCCCGCGCCGGTGCCGACCGACGGGCCGGGCCCGAACCCGCTGCTGCAAAACCATCTGCTCATGATCATCCATCCACCGGCGCTGTATCTGGGGTACGTTGGCATGACGATCCCTTTCGCCATTGCGGTGGCCGCTTTGGCGGCCGGCAAGGTCGGTCCAGCCTGGGGAGACGAGCTGCGCAAGTGGCTGCTGGTGCCGATCGCCTTCCTAACCATGGGCATCATGTTGGGCGGATGGTGGTCGTACGAGGTCCTTGGCTGGGGCGGCTACTGGGCTTGGGACCCGGTGGAAAACGCCTCATTTCTTCCCTGGTTGACGGCGATTGCGGCGTTGCACTCGGTGGTCGTGATGCGCCGCAAGGGCAGTCTCAAGGCCTGGACGATGGTGTTGGTCTTGGTGACTTTTTTGCTCACGATTTTGGGTACCTTTCTGACTCGATCGGGGGTGGTCAACTCGGTGCACTCCTTTACGCAGAGCCCGATTGGACCGTTGTTCTTAGGCTTTCTGGGGGTCATTTCCATTGCTGTGATCATTCTTCTCGCGCTGCGGGTAGACCGGCTTGAGGCCGGGCCGACGCGATTTCGCGCTGACTCGCGCGAGAATGCGTTCTTGTGGAACAACCTGATCTTGGTCGGGATGACGTTCACCGTGCTGGTGGGGACTCTGTTTCCCATTCTTAAGGAGGCTCTCCAAGGCGTGAAGGTCAGTGTCGGCGAGCCCTACTTCAACCGCATGTCGGTGCCGATGTTCTTTGCGCTGTTGTTGCTGATGGCCTGGGGACCATCCCTACCCTGGGGTGGCGGCCGCATGGACGCTGCGCGACCTACTTTGCTCGCGGCCCTCGGAGTTGGCGCCGTAGCTGTGGTCGTTCTGTTGGTCTTGGGGACGGGCTGGGCGACCGCCGGAACCTTGGGCGCTTGCGCGATTGCCTCCGTCGTCACCATTCGCGAGTTGGTTCTGCCGGCGATGCGGCGGAGAGGCAAGGGAGAGAGAGTCTCTCGGGCGGTGGTGGAGTCGACGCGGCGCTCCCCAGCGCGCTTCGGCGGCTACCTTGCCCACTTGGGGCTAATCGTGACCTTCGCTGCCATCGCGATTTCTTCGTTGCATCAAGAGTCCGCTGAGCGTGTCCTGGCCATGGGCGAGACGCTGGAGGTGGGCGGCTACCAACTGGTGCCGCGCGAGGTGGCGTGGCGCCCTCAGCCCCATCTCGACGCCCAAGTCGCGGTCGTCGATCTGTCGAAGGGCGACCGCAAGTTGCCGCAACTCGAACCCGCTCTCAATCACTACCGCGGTATGCGCGAACCCCTCGGAACTCCAGCGGTGCGGACGGCGCTGACCCATGACCTCTATTTGACCTTGATGAGCGTCGGCGACGGGGTGGTCGGGATCCGCGCCATCGTCACGCCGGCGGTGCTGTGGGTCTGGATTGGTCCGATTATCTTGATTTTAGGTACCTTGATCGCGCTGGTTCCAGCGCGTCAGGTGAAGAAGCAATGAACCGGCGTGTCTTGGTCTTCGGCGTCTTTCTGGTCGTAGCCTTGGTCGCAGTATTGGCGCAGGGATTTGGGCGCGATCCGAGGAGAGTGATTTCGCCGCTTCTGAATCAGCCAGCGCCGGAGTTCGAACTCGTGAATTTAGACGGCGAGCCCGTCAGTTTGGAATCATTTCGGGGTCGTCCGGTTTTGATCAATTTTTGGGCGACTTGGTGTCAGCCGTGCATCGCTGAGCACGGCAGTCTGCAGCGTCTCGCGACCCGCTTCGAGGGCAGAGTCGAGTTCCTCGGAGTCATTTATCAAGATGAGGAGCGTTTGATCCGTTCGTTCTTGGCCCAGCGCGGCGCCTGGGGGCGAACGTTGGTGGACCCCGGATCGTTGGTGGCGATTCGTTACGGAGTCTACGGCGCTCCCGAGACCTTCCTGATCGACAAGAATGGCGTCGTCGCGCACAAGATCACCGGCCAGTTGAGTGAGGCCCGCGTCAGCGCACTGCTGGGAGACCTGCTCTAGTGCGCGCTGCCGTCGCTCTCACAATGGCTTTTTTTGCCGCCTCGCTCGCGGCACCGATTGAGCTGGCATCCGAGCCGCTCGATGCGGGCGAGCTGATCCTCAGCGACTCCGAGCGCGCGTTGCTGGGACCTCCCAGCGGTTCCCCATTATCCGGCGCCGTGCTGGAGCGGCGTACGGAGAAGCTGGCGTCTCGCATGCGTTGTCCGGTATGCCAAGGGCTTTCCGTTGCCGATTCTCCGACTCCTGCCGCGTTGGCGATGAAGGCACGGGTCGAGGCTCTCCTCGCCGCGGGGTATGCAGACGATCAAATCCTGCGCTACTTCGAGGCATCTTACGGTGAGTTCATTCGCTTGGCTCCCAAACCGCAGGGACTCAACCTAGTGGCCTGGTTGGCGCCGATCGTTGCCCTTGCCGCAGCCGCCGCGTGGCTGACGTTGCGGGCGCGGCGACAACGATCGGATGGCGAAGAAGATCTATCCCGTTACCTCGACCAAGTGCGGCGGGAGGTCGGCGAGTGACCCCAGCCCCCTGCACACCCGCCCGCGGGGGCGACAACAGCCTCCGTCTTCCCGGTGGGTGTGGGCCGCGGGGGGCCGGGATCCCCGCCTCCCGCATGCTCACTCGCGGGGATGACGAATTCGTCGAGGTTGCCCAATGCCAATGACCTGGGGCCTGATCGTCATCGTCCTTGGTCTGGCGGCCGGATTCTTGCTCGTGCGGCGTGGCCGAGCGGACTCAGCTACGACGGCCTCAACCGATGGTCCGGACGTCACCGATCCAACCCATCGACGGGCGGAATTGGAGCGGGAAAGGAATCGGCTAACGCGGAAGCTGCGGTCCAGCGACCTTACCGATGCCGACCGGGCGGATCTGGAACTCGCCGCCGCCAGAGTGTTACGGGAGCTTGACACCTTGGGGAGCGCCTCGGCAGCGAGTCCTTCGGATGTCGAAAAGGCCCAAGGTGCGCTGCCCGCGCGACCGCATCGATCGGCCTGGGCCGGATTCGCCTGGGGTGTCGGTATCACCGCGGGAATCGTTGCTCTCGCTTTGTTGGCGGGGCGCTCAAGCAGCGCGCGAAGGGAGGGGCAACCCATTACCGGCGGCGACTCCGTCGCTCCGGCTCCCACCGCTGGTTTTGAACATCCAAGCGGAGAGGTTTCGGAAGAGATCGAGAAGCAGCTTCAAGACCTTGAAGCGCGATGGACCGAACGGCAGGACATCGTGGCGCTCAAGGAACTGACCTTGGCCAATTTGAGTCTCGAACGCTTCATGGAAGCGTTTCGCTGGTCGAATGAGATCTTGCAGCGCGAGCCGGCCGACCCTGACGGCCACTACGCTCAAGGCATCGTGCGCATGGCCATGGGGCAAAGCGAGGCGGCCATCGGACACTTCGATCGGGTACTGGCGAATTTCCCCAACCACGCGCTTGCCCTGGTGGCCAAAGGAGCGGTCTTGCGCGGAGAAGGACGCTTGCAAGAGGCCAAAGGAGCCTGGGAGCAAGCACTGATTGTGGTTGGGGGACGCGATCCGCAGATCGAGCAGTTGATCGCCGATCTGGAGAGGTCAGGGTCTCAGACCAGTGCGGTCGAATCCAATGGCACGACTGAGCCCAGAGTGAATGTTGCCAATGGCTACACTCTTGACCTCCGGTGCGCTCGGCCCAGACCAGCCGACCATTTGTTCATCAGCTTACGCGACGGGTCCGGTCCTCCGGCGGCGGCAAGGCGCATCGACCGACCTGATTTTCCGCAGCGGGTGGTATTGACGGATCGGGACTCGATGATGGGTGGTTCTCTGCCCGAGCGCGCCACCGTCAGTGTGCGGTGGGACGCCGATGGCAACGCAATGACACGAGAAGTCCTGCCAGAAGTTACAGCTCAGGTAACGGCGGGCTCGCAGATCACTTTGGAGGTGTGCTCGTGACCGGGCGGACCAAGGCCCGCCCCTACGCCGAACTCCCTTATCTCGTGGACGTAGGGGAGGGGCTTGCCCCTCCCGCTTTCGCTACCGACAAGCAATGAAACTCGGCATTCTCGGATTTCCCAAATCTGGGAAGTCCACGCTCTTCAACCTGCTCACCGGGGCCGAAGTCGATACCGGAAAGTTCTTGGTGTCGCGCGAATCCCACGTCGGCATCGCCACCGTGCCGGACACTCGTTTGGCCAAGCTGCGCGATCTCTACAACCCACGCAAGTACGTTCCGGCCACGATTGAATACGTCGACATTCCCGGGCTCGAATTGGGCAAGGGAGCCGAGGGTGCCGATCTCGTCGCTCTCAAGAGCGTCGACGCCTTGGTGCATGTCGTGCGCGCCTTCATCGACGACGAAATCCCCCATCCTTCCGGCGCCATCGATCCCGAGCGGGACCTTGTTGATGTCGACTTGGAGTTGATCCTCGCCGACCATGCGCTGGTCGAGCGCCGACGGGACCGCCTCGAGCAGTCCAGAAAGCGTGGTCTCAACCGCGACGAAGAGGCGGAGTTAACCCTTCTGGTCGACAAGGTGTTGCCGCAATTGGAGTCAGAGTTGCCGTTGCGCGCCCTGGAACTCAGCGGCGATGAAGAGAAACGCCTGCGCGGATTCCAGTTGCTGTCCGCCAAACCGATGTTGGTTGTTGTCAATGGCGACGAAGCGTCCTTGGCGCAGGATCTGAACTTACCGCTTTCGCCGGGCGTACAGGCGATCGCGGTTTCGGCTCCGATTGAAGCTGAGATCGCTCTTCTTGACGCTGACGACCAAGCGGCCTTCCTCGGCGACTTAGGCTTGGACGAAGCCAGCCTCGACCGCATCCTCGCCGCCAGCTACCAACTCCTTGGCCGCATCTCGTTCTTTACCGTCGGCGAAGACGAAGTTCGCGCCTGGACCATCCGCGAAGGTACCACAGCCCACCGCGCCGCTGGCGCCATCCACTCCGACATCGAGCGTGGATTTATCCGCGCCGAGGTCGTCCCCTGGGATGCTCTGCTCGACGGCGGTTCCATGTCCGCTTGCCGGGAGAACGCGACGTTGAGGCTGGAGGGGAAAGAGTACGTCGTGCGAGATGGGGATGTGGTGCATTTTCGGTTCAATGTCTGACTAGAGCCTCTTGCAGAAAGAGGTGACGCAGAATGCTGGGGGGGAGCCCGTTGAACGGGTATTCTGCTCCTGAAATGATGCCTGCGCTCTCGTCAAGGGTTTTCTGCGCGATGCTGTTCGCGCTGGTGGCTTGGTGTTTACCGGTCTTTGCCGTGGACGAAGCAGACTTGTCTGCGTTGCTCGAAGAGGCCCGTGCCGAGGCAAAGATGCCGAGTTTGCGCGCGGCCGTGCGCTTTGCCGACGGCCGGCTGGTGCGCGCCGCGGCGGGCCTCGGCGATGTCGAAGCCGGCATCCCACTCGATAACGAGGTCGGCATGCCCGGCGGTAGCACCGGCAAGACTTTCGTCGCGGTGCTGACCATGCTGCTGGTCGAGGACGGTACTTTGTCCTTGGATGATCCCGCTGCGAAGTGGCTGGGCGATCAGCCTTGGTTTCGAAAACTCCCCAACTCGGACGAGATGCGTGTGCGGCACCTGCTGTCGCATACCGCGGGCATCGGTGACTATCCCGGCCGGCCGGGGTTCTTGCTCGCCATGGTCGGCCGAGTGCTGCGCGACGGCAGCGCCTACTTCACGCCGGAAGAGCTGATCCGCTACGCCCACAAACGCAAAGCGCTGTTTCCTGCGGGTGATGGCTACCGTTACAGCGATGTCGGCTATTTAGTGCTGGGTAAAGTCATCGAAGCAGCCACCGGACGCACCTACTTTGAGTTGTTGGACGAGCGCGTTCTTACCCCTTTACAGCTCGACGGAATTACTCCGGCCGATCGCGCGGTCTTGTCCAATATCGTGCCGAGCTATACCGGCAGAACTCGCAATCTCAAAAAAGACGGCCGCATGAAGCTGGATCCGCGTTCCGAATGGACTGGAGGCGGGCTGGTCACCAACCCGACCATGCTGGTCGAGTTCTACGGTGCGCTCGCCGAGGGCCGAGTTGTGAACGAGGAGAGCTTGGCTCTGATGCTCGAATCGGGGTTTCGAGGCCGCGGTGATTCCGAGTGGCACTACGGTTTCGGCGTTTTCGTCCACCGCCCGAGCCGGTCGTTCGGCCACGCCGGTCGTTGGTCGGCCTACCGCAGCCACGTCGCTCACTTCATAGATCGTGGTCTGACGGCCGCGGTGCAGACCAACCATGACGGTGGCGTCGATTTGCAGGAGTTGGTTGTTCGCATCGCTCGAATGGTGAAACAAGACCAACAGCAGAAGTCGTCAAGTAGGGCGAATCCGGAGCCCGTTTTGGGCAAGTAGCTTCCGCGTTCCGCCCACACGGAAATAAAAGCAAATCTTTTAAAATCAAATACTTGGAATCATTCCTGGGTCGTGTTATAACGAAACGGGTTGAGAGATCCGTTCTCGGCAGCACGCCAGAAACTCTGGTGCGAAGTTGGGATTGATCGGGATCTTATTTGGAGTTGAAGCGAGTCGTTTTTTGCCTTAATGAAGGCAGTTGTGTGCACTTGTCGGGTCGATTGATTTCAGTTACCTCAATTAGAGAAATGTACGCAAAGGCGCTGACATCCATGGCGATGTCCGGGGGCCGGTGATGTCTGGGGGCTGAGGACGATGGTGGTGTTCGCGTGCAGAACTCATTGTAGTTAAGGAAGGGGGACCTACCGATGAGGAGAGGGAACATGCAAAGAGTGGCAAAGACCGGGTTGATCCGGGCATTTTTATTTGGCTTTGTACGGGGCAGCCTGGTACTGGGCGGTCTGGTCCTAAGCAGCCCCGCGAAGGCGATCGACCTATCGATCTCTGAGAGCCGGGTGGCAATCGCTGAGGACTCCGGATCGGGAGTGGCGGTGATCGGGGTGGAGCGAAAGATTTCCAACTACATGAATGTGGTCGTGCGCCACGCAGAGGTGGTTCAAGGGGACCTGGTCCTGGACTCAGACGTGGCCGAGCGCTCGCTGTGGGTGGCTGTGGACTTAGGCACCGGCGCCTGGACGGTGCACTCTCCCCTGGGCCCTCCCCGGGAGAAGCACTACGCTCCGGAGATCCGCGGCGCGGCTTTGCGGCACATCGAACGATTGGAGCTTCCCGGCAATGAACTGGATGTGGTGGTGGTGCGCCAGGGCCGCAAAGGGGCCGGTCTTTCTGAAGTGGCAGTGTGGCACGGCCGCCTGCACGACGGCGGGCAGGGAGATGAAAGCGACTCGGACGGCTGGCTGGTGGGATCGGTGGGAGATCTCTCCCGCCTGGATTCGGGGAGCGGCAAATTAAACCGCCTAGAAGACGGCGATGTGGTGATCGGCTTTGACGCCAACACCCTGGAGTCGTTCACAGTCGAGATCGGTGCTGGGGTGGAAGGGGGTGCGTCATGACCTCTCTTCGTACCGTGCAGAAAGAGCGTAGGGGAGCCCCTTGCGGGCTCCCGGTGGGGGACAAGCTTGCTCTGAGCGGCGTCGAAGGGCCCCACCGCTGCGGATCAACGTCATCCCGGCGCCTGCCCCGGCGGGAGGGTGGGCTGGGGGGCCGGGGGGTGGGCGCGTGGGGGGCTGGGATCCTGATTGCTGTATTTGCATTGACCCTGTCCTCTTCTCTTTACGCCATGGGCCCCAACCACCCCTTAGGCTACAAGCCCGAGTCGGTGTACGAAGGCGCCCAGGTGGACAACGTCGACGTGGGGTCAGGATCGCTAGTGGTGACGATTCCCTTGGGCCCCTTTAGCATCACCCACAGCTCCAACATCTGGAACTACGAGACGATCGTCGAGGGAGGCGTTGCCTACACCCAGGCGATCCCCTGGAGAAAGCGCACCGGGGGCTTGGCGTGGCACGTGGGAGTGGGAGAGGTCTACCCTCCGACCCATCCTTACAACTCATCAGGCAAATGGCTCTACATCGACCAATTCGGAGGCACCCACACCTTTTGGGATGACTTTGACGCAACCCACCCGGACAACGACTCAGACACCTTCTACAGCCGGGATGGGAGCTACCTGCGCCTCAAGGTGATCGATTGCCTGACCGCGGACATCGAATCCCCGGATGGATCGACCCAGCGCTTCCAGGGGGGCTGGTGCGGCCCGAGCGCGACGTACTTTCTGACCAAGTCCTGGAATGCCTTCGGCTCGGCCTCAGACCCGGACATGACGGTGACGCGCTCGGCCTACGATTCGAATGGCAACAGTATCTGGACCTTCACCGACCGCTACAACCGCAAGAACTACTTAACTTTCCACAACGGCTACACCTACTACGGGGATCCTGGGGTGGTAACCAAAGTGGACATTGAGTCCGTGGGCGGTCAGCGCATGGTCTACACGCTGCAGTACTGGGACAAGCACGTCAACCGGAGCTGCAAGGACGACTACCCTGGGTCGAGTGCGCGGATCAAGGTGCCGCACTTGCAGCAGATCAACCTGCCGGACGGGACCTCGTACAAGATGATCGAGAATGGTGTTTTGACCTACGAGAACCTGTGCGGAGGGGCGCAGGACGCCCCGGGTTTTCTAGAGAAACTGATCTTGCCCACCGGGGGGGCCTACGAGTGGGACATCCAGGAATTCACCTTCAATGGCTCTGCACCGTGGAATACCACGGCAGCGGTCAAGGAGCGGCGGATGGTGGACTCCTCGGGCACGGTCTTGGGCACTTGGAAGTACAAGCAGACCTACTACCCCAAGAGTGGGAGTGATGAGGCGGAGACGGCGACCTGGGTACAGCAACCTAGCCCCTCTGGATCGGGGAGCGGCGACTGCACCAAGCACTATTTTTTTCACGATGACACCAGTAGCTGGGAGCAGGGCTTGCCCTACACCAAGAGAGAGCCGCAAGTGGATGGCAAGTATCTGTCGTCTGAGATTTGGTCGGGATCGGCGAGCAATGGGGAGTGCTCGGGAACCAAGCTGCGCTCCACCTACCTCAAATACCGCCGCGACGACCTGCCCACAGGGGGAAGCCAGTCGGGATACACAGCCACCAACCGGAGAGTGGAGGACTCAAGGGTCATCTACCACGACGATGGAGACAAGTACGTCGATTCCGACAGCTCCAACGACGACGGTCTGGGCCACTGGCGCCTGAGGACGGTGAGCCATGATTTTGGCGGCACGGCAAAAGACCGTGTCTACAAGGTCCAATACGACAAGATTCCGGGCAACCTGCAGTACACCAATGGGAGCTGGGCTCCTCCGACTCCGTCGGACAACTGGATCCTGGGGACACCCAGGAGAACGACACCAACGCCACGGGTCAGCTCTACACCCGGCGCTTCTACCAGTTTGATTCAACCACAGGGTTTTTAGAGTGCACGCGCCAGAGCCGGGTGGGCACTGCACGTAGTACGAGCGATGTAATCCAGGTGTTTGAGCCCACCACCCGGGGCGAGGTGGCCGAGGTCAAGACCTATGGAGGGGACTTCCAGACTCTGGATACCTCTACCACCTGCGACAACTTACCTTCCCAGCCCGAGAGCTGGGTCAAGCACACCTACGAGAAGGGAGTGCGCAAGACCTCACGGCCTTACCAGCCCGATGGGACGGCTGGGACTTGGCTGACCTACGACGTGACCCTAGATGGCTCGACCGGGGCGGTTCTCACAAGCAAAGACCCCAATGGGCTGACCACCACCTTTGCCTACGACAGCCAGGGGAGGATGACGCAGGCCACTTTGCCGAGTGGAGCCTATTGGGAGTATCAATACGACGCTCCAACTGCGACCACTCCCGCCAAGGTGACCTCTAAGAAGAAATGGCCGGGAGGGAGCTCGTTTGATGAGAGCGCCACCTGGTTTGACGAGTTTGGTAGGCCTGAAAAGCAAAGACACCTAGAGCCCGGAAGCGTGTGGGAGGAGTCTGTAACCTCCTACAACTCCCGCGGCTGGGTATTGTCTAAATCCAATATGGGTGAGGCAAGCCAGCTCACCCAATACCTCAATTACGACGCTTTCGGCCGTCCGGGGGCGATCCAGCCCCCTGAGGGCGTAAACTATGAAGTGCGCTTCACCTATACCGGGGATAGAGTCCTAGAAACTGAGACCCGCACTCTCTTGACCGGCATCGGTTACCAATGGGTGCCGAAGTACAGCTACCGGGACGGTTTTGGTCGCACCACCAAAGTCGAAGAGTATTCAGACGCGAGTGACGTCAACCGTCTGGTGGCGACCGAGTACGCCTATGACGTCAATGGCAACCTGACCTCAGTCGAACAAGACACTGCCGGGACGGTGACCCAGACGCGGAGCTTTACCTACAACAACCTAGGCAACCTCCTTTCTGAGACCCATCCAGAGATCGGCTCCACGGGTAATGGCACGGTGACCTACGGGTCGTATGACTCGAGGGGCAACGCGTACTCACGAGACGACGGCCGAGTGGACGTCGATTACGAGTACGACTGGCTGGGGAGACTCGTCAAGGTCAAGGATGCCAACAATTCAAGTCGTACGGTGACGCAAACCGTCTACGACACGGCCTCTGGTCCGGGGCTTGGGAGGGTGCACAAGCTTCACCGCTACAACTATCTAGAGCTTCCCTGGACGCCAACGCAAGGCGAGGAGAGCACGCGGGTGACCGAGGTTTACGCATACCGTGCGAGCGATGGAGCGGCCACCACCATCTCGACCTACATCTTTGCGGACCTAGACAGCACCCGGAGTGGGGAGTATCAGCGTTTTTGGATCAACCCCAATCCAAACCAGTGGGGTCTTACCGACAAGATTACCTACCCGCGGTGCTCGAATACCTCGTGCTCGGCGACGACGGCCAGTGCCGGCCAAGTCCTCGACACCGACTGGTCCAACGGGCGGATCAAGAAGGTCAACGGCTGGACTAACGACCTCACCTACCACCCGTCAGGCACCTGGTCGACCATTCCGCACACCAACGGGACTCAGGACCAGCACACGGTCAAAGCAAGCAACAACGCCCGCACCTTGGCTTTAAACACCACCAATCCTGGAGTCCTGTGGAACAGCGGTGATTACGCCTATGACGGGTCTGGGAACATCATCCAGATCGGCAACGGCACCACTGCGGACCTCTACCGCTACGACAAAGTGAACCGGCTGACCCGGGCCTTTGTCCGGGATGCATCGGCGGCTACTACGCAGCAGAACTACACTTACGACGTCTTCGGCAACATGACCAATGTGTGGACCAAGCCTCCCGGTCAGACAGGCCAGAATCTGGCCATCGCGGTCAACCCTGGGACCAATCGTCTTTCTGCGGCGGGCTACGACGCCAGTGGCAACATGACCTCCTGGGGCTCGGACGCTTACTCCTACGACACCTCCAACTCGATGACCGAGCAGAACGGCAGGTGGCTCTTTCTCTACAACTTCTCAGGTGAGAGAGTGGCCACCATCGACTGGCAGGGCTCGATCGCCACGAGAGAGGTGGACTGGACGATTCGTGGCCCAGGCAACCAGGTGCTTTCCACTTTCAAGCTCGTCGGTGAGGACCAATCCGGGAACTGGACTCACGAGATGGACTACATCTGGATGGGGAGGCGTTTACTGGGAACTGAAGATGGCTCAGGGACAAAGAAGCACTACCACACCGACCATTTGGGGAGCATTCGGTTAGTGACCGATTCGCTTGGAGCCAAGATCTCGGGAGTTATGGTCGAAAGTTGTGTATGAGGTGAGGAGAGGTGGCGTATCCTGAGTCCGGTCTTGAGGTCGGATTCAAAAGCCTTCAAAGAAGGAGGATACGCCGTTGAGCAAGAGTAACGTAGTTTCGATCGACCGAGAGGATGGCCCGCGGGACGCCTTGACAGAGGTGCTTCGTCAGGGCTCTCGCCTACTGCTTCGAGAAGCGCTGGAGGCCGAGGTGGCGAGCTTGTTGGCCGAGTACCGAGAAGAGACGACCGAGGACGGTCGCCGGCGCCTGGTGCGCAGTGGCTACCTGCCCGAACGCGAGATTCAGACCGGTATCGGCGGCGTGCGAGTGAAGGTGCCTCGAGTGCGTGATCGCTCCGGCGAGCTGGTGTTTCGCTCGAAGATCGCGCCCCCGTACCTGCGGCGGGCCAAGAGCGTCGAGGAGCTTCTGCCCTGGCTATATTTGCGTGGGGTTTCGACCGGGGACTTCTCCGATGCTCTGGAAGCCCTGGTCGGACCCAACGCTCCAGGGCTTTCGGCTCCGACGATCAGCCGGCTCAAGAGAACCTGGGGCCAGGAGTACACGGCATGGCGCACGCGAGATCTCTCCTCCAAGCGCTACGTCTACGTGTGGGCGGATGGAATCTATGCGAAAGCCCGATTCGACGACGCCAAGCTATGCCTGCTGGTACTGATTGGCGCCACCGAGGACGGCAAGAAGGAGCTGATCGCGGTCGAGGATGGCTACCGCGAGAGCGAAGCCTCGTGGCTCGAGCTTCTACGCGGCCTCGAGGCCCGGGGGCTCACCATCGAGCCGAACTTGGCGATAGGCGACGGCAATCTCGGCTTCTGGAAGGCCCTGGCCCAGGTCTGGGGCAACACCAAACGCCAGCGCTGCTGGGTACACAAGACGGGTAACGTCTTGAACAAGCTGCCCAAGGCGATCCAGCCCAAGGCCAAGCAGGCGCTGCATCAGATCTGGATGGCTGAGACTCGGAAAGCTGCCGAACGTGCCTTCGACGCGTTCTTGGCGGCCTACGAAACCAAGTATCCGAAGGCGGCACGCTGTCTGGCCAAGGACCGGGAGGCCTTGCTCGCCTTCTACGACTTCCCGGCCGAGCACTGGCCGCATTTGAGAACGACCAACCCCATCGAGTCCACCTTTGCCACCGTGCGGCTGAGGACGGCTAAAACCCGCGGCTGCCTATCGCGAGAAACCATGCTCTCGATGGTCTTCAAACTATGCCAGAGCGCTGAGAAGCGATGGCGCCGACTGCACGGCTACAAGAAGATCGCCGACGTCGTCCAAGGAGTCCAATTCCAGGACGGAGAACCCATCAACCGGATCGCCGCCTGAATCGCCCATACACCAGATTTGACCATTGCCCAGATCTCGGAGCATGAGTATCTACCTTATGGGGAGGAACTCACTGCGGCTGGAAACGGGGTGATGAAGTTTACTGGGCATGAGAGGGATGCTGATACTGGCATGGATTACATGCATGCCAGGTTTTATACCAGTCATTTGGGGAGGTTTATGAGCCCCGATGTCATTTTAGGGGATGTTGGAGGACGAGGTGGGAGTTGGAACCGATATCAATATGGGTTGGGTAATCCGATAAGGATGTTTGATCCCAATGGGCTAGATGAACAATGCTGGGAGGATATCCAGGACGATGTTGTCGTCGCCACCGGTTGCACTTCTACTTCGGATGACGGGATCACAGATTGGACAGATGTAACAGGGCAAGAGTGGTCCGAAGACGAAGGGCCAAAAACAAGCTATTTCGGAAATGGTCGAGGTTTTGAACTCAATCAGGCACAGGGAAACGAATTCTGCGACGAACTTCTAGATTCGATGTGCGACGGCGACTTTGAGGTTGCAGATGCGCCAAAAAAAACTTTGCCCGAGGACAAATTGAAGCGCTCAAAGCGAAAGGCTCCGGATCCCTGCAAGAACCCGGGATCGGAAGCGCTACCTCAGTGTGCGGGAAACACAGACAGCGAAACAAACCCGCCAGAGAAGCGCGATCTCTGCGAAACTTGTAAGAACTGGGAACAGGTAGAATGGGTCAGAGTGTTTAACATGTACTGCAGATGCGGCTTCGTCTGTATGGATGGAGGAATAATCCACAACGGCAGAATCAAGCCAGACCGCTGGGAAAACGGCATTGTCTATGCAGGTAACGACATCGAAAGTGGCGGTGGATGCAACTGCGGCGGAGTGTGCAAATGAACTTCCATGTTGCGATTCTGCTGGCGACTCTAGTCGCCTGCCAAGCGCACGTTGATGAGGACCTGTTTTGGATGCCACCTGAAACTGAACCTCCAGCACGGATTGACGCAGCAGGGGGTGTCAAGCAGCTCAACTTTCACGATAGTAGTGTATGTCGCTTGGACAAGAGGGCTGCGTATTCCGTTCGGATGATCACGTGGGCGAGCGAGAGCGGGTTTTTCGTCGTCTACGATTCTGGCGACTTCGAATTCACTACCGGCAGCGGCTCTGTCACAGTTGGGCAGCGGTTTATCGGATTGCGATCTGACGACGGCAACGAATGCTTGATAGTCGTTTTTAGATGCGAACAAGATGACACCACACCAACGGGATATGTATCGCAGTCACGGTATGCAATCAGCGAGTCGACGATCGCTCCCCTTGAAATCGATGATGGCCTAGCCAAGGCGGACCTTAATGAAGCGCTCGACGTGTGGAAAAGCTGCTACGCGAAAAAAGCTAGATAAGTGCACTTGGTGGTTTTTCGGGGGGTCGGTTGCTGAAATAGGTGCCACCCGATTTTCGGGCGGTCAAGATCACCGAGGTGTATCGCTATCGTGCGGGTGATGGGGCAGCCGATGTCATCTCGACTTACATCTATGCCGATTTAGACAGCGCCCAGTCGGGCGAGTACCAACGCTTCTGGATCAACCCCAATCCAAACCAGTGGGGTCTTACCGACAAGATTACCTACCCGCGGTGCTCGAATACCTCGTGCTCGGCGACGACGGCCAGTGCCGGCCAAGTCCTCGACACCGACTGGTCCAACGGGCGGATCAAGAAGGTCAACGGCTGGACTAACGACCTCACCTACCACCCCTCCGGCACCTGGGCGACGATCCCGCACACCAATGGGACTCAGGACTCGCACACGGTGCAGGCGAGCAACAACGCCCGCACCTTGGCTTTAAACACCACCAATCCTGGAGTCCTGTGGAATACAGGCTCCTACACCTATGACGGCTCAGGGAACATCGTCACTATCGGGGATACCTCGGGCTACGATGACCTCTACCGCTACGACAAGGTCAATCGCCTGACCCGTGCCTACGTGCGGGATCAAGCAACTGGAGACAGCACCCGTCAGGACTACACCTACGATGTCTTCGGCAACATGACCGAGGTCAAGACCTGGCCGGTGGGGGGTGGATCGCAGACCACCACCATTGCGGTCAACGCCAACACCAACCGTTTGTCGGTGGCCGGCTACGACGCCAGTGGCAACATGACCTCTTGGGGGTCAGATGCCTACACCTACGACACCGCCAACTCGATGACCGAGCAGAATGGCAGGTGGTTTTTCCTCTACAACTTCTCAGGGGAGAGAGTGGCCACCATCGACTGGCAGGGAAGTATTGCTACCCGACAGGTGGACTTCACCATTCGGGGGCCGGGCAACCAGGTGCTCTCCACCTTTAACCTCGTCGGCGAGGATCAGTCCGGCAACTGGACCCACGAGATGGACTACATCTGGATGGGGAGAAGGCTATTGGGAACAGAAGATGGCTCAGGAGTCCAGCAGCACTACCACACCGACCATCTGGGGAGCATTCGGTTAGTGACCGACAGTCTTGGAGCGAAAGTCTCGGAGCATGAATATCTGCCCTATGGAGAAGAACTGACTGCTGCTGGGAATGGGGTGATGAAGTTTACCGGGCATGAGAGGGATTCTGATACCGGTATGGACTACATGCATGCGAGGTTTTATACCAACCATTTGGGGCGGTTTATGGGGGTGGATCCAGTGTTGCAGGGAGCGGGGATTTGGAATCGGTATTCGTATGTCGGGGGTAACCCCGTATCCAGTGTAGACCCAGACGGGCGGCAAGCAATGATGATTCATTGGACCACTCTTGGGACCTACCTTTTCGGCGATTTCATTACAGTAATCGGTGACACATCGCGAACCAGTTTTGATAACTCAACTCCAGACGTATCGATTGGCCTGCAATTGGCACATGCGACCCCAGCAAGTGGCCAAGTGACAAAAGGTGCCGTGACGCAGCTGGGCGATGGAGACCCGATCGGTGGGCAGAACCTCAAGGAGAAGAAGAAATCAAAAGAGCAAAAAACTCCCCCTGATTGTCTTGTTGAGGCCACGCAGCCGCATTTTCCGAATGTTGACCTTAAGAAAATAAGATTCAAGTCTCCGGTACCCCGCCTCCCTCGCGCCTTTGGAAACCCTAGGGGCTGGACGCCGGGCGGCAGCACCCAATGGTATCGACAGGGATTGATTCCCGACGGTACGACAAGCACGAGTGTCAATGACTTCGTCCATGAGACGATTCACACCCGTCAAGGTGCTGAGACAGGGAGGCATAAGTTTAGATTCTTGTACATGACAAGCAAGAAATTCAGAGATCGAATGGAGGACGAGGCGTACGCACAAGCGCCTGAAATAACTGATGCAATTATCCAAGCGAACGAAGGTAAACCACCATGTCCATAAATCGTGCTAAACAACTTGTGGTCCTTGTGGGAGTAGTGACGTTGTCGGGATGCCAATATGGAGTTCTTGTTATGCCACTCTGCGGTACGCCGCTGACGCCATCAGAGTTTTGTGAGTACCCGATTTCGGAATGTACCAACGTTGGGATTACTCAAGGCGAATATGCTCTACGGTCGCCATATCTAACTCTAGAAGTGGATCTAGTCAGCAGTTGTTCAGACACTCAACGACTAGAGTTCGGTAACGTAGTGGAAAGCGAAACAGCTACCCTAGTGGGGAAGCTACAGGCCTTCAAAACGGCGGACGTAACTGGCAACTCAGTAGAGACGCTCAATATCGAGTGGCGGTTGGAGGATGGCTTTGCCTCCGATGTGTATTCTAGAAGTGGAATTGGACAGAAAGGCTCTCGAGCGCTAAGACGCAGGTACTCGAAGGAAGAAATCTACGTTGAGTTCTCGGTGCGGCACGCTAACTCGAAAGAGAACGCCGCCACGATTCCCTTGCTTTTTGTGGACGATCGACAGGAACGATAGACCTAGAGAAGATACCCACAATTGGAGCTGCTGAGAAATAGGAGAGATGGACCCCAATCGTCGACCAGTTCAGCGGCCAAAATAAGGTGGTGCTCGGGATGAGGTGCCCGTTGTCCGGCATCTCAGATCCGCTTGGCGAAGCCGGCTATGGCGCGGTCGAACCAGCGACCCGGAAGCCAGCGCGCCATTGCAATCGACATTTTTGCGTCGGTGCCCACCGGATAGCGCAGTTTGGGGCGTCGTGCGGTGAGAGCGTGCTGCACCGCTTTGGCTACTTCATCCGCCGGGACTCCTTTGTCGGAAATGGTGTCCAAGACGCCGCGCAGGCGTTGCACGGACTCTCCGTAGAGAGCTTGCATCTCGGGCTTGAGGCGGTCGATGTTTTCATCTGCGGCCGCCTGTCCTTTCTCCCAAATGGGAGTTTGGATGACCCCGGGTTCGACAGCGCAAGCGAAGATCTTTTGTGCCGTGAGCTCGCGGCGGAGGCAGTCGGTGATCGCCTCAAGCGCGTGTTTGGACGCGCAGTACGGTCCGACCAGAGGCTGACCGACTTTGCCCGCCATGGAACTCATATTGACGATGCGCCCAAGATGCCCATGGACTTCTTGCCCTCGCCGCAACAAGGGAAGAAAGGCCTGAGTCACGGCGATCTGTCCGAAGAGATTGACCTCAAACTGATGGCGAATCTCGGCCAAGGTCAACGCTTCAAGGGGCCCACCGACAGCGATGCCAGCGTTGTTGACCAAGCCGAAGAGGCCGTCTTTGCCGGTTGTGGCTTCAATCTCGGAGCGCGCTTTTGTAATGGCGTCGAAGTCCGTGACATCGAGGTAGACGGGAACTGTATAAGCCGGACTGGGAAACAACCACCATAACGTATGAAGATGGAAGCACTAAGACGATTACGACTTCCTTTGACTACGAAGACCATGGTGACATTTGGGACGATGAGCTCGATGAGCAGGGCAACTTAAATGGGAATGGCTACGTATCGGTAACTGCCCGGGAATCAGAGATAGAACTCACTATCGCCGGCGTGCCGACTGGTCCAGGGGCAATAACAGGATTCACTACCCACGGACTTCACCAAGCTATCTCAAGAGGAGTTGCTCCCAAAGCAATGTTGGATGCTGTTAAATCGGGGAAAGCGGTTTATCAGTCAGCCACCGATACATTTAAGTTTCTAGGAGACAAGGCTACGGTGGTGCTCAACAGGCTTGGACAAGTCGTTACGACTTGGGCAAAGGGTTCCGCGGGAAAGGTCGGTGGAGTACCCTAAAAATGATGAAAGATTTATACGAGATTACTTTTGAGAGAGCAGATTTCGAATTCCTTCAGGAGCACCTTACAGATGAACGTGTGATGTTACTTCGTGATCGCTCATCCCCCGCGCCAAGAAGCACGAAGAAAGTCGTCGTGAAGTTGGAACCCATTGAAATAGATCAAATAGTAGAAGAAATCGGCGATACCCTCATCGCTTGTGGCTTTGACAATAAATGGACCCCGACTCCACTCGGTTTGAAGTTGGAGAAGATGATCGATATCTTGACGAGCGCTTTTGGTAACGGACGATTTGGGGAGAACGACTGCTAGCAAGCCGTTGCGGCACTGACAATAGATGCCCCCTGTTTTTCGAGAGAGCCCATGTGCCCTGGCGGCAAAGGGTGCCGGTAACACCAGTGGCATATTCGCCTGGGTCCAAAACACCCTAGAATTCCAGGAATCGATCCCCGGGCTTTATGGTGAGGACCAAAATATGACTCGATTGCAGGAATCTTGCGAAGCTGCGATCTCTACAATCGCTTCCGGCAGGGCGACTATGGATGCCCGATCCCATGGCGAAGACGCTAGAGTGATATCTATTCATAGCGAAGGGGAATTACTGGAACTGTGGTTGTGGGGCGATGGCACGGTCACAATATCCTCTTCATCCGATACTCAAAGCCTTGTCTTTGAAGGTAGATACCGTGACGAAGACATCGTCCATGAGGTTGAATTTCGTGTTACTAATTTTTTGGATGACGGCACTATTTACTCACCCGCTGAACAACGGGTTTGGTGGAGGATTTTGAGGTTCGTTGGCATTCAGGTACACAAAGAACCCAATTGGGTCGAGAAGGTCAGACGAACGGGCTAAGGTAATAGGTGCCACCCGATTTTCAAGCGGTCAAGATCACCGAAGACAAATAGAAATAGGTGCCACATGGGGTGGCGCATTGTCTGGCGGCAATTGACTACAACACGTTCAAACTAAACGGTGAAATCGTCAAAAGTATCCATTACCATGCTGGTAAGACGCTGAACCAAATGAAGAAACACCGCCCGTTGCAAGGGGGTTGGAAATGGTGGTAAACGAACACAACGAACCGCAGTTTCCCTTACGAGGTTTGTTCTACGAGAATGAAACACTCGTAGAAGAGGAAATAGTCGACTCTGTCGAAGACTTGGTGATGCAGTGGGAATACCTGGATTCTGAGGACTGTCCTGACGGGGAGCTTATGGTTGTTGTTGACGCGTGTGGCAGAAGGGTGCACGTTAGGACCGAAAACATGAAGGTAAAGATATTGGAGCTTTACCCCGATCCAGCAGGAATAGATGCCGAGGAATAGGTGCAGCCAGCGGAGATAGGTGCCGACCGATTTTCGGGGGGCTGCTTTAGCTCGATTCTGAAATAGGTGCACCCGTTTTTTTAGATCAAGCAGGAATGTCCGTAGTCTTCAGGGAGTTCGTCACGCCTGTTTTGGTGAATATGGCAACTTGGAGCATGTTACTTATTACGTTTCTTTCTTGCTCTGTTTACAGTCCTTCTATGGACAGCGATACGGAGATTGAAGATCCAACGTGTGTGTATGCTCTCCCCGAGGAAACGACGCAATCGCGCATCGACGAGGCTTCTCGCGTGTGGGTCGAAAACGCGCGCGACATTGCCATTGAATCCACTGCGGTTTCTATTTGCTATGAACCGTCGCTTGATGTCCGATGGTCTTTTGGACGCGGGATGGTCGGCGAGCTTGTCTCGGCAAGATTGACGTTCGAAGGAGTTGTCCTCGAAACGGAGTTCAGTGATGACTCTGACTATGATCCCGAGACCTCTACCTTTTGGAGGTATATCAGTTGGGAGATGGATGATCCGTCCCGGTATATAGCGATTCAGCTGGATAGGGGTGAGCTTCTTAAACTCACCTTGAGGTTCTCCGATAAGGTGCGAGGCGATCTCGAGGTAGCCCAGCGTTTTGTCGTTGTTGAGGAGCATGGTTTCCACGAAGCCGAGTGACGGCTTCCCGGAAATAGGTGCCAAATAGAAATAGGTGCCACCTGATTTTTTTGAGGAGTCGTCTGCGGCTGGATCTCTGTAGTGGCGGACTCAGTATCGATGAGAAACGACCTTCCGAAGGTCCTGTGGCACCCTCGAACGAACCCAAATAGGAGTATCGAGAAGATCGTTGAGGGCACGCTTATGGCATTGCCACGAGAGTACACTCGTGGACTTGGGAGTGTCCTTTTACGGGATGTGGCGTCCCTTTCAAAAAAGGAGCGGGCGCCCTACCGCGTTAACGGTCAGATTCACTTGCGAGAAAAGACGCTTGGTTCGCACTTTGCGCCTCGACGCCAGAAACTAGCTCACATTGAAATTCTTGTAGACAATCTGTTCAAGCAAGTTCCTCGTTGGGTCTATTGGAGCCGAGTGCTCCGCCCACTAGTGATACGAGACACCTTGCTTCACGAGATCGGGCACCACGTAGCGCTGCTCCGCGGCCATGCCAGAGGGGGTTCTGAGGCAGGCGCCGAGAGATACAGAGATGAGCTTGAAAGAGCGTACTACCGGGCTCGATATCCACGGCTCACGTCCCTTACTGCCAGAATCCGTCGAATAACTGGGCACGATAGGAGTTAGGCAATTTCAGACGGTTTCAACACCTCGTGCTCGGCGACAACGGCCAATGCCGGTCAAGTCCTCGATACCGATTGGTCGAACGCAGGATTCAGAAGGTCAACGGCTGGACCAATGACCTCACCTACCACCCGTCAGGCATCTAGTCGACCATCCCGCACACCAATGGGACTCAGGACTCCCGCACGGTGCAATCGAGCAACAATGCCCGTGCTTTGGGACAAGGCCGCTGTCTGCTTGTTGAATCAATGCAAACTGTGGAGAGGTTTTGGAAGATGGTCACGATTGCCGCCACGGTGCCGCGCCGGCTGTCGGCTTAGGCAAATGAAGATGCCGATGCAGATAGTTGTGCACTTGGGCCTAGCGGCGGGTATCGTGGCCAGTTGTTCCGATCGCGACTCCTTCGTCATTAGCGATCCAACGAACCTGTCTGCGGAGCCTGAAGCGGCGACCGAATTGCCTTCTGGCGATGGCGATTGGCGGTGGATTGAGAACGAGCACGACATCACTATTGAGTCTTCGGCGATTTCCATCTTCTACGAGCCATCCTTGGGTGTCCGCTGGTCTTCGAACCACGGCAGCGGTAGCGGCGAACTCACGTCAGCGACATTGACCTTTGAAGAAGTGGTCCTTGAGGTGCAGTTTGACAGTGACCCAGATTACGATTCCGGAACTTCTAAGCTCAGACTTATTAAATGGGTAATGGATGACTCGTCTCGCATAATCGCGACTCAGCTCAGCAAGGGCGAGATTCTCACCGCGACTTTGGAGTTCTTTGACGAAGTAAGGGGCAACCTGACCGTAAGTCAGCGGTTCGTGGTCGTTAGCGAGCACGGTTTCCACCTGTGAAGAAAGGTGTGTCTATGCTCCTTGAGAGGTGGGCGCCATCGCTTGGACAGGCCAGTGGCCAGAAGATTGGAACTTGGAGTTCACCGCGGTGCCCGAACATTTTGACTGCTTTTTCTGCTCCTTGTCGGAGGACTCGCCTTAGAGAACGGGTGACTGAAGTCGGGTCGACGGGCATCTCAGATCCGTTTGGCAAAGCTGGCTATGGCGCGGTCGAACCAGCGACCCGGAAGCCAGCGTGCCATGGCAATCGACATTTTCGCGTCGGTGCCGACCGGATAGCGCAGCTTGGGCCGTCGGGCGGTCAGAGCATGCTGCACCGCCTTGGCCACCCGGTCCGCCGCAACTCCTTTGTCGGAAACTGTGTCGAGAACCCGACGCAGCCGGTGTACGGATTCTCCATATAGAGCCTGCATCTCGGGATCGAGCCGATCGATGTTCTCGTCTGCCGCCTCCCGCCCTTTGTCCCAAATGGGCGTTTGGATGACTCCGGGCTCAACCGCGCAAGCGAAGATCTTCTGCTCGGTGAGCTCGCGGCGGAGGCTGTCGGTGATCGCCTCCAGTGCGTGCTTGGACGCGCAGTACGGCCCGACCAGAGGTTGGCCGACTTTGCCGGCCATGGAACTCATATTGACGATGCGCCCGAGGTGACCGTGGATTTCTTGCCCTTGTCGCAGCAGGGGAAGAAAGGCCTGAGTTACGGCGATCTGTCCGAAGAGGTTGACCTCGAACTGATGACGAATTTCGTCCAAGGTCAACGCCTCGAGGGGTCCACCGACAGCGATGCCGGCGTTGTTGACCAGGCCGAAGAGGCCGTCTTCTCCAGTTGTGGCCTCAATTTCAGAGCGCGCTCGGGTGATGGCGTCCGAATCGGTGACATCAATGTAGACGGGAACCAGGTTGGGGTTGTCGCCGGCACGCAGATCGGTGGCGTCGGACTCTTTGCGTACGCCGCAAAAGACTCGAAAGTCCCGCTTTGCCATGCGTTCGGCGCAGGCTCGCCCAATCCCGGTCGAGGCGCCGGTGATGAGAATGCTCTGACTCATTGGCGGATGGTGTCGGTCGCCGTCGGGCCAAGTCAAGCGGGGTAGCCAGACCGGAATTAGGTGCCACCCGTTTTTCGGGCGGTCAGCACCTGGGCGACGATCCCGCACACCAATGGGACTCAGGACTCGCACACGGTGCAGGCGAGCAACAACGCCCGCACCTTGGCTTTAAACACCACCAATCCAGGAGTCCTATGGAACACGGGCTCTTATACCTACGATGGCTCAGGGAACATCATCACCATTGGGGACACCTCGGGCTACGATGACCTCTATCGCTACGACAAGGTCAACCGCCTGACCCGTGCCTATGTGCGCGACGCCGCCACCGGAGACAGCACCCGCCAGGACTACACCTACGATGTCTTCGGCAACATGACCGAGGTCAAGACCTGGCCGGCATCCGGTGGTACCCAAACCACCACCATTGCTGTCAATGCCAACACCAACCGGTTATCCGTAGCCGGCTACGACGCCAGTGGCAACATGACCTCCTGGGGGTCGGACGCTTACTCCTATGACACCTCCAACTCGATGACCGAGCAGAACGGCCGGTGGTTTTTCCTCTACAACTTCTCAGGCGAGAGAGTGGCCACCATTGACTGGCAGGGATCGATTGCGACGAGAGAGGTGGACTTCACGATCCGAGGGCCGGGGAACCAGGTGCTTTCGACCTTTAATCTGGTGGGTGAAGACCAGTCCGGCAACTGGACCCACGAGATGGACTACATCTGGATGGGGAGGCGTCTGCTAGGGACAGAGGATGGATCAGGGACTCAGAAGCACTACCACACCGATCATTTGGGCTCGATCAGGCTAGTGACGGACAGCCTTGGAGCCAAGGTGTCGGAGCATGAGTTTCTGCCCTATGGGGAAGAGCTCACTGCGGCTGGGAATGGAGTGATGAAGTTTACTGGACATGAGAGAGATGCTGACACCGGTATGGATTACATGCATGCCAGGTTTTATACCTCGCATCTAGGGAGGTTTATGGGGGCGGATCCTGTGCTGGGAACCGCTGGCGGCCCAAGCCAGAGATGGAATCGATATGGCTATGTGATGAGTAATCCACTGGCATTCAACGATCCAACCGGGATGACTAACAAGACGGCTCATCAAACAACATCCACTAAGTCTCCTTGTACACCGATCAATACGTCGCAAGATCAAGATGGGAATACTGTGGTCACATTGGTTTGCCCATCGGGGGCGGTCTTCATTCTAAACTCAAACGGGATAGTCTCGATGGCTGATTCGACGACCGTAACGGCGCAAGATCCCTGGCATGGTAGGAGGCAGACGAACCCCTTCGGGAATCGATACCCTTTCATCAGAGGCGTAGCCGAGATCGTTTTTCCGGAAGAGGGCCGTTCTCTCAGCCCTTGTATGCAGGCGATGGTTCAGAGTCGCAACCCCAATTTCGACGCGTCGAACGTGAGAGTACACGACGGGATACCATCGTTGGTTGAGATGTTTCAACAGACGGGTGGAAGAGTTGGAGCGTTCACTTTTGGTGATCACCAGTGGTATAGCGACGAAGAAGGCTCGTCTAGCTACCGTTTGGTGACTCACGAAACGAGCCACTCGGCTGAATTTGATCGGAGAGGCACTTTTGGATTTGTAGTCGATTACTTAACGGGCTTCCTTCGTTCGTTCCAAGAAAACGGCTCAGACCAAGCCTATTCGGGAAATACTCATGAACAAGGGGCAAGATGGGACGCGCTAAGTGCTGTTGCCGAGAATGGAACCACCCCCTGTCCACCGGCCGGGATGAACAATGTGCCGTAACTTCATCATTTTACTTCTTGTTGCGGTCACATTGGCCTGCGACCCGGGGACTAACTTTGAGTTAGTGGAGACAACTGCTACCGGTGACGTCGTTAGATGTAGAGATGAGTGGACACTTCTTTCAGCATACTCGTTTGTAGACATGTTGTATTTCTCGTTTTTCATCGGGGACTCGAGAACCGAGGCTGTTGACATCGAGTCGGCCATTTTGGTTGTAGACGGCTTTCCGTCAATCGAGGGTTATTCGCGGGTTAGAAATGGGACGCTTTCTATCAACTTCGTGTTGGAGGCGGAGCCTGACGGTTTTCGGGAGCAGATGCTGGGGGGGGAAGCCTATCCTACAGACAAGTTATTTCTAGCGGTGGACATGAGGTGCGAGGGAAACACCGGGACTCTCCGATACCATTTCAAAGAAAAGAGGTAAACGTATATTGAGACCATATGCTCGGATTATTCGTTGCCCTAGTCCTGCTCGTCCCTATCGCGATCTTTCTGGTTGCTTTCGTCCTCGGTGTTGTTGTGGCAATCAAAGGGACAAGTTTAAGAAAACGTATCCAGAGAGAGGAGCCATTGCTATGGGGCGAGGTGGCCGGCAGTGTCCTTTGGTACCGAATCGTAGAGGCGAGAATTGGGTCGGGACGTGTAGCCGGTGCGGATCTAATCAAGGAATTTGAAGCGTTTACGAAGCTTCGGCGGCTATCACAATGGGCAATATGCGCTGCGATCGCCACGTTTTCAGAAACCGGGCCGACCACCTCGATGTGGCGTTCGGCGCGAGCCAGGATTGCTCTCGAATCGACAGACAACAGCGGCAATGAGCTGGAGAACTCGCGAAGTCGCTCGGCGCTGATCGCGAATACGAGGCGGCTCACGCCGCATCAGTACATCGCACCACTACACATGGCACAAGGTTCGGCGCTGGTATAGATCGTCGACCCCACCAGGGCTCCGGCGCCGAACTCCTGCGCGGGAACAGGGGTCACCTCAGCGCCGGGCCCATACTTGCAGTATGGCCCTGTAGGAGAGCAACTTGGGCTTGGTTGGGGCGGCCGTTGGAGAAAACCAGATGTAGGCCATTTCGAGCTACCTCTCGAACACTGGAGCAAACTACAAGGAATGACAACCGCCGAACTGGAGGCACTGCAATGCCCATGATGTTTACCACACTATGGATGTTTCTGGCTTTGGTGGCGGTTGGGCAGGAGACCGCCGGCCTGGATACTTCTCACAATGCATTGCCTCAAGTGACAGTGCAGTACGATGGCCCATATAGTAGATCGACTCTCGGCGTGCGGATTCGAATCACGTTCAAGCTTGGATCTGGGCTACGGTTTGGCGAAGATAGTCGTGTTCGTCTAAATGGTAGTGAGGAACCAGCTTCGATTGACATCAAGTACTTCGGAGAGAGCGGGTCGCTTGAGGAGCGCGTCGATTTACTAAGCACTGACGAGTGCTCGATGCGGTTCGCTGGCCGGGATGTTGTCTACGAGAAACCTGCGTTCCACTACTCGCCAGAGGAAGACGTTCAGATTAGTTCGACTCAGGAATATCGTGTTTCGGTGTCCGGCGGCGGCGTTGAGGAACTCGATGGGACGTTGCCCGAAGGTGTCTATTCTGATGAAGACGAATGGCTTGTAACAAGCATTGCGGGACTTGTACACGTGATAAAAGAAGTCTTGCCACAAAGCGACGAATGGAAGTGGTTATCAAACCTCGAGGAATGTTCATTACTTGCACAAGCACAGTATTGAAGCGAATATTCGCCAAGCTTTGGTTCGGCTGAATTCGAGGACCTTCTGAACACGCGGGCTCTGTTACCTTTACGCTTGGTGGCAGGGCTCCGCCCAGCAAGCGATTTCTGGAGGGTGCCTAGAATGAAAGCTGTGATTACGATGGGGCTCGCGTTTTTAGTCGGTATTTCCCTGGTCTGGTCTTGTGGAAGCAGCCCCAAGCCAAACAAGGGATTGGAATGGCACAGAAAGGCGTTTAGTGATCATCGGGGCGAGTTGGAGAGGATAAGGAATAACTTGCTGACAAGCTTTTCCGAAGTTGGTCTCAGGAGTTTCAGCGATAGGTTAGTTTCGTTGTCAAGCGAAGGGACATTGAGTCAGGATCCAAAATCGGAGATTGCCGCATCTGCAGCGGTTCGCGCATTAGTCGACAGTTATAAGGAAAGGCTGAGGTACCTAGGCATTGCCCGCAAGGACATGCAGGTGTTCCTAAATTTTCGTATCCAAGACAGCCCTAACCAGTTGCGGAGTCTATACATTGGAACATCCCGCCGGCCGTTTTGGTCACGCCGAGCTGTTGAAGGGTTTTGGTGGAAAGAAGGTGGTATCGACTGGACTTCGAGGATTACAACCGACGGTTGTCGCAAAGTCTTTGCGCTTGGGGACGACTGGTACTACGTCAGCGACAGACTCTATTGGAAGCAAAACCCTCGAGCCGAGGTTTTGGCAGGAACTCCTTGCTCGCCAGATGGGAATTGACTCTTTTTGGAGTCAGCAACTCAGACTCCAAGCGCCCAATTGCCTCATCCACAGTTGTCCTCCCTATCCCTAGCAGATAGGTCGCAAACCTTTTTGTGTTTTGCGACCTTGATCTTTCTTTCATACTTGGTGGCCTATCTAGCCCCGGATTAGGTGTGTGCTGGGGCTTGGAGACCCGGATTTCTTCCCGCTACTTCCCGCAGCGCTGCAGTGACATAGGACTCCACGACCTTTCCCCGCCACTGAGCCAGAAAGTCGGTGTTGTCCATCGGGGTCGCCAACTTGCGCGCTTCTTGGGCGACGGCGGCGATGCGGTCTTCGTCGAATGTGTTGCCACTGAGGATCTCGCTGGCCGCGGGCACATGCAGCGGTTGGGAGGCGACGGCACCGAGGAAGAGGTGGACATCGCGGGCGGTTCCGCCGTCCGCAGGGTTGCCGTCGACGCCATTGCCATCAAACCAAGCTGCCACCGCGACCGAGAGCACGGCGAAGTCGATGGAGCCGCGGCGACGGAGTTTCCAGAACGACGAGCGGCACTGGGGAGCGGCGGCCGACTTGGGCAAGTGCACAGCGGTGAGGATTTCTCCGGGGGCAAGGCCTAGGTATTCGATGCCATCGTTGCGGTAGAGGTCGGCAACGGGGATGCGACGCTCGCTTCGGGTTGAAACCTGGGTCGAAACCAGGGTGACTTCGGCGCCCAGGGCCGCGAGCATCGGCGCCGAGTCGGAGGCCGAGTGGGCCCAGCAACGCGGCGAGCTGGGGGCGACCCAACAGATCTGGCCCTCTTCCTTCATGCAGTAGTCGATCGAACGGCGCCATTCCTCGGTCTGGTTGTAGTAGGTGCAGCGGGTGTCGACGAGGAGGTTTCCGCCCAAGGTCGCCATCTGTCGCAACGGCGGCGACGAGATAGAGCGCACCGCCGTTGCGAGCCCTGGATAGTCGGCCAGGACCTTTTCATGGGCGGCGACATCGGAGAGCAGGGCGGTTCCGCCGATGGTCAAACCATCACCGTTCGTGATGCCACTGAGGTCCGGCACCCGCATCAAACTGACGACGTGCTCTGCCTTCTGGTGGCGCCGTTTCATGTTGGGCCATAGATCGGTGCCGCCCGCAACCACTCTCGCGCCACCCCCGTTAGCGGGGGGACCTTCGCCGTCGAGAATGCGCAAGACCTCGTCGAGTGAGTCCGGGGTGGAGTAGCGGAAAGGTGGGAGGCGGAGCATGGGTGGTAGTGAATAGTGCTAGTGGTTAGTGGCTAGTGGCTAGTGATGAGTTGCTAGTAATTAGTTTTTGGTTGTGAGGATGGCGTCTTTGCCCTTGAGCGCTTCTTCGCGGGTGGTCATGGTGCCGACCGAGGAGCGCATGCCGCTGCGCAGTTGGTGGCGGTGGTCGGTGATGGCTCGTCCGTCGCCTCCTTGTTCCGGGGTCGGGACTCTGAGGGTTTCGCCAAAGTCCACCTCGGGAAACGAATCCGGGCCGAAGCGCGCTTCATTGCCCTTCGCCTTGGCTTCCAGGGCCGCCAGAACATGGGAGGGATGGATCGGAATCTGGTCGACCCGCACTCCGACAGCGTCAAAGATGGCGTTGGCGAGTGCTGGTGGGATCGGGAGCAGCGGTCCCTGACCGACCTCTTTGGCGCCCATTGGGCCCTCTGGGTCGGGGTCTTCAATCAAATAGGTCGTAACTTCCGGCATCTCCATGAAGGTGGGGCTCTTGTATTCCAGCAGCGACGGATGCTTGTGCACCAGCGCGCCGGAGAGTCGAGCGGGGAGGCGTCGGTAGGCCTGTTCTTCCATCATCGCCTCGCCCAGACCCATGTACACCGAGCCCTCGACCTGCCCCATCACCAGCGCCGGATTGATCGAGCGGCCAATATCGTGGGCGATCCAGACGTGTAGCGGTCGATAGATGCCGGTGGCCGGATCGACTTCGACTTCCACCACTGCGGCGGTGTAGGAATAGGTGGGGGAGGGGCCGACCCCCGCGCCGCGGAATTTGCCGGGCGCCCGCGGCGGAATGTACGAGCCAGTGGTCGCCATGGTGCCGAAGCGCGCCTCGGCCTCGATCACCGCGTCTTGAAAGGACATCGAGTTGTCCGGGTTGTCGCGGTCGAAGACCTCGCCGCCGAGAAGTGCGACCTGTGCCGGGTCGATCTCCCAGCGCGCGGCAACTCCCTTGGCGATCAGTTCTTTGGCCCGTTCGGCGGCCTGCAGCGCCGCATTGCCCATCATCAGCGTGACGCGTGACGAGTAGCTGCCCAGATCCACCGGAGTGAGGTCGGTATCGGCGACGCACAAGCGGATGTCGTCGAGATCGATGCCGAGAACCTCGGCCACCATTGCCGCCAGGACGCTGTCCGAGCCCTGTCCGATTTCGGCTTGACCGCAGTACACCGCGACTCCGCCGGAGCGGTCCAACTTGATCTGTACCCCCGACTGCGGCATATGGTTCCAGTAAATTGGCAGGCCCGCGCCGCACATATAGGAACCGCAAGCCAGCCCTAAGCCGCGGCCCTCGGGGAGCTTGCCGTAGCGCTCGCGCCATCCGCTGCCGGCGACGACAGCGTCGATACAGTGCCCCAGGCCTGTGGTGCCAAGTTGGAGCCAGTTGGCGGTGACGGTGTCCGCTGGCAAAAGGTTTTGGAGACGGATATCCACCGGATCGATGCCCAGCTTGTGCGCCGCCTTGTCGAGATGGACCTCCCAGCCGAAGCGCGGCTGCGGCGTGCCGTGTCCGCGCTTGGGACCGCAGGGGGCTTTGTTGGTGAAAGCGCGCACCCCATCGAAGCGGTAGTGGGGGATCTTGTAGGTGACGGTCTGTAGGGCGCCGGTGTAATAGGTCGAAGCGACGCCGTAGCTGCCGTACGAACCGCCATCGAGCGCCGTCTTGAGGTGCTGGCCGAGGATATTGCCGTCGTTGTCAAATCCGGTCTTCATCTCCATGAGCACCGGATGGCGGCCGCGGTGGCAATAGAAGACTTCTTCGCGGGTGAGGGTGATTTTGACTGGCCGGCCCAGTTTGAGAGCCATTTTGGCGGCGACGATCTCGTGGTTGAACGGGTCGCTCTTGCCTCCGAAGCCGCCGCCGTTGGAGCAGGCGATGACGCGCACACGCGAAGCCGGAATCTCCAGCACGCGGGCCAAGGCGCGGTGGACGTAGTGGGGCGTCTGCGTCGAGGAGTAGAGAGTGATGCGCCCTTCGTCTTCGGGGACGGCAACCGAGGCGTGTTGCTCCATCGCCAGATGATTGTTGCCGTCGTAGAAGAAGCGGTCCTCGAGCACCAGGTCGGCCCGCTCTAGCGCCGGCTCGACCTCGCCAAACTCCATCGAAGTCCGTTTGTGAATATTCGCCGGCCCAGCGTGCTTGCCATGCGGGCCGTCCTTCTCATGGATGAGGGGGAGACTGTCGTCGAGAGCCTCTTCGACGCTGGAGATGGTCGCCAGCGGCTCGTATCCGACCTCGACCAGCAGCGCCGCTTCAACCGCTGCGTCTTCGGTGGTCGCCGCGACCGCCGCGACCGGATCGCCGACCATGCGCACCTTATCGGGACACAGAGCGTGTTCGTCCTGCGACACCGGCAGGATGCCGAAGGTCTCCGGCATGTCGGCGCCGGTGAGAAAACCGAGGACCCCCTCGATCTTTTTTGCGGCGGAGAAGTCGATCGACGTGATGCGGGCGTGGGGAACCGTCGAGCGAACCAGCTTGAGGCACGCCATGCGCGGGAACGAGAGGTCGTCGGCGTAGAGGGTGGTGCCGGTGACTTTGGCCCGTCCGTCGACGCGACGAAAGGGCGTACCAACGACCCCCTGGGCCTTGAGCCCTTCGCTTTTGCGGCGGTCGCTCACCGGTCTTCTCCTGAGGCCGCCTCTGCGCTGTCGGGTATGGGGGAGCCGTAGACTTCCTCACCGCCAGCCTGCCAATCGCCTCCGCGCAGCATGTGCGCTGCCGCCTCGACGGCCTCCAGGATCTTGATGTAGCCGGTGCAGCGGCAGAGGTTGCCGCCCAAAGCCTCGGAAATCACCTCGCGGCTTGGGTTGGATTCCTCTTCGAGGAGCTGCTTAGCTGCCGTTAACAGCCCCGGAGTGCAGTATCCACATTGGGCGGCTCCGAGGTCGGCAAAGGTGACTTGAAGCGGATGGAGCTGGTTGCCGTCCTGCAGGCCTTCCACGGTCTCGATCCGCTTGCCCTCAGCGTCCGCTGCCAAAAGTAGGCAGGAAAGGACGGGTCGATCGTCGACCAAGACGGTGCAGGTGCCACACTCGCCCAGCTCGCAACCGTGTTTGGTGCCGGTCAGGTGGAGGCGTTCCCGCAACACCTCCAAGAGGGTGTGGTGGGTGGGGTAGGCGACGGTATGTTTCTCGCCGTTGACGCGGAATATGCCAGTGCGGAACCCGCTATCGTGAGTTTGATGCGCGTGAGCCGGATCGGTCCGAGGGGTGGCGGAGTCGTCGTGCATTGCAGTACTGGGCCAATTGCGTCCCGACGCGATTTTGCCACGGATCGAAACGGTGCGCTCCCAGCCCCCTTACACAACTAGAATCCTCTCAGTGCGCGACCCAGATTCGAACGAGAGGCCCAAACGTCAGCATCTGCCGCTGTGGAGGAAGGCGCGAAGTCGAGCGTACCGTTCTGCGGTAGAGGGTCTATTGCGCCCCGTCGTGCGGCCGGTGTGGGGGCTCGCGGTCAGAACTCAACTTGGCGCTCTGGGGCGTCGCACCGACGTGCAACTCAGCAAAGAGTGGATCCCGCGGGTCACTCTGCTGGTGCGCAGTTTCGAACGGCCGAAGTTGCTGCGTCGCTTGCTCGCTAGCTTGAGTCGCCATTGTCCGGGCAGCCGAGTCTTGGTGGTGGACGACAGTGAACGCCAACCAAAGATTGATCCCGGCTTGCGCCTCGACCTCGAACTTGTGCGCCTTCCCTTCGACAGCGGAGTTTCCGCTGGCCGCCAAGCCGGTCTAGACCGCATCACGACGGAGTTTTTTGTCAATTTGGACGATGACACGGTGGCTTATGGCGAGACGTCGATCTTGGAGGCGCTGCGGCTGCTTGCGCGGGAGTCCCAGCTCGACCTTATCGGCGGCCGCCTCGTGCATTTGCCCTGGATGCGCCAAGTCGACTACTCGCGGGAGGGCGAGATTTCGCTGGGTGAGCGTTCTGTACTCAAGCATGGCACCGAAGTCGAAGGGTTTGGCGATGAAGTCCTGACAGTTTGCGACAAAGTCGAGAATTTCTTCGTCGCCAGAACGGACTCAGTGCGCAAAGTCGGCTGGGATTCCCGGCTCAAACGTCTCGACCATGCCGACTTTTTTGTCCGCGCCAAGGGCAAGTTGGTTTCAGTCGACAATCCGCGGTTGCGCGTTCTGCACGCGCCCAACCCTTTCGATCGCCATTACGCGGTCTTCCGGTGGGATGTCGAGGCAGATTCCAGGTTGCTGCAGCAACTTTGGTCTGGCGGAGGCTAGGCGGAGCGGGGGAATAAGTGACCGAACAGCTTGTGGGTCGGCCAGTAGAGGATGCAAAAGGCCAAGGGCAGGCAGAGACTCAGAAACAACTCCGGAGGCATCCACATCTGATCGAGGCCGAAGGGTCGCCAAGTCCAGTTGATGTTGAGCTCGCTGCCCGCAAACCAGGAGGCGGGAAGAATTAAGGCGGCAAACGCCGTCTGCAGCCACAATGCGTGCGGGTCGTAGCGCAAGCGCTTGAGCGCCCAAAGGAGGACGCCCGGAACCACCAAGTGGAAGGTGGAGAGGATACGTACCGCGATCCACTCGTTGGGATCGAACATGTACTCGGTGCCGCCGATGGGGTGGAATCCGAGGAGCAGCCGTCCGAGGTAATCGATCGACCAGGCCAACTGCAACAGAAAGACCCCGACAGCCTGCGACGACAGCAGCAGCGGACTTTCGATCCACAGCGCAATGCCAATGAGGAAATTGGCGATGTCACAGAACCACAAGAAGTTCACCGGTCCCGGCCCTTGCCAATAGATTGGCACCCAGATCACCATCCACGCCAACCACGCCCATTTCGCCCAGGCGGGGATGCGGCCCGATCGAAGCATTAGGGCGAAATGTGTACGACGATTTGGCGCGGGCGAGTGTTGCGTCGGTGCTCGGCAAGAAAAATACCCTGCCAGGTGCCAAGCGCGAGCTTGCCATCGGTGATCGGGATGGACATTGAGGTCGAGGTGATCATCGCTCGAATGTGGGACGGCATGTCGTCGGGACCCTCTTCGGTGTGGGTATAGACCGGGTCGCCTTCCGGTGCCATTCGTTCGAGCCACGTTTCCAAGTCGTGGCGCGCCGCGGGATCGGCCGCTTCTTGAATGACGAGGCTCGCCGAGGTGTGGCGCACGAACAAAGTGCACAAGCCGAATTGAATGTCGGCTTCGGCGACCACTGCCGCGACGTCGCCGGTGATGTCGACCATGCCTTGGCCGGAGGCTTGAATGGAGAGGGTCTTTTGCACGGAGCGGATTCTATGTGTATTTAGTGGTTGGTGGTTAGTGGTTAGTGGCTAGTGGCTAGTAGCTAGTAGCTAGTAGGGGAGGGGCTTGCTCCTCTCGTCCCGTCTGCCGGGGCGCGGGCGGACCGACGCTCGCTCCTATTGGCAATACTCCACTGCATTGCGCACTCATCACTACCCACTAATCACTATCCCACTTCCCAAATAAAACGGCCCCGCCGAAGCGGGGCCGAGGAAAACGGTCGAAGGATGGACAATCCGCCCACGACCGGTGGGCACTTACGCCAGCTTTAGGCCTGCTACGAGATTTCGATCGTGCGCGGTTTGGCAGTTTCGGTCTTCGGAATCGTTACCGTCAGCACGCCGTCGGCGTAGGCCGCGGTGACCGCCTCGGCATCGACCTCTCGCGGCAGACGGAAGGAGCGGGTAAAGGAACCGTAGGAGCGCTCGACTCGGCGCAGAGTGCCTTCGCCGCTCTCCTCTTCGAACTTGCGCTCGCCGGAGAGGGACAGCACGCCATCCTCAAACGTTACGGTGACGTCGTCCTTGGCGATACCCGGCAGTTCGGCCTCGACCAAGAAGGCCTCTTCGGTTTCGCGGATGTCGGCCGCCGGCCGCCACTCATCGAGTTCGCCTGTAGTGGTTACTGGGCGGAAGAAGCCGGCCATCAGCTGATCGAAGTCGCGGAGAGGGTCGGTGTCAAACATGGGCCCGAAGACAGGCCTGCGAGTCAGATGCTTGGCTTTCGAGTGTGTAGTCATAGTGTTTCTCCTCATTCTGAAGCCGCCGTCCGGAACCACTTCCGACCGGCGTCGCCGCCTCGTTATTGGGCGACTTCATTGATATGAACGCTTCTAGGTACCGGAGTATTCCCAAACTTGACTAGAAAGCAATAAAGTCAGTAAAAATCTGATATATCTTGACTAATATTATTGGGCAGATTCAGAACTAAACCGGCTTTGCTATGAGGAAACAGGCGGATCGGGCGAGTACCAGTCCACCTGTTGGGATCGGGAACTCCGGTGCCGTGAGCTTCTTGTCTTGCCTGAAAAGGGCCGTTTGGATAGTCTTTATCTAATTAAGAGTTTCGGATGTGATTATGAGTAATACAGAAAGCAGGGTACCCGAAAACAAACTTCGGCCGGTTCTACGCACGGGATGGAAATCGACGCTGACGTTCGTCGGCCTCGGTCTGTTGCTTTTCGAAACGGTGAGCGGCTTGCTAATTACCTTCGGGCCTTTTCACGCTGCTGTCCAGTGGAGCATCATCGTTCACACAATTGCCGGGTTGATCGCTTTGGTCCCCATCGCTTGGTACATCCTCTCCCACTGGCTCGACTACCGCCGCTACAACCTCACCGACACGGTCCTGCTCGGATACGTCGGCACCTTGGCGCTGCTGGTCTGCTTGGTGTCGGGAGTGGTGGTGACTTGGCAGGGGGCGCTGGGGTTCAAGACGTCGGCATTGTGGCGGGCTCTACATCTTTATTCGACTTTCGCGGTGCTGCTTCCCGGGTTGGTCCACGTACTCCTGGTGCTGTTGCGCGACCGCCGCCGAACGGTCGCCAGCGAGGCAGGGAAGTTGGCCGGCTGGACGTTGGCGGCTACGGCGGTCGGAATTGCGACGATCGGCGCTCTGACCGCGCTGTACCCCGGCGAACGCTACGACAACCAGTTTCCCGAGGACTACAGCTATTACTACGGTGAAGACCGTCCCTTTGCGCCCAGCCTGGCAACCACCGAAACCGGTGGAGCTTTGGACTCGGATTCCTTGGCCGGGTCGGCGTCCTGTGGCACCGCCGGTTGCCACCAGCAGATCTACGAAGAGTGGCTGCCCTCTGCCCACCGCTACGCGGCGATGGATCCGCTCTTTCAAAAAGTCCAGAGTGTGATGGCGGAACAAAACGGTCCTGAGTCGACTCGCTACTGCGGTGGTTGCCATGATCCCATCTCTTTGTTTTCGGGGACCAAGAACATCTTCGCCGAGAACCTGACCGACCTGCAGGGATTCCAGGAGGGAATCTCGTGCCTGTCGTGCCACGGCGTACGCGAAACGGATCTGCAGGGCAACGCCAACTACATCATGAGCCAGCCCAGAACATACCTGTGGCAGTGGGAAACGGAGGGGCTGACCAAGTTCGCCAGTGACTTCCTCATTCGCACCTATCCGGCCGAACACAACGAGCTGAGCAAACGGATGTTCAAAGCGCCGGAATACTGTGCCGCCTGCCACAAGCAATTCATTGACGAAGAGGTCAACCGAGTCGGTTGGGTGCAGTTGCAGAACCAGTACGACAACTGGAAGGCAAGCCATTGGTTCACCGAAGGGGATCCGGAAAAGACCGTCGAATGCCGTGAGTGCCACATGCCGCTGGTGGCGTCGGAGGATCCCGCGGCGGGCGACTTTGAGGACTACAACCGCGCTCCGAACGATGGGATGCACCGCTCACACCGTTTTATCGCCGCCAACAGTCTGGTGCCGGAGATGTTGCAACTCGAGGGCTGGGAGGAACAGGTTCGGCTGACCGAGGAGTGGCTCAAGGGCGACTTTGAGATCCCCGAAATCGAAGGCAAATGGGCGGACGGAGAAGTCGTCAAAGTAGCCCTCGACGTTCCCGATCAGATCGCTCCCGGGGAGACCTTGCCGGTGCGGGTGGTGATGACCGCCAACAAGGTGGGGCACGACTTTCCGACCGGGCCGCTCGACATCATTCAATCGTGGATTGAGCTGCACGCCTACGATCCCGAGGGCAACGAGATCTTCTCCTCCGGAGAGCGCGATGAGCGAAATTTCATCGAACAGGGCAGTTTTCTGTTCAAGGCCGAGCCTGTGGATCAATACGGCAACCTCATCGACCGACACAATCTGTGGGAAATGGTAGGTGTGCGCTACCGCCGGGCGTTGTTTCCCGGCTACTCGGACACGGTCGAGTATTTGATCGACTGCCCGGTCACACGAATGCCTGGCGAACGCCGGCCGCTGGCCGAAACCGGCCGCGAGGAACAGGATTTTGCGATCCCGGTTACAACGCCGGGCGAGTACCGCGTCGTCGCCAAGTTGATGTACCGAAAAGTGGACCAGTTTCTGATCAACTTCTTGCTTGGCGAGGACTCCGGGCTGTCGGCACCGGTGATTGAGATGGCGCGAACCGAAGCAACCGTGGCGGCTCGGCAGGACGAGGCGCGCATTGGCGGATAGGACCCAGGGATCCGGTGGCCGACGGCAGACCTAAGTTGGGGCGGCGCAAGCGGCGGTTGCGGCGAGTTCTGTGGCTCATTTGCGGCCTGGTTGTGGCCGCCGCACTGGTCGGTTGGGGGCTCTACCGGGCAAGTCGTCCTGAAACCTGGACATCGGGTGAGACCACCGACGAGATCACCGAGAATCTGAGCCGCGATCTTCCCGAAGGTGCGCCCCTACCGCGCTTCGAGGACGTGACCGAGACGGCCGGACTAGCTGGCTTCGACACTTTTTTTGGAGTTCGCTCGTCGCAACTTCCGGAGGACATGGGTTCGGGGGTGGCGTGGGGAGACTTCGACAACGACGGCGACGACGATCTTTTCCTTGTCAGCGCCGGTGGTTCGCTCACCGCCGACCCCGAGACCTGGACTCCATCCCAGCTCTACCGCAATCAAGGAAGGGGTGGCTTCGATTTGGTCGCCGAGTTTCCAGAGACCCGCATGATCGGCATGGGGGCGGCGTGGGGCGACTATGATGGCGACGGTTGGCTGGACCTGGTGGTGAGCGGCTACCGGCGCTTGTCGCTCTTTCGCAATCAGGAAGGGACTCTCGTGCCCGGTCCTGAGCTGCCAGGGGGCGATCGGTTCTGGTCCGGTGTCTCCTGGGCGGACTTCGATGGGGATCGAGACCTCGACCTCTACGTCGCCGGCTATGTCGACTACGTCGAAGACGACAGCGACGTGCGCCGCGCCACCGATCAGTACGGGACCGCGGTTCCCTACACCCTCAATCCTGCGTCATTCGAGCCGGTCGCCAATATGTTGCTGCGCAACGACGGTGGCAGGTTCACAGATGTTGCGGCACTGTACGGCGTGTCGAACCCCGAAGGGCGGAGTCTGGGAGCACTCTGGCAGGATTTTGACGCCGACGGCCGACTCGATCTCTACGTGGCCAATGACATTTCCGACAACGCCTTGTATCTCAACCGCGGCGACACCTTCGAGGATGCTGGACTCTCCGCATGGGTGGCGGACTATCGTGGCGCCATGGGGCTGACCAGCGGCGATTGGAATCGCGACGGTGACGACGACCTTTTTGTGACCCACTGGCTGGCGCAAGAGAACGCGCTGTACGAATCACGGCTGGTCGAAACAGCTCAGGGTGCGCCGGCCGGTGCCCAGAGGCTTACTTTCGCCGATCTCGCGGCGCCCAAGGGCGTCGGTCAAATCGCCCTGCAAATGGTGGGTTGGGGGACCGAGTTTGGAGATCTCGATAATGACGGATGGCTCGACTTGGTGGTCGCCAACGGCAGCACCTTGGAAGAGAAGGATGGATCGAAAGAACTCAAGCGACAACCGGCAATGTTGCTATGGAATCAAGGCGGTGACTTTTTTCATGATTTGGCGGCGGCCAGCCCACCCTTTGCCGCCGAGCACGCCGCGAGAGGGCTGGCACTTTCCGACTACGATTTGGACGGCGATCTAGATGTGGCCATGGTGCATCTCGACAGTGGGGTGGCGTTGCTACGCAATGACACGGAGACCGGCAATTGGATTGAATTGGAGCTGAAAGCCCAGAACGGCGGCCGCGGTGAGCACTCGTTGGTAGTGGTGAAGGCCGGAGCCGAAATCTGGCGGCGCACCGTCACCAGCGCCTCCTACCTTTCCCAGAGTAGCGCGGTTGTTCACGTTGGCTTGGGTGAGGCGCAAGTTGTCGATGATGTCGAAGTGCGATGGAAGGGCGGCGATTCTCAGTGGTTCACGAATCTGCAGGCCAACTCTCGCTACCGGCTGACCGAGGGCGACGATGAAGCACTGCGACTGGCGTCGAACCACCCTGCCTCGGAACGGGCCGTCGCGACCCTCGACGAGCGCCAACGCACGCTCGATTTCTGGGCCGCGCAACGGGCCGGGATGGACGCCATGAAGCGCGACGGGGACTGCAACACCGCTGTCACTCGCTTTGAAGAGGCTCTCGCTCTCAACCCTTCCCACGGCGATGCCCGCTACTATCTAGCCAATTGCCTTGCCGCTCTCGACCAAACCCAGCGCGCCCTCGACGAACTGGCGCGCATGCGCGTCGATCACCCGGGTAGCCAACGTGCCCATCGACGTTGGGCGGTGCTCAAAGCATTGACGGCGACGACACGTAGCGATGTCGAAGACGCAGCCGAAGCCGCCTCCAGTGCGCTGGCGATTAATCAAGAGGAAACCGGCAGCGTGCAGTTGCTGGGTGAGTTGGACCTAATGTTGGGTGATGCTGATGCTGCAGCCGAGCGCTTCGATCACGTGCTGCAGACCAACGATCGCGCCATCGGCAGCCACTTTCTCCTCGCCTACCTGGATTGGCTGGACGGTCAGGACTATGACGGGCGGGTGGCGGCAATCCGAGCCGCTCGCGGACCAGACTGGAAGCCGGAGGGCGCGGTCGCCGAGGGCGATGTGGCGACGCGCATGCACAGCGACGAAACTCCGTTGTCTGGCTTTTGGCAGCGATGGGACGGCGCCACCGACATAGAAGACAGCTTTCGCCAGTTACGCGGGTTTTTGTCGCTATTCGTAGAGGTACCTCCCAACTACCGCGCCACTGCCGGCGTGAGTGTGAACAGGCCCTAGTCTGAGGCGCCGTTTCGTTCTTGGCACATTTCGCAATCTGGAGCTTCGCTACCTCCCATGCCAGTGCCTCCGGCGCGACTCATGTCTATGCGGCGCTGACGTGCTCGCCTGGGCGTAGCGTCAGCTTCCCGTCTTCGATGTCGACAACCAAACGGCTGCCCTCGGCCAGATCACCGGCGATGATCGAACGGCCGATGCGCGTTTCCAGTTCGCGTTGTAGGTACCGCTTGAGCGGCCTCGCTCCATAGACCGGATCGTAGCCAGCACGGGCGATGAAGGTACGGGCGGCGTCGGTGAGGTCCAGGTCGATGCGGTGATCTTCGAGGCGTTTGCGCAGATCGATGATCTGGAGATCCACGATCTGTTCGATTTCCTCGACCGATAGTGGCTTAAAGAGCACCGTCTCGTCGACGCGGTTCAAGAACTCCGGCCGGAAGTGTGCCCGCAACTCTCCCATGACCTGATCTCGCGCAGCTTCACTGATCTGTCCCTCCGAGGTCAGCCCCTCGAGGAGGTGCGGCGAGCCGATGTTGGAGGTCATGATGACTACCGTGTTCTTGAAGTCGACCTGATGCCCTTGGGCGTCGGTAGCGCGTCCGTCATCGAGGATCTGGAGCAGCACGTTGAAGACGTCGGTGTGGGCCTTTTCGATTTCGTCGAAGAGGATCACAGAGTACGGTTTGCGCCGTACCGCTTCAGTAAGCTGTCCGCCTTCTTCGTAACCGACGTAGCCCGGAGGAGCGCCGACCAGCCGAGAGACAGTATGCCGCTCCATGTACTCGCTCATGTCGAGGCGCACCATGTTGTCTTCGCTGTCGAAGAGCGCTTCGGCGAGAGTCTTGGCCAGTTCGGTCTTGCCCACGCCGGTGGGCCCCAGGAACAAAAAGGAACCGATCGGGCGTCGGGGATCCTTGATGCCGGCGCGAGCGCGGATGACGGCGTCGGCGACACGGTCGACCGCCTCGTTTTGGCCGATCACCCGCCGGTGCAGGATCTCGTCTAGACGCAACAGCTTTTCGCGTTCTCCCTCGACCAGGCGAGTGACGGGAATTCCAGTCCACTTGGCGACGATGTCGGCGATTTCGTCTTCGGTGACTTCCTCGCGCAGCAGTCGGGAATCTCCGGCGGCGGCTTCGGCTTCAGCGGCCTCGATCTCGGCTTCGAGTTGCGGCAGCCGGCCGTGCTGGAGCTCGGCGGCGCGGTTGAGGTCGTAGTCGCGTTCGGCTTTTTCGATCTCTTGACGAACTTGCTCCAGTTCGGCGCGTAACTCGCGCACTTGATCGATGGTCTTTTTTTCCTCGTCGTAGCGCGCGCGCATGGCGTCGGCCTCGGTCTTGAGGTCGGCGAGTTCCTTTTGCAGGTTCTTGAGCCGTTCCTTGGACGACTTGCCTTTTTCCTGTTTGAGGGCTGCCTCCTCGATCTCCAAACGCATCACTTTGCGGGTGACTTCGTCGAGTTCGGCCGGCAGAGAGTCGATCTCGGTACGGATCATGGCGCACGACTCGTCGACCAGGTCGATGGCTTTGTCGGGGAGGAAGCGGTCGCTGATGTAGCGGTTGGACAGTGTCGCCGCGGCTACCAGGGCGTTGTCCTGGATCTTGACGCCGTGGTGGACTTCGAAACGTTCCCGCAAACCGCGCAGAATCGAGATGGTGTCTTCGACACTCGACGGTTCGACCAAGACCGGCTGGAAGCGCCGCTCCAAAGCTGCGTCCTTCTCGATGTATTTGCGGTACTCATCGAGGGTGGTGGCACCGATGCAGTGCAGTTCGCCGCGCGCCAGCATCGGTTTGAGCAGGTTGCCGGCGTCGGTCGAGCCCTCGGTCCTGCCGGCTCCGACGATGTTGTGGATCTCGTCGATGAAGAGCAGGATGCGTCCTTCGGATTCTTTGATCTCATTCAAGACCGCCTTGAGCCTCTCTTCGAACTCGCCGCGATATTTGGCGCCGGCGATCAGAGCTCCCAGGTCCAGGGAAAACACCGCCCGGTCTTTGAGCCACTCCGGAACGTCGCCTTTAACGATGCGCTGCGCCAACCCTTCGGCGATCGCCGTCTTGCCGACCCCCGGCTCGCCGATCAGCACCGGATTGTTCTTGCTCTTGCGCGAGAGGATGCGGATGACGCGGCGGATTTCCGAGTCGCGGCCGATGATGGGATCCATCTTGCCGCTGCGCGCTTGGGCGACCAGATCCATGCCGTACTTTTCCAGAGCTTCGTAGGCGTCCTCCGGCGAAGCACTGGTGACGCGTTGGCTGCCGCGCACCGACTTGAGGGCTTCCAGAATGCGCGCGGTGTCCACGCCGGCTTCGGCGAGGATCCTGCCGGATCCGGTCTTCTTGCCTTCGGCGGCTAGTGCCAAGAGCAGATGCTCGACGGACACGTACTCGTCGTTGAGCTTCTTGGCGCGATCGGTGGCGTCGACGAACAGCGTTTGCAGGCGCGGGGAGAGATAGATCTTGCCGGGCTCAGCTCCGCCGCCCCGAACCTGCGGGCGCTGGCTGAGTTCCCGTTCGATCGCGGCCGCGATCTGCTCCGGGTCGGCGTCCAGCCGCTTGAGCAGACGTGGGACCAGCCCTTCGGTCGGGCTCAGCAGAGCGAGCAGCAGGTGCTCGGCGTCAACCTGCTGTTGCTGGCCGCGTCGGGTTGCTTCTTCCTGGGCGGCGGCCAAGGCCTCCTGACTCTTGATGGTGAACTTCGAAAGATCCATGGTGTACCTCCCGGACGGGGTTCTTCTAGCCCGTCCTCGGCGCGAAGTCGGATGTCTGCGCCAGTTGCTCAAACAGTTTGCGATCGTCGGCGTTCAGTTCTTTGGGTACGACAATTTTGGCTTCGGCAATCAAGTCGCCACTACCGGTCTTGGCGTCGGGGAAGCCCTGGCCGCGAAGCCGGATCTTGGCGCCCGACGAAGTCCCCGCGGGGATGCGAATGCGGCGAGTGCCATTGAGGGTCTTGAGGTCGACCTCTCCTCCCAGCGCCGCCTCCCAAGGAGAGATCTTCAGCGTCGTGTGCAGGTTCTTGCCCTCGAGGCGGAAGCCTTTCTCGGACGTCACTTCGACTTTGAGCAGGAGGTCGCCGGGCGTTCCGCGCCCCTGTCCACCCTGACCGGCGAGCCGGATCTTCTGGCCACTCTTGATTCCAGCCGGAATCTTGACGGTCAACCTCTTGCTCCCGCCACGGCCGTCCGAGAGGCTCAAGCTACGCTCGCCGCCGTGGAAGGCGTCGCTCAGGCTGATGGTGATGTTGGCTTCTTGGTCGTTGCCCCGGTTGGAGAAATCCTGCACCGTGGTCCAGCCGCCGAAGTCTGGGCCGCCACCGCCGAAGAGAGTTTCAAAAAAGCTGCTGAAGCCGCCGGATCCGGGGCTGCTGCTGGTTCGCCAGGTGCGGCCTCCGCCGCCACCGCCGCCGAACCCGAACTGCGACAAGATGTCTTCGAAGCCCGGTGGGGGAGTGCCGGTGGACTGGGCTCGATTCCAGGCACTGCCAAATTGGTCGTATTTGGCCCTTTTCTCGGAGTCGGAGAGAACTTGATAGGCCTCGTTGATCTGCTTGAACTTGGTTTCGGCTTCAGGTGTTTTGTTGATATCTGGATGGTACTTGCGCGCAAGTTTCCTGTAGGCCTTCTGGATCTCATCCGCCTCAGCCTTTTTGTCCACTCCGAGAGTGCCATAGTAGTCAACGTAGTCCACAATCATCTCCAACTGGTGGCGCAGACGGACTGTCTACGACCAGCGAATCTAGCACTGAATCTAATACTGGGGCACTCAGCTAAAAGCTGTGATTTGAGTGCCACTCTGTCAATTTTGATAACCAAAAGAGCACGCGTTTCATTCCAGCGGGAATTACTGAGCTAAACGGAATTCCATGGCGGCCTGCAGTAGACTTTCTCGCTCGGGATCTCGGCACCGGCCTCTCCAGGGCTGGTCTTAACGTCCTCCCCAAAAGCCATGACTGCGCAGTCTCAGATCCGCAATTTCTGCATCATCGCTCACATCGATCACGGCAAGAGCACCCTTGCAGATCGCCTGATTCAGAAGTGTGGCGCGGTGGAAGATCGCGAGTTTCGCGACCAACTCCTCGATTCGATGGACATCGAGCGCGAACGAGGCATCACTATCAAGAGCAACACCGTGACCTTGACCTACACCGCGAGCGATGGGCAGGAGTACCTCCTCAACCTCATCGACACGCCTGGACACGTCGATTTCTCGCACGAGGTACGCCGGTCGTTGATGTCCTGCGAGGGGGCGTTGCTGCTGGTCGACGCAACGCAAGGGGTGGAAGCGCAGACGGTCGCCAACCTCTATCTCGCACTGGAGTACGACCTCGAAATTTTGCCGGTGATCAACAAAATCGATCTACCCGCCGCCGACATCGAACGGGCGATGGAGGAGATCGATGCCGACTTGGGGCTGGATCCGTTCGCCGCCGTCCCCTGCTCGGCCAAGACCGGGGAGGGTGTCGAAGAGGTGCTCAAGGCCCTGGTGGCCAACCTTCCGGCACCTTCGGGAGACATCGACGCTCCACTCAAGGCGCTTGTTTTCGACGCTCAATATGACCCCTATCGCGGCGTGGTGCTGTTGGTGAAGGTGCAACAAGGACGGATGCGTCAGGGCCAGAAACTGCGGCTGTTTCACACCGGGCGCGATGCCGACTGCGAAGAACTCGGCAAGCTCAAGCTCAAGCAGGTGCCGAGCAAAGAGCTGACTGCCGGTGAAGTCGGTTACGTCATCGCCGGCATCAAAACCGTGCGCGACGTGGCGATCGGCGACACCATCACCGACGCCGCAGTGCCCGCCGACGAACCGCTGCCGGGCTACGTCGAGGCCAAGCCGGTGGTGTTCTCGTCGATCTACCCGATGTCGACGGACGATTACGAAGAACTCAGTAAGGCGCTCGACAAACTAGCTTTGAACGATGCGGCGTTGACCTACGAGAAAGACTCCTCTGCTGCGTTGGGGTTCGGCTATCGCTGTGGCTTCTTGGGGTTGTTGCACCTCGAAGTCGTGCAAGAACGGCTGGCGCGTGAATACGACTTGTCGTTGCTGCTGTCGGCGCCCACGGTGCGCTACCGGATGGAGCTCAAAGACGGCTCCGAGGTCAGCATCGACAACCCCGCTTTGTATCCCGATCCAGGGTCCATCGAACAGGTTTACGAGCCCTACATCCGCGCCCAGATCATGATTCCCGAGACCTACATCGGAGCGGTGATGGAGTTGTGCCGCGAGCGTCGCGGAGAGAAGACGACGTTTCAGTACTTGGCTCAGAAGCGGGTCGAACTGAGTTCCGAGCTGCCTTTGGCTGAGGTGTTGTTCGATTTCTACGATCGCCTCAAGAGCATCACGCAGGGCTACGGGTCTTTCGATTACGAGCTCATCGGCGAGCGTCCCACCGATGTCGCCAAGGTCGACATTCTGGTCAATAGCGAGCCCGTTGATGCGCTGGCGCAACTGGTCCACGTCGACCGCGCTCGCCAGCGCGCTCTGCACTATTGCGAGCGCCTGGCCGATACCATCCCGCGCCAGCAGTTCAAGATCGCCATCCAGGGAGCGATCGGCGGCAAGATCATCGCCCGAACCACCATCAATGCCTACCGCAAAGACGTCACCGCCAAATGCTACGGTGGCGACATCACCCGCAAGCGCAAGTTGCTGGAGAAGCAGAAGGAAGGCAAGAAGAAGATGAAAGTCGTGGGCTCGGTCGAGATTCCGCAGTCGGCGTTTGTGGCCGTGCTCAAGAGTGACGACGGATAGGTCGTCAAAGGACTACCGTTGTGAAATTTCTCGCAGGGCGTATCAGGCCGGGGGGCGGCTCGCGGTTTTCCGCGGTCCAATAGTGCCGCTCGCCTCAGGTCCGCCGTCCGCCGATCCTCAAGAGGTAAATGAATGCTGTGCCGAGCGGACGCGGAGATGCCCCCGTTCAGATAGCCCTGCTCGACTTGCGCCCCGTCGGTTGCAGTCCGGGCAGGCCGTGAGTGGGCGCGTTCCTGCGAGGGGCTCTCCGCCAGGGCGTGGACGAGGCTTTGCAGAGCACAACGATCCTGCCCGAAGCGGAGCGCAGGTGGGCGCCAAGCGATGAAGTTTGATCAGCGCCCGCCGTCCCTCGTAGAACGCACCCCGCGAACGGCCTCAGGACAGAAGCGCGATCGCCCGGGAATCTACATTCACGTTCCCTTCTGCCGTCGCATCTGCCCCTACTGCGACTTCGCCGTCGTCCGTGACAACGCGCAGCGTCGAAGCGAATTTGCCGCTCACTTAGTCAAGGAAATCGAAGGAGCGGAATGGACCGGTCCGGAGGGCTTCGACACCGTGTACTTCGGTGGTGGTACGCCGTCGGTCCTCTCCGTCGACGATTTGGAAGAGATTCTGAACGCCCTGCATCGTCGGTTCGATTGCTCTCCAGATCTGCGGGTCTTCCTAGAGGCGAATCCCGAGGACGTGAATCTTGGGACGCTAAGCGAGTGGTGCGACCTTGGTGTTGAGTTCTTGAGCCTGGGGGTGCAGGCCCTCAGCGCCGATCGCCTGCGTTTCCTGGGGCGCGAGCACGATGTTGATGCCGCCGTTGGGTGTATAGAAGAAGCGCTCGCCTCGGGCATTTCCATGGTTTCAGTGGATCTAATCTACGGGCACATCGGGCAATCCCTTAATGATTGGGCCGCAGAACTTGAGCGAATGGCGGAACTCGGATTGCGCCACTTATCGTGCTATTCGCTCACCGTCGAACCCAAGACGAGCTTTGGCTTGCGCGCCAAATCGGGAGAGCATTTGCTGCCAGCCCAAGATTTGCAGTCAGAATTTTTTTGCACCACTCATGAACTCCTGGCCGAGTTCGGTCTGCCCGGGTACGAAGTATCCAACTTCGCAGGAAGCGAACTGGAGCGCTCGGGACACAACACCAAATACTGGCGTGCCGTGCCTTATCTGGGGCTCGGCCCCTCGGCCCATTCCTTCGACGGCGAAAGCCGATGGTGGAACCTGCGCCACGAGCGCGCCTGGGCGCGCAAACTGACGACCGGCGACTCGCCGATTGACGGTCGAGAAGTACTGACTGCAGAACAGCGCCTGCTGGAAACCGTGTTGCTGGGCCTGCGCACGGTCGAAGGCATCGATCTGTCGCAGATTCGAAAGGAATTCGAGCGCGATTTTCGAGCGGAGAAAGCCGCCTACCTGGAAGGGATGGTGAGCGATGGCCTGGCGCGACAGGACCGGAGTCAGCTCAGTTTGACCCTCTCCGGATGGGCGGTGGCGGATCGGATCGTCGCCGATCTATGTTGCTGAAAGATTATTCAGAGGGTGCTAAAAGAAACTCTTAGGGCGTTTTGAAGGGACTCTGAAGGCGGCTCGGCAGCTTACGGGCAAGAAAAAACGGGGCCGGCGTTTGCCGGCCCCGTTGATGAACTCTTCTGAAGACGAGCCTAGTTGGAATCTTCGATGGCCTCGGCGGCCTCTTCCATGGCCTCCTCGGCTTCCTCCATTGCTTCTTGCGCCATCTCCATGGCGCCTTCAGCCTCTTCCATGGCTTCCTCGGCAGCCTCCATCTCGGCTTCCATTTCAGCCTTGGCTTCCTTCATCTCGTGCTTCATGTGCTTCTTCTTGGCGTAGTGTTCGTCATGGTGCTCGCAGGTCTCATCACAGACATGGCGCGTCGCGACGAGAGTCATCTGCTCGACCGCATCACCCTCATCGGGGACCATGTACATCTTCATGGTGAAGGAGTCGTTGCCGTCCCACACGGTGTGGCTCTTCTGTTTCACCGTACTGCCGTCCGGTCCCATCATTTCGGACTTGGTGACCATCTCGGTGCAGTCGTCATTGGCGCATTTGCCGTAAGACATCTGGATGCCGGTACTGAAGTTGTCGACCCAGGCCGACACGTACTTGCCCTTTGCATTGTCGTAGCCGTCGAGTCCGTGACCGACGAACTCGCTGCCCATGAACTGACCCTTCCAGGTATGCATGACGTAGCGACCATCAAACATCGACTTGGCTTTCATGGTGCCTTCGGAGTCGCCCATCGGGCCGGTGGTGGTGTAGGTCCAGTGGCCGACCAGGCGGCCGAGGTGTTCGTGATGCTCGCCCGGTTGGTTGGCAGCCATCCAAGCCGCCATTTCGTCCATGCCTTCGGGCTCATCGCCCGCCCAGGCGGCCAGCGGTAATAGGCACATGACGCCAAGCATCAGTACGCAAATCTTCTTCATCGGTAATCCTCCTTCGAAATGGTGGAAAGTGCCGCGACGTAGTGTTCCGCAAGTCGCCCTGCGATTCTAGCCCAAGGGTCGCCCGATGTGGTCGTTAAACGTCTTTGACTTCGCGATGCTCAGGCTTCTTTTTGTGGTCGACATCGGGAAGGACCAGGGTGAGGACAAAACTCACAATGCTGACAACGATGCCCCCCAGCAACGCCGGCCAGCAGCCGTCGATGGAGAAAGGCACCCCCAGTGCCTGCGCGGCTCCGGCCGAGAACATCAACAGCGCGGCATTGATCACGAGGGTAAAGAGTCCCAGGGTCAATAGCACCAACGGGCAAGTGAGAAAACGCAGGACGGTCCCGAGCGTGGCATTGACGAGGCCGAAGATGAGGGCGAGCACCACCAAGCCCAGCCAATTGCCTCCGTAGGCGATACCGGGAACGATCGCTGAGGCCATCCACAGGGCGGCGGCGTTAACTAACAAGCGCAGAAGAAACTTCATAGACGAAGAATACCGGAAGCAACGCGGGGATGCTCGCTATGGCATCGATGGCTCCCCGGAGGTGGTTTCTGGCTTGAAAGAACAGTGATGAACGCCATTGCGGTGAATCGGCGGCTTGTGGCAAGTATTGGCTTGCGTATAGGATCCCAAGCAGTTGGATCCTCGTTAGGAGCGGACGGGAGTTCGCGCAAAAGAGATGAGTGACGACTTGATGCGCACGCGATGGCGCACAGCCAGTGCCAAGGGTTTTACCCTGGTGGAAGCGATCGTCATCGTCGCGATCGTTGGTTTGGCCGTGACCGTGGGATTCCCGTTGCTGCAGAACTACCTCAATCGAGCCAAGGTGGAAGGAGCCATGCGACGTACGATGGTGTTGTTTCGGCAAGCGCGCTATGAGGCGATTCGCGAGAGCCGAACGATCACCGTGCAGGCGGACCAAAGCGGCAAGTGGATCGATATCTATTGGGACCAGGATGGCGACAACGTCGCCGATCCAGGAGAAACGGTGCAGTCGCGCTACTTCCTCCCGGGCGGTATCGAATTCAAGAGTCATGACTCCGCCGGGTTGGCCGACACCTTCCCAACCTTGCGCACGGTGGGGACTTCGGCCTACGTGGATTTCAATAACGACGGTTCCGTTCTCAGTCAAGGCGCGATTCGTCTCGGTGACCAGCGGGCGAACTTTGTCGAAGTGGACATCTCTCCGGCGGCTACGGCGAAGGTGACACTGCGCAAGTGGGACGCAAGCGAATCCGCCTGGATTACTTGGGGTGAGGAGGGGAAATCATGGAAATGGTACTAGCCCGCAAGCGCGGATTCTCCCTCATCGAAGTTTTGGTTGCGGCGGTGTTGTTTTTGGTGGTCTCGTTGAGCATCTTGCCGATGTTCCAGCGGGCGATCCGAACCAACAATTCCGGCCAGGATTCAACCGACATATCGAATCTCGCGCGTTCACGAGTCGAAGAGCTGATGCAGATCGACTACGGAAGTGGGCTGCTGGCGGTCACCGCCGGAACAGAAAACGTCACGGTCGACCATTTTTTGCGCGAGTCCAAGACGTGGGTCGCGGGTCCCGCTCCCGCGATTCCCGCCGACCCCGATGATCCTCCGATTTGGGAGCGCACAACCACCATCCGCAACTACGGGGTGGCTGCAGTCTTTGGTGACGATGGCAGCACCGCCGATCCTGGAGACGATTTGGACACCGCCATCGTGGATACCGCCGAGGCCCTGCCTGCCGGTACCGACATTCGGGACGTGGCCTTTAAGGAAATAGAAGTCGAAGTCGTGAGCACCAGGTTGGGAGGAATCCTCGGTCCCGGACGACGGATCGTGGTGCGAGGTTTGAGATCTCAGTAATGCGCAATCGAGCTTCGACCCTAAGGCGCAACTCAGGCGTACCGACGGGCTTCACACTGATCGAATTGCTGGTCGCACTGCTGGTGGGGACAGCAATCATCGTCGGCATGCTCAATCTATTCGACCTCGCCAACCGCACTTCGCTGGTGCAGACCGAGGTGGCAGAAATGCAGCAGTCGCACCGCATCGCGCAAGCCGATTTGGTGCGCATGGCGCGGGAAACCGCTCGAGGAATGGTGCCCCTCGGAAATCTGCCAGGTGGCTTGGCAGTGGCAGTCGCCAACGAAGCTACCAGTGGTGCACTTTTGGCACCGGGGAATGCCGGCTCCCCGACGTTGGTCGAGGGCTCGGATGTGGTGACGCTGCGGGGAATCTTTGAGTCGCCGATCTACCTGGTCGAGTTTGGCGATGCTGGAGCTGTGACCGTCAACGGGAGCCCGGCGACGGATGGAGTGATTCGAGTCGATCGCGTTTTCGATCACGGCATCATTCAAGATCTGGCTCCCCTTGCGGCAGCGATTACGACTGCGCAGGGAGGCGGTGAACCGGAGGCCTTGTTTGTGGTCGGTCCGCGCTCCGACGCTCGCTATTCGATCGTCGAGCTGAACGGGCCTGCGAGCTCAATTTCCGCGGACGAGATCCAACTCGCGTTTCGGGTAACCGGTGGAACCCGCACTGCTCAGTACCAAGCTCTGGCGCCGTATCCTGCTGGCGGCATGCGCAATATCGCTTACTTGGGGATTCTGGAAGAGCATCGCTACTTCATCGAGGAAGAGTTTCGCACCGCTGGCGATCCCAGCACGCCGTTGGCGCCTCGTTTGGGTCGTGGACGCTTCTATCCTGGGACTAACATCCCTCATCTCAATGCCGCGGCGAACCTGAACATTCCGATTGCCGACAACGTTTTCGATTTACAAGCGGCCTTGGGGGTTGACTCAGGCACCGCCGGTGCCCTTCGCGACGCGATTGTGGTGGACAACCCGACGCCGATCGCCGACGACGAATGGCTTTACAACGACCCCAATGATGACGACACCGACGTGACGAAATGGGTGCAGGGACCGACCCCGAGCGGAAATATCGAGCGCTGGCCGCTCTACTACCTACGGGTCAATACGCTTGTGCATACCGACCGCAAACTGCGCAATTACTTCGCCGAGGATCTAACAGCGATCGAGGATCGAGTCGGCGCCGGGCTGGATGATTTCAATGCCACCGAGGAAAAAAGGTATCGGCGCCGGTGGCTGCGCAGCGTCGTCGATTTCCGCAATCTGTATTGAGTCGAATGATGGTGGCCGGACGATGGTGATAGTCATGAGGAATCGGATAAGACGTCAAAGCGGCGGAGCCTACTTAATCAGTCTCCTGGTGATGCTGGTCCTGACCCTTATGGGGCTGGCGTTGACGACGTTGACGCAGACTGAGCTGCTGATCGGCGCCAACGAACGCCAGATTCAAAGGTTGTTCTTTGCTGCTGACGCGGGGCGTGCTGCATCCACAGCCAAGGCATTGATCGCCAATGCCTACGAGCCTTACGAATTCGAACTGGCGGAGAACAACTTGTGGGCCGCCAGAGGGTCGACGGTATCCACTCGCCATGTCGTCGCCATGAGCGCCTTCTTCCCAGTGCAGTCGGAGATCTGTGACTTGTGCGATTCGGCCAACGACCTTTCGGAGCGGGAAAACCCCCTCAACCGGATCGTTTTCTCGGTGGGCTCGACGGCGACGCGCCTTAACGATTTCGACAGCAACGAGCTGGGGCGCAAGACCATCGGCACTATGGTGGATCTTCATCCTCTCGACACGACGATCGATTCCTTACTCGCCGAGACGGACGAAACGACAGGTGAAATCACCTTCGATGGCTGCGTATCTTGTGGCAGCAAAACACCGTAGCCGGGGCCAAGAATCGGAGACAAGAAAATGACCACGGGTAGAACGCTTAGAGTGATCACAGGGCTCGCGGTTTATGTCTGTACGTGGTTTGTGGCCGTGCCCTCGACCGCAGACGACACCGACTTGTTTCGGCAGAGCTTCGGGAAGCCCTACTTGTTCATCTTCTTTGACACTTCGAGTTCGATGAACTTGGGACCGTTAACCGGCTCGTTTCCCGAGGCCAACGGTGACGACCCCGATTCACTTTTTTACCAGAGCAAGGAAGTCGTCTACGAGGTGTTCAACGATGTCTACCAAGTCCATGGAGACGTGGTGCACTACGGATTCGCTTCATTCAACCAGGACGAGATGCGAGTGCGTGGAAAACACTGGCTCTACCAGGTCACCAGCGGGACGCCGCTCAACATCGGTGGCATGATCTATCCGGACGTCGGTGAAACGCTGGTTTTCGGCGCGCATTTCCCCGCTGGAACCCAAGGAATGACGCCCACGGGTGGGGCGGTGGGCGACGGCAGTCCGAACGGGCTGACCACTCCCGCCGTTGGTCAACTGGGCGATTGCTCGAATCCAGCCGATCTGGCGAGCCAGCGAACGTACATCAACCGTTTCGCCAAACTCAACCCAAGTGTCGACGACGGCGCCGGCAACGTCGCCGGTGTCGACGCGACCGATCTCTATATCGCATCGGGTGGCACCACCTATCGCCTGCGCGTGAGTCAAGCCGCCGCGCCGTGGCTGAGTGCTGCCAGCATGTTCGTCGACTTCGAGTTGTTCGATTGCACTGGTACGGCGATGGGCAGTACCCAGATCGGACTGTCTAAGTTACGCGAGTTCTTGTACCACGAGCAGAGTGATTCACAGGGCGATTTCGCTCTAAAACACAACCAGAATGAGCGAACCGACGGCTACTGGGACTACCAAGCGGTGCAAGCGGTTGCCACTTGCGGTGACGACCGGCATCCCTTCAGTGGCACGGGCTGGGAGGGCAACTACGACGGATACTTCGACGGCGATGGCGGCAATCCTGCCTCGCTCAATCCTGTCGGTGAGCCCGAACTCGATGCGTTTACTTGCAGCGAAACCGATCCGCTCTTGATCAAGCAAAACTGCAACCTCAAGCACGAGACGGTGCTACACGCCAATACCACCGCCGATTGGCGCACCCAAGACCATGGCGACATGCTGCCGTTTCGTTGGGACGCCACCAACCGCGACGCTTTCTTTCGCCGTCTGGCTCCCAACTGGACGGATGGTCTGACTTTGGCCGACCTCGATTTTGGCACCGCGGCCTACTTCACCGATGTGCCGGAGGCGGACGGTTATCTGCGATTGCGCAACCCGGCGATCAAACCGATGGCGCCCTATGGAGGCAGCCCGATCGGCAAAGCGCTGGCCGACTGGCGCTGCTTCTATCTAGGGCAGAACATCGGCGGCGGCAAATGCCGACAGAGCGAGCAGCCGTTTGGCGATGGCTACGATGATCTTGCCGCCAACTTTGACCGCGAATGGGGCTGTCGCCAGATCTACCAGATCATCATCGGCGACGGCGAGAACAACTGCGAGGGCGAAAGCCCCACGGCAGACACCGCCAACCTGCGCCGCAACCGCGTGCAGTCCTGGGTGATCAACTTCGGCGGTCCGGACTCACGTGACCTGCAAACGTTGGCGTTTAACACTGGTGGCGAGTATCTCCCGGTCAGTAATCGGCAGGAACTCAAAGACGAACTTACGCGCATTGCCGGGATCATCCTCGAAGATGTGCGTCAGTTTGCCTCGGCGGCGGTGCCGGCGGTGCAGGCCGACGACAACGACAAGGTTTTTGCCTCAAGCTTTCAGCCCGTCGCCGCCACGACGGGGATTTGGCCCGGTCGTATGGATGCCTTTTTAAAGCCGGTGCCACTGCTGCAAGACGGGACTCCAGATACAGCAACAAAGTGCAGCTCGGATCCCAACGTGGCTCCGCGGGCCAACTGCCATCTTTGGGACACCGCCGAAGAAGTGGTTGCCCAGACCGGCCCGATTGGCAGTTTGTTCGGAACCGGCGAGGCACAGAGGCGTGTGTTTTACCGCCGCCAGGGACCCGTCGGCAACGGGGATTCCCTGCGCCGTTTCCTGACTGAAACGCAGCCGTCCACCCCGGAACCGGTCCGCTATGACTTGTGGCGGGGCATGGGACTGATTCCGTCGACAACTCTCGACGACAGTCTGACGGACGCGGACGAACTGATCCACGAAAGCGCGGTCAACACCGCTCTTGGGAGTTTCTACACCGTCAAGACCTCGGACGCAGGTACGCCGGGTGACATTAGCGACGACTTCGACTACGTCATGGGCGATGTCTTCCACTCCGACCCCTTGGTCTTTGATCAGCCCGAGAACTTTAAGTTTTTCCGCGACAATCTTTTTAACGACGGCACGGACTGTGATGCCGGCAACCCTGGTTACCGTTGCTTCTTTCTCAAGCACCAGAATCGTCGCAAGGTGATGATTTTTGGCACCAATGACGGCCTGTTGCGGGTCGTCGATGCCGGCATTCGCCGCGGTGCCGGCAGTCTGTTCGAAGGACGCTACGATGACGGTACCGGCAAAGAGATCGTTGCCTATGCACCCCGCATGGTGATGCCGACGATCTACAGCCAAAACTCAGGCGGGCCGAGGCAGTGGTCGGTCGATTCACCGCCCAATTTAGCCGACGTGTTTATCGATCCGCTCAATGACGGTGCGGCGTTTCCGGAACCGACCGATCGCGAGTGGCGGACGGTGGCGGTCGGCGGTCTGCGGCGTGGCGGCCGCGGCTACTTCGCCCTCGACCTGACGCAGCCCGATACCTACGACTCCGATGGCGTGTCCGAACCGATCGCCGGCACTGATTCTTACGTGCCGGCGTGCATGGGCCTCTCGGGCAGTCTGCCGTCGGACTGCGGCCCCATTCCCTACGCCACCCCATTGTGGGAGTTCACCGATTCGGCGCTGGCGAGCAACCCGGCGCGCTGGGTGCCCTATGACGACGACGGAAATGGCGTCGCCGATCTGGCCACCAGTTGGTCGGCTCCGGTCCTCGGCCTGCTCGAGGTCTGCACCGGCGGGGTGTGCGATCCAACAGCCGATCCCAACAACGTGGAGGTGAAGAGCGTCGCAGTCTTTGGCGGCGGGTTCAGCAACCTTGGCAACGCCGGCAACTTCCTCTACATGGTGGACGTCGAGACTGGCGAAGCAATCTACAAGCACCCGTTGTGCACAGCCGGCACCATGGGGATTGGTTGTTCGAGCGCGGGGGCGGCCCCGGCCGAGCCCGCAGTCGTGGATGTCGACGCCGACGGGTACATCGAGAGGATCTATCTGGGGACTCGCGATGGGTACATGCTGCGCGCCGACCTGGTGGACAGCCTCGGCAACGCGCCGCTGTTACAGACCCAGATTGTCAATGACCTTAACGGGACCCCGCACACGCTCACCAGGATCACGGGTGTCGCTTTCGCACCTCGAGAGATCTTTCGAGCCGCGGTTGACGACAATACGCAGCCACTCAGTTCTCGACAGATCTTCTTCCGTCCCGCGGCGGGATTTCTCTCGGATCTGGGGCAATACGCACTGGCCTTTGGAACGGGTAACCGAGAGGATCTGTTTGTCTCCGATCAACAGACAGGTCGCTTCTATGTTATTCGCGATGACATTGCCGTTGGCGACTCGACAACGCGATACAGCGAAGACGATCTATTCCAGGTCGTCGACAGCGGTAGCCTGCTCGGTGGAGACACGCTCTCCGAGGCGAGTTTGAAGCAAGGTTGGTATCTGCAGACTCTGCCCGATGAGCGCCTGGTTAGCACGCCGTTCCAGGTCGCCGGAATCACCGTATTCACCATGTTTGAACCCGACGTGACTGTCAGTGGCGGCGGCAGCGATCCGGTTTGTTCCAGAACCGGTACCAGCCGTGTGTTCGCGGTCAACACCCGCAACGGGGACGGCTTGCTGTTCAATTCCGGCGTGCGGGAACGCTTCCTTTCATTCGCGGGGTTCGTCGTGGCGCCGGCGCTCGAACGTAGCGGCACGCAAAACATCGTCGATCCAGACGACCCGAGTAGCGGCAGTCAGAACCCCGGCACGACCGCGCAGATCGCCTGCGAGGACGATCCAGACTGCCTGCTGGCGTTGGAAGAGATGCGCAAGCTCTTTCCAGATACTTGTAAGTGGAGCCCGCGGCGCTTCAGCCTTGCGCTCAACAACGATCTGCTGACCCGGGTGGGTGAGATTCCCATTCCGATCTGCATCATCGACAAGAACTGGACCGAACTCTAAGCTGGCTTGCAAAAAATGCGCGCCCTGGCCGTTTGCGGTCAGGACGCTTTCTACTTGGAACGTGCGCCTCACTCTGCGAGACTCGCACCGATGCGGCTTGCGACATGGAACATCAATGGACTGCGCGCGAGGCTCGACTTCCTCAAGATCTGGCTGGACGATCGTCAGCCCGATCTAGTCGGTTTACAAGAGCTGAAGTTGGAGGAAGCTCGGTTTCCGTTCTTGGAGTTTGAAGCCCTCGGTTACCACGCCCTGGTGCACGGCCAGAAGGCATGGAATGGAGTGGCCATCTTGGGCCGCGAGCCGATCGACCTGGTTCAGGCTGGCCTGCCGGGAGAGGAGGAATTCGGGGCCCGTTGGATCAGCACGAGGTGCGGAAACCTAACCTACGGAACCGCGTATTGTCCCAACGGCAAGAGCGTCGAACACGACGACTACCCCCGCAAGCTGAAGTGGTTCGACTCTTTTGCCAGCCATCTTGCTGAAATGGCGAGCGGCGGCCCGTCGATAGTCGGTGGAGACTTCAACATCGTTCCGCAGCCCATCGACAGTTGGAATGAGGAAAAACTGACGGGCAAGATCTTCCACACTGAGGAAGAACGCGCCAAGATTGCGGCGCTTGAAAAAGATGGTTGGATCGATCTTTTCCGCGATCGACGTCCCGATGAACAGAAGTTTTCTTGGTGGGACTACCGTGGCGGCGCATTCCACCGGGGCATGGGACTGCGTATCGATCTGATGTTGGCAACCCCGACTTTGGCTGAGCGCGTGGAAGACGTGTGGATCGACCGCGAGTATCGCAAGAAGAAAGAGGGGCTGACGGCTTCCGACCATGCGCCGGTAGTGGTCGACCTCGCCTGATGGCGAGGTGCCGGTGGTGCTTTGAGAATGTCGTCCCGGTAGGGGGTGGAAGTGGGGCGCCGGGATCCCCGCCCCCCAACCACCGCCCCCGCGGGGATGACGAAGCGGTCGTCCCGGCTCAGGCTAGGGCGTGGAGCGGGGACCTTCTGGGACGACTTCAGAGATATCGGTCGGAAATAAAAAGGGAGCCCAGCGGGCTCCCTTTTACGAACAATTTTGGGATGCGAACTACGATCGCTCACTCATCGTCGCTGGCAGCGTCGGAAATCGCCTCTCCGGCAGCCTCGATGGCTTCGCCAGTCGCCTCGACGGCTTCGCCGGTCGCCTCAACGGCATCACCAGCAAGATCGGCTGCACCTTCGGCAACGTCCTCGACAGCGTCACCGGCGGCATCAAGCGCATCTCCGGCGCCCTCGACGACCGCTTCACCAGCATCGACCACAGCTTCGCCAGCGGCTTCTGCGGCGTCACCAGCGGCCTCGACTGCGTCTCCAGTGCCCTCAGCGACGGCTTCACCCGCGTCCGCCGTCGCGTCAACGGCGTCATGGGCGGCTTCACGGGAACAGGCGGCCGGGACGACCAAGACGGCAGCAACCAGTAACAACATCCAGATGTTCTTCTTCATGTTTCTCTTGCCTCCCCCTCGGCGGGGAATTCCGCCTCGGTGTTGTCTTTCGTCCGGCCCTGTGCGAGCCGGCTGCGGGATTGTATAACAAAGGAAAAGCAAAACAGGGCGATTTGCGCCGATGGCACGAGGTCGCGCTCGATGCTGACCGCTCTCGATACAATGGCGCCGAGCGGCGGATGCAGAAAACACCACTCGGAGGAACCATCGTGTCGGACAATCCACTGCAAAGACTCAGCGATCAAGGCCAAGCGGTATGGCTGGATTACATTCGGCGCGACATGCTCCTCGATGGGGAGCTGCAGCGTCTCGTCGAGGAGGACGCGGTTTCCGGTGTGACCAGCAATCCAGCGATCTTTGACAAGGCGATCGCGGGAAGCAATCTCTACGACGTGGCCATCCGCGACTTCGAGCGCTCCCATCCTGACGCGCCCGTCAATGACGTCTACGAAAGTTTGGCGGTGGCCGACATCCGTATGGCCGCGGACGTCCTGCGCCCGGTCTACGACCGCACCGAAGGCGCCGATGGCTTCGTCAGCTTGGAGGTCTCGCCGCATCTGGCGGATGACACTGAGACCACCATCGACCGTGCCCATCACCTGCGCGCCGCAGTGGATCGGCCCAACGTCATGATCAAAGTGCCTGCGACGGCAGCCGGTATCCCGGCGATCGAGGAACTGATCGCATCCGGTGTCCACGTCAACGTCACTTTGATGTTCTCGCTCACTGATTACGAAGCGGTTGCCCAGGCTTATTTGTCCGGGGTACGGAGAGCCGAAAATCCCTCTCAGGTGTCGTCGGTGGCATCGTTCTTTGTCAGCCGGGTCGACAGCAAGGTCGACGCGGCTCTTGAAGAGACCGGTACCGATCGAGCCCTGGCCTTGCGTGGACGTATCGCCATCGCCAACAGCAAGCTCGCCTACGCTCGCTACAAGCAGTTGTTTGAAGGCGAGGCCTTTGCTGACCTGCAGGCAGCCGGCGCCCGGCCGCAAAGGCTGCTATGGGCCAGTACCAGCACCAAGAACCCTGACTATCGGGATGTGCTTTACGTCGAAGAGTTGATCGGGCCCAACACCGTCAACACCATACCGCCCAAGACTTTGGACGCTTTTCGCGATCATGGACTCGTCCGCCGCAGTCTCGACGAGGGGGTCGCCGAAGCCGCACAGGTATTGTCAGACTTGGCTGATATCGGCATCGACCTCGATGAGGCCACTGCAACCTTGCAACGTGAAGGAGTCGAGAAATTCGTCGTTCCGTTCGATAATTTGTTGGCGACGATCGATGAACGGCGTTCTGCCTTGGCCGCAGCCAGCTAAGGCTGGTCAATGATCGACAAACCACAGCCCCGAACCTAGACCGCAGCCTCGAACCTGGACCTCATCCTCGAATGGCGCCTCCGGTAACCCCTGACTTCTCGGTTTCTCTTGGCGAGCTCGCGGAACCGGTCGACCGACGCCTGCGCAAGTGGCGTCATGACGACATCGCCGCCAGCTTGGTGGCAAAAGAAGGCGCCCTGTGGTCGGTGGCCGAACCTCCGGAGTTGCTGGATCGCTTGGGCTGGTTGGATCTTCCGCGGCGGCCGCAAGGCGAACTCGCCGAAATTACCCAGTTTTCCCAACAGGTGCGTGAAGATGGGTTCTCCCACGTCGTGGTTCTGGGTATGGGAGGATCCAGCTTGGCCCCGGAGGTCTTTGCTCAGACCTTTGGCGCTCCCGCAGCGAGCCTCGAAGTACTGGACTCGACCCACCCTTCAGAGATTCGAGCCGCAGTCGAGGGTCTCGACTTAGGCCGGACTTTTTTCGTCGTGGCGAGCAAGTCCGGCTCGACCCTGGAGACCTTGTCCCTGTTCAGGTTTTTCCGTCAGCGCTTGTTGGACGTGGGGCTCGATCCGGCCGAACACATGGTGGCGATTACCGATCCGGGTAGTGCTCTAAGCGAAGAGGCATTGAGCGGATCGTTTCTGCGGGTCTGGGAAGCGAATCCGGAAGTTGGCGGGCGTTACAGCGCGCTCACTCGCTTCGGACTTTTGCCTGCCTCTCTGTGCGGTGTCGACATCGGCGCGCTTGTCGCCCGCGCCGGGGTGGCGAGAGACATGCTCGATGGTTCCATGGAGGAACGCATCGAGGTGTTGCGCCTCGGGGCGATTCTGGGCGAAGCCGCCGTCGCTGGGCGCAACAAGCTGACCTTTGTCACTGGGCGCGGCTTGCAATTGTTCCCCGATTGGATCGAACAACTAGTTGCCGAGAGCCTCGGAAAACGCGGCCGCGGCGTCGTACCGGTCATCAACGAGCCGATCGCGTCGGCCAAGGGTTACGGTGCCGACCGGTTGTTTGTGAGCCTGGAGTTGGCGGGCGAGGACAACACCGCCAAGGCCGATCTGCTTGAAGAACTGCGCACGCGCCATCCGGTGGTACGGATCGAGTTGGCGGGGGCCGAGGATCTTGGGTTCGAGATGTTCCGCTGGCAGGTCGCGGTTGCGTCTGCGGCGACCATCCTTGGCGTGCATCCGTTCAACCAGCCCGATGTTGAAGCCGCCAAACGCCTGGCGCGATTGAATCTGCAGGGCGAGGGACCGGATGCGGAAGCCAAAGACGGCCTGTGGGAGGCGGACTTCGCCTCCGAAGAAGAAACAGATCGCGTGCTCAAAGCTTGGTTGCGTGGAGCGACGGCGAATGGCTACTTTGGCATCCACGCCTATTTGCCTCGCTCACCCGAGTTGGACGCCGCAGTTCGTCTATTACGCGCGGAACTGACGCAGAGCTTTCGACTCGCCACGACCTTCGGGTACGGACCTCGGTTTCTGCACTCAACCGGACAACTGCACAAAGGCGGCCCCAACAACGGTCTGTTTTTGCAGTTGGTCGACGTCCCTGACGGCGACCTGTCCATTCCGGAATCCGAGACCGACTTTGGCGCTGTAATCCAGGCTCAAGCACGCGGGGATGCCGAGGCTCTCTACAGCCGACGACAGTGGGTCTTGCGCGTCCAGATCGGCAACGACGCGGTAGCTGCGGTTGAACGGCTGACAAAGTGGCTGGCCGCCGAGCGTCTTGGTTAAGCGCAGCTAAAGGCAGCGTCCGGCGTAGCGACTTGCGAAACCATTCGGCAACAGAGGGAAACGCCATGCGAATTGGAATGATCGGTTTGGGCAAGATGGGCGCCAACATGAGTTTGCGTCTGATGCGCGGTGGCCATGAGGTAATCGGCTTCGATCTGCAAGAAGAGGCGCGCGCCAAGCTGGTCGAGGCCGGTGGTCAGGCTGCCGAGAGTTTGACCGACCTGTCGAGTCAACTTTCTGGTGGGGGGCAAGTCGCAGTCTCGTGGGTGATGGTCCCAGCCGGGCGCCCGGTCGAGCTGACCGTAGAGGCATTGCTGGACGATCTTCCGCCCGGCTCGATCATTGTGGACGGCGGCAATTCGAACTACCAAGAGACCATGGCGCGTGCCCGGCGGGTGGCCGACGCTGGACTCGAGTACGTGGACGTGGGCACTAGCGGCGGAGTCTGGGGCCTCAGTCAGGGGTACAGCATGATGGTCGGGGGCAGCGCCTCGGCAGTCGAGACCTTGAAACCGATTCTGGAAACGTTGGCGCCCTCCGCCGGCGAAGGATGGGGCCATGTCGGTCCATCGGGCTCAGGACATTTCGTCAAGATGATCCACAACGGCATCGAATACGGCCTGATGCAGGCCTACGCCGAAGGGTTCGGAATTCTGGGACGGAAAGAAGAATTTGACCTCGATCTGCACCAGGTGGCGGAAATCTGGCGGCACGGTTCGGTGGTGCGCAGTTGGCTGCTCGACCTGACGGCGCGTGCGCTGGCGGAAAATCCCGATATGGAGGGACTGGAGCCCTGGGTCAACGACTCGGGCGAAGGGCGCTGGACGGTGCAGGAGGCGATCGACCTGGACGCTCCCGCACCGGTCATCACCCTGGCCTTGATTGAACGGCTTTCGTCTCGCGATTCGGACTCTTACTCCCACCGGCTGCTGGCCGCCATGCGCAACCAGTTCGGCGGGCATGCGGTGAAGAAGTCGTGACCACGGCAACCTTGCCTCCACATACCTTTCTCCTCCTCGGTGGTACCGGGGATCTCACGCGCCGCAAACTCTTACCGGCGCTGTACAAACTGCACCACAGCGGCGCCCTGGCGTCCGAGCACTGCATTGTCGCCGTTTCGCGCGACCAAGAGATGAGCGACGAAAGCTTTCGAGCATGGAGCGCTGCGGCGCTTGAGGCGGCCGGAATCGACCCCGAACCTTCGTGGTGCAGTCACTGTCTGCACCACATCGCGGTGACCGACGACGGCGGTTATGCATCGCTGGCGGCAACCGTACGCAGGCTGGAAGGTGACTCCGAAGCCGCCAATCGTGTCTTCTATATGGCAGTGCCGCCGCGGGCGTTCGGGCCGGCTACCGACGCTTTGGCGTCCGAGCGATTGCATCAAACCGACGGTTGGGCGCGCTTGGTGGTGGAGAAGCCGTTTGGCGAAGATCTGGAATCTGCGGTGGCGCTCAACCATCGTCTGCATCGACACTTCAGCGAAGAGCAGATCTATCGCATCGACCATTATTTGGGCAAGGAAACGGTACAGAACCTTTTGGTTTTCCGCTTCGCCAACGCCATGTTCGAGTCGCTGTGGAATCGCAGTCATATCGATAACGTGCAAATCACGGTGGCGGAAACAGTCGGCGTTGGAGGTCGATCCGGCTACTACGACGGTGTTGGCGCCCTGCGGGACATGGTGCAGAACCATTTGGCGCAGTTGATGACCCTAACGGCGATGGAAATTCCGGCTGCATACGACGCTTCGGCGGTGCGGCACGAAAAGGTCAAGGTGCTCCGGGCAGTGCGCGAGATTCAGCCGGATGACGTGATCTTCGGTCAGTACACGGCAGGTGAGGTTAACGGTCAGCAAGTGCCCGCCTATCGAGATGAAGAAGGCAACCCCGTCGACTCGCGCACTGAGACCTATGTTGCCTTGGGGCTCAAGATCGACAACTGGCGTTGGCAGGGCGTTCCTTTTTACCTGCGCACGGGTAAGCGCATGGCACAACGCACGACTCAAATTGCGGTGACGTTCAAACGTCCGCCAATCAGCCTCTTCAAGGATCTCAGTTGGCGGGAGATCGACCACGACGTGCTGCTCATTACCCTGCAGCCAAACGAGGGCTTTTCGCTGTTTTTCGATCTCAAACGCCCCGGAGAACCGTTGCAGATTGAAAAGATGCCGCTTGAGTTCCGCTACGAAGAGGCCTTTGGCGAACTTCCAGATGCTTACACGACCTTGCTGGTCGACATTCTCTCTGGCGACCAGACTCTATTCGTGCATGCCGATGAGGTGGAAGCGTCGTGGCGGCTGCTCACTCCGCTGCTGGACCGCAACATTCAGGCTCATACTTATGCGGCGGGCAGTTGGGGGCCCCGCGAAGCGGACCGGCTGGTGGCGCGCCACGGTGGCCTATGGCGGACCTTCTGACAGGCTCCGGAGTCGAGATTCGCGTCCTGCCGTCGGTCGAGCGGGTCGCGGAATACACGGCCGGCGTCATGACCCGGGTGCTCAGTCGGTGCGTGGCTGAGGCTGGGCGAGCGGTGGTGTCGCTGGCGGGCGGAACGACTCCACGGGCCGCCTACGACCGCCTATGTCGTTTTCCAGGAATCGATGGAGTCTTTTGGGTGATCGGCGATGAGCGCTTCGTGCCTGTCGACAGCGAACAAAGCAATCAGCGGATGTTGCGCGAACGGCTGTTCGAGCCGCTGGCTATCGAAGAAAGCAACATTCTCACTCCGAATCTGCACCTCGAGGGGGCCGCGGCGGTCGAGGCTTATGGGGAGCAACTGCGTGAGCGCCTTGGAGCCGAATGGACCTTGGATCTCAGTCTTCTGGGTATTGGCGCAGACGGGCATACGGCGTCTTTGTTCCCTGGTGACTACGACCCGTACGCCACAGACGCCGCGGTCTTGGCGCGCGCGCCACAGGCTCCTTTCCGCCGAATCAGTCTTTCGCTCTCAACACTCAACCGAGCTCGAATGACGATCGTCCTTGCCGTCGGAAAGCAAAAAGCTGAAGCTGTGCGGCGCGCGATCGCGGAGCCCCCGAACCGTGAGATTCCTGCGTCGCAACTCAAACCCGATGCAGGTCGGCTGCTGTGGGTTGTGGATCGAGCGGCAGCCTCGGACTTCTGTCACTCGGGCAGTGAGTCTCGTTGTCAGAACGGGTGATCGCCGTTGCCGACTCGATAGAATGTCGGCTCTGACAGTTTGCTGACAATGGGAATTACCGGTGCCGAAAGAGAAAAAAAGCCTGTACAAAGTGATGTTCTTTAACCAAGGCGAGGTCTACGAGGTCTACGCCCGCAGCGTTTCGCAGGGTTCAATGCTCGGCTTCATCGAGATCGAAGAACTGTCTTTTGGCGACGAAGGCAAGGTCGTTGTCGACCCTTCCAAAGAGCGTCTGGAGCGGGAATTTTCCGGCGTCCGGCGCAGCTACTTACCGATGCACGCGGTGCTGCGCATCGACGAAGTGGAGGAAGCCGGTAGCGCGCGCATCGTTTCCGGCGCCGAGGAAGGCAATGTGCGCGTCTTTCCGACACCCATCTATACCCCTCGATCCTCAAAAGAGTGACCTGGATAGGTCATTGTTCCCCTGTCCACTAGCCACTAGCACTAACCACTTCGCATATAAAAAAAGGCCGGGAAATTTCCCGGCCTTTTTAGAGTCTCTGGGTACGGGCTAGAAGTTGAAATTCAACTGACCCACCACCTTGCGGCTGATGATGTCGCCGAAAACGTGCTGTTGCGCGTCTTCATCGGTGAGGTTCTGTGCATTGATGGTGATCGAGGTCTTACCCTCGTTGAAACGCCAGCCAAAACCAGCGTTGAGCATGGTGAAGGAGTCAGTGGGTCCGTAGAAACGCGAATCCAAGATGTCGGTCCAGAATGCCTCGTCCTGATAGTTGGCGTTGGCGTTAAAGAAGAACGAATTACCTTGATACGCGAGGTTGAGGTTACCGCGCAACTCTGGTGCAAGGTTGACCGCGAGTACTCGATCTCCATTGGGCAAGTTGACCGGATCGATTCCCTCCACTTCCGGCTCATCTTGATACGACACGTTGAAGCCCCAGGACCATGCGCCACCCGGGCGGTGATCGAAGGAGAACTCGGCTCCAGTGTCCTTGACGCTGCCGATATTGCGGTAGCTGAAGTTCGAGGGCAGCACTCCTGCCAAACCGAGCGGCGGCGGAACTGCGAGCACGAAAGCCGGCAGCGGGAACCCTGGAGGAGGATTGGCAGCGCTGTAGAACGCAGAAGTGTAGAAGTCATGACTGCCTTCGGTGTCGTTCTCGTAGATCGAGAAGGTAACGGTCTTGTCGCCGAAGGTACCGAGGTAGCCAAACTCAATCGCGTCAAGTTCTTCTTCCTCAAGCTCGACGTTCCCTCCAGCGACGCTGGGGAAGATGAAGGGCCCAGTCGGCAACGGCGCAACGTTGATGATGACGATATCGAGGTAATTGTTGACCAGAGAAGGTGACTTAAATGCGCGGTTGAATGAGGCGCGGTAGGTGTGGTTGGGATTGGGCGAGTACATCAAGCTGGTTCGCGGCGAAACGACCGTATCAATGGGGTCGATATTGTCGACACGGGCGCCAACCAGCCAGCGCCATTTGTCGCCCATGAGGATTTCGTCCTGGATGTAGGCGCCGAACTCCGAGCGGCTGTCCTCGCCTGGTGCGATGGAAAGGTCGAAGTCGACCTGTCTCACGTTGCCGCCATAGGTCAGGATGTTGCTCGTGCCAATGACGCTGGTGTTGGAGATGTCGACGTTGGCCGCGGTGGTCTCGAAGATGAAGTCCAACGGGCGGCCGTCGATGCCGACCGTCAGCAGATTGTCGGCATCGCCATCCAAGATGTTGACGAAACCGGTGACATTGGCAGCCAACTTGGTCCAGTCAACCTTGAAGTAGGTCATGTCGGCGGTGTCGATGTCGAAGGGGCCGATGCCCGAATGAACGATGCCGTCGGTCCCAGCCGTTCCGCCCGAGAAGCTCCAAGTCGAGTCGAAGTTCTTGTCGTAGTCGAAGCGGATGTTGAATTTGGGCTGCTCGGTGCCCTCGTTGTCAAACGGAGGATAAGGGGTGCCGCCTGGGTTGAACGGTCCGGCACTGCCCGGAACCGTACCGGTGGGGCGATCATAGGGGTCCTGCTCGAAGTAGCCAGCTCCGATCTTGTAGCTCCACTTGTCGCCGGCGCCGGCGCGGTTGATGTTGGCAAACAAGGTGCCCAGTTCGCCCGCGCCGATGGTGATATCTGTGCCCACCATCTCCTTGGGTCGTTTGGTGATGACATTGATGACGCCGGACATGGCGTTGGCGCCCCAGACGGCCGCTCCTGGGCCGCGCACGACTTCAATCTGCTTGATTTCGCGCGGATTGGACGGCAAAAAGTCCCACATCACAAAACCGAAGAAGTCCAGGTACAGCGTACGACCGTCGACCAACACCAACTGGCTGGCAGCCAGACTGTTGGTGGAAGACCGTGTGGTCAACTGCACATCGCGGGCGCTCAACTGGGTGACGTTTACGCCGGGAATGTTGCGCAGCAGGTCGCCGTAGTCGTCTGCGGGAATCTGTTCGATATCTTCTGACGACATCACGCTCATCGAAGCCGGAACGTCATGCAGACGCTGCTCTGTTCGGGAAGCGGTGACGACTAAGGTTTCGGTGATTTCAGTGAGTTGTTCATCACCATCGCCTTGTGCGTCGTCATCCTGAGCGATCATCGGTACGGCCAATAGGCAGTACGCAACAAGCGAGGCAAGAAAAATCCGGTTCCTCATTAGACCTCCTTGGTTGACGTGAGGCAAGCTCACAGGCGGCAAATGGTAGCACGCGAGGGCGTTCAATCGCAGGAGATACACTCGTCCGCGGCCTTGGGCTAGGGGAAAATTGCGAGGCCTCAACCTACGGTTTGGTAGAGACGGGCGATGGCAAGCGCTTCGCGCGCGGCGAGCTCGTTGCCGAGGGTCAGGGCCGCTCGAGCTTGAGCAAGGTTGCGTTGTCCGAGAAGGACGGAAGCAGATTCAGAATCGGCCAGCAAGCTATCAACCAAGGCGTGCAGAACCGGTTCAGGATGGTCGGAGAATCGTTCCTGCATCTGCGTAGCGAGTTCGGCAAAGCGGGCCAATTTCTGCGGGTCGGCGAATTCGGGAATGCGGCTACGTACGTCACCGGCCGGGAACGTCGGTGGTTGGGCATACTTGCCCAGAAGAACCCCGTGCCTTAGTGGTGAAAAGAAGGCGACGCCGAGATCGTGCTCTCGTACGTAGGCGGAAAGGCCGCAAGTGACATAGCTGGCATCCAGCAGATTGCGGTAGGGCTGCACCACATCGGGATCGATCACCGGCGCGAGACGCAGGATTTTGTGGGGATCCCAATCCGACAATCCGATGAAGCGAACCTTGCCTTGCTGCTGCAGATCGCGCACGATCTTGATTGCGTCGTCGAGTCGCGCGTCGCGCGGTCCGAAATCACAGTGGTGGAAGTAGTACAGGTCGATGACATCGGTCTGCAAATTTTGCAGCGATTTTTCCGCCTGCTGGCGGATGAGGTCGGGATGGTAGAAGCCTTCGAAGGACCCCGGCATCCAGCCCACTTTGGTGGCGAGGAAGACCTGATCGCGCGGAATCGTTTTCCACATAGATCCGAGCAGTCGTTCCGAAGCGCCTTTGCCGTATGAATCCGCAGTGTCCCAATGATTAATTCCTCCCTCGAAAGCGGTGCGCAAAGCGGCTTTGGCGTCACGGTCACGATGCCCTGCCCATCCAACTGCACGGCCGCCGGCAACACGTTCGCCGCCGTAAGACCAAGTGCCAACGGCAACGACGGACACCTCTTCTTCGGTGCGGCCGAATCGGATGCGCCTCACTGTGAATTCTCCTGGGAATCTTTCTCGATATCGTTCGCGCCAGGTTGCAGGTCGGCCACGGCGGTGGAGGATTCGATTCGCCATCCCGCGAGATCGAACGCAGCCTCTGTGTCGGCGCGGTGTCGATTGGCGACCAAGACGATCAGCATGGCTTTGCGATGCGGCCTTTCAGGTCCGCTGTAAGGCCAGGTCCGCTCCTTGTGTTTCCAGCCCAATGGCAGGGCTGCTTCCGCGGGTAGGTCAGCAATCGCTGGAGTCTGTGCATCGTCCTCTGGGCTCCATTCCTGCACCGTAGCTCGATTGTGGTCCACGCGATGACTCCAAGAAGCGCCATTGGTTGCTGCGCCAAAGAGTATCTCGGCATCGATTTGGTGGAGCATGGAGGGGCGCACTTCTGAATTGAGACTGGCCAGCGCAACCCAGGCGTGGGGCGAGCGGAACTCGCGCCGGGCGCGCCGCGCGAAGGCGTAGTTGGTGCCGTCGTTGGAAGTCATGCCGATGACTCCGGTGCGTTCGTCGATCGCTGCGCGCTGCAGCACGTTCTCCGACAGACCACTGCCAAAGATGACTTTGAGGCCGAGTCGTTCTGCGTCGCGGCAGGCTTCGGCATTGGTGTCGATGAGCACCCCGGTGCGGGCGTCGCCGCCAAGGGCCACCGCCAACGTTCGCGCCAGAGGACCGGCACCGAGGATGGCGTAACCCCCTTGTGTCGAGCGACGCAAACCAAGGAGAGCCGCGAATGGTGCCCCCATCAAACCCTGCACGGTCACGGTCACTGCGATGACCAGAAACACCAGCGCTCGCAACTCGGTTCCGTGGGTGAAGCCCGCCGCATCCAGACGTTGAGCGAACAGCGAGGCGACGGCCGCAGCGACGATGCCTCGCGGTGCCATCCAGGATAAGAATCCCTTCTGTTTAGCGCTGAGATCGCTACGCCAGGTGCCGACCAACACATTGAGCGGACGCACCAACAGCATCAAAGCCGCCACCGTGGCGACGCCGCGCCAGCCGAGATCGCGCAAGTCGTCGAGGCGTACGTCCGCCGCCAGCAAAACGAAGAGCAACCCGATCAGCATCACCGTCAGCTGCTCCTTGAATTCTTTGAGTTCGCTGACCAGCGGGGTGCGGTTGTTGCCGATGGCTAGACCAGCGGCGATCACCGCGACGATCCCGCTTTCGTGCATCAGGTGGTTGGAGACTTGATAAAGAAGGAGGACTAGCGACAAGGTGACGACATTGTCAAGGCCATGAGGGATGATGTGTTCATAGCGTAACAATAAGGCCATCAGGAAGCCGGCCACGAGCCCGAGCAAGGCACCGAAACCAAGCCGTTGAACCAGTTCGAGTGCGCCGTGTACGACATCGTTCTCTGCGGTCAGCACCACCTCAAGTGTGACTACCGCCACCAGAGCGCCGATGGCGTCCCCAAATACTCCTTCGGCTTCCAACACTGTCGCCGTCTTGGATTCAACCCGAAGCCGTTTGAGCAGGGGAGTGATGACGGTTGGCCCGGTGACGATGACGAGGGTACCAAAGAGCACCGAGATGGGCAGCGACCAACCCATGATCCAGTGGGCGGCGGCGGCTCCGCCGAGCGCGGTCACCAAAGCCCCCCAAGTCACCAAGCCACGGATGGCGCGCGCTTGCCGTCGTAGGCCCCTGATGTCGAGGATGAGGCCCCCTTCGAAGAGGATCACCGCGACCGCGTAGCCGACCAGCGTTTGCAGCGTTCCTCCCAACGATTCGGGGTTGATCCAGCCGAGGACATCGGGGCCGAGAAGGGTTCCGGCGGCGAGCAGGACGACAATGCCGGGGATGCGCAGGTGCCGCGCCAGGACTTGCGCAAGCATGCCGACCGCGAGAGCGAGGGCAACCACGAAAGCTGGATCGTTGGAATAAGAAAGCGCGGCCGCGATCATTGGGTTAAGCGACGAAACGGTGGAGATCGACACGGTCGTGGAGGCTCGGAACGCTCACTTTCCAATTCCAAGTGCGACGCAGGGTGTGGGCGAAAGACATGGCCGACTCAACGTCGCCGTGGGTGAGAAAGGTCCGTTTCGGAGCCAATTCGCCCGATTGCAGCCACTGCATCAACTCGCCGCGGTCCGCGTGCCCTGAGAGTCCATGCAACGACATGACTTCGCAATGGATGGGAACGTCGCCGCCGTGGATGCGTACAGTGGGATCTCCGTCGAGTAGCCTGCGTCCGCGAGTTCCGGCTGCCTGATAACCCGCCAGGACTACGAGGTTGTCGCGCTTGGGGGCGAGACGCTTGAGGTGATGGAGAACTCGTCCGCCGGCAAGCATGCCGCTCGCCGAAATGATGACCCGCGGTCCGCGGGCACTGTTGAGTTGCTTGGAATCGTTGACACTCTTGTGCAGAGTCAAGTTGGGCGGAAGGAGGCCGCTCTTACCTTCCTCGACCAACTCCTCGTCGACATTGTGGGGGTTCAAGAAACGACTGTAGATGCGCGTTGCATCGACCGCCATCGGGCTGTCGATGTGAATCGGCACTTCGGGAATGTCGCCGTCGTCCATCATGTCGCGCAGTACCAACGTCAACGCTTGCGAGCGGCCGACCGCAAACGCGGGAATCAGCACCGTGCCGCGCTTGCGAAAGCAGCGGTTGAGCGTCTCCGCGAGCTGCACGCTGACCGGCGTGGTGTCGTGATCGCGGTTGCCATAGGTGGATTCGCAAATCAGCACGTCGCATGGGTCCGGTGGCATCGGGTCGCGATGCAGCGGAACGTCGAAGCGCCCGACATCGCCGCTGAAAGTGATGCGAGCGTGGCGGCCGCCGAGATCCAGTCGAAAGTGGGCGTGAGCGGAACCGAGAATGTGTCCGGCGCTGCGGTACCGCACCCGCATTGCCGGTGACAGATAGTGCCAGTCGTCGAAGGCGAGGGGCTCAAGGAGTTTGAGGGCCTCTTTGGCGTCGCGGGTGTTATAGAGAGGCTCCGCTGGAGTGTGTTTGGAAAAGCCCTCTCGGTTGGCGAATTCGGCGTCCTCCTCCTGGATGTGGGCCGCGTCGAGCAACAGCAGGCGAGCCAGCTCCACCGTCCCTGGAGTGGCGTAGACGGGGCCGTCGTAGCCGAGGCGCACAAGGCGAGGCAGGTAGCCGATGTGGTCGATGTGGCAGTGGGTGAGGACGATGCGGTCAATGGACCTGACATCGAATTGCGGCTCATGCCAGTTCATCCGCCTGAGTTGCCGCAGTCCCTGAAACAGGCCGGCATCGACCAAAGTGCGGTCGCCATCGATATTGAGGAGGTATTTAGATCCGGTCACCGTCCTTGCGGCGCCGTGGAAGGAGAGAGTCGCTTTCTTCGCCATGGCGGGGGAGGTTATCGCACTGCAAGTTCGTGCCTGCGAGCAAGCTCGGAAAGCTTCAAGAACACGGCACGAGAGGAAAGCTGGCGACTGCTAGCATCCTCGTGTGGACAGCACTGAGAGACAGGATTGGTTGTGCGAAGCCGACGGTCGATGGCTGCAACAGCTCCGATTTGAAGACTTTGCCGTAGCGCGCGACCAACTTGCTGAGCGGGTGCGGACGACACCAGTTTGGCAGGTCACAACACCGCTTATTGAGGAACAGCTCGGTACCGAAACCCGGCTCTTTCTCAAGTTGGAGTTGTTCCAGGTCACGGCGACCTTTAAACCACGGGGCGCGCTACTCAACATGCTGGCGGCGCCGGATCTTTCGCCGGGGGTTACAGCGGTCAGCGCGGGGAACCATGCCGTCGCGGTTGCTTATGCCGCGCGTGCGTTGGGCACGAATGCGAAAGTCGTCATGCTCAAGACGGCCAACGCCCAGCGAGTCGCGCTCTGTCGCCAGTACGGCGCAGAAGTCAGCTTTGCCGAAGGCATCCACGATGCCTTCGAGCGCGTGCGCGGAATCGAGGAAGAAGAGGGCCGTGTTTTCATCCATCCCTTTGAAGGCCGCAACACCGTCATGGGCACCGGTACTCTCGGCTGGGAGGTTGCGGAACAGGTGGACGCCCCCGACTATGTGGTCGTGCCGATCGGCGGGGGAGGACTGGCGGCGGGAGTTTCCGCCGCCGTGGCACTGAGGTATCCGAACTGCAAGCTGATCGGTGTGGAGCCGGTGGGAGCGGATTCCATGACCCGCAGTCTCGCCGCTGGCGAACCGCAAAGCATTGAACGGGTGACGACCATTGCCGACAGTCTGGGAGCGCCTCATGCGGCGCCACTCAGTTTTGCCACCTGCCAGGAGTTTCTAGATCGAGTGGTGTTGATTGACGACGATCAGTTGCGCTCGGCGATGCGGGACATGCTGACCGAAGCCAAGCTGGCCGTTGAGCCGGCTGGAGCTGCCGCCTGGGCCGCGATCCTGGGACCGTTGCGACAAGAAGCGCGGGGCAAGAAGGTGGTGGCGATCGTCTGCGGGGCCAACATCGACGCTGAGTCGTTCGCCGCCCACATCACCCACTAGCTGCCGCCGACCTCTCAGTCGAGGTTCCACTCGTTTTTGCCGTTGGCTAACTCAAGTCGGTTGCTGGTGCTTCCTCGGGCATCAGGATTTGGCGAGTTGGGAATGGGATCGTGATGCCCTCCTCGGAGAAGCGACGATGGATTTCGCGGTAGATCGAATCGAGAGCGCGGCCGCGCAACTCGGGATGCTGGATCCAGCCCATGAGTTGCAGTTGAATGCCTGAGTCCGCAAAGCCCCTGACGCGGACCCGTGGGCTTGGCTCCGCCTGCAGATACGAGCTCTGTTCGGCGATCTCTTTCAGCACGTCTCGTACGCGATCGAGATCACTGTCGTAAGCCACCTGAACATCAGCGCGCACGCGTTCCCAAACTTCAGGGCCGCCGCTTTCATTGAGAATCTTGGCGTTGGCGATCACCGCGTTGGGGATCGTGATCTCGATGTCGTCGCGGGTTAGAAGGCGCGTGCTCCGCAAGCCGATTTTCGTGACCTCCCCGCGTTCGCCGGTGTCGAGGACGATGTAATCACCCGATTCGTAGGGAGCGTCCGCCATGATGAAGATCCCTGAAAATAGATTCGATAGGGTGTCTTTGGCGGCGAAGCCAAGAGCGATGCCGAGGATTCCCGCCCCTGCTAAGGCGGGGCCGACGTCGATTCCCCAAATGCGAAGGAAGGCGTAGCCGGCGATTGCCACTATCGCGATGCGGTGCAGGGTCGCGGCGAGCGGCAGCATTCGCGGTTCGATGAAGGGCTTGCGGTGTTGCAGACGCGACAGCGCCTCAACGAGCAGCAGCCCGGCGCGCAGCACGAAAGAAGCCCAAAACCACAGCAGGACAGTCAGAATCAAGCGGCCGAGAAACACACGCAAGGTGGTCCACGGTTCCATGCGCAAGATGGCAACCCAAACTCCGAGAGCGATCACCGAACCCAGTACCGGGCGGTGCAAGAGGGCTACGAAACGGTCATCGAGATCGGTCTCGGTGTGACCGACCCAGTAACGAAAGATGCGGTTGATAACGAAGTCGACGACCAATGCGGCAATGACGAAAAAGCCGATCAACACACCGTTTTGAATCCAGGCGTTGTCGCTGATCTGGTTTAGCCAGCGATCGAGGTCGAAGCGGGTGAGCAGGTCGAGAAGCAATCGCCCAGTTGATGTCGGCGCGCTCGCCGGTTCAAACAAATCTTGCAGCATGGCGCTGGTTAGTCGGTTGCCGCCAGGGCGTCGTGGAATCGATGCAGCCACCCCTGCACCCACGCGGCCTGCTCCGAGCCCATTCTAAGCAAGGCTTTTTGCGCCGGCGATAGGCTTTCCTCGAGATCAGGGTCGGCAAAGCGATAGATCTCGCCGTCTTGGATCAGCGGCTCGGACGCGATCTGTGGAGAAACTCGGACCAAATGGGCGACAGCGCGGTCCAATGCTGAGCGATAATTCCCTTCTGGGTAGCCGAGTTCGCGTCGAGCCTCGTCGCAAAGAGGGGCGATGGTCTTGGCGATGCGTGCTGCGTCCGCCGGATCTACGACCTGCAATACGGCCAGTACATCTTCGAATCGACCGCGGCTGCCGGCCGACGGGCGCCAAGTGTCTGTGCCGCTTGCGGTTACTGAAAAGGCCTCTTGGGGCACAAGGGACGAAGCGCTGTCGCGAGGAAGTTGGCCCTCGGCGAGGATCTCGGTGCTGGCCACGAGGTTGCGCACCAACGATTCACTCGCCAGCCATTTGGCCAGGGTCGGGTGGGCGGCGATCTGTCCGACGAGTTGGCGCAGAAAAGCATCGCTGGCGTCGAGCGATGGCAGTTCGGTGCTGCGGGCCGGCTCGTTCGTAATGGAGGATGAGTTGGTACTTACGCTCGGGGGCGGAGGTGTATCGGGTCGCTCCCACCACCACCAAAAGCCAAGTGCAATCAACACAATCGCTATGGGCGCCAAGAGCCACCAGCCGCGGAATCGAGGCTGGTGGGAGTCGTCCTCGTCCGCGGTGTGAATCAGCATCGGTTCGTCGGAGTCGACTTCCAGCTTCGCCGTGGGTTCGTCATCGTCGAGTCCTGGCGCTCCCTGGCTCCAGGTGATCTCGTCGAGGCGCTCCTGGGGCAGCCGTTGTGTCGGCTCGGTATCGAACTCGTCGCCCGGACTATCCGGTCTTTCTATGTCGGTATTTTCTGTGTCGCTCATTGCCAGGACTGCGGAGGTATAAACAAGACCGTCAGTTCCGCATTGCGAACGTGTCGGCTGGAACGGTTGCGGAAAGTGGCGTAGATGACCGTACCGTGACGGCCCTCAATCGACTGCGGAGCCGAACTCCAGTTGGCGCGCGGAACGGCGCACGTGCCTTCGGCGCTACAGGCGCGGCCGCCGAGGTCGTCCCAAGCCTCCAGCGAGTAACCCGTCATGAGTGCGCCTTTGGGTAGGACGATTCCAGCGGTCTGGCAGAAGCCACCCTGCGGTTTGAGTTCGGCGGCGAGATCCGCCAACTGCGCCCTGCCGTCGTCATTTGGAGTCCGCCACAGTGCGGCTAGCAGCGGGCCGGCAAAGCCGTCGATGGGTCGATTGGCCAGACCGTGCGCGAAATTCAATGCGCGCTCCTCGGTCTCCGGGGCGCAGGTGCTAGTTGACCGGGTATCACCCGCGGCGCCGGCCTCGATCACGGCGCTGATGGCCCATTCTCCAGGCGCACATTCGGGGCAGTTGCCGGCAGCTTGCGAGCGAAGGTAGCGCGGTGGGTTGTTGAGAAAGCTCGGCCGTACGACCGTGGTTGTGCCGGCGACCTCGCCGACCATCGCAACCGCTTCTTCCGTCGCTGATTCTTCGGGTAACAGTTCTTCCGATACAGGCTTTTCTGCGACGGTCGCCGTCGGCGCCGAGGGCTCCGGTGAGGTGTCGACTTCTCTCAGGGGCTCCGGTTCAGAATCCAGTACTTCCAATTCCGGAGTTTCTTGGCCGGGCGCTGGAACCGATTCGATTTCGGGCTCGAACACTTGGCTTGGCACGACCACTGCCGCCGCCGCAGTCTCGTCCCCGACTTCTTCAGTTTCTTCATACTGCTCGACAGGCACTTGTTCGGGACGCGAGTCGACTTCGACAGTCGGCTCGATAACTTGCGCCTCGGGGATTTGCGGTTCCGAGATCTGTGGTTCCGGGATCTGCGGTTCCGGGATCTGGCGCTGAGGGACCTCGCCAGAGTCGGATTCAGACGCTTGGCCTTCAGACGTTTGGCCTTCAGACGGCTCCGCCATCGGATCCGGAGTTGGCGCCGATGTCTCGAGCTCAGGATCTTGGCTTACCTCATCGGTGTCCGTTTCTTGGGTCGCGGCTGCCATTTGGACAGACTGGGTTTTGTCAGGCTGGGATTTGTCAGGCTGGGATGCCTCGGGCTGGGTTGCCTGGGGCTGGGGCACCTCTGCGGGTGCCGGTGTCTCGGTCGTGGAGGGCGCGGTAGTCGAAGGAGTCTCAACTCTCACCGTCTGCCGCACGCGCTGGGGTTCGTCTCGCTCTACCGGGCGTGAATCGACCACTTCAGTCGTTCTCGGGGGTTGCACCCGCGTGGGTTCATGCACTGTCGGCCTGCGAGCGGCGACTGGCGCGGCCTCGCGCAACAGCTTGGCCGACGCTTTGACGAAGTTGACTCGCATCGGTTCCCAATCATCGCCGCGTGAGACCTGGGAGGCAAAACCCAGTTCTGGCTTCTTCCCGGCGCGAATGCGGACGTAGGCGGAGTACACCATGTAGCCTGGGCGCTCAACTTCCAGATGCCATTCGCCATCGGCGAGTTCACTGACGATGGCCACGCCACGGGCGTTGGTGGTCGCGGTTGCCAAGATTTCAGGCCCCTGCTCGGTCTTGACCGAGATGACGGCGCCTTCGATCGGCTTTCCCTTCTGCGTTTGAACTTTAACCGCGACCGACTCGGCGCTTACAGAGCCAGCGGCCGCCGCAACTGAGGCGAAGACAACAAAGAAGTGGGTGCGAACGTTCATGACACTCCTAGGTAACGACTAGTGTACGGGATCTTGCGCCGAGTTCGCCGGGTCGACCGCGGGCTTTACTCGGGGGGCCACTCGATACCCAGGCTTGCAGCAATCCTGCCAGCGATCTCGGTGTTGTCCATGACTCCGGAAAATCGCTCGGCGCCCGGTCCATAGGCCAAGACCGGGACGGGTTCGGCGGTATGTCGGGGTGTGGCCCAGCGAATGGCGAGGGGTTGCTCGGCGCTGCCGGAGAGAATTGCGAAGCCACCGGTTTCGTGGTCAGCGGTGGCAACGACCAGAGTGTCCGTGGTCTGCTCGACGATCACTTGAGCCACCTCATCCAGTTCTCGAACGCCACGCACCACCATGCCGAAATCACTGTTGTGGCTGCCGCTGTCAGGATCTTCTGTCTCGACGAAGAGGTAGTAGGGGCGACTCTTGGCGGCGAGTTTGCGGATAGCCCATGAAACTAAGTCGGGAAGACGACCTTCTTCGGCTATCTGATCTTCGGCATAGAGCAAAACTGTGGGCTGATCGAGACCCGGGAGATGGGCCGGTGGATCGTGCACCACGTAGCCACCTTGTCGCAGTTGCGCCAGCAAACCAGCCTCGCCGTCCGGCAGTTCGACGCGGATGCTTCCTTCGCCGGCGTGCGTGCCGACGATTAGGTCGAATCTGGAGTTCGCTAGCTGAGCGGCAACAGCGGGGAGGTCATATCGATAGTCGTGATGGACCGCGGCGGCGACCAAGGAGGCATCCCAAATGTAGGAGTCGGTGATTAAGCCGATCGAAAAACCGCGATCGCGTAGCGCCTCTGGAAGAGTGGCGACGGGATGTCCGTCGCCGTCAATGGAGAGCGTGCGGGTATCGACCTTTCGGCCGCTGAGGATCGAGCTGGCGGAAGCCGCTGAATCTGTGTAGACGTCGTCCAACGAGGGGTTGGTCTGCCAACCCGTGATCGGGAAGCGCTCCAAGGTCAGCCGCCCATGAACGCCGCGTGTGGCGATTCGCGCTGCGTAGAGCTGAGAAAAGCCCAGGCCGTCGGCGAGCAGAAGCACCGCGTTGCGCGCGGTTGCGCCCGGAGCCGGCTGTGAAAGGCTGACTTCTTGAGGCTTAGCCGAAAAGTCGACGGGCTGGGACTGCGTCTTGTCGCCGCCGTCGACAAAAACCACCACGCGGTAGCCGCTCCAACGAACCAGATAGTAGGGCAGAACCCAAAACAACAGCGGTGTAGCGACGACCGCCGCAAGGATTCGCACCCAGGGCCGTTTCACGAAACTACGTTCTCTTTGGTGTCGGCGATCAGCCGCTCAACGACTTTAGTGAGATCCCCGGTCTCGCGGTAGACGGCCAACTGGCGATCGGAACTGCTGCCGCGCTCGAGAATCGTCTCCACATGCTGGATGTCGTCGGCGATGCCTAGCGGCTCGACCACGTCTTCAACGAACTCCAGTAGTTCACGAATGAGAAAGCGCGCCGCCACTTGTTTGCGTTGTCCGAAGTCGATGAGTTTGCCGTCGAGTCCGAAGCGCACCGCCCGCCACTTGTTCTCCTGTAGCAGGTGGTTGGGGTAGCGGCGCCACGAACGGTTGGTCTTACGCAGGTGAATCAGCTTGGCAACGATGGCCAGAGTTAACGCCGCCACCGCGATGGCGTCGTCGATTCGAGTGCAGATGTCGTAGACGCGAAACTCGATGGTCGGAAAACTGGGATGCGGACGAATGTCCCACCAGATCTTGGTCGGTTCGTCGATACAACCGGTGGTCAACATGATTTCGAGGAACCGTTCGTACTCCGCCCAGGAACGAAACTCCGGCGGATGCCCGGTGCGCGGTAGGTTCTCGAAGACGATCGAACGATAGGACTTGATGCCAGTGTCGCGTCCGAACCAGAACGGTGAACTGGTTGTCAGGGCCAACAAATGCGGCAGGAAGTAGCGCGCCTGATCCATGACGTCGACGCGCAGATCGCGGTCTTCGATGCCGACGTGGACGTGCATGCCGTAGATCAACATCCGTCGGGCAACATCGGCGAGCGCTTCGCTGTGCTTGGTGTAGCGCTCTTTTTCGGTCACCGATTGCTCGGTCCACTTGGAAAAGGGATGCGTGCTCGCGGCGGCGATCGCCAGGCCGTTGCTCTCTGCCACCTCGATGACCGAGCGCCTCAGGCGAGTCAAATCGGTGCGCAGCTCGTCGATCGAACGACAGACATGGCTGCCGATTTCAACCTGCGACTGCAGCATCTCGGGCTTGATCTGCTCCTGCAGAACCGGCTGTGCCTTGGCCAAGAAACGTTCGATTGACGAACTGAGTTCGAACGTCTCTGGATCGATGAGCTGGTATTCCTCTTCGATTCCGAGGGTGAAATCTGGAAGTTGCACGGTCGAACCTCCTTCCATGATGCCGCGGGCGCCGAAAGCCGCTCGCGGACCTTGAATTCACTTTGCAGTCTAGCCTGAATTGCCCTGGTTGGATCGATTTGAGCTTGCCCAGCCGGCGCGATACCATGGTGGGGCCGATTTCGCGGCCCATCTGACGGGCGGAAGACCGCTCGCCTATCCACAACGTAAGACCACACACTGCGGGGCCGCCGCGGGCGGAGGTATCTATGAACCAATTTCAAACCGAATGGACCTGGTTGGACGGCAAGTTTGTGCGCTCCGACGAGGCCAAGGTCTCGCTGTTGACCCACACGCTGCACTACGGCTTGGGTGTTTTTGAGGGGACGCGCGCGTACTGTCAGCCGGACGGCAATCCAGCGGTGTTTCGGCTCTCTGCGCATCTCGATCGGCTGCGGCGTTCATCGCACATCATGCAGTTGCCCTTCGACCACAGCCTGGAGGAACTGCATGATGCGACTCTCGAGTTGGTTGTTCGCAACGAGCATCGCAAGTGCTACCTGCGCCATCTTGTGTTTGTCGGTGGTGAGCGGATGGGCCTTTACCCGGGCGACGCCCCCAATATACGGGTGTCGATCCAGAGCTGGGATTGGGGCGCGTACTTGGGGGAAGAGGGCATCAAACACGGAATTCGCTGCCGCATCTCCAGCTTCGTTAGGCCGTTTCCCAATGCCTTTATGACCAAGTCCAAGACCGTCGGCAACTACGCCAACTCGATTCTCGCCAAGCGCGAGGCGGTTGGCTTGGGGTACGACGAGGCGATCATGCTCGACAGCCACGGCAACGTGGCGGAAGGTAGTGGAGAGAACCTCTTCATGGTGCGCGACGGCGTCATTTTGACTCCTCCGAAACGTTCGGTCCTCGACGGCATCACTCGTGACTCAGTGATCCAGTTGGCCGGCGATCTGGGAGTCGAGACGCAAGAAGTGACCATCACGCGCGATGAACTCTACTGTGCCGACGAAGTCTTTCTCAGTGGCACGGCGGCGGAAGTGACGCCGGTGCGGGAAGTCGACGACCGCGCCATCGGCGCCGGGACCGCGGGGCCTGTGACCAAACAGATCCAGGACCTGTTCTTCCAAACAGTCGCGGGTGAGAACCCCAACCGAGCGTCCTGGCTGACGCCGGTGCGGGTCGAAACGGCGGCGACGGCCTGAACGGTTAAGTTTCAAGCGGCGAAAGTCCCAAAGCGACAAGAAAGCCACCCGGCGAATTGAAGTGCCCGGTTGTGGTGCGCGAGCGTTGCTGTGCGCCACGGGACCTCTATGTTGAAACATTCTCCGCCGGCCTTCCGTCTTAGGGGGATAAGCCGCCTTGTGGTGTGGCTAAACCCGAAGGAGAGTAAGAATGAGAACTAGCCCCCGACCCCGACCCCGACCCAGACCCCGACCCAGACGCAGACTGTCCGTCGCATCGGCGCTGATCGCCTCCTTTGCGATCGCCGGAACTCTTGCCGCAGCCGACCAAGACCGCTGGATCCACATCCGCGTGCAGGACGGTAGTGATGCCAACGTTGCCGTCAATCTTCCGCTGTCCGCCATCGAAGCGGTATCCGCATTGATCCCAGAAGAAGTACGCGAACTCGAGATCGACGGAGCGGACGTGTCCATTGCCGACATTCGCACCATGTGGCAAGAACTGAGGGCCCATCCGAACAATGAACTGGTGCGGGTCAACGATGATGATGAGGAAGTCGTGGTTTCGTTGCGGGACAACTACTTGTGGGTGGACGCAACTGGCGACGAAAAGGTGCAGGTTCGCATTCCGGTCGCCGTCGTCGACGCTCTGTTCTCCGGAAATGACAATCAACTCGCCATCGCCGCTGCGATTCAAAAGCTCTCAGAGGCGGGAACTCAGGAACTGGTGACCGTCACCGGTGAGTCGGAAAGCGTGCGTGTTTGGGTCGACGCCGATCCAGCCGGCGCCGGTAGCTGAAGGCCAGGGCGATGAAGTTCATCACCCGACCTTTCGCCTTCATTGCCGCCATTACCGTTGGCGCCATGCTGTTGGCCGCTGCCGTCGTCAGCGCTTCGATGCTCGTTGCGCCTCCGATAGGTGTCTCGGTCAACATCAAGAGCGAGGGCATCAAGTTCTGGGTGCCGGTACCGTCGGCTTGGGTGAGCGCCGGAATGAACTCGATACCCCTCGAATCATGGGTCGATTTGGGCGACGAAGAGCGCCGAGCACTTGCGGCTGCGGCAGAGATCCTCGAGCGCATCGAGGACGCGGATGACGCGACCCTGGTCGCTGTCGACACCGACGCCGAGACCGTACGCGTGATCAAGCAAGGCCGCAGGATGATCGTTCGCGTTCGTTCCGAAGAGGCCGACGTCGATGTGCAAATGCCGACTTCGTTGTTGACTCGAGTTGCGCGCCGTCTGCACAGCGAGCCGAAAACACCCTGGACTCTTTGGAGAGGGTAATCGCGGCCGGGTTAGGGAAACGCCAGACTGAAAACGCCAGGCTGAAAACGCCGGGCTGAAAACGCCGAGCTACAAAACGCGGGTCTAGGAAAAGCGCGGGGTAGGAAAAGCGCAGAGTAGGAAAAGCTAGTCTAGGTTGGGTGGTTGCGGGTGCGGTCCCGCAGCCACCACAGCCAGATCGTCGTCGCCACGGCGATGCCGATTTCCAGGATCCCTCCGACCATGAAAGTGGCCGCGTAGCCCCTCCAGGCCAATGCCCAGCTTCCCACCAACGGCCCGGTCGCAAAGCCCAACGATCCGGCTAGGTTGAACAACCCCATCGCCGCGCCACGAGTTTCCGGCGTTGAATACCGACCGACGAGAGTGATGGAAGGCGGGAACATGACCGCCGCCAGCGCTCCCAGAGATCCCATGACCAGCCAGAGCCGGTCTAGATCAACGAAACCGATAGTGGTAAAGACCAAACCGTAGATAATCGATCCCACGATCAGAGGTAAGAACGGGCCGAGTTTCTCGGTAATGCGGCTGGCGAGCGGCTGCAGCAGAGCGAAGGGCAGCAGGAACGTTCCCAGGAAGCGTCCGCGCACGGCCGGGTCGTCGACGCCGAGTTGGGCCAGATAGAGCGGAAAGACGACGAGAAAAAAGCCCACTGCAAAGCGATCGACAAAGTGAAATCCCAGCGGCACGCCGAGGCGAGGTTGACGACTCCACGAGCGCAGGTAGCCGCCAAATCGTGGTTGGCGATCGTGTTGTGGCAGGCGTCGCAATCCCAAACTGAGCACCGCGATGACCGCGAAGAGTCCGCTGGCGAGCAGCAACGGGGCCCGAGGTCCGTACCAACGGGTGATGTATCCGCCCATCGGCGCCCCCAATGAGACGCCGAGGATGAGAGCTGCGCCCAACCAGCCCATGGCGCGCGCGCGCTGTTTGCCTTGAACGGTATCGACTGCATAGGCCATCAACAGGGACCAGCCCATCACCGACGCGGCCCCCTGCACGAAACGCACGAGAAACAACGTCGGAATGTGATCGACTCGTGCCAAAGCCAAGTAGAGCAAGGCGCTCAAAGCGAACCCCAACGCGATCCAGGGTCGGCGCCGGCCGGAGCGATCGCTGAGGATGCCCCACAACGGCGCAAACAGAATGTAGGCGAAGGTCTCGATCGAAAAGAACAGCGTCGCGTCGTGAACGCTGCCACCGAGGTCCTCGACGATAAACTCCTTGAGTCCCGCGACCACCAGGGTTAGGTTGAACATCGCCACTGTCAGGCACAGAGCGACCAATACCATCGAGGGGCGAAGGCGCGTCATCAAGTGTGGGCGAACTCGGGCAGTAAGGTGTCTGGGATGGCAAACGCGGCCACCAGCGCGGCGGCGTGCGGTCGCAACTCACCACACAGCGTTTCGTTCAGCCTCTGAATGGCTTTGGCCTTACCGGAGCCGAACACGCCGTGCTCCTGAAACCAGGCTCGGTTCTCGGTCAGCAAAGACACGCCAGCGAGTGCCAAAGTGCGATCCAGAGCCGTCTTCGCTGTTGGGTCTACGTCAATTTCACTGGACTCGATCATGCGCGTGAACACTTGGTGTTCTACATGTGCGCGAGCGGTCGCCAGGAGGTGTGCTTGGCAGGCGAGAAATGCTTCGTGGGCTGTTTCGCCATTCTTGATCCGGCGTCGCAGCCGGTTCGCCAGTGTCGAGAGCAGGTGGTCTTTGCGGTACCGCAACACGTCGGCCTGGAACGCCGGATCGCGCAGGTGGTCCGGGCTGCTGTCGTGTGTGGCGATGGGGTTGAGTTCGACGACACGATCGGCGGCTTGGGCGATGAGGAGGCGCGCGACGCCAACTGCATTCAAGTCCGCGAACTGCTTTCGATATCCGGTGAGCAGAGACTTGGCGACCAACTGTAAAAGAACGGTGTTATCGCCTTCAAAGGTCGTGAACACGTCGCAGTCGGCCTTGAGATCTGCGAAGCGACTGGATTGCAAATAGCCGAGCCCGCCGCAGCATTCGCGAGTTTCCTGCACGACGTCGGTCGCGTGCCAGGTCGCCAAGGCCTTGAGCCCGGCGGCATCGGTTTCCAGTTGCCGCCGGTCGTCGACCGGAGCGGCGACGAAGTCCTCGGCCAACTGGCGCAGGGCGAAATGGAAGGCATAGGTGCGCGCCAAGCGCGGCATCAGGCGCAGTTGGTGGCTTGGGTAGTCGAGGAGTCTCGTCTCGCGCTCGCCCTCGGCGCCGAACTGCCGCCGCTCCTCTCCATAGCGAATGGCAACGGTCAGCGCCGTTTTGGCCACCGAAAGAGAGGCAAGAGCGACTGAAACTCGCCCTCCGACCAAAGCTCCGAGAGTGGTGAAGAATCGCTTGTTATCGCTGGCGATCGCGCTTTCGTACTTGCCGTTGGGACTGACGCCACCAAAGCGGTCGAGTTGCTGATCGCGGGGGATGCGGACCCGATCGAAACTGATGCGCCCGTTGTCGACGCCGTTGAGGCCCAACTTGGCGCCGCAATCGTCAATGGTGACTCCGTCAGCAGTCGAGCCATCGGGATCGCGAATGCGGGCCAAGAAGGCGTGCACACCATAGTCTTCGTTGTCGCACCGGAGCCGAGCAAAGACCACTGCCATCTCGCCGTCGCGAGCGGCGTTGCCGATGTAGTCCTTGCGCGCGTCTGGGTGCGGGGTGTCGATCACGAATTGGTCGCAGTGGCCGTCATAGGTAGCAGTCGTCTGCAGCCCCTGCACGTTCGATCCGTGTCCGGTCTCGGTCATGGCGAAGCAGCCGGGAAGACTCATCGTCGACGCGGGGCTCAGATACTTGGCGTGCTGGGCATCGTTGCCAAGCTGATGCAGGGCGCCAGCAAAGAGCCCGTATTGAACGCCAAATTTCACCAGGACGCTCAAGTTTCCGAAGGCGAGGGTTTCAAACGCCGCCACGAAGGCACCAGGAGAGTCCGAGCCGCCCAAGGGAGCGGGAAAGGAGAGAGCGCCGAAACCACTCTGGCCCAGATCGCCGACTTGCTGGGTCACCCAGGACCGGTACTGCTCGTGATCGTGGTCGGGGGGTGTTTGCCGACCGCGCTCGCCCATCCATTGCAGCAGCCGAAAGCGCGTACTCGCGAAAGGCTGTTGCAGGCGTTCGGCAAGTCCATCAAAAACAGGCGGCGATTCAACCTCGGGCCAAGGCCCGTGGTCGAATTGCAGGATCCTTTGTGTCGCGTCGCCGGCATCGAGAGCGAGGTCGCCAACGAGTTCTTTCAGCGCCTCGACTTCTCGTTCATGGACCGCCAGGTCCGGGTCTCCAGCGCGCGCAAGTTGCAGCCCGAGGTCGACTAGAGCGAGCTTATGTGGCTCCGGAATCGTCGCGGCCTGATTGCGAATCGCGGCCAGCAGTGTATGCAGGGCTTGAGGGGTCGGTGGATGATCTGGCGAAAGCCAATCGGCGACGACCGCGCGACACTCGTCATCGAGATGCGAAAGGCGTTCGGAACGAGTTCGAATCTGCGCGATTTCTTCAGGGGTCAGGTCGCCGTCAGCCCAGGCTACGTAGAGAAGCGGAAGCAGCGACAGAAGAGCCGGGTGCTGCCAGCATTCGGGCAGCGAACGTGTCTGCGTCACTTCGATACGTCCTGCTTGCGCAGGTGCTGATCAATCATCACCGCGGCAATGTTGCCGGTACCCATGGCCACCGCCACTTGCTGCGTCTGTGGCCGCAGATCGCCGGCGATCCAAACTCCCGGTACGTTGGTGTCACCGCGTTTGGACTTGGGCTCGGCGTGGTGGCCGGTGGCGGCGATCTCGACGCCCAGTTGCTGGACGAGGTCGGTTCGCCCGAGGGCCGGCGACGAGACAAAAAACTTCTCGGCCCGGACTTGGCTGCCATCGTCAAGGCGGAGTGCTTGCAGTTGGGAGCGTTCGCCGATGAGTTCTTTGAGTTTGCCGCGCAAGACCTCGATGTCCTTTTCTTCAAGGCGAGCGGCCCAATCGGCCGAGAGATTGTCGTCGTCGGTTAATAGAACCCTCAGTCGCGGCGTGTAACGGGACAAGCCAAAGGCCATGGCGGCGCCGCCGTTGGCACTGGCGGTGGCGATGACGACTGTGTCCTTGCCTTCGATTTCCGGCGCCTCACAGTCGGGGCAGTAGTAAAGGTTGCCCTTGCCGGCGTACTTGAAACAGGGGCGGTAGTTACCATCGACGGTGGGGTGATAGCGGGCTACCCCGGTCGCGAGGAGCACCGTTTGCGTGTGCAATTCGGAATCATCGTCAAGCACCAGCCGGAAATCGCCGACGCTGCCGCGCGCCGTGACGACATTGGCGCGTTCAACTTCAGCGCCCAACAAAATCGCCTGCTCTTGCAACCGTTTCTGTAAGTCGATACCCCGCACTTCCGGCATGCCGGGTACGTTGTAGAGGTGTTCGAGGGTGAAGAACAGTGGACCGGTGCGGCGATCGACGACCAACACCTTACGGCGATGCCAGGCAAGGTGGATGGCGGCAGTGAGCCCTGCCGGCCCTCCGCCGGCGATGACGCACTCCCACGTCGAGCTGTCTTGAGATCCTGTCATCGAGCGCTTTTAGAACCAAAGAAGGATCGAGGCCCAATGGAAACCAGCCCCGAACGCTGTGAGGAGCACAAGATCGCCGGATTGAATGCGGCCTTCTTCGAGCGCTTGCGCGGCGGCAATGGCGACCGACGCCGACCCGGTGTTACCGAATCGGTCGACGTTGATGAAGACCTTCTGTGAGTCAATGCCGAGCGCTTTGCCGACGGCATTGATGATACGCATGTTGGCCTGATGGGGAATCAAAAGGGTCAGGTCGTCGAGATCGACACCGGCTTGGTCGAGGACTCTCTGGGAGACGCCGGCCATGTGGTGGACGGCTTCTCGAAAGACCTCGCGACCTTTCATGACGAAATCCTTGTGCGCGCCCTCCAGTGCCGACTCGCGAGTGAATGGGCGACGAGTACCGCCCGCCTGCAGGGTGAGAATGTCGGCTTTGGAACCATCGGTCCCCGTTTCGACGGCGACGATCTCTACCGGGCTCTCTCCGGGGCCGACGACCGCAGCGCCGGCGCCGTCTCCAAACAGGACGCAGGTGTTGCGATCCTCCCAATTCATCAGCCGGGTGATGAGTTCGACTCCGACTACCAGGACGGTGCGGTTGCCGTCGAGCGAGCGCGACCGGGCGATGTCCAGACCCTGCACCCACCCGGCGCAGCCACTGCCACCGAGGTCGTAGCAGGGAATGGAACGAAATCCGAGTCGGTGCTGCAGGTAGGACGCGGTGTCAGGGGTGTAGACCTCGGGGGTGTCGGTCGCGACGATCAGTTCATCGATGGAACTCGGCTCCAAGTCGGCGTGGCTGAGGGCGGCACGAGCGGCCTCAGCGGCCAAATCGACCGTGGTTTCATCTTCTGCGGCGAATCGCCGCTCGCGGATGCCGGTGCGCTCGATGATCCATTGATCGCTGGTGTCGACATATTGAGCCCATTCATCATTGGTCATCACCCTTGAGGGCGTGTAGGCTCCGATTCCGAGGATTCCGGTTGTCTTAGTCAATCGCTCCTCCCCACAGGGACAAGGCGGCATGATACCTTGCCGCGCCGACTCCCGGCTTCCCGATACAGCATGGAGATACCTGGATGATTTCGAAGATTGTTGCGACTAGCTCAACCCTACTCATGGGAATCGCTATCACCGCATCTTGCGCCAACGCGCAAGCAGAACAGGAGGAAACACCGGTGCCGGTTTCAGATGCAGAAAAAGCCGCCTATTCAGTGGGCTATGGCATTGGCAAGCAGATTCACGACCAAGGTGCCAACCTGCCCGAAGCGCAGCTTCTGGCCGGCCTCAAAGCAGGCTTGGCCGGTGCCGAACTGCCCTTGTCCAAGGAAGACCTAGCTGCGGCGCAGCAACGCCACCAGCAGCTTGAGATGCAACGGCTCAATAGCGAACGGCAGGAGGAGGCGGTGAAGCAGCGAGCGGAGGGTGCCGCGTTCTTGGAAGATAACGGCAAGCGCGATGGCGTCGTCACCCTGGCTCCCGGATTGCAATATCAAGTTCTGGTAGCCGGAGACGGGCCGAAGCCCAACGCGACCGATCGGGTGACGGTGCACTACCGCGGTACTTTGCTGGATGGAACTCAATTCGATAGCTCGTACGACCGCAACCAGCCCGCCACCTTCCCCCTCAACCAGGTGGTGCGTGGTTGGACCGAGGCACTCAGCCAGATGCCCGTGGGCTCGAAATGGAAGCTGTGGCTCGGCGCCGATATGGGATACGGCGACAACCCGCGCCCAGGAGGCGGTATTCCGCCCGGTGCAACGTTGGTTTTCGAGGTTGAGCTCCTCGAAATCGTTAACTAGTCGACAGTTCACCTTCGCCCTCGCCGCTGTGTTGGTCCTGCTTGCCGGGGCCGGCGCAGCCGGTGGTGGCGTGCCCGAATTGGGCCGCAACGACATACGGGTCTATTCGGGCGAGATCGCGGTGCGGGCCGGCGTCTCGGTGGCGGCATTCGACTTGGCCGGGCGCCTGCAAGCACGCGGCTATACCCGAGTACGCCAGCGACCGCAGCACGAAGGCGAGTTTTTCTGGGGTTTCGACGTCTTCTGGATTTACCAGAAGTCCTATGACGATGCGCGCGGAAGCCGTCGCGGCGAGCTTGTCGGCTTGCGCCTGCGCCGCCCCGACGGCGTCATTGTCGGCTTGACGGATCGCGACTTGGCCGACGGCGAGGTGGCGTTGACTTTGGAGCCCTTGCTTCTTGCCGAGGACCTGGATGGTCGCCGCGCCACTCGCATTCCAGTTCGATTTGACGATTTGCCTGAACACGTCTGGCGTCCGCTTTTGGCGGCTGAGGATGCTCGTTTCTTCGACCACCGCGGCATTGACGGGCGCGGTGTTGCGCGAGCACTGCTGGCCAATCTGCGCGCCGGCAAAGTGGCCCAGGGCGGCAGCACCATCACCCAGCAATTGATCAAGATGCGCGACTTGACGCCGAATCGCACCTTAGGACGCAAGGTGTCGGAAGCGGTGCGCGCGCTCCGTCTGGAAGCCGAATACGACAAAGAAGACATTCTCGAGGAGTACCTCAATCACGTCTACCTCGGGCATGTGGATGGAGTGTCGCTCTACGGCTATGGGATCGCCGCCCGAGCTTTCTTCGGAAGAGATGCGGAGGATCTCACCTTGGCCCAAGCGACGCTCCTGGCCGCGATCATCCAAGCTCCGAATCGCTATTCACCGGTGCGCAACCCCGGCGGCGTCAGTCAACGCTATACCTGGATTCTGGATCGCTTGGTAGAGCTCGACTGGGTCGATGGCAGCATCATCGCCAGGAGTCGGTCTTTGCCGAACGTCAAAGCAACATCGGTCATTCCCGCTGCGTCGGCGACGTTGTTGCGGGCGCTGCAGCGGGAGGCCGAGCGGGTGGCTCCAGCCCGGAGCGAAAGCGGGCGCGGTTTTGTTGTACATACAACGATTGACCCTTGGCTCCAAGGCCACGCGGAACGGGTGTTGGCAAAGTCACTACGGGAGATTCGGAGTCGCGGCAGTAGTGCTCGCTCGGCGCAGGCGGCGTTGATCGCGATACGGGCAGGAAGTGGAGAGGTCGTCGCCTACGTCGGAGGTGGTGGAGATGGTGTCGGTCTGGATCGCGTGCGCAAGGCGCAGCGGCAACCGGGGTCTTCGATCAAGCCGTTTGTCTTGGCCCACGCTTTTGCCGATTGCGGTGATCGAGATCCTCTCTATCCGTCGCGACGGGTTTCCAACGAATCTTGGAGCTTAGATCTTCCGTCAGGGCGTTGGCAGCCACAGAACCCAGATCGATCGCAGGGCGGAACCGTAACCCTGCGTGAGGCGACAGTGCGTTCGTTGAACCTCCCTTTTGCGCGCGTCGGTGCCTGGTGTGGCTGGGAACAGACCGCCTCGACGTTACGAAGGGCCGGTCTCAAGATTCCCACCGAAGTACCTCCCGCCTTTGTCCTTGGCGCGGTGGAGGTGAGTCCATGGGACTTGGCCAGCGCATACACCGCGATTTTGGGAGACGGACGACGGAGCGAGCCGCGCATGTGGACGCGCATCCGCCGCCCGAGCGGTACGTTGGTCGCCTCAGCGCGGCCGCAACATGACCGCGTCGTCCCGGAGCAGGTGGCGTTCTTGATTCGCGACATCCTGCGCCAAGCTGTCGCCGAGGGCAGCGCGCGAGCGGCGAGGATTGAGGGAGTACCAGTCCTGGCCAAGACCGGAACTTCGTCGCGAGAGCGCGATGCATGGACGGTCGGCGGCGTCGGCGATTTGGTGGTTGCAGTCTGGGTGGGCCGCGACGACGGCCAGCCACTCGCGCTCAGTGGGGGGCAGGCCGCCGCCCCTCTGTTCCGACGCTTTGTGGAGCGGGCCGTCGATAGCGAGGCGTCGCTGGTCGATCGCCCGCCTTCGGGCGTCGAGAGACAGCATTATGACGCAAAGACTGGACTGATCGTCGCGGCGCGTCATCGCCGCGCTCGGCAGGATTGGTTCGCAACACGCGACCTTCCGCCGCGCAAGCGATGGTGGCGCAACAACGAACCCGTTCCAGCGATCCAGTAAGCTCGATTGCAGATTTTTTTGACTAATGAAAAAATTTATTTTGAGGATGAGATATTCCATCCCAAAGAATAGAAGATATGTGCGACCGAATTCGCTTGAGCGGCAGGCTAGTGGCTGCAGTCACTTTGATAGCAAACCTTTGTTCGTCGCCAGCCGTGCTGGCTGACGAAGGCTTGATTACCGACCGGCCTGATTTCACTGAGAGTACGTCGTCAGTGGATCCTGGGATTTGGCAGGTCGAAACCGGCTTCACATGGGCGGATGCTGGCGAAGACGATTTTCTCAATTTGCCGGAGGCGTTGATGCGCCGAGGTCTTTCCGAGCGCTGGGAACTCCGCATCGGGCTTCCTGAGTTCGTGGATGGACCTGGCGAGTCGGGTGTCAGTGATGCTTCGATTGGCGTTAAGTACGAAGCCGGATCGGTCGGCCAAGGCGAGCTCGCTCTGATCGCCGAGCTTTCCGTACCGATTGGCGACGATGAGTTCACTAGTTGTGCATTCTCAGCACGTTGTTCAGGTGAGTGATCCTACTGATTGGCGGCAATCCATCAAGACTCATGTGCTGACGGTGGAAATTGTAGAAGTGGAGGTATAGCTTGAGTCGCACGCTACGCTGTCGGGAGTCTTGGTGGACCCATCGGTAGGCCCATTCCCGCATCAGGGTCTGGATAAAGCGCTCGGCCTTGCCATTGGTGCGGGGTCGGTATGGGCGTGTTCTGATGATGCCCAGGCCGAGATCTTTGCAGGTAGCGACAAAGCGCTTGGCAATGTAGCAAGGGCCGTTGTCGGTCATCACCGCCCGGACCTGGATCCCTTTGCTGGCAAACCAGGCCACAGCACGACGTAAGAACGCGATGGCTGAGCCCTGCCGTTCATCCGGTAACACTTCGACATAGGCCAGGCGTGAGCGGTCATCCACACAGACGTGAACAAACTCCCATCCGGCCCCAGGAGTGCAGTCGCGCCGGTTGCCAGTGACCCGGTGGCCGACCTTGCGGATTGCCGCCAGCTTCTTGATATCCAGATGGATCAGCTCGCCCGGAAACTGCTTCTCATAGCGGCGCACCGGCTCAGGAGCCTCAAGCGAAGCCAACCGGCCCAGCCCTGCACGCTTAAGGATCCTCCCTACCGTCGAGCGCGGTAAGCCCAGACGAGCGGCGATCTCACTGCCGGTCAAGCGCTGACAACGCAGCTCAATGAGCTTGTGCACGATCGCCTCTGGGGTCCTGGTCGGTATCCGGTGAGGCCGAGACGAGCGGTCCTTGAGCCCAGGCGTACCCTCGGCTCGAAAGCGGGCCAACCAGCGATAGGCTGATCGCTCGCTGAGGCCCTGGGCCTCAGCGGCCTCTCGCACCGTCCATCCCTCCTCAAGGACTCGACGCACTAGCAGGGCTCGACTTCGTGGGCAGCTTCGTGCATTCTCATGAATGTCCATCCGGGTTCTCCTTTGGGTGCTGATCGGTTACTTCCCAATCAGCTTCTCCGAAGAAACTCGGATGGACAACTCCTTTTACTGAACAACGTGGTGAGACAACACAACTAGTGACGAAATCGACCCGACCCTGATTCTGGTTTACGGTCAAGACCTCAATTCCAACTGGTCGCTGGGATCGCAGGTCGGCATCTCGAACGTGTCCGTGGGCGACGACAACGAGATTCTGGTCGCGCCGACTTTGGTGTTCGGACGGTCGTTGCGAAACAATTGGGGAGCCTTCTTCGAATTGGCCGCGGAAATCCCTGAAGAGGGGTCGAGTGCGGTGCTGTTTCATACCGGCTTGACCAAGGCCCCCAACCCTCGCCGCCAGTGGGATGTGCACGTCGCCGTGGGTCTCAGCCACGCAGCACCGGACCTGCAAGTCGGCGCCGGCTACAGCTTCAGTTTCTAGCGATCATCTTTGACGGCGGTCGAAATCGGCGAGCGTGTCCTCGTCTTGTGGACGACCATGGTGAGCTGCCCACTCCATGAACGAGCGCAGGAAGGGCCGAGCTTGCCGAACTTCGCGACTGAGGAGTTGGGCGACGATCGGTGAATGCGCCGCGAACCCACTTTCCTCGTAGAAGTCGAGCGTGGCTTCGATGTCGTATTCGATCACCCGGCGCTTCAGCGCCACCTTGCTGCCGGTGACCTCGAAAATAGAGTAGTGAGCGCGAGGATCGCGGTTGAAGGGCAGCCCGACCGCACCGATGTTGACAATGCGGCCGAAAACCGAGGCGTGTTCAAGGGGACGGTGAGTGTGGGCGCAAACCAGGACTTGAGCGTCGACCGCACGGGCGTAGGCGTCGAGCGCCTCTTCCGGCACCCAAGGCCCGATTCCTTCGGTGGTCCGGTTGGGACTGCCATGAACGACGATGATCTCCTCGGCGCCGACCCGCGGTCGCAGTGCAAACGGCAGGGGCCGCAAGTAGTCCACGATCTCGTCGTCGAGTTCGTTCGCCATCCACTCGAACGCGTGGCTGACCGGTGTTCCGCGGAGTGCGGGTGGGCGTGCGCCGTCTCGATAGAGGAGCAGGAGTTCTTCGTGATTGCCCCGCAACGTTGGCCAACCCAGGTCCTTGATGCGGTGGGCGACTTCATTGCCACCGGGACCTCGGCCGACGATATCCCCGGCGACTAAAACTTCGTCCGGAGCTTCCGTGCGAAGGTCCTCAAGCACGGCTTCGAGCGCCGGCATGTTGCCGTGAATATCTGAAATCACTGCGACCCGACTCACCGGCGTACGCTCCTCACCGAGTTCGGCGTTAGCGCCACTCGCAGACTTCGGACAGCTCTTTGCGAACGATCTTGGGGACGCGAGCGTCTCTGGCCGGCTTTCCGGTGACGACGATCAAAAACGGCTTCTCGTTCTCGGGGCGACCCAGCACATCGCGCAAAAAGGCCATTGGACTGGGGGTGTGGGTCAGGGTGGCCAGGCCAGCGCGGTGCAGGGCGGCGAGCAGGAATCCAGTGGCGATGCCCACCGACTCTTTGACGTAGTAGTGGCGCACTTTTTTTCCTTTACGGACGCCATGGATCTGCGCAAAGACGACGATGAGGTACGGCGCTTCTTCGATGAAAGGCTTGCGCGCGTCGGTGCCCAGAGGTTCGAGTGCCTGCAACCATTCCTTCCCCGCCCGCTCGTCGTAGAACTCGGCTTCGGTATTCTCAACCGCCACTCGGAGTTTCTTTTTGAGTTCGGGTTCACTCACCACGACGAAGGTCCAAGGCTGCTGGTTGGCCCCACTTGGAGCGCTAGCGGCTGCGCGAATGCACTCTTCGATGACGGCGCGTCCGACTGGTTTGGACGAAAAGTGGCGAATCGTGCGGCGGCTGGCAATGTGGGTGCGGAACTCCTCGGCTCGCTCCAGTTGCTCATCCGGACTGAGATCGGGACCCGAATCGTAGACTTCGCTTTCGTATTGCGCCATGGGCGAAATCCTATCTTGCTGGTCGGTTGGACCAGTGCTGCGGCTGTCGGCTGTCCTCTACAGTGGACGCGGTGAGTCGGGGCTCTCGGTTGTGCTCGATCGTCAGATGTCATATCCAAGCTCCCAAGCGCCTCGTCCGTTGCTGAGAACTGGCACGGCGCTTGCGCATTAGAACGATGGAACGAGGGCGTAGAGCCTGAGAGGATGTTCCCGAAGGGAGAACCGATGAAGACGAAAACTCTGATCTTTGTATTTGCTGTTGCGTTGCTAGTCGTTCCGTCGGCGTTTGCCGGGGGGATCGGCCACTACGCCGGAGAGAACGTCATCCGGGTCCACGGCGGCTCTTTCGAACCGGAGGGCGAGTCGCGATACTGGCAAGACAAAGAGGTCGACTTCTTCGGAACCGCTGAAGATTTCGATGACTTCCGCCTGTCAGTGGACTGGGTTCACTATGTCTCCGCCCGCGTCGGCGTGATAGGGAGTTTCTCTGGTTACGAAGGTGAACTGCCGCAGAATTACCGTGACTTCGTGATTGCTGGCGGCGGTGAGATCTTCCATGACACCACCCTTGACATCGGGACGTTCGAGTTGGGCATCATCGTTCACCTGCTGTCAGGTGACGCTATCGTTCTGCCCTACCTCGGCGCCGGCATCGGCATTCACAGTTGGGAGCTGACCGAAGACGGTGATTTTCTGGACTTTGGGTTCGATCCACCAGCTCTATTCAACGATGTTTTCTTCGATGACGGCGACGCTTTCGGAACCTTCTTTCTCGCTGGCGTGGAAGTGCCGCTCGGGAGCAGTTGGTCGGTGTTTGCCGAAGGCCGGTGGGTCGACGCCGACGACGAACTCAGCGGCGATTTCGCCGGACTCGGGACTCTCGACCTCTCCGGGAAGTCGATTGGAGGCGGGGTTTCCGTGTCCTTCTGAGTTTTCGAAACCGAGCTACTTGAAAAGGCGCCTCGGGTTCGAGGCGCCTTTTTCATGCAGACTGTTTTTAGCAATCCGTCGCCCTGGGGATTCCGTAGCTATGTTCGTGAGGCGGTGGCAGACTTTCAAGCTGGGCGTTTTGGTGCTGGTCGTCGTAGTGTCGACTGGTTGCCTCGACCGGGGAGTGGGGAGGTCTGACCCCACTGCGCGGCCCAGCGTCGCTGCCGCCGATGACGCCGACGACATCGATGCGTTGGGTTTTGGGCTGGTAGGATTTAGCGGTTCGATCGCGCCCTTTGAGACCGCCTGTGACCTATCCGATGCTTCGTTCGAACGGTGCCTCTGAGCGATGATCTGAGGTGATGAGTATGAAGAGACTACTTATGTTGCTTTGCGCGCTAATGCTGATGGTGTCAGCTCCATCTGTAGCTGGACCTAAAGAGTGCAAAGGCAGTGCTGACGACTGTTTGACCGCAATGAAAGAGTCGATTGCCAAGCGCGGTTGGCTCGGTATCGAGTATGAAGTTGACGAAGAGAGCGGCTATCCGCTGATCTTCAGAGTTGTGCCGGGGAGTCCTGCGGAGTCCGGTGGACTACAGCCGGGTGACTACCTGACTGCGATCGAGGGGACTTCCTACAAGACCTCGCGCGACGAACTCTGGCCGATCATCAAAGAAGTCTTGGTGCCGGGGAACGAGATTGCGTTTACTGTGAAGCGCGACGATGCCGAGGTCGAAGTAAGCGTGACCGCCGGGCGCGTTCCGGACGAAGTGGCGGCGCTCTGGGTTGGCCGTCATTTGGTGGGCTACCACCACATCGATGACAAAGAGGATGCCGAGGGCGAAGACGATAGTTAAGTCGTCATTGCTTGGCAGATCACTCCAGTTTTTCGGGTTCTTCTAGCCGCTCTGAGTTTTGGCGAGATAAATCAGGCGTGAATCGGCGCCAAGGTTGGTGCTCGGATGGGGATTTAGGGAGTCGTTGCCGTCTGAGTCTCTCAATCCGACCGCCAGAGCACGATCGCTTGCCTGAAGACTCGCCGCGGCGGCGGCGAAAGTCTCTCCTTCATAGCGCCCTGGTGGACCAACAAAAAGACTCTGACCTCCGGCTGAGGCGACCTGCGAAAGCACATTGGCCGTTCCAGGCATCATGACGGCATGAGTCAATAAAGAAAAACCGATGTGCGTGGTTTCGATGACTTCGTCGGCGCCCGCGGCGTAAGCGTGGTCGATATTTTCCTCATCAAGAACTTCGGCGACGATGTACAGATCCTGGCTTCGTTTGCTAGCGATCTCATTGCGCTTGAGGAAAGAGCGCAGGGTGAACGCGGTGAGGATGGTCTTGGCGTCAGCATCTTGCGGCAGGATGCTTCTCGATCCGATGATGATGGCCGCCCTTGCTTGCGCCACGCGGGCCTTTCCCAACTCGCTTTCTTTCGTCGGATCACCATTGACCCAAACCATTTCCGGCGGCAGGTCTCCGGGCCGCTCGCCGGGGCCGAAAAGGACCACTGCGGTCTCGTCGAAATCGACTTCATTGCGGATCGCGGTCAAGAGCATTTCCATGCCGGACTCGTAACCGCAGATCACGATGTGGTTGATGTGTCCGCTCATACGAAACTGCTCCTTGCGAATAGTCAGCACACTCTGCACTAAAGATTGACCTACGACACCGGCGAATAAGGCCAGGCTGAGCATGCCGGCCAGCATGAGAACGGCGCCGATGGCGCGTCCCCATTGGGGTAACTGGCGAAATGTCGCCGAAACCGACCGTCGTCAACGTCACCAAAGCCCACCACAGGCCGTCCAGTGGCGACCGCACGTCGACGTTGGCACCCCCGCTCAACGAGGTAAAAGCTGAGTCCTCCAAGCAAAACCGCAGTACACACGAACGCCAAGGCGAGGAGGTAGAGAAGGGCGTTGTCGCGGAAAGCCTGGCCGATTGAACGTATTGGTGAGGCGTAACGAAACGGGCGTACGCGCCAATCGCAAGAGGCGTAGAGCCCGCAGTCCGCGCAATGCCGGCAGGAGCGCTGACACGGTGAGTAGATCGATCAAGATGCTGGGGCGGAAGAGAAACGCCAGCCGGCCGAGAAGATGGTGCCAGCAATTTGGTGGCTCCGGTCGCCGCTTCGAGATCCAGCCTTGGTGGACGGAAACTGGCGACGCGCAGAACGAGCTCGATGGCAAACAGCCACAGGATGAGTTGGTCGAGTCGTGCCAGCCAGTCCGGTAGGGGTTGTTCTCCAAGCCACAGTTCGGCCGCAAAAATCGACACCGAGATGGCGATCAGCACACCGACGGTTCCGTGCAAAAGACGGAACGCCTGAGTTGAGGGTCGATGGAACGCTCGGACGAGCAACGACATTGTGACGGTCTACGGCTTCCTCCGCGCCTGCAATGACGCTGCTAGACTGTAACAGCCGTTGTCGTCGCTGCGAGGTGTCACCTTGGGGAGGTGAGCCAGCAGACCTCTGATTGAACTACTGACGAAAATCGGTGATAGAGGGGCGGCTCGGCGTTGGCCGAATAGGCCAAGAAAGCCCGCTGTTTTGACCGACCTTGAATTCTCATGGGTTCGCCGACCTACGGACGTTGACCGGCTTGCCAGGGCGCTCGACAAGGTGTCCGAGTTCGCCTTCGACACCGAAGCCAATTCGGGGTTTGTATATGACGAGCGGCTCTGTCTGCTGCAGTTCAATGTCGATGGTTTCCTGTGGGTCGCGGACCCGCTCGCGTTTGACGATCCATCTTGGTTCGAGCCGCTGGCCAAGTTCTTCGCCGAATCACGCCCTGGCATTCTGCTGCATGGCGGTGAATTCGACGTTTCGTGCTTTAAGCGCGACTTCGGTCTGCAGATCCGAGGCATCTGGGACACCCAGCAGGCGGCAACATTCCTAGGGCGAGAGAAGACCGGGTACGGGAGCCTCGTACTGGAGCTCTGCGGAGTCGATCTACCCAAAGAATTCACACGTTTCAATTGGGGGCGTCGTCCGCTGCCGGACGGACCGGTGCGGTACGCGCTGGATGATGTCGTATACCTTCCAGAGCTCGCGGCGGCTTTGCGCAAGGAGGTCGACGCTCGTGATTTGACCGAGGAGGTCGCTCTCGCCGGGTTGGCGGTCGAGAGCGCCGAATGGCCCGACCTGAGCCCAGAGAACTTGTTGTGGCGGATCAAAGGACTGGGCAGACTGGGCGAGCTCGAGCAGCGTCGCGCTTTGGCGGTACTGCAGTGGCGCGAACGGATCGCCCGGGACGAGAACGAGCCTCCGGGGCGCATTCTCAACAATCGAGCTCTGTTGACCCTGGCGCAAAGACCACCTCGCTCACCTCGTGACCTGCGCTTTGCCGGCATCCATGGCCGTGTGCGTGACCGGTTTGGCCGCCAGTTGGTCGAGGTTCTGAAGCGGCGAGAGAGCGACTTGCCGGGGTTACCCCAACGCCCTGTTGGGCGTCAGACATCCGATGTAGAGCGAGTTCGGGCCAAGAGGATCCGTTCGTGGAAACGGCGCGAGTCTGCCGCGCGTGGCGTTCCTCAGCAAGCGGTGCTGCCGACGACGGCCGCTGACTATCTTGTGCGCCACGGCGCCGAGGACTTGCAAGCAGTACCGCAGTTGGGGGCCAAGAGAATTCGCCTCTACGGGGCCAAATTGCGGGAACTTTGTCAAGTCGGAGGCTAGCCCTAGGCCGCCATCGACTCCCGAATTCTTGGGTCAGTTTGCCGACGGTATGCCGGCCAGCGCTTCTTCCTCGCTGTGAAACACCGGAATCAGTGGCAGCAAATTACTGAGGTCGAGAATGCGGCGGAGGGGAGCCTCGACCTGGATCAAGGCGAAGGAACGCTCCAGGTTGGCGGATAGCTTGTAGGCGGCTACCAACTCACCGATACCTGAGCTGTCGATTTTGGAGACCGCTGAGAGGTCGAGGAGCAGCGATTGCCAGCCTTCGCCATAGACCTCCTCGACGACTTCGCGAACTACATCGGCGCCGGTTCCGGTCACCAGCTGGCCTCGCAGTTCAACGACTACGGCGTCTTCACGTCTGTGAACATTGACTTGCACTTCCGTCTCCTTCGCGGCGCATCATACCGATTCTTTGCGCTGTCGATCGGTGATCAGGCGCAGGCTGTAGGGGATAGCAGCCATGGTCAACGCCACGCGCTGAATCTCAGTGTCGGTCCAGTAGTCCTCGAACAGGCAAGCCACCAGGAAAGCGACGATCCCAAACAGCGAGGCTGCGTAAAGGTCGGAGTGGTCGGGGTTGCCGTGCCGCAGTCCACGCAAGGCGCAAATGGCGGCTAGGACGAAGAGAGCGACAAGAACGAGGACAGATGGAATGCCCTGTTCGACAGCCAGCGACGCGTAGCTGTTGTGAAGGTGCGGTACGCGCTGTTGCGGCGCAGTGGGGTGAGCGTAAAGATGGTACAGATGTTCAATGGTTTCTGGGCCGTGGCCGAGTAATGGACGCTCGCGGATCATGATCGTTGCCGCGTCGAGCATGCACAGTCGGTCGTAGGTAGAGACATCATCGAGAGTTCCAGTGCTTCGCAAATCCGACAGCGTTACCACCGGACTCCACATTCGGGCTAGCACCGGAACTGGAAGGATGCTCAGAATTGCAAGCGTCGCTGGGAGCAACCACATCAGCCAACGACCACGTTTTAGAACGGCCGCGAACGCCAAAACCACGAACACCGCCACCCAAGAGTTGCGCGTTAGCGCATAGAAAGAAGCTGCGCTTAGCAATCCAAGGCAAGGCCACGCCCACCAGCTACGCCATGCACGCCGATAGAGCATCGCGGCGAGAAGCACCGCGATCGCCAAGGTCATCACTCCGGCAAAGGTCATGTAGTGAGAAAACGAAGCGTGAACTCGCGTCTCGAGGTCGCCGGCGCCTTGCGTGACTTCGTACAAGCCGTGGGTGGCATGAAAGGTGGCTACGGCGAGGAAGCCATAGAGGACAATCCGCAACGTCCGTACGCGATCCACGACGGCCACTACTAGGATGATGGGCATCACGTTGAGCAGTTCGCTGAGTCCTCCGAGCGTTCGCCGGGCTATGGGCGAGATCGCCACTGACCCCAGCATCAGGGCTAGGTAGATAACGGCGGGGATCCATGCTTCCGGTGTCCGCTGCAGGCGGTAGCGCACTTTCTTCCACGGCGTAGCAAGCACACCCAAACCGAGAAAGATGTTGGAAGCGGCGATGCCGGCAATCGTCCACAACTGCAGTGTGGCTAAGATTTTCGGCCACCGATATGGCGTGAACGCAGCGCCGAGTTGAGTGAATGCGTTGCGTACAGTGGTCGACATCGCGTTTTTCGCGTTGGAGCCTACACCAGTGGCTCCCGCTGTGGTTTCGCAGCCGCAGGCTTTTAAGTGACAGGCTGCATATACTTCGCCGCGTATGTCGAGGCGAGGTCCAAACCAAGTTGCAGTGAGTGCGCTCGTGATCGCCGCGGCTCTTGTTGTGAGCGGTTGCCCAAGTGGAGGCGATACCGAGCAATCGGTGACCCCACTGGAAGGCGTCATTATTGTCACCCTCGACACCTTGAGGAGCGATCGCATTGGCGGCTATGGGTACGAACTCCCGACGTCACCCGGCATCGATGCATTTGCGCGGCGCTCGTCGGTCTTTGAATGGGCTTTCGCCCAGTACCCATCGACCATGGTGTCGCATCTGTCCGCCTTTACCGGCCTCTACCCGCGCGAGCACGGCGTCGTGCAACGCCGCCTCAAGCTCTCGCCGGAACTGCCGATCATCGCCGAAGTGATGCAGGAGCACGGATTTCGTACTGCCGCGTTTACCGAAAACGGCATGATCAGTCCAAGTTCGGGGCTGGGGCGGGGGTTTGAGACCTTCGAATACAAACTGATCGGACCGCCGGATGGACCGCGAACGATCTTCGACTCCGGGCTCGAGTGGCTGGCCGCCCTGGAGAGTGGCGAGCGGCCGTTTTTGTGGCTGCACACGTACGCCGTTCACACCCCCTACGAGCCGACGGCAAAGAACCGAACGGACTTTCTACGCGGGCACAGCGGTCCCAATGTTCCCGTCACTGGTGAGTATTTGACCGCGGTAAACCGCGGCCGCGAGAGCGCGTCAGATGCCGATGTCGAAGCAATGAGCCGTCTTTACGATGGCCAGTTGCGCGATGTTGACACCGCGTTTGCAGAGTTCGTCGACGCCTTACAAGCAAACGGATGGAATGACCGCATAGCGGTCATCGTCTTTGCCGACCACGGCGAGGAGTTTCGCGAGCACGGGTTGCTGGCCCATGAGCAGGTTTACCCGGAACTGGTGCGCATTCCGCTGATCATTTATCACCCGCAGTTGCAGTCCCGCCGGGTTGAGCACATCGTCGAAACGGTCGATTTGGCTCCGACCATGGCAGAGCTAGTCGGTGTGGATTGGGTTCCCAACGGCGCTGGGCGCAGCTTGATGCCGTTGCTGACCGGCGCAGCGGTTACCGATCTGCCGGAGACCGCCTACGCCGAGATGGAGATCGGGATTCACCAGCGTTCCGTGATCTCGCGTGAGGGCAAACGCAGATGGCAGCTGATCGAGCACCGCTACCCAGCGGGCCCGGATGGCACCTGGTTCTCGGACGTGGCCGAATTCGACGTGCAGGGCCCCGAGCAAGAGCTGCGTATTTGGAGCTTTCGCAAACGCCGCAACGCGCGGATTTACATCAATGGCGAGCTGACCACCGAACAGCAGTTGCGCCCTAGCTGGCAGAGCGTTCCTGTCGATATTGGAAATGACTGTGCACCCTGCCGCATCCGTATCGAGTCCGAGGATTGTCAGGTCCCGGCCGAGTTGGGTCCCTCGCAGGACTACCGCTGCCACGCGGTGAAGATCGCCGGGCGTGACAGGTTTCGTTACCAACTCTTCGATCTTTCGACCGACCCGCTGGCGAAGAACGAAGTCACTTACACTGAGTTGCCGACTTTAAGGCGAATGGTTGGCCTGTTAAGGTCTATGCCGTCTGAAGCACTCGCGCAACCTGGCGAGGCCGGACAAATCGAGAACCAAGACGCTCTGCGCGCGCTAGGCTACCTCTGATCCGTTATATCTGATCCGGCTAACTCTGATCTAACGTCCGCCGCGAACGTCAGCGGCTTTCTACTAAACCTATAATCTCTCCCGTGTATACAGGTCCGATTGCACAGCACGCCCCCGAAGTAGGGGATCTTTCTTTCGCAGAGTTGGGGCTGCCCGAGTCCATTCTGCGCCGTTTACAAGCGATTGGATTCGAGCACCCTACGGCGATTCAAGCGGCGATGATTCCGCTTGCCCTCGAAGGCGACGATGTCGTCGGACTGGCGCAGACCGGCTCCGGCAAGACTGCTGCTTTTTCGCTGCCGGTGATTGCCAGGATCCTGGACCGCGGCGGTCAAGCGGTGATCCTGTCGCCGACACGCGAGATCGCTCAACAGACCCAAGCGTTTTTGGCGGCCCTTCAGGTCCCCGGAATTCGCTCCGTGTGCGTCATCGGCGGAGTCAAGATGGGGCCGCAGGTGAACGCACTGGGCCGCGATCCCGAGGTCATCGTCGCCACCCCAGGACGCTTGCTCGACCACATTGAACGGCGCACCGCCGATGTCCGCCGAGTTAACGCTCTGGTGTTGGACGAAGCCGATCACATGCTCGACCTTGGGTTTTTGCCGCAAGTTCAGCGGGTGGTCAGCGCCTTGCCGGGACGCAAGCAAACTCTGCTCTTTTCAGCCACCATGCCGGAGCCGATCGAACGTCTGGCTCGGCGCTATCTGCACGAACCGAAGCGAGTCGACATTCTGCCGTCAACCCGGGCCGCGGAAGGACTTGAGCACCAACTGTACATGGTCGAGGAGAGTGACAAGAGGCGCTGTGTGCAGTCGATTCTCAGTCGGTCGACTGGCAGCACGTTGGTCTTCACGCGCCGCAAGATTGATGCAGAATGGCTTTGCAAAGTGCTTGAAAAGGAAGGGCACCCGGTCGAACGCATTCATTCGGATCGCTCGCAGGGGCGCAGGCGCCGAGCTCTCGACGAGTTTCGCTCCGGGCGCCACCGCATTTTGGTGGCCACCGACGTCGCTGCGCGCGGGCTCGACATTCCAACCATTGAACACGTGGTCAACTTTGACCTGCCGGACTCGGTCGAGGACTACATCCATCGCTCCGGCCGCACCGCGCGCGGGGCCAACAGTGGTTTGGTGTCGAGCATTGGTACTTGGCGCGATCGACCGCTGATCACTGCGATCGAGAATGCTCTTGGCCAACCGTTGGAGCGTAAAGAGGCCGAGGGCGTCCCCGCCTACCGCGAAATCGTGCGCAAGCGACGCAAGTCGCCACTGCGCCGTTAGCCGCTCAATCCCAAGAGACCATGGCCCCCGACGACCTGATTGATCTGCCGCTGGGCGAAGACGGTGGGGAAGAGCCTACGTTCCCCAAGGCGGAGTACGCTCTGCCGCCACCCTCCACGGCCAGCGCCAAGCGGCGCAAAGGAGGTCGAAAGAAGAGGCGACGCCCGTTCGCTGCTGCATGGTGGTTGCTTCTGCTGCCGATTTTTGCAATTGCGGCCTGGCTCTATCTGCGACCCCCATTGCTGACGGTTTCTCCTCAAGACCCTGCGCCGGTGACGGCGGTCGTGGGGCAGGTCAGCGATCCCATCGAGGTCGAATTCTCCAACCCCGGTCGCCGAGAGGTTGCAATTGACGACATTCGAGTGCGCGATAACGATGCGTTTTCGATTCAGCGTCGAGACTGCGCGGATCTGCTGGGCCCAGGGGAGGCCTGTGCAGTGCAGGTGACGTTTGCTCCAACGACCATGGGCGACGTCTCGGCTGCTCTTGAGTTGCTCGGTGGGCAGCGCGGCGGGTCGACTGAGATTGAGTTGCGGGGAGAAGGTCTGGGAGCGCGTATGGTCGCGGCAGTCGATCGGGTCGACTTCGGGCAGATCACCGTCGATGGGGAGAGCAGCGCTCAGGAGATCGAAATCAGCAATCAGGGTACCTATGTTGGAGCGGTGGGGAGCGTTCGGGTGGCAGGTGACGCCGACTTTCGCGTCGTCGCCAACGGCTGCCGTTCCGAACTGGCGCCCGGATCCAGTTGCCGAATCCAGCTTGTTTTTGCACCACGCCGCTTGGGAGATCGAGAAGCCACCTTGGTCGCAGATTCGGATATCGCACAGCCGTTGGCGCCGCTTGTGTTAGTGGGACGCGGCCGCGGCCCTGGGTTCGAGATGCGTCCCGCAGAGCTCAAATTTGAGCCCACAAAAGTTGGCACAAGTTCATCCCCTTTGCGTGTAACTTGGGTCAATCAGGGGACTGAAAGTTGGACCCTTTTGGCGCCAGCGGTCGCCGATAAGAACTTCACGGTGCAGCGCGAAGACTGCTCGCGCGGATCGGTGCCGGTGGGAGAGAGCTGCAGCGCCGAAGTTGTTTTTGCACCGCCCGAGTCGGGGATGGCCAATGCCGAATTGATCCTCAAGCACCGCTCTGGCGAGTCGTTCCCGGCTGCAGAGCTGTCCGGTACCGCCACCGCGGCGGAATTGGCATTTGACCTTCGGCGGTTGGGGTTTGCTGCAGTACCGATTGGGCGCTCGTCTCCGCCGCGCAATCTGCGCCTGAGCAACAACGGCAGTGCGGCCGCCGAGCTGAGTTCCATCGGGATTTCTGGAGGTGGCGCAAGTTCATTTACCGCCGACCACACCTGTGGTGCGCGGCTTGAGCCGCAGCAGGCGTGTGTGGTCAGCGTTCGTTTCAGGCCGAGCGGTTCGGCCACTGCGACCGCAACTCTACAAGTCGAATCCGATGCACCCGCATCTCCATTGGGCCTGGAAGTGACGGGCTCCGGTGCGAGTGCGAAGCTCGACGTTTCTCGGCAACGTTTGGATTTCGCCACCGTGCCCCAGGGGGAATCGCAGGATCTGCAATTGACGATTGGCAACGGCGGTTCGGCGCCGCTCGAGATCCTTGCGCTCGACGTCACTGGACAAGGGTTTAGCCTGCGCTCGAACCCTTGCGCCAGCGGCATCGTCGGCCCGGGCAGCGCCTGCGATCTCGTGGTGCGCTTTCAGCCGCCGGCGCAGGGAGCGTTTCTCGGCGAAATCTCGATCAGGAGCCAAGTCGGAGAGCAGCGAGTAGCCTTATCTGGCTTGGCGGGCGAGCCGCCAGTGCCGAGGGCAAGTATCGATCGCCGCAATGTGACTTTCGAAGCCACCCGTGCCGGTGGCCGCAGTCCGGTGGAGACGGTGACTCTGACCTCACATGGACCGGGAAGACTGGAACTGCGCCGCATTGAAGTTGATGGGGGTAATGGAGCGATTCGGATGGTTCCGGCTACCTGCGGCGACCTAGACTTTCTTGTCGCGGACGGCCGCTGCACGATTGGCGTGCGTCTGCAGGCGTCGACGCCGGGCACCCATAGAGCGACCTTGGTGATTCGCACCAACGCCGAGGGGGGCACCATTCGCGTGCCCCTCGAGGGCGAGGCCTACTGAGTGCCGACGGAGACCACGATTGACTTGGACCTCGAAGTCAGCGGTTGCGCGGTACGTGGGGTGCTGCAGGGGACTGCGACCCCCGATCTACCGGTCGTCGTCTATCTGCACGGTTTCGGTTCAACCGCTTCTGGGACCAAGGGAGAGTTCTTCTCGCAGCGCTTTCTTGCGCGTGGATTGAACGTCTGTCGGTTCGATTTGCGCGGTCATGGCCGCTCGCAAGGGCGCCTTGGACAAGCTACGGTCGAGCGCAACCTCGCTGACCTGGAAGCGGTGCTAGCCGACCTTGGACGGCGTGGCTACAAACGGTATTTGCTCAGCGGCTCGTCATACGGAGCCTTGACCTGTCTCGCGCGCATGAACGCGGATGCCTCGAGTTTCGCGGGCGGGGTCTTTATCGCTCCGGCGATCGGAATGGCTGCCTCGATCGAAGGCAGGGAAGGCGCCGAACGCTTGGCCCTCTGGCAATCGGCCGGCGCTGCACCGCTGGCAGAAGATCCCCTCGGGCTGTCTTGGGATTTCTACCAAGACGCCCTGCGTTGGACGCCGGCCTCATTGTCGAGCCTAGAACCACCCTGCTTGCTCTTCCACGGCATGCGGGATGACGAGATCGACTGGGCCGGAGTGCATGATTTAGCTACCCACGCGCTCAACATCGAGTTGCACCTGTTCCGCGATGGCGACCACCGCTTGCTGGAGTTCTTGGATCAGATCTGGATCGAGATCGATGATTTCTTGACGCGACGGCTCGGGATCGATGCCGTTGCACCGCAGGCGGTCTAGGTTCGCGATGACCGCTTTACGGCAGATCGACTTCGGTTTCGCCCTCACTGCGGGCGATAATCGCCGCGCCGCAGGAGTCGGAAAAGACGTTGACCGCCGTGCGGTACATGTCGAGTGGGCGGTCGATCGCCAACATCGCGCCGACTAGGAGTTCCACTTGCGGGCCGGATAAGCCGACCGCTTCAAGAACGATAAAGATCACCACCAGCCCCGCCGAGGGGATTGCGGCTGCCCCGATCGAGGCCAGCAACGCGGTGAAAACGACGGTGATCTGGCCGACTAAGCCCAGCTCATAACCCATTGCCTGGGCAATGAACAACACCCCGGCGCACTCGTAAAGAGCGGTTCCGTCCATGTTGACAGTCGCGCCCATCGGCAACACGAAGGAAGAAACGCGATTGGATACCCCGACTTGTTTCTCAACCGAGTTGATGGTTACCGGCAGAGTCGCGCTTGAAGAGCTGGTCGAAAAAGCAACCATCAGAGCGCTGCGCATGTTGCGGAAGTGGATGGCTGGCCGGATCTTGCCCCAGACCTTGAGCAGCAAGGGCAGACTGACAAAAAGGTGGAAGGTCAGCGCCAAGGCAATGGTGAGCATGTACAGGCCCAGGGATCGGAAGGTGGCGAAGCCGGTGCGAGCGACGACGACCGTCACCATGGCGAACACCCCGATGGGGAGGAGGGCGATGATGCTGCGGGTCATCCGCATCATTGCAGCGAAGGCAGAGTCAAAGAAACCGCGCAGCCGTTGTTGCTGCGGGTCGGGCAGGGCGGCGATCGAGGCACCGAGAAATATGCTGAAGAAAATGATGGCGAGAATGTTGGGTTCGGCCAAAGCGGCGAAGACATTGCGCGGCACGATATTGAGCAGAAGCTCCCGGACGCTTGGAGATGGAAGCTCGGGGAGGCTTTGCTTGGCGGCGCCCGCGATGTCGGCACCGACCCCCGGTCGCAGCAGGTTGACGACGGTGAGGCCGGCGAGAATGGCGAGCAAGCTGCTCAGCATGTAGTAACCGAGGGTCTTGCCGAAGAGGCGGCCGAGGGCGCGTCCACTGCCAACGGAAGCCACTCCCGACGTGATCGATGTAAAAATCAGCGGCACGATCACCATGCGCAAGAGGCGCATGAAGATCTCCCGTATCGGGTCGACCAGACCCGCCAAGGATTCGCCGAACGTGAGGCCGGCGAGAATGCCAAAAACCATCGCGATCGCGACCTGCCAGTAGAGACGTCGGTACCAGGGAAGGTTGGCCATGGATTCCGTCATCGGCCGAGGTTAGGGCTAAGGAGCGATTCTTGCAACATTCCATCGCTACCTGATCGCTTGAAGCCAAACAGCGATTCGGTCTAGATATGCGCCCGAAGAATTCCAGCCGGCTCTCTCTCATAAGACCCTCCATGGGGCGACCTCGGGGTCATCGAGCAGGCGAGAAGGCGTCGCTACCCACGTGCTACGCTGCCGATGTGATTCGGCAAATTCGTGGTTGGGGAGTCCTTTTCGGTATCGCTTTGCTGGCGACGCCAACGCTCGCCGCCGATCGGCCGTCGACTGCCGACGGACCTTTCGAACTCTTCGCCTTGGCGCGCGAGTACGCCGCTTCAGGAGATGCAGCAGAGTCGGAACGATTGTGGCAGCAGGGGCTGCTTCGCTTCCCGGACGAGCCCTACGCACGGCTTGAGTATGCGGATCAATTGCGCCGTTGGGGCCGCTTGAGTGACGCCGCCAAACAGTACGAAGCGGCGTTGCAGCTGGCCCCCGAGAATCGCGACGTGCTCTGGCAGGCCGGCGTTTTCTATCGTCGCCATCCCGACGCCCGGCCGGAAGCGTTGGAACGCTCCAAGGAGATCTTGACTCTTCTGGTGGATGCTGTGCCAGACGACTATCAAGCGTGGCTCGAGCTTGGCGTCATTGCTCTCAGTCAGGCCAAGTTTGATTCCGCGGCCGACCATTTTAGGCGTGCTCGCGATATCGCCCCATTCAGTCTGACCGCATCCGGATATCTGGCCGAAGCACTTATGCGCGGCGGGCAAAGCGCTGCTGCGGAGGAGGCCTTACGAGATCTCCTTTCGAAAGACCCGACCCAGTTGCGCGCGCGTCTGGCTCTCGCCCGGCTGAGCGCAGAGCGCGACGAGGTCAACGAGGCGATTGCTCTGTTGCGTGGTGCGCCAGGAGAGCAGGCCTCTGATCCGAATGTCAACCGGCGCTTGGCTTTTTTACTCGCTCGAACGGACGACAGCAAAGAGGCCAAGATTCTGGCGACTGAACTGCTAGCGGAAAACCCCAATGACCGGGAGTTGCGCCGTCTCGCCGTGCGCTTAGAAGCTCGTACCGGAGGCTACGACGGCGCCGCAGACCTGATGCGGCCTTACGTTGCCGATACCCCGGAGGATGTCGATGCTGCATTGGAGTTGGTGGAGTACCTTGAGGTACTCGGTCGTTCCGAGGAGGCGGTCGAGATCTTGAACCATTCCATATCAGCTTTGGCGGAGAACAGCGAGGGCAGGCGCAGAGCCCGTTTGCGCCGGCTCGACCTCTTGGGGCGCATGGAGGAGTGGGGTGCGGTTCTGCAGGCTACCGAGCCCTTGGTCGATGATCCTCGCGATGCCAATTGGACGGTGTTTCCCCTCCACGCCGAGGCCCTTTTTCATCAACGCGGCTTGAAAGCAGCGCGCCGTTGGCTCCAGCGGATGGTCGAACGTGAGCCGAGGCTGGCACCGGCGGCGTTGGCCAAAGAACTTGAGCTGTTGCTCGTCGCAGAGCATGCGCGCGACGCGGACGAAGTTCTGCAGCAGTTGCTGGAGCTTGAGGGCCCCCTTGGACCTTCTCTTGCGGCCCAGGTCTACTCCTTGCGAGACCAGTCGGCCGAGGCGGTCGAGCTGCTTGGCGAGTCTCTCCAGCGAGCTCCGGACCGAATTGACCTGCGCTTCCAAATGGCGGCAGCGCTCGATGAGGTCGATCGTTGGCCGGAGGCGGAAGAGGTTCTACTGGGCATTCTGGAGTCACAAGCCGATCACGCTGCGAGCCTCAACTATCTGGCGTACACCTGGGCCGAACAGGGGCGCAACCTCGATCGGGCCTTGAGCATGGTGCAGACAGCACTCGAGCAGGACCCGGATAACGGTGCTTATCTCGATACTTTGGGCTGGATCTACTTCAAGCTCGAGCGGTACCAAGAGGCTCGTCCCCTTCTTGAGCGCGCTGCGGCGATGGTGCCGGGAGACGCGGTCATTCTGGAACACTTAGGTGACCTTTACCGCGCGCTGGGGGAGCCCGCCAGAGCCCGTACCTTTTACGACTGGGCGATGCGCATCGGAGGAGACGATGCCACCGTCGGCGCCAAGATCGAGCAACTCGCGGAAGATGGTTGATTCGCCGTCTGCGGCGAGGACGCTGAGCCGGGGTCTCGTGCCCCAGCAGGGACTTTTGTGGATGGTGTCGGCTTTGGCCTGCGCGCTGGCTGTTTTCGGCTGCGCCCATCGCGGCGTACCTCAGCAACCGACGATTGCAGTCGGGAACGCGTCCAGCGAGAGCGAATCTGAAGCAACTCTTGCACAACGCTGTCTGTTTCAAGTGCGCTACCGCGGCGAAGACGAATCGGGTCGTTTCCGGCTTGCGCTGTGGACGGGGGCGAATCGTTTTCGACTTCAGGCTTCCGACCCTCTCGGACGCACGGCGTGGGTCTTCGAACACAGCCCGGAGAAGGCCCTTTGGCTCGATCACCGCAACAAGACACGATGCGCCTACGCACAGGGTCGGGATGCGCCCGATTTAGCTTTGAAGGTCGAGGAATTTGGTGCTCTCCCGGTGCATTGGATTCCTGAAATCCTGACCGGCGCTCGGGACCGTCTGGACGAAACCACATCGGTGGTCCGAGACGAAAACGGAGCCAGCTTGACCCGCGACGCTGCTCAAGTGTCCTGGCGGGAAGTGAGCTGCGAAGTCGCCGACGGTCCATGGCCGAAGTTGGATCGCCGTGTATCTTGGCCTGAGTCGTGTCCGTAGCCCTCAGCCACCGATCCAGCCGGCATCGCAAATGATCAGAACTGGTAGCATCCCGCAGCTTGTGCCAGCGGGCGCTCGCTCTTTGTGAGGGACTGCCGAAGGAGACATCATGCAAATTACCGACGTGCGAGTCTTCCCAGTTCGCGACGAGAAGCTCAAAGCTTTCGTCTCCGTCGTTTTTGAAAGCTGTTTTATGGTCAACGACATCAAGGTGATTCGCGGGCGCGACGGCTACTTCATCAGCATGCCGAGCCGTCGCAAGAAAAACGGCGATTACAAGGATGTTGCGCATCCCCTAAATACAGAGACAAGGTTGATGCTCGAAGAGCGCATCCTCGATGAATACGAACAAGTTGTGGCGCTCGATGAACCTGCCACGCGCCGCTATCAGGGGCGCGGTAAAAAGCAAAAGAAGGACGAGGGGAAAGCCGATCGCGCGCCTCAAGAGCGGCGCGACTCTCGTTCTGAGGGCGCAGACAAGCGGCAGGTTTCGGCTGTCGAGGAGCCGGTCCGCGAAACTTCCGAGCCAGCGGCGCTGCCAGAGTCCCCCGTCGAGTCCGAACAGCCTCCAGCCCCAGCTCCGGCGGCTGGGGCAGCCGAGGACGACCGCACCGATCTCGATGAGGTGGTCAAGGATCATCTCTCGGATTCTTTCTGGTCGGCATCATAGAATCAGCGCCGCGCTGGGGCGTGGCCAAGTGGTAAGGCACCGGACTTTGGATCCGGCATTCGCAGGTTCGAATCCTGCCGCCCCAGCCATTTTTCTTTCCAGAATCGACCTGTAGTTGGGCGAGCCACTCGGTCGCGGACACACCACTCGCGGTTGCATTGTTGAATGATCACTCAACGATTGCTAAGGTGGTTGAGTGAACGCTCAAGAGTCACCAGTCGAGCCACATCTAGGGACGCGCGAACGTCTGCTCGAGACGGCAGCCCGTCTGTTCCATGAACAGGGCTACGCTGCCACTGGGGTGGCGACGATTCTGAGGGAGGCCGCCGCCAACCCAGGCTCGCTGTACCACTTTTTCCCCAACAAAGAGGCACTCCTCGCCGGGGTGCTGCACTGGTACTTGGACAACCTCAACGTTGTACTCATGGAACCGGTTGAGCAAGTGGAACCGGACCCGATTGAGCGAATCTTCGTCCTGTTGGGGAACTACCGCGAGTGGATGGTGGAATCCAATTGTCGCCTCGGTTGTCCGGTCGGAAACCTGGCTTTGGAGGTCAGTCACACTCACCCGGAAATACGGCCATTACTGCAGAAGAACTTTGATGGTTGGGCGGCCGCGATCCGGGCTTGGCTCGAGGAGGCCGGGGACCGGCTGCCAGTCGATTGCGATCGCGGCAAGCTGTCCCGCTTTGTATTGACGGTGATGGAAGGTGGATTGATGCAATCCCGCGCTGCCGATGATCTAGGCGGTTTCGACGACTCGGTCGCGGTACTGCGCGACCACATGAACGACCTCCTCGCTCGGGGCGGCGCTCAACCAACTACAAAGGATTAAAGGACAGTGAAATTGAGTTCGAGCTTGCTGGTGATGTTGCTGTTGGTGACTCCTATGGGCGGAGCCGAGTTGGTCGGTCCGATGGCGGAGTGGAAGGACCTGCTGGGAACCTGGGAGGTGGCGACGCGGTGGGAGGGAGGGTCTACTGTTTGGGCACGATCGTCCTTCGTCGTGGGAATCGGCGGTCGCACCATCGAGGCTCGCATCTTGGTCAAGGATGGCGATGGGGTGCCCTACCAGCGCTACCTGACTATCTACCGTCACGACAACGAGTCAGGCGCTTGGATGGCTCATACCTTTCACCGCGATGGCAGCAGTTCCACGAGCGAGGTGTCTTTCCAAGACGGGGTCTTGCTCACCGAATGGACCGAGGGAGAAACACGCATTCGAGACCGCAGCGCTTTAGTCGAAGGCGGCCGTCTGCACTGGACGGTCGAAGTCGCGTCCTCGTCGGATGGAGAGTTTCAGAAAATCATGGATGCCACCTGGCATCGAGTCGGAGGAAAGATGATCCAGCCCATCGATACCAACTTGTTCAGCCATGATGAAGAAACGACCGACTTCGAGATTGAAGCAGTGGTTGCAGCTCCGGTCGAAGATGTGTTTGCCGCTTGGACCAACGGCGAAGCTTTCAAAGCCGCCTACGGCCCGGACCGCGAAGAACTTGCAGCCAACATCGATCTCGCTATCGGTGGCCGCTACGAATGGCTGTGGGACGGCAAGACGGGCAGCAACGATTGCCAGATTCTCAGCTTCATTCCCGATCGCATGATCAGCTTCAGTTGGAACGCCCCGCCTGACCAACCGGACAGCCGCGCTCAGCGCACCTGGGTTGTCGTCGAATTCACACCCGTTGCCGATGGCGGCACGCACGTTCGCTTGACCCATTTGGGTTGGGGCCAGGCGGCACACTGGCAGGAAACCAAGGAGTACTTCCAGAAGGCATGGCCGTATGTGCTCGAGCAGTTCCGCAAGCACTTAGGCGGCCCTGCGCGAATGTAGGGGAACATCCGATTTCCTCCTCCGGTCGCCCGCTATGTGATGGCTGGTGGCCAGCCGAGTCGGAGAGTTCTCGGCCCCCTGAGTCTTTGTGCCGCCTGTGGCACCGCCAGCGATTTCATTCCACTTGGCAGTGTTTGGCGCTATTTCTCGTCTTCTTAATCAAGCGGACGAATTGCGCTCTCCGCGGAGTGTGCCCGTCTTGAACCCGAGCTACCTACGCTATTGGGGGGGAACTGCCGATGAATTTTCTTATGGTTAAAGCCGAGACTGCAGATTTGGAATTACTGATTGCCGAGCTCCCGAGTGAATTAACGCAGTTAATCAATAGCCGCATAACTTTGAACCGGCGAGGCGCGAACAAGGTCTCCATAAGACTCACTCACGCCGAGGTGAATCTGATCGTGGAAGCCGCCGGGAAGGCTCTCATCCGGCGCGGTCTCAACGAGGAATGGGTGCCGAACGCACTGGGGATGAGGTTGGAAGAAACGATCGGTATCTTCGCTGGTGTTCTCGGGCAATCGTCAACCAGCTCTGGCGACGGCGTCCAGAAAGCCGACCTGGATTTGCCTAGAAGTCACTCAGCCTAGCCCCGGCCGGAGAAGTTTCGTTCGCCACTGACGTTTGGGTTCGCCGTCAACGGAAGCGAGGTGTCGGTTGTGGCGTAGGCCAGGGAACATTCCTCTTGCAGGGTTTTGTCAGCGAGGCCGTAGAGTTTCAGGGCAGCTTCCGCCTCTAAAGTCGCGGGCATGCAGGTTTCTCTTAACAGGCGCTGGGCTTCCCGCTGCTGGTCCGCAGCTACATAGGCTCGACTCAACGCGATTCGGGTCATGGCACGAATTCGGTTGTGAACGGGGAGTTCTTTTGCAAGTTCGGCCTCTGAGGCCTCAAGAGCGACAATCGCTTCCTCAATCCGGTTTTGCTCCAGCCTCAAGATGCCGATGTCTCGGAGGGTTTGCGCGCGCGCAAAACGTTCGTTGCCATACTCGTCGATCCTCGTCATTACGTCTTGCAGGAGTTGTTCGGCGTTGGAAAGGTGCCCCAAACGTATGAGGGTCCTCGAAAGCTCCATCGCGATCGTGAGCTTGACCGATGGCCGGAGCTTGGCGCCAACGTTGTTGGCTCGCTGGAGCCACACCAGTGCCGCCTCGTCTCGGCCTTGCTGGATGTCGCACCTCGCGAGATCACGGTAGTAGATCGCCAGCTCCCGGTGATTGGGACCGAACGCGTGCAAGACCGACTCAGAAACTTGCGTCAATAGGCTCCTTGCTCGTTCGGGGTCTCCGGCCCGGAGGTGGAGAGACGCCAGAGTCTCGTACCCGAGGCGTCCCACTGAAGAACGCAACAGTTGTCCACCGTGCTGTTCGACCAGTGGGGCCAGCAATTTCAGCGCCGCTTCATTTTCTCCGGTTACGGCCACGACGCGACTACGGACGACGTCAACAAGCGCCACTTCGAAGGATTCCGGGCCCCACTGACGCTCGACCTCAAGACGCAAAACGGTGAGTTCATTCATGGCGTGCTCGGAAGTTCCGGTCAGCAGTGCGACTTCAGCGCCGACAAGTGCGAGCGTTACAAGAGCCGGGTCCTTTTGTCTTCGAATTGCGTTGACAGTGGCGAATTCGCTGGCGCGACGTCCCGCTTCAGGATGCCTGCCCAATTGCACTTCCGCGGTCGCCAGCAAAGCTTGGATTGAGGGCGTTAGCAAGTCGCCATCGGACAGCGATGCGCTCAGTAGAGAGGCATCGGTGAGAACGGTGTGCGCTGGCTCGTAGAGCCCGAGGTTCAGATAGCCCTCACCTAGTGCGATGAGTAGCTGGACCCGCTCAACCGGTGAATTGGCAAAGAGACTGTCGATCTGCACCCGGGCTTGGTCGAGGACGTCCGCCATGCGCGCTGTGCTGTCGTCGGCGTTCGAGGCGCGAAATGAGCTAGCCAGATTGGCCGCAAACTGTTGAGCTTGAATCCTCGACTGCCGATTGGCGTAGTAGTGGAACGGGTCGGCGACTCGAAACCACACAGTCAAAACGACGAACGTGGCCGCGATCCACCGCGAGGCTTTAAGCCATTTGTGGTGACGGAGTGCAAGCCGTGACAGGAGAACCGCCATCGTAGCTTCTTGGATCAGAGGCCTCCCGACCCGACAGCGCTCAAGATCTTCACAGAACTTCTCGACAGATTGATATCGCGACTCGGGCGATGGCGCGCAAGCTTGCCGGGCGGCGGTCCGAACGTCCTTGGCAACCGGGATCGTCAGGTTCGAGCCGCTGTAATCAGCCAAATAGGGGTCGACGATCTCTCGTAGAATTGTGCCGAGCGCGAAGACATCGGAAAGCACGGTGGAGTTCCCGGACTTGATGCGTTCTGGGCTGGCATATCGCGGAGTAAACCCGGCGTTCTTCCTCTGCTCGGCGCCGGTTGAGGCCACACCGAAGTCGAGTAGATGAGGCGATCCGTCGGTGGAAACAAGGATGTTGCCAGGCTTGAGATCGCCATGAACTACTCCTCGTTTGTGGGCGAACGCGACTGCACGACAAACGAGTATGAATGCATCGAGAGTGTCGGTAAGAGACCCCACGCGATCGGAATATTCGTCAATTGGAATCCCCCGTATGAACTCCATCGCGATGAACAGGTCGCCAGCCTCGGTGAGGCCACTTTCGTAGAGTCGAGCTATGTTCGGATGTTCGAGTGAGGACTGCAACGCGGGTTCGTGCAGAACAGCAGATGCCTGGTCGGTGGGCATGCCGATAATTTTGAGGGCGACATTGCGGCTGTAAAGATCGGTCTCTTGGCGGGCAAGAAATACTTTGCCAGCTCCTCCCAATCCGATTTCTTCAACCAGGAGGAATGCGCCAATTCTCATTCCAACGTCGTAGTGCGCGACCGGGGGCCGCGCGGGACCAAAGAGATCATGTGTCGAGATGGTGTCGGCGAGACGAAGAAGAGTCAGGACCCGGTTTCGCAGACCGATTTCATCTGCGCATTTGGAGCGTATGTAGTCGGCACGTTTCTTGGGGGGCAGAGCCGCCGCGGCCGCCAAAAGGGCCTTGGTTCGCGTCCAGTCGCTAGGCACTCTTAAGCTCGCTGGCTAGAAACGCTTTCGCGATGTTCCAGTCGCGGGCAACGGTGCGTTCCGAGCGGGCAAGGATCCTTGCTGTCTCGGAAACTGAGTACCCAAAGTAGAACCGCAGTTCGACCAGGCGACCTAGTCTGGGGTCCATTGCTTTGAGTTTTTCGAGGGCTGCGATGACACTGTGCGAAACGGTGTAGCGAGCCGGGGATGTCGCCTGGTTCTTCAATTGAACGTGGTGTCCCAGACGCTTCCGGCAGAAGCGACCACGTTCGTAGTCGATCATCGAATGACGCATGGCCTGCGTCATCAACGCGATCAAATGCCCTCGGTCGGTCGGACCCCCTCTTTTCTGCGAGTGACACTCAACTCGAAGCCAGGCTTCGCTGATGAGGTTCTCCGGTGAAAGGGTGTGGTTGGCGCGGCTTGTCGCCATGATGCGACAGGCTGCTACGCGGAGTGCTTTGTACTCGTCCTCCGACCAGTTCCCCCATTCAGTCGGCTCGATTCCACTCTCCGCGCTTTGACCCATTTGGCTCCCCTCCAAAATCTATGGGACACGATCGATCCTTGCAGGATCTGTTCCGGTCTCGGCGATAGTACTAGATTTAAATAAACGGCTTTGGCATCCGACGATGTCGTGCGGATACCGTCCTCAAGCGACGACAGCATCGTCTGCGATGTGTCATGTCGGCACGCCTGAGTTCATTCGACCGGTAGCTCTTGACCCGGGTGCCAACCCGTACTTTGCAGCTCCACGAGACGGTCCAGAACGGTGGTTCGCTCTGAAAGTACGAGTAGAAGGAGGAGGTCGCCAGGTCGTCCCCAGGCGAGCGCCTGGCGGACAGCCGCCATTTCGTTCTTAGCGGTCGCGATCCGGCTTTCGGGCAGTCCGGCGTTGCTGAGTTCACGGACGATCAGGTCGACCATCTCCCCTGGTGCGCGTCCTCGCTGGTGTCGCGGCATGTCTTTGACGATCACGCGGTCTGGGTTGTGGTTGGCGCAGACGCGACAGAGTTCGGCTACGGATTCGTCGTCGCGGTCACCGGCTTGTCCGAGGAGCATCAGTACCCGCTTCGGTCGAAGCTTCGCGGCCATGATCAGCGCCGCTTCAATCCCTTCGGGATTGTGGGCGAAGTCGAGGACGGCTCGCAGACCGCCAAAGTCAAAGAGGTTGGCGCGGCCCGGATTGCTGAAGGGGTCGCTGGAGAAAGCGGCAAGTCCGTCGACGATGGCGCGGAGTGGGAGGCCAAGTGCGTCGGCGATCGCCATGGCTCCCAGGGCGTTGGCGATGTTGTGTTCGGCGGCGCCGCCAAGGGTGGCGGGAATCTCCGCCGCTTCGATCCATGGCACAAAGCCGCACTCGGTCATTTCTCCCAGTCGTCCGAACTTGCGGATGAATCCCCGCGAGAGACCAACGGCGGGTGATCCTTCACCCGCGAGCGAGACGAAGAGCGTTTCCTTGCCTCGCGCCGCGGCGAGGTAGGGGTCATCGACATTGACGACAAACGTCCCTTGAGCGGCGACAGCTTTGGCAACCAACAATTTGACCTTGGCGAGACCAACCAGATCGTTGATGCCGTATTCGCCCAAATGGTCGGTGCCGATGTTGGTGACATAGGCGGCTTCAGCACGCTCGATCGCCAGGCCGCGCCGCAACATGCCGCCGCGCGCGTTTTCCAGGAAGGCGATGTCAACCTGATTGTTTTGCAAAACCGCGCGGGCACCTTCACCTCCGGTGTAGTCGCCTTCGAGGATGGTCTTGCCGCCAATCTGAACGCCATCAGTAGAGGTGTTTCCGGGTGTCAAGCCAGCGGCGATGGCGATTCGAGACAGCATGCGTGCGGTTGTGGTCTTGCCGTTGGTACCGGTGATCAGCGCCACGGGTACGTCGTGGATGCGCTCCCAGTCGACCTCGTCAGGGTTCGGCAACGAACCTAGGGGCCAAACTTGGCAGCCGGCGCCGCTACCCAAGGAGAGCCGTTCGTCGTCGGCCAGAAACCGGACTCGATGCTGGTCGGCCGCTTGAGCCAAGGCTCTTCGCTTCGGGTCCTGCTCGGCGGCGATCGCACTCTTAAGTTGCTCGGCGATCTCATCAGTGACGGCGATTTTTTCGGCGGCGGCCTCCCAGGCGGCCTCGTTGACTTCGCAACCAGCGTAAAGGGCGTCTTCTGGGGCGGAAAAGACCAGGGTCGCTCCGCCTTCGTACGGCCACACGACCAGCTCGGAGTCGGACCAGCCCAGGCGATCCAACAAGTCTCTCGCGGCTTTCTTCCAGGCTTCGGCGGCTTGCGCCAGGTCACCGTCTCCCTGGATGTCGATGGCGACTCCAGGCCCCTCCAGAAACAAGCTCGGCCCCGTCAGTCGGCGCGAGTTGGTGAGCTTCACTACTAGAGTCCTGGTATTTAGTCGGCTTCTTCTTCCGGGGCAGCCAGCAAGACCCCGCGCTCGTCGCGAATGATCTCTTCGTCTCCGAGCAGTTCAGGAGGCAGTTCGGAGAGATCGGCGGGTGGAGGAGAGGGCGATTCCTCTTCGAAGTTGGTTTCACTGGCTTCGGGGTCGGGTGCGTGCTGGGTTACCTGACTCCAGGTTCGGGCCAAATCATCGGCGAACATCAACACCAAATCGCCCTCGCCGGCGGTTGCCAGTACGCGCTCGACTGCCTCACGTTCCGAAGGGATGACTTCGATCGCCTCCGGCGCAACGCCCGAAGCCGTTAGCTCTTCGGCGAGCATGTTTGGAATTTCGTCGGAGTCGCGGCCGCGCAGCTGATCGTCGCGCCGGCACACGAAACGGTCGAAGTGTGGCGCCGCGATCTGCGCGATGCGAAGCACGTCTTCGTCGCGGCGGTCGCCGGGCGCGGCGAGGAGGCAAACTCGTTTGCCCCTGCACTCGAGACGCGAGATCAAGGTGCACATGACTTCCACTGCCGCCGGGTTGTGTCCGTAGTCGATGATGACCTTAAACGGCAGTTCGTCAAAGATGTTCATGCGCCCCGGGGCTTGGAAGAAGGTGGTGTCGAAGGTGCGCAGCCCCTGACGAATGTTGTCGAGGCTGGCGCCCATGCTGAAAGCCATGGCGGCTGCGAACATCGCGTTCTGCACGTTGTGGAGCGCCTTGCCGTCGAGTGTCGCCGGAATCAAGTGCGTCCATAGGAGGGGCATGTGGGCGTGGTTGTCGTAGATGGTGATCATGTGGCCGTTGACGCCCTCTTCCAGTGCAACCGCGCGGCCCCCGGAGCGTACATGCTCCTGCACCAGAGAATGTTCCTTGGCCATGGTGACGTAGCAGATTGACGCCGCTTTGGTATGCGCGGCCATGCGCAGGCAGTGAGGGTCGTCGGCGTTGAGGACTGCGGCATCCTTGGCGACCTCGATCGGAATGCGTTTGACTTCGGCGAGTTGTTCGAGGGTATCGATGCCACGCATTCCCAGGTGGTCCTCGGCGACATTGATGCAGCAGGCGACGTTGCAGTTGCGATAGCCAAGGCCGGCGCGCAACAGTCCGCCGCGGGCGGTCTCGAGCACGGCTACGTCTACGCTGGGATCGCGCAGCACCATACGCGCGGCGGTCGGCCCGGTCATGTCGCCTTTGACCGTCAGTTGGCCGTCACTGTAGACGCCATCGGTGGTCGTCAAACCGACTCGATTGCCGGCCATCTTGAGAATGTGGGCGAGCATGCGTGAGGTGGTGGTCTTGCCGTTGGTTCCAGTGACCGCGCCGATGGGGATGCGGCTCTGGGTGCCCTGCGGGAAGAGCATGTCCAGTACCCTTCCGGCAACGTCGCGCGGTTCTCCTTCTGAGGGGGCAACGTGCATACGGAAGCCCGGCGCGGCGTTCACCTCGCAGATGGCTCCCCCGGCTTCACGGTAAGACTTGGAGATGTCGTTGGTGAGGAAGTCGACGCCGGCGACATCCAGGCCGACGGCTTTGGCGGCGCGCACCGCCATGGCCCGATTGTCGGCGTGGACGATGTCGGTGACGTCGATCGCGGTGCCTCCGGTGGAGAGGTTGGCGGTCGCCGCCAGGTAAATGATCTTTCCTTCAGCCGGTCTCGATTCCTGAGTCAGTCCGTTCTGCTCCAGCAGGCGATCGGACTGATGGTTGAATTCGATGCGGGTAAGGACCTTCTCGTGGCCGATGCCACGACGCGGATCGTCATTGGTCCGGTCGACCAATTCGGCGATGGTGCTCTTGCCATCGCCAACGACGTGCGCCGGAACTCTCTTGGCCACCGCGACCAGCTCGCCGTCAACCACCAGCATGCGGTGGTCGAGCCCCTCGATGAAGCTTTCGACCAAGACGCTGCGACTGTGGCTGTGGGCCTGATCAAAGGCAGCCTCGACTTGCTCAGGATCGGTGAGGTTGATCGAAACCCCGCGCCCGTGGTTGGCGTTGTAGGGTTTGACGACGACCGGAAAACCGATCCGCTTTGCCGCTCGCACTGCATCGCGCGGGTTGCGTACGAGGCGTTGCTGCGGAACCGGACAGCCGAGCGCCCCCAGCAGGGCGTTGGTCTCTTCTTTGTCCGAGGAGATGTCAACCGCGATGTGTTTGGTCTCGGAAGTGATGGTCGCTTGAATGCGCTTCTGGTGGCAGCCCTGGCCGAACTGCACCAGGCTGTAGTCGTTGAGGCGCAACCACGGGATGTCGCGATCTTCGGCCGCTTTGACCAGCGAGGCTGTACTCGGCCCCAGAGCTTTGCGTTGTGCCCAGACCACGAGCTTTTCGTAGGCCTCGCGGAAGTCCCAATCGGCGCTCGGGGTGTTATCGGGCTTGAGGTCCTCGGGCAGCAGACTGTGCAGCAGATCGAGAGCGAGATTGCCGGCGGCCTTGCCGACATCGCGCTGCACGTACTGATAAACGACGGTGTAGACCCCCGGCTTGTCCGTGGAGCGAGTCTTGCCAAAGGTGGCGTGATTGCCGGCCGCGTTCTGGATTTCCAGGGCGACGTGCTCGAGCACGTGCCCCAGCCAGGTACCGTCGTCTTCTCGCAGACGGCGTACGAAGCCACCGGGCTGGCGATAGGAGCAGCCGTGCTCGTGCAGGCCGGGCAGCGCCTCCAGGAGGCCGTCGATGAATTCGTCGCCCAGGCGACCCGTCGGCCACTCCTCCAACTCGCCGAGGTCGAGGAGGAGATAGATGACGGGGAAGTGAGCGTAGAGACTAGGGCCGACGTAGACCCTGGAGTCAAGGATTCTCATTTTCGACCGGTCATGAGACGTCGGCCTCATCCAAGAGCAACTCTTCCGCAGGCACCGGCTGCCGTTTGCTGGTGACGTACTGCGATCCAGCCGTCAGGACGTGCAAGCGCACCCCCATCAGGCACATCGGGTCACCCGGTTCATGTCCCATGGAGGAGTGCTCGAGGTCGGCACCGTCGACGATGGTGCAGGTCCCCGAACCGAGCACTTCCAAAGTGCCGTCAGGGGCGATGAAGGCGGCGGTGTCCTCGTCCAGGCCCAGTCCCAGAATCCGCGGGTTGTAGGCGAGGGCGGTGAGCAGCCGCCCGAGACGGTCGCGCTCGCGAAAGTGCTGGTCGATGATGAAATCGCGAGTCAGTCCGATGCCAGGTACCAGGGCGACTTTGTGGGACGACGGCGAAGCACCGCTGTCCCCAAAGGCGATCATGTGCTCGGACAAATAGCTCGCGCCGGCGGAGGTGCCGGCAATCGGCACCCCCGAGTCATGTAGCTTGCGCAGAATGTCGGCGGCAGGCGTACCACCCAGGGTGCTTGAGAGCCGCAGTTGCGAGCCGCCGGTGAAGAAGACCCCGGTGGCGTCTTCGAGCACATCCAGCCAGTCCCCGCGGGTGGCGTCTTTGCGGTTTTTGAATGGCAGGGACCTGGCGGCGTCTGCATGCAATCCCAAGAAGATGCGCTCGTAGCGCTCTCCGGTGTTGCGCATGCGTGAGGCGGTGGGGATGATGACGATGTTGGCGTCGGCCCCGCCGGCCAGATTCACAAACCGTTGCAGGATCTCCGGGTTGCGACGCTTGCGTTCGGCGCCGCCGATCGGAATCAGATAGCCGGCCCGGTTTCGGGAGGTTGGGGGGAAGTCCACGGTCGTACCCCCATTGGCGTCGGTGCCGTTGAAGTCTTGCTCAGTCACTCTGAAGTTCCTCTTGGATGCGGTTGGCGGTCGCCGCCTCGCCGTTGCGGTCGAACCACCGCCCGCCATACATCGCGCAACACAATTCGAAATCGCCCGATTCGAGATCGCCCGATGTAGGGTCGCCTTCGAGAACCAACAGATCGGCTCGTGACCCGACGGTCAGTTCGCCGGCATTGAGGCGCAGCAAACGGGCCGGATTGGTGGTGAAAGCGGGCAGCGCTTCGGCCAAGGAAAGGCCGGAACGCAGACATTGTTTCAAACAATTCAACATGGCGTCAGCCCTGGCCACATCGAACCGTTCGACCGATCCGTCGTCGCCGAATACCGGCAGGCAGCCGCCGGCGTCCGAGCTGATGGTCACTCGATCCGGCGGCCCGCCACGCTCCAGGTAGAGGCGGAGTGCTTCGCTAGCGGTGTAAGCATCTTCACCTTCCTCGACCGGGAACGCGGTGAAATCAACGGTGCAACCTTGCTTGGCCAAGTCGATCGCTTCATCGAGCAGCGCCTTGCGTCGGTTGAGGTGGGTCGGGTTGAAAACGCGTGGAGGCAACTCTGAGCCATGCATCGCCGCCCGGATCGGCTCCAATCCCGCCTCGCCGTCACCGACGTGGAGGTGGAGAATGCCGGCTTTGCCGGTCATCAAACCCGCCACGTGGGCCTCGGCGGCCAGCTCCCGCAACGCTTGCGGCGTCGGCTGGCTGGAACGGTGGTCGCAGATCGCGACCTCGCCGATGCCGATCATGCGGTCGATCCAGACGATGTCGCCCTTGGCACTGCCGGTAATGGTCGCCGGAGGCAGGTGGTAGCCGCCGCTGTGGCACCAGGCGTTGAGGTGCTGGGCGGCGAGTTCTCGGGTCCAGGCGACCAGAGATTGCGGTGTCCGGGTCAGGTCGTCGGTGCCGAGCACGCCGACCAACGATCCCACCCCTCCGGCGCGATAGGCGGAGGCCGGTGGTGGGGCAATGCGGCTGCCGAATCCGGCTTCGCCTCCGCCGCCGGTGACGTGCACGTGGCAGTCTACGAGCGCAGGAATCGCCACGCGTCCGCCGAGGTCGACCACTTCGAGATCAAGCCACGAGGGAAGCGCTCCGTCTACGCTCCCAAGGTACTGGAACGAGCCGGCTCCGGTGACTAAGTGAACCGATTGGTCGTCGTCCGCAAACGGAGTCTTGAGGTCTCGGAGAAGAGCGAACATGGACCGCGGATTTTGTCATGTCTCTAAGCTGAGAATCCGTCGAAAGCCGCCTTTAACAAGGCTCCCCGATCCGTGGCGGTTCGGCCTAAATGGACAAGATGAAACGGTATCCTTCGAGCGCCCGCGCCGACTTGCTGGCAGCTTGAGTTCTACCCCAGTTGGCGTGAGCGGCTCCTGGACGATTCCCGTATCGACATCCTCGGCCTTGAAACCGCTCGCGATGGGCGAGATCCTCGTTCTGGCGATGATTGCGCGGCCAAAAGCTACGGGCGATCGTTGCGGGCCTGGATGATTAGATTAACCAGACGGCTCCCGGCTGCCGCAAAGTTGGTGCTCGGGTTGTGAGCGCTTTGAACCGCCACAACCCGCGGCCACGGCTCGCCTGCCCACCAAGCAAAAAATGGCCCGCCCGATTGGCCTGGCCAGACGTCGCCGCGATGAAATGCTCGTTTGTGGCTGTCGCTATCGGCGGAAGCGCCATCGAGCGCAATGTCCCGTTCATACGAGGGCCTTTGCGAGGCTGCCAGATCGCCGGGGTAGCCAATGTGGCGCCAGAAGTCGCCGCCATCCCAAGAGTCTGAATAGGTCCGGGATCCCATCCAACCAGTCGTGTCGCCGATACGGCGATCGAGGACGAGCACACAGTAGTCTTCGCGGATCTCCGCTCTGCTGAGGCCGGGACCGACCGCTTTTCTATACGCGTACCAACGGGTTGCCCAAGCTTCTCCGAAGGGCGCGCTCCCATCAAAATAGGAAGGCCGAAACCGCACCCATCCAGCCGAATTGCCAGAAAGCCATACCATGGCATGACTTACGGTGAGCATATGCCGAGGACCAATCATGACTCCGCTGGCTACACCGCCGGCGGTGTCAACTCGACCGATCGTGCTCCATGGAAACGACGTGTCACTGAATGTATAGCGATCGTCGGGTGAGAATACGGTGGTTGCCTGGGGTAGCTTGGATTTCTTAGCAGTTTGAAATTTTTTGACCTGCAGCTTGGCGTCGATCTCTGGCGGGATTGGGTTAAATGGCAGGTGGTCGGGCAGGAAACCATCAAGATCTGGTAGTCCCGCTCTAGCCAAACGCTTGTCAGCGGCGCTAAGGCGTTGAATTTTCGGTTGGACACCTTGAATTGGCGGTGGAAACACATGTGTGCCGAGCTCCGCCCCCCGAACCTTCACTTGAATCCGTGCTCCAAGTGCTTTGCCGGACTTTTTGACCAATGGTGCGCTAGGCCTATACGTGACGTTCTTTTCCTTCTTTAGTACGCGCTTGTCGATCTTTAGTGGTCCGCGGGATGCAACCATTAGATCCACGGTAGCGGTCAGATCCTTAGTGCTGGTTTTGGCCGCGCGGCGTCTGATCTTGCGAACCTGTTCCTCGGTCAGTGGCGTCGGCGCTTGTCGCTCCGATCCTCCATCCGTCTCGTGCCTTTTTGTCATATGAAGACCTCCTGGTTGGCTTTACCAATATGAGGATCCGATAGCGCCTGATTTGTTTATTGGAAGCAGATCACTTTGACCGCTTCAGAAAGGTCTCACTAGCGCGGCGCCTGGACGATTCCCGTTCCGACATCCTCGGCCTTGGAGCCCGCTACCAAAGGTGCCGTCTCGGCACGAGCGATGATCTGTGCGGACAGGACATCGCTGTCGACCGTGCCCAAAGGCGTGAGGAGCGTCTGAGCCCATAGAGCGGCGACACCGGCGACGTGCGGAGTCGCCATACTGGTGCCACTCATCGAGGCGAGGCCGCCGCCGACCTTGGCGGAAACGATGGCCACGCCCGGGGCTGAAACATCGACTTCGGTGTTGGAGAAGTTGGCTACGGCATGCCCCGAACCATCGCCCTGGGCGAGCGCGCCGACGGCGAGGATGTCGAGCCCGGCCGCTGGTGGGGCGACGGCGATGCTGAAGGCTGGGCGATTGCTTTCATTGCCCGAAGCGGCGACAGTGACCGTACCTTGCCCGAGCACTCCCTGGGCGCGCACCAGGCGGGCCAATGCATTGAACAAATTGATGTTTTGGCGATAGCCGGCGAGTGCCAGGGAGGTCGCCGGTTCGATGGCCAAACCGGCCTGGCTGACGAGGCGGTCGACGAAGCCAGGAAAGTCGATTCCAAGCGACATCGAGATGACGTGAGCTCCGTTGCTAACCGCCCACTGCACCGCGTTGGCGATCGTCGCCGACGAACCACCTCCAGCGCCTAAAACCTTGCCGATCAACGCCTTGCGCACTCCTGGAGCAACACCGATGCGTTGCCCGCCGACGTCTTGGCCGAAGATGGTTCCGGCGCAGTGGGTGCCGTGGCCGTGAAGGTCGTCGTCACCTTCGTCGGTGAAGTTCTGTTGAATCAGGTCGATGCCCTGGAAGGCCTCGTGGTTGGGGTCGATTCCGGTGTCGAGGACTGCGACAGTGACTCCCGAACCGTCGAACGGTGAGGATGGAGCCTGGACCGCGTCGACGCCCCAAGTTGCTGCCGCCGCGGGCTGAGCGTCTGCCGTTTCTGTGGGCGCAATGAGTTTCATCGGCATCGCCGGCGCCGCTGCCAGCGTCTGGGGGTCGCGAACGATGTCGCTGTGTTCCGATTCGCTGAGGAAATGCTCTTCGACTTCAACGCTTTCCATTCCGGATTCGAAACCGGACCTCTCAAAGGTGAACCCTCCGCTGCGGGTAGGCGGCGCTGGCGGGATTGAATTGCGGAGGACGACGTAGTCTTGCTGTGCCATGTGCTACTCCTTGCCTCTTCTAAGGCCGTGCCCGAACAAAGCTATGAACTAATGGCGCTGCGGCGCCGATGTTCGCGTTGCAACGAATTAGCTCCCAAACTCCGGCCCTTTGTTTAGGGGCTCTTTGTTTAGAGCCTTTTTGTTGAGTGGGCGTTGTTTAATCCGCGCTAGGCTACAACACTGTTGTCATCGATTGGCTCCGGAACGGTCTCTGTTTCTTCTTCTATGCGTAGAAGGCTGGGCAGGAAGAACCCGAGGACACCCATCAGCAGGCAGGTGGCTCCGCCGGCCAAATACCAGGTCTCGACGCCCAAGCGATCGGCGACCGGGGCCGCGACAGCCAACCCCACGGGGGCGGTGAGTCCGGCCAGGCTGCCGTAAAGGGTGAAGATGCGCCCCTGCATTTCGGGCGCAATGGTGGCTTGGAGGATCGCTTGGATCGGTCCATTGGTCAGCGCCGCCATAACTCCGACGCCGAAGATCGCAGCGATGGTCAGCGCGATCGAGGATGCGGTTGGATGTCCGAGCAACACGGTGCTCAGCCCCAAGCCGGTCAGGGCGGACAGCGTAGTCAGGATCTTGCGGTTGAATCCTCCCCAGACGCCGAGGACGACGCCGCCAACGATGCTGCCGACTCCGAAGCCGGCGTTGACCCACCCGAGTTCAAGTGCACTGCCACCGCGGCCGTTGACCAGCAGTGGGAGGAGCGAAAACGCGGGCACCAGAAATAGATTGATGAGTGCTGCCATGATGAGGAGCGCGAAGTGGCCGTTGCGCTGCCACAGGTAGCGCAGCCCGTCCCGAACCTCGGCGAGCAACTGGCGTACGGGGTGGGCTGGAGAGTCGTTGGCGGAAGTGGCCTCGGCGACCTCGGGCTGGGGCACGTGAACCCAAATCAAGGGCAGAATGGCGAAGATCGCGGTGACCATGTCGACAACCATCACCCCAGCCATCGACAAGCTGGCATAGAGGAGTGCACCAAGTGGGGCGGAAATGATCAAGAGACCGCCTTGGAGGCTCTGGTTGAGCCCCTGAATGCGAGCGAGATGCTCCTTGGGGACCATCAACGTCGTTGAAGCCAGCATCGCTGGGCTGTGGAACGCTGTGCCCACCGCGCGTACCAGGAGCAGTGCGAATACATGGGGAACGCTGGCGTTGCCGGTCCAGAAAAGGAACGCCAGCACTGCTGAGGCGAGTGCGACGACGGCGTCGGCGGCGAACATGGTGCGCTTGCGATTCCAGCGATCCACCAGGGCGCCGATGAACGGACCGAACGCAACCTGGGGCAGGAGGCCGACAAATGCCGCGGCCGCGAGGATCGCCGCGGATCCAGTCTCGAGGGTGAGCCACCAAATGAGGGCGAATTGAACCGCCTGGCTGCCGATCAGGGACAAGGCCTGGCCCGTCCACAGGGCAAAGAAGGCGCGGAGGGTAGGTTTCGTCGTCATGTCGGGCTCCTATGAATTATCGGCTAATATTTATTATTCAATTATTATTGAATAATAGGTACTACGTAAATACCCGGTAAGATGTTGCAGATGACAGACAGGAAATCAGTCGGTGACCAAGAAGCTGGCGATCAAAAGGCTGGCCACCAAGAGGCTGGCCATCAGAAGACTGGCGATCAAAAGACCAAAGCGCCGTCACGAGTACCGAAGGAGGAATCCTTCACCCTTACCGACCTCGAGCAAGTCAAGGTTTTGGCGGATCCGTTGCGGGTGCGTATCCTTGAGGCGCTCGGTGAAGAACGCACCACCAAGCAGGTGGCTGCGATCTTGGGTGAAAAACCCACCCGCCTGTACCACCACGTCGAGGCGCTCGAACGCGTCGGCGTGATCGAATTGACGCGCACGCAGCAAAACCGCGGCACTTTGGAGAAGTACTACCTGTCGGTTGCCAAGTCCTTTCGTGCCGATCCGGGCCTCTTTTCCCAAGCCGAAGATGGCGAAGAGTCCTTGATTGAGGTCGTCACCAACTTGATGGACCAAACCGCCGCCGATTTGCGCAAGTTGGTGAAGACTGGGCTCGGAGAGAGCCTGCAAGAAGAGGGAGTCTTGAGCTACGTCAAGATCTTTGCTCCTGAGGAGAAGGTCCTGGAGGTGCGCAGCAAGCTCATGGCACTACTGGAAGAACTCACCGAATGTGGCGAGTCCGAGTCCGTCGACGAAAACGACCGCGAGTACCGGCTGACGATCGCCTACTTTCCCCTCGACGCCAAAGGAGACGAGGCTTGAAGGAACTCGGACCGCTTCGCGTCGAGCATCTGTTTCGTCCGCTTCTGGATGAACTGTTGGGATTGCTGGAAGGCCTGTCCGAAGAGGATTGGAAGGCGCCGACGCGGGCAGGAAGGTGGCGAGTCCGGGACGTCGCCGCACACTTGCTTGACGGCGACGTCCGCAGGCTTTCTCTGCAAAGGCACGGTTATCAGGCGCCGCCGCCTGATCGGGACATCGACAGCTATCGTTCTTTGGTCGATTACCTCAACCATCTCAACGCGGTGTGGGTGTCGGCTTTTCAGCGTGCCAGCCCCGAGGTCATCCTGGAGATGCAGAGGGTGATCGGTCCCCAGGTCTGCGATCTATTCGAAGGCTTGGACCCGAATGGCGAAGCACCGTTCGGCGTCGCGTGGGCGGGCGAGGAGCGCTCCACTAACGCCTTCGACTTGGCTCGTGAGTACACCGAGAAGTGGCACCATCAACAGCAAATTCGTGAGGGCGTCGGCGCGCCGCTGCTGGATTCCCCGGAGTGGGTCGGTCCGGCCCTCGACACCTTCGTTCGAGGGCTCCCGTACGCCTATCGAGATGTTTCTGCGGAGATCGGGGCTACGGTTGTTCTCACAGTGAACGGTGCGGTGACCGCCTCGTGGGCCCTTGAGCGAGAAGACTTCTGCTGGACGTTGCGAGAGGGCTTGTCACCGTCGGCAACGGTCCGGGCGACAATGTCATCGGATACAGCCTGGCGTTTGTTCTCGAAGATGGGTATAGCTGGACAGCCGCACGAGCAGATAAGAGTAGAGGGTTCGGAGGCTTTGGCCGGCCCCCTCCTCTCGTTTGTCGGTTTCATGGTGTGAGCGTCATCTCGGAACTACCGGGATGCCGAAAGCACCTAATAGTGAGGAGGAGTGGTATGACACTCGTTAATTGTCGCCGATTGATCTTCACCGCTTTGTGGTTCGGGGCCGCTTTGGCAGCCCAAGCGCCTCCGACCGTTGAGGACGGAGTTGAACTCTATGACTCAGGGCATTTTGAAGAGGCGGCCGAGCTTTTCGCGAAAATCCTCGAATCCGATCCAGGCAACTCCGTAGCTCTTTACGAACTGGCGCTAACACAGTGGCAGCTCGGCGAATTGGACAACTGCGTGGCCCTAGCGCGGCGTGGGCTGGAGTTGGACTCGGAGACCGAAGCCGAATTCTACACAATTGGAGGAACCTGCTTATCGGTCGCCGAGAAACCCCAAAAAGCGGTTTCCATGTATCGGAAAGGACTGGCAAGGCACCCGGATCATCTTCAACTCAACTACAACATTGCAGTTCCGCTGGCCAAGCTTGGTAAGCAAGAAGAAGCCAAAGGCCACTTAGAGAAGGCGATCGAGGTTGCGCCCTTACATCCTGGTTCTCATTTCTTATTGGCCAACGCACACGAGATCGAGGGCTCTCGGATTCCGGCTCTGCTCGGATACTTGCGATTCATGACTCTCGAGCGAGCAAGTTGGAGGTCTGAATACGCTTCAAACGCAATTGTCCGATTGGTGAATCGGGGAGTTGAGGCTGAAGCCGATGGCACCATCAGTATTACTTTGCCCAGTACTCCTCCGGATCAAGAGAACGTTTTCATGGGGGCAGAGTTGATGCTTTCCATGGCGGCCATAGGAGCTGCCGAAGAAGGCGAGGAAGACAAATCGGAGGCCGAGGTTGTGCTCGAAGCGCTGACTCTCTTGTTGTCGTTCTTGGAAGAATCTACTGAGCCGACATTGCGGGCTCAGTTCGTATGGACTTCAGCGGTGCAACCACTTTTCCGGCTCAAACAGTCTGGGAGAATTGAGGCTCACATCGCTTCGGTACTAGAAGAGGCGAAGCTGGCTGGCGCTGGAGAACTCGTAGCGCGTTACCCGTACTCCGCAGAGGAACTTGTGCGAAGCGCGGCGGATTAGTTCGTAGCGGTTCGACTTTCAAATCGGCGATTTGGCTTTAACATGCCTCTACGGCACGACGCGGTAGTAGACGAACTGATGCTCTTTCGATTCGCCGTCGTCGCTACCGATGCGCACCCAGACGTGAAGCTCGTCGGCACTGATCCGCTCGAAGGTCATTCCTGAAAAGTAGACTGCATCCTCCACCAACGCGACCAACGGGAAGTCAACGGTCTCGTCTTTTTCTTCCCACCCTTTGAGGTCGCCGTGGAAGTGCTTGAGCTGTAGCGCCAGGCTGTCATCGACCTCACGGATGACTTCGATCTCGTAGAACTTCACGGCGCCGTCCACCACCAGTTTGAACGAGGCCATCATGCTGTCCCCCAGGGGAGGTGACCAGATCTCTTCGACGACTCCGCCGAAGGCTTCGCCTCGCCAGTGGCCGGCGATCCAGGCCACGTCTTCGATCGTTGCTGGAGGCGAAGAAGAACCATCTGTAAGTTGTCTGGTGCGCGAATGAATCTCTTCGGACGCGAAGCTACTGGTGCTGGCGATCGCACCGCCGATGACGACCCAACCGGTGACTGAACAGAGTAGAAGTGTGCCGGTCTTGTTCATGTTCTTGCTTTCAGTTGTCGAACCGGATTTCTCATCGCGGAGGCCGGTACAACGAACTCTTGAATCGGGTAATGGAGCGCCGCACCGGATCACTAGGAGCCAATTCCAAGGCGCGGGCGAGACATTCCCCGGCGTCGTCGTTGCGGCCGACCGCAGCGAGGATTTCGGCCCGTACGACCTGCGCCGGATAGTAGCGGTCGAGTGCGGGGGAGTCGACCAAGCGGTTCGATTCGGCAAGCGCACACTCAGGTCCACGAACCTGCAACAGGGGCACCAGCCGATTGACGGCGACCACCGGCGAAGGGTTGACGTCCAAGAGGGCGTCATAACAATCCAAGATGCTCTGCCAGTCTGTCTCCTGGTAGGAGTCGGCGAGAGCGTGGTGGGACGCGATTTCGGCTTCGAGGTGGTAGCGGGTCAGTCGCTTTCCACGACCCGAGCGCCGTAGCGACAGGGTTGCCTGGCCGATGAGATCGCGGTCCCACAGCGATCGATCCTGGCTTTGCAGCAGAACCGGATCTCCTGCGCCGTCGATTCGGGTACGTGTTCGCGCCGACTGGAATAGAAACAAAGCCATGAGAGCGTCGACTTCGGGAGTCTGTACCGCGGGATGATCGACGACTAAGCGAGTCAGCCGAATAGCCTCGGAGCAAAGATCTAAGCGCACTAAAGCCTCGCCCTCGCTGGCGCAAAACCCCTCGTTGAACATGAGGTAAAGGATCTCAAGGAGTGAGTCCAGCCGTTCGCTCAGTTCGGCGTCTCCGACTTCGGCGAACCGAACATTCAATTCGCGCAGCCTCTTTTTCGCCCGCACTAGACGTTGCGCCACGGTTTGTGGCTTTACCAGGAACGCCCTGGAGATCTCGGGTACGCTGAAACCGCCCACCGTCTTCAGCGTCAAGGCGACTTGCGCATCGCGCGACAACTCTGGGTGGCAGCACACCAGCATCATGTGCAGTTGGTCGTCGAGAAGGCGGCGATCCAGCGGCGTGGTTTCGGGAATGGCCAGCGTCTGGTGTCTCTTGAGTTGCGCTTCCTTCTCACTCCACAGGCTTTGCCGCCGCAGACGATCCAGAGCTCGATTCTTGGCAACCTGAACGATCCATGCCGATGGGTTGGCGGGCACGCCGTGGTACGGCCACAGGTTGAGTGCCTTGAGCAACGCGTCCTGGACGACGTCTTCAACTAGGTCGAGGTGCTCGACCCCAAAAATGCGGGTCAACGTCGAGATCATCTGTCCCGAACGGTGCCGGAACAGATGGTCTACAGACGAAAACGCAGCTTCGCGTTGCCGTCCGTCGACTTGTCGATCAGGCGTGAGTCTCATCGACTTGGCGAACGTCGATCCTCAAGCCGTAAGTGAGATGTGGACAGGACTTGGAAAGTTCGACTGCTTCGTCGTAGTCCTCGGCGCTGATCATGAAGTACCCGGCAACGACTTCCTTGGCCTCGCTGAAGGGGCCGTCGATGACGCGCAACTCGGCACCGTCGAGACTGAGCTGTCGGCCTCCGTCGTCGGTTAGTTTCTCGCCGCCGACGAGGTGGCCGGAGTCGATGAGACTCTGACGCCAGTCCATGTATTCGCCAGTGATGCGCTGGATGTCCTCCGCTGAAACATCGGCGAAACTACTGGGGTCCTCGTGAAGTAAGAGCATGAATTGAGCCACTTTTTTCTCCTAGGTTCTCTTTTCTGGCGTCCCGTTGTGAAACGCTTTCGACAAGTAAACGAACCGGCCACCGCAAAATCGACATCGCCGCTACTTCTCCCTCTACTTCTCCCCGAGCGCCAGCTTCAGTCCGAAGCCGACCAGCAATCCGCCGCTCAGAGTGGAGAGCATTTTTCGGACCTGCGGCCGGGCGATGACATTCACCGACGACGCCATGACAGCGGCGAGGCTGAAATACCAGATCAAGCTGATCGCAATGTGCACCCCGGCGAGCCCCGCGAAGCGCCAAACAGATGCGCTGACGCCCGCGAATTGCGGCAGTACGGCGAGGTAGAAGATCGCCGTTTTGGGATTGAGGATATTGGTGAGCAGGCCTTCGAGCCAGGGATTTCCCGCACTTCGGCGGCGCTCGATGTCATCGCGATTGAGCTGCGGATGGTGCGCGGAGAAGATAGCTTGCAGTCCAAGCCAAACGAGATAGATCGCCCCCGCCATTTTGACTGCTGCAAAGATCTCCGCCGAGCGCTGCAAGATCGCAGAGAACCCGACGGCAGCCGCTGTTGCATGGACAACCAGACCGATGCGGCTACCGAGAATGGTGGCCACACCTCCACGCAGCCCGCTTTTGGCGACGTTGCGCAGAAGAAGGGCGGTGTCCGAGCCGGGAGTGACGACCAGGATCAAGGCGAGGAGCGCGAAAGCAGCGGTTCCGGATTCGTTCATATGGAAAGTTTATTGCCGGGGAGTTCGTTGCCGGCAGTAGGATGCGGCGACCATGGGTGATCTCGAGGGCGCTACGAGCACGCGGCAACCTGAGATGGCGATGGCTACGCACCTGAAGGCCTTCTGCGTTGGCCAGGCCAAGTCGGGGACCGCTTCGGTCGCCGGGCTTCTCTCGAACTTTCGCACCGCGCACGAACCGGAACGTACCGAACTTCTTGCGGCCATTTTGCGGCGGGCGGATGGCCGTATGTCGCGTTCCGAGATGCGCGAGTTCCTCGTCGCTCGCGACCAACGCCTCCAGCTCGACTGCGACATCGCCTGGCCCAATCAGTTCATTCTTGAGGAACTTGTCGAGGTCTTTCCTCAGGCCAAGTTTCTGGTGCTGATTCGCGATCCCCACACCTGGATCAAGTCGATGATCGGGCATTTGGTGCATCGTGACATCCCGCCCGAAGTGCGAGGGTTCTTGGATTGGTGGTTGCGCCCCGAAGAGTTCTCATTTGGCGCCCAAGAAGAGCGGCTACGCGATCGAGGGCTGTATTCGCTGGGGTCGCTCCTTGCCGCCTGGACTCGACATGTCGACTCCTGCGAACGGTTCCTTCCCCCTCAGCGACGTCTAGTCCTCCGTACTCACCAACTCGGAGATTCCCACGCTCGTATGGCGGATTTCCTGGGGATTCCCATGGCGTCTCTTGCAGTTTACGAGGGGCGGCGCAATGTAGGCGCCGAATTCAATCTTGAAGAATGGGTCAGCTCGTCCACTGTCGAAAAAGCAGTTCAGCACCACTGTGGGGCTGGCTTTCAGAGGTACTTGGGTGCCACCTGAAACGACACCATGGATTTGATAGCGTCGCTGGACTTTGATGCCGTATTTATTGCGATTTTCTAGGTTCTCTGTCGCTGCGTTTGTCGGTGTGACGATCTGCTGGGGCTTCGGTGCGGGCATGGTTGCGGCGGCCGATCTGCCGATTGTCAACATCGGCGTCGTCATCGACGGCCCGTGGGAAGGCAACCAGCTCATGTATGAGTGGACGGTGGAGGAGGTCACGACGTTGACCGACGGCGAGTTCGACGTTCGCATACCGGACTCCTCGTACCACGTTGGCGACTGGACCTACGATACCGCCCAAGCCAATGTCCAGCGAGTCCTCGCCAACGACGACATCGACCTGATCATCACCTGGGGAGTGCTGGCCTCACAAGCAGTGTGTTGCGTCGGCGAGCTACCCAAACCGGTGGTAGCACCGGTGGTCTTGAACGCCGAGCTGCTTGGGCTTCCATTTGCTGGCGGCGTCAGCGGTCAGTCCAATTTGGGCTACGTAGAACTCCCCAACTCGCTGGAAGAAGAGATTCGCATCTTCCGCGACGTGGTGCCGTTTGACACCATTGCAGTGCTGGTCAACGGCGAACTCTTTCGCGCCATACCTGGGTTGAGTGAGCGCAGCGCCCAGTCGGCCTCTCAGGCCGGAGTCAATGCGATGGTTGTTCCAGTGGGGTTTTCAGTCTCCGACACGCTGGCTGCGATTCCCGATGGCGCTGAAGCGGTGTACATGTGGCCTCAACTCCACTGGTCGCAAGCACAACTGCAGCAACTCGTCGACAGTTTGGCGAAGCTTGGCAAGCCGGTGTTCTCGTCATTGGGGGGCGAGGGCAAGATTCCCGGAGCGTTGGCGAGCGCCGCGCCTGCCGACTATCTACCTCGCCTCGCCCGGCGCGTGGCGCTCAACATCCAACGGATCTTGTTGGGGGAAGACGCGGGCGCCATTCCGGTGCGGTTCTCCCATCCAACCGAATTGGTCATCGACATGGACGCGGCGCGCAAGGTGGGCATTTCGCCAACCTACAGCGCTTTGCTCGAAGCAGAGCTCCTCAACGCCGACGCTGAGGAGCTACCGCAGCTCACCATCCTCGATGCGGTTGAAGAAGCGGTGCGTGCGAATCTGGCTCTCGAAGCTGAACGGCGGGCTCTTCGAGCCGCAGGACAGGACGTAGTCGCGGCGCGCGCGGAGTTGTTGCCGCAATTAGGCCTCAGCGCCAGTCGCACTCAGATCGATGAGGACCGCGCGGCGGCCAGCTTCGGATCCCAGGCCGAAGGCACTACGACCGCCGGATTGGCTCTCACTCAGGTGCTCTATTCCAATCCCGCCTGGGCCAACCTGCGCATCCAACGCCTTTTGCAGAGCGCCCGCGAGCAGACCCTCGAAGCCTCGCGCTTGGATGCCGTGTTTTCATCGTCGACCGCGTATCTCGATGTTCTGCGCGCCGCCAGTTTGGTCGAGGTGCAGCGCAACAACTTGCGGGTAACGCAATCCAACTTGCGCTTGGCGCAGCGGCGGCGCGACGTTGGATCCGCCGGCGCAGCGGAAGTGCTGCGTTGGGAGAGCCAGATCGCGCTCGACCGCAAGAACTTGATCGATGCCATCGCCACCCAACATGCCGCGCGCTTCGCTCTCAATCGCGAAACGCACCGCCCTCTTGAGGACGAATACGCGTTGGTTCCGGTCTCGGTCGATGACCCGTTATGGACCCTCAATCACGAGCGTTTTTCCGGCTTCATCGAAACCCCCAGCCGCTTTCAGGTTTTCCGCGATTTCGCTGTCCAGGAAGGGCTGGCGGTGTCGCCGGAACTGCAGGCGGTCGATGAGCAGATCGCCGCCCAGGAGCGGGCGTTGACCGCGGCAAAAAGGGCATATTGGGCGCCCACCTTTGGCTTACAGGCCGCCTGGGACGTAATCCTGTCGCGCGACGGCGCCGGCGCCGACGGAGCGAGTTTGGCGATCCCGGGTCTGTCCTTGCCGCGCCCCGACGACACCAATTGGTCGTTGAGCTTGTTCGGATCCCTCGACCTCTTTGCCGGCGGTCGCCGTAGCGCCGACGTCGTGGCGGCGGAGGAGACCCTGGCTCAGTTGCGGACCCAGCGAGAGGTGATTGCCGAGGGAATCGAGCAGCAGATCCGTACTGCCATGCAGTTGGCGCGTTCTTCCTATCTGGGCATCAGCCTGCTGCAAGAAGCGGCGGTTGCTTCGCAGCGCAATCTGGAGCTGGTGTCGGATTCCTACGCGCGCGGTGTGGTGTCGATTCAGCAGCTCATCGACGCCCAGGGAGCGGCGCTCAATGCCCAGCAGGGGGCGGTTTCGGCCGAGTATGACTTCTTGGGCGACTTGTTGGCGGTCCAGCGCGCCACCAGTCGCTTCGATTTCGAGAGCGACCCAGAGCAGCGAGCGGCCTGGTTTGACCGCTTGGACCAGTTCGTCCGCAGTCGTGGTTTGGGGGATTGGAACGGAACAGATGGAGAAGGCCCATGAAGAAGTTTGCCCTCGCACTGACGTTGGGATTCAGTCTGGCGCTTGTAGCCTGCGGCCAGGAGCCGGTGGAGTCGGAACCCGAGCTACGCCCGGTGCGCACCGAAACCGTGCAGTTGAGCCAGCCCGAGTTGGCGCAGACGTTGGCGGGTGTGGCACGCGCGGGGGTCGAATCGAAGCTCTCGTTCCGCGTAGCCGGCACCGTCGATCAGGTGTTAGTGGCTTTGGGCGACCGCGTGCGCAACGGCCAGGTGTTGGCGCGCCTCGACCCGACCGATGCGGAGCTGGGATTGCAGCAAGCGCAGGCCAACCTGGCCCAGGGGCGGGCGAGTTTGCGCCGTGCCGAGGCGGACTACGACCGGGTCCGCGCTCTCTACGAGAACAGCAATGCCTCGAAGGCTGATCTGGATTCGGCACGCGCCGGCGCCGAGTCCGGCCGCGCCCAGGTAGACGCAGCGCTCAAACAGGTCGAACAGGCACGCCAGGGACTGTCGTACACGGTACTCCGGGCACCTTCGGACGGAGCCATCGCGTCGGCGGCGATAGAAGTGAACGAGAACGTACAGGCAGGACAGCAGATGTTTCTGCTCACCTTCGGCGAGCGACCCGAGGTCGAGGTAGGTGTGCCCGAAGTGCTCATCGACCAGGTCAAGGTCGGCCAGCCGGTTGAGTTGACGCTCGGAGCGCTGCCCGATCGGGTGGTGGCGGCGACGGTCACCGAAGTTGCCGCCGCAGCCGCCGGAACCGCTACCTTTACAGTGACCGTGCGCTGTGATGATCCCCAGCCCGAGATCAAGAGCGGCATGGCGGCGGACGTGACCTTCCGTTTTCCGGTGGGGGATGGCAGCCGCATCGTCGTGCCGTTGGTCGCAGTCGGTGAGGACGACAGCGGCAACTTTGTCCTGATACTGGAGGACGAAGGTGGCGGCACCGGGATCGTGCGCCGTCGCGACGTGGTCTTGGGCGATTTCGCCGACGGCATCGAAATCCGTGAGGGGCTGGAGGCGGGAGAGCAGATCGTGACCGCGGGGGTGCGGCGCATCGCCGATGGCACACGAGTCAAAGTGCTGGCCGGGGCCAGTGGATGAAGGCGAGCGGATGAACCTGACCCAATTCGCGATCGACAAGAATCGGATCACGCTGATCGCGCTCGCGGTCCTCATCGTGACGGGGCTGCAAGCCTACGTCGGCATGCCGCAGTCAGAGGACCCAGGTTTTATCATCCGCACCGCGCTGGTGATCACGCGCTTCCCAGGAGCGAGTCCTGAGCGCGTTGAGCAGCTCGTTACCGACAAGCTGGAAAAGGCGATTCAAGAGACCCTCAATTGGACTCGATCGTCAGCCAATCTAAAACCGGCGTTTCCATCGTCACCGTCAACATTCAGGAGCGCTACACACAGATGCGTCCGATCTGGGATGACCTGCGACGCAAGGTCGACCGCGTGGCGCCGACCCTGCCCGACGGAGTGCAGCCCCCGGAGGTCAACGATGAGTTCGGGGATGTCTTTGGCACCATGGTGATGCTCACCGGGGATGGCTATTCATACGCCGAGCTCAAGGAAGTGGCCGACGAGGTACGCGATGAGTTGCTGCTCATCGGAGAGGTCGCCAAAGTCGAGATCCAAGGCGAGCAGGACGAACGTGTCTTCGTCGAGTACCGCAACGCGCGCCTGGCCGAAATCGGCATCTCGCCGTTGCAACTGCAGCAGGCTCTGGAAGCGCGCAACATCATCAACCCCGGCGGCGATATTCGCACCGCCGAGGAAGAGATTGTCTTCGAGCCGTCGGGGAACTTCGAATCTATCGATGATCTCACCAACACTCTAATTACCATCCCAGGGCGTAGCGAACTGGTGCGCCTGGGTGATGTTGCCGAGGTTACACGCGGGTACGTGGACCCACCGCGCACTAAGGCCCGGTCGAACGGCGAGCCCGCTCTGGCCCTGGGCGTCTCGATGCGCGAGGGGGGCAACATCCTTACTCTCGGCGAAGAGGTGCGCGCGACCATCGATCGGGTGCGCTCTTCGTACCCCCTCGGCGTTGAGTTCGATTACTTGGTTTTCCAGCCCGATGAAGTCGAGCGCAAGGTGGACGGCTTCGTCGTCAACCTCATTCAGGCGGTAGTCATCGTCATGGTGGTGATGCTGTTCTCGCTGGGGGTGCGCACCGGTCTGGTAGTCGCCAGCCTGATTCCCATGGCGATCTTGGTCACCTTCATCTTCATGTCGTTCTTTGACGTCGGCATCAACCAGATGTCATTGGCGGCGCTCATCATCGCCCTCGGCCTACTGGTCGACAACGCCATCGTCATGTCGGAGTCGATCATGGTGGCGATGGAAGGGGGTAAGTCGGCCAAGCAAGCGGCAATTGACTCGGCGGCAGAACTGCGCATTCCGCTGCTGGTGTCATCGCTGACCACCGCCTGCGCCTTCTTGCCGATCTACCTGGCCGAGTCAGCGGTGGGCGAGTACACTGCGGCGCTCTTTCAGGTGGTGACGATCACGCTTCTGTGCTCTTGGGCCTTGGCGCTGACCATGATCCCGCTGCTGTGCGTGCTCTTCCTGCGCGTCAAGCAAAAGAGTGGCGCCGACGGTTTCAATAGTACTTTCTACCGTAGCTACCGTCGCTTCCTCCTCGCCGGGTTGCGGCATCCATTGGTGAGCGTCGCGGCGGTGGTGGCCGTTTTCTTTGGCGTGATGCAGTTGCTGCGCTTTGTCCCGGTGATCTTCTTCCCACCCAACGACCGCAAGACGGCAACCGTTGAACTCAAGCTTCCCGTTGGCAGCCCGCTCTCGGCGACCGAGGAAGTGGTAGACCAGGTGGAAGACTTCATTGCCGCCGAATTGATGTTGGACGAAGGAGTGGAAGATGCAGTCGGAGTGACCAACTGGGCCACATTCCTCGGTGAAGGGGCGCCGCGCTTTGTGCTTTCGTACGGTCCAGAGCAGGCCAGTCCGCACTACGCCATCCTGCTGGTGAACACCAACGATCGACCGCACCTGGACGAGGTCGTGCGCAGATTGCAGCAGTTCACCGACGGGATTCCCGGTTTGTCGGCGCAGATCGCTCCGTTGCCCAACGGCCCACCCCCGGGTACGCCGATCCAAGTGCGCCTCTCCGGCCGCGAGCCCGAGGTCCTATTCGAGAAGGTTCAGGAGGTCAAGGATAAGTTGACCGCGATTCCCGGAGCGCGGAGTGTTGCCGACGACTGGGGGGCGCGCACCAAGAAGGTGCTGGTGGAAATCGACGAGGCACGGGCACAGCGAGTGGGCGTCACCAACCAGGACATCGCAGTATCGCTGCAAACCCTCTTTTCGGGCTTCACCACCACCGAGTTTCGCGAGGACGACAAGGTCATCCCCGTCACCCTGCGTTCGGAACGCGCTTCGGTGCTGCCCGGCCGCTTGGGGAGCGTCAACGTCTTCTCACAAGCCACCGGCAGTTCGGTGCCGCTGACCCAGGTTGCGGACGTCAAGCTGGCCTGGCAGCCCGGGATCATTCTCAGACGTGACCGGCTCAAGACCGTGACGGTAGAGGCCGATCTCGAAGAGGGTGTCACCGCCACCGAAGTCAACGCCGTGCTCTCCCCGTGGCTCGGCTCGGTCAGTGTCGACTGGCCTCTTGGCTATTCCTGGGAACTCGGCGGTGAAGAAGAAGCTTCGGCCAAGGCCAACGCTTCGATCATGGCCAAGTTGCCGGTGGCTGGCCTGCTCATCGTTCTCTTGCTGGTGGGGCAGTTCAATTCGTTGCGGCGCCCGGCGATCATCCTCATCACCATTCCGCTGGGAGTCATTGGGGTCGTCCTGGGGTTGCTGATCATGCGCTCGTACTTCGGCTTTATGACCTTGTTGGGGATCATTTCGCTTGCCGGCATTGTCATCAACAACGCCATCGTCCTCATTGACCGCATTGATCTGGAGATTCGCGAAAACGGTCTGTCACCGCAAAACGCCATCGTCGAGTCGGCGCAACGCCGTCTGCGGCCGATCCTGCTGACCACGTTCACTACCCTCGGTGGTCTCATTCCGCTCTATCTGGGCGGTGGTCCGATGTACGAGCCGATGGCGGTGGCGATCATGTTCGGACTGGTCTTCGCCACTCTGCTGACCCTGGGTGTGGTACCGGTCTTGTACGCGCTCTTCTTCCGCGTCAAGTTCGCAGATTACCGATACACAGCCGCCGCGGAGAGCTGATCTTGAGTACCCGCCCCGGACGCTTCCAGTGGCTGCTGGCAATTCTGGTGGCCATCCTGCTCAGCCATGCAGTCTTGTTCGAGTTGGGGCTCGAACGCTTGCACCGTCTGGTGTTTGCGGTCGGTATGGTGATGATCGGTCAGGTAGTCGGCGGCAGCCGCAAAAAAGGGCTGGCTACGTTTTTGTTTGCAGCCCCTGCGGTCGTCGCCCAGGTTGTCGCCTACGGTCAGCCCAGCCAGGGCACCATCCTGGCTGCCGGTGCCCTGACGTTTCTTCTCCTCGCGTTCGTGCTTTGGCTGGTCGCCACGAGTGTGTTTTCCGACGGCCGGGTGTCCACTGACCGCATCTTGGGGGCAATCTGTGTCTATTTGCTGCTGGGGATGATCTGGAGCACGCTCCATATCGTTCTCTGGGGAGTAGCTCCGGGCGCCTACGATGTGAGCCGTGAAATTCCTCTGCGAAGTGCCGAGACCGAGTTCATCTACTTCAGCTTCGTCACCTTGACCACACTTGGTTATGGCGACGTGGTGCCGGTGTCGCCGCTTGCGCGCATGTTGGCCTGGACCGAGGCGCTGGTGGGTCAACTCTTCCTGGCAGTGACCATCGCGCGGCTGGTCGGCCTCCACGTCGCCCATCGCCACAGTGATGGCGTCCCCCACGACAGCGTGTAGAGTTGGCGCATGGAACTCGGTCGTTTCGTCTTGATCGTCGGGATCGCGCTGGTCGCCGTCGGCGTTTTCTTGATGAGTGGCGGGTCACTATCGTGGCTGGGGCGGTTGCCGGGCGACATCCGCGTCGATAGACCCGGTTTCAAACTGTTCATCCCGATCACCACCAGCATTTTGTTGAGTGCGCTGGCCACCGGTGTGCTGTGGCTGGTGTCTAAGCTACGTTAGCTCGCTAGATTCTGCGTCACAGTCGATACGGGCACTTCGCCCGGATGGATTGTCGTTGGACAGTTCGGTGAGGAGAACGTGGTATTACTATCTTTGGAACGCGTACGACAGCTTGACGAAGACCTCTTCGCCTGAGGACTTCAGGTTGAGGGACTCATCGAGTTCTTGTTTCGATCCATAGCCGAAAAACAAGACCGACTGCCAGTTGAGTTTGTAGGCGAAGACCAGGGAACCGCCGAGACTCTCGGAGAGTTCGTCGACATTCTGGGGATCGTTGAAGAGTGATGGGTTGCGATCGGTCTTGAGCCACTGACCGATCAGCCGCAGCCAGCTCTTGGCGTTGAAATTGTAGGTCGCGCGCAGGCGGGTGACGCGCGCGTCGAACAGCTCTCCCGAGCGGCCGTCGTCGGTGTCCACGTCGAGGGAGCGCCGGTTGGCGATCAGCTCCATTTCAAGGTGGTCGCTGGGTCGCAGGTCGACGGTGACGTTTAGACCGGAGACGGCGGCGGGGCGTTCGTTGGCGAAGTCAATGTCGTCGCCGAAGAACCCGCGGATGAAGATCTGTGACAGTACGCCCCCCGGCCGCAAGAGTATCGTCGGGACGATCTGGTTGCGTTTGATGAGTTGATCGCCGGCTCGCTCGTCGGCGAGGTGGAATTCGATGCGGAAGAACGAGTTCAACTTGGCGTCGAGGCCAAATCCGGGCATGACGCGCCGCTCGAGGATGTCGCCATCGGTATTCACGCGGTAGAGCGCTCGCGTGAAGGTCCGCAAACGCGACACCGGCTTGTCTTCAGGGTAGAAGGTGCGACCGATCTCGCTGAAGCCGAGCCGATAGCCAACCCGCGGCATGAAACCGTTGTCGGTTCTGAAGTCGTCGGAAAAGTCGTTGTAGAGGGTGAAAAAGTCCCAATCTCCGGTTTGCCGGTTCCACCACAGCTCGGCGCCATGGCCCGACAGCTCGCGACCATCCCATTCGTCCGCTCCATCGGGTAGGTTGGGAGTCTCACTCTGGGAAAATAGGAGTTGTCCGGTGATGACATCCTTGTCGGTGACTTGCCAGCGAAAGTCGGGGCCGAAAACCCTGTTGTAGGAGCCGTCGTCGCGCTCCCTTGTCGTGGCGAGAAAACTGGCGAACGAATCCCCAAAGTTGTGCCGTAGGCGGGACATCAGCACCAGAGACTTCTGGTCATCATTGGCGAACTGGGAGCCTTGAGGACCAGGGATGATGACGCTGCCGCCGCCGCGGTCTTCGCCGATCAGAATGCTGTAAGTGTTGGAGCCGAAGTCGCCGGTGGCACGCGCCCCCCAACGTGGCGACGCGAAACTGCGAGTGTAGATGGCGTTGGTGGGTGTGCTGAAGAGATCGGTTCCTTCGAGAAAGAACGGTCGCTTCTCGGGGAAGAACAGTGCAAAGCGCTCGTTGGCCGAGATCAGCGGCACATCCGATTCGATCTGCGAGAAATCGGGGTTGAAAGTGAGGTCAATGGCAGTGCGCGGGTTGGGCAACCACTTGATGTCCAGCCCGATCTCAGATTCCGGGTCGTCCCGTACCAAGCGGGTGCCGACGTCGCCCTCCGGCTCGGCATTCTGGAGGCCGGTGATGTAAGGGGCGATGACGGTATGGCTGCCGGAGGGCAGTTCGAAGAGTCCGGTCAGCGGCGTCGAGTTGCAAAGAAAGCAGGTGGAGTCGCGCGGTAGTTGCGAGGAGTAAAACTCATAGCGAAATTCGCGCGGGTAGTTGCGGAAGAACAAGATGCGCCACTGTTCGGGGTCGGATTCGGTATAGCGAAGAGACGAAAAGGGGATCCTCATCTCGAGAATCCAGCCATCCTCGGTGATCGATCCGGCGCTCTCCCAGAAGTAGTCCGGCGCCAAGTCTTCTCCGGACGCGTCGTTGCCGATGGCATCGAGCTGGATACCGCGTGGGTTGGCGAGGAAGTACTGAGCCGAGCTGCCGTCATTGTTGGCGTCGATGACCACGCCTCCGTAGTCGGTGTAGCTCGGAATTTCGTCGCGGTTTGTCAGAGGCGCGCGGATCGCCGCGGGGTCAGGGTCGGCGAAACGAAAAGCGGCGTAGAAGAACTCCTCGTCGTAGGTCAGGTAACCGATGTTGTTGACCGGAGGTTCGATGTTGTCGCCGGGTCTGGTTTCCCACCAGCTTGTGATCTCTTCGACGCCGCTCCAGCCAGCATCGTCGAGCTTGCCGTCGACCTCGATCTCCCCCGAGGTGCGTTGAATGACGAAGGGTGGATCTGTGGGAAGGGCGCCGAGCTCGGCACCGAGCCAAGGCGTAACGAGGACGACGAATACGACACCGATGCTCGCACGACGATGACCGGAGCCGTGACGACGACTGGTGACGTGACGGTGACAGGGGCGACCGAGCACGCTGTTTAGACGTAACATTCGCTAGACAAGTTCCCGGGCAGTCGTATGGTCAGCCTAGCCTCGCACGGGTTCTGGTTCCGCGACCGTAGTCAAACGCGGCGCAACAAATTCCTCCATGACGGCTTTGCGCATCAAATTGGGGGGCAGTAGCCCCTGGGAGAGGACGAAGTCGTGGAACTCCTTGCGATCGAAGGCGTCGCCCAGCTTGCGCTCGGTATCGGTTCGCAGTTCCATCAGGCGCTGATAGCCGCAGAAGTAGGATGTGGCCTGCCCAGGAGCCCAGAAGGTGTAGCGCTGAACTTCCTGAACGGCCATGGCGTGGGAGACCACCACATCTTCCTCGAGCACGCGGTAGGCCTCCTCTTCGTCGATGGTTCCGAGCTGCAACCCAGGATCGATATGGGCGCGGGCGGCACGCAAAAGGCGGTGTTGGAGCGAGATCAATTGGCCCTCAAGCGGCAAATAGGGCTTCATTTCCGCCTCGGTGTAGAGCGCCCATCCCTCGACGTTGACGCTGTTGAAAGCGAACAGGGCTCGGGCGATGGAAACGCCTGCTTCGATAATGGACGCGAACTGCATCTCGTGGCCGGGGCGCCCTTCATGGACGGACAGAGTCCACGAGGCGGCGTCGAAAGTGAAGTCATCGAAGCCCATGTCCTCTTCGCCGTCCTCGCTGGGGATGCGCAAGGGCAGGACGAATTCGCCGTATTCTCCGGTGTTGCCGATGAGGCGCGGCGGTGACATGTGCGGCGCTGGAATCGCGGCGCTCTCGGCTTCGCTGGCGAGGCGGATCCTCGCTTCCCGTTCCGGCAGAGTGACGATGTCATTAGCCGCGATCAGCTCCTCGAGTTCGGCCATGCGCTCCTGATAGTGGGGGAGGATGGCTTCGCCGACGATCTGCTCCTGCTTGAGCGCCCGGATGACATCGCGGTAGTCACTTGAATCCAGATCGCGCTCAGCGGCGATGAGTTCGGCGATCGCCTGCATCTCGTTTTGGATTTCTTTGAAAGATGTCTTGGCGCGGCTTTGCAGTTCAGAAGCGCTCATGTCGACGCCGACATTCTTGAGATTGTTGGCGTAAAGCTCGGGTGGGAGGCGGAAGTCGTCGGTTGCCCGCGGCGCGATTTCCGTGTTGACAAACTCTTTCCAGTCGGCGATCTGCGTTTGCAGTTCCTGGTAGGCTTCTTCGTAGCCCTCGATTTCGAACTGTCCAAAGAGCTGTTCGATGCCTGCAATAAAGCGGTCGGTGTTGGCCAAATCCTTTTCCAGTTCGCCGCGGAACGGCCCACGCAAGTTGTCACGGTCAAAGTGGTTCTGGATGTAGGTCTTGGCTTGCTCTACGATCGGTTCGTACCCTTCCTCGATCCCGGTGTAGCGGCGCAGGCGAGTGAGAGCGGCAGCGCGCCGCTCCTCCTCGACCCGTTCGTCGAGAAGGACTCGCAACCCTTGAAAGACGGTTTGCGGGACGTTGAAGTAGGGAAGATTGTAGGCCTCGTTGAGTTGGGTTGTGGCGATGCTGTCGCGGGCCGTCTCGAGCATGATCTCCAGGTCCTGGCGCACCGCAGGCCGCCGTTCTGCCGCGAGGAGTTCCTCGAGTTCGTCGATCGCCCCTTCGAGCGCGGAGATAGCGCGAGCATTGGCGTCGAGTGGGATCTGAGAGATTTCCTCATCGAGACCGTCGACACCCATGCGGCCGGCGGATTCTGGGGCGAGGCTGGCCATGACCTCGAGTAAGACGCGGGCGTTGGCGTCGCTGTCCGCGACCCAAGTTGCCCGTTCGCCAGTGGCAAACGCAGGAAAAACGGCGATGGCGAGCAGTGCGAGGGTAGCGATTCGAAATCGGCGGATCATGGTCTATGGGCTCCTTTGCGGTGAAGATGGACGCACCGTGCCTCGGCGCGGTCCGTGAGCGAGCACCTTCCTGTACGCAGCAGCGCTGGTAGAAGTTGCGGCCCGAAGTCGGCGGTTGAGCGGGCCGGCACGGTGCCGTAAGATCGGCTCGCAGTCAGGACGCGGGTGGGAGCGGCCAAGGCGGCAGGTTTCGCCGGGCGACTGACTTTCTCGGCGAAGTAGGTTTTTCGGTAGTAATCAGGGTTTTCCACCGTATTCAGGCGGTCCGGTTGGAGCACGTATGGCCATTCAGCATGGTGAGTTGAAGGTTTTTGGCGGTCGAGCGCATCCTGCGTTGACGGAGGAAATTTGCGACTATCTGCAGATTCCGGTCGGCAAGGTGGGCCTTCTCAATTTCTCCGACGGCGAGATCTTTTGTCAACTCGAAGAGAACGTCCGTGGAACCGACGTTTTCGTCGTCCAACCGATTTGCTCTCCGCCCAACGAAACCCTGATGGAATTGTTGATCCTGCTCGATACCCTCAAGCGGTCGAGTGCAACACGGGTCAATGCCGTTCTGCCGTACTACGGTTACGCGCGCCAGGACAAAAAAGACAAGCCGAGGGTCCCGATTACCGCCAAGCTGGTTGCAGACTTGATCTCCACGGCGGGGGCCGATCGCATTTTGACCATGGATCTGCACGCCTCGCAGATCCAGGGATTCTTCAACGTCCCTGTCGACCATTTGTTTGCGGCTCCAGTCCTCCTCGACGCCGTCGCCGATCTGCAAATCGAAGACTTGACCGTGGTTTCACCGGACGCCGGCGGAGTGGAGAGGGCGCGGGCCATCGGCAAAAGGATGGATGCCGGACTCGCCATCGTCGACAAGCGGCGAACCGCCCCCAACCAGGCCAAGGCGATGAACGTCATCGGCAACGTGACAGACCGCAATGTCATTATCATTGACGACATCATCGACACCGCTGGCACCATGATCGAGACCGTCGACGCCCTGCTCGAGCAAGGCGCCAAGTCGGTACGTTCGGTCGGCATTCATGCTGTGCTCTCGGGTCCCGCCTTGGAGAGGATCGAAAACTCTCCGATTTCCGACGTGTTGGTTACCAATACGACCCCACTTGAGGATAAAATCGCCGCTTGCGGCAAGATTCGGCCGCTTTCCGTCGCCAAGCTGCTTGGCGAAGCGATTCTGAGAATCCACGAGAACACTTCGGTTAGCTCGCTGTTCGTGTAGCGGCGGCCGTTGGAGAATGTGATGAGTGAATTGGAACTGATGGTAGAGCCTCGTGAAGAAACGGGGAAGAACGTCAACCGGCGGCTGCGCGCTTCCGGTTGGATACCGGCGGTCGTCTACGGCGGCGGCAAAGACTCCGTCGCGATCAAGGTCCAGAAGGTGAACTTTCTGGACATGATCCGGCAAGGGAGTGAACACGGAGTCTTTCTGCTCAAGCTCGGCGACAGCGGCAAGAGCAGGCACACCATGATCCGCCAGGTCGAGACCGATCCGGTGACCCGTCGTGTGATCCACGTCGACTTCCAGCGCGTGATCATGGACGAGAAGATTCGCGTCGAAGTTCCGGTCGAGTTGATCGGTGAAGCCGAAGGAGTCAAGAACCAGGCCGGAGTGCTCGATTTCGTCACCCGCGACATCCCGATCGAGTGTTTGCCTGGGGACATCCCGCAGGGTCTTCAATACGACATCTCGGATCTTGAGGTCGGCGACCATGCCGAACTGGGCGACATCGAACTGCCCGCGGGTGTGGAGTTGGCCATTGAGGCGGACCGTGTCCTTTGCTCGATCGCGCATGCACGCGTCGAAGAGGAAGAAGAAGAGGAAGAAGAATTCCTCATCGAGGCCGAAGCCGACGAGCCCGAAGTCATCGGCAAGGGTGGTGGCGAAGACGAGGAGGCCGACGAGGACGAGGAAGGCTAGAGGCCTTTTCTCAGTCTGGTGGCAGCCTTCCGAACGCGATGCCACCCGAACACTATGTTGCCCGATCACTATGTTGTCGGTCTGGGAAATCCCGGTCCGCGCTACGAAGGTACACGCCACAATCTGGGGTTCGATGTCCTGCGTGAGCTGGCGCGCCGTCATGGCGCCGAGTTCGAGGGTGGCTTGTGCAATTGCCAGTGGGCGCGTACGCCGGAACACGTCTTGGTCGCACCGCAGACATACGTCAATCGCAGCGGCTTCGCGGTTCGCTGTGTACTTGAGTCCTACGGTTTGGCGCGGGAGCAATTGCTGGTGGTCTACGACGAGATCCACTTGCCCTTGGGACGCATGCGTTTGCGACCCAAAGGCGGTCCCGGTGGGCACCGCGGCATGGAATCCATTGTCGAAGGACTGCAGGGTGAGGACATCGCGCGCCTGCGGATCGGCGTGGCGCCGGAGACGGGTTTGCCGGGGGGAGATCTCGCCGACTTTGTGCTCGGAGAGTTTGCCGCCGAAGAGCAGCATCTGGTCGACGCGGTGATCGGAGCAGCGGCCGACGCTTGCGAGCATTGGCAGCGCCACGGAGTTGAAGAAACAATGCAGCGCTACAACGGCTGGCGAGTCGCCGCCGGCGCTGAAGAGGAATAGATAGCGAAGGAAAACGGGACGACAACGTCCGGAGGTGGAAAGTGGAAAATCAAGCACTATGGATGGCAGGCCTGGGTCTACTCGGGCTCATCTTCGCCTGGCTCAAGAGCGTGTCCGTGAACAAGCAGGACGCAGGAAGCGACGAGATGGCTACCATCGCCGGTCACATCCGATCTGGGGCGATGGCTTTTCTCGGACGCGAGTATCGAGTCTTAGCCATTTTTGTCGTTGGCGCAGCCGCTTTACTGGCGTGGTCGAACTGGGGCAAAGAAGGCAGTTCGGCTCTGATCGGTGTTTCGCTGCTGGTGGGCGCGTTGTGCTCCGCACTGGCGGGCTTTTTCGGCATGCGAATCGCCACCAGCGCCAACGTGCGCACCGCAGCGGCGGCACGCTCAAGCCTCAACAAGGCGCTCGGAGTGGCTTTCTCTGGCGGCGCGGTGATGGGCTTTTCGGTGGTCGGCCTGGGTGTTCTCGGACTTTCGTTGCTGTACTGGATCTACGCCGGCGTTTTTGACACCGGCAACCCGCAAGCTGACATTTCACGGGTGATTACCGTGCTCGCCGGTTTTTCCTTGGGCGCCAGTTCCATCGCGCTGTTCGCGCGCGTCGGTGGCGGTATCTACACCAAAGCCGCCGACGTCGGCGCTGATCTCGTGGGCAAGGTCGAGGCCGGGATTCCTGAAGACGACCCGCGCAATCCGGCCGTGATTGCCGACAATGTCGGTGACAACGTCGGTGATGTGGCCGGGATGGGGGCTGACTTGTTCGAGTCTTTTGTCGGCGCGATCGTCGGTGCCTTTGTGCTCGGGGTGTCCGCTGTCGGAGCCTCTGGGTCGGCTTACACCCCGGAACTCATCGCTTTGCCGTTGGTGATCGCGGGTGTCGGAATCGTCGTTTCGATGTTGGGCACATTCCTGGTGCGCACCAAGGAAGGTGGCGATCCTCAGAAGGCGCTCAACTTGGGAACCTTCAGTGCCGCCGGTCTGATGCTGGTGGTGACTTATTTCTTGATCGAGAGGATGCTCGCTGGCCCCTACACGCTCGGTGGAACCGCGTTCAGCGGTCGCGGCGTCTTCTTCGCCACGCTGGGCGGCTTGATCTCTGGCGTGGTCATCGGGTTGATCACCGAGTACTACACCTCCGAGGCCCGGAAACCGGCTCAATCCATTGCCAAAGACAGCCAGACCGGCTCGGCGACGACCATTATCGGTGGCTTGGCTGTCGGCATGAAATCCACAGCACTACCGGTCATCGTGCTGGTGGCCGCGATTCTGGTTGCCTACCGGAGCGCTGGTCTTTACGGCATCGCGATTGCGGCCCTCGGCATGTTGTCGACGATCGGCATTCAGCTCGCCGTTGATGCCTACGGTCCGATCGCTGACAACGCCGGCGGCATCGCCGAAATGAGCCATCTCGGCGAAGAGGTGAGAGCCCGCACCGACAAGCTCGACGCGGTTGGCAACACCACCGCTGCTATTGGCAAGGGCTTCGCGATTGGCTCCGCGGCACTCACCGCCTTGGCGTTGTTCTCGGCGTTCAAGACCCAGGCGGGAGTCACGGTGTTGGATCTTTCCAAGCCGCTGGTGATGGGGGGCGTGTTCATCGGCGCGATGTTGCCGTTTCTGTTTTCGTCAATGGCGATGCAGGCGGTCGGACGCGCCGCTTTTAGCATGATTGAAGAAGTGCGCCGCCAGTTCAAGGAAATCACCGGGTTGATGGAAGGCACCGGTACCGCCGACTACGCGCGCTGCGTGGAGATCTCGACCACCGCGGCAATTCGCGAGATGGTGGTGCCCGGTCTGATGGCGATTGTTGTTCCGGTTGCGGTCGGCTTCTATGACAAGGAGGCGTTGGGCGGGTTACTCGCCGGCGTCACCGTGTCGGGTGTGACGATGGCGATCTTCATGGCCAACGCCGGCGGTGCTTGGGACAATGCCAAGAAGTACATTGAAGGAGGAGCTTACGGTGGCAAAGGCTCCGACGCTCACAAGGCGGCGGTCGTTGGCGACACCGTGGGAGACCCCTTCAAAGATACGGCGGGTCCCAGTCTCAACATCCTCATCAAGCTGATGTCGGTGGTGGCTTTGGTGATCGCGCCTTTGCTTTAGGTCCGCCATCCCTCGCGACCACCATAGGGATGACGACGCTGTAAGGGAGGGGCTCCCCTACATTGTCTACATACACTGGCGATACCGAAAAACAACCGATAGGATGCGCGTCCCACGAATGCGACGCCGTCCGGCATCGCCTTCCTGCTGCGTCCGATAGGGGGCGCGGCTGCAACCGAAGGGAGAAGATAGAAAGATATGAAGAGAACCTATGAGTTAGCGCTCGTCGTTGACGGGCGCATTTCAGAAGAGGACAACGTCGGTATCGTCGACGCAGTCAAGGAATTGGTTGGCGTTGACGGCGTGTCGATCGTCAAAGAAGAGAGTTGGGGCAAGAAGCGCCTCGCTTATCCGATCGACAAGGCGACAGAGGGCTACTACACGTTTCTCTACATCGTCGCCGAGGATGTAGCGCCTCCGTTTTCCGAGGTCGAGTTCCGCATGACGCAAAACGAGAACGTCTTGCGCTACCTCACGGTGCGAACCGATGAGGATCTCAAGCGTGCCGTGCGCAAGGGCAAGAAGTTTGTGCCGGCCGCCGCTGCTGTCGGAATTGGCCCCGCAAATCCTCCGGCCGATCAGGAGCCCGCTGAAGAGGTGGCATCATGAGACGTAGAAGGAAGAAGGACGATTTTTCGAGGCGCAAGAAGGTTTGCCGATTTACCGCCGAAGGAATCGAGTACATCGACTACAAGGACGTGCAACTGCTGCAGCGCTCCATTCTCGACAACGGCAAGATTATTTCGCGGCGCCTTTCCGGTACTTCGGCTCGCCATCAACGTATGTTGTCCACCGCCATCAAGCGGGCTCGCCACCTTGCTTTGCTACCGTTCACGGTCAACTAGGGGCTTGCTATGCGTGTGATTCTTTTGCAGGACGTCGTCCACCAGGGGACCCGCGGCGACGAAATCGAAGTCAAGCCGGGCTACGCTCGCAACTTCCTGATCCCGCAAGGGATGGCTTTGGAGGCGACGCCGGCCAACCTGAAGCACTTTGAGCAGATGCGCAAGAAGATCGAGCGCCAGCACGAGCGCGAGGTGTCCAGTGCCGAAGAGGCCGCGAAACAGTTCGAGGGCGTCACTCTCGAACTCCGGCGCAGAGTCTCCGACGAGGAACATCTCTACGGTGCTGTGACCGCGGCCGAGATCGTGGACGCCCTGGCCGAACAAGGCATCGAGGTTGACCGCAAGGTCATCGATCTTGAAGGCGGGATCACCGAGCTCGGCGAACACCAGGTGCGCATCACGCTGCATCCGAAGGTAATGCCCGAGATCTCCGTTAACGTCATCGCCGAGGAATAATGTCCAAGGACGCAGCACGGGCCCCGGAAAATGGCGGCGAAGAGCCGGCCGCGGGGCCTGGGCGCGACCTCGACGCGTGGAAGGAGTTGTGGGCGGAGGACCGTCCATTTCCGATTCAAAGTCGACCTGGCCCATTGGGCGCTTTGATAGGCGGCGTCAAGCGCCTTTTGCGGCCGTTCTTCAAAGCGCCGGTCGCTGATCTTTGGGATCGGCAGCGGATTTTCAATCAGATTCTCCTCGACCATCTGGCTGAGCGAGATCGGCAGATTGATGGGCTACTCGAGCATTTCAACTCGGAAGCGGACTGGCGAGTCCAAGAGATGCGCGACCAGGTCGTACTGGTGAGCCGCCTGCTGAGAGAGGGTCTACAAGACGTCATGCGCCACAACGACGCTTTATTCGCACGTGTGGACCAGAAGCTAGACCGCTATCAGCGACGTACCCGCGATCTCGAGCGCGCTTTCAGCGAGGGCGAGCTTGGGGCGGTAGAAAAAAAGGCCGAGAGGGACAGCTAGTTCTGTACCGCCGTCCGTTCTTCCCAGCGCTCACGCACCAGAGACCAATCCTCAACATCGGCGGGCATGCGTTCTCCAGGTCGTGCCAGATAGTGGGGTTCTTGCAGGTACCAAGGAAGGGACAGGACCCGGCCCCACTCAGCGGTGTAGCTCTGCAGCGGTTGTGTGCCGTCGATGAAGGCCTCGTCGAGTAGCTCGTCAGCCGAGGTTGAGGCGAGGTGACCCGAATGCCGTTCGATCGGAGCGCTGCGAATGCGGGACGGGGTTTCGAAGGTGCGATCACCGTCGATCCAGCCTTCCTCGAGTCCTGCTTCGACGATGCGCCTCCAGATCGGCAGCGCCGCGGCGCCTCCGGTACCGTCAGCCCCCAGTGAACGTACTTCGTCGTACCCGACCCAGACTGCGATCGCGTACTGAGGGGTTAGGCCGACGAACCAGGCGTCGCCGTAGAGATTGGTGGTTCCGGTCTTGCCAGCGATGTCCACCGGCAGATCGCGAACGGCCTTAGCCGTGCCGCGATCGACAACGCCGCGCAGCATGTGGGTGATGAGGTAGGCGATTTCCGGGGTGGTGGCCTGGCGCGCTTCCATGCGATGAACTTCACGCACGCGGCCGTCTGCCTCTTCGACTCTTTCGATCAGATACGGGTGTACGTAGAGCCCGCCATTGGCAAACGTCGAGTAGGCGCCGGCGAGTTCCAAATTGGTGATGTCGGCGGCTCCGAGTGCCAGGCTGGGGTAGGGCGGCAAGGACGAGGTGATGCCGCAACGGCCGGCAAACTCGATCACTCGCTCGACCCCGATGAGGTCTTGTAGTTTGACTGCGGAGACGTTGCGCGATTGCTCCAGCGCGTTGCGCAAAGTGAGGATGCCGAAGTACTCGCGCTTGAAGTTGCGCGGACTGTAGCCGGCGGCGCCGCTGCTGTCGGGGAACACGACCGGGCCGTCAAAGATGGTGTCCGCCAGCGTGTATCCCGACTCGAGCGCTGCGCCGTAGACGAAAGCTTTGAAAGTCGATCCGATCTGACGCTGGGCTTGGGTGGCGCGATTGAACTGATTGCGCTCGAAGTTCCAACCACCGGACATTCCGCGCACCGCCCCAGTTCCGACCTCGATGACCACGGCGGAGACCTCAAGATCGGGCTGTTGCCGCAGTTCGAGCTCGTAGGCGCCGGATTCGTTGGCGTTGAGGGAAAACCAGGCGATGTCACCCCGCTGCAGCACGCGACTCAACGAACGGCGCGTCCATCGATAACCCGCGGGATTGAGCGTGTAGAACTCATCCCCGATGCGAACGTCAGCGGTGTCGCGGTTGATCGCCATGACCACCCCCTCGATCCACCTGGCTTGGCCGGGCCGGAAGCGCTCCCAAGTCGGGTTGTCGTAGTGGTCGGGGTCGGCGGTGTTCTGTGGCGCTCCGCGCCAGCCGCGACGTCGGTCACGCTCTTCAAGGCCGAGTCGCGTCGCGCTCTCGACCGCTCTCTGTATCCGGGGATCCAAAGTGGTGTGGACCTGCAGCCCGCTCTCCAGCAAGGCGTCGCTACCGTAGCGCTCATCGAGGTACTTGCGCACGTCCTCCGCGAAGTAGGGCGCTTCGGCCGAGTCGTGGCGTAGAGCGACGATGCCGAGCGGCTTTGCGACAGCTTCGTCGTGGGCAGCGCGGTCGATGTAGCCCTCCTCACGCATGCGGCGCAGTACGTAGTTGCGGCGTTGCGTGGTGCCCTCGGGATTGCGGTAGGGGCTGTAGTCACTAGGCCTCTGCAGGATGCCGGCGAGCATCGCCGCCTCATGCGCCTCCAGATCTTCCGGTTCTTTATCGAAGTAGTACCGCGACGCGGATTTAAATCCGTAGTTGCGGTGTCCCAGGTTGATGAGGTTGGTGTAGAAAGTGAGAATCTGCTCTTTGGTGTACCGCTTCTCGATTTCAACCGACAGGAAGGCTTCCTCGACCTTGCGCTTCCAACGCTTCTCCGGGCTGAGAAACAGGTTGCGGGCCAGTTGCATGGTCAGCGTTGAGCCGCCGTGTGGGTTGTCGCGGGTTAGGTTGCCGACGGCGGCACGAGCGACGCCGAGGATGTCGACGCCGCCGTGGCTGAAAAAGTTGGAGTCTTCTGCGGCGAGGATGGCCTGACGGACGATCTCCGGAACCTCGCCAACGTCGAACAGGACTCGCCGTTCTCGCGCGTAGCTTTCGAACGACTTGCCGGTGACGTCGTAGAGGCGTGTGATCACCGGTGGATGGAACTCCTCGAGTGCATCGACTTTGGGGACATTGATCACCGCGGCGAACAGCACCCCGACGAGGGCACCCGACAGGGCAACTGCACCAGTCCAGATTGCCGCGCGGATCAAGAGTGAACGATGCATTGGGAGTCTTGGCTAGATCGAGATGGCGCCCGAATGATGCCACCGAGTGGATTATAGAGGGCTGATCCAGGTTCTGAACGGGGGTCTGAATGGGGGGCTGGCCCGGTGGTAAGCTGCCTCTCGATGAACGAGAGTTTTGACCCCGATACCAGCCCGATTGTTCCTTCCGAGACCAAAACGGAGACTGAATCCGATATTGCGAGCAAGTCGGAGGAGATTCGTGTTCCCTTCGACCCCGATGACCGCACGCAAGTGAAGGGCAAGGGGTGTGGGTGGATGGCCGCGGTGGGTTGCGGTGTCGTCATTCTGGCTGGCGCGGCCTTGGTGGCCGCGATCGCGTTCAACAGCAGTCGGATTTTGGCTTGGAGCGTGGGACAGTTCGAGAAGCAAATCATGGCCGAACTTCCCGACGACATGGCTGAAGCCGACAGGGAAGAACTGCGGCAGGCTTTCCAAACCGCGCGCGAGGCGATGAAGAGTGGAGAAGTCGATCCGCAGGCTCTTCAGGGGTTTCAGAGCATCATGCTGGAGTTGGCGTTCAAGCCCGCCGGCGAACGCGCCGAGGAAGACTATCGCCGCCTCGCGAAAGCGTTGCGGGACCTCGCCGGAGAGGCGCCTCCGCAGCTTGAGGACGCGGTGTTCGAGGAGGCGGGTTCGGTGGCTCGATTTGGCCTCGAACCGGCCGCGCCTACCGTCGGTATCTAATCAGCTATGGACCGCTTCCGATTGGTCTCGCCGTTCAGCGCGGCGGGCGATCAACCTCAGGCGATTGACGAACTGGCCAAGGGATTTGAGGCCGGTCGTAGCGAGCAAGTTCTGCTCGGCGTGACCGGTTCGGGCAAGACCTTCACCATGGCGAGGGTGGTCGAAGAGCTCAACCGCCCCACTTTGGTCCTATGCCACAACAAGACGTTGGGGGCTCAACTCTTCCAGGAGTTTCGAGACTTCTTTCCCAACAATGCGGTGGAGTATTTCGTCTCCTATTACGACTACTATCAGCCCGAAGCGTACGTGCCGCAGTCGGACACCTATATCGAAAAAGAGACCTCGATCAACGAAGAGATCGACCGATTGCGCCTGCGCGCTACCAAGGTGCTGTTCGAGCGCCGGGACGTCCTCATCGTCGCTTCGGTTTCTTGCATCTACGGTCTTGGCGCCCCGGAAGCGTTCTTTGGCATGCTGTTGTTCTTTGAGCGCGGCGACCAAGACGGCCTTTCCCATGCGTTGCACCGGCTCGCCGACATGCAGTACGAGCGCACGCAGATGGACCTCTATCCGGGTTCGTTCCGGGTGCGTGGAGACACCCTTGAGATCTTTCCCGCCTACGAGGATCGAGGGCTGCGGATCGAATACTTCGGTGATGAAATTGAAAAGGTTTCGTTCTTCGATTTGCTGAAAGGGGACACGCTGGAACAGGTTGAGAAAGCTTCAGTCTATCCGCGCACGCACTATGTGACTCCACGCGACAAACTGCTGGCGGCGATCGACGGGATCGAAGCCGAGTTGGCGCAGCGGTTGGTGAGTCTGCAGGAAGAAGAAAAGCTGCTGGAGCGGCAGCGCATTGAACAGCGCACGATGTTTGATCTCGAAATGTTGCGGGAAGTCGGCTACTGCCATGGCATCGAGAACTATTCGCGGCACCTAACCGGTCGTGCTCCGGGAGAGCCTCCTCCGACGCTGATCGATTACTTGCCGGATGATTTTCTCCTCATCGTTGACGAGAGCCATCAGACCATTCCTCAGGTGCGAGCCATGTTCAATGGCGACCGCTCGCGCAAAAGTACTCTCGTGGACTATGGATTTCGGTTACCCAGCGCCCTCGACAATCGGCCGCTGACGTTTGAGGAGTTTGATGAACGCTGTGGCGACCGGCTTTACGTTTCGGCGACCCCGGGGCCGTGGGAACTCGAGCGCGCCGAAGGGGTCGTCGTAGAACAGGTGATTCGCCCCACCGGTCTACTCGACCCCGAGATCGAAGTGCGCCCCGCCAGACATCAAGTGGATGACCTGATGGATGAAGTGCGAAAGGTGGTGGCGGCGGGCCACCGCGTTCTAGTGACGACTTTGACCAAACGCATGGCTGAGGAGTTGACGCGCTACCTCAACGAGCTCGACGTCCGCGTGCGTTATCTGCACAGCGACATCGACACTCTCGAGCGCGTGCAGATCTTGACCGACCTACGCCGCGGTGAGTTCGATGTGCTGGTGGGCATCAATCTTCTGCGCGAAGGCCTGGACGTGCCGGAAGTAGCCCTGGTGGCGGTTCTGGATGCGGACCGCGAGGGTTTTCTGCGTTCGGAGACTTCGCTCATTCAAACCGCCGGGCGAGCGGCTCGCAACATCGACGGGCGGGTGATTTTTTATGCCGATCAGGTGACGGATTCGATGCAGAAAGCGCTCGACGAGACCCAGCGGCGGCGCCAGCGCCAGCAGGAATTCAACACCGATCATGGCATCGAACCCAAGACGATCCTTAAAGACATTCGCAGTCCACTGGTGCAGATGGCTAACCTCGACCTCTACGCACCGACACCGCAACCGCTGAGTGAGGTCGCGGAGGCCAGCGATGAACCTCTGGACAAGCAGATCAAGAGGCTGCGCAAGCAAATGCAGCAGGCCGCCAAGGAACTCGAATTCGAACAGGCGGCTATGTTGCGCGACCGGATCAGAGATTTGGAATCGCTGCAGATCTTCACTGGGTAGTACGCCTCGCCGCGCCTGAGATGCCCAGCGCCGCGCTCAAAGACTCGATCCAGGGACTCCCCGATAGCCCAGGGATTTACATTTTTCGGGATGACGCGGGGCGCGCTCTCTACGTCGGCAAGGCCAAGTCGTTGCGCAAGCGTGCAGGGTCGTATCTGCGCGAGGATCTGGAGCAGCGTCTGCGGTCGATGGTCGACGAGGCTGAAAGCCTGGAGTTCGTCACCACCGACACCGAGGCCGAAGCGCTACTGCTGGAAGCGACTTGGATCAAAACCCGACGCCCGCCGTTCAATGTTCTGCTGCGCGACGACAAGACCTATCCCTACCTCAAGCTGACCAACGATCCCTACCCGCAGATTGCATTCACGAGAAGGGTCAAGAACGACGGAGCCGAGTATTTCGGTCCCTATCTTCCCGGTGGGTTTGCCCGCCGTGGCATCAAACTGGCGCAGCGCCTGTTCGGGGTTCGAGTGTGCAGCATTGAGATCGACGGCAAACTGCCCCGTCCGTGCCTCTATTACGACATGAAGCGCTGTCTGGGGCCTTGTGTCGACGGGTTGACGACTCCCGAAGCCTACGCCGAGGCGGTCCAGCAGACGCGGGATCTGCTGAGCGGCCGCGCCATCGAACTGGCTCAAGACCTTAAGGGCAAGATGGTGGAAGCGTCGCGAGAGGAGCGGTTCGAAGACGCGGCGCGTCATCGCGATGCTTTGCGCGAAGTCGAAGGAGTGGGACGGCGGCAGAAGCTGGCGTCGGCGCGAGGGGAAGACGTGGATGTCTTTGGCGTCCACACCTCGGGTGGAAATGCAGCGGTTGTTGTCTTGGTGATGCGGGGCGGCCAGGTTTTGGATCGCCGCGAGATTTTCTTTGAAGGTGGCGTACCTGACTCGGCTGAACGCCTTTTGGACGAATTGATCCCGCAGGTCTATTCAGCTACGACCTTTGTGCCCAAGGAACTGCATCTGCCGGTGCCGATCTCAGGAGAACGCGCGGTAGCGGAATGGCTGACGGCGAGGAAGGGCGAGCGGGTCTACGTGCGCTACCCGCAGCGCGGTCCCAAGGTGCGGCGTGTTCGCCTGGCCGGCCGCAACGCACGGCTCGCTCACCAGCGCCGTTTTCGTCTCAATCCGCACATTGAAGCAGGGCACAGATTGGCCGAGGCGCTGGAACTCGAGGATCCGCCGCAGCGCATCGAAGGATTCGATATCTCGACCTTTCAAGGCGGCGAGCCGGTGGCTTCGATGGTGGTATGGGAGGGCGGCCGCATGCAGGGGGCTGAATACCGCACCTTCAACATCCGCAGCTTGGGGCCGGATGCCGACGACTTCGCCGCCATGCGCGAAGCCATTGAGCGACGCTATCGGCGTCGTCTCGACGAAGTCGGCGAGATGCCGGACCTGATTCTGGTTGACGGTGGCCGCGGCCAGTTGAACGCCGCGCTTTCGGCTTTGGAGGTGTTGGGGGTGGAAGAAACACCGGTGGTGGGTTTGGCCAAGCGGGAGGAGGAGATCTACCTCCCGCAGTTGCCGGAACCATTGACCTTGGATCGACGCCATCCCGGCCTGCAGTTGTTGCAGAAGGTCCGTGACGAAGCGCATCGATTCGCCGTACGCCACCATCGTCGTCGCCGCAATCGCAGGACATTGCGGTCGGCGATCGACGGCGTCAGAGGAGTCGGCCCCAAGCGTAAGCGGGCTCTACTGACCCACTTTGGTTCGGTTGCTGGCATCCGGGACGCCTCCTTGGAAGAGGTGCAGGAGATCCTCGGTGCGCGATTAGGCAAGGACGTGCATCGACACATTCAAGCCCTGGCAGTTGAGGAGCCAGTGATTGAGGAGCCAGTGATTGAAGAACCCAGTGATTGAGGAACCCGGCGCTCCGGTCGACAATGCCTCTGAATGAAAATCTGAAACCGCTAGTTGTGTATTCTCAGCACGTTGTTCAGGTGAGTGATCCTACTGATTGGCGGCAATCCATCAAGGCTCATGTGCTGACGGTGGAAATTGTAGAAGTGGAGGTATAGCTTGAGTCGCACGCTACGCTGTCGGGAGTCTTGGTGGACCCATCGGTAGGCCCATTCCCGCATCAGGGTCTGGATAAAGCGCTCGGCCTTGCCATTGGTGCGGGGTCGGTATGGGCGTGTTCTGATGATGCCCAGGCCGAGATCTTTGCAGGTAGCGACAAAGCGCTTGGCAATGTAGCAAGGGCCGTTGTCGGTCATCACCGCCCGGACCTGGATCCCTTTGCTAGCAAACCAGGCCACAGCACGACGTAAGAACGCGATGGCTGAGCCCTGCCGTTCATCCGGTAACACTTCGACATAGGCCAGGCGTGAGCGGTCATCCACACAGACGTGAACAAACTCCCATCCGGCCCCAGGAGTGCAGTCGCGCCGGTTGCCAGTGACCCGGTGGCCGACCTTGCGGATCGCCGCCAGCTTCTTGATATCCAGATGGATTAGCTCGCCCGGAAACTGCTTCTCATAGCGGCGCACCGGCTCAGGAGCCTCAAGCGAAGCCAACCGGCCCAGCCCTGCACGCTTAAGGATCCTCCCTACCGTCGACCGCGGAGCTGCCAGCCTCTGCGCCAAGGCTTTTCGGCGCCTCGATCGGGTCCGCGAAGAGTGCCAGAACGATGGCCGCGATTTCGTCTACATGGGCGTGGGCGTCATTGCTTGGCGCCACCGCGTGCGGCGCTTCCTCGAATCCGGGACGGGCCGGTTTCCATTCTTGATCGTGAGCTTGCCTCGTCACGGTGAAATAGAATAGGCGGCGACCGGAGAGGTTCGGGGATCGCTCTCGAAGTTTTCTTCGAGGGAGGAAAGTCCGGACTCCAACGGACAACATGCTCGCTAACGGCGAGGCGCGGTGACGCGACGGAAAGTGCAGCAGAGAGTAGACCGCCTGTGCTTCCCTTCGGGGACGACCAGGTAAGGGTGAAAGGGTGCGGTAAGAGCGCACCGCTCTCGCGGCGACGCGAGAGGCACGGCAAACCCCATGTGGAGCAAGACCAAATAGGAAAACGAGTCCGGGTCGTTCGTCCCGGCATCGGCAACGCTGAGTCGTTTTCGGGTAGGTCGCTAGAGGCGTTCGGCAACGCACGTCGCAGATGGATGATCCCGCCGGGAAACCGGAACAGAATTCGGCTTATGTACCTCTCCGGTCTCTCGCGGGTTCGGAGAAACTAGAATCGCCGGAGCTACCAGATTCGCCGGAGTGATGAAAATAGAGAGCAAGTTGGGTGCCGACGAGGTTCGGCCCGGTCGGTTCAAAGCGATGAGTTCAAGAGTCCCAGTACGGCTTCAGCAGGGGGCGCGTGTGGGTGTTGCAGCGCTGTCTGGAGTCGTCGACCAGGACCGCTTATCGAGCGGCTTGGAAGAACTGCGAACACTGGGATTTGAGCCGATCACCGCCGCCAATCTGAAGGAAGCCAACGGAACATTCGCCGGCTCCGACGCCGCGCGGCTCGATGCATTCCACGAGCTCCTCGCCGACGACAAGATTGACGCGCTATGGTTTGCTCGCGGCGGCTACGGCGCCACGCGGGTCTTACCGATGCTCGATTGGGATCTGATTGGCGAGCGGCCGCGCTGGTTTATCGGATATTCGGACCTGACACCGCTATTGCTTGAGGTCGAGCGCCGTTTCGGCTGGCTGACATTGCACGGTCCGATGGTCGCCGCAGATCTGGCCGACGGCTTGGACGAAGTCGAGCGAGCGCGGTTGTTGGAGGTTTTGCAGTATGGCCAGGCTGCGACCATGAATGGCAGGGTTTTTGCGGGAAATTTGCCGGTAGAAGGTGTGTTGCGGGGAGGGTGCCTTTCGCTTCTGGTCGCCGCCGTAGGAACCGCCTACGCCCCCGACGCCACCGAAATTCTTTTCTTGGAAGATGTCAACGAACCCCTCTACAGGTTGGACCGCATGTGGACGCAACTAGAACAATCTGGAGCCCTCGATCGCGTTCGAGGGGTCGTGGTCGGATGCGATCCCGATGATGACTCACTCTGGCAAGAGCTGCTGAAAGACAAAGGAATTCCTTATGTCGTCGGTCTGCAGGCCGGGCATTCGCGGCCGAATCTCGCCATACCAATCGGAGCCTCAGCGACGCTGCACGCTCATGGTGTGGACTTTGGAGTTCTGAGATGAACGCTCGATCAGCGGCGGCAGTCGTATTGAGGCACTGCGAGACGGAGTTTGATTTCGACCTGCCGCCGGAAGGACAGATGGAGATCGGCCGCTCGGATCCGATGTCGGGTTATCAGCCCGAGATTGACCTCACCGGTCTCGATCCGGAGCAGGGAATCAGTCGCCGTCACGCGGTCATCGAGAAGGTCGAAGACGGCTGGTGCCTTTACGAAGAGAAGGGCACTCTCAACGGCACTTTTCTCAACGAACGGCAACTCCGTCGGGGGCACCGCTACCTGGTTACGGTTGGAGACCGCATTCGTTTTTCCGCGATCGAATTTGAGTTGGTCGCCAAGTAGATGACCCAGGCGCCGGGTGACTCGGGGCCTAACATCTTGGAGCCCAGTGACTTGGAGCCCAGTGACTTGGAGTCCAGCGTTCTGGCTCGGTCGCTGGCCGAGTTCAAAGGCTTCGGTCCGGTCACTTGCGGTCGGCTGGCCGAGCGCGGCATCGATACGGCTGGCGATCTACTAGCTCACCGCCCGTTCCGCTACGAAGATCGACGCACTCTGGCCACCGTCGCCGCGATTTGCGAACCCGGCACCTACACGACTGTGGCGACTCTCAGTTCGGTGGCCTCGGGATGGGCAGGAAGGCGCAATTCACCCTCAAGCGCGGTGATCGACGACGCCACCGGGACCATACCGGCCTTGTGGTTCAACCGTCCCTACCTGAAGAAACAAATCCGTGCCGAGCAGACCTACGTCGTCCACGGTGTTGTGCGCGAACACGGTGGACGCCTGCAGTTCTACAACGCATCCTTGGAGCCCATCGCTGAGGGAGAAGATCCGCGACAGGTGGTGCCGGTTTACGGCGCGCTGGGAGAACTGGGGCCGTCGCGGGTGCGCAGCTTAGTCCGCAAGCTGATCGAACAGGTCGAGCTCAGCGCAATCGAGGAACCGCTGCCAAAAACATTGTTGGAGCGCTATGGATTGGTTCCGATTGGGGTTGCGCTCGAACATCTGCACAGGCCTGGCATCCAGTCCGATTTATCAATCCTGAGCGCGGCCGAATCTCCTTATCGCCGTCGGCTGGCATTCGGCGAGTTGTTGCGGCTGCAACTAAGCCTGCAGGGCAAGAGAGAAACGCGGCGAGCGGTTCGCAAGCCACGCGTCTACGAGGGTCTGCATCGCGGAGAGCGTCTGTTGCGACAAGCCCTGCCGTTCGAGCCGACCGGTGCGCAACGCCGTGTGTTGGAGGAGATTAGGCAGGACCTCGCGGCAAGTGAGCCGATGGCGCGTCTGGTGCAGGGGGACGTGGGTTGCGGAAAGACGGCGATTGCTCTCGGAGCGATCCTCGGGGTGGTTGCCAGCGGCTACCAAGCTGCCTTGATGGTGCCCACCGAACTGCTGGCCGAACAGCATTTCAGCTCCCTTTCGGCTTGGTTGCCGGGCGAGGTCAAGATCGGCCTGTTGAAGGGAGATCAGGAGAGCGCCAGTGTGCGACAAGAGATAGCGCGCGGTGAAATCGACATCACGGTTGGAACTCACGCCCTGTTTCAGGACGCCACAGAGTTTGCGCGACTCGGGCTGGTCATCGTTGACGAGCAGCATCGTTTTGGGGTGCGGCAGCGGCGCCGGCTATTGGCGAAAGGCGACGACGCAGATCTCTTGGTGATGACCGCAACGCCGATTCCACGCTCGCTGACGCTGGCGGTCTATGGTGACCTTGAGCTGTCGGTCGTCGACGAGTTGCCGCCAGGGCGCAGTCCGGTGGTGACCGAAATCTCCGCCGCTTCTGATGTTGAGAGGGTGGTAGAAGCGGTGCACCAAGAGATCGCGAGCGGCGGTCGGGTGTTTTTTGTCTTTCCCGCGATTCAGGCCGATGAAAACCGTCAAGCTCCGTCACTCGAGGATGAGGCGCTGAACTGGTTGGAGCGGCTGCAGCCGCTGCGCTGCGCTTTTCTCAGCGGCCGGACGCCGACCGAGGAGCGGGAAGAACTCGTACGGCGGTTCGTTGATGGCGAAGTTCAGGTTCTGTTCAGCACCACGGTCATTGAGGTGGGTGTCGATGTTCCGCAAGCCGGTCTGCTGGTGATCGATGGCGCCGAGTGGTTCGGTTTGGCCCAGCTGCACCAACTGCGTGGCCGAGTCGGGCGGAGTGACCGTCCGGCGCGCTGCCTGGCGCTGGTTCACACGCCAACCTCTGAAGCCGAGGAAAGGTTGGAGGTCTTTGCCTCGACCAACGATGGCTTTGCCATCGCCGATGCCGACCTGCGCTTGCGCGGCCCCGGCGAGTTATTGGGTCTCAAGCAAGCGGGAATCCCCAATTTGCAGGCCGCGTCGTTGGTGAGCGATCTGGACTTGCTGGAAGCAGCGCGCGAGGAGGCGAGTCGAATGACAGGAGTGCGCTCCGTCAATTGAAGCTCCACATTGTTGTCCTATATTGAGGCCGTGATTGTGCGGTTCGGTTGGGCGATTGCATTGTGGACGCTGGCGGCGCAAGTCGGCGCGCAAGATCTCGCCTTGCAGCTCGATCCGTTGGTGGGCGGGCTGACACGGCCCGTAGTGATCGCTCAGCCGGATGACGACAGTGGAAGATTGTTCATCGTGCAGCAAACGGGCGAGGTTCTGATTTTCGAGAATGGATCGCTCAATCCGTCGCCCTTTCTGGATCTCTCGGCAGTGGTAAGTTGTTGCGGGGAGCGCGGCTTATTGGGTCTAGCGTTCCATCCCAACTACCGTGACAACGGTTGGTTCTACGTCAACTACACCGACCTCAACGGTGACTCGGTGGTTGCGCGCTTCGCCGCCGTACCGGCCATCGCCGATGTCGCCGATCTGATGTCGCAGCAGATGGTTCTGACTCAGGCACAACCGGCGGTGAACCACAACGGCGGCGCGCTCGCCTTCGGCCCCGACGGGTATCTCTATATCGCCTTCGGAGACGGCTGGGGTGGCGGAGATCAGCAAGACAACGCGCAGAACCTGGAAACCTGGCTGGGCAAGATTCTACGCGCCGATGTCGACGGCGATGACTTCCCCGGCGACCCCAATCGCAACTACGCTGTCCCTCCGTCGAACCCTCTGGTTGCAGCCGCTGGGCTGGATGAGATCTGGGCTTGGGGCTTGCGCAATCCCTGGCGGTTTTCGTTCGATCGCATTTTGGGTGATTTGTGGCTCGGGGATGTTGGGCAGCAAACCTGGGAGGAGATCAACTACCAGCCGGCGAGCAGCACTGGGGGTGAAAACTACGGTTGGGATGTGCTTGAGGGGACGAGTTGCTTCGAGGACGATCCGGGTGGCGATGGCAGTTGTGCCGACTTCCTGGCGGGGGCCTCGGTCCTTCCAGTTTTGTCGTATGAGCAGGACCCTCCCGGTTGCTACGCGGTGACCGGGGGTTATCGGTATCGAGGTTTCCAGGTACCTCGACTGTTCGGAACATACCTCTATGCGGATGCCTGCTCCGGCATCATTTGGGGAGCGCTGCCGAACTGCTCAGGGGGTTGGCAGAGCTACCAACTGCTCGATGCCCCGTTTCGGGTCGTGGCCTTTGGCGAGGATGTGGACGGCGAACTCTACGTCACCGAATACTCCGGAACCGCTGGAATGAGCGCCGTTCACCGCGCCTCCGTCGACCCCACGTCGGGCGGACCGCACCTCGCGGCGACCCCAGCGGTTGCGGATTTCGGCAGCTCAACCGTGGGCTCGAATCACAGCATAGGCCTTACCTTGGAGAACGATGGCGGCGGCGATCCGGGCCTGGTCGTCGAGGGGGCGTTGTTCGTAGGGAGTGCGGAATTCGCGGTCGACTGGAACGCCGGAGCGGCTCCGTGTGGGCCCGGACCGATTTGCTTGGCTCCAGGGGAGAGTTGCACTCTCGAAGTCTTGTGGGCACCGCAACGAGAAGGCGGCTACAACGATACTTTGGTCTTCGCTGCGAACAGCGACCTCGCGATGGTCGATGTGACGGGCACGGTTCCATGCACCGGGTCGGACCAACTCGTTCTTGCCGATTTCGACGTCGCTACCGACGAAACTCACACTGCGTGCAAGTCGATTGCGGTCGGCCCCAATGTGGCGGTCGAGGGGACCGGCCGTCTGGAGTTGCGGGCTGGAGAGAGCGTGACACTGCAGTCTTCAACTCGAGTGGAGAGTGGCGGCGAGTTGGCCATCATCCTGGATCCGGTTCTGGCGGTGGACTAGGGCCTGTTCGCACTACTTGTGCAGGTGCTGTTCCTGCCGAAAAGAGTGCCAGCCAAGGCGCGAGGAGCGAGTTTGGTGGTTCCAAATGAGCGACGAGTTACACAGGATGGTGCTTTTTTCGGCGGAACCCGGTGGGCCAGAGCGGTTTTTCCGTGCTGTTGCGTTGTCCGGCGCTACTGTAGCGAGGCTACACCATGCGCCGAACGCCTTGCCGGACTAAAAAACTGCCGCTGGCAGCACCAGGTAGTGTGAGCAGGCCCTAGTTACAGTACGATCCGGTCCAGCGTCGGGGACGACGCTCGAAGTTCCGAACCATGCGCGTTCTCTTGGTTGCCAATACTTTGCCTCCCACCGATCTTTCTGGAGTCGGTGAACAGGTTGTACAACTCGCGGATGGCCTGCGCGAACGCGGCGTCGAAGTGCAGGTGTTGGGGCGTGAAAAGGGAGGTTGGAGGTCGCGTAAGGGGCTCTATCCAATCGCTGCACTGAGGTCGGTGCGGCACGCTGTACGCGAGTTCCGTCCGCATGTTGTCCAGACGCACGAATCCGACGGCGGGCTGATCGCCTGGTGGTTGGCTGCCATCCGCGACACTCTGCAGCCGCGCCCCATACTGGTGGCGCTGCTGCAGGTGAGCTATCTGAGGGAAATGAGCGCGGTGCGCCGTTTGCACGTGCCGCCGCTGGCGCAGGTCGTTCCCTCGGCTTCGGAGCGTCTGTTTCAGTGGGCCCGAGCTCCTCTCCACATCGCCCTCGGCTGGCTCACCGCCCATTCGGTCGATCTGGTGCTGGCGCCCAGCCGGCGCACCCTGCGCGAGTTGAGCGCCGACTATGGAGTCGCTGATGGGGAAGTTCTCCCCAACGCCATGAGCGAGCGCAAGGCCTCTCCGGAACCCATAGATCTGCCGGCTGAGGAGAACGGACTGCTCATCATCGGCCGCATGCGCGTGCGCAAGGGCATCGAGGTGGCCTTGGCGGCGCTGGCCAGTCTGCCGGCCGAGCGTCGCCCCAAACTGTGGTTGGCTGGAGACGGCGAACACCGTGATGGGTTGGAGTCCGCTGTGAGTCGCCTCGGCTTGGAAGAGTCGGTGCGCTTTCTGGGACGCTGTTCCGCAGGACAAGTGATGACCTTGCTCAAACGGGCGCGAGCGCTGGTCGTGCCTTCCACCTACGAAGGCATGCCTTTGGTCATTCTCGAGGCCATGAGTCAAGGCACCCCGGTAGTTGCGACCACTGTGAGCGGAATTCCCGAAGTGGTGGTTGACGGCGAAACCGGTTGGCTGGTGCCTTCGGAGGCTCCCGAGGATTTGGCCGCCGCATTGATGGAGACCGAGGATGCCCAGGAATGCGAGCGTCGGGGGCGCGCCGGCTACGTTCGTTGGCTGCGGTATTTTCGTCCCCAAGAAGCCGCTGCAGTATGGATGAACACTATCGGCAAAATAGAGGGAGAAGAGTCGTTGGGAGAAATTGACCGATGATGAGTCGCGCCCTGCTCTGGGTCAGCGCGCTGGGGACGATTGGGCTCTCCATCACTTCGGTGCTCGGCTACTTGAGGGATCCGCGCGTGTTCGGGATCAACACCCACGCCTCGATCGCGCTCGCCGGAAGCCTATTGGTCTTGTTTGCGCATTGCTGGATCCTCTTCTTCCTCGTCGGAACCGGCAAGGCGGTTCGTGAGGCGGTGGAGGAGTACGATCTCGACCGCAACTACATCGAGCGGACGAAAGCGTTCAAACAAGAGCTCTACCCGTGGCTGATGCTGGCTATGGGACTGGTGATCGCGGCATTCGTGATTGGCGGGGGTTCGTACATCGGAGCCATGCGCCCGCTGTGGCATCGATTACTGGGTCCAGCGACCGTACTGGTGCAGTTCTGGACCCTGTTCTTGGAGTACAAGATCTTGGCCAAGAACGAGAGCTTGATGCGACGTGTCGATCGCGAAGCTAGAGCTACCGAAACCAGAGCCACCGAAATTAGGGGTACCGAAGCCTGAGGTCTCGCGATCGAGTCAAGCAGGGCGTGTCCCTTTGATAGCCTCAGGTGGGGCGCTCGCGACTTGTGCACGAGCGCCTTACTTGGATTAGCAAGATCGACTCATGACGCCACCATTAGAAGACAAACAGGTCGTTTTGTCCGGGATGCGCTCTACCGGCGCGTTGCACCTCGGCCATTATTTTGGCGCCATCAAGAATTGGGTCGATCTACAAGAAGAATACGACTGTCATTACTTCGTCGCCGACTGGCACGCGCTGACGACCGATTACGCCGACCCCTCGAAGGTTGAGGACAGCGTGCTGCAGGTCACCGCCGACTGGCTGGCATCCGGGCTCGATCCGGAGAAGTCGACGATCTTTTTGCAATCGTGGGTTCCCGAGCACGCGGAATTGCAACTATTGCTGAGCATGATCACGCCGCTCGGGTGGCTCGAGCGGGTGCCGACCTACAAGGATCAGATCCGCGAACTCGGCAACAAGGACCTGGGAACGCACGGATTTCTCGGCTACCCGGTGCTCCAGACCGCCGACATCATCCTCTATCGGGCCGATCGGGTGCCGGTCGGCGAAGATCAAGCCAGTCATCTTGAGCTTTCGCGCGAGATCGCCCGCCGCTTCAACTCGCTCTATGGTGAAGTTTTCCCCGAGCCACAACCGTTGTTCACGCCAACTCCGAAGGTGCCGGGCTTGGACGGGCGCAAGATGTCGAAGTCCTACGGCAATGCGATTGAGCTGGGTGACAGTCCGGACGACATTCGCTCCAAGTGCGCCAAGATGTTCACCGATCCACAACGATTGCGCCGCGACGACCCCGGGCACCCCGAAACCTGCAATCTATTTCAGTTCCATCGCTTACTGTCGAGCGAGGAAGAACAACAAGACATCGCCGAGCGTTGTCGAGCGGCAACCCTGGGTTGCGTGGACGACAAAGGCATCATCGCCGATCGCATCATCGAGTTTTTGCGGCCCATTCGGGAGCGGCGTGAAGAACTGCTTGCCGATTCGGGTGAGCTCTGGAAGGTATTGCGTCGCGGATCGGAGCGCGCGCACGAGGTTGCCCGCCGGACGATGTCGCGGGTGCGCGATGCCATGGGCTTGCAGTATCCCTCCGGAGGCTAGTTTGGTCGGCACTGGCAATCGCCCGCATCTGCCGGAGTCCTGGCGCGTTCATTTGCCCATTTTTGAAGGGCCGCTGGATCTCCTGCTGCATCTGATCAAGATCAACGAAGTCGAAATAACCGACATCCCGGTAGCCCTGATTTGCGACCAATTTCAGGAGTATCTGGGCATGATGGAAAATCTTGATCTCGACATCACTTCGGATTATCTCTACGAAGCGGCCCAGCTCATTCAACTCAAGTCGCGCATGTTGTTGCCGCGGCCGCAATCAACCGAAGGTGGAGAGGAAGAAGATCCTCGCGAAGAGCTGGTCGAACGTCTGCGGGAGTACCAAAAGCTCAAGGACGCGGCGCAGACCATGGCCGAGCGCCACTCCATGCGCCAGGGCATGTGGACTCGGGCAGCGCCTCCGCCGGTGCTCGTCGATGAGGCGATCGATCTCTCGGACGTGTCGATGACTCATTTGTTGGGCGCATTTCGCAACGTGCTGGAACGCTTTGACCGCGATCATCCGCCTCCGTACTTGGTGCATCGTGAGAACTTTTCCGTCCGCGACCAATTCCAGCGCTTGCTGGGGCAACTCGATCCGGCGCGCCCACTCGACTTTCTTGACGATCTGCGCTTACGCAGCGGGCGGGGCGAGGTGGTCGCAGCCTTTCTCGCCATTTTGGAGCTTGCCCGCCTCAGTCTGGTACGCATCCACCAGACCGAAAGCGGCGACATCTTGCTCTATCGCACACCCAAAGAATTGGCTCAAGAAGATCTTGAGGGGGTCCGCACGTGAAGTCGGGCGAGGTTGAAGCGATTCTCGAAGCGGTGCTGTTTGTGGCTCCAGATCCGGTGTCTCTGGACGCGCTTGAAGAGTTGTTCCCCGAGGGAGACCGAAAGGTCGTCAAGCCCGCCTTGGCGAGCTTGGGCGAGCGTTACGCCGCGGACTCCGCTATTCGCGGGGTGGTGCTTGAGCAGGTGGCGGGAGGCTACCGCCTAGTCACCAAACCGCAGTTCAACGAGTACTTGGAGACCTTCTTCCAGGCGCGCGTACGTACGCGCTTGTCCATGCCGGCTCTCGAAACCCTAACCATTGTCGCTTACCGGCAACCGATTACTGGGCCGGAGATTCAAGAGCTGCGCGGGGTCAACAGCGGAGCGGTGCTGAAGACTCTGATCGAGCGCGGGTTGATTCGCGTTGCCGGCCGCAAGCAAGTGGTCGGCAAGCCTTTCCTCTACCGAACGTCGAAACTGTTCTTGGAACAATTCGGCCTCGCCTCGATCAAGGATCTTCCTCCCTTGGAGGAATTTGAAGAGAGCTTTGGGGCGCTTGAGGCAGGCTCTTCTGATACTCGCGACCTGGTCGCAGAGATTCGCGGCGATCGGCCGGGTGAAGATCCGCAGGCTGTCCTGATCGTCGACGGTGACGATGACGTGTCGGAGCCCGAGTCGGAAGAAGCTGGCGAGGAACCAACCTCGTCGTAGAACGAACACGGAAACCGGAAGTTGGCCCAAGAACGTCTGCAGAAGCTCATCGCTAGGGCCGGTCTGGCCTCGCGTCGCCAGGCGGAGAGGTGGATCGAAGGCGGCCAAGTGAGGGTCAATGGAGAGGTCGCTCGCTTGGGTGATCGGGCCGACTTGGCGACCGACGCCATCAAGGTGCGGGGCAAGCTGCTGGAGGCACCTCTACAGCACCGCACCTATCTGCTCAATAAACCAGCTCGAACTGTCTGCACCCGCAAAGATCCGGAAGGACGGGAGACGGTTTTTGATTGCTTGCCCGCGTCCTTGCGCAAGGGCCTGTTTTCGGTGGGTCGCCTCGACTGGGATACCGAGGGGGCTCTCGTCCTTACCACCGACGGTGACCTGGCCCAGAAGGTTGCCCACCCTAGCCACTCGAGCGTCAAGCGGTACTTGGTCAAGGTACGCGGCGTGCCGGGTTCTTCCAAGTTGTCGAAGTTGCGCTCCGGCATGCCTCTGTATGGCAAGCCGACGATGCCAGCACGCATCGAGCCGTACCAGGTGAGCGGTGAACGCGAGAGTAAGAAAAACAGTTGGTGGTCGGTGGAGTTGCGAGAGGGGCGGACGAGGCAGATTCGCGAGATGTTCTTTCGTGTTGGCCATCCAGTTGTGAGATTGCGCCGAGTGTCCATCGGGGCGTTGCAGCTCGGAGACCTTCGCACCGGAGCATGGCGCCCGCTGAACGAACACGACATCTCGCTACTCAATCGCACCGGCAAGCCGATTCCAGCAGCGCGGTGGCGCGGGGCGCGGGGTCCATCTCGACGATCGGCCAAGCCCTCTCAGGGGCGAACCCCGCGCAAGCCGGGGTCTCGTGGCTCTCGCAAGGGGTCGAAGCGAGGGCGCCGCCGATGATGTCGCGGCGATCCGATACCGATCCGACGACGATCGCCATCGATGGCCCAGGCGGGGTCGGCAAGACGACGGCGGCGCGAAGGCTGGCCAAGGCCCTTCAGATTCCCTACCTCAGCACTGGACTCATGTATCGAGCGGTCGGCCTCGCGGCGCAGGAGAGAAGCGTCGATACCTCTGACGAGGGAGCTGTAGGCGATCTTCTGGGCGGGTTGCGCCTTGAGTTACTGCTCGCCGATAGGGTTGTCGCGGTGAGCTTGGAGAATCAAATTCTGGGAGATGAACTCAAGACTGCTGAAGCGGCGGCCAAAGCGTCAAAGGTCGCTCAACTGCCGGCTGTGCGCGCGTTCTTGGTGCGGCGGCAGCGCGAGTTTGCCCTTCGCTGGGGCGGTGTCATCGAGGGTCGCGACATCGGCACTCGCGTGCTTCCCAACGCGCCGTTCAAGTTTTTTCTGGATGCCAACCTCGAAGTGCGCACTCAGCGCCGTGCCGACGAGCTGCGAGCCCGCGGCGAGGAGGTCGACTTCGACGCTCTGCGCGAAAAGATTGCGGCGCGCGACCATGCCGACCGCACCCGCGCCGAGTCGCCCCTCACCTACGACGACTCCTACGTCTACATCGATACGTCTCACTTGAGTGTTGACGAAGTCGTCGGACGCATGCTGCGCGAGGTCGCCGGGCACGCACCCGGCGATTGATCTCTCTTGGGCCTCTCCTGGGCGGGGTTCGACCCTGGTCAACGACGATAGGCTATTGAAGATGGGTAGCGCACCTCAGTGGTTTTTGAGGGCGTGGCTCCAGTGCTGGGCTTTAAGTTTGCTGATCTTGCCGACCCGCTCTTCGGCAACGCGGTCCGCGGCAGCGTAGGTCGGGATGCTTTCTTCCTCGGCGATTTCAAAGACCCGCATCAGGTTGAGATAAATGCCGCGCGTGCCACGTAAGGCGCGCTCACGGTTGTAGCCGTCGACCAGTTCGTTGTACACATTGATCAGGCCACCGGCATTGATGACGAAGTCCGGCGCATAGAGGATGCCCCGTTCTTGCAGCGCCGGTCCGTCGACGGCTTGGCGCCCGAGCTGGTTGTTGGCGGAGCCGGCAACAATCTGGCAACGCAAGCGCGGGATGGTGTTCTCATTGAGCACCGCGCCAAGGGCGCACGGAGCGAAGATCTCGCAGTCGGCGTCATAAATTTCCTCGATTCCGACCGCCTTGGCGCCGAGTTCGTCCTGGGCGCGTTCGACGCTGGTGTTGTCGATGTCGGTGACGACGAGTTGTGCCCCCTCTTTCTTGAGGTACTGGGCGAGATGGAAGCCGACGCTGCCGAGACCTTGAATGGCGACGGTGCGACCTTCCAGGGATGCGTCACCGAACTTCCACTTGACTGCCGCTTCGATGCCCCTGAGGACGCCATAGGCGGTCACCGGCGACGGGTCTCCACTGCCGCCATGGGCCGGTGAAACGCCGGTCACCCATTTGGTCTCGGTGAGAATCGCTTCCATGTCCTCCATGTCGGTGCCGACATCTTCGGCGGTAATGTAGGACCCTCCCAGGCCGTCGACCGCCCGCCCAAAAGCACGGAATAGCGCTTCACTCTTGTCTTTTTTAGGGTCACCGAGGATCACCGCTTTGGCGCCACCGAGGTGGAGTCCGGCCGCCGCGGCTTTGTAGGTCATGCCGCGCGACAGCCGCAGGACGTCTAAAAGAGCTTCTTCGGTGTCTTTATAAGGCCACATCCGGCAGCCGCCTAAGCCCGGTCCGAGCACGGTCGAGTGAATGGCGATAATCGCCTTGAACCCGATGTCGGGGTTGGAGCAGAGCACAACTCGCTCGTGCCCCATTTCAGCGATAGTTTCGAAGGCGTCCATTGCGGCTCCTCATCCTCTACGCACGCCTCGCTCTTGAGGGTTGCGTAGTCACAGTCTGTGATGGTCGACGCGGCGATTGTGTGCTGCAAACCGCTGCGGGGTTAAAAATTTTATCATCGGCCGAGTCGAGGAGACCGACACTGGATCGGATTCCTGGCGCGGACCAACACTTGCAGGGTTTCATACGTTGTCATAGTGGGATATGAGGTTGCTATCCGTGCCACTCGACTCCGACTCTCCCGAGCACGCCGACCGCGCGGCGCTCGTGGGCGAGCTCTTCGATCGTCACTACACGAGCCTGTATCGAACCGCGTTGCGTTTAGTCCGCAACGTCGCCGCGGCTGAAGATCTGACCCAAGAAACATTTCTGCGCGTTGCCAAAGGCCGCCACAAGGTTCCGCAGGACGCCGAGCAGGCGCGTGCGTGGCTGCTGCGCATCCTGATCAACCTCAGTCACGATCGGTTCCGCAAGCATGAGACTCGGCGCCGGTATTTGGCGCAGACTTTTGTGGCGCGATCTTTGCCACCCGGCGACGCCATTGCGTGGAGCTTGGCAGTCAACGAGGCGCTGATGAGCCTGTCGGCTCGGCGTCGCGCGATTGTGGTCCTGTGTGAGCTCGAGGGGTATAGCAGCGTCGAAGTCGCACGCATGTTGCGGCTCCGCGCGGGGACAGTGCGCTGGCACCTGGCGCGGGCGCGAGAACAACTGGCGCGCCAACTAGGGGTCAGCGCTGACGAGGAAAGAGAATGAGTTCAGAGTTGCGCGAACTATTGCGTCGTACCGATCCGGTGGCGACGAGAAAGTCTGCCGCCGACCCAGAGCGGATCCGAGTCGCTCGACAACGGGTGATCGAGGCCGCTCACGGTGCTAGTAGGCCATTTTGGAATTGGAGCTGGGGCGTGGTCACGGCGACAGTCATTGCCGTTGCCGTCTCTGTGTCGGTCGGCGTGCCGCCGCGTAAGCCGAAAATCAACCCAAGTGCCTCTTCCGAGTCTAGGGTCAGTGAGATCCGATACCTCACGCCCGGTGGCACGACCTTGATTTGGGTTCTGCACGACCGTGAAGACGACGAGGTCATTTCTGTAAACAGGGACCTGACCAAATAGAAGTTAAGACAAAAAGGAGAAGCATGATGAAGAAGCAGCATCTAGAGAGACTTGCGGCGACAGCCATCGTTCTTTGCCTGGCGAGCGCGGTGCCGGTAGCAGCGGAACAAGAGTCACAAGCTCAACAGGCCGCTAAGCAAGAACTTGAAACACACTTGATCCAGATCACGATCCTCACCGCACGGATCGAAGGCGCAAACGACTTGGGGCGTCTGCCTGGCAACTTGCGCAAAGCGCTCGACGATGTGCGAGATTTCTTGCCCTACGGGTCGTTTTCAGTGCGAGCCAGCGGATTGCTCAACGCGCGGCGGTCGGGGACACTGAATTTGGCTGGCCCTGACGGTGAGAAGTATGCAGTTCGCATGGCCGACATCCGACCCGCGACCAACCATGATCTCTACGTGTCGTCGTTTGAGGTCCAGTGTCATAGGCCGGGCGAGGGTGTCAGTAATTTGATTCGCACCGACTTCACTGCTGATGTTGGCGAGACCCTGGTGGTCGGTACCTCGTCCGAGGAAAGCGATCAGGAAGCCTTGCTGTTCTTGTTCACGGTGGTCGAGTAGCGTAGGCGGCCGGAGACCTCTGCCTCCCCATGGTCGCATCCCCGCTTACATCCCCCTCCCGCCGTCAGCGCATCAAGGCGTGGGCGGTCGAAGAGGGGTTCCACCGCGTTGGCATCGCCTCGGCGGCGCCCAGCGAACACGCCGATTTTTTTCGGGCTTGGATCGGAGAGCGGAAGCACGCTGGCATGGCCTATCTCGAGCGCAATCTCGATCGTCGGGCCGAGCTGCGCAAGACCCTGCCCTCGGTGCGCTCGGTCGTGTGCGTCGCTCTCGACTATGGCGACCAAGCTGCAAGTCGCGCGCAAGCGGGCGATCTGTGGCCCAGGGTAGCGCGCTACGCCCACGGTGACGACTACCACGAGGTCATGACGCGGCGGTTGTACCGCCTCAGTGAGCGGATCACGTCCGCCTATCCAGGGACCGAGACCAAGGTTTATGTAGACACCGGACCGGTTTTGGAGCGCGAACTGGCCGCGCACGCGGGGCTCGGCGCGGTTGGGAAAAACACCATGCTCCTGCATCCTGAGGCGGGCTCCTGGTTCTTGTTGGGAGAGATCTTGCTGTCTCTCGATTTGGATCCGGACCAACCCCTCGCTGACTTGTGCGGGAGTTGTACCGAGTGCCTCGACGCCTGTCCAACGGGTGCCTTGCCCGAGCCCTACCACTTGGATGCCAATCGCTGCATCAGCTATTGGACGATTGAGCACAAGGGGGATTTTCCAGCTCACGCTCCGGATCTGCACGGCTGGATATTCGGCTGCGATATCTGCCAGGAAGTGTGTCCGGTCAATGCATCGTCCAAAGTGGAACCGGATCCGCGCCTCCGACTGCCCGAGCACCGTGCCCATGTCAACTTGGCGGATCTGTTGACCATGGAGCGGGACGAATACGTCGAGTTGTTCCGTCGCAGCCCGATGAAACGCGCCAAGTTGGAGGGCTTGCAACGCAATGGACGGCGGGGGAAACGATCGTAGAAGGCACCAACGGTTGCGGACTTGGGTGGAATTTTGTTGTTGGAGGCGTTTTTGTGGGCGGTTGCCGGCTGCCGCTGAGGGTCGTTGGGTGTAGATTTAGGCGGCGAGCAGCGCGATTGAGAGCGCTTTTGAAACGAGAAGGAGGTCCCCAATGATCCTGATTCCATCGCTGTGGATGCCGATTGTGGTGGCGTCCGTGCTGGTGTTCATCGTCAGTTCGGTGCTGCACATGGTGCTCAAGTATCACAACAAGGACTATCGCGAGCTGCCCCAGGAGGCCTCCACTTTGGCGGCATTGCGCGATGCCGGTGTGACCCCCGGTCTCTACCACTTCCCCTATTGTGCGACTCCCAAAGAAATGGGGGAGGCGGATATGGTGGAGAAGTTCAAGCGCGGTCCGGTGGGGATGCTCACCATCATGCCCAGCGGTCCGATGAAGCTGGGTAAGTTTCTCGGCCAGTGGTTTGTGTACATCGTTCTCGTCAGCGTGGTAGTCGCCTATCTCGCTGGCCGGACGTTACCCGCGGGCGCCGACTACCTGGCTGTATTTCGCTTGGCTGGGACGGTTGCCTTTACCGCCTACGGAATGGGCCCGATGGTGGACTCGATTTGGAAGGGTGTTCCCTGGTCGGCGACCGCCAAACATGTCTTCGACGGTTTGCTCTATTCGTTGGTGACCGCGGGCGCCTTTGGTTGGCTGTGGCCTTAGGCCAGGTTCTTTATTAGGCCAGGTTCTCTATTAGGCCTGGCTCTCCTAGATATCGGCTCTTTAGATCTTGCCTCTCTAGATCTGGGTTCTCTAGGGTCTGGGCTCTCTAGGTCTGGGCGCCGGCGAAGGCACCAGTGAAAGCAGCCGCGAAGAAAAACGGCTGATTCGGCTGAATCTGGTTGAAACGGCTGAGATCGCGCTTGCGGATGACGCCGATGCGCGGGTAGCCACCGGTGGTGGGGCCGTCGTGCAAGACGACGATGGGATGTCCGGACCGAGGTAGCTGAACGATGCCCGGAACCACCGGAACGCTGACCATCTCAGGGTCGGAGCGGACGTTCAAACGCGGTCCCCGCAACCGTGCGCCGACGCGGTCGCTGTCGGAACCGACGGCGAACGACTCCGAGAGGAGGATGTCTCGGCTCTCACCGGTCAGGAGTTCCCATTCCGGGCCGGGGTACAGCGGAATTTTGTCGACAGAGGTGTAGTCGGCGGGAATCGGGGCAGGCGGAAGCATGCTGGGAAGCGCCGTAGGCTTCACTCGCAGCGCGTCGCCCCGATTCAAAGGCGCGTGGCGAGATGGTGCCAGACGCCCCGCAAAGGCAATGTAGGCGCGCACCCCATTGCTCGAGTAAGTCCCCGAGAGCTCCCGCCCGGCCGGGAGCCGTGAAACTCGATTGCGCGGTAACGGACAACCGTCAATGTGAAAGCCACAGTTGGCTCCGGTGACGACAAGGTCCACCGGGGCGGAAAAACGAAGCCGAGGTGGTAGAAAGTTGCACTCGAGGGTCGGGCTATCGGCTGGATTGCCAAGGAGGAAGTTGGCGAGTGCTGCAGCTTCGGCGTCCAACGGACCTCGTTGCGGGATTCCGTAGAAGCTGCCGCCAGCTTTGGGCGCCGCTTCCTGGACGGAGGTCAGCACTCCCGGGTGCAGAACTTCAATGCGAACGGAATGCATCAGCCACTCTCGATGGCGAGCGATTGACCGGCCAGGCTCTCGTGCTCATCATCGTCGATGATGCGAAATCGAATACGGTCGCCGACCCGGAGCGCCATAGGCGGAACCTCTTGAGGGTGCGCGATCGACAACGGAGTGCGGCCGAGGACGTGCCAGCCGGCTGGGCTGGCAGTGCCATAGATGCCGATGTAGGGGCCGCCAACCGCGACTGAACCGGCTTCGACCGCAGTCGCCGGCGTGTCTTTGCGCGGGCAGCGAAGCTCGGAGGGCAGTCCGACGAGGTAGGTGAATCCGGGTAAGAAGCCGAACATGGCGACAGTGACCTCACATCGCGCGAGACTTGTGAGGTAGTCGTGGCGGGTCAACTGCGTGAATGCCTCGACTGCCTGCCAGTCCGGGCCGTTCGCAAGAACCGGGATTGTGCAGGTTCGCGCTGGCGCGTCAGGGGAAGAGACATCCAACTCGGAAAGCGCGACGAGAAGCTCTTCGGTGACGCCGGCTTCGGTGACGAGACAGATTTCCGTCGTCGTAGCGATGACGTCGGCGACGCCGATCGGGCGTCGATCGTGAAGCGCCTGGCCGAGACGAGGCAAAGTCAGTTCGTCATCGACACTTGCGCAGGGCCGCAGGAGTACCGCACCGTCGCTGAGGTGTAGAGCAGAGAACTCGAGGTCAGCGAGGCGGACGAACGTCGACATTCCTTTGCCTGAGATAAGCATGAACAGCGGACAGAATCGAGTCGGCGTTCGGAGTGTCACTGTGGACGCAGATACTGTCGGCAGTAACGGGGCGGCTTCGGGATCCAGCTTGCACCTCACTCCGCTCGACGAAGCCGCGCACCTGGGCGACGGCGGGATCAGGCTCGGTGAGCAAGGCGTTAGATTCGGTTCGCGCCAGCAGGCGTGTCGGCGCCTCGTAGGCTCGGTCGGCGAATACTTCGTGTACGAAGGGCACTCCAACACTGGCAGCAAGGTCCGCAAGTGCGCTGTCGGCCATGCCGTACACCCTGAGATTCAGATCGAGGTCGAGAACGGCGGAGAGCACGACTTCCGCACGGGCAGGATCGAGAACCATGTCGTTGTACAACGCGCCGTGCGGCTTGACGTGCCGCAGTCGAGTTCCTTGCGAAGTCACAACTCGGGCCAGATCGAGGCACTGGCCTTGGATCGTTTCCCGCAGTTCCTTGGCGGTGAGGTTGATGCTTCGGCGGCCGAACCCATCGCGGTCGGGATAGGAGGGGTGTGCCCCGATGGCCACGTCGTGGCGCAAAGCAAGGCGCACCGTGGCTGCCATCGATTCCAGATCTCCAGCGTGTCCGCCGCAGGCGATGCTGCAGGACGACAGGTGAGGCATGAGAACGGATTCGTCAACTTCGGGAAGGTCTTCACCGAGATCGCAATTGAGGTCGACCGAAAGCATCAGCCACTCCAAGACGTGAAGAGCAGTCGGAAGGTGCGCGCTGACAACAGGAGTACAACCAAGAGAACCGCAGCTCCCAGGAGGTTGTGGAGAGGCCGGTTGCGCCAACGGCCCATGACTTCGTCACGGTTGGCGGCGACGAGCAGAAACGCCGCGACCAGAGGAAGCAGCATTCCGTTGGCCGCTTGCGCGAAGCGGATGAGGAGAATGGGAGTGAGTCCGAGAGACGCAAAAAGAACTCCGGTGAGCAGGACGACCATCCACACGCCCCGAAAGCGCACATCGCGGTAGTCGCGCGGCCAGTCGAAGAGTTCCCGTGCTGCATGGGCGGCTGCCAGTGGCGCCGTCACTGCCGAGCTGATTCCTGCGGCAAAAAGCCCGATCCCCATGGTCAGTCGGGCCCAAGTTCCCAGCAGAGGCTCGAGTTGCCCGGCCATATCGGCGGCGGAACGAATCTCCAGTCCCGTACCCTCAAACGCCGCCGCCGCGACGATGACGATGGCCATGGAAATCAAACCACCGAGGCAGATTGCGACGGCGCTCTCTCGACGCACATCTCCAAGCGCAGAGTCGGGCCCCCACTTCTCGCGCACCGAAGCGGCGTGGAGAAAGAGGTTGTAGGGGACGACGGTTGTGCCGATCAACGCGATTGCGGTGAATAGCGGGGCTCCATGCAGCCCTCTGGGCAGCAGGCCCGCGGCGATCGCGGCTGGGTCCGGGCGCAGGACGATTGCGGTGATCAGAAAGCAGATACTCATGGCCAAGACCAGGGCGATGAGGAGACGTTCGATGAGATTGTAGCGACCGGAGTAGAGAAGGGCGAAAGCGAGAATCCCCAACGCTACAGGCCAGAGCCGAAACGCTCCAAGAATCGATTCGAGTCCCAGCACGGCGCCACCGATGTTGCCCGCTTCATAAGCGGCATTACCGATAAAAATGGCCGAAAGTACGAGCGAAATAGCCGCAAGCCTGCGCCAACCCTGAGGAAAAGTGTGATGAATCGCCGCGCCAAGGCCGTCCTGAGTGACCCAGCCGAGTCGCGCTGCCATCTCTTGCAGCACCAATGTAGCCGCCACCGAAAACAGCAGCGCCCACAGCAGTGAATACCCGTACTGCGATCCCGCCAGCGTACAGACCGTTACCGTGCCCGGGCCGACGAAGGCGGCTGCCACCAACGTGCCGGGACCCAGAAGCTTTTGAACTCGCAGCTTAAAAGGCGTGTTTCGTTACCTCGCGACGGGTCTTCAATGCGTAAAGAGCGAACGAAGCCAACCAATGCTCTCCGCTGTACTCACCATCGGTGATTTTGCCGAGCGAGTGGCGCAGGTGCAGATCCGCGAGCGCTTGCAGATGCGGGTGCGCGGGGACGAGAGGGTAGAGGCACCAAGCCCGGGAGAAATTGAGGCCGTCGAGGTGGACGAGTTTACCGTCGGTTCGGTCGACAACCTCGCCCGGCTGCAAGCTGTCGTTTGCTTGCGTCAAGGCGGGCAGGAAGGCATCAATCCAAGCCGCGAATTCTTCTGAGGTCAACACCTTGCGCATCAGATCGGCTTCTTGCAGGCACGGTGACAAGAAGTCGTATCCACTCGGTTCCCACTCGATCGGACAGTCGGCGTCATCGAAATAGAAATCACGAGCGCGGCGATCGATGAGGCCGCGCAGTTGTGCGGCCCCGGCTGCCAAGGCGTAGTCATGCGCGAAGCTCAGCCCGAAGGCGGTATTGGTGTGCTCACCAACGCGAATCGGATAGACCAGTTTGGGCAGATACTCAATGTACTTGTCGACGATCACTTGCGCCAGCGGCTCGAGTGCCGCCGCCCATTTGGCGGCATCTTCGTCCTCCCACTCGATCAGTTCTTGCTGCAGCTTGAGCAGCCAGGCCCAGCCGTAGGTTCGCTCGAAGGTCTCGGTCTGGTCGTTGAGGCTGAAGTAGGCGATCTCCGACGCGATATTCGCGGCGGTGAGATTCTCATCCAGCATGCGGCGGGCCTCGGCTTCGCCCTTGAGCCCTGGAAAAGTCTTCAACAGATACACCAAGGACCAATGGCCGTGGACGGCGGAATGCCAATCGAAACAGCCGTAGAAAGCGGGATGATGCACTTGGGGCAGAGCCAAATCGGACGCCTGAGCCAGCACATGCCCCGGTTTGTAGGGAAAAGGCTGCTGGATGCAAGTCATTGGAAGGGACGCGAGGAGAGCGGCTTGTTCCCGATCGAGCGCGACTTCGTCGGCAATAGCGGCTGGGTTCAGGGAGGCGATCGAGAAGGTCAGGGAGTAGATGGCAACGGCTTGATTTCGGGGTCTTTTCATGACGACTGCAAGTATGCCATCGGCGTAGACAAGAAAAGGCCCGCGGACTTCCGCGGGCCTTGGTTTCGATCGATGATCGTCGATAGATTTACTTACAGGTCTGTCGCCCAGAGGGCCCCTTGCATTTGTTGGAGCAGCAATCTGCGTTAGCGCTGCATGGGTCCCCGACCTGGCCGAGTTCGCAACCGCCCGGACCCCCTCCGCCGCATTCAGCAGGGAGCTCGAAAGACTCGTTGACCGTGACATTGCCACCGCCGAACGGGCCGCCGCCTTTGACCGTCGCACTGGCGCCGTCGCCGATTCCGTGAGCCGCGAACGCCTCCCAAATCGTGCACTCGTGGCCGGAACCGGCCGCCGAAGCCAGGATGCCGTCGCGCATGTCCTCCATCGCCGGCCCGGCGGCGGTGAAGTTCATACCGTCAACAAGGTAGTCGAATAGGGTGTCTTGCGAAACTCCGTCCGCATCCAAGCTTAGCCAAAGGTCCCAAATCGTCGCCGCGTAGATCTCACCGTCAAAGTGAACGCTACTGCCGCCAAAGTCACCGTAAGTGCGTGAGTAGTTGGTGTAGGGCTCGCTACGGATGCCAATAGGATCGTTGTACGAATACTCGCCTACGACATCGTCGTTATTGATAAGGATCGAGAGTACGTCCGACATGCCCTCGCCGACGGCGCCGGACATAGGACCGCTCATGCTACCGATCATGCGCCAGGTAAGACCGTGACCGTACTCGTGGTAAATGATGTCGCTATCCAGATCTCCGTCCCTCCTGGGGGTGCTTTGGGTCCAGATATACATCTGCATTCTCGGGTTGGAGCCATCTGAAGGAGTCGAAAAGTTGGCGTTGTTCGTGCCGCTTCCATCCTGGGCCTCGGCGTTGACTGAATCGCTGCCGCTGCCGCCGTTGCCGAAGTTGTCTTCCTGGAAGTTGCCGGCCGCTTCAGTGAACCCGTGGCGGTAAAGTTTGTCGTGGATCCAATTGTTGAAGTAGAAAAGATTCTGAACCGCGACATCTTTGTTCTGATTGATCGAAGGGTCCTGGCCGAGATCGGCCGAGGTGAGGAAGTTGCCGTCACTGATGACGCTGCCCGTTCCATCTGAAGCATTGTTGTCGTCGACATCGAGATAGGCGTTGACGTTGTTACCAGCGATGTCCTGGCTGCCTTGGTTACCAGCGAAGAGCCAGCCGACTGGAGATTCCGTGTTTCCAGCTCCAGGCCCCGCGGTCACTGTCTGTGACGAGTTGCCGGGGTGGTCGGGAAAGATGTTGTAGGAGTCGGTATTGGTGCGCAGCTCGCTGTGAAGAATGCGCCCGTTTCGTCCAACGATTGTGTGGTGCAACAGATTGTCGGCCTGTGACCAGGTCTCAACAAGGTAACCTTCGTGAAGACCACCGTTTTTCAGTGCTACGGCAACCTTGCGAGCGCTCGGTTCAGAGTAAAAGTAGCCTTTCTGATCGTCGTAATTTGGATGGTGCTGCGCCACAGCGATGGAAATGGCGTCGTTGGGGCTGAGCTTCGTTCGACCGATACGTTTGCTGGGTGGTGTCGCAAGGTTTTCGATTGCGCCCACCAACTCGCCGCTCGAAGTAAACGTCGCCTTGACATAGGTACCGTACACGCGAAGGCCGTTAGCCTCTTGCTCGTAGCGCACATGAGTACGACCGGCCTTGCCGGGATTGACGTTCGTCAAGATCAAGGACTCCACCGCGGAACCAGGTACACCCCTGCTCCGCAGGAATTGCTTCAACGTTGCCTCGGGACTCGCTCCCGCAGAAGCGAGACTCTTACCTGGCTGGGCAAGAAACGCCCGAGCACCATCCGTAGAAATATCGATCATTTCTGCGGACGCTGCCGATGCCAGACAGGTCAAGGCAAGGAAGAGAGTTAAACAATTTTTTCGTCGGGACATAGAGATCTCCTTCGGTTAGCGGCCAGTCTGTAGGAACTCCGGTGATCGTATCGGGATTGACTCGTTATTCGGTGTGACGACGGTTACGCTTGGCAACATTTGACAATGCGAAGGGCTGTTGGATGCAGGACATCGGCAACTGCGACAGTCACTTCACTTGCGCGATCGAGCCGGAGGACCAACTCCTTCGTACTCTCGGAAAGCGCGTGAGGCCTGCAGGTTGAAGTTCGTAGACTCCCGCCAAGAAGGCAATAGATCCGGCGCCGAAGACCATCTCGGTGGTTGTAAATCGGCGGCTTGGCATTTGAAATGCCATCGCCTCAGGCGGTCAGAGGCGCAATAGGAAAGGCCCGCGGACTTCCGCGGGCCTTTGAAGGGTTGACAAGAGTTAAAGCTGAGCTATTTGCAGGTTTTGCCGCCGGGCTTGCCCTTGCAACTACCGGAGCAGCACTCACTTCCCTGAGTGCAGCTTGCGCCGGCAGGGAGAAGGTCTGTACAGCCACCGCCGGGATCACCTGAGCAGTCACCGACTCCAACTGCGCACCAGGCTTCAGCGCAGGCATCTGCCTCTGCCTGACTGTAGAGGTCGAGAGCCGACTGTTGCGTCATATCTGCAGCTTGCGAGAACTTAGTGCGCCGGCCGAAGTAGTTTGCGTTGGCGTGATAAAAGATCTGTTCTGCTTTGTCGATGCCGATTCCAGGGACAACGTTAGTGGTTACCCCGCGAGGATGCGTTCCTCCTTCGACAAGGAGCACGTAAGCGAGATTGGCGATGCCGGAATTGCCGTGCACGCCACAGTTGTCGTTGCCGCTGGTGCACGGCTTCACGCCAGCGTAGAGCAGATCGGGGTAGTAGTCGACCGAGTAGTTGTCCAAGGTCGGATTGTCCATGAAGCGCAAGATAATGCCACCCAAGTCTTCGCCGATATCCCAATCGTAAGGCGCCGTTTGGCCCTCGTAATCAATCTCAGTGGATTCTCCGAAGATGTCAGACCACGCCTCGTTCAGGGCGCCGGACTCGGCTTGGTAGACCAAGTCAGAAGTGAAATCCGTGACGCCGTGGGTCAACTCATGTGCGACGACGTCTAGCGCCTTGCTCATATGACCCCAGCCGTAAGGACCACCTGGTGCGTCTCCGTCGCCATAAATCATCTGTGAACCGGTCCAACCGGCGTTGGCGTAGTACGGACAGTTTGTCGTGCAGTAGTGGACGTTCGAGAGCAAGGTCATTCCCGCGTCGTCGAGCGAATCACGGTTGAACTTATTGAGATAGTAGTCGTAGGTGACGCCGGCAAACTCGTGGGCGTCTGTGGATGCCGCATCTGGACAGGTCTGCCCTTCAGTGCAAACTATGACACCCGCGGTGTTGGTATGTTGCGAATCTCGAGTAACGCGATCCTTGGCGTGTTTGACCTTGGGGTGAACGGCGGCTACTCCGCCTTTACGTGCGTCGGCGAAAACAGTATCGATGTGCAAGCCCAGGTCACTGTTGTATCGAACGTCAACCGAATACGCGAGGCTGATGCCCTCATCGTAGTTGACGACATAACCAAGGTCGCCAACCGCTTCGATCTCCGCTTCCAACAGGCCGAGTTCGGCTAATGCGCTGGATACTGCCTCTTCGCGGCTCAGCTTTGCCCTTCTCGGTGCTGAAGCACCTCGGACAAAGCCGCCGCCGAGAGCATAGATTTTGCCGTTGCCGCGGGCGTGCAAAATGACGTCGGCTCCCAATACGTCCCTTCCGTTGAGACGCTGCTTCATCTTGATGTGGGTATTGCCCACGCTGTCTACCCAGGATCGCTCGGCTTGCAACTCGCTTGGTGCTGCTCCCAGCAAACGGGCCGTTGCGGCCACGGCCTGGCCGTGTAGACGACCTTTCCCAAGCGAGCCGATGTCGTCGATGGTGCCCATATTCCCGCCTGCAATCCAAATCGGTTGCCCTGCAGCCAATGACTGGGCTCCGATCAAGGCCGCGCCAATTGTCAACAAGGCGGCCAGATTCCGTTTGTACACGTGCTTTCTCCTCCTCAGGCTTGTGCGCAGGTCCTGCGCGTCATATTGCTGGACGAGAGAATTCTACGTCCAGGATCTCCGATTGGTGGCAAGTTTGTGACGCCCACTGAAACAAGTCAGTGACGCAGATCACACTCATTGGTGGTCGAGGCGGCGCGGAAAATCGGCGCCTCTCGGGGTGGAGTGTCGTTGCCTTTTGTGTTGGAGGTTGCATCAAGGTCTATGTGCTTGACACGCGTCCAAGCCTCTCCCTATACTCCTTTGTTCCGAGTTCGTAAGGACTTACACCAGAACTCGGCCCCCAAGAATCCAGGCCGGTCCGCGTAAGTAGCGCGCGCCGTTTGCCCGATACCAGGAGGTAGTTTGTCCATGGCGTCCCCGCAATCCGAATCGACCGCGCCCAACGGCGCGAGCGAACAAGAGTTGGCCGAAGCCTCGTTCGAGGAGATGGCCGAACTTTACGATCAGAGCCTCACTCATCTGACCGAAGGGTCTTTGGTGACGGGCACGATCGTGGAGATTGGTTCCAACGAGGTTGTAGTCGATATCGGCTTCAAATCTGAGGGCCTGATTCCCAAGGAAGAGTTCCGCACCGCCGACGGACTGAGCGTCGACGTCGGCGATGAGGTTGAGGTGCTGCTGGAGCGGCTCGAGGATCTCAACGGTCACGTCGGGCTCTCGTTTCACAAAGCCGAACGCATGAAGAGCTGGTCGCGGTTAGAGCAAGCCCACAAGAACAGCGAAGTCATTACCGGCCGCGTGATCGATCGCATCAAAGGCGGTCTTACGGTGGACGTCGGCGTGCGAGCGTTCTTGCCCGGTTCGTTGGTGGATGTGAAGCCGGTCAAGAGCCTCGAAGCGCTCAAGGGCGAGGAACTGGAATTCAAGGTCATCAATCTGGACCGCCGTCGCAAGAACGTTGTGTTGTCGCGCCGGGCGGTTTTGGAGCGGGAGTACGAAGCCAAGAAGGCCGAGACGCTGGAAAACCTACGCGAGGGAATGGAAGTCAAAGGGACGGTCAAGAACCTCACCGAGTACGGTGCTTTCGTGGATCTCGGCGGTCTCGACGGACTGCTTCACGTCACCGATATGTCGTGGGGTCGCGTCAATCACCCCTCGGAGATGTTCTCGGTTGGCGACGAAGTCGAAGTCCTGGTGCTCAAATTCGACCGTGAAAAGGAGCGCGTGTCTCTCGGCTACAAGCAACGAATGGACGATCCCTGGGCTTTGGTGGACAAGAAGTTTCCCATCGGATCGCGTGTCGGCGGCAAGGTTGTGAGCCTGGTCGACTACGGAGCCTTCGTGGAGCTCGAGCCCGGGGTCGAGGGCCTGGTTCATGTCAGCGAAATGTCTTGGACCGGAAAGGTCTCGAATCCCTCCAGCGTCGTCGCCGTTGGGGACGAAGTCGAAGCCATTGTCACCGAACTCGATCTGGACGCGCGCCGCATCAGCCTGTCGTTACGCCAGGCCGATCGCAACCCGTGGGACGATCTGGTTGTCACCCACCCGGTGGGCACTTTGGTCGAGGGCACGGTTCGCAACCTCACCGACTTTGGGGCCTTCATCCAAATCACCGATGAGATCGACGGCCTGGTGCATGTCTCCGACATGAGTTGGAGCAAGCGCGTCAAGCATCCCAGCGAGGTGCTCAAGAAGGGTGACAAAGTCCAGGCTCGCATCACCCAAATTGACGGTCCGAATCAACGCGTCTCGCTGTCGATCAAGGAGTTCTTGCCCAATGAGTGGCAGGACTTTGTCGACGCCAACAAGGTCGGTGATCGCATCACCGGCCGGGTGGTCAACGTTGCCGATTTCGGACTTTTTATCGATGTTCACGCCGGACTGGAGGGTCTGGCGCACGTCAGTGAGATCGATGTCGACGAGGGCAGCCTCGGCGATATGTTTGAAGTCGGCGAAGTGGTTGCGGCGCGCATCCTGCGCCTCGACGAAGAAGAGAGCAAAGTTGCTTTGACACTGCGAGGCGTCGATCAGCCCTCAGCCGATGAATTGGCCGAGCACGCTCGCGAAGCCGCCGCGGCAGAAGCAGCCGCCGGTGAGGAAGAGTAGGTTTTCGCGATGTCAGCGCTCACCAAAGCCGATTTAGTTGCCGCCGTCATCGAGCGGGCCGATGTGCCGCGCGGCGAAGCTGAACTGGTCGTTAACACCGTCATCCAATCGATCGTCGGCTCGCTGAAGTCGGGTGAGGGCATCGAGTTGCGCGGCTTCGGCAGCTTTCGCATTCGCCAGCGCGGCCCGAGAATCGGCCGCAATCCCAAGACCGGGGCTCGCGTGGATGTGCCCGCCAAAAGGGTTCCCTACTTTCGCCCCGGTAAAGCCCTTCGGAATCTCGTCAACGACGCCAACGGCAGCTAAAGTACGCTGGCCGAACGATGCCGGAATCTGAGAACTCAAGGGAAGATATCGCCTGGGGCCACGCGTTGAGCATGGCTGCCGTGGCGTGGTTGCTACCCGGAGCGGGGCACCTGCTGCAGGGCAAGCGCAGTCGGGCCTTTCTCTTTTTCGCCATTATTGCTTTGACTGCGTTGTTCGGGCTTTATTTGCAAGGCAGGATTTACGCTGGTTTCGGTTCCCCCATCGCAACGCTGTCGACATTCGCCACGATGGGTATTGGAGCAGCGTACCCGGCACTTATGGCGGCAGGGTATTCGGGTGACATCCTTGCCCAGAGCTTCGAGTACGGCACCGCCTTCCTGCTGACGGCGGGGGTCATGAACTGGTTGCTGGTATTGGATTCTTGGGACCTGGCCTTGGGGCGCAAGTCGTGATGCGAGGCCATTTGCCCTGGATGTTGCTGCATGCGACGCTCATCGCCGGCTTCTTGAGCGTCCTTTGGCGTCGTGGGCGGCCGGAACGCATCCGCTTTTTCATCAAGGTCTGGCTGATTCTCATTCTGGGGGGGATCGCGCTGGCGTGGATCATGTATTGGATGCCCCACAGCCCACCGATTCACTTTCCTGAGTGAAGCCACCTCGTGACCGGGGGCGCTGAATCGGCCTAGCGTATGTCTGAACAGCCACCTGTCGCCATGATTGTGGCCGGTGAGGCGTCCGGCGACGAGCATGGAGCTGCCTTGCTGCGAGAGTTGCGCGAGATGCAGCCAGATGTCCAAGTCGTAGGACTGGGTGGCGATGCTCTCATTGCCGAGGGTCTCGATTCGGTCGGGCACGCGAGCGACATCGCGGTGGTGGGTTTGGTCGAGGCTCTGGCGGTGGTGCCCACCGCGCGAAAGCTGTTCAGGCGGTTGCTCGCGAGCGTCGACAAAGATCGGCCGCGGGTGGCGGTCTTGATCGACTCGCCGGAATTCAACCTACGGCTGGCGAAGGCCCTCGATCGTCGCGGCGTTCGCGTTTTGTACTACATCAGCCCGCAACTTTGGGCCTGGCGGGAAGGCCGCATCGAGACTATTCGCCGCCACATTGAACGCGTCTTGGTGTTGTTTGAGTTTGAGGCCGAGTGGTACCGGCAACGCTCGGTCAAGGCGGTTCACACCGGACATCCACTTGTCGACGCCGTGCCTCGCTTGAATAACGTATGGGAGCGGGAAACCGGAGCCCCGGATGAGTTTCAAATCGCGTTGCTCCCCGGATCCAGGCGTAGCGAAGTGAGGCGCTTGCTACCCGACCTCGTCGCAGCCGCCAAGCGCATTGCGGAGCGCGTACCGGCGCGTTTCCTTCTTATTGCGGCGCCCAATCTCGACCATCAGCGTATGGCGCGTCGCTTTGCCGAAGAGGCGCTCGAGGTGAAGGTCGTGCGTGAGGATCGCTATCGAGAGATCGCCGATTCACATTTGGCACTCTGCGCATCGGGCACCGCCGCCCTGGAGGTCGGGCTGCTCGGCGTTCCACAAGTTGTGGTCTATCGAGTGCACCTGATCTCGAGTTGGCTGGGCCGTTGGGTACTCAAGTTGCCCTATGTGAGTTTGGTCAACCTGGTTCTCCAGGAGAAAGTCGTTCCAGAAATGTTGCAGCAAAATTCAAGGGCCAAGCCGGTGGCGGATTTGGCTTTGGAGATACTGAACGATCGAAGCCGGGTCGACGCCATGCGGCGTAAACTGGAAGACCTTTGGGTGGCCCTGGGAAGCCAAGGCGCCAGTCGCCGCGCGGCCAAGGAGGTTTCGGCGGCCTTGAATCGAGTTTGACGATGCCGGAGAGCCCGCTGCACAGCATGACTGGATATGGGTCCGCCGACGGCCGCATCGGCGGCTCGTCGATAGCCGTGGTTGTGCGTTGCGTCAATCACCGCCACCTCGACATTCGCCTGCACTTGCCCGAGTTTTTGCGGCCGAATGAAGACACTTACGCGACCCAAGTGCGTGAGGCCCTCGGTCGCGGCCGGGTCGAAGTGGGAGTCACTGTCGCTGACGACGAAGGAGCCCGGAGAGTCGAAGTGGACCGCGATTTGGTGGCCTCAGTCGCTCAAGAGTTTACGCGGTTGGAGGAGGAGGGACTGATCTCCAGTAGCGGTTTGGCCGCTCGCGACCTCCTGGCCTGGCCGCCTGCCATGCGAGTTCAGGAGGCCGATCGCGACGCCGAAGCCATTGGTGAGGAAGTCGGTGAGGTCTTGGGTCAGGCTTTGGCCAACGTGGTCGAGGCCAGACGGCATGAGGGCGCCCGACTGGCGCAGTTCCTGGATGAGAAACTGGGCCGAGCGGAGGTCTTAGCGGGGCTCTTGGCCGAGCGGCGTCAGCAAGTCGAGGACAACTTGCGCCTGTACTATCGACAGAAGCTGGAGGATCTCAGCGTCGACCCATTGCTGAGCGAGGAACGGATTGCGTTGGAAGTGGGGGCTGCGATCGACAAATCCAGCATCAGTGAGGAGATTGAGCGGCTGACCGCCCATTTCGGGCAGTTTCGCTCTGTCATGACCGAGTCGGGACCGGTCGGGCGCAAACTGGATTTCATCGTTCAAGAGATCTTCCGCGAATTCAACACCGTCGCGTCCAAGAGCCGTGATTCCGAGTCGGTGCATGACGCCATCGAGGGCAAGACCTTGTGCGAAGATCTGCGCGAGCAGTTGAGGAACATCGAATGAGCAAGCATCCAGGAGAACTCTTCATTCTGTCCGCTCCTTCCGGTGCGGGAAAGACGACTCTCATACGCGCCCTTATGGCAGCGGTGGAAGAGGGCTCCATTCACTTTTCGGTCAGCCACACCACGCGCTCTCCACGCCGCGGCGAGGTGGACGGCAGGGACTACCATTTCGTCAGTGAAGAGCGCTTTCGGCAGATGATCGCTGACGACGAATTTTTGGAGTGGGCGGAAGTGCATTCCAATTACTACGGCACGTCGAAGGCGGAGGTGATGCAGCGGCTCGCCGGCGGCCAGGATGTCATCCTCGATATCGATGTTCAGGGAGCGGAGCGCCTCAGTCATCAGTTTCCGGAGGCACACACGGTGTTTATCTTGCCTCCGAGCATGTCTGAGCTGCGTCGTCGGTTGCTTGAGCGGGGCCTTGATGAGACCGATGAGGTTAACAGGAGGCTGGACGTATCTCTTTGGGAAATCAGGCGTTATACCGAGTATGACTATGTTATTATCAACGACGACGCCGAACGCGCCGGGCAGGCGTTGATCGCCGTCTTTCTTGAGAAGAGGTATCGACGCAGCCGGACAGAGGAACTTGTACGTGCCGTCATTGACGGCTTTCGCGAGTGACCGACTTATCAGCACTGCGGTCGTCCGTAACCAAAAGCGAGTCAATAAGCTTCAACCGTTTCGTAAGGCAAGCAGCGAGGGAAGAAATGCAAAAACTACCGGATCGTATCGACAGCAAATATCGATTTGTGCTCCTTTCCGCCGAGCGCGCGGAACAGCTCCTGCAGGGCGCTTTGCCGCGGGTTCCCGGGACCAAGGGTAAGCACACCCAGGTCGCCATGGCGGAAATCCTTGATGATGTCGTCGACTGGGACTTCGGTCCGGCGCCTGAGCCCGAGCCGGAAGAGGCCGAGGGCGAAGAAGCAGAAGGCGCTGAAGAAGGCGAAGCTTCTGAAGAGGAAGCTGAATCCGCCGACGCCTAGCCCCCCAGCAATTCTTCGCGAACTGAAGTTTTTTTCGTTATGGCCCAACCGCAACGAGTTGTCGTCGGCGTCTGCGGTGGTATCGCCGCCTACAAGGCAGCCTATTTGGTGCGTCGCTTGCGCGAGCATGGGCATGAAGTGCGGTGCGTGATGACGGAGGCGGCGCGGGCGTTCATTACGCCATTGACGCTGGAGACTCTCTCCGGTCATTCGGTCTACGGCGAAGAGTACCTGGTGAGCGGAGACGGTGAAGAAACACACATCGCGCTGGCCGAGTGGGCCGACGTGATGGTGGTGGCCCCCGCCACCGCCAATACCTTGGCACGATTGGCACTGGGACTTGCCGACGACTTTTTGACCACGACCGCCCTAGCGCACGAAGGATTGCTGGTCGTATGCCCGGCAATGCATCCAGCGATGTGGGACAAGGTCGGGGCGCGCGGCCATCGGCGAACGTTAGAAGAGGCCGGCGCGGTGCTCGTCGGCCCGGCGGTGGGGCCGTTGGCGTCTGGGGAGACCGGTGTGGGGCGGATGGTGGAGCCGGACCAGATCGTCGAAGCGATGGAAGCTGCTCTTCCCTCGGGCATCTTGGAGGGACAGAAAGTCGTCATCACCGCCGGTCCGACCCGAGAGGCGTTAGATCCAGTGCGCTATCTGAGCAACCGGTCCAGCGGACGGATGGGCTTTGCTCTGGCGGCTGAGGCCGCGCGTTTGGGAGCCGATGTGGCCTTGATCAGCGGTCCGGTTGAGCTGGAGACACCGCGTCGTGTGCAGCGCATTGACGTGGTGACGGCGCTGGAGATGGAAGCGGCGACGCTCGAACATGCCGCCGATGCCGATTTGATTGTCATGACCGCGGCGGTTTCCGACTTTCGACCGCAGCAACCGGCTGAGCGTAAGATCAAGAAGAGCGAGCTCCAGTCGAGTGAATTGGATGTCCAGTTGACTCGCAATCCGGACATTCTTGCTTCCCTGGTAGAGGAAGCCCCGCAGGCGTTACGGGTGGGCTTTGCGGCCGAGACCGACCGAGTCGAAGCTGGATCTCGCGCCAAACTCAAGAGCAAGGGCGTGGATTTCTTGGTCGGCAATGACGTGTCGCGTTCCGACATCGGCTTTGACAGCGCTGACAACGAAGTGACGGTCTACACCCAACACGGTGAACCGGTGTTCTTCTCACGCCGCTCGAAGGTGCAACTTGCCCGCGACCTGATGGCGATCTTTGCCGCCGAGATGGAGGCCCGTGAAGCAAGATCCTCGGCCGCCTCTTAGCGGCGCCATCGATTACTTTCAGGCCATAGGGTTTCGCGAAACCTACGTTGCGCTGCCGGAGCCCCGCGCAGGTAGCGGCGAGGAATTGACGGCAATCGCAGATGAGGCGGGGCAATGCACTGCCTGCGCTCTGGCGCAAACGCGGAACTCGGTCGTCTTTGGCAGTGGGTCGGCCGATGCCGACCTGATGTTGATTGGCGAAGGCCCCGGAGCCGCGGAGGACCGGCAGGGATTGCCTTTCGTCGGTCCGGCGGGGGAGCTCTTGACCAAGATCATCCAAGCTATTGGCCTCAGCCGGGACGATGTCTATATTGCCAATATCGTCAAATGCCGTCCTCCGCGCAACCGCGACCCGCACCCTGACGAAGCAGCGGCTTGCCGCGGATTTTTGGATCGACAGATCGACTCTGTAGCCCCTCGAGTCATCGTCGCGCTGGGGCGAGTGGCGGCGCAGAGCTTGCTGGATACTGCGACACCCGTCGGAAAAATGCGTGGCAACTGGTATCAAGTTCGCGGGATCGATACGATGGTGACGTACCATCCGGCGGCTTTGCTGCGGAATCAAGGCTTGAAGCGACCGACTTGGGAAGATATGAAACAAGTTCGCGAACGACTGGCTGAGGGGCGCTGATGACGGTAGAAACAATGGCCAAAGTGGAGACGTTGGTGCCGAAACCCGTCGAGGAGTTGGACGTCAGTGTCCTTGTGCCGGTCCTGGATGAAGAGGGTTCGGTGCATGAGCTGGCTTCCCAGGTCGCCGCCGTCCTCGACGGCGCGGGCAAGAGTTTCGAGATTGTTTTTATCGACGATGGGTCGCAGGACGGTACCGTGGAACGCGTGCGCGAGGCACACGCTTCGGACCCGCGGGTCAAACTGGTGCGACTTCGCCGCAACTTCGGCAAGGCGGCGGCCTTGAGTGCTGGGTTCGACGTCGCCCGAGGCCGCGTACTGGTCACCATGGACGGCGACCTACAGGACGATCCCGCCGAGATTCCTCGCTTCCTCGCTCGTTTGGATGACGGCTTGGACCTGGTTTCGGGTTGGAAAAAAGAACGCAAAGATCCGGCGTCGAAACGCTATCCATCACTGCTATTCAACTGGGCGACACGCAAATTGGCGCAAGTCGATCTGCATGACTTCAATTGTGGCTTCAAGGCCTATCGCCGGGAAGTTGTCGACCAGATTTCGTTGTACGGCGAGCTGCACCGCTACATCCCGGTGCTGGCGAGCCGAAAGGGGTTCAAGGTGGGTGAACTTGCGGTCAAGCATCACCCGCGGCGGTCCGGAGTCAGCAAGTACGGTTGGGATCGGTTCTACAAAGGCCTCCTCGATCTCATCACCGTCCTGTTCATCACCAAGTACACTCGTCGTCCGCTGCATCTGTTTGGCGTCATCGGATTGATCTCGATGGGGGTCGGTTTTTTCATCAACCTCTATCTGGCGATTCGCTGGATGCTGGGGGAGAGCTTGTCGAACCGACCTCTGTTGTTGCTTGGGGTGATGTTGATGTTGCTCGGCATTCAGGTACTGACCACTGGGCTGATCGGCGAAATGATCACTTTCAAGAACTTCCGCAGTCGCGATAGCTATGCGGTCCGGGAACGCATCGAGTAGGCCGCAACCTGCGCATCCTTTTTCTAACTCAGACCTTTCCGCGCTTCGACGGCGACACCTCCGGCCCGTTCATTCTTGACCTGGCGCGCGGTTTGGTGCGCGGCGGTGACGAGGTCGCCGTCCTGACGCCGCATGCCGAGGGCGTCGAGCAACGCTGGGAAGTCGACGGGGTGAAGGTCGAGAGTTTCCGCTACGCGCCGGAGACCTGGGAACTGCTCGGTTATAGCCGCAGTCTGGAACGCGACGAATCGCCGCGACTGGGAGCGCTTGCCGTGACCCCGCTCTACCTCCGGGCCGCGCGCGCGGCGATTCGGCGCAAGGTTCAGCGCCATCCCTGCGATCTGGTGCAGGGGCACTGGGTAGTTCCCAACGGCTTGCTGATGCCCGCCGTCGCCTCGAGTGTGGCAACTGCGGTTGGGTTGCATGGCAGCGATGTTTTTATGGCCGAGCGAGCCGGCGTGGCGAGTTGGACGGCCCATGCACTCAAGAAAGTGGACGTGTTGACCGGCTGTTCTCCGGAACTGGTCGATCGCGTCTGCGCGGTGGGTTTTCCAAAGGAGCGCTCGCGGGTGATCCCCTACGGCGTCAATGTCGAGCAGTTCCAACCCGGCGATCCCCTATCCGGTGGCTGGCGGCAGGAGTTGGGCATTCCGGCACAGGCTCCTCTGCTGCTTTCGGTTGGACGGATGGTGAGCAAAAAGGGTTATCAGCACTTAGTTCCCGTGCTCCCGGAGCTGCTCGCGAAGGTTCCTGACTTGCATGTCGTCTTCGCGGGCGGGGGGGATCTCCTCGACGAATTGAGTTCGGCGTCAGCCGACAACTCCGATCGCGTGCATTTCCCCGGTATCGTCTACCGTGATCGCCTCCCGGACCTGTACCGGGCCGCCGACTACTTCGTGTTGCCCGCGGTCCACGATGCCAAAGGAAACGTCGACGGATTGCCCAACGTCATCCTGGAAGCGATGGCGTCCGGGCTTGCGGTGGTTGCTTCGGCGATCTCCGGAATTCCGCTGGCGGTATTCGACGGAGAGAGCGGGCTGCTCGTCGAAGAGGGCGAGCCGGAGCAACTCCTGGCCGCGCTATCCGAATTGGGCCGGGACCGCGAACTGCGCCGTGAGATGGGGGCGAAGTCGCGTGCCCGAGCGGAAGAGCATCACACCTGGGACACCATCGCCGGATGTTACCGAGAGGCGTACGAACTTGCGATTGAACGCGCGCGCCGGCGTGGAGTGGTCGCTTGAGTCCACACGGCGGGCAGTCTGATCCGATCAGCCGAGCGGTGGATCTCTACTGCCCCGAATGCGGCGGCCGCGCGCCGATGGACGAAGTGCAGACCCTGTGCGCAGCCTGCGAGCGTCCGTGGCTGGTGCGATACGACTTGGAAGGCCTGAACGGCCAAGGTCTGAATGGCACGGACTGGGCGGCCCAACTCAAACACCGATCCTGGAGCCTGTGGCGCTACGCGGAGTTGCTGCCACTACGCCGGCCGAGTCAGCGTGTCGACCTGGGGGAGGGTGCCACTCCCTTGCTCGGACGGGGGATGGTCGACGGCGTGGAGCTTCTCGTCAAACAGGAAGCGAGCAATCCCAGTGGTTCGTTCAAGGATCGAGGTTTGAGCGTGGCGATCAATCGCGCTCGAGAGCTGGGAGTCGAAGGTGTGGAACTCCCTAGTGCTGGAAATGCCGGCATTGCCGCGGCAGCCTACGCCGCCGCAACGGGCTTGAATTGCCGGGTGGCGGTGCCGGAGCCGACGCCGAAAGCAGTCATCGATCTCTGTCGTCGCTACGGCGCCGAAGTTCTCGTCGTGGGGGAGACGTTGGTGGATTCGGGGGCCGCCTTGAAGGCGAATCCGCGCGGCTATCTGAGCCTGGCAACGCTACGAGAACCCTATCGAGTCGAAGGTAAGAAGACCTTGGCGTTCGAGTTGGCCGAACAACTCGGTTGGGAACTACCCGATTGGGTGGTGTTCCCGACCGGAGGCGGCACCGGCATCGTCGCCATGCACAAAGCGTTTGCGGAGTTGCGCCAAATCGGCCTGGTACAAAGTTCGCCCAAGCTCGTCGCGGTGCAGTCCGATGGATGCGCCCCCCTGGTCAAGGCTTTCGAGTCGGGACGCGACCAAGCCGAACCCTGGGATACCCCGCGAACCGCAGCTTGGGGTCTCAAGGTCCCTCAAGCGGTGGGAGACCGTTTGACGTTGCGCGCCTTGCGAGAGTCCGGTGGCGCTGCGGTCACGGTGCCGGAGGCGGAGATCGAGGACCGCCAATCCCAGGCGTGGCGGGAATGGGGCCTGGTGACCGGGCCGGAAGGAGCCGCGGCCCTGCTTGCCTTCGAGCAGTTGGTGGCACAGCAATGGATCGATCCAGGGCAGACCACAGTGGTCTTCCAGACCGGACACCCGAGTAACTATTTCTCGGGCAACGGCCGGTAGCTTCCTTGGGACTTCCTGGCTCCTGGTAACTTCTTGCCCATGGATCCACACCCATTCCTGACTTCACTTGCCAGCCGGCTTGTCGCCGACGATTTGGCGACCGCGGTGGCTTGCGCGGTGAGTGACGGGTCGAAAGCCTATTGCGGCTTTGGCGGGACGCTTACGCTCGACAGCGAAGACCGTGTCGGTTCGGCGACTTGGTTCGATTTGGCCTCCTTGACCAAGCCTTTTGTCGCCACTGCTGCACTTGTCTCGAGCGCACAAGGAAAACTGCCGCTCGACATTCCCCTCGGAGACGTCGTCGAAGGGCTTGAGGGAGGAATTGCAGAGGAACCTCTGGATTCCCTTTGGCGGCATCGCGCCGGGCTGATTCCCTGGTTCCCTTTCTACCGTGGCGAAGCTCCTCCGGCGTCTTCGCAGTTCGCCGATCCGGCGCTTTGGGACCGGATTCCGGATCCCGAAGATGATGGCGTCTACAGCGACCTCGGTCCCATTCTGTGGTCGCGCCTGGCACTTGAACGGGATCTCGACCTGGAATCGACACTAAGGCAAATTTCGGATTGCTCCCCGAGCTTTCAACTCCCCAGTGGCGTTGCCGTCGCGGCGACCTATCAAAGCAATCAGCGGGAGCGATACTTGGCGCAGGAGTTGGGGCTCGCAGTCGAGGCCGAAACGGGCCCGTTTCAAGGTGTGGCGCAGGATGGAAATGCCCGCTTTTTGGAAATCTCCGGGCACGCCGGGTTGTTTGGCACGGTGGAGACGGCTCTCGAGTTGGGGCTCGCGTGGTTGCATCCGGACAGCAGCGGCCCAGCAGCTCTTACTCGTGAGGTCGTGGAGCGCTGCACGCAGGGTAAGGGGCGTTACGCTTTCGGCTGGTGGAGAGCGGATCGCGAGCTTGAAGGACTGGCGGAAGGCTCTTTCGGGCATAACGGTTTCACCGGCGGCAGCATTTGGGTCGCGCCGGAGGCCGATCGAGTGATGGTGCTGCTCGCTCATCGCAAGGCGCAATCGGATACGCTTGCAACTGTCCGGCGCCGGTTTCATGAGTGGGCGCTCGACATACCTTTTAGTTGAATCAACAAGTTCCGACACCCCTGCGTTGTCGGAGGAGATCGACGGCAATGACGACAAATGATTTGGTATTGGTAGAAGGCGCTCGAACGGCGATGGCCGAGTACAACGGTCATTTCGCTGGCACCTCAGCGATCGAATTGGGTGCGGTCGCGGCTCGCGGCGCGCTGGAACGAAGCGGTTTCTCGCCCGACGAGATCGATCACACGTTTGTGGGCAACGCTTTGCAGACTTCGCCCGACGCCATCTACGGAGCCCGGCACGTCGCTCTCAAGGCCGGTGTGCCGCAAGAAAAACCGGCTCTAACCGTCAACCGCCTGTGCGGATCCGGGATCCAGGCGATCGTTTCGGGGGCGCACGCCATGCAAAATGGAGAGGCGGGGGTTTGCCTGGTCGGCGGAATGGAGAACATGTCTCAGGCGCCGCACTGCATCTGGGGTGCCCGTTCGGGCTTCAAGCTCGGCCAGGGCAAGCTCCAAGATCTCCTCATGATCGCGCTCTACGACCCCTACTGCGGGTGCTACATGGCCCAGACTTCCAACAACCTGGCCAACGACTATGGAATCAGCCGCCAGGAACAAGATGAATTCGCCGTTCTCAGTCAGCAAAAGGCTGCTGCTGCTTGGGACGCCGGACGCTTGGCCGAGGAAGTCGTTCCGGTCGAAGTCGGGCGGGGTAAACGCGCGCGCACCGTCGATCGGGACGATCACATGCGGCCGGACACCACCGTTGAAGTCTTGGCCAAGCTACCGACAGCGTTCGACGACGATGGCTACGTCACCGGCGGCAACGCCTCGGGAATCGTCGATGGGGCGGCGATGCTGGTGCTGACGACCGGCGAGCGCGCCGCGGCGCAGGGTGCGAAGCCTTTGGGCCGCGTTCTCGGTTGGTCGGTGGTGGGCGTCGATCCTTCCCGCATGGGCATTGGGCCGGCGCCAGCGATTCGCAAGGTGCTCACCGACGCCGGCATGGAGCAAAGCGACCTCGACCTGATCGAAATCAACGAAGCTTTTGCCGGCCAGATCCTCGCGGTGATCCGCGAACTGGATCTCGATGTCGACAAACTCAACGTCAACGGCGGAGCCATCGCTCTGGGTCATCCACTGGGGGCGACCGGCGCGCGGATCACCTACACACTGCTCAAAGAGTTGAATCGGCGTGGTGGTGGAGTCGGCGTGGCGTCCGCCTGCATCGGTGGCGGCCAGGGAATCGCCCTGTTAGTGGAAGCAGCGTAACCGACGCCGACGCGGCTCGGTCCGGATTGAAAAACCTCAGGAGGCAGTGATGTTGCGGTGCAGATTCACGCGGTTGTTTATGGCGATGACGCTCTTGGGGAGTTCTTTGGCCGCCGGCGGATGGAGCAGTGGTGAGTTCGATGCCGAACTCCTTTCCGGGTTGAAGCTGCGGGCCATCGGTCCGGCGATCGCCTCGGGACGAATCAGCGACCTGATCGTGCATCCCGAGCGCAAACAAGAATGGATCGTCACTGTTGCTTCGGGCGGCGTTTGGAGGACCACCAACGCCGGCACCACCTGGACACCGATATTCGAAGGTCAGGGGTCCTATTCGATCGGCTGCATCACCAGGGACCCCAACGATCCGCGGGTGCTGTGGCTGGGGACCGGGGAGAACAACTCGCAACGCAGCGTCGCTTATGGCGACGGTATCTACAAGTCCGTAGATGGAGGAGTAACCTGGAGCCACATGGGGCTAAAGGAGTCGGAGCACATTGGCCGCATTGTCATCGATCCGCGCGATTCCGACATCGTCTACGTTGCAGCACAAGGGCCGTTGTGGAGGGCTGGGGGAGACCGTGGCGTCTACAAGACGGTCGATGGTGGTGCGACTTGGGAACGGGTGCTGGAGATTTCGGAGCACACTGGAGCCAACGAAGTATGGATGGACCCGCGCGATCCCGATGTCCTGATCGCCTCCACATACCAGCGCCGCCGCCGTACTTGGACTTTGATTGACGGCGGGCCGGAGTCCGCCATCTACCGCTCTACCGATGCCGGCGCCACCTGGACCGAGATCGAAGCCGGCCTGCCGACCACCGACATGGGCAAGATCGGACTGGCGATCTCGCCGGTCGATCCTGACTACGTCTACGCCATCATCGAATCCATCGACGACGAAGGTGGGGTCTTTCAATCCATTGACGGAGGGCTCAACTGGAACAAAAGAAGCGACTACGTCAGCAGCAGTCCACAGTACTACAACGAACTGGTGCCGGATCCGCACAATCGCAACCGGATCTATTCCAACGATACCTGGCTCCACGTCAGCGAAGATGGCGGAGCGACCTTCAGCAAGATACCGGAGCGCACCAAACACGTCGACAACCACGCGCTGTGGATCGACCCGGACGATCCGCAGCATCTGGTCGCCGGTTGTGACGGCGGCGTTTACGAAACCTGGGGCCGGGGTGAGGCTTGGCACTTCAAGGCCAACTTGCCGATCACGCAGTTTTACAAAATCGCCATCGACAACGACCTGCCGTTCTACAACGTCTACGGCGGGACGCAAGACAACTCGACCCTCGGCGGACCGTCGCGAACCACCTCGGAGCATGGCATCACCAATCGGAACTGGTATGTGACCGTGGGAGGGGATGGATTCAATCCAGCAGTCGATCCTGACAATCCCGATCTCATCTACTCGCAGTGGCAATACGGCAATTTGGTTCGCTATGACCGTGCCAGCGGCGAGTTGACCGACATCAAGCCTCAGCCGGAACCCGGCGACGCCGCGCCGCGCTGGAACTGGGATTCGGCGTTGCTCATCAGCCCGCATTCCGGCCAGCGCCTCTATTTCGCCAGTCAGCGCGTCTACCGCAGCGACGACCGGGGCGACAGTTGGACGCCCATCAGCGGTGACCTCACTCGCAATCTCGATCGCAACAAGTTGCCGGTCATGGGCAAGGTATGGGGTGTGGACACGGTCGCCAAGAACCGCTCGACTTCGTTCTTCGGAACGGTGGTGTCGCTGTCCGAGTCGCCGTTGGTGGAGGGATTGATCTACGCCGGCACCGATGACGGCTTGATTCAAGTCACCGAGGATGGCGGCGCCAATTGGCGCAAGGTCGATCGCTTTCCTGGCGTGCCCGACATGGCCTATGTGTCGGATATCGAAGCTTCTCTGCACGACGCGGACACCGTCTATGCTTCCATTGACAACCACAAGAGCGGCGACTTCAAGCCGTATTTGCTGCGTTCGACCGATCGTGGCCGGTCGTGGGCTGTGATTTCCGGCGGGCTTCCCGAGCGAGGCGAGGTTCTGGCGATCGCTCAAGACCACGTCAATTCCGACCTGCTTTTTGCTGGTACCGAGTTCGGCCTGTGGACCAGTGCCGACGGCGGTTCGACGTGGCATCAGATCCAGGGTGGTCTACCGGTGATCGCCGTGCGAGACCTCGAAGTACAGCGACGTGAGGACGACTTGGTAGTGGGAACGTTTGGGCGTGGAATCTACATTCTCGACGACTATTCGGCCCTGCGTGGCCTGACTCCTCAGGCGGTCGCGGACAGCGAAGCCAGTCTCTTTCCACCGCGTCAGGCGTGGATGTTCCAGCGCACCTACGAACTCGGCTATCGCCAGAAGGCGTTTCAAGGTGACGCTTTCTACAGCGCCGACAACCCTCCGGATGGGGCGTTGTTTACTTATTTCTTGCGCGATGGCTGGAAGAGTTCCCGCGAACAGCGACGGGAAACCGAGGCGGAGGTCGAGGGCGATGTTGGCTACCCGGATTGGGATTCGTTGCGCGCCGAGGACCGCAGTCAAGATCCACAGGTGGTGTTGACCGTGCGCGACGCGGAAGGTCAGGTTGTGCGACACCTCACCGGGCCGAGCGAGCCGGGGATCCATCGTGTGGCCTGGGATCTCCGATACCCCCCGGTCGAACCAGTAAGCTTGACGCCCCCCGAGACCAACTTTTTCTCCGGGCCCCCGGTTGGGCCGCCGGTTGCCCCGGGTGAATACTCCGTAGCGCTGTCGCTGTGGAGCGACGGCGAGTGGACGCGACTCTCGCAACCACTGACTTTTGCTGCGGTCCCGATTGGGACGGTGACGTTGGCGGCGAGCGATCTCGAAGCGACGGCTGAGTTCCATCGTCAGGTGGCCGAATTGCAACGCGCCGTCCACGGCGCAACGCGCGTGAGCGCAGAACTCGAATCGCGCATTGCCCATCTGCGGCAGGCGGCGTTGCTTGTCAGTGACGAAGCTCAAGGCTGGCTGCCCCGTTTGGACGGAATCGCCAACCGTCTCGCTGATGTAGGGGTTCTACTTAGCGGTGATAGCACCGTAGGCTCGCGTAGCGAGCCGGTGGCACCCTCGATCAGCGATCGCGTTGAGCGAATCGTCTCTGGAACCTGGGCGACCAGTTCGGCTCCTACGCAGACCCAGAGATCGAGCTACCGAGCGGCGGCGGAAACGTTCCCGGCGGTACTGCAAGAGTTACGATCGATTGCCGGGGACGACTTGCCCGCGCTCGAAGCAGAGATGGATGCCGCCGGCGCTCCCTGGACTCCCGGTCGCATTCCTGTTTGGAATCCCTAGACGGCTCACCGTGGTCCATCCCGCGATCTGCGCGGTTAGATGGTCTTGGTCTTCCAACGCCCACGGCGGAAGAGCACCATCGCTACCAGCGCGGAGATCGAGTAGGAAACGGTGATGGCCCAGAACACTCCCGAGGGCCCCCAACCGGATTGGATCGCTAGGTAGTAAGCGAGCGGAATCTGAAATAGCCAGAAGCAACCGAAATTGATCCAGGTTGGGGTGGCGGTGTCGCCGGCGCCGTTGAACGCTTGCACCATGACCATCTCCCAGGCGTAGAAAATGTAGCCGTAGGCCAGCACCCGCAGGCATTGCGCCGCATACCGCGCCACTTCCGGCGGAGGCGAGAAAATCCCGACGACCGTTTCCGGCAGGAGAAAAAAGACCAAACTGACCAATCCGAGGAAAGCCATGTTGAAGAAGCCGGTTCGCCAGACTGATCTTTCCGCCCGTTCCGGCTTTTCGGCTCCCAAATTCTGGCCGACTAGGGTTGCCGCGGCGTTGGCAAGACCCCAGGCAGGGAGTAGAGCGAAAACGACAATGCGTATCGCCAAAACATAGCCGCCGAGGGCGTCTTCGCCGGAGCGAGTCATGATCTTGATCAGGCCGATCCAACTGGCGGTCGCAATCAGGGTCTGGCTGATGCCGCCGGCGGAGATACGCAGGATCTTCTTGATCAGGCTCCAGCGAGGTAGAAAGTCGACCAGCTCCGGCCGCAGGCGGCCGCCACCGGCGATCAGTTTGTAGAGCTGATAGCTGACACCGATCGCTCGTCCGGTGGTCGTGGCCACCGCTGCCCCGGTCAGTCCGAGCTCGGGAAACGGTCCCAGTCCGAAGATCAAACACGGGTCGAGCACGATGTTGGTCAGGTTGGCGATCCACAATGCCTTCATCGCCGTCGCCGCGTCGCCGGCGCCGCGGAATGCGGCATTGATCAAGAACAGCAAGAGAATGGTGACCATGCCTCCGAGCATGATGCGCGCGTACCCCGATCCGACCGCGAGAACCTGTTCGGAAGCGCCCAGCGCGCCGAGGAGTTGGGGGGCGGTGGCGAGGCCGATCGCGCCCAGGGCGAGGGCGACAATGATGCCGAGAGTCACCGCTTGCGCGGCGGCCCGCGCCGCTCGCTCTCGCTCTCCGGCTCCAAAGCGCCGCGCAACCACTGCGGTTGTGGCCATCGCCAACCCGATGGCGATGGAGTAGATGATGTAGAGCAGAGACTCCGTCAGCCCGACCGTGGATAGGGCCGCCGCTCCGAGTCGAGTTACAAAATACGCATCGACCACCGCGAACAGAGATTCACCGGCCATCTCAATGACCATGGGGATGGCCAAGAGGGCCACAGCGCGATTGATGCTGCCGCTGGTGAAGTCTTCGTGGGTGCCGGCGAGCGCTTCACGAATCGCCTTCAGCCATCCTCCGCGATGCGATGGCCGTTGCAAGAGAGCGGGGTCGTTTTGCGTCTCTTCGGGCATGGCTGCGGGTTCTTATCACAATCACAATGGCGCCCCAGGCGCCCTAGTCAGAGATCTCCCCTTGGACGAACGACCGCGCGAGCGTCTATTGCGGGGTGGAGAGGCAGGACTGTCCGACGCCGAGTTGGTCGCCGTCCTCTTGCGCACTGGTACTCGCGGTAAGTCGGCGACGTCGCTGGCAAGGGAACTACTCGATGAGGTCGGGGGGCTGTGCGGGCTGGCCGCTACCTCGCGGACATCTTGGCGCAGGTGTGGATTGGGTGACGCCAAACAGGCGACGCTGATGGCGGCGCTTGAAATCGCGAGGAGATGGGCCCGTCTGCGTATGCCCGAGCGCGAGCCGCTCGCCGATCCTCATGCGGTTGCCGACTATCTGCGCATGACGTTTCTGGATCGTGACCAAGAAACCATGGGAGTCCTCTATCTCGATAGCCGCCATCGCTTGCTCGCTGAAGAATGCGTATTCCGGGGTACCTTGACCAGAGCGGCCGTCGAGCCACGGCCGATCCTACGTGAAGCTTTGCTGCGCGGCGCTGCGAGCTGCCTGTTGTTCCACACCCATCCCAGTGGAGACCCGAGGCCGAGTGCCGAAGACGCCGCCTTCACACGCCGACTCCTTGAGGCTGGAGAGTCCTTGGGCGTTGACCTGGTGGACCACGTCATCCTCGGCGCTACTGGCAATTGGTGGTCGATGCGCAGTCGGGGTCCGTGGCCCAAGACGATCTAGATCCACCACTGACCAAATCGGTTCTCGGGACCCGTTGCGCCCAACGGTGCGCTGGCAGACCCTGCTCCGAGAAAATGCTAGCGTCTCCCTCTCGCGGCTACTGCTTGCGCGGTCGCCGCGATGCTTATTGCTGCTACAGGGTCAGAATGTTACGAATTCGCATTGGAATCAACGGTTTGTATGGCACGAAACGAGGGCTGGATGTCGGATCAGGAGCCCGGTAACAGCGGCCTACTGCTTTCTGGGCTGGCCGGCGAGGAGTGGTTGCGTTGGGTGGCCATCGATGTGCGCGGCCCTCTGACGCAAACCATCGTAGCCACCGATCTCAGTCCAGTGGCGGCCACCGCCTTGGGACGGGCTCTGAGCGGGGTGGCGTTGCTCTATCGGCATGCCATTCGGACGCCGCGACGGGTCGAGCTACGCGTTGTCGGCGATGGTCCTCTGGGAGTCATCACCGCTGAGATTTCAAGCGAACGATTCCGCGGACGAGTTGGCGGTCCGCAGGCGAGCAACGAGCTGTTTGGTGGCCGGCGCCACCGCCTCAGGGAAGCTGTCGGCTCGGGGATTCTCGAGGTCATTCGGGAGGGGCGACGCGGCGACTTCCGCAGTCAAGTGGAACTCGTCACCGGAGAAATTGGCAGCGACTTGGCTCACTTTCTGTTGCAAAGCGAGCAGACGACATCGGTCCTCGCGGTGGGCGAGTTGTTGTCGCCCGACGGCGTCGAGGCGGCCGGTGGCTATTTGGTCGAGGCGTTGCCGGGAACCCCAGAGAGAATCCTGGCCCAACTCGAAGCCAATCTGGAGGCCGCCAGCGACTGGAGTTCGAATCTGGCCGCGGGTGGGCTGGAGAACGCGATCAAAGGTCTCCTGGATGGCGTCGACCCGACTACGCACGAACGCGAAGTTCTCATCTATCAGTGCGGATGCAGCCGGGAAGGCATCCTGACGCAACTGCACGGTCTGTCGCCTGAGGACCTTCGTCAAGTTGCCGCGAAGTCTCCGGTGATTGCCGAGTGCGAATATTGCGCTCGGACTTTCGAGTTCACCGATGAAGAACTCCTGAAAGAAGCATCGCCCCCGAGGAGTTCGAAGGTCGAGCCCGTCGATTCCACCGGGTCCGAGGTCGACTTGGATCTGCAATGAGCGAACGGAGAGGCGGTAGACTTAACCATCCCGCGCCGGCGTCGGAGCGACTCGTTCAACCGCCGGCAAATCGTGCAACAGCGCTATGAGCCGCTTCTACATCACCACGCCGATTTACTACGTCAACGACGTGCCGCACGTGGGGCATTACTACACCACTCTGGTCGCCGACACGGTCGCACGCTACCGCCGTTTGCGTGGGCAGGACGTCTATTTCCTCACCGGTACCGACGAGCACGGGCAAAAGATCGAGAAGGCCGCGGCGGAGCAGGGTGTTCAGCCCCTCGAACTGGCCGACCGCGTCGTCGACGTCTACCACCGCACCTGGGCGGACCTAGGAATCTCGCACGACGACTTCATCCGCACCTCGGAACAGCGCCACCGCGCTGGAGTTGAAGAGCTCGTCCGTCGTATTGATGAAGCGGGCGACCTCTATGTCGACCGCCACGAAGGTTGGTACTGCACCGGCTGTGAGACCTTTTACACCGACAAGGAACTGCTGCAGCCCGGCAACCATTGCCCGGTGCATGAGACCGAGGCGGAGTGGAAGTCGGAGGAGAATGTCTTCTTCCGCCTGTCCAAATACCAGCAGCCTCTGCTCGATTGGCTCGACAGCAACCCTCAGGCGGTTCAGCCTGACTCGAGACGCAATGAGGTCCGGAGCTTCGTCGAATCCGGGTTGCGCGACCTCTCGGTATCGAGAACCAGCGTCGAATGGGGAATTCCCTTCCCCGGCCGGCCCGGGCATACCGTCTACGTCTGGTTGGATGCGCTCTCCAACTACATCACCGCTCTTGGATTGGGGAGCAGCAAGGACGATCTCTTACAACGTTATTGGCAGAGTGAGGGTTCGGAACAGGTTCTGTTGGTGGGCAAAGACATCCTACGTTTTCACGCTGTCTATTGGCCCGCTTTCCTGCTTTCCGCCGGGTTGCCGCTGCCCACCACGGTGTGGGCGCATGGCTGGTGGCTACGCGATACCCGCAAGATGTCCAAGTCCATCGGTAACGTTGTCCGACCGGCGCCCCTGGTGGACACATTCGGCAGCGACGCTCTGCGCTATTTCTTGCTGCGTGAGATGGTGTTTGGGCAAGACGCGAGCTTTTCCGATGAGGCCTTCGTCGATCGCTTCAACAGCGATCTCGCCAACGATCTGGGTAATACCCTCAGTCGACTGGTGACGTTGAGCCGCAAGCTGTTTGATGGCAGGACCCCGCCGCATTCTTGCGACAACAACCCTCTGATGGCGGTCGCGGAGGAAGTGACCGCAGCCTACCGAGCGGCAATGGATGAATTCGCCTTCCAGAAAGCTTTACGCTCGCTGTGGCAGTTGCTGGCGGCCGCCAACCAGTATTTGGTCGAGCGCGAGCCGTGGAAGCTGGTCAAGGAAGAAGGGGCCTCAGATCGAGTTTCTCGTGTTGTGTGGAATTCGATGGAGTCGCTGCGCATCGTAGCTACGGCCTTGGTTCCGATTCTTCCGGCGACTGCACCTCGCATCCTGGCTGCTCTCGGTGTCGACGAACCGCAGAACCTCGAAGGCCTGGCTTGGGGAGGCTTGCCGACCGGGCGGGAGATCGAGCGCGTCGAAGGCTTTTTTCCGCGCATTGACAAAGAGCAATACCTGGCTGGCGACGACACTTCAGATTCGCCGGCCTCGGAACAAGACGATGGAGACGACGGAATGATCGGCATCGAAGACTTCGCCAAAGTGCAACTCAGGGTTGGCACCGTGGTCGCGGCGGAAGCGATTCCCAAAGCCGACAAGCTTTTGAAACTCACCGTAGACCTGGGAGAAGAGGAAACCCGTACCGTCGTAGCCGGCGTGGCCAAGGTCTACCAACCCCAAGAGCTCGTTGACCGCAAGGTCACCATTGTCGCGAACCTCAAACCCGCAAAGCTGATGGGAGTGGAGTCGCAGGGAATGATCTTGGCCGCGGTGGACGGCGACGGGTCTCCTCGGATCCTGCGCGTCGCGGACGACGTGCCGAACGGGTCGGTCGTTCGCTAGTCGTCGCCGCGCGGCGTGAACGGATTGTTAGACTGGTTTCTCCCAGTATCTTGTGCCGCGTCAAAGATCCCCTTCGGCGCAGGTGATCTCGCGGTTTGGAGGAGTCCATGGCGACAACTCAAGTACACCGGAACCGAATCGGCCATTTGCTACTGGCGGCCTTGTTGACCGTTCCATCGGTTGCCTCGGCGGGCGATGACCACGGCGGCCAGTACGAGCATACGGTCCGTCTCTACGTCGCACCGGTGGCCAACCATGGGGACAGTGCGTTCCGTGAAACGGTTTTCAGGCACTTTGTGGGTGCCACTCGCCATCGAGAGACGGTGGATCTCGACAGTGGCATGGTTGTGGGCCTCGACCTTGAGCGCAGGTTTGGCCGTCGCTTCGGCCTTGCCGGGGGTATTGCGGTGGGATCGATCGACGCAGATTACGGTCTTGAGACCACCGAGTTCAGAAGTTTTCCGCCGCCGACGGAGGAAGTCACGGTCGCGCAAGAAAGCCTTCGGCTGTTAGCGGTCACGCTAGGTCCAACGATTCATCTGGCGCTCAAGTCCCGTGCTGACTGGTATGTGCACCCGGTCCTGAGCCTCGTGGATCTTGGGGACCGCCATTTCGTCGACCAGGGAGCGATCGGTGAGTTCGAGGGAAAAAGTGATCTAACCTCAGGTTTGATCGCTGGTGTCGATGTGCCTCTGGAGCGAAAACCGCGATGGGGCCTGCACTTGTCGTTGCGCTGGACGAGGGGCTCCGAGCTCGATGACCGTTTGGGCTTGGACCTCGACTCGATTCTTATCGCCGCCGGTCTGTGTTACGACTACTGAGTAGCCATTTTGGCGCTACCTGTCAGCCTCACACCGGGTTGGGTACGTCGAAGAAGCGAACTTCAACGTCCAATTTTCGGGCGAGTTCCTCACCCAGCGCCTGCACTCCCAACCGCTCGGTGGCGTGGTGTCCGGCGGCCAGGTAGTGGGTGCCGGACTCGCGAGCCCAGTTCATCACCCATTCTGACGCCTCGCCGGTAATGTAGGCGTCCAATCCGGCGTCAATGGCTTGGTGAAATTCGTTTTGAGCGCCTCCAGAGATGATGCCCAAGGTGCGCACGCTTTCAGGGCCTTCGAGGAAGGCCAACGGATCCTGGCCGAAGGCTTCCGCACTCGCGCTGACCAACTGATCGGGACTGATGGGTTCGGGAAACTGGCCACGAAACCCTATGTCCTGCCCTTTGTGCTCGCCGAACGGTTGCACCTCAACCAGGCCGAGGCGGGCCGCCGCCACGGCGTTGTTGCCGACTTCAGGGTGGGCATCCAAGGGCAGGTGGTAGGCAAAAAGGTTGAGGTTGGCGTCGATGAGCGCCTTGACCCGTCGATGCTGCACGCCGGTGAGTACCGAAGGCATGCCGTCCCAGAAGATGCCGTGATGGACGAGGACGGCTTGTGCGTCCCATTCGACGGCCTTTGCGAACAACTCCACGCAGGCTGAGACGCCGGTGACAACGCGCTCGATGCGCTGCACTCCTTGGACTTGCAACCCGTTGGGGCCGTAGTCGGGCATCGTGAGGTCGAGGCGGTCGGCCAAGTAGGCCAGCAGGGTTTCGCGCTCGACGCTCACGGGTCTTCCCATTTAGATGCTTAAGCCTAGCCTAGTAGCGAGCCTGGCCTAGTAGCGGCTGCGCTCACGCCGGCCGCGATCGCCCCGACCTCCGCGATCTCCGCGGCGGCCACCATCTCCGCGACCACCGTCACGGCGGCCGCCTCGGCGGTCATGGTCGCCACGATCCCGTCGCGGCTCATCTTCCATGCCTTCGGGGCGCGGCAAGAGTTCCTTGCGCGAAAGTCGAATGCGGTTGTTCTCATCGATCTGGATGACCTTAACCTCGACTTCATCCCCTTCGCGGAGAACGTCGGAGACCTCATTTACATGACCGTGGTCGATCTCGCTGATGTGCAGCAAGCCGTCGGTGCCCGGGATGATCTCGACGAAGGCGCCGTAGTTCTCGACCCGGCGAACCTGGCCGGTGTAGACCTTGCCGAGCTCGGGGACCTCGGTCAGCGACTCGATGATCGAGCGAGCGCGGTCGTGCGAGAGCTGGTCGGGAGCGGCGATGGTGACTTGACCGTCGTCCTCGATCTCGATCTGAGCGCCAGTTTCGGCGGTGATGGAGCGAATGGTTTTGCCGCCGGGGCCGATGACGTCGCGAATTTTTTCCGACGGGATCATCATGGTGAAAATACGCGGAGCGTATTGCGCGATATCGGTTCTCGGCTCGGCCAAAACTTCCGCCATCTTGTCGAGGATGTGGAAGCGGCCCGCACGCGCTTGAATGAGGGCAGTTTCGAGGATTTCGCGGCTGATACCGCCGATCTTGATGTCCATCTGCAGGGCGGTGATGCCGTCGCGCGTTCCCGCCACCTTGAAGTCCATGTCGCCGTGGTGATCTTCCTGGCCGGCGATATCGGTGAGCACGGCGAAGTCATCGCCGTCTTTGATCAAACCCATGGCGACGCCGGCAACCGGCGCCAACATGGGAATGCCGGCGTCGAAGAGCGCCAGAGAAGCGCCGCAGACGGTCGCCATGGACGACGATCCGTTCGACTCAAGAATGTCCGAGACGACTCGGACGGTGTAGGCGAAGTCGTCTTCGTGGGGCAGCACTGGTAGCAACGATCGGCGAGCGAGCACGCCGTGGCCGATTTCGCGGCGACCGGGGCCGCGCAGGAAACGAACTTCGCCGACCGAGAAGGGAGGGAAGTTGTAATGCAGTAGGAACTTCTGAACGCTCTCGCCCTCATACTCTTCGATGATTTGGGCGTCGCGGCGGGTACCAAGGGTGGAAGTCACCAGGGCCTGCGTTTCACCGCGAGTGAAAAGGGCCGAACCATGGGTGCGGGGCAGCAGGCCGACATCGATATGGATCGGACGGATTTCGTCCTTGGCGCGTCCGTCAAGGCGCACTCCTTGGCCCAGGACTTCTTCGCGCAGGATTTCGTTCTCCAACTCGTAGATCATCTCGCTTGCTTGGCGCCGCAGATCTTCGTCTTCGCCGGCGAGTTGGTCGAGGAACTCGGGTACGACCTTGGATACGGCGTCCTTCTGCTCGAATTTGCCGCGCACGCGGAGGGCGTCGGCCAGACGAGGCTTGAGTTCACCTTGTAGGGTACGAAGCAGTTCTTCGTTGACCTCGGGATCCTGCCACTGCGGCTTGGAAAAACCACCTTCGCGGTAGAGCTCGTGCTGCGCGCGAATGATGTCTTGGACGCGCTCGTGAGCCTGAAAGATGGCGTCGAGGACGAGGCTTTCCGGCAGTTGGTTGGCCGCAGCTTCGACCATGACGATGGCTTCTTCGGTGCCGACGACAATCAAGTCGAGGTCGGAAATGTCGCGCAGGCTATTGACCGGATTGAAGACCAGGTTGTCTTCGACGAGTCCAACTCGGACGGCGCCAACGGGGTTGTAGAACGGCATGTCGGACACCGCGAGTGCCGCCGAGGCACTGTTGATGGCCAAAGTGTCGGGGTCGTGCTCGCCGTCAGCGGAGAGCACCATCGACACAATTTGGGTCTCATCAAAGTAGCCCTTGGGGAAAAGCGGGCGCAGCGGCCGGTCGATCATCCGGCAGGTAATGATTTCTTTCTCCGTCGGGCGCCCTTCCCGTTTGAAGAATCCGCCGGGGATGCGACCACCGGCCGAACTTGACTCACGATAGTCGACGGTCAGGGGAAGGAAGGGCTTGGGGGTTTCATTGATCTTGCGGCAGGCGGTTGTCAGCAGGACAGTGTCGCCCCAACGGGTGACAATTGCGCCGTCGGCTTGTTTGGCCATTTTGCCGGTCTCGAGGGTGATGGGTTGGTCCCCGAACGGGACCTCGCGCTTGAAGTACATGACTATTCCTTTTTGATTTCTATCTTCTAGCTTTTTGCTTTTGCTTCTTAGGTTGCAGTTTGGTTCGGTGGTCAGCTCGGCGAGTGGAAAGCGCACCTTGTCGGTTCGGCGGGTGCCGACCGAGAGCAGTGTCCAGTTGTTGGCGCTAAAGAGCGAGCTTTGCAGGCTGCTGTTGCTGCAGACCGCTATTTACGCAAGCTGACTATTTGCGTCGACCCAATTTATTTGCGTAGCGCCGTTATTTGCGTAGACCCAGGCGCTCGATCAGGCTGCGATAGCGGTCGAGATCTTCGCGCTTGAGGTAGTCGAGTAGACGACGGCGTCGGCCGACCATCATGAGTAGGCCACGGCGTCCGTGGTGGTCCTTCTTGTGGACCTTGAAGTGCTCTGTAAGATGCTGGATGCGCTCAGTAAGTAGAGCGACTTGGACCTCGGTGGATCCTGTGTCGTTATCGTGTAGACGGAAGTCTTCAACGATTTGGGCTCGGGTAGACAAACGATTCTCCTTCAAACTTTCTTCGTTCTCTTCAGCCGTCAAGAATACCACGATTCCGGTGCCGATTTGTCAATAGCGTGTTGTCCAACTAGCCATGTCGTTCGGTGCCACGTGCGGCGGCAACTAGGCGTTGAGATCAAAGCTTGGAGCGCCTGTAGTAGCTCTGGCCGGACTATGTGGGATCGGTTGTTCCTCCGGCGTGAAACGCTACGTAGGTTCCGGTCCTATATGCAGTCATTGCGTTTTTTGATCTGGGAAGAAGCGCGCAAAGTTGTTTCGAGAAAATGACTCTCGATCAACACAGAGGACGAGTTCAGACGTTACTTGTCCGTCTTCCTGACTAACGGCTTGAAGCGACAGCACAGTCATTTGTGCAATCGCGCTCTCCGATATCTTGATGCCTGAGATTCCCGATCCGATTAGGGGAACCGCTACTGGCTGCCCGTTCCCACGAGAACGAACAGTTCTCCACAACTCGCACAGACTGTTCCACAAGTCAGTGGCCGAAGCATGGGCTTTAAGGTCGTCGAGGTTTGTGTGGCAAAGCGCAACCATAAACAGCCTGCGTTCCCCATGATCCAAGACAGCGGTTGTGCCAATAGGGAACTGTTTGCGGTTTCCGCTTTCGCGAGTAACTTCCTTTGCCGTCGCCGAACTTAGGCTGTCTCGTATTGCATTGTCGAACCGCGAACTATCGCCGTTGAAGAGCCTCATGATGCATTGCCCGTGGACTGAATTCTTTGCAACATGATCGCCGAGTTGAGAATCGAAGAACTCGTTGACCGCAAGACCGATATGGCCCCTGTAGTTAAAAAGGTCGCTCACCGTTATCGTGAGCTTTGTCTTGGTTCCGGGGATGAGGGTGGTGTGAGGGTGTCGGGATCTGGCCAGCCACAACGCAGCTAATGCAGAAACCGCAACGGAAACGAAGAAAAAAATACGTCTCGCTGCCGGGTTCATTCCACCGATGAAATAAAGATCAACTATCTGCGCGACAGCCCAAAACCCGCCAAAAATTACGAATAACCACTTGAGAAGACTTCGCCAATCATTGCGAATGCCAGACACGACGCTCGATATCAAACTTGGTTTCCTGAATGACATTGTCGTTGAACTGACAGTCCCTCTACAGCGAGAAGAACGCCATTATCGTTGGAGGCACGCCAAGGCTATCAGTGATCGAACACCCTTGGATTCGCGTGGGGTTCTAGTTAAAGACGATGCGCGGTTGCACCACCGCGAATCCTTTGGCGCCGACCACTTCCGACACCGTGCCAACGCCGAGCAAGGAACCGCGCCGGTTGTCGAGCCGCACCCAATCGCCGGCTGCGGCGGCCAAGCCTTGAATCAAGACAGTCTGGCCATGCTGAATGCGCCATTCCTGCTGCGCGTCGAGAGCGACGGCGGAAAAGGGCAGAGAGATGTCGTCGAAAGCGACCCAACCCTGGGCCCCGACAAGGTCTTCTGGATTGGCGTCAACGGCTCGCTCCAGATCTTCAAGGGTGGTTGCATCTTCAACCCGAAACGGACCGATCTCGGTGCGTCTGAGTTGCGCCAGATGGGCGCCGGTTTCCAGTTTCTGCCCCAACTCGTGGGCCAGGCTGCGAGCGTAAGTTCCCGAACCACAGGCCAGGCGAAATTCGATCGCGTCCTCGGCCAGAGAAGCCAGCGGTTCGAAAGCAAACACGCGGACGACTTTGCGCTCCTCCTCGACCTCTTCGCCACGGCGCGCCAGTTCGTAGCGTTTGCGCCCACCCGACTTCTTGGCGCTGTAGGCCGGGATGAGGTGGTTGTACTCGCCGACGAAGTCGGCCATGGCCGCGGCCACCCTGTCGCCGTCGAGATGGTCGGTCGGTTGCTGTTTGATCGTCTCGCCGGCGGCGTCAAAGGTGTCGGTTGTCGCCCCGAACTGAATGACACCGGTGTAGACCTTGGGGGCGTTGATAAGGAAGCGGGTCAGCCGGGTGGCTTTGCCGAGGGTGAGCAACAGTAGGCCGGTGGCGGTCGGATCGAGGGTGCCACAGTGGCCGATCTTCTTTTGCTGCAACAGGCGCCGGGCCCGTTGCACCACGTCGTGCGAAGTGCAGTCGCCAGATTTATCGACTAGAAGGAGCCCGTCTCTCATGAGTGGGTTTCCTTGACGGCTGCGCGTAGCCAGGTGACGACCTTTTGACGAGCTTGCTCCAGGTCCTGCTCGAGGAGGGTGAACCCGGCGGCCTTGGCGTGGCCGCCACCCCCACGATGTCTGGCGATCGGTTCTATGTCGACTTGCCCTTTGCTGCGTAGCGACACTTTGATCGCGCCACTCTCGGTGGGTCTTAGCATCGCCGCCGCTTCGACGCCGGCAATCGAACGGGCATGGTCGACAATGCCCTCTGTGTCGCCGGGGAGCGTGCCGCTGAGCATTTCGCTGGTCACCAGTACCGTCGCAACCCTGCCGTCGACCTGCAACGTTTCGAGGGCGGAGGAGAGGAGCCGCAACGAAGACTCGGTGCGGCTTTCGTAGACCCAATTTGCAACTTTCTCAGGGTCGGCGCCGCAACGGAGAAGTTCGGCGGCGGTCGCAAAGGCTCGTTCGGTGGCGTTGGCGTAGCGAAAGCCACCGGTATCGGTATGCAAGGTCAAGAGCAGTAAGTCGCAAACGGTGGGACTGGCTCCTTCACCCAAATGGTCCACCAGTTCAAACACCAGGCAGCCGACCGATGGTGCTGCGGCGTCGATCCATCGCTCGACGCCGTACTCCGAGTTGCCCAGGTGGTGGTCGATATTGAGGATTGGCAGGTCGGCGAGGTGCTTCTCCAGGCCACTGCGATCCAGGGTCGGGCATTCCAGAACCACGGCAAGGTCCCAGTCTCGCGGAGGAATGTCGTCGCCGACTCGCGCTCGCGCAGCCCCAGGTAAAGCAGTGAAGGAGGTCGGCAGTGGGTCTCGGAACCAGACCTGCGCCTCTCGGCCGGACTCTGTCAGTGCCTGGGCCAAGGCCAAACTCGAGCCCACTGCATCCCCGTCCGGATTGCGGTGACTGGTGACGAGGACTCGTTGCGCGGCTCTGAGCCGTTCTACGAGGGGTTCAGGAAGTGGAACTTTCACTCTTGATCTGCTCCAGGAGCTCATCAATGTGCTGGCTGTGCTCGGCTCCGTGGTCAACGCGAAATGTCACTTGCGGAACGCGCTTCATGTGGTTCAGCCGCGCCGCCAAACGGCGCCGGGTAAAGGCCGCTACTGGACCGAGAGCGGCCTCGTCGGGTTGCTCGTCGCCAAGAATGGAAAGGAGGACCTGTGCGTGTCCGAGGTCGGCGCTGACGTGCACGCGACTGACGCTGGCCGAACTCAGCCGAGGATCGGTGACTTCTTGCAGCAGAATGTCGGCGATCTCTCGCTGCAACAGGTCTTCAACCCGTTGTTGCCGGCGGCTCATGACAGCGGACTCCACATATCGACGTTCCAACGCACGACTTCGACCTCGAAGACTTCGTCCACCATGCGCTGGACGGTGTCCAAAAGGCTGTCTCCCTCGTTGGCTTGACCGTGCACCACGGCGATGCCGAGCACTGCGCGCTGCCAGGTATCGTGGCCATCGACTTCGGCGATCGACACTCGCAAACGCCGGTGAATGCGATCGCGCAACGAATTGAGAACTTTCCGCTTGGCCTTGAGGTTGTGGACCCCAGGCAGGCGAAGCTCAGCTTCGACGACGCTAACAAACATCAATAATCTGCCTTGACGAGTTGGCTCTACAGCGTCGGCGCGACTTCCTCGCGGGCGTAGGCCTCGATGATGTCGTTCGGTTTGAAATCCTGGAACGACTCAAGGCGAATGCCGCAGTCGAAGCCGGCGCGCACCTCAGGGGCGTCGTCCTTGAAGCGCCGCAGGGTGCCGATCTTGCCTTCGTGGATGACAACGTTGTCGCGGATCAAGCGCACTTGCGCGTTGCGCAGAATCTTGCCTTCGATGACGTGGCAACCGGCGATCTGGCCGACCTTGGGGACTTTGAACAACTCACGCACCTCCGCCTGACCGAGAAGTTTTTCTTCGTAGGTCGGTCCGAGCAGGCCCAGCATCGCGTTCTTGATCTCGTCATTAAGCTCGTAGATGACGCGATGGAGGCGGATCTCGACCCCTTCTTTGTCCGCCAATTCACGGGCGTTTTTCTCCGGCCGCACGTTGAAGCCGATGACGATGGCGTTCGAGGCGGAAGCCAAGATGACGTCGTTGGTGGTGATGGCGCCGACGCCCGAGCGGATGACTTTGACTTGAACCTTGTCGGTCGACAGCTTCGCCAAGGTGTCGACAAGAACCTCCGCAGAACCGCGCACGTCGGTACGCAACACGATCGGCAGCTCGTGCACCTCGCCCGATTGCATGCGCGCAAACAGTTGGTCGAGAGAGGCTTTGCTGGCGGCCGGAGCGAGCTCGCTTTCGCGTAGCTCCTGCTGGCGCAAGTCCACGATGCTGCGCGCTTGCACTTCGTCGCCAACCACTTGGAACGGGTCCCCGGCTTCGGGCACGCCGTTGAATCCGGTGATTTCGATCGGCGTCGCTGGATCGACCTGTTTGCGACGGTTGCCAAGGTCGTCGGTGAGGGAGCGGACGCGACCCCAAATGGCGCCACTGACAAAGATGTCGGAGGTTTTGAGGGTGCCGTCTTGCACCAAGACCGTGCCGACGTTGCCGCGGCCGGTCTCTTTGCGCGCCTCCAAGACCACTCCTTGCGCCGGTTTGCCGGGGTTGGCTTGGAGTTCCAGGAGCTCGGAAGTCAGCACTAAGATCTCGAGCAGGTCGTCGATCCCTTCTCCTTTCACTGCCGCCATCGGAACGCAGACGATGTCACCTCCCCAGTCCTCGACCACCAGCCCAGCGTCGGACAGGCCCTGCTTGACGCGGTCGGGGTTGGCGTTGTTCTTGTCGATCTTATTGAGCGCCACGACGATGGGCACATCGGCAGCACGCGCGTGGTCGATGGCTTCCTGAGTCTGCGGCATGACGCCGTCGTCAGCGGCGACTACCAGGACCACGATGTCAGTGGCTTGGGCGCCGCGGGCGCGCATGCGAGTGAACGCTTCGTGACCGGGAGTGTCCAGGAAGACCAGCTTTTTGCCGTTGTAATCGATCTCGTAGGCGCCGATGTGCTGGGTGATGCCGCCGTGTTCGCCTTCGACCACTTTGGAGGAGCGGATCGCATCTAGCAGGGTCGTTTTTCCGTGATCGACATGCCCCATGATGGTGATGACTGGCGCGCGAGCTTCAAGATCTTCTTCGGTCTCGGCGTCCAGAGCTTCGATCTTGCGTTGAACCTCTTCCTCGAAGGTCAAGTGCTGATGCTCGAGGCCCAATTCCTCAACGATCTCGGCGGCAAGCTCCAGGTCGACCGTTTGGTTGATGGTCGCCATGACGCCGCGGCCAACCAAATGGCTGAGTAGGTCTTTGGCGCGAACTCCGAGTTTGGCGGCGAATTCGCGTACGGTCATGCCTTCCGACAGCGGCACTGGGTCGACCGGAGGCTGGGGCTTCAATTCACCTGAACTGCTGACCTTCCGCCTTTTGCGCGGCTTGGCGGTCTCTTCTGCTGCAGCCGTTTCGACGGGTGGAGCTTCGGCCGCAACCGGAGTCTCCGGAGTAGCCGTCGGCGTTGCGGTGTCTTCCGCCGCCGCCGGAGTTTCTTCAACCTGCGGAGCCGGCTTGGCCTTGGTCGGAATGGTCTTGATACGCGTGTCGGCCTTCTGCACGATGGCGCTACGCCTGCGAGGAGCTCGCGGCGGCGGGGTCGGCATGCGCCGCACGACTTTGGGTTTGGCCGCAGCAGCCTGTTGCTGTGCCTCCTGGTCACGCAGGATGACTTCGCGAGGCTGTTGTCCTCCGGCTTTGCCCTGAAGCAGAGCCTGGACGGATTCGGTCTCGATATAGGGGTTCTTCTCGTCGACGGAAACGCCGATGCCCTTGAGCTTGAAGAGAAGGTCCCTTTCGGACATCCCCATCGCTTTTGCCAGTTGCTTGACCGGAATCTTCCCCATGGTGTTCTTTCTTGTCGCGCCAGCGTTCGGTCGCTAGGCTTCTTCCCCTTCGTCTCCGCCTTCGGTCTCTTCGAAAGCCCGGCTCAGCGCGGCCATGAAGTCGTCGTCTCCCATCGTCGCCGCCGGCGACTCCGGTTGGGCGCTCGGGAACGAGATTTCCTCGTCGGTCGGCTGATTCTCCGCCGCCCAAGCGACGATCTTGTCAGCCAGCGCGGCGCCCACGCCCTCTACCTCCACAAGTTTGTCCGCGTCGGCCCCCGCGAGAGCTTCCAGTGTGCCATATCCGGCCTCTTGGAGAGCTTCGGCGGTCTTGTCGCCGATACCGGGGATGTCGGTAAGTGCGAATGGAGTTGCGACTTCCTCTTCTTCGCCTTCCTCTTCGGCCATCGCCGATTCCAGCATCTTGGCGAGGGCGTCAGTGACTTCACCCTTGACGTCGCTCTCGCTCTTGATATCGATCGTTGCGTTGAGGAGTTCGGAAGCCAAACGCACGTTTTGGCCCCGGCGGCCGATGGCGAGCGACAGTTGCTCGTCCTCGACGATGACATCGAGGTGGGGGCCGTCTTCCTGGTGGGTGACGGAAACGCGAGTGATGCGCGCCGGCGCCAAAGCTGCCTGCGCCAGGGTCACCAGGTCGTCACTCCACTCGATGATGTCGATCTTCTCTCCCCGCAACTCGCGGATGATCGCCTGCACGCGCGAACCCTTCATGCCGACACATGCGCCGACAGGGTCGACGTCGCGTTCCCGGCTAACGACCGCCACTTTGGCACGCTCGCCGGGAGCTCGCACCGCCGCTTTGATCTGAACCGTGCCGTCGTAGATCTCCGGGACTTCCATTTCAAAGAACTTCGCGAGCAAGCGAGGATCGGTGCGCGAAAGCACGACTTGCGGACCTTTCGGCCGCGTGTGCACATCCACCAACACGGCGCGGATGCGCTCTCCTGGGTTGTAGCGCTCAAAGCGGGATTGCTCGGCCCTGGGTACGACCGCTTCAGTACGCCCGAGGTCGACGATGACTTCGCCACGGTCGAACCGCTTCACCGTGCCCGTCAGCACTTCGCCGACGCGGTCGATGTATTCGTTGTAGATCTTTTCCCGTTCGGCTTCACGGATGCGTTGGAATAGCACCTGCTTGGCTGACTGGGCGGCGATGCGTCCGAGTCCTTCGGTTGAAATCGGAATCAAGATTTCGCCGCCGACCTCGATCTCGGGGTCGTGCTCGCGAGCCTCTTCGATTGTCCATTGGGTCACAGGGTCTTCGACTTCATCGACGACTTCACGCACGATGAAGGCCTCAAAACTGCCCGTGTCGGTGTCGAGCGTGGCGCGCACCGGTTCCTTAATGTGGTGCTGCTTCTTCGCCGCCGAGGCCATTGCGTCCTCTAAGGCGGAGACCCAGTGCTCCATGTCGATGTCCTTCTCAAAGGCAACTTGCCGAAGAACTTCGCGAAAGTTGATATTCGGCGTCTCTGTCGTCGCCATCGCGTATCTCCTAATCAGATTCCTCTACCGGGACGGAGTCGGACCCTAGATTTCAATCTCCAAATTAGCTTTCAAAACGGACTCGGCCGGGATCGTCAGCTCAATGTCGTTGGCTGCCAACAATGTCAGGGCACTCTTGCCGGGGTCGAAGCGCTCCAGTAGCCCGCTATCCGTTCGCTTTCCGCCCTCCTGCGAAAGCCATTGCACTTTGACTTGATGGCCGGCAAAGCGAGCGAAGTCGCGCGGACCGAAGAGCGGGCGATCGAGGCCTGGAGAAGTGACTTCCAGTACGTACTTGTCGGCGCCGAAATCATGAACGTCAAGAATCGGCGACACGCGCCGCGATACTTGCTCGCAGTGTTCGACCGTTGTACCGTGCTCGTTTTCGACCATCAGTTGCAGGCGATTGCCTCCATAGGCGACATGGACCAATTCGCAGTCGCAATCCTGTACCGCTTGCTCAAGGTCGACACGGAGGTCGGTCGGTATCTCAGGCATCCGAAACTTCTCTTGGCTCTTTCGTCTATTGCTTGCTTCGGGAGGCCAAAAAAAAGAAGTGGGCTTAGCCCACTCCCAAACCTCACCTCGCTGACGGGAGTATAAGGTGATAGGAGACTTGCCGCAAGCAACGAAACCGTCGGCAGCGGGATGTCGGGCACGGCGCTTGCTAAGTCTGTAGGTGGCGACCCTGGTCGCGAGGCGTTCGCTCCACCAATGGTGCGAGCGGATGCGAACTGCTACGAACAACAAAATTGAGAAGGACTCCGGGGATGTTCAGAACGCAAACTCAACACCGACCTTTCGCCGTCTTTTCGGCTCTTTTGGCGCTGGCTTGTCTAGCTCTGATCTTTGGCGGCGGGGCGGGTACCAGTACTGCCGTCGCGGCACAGGAAGGGGACCGAGTTCGCGTCCCGCAAAACATCCAAGTGCCGGTGGCTACGCCCAACAGCTTTCCGGACTTTGCCAGCTTGGCGGAGCAGGTGTCGCCGGCAGTTGCGCTGGTCACCGTTGCCAAGTGGTCTGGAAATGACGGATCGAGCGCCGAGGATTTCTTTAACGAGTTCTTTCGCCGCCGGCCGCGTCAGCCGCGCGAACCGGAACGCCGCGATGGCGGTGGATCTGGATTCGTCGTCGACCCCAACGGCCTGATCGTCACCAACTACCACGTGGTCGAAGATGCTGACGAGATTCGCGTCGATTTCGGCGATCGCGATTACCTCGCGGAAGTCGTCGGGATCGATCCTGAGACCGATCTAGCCTTGATCCGCATTGATGCGGGAGAAGACCTACCGGCACTGCCCCTCGGCGATTCCGATGTCGTGCGTCCCGGTGAATGGGTGATGGCGATCGGCAGCCCTGGCGGCTTGGAAAACAGCGTCACGGTCGGCGTCGTCAGCGCCAAAGGGAGGCGTGTGCCGATCGGGGACGACGCTTCGTTCGCCAACTACATCCAGACCGATGCGGCGATCAACTTTGGCAACTCGGGCGGTCCCTTGGTCAATCTTCGTGGAGAAGTCATTGGCATCAACACGGCGGTGAACTACGGCTCGGAAAACATCGGATTTGCGGTTCCCGCCAACACTCTCGCCAGAATCTTGCCGCAATTGCGCGACGAGGGCCGGGTGCGCCGTGGCTACCTCGGTATCAACATCACCGAGCTCAACTATCGTGCCGCAGAGGCCTACGGGCTCGAGCCAGGTGAAGGTATTTTCGTCGCCGATGTCAACGAAGACACGCCGGCGGAGCGAGCGGGCCTGAAGCCAGAAGACATCCTGCTCAAGGTTGACGGCCGCAGGCTCACCGAGACGCGCGAGCTGATCGACTACGTGTCCGATCTGGGCCCCGAGGGCGCGGTGGAATTGGAAGTTCTGCGAGACGGTGAACGCTTCGACCTCAGAATCGAGTTGGCCGAGCGCGAAACGCAGTTGGCCTCGGTCGAATCCGACCAAGACACACCCAGTGGTTTGTCGTGGATGGGATTACGCTACCGCGATCTGGATCCGGGGTTCGCTGGTTCGCATGGGCTACCCGATGATGTGGATGGCGTCCTGATCACCGGCGTGGCTCCCGACAGCCCTTTTTATGAGGACGGAGTGCGCTCCGCTGACGGCACGGTCCTGCTGATTACTAAAGTGAACGGCCGGGAGGTGTCCTCGGTGGCTGAGTTCGAGCAGGTCGTCAACGCTGCGCCGAGCGGCAGCCGCCTGCGTGTGCATATCCGCGCTTTCGGCCGCGGCGGGCAGGGATCTCTGTTTGCGTTCCCTCGCAAGCCGTAGTGGATCATTCATTGCCAATAACGAACGGCCGGCCGTGTGCCGGCCGTTTTGCTGCGCAAAGAGTTTGACTAACAAGAGCTTTCGCCGACCTAGACTCAACCTCGTCTAGACTGTAAAAACAGGCTCTAGCTATGACACCGGGAAATCCAGCCACCGTTCTCATCGTCGACGACGAAGAAGATATTCGTAGCACCCTGCGGATGATTCTCGAGCACGAAGGCTACGACGTGCTCGAAGCAGCCGGCGGACACGAGGGCTTGGCCAAGATCAAGAAGAGCGCTCCTGATGCCGTTTTACTGGACATCAAGATGCCCGACCTGGACGGCATGGAAGTGCTGGATCGACTGCGCGAACAAGGCGAGCGCATTCCGGTGATGATGATTACCGGTCATGGCGACGTGTCGACCGCTGTGGATGCGACGCGACGGGGCGCGTTCGATTTTCTCGAGAAACCTCTTGAGCGTGAGCGCGTCCTCCTGAGTTTGCGCAACGCGGTGGAAAATCGGCGATTGCACGTTGAAGTGCAGCGCGGTCCTGGTGGTAGCGACCCGATGATCGGCTCTTCCCCGGCGATGCAGCAACTGCGTGAACTGATCGAACGGGCTGCCCCGACCGAGGCGACGGTGCTCATCACCGGAGAAAGCGGCACCGGAAAAGAGTTGGTGGCCTCCGAAATTCACCGCCTCAGTAAGCGCCGTTCGCGGCCGATGGTGCAGGTCAACTGCGCTGCGATTCCCGAGGAACTGATCGAGTCCGAGCTATTCGGTCACGAGAAGGGCAGCTTCACCGGTGCAGTGCGGAAGCAGCAGGGCAAGTTTGTCGCCGCGGATCGCGGCACGATTTTCCTCGATGAAGTGGGCGACATGTCGGCGCGTACCCAAGCCAAGGTCCTGCGAGTTTTGCAGAGTGGAGAACTAGAGCGGGTCGGGTCGCAAGACATCGTGCGCGTTGATGTGCGCGTCGTGGCGGCGACCAACAAGGACCTGGAGGTTGAAATCGAAGAAGGTGGTTTTCGCGAAGACCTCTTCTACCGCCTCAACGTCGTGCCGCTCAAGACGCCTCCGCTGCGGGAACGGCGTGAAGACATTCCCGAGTTGGCGGAATACTTCTTGGCCCATTTTTCCGGGCGCTACGGCATCGCCAAAGAGGGGTTCACTGAGGAAGCGGTTGCCGAACTCAGCAAGCTCGACTGGCCTGGCAACGTCCGCGAACTCAAGAACATGGTCGAGCGCTTGGTGATCCTCACGCCGGGCAACCGCATTGATGTCGGACATCTGGGTGGGGTCGGGGAGAATTCGCTGTCGGAAGTTGCGGCTTCCCCCGTGTTCGCGAGCGCGACCTTGAAGGAGTTCCGAGAGAAGGCCGAGCGCGCCTACTTGGAGGCGAAGCTCCAAGAGAACAACTGGAACGTCACTCAGACCGCCAAAGCGATTCAAACCCCGCGCTCCAATCTCTACAAGAAGATGCAGCAGTATGGAATCGAGCGCGCCGAATGAGGCGTGCGGCTGCAACGATCTGCTCTTCCAACCTTGCGAGCCTCCGCCCCTAGGGGTCTGTTACGATTCTCCCCGCCAGGACTTGGCGGATTTTTCAAGTAACGCGGCGAACCAGTTCTGCTCGCCAAGCCTGTGTTGGCCCTAACTACCGGGCCTTCGCAACAACGAACTTCCGCTTCCGAGGGACGGATTGAACGAGGCACGGCCATGCAGATTCGACTGAACGACGAACAGAAACTTCTGCGCGAGAGTGTGCGCGAATTTGCCGAAGACGTCGTCCGCCCGAGGGCGCGCGAGATCGACGAGACCGGTATCCTGCCGCGAGACTTTTATGACCAGGCCGGCGAGATGGGGCTGGCCGGAGTGGGGGTGCCGGAGGAGTACGGGGGAGCCGGCATGGACACCATCTCCTATTGCCTGGTGATCGAGGAAATCAGTCGTGTGTGCGGCACCAGTGGCGTGATTTTGTCGGCCAACAACTCTTTGGTGTGCGACCCGATTCTGCAATTCGGTAGTGAGGAACAAAAAAAAGAGATCCTGGTGCCGCTTGCTTCGGGCGAAAAGATGGGTTGCTTTGCGCTGACCGAGCCTGGAGCCGGAAGCGACGCGGCCGCCTTGCGCACCACCGCCAAGCGCGACGGCGACGACTACATCCTCAACGGCAACAAGATCTTCATCACCAATGGCACCCACGCCGATATCGCGGTTGTCTTTGCCAGCGTCGATCTTGAGCAGCGGCATCGCAGCATCACCGCATTCGTCGTCGATTGCAACGCCGAAGGCTTCTCGCGCGGCGTCCACGAGTACAAGTTGGGAGTCAACGCTTCCGGCACGACCGAGCTGGCGTTTGCCGACATGCGGGTGCCGGCGTCGCAACGGCTTGGCGCAGAAGGCGATGGCTTCAAAGTGGCGATGGCCACTCTCGATGGAGGGCGGATCGGCATCGCAGCCCAGGCCGTCGGCATCGCACAGGGAGCCTTTGAAGAGGCTCTTGCCTACTCTCAGGAACGCGAACAATTCGGCCGCACTATCTCCAATTTTCAGGCCATTCAGTTCTACCTCGCTGACATGTCGACCGAATTGGATGCTGCCCGCACGCTGACCTGGAAAGCCGCCTGGAGCAAAGACAACCGCAAGCGCTACACCCTGGAGGCAGCGCAGGCCAAGTTGTTCGCGTCGGAGATGGCGCAACGAGTGACCAACAAGGCGCTGCAGATCCACGGTGGCTACGGCTACACCCGCGAATACAACGTCGAGCGCTACTTCCGTGACGCCCGCATTACCGAGATCTACGAAGGCACCAGCGAGGTCCAGAAGATGGTGATCGCGGATTGGGTGCTCAATCGGTCGTGACCGCGGGACCTTCTTTCGAGCTCGATCCCGACCTCAAGTTGCTGCGCGACGAGGTGCGCCGCTATGCCGATGAGCGCATAGCGCCCGAGGAGGCGGAACGGGACCGTGAACGCCGTTTCGCCACCGACATCGTGGCTGAACTGGGCGAGTTGGGTCTGTTGGCGATGCTGGTCGACGAGGAGTACGGCGGACCCGGATTCGATCCAGTCTCGTACGTGGTTGCGGTGGAGGAGGTGTCCCGGATTTCTCCATCGATCGGCGTCACCATGAGTGTGACCAATTCCGTCTTTTGCTGGCCGATTCAGCACTTCGGAACCGATGAGCAGAAGCGCGAATTTCTGGCTCCGGTGGCCACGGAGAGCAAGTTGGGGGGGTTCGGCCTGACCGAGCCAAGCTCGGGAAGCGACGCGGCGTCGTTGCGCACGCAAGCTCGTCGTCAAGGCGAGGATTGGATTCTCAACGGCGAGAAGGCCTGGATTACCAACGCCGGAATCGCCCATGCTTACGTCGTTTTGGCCAAGACGGATCCCGACGCCGGACATCGCGGCATTACGGCTTTTGTCGTGCCGGCCGACGCCCCTGGGTTGAGCGTCGCTGAGGGCGAACACAAGATGGGTTTGCGGTCGTCGGTGACAGCTTCGTTGCGCTTTGACGACTGCCGCATTCCCGATCGCTACCGCCTCGGCGACCAAGGCCAGGGTTTTTTGATCGCTCTCGCGACCCTCGACCATTCACGGTTGGGGATCGCGGCGCAATCTGTGGGCATCCACCAGCGGGCGTTGGAGCTGGCGGTGGGCTACGCGCGCGAACGGGTCCAGTTCGGATTGCCTTTATCGGCGCACCAAGAGATTCAGTTCAAGATCGCCAGCATGGCGACCGACTTGGCCGCCTCGCGTCAACTCACCCGTGCCGCTGCGGCGCGTGAAGCCGGTCGCCAGGCGGGCAGGTGGGCGGCCGAGGCCAAGCTGTTCGCCTCCGAAAAAGCCAATCGAGCGTGCTACGAAGCACTGCAGATTTTTGGCGGCAACGGATTCTCCGACGAGTACGAGGTTTCTCGTCTCTACCGCGATGTTCGAGTGACGACCATCTATGAGGGCACGAGCGAGATGCAGCGGCTGGTGATCGCTCGTGCGCTGCTCAACTGACTCGCATCTGCGGCCGGGCTTCCTGCTACGATTTTCTCTCGACCTCGCGAACGTTCATCCAAAGACCTAAATCTGTCCAAGACCCGATCTGGAGTTTTCAAGCATGCGCAAAGTCCTATTGGTTGATGACAGCAATCCGATTCGCAAGGTTGCCAGCCTGACCTTCTCTGACATCGAGGTCAACTTTGAAGCCGTTGCCGATGCTGATGAGGCAATGCAACTTGTTGAGCAAGGATGGACACCGGAGCTGGCGATCGTGGATGTGCACTTGCCCCGTGTGGGCGGCCTGGAGCTTTGCCGCGACTTGAAGGGGCGCTTCCCGGAGCTACCGGTGCTGCTGCTGGTCGGCACATTTGAGCCCTTCGATGAGGCAGACGGCCACGCTGCTGGCGCGAGTGGGGTGTTGTTGAAGCCTTTTTCGGCCGACGAACTGCGTACCACCGCGCTGTCGCTGCTGGGCGATTCGGAATTGGAAGAATCGAGTTCCGAGCCCAGTGGCGATGAGGAAGAAGGCCTCGGTGGGGTGGAGGAGCGCGCTCGGAGTGAAGGAGTGGCCAATCGCGATGAAGAGGAGTCTGCCTACAGGGATGAAGTCGACCTAGAGTCCTCGGACGTCCCCGTGGAAGCCGCGGCAGCCGATGACGAGCCGGAAGGCCTTGCCTCCACACAAGAACAGGAAGGCTTCGACGAGGAAGAAGAGGGCGACGACGAAGAAAGTCAGACGAATTCGGAGATCGAATCTGCAAGCTCCGTGGAAACCGGCATGGTCCAGTCAGAAGATGAAACCACCAGTGCTGAGGTGCCGCGGATCCTCATGAATGGCTTGTCGAGCGAGTCAGAAGCAGATGAGCAACACGCCGCCGTAGCAACGGATCCGGCTGCAGAACTGCGCCTCAGTGAGGAACAGTTAGATCGGCTGGCCTCCAAGATCGCTACCCAATTGACCAGCGGGGATTGGCCGCAACGCATCGACGAAATTTTCTTGCACGTCGCCGAACAGCAGGTACGCGAACGCATCGAGAGGCTGGAGAAGGAAGTCGAGGCCGAATCTGACGATCAGTCTGAAGAACAGTAATGCAAAAGACATTTGACCCCGTAAGCTACGAAAAAAAGTGGCAGCAGCGGTGGAGTGAACGCGGTTATTTCCGCGCTCAGGCTCCCACCGATCGCGACAGCTTCTGCATCATGATTCCACCGCCCAACGTTACGGGGAAGCTGCACATCGGTCACGCCCTGCAGAGCACTCTTCAGGATTTGCTGGTGCGCTGGCACCGCATGCTGGGTCACGAAGCGCTATGGCTACCGGGGACCGACCATGCCGGCATTGCAACGCAGTTGATGGTCGAACGCTCTCTGGGGAGTGAAGGCACTTCGCGAACGGAGCTGGGTCGCGAGGCGTTTTTGGAACGCATGTGGGATTGGAAGGAACGCCACCAAGACAACATCCGCGAGCAGTTGGAGGTTCTGGGGGCGAGCTGCGATTGGAGTCGAGAGCGCTTCACCCTCGACGACGGACTGTCGGCGGCGGTGCGGGAAGCATTTGTGCGCTTCTACGAGAAAGGACTGCTGCACAAAGACCGCTACATGGTCAACTGGTCGCCGGACCTTGGCACCGCGGTTTCCGATCTCGAGGTTGAAATGAAGTCCGTTGACGGGCATCTCTACCATCTGTCGTACCCGATTCAAGGCAGCGACGAACACCTGGTGGTGGCGACGACTCGACCGGAGACCATGCTTGGCGATACCGCGGTGGCGCGGCATCCCGAAGATCCTCGATATCGCCATCTGGAGGGGAGGAAGGCGGTCTTGCCTCTGGTCGGTCGTGAACTGCACATTGTCGCTGACGAAATGGTCGATCCAGAATTCGGCACCGGATTGGTCAAGATCACGCCGTTTCACGACCCCAACGATTTTGAGCTCGCGCAGCGTCATGACCTGCCGGGAGTCCAGGTCATCGGCGCCGACGGGGCCATGACCGCCGATGCTGGAGAAGCCTATGCGGGGCTCGACCGCTTCGAAGCGCGCCAACGGGTGATCGAAGCTCTACAAGTAGAAGGTGCTCTGGTGAAGACCGAGCCTTACACCCACAACGTGGGGCACTGCCAGCGCAGCGGCAGTCCGATCGAACCCGTGGTTTCGGAGCAATGGTTCCTCAACGTGGAGTCGATGGCCGAGCGAGCTCTGGCTTCCCATCGCGATGGAGATCTGCGCTTGATTCCCGATACCTGGGGAGCGACCTGGACCCATTGGTTGGAAAACATCCGGCCGTGGTGCGTTTCCCGGCAGCTTTGGTGGGGGCATCAAATCCCGGCTTGGTACACCGAGGACGGTACTTGCTACGTCGCTCGCAGCCGCGAGGAAGCCGCTGCAGCCGCGGGGACCGATGACCTGATTCAGGACCCGGATGTATTGGATACTTGGTTTTCGTCGGGCCTGTGGCCCTTCTCGACTTTGGGTTGGCCGCAACACACCGAAGACCTGGCGACCTTCTATCCGACACAGGTCTTGGTTACCGGTTTCGACATTCTCTTTTTCTGGGTGGCGCGCATGGTGATGCTGGGCCTCGAGTTCACCGATCAAGTGCCGTTTCGCGACGTGCATTTGACCGGGTTGGTGCGCGATGCTCAGGGCGAGAAGATGTCCAAGACCAAGGGCAACACCGTGGATCCGATGGAGCTGGTCGAGGAATTCGGCGCCGATGCGTTGCGCTTTACGCTCGCAGCCCTGGATAGCCCCGGTCGTGACATTCCGCTCGATCGCGAACGCATGGCCGGCTACCGCGCTTTCGGCAACAAGATCTGGAACGCGACTCGTTTTGCCCTTTCCAAGGTCGACAGCGGCAGCTACGAATTGGATTTCGAGAATCTGGATGCGCCGGAACGTTGGATTCTGTCGCGCAGTTCCCAGGTCGCCAGAACCGTCAATGTGCGTCTTGAAAGCTACCGTTTCGACGAGGCTTGCCGCGAAATCTACGCCTTCTTCTGGGGTGAGTTCTGCGACTGGTACATCGAGATGGCCAAGCCGGTTCTCCACGGCGATCACGATCGGCCACAGGTGGCTGACACCTTGTTGGTGGTGCTCGACCGCTCCCTTAGGCTTTTGCACCCAGTGATGCCACACCTCAGCGAGGAGCTGTGGCAGCGCTTGCCCGGGATTCAGCAGCTCCACGGGGAGACGATTGCACTGGCTTCGTATCCGTTGGAAGTCGCGGAGTGGAATGACGAAGTTCTCGAGCAGTCCATGGCGATGATGATCGACATCGCCGGGCGCGTCCGCGCTTTGCGCGCTGAAGCCAAAGTGGCACCTGGGGAACAAGTCGTCCTCGCGCTCGACAGCGACGACCGAAACAAGTTGGAGTTCCTGCGCCAACAGAAGGCTCTGATAGAACGAGCGACCCGCACAGAAGTGTTGTTCGAGTCCGTAGAGAGTGCCGACTTGCGCGATCGAGTTTCCGGAGTGGAACTGGGAGTGACAATTCCGGAGAAAGAACTCAGTGATGCAGAGCGGGCGGCGTTGCGAAGAGAGCTCGACAAACTTGATGCGCAGATCGCTTCGACCCACCGTCAATTGGCCGACGAGAACTTTCTTTCCAAGGCACCCGAGCACGTCGTGGCGACGCGCCGTACGCGGTTGGACGAGATGGAGATGCGTCGGCAGGCGATCCGTACGACTTTGGGCGACGCTTAGCCGGCGAGCGTCTCCGGCCGATTCCTGATGACCGCTCAGTCAACCGATGGCGACTTTGACGCCTTGGTTGCGGCGCTGTTGGCGTCGGCGGAGCGTTTTGGCAACGTCGCGGTCTTTCGAGAGCTTGAATCCACCAATGACTTTGCCAAGGCGGTATCGCGCAGAAGGCAAGGCACCTCGCAGTCTTTGGTTGTCGTTGCCTGGTGCCAGAGCGGCGGTCGCGGTCGCGACGGTAGAAAGTGGGACAGCGGCGGCGGCAGAGGATTGTGGATGACTTGGATGGGTCCGTGCGAAGCGGATCGCATCGCCACTCTGCCACTGCGCGTGGGAGTCGCTCTGTGCCGATGGCTGGAGCACTTTGGCATCGACGGTTCAGCATTGAAGTGGCCCAATGATGTCGTGGTCGACGGGCGCAAACTGGCAGGCATTCTCTGTGAGTCGAGCACCAGAGGAACGGCGACTGTCGCCGCCTGCGGAGTCGGCTTGAACTTCGAACGGCCAGCGAATCCAAAGCTGCGTCCAGCTTCAGTCGGTATGCGAGAACTGGCGAGGGAGTGCAGCTTGCCTGATATCGCGCCCGGCTGCATCGAGGCGGTGGCGACGGCGGCATCGAGACACGATTCCAACTGGCGTCACGAACTGGACCGCTATACGCTGCATCAGGTCGGAGACCGCGTTCGGGTGCGCGACGGCGGCCGTTGTCGCGAAGGGCGCTTTCTCGGTTTTAGCGCAAGCGGCCATTTCCGCATGCAGTGCGACGGGGAGGAACTGGTGCTAGCGGCAGGAGAAATCTCGTAATGTCTGAATCCAAAGCCATGCGGCGTTCAGAGGGAGACCGTTCAGAGTCCGATTCGCTCGTCATCGCCATCGACATCGGCAACACCGAGAGTCTGTTCGGTGTCTTTGCCGGCGATCGGCTGGTGGACACCTTCCGACTGTCGACCAACCCTACGCGCACCACGGACGAGTTGGTAGCCCTGGTCAGTCAGTTGGTGCACGACGGTGGCATCGTCGAACGGGGCCAAGGGGTCGAGGGGGTCATCATCGGTTCCGTGGTCCCCACCATCCACGAGCGCCTCGATCAAATGTCGCGCAAATGCTTCGGCCGTGAACCGATCTTCATCGAGCCGGGTATTCGCACCGGCATACCGATTCGCAATGTCAATCCGGTTGAAGTCGGCGCCGACCGCATCGTCAACGCCGTCGCGGCAGTTGAGCAGTATGGAGCGCCGGTGGTGGTAGCCGATTTTGGCACCGCGACGACATTTGACGTCATCAACGCTCGCGGCGAGTACGTCGGCGGCTTGATCATGCCGGGAATCGGGATTTCCGCCGAAGCGTTGTTCAGCGCAGCTTCGCGGCTCTACCGAGTCGACATTCGCCGCCCGGGCCACTTGATCGGTCGCACCACCATGGAAGCCATGCAATCGGGGATCTATTACGGGGCGATCGGACAGGTCGATGGCGTTCTGCAGCGACTGATCGAAGACCTCGGTGAGCGGCCGGCATTGGTGGCAACGGGAGGTTTGGCTCCCCTCATCGCCAGCGAATCGCAGTTCCTAGACGAGGTTAATCCCGATCTGACACTGCAAGGGCTCCGTTTGATTTACGAGCGCAACCGCGCCTCCGCAGGGTGACCCAGACCTATTTCACCGCCATCGAGGATGAGTTCACGCGCTTGCGCGGCACTCCGTTCTTGCTCGCAGCAACGGATTTCGAGATCTCGAGAGCTTGGCAGCAAGCGGGGGTGCCGCTCGACGTCGTGATCGAGTCTTTGCGGACGGTGCTTGAGAGTCGAGCGGATGACGATGGCCCCGATCGCGTTGTACGTTCTTCGAGGTCTCGCGCGCGGGGCCTCAAGATCGCCGATGCCGAAGTGTGGCGACGTTGGAAAGTCCTCGGCGGAAGGCGCTATCAGCGAGGACAAGGCGAGCCTTCGGCCGAGTTGGCCACTTTTGCCAACCTGAACAGTCTTGCGAACGAGGTCCGTCTTTCCTTCTTGGGCTTGGAGGGCGATCGGATCGCTGCTGAAGTTGAGAACTTGGAAGGCTCGATCGGTGAGATCGAAACAGCTTTGACGGGTTTGAGGTCCGAGTTGGTGGCCGCCGCCCGCAAAGAGTTGGGTGCAGCCTGGGTTGGCAATCAAGCCCGCCGCGCGGAACGGGAGCTGTCGGGTCTTCGCTCGCGACTGCACCAAGAGCAATGGCGTCTGATGTGCGAGCAGTGGGTTGATGAGGCCGCTCGCCGAGTCTTGAAACTGCCGACGCTCAGCCTTTTTACGTAGAGCTTGTTCTAGCTCGGTTCTGTTTCGTCAGCTCCTATTCAGCTAGGGGGCCTTTCTCGACGCTCACATTCGCAAGACCAACGATCAGGTTCGCGTCCTAGGAGGATGTGAATCTCACGTCGCCGAGCCTAGTCGGGATCGTCCGTGGTGTCGCGCCTGGAATGGGCGTGGCGGTCGCCGCAGTGTTGATCGGAAAGGTGCCGGAGCCGGTATGGATTGGAACATTGCTTGTGGCCGGGGCGGCGATCCTCCAGACTGGGGCATCGCGCTTTTTGGCTGGCCTAGGGGTCGGCTTGCTGGTCTTCGCTGCCGGCTCATACGGCCCTCGGAATCACCTCGATGGCAGCGTTGCCGCGGGCCTTCAGCCTGGGCCGGTCGTGATCCGCGGATGGCTCAAGCCACAGTCGTTTGGCGCCGATCGCTGGGGGCGATACCGCTTCCGGCTGCTGCCGACCACGGTGGTCGACGGCGATGGTGCCAGACCGTTCCACGATCCAGTGGAGGTGCGCACTTCGGAAGCGCTACAAGCGGGAAGGGTGCGGTTGAAAGCCAGGGTCAGTTTGGTGGGGGCTCAAGCTGGCGAGATCGATGTCAAGAGTCATCGGTTGGTGGAGTACGAGGGCAGCGCCAAAGAACCAACCGCAGGGATTCGGGCGAGGTTCCGCCGATGGGTCGCCGTGGCGGTCGATGAGTTCGAGCTCGAACCTACGCATCGAGCACTTTTTGAGTCGATCGTGCTGGGGCGACGAGAAGCTCTCGACCCAGAGATTTCGACTGCTTTTCGACGGCTTGGTTTGGGGCATCTTTTTGCCGTGTCTGGGTTGCACTTGGGGTGCGTGGCGGCGCTGGCATGGTCCTTGGGAGCTTGGTGCGGCCGTTACCGTCGCTGGTTAGTTCTGGCCGTAATAGTTGCTTATACAACGATCTTGGATCCAAGGGGTTCGGTCTTGCGTGCCGCGGCTGTGTTGTTGGTGTGGCAACTGGCGGAAGGCTTGGGACGCCGCGTCGGTGGATTGACCGTGCTTACCACCGCGGTTGGTTGTCTTCTGCTGTCATCGCCGGGTTGGATCGAGGATCTTGGCTTCCAGCTCAGCGTCTTGGCGGTGCTTGGGATCTTGCTGTTGGGCGTACCGCTGATCAGGGCCCGCCGCACTAGGCTGGGCACGAGATTGGGCACCAGATCGGGCACCAGACCGACTTGGCTGGGGTCTGCCTTGGCGATCGGTGTTGGTGCACAGGTTTTTACCCTTCCTCTTGCCGGTGCGAGGTTCCATTGGTTGGCACCGCTCGCACCACTGTGGGGTCTGGTAGCAATCCCGTGGGCGGGTGTTCTGATTGCGATCGGGATTCCAGCTCTCGTCGTTGCCGCCGCCGTGCCGCGAATCGGCCCGGTCGTCGGGAGTCTGTTGTCTCCCTGGCTGGCAATTGGTTTAGAGACCGCCAGCATTCCGCCGGGCTGGGGCGGAGGATTCCCAATATCCACAAAGCTCAGCCTGTTTTACGCGATCGGTTTGGCGGCGGCGGTGCTCGCTCAGTTGGTGACACCTCGTTTTCGTCTTGGCCTGCGGGTTGTCGCCGCCATATTGCTGATTGCATCACTTATCCCTGGGCCAGGAGTGGATCGATTCCGCATTCATTTCCTCGATGTGGGGCAGGGTGATGCAATTCTGCTGCGAGACCGAAGCGGCGAGGCAACGCTCATTGATGGCGGTTCTTCGGTCTCGCGCCTACTGGAGTTGTTCGCCGATTTGCATGTTCGCCGGCTGGAGCGAGTCGTCGTTACCCATCCCGACCGCGACCATTGCGGCGGGATCGCAGGAGTGCTGGGCTGGCTGTCGGTCAAGGAAGTATGGGTCGCGCCAGGATGGGACGCAGAGTGCTATTGGCAGGTTCTTCGCCATCCGCACGCGACAGTCCGCCCGTTGTGGCGGGGCAGGGAGTTCGCGGGCCCCGGATGGAGTGTTCGAGCTCTCGCTCCGTACCCGAGCGGCACGCGAGTCGATAACGACGATTCTCTGGTCCTGCTTCTAAACGCCGTCGGTTCGCGGGTGTTGCTGACCGGAGACATCGAGTACCGCGGTGAATCGCGCGTGGTCCGGGAGACCAAATGCCTCGATCTCAAAGCCGAGTTCCTAAAAGTCGCGCACCACGGCAGCAGCTCGTCCTCGAGCAAGAAGATACTGGACTGCGTGCGTCCCGATGTCGCCGTCATATCGGCGGCGCAGACAAATTCGTTTGGACATCCGTCGCCGACTGTTGTCGAACGGTTGCGGCGGCAAGGGGCACGAGTCTTGGTGACGGGCGAGGTTGGGACGGTCACTTTCGAACTCGACTGAGGCGAATCCGCCGGTAAGGCGCCTAGAATTGCCCGGTGAGCAAGGTTCTCTTTATCGTCGGTCCTACCGGGGTTGGCAAGACGGCCCTGGCAATCAACCTGGCGGAGGACATGCCATTGGAGGTGATCAATGGCGATGCGCTGCAGGTCTATCGCGGGCTTGACATTGGCACCGCCAAGCCCGACGCGTCGGTTCGGAAACTCGTGCCCCATCACTTGATCGACATCCTCGATCCCGACCGGGCTTTTTCGGCCGGTGAGTTTGCTCGTCGCGCCAACGACGCCATCGACGACATCCGCGGCCGCGGCAAGGTCCCAGTTGTGGTCGGTGGCTCGGGTTTTTATCTGAGGGCGTTGGAGCAGCCGTTGGCCGAGATTCCCAGGCCCGACGAAGAGCAACAACGACGTTGGCGCGACTCGGTCGAAAACGAATCTACTTCGGATCTCTACCGGCGCCTGCGTGAGGTCGACGCAGATTGGGCGGCGTCGATCGACCCCAACGATCGCCAGCGGGTGCTCCGGGGGTTGGAGGTCTTCCACCTTACCGGCAAGCCACTGACGGCGTGGCATCGAGACCAGCCGGAAGATCGGAGTCGATTTCGGTCGGTTTGGATCGGATTGACCCTGCCCAGAAAGGTGCTGTACGATCGAATTCAGCTTCGGACGGAGAAGATGCTGGCCCAAGGTTGGCTCGCGGAAGTTCGAAGATTGTACGAGCAATACGGAGTGAATGCGCCGGCATTCCAGGCAATTGGTTATCGTTCGTTGGCTGCTGTGGTAAGCGGCGAGGTGGACGAATCGGCCGCGGTCGCGCAGGTCGTGCAGGAGACGCGACGCTACGCGAAACGACAACTCACCTGGTTTAGGCGCGATCCGAGGATTCATTGGCTGGCGCCCGACGAACGGGCCCAGGCTAAAGGCTACTGGCGAGGAGAGTAATGCCAAAAACTAACATCAACATTCAGGATGGATTCCTATTTCAGAACCTCAAGACGCGCCGTCCTGTTAAGGTCGAATTGATGACCGGTCGGGTTATCGAGGGACCTCTTGTCCGATTTGATCGCTTTGCTGTTGTCTTGTTGATTGATGGAACCGAAACTCTTATTTACAAACACGCGATTTCTCTCATCGAAGCTGCCCCGTAGATGGTGACAATCCCTTGGACATTTCCGGCGCGCAGCGCCGGATTTCACGGCATTCTTGTATCGAGTTTGCTCGTGATGTCGATGGTCGGTTGCTCGACCTCGACGGTGGCGACCGCGCCAACCGTTTCCCCAACCGTGCGGCTGTCGGCCGATGTACGCGCCTATCTGGTGGATCCCAGCGGCGAAATCGAGGACCTGCCTTCATCGCAGGCGCAGTCCGTGGGCGCTGCCTTCGCCTTCTTGAACCGCGGTGACCTTGCAGCGGTGAGAGACGAGCTGGCGGTGCTGGGAAGTGGCGGCGCCAAGAACCTCCTGGGGGCTCAGTTGGCTTTCGTCGAAGGACGTTATGAGGATGCACGTGTGGCGCTTGCTTCAGCCGCAGAGGTGGGGTCCAGTCAGCTTCTCGCCGCCCGCCTGAGCGAGCTGGATGACGATTTGCCGGGCGCGTTGAGAGCCTATTGGCCTTTACAAGAACGCTACGAGATCGCTCGCGAGCGAGCCGCCGCGCTGCTTCCCACGGTGCAATCCAAGGTGCAGGCGCAGGCGGCACGCCGAATCGGAGACGGCCTGCTCGAAGAAGCGGAGCGCCAGTTGAGCGACCTTCTCACTTGGGCTCCGAATAACGAGGCGACTCAACGGTTGCTGGTGCGCTGGGGAGCCGCGGCGGCGCAGCCGAGCCGCGAGTTGAACGGGTGGCGCTGGCTGGCCAACAATGCCGAGCTCACTCCACCTGAGCTGGGTCGTTGGGCCGATCTCGAGTTGGCCCACGGCCGCGTCGAGCGAGCCGTGGAAGTGGCGAGGGATTTGAATCGCGTCGATCCCGGCAACCCGCAGTTTGCGGACCTTTTGGCGCGGGCCGAGTTCTCCTGGAGAAGTCGTCTGCTGCCTCCGCAAGCGCGCGAGCTTATGGCGCTGGAATCACTCAGCCGGGCAGAGTTCGCGGTGGGCGTCTACTGGTTCTTCCCGCAGGTGCGCTACGCCAGATCAAAGCAGGTACGGATCGCCAGTGACATCCTGGATCACCCACATCGTGACGAGATTTCACAGATTGTCAACGTTGGGCTGATGGGGGTCGATCGCGCCGGACATCGTTTTCGCCCCGATTTGCCGGTCAGCTTCACCGAGGGTCTGAGCGTGATGCTCGAGCTGCTGCAAGACAACGCCGCGGCTTGTGTCGAGCAGACCGGCGGCGCTTGCGGACAAGGGCAGGCCTGCGGACTGCTGGTGGGTACAGATTGTTCGTCGCGCAAGGGCGTCGATGGCGCCACTCTGGCCGACTGGGCTCGCCGAGTTCAAGAGCACTTGACGCGGCCCTAATCCGGAATACCATTCCGGGAGGGCTGTTATGTCGTTCGCGCACCTCCACCTCCACACCCAATACAGCCTCCTCGATGCGACCAATCGCATGGGGGAGCTGGTGGATGCGGCCAAGGCCGCGGACATGCCAGCCCTGGCAATCACCGACCACGGCAACTTGTTCGGGGCCATTGAGTTTTACGAAGCTGCTCGGCGGGGCGGGATTAACCCGATTATCGGCATCGAAGCTTATGTCGCCAAAGGTTCCCACACCGAACGCGATCCGCAACGCTCCGGTCGCAATCACCTGGTTCTTCTCGCGCGCAACGAAACGGGATACCGCAATCTCCTGAAGCTCACCTCGCGTTCGTTTCTGGAGGGCTTCTATTACAAACCGCGCATCGATCACGATCTGCTGCGCCAACACGGTGAGGGCTTGATCGGCCTCTCAGCATGCCTCAACGGAGAGGTGGCCGAAGCCATCCAGCAGCGAGACGTGGACGGTGCTTCGGCGACAGCGCGCGAGTATCGCGAGATCTTCGGCGAAGAGAATTTCTACCTCGAGCTTCAAGATCATGGCATTCCGGAGCAGGCCGCCGTCAACGAAGTCCTCCACGACATGGCCCGCCGTCTCGAGTTGCCTTTGGTGGCCACCAACGACTGCCACTACCTGGAGCAAGGTGATTCACTAGCCCACGACGTGCTGCTGTGCGTCGGCACTCAGCGCAACCTCGATGACCCGGATCGACTCAAGTACCACGGCAACGATTTCTACTTCAAATCAGCCGCCGAGATGGCGGCACGGTTCCCCAACGATCCGCAGGCGATCGAGAACACTCTGCGAATCGCCGAGCGCTGCCGCCTTGAACTGCCCACCGGGCAGTTTCATCTACCGGACTTTCCGGTGCCGGCCGGGAAGACGCTGGATGGATACTTGGTGGAAGTTGTCCACGACGGACTCGGCCAACGTCTGTCGGAGCAAAAGCGGCGGGGCTCGTCGTTTGAACGAGACCTATACAAGCAGCGTCTACAGGCCGAGCTGGAAGTGATTCGCAACATGGGCTTTGCCGGATACTTCCTGATCGTCTGGGATTTCATCCGCCATGCCCGGGACGAGGGTATTCCGGTGGGTCCGGGGCGGGGATCGGCCGCCGGCAGCTTGGTCGCCTACGCACTGCGCATCACCGACGTCGACCCGCTCGAATATGACTTGCTTTTCGAGCGCTTTCTCAACCCCGATCGGGTGAGTCTGCCGGACATCGATATCGACTTCTGCATGCGGCGGCGCGGCGAAGTGATTCAGTACGTCGCTGAAAAATATGGACGCGATCGGGTCGCTCAAATCATCACCTTTGGAACGCTCGCCGCGCGGGCCGTGATCCGCGATGTCGGGCGAGTGATGGGCATGCCCTACGCCAAAGTGGATCGCCTGGCTAAATTGCTACCGGAGAACACCAAGTCCTTGGGCCAGGCAGCTCAAGAGATCGACGGCCTCAAAGCGGAGATTCGCAACGATCCTGAGGTGGCGCGCGCGGTCGAAGTCGGCTCCCGCCTCGAAGGGATCACCCGCCACGCCTCCCTGCACGCCGCGGGAGTGGTGATCACACCGCAGCCGATCGAAGAGCTGGTGCCGCTCTACAAGACCAGCAAAGACGAAATCGTCACCCAGTGGGATAAGGACGTCATCGAAGATCTAGGTCTGCTGAAGATGGATTTCCTTGGTCTGCGCACACTCACCGTCATTGACGACGCGGTGAAATTGTTGCGCACTTCCGGCACCGAACTGGATCTCGATGCCCTCGGACTGGACGACGAGGCGACCTACAAGCTGTTTGCCGACGGTCGTACCGACGGCGTATTTCAGTTTGAGTCCCGTGGCATGAAGCAGCTTCTGCGGCGCGCCAAGCCGACTCGCTTTGAAGACCTCGCAGCCCTCAACGCTCTCTTTCGTCCCGGGGCGCTCAGTGTTGGTATGGCCGATGAGTTCGCCGCGCGCAAAAATGGCAAGAAGAAGATTGTCTACCTGCTCGACGAGATGAAGCCGATTTTGGAAGAGACCTACGGCGTCATCGTCTACCAAGAGCAGGTGATGCAGATTGCGGTCGAAGTCGCCGGCTTCTCGCTCGCCGAAGCCGATGTACTGCGCAAAGCGATGGGTAAAAAGAAGCTCGAAATGATGGAGGAACAGAAAGAGAAGTTCGTGGCCGGCGCCGAAGAGCGAGGGGTGGCCCGGGCCAAGGCTTCCGAGCTATGGGAATACATCGAGCCCTTTGCCGGATATGGTTTCAACAAGAGCCACAGTGTTGCCTACGCCTTGCTGGCCTACAAGACCGCCTACCTCAAGACCCACCATCCGGTGCCGTTTATGGCGGCGATGTTGACCTCGGAAATGGCCTCGAAAGATCGCGTTGGCAAGTACATTCACGAGTGCCGTTTGATGAACATCGACGTGCTGCCTCCCGACATCAACCAGAGCGACTGGTCGTTTTCGGTCGGCGACGGATCCATCCGTTTTGGTTTAGGGGCGATCAAAGGTCTCGGAGACGGAGCGGTTGAGGCAATTCTGGACGCCCGTCGAAAAGACGGACCCTTTGGCGGACTGGCGGATTTTGCCGGTCGCGTCAATCCACAGACGGTCAACGCTCGTGCCTACGATGTGTTGGCGAAGTCGGGAGCGATGGACTCATTTGGCGCTAGTCGGCGGGCACTGGCTGACGCGCTCGAGAACGCCGTGGCCTACGGGCAGAGCAAGCGGCGGGACGCCGAATCCGGTCAGTCGTCTCTCTTCAGTGGCGGTAGCGAGCCGGAGTTCTCCTGGAACCAAGGCCAGCCCGAATGGGACGAGGAGCTGCGATTGCAATTCGAGAAAGAGTCCTTGGGTTTCTACCTCACCGGCAATCCGCTGACCGAGTACGCGGAACTTGTAGCGCGTTTGGCGACCCACACCACCGCCGACATCGGTGACGAAAGCGAAGCGCAGGTAGTCATCGGCGGCGTCATTGGCAACCCCAAGCAGGTCAAGATCAAGAGCGGCCGCAATGCCGGACGCATGATGGGCCGGTTTATTCTCGAAGACCAGTTCGGCCGCTTGCCAACCACCGCATTCGCCGACGCCATGCGCCGCTACGGTCATTTGATCCAGGAGGGGAGTCGCGTCTTGGTCAAAGGAGTCGTCCGCGAACGGGGGGGCAACCCCGAGCTGACTCTTGAGTCCTTGGAGCTTCTCGATAACCACACCGGTGGTTTGAGCGCGGTGGCGATCGAACTGGCCCCTGAGTTGCCGCGCGACAAGATGCTCGAACTGCGCGACATCCTGACCGAAACCGCGGGGTCGACTCCGGTCGTTTTTGTGGTTTCGGCCAATGGCAGTCTGGTGGAAGTCGCAGGGGGAGGCCGCTATAAGGTGACCTTCGGAGACGAACTGGTCGGCCGCATCGAGCGGGTGCTCGGACCCGGCCGCGTTCAGCCCCGTAGCGCCAGCAAGGCGAACTAGCGAGCGTGGGTCCTTTCCGATCTGTCCCACCACGCTGGGTCCTTGGCAGTGGTCGCCTCTAATGTTGGAATCGCTAGCCTTTGATTTTGACCGCCTGCAAAGAGCTTTGGGGGAGGAGTGGACGCTGTGTATGGCAAAGATCTCTACGTCGGAACTACTGGCAGACGCGTTGGTGGTCGGGGGGGCACCGAGGAACGCTCTGCTGGGGCTGCCCGTTCGCGATCTCGACTTGAGTCTTCCCGATGACGCGACGGAAGTCGTACGAGGCTTAGAGAGCAGCGGGGTTGCGCGCATTCGCGCTCTGTACCCACGATGGCGTACGGCCGAAATCGAGATCGAAAGTCGGCGGCTCAGCATTGCCTCCATGCGTGGCGAGATCTACAGCCGCCCCGGAGGCGTTCCCCAACTGACCTTTTCCACCGATCTCGCCGCCGATTTAGTCCGGCGTGACTTTCGCGTCAACACCGTGGCGGTTCCGGTACAAGGAGGCCAGGCGGTCGCCATCCAGGGGGCGGTGGGCGACTTCACGACACGCCAATTGGTTGAGTTGCACTCCCGTACCTATTTCGACGACCCCAGCCGTCTGTTGCGGGGAGCCCGGTACCAGGTGTTCTGTGAACTGACGTGGCCGGATTCGGCACGCCAACTGCGCCAGGAAGCTATCGAGGGTGGAGCCCTCGAACATCTGAGTCCAGTGTTGCTGCGCAAGGAGGTCGACCTGGCCTTTGCGCCGCCTCTCGATTCATCGGGCTGCAAAGGGGCCGAGGTCTTGGCGGTGCTGCACCGCTGGGGGCTGCTGCAGCGACTGGCACCACCTCTGGCATGGGATCGCGCTCGAGCGTTGCGATGGCGAAAGATCGATTCGCATTACCTGGAGGCCGAGATTAGTGAACCGTTGTCGCCACGGGCCCGTCGCGAAGTTCTCTGGATGCTGCTGATGGAGGACCTGGATCCAGTGGCAAGAAGGCGCTTTGTCTTGGCGAGCGGAATGGGGAGCGAAGGAAGTTGGCTGCTGCGCATTGGGAGTCAGAGGCGAGAGATGGAGGCTTGCGTCAAGAATTCTGACGCGGTGCAAGGCCTTTCGTTGGCCGAACGCACCTATTTGCGGACGCTGAGCCCCTGATCGATCACCGACGATCCGAATCGTCAGGCATATGAGGATCGCCCCGTAGAATGCCGGCGTGAACGTTGTGTCCTTTTCACTCTTGATTCTTGCGGTCCCCGAGACGAGCATTTTTGCGTCGGGCGTTTTGGCATTGGCTCCTTTGGCATCGGGAGTGCCGTTTTCCGATGATTTGGCACCGCCGCCGAACGAGATTGTGGTGGAGCGCGCCTGTGAATCGCCGGCCGCGCCCGATTCAAGTTACGAACGCCTTTATGTCGAGCGGCCGGGGACTCTGCGCCTGCAAGTCGAGACCGGGCCGAGAGCCCGCTGGCTGAGCCTGGGTATCGATCCTGCAGAACTGGACATCGTGGTGACAGCGATCCAAGGTGACCTCGACCGGCTGCGCCGACGCGGCGGGTTCGATCCGGGGTCGACCGCACCCGAGAGCCTGGGAGGCGAGGTTTGTCGTCTGTGGGTTAAGGACGGGGATATCCGCCAGCAAGTCGAGTATGCGACCCTCGACACCCTGTCTTTGGAGCTGGCGCGCATCGATCAGCGGTTGGATGAATTCGCTCGCCGCGTACGGGAGAATCCCGCTCCTACCTGGAACTTGCGGCAGCTCGAAATCGGTTCCTTGTTGCGGAGGCGCAGCGATGGAGTGGTCTTCGAGTACACCCGCAGTACCGACGACGAACGGGGTGCCGAGTTGCGTGGAGTCGTGCAGCCGCTGGTTCTGTTCACGATTCGCGACGAGTTGCCCAAACACTATGACCTTGTTGGCGATCTCGTGGAGGATCTCGTTGATGACGGCATGGACGAACCGCCAGTTGGTCTCCGCCGCTAGGGCCAAACGACCGTGAAACCGGGTGTGCGCGTCAGTGGAGGCGAATGGAAAGGCCGACGCTTGTCGGTTCTGCCGGGAGTGCGGCCGAGTACGGCGGTGGTACGGGAAGCACTGGCGTCGCGCTGGCTGCCCAGCCTTGCTGGGGCTCGAGTTCTGGATCTCTACTCGGGTTCCGGGGTCATGATTTTGGAGTTTCTCGGCCGGGGTGCCGCTTCGGTGACCGCGATAGAAGGATCGAGCAAGGCTGCCCGGCGCCTGCATACCGTCATCCCCGACGATCGATCTGGCGATATTGTCGTCATCTGCGCTCGACTCCCGGCGGCGATGAACCAGTTGTCAGGGCGTTTCGATCTCGTCTTCGCCGATCCTCCATACGAACTGGAAGACCTCCAGCCCTTGCTGGGCCGCATCGCCGACCGACTGAGCGAGCAAGGAGAGGTCGCCATCGAGTCGGCCGTCGAACGGGCGTTGCCGGACGGCGTCGTGGGTACGACGGGAGCCAAGCTGCGGCTTCATGACAGCCGGCGTTACGGCGACAGTCGCCTAAGCCTCTACCAACCCGGCTAGCGCGTATCGAAAGGTCTAGAGGGAGTTGAGGAAGTACGAAAGTTCCTCAAGGTGAATGCGGAAGTCAACACTCTTGGTTCGCACCTCGGGGTGTTCGCGCAGGGCAATAGGAGCGAAATTGAGAACCGCTCGAATCCCAGATTCCACCATGGTGTCGTAGTTGGGTTGAGCTGCTTCGGCGGGTACCGCCAACAAACCAATGCGAATACCCGATGTGCGGATGACGCCGGGCATCTCGCTCGGAGAGCGGACCTCGAGATCGCCGAGGCGTCGACCGATCTTGGCCGGATCGTTGTCGAAAATTGCCGCGACGCGAAAAGAGTCTGAGTTGAAGCCGACGTAGCCGGCCAGTGCCGAGCCCAGATTGCCCGCCCCGACAATGATCAAGTCGCGTTCGCGATCCAGGCCCAGGATGCTGACCAGGCGTTCGCTGAGTTGAGGTACGTCATAGCCGACGCCGCGAGTGCCCAGTTCGCCGAACTGGGCCAGGTCTTTGCGAATCAGCGATGCCGAAAGAGCAAATCGTTTGGCCAGTTGGCCCGAGGACACGGTTGCAATGTCATCTGCCTGCAAGCGACGCAACGCCCGCAAATAGAGCGACAGGCGGTTGAGCGTAAGGGATGAAATATCGCGAGCCGACATGACAGCGTTCCGACCTTGTGAAGATTGTCACAAGCGGCGTCGGCAGCCAAGTTGTGGGAAACCAAGTTGTGGGTTGCAAGTATGAAAAGAAAAGTTGGTGCGAAAGGGGGGACTCGAACCCCCACGACCGTAATGGCCACAAGATCCTGAATCTTGCGCGTCTACCAATTCCGCCACTTTCGCGCCTGCTCGCGCGGCCGGGATTGTAGGGAGGTGCCTGTAGCATGTCAAACATGAGCCAGTCTCCTGAGGGCCAGACCCTATCGACCGAGGATCTTCTTTCCGCCCTCAACGCCGGCGGAAAGGGTGGCCTCGACCTGGCCGAACTGAACAGCCGGTTTGGATTGGACCAAGGCGACTTGAAAGCGCACCTTCAAGCCCTTGAGGCGGAAGGCGAATGCATCGAGCACCGAGGACGGTGGGCGACGATCGCTCATAGCGGTCTGGCTGCAGGGTTGGTGAAGAAACTGAGGCGCGGTGATGCCCTGTTGCTCACCGAGCCCCGCGGCGACGGAATCTTCTTCTTGCGCCGCGACGATCTCGCGGGTGCGCGCGACGAGGACTTGGTCGCGGTTCGACCCCTGCCGCAACGCAGTCGTGGCCGTTCCCGACGTCCAGGCGAGTTGCCACCCGCCAGGGTGGTCAAGGTCTTGAGCCGAGGCCACCAGCGCGTCGTTGGCACGGTGCGTGAGACCGGGCGGTGGATTCGGATTCAACCTTTGGATCCAAGGCTGCAAATGACGGTTTGGGTGGCGGCGTCGGATTTTGGCAGTTCTCCAGCGATCGATTCGGTGGTGGTGGTGGAGCCTCAAGATCGCGCTTTCCGCGATGGTGTGGTGGGGCGACTTGAGCGCATGATCGGGGATATCAGCGACCCGTCTTTAGACGCCGAAACGGTGATCGAACAGCACGGCCTGCCGCACCGGTTCCCCAGCGCGGTCCTGGCCGAGTTGGGTGATGTGCCCAGCGACCCGCAGTCATCGGACTGGAGAGGGCGGAAAGATCTGCGGCACCTTCCGACTTTGACCATCGACGGGGCCGACGCCAAAGACTTCGACGACGCGATCTCAATCGAGGCTGATTCGAGCAGCGCAAAGAAATCCGAACCGATTCGGCTCTGGGTGCACATCGCCGACGTGGCCCACTATGTCGGTGAGGGCAGCGCCACCGATGGAGAGGCGCGCCTTCGTGGCACCAGCGTCTACCTTGGCAACCGTGTCGTCCCCATGCTGCCCGAAGCCCTATCCAACGGTCTTTGTTCGCTGCGCCCCGACGTTCCGCGCCTGACTGTTTCGGTGCGCCTGGATATCGACGCCGAAGGGAAAATACAGAACCGCTTCTTGACCGAGTCGGTGATCGAGAGCGATCGGCGCACGACCTACGACGAAGTGGATCGCTTTCTGCGAGGTGAAGCGGTCGACGGCATCAACGGCACGGCGCTCGAAGGCCTTGTCGACCAGGCAGCAACGCTTCTAGATCGGTTGCTGGCTGCACGCACGCAACGCGGTTCGATCGATCTCGAAATCGAGGAAACGCGCGTAGAGACGGACGAACATGGGATTCCGCTGGCTGTTCGTCCGTTGCGGCGTACCCGAGCTCGGCGCATGATCGAGGAGTTCATGTTGGCGGCCAATGAGGCGGTGGCGACCGAGTTGGAAACGGCTGAAGTGGCAGCCGTGCACCGCCACCACCCGGAGCCGTCTGCCGCCGCGGCTGGCGAATTGGGAGCGGCGCTCAAAAGCCTTGGTCTGGAAGCACCTCAGGGCCTGCAGCGTTTGCACGCGGGCGGCCTGCAGAACCTCCTCATCCAAGCGAAGGAGCTGGGTATCGAAGGGGTGACATCGAGGTGGATCCTACGCACCTTGCAGAGAGCACTCTACTCACCAGAGTCGGCGGGACATTTCGCTCTCGCACTGCGCCACTACGCACACTTCACCTCACCGATTCGGCGGTACCCCGACTTGGTCGTTCATCGAGCGCTCAAGGCCTACCTTTCGGGAACCGAACTCGACCTCAACGAGTCCGAGTATGCAGAGATCGCGGCCCACTCGAGCGCCACCGAACGGCGCGCGGAGCAGGCCGAACGAGAACTGATGCTGGTGAAGAAACTGCGCATGTTGAGCGAACGAGAGGGCGATCGCTGTCCTGGCACGATCGTGGGGGTTGGCAAAGTCGGATTGTTCGTCGAAGTTGGCGAACTGCTCGTCGATGGCGTTGTGCCGCGAGTCGCTTTTACCGACGATCGCTACCACTTCGAGGCGGAAAAGCACCGCTGGGTCGGTCAACGACGGGGAAGAACCCTGGCTCTCGGGGACCGAGTGGAGGTTGAAATCACCAAGGTGGACATCGCGGCCCGTCGCCTGGATCTAGCTCTGGTCGATATGCCGGCGCGGGCTGCAAGAGACAAGAAAAACTGGAGGCAGGGGCATTCGCGCCCCCGCCGTCGGAGATAGACTTCGCCGCGGGAAGCCGGCGCAGACCTGTTCTGGTGAGAGAGAAGGACGAATGAGAGCCCTAATTACAACATTCTGCATTGCCGTGACGGTTTTCGCGGGGGCGTGTGGTGATAGCGCCGAGAAAGACGCCATCGATCGCGGTCAGATTCAGGCCACGCTTGAAGCCTATCTACCTAGACTGGCCGAGGCCTATGAGAGCCGTTCGGGAGAGCCACTGCGGGGCTACGCTGCCGAAAAAGAAATCGCCATGATCGACAAGGTGATGTCGGAGTTGGCGGCCGGAGGCCGGGAAATCCACGCCACTTTCCTGGGGGTCACCATCGAAGACATTACGACCTTTGGCTATGCCAACGCCTACGTCACCACGGTCGAGTTGTGGAATGTCGAGGTCTACAGCCTTGGCGGCCAATCCAAGCTCTCGTCCGAAGAGCGTCGCGATCGAGTCAAGTATCAACTGATGCGCGAAGGCGATCAATGGCTGGTCCTTTATCGCCAGCGCCAAGACTCATAAAACGGAACTCGTAGCGCACGACCGCATCGAAAGCCATGCCCTCTCCGATTGTCGCCATCGTCGGGCGTCCCAACGTTGGCAAATCGACCCTGTTCAATCGCTTGGTCGGACGCCGGCAGTCCATCGTCCATGACCAGCCCGGGGTCACCCGCGACCGCATCGTCGCGGACGCCGAACTGGCCGGGCGCGGATTCACCCTGATCGACACTGGAGGTCTGATTCTCGGCGAGGACGAGTTGGGCCTTAACAGTCAGGTCCGCTTGGCCATTGAAGAGGCCGACGCACTGCTCATGGTGGTCGACGGCAAGGACGGACTGACCGCCGCCGATGAGGAGGTTTGGAACGAAGTCCGGCGCACCGGGCGGCCGTCGATCTTGGTGATCAACAAGAGCGATACCAAGGCAGCGGTGGCCAACGCCCCGGAGTTCGCTCGGTTGGGGGCGGCTGTTTCGGTCGAGGTGTCGGCCGAGCACGCGCTGGGGATTGCCGGCCTGGTCGAAGAGTTGACCTCAGTGGTGCCCAGTGTGGACGCCGAGGAGGACGCTGACGAGGGGATCGCGGTCGCCGTTGTCGGTCGCCCCAACGTCGGCAAGTCGTCGATCGTCAACCGGCTCATCGGCGAAGACCGCACTTTGGTTTCACCGGTCGCGGGCACGACGCGCGACCCCGTCGACACGGTGCTGGAGGTTGACGGCGAGCGCTACGTTCTCGTTGATACGGCAGGGATTCGCCGACGCAGCCAGGTCAGCGATGCACCGGAGGCGTTGGCGGTGATGATGGCCCGCCGCCAGATCGAACGTTGCCGGGTCGCGGTCCTGGTCATCGATGGCAACGACGGCGTCACCAGTAGCGATTTGTCGATCGCGGGCGTGGTCTGGGAGTTGGGACGGTCGGCGGTGGTGGTGGTCAACAAGTGGGATTTGGTGACCGGGGAAGTGCGGGAACGGCTCGATGCCAGTTATCCGCGTTTGACTGAAATCCTCAGCGATCCCGAACGGGTGAATACCTCTGCCGTCTCCGGCCGCGGCGTGGAGAAGATCTTTCCAGCGATCGCACGGGCGGTGGAGAACAGCTCCGTTCGCCTATCTACTTCCCAGACCAACCGCCTTTTTGAGACCGCCCTCGCCCGGCACCATGCCCCAGCGGTCAAGGGCCGCCCGTGGAGAGTTCTTTACGCCACCCAAGTCAAAGACAGTCCACCGACGTTCATGCTCTTTGCCAACCGCGTCCTGCCCCGCTCCGATCCCTATCGGCGCTATCTGGAAAACACCGTGCGTCGGGAGTTGGGGTTGCGAGGGGTGCCGGTTCGCTTGGTGATTCGTCGCAGAGACGGTTGAGCGAAGGTCACCCCCGCGGGGTGGGGTGCAAGCGAAAGGTATTCCCGCGGCTGGGGTGCAAGCCAACGTCATCCCCCGCGGGTGGGGTGGGGGTGGGCGGGGATCCGTTTCGCGTCTTCGCCGCGCGCGGCGCAGCGTGCTTGCCGTGCGGAGGGCGGCTCGCGCAGGTCGGACTCTGTAAGACGGCGCTCGCCTCAGTCCCGCATCGCGCCGCGCCACCAACAGCACGGCCATCACATGCAAGATGCGCTCGCGGGGATGCCTCAGTGTACGGCAAGCACGAAGTCGACACCTCGGTCGTCAGAGCCAAATTATCATCTTCGCGAACCGACCTGGTCCGGCCTTGTGGGCGTCCGGGACGATCCTCCTAACCTGCTAGAAACCCATATACTTGGCTCACACCTAACACCGGCGGCAGCCGGCGTTGAGTGGGAGAACACCTATGGCCAAAAAGCACCGATTCGGCGAAGTTTGCCGACTTCTCGACATTCAACCGTACGTCTTGCGCTACTGGGAGACCGAGTTTCCCGCCCTTGCGACCGATGACTCCGGTGGTGGGCAGCGCACCTACAGTGATGACGACATCGCTGTCATCCGACGCATCAAGGAGCTGCTTTACAGCGAAGGGTTCACCCTGGTCGGAGCGAAGAAGAAACTGCAAGCAGAACTCGCGGAAGGACCGCTGTCAGAGGCTGCTGAGGCACCAGAGCCCGAGTCGGAACCCAAACCAGAACCCGAGCCAGAACCGGGGCTGGAGGAAGAAACGGCCTCCGAGGCAGTGGACGATGACCCCGTTACCGAGGATGCCGACGATGAACCGGCTGAAGAGGTAGCCGCGGCCGCGGAAGCAGCGGAGCCGGATGATTCTGAGTCACAGAGTTCTGAGCCCGAAGAGTCGGAGCCTGAAGAATCAGAGTCCGAGGAATCAGAGTCTGAGGAACCGGAGCTTGAGGCCTCCGGGGATGAAGATGTCGCAGAAACTTCTGAGAGCGCGGCTGAGGAGTCCGTGCCCTCCGTCGACCTCAAAGCTCTGTCGGGGATTCTGGCCGACGCTCAGGAACTCTTGGCGAGCTTGCGCAAGGGCTAGTTCCAGTCTGCTTCAGCGAAGTGCGAAGACCGTCGATCGTTCGCGAGTCGTTACTTCCTAACTGTCCTTGAAACCAGCCAAGCGGACCGATACAGTCTCCCGCCCGGGAGTCCTTCTCGGAGCGTCGGGACGTGGCGCAGTCTGGTAGCGTACCTGAATGGGGTTCAGGTGGTCCGGGGTTCAAATCCCCGCGTCCCGACCATAGCCTTTTGAGTTCTTTACCATGAGCCGACGTCGGCAAGCACGCGCAATCGCGGTCCAAATGCTCTTTCAGGCGGATCTTGGCGAAGCCGGGATGGAAGAAGTTATCGAGGCGTTTCCACGCGATCAGGTGCCGGCGGGCGGTGATGTTTTTTCGTACGCGACGCGGTTGGCCCGTTCAACTTGGCTGCATCTGGAGCGGATTAACGCGTTGATTCAGGAACAGGCAGATCATTGGAGACTGGAGCGCATGGCGCCCTTGGATCGTAATATTCTGCGTTTGGCGGTTGCCGAGTTTTTGCTCGAGGAGGATGTGCCCAAGCTGGTGGTGGTGGACGAGGCGATCGAGTTGGGCAAGACCCTGGGGAATGAGAAATCGGGTGCGTTCGTCAACGGCATCCTCGACGGGCTGCTGAAGAAGCATAAGTTCCCAGGCCGAATGAAATAACCGGTACGGTTATCCTGAGCGAGCTGCGAAGCGGCGAGTCGAAGGATCTCGACGGTGCAATAAGAAAATAGAAACCAGTGTTGTACTACCACCCCTCCCAGATCCCTCGGCTCCGCGTTCCACGCTTCGCTCGGGATGACGTCGAGAGTACGAGCCGCGAAGTGGCGAGTCGAAGGATCTCGATGATGCAAGCAAGAATAAGTAATCGCTGTTGTACAACCACCGCTCCCAGATGCCCCGATTCAGCGGGTCACGCTACGCTCGGGATGGCACCAAGACCTACGATTCCGTCATGAGCAAGTACGACCACAGATCGATCGAACCCAAATGGCAGCAACGCTGGCAGCGTTCCAAGGCGGCACGCGTACAGCTCGACGCGGTCGATGACGATTCGCGTTACTACATGCTGATGATGTTCCCGTATCCGTCGGGGGATCGCTTGCACGTCGGACACGGCCGCAACTACATCCTCGGGGACGCCCTATATCGCTTTCTGCGCATGCACGGCAAGCGGGCTCTCAACCCCATGGGCTGGGACGCTTTCGGCCTACCGGCGGAGAACGCGGCCATCCAGCGTGGGGTGCCACCACGCGATTGGACGCTCGAAAACATCCGGGTGATGAAGGAGCAGTTCCAGCGCTGGGGAATTCTCTACGACTGGTCCAAAGAGATCGCATCCTGTGAACCCGAGTACTACCGATGGAATCAGTGGTTGTTCCTACGCATGCTCGACAAGGGGCTCGCCTATAAGAAGAAGGCGCCCGTCAACTGGTGTCCGTCCTGCCAGACGGTACTAGCCAACGAGCAGGTCGTAGATGGGGCTTGTGAACGTTGCGGTTCGACCGTTGAGCAGCAGGACTTGGAGCAGTGGTTTTACCGCATTACGGACTACGCCGAGCGCCTGCTCGACGGCCTAGATGATCTCGAAGGTTGGCCGGAGCGGGTCAAGACCATGCAGCGCAACTGGATCGGCCGCTCCGAAGGGGCGCGGCTGCGGTTTCCGTTGGTCGATGACGAGCGCGTTCTGGAGGTGTTCACCACCCGTCCCGACACCGTGCATGGCGCAACCTTCATGGTCATGGCGCCGGAACATGACTGGGTTGACGACCTGATCGTCGACAGCCCAAAAGTGGACGAAATCCGCTCTTGGATCGCCAAGGTTCGCGACAGCTCGAAGATCGAACGTCAAGATGCCGGTCTCCAGAAGGAAGGCTGGGATACCGGACGGCGGGCTGTCAATCCTGCCACTGGAGAAGAGATCCCGATTTGGATTGCCAACTACGTTCTGCCGGACTACGGCACCGGTGCGATCATGGCGGTTCCCGCCCACGACGAGCGCGACTTCGAATTCGCGCGGCAAGAGGGCTTGGACGTTCGCCGCGTCTACCACCTGGACGACGAACCTGAGGAGATCGATGAAGCCACGGTGGGTGTGGGCACCATCCGAGACATCTCGGGATTTGAAGGGGCTCCCAACGGCGCTGAAACGATCGCCAAGTTCATCGCTTGGACTGAGAGTGAAGGGTGGGGCAGTGGGGAAGTGAACTATCGCCTGCGCGACTGGCTCATTTCTCGACAGAGATACTGGGGTACGCCGATCCCGATCATCTACTGTGACGACTGCGGAGCGGTACCGGTGCCGGAAGAGGACTTACCGGTGGAATTGCCCTACGGTCTGGAGATGAAGGGCGCCAGCGGCAATCCGCTCGATAATCACCAGTCGTTCGTGGAGGTCGACTGTCCCCAATGCGGCAAGGCCGGGCGCCGTGAGACCGACACCATGGACACCTTCGTCGACAGTTCGTGGTACTACCTGCGCTATCTATCGCACGACGATTCCGAGCGCATGTTTTCGCCACGGCGAGCGGCGGCGTGGGCGCCGGTGGATCAGTACATCGGCGGCATCGAGCACGCCATTTTGCATCTGCTCTATGCGCGCTTCATCTGCCGCGTGCTGCATGACTTCGAGCTGGTGCCCTTCGAAGAGCCGTTCACCAAGCTTTTCAACCAGGGCATGATCACGCGCTACGCTGAGGCCACCGGTCGCATCGAAAAGATGTCCAAGTCGCGTGGCAACACCGTTTCTCCGGACGAGTTGATCGATCGCATGGGGGCCGATACCGAGCGCGTCTACACCCTGTTCTTGGGGCCGCCGGAAGACGAGGTTGAGTGGAATGACGATGCCGTGCAGGGCGCGTATCGCTTCCTGGGCCGCGTGTGGCGTTTGCCGGAACGCATCGACAAAGCGGGCAGCGTCGAAGGTGCCGAAGACGGCGCGATCGAGCGAGCCCGTCACCGCACCATTCAACGGGTGAGTGACGATTTTGAGCGCTTCAAGTTCAATACCGCCATTGCCGCGCTGATGGAGCTGCTCAACTTGGTGTCGAAGGCGTTGGAGTCCGGGCGCGTCAGTCGTGGGGTGGCGCAGCAAGTTCTTGAGACCATGTTGCAACTCCTCCATCCGGCCGCTCCTCACATCACCGAGGAGATGTGGGAACGGCTCGGGCACAGCGAGTCGTTGCTGGACGGAGCGTGGCCGACGTGGGACGAACAACAACTGAGCGAAGAGACCATGACGCTGGTCATTCAAGTCAACGGCAAGTTGCGGTCCCGCATTGAGGTGCCGGCGGGCTTGGGCCGGCAAGAGATCGAGCAGCGCGCTCTCGAGGCGGACAACATCGAGGACTATCTTGCGGCCGGCGAGGTGCGCAAGGTGATCTATGTTCCCGGCCGTTTGGTGAACATCGTGGTGAACTGATTTGGCCTGGTAAGGACTGCAACGATCGAGTGGAGTAGAGTCGATCGAGAGATGGAGACAGATATGACCAACCTTCGGAGACTGTGGGGTGCGGCGGCCGGATTTTTGCTGCTGGCGTCCCTGACGCCGCTGTTGAGTGGTTGTGGTTATGCCCTGGTGGGGCGTGCCAGTGGCCTGCCCGAAGACGTCCAGACGGTGTATATGGAACCGTTTGAGAACCGCACCACGCGCTCGCAGGTGGAGCAGATTCTAGGCATCGCAGTTGCGAACGAGTTGGTGTTGCGGCAGAGGTTGGAGCTTGTTTCTTCTGCGGATGAAGCGGACTCCGTCCTGACCGGCGAGATCACCAACATACGGCTGCGGCCGGTGACCTTCGATGCCACCGGTTTTGCCGAGGAGTACGAAATCTCCATTCGCGCGGCGATGACCTTGAGCCGTACCGACGAAGACGAAACTGTGCTGTGGTTCAATCCTGAATACGACTATCGGGAAAACTACGAGCTCAACTTCGACGAGGCTGATTCCGGCGCCCTGTTCGACCAGGAGATTCAGGCGGTCGAGGACATTTCAGAAGAATTCGCCAAGAGTCTGGTCAGCGACCTCTTGGAGGCGTTTTAGGCTCGGCACGGCAGAAAACTAGATTCCCAAGACAGTAACTTGCCTCTGCACAACAAAACCTGAGACCAAGAACCTGGGACCAGAACGCAAACAGCCGCCCGCAGGCGGCTGTCGTTTCCATGCGCTCAAGGTTGCGCTTGAACGGGCGTTTTAGCTGGCGGTTTCCTGCAACTTGGCGACGCCGCGAGTGAGGCGCGACTTGGTACGGGCAGCGGTGTTGCGGTGGAGCACATTCTTGCTCACCGCACCATCGATGATGGACAGAGTTTCCGGAAGGAGCTTCTGCGCGGTTTCGAAGTCGTTGTTGTCGATCGCCGCACGCAATCTCTTGATTGCAGTGCGGCAACGCCCCATGTGAACACGGTTGCGGGTGCGTCGCGTTTCGGTCTGACGGATGCGCTTAACGGCGCCGGGATTGTTGGCCATGATGTAGATCTCGGTATCGGTCGATTCAGTCGATTTCTATGGATGCCGCCCTCAAGGCGGAAAAAAACGTTGCACCACCAAGCGCGGCGCAACGCGGATGTGGATGCTATCGATTGCCCGTCGTTTTGGTCAATAGTTTGGTGTCGGCAAACCCTGGTCGGCAGGCTCGATCTTTAGCTAGCCGATTTCTGACAGGCGTTGTCGCGCCAGGTCGGCTTCGTCGGTTCCCGGGTGGTCGCGCAGCACTTGCTGGAGTTGCGAGACACCGCGCCGGCGGTCACCAAGTTCAAGATAGGCATAACCCTTTTTGAGCAACGCCGACGCTCGCTTGTCGCTGCGCGGGAAGTCGCTGAGAATGCGCTCGAATTCTTGCACCGCGTCGTTGTATTTGCCCTGACTGAAGTAGGCCTCGCCGATCCAGTACGCGGCGTTGTCCGCCAAGTCGGTGTCGGGGAAGTTGGCGAGGTATTGCTCGAATCCTTGGATCGCCAAGTCGTAGTTGCCGCGCAGATAGTCGTTGTAGGCGGCGTCATACATCGCCCGCGGATCTCCCACTGGAGCCGCATTAGGCCCCGGGCCGCTGCTCTCGCGCAGCACCGTAAGTTCTTGCACCGCGCGCGAAATATGCTTGGACAACTGATCGAGGCGGTAGTTGGTGTCCTCGAGATTGGCTTCGAGTTGGTCGATTTGCGTCGAGAGCTCGTTGAGTTCGACCTGCATGTCGGCTTCGACTCGCAACAACTCACGCATGCGATCCGACATTTCCTCGCCAAGTTGGGCGACCTCAGTCTTGCTGGATCCCTCCGCACGCACGCTGGCGAGCTCACTCTCAATGCGGCTTAATTGAATCTGTAGAGCCTCGATGTCACTGGTACTGACGCAACCACCGGTAACCACAAGCGTCGCCGCAACGAGAAGAATCCCGGCGCTATGGGAACCAAGTCGCATCGAATGGGATCGCGAGTTCAAGCCTTGCCAGAAGACGAGGCGCGCCTAGCGACGCCCCGAGATCTGAAAGTGAGCGCGGCGATTGCGGCTCCAGCAGCTCTCACCGGAGGTCGCGCACTGTGGGTTTTCTTCGCCGTAGCTGATGGTGGTGATACGGCTGGTATCGACGCCCAACGAAACCAAGTAGCTCATCGCGGCATTGGCTCGGCGGTCACCGAGCGCCAAGTTGTACTCATTGGTTCCACGCTCGTCGCAGTGCCCCTCGATGGTAAATGTGAACTCGGGCCGACTGTTCATGAACTCGGCGTTTTGGGCCAAGCGATCGCGGGCGGTCGAAGTTAGATCGGAACGGTCGAAGTCAAAGTAGACATCGCCAAGGAGCCCCTGGCTTTCGGCGTAGGCCTGCGCCTCGACCAGTTCTCCGTCGAGGGGGTTGGGTGTTTCGTCAACCAGCTCCGGCTCGTCGTCAACAACATCGGTTGCCGGCTCCTCGGGTTCTTCCATCGGTTCCGGGACCTGCGGCGCAACCGGTTCGTCTTTCTTACAAGCCATGGAGAAACCGCCGATGAGAACGGCGAGGGTCAGAAGGGTGAGCCAAGTTTTGCGATGCATCGACAATCTCCTTGCGGGTCCGAATTCACTGTTTCAACGTCTGCACTCATCCCACCCATGGCGCGGGTGCACGACATGGGCGACAGTAACAAACGTAAAGCCAATGAACAAGGGTGTTTTTGCGGTTTTTTGTGCCATTTCAGTCATGTTTTCGTAGCGGAATGGTGGCGCAGGCTACTGCAGGTGAGGAGACCAATCTGGGGCGCGATTGGTGCCTTGACGGGTGAGCTGTGTTACTTCTCGTCCCTCAACGTCGACGACGTAGATCTGCGATTGGCCGCTACGGTCCGAGGCGAAAGCGATGCGGCGCCCGTCGGGGGAAAAGGACGGGGTCTCGTCGTTGGCTCCGCCGGCGGTGACGAATCGGCTTTCGCCGGTCACCAGATGGCTGATGGCCAAGTCAAACGACCCCCCGCGGCGACTTGCATAGGTGACCACGGATCCATTGGGGCTCCAGGCGGCGCCGTCAGAGTAGGTGCCGCCAAACGAGATGCGCCGTACGTTGGCTCCTTCGGAGTCCATAACGTACACCTGAGGCTGGCCGCTGCGATTGGAGGTAAAGGCGATTTCGCGTCCGTTGGGGCTCCAGGCCGGGTTGGTGTCGATACGCCGCGATTGAGTCAAGCGTCGTGCGCCACTGCCGTTGCGGCTGGCCACGTACACATCCCAGTTGCCGCCGTGCGAACTGGCGAAAGCAATCCGCGAACCGTCGGGCGAGAAGGTGGGCGAAATGTTGTGGCGACCACGCTCGAGCAGCACCGTTTTACGGCCCGAGGCGAGGTCGGCAAAGTAGACATTGGGTAGCCCGCCGACAAAGGAGACGTAGGCAAGTCCATCCGCGGTGGGGCTCCACGAAGGAGACATCGAAATCGATTTGTGAGCCGACACCGGTCTTTGCCCAGCGCCGTCGTACTCCATGACGTAGATCTCCTTGAAGCCGTTGCGGTCCGACCAAAAGGCGATGCGCGTCTGCCCGAGTCCACGCTTGCCGGAGAGGTGAAAGATGATGTCGTCCGAAAGAATGTGGGCGATGCGCCGTGCCAAGTTGGTGGTGCTACGGTAGCGCTTAGCAAGTACGTCCTGGCGGCTGCCGAGGTCGATAAGTCGTGCTTCCACGGTCATGCGGCCCTCGGCCATGCTGGTGTCCACCAGGAGCAACATCGCATTTCCCAGCGATCGGTAGAGTTCCAGGTCGGCCGCGGTGTCGCCGCTGAGGTTGAGTACCGCCAGTTGCTCGGGTCCATCCAAAACCACGACACCGGAGGTGGTGAGATCGGCGCGCATGGTCGAATCGACAACCGCCGAGGCATCGCGGAGTGCGGCCGGCACGCCGCTCGGGGTGCGGACGCGAGGAAACGCCAAACGGACCGCCTGGCGTCCCCGTCCCTCGAGCACCAGATCGACGATCGGCTGATCCAGGTCTTGCGCGATGGCGTTAGACGATGGCAGCAGAGACAGCGGTGAGGCGCTCACCAGACAAAAGGCCAGGATGCCGAAAAGTTTGCGTTTGTGGGGCATGGGAATCTCCAGATCTCGGCGTCGAATTAGGCGGCGCGCTCTTATTGATGACTTCGGTATATATCCTAAAAGTGAGATTTTCTGTTCGGGTGATCGCTAACGAACGGTCAAATTCACTCCCAGGGTGGCATGCCGAAAGCTTGCCGGTAGGGGTGGAAAGGGCGACGCGGCACGGATGGCGCGCAGGGCGGCGAGGTCAAAGCTGTTGTAGCCCGAGGAGGTCACCAGGCGCGATTCGGCCAGAGATCCGTCTTTGTTGATGACGAAATGGACCACGGCCTCGATGTCCCCGCCAATCACCGGTCGGTTCCAGTACGAGTCGATTTGCGACAGAAGCTGATCGGTGTAGTACGAATAGGTGAAGTCAGGCGAGTCGAGACTGGCGGTGCTGGAACCCGCTGCCGCGGTGCCGAGTCGGCTGCCAGTTGGTGAACCACGCCGCTGGGTTTGCGGTTGTGGCGATCGAGTTCGCGGCCGCGGAGGCGTTGTCTCGGTCGCGCGATCGGGTCTACTGCGGCCGTCGAATACCGGCGCGTCGCGTTCGGGCGCGGCATCTTCGGCGGAGGATTCCTGCGGCTCCGGTTCCTCGACTGGGGTCTCGACCGGGCTTGGCTCGGGTTGCGTTGGTTGCGGCTGGACAGGTGCGGTGCGACTGCCCAGGGCCGCCACTGGCACCAGACGTACCGGAGTGAAGTCAATCGTCTCGCCTGCCGCTGGCGTCCAAGTCGACGCAATCCAAGCAGTGGCGACCAGGGCGATATGCGCCAGCAATGAAATCGACATCCCGGCACTGCGCCCTTGATGGGTGAGGCGGTCATAACGTGCCTCAAGATGAGTGCTAATCGTGCGGCTCACCGCGATCACCTAGCGAGTCTGTCTCTCCGTCACCATGCCGACATTGACGATGCCACCCTCACGCAGGAGGTCGAGGACTTCCATGACTTGGCCGTAGGCGACATCGCGATCGCCTTTGACGAACACGGTCTCACCACTGCGTGCGCGCACCAGTGGCTGCACGCGATCTACGAGCTGGCTGGAATGGACCGGTTCGTCAAACAGGTAGATGAGGCCGTCGCGATTGACGGAGATGACCAGGGGGTCTTGCGTGCGTTGCGGAAGAGCCCCGGCCTCGGCTTCCGGCAACGCCACTTCGATGCCCTGGTGCAACATGGGAGCCGCGATCATGAAAATGATCAGCAGTACCAGCATGACGTCCACCAAGGGTGTGACGTTGATATCCGCCAGGACCTGGTCGTCGTCTCGACTGCCGAATGTAAAGGCCATGGCAATTATGAGAAGTTGCGCTCGACGAGATTGAGGAATTCCAGGTGGAAGTCTTCGGTGGCGGCGCGAACTTCGCGCAATCGGCCTGAGAAGTAGTTGTAGCCCACTAGCGCCGGGATCGCCGCCGCCAAACCGGCGGCGGTGTTGACCAGCGATTCGGCAATCCCTGGGGCCACGGCGATCAGCGATGTCGAACCGGTGGTCGCCATATCTTGAAAAGACACCATGATGCCCCAAACAGTCCCGAACAAGCCGATAAACGGGCTTGCTGCCGCGGTGGTGGCAAGGAAGCCGAATCCCTGTGCCAAACGTCGCAATTCGGAGTGGGCGGCACGGTGTAGGCTGCGTTCGAGGGCGGTCAGGGATGAAATACGGTAGCCAGCTTCCTCGTCGCTCTCTCTCGCTGCCTTTATCTGCGAGTCGATCTCCAGATAACCGGCTTGAAACATGCCTACCAAGGGACTGGTGTCGAGATCGTCAGCAGCCCGGTTGACTTCCGAAAAGCGCTTGCTATGGCGAAACGCCGATAGAAAAGTCTCGCTCTCATGGTCAGCACGCCGAATCTGCAGCGTTTTGCGTGCCATGATGGCCCAAGAACCGAGCGAAAGAAAAATGAGGATGCCAAGGACAACTTTGGCCACCGGGCCGGCCTGCAGGAAGAGCTGCCAAAGGTTGGCTCCGTCATGAGTTTGAGCAATTAACCACATGAAAATCAGCGTTTCTCCGGAGTTCGAGTCGGTCGACGTTCGATCGTGCCCGTAGAGAGGATTCGGGCTCGCGGTGAAGCTAACATCGGGCCGATTCTCTGTCCATTCGACAGCCCTCTCGGCGTTGGTTTGTGCACGCGTCCTGCCAACTCCGGCCTCTCTGAGAAAGGCCGGAATTCGTTGTCTTGACCGTGGTGAAAGTGGGAGCGTAAGGTTGAGTTCTCGACCTCGAACACGGAAAAATTTCCGTGTTCCTCGGACATGCCGGAAAGGAGCCAGATGAAGATCGCCGTTTGTATTAAGCAAGTTCCCGACACTGAGGCGCGCTTACTTGTCGCCTCTGACGGGCGCTGGCTCGAGGAGGAAGACCTTCCGTTCGTCATCAGTGAAAGCGATCAATATGCGATCGAGGAGGCATTGCAGATCGCCGAACGCACCGAAGGTGAAGTCGTCGCGGTGAGTCTCGGCCCGAACAGAGTTGGCGAAGCGTTGCGCAAGGCGCTTGCTCTTGGCGCCCATCGTGCCATTCACCTACAAGGCGACGAGTTTGCTGGCGGGGATGCTCTCGCCAACGGTCGTGCGCTGGCGAAAGCTTTAAGCGAAGAGGGCTTTGACCTCATCCTAACGGGATCGCAGTCGGATGATATGGGCTGGGCGGCCACCGGTTCCGTGATCGCCGAGCATCTGGGATGGCCGCACGCCTGGCTGGTCATGGGCATTGAATTGGAAAACGGCTCGGTCCGAGTGGTGCGCGAAATGGAGTCAGGTGTGAACGAGATCGTACGACTGCAATTGCCCGCAGTCCTGCAGATTCAGGCCGGTGTGAACAGCCCTCGCTACGCTTCACTGCGCGGCATTATGCAGGCCAAACGCAAAGAGATGAACGTCATCACCGCCGCCGATCTCGGCCTGGGTGAGGGTGATGTTGGCACCGGCGGTTCGAGCGTCGATATCCGCTCGGTGGCTTTTCCGGATAGCGGTGGCGGTGCGGAGATGCTGGAGGGGGGAGCGGAAGAGATGGTGCAGCAGTTGGTGGACAAACTGGCCCGGGAAGCGAGAGTGCTGTGATGGCTACGATTCTGGCAGTCGCGCAATCAAAGGAAGGCCGGGTGCAGCGGGTCGGGCTGGAGGCAGTCGCCGCCGCGCAAGCACTGGCATCGGCTTGTGGCGGGGAAGTGGTAGTCGCTTTGTTGGGCGCCGGCGACGAAGCAGCGGCACAGCTAGCTGGGTGTGATGTCAGCAAGGTCGTTCATGCCAACAGTCCGACGCTGGAGCAGTACACCCCCGGAGCTTATGCTGGAGCGCTGACCCTGGCCATCGAAGCCCTCGATGCAGCTTGGACCGTCCTACCGCATTCCTACCAGTCCGCCGATTTCATGGCCCGCTTGGCGGTGCGTTCCGACAGCGCCCTGATCCCGGAAGTCACGGCGTTCTCGGTGGAAGAAGGGACGGTGGTGTGGAGTCGTCCGATTCTCGGCGGCAAATTGCAGTCTGAGGTAGTGAGCAACGGCGATCGCACTCTGGTGTCCGTGCAATCAGGAGCGTGGAGTGTCGATCAGGTGCAGGCCGGCAGCGCTGGGTTAGAGCCTTGGCCCGCCGCGCTCGACGGCATTGAAGCCGACCGGGAAATTCTCGGTACCCAGGATTCGGGAGGTGAGCAGATCGACCTCAGCCAGGCTGAGGCCATCGTCGCGGTGGGGCGGGGAATCGGCGACGAGGAAAAGATGGACTTGATTCGCGAGCTGGCCGCGGCATTGGGGGCAGAGATCGCTGCTAGCCGCCCGGTCGTTGACAATGGCTGGCTCGAACGGGATCGCCAGATCGGTTCGTCCGGCCAGACCGTAACGCCCAAGCTCTACATCGCGGTGGGCATTTCAGGTGCGATCCAGCACACGGTGGGCATGAAGGGGTCGCAGACCATCGTCGCGATCAACAAAGACGCCGGGGCACCGATCTTTAGCGTTTCGGATTACGGCTTGGTTGGAGACTTGCACGAAGTCTTGCCGCTGCTGACCGTAGCGCTGCAAGAAGCACGTTCGTCGGATTAGCCGGGCCTAGCGTTTCTTCCGTTCCCGCGTTCAGTGAGCCGCCTGCTGATGCCAGGCGAACAAGGCGATGCCGGCCGCCACGGCCAGGTTCAGAGACTCGATGTCGCCCGCCATCGGGATCGAAGCGGTATCGATGGCCTGGAGGCGATCCGGATCGATGCCCATTTCCCCTCCGATGACCGCGACCGTGGGGATCCTCGGCGTGATGTCGTAGATACTGGTGGTGGCGCGAGGATCCAAGCCCAGGATCTGGCTGCCTGAGGACGCGGTCCATTGGGTCAACAGATCCCAGTCACTTTGTCGAAAGACCTCGAGCTTGAGGAGGCTAAAAGCGGAACCGCGGACGGCACGGTGGTGGTTGGGGTGAGCGCATCCTGGAGAGAGCAGCAGAGGCGCTTTGAGTGCGGCGCAAACGCGGGCCAGGGCTCCCAAATTGGTGGGATCTTGCACGCGATCGGCGTAGACCCACATCGTTCGGCTACCGACATCTAAGTCGGCAGAAAAAACCGCGATCGGCCGCTCAACGACGGCGACAGCGCCGCGCGGAGCGTCGAGGTCGGCGAGCTCTGAGAGAAGCTTCGGGGCGGTCGGCAAGGGCCGGAGGGTCGGGCCTCGCCGTTCCATCTCCGCTTCCAGGGCGGGACATAGTTCGGGCTCCGCGAGTACCGTTCTAACCGAGAGCTTGGCGTCCAGCGCACTGAGCACACCACGTTCTCCCTCAACGAGAGCCAAGTCGCGGTGGAGGCCGCGCCGAACCGCGTCAACGAGTCTGATTTTGGGGTTGTCAGTTGAGGTGATCACGGCGCTGTCGGTGGAGTGAGGTTTGCGGGAGGATTGTCACCGAGTAACAAAAAAAAGGCCACCCTTAAACAGGGTGGCCAAAAAGCATCCGATGTCAGGTCGCCGGATCCCGAACCGGTTGCTAGCCAACTCAGCCTTTGCTGAGTTCAAAAGGGATTCGATGTGAATCCCCCCTCCGTATGATTCGAAAGAACTAGCGGGCTGAACCCGCTGTGATGCCGGTTACATGTTGCGACCTGCGTGCCATGGTCGCCTCAATAAGATGAATCAATCTAAGTGTTCAAGCAAAAGAGTTTATAGGCCGGCACCGCTTTCATCGCATCGTTTGTGGCGGTTCGAAAGCGGTCTACCATGGGAATAATTCCCAGCTTGAGATGGGAATTTTTTCGTGTCGTTTGAAACCTTGGAAGCTAACTAAGGAACGCCCAGGATTCTGCCGATAAAGAGCGGCAGTGCGCCGGTTGTTTCTGCTAGCATTCGCGCCAGCGCTCGCCGAAAAATTCAACTGCATCCCGCGGGCGCGCAGTCCTTTTTCGATCCGTCGAGATTTCTATACACACCTAAGGATTGGTCTTCATGTCTCAAGAGCACTCGCTTTTCACCTCAGAATCCGTTACCGAAGGGCATCCGGACAAAGTCGCTGACCAGATTTCGGACGCTGTGCTCGACGCTGTGCTCGCCGATGACCCCAACGGGCGCGTGGCCTGCGAGACGTTGGTGACCACCGGTTTAGTGGTGCTTGCCGGGGAGATGACGACGACCGCTTTCGTCGAGTTTCGAAGAGTGGTCGAGTCGACCCTGGAGCTGATCGGCTACACCGATGCCGGCATAGGATTCGACGCCCGTGATGCCGCGGTCATCGCCTCAATCGATTCTCAGTCGCCAGACATCGCTATGGGCGTCGACCCCGGTGGGGCGGGGGATCAGGGATTGATGTTCGGTTTCGCGTGCCGTGAAACCGAAGAGTTGATGCCGCTGCCGATTAGCCTGGCTCATGCCTTGACCGCTCGTTTGGCTCGTGTGCGCAAGGAAGGACAACCGCATCTGCGGCCGGACGGCAAGAGCCAGGTGACGATCGAATACGATGGCGACCAACCCGCCCGCGTACACACGGTGGTGGTTTCGACCCAGCATTCGGACGAGATCAGCACTGCCGACCTCACCGACCTGGTGCGCGAAGAAGTCATCCGCCCGGAGATGCCGGCTGACCTGGTCGATGATGACCTCATCATTCATATCAACCCGACCGGACGATTCGTTGTCGGAGGCCCGAAGGGCGATTGCGGGGTCACTGGGCGTAAGATTATCGTCGACACCTACGGCGGCATGGCTCCACACGGCGGCGGTGCTTTCTCGGGCAAGGATCCGACCAAAGTAGATCGTTCAGCGACCTACATGGCGCGCTACGTTGCCAAGAACCTGGTTGCCAGCGGCCTCTGCGACCGCGTGACGGTGCAGTTGGCCTATGCCATCGGCGTAGCAGATCCGGTCTCCGTGCGGGTCGATACCCATGGCACCGGCAAAGTCGCGGAACGTGCTTTAGAGGCTGCGGTGCGCGAAGTATTTCCGCTGACGCCGGGAGGCATCATCGACGAATTGCAATTACGTCGCCCGATCTACTTGCCGACCGCCGCCTACGGCCACTTCGGTCGTGCTGGTGACGACTTCACCTGGGAAAAAACAGACCGAGCCGAAGCGTTGGCCGCCGCTTCCTAGGGGAACTGGCGGTAACCAAAAACTCTTTCATTCGGACGACTCCCAGGACTTGCCGTACTTGAGCACGTCGTGGCGGAGAAGGTCGAATTCTTTCTGCCGTTCGGTCGGGACCGCGTCGCGAAAGACGGTGTCACAGCGATAGCAGACTACCGACTCCTTGAGTCGGAACCATAGCCACAAATCGATTGCGGCCGCGACCACCAGGGACAGACCGTAGGTCCAGGGAGTCAGCACGATAGCGACGATGACCACCAAACAACCAAGTGCGCGGTTGACATCGCGTTGTCGGTAGAGATGTTTGCAGTCGCAGACGGGGCAGCGATCGACTCGGGTCGGCGACGCAACCTCGTAATTGGACCAATCGAGAGTGCGTTGATGCTCGCAGTTCGGACAGGCCAATACCTCTTGACCGGACTGCAAATGTTCGGAGAAGGGAAGACCGCATTCGCGGCATTGAGTGCGGATGCGCATGACGTGTACCGGCGCCGAGAGTCTTAGACGGCGACTCCGGTCATCGCTTGCAAGAACAGCGCGGTCGCCTCGCCGATCCAAACGCTGACCACGACCACGTAAAGGATGCCAGTGGCGGACTGATTGGAACCTCGGCGAGCGCAGTGCAACGCCATCGCCGCCAACAGAACCGCTCCCACCAACCCCCAAAGGACGCGCACCCACAGGAACATGGCCCAGCCCCCGGCCGAGGTCAGGGCCAGCCAGGGGGTGGGATCGGCGGCCTTGGAGGATGCCAGTATCGATGTTGCGGAGGCGAGGGAACGAACCACCAGCAACACGGCAAGAATGAAGCTGAACCGTTTGAGATGGAGAAAATCGAGCCTGGGGGCAACCAAGTACCAGTGTCCCAAAAGCATCGTCACCAGCGACCAGCCCAGAACCAACGCGCCCAGCAGCACCGCTGCAGCCGTCAGTTCCGGAAAGGAGGTAGCAAAACGAACCGCTAGCTCTGCCCGCAGTAGAGAGACTGTTAGGAGTCCGAGTGCGATAGCCGCTGCGATGCGGTTGGCCATCCAACGTCGCAGCCAGATTCCGCCGTAAGACAGAGCGGCGAACCCGAAGCCGGCGTAGAAGCACCAAAGTGGGGCCGAGTTCTGAGGCCAGAGGGTTACAACCTCGAACGCCACTAGGCCGGCAACAATTGCCAACAGACCCAGGACGATCAGTGCGTTGGTTTGAAAATAGCCTCGCCCGACGTCATCCTCCGGGATCCAAAAAGAAGTCGACAGAATGCCGACGACGAGTGCGAGTAGAAACACCGTGATGATCGCCATGACAAGACCGTTGGTTTAAGAGCGCACCCCTAGGAATAGATAGAGAGCCAGAATCGAGAACAGTCCGACCGGGGCCCAGGCCCCTAAAAACGGAGGGAGCGCGGCGGTTTCGGCTAGAGTCGTGAAAACCGTGTCGAGGAAAAAGAAAGCGATCGCCAACGCCAGTGCCAGGCCGACGCTGTAAAGCGCGCCGCCTTGCCGTCCCAGTCGAAAAGAAAACGGAAGAGCGACCAAGGCCATGGCGATGGTGGCGGCGGGGTAGGAGAACTTGCGGTGCAACTGAGCCTGCAACTGGGGATCGGGCCGGCCGCTACGCTTGGCGACATCCGCTTGCTCGCGCAGTTCGGTCCAGTTCATCTGCGCCGGCATGCGCTCTTCGTCTTCGAAGTAGTCCGGCGTCTCTGGGAAGCGCGCCGTGTGCGGTTCGACAAAGGCCTGAAAGGCAAGCTCTTCATCTTCCGCGAAGGTGCGCGTCCAACCGCTTTCAAACACCCACAACCCTTCGCCCTGGTAGGTGGCCTTGGTGGTGTAGAGGCGGCGGATGAGGTGGTGGCCGTCGTCGAATTCGAAGACTTCGAGCTCGTGCAGCGATTGCGCTTCCGAGTCATATTGCTCGTAGTGGTAAATGAACCGACCTTGCCCGAACAGCCATTGTCGATCGGCCCGCCGATAGCTGCGCACTTCGCGATTCTTGATGACATTTTCCAGTCGCTCCTGCTCGCGGTTGGTCACGGTCAGCAGTTTGTCATCGATGAAGAAGGTGACGAGACCAAGCAGAATCGCCATCACGACTACTGGGGTGGCGAGTCGGAACAGACTGACTCCGGCAGCGCGCCAAGCAATGACTTCATTGCTGCGCGACAGCAGACTGAAAGTGAGAACGGTGCCGATCAAGATGGCCATGGGCAAGAACTGATACGCCATGTCCAAAGCGACTGTGCCTAAATATCGCCAAAGGACTGAGACCTCGATGTTGTTGCTCTGCATGTGCTCAAGCACATCGATGAAACGCGATACCAGGAAGAGCAGGAGCATCGACGCCATGGTGATCGCGGTGACGAGCACGAACAGGCGCAGGATGTAACGGTCGTTGCGGGAGGGAAACTGCAGAAGCGACCATCGCTGGTTGCGTTCTTTGGCACGCTTGGTCTTCGAACGTCGTGAAAGCAGGGCGGGAAAAGTGCGGGTCAGCCGGTCGGCGAGTGCACCGGCGCGCCCGAAACCGGACCAGGCGCGATCGCGATTGCGGCGCCACAGGAAATAGCCGCCCAGGGCGGCGAGGATCAAGTTGGGTGGCCACATCGCCAGCCACGGCGATATTTCGCCTTTTTGAGCCAGGTCTTCGCCTTGATTGATGAAGATGTAGTAGAGCGCCAACACCAAAAGTGAAAGGGCGAAAGCGGAAGACCTGGTGCCTCCGCCGCGGCGCGAGCTGAATGCCACCGGCAGCGCGAAAAGGCCGAATCCGATGCACGCGGCGGGAAAGGAAAAGCGTTTGTGAATCTCTACCTTAGCGGTGCGCTTCCTGAGTTCGTGCTCGTCTGGGTCGTCGCGGATTTGGCGCAGCTCCGCCAAGCCCATGGAGCGCATTCCTTTTAAGTAAGTGCGCTCGGTGCCGCCGTCGACGGCGCCGACCTGAACCACGGTTTCGTAGTCGTCCAGGCGGCTGACTTCATAGCGAGCCGAATCGGGGGGGCCGTCGAGGTTGGCGGAATGCTGCACGGCGTTGTGCAACTGCAACAGTTGGTCGCCGGTTTGTTCGTCGTAGACCAGTCTGCCGCGCTCGGCCGCCAGCACTTCGCCGCGCTTGTCCTGGGCGAGGAAGACGCCGTCCCAGTAGGCACGGTCCGGTGTGCTGCCAAAGACCCACAGAACGCCAGCGCCGAGTTCGGAATAGAAATCCCTCGGTTCTACGACTTGGGTGGCGTGCTCGGTCTGAATCCTGATGCTGGTGTGGGTGAACTCTTCATTCGAAACCGGCATGACCAGAGTCATGAGGGACAGCGTCAGTAGGGCGAGGGCGAGCGAGAAGACGAAGACTGGACGGTAGAGCCGATTGAGGCTGACTCCGCCGGCGCGCAGGGCGGTCAACTCGCTGTCGCCGGAGAGCCGGCCGATGGCCATCAAAGTGGCGAAGAGAAAGGCCATGGGGATGACCAAAACAAGGATGTTGGGGAGCGAATACCAGATCAAGGCAAAACTGAGGTTGGCCGGTACGCCGCGGGCGAAGATCATGTGCGCGACTCGCAGCAGGAGTTGCAGCAGCAAAAGCAGGGTGTAGAGCGCGCAACCGAGCAGAAACGGCCCGAGGATCTCGCCGGCGACGTATCGATCGATACGCAAGAAGGGGCGCAAGAATCGATGGGAGATGGAGGACGCGAACGGCATCGGTGGAAGTCAAGTCTATGCTGTTTCGGGTCTTAGCAAATGGTGGGCCGCGAGGCGTGCAGCGCTAAGAGAGCGTTGGCTGAGCGATGACCGTGGCCAAGGCAAAATAGAACAGATATCTAACGTCTGATAAGATATATTATGTAAACTTAATATCAAATATGCAATCAAATACGCAAACGGCTCTGCCGATCCTTTTCCCTCGGGAACGCCATCTAGAACAACATATCCGGCTTGTCGGTGTCCTCTTCTTCGTCGGCGCGCTCGGCGGTGCGAAGGTCATCCAGCACTCGTTCGAGAGCTTGAATGACATCACGCCTTTCTACGGCTTCACGGTCAAAGGTGAGGGCGATCTTGAAGGATGCATCCGGATCCGCAAATCGGAACGTAGGCCGCCGCGTCCCCGACCGGCCGGCTTCTCCACCGCGAGCTAGCCTTTGACCGTGAGCCCGGGTTTGCTCGCGGACATCGTCGCGCGTAAGGGAACCGCTTGCCGCCTGCTGCAGCAGGGCGCCCATAGCCTCCGCGTTGTCCAGTTTGGCCACCTCCAAAAGGAGCGATTTGGCGGTCAAGTCGTGCTCGCGGGCGAACCGGCGCAGGGGCTCGGGGATGCGCAGTAGCGTCAGCGTTTCGGTGATGACGCTACGGGACTTGCCCATAGTGCCGGCGATCTGCTCGTGGGTGTACTCGAAGCGTTCCCGTAAGCCGTTAAGCCCCTCGGCCTCTTCGAAGGCGTCGAGATCTTTCCGCTGCAAGTTCTCGATTAAGGCGATCTCCAGCGCCTCGTCATCGTCAACCGCCATCTCGACCACCGGCACCTCGGGAATGCCCGCTTGACGGGCGGCGCGGTAGCGTCGCTCCCCCGAGATGATGCGGTAGCGCACCCCTCCTCCACTCTCGCCACTCTCAGCCCACGGACGGACCAGAATCGGTTCGAGCACGCCCTTGGCGCGGATGGACTGGGCGAGTTCGTCGATGTTGCCGAAGTCGACGCGGGGCTGGTCGGGGTCGGGCTCGATGGCGTCGAGCTGGACCATCTTGCCCACCGGCTGTTCTGATCGGGTGACCAACTCATCGACGAAGTGGGACGAATGGCGCATTTTGACCCGCTCGGGCAGGCCCTTTTTGGCGGCTTCAGACACGGCTCAACAGCTCCTCGGATAGGCGGTAATAGTCGTAGGCGCCACTGGAATTGGGCGCGTAGCTGAAGATCGCCTCGCGATAGGCGGGGCTCTCTTCGAGGCGGACGTTCTTGTGAATGCGGGTCTCGAACAACTTGGCGCCGAACACTTTCTCGACCTGCTCCTGAATGTCTTTCGACAACAAAGTGCGCTTGTCGTACAGAGTCAGCACGGCGCCCAGAATCTGCAAATCAGGGTTTGCCCGTACTTTGACGCGGTCGATGGTCTCCAGCAGGTCGTCGGTGCCTTCCAACGCGAAGTAACTGCTCTGAATGGGAATCAAGACGTGGGTCGCCGCGACCAGCGAGTTGACGGTGATCAAGCCCAGGGTCGGAGGCGTGTCGATGACCACATAGTCGAATTGATCGGCGATCGAATTCAATTGGTCCGCCAAGCGGTAATGCGCGTCGATCTCGCCGATCAGTTTGGTCTCCAGCTTGGCCAGCGCCAACGATGAAGGCCCCAGAGTCAAATGCTCCGCCTTCTCGACCTGGATGAGGACCTCCCCGAGGGGTGCCTCCTGGGTCAAAACTTCGAACATCGACGGTCGTTCGACCTCTTGCTCGGTGAAGCTGAGGGTGGCATTGGCCTGGGGGTCCAAGTCGAGGAGCAAGGTCGGCAGTCCCTTGGCGGCCAGACCCGCAGCGAGATTGATCGCGGTCGTGGTCTTGCCGACGCCGCCTTTTTGATTGGTGATTGTGACGATCATGTTCGGGGTTGTAGCCACTCGAATTGTAGCCCAAAGCGGAGCGCGCCACCCTGGTTCGTGATCGTGGCTGTGGAGATGCAGAAATGATGTACGGAATGTCGGCGCGCCGACCAAACAGAATTTCAACTGGGGCGGACCGCCCTACATTTCGTATTCGCCGAACTCTTCAGGGTTGGCGTTCTCAAGCCACTCGCGCACACGTTCCTCGTCGGTGGTCGCCAAACGGAGGGCTTGCGCCTCTTCCAAGACATCCGCTGCGACGCGAATCGGGCTTTGCAGGCGGAGTGCCAGGGCGATGGCGTCGCTGGGTCGTGTATCGAGCAGGAGCTTCTCGCCTTGCTCGGTGCGCAGGGAGAGTTCGGCGTAGAACGTGCCCTCTTTGAGGGACGAGACGCGGGCCTCCAAGAGCTTCATTCCGCCGTCACGAATGATGCGGGCGAGGATGTCGTGCGTCATGGGTCGCGGCGGCTCGACTCCCTCCATGCGCAAAGCGATCGCGCTGGCTTCAAAGTTACCGATCCAGATGGGCAAGAAAACTTCTTCGGCTTCATCTTGAAGGATCACGACCGGAGCCTCCGACGAGGGGTCGACGATCAACCCTTTGACCGTCATGCCGACGTAGGACGCCTTACTCATAGGCCGACTCTACCCCTCTTTGCCGAGTTTTCCGCTGCCGCGGAAGTCACCTCGACCGCCGAACTCGCTACACAGTGACCGAGTAAGCTGTGGGGAAAGGCCCGATCGACTTCGACTTGGACCATGCGCCCCAAGGGATAGCGATGCAGTGAGCCCTCAAAGTGAATCTGGCGGTGGCATGGCGTGCGGCCGACCAGGGTGCCTTCGTCCCGCCCCGGACCGGTCACCAGGACTTCCATCCGCTGGCCAATGAGCGCTTCATTTTGCGCCCGCTGGATCGGTTCTTGAGCCGCGAGCAAGATCTGCAGACGTTCACTCGCAACCTCAGGATCGACAACATCCAGATTCAGGCGCGGGGCGGCGGTGTGCGGGCGAGGGGAATAGGCAAAGGCGAAAATCGACGCGAATTGGCTGCGCTCGACCAATGCCAGTGTCTGCGCGAAGTCGTCGTCGGTCTCGCCCGGAAAGCCGACAATGATGTCGCTGGACAAAGCCGTCTCCGGGCGCTTCTCGCGGATTAGTGCGACGAGCTCGTCGTAGTCCTCTGCCGTATATCCGCGTCCCATCCAGCGCAGGATCCGATTTGAGCCCGATTGCACCGGCAGATGCAGGTACGGCGAAATGTTGGCGTGGGCGGCGAAGGCCTCCACCATTTTCGGGGTGAAGTCTCTGGGATAGGAAGTGACGAAGCGCAGGCGCTGCACCCCGTCGATGGTCGCCACCGCGTGCAGCATGTCGGCGAAGTCTTCTCCACTGTGCGGATCGCGCCAATGGTTGACCGTCTGTCCAAGCAACTCGATCTCCAGGAAACCCCTGGCGACCAAAGAGCGGACCTCATCCAAGACTTCGGTCATGGGACGGCAGCGTTCGGTACCGCGCGTGGTGGGCACGACGCAAAAGGTGCAGTTCTTATTGCAGCCCTCGATCAGCGTCACCATGCCCTTGAAGGTGCCATCGCGCGAGATCGAATCGAAATCGTAGTCGCTGGTTTCGGGGAACCCGGTGGCGACGCGCCGTTCGCCGTTCTTGGCGGCGAGGACGAGATCGGTGAGCTCACCGATGCGCCCGGTGCCGACCACGAAGTCGAGTTCGGGTATGCGTTTGAGAGCGCGCTCGCCGTCCTGCTCGGCGACGCAGCCGCAAAGGCCGATCTGCATGCCGGAGCGGTGCTCCTTGATTTGTCGAAAGCGCCCGAGTCGCGAGTAGACCTTGTGCTCCGCCTTTTCGCGTACCGAGCAGGAGTTGAGGAGCACGATGTCGGCTTCATTGGGGTCGTCGGTTGGCAAAATTCCTTGGCGCTCCAACTGGCCGCGCATGCGCTGGCTGTCCAGTTCGTTCATCTGGCAGCCCCAGGTCTCGATGAAATAGCGGTTGGTCGGGCTCATCGCGCCGCATCTCCAGTGCCACGACGCGCCTGGCTGGGTTCCACCGGTTCCACCGTGCCCAACGAGTTGGGTTCGGCACCATCTGGGCCTGGGTCCTCTTCGACCGGTTCGGGTTCGACTTCCAGTCCTTCCCGGAGCCAGCCCGGTAAGGCGCCCGCGGTCCTTCCTTCTTCTAGGGTGGCGTCGAGTTCCTCGACGACGATTTCGATGTCTCGGCGCACTTGCTGCAACTGGTTCCAGGCACGATCCCAATCCGGTTTGATTTCGGCATCGCGATAGTAGGGGTCATCCTCTTCGTAGAAGTCCCGGCGCAGCCGGTTGACGTCGCGAACTAGCTGGTCTTTCTCCTCGACCAGATCGGCCCACTCGTAGCGAAGCTCGCGGACCCTTCCACGCCAGTAGGTTTCAAGATCATCGCTGGATGGCCCGCCATTGGCGGCTGCCGCTGAAGCCGATTCCACTGGGACGCTCGCTTCCGGCGCCGTCCGGACCGGCATTCCGCTGACCGTCGTTTCGGGCAGTTCTCCGCGCCGTACGAGACTGCTGTCGTCGATGACAACGCGCGATTGATCTGTCTGCGCTCTCCGTTGCCGCTCTCGCCGCGCCAGTTCGACCAGGGAAACCTCGTCGCCGTCGTTGTCAGGAGTTGTCGCTTCGATTGTTTCCGCCCGCACGGGTGCTGTCGGTCGAGCCTCGGGAGGAGCTTCGAGATCCGGAGCAGCCGCCTGAGGCGCTTCCTCGGTCTCTTCGGAACGCAAATCTTCGACCAATTGGCTGGGATCTCGACGCAGCGTTCGATCGGGATGGAGGGTCACCGGATGCAGCGGTTCTACCACTGCCGAACCGCATCCGACCGCCGTCAACCAGATCAGCCCCGCGCCCAGGATGCATCTCATGGGGATTACCGACATCGCACGCCTCGATCAGGCGCCCTCCTCAGTGGTGCGCCCGTAGCGGTCTTCCAGCCGTACCACGTCGTGCAGCTCCGGCGTCGAAACCTCCAAAATGTCACAGCCTTCTGGCCCCGCAGTCATGCGATGCCGGGTTCCCGGCGGAATGTGGTACGCGTCGCCCGGACGGATCTCTCTTTCGACCAATTCGCCCCCTTCATCGACAACGAAGGTGTAGCTGCCCTGCAGGAGGTACAGAGTCTCGTCCTTTTCCTCGTGGTACTGAAGGCTGAGAGCTTCGCCGGCGTTGACGTGTAGGATTTTGCCGACGTAGCGGTCGGTGTGGGCCCAAATCAGTTCATAGCCCCAAGGCTTGTCGACTCGTTTGATTTCTTTCAGCATCCTTGATTCGCTCCGGCTTCTCTACTCAGCCCACTTCGCGCGCTACTTCGGCCTCCGTTGCTTCGGTCATTACCTGGCGCAGCTCGTCTATGACTGCATCAGCCGTGCCCAAACTTGTCCAGGCGTCTGCCGCACTGCGGAGTTTGCGCGAATCCAGATTACGAATCAATCGGCGAGCCGGCTCGATCTTGACCGGATGCATCGACAGCCGCTCGACACCGAGACCGATGAGAACGATCTGACCCAGCGGACTGGCGGCCAGCTCACCGCAAACCGAAATCGGCGTACCGCTTCGCTGTGCGCCCTCGACGGCGACGCGAATTAGGCGCAAAACCGACGGGTGCAGCGGCTGGTAAAGGTGTGCAACGTGTTCGTTGTCGCGTTCGGCGGCGAGGGTGTACTGCACTAGATCGTTGGTGCCGATGGCCAGAAAGTCGGCGACCCTTCCGAGTGCTTCGGTGGTGAGTGCTGCCGCGGGTGTTTCGACCATTGCTCCCACCGGCGGCATGACCTCTGGATCGATCCCCAGTTCGTCAGCGGTCTCCCTCAAAAACTCACGAAAGGAGTTCACTTCTTCGGAGCCGGTCACCATCGGCAGCAGCAGCCGCAGCCTGCCTCGAGCGTCGGTACTGTCCGCTACCGTCCGTAGCGCCGCGCGAGCTTGGGTGTGGAACAGATGGCGGCGCAAATCGAGGATGCGAATACCACGCAGACCTAGGCTCGGATGGCTCTCTTGGGTGGCGAGGGTCTCGCGCGCCAGCTTGCGTCCGCCCAGATCGTAGGTCCGTAACACCACATCGTCGCCATTGGCGGCGTCAAGAAGCTCGCTAAAGCGTTGAATCTGCAGCTCTTCATCGGGGAGATCGGGTTCGGTTTCGATGAGTAGGAACTCGCTGCGGTAGAGGCCGATGCCGGCGGCAGAGTTGGCTCTAACCAGGTCGAGCTCTTCTGGCAACTCAACATTGGCGGCGAGCTGAATCGAGACCCCATCGTGAGTGGTGCACGTGGAGTCCCGCACAGGAGAAAGCGGCGGGGCGGCCGCCACAGAATGCCTGCCCGACGGTGTTGCTTCGGCGCCGCCGATCGTGACCTGTCCCAGATCTCCGTCGATGGTGACTTGTTGGCCGGCTTGCAGGGAGTGGGTTGCCTCCGCAACACCCAATACCGCAGGCACTCCCAGAGCACGGGCAACGATTGCGGTGTGCGAAGTCGTGCCGCCGTGCTCGAGCACCAGCCCACCGGCGCCGGCGCGGACCAAGGAGACCGCTTCTCCGGGAGGCAACTCGGCGGCGACGACGATCTTGCCCGCGATATCGGTGCGGGCACGCACCGCCGTTTCGTGGGTCAGCGCTCCGAGCAGACGGTCGGTCACTTCGCGGCAATCGCTGGCGCGTTCGCGAATGACGGCATTCGACGTCCGTTCCAACTGCGACGCAAAGCGCTCCCCGCAACGACGTACCGCCTCTTCAGCGCTGGCATCGTCATCCATAAGTTCGTAGATGCAGGCTTCGAGACTGGGATCGGCCAGCATCAGCGCCTGCGCCGCGAAGATTTCCCCGACTTCCCGCTGTTCGTCTCCGAACTGCTGTTCGAGGCGCAAAAGTTGCTCGCGCACTTGTTCCTGCGCGGTGCGGTAGCGAGCCCTTTGATCTTCATCCGGCGACCTCTGCGCGTCGCCCTCACCGTGGCGGGCATCGGGATAGAGCCAGACTTCGCCGCTCGCCCGTCCTTCGGCACCGGCGATGCCATGCAACTCCGTGCCAGTGACACGAGCCGTCATCACACTTCAGCCTGAGTCGTCGATTCAGAGAGTTCGCCGAAGCCGTCGGTGAAGAGTTCGGCGATGGCCTCAACCGCCTCCCCTTCGTCGTCGCCGTCGCAGCGCACCACCACGTAACTGCCGGGGCGAGGCCAAGGGTCAGCAGACCGAGAATGCTCTTGGCGTTGACCTCCTCATCGTCCACCAGCAAGAACACCTGGGACCGGAAGCGGGACGCGGTGTGCACCAGCTTGGCTGCCGCGCGCGCGTGCAGCCCCAACTGATTGGTGATCTCCAGTTGCCGTTCGGTCATTCGCACTCGCTGTTTTCATGTAGGGGCGTTTCATGTTGGGGGCTTTCGGGTTGGGGCTTGCAGATGCGTATGTTGCACTCCCCAACCACCGCCTTGCGGCCCTTGTCGATGATCCAGTCCGCGATCTGCTGCGGGGTGCGCTCGTCATCGGTGCTCAGACAACCGAGGCGAACCACCATCGGCAAGTTGACCCCCGCGACCACCGCCACTTGAGCGTCGGCCAGCTCTGAGGCGATGCGATGGGGGGTGGCGCCGGGAATGTCGGTGAGAATGAGAAAGCGATCCTGGACCGAGAACTCTCCGATCGCCCGCAGCAAGGCGTCGCGATCTTCTTCGGCGCTGGCCTCCCAATCCAGGCACACCGATCGCGCCGAAATCGGCCGCCCAAGAACGCGCTCGGCACTCTTGAGGAGTTCATGGGCCAGTTGCCCTTGGGTAACGACGATGGCTTGCAGCACGGAGGAATTCTCGTCAGTTGGTACGCTCAGCCTGCTTGCGAATGGCTGTCACGGTGCTGGAGGTGGGTTCGCCAGCCGGCTGCACTCAGGTGTTGGGCGAGCGCTTCGGCAACCGCCACCGAGCGATGGCGGCCGCCGGTGCAGCCCACCGCCAAGGTGAAATGGCTGCGGGCTTCGGCTTGATAGCGCGGAAGCAAGAAATCGACGAAATTGTAGAGCCGGTCTAGGTAGTCGCCGAACTCGTCGTGACGCTCGAGAAACTCAACCACTTCCCGATCTTTGCCGGTCTTGGGCCGCAGGCGCGGATTGAAGTGCGGGTTGGGTAGGAATCGCACGTCGAAAACGGTGTCCGCTCCATAGGGCAGACCGTGTTTGAAGCCGAAACTGACCACCGACAACGCCATCCCTTCGCTCTCTTCCCCCTCGATGCCGAACTGGTGCTGGATTTGGCGCCGCAAGTCGTGGATGGTCCACTCGCCGGTGTCCAGGACCACGTCGGCTCGGCCGCGGATTTCGGCCAGTAATTCCCGTTCTTCGCGAATGCCGTCGATGACCGGACGGTCTTCGGCCATGGGATGGCGCCGGCGCGTTTCCGAGAAGCGGCGCACCAGCACCTCGTCGCTGGCGTCCAGGAAGATGAGCACCGGCCGCTGCTTCAGGCGATCGAGAATCTCGGGCAAGCCGCGGACAAAATCGGGAGTGCGGGTGTCGGTGACGACGGCGAGCGGCTGCTCGCGGCCACCGGTGATGGCCTTGGGGTCTTGCAGGAGTTGCTCGAGCAGAGGCAATGGCAGGTTGTCCACGCAGTAAAACCCGAGGTCTTCAAACGCTTTGGCGACGCTGCTCTTGCCCGAACCGGACAGGCCGGTAATGAGGATGGGTTGGTGCATCGCTAGCTTTCCGCTTCCGTCTGTGGGTTCGAGCGTCGCTCTTCCAGGCGACGGACGAACTCTCGTGCCGAATGATGCCCCTGCATCTTGAGGCGATGGTTGCGAGCCGCGATCTCGACCAGAATGCCGACATTGCGGCCCAGCGCAACCGGCATCTGCAAGTAGGCCACCGGGGTTTCGAGAATTTCGTAAGTGCTCTCCTCAAGCCCAAGTCGGTCGTACTCCTCACCGTCTTGCCACGGCACCAATTCGACCACCAAGTCGATGCGTTTGCGCTCCCGCACCGCTGACAGACCGAACAGATCGCGAACGTTGAGAATTCCGAGGCCGCGCAACTCCACGTGGTGGCGGGTCATGGGATCCCCGCTACCGCCCAGTTCGTTGTGTGGGTAGCGGCGCACGATGACGCGATCGTCGGCGACCAAACTGTGGCCGCGAGTGATGAGGTCGAGGGCGCATTCGCTCTTGCCTACCCCACTCTCGCCGATCAGCAACACACCGAGTCCAAAAACGTCTAGAAGCACTGCATGGATGGCAGTCGAGGGAACCAGGTGTTCTTCGAGGAAGTCACTGAGCGCCTGGATGATCTGCGATGTCAGCGCTGGCGAGGACAGCACCGGGATGTTGCGTTCGGAGCAGTGCTCCAGGAGCGGCGCAAACGGCTGCAGCCCCTTGGAAACTACAAACGCGGGGATCTTGCGAGCGGTCACTTCGACGACGCGTCGGTCGAGAAGTTCAGGATCCAAGGTGGCCGCGTAGTTGAGCTCACTTTCGCCAAGAATCTGGACGCGCCCCGGACGGATGTAGTCGTAGTAACTGGCGAGCGCCAGCCCAGGCTTCTGGATACGCGGGTGCTCGATGCGGTTGGCGAGGCCCCTCTCGCCCGCCAAAACGGACAGCGACAGATGGGCGAGTTCCTCGCCCAGCAGTTCGTCGACGCGGACACTTTGCCGGGTTGCCACTGTAAACCTTTATTTATGTTGAGTTTGCGCCGGTGAGCGACTCGTAAATCGAATCTTCGCCCAGGTCCGGCAGTGTTCGCGCAACTTCGGGGTGGTCGCGCAGCCAGTGAGACACGGCCGACAGAGCCTGCAGATGAGCCGCGGGCTCTTGCGTCGGCGAGAGGATGACGAAGAGCAGGCGGACCGGTTTCTTGTCGGGCGCGTCGAAGTCAACCTCGTCCTTGCAGGTGGCGACCGCCAGGAGCACTTTTTTGAGTCCGCGCACCTTGCAATGCGGAATCGCGACTCCTTCGCCGATGCCAGTCGATTGCAGCTCCTCTCGCTCCCACAGCGCTTCAAATAAACGATTTTCGGAAGGGACCGCCACCCGCTCCACGATCAGCCCGGCCAGGGAGCGCAACACGCCGCTGTGCTCGCGTCCTTCGACTTCGGCGAACACCAGGTCGCGCCGGGTCAGATCGGAAATGCCGAGGGTTGCGGACTTGGCCATGCTCTTCGACGGCGCCTCAGGCGTCGGGGGAAATGACTCCGTAGTTGCCGTCCTTGCGCTTGTAGAGCACGGTGGTCTGCCCGGTGGCCGAGTGGCGAAAGATGACGAACTCGTTCTTGGAGGACTCCAGCTTGGTCGCCGCCTCTTCCATGTCCATTTCTTCGATTTCGAAGGCGGTCGACCTGAGTACTTGCTTCTCACCCGAACGCAGGCGGTCGCCCGCGACCACCTCGACCGGCCAGTGCGCTTCCTCGGCACGCTTGTGGTCGGCGCGGCGCCGCTGTCGCTGGTGCTTTTTGCGCGAACGGCGCAGTTGCTTCTCGAGCTTGTCCAAAGCCATATGGACGGCGTCGCCCATGTCATCGGCGGCCTCGGTCGCGTGGACAGCGCCGTGCGCATGCGAGAACTGGATCTCCGCCACCGAGCGGTGCCCTTCGGCGTTGAGCGCGATGTGACTGGAAATCGGCTCGTCGGCAAAGCGACGCAGAGATTCGAGCCGATCTTCGGCATAGTCGCGCACACGGTCTTCAATGTCGTATTGGCGGCCAACAAATTCGACGTTCACGGTAGCTATCTCCTCGGCTAGGTTGAGTCGTTGGTCGTTAGAAGTACTGTTTACGGTCCGTAGAGGACGGGATTTGAAGTTCGTCGCGGTACTTGGCGACGGTGCGGCGGGCAATGTTAATGCCTTCACGGTTCAGTGCCTTGGCTAGGGCGCTGTCCGACAGCGGTCGGCGTGCATCCTCAGCCTCAATCAGTTTGGCGATCTTGCGCTTGACGGTCAAGGACGAAATGTCACCGCCGTAGTCGCGGTCGATGCCGCTGTGGAAGAAAAATTTGAGTGGATAGACACCGCGGGGCGTGTGGATGTATTTATTCGAGACCACACGGCTGACCGTGGACTCGTGCATGCCGATGTCGCTGGCGACGTCGCGCAGGACCATCGGGCGCAGGTGGTCGATGCCGCGGTCAAAGAAGTCCCGCTGCTGCCGCACGATCGACTCGGCGACTTTGTAGATGGTGCGTTGCCGCTGGTCGAGGCTCTTGATCAGCCACATGGCGCCGCGCATCTTGTCGCGGATGTACTCCTGCGTGTCCTTCTGACTGCCCTCTTTCTTCATCTCGAGCAGCATCTTGCGGTAGGCCTTGCTGATGCGCAGGCGCGGCAGGCCATCCTCGTTGAGTTGGATGACGTATTCGTCGCCGACCTTCACCACGTAGACATCGGGCTCGACATAGTGGGTGCGGTCGGTGTCGAACTTGCGGCCGGGCCGGGTTTCGAGATCTTTGATTTGCTCGATAACCGGTTCCAGTTCCTTGAGCTTGACGCCCAGTTCGCGGGCCAGGGCCGGGAACTGGCGCTTGAGAAAGAGCGGCCAGTGGTCGGCAATGATGCGACAGCAAAGCGCCTCCCGATCTTCGCCCTTGGATCGCAGTTGAAACAGCAGGCTGTCCTTGAGTTCGACAAAGCCGACACCGGCGGGGTCCAGCGACCGCACCACCGCCAATCCTTTGCGCACGCAGTCGGGGCCAAACTCGCCGTCCTCATCGTCGAGCAATTGCTGCAGTTCTTCCTCGCTCGCCATCAGAAAGCCGTCGGGGCTGAGGTTGCCGATCACCAATTCGGCGATCCGGTTGATGTCGGGCGGCAGCTCGGTCATGTGCAACTGCCACAGTAGATGGTCGTAGAGGTCAGGTTGGCGCGACAGGGTGTTCTCGAGGGGCGGCGCTTCCGGTACTTCTCGAGTCGATCCTTCAAAGCGCTGGCCGTCCCAATGATCGTTGAAGTACGACTCCAACTCGATCTCGTTCATGACCTGTTCCTGGTCCGGGGTTTCCTCCGAGGACTCTTCAGTCGCCTCCGTCGTTGTTTCTTCGCCCTCGGTGGCAGCTTCTTCCTCGCCGTCGTCGCTTTGCTGATCTTCGAGGAATTCCTCCAGCTCTTCGAGCAGTGGATTCTCGACCAATTCTTGGGTGACCGTCTGCAGCAGTTCCGGGCGGGTCATCTGCAGCAGTTTGATCGCCTGCTGCAGCGACGGCGTCATCACCAGACGCTGCGCCAACTTGAGGGAAAGTTTCTGCTCTAAAGCCATCGCCTTGCCTACAACTGAAACTCGTCGCCGAGATAGATCTTGCGTACTTCCGGGTCGGCCGAAAGGTCGGCCGGCAGGCCATGCCGCAGAATTTGGCCTTCGTTGATGATGTAGGCGCGATCGGTGATGCGCAGCGTCTCGCGCACGCTGTGGTCGGTGATGAGCACGCCGATGCCCATCTCTTTGAGGTGAGAGACGATGCGTTGAATATCGATGACCGCGATCGGGTCGATGCCGGCGAACGGCTCGTCGAGCAGAATGAAGGCCGGATCGAGAACCAAGGCGCGCGCGATCTCGCAGCGGCGCCGTTCCCCGCCCGAAACCGACACCGCGAGGGTCTTGCGGATCGATTCCAGGCCGAATTCGCGCAGCAGTTGGTTGGTGCGTCGACGGCGCTCGGCCAGCGGCAGGTCGAGGGTTTCGAAGATGGACATCAGGTTGTCCTCGACCGTCATGCGGCGAAAGACCGAAGGTTCCTGAGGGAGGTAGCTGACGCCCTTCTTGGCGCGCACGTACATCGGCAGCTCGGTGATCTCCTCATCGCCGAGAAAAACGTGTCCGCGATCGGGAGGGGTCAGGCCCACCACCATGTAGAAGGTGGTGGTCTTGCCGGCGCCGTTGGGGCCCAGCAGCCCCACGACTTCGCCCGGTAGCACTTCGATGTCGACGTCGTCGACCACCGCTCGGCCACGATAGACCTTGCGCAAACCCTCGGCGCGCAGCACTCGGGCTCGGGGCCGCTGTTGCCCGATCTGCGATTTCAGCCCCTCACCGTCGGGGGTTTTTTCGGGGACCAGGATCTGGGGTGGGCGCTCGTTGCTCATCCTTCTCCCTGGTCCCGGTCGGCGGTCGTCGCGGCGGTAGCCTCGACCGCTGCCGTGGGGACCTCCTGGATCATTTCCGGCTGCGGACCGCGGTCCATCACCGCCTCGCCTGTCGAGACATCGTAGGTCAGGCGCTTGCCGGTCACCTCGGAGCCATCGTCGGAGCGAGCCAACACCGGGTCGCCGGTAAAAATCGCCTCCTCGGCGCCAATCTCATAGACCGCGGTGTCCCCGGTCACGACCTGCTTGCCGACGGTGTCGACCATGCGCGTTGCTCCGTCGCAGCGCATGCGCTCAGCGCTCCCTCCGTCATCGAGTTCGACATCCATATTGGCGCAACTCAGCGTGCGGCCCTGGCGCTGCGCGCTAGCGTTGCCGAGCAGGTGTACTACTTCCTCGTCTTCGCTGTACTCGAGGCTGTCGGAGGTCGCTTCGACGGCGATCATCTCTCCTGTTTCGGCGTCCGGGCGCTCAAAGATCATGCGTACATCGCCGTCGGCGAAGACGACACGACGATCCAGTTCGGAATCGATGGTCTCGGCCACCAGCAGGTCTCGATTGCGCCACAGTCGAGCATCCCCAATCAGGTGGACGATGCCGCCGTCCTGTTCCCAGACTGCTTCCTGGGCTTCAAATTTGGTGGGACCGTCGCCTTCGCCGAGGACGCCCGGTTCCTGCCCCTGTTCGTATTCGCCGCGCACCGGCCGCACCGTCCGTGCGGTGCGCAATTCAGCGTCGTAGGAGATGCGCGGCGAAGTCAGGTGGCCGCCGGTGAAGGTGGTTTGCGCCGGTTGTCCGTTGACGACAAAGGTCCGCGTGGCCGAGTCGTAGGTTGCGGTGTCGCCGGCGGTCGTCGCGTCTTCCTCTTGCACCCGGACATCTCGGGTGAGATCGACCTGGCTGAGTTCGCCTCTGGCAAAGCGAAAACGCGCGCTTTCGCCGGTGGCGCTACGACCTCCGTCCGGAGTGTGCTCGACGATCAGTGCTTGTGGCGCCGCGGTTCCGGAAAGCGGATTGCCCGCGCTCCAGGCGATGTCGACGACCAGCCCCTGCAAGGTGTGGCGGGTCGGCCCTCTTACCAAGGTGAGTTTGGCCGGTGGATTGCGCGCCAGTCGGGTACGGGTCAGTTCGCCTTGGGTATCGAAATCGAGGTCGAAATTGTTGGCGATGACGTGGAGGACTTGATCGTCGGCGGTCGACGAGAGCGCCTCGCCACCCTCGCTCGCTTCGGCGGGTCGCTGCGCCGCTTGCACCCAGGTACCGCGCACGCGCCGCCGCAACTCGATTCGGCTCAGGGCGCCGTCGCTGGCGAATGCGCTCAGTTCGTGGGCCTTGATCTCGGAGCGCCCCTGGCGTAGTAATACGCCGCCCGCAACATCCAGGCGCTCGTCCTGGCCGAGATAGGTGGCTCGCCGCCCTTGCAGGAGGTAGTTGGGGCCGCCCGCTGAGTCGGTCATGGTGAAACGTACCCGGCCGACCAGCCGCACGATGTCGTTTTCGAGTTCCGCTTCCAGCCGGTCAGCCCGTCCGAAAAGGCCTTTGCCCCGCCACAACTGCACCCGTCCTCGACTGCGGACGATGCGGCCCGGATCGAGGTCGAGGCGATTGGCCCGCAACTCGGTACCCGCGGCGCCGCGCATCTGCACGTTGCCGCGCAATTGAGCGGTGTTGGACTGCAAATCGAAGGAAGCTTCCTCGGCCTGCGCGAAGATGGTGTTGCCGTCGGGACGGTAGATCTCGATCGGGCCCACGTCTTTGAGCAGCACCTGGCGGTCGCCGCGGTTGACCACCTGCGCAGCGCGGATGCGGAACAGCTTGGTGTCCCCGATCGAGACCGTGTGGTCGAAGCCGATGCTGATATCGACATCGACCTCGCCGGGTGTCGTCGTGCGGCGGTCCACGGCAACGGTGGGTGTGGTCGGCTGCTGGCGTCCAAACCAAAACAGAAATCCCAACAAGCCGATGAAGGCGAGAAAGAAGACCAGAAGGATGCGCCGGATGGCGCGAATCGACGCGGGCGATGGCACGGGATCACTGGATGTTGATGACTCGCGATGCTGATAGGTCGGGAAGCTAGTTCTCGACCACCACTCCCAACTTGCGGAAACGTTCGTACCGGCGTTCCAAACGCTCATCGGTCGACAACTCGGAAACTTCTTTGAGAGCCTGGGTCAGGGCCACCTCGACCTCGCGATAGGCACCCTGGGGGTCGCTGTGCGCGCCGCCCGGCGGCTCTGGAACGATGCCGTCGATCACTCCCAGTTCTGCCAGGTCGGGCGCGGTGATGCGCATCGCGGCCGCCGCCGCCGCTCTTTTTTCTTGGTCTTTCCAGAGAATGGCGGCACAGCCCTCCGGCGAAATCACCGAATACACCGCATAACGCAACATCAGGACTCGGTCGGCAACACCCAAGGCCAGCGCTCCCCCGCTGCCACCCTCACCGATGACGACCGCGACGATCGGCACCTTGAGCAAGGCCATGGCTTCCAGATTGCGGGCGATCGCTTCGGCTTGGCCGCGCTCCTCGGCACCGATGCCTGGATAGGCGCCGGGAGTGTCGATAAAAGAAACCACTGGACGGCCGAAGCGCTCGGCCATGCGCATCACCCGCAGAGCTTTGCGGTAGCCCTCGGGGCGCGGCTGACCGAAGTTGCGTTGGATGCGCTGCTGGGTGCTGCGGCCCTTCTGGTGGCCGACGACCGCCACCGACTGACCGGCAAAGGTGGCGAATCCCGAGACGATGGCCGCGTCGTCGGCGAAGTTGCGGTCGCCATGGAGCTCCAACCAGTCCTCCATCAGATGTTCGATGTAGTCGAGAGTTTGCGGACGCTGAGCGTGGCGCGCGGCGAGGGTGGTTTCCCAGGGCGTCAGGCGCGAGTAGACACGCTCCGTCTCGCGCTCGAGCTTGCGTCGTACTTTGGCAATTTCCCCCTCGTTGCGCGCGTCTTCCGGGTAGCTTTCCAGCTCCTCCAACTGACGACGCAGCTCGATCAAGGGTTGTTCGAATTCGACTTCCGGAGTACTCACTGAGGCCACGCTAGCAAAAATCATTCCAACGGTCAAAACGGCCGCAAAACACAAGTTGTTGAGGCAACTTTGGACCTTCAGCGACTTGTGGGAGAGATCCTAAAACAACTGGTAGGGATCGACATCCACCAGGATTCGCGACGAAGCCCGCTGTGGTAGTGCCCGCGCTACGCTGTCGCGAAGCTGGCGCGAATTGTCCCCCAAGATCAGCGCCTGATAGCGCCAGCGCCCGGCCAACCGCTCGTAGGGAGCTGCCTGCGGGCCACGAAGTCTCAGGCCTCTGGCCTTGGGATCGCTACGAATCGAGTGCGCGATGTCGCGCAGGCAGGCGTGGGCGCGTTTGCGGTTGCGGTCCTCGACCACCACTTCAATGAGCCGGCTGAAGGGGGGATAGTGATAGTGCCGCCGGAATTCCATTTCGCGTTGGGCGAAGAGTTTGTCATCCCCTCGTAGAGCTGCTTGGATGGCGTAGTGGTCCGGCTGCCGGGTCTGGATGAGGACCTTGCCTGGGACTTCCCCACGTCCGGCTCGTCCGGCCAATTGTGCCAAGAGGGCGTAGGTGCGTTCGACGCCGCGGAAGTCCGGGAAGCTGAGGTAGGTGTCGGCGTTGAGAACCGCCGCCAAGGCGACATTGGGAAAGTGGTGTCCCTTGGCGACCATTTGGGTGCCGACGAGAATGTCGCTTTCGCCGCTGCCGAAGCGCTCCAGGATGTTGCGCAGCCCCGAGCCACGAGCGGTGTCGCGGTCGAGAATGTCGACCCGGGCGGCGGGAAACAGCTCGCGCACTTGCTCCTCGACCCGTTCGGTACCGGCGCCAACCGCGTCCAGTTCTTCGCGCCCGCACTCGGCGCAGGTGTTGGGAATCGGCCGCGAGGCGCCGCAGAAGTGGCATTTGAGCGACTGCCTCTTGCGATGGACCGTCTGCGCGAGGCCGCATTCCGTGCAGGCATGGTCATGTCCGCAAGCGGCGCACAGCAACACCGGAGCGTAGCCGCGTCGATTGCGCAATAGGATGGCTTGGCGGCCCTCGTCCAAGCAGGTTTGCAGTTCGGCCAGCAGACGACGGGAGAAGACGATCTCGCCGGGGCGCCGCGGTGGCGGTTCGAGGCGCAAATCCACCACCTCGCCCTCGGGCGGCTGGGCATCGGCCACTCGGTTGCGGATCGCGAGGGGCTGCAGTCGCTGGCGTTCGACGTTGTGGCGGCTTTCGAGGCTGGGGGTTGCGGTGCCCAGAACTAGAGTTGCTTCGACTGGAGTTGCTTCGACTGGAGCTGCTTCGACTGGAGTTGCTTCAACTGGAGTTGCTCCAGCCGGGGTTGCTCCAACCGGTGTTGCGCCGGCAGCGGTCGCGCCAGTGCCGCGAGCGCGAATATAGGCCATGTCCCGACCGTGGTAGCGAGGGGAGTTCTCCTGCTTGTAGGAGGTGTCGTGTTCTTCGTCGACAACCAGCAAGCCGAGGTTGGCGAGCGGGGCGAAGAGAGCCGAGCGCGGCCCGAGCACGACCTGGGCCTTGCCGGAGCGGATGCGCTCCCACTCTTGTGCGCGCTCCTGCTTGCTGAGACCGGAATGGAGGATGGCGTGGCGATCGCCAAACCGCGCCCCGACCTGGCGGGCCAGCCCCGGCACCAAAGCGATTTCGGGCACCAAAATAAGGGTGGTTCGACCCTGTTCGAGTACGTGTTCGGCCGCGCGCAGATAGACCTCGGTTTTGCCGCTGCCGGTAATGCCGTGGAGGAGAAACGCGCCGCCACCGACATCCGTTGCGCCGCAGATGGCGTCCACCGCCACCTGCTGCTCGTCGGTCAGAGTCCAACGAGGCGCTTCAGCTTCGCCGGGTTGCCGATTGCCGAGCCGATGGTTGGCGAGTTCGAGCGAGCGCACTTCGACGAATTCGCGCAGGACATCGAGCTTGACCAAACGTCGCAACACGCCTTCACCACAGCCAATCTCGGTGAGGATCTCTTCTTTGCTCGCAGGACGCCCGAGTTGGTCCAGGTAGTCGACCACTTCCCGCCCGGGTTTCGACCTGCCAACCTTTGCCCGAATTGCCTCGCCGTTCGCGGATGTCGACTCCCCTGCCAATTCAAAGGCGCGACCGAAACGAGCGCCGCGATCGGTTCGTCGACCTTCGTAGCGGATCCAACCTCGCCGGCCGAGGTCGGAGAGCACCGGCCACAGCGTCTTGAGGTCCGCCAGTTCGCCGAGTTCGCTGACCGCTCGGGCGGCGCCGTCGCGCAAGTGGTCGAGCACCAACTGCGCCAGCCGTTCTTCGGCGATCGCAAACGCGCCGGCATCGGTGATGCGCACGCGCTCGCGTCCCCACGGCGTCAGTCCGGAAGGGATCATCGACTTAAGGACCTCCCCCAGCGGGGCGAGGTAGTAGTCGGAGATGAAGCGGCCGAGTCCGAGCAATTCAGAGGAGAGCACCGGCTCGCGGTCGGTGATGTCAACGATCGGCCGCAGCTTGTGAGGCGTGTTCGGTACCTCGGTGAGGACGGCGACGATGACGCCTTCCACTTGGCGCCGTCCCAGGGGGGCGACGCACCTCATGCCAGGACGTGGGGTTGCCGCCACCGTCTCCGGCAAGAGGTAGGTCAATGGGCCGAGATTGGGCACCGGAACGGCGACCTCGACAGCCGCGGCGGACCTCTCGACTGGTGAGGCCGGACTTTCGACCAAGGCCAGGTTTTCGCCCGAGGCCAGCTTTCGGCCAGAGGCTGGGGTTTCCTCGACCGTCATGATGCCTTCGTCAGGCTTCCTCAGTGGACGGTGGAAATTTCGCCGGAATCGGTGGCTTGCGCGCGACAGGTGTCCGAGCAGTAATCCGAGTCGCCCTCGGTCAACGCCTTGTGTCGTGGCAGGTAGACGCCGCACTGAGCGCAAACGACGAGGTTCTCCCCGCCCGCTGTTTCGGGACCGAGGGAGAGCGCCGCTCAAACGGTCGGCGCGTCTGGGTCGACTTGGGTGCAAAGCTGCGCGCCAACCACCAGACTGCGGTCAGGAGAACGATGAAAATGACGATGCGAGGCAAGGGCTGGTTCTCAGTTGGCGGTTGCCAGTGAACAGTTGTCAGTGTTCAGTTTGCGGCCGCAAGCTCTAGTCTTTCGACTTCTTGCGACTGTGTTTCTTGAGCGTCTTCTCGAGAGCATCTTCGACCTTGGTCTCTGCGGTTGCCTCGGCGATGCGGTTGACGTGCTCGATCTCGCTGACGATGAAGTACTTGGCGCGCTCGTACATCTTCTTCTCGCGAAACGACAGGCTTTTCTTGGTGCTCACCAGGCGCAGATTCTTGAGCACGCTGGCCACCTCGGTGAGATCGCCGGTCTTCATCTTGTCGAGGTTCTGTTTATAACGGCCCTTCCAGTCCTTGTAGGTGTCGATCTTGCCGTCTTCCAGAAGGGCCAAGAGTTCCTTGATCTGTTTGCGGGTGCAGAGCTTGCGCAATCCGACTAAGTCCAGGTTCTGTTTGGGAACCATGACCGTCGACTCATTGGCGAACAGAGTCAGATAGTAAAACGTCTCCTCAACGCCATCGAGAGTCGTCTTCTCGATTTTCTGCACCGACCCCACACCATGGCTGGGGTACACCACCTTTTGTCCTACTTTGTATGTCGCCACATTGCCTCCCGAATCGATACTGCAGCCTCTGCCAACATCGCGGCGCCCCAGTTCAAAGGGGTCGCCCGCCACGACGCGGACACCTTCTTGTGGAATCGTCCTTGTTGGGATCGTTGCCGCAGGGCTGGAATTCGCTCGTCCTAATTTTGGCGTAAGTGCTTAAAAATCGGCTACTTACGGGGCTTATTGTAGCTGAAAAAAGCCCATTTGTCAACTGCATGTCCTAGATCAATACCTTTGAGACAGTCGGCGGGAGGACGACCCGTGGGTCGAGTTTTCTAAGGTAACTTGCCGGTGGTTTCCGTTTCAAGCTTCTGTGGGGTCTGTAGGTGTTGTAGATGTCCTGGAATCTCTGGACGTAGGGCCTCAATCCCGAGACGGTGTCGGGCAATTCATACATTTCATAAAACTCGCCTCTCCAGGTCTCCTGCATCCTCTCGACGGTGCCATTGAGCTTGGGGCTCTTGGGCGGCAGGACGTAAAGCGTGATGCCTCGGTCTCGGCAAGCCTTCTCAAACTCGGCCATGAATTCGCTCCCACCATCCACCTGGATCGAGGTGATCTCAAACGGACACTCTGTGATGACCTTGTCGAGGAAGCGGGCAGCGCAGCGACTGGTTGCGCGCTGGTAGACCTCTCCCACTGTCCAGCGACTCACTGGGCAAGAGGCCGAGAAGTGCTTGAGCCATCTTCCTGGAGCGGGGACCAGGTGCAGAGTATCGATCTGGATTCGTTCACCCGCCTGGGTGGGTTTCGGGCAGGACTTGGGCAAGCGCTTGGCGTGCAGGCGGCGCATACGCCGAGAGTTCTTGTACTTCAAACGCTGGTAGCGCACCCGATAGATCACCCCTCGGTCCATCAGGTGGCGCAAGATCCTTCCGACCGTGGCTTCTGAAACCTCAAACCCTTCGGCTTGGATCAAAGGAGCTAGGGTCTCCTTGCCCCAGGCAGGAAACTCTTTACGAAGGGTTTCGACCCGGTGCACCAGATCCGAGGACCAATTGGCCTTACGCACGCGTTTGGGCCGACTCGAGAGGGGTTCTAGATGCCGAGGTCCACGCTCTAGGCGCTTTCTCCAGCGGTAGAGAGTTGCCCGACTCTTGCCCAGAATCTGAGCTGCTTCTTCACCTGAGACCCCCTTGGAGCGTAACTGCTCAAAGCCTTTGACCAAGCGCAGGCGCTCTTCGGCTTCATCGCTCAGAGCAGCAATGTCTTGACGGTAGTACTTGTAGAAACTGGGATTGAGTGCGACGATTTGCAATTGGGGGTCTCCCTTCGTTTTGGGTTATTTGTCATGACCCGAAGGGTTTCGGCCCCCTTTTCTCTTGTCAAGGCTGGGGATGATGACGGCTTGATGGATAGCTCGCCTGTGGCGACCTAACCACAACCCTTGGGAATCTCTGCCGAGATTCCCACATCTCCCACAGCCTCTACGACGAACCGATCTGTCGCACAGGTGTTTGATCTAGCTCACTGCATAAGGGTGAGAGTGAGACTAAGGCGGAAGCTGTCGGTGCGGCTATTCCGCAAGCTTGGATCGTAATGAACCCTTATGCATCCCCGCGGGAGGGTGGCTGGGGGGCGGGGACCCATAGAGCATCGATAGTCATCCCCGCGGGAGGCGGCTCGGGGGGCGGGGATCCGTCGGGCCAGGCCCAACATGTCGTCCCCGCTGGGGTTGGACACGGGGCGGCGACCTGTGAAGCACTGATGGGTCAGTTTCGTGGGGCCGGGGCGTGGAAATCCTTCACATTGACAGTCCCCTCTACCCCAACTTTGCTTGGATCATTCGCAAGCGCCAAGGCATCTTGAAGAGATCGCCAATCTGTTCATGACTTTGCGAATAATCCAGGCTAGGATTCACCCCCGCTGCCGGAGTGGCGGAACGGTAGACGCGACGGATTCAAAATCCGTTGTCCGCAAGGGCGTGGGGGTTCGACTCCCCCCTCCGGCACCAACCGCGAAGCGGTTGCAAGCCGGAGGGGGAGTCGGTCGTCGCCGATGTTTCACATCGGCTCTGGAGCGACTCCCACCAGCCAAGACCGGATCCAACCGCAATACTGAACCCTCTATCTGACTGCGTGGCCCCAGCGAGTGGCGATAATTAGCAAGGCCCAAGCCGCCAAGGAACAGCTCGAGGACGCTCTGTTCCTGTACTTCAATCGGAACAATCTGGTGTCTGTTCACACCTTGGTGGCTGCTGCGTATCAGCTACTAAAGGACCTACACGGTCCAGGACTCCAAGAAAGAACTCTTAGGTCGTTTATAGATGATGAAACTTGGGATCAGATGCTTCAAGGAATTCGCGCGCCTCAAAATTTCTTCAAACACGCCGATAGAGACCAAGGCGAAGTTCTCGATTTCGATCCCAAGATCACTGACTATCTAATAACGGAAAGCCTCTTTCTGTACGTCGAACAAGTCAATTCAAAACTGCCACCTTCAATGAAGGCGTATGAGCAATGGTTTGCGATGAAGCACCCAGAACTCTGGTCCAACCTGCCTGCCCTCGAATCTATATTCAGGGAGGCACGGCGGCTCGGCTTGGACAAATTGAGCCGAGAAGAGTTTTATAGGCAAAGTACGCAGGCCTACGAGCGCTACTATGGTTCCGCGTCAGTCGACTCAACCTGACGATTCGTTTCTCGGCATCGATCCGTCTTCGGCCATGGGCAATATCAACGCCTGCGTCCCATTCCTCCCATACCCCATCTCCTCCACTTCACGATAGAGCTGTTCAGCCAACTCCAGCCCCGGCAGGTCGAGGTTCATGTGCCTGGCTTCGTCGAGGGCGATGCGCATGTCTTTGAGGAAGTGTTCGACGAAGAAGCCGGGTTCGTAGTCGCCGGCGAGGATGCGGGGGGCGAGGTTGGTGAGGGACCAGGAGCCGGCGGCACCGCCGGAGACGGATTCGAGCATGGTGGGTAGGTCGAGGCCGGCCTTGGTGCCGTAGATCAAGGCTTCGCAGACGCCGATCATGTTGGTGGCGATGAGGATCTGGTTGGCCATCTTAGTGTGCTGGCCGGAGCCAGCACCGCCTTGGTAGACGATGGTTTCGCCCAGATGTTCCAGCAAAGGCAGGGCACAGTCGAAGGCTTCTTTCTCCCCGCCAACCATGATCGACAGAGTGGCATTGCGGGCGCCGATGTCGCCTCCTTGAGACCGGCGCGTCGAGACTGGCCGCGCCGAGGGGTTTACAGGCTTCGTGGATTTCGCGGCTCAAGGACGGTTCGCTGGTGCTCATGTCGATGAACAGTAAGCCTTCCCGCGCGCCGGCAAGCAACCCTTCTCCACCGAAGTAGACCTCGCGGACATCGGCCGGAAATCCCAGCATGGTGAAGACGACATCGGTCGATCGCGCCACTTTCTGGGGCGAATGCGCCCACGACGCGCCCTGATCCAAGAGACTCTGGGCGCGTTTTTGGGTGCGGGTGTGGACGGTAACCGAACATCCAGCGTCCAGGAGGTGACCGCATATCGGCTCACCCATGACGCCGGTGCCGATCCAGCCGATGCACGTGTTCTTTGGTGTCGGGTTTTGCATGGTGTTGGGTTCCCGCAGGCTCTGCGCTCAATTGTAGGAGAGACTCACTCCCTCTACTTTCGTCATCCGGCCGTGGCAGGGGTGCGGGGCCGGGATCCCCGCCCCCCGGCACTCCCACGCGCGGGGATGACGAGATTGCCGGTCAGTAGCGTGACGTCGTCAACGAGACATCCGCCGCTTCCCAAGCGGCGGCGAATCGCTCCGCCGTCTCGTTCGCCAGACCGGTCTTGCCCTGCGCCCGTAGGGCCTTCTCCAAGCCAAACAATGCAAAACCGTTCTCAGGGTTCTTGGCCAGATCGGCCCAGTACACCACTTCCGCTTCGGTCGCTCGGCCGGCTTCCAGGAGCACGGCGCCAAGGACGTGGCGAACCGGAAAGTACCAATCGGGCGGTTCGTTGTAGAGCAAGCTGTCTTCGAGGCGAACGCCGGTTTCCAGGTGGGCCAAGGCCTCCGGGTAGTCCCCCTTGGCTGCGGCGATTTCTCCGGCCACGATTTCGGAGGCGATGGTGAGCATGGTGGAGGCAGTGCCGAATCCGATCATGTAGCCCTCATCCTGGGCGACCAGCTTCTGCAACTGGCGTAGATGGCGGAGTTCACGGCGCGCTTGGCGCAAGTTGCCGTTGTGGACCTGGGCCAGTCCCCGCATGTAGCGCCACACCCCATTCATGAACAGGGCGTCGGCCTCGGGAGCGGGCTCCGCGAGCGCTTGGTCCCACAGACCGAACCGCGCCATGGTGTACATGGGCTGGGCGCGGAAGGTCTCATAGAGATTCCACACCACTCCCTTGTCGCCTTGGGGGATGCCGGCGGCCACCGCCCGCGAGGCTTCCATCGCCTTCTCGGCGCGACCTTGGAACATCGCCGACCAGGCCAAAAAGTGCTGATTGTGGGGGTAGTAGTTGAGCGGATAGATGCCCTGGGCTCGACACTGGGTGATGTAGTCCTCGTCCGCCTCGACCGCTGCTGCATTGGCGTCGTAGGAGTCCGCATAGCGTCCGACTCGCATGTAGATGTGCGACGGCATATGCACCATGTGTCCCGCTCCCGGCATCAGCGGCAGCAGGGTGTCGGCGGCTTCCTCCGCCTGTTCGGGATGGCGTGCTTCGACGGCGTGGATCCAGTAGTGCAACGCCCCGGGATGGTCGGGGTCGATTTCCAGGACCTCGCGGAAGGCACCGAGCAGTTGGTTGGTGACCGCTTTGGGCGTCCCATCGCGGTGCCAGTAATCCCAAGGCGTGGTGTTCATGAGCGCGGCGCCATAGAGGGTGCCTGCGTCGGCGTCATTCGGGTACTTCTGAAACAGGTCGGCCATGGCCTTGGCGTAGGCCTGGTCGAGAGGAGCGCGATCGGCCTCGGGGTCGTCCGTATAGCGCACGGCTAGGGCTTCAATGTAGTCCCGCTCCCGTTCGCTGACACCGGAGCTCAACTCGACTGCTTTCTGCATTGCTTGATAGGCCTGGGGGACGACATCCGGCATCATCGGCAGGTTCAGATTGGGCCCCAAAACCAGCGCCCAACCCCAGTAGGCCATGGCGTTGCCGGGATCGAGCCGGATCGCCTCCTTGAAAGCCCGTAGGGCCTCTGAGTGGTTGAAGCCATAGGTCAACCTCAGACCTTGGTCGAAGAACTCCTGGGATTCGGGTACCGAGGTGGTGACTTCAAGGTGGTAGTCGCCGAGACCTTCCAGTTTGGGGGCGATGGGGTCGGTGGCGGTTGCCGGGTCGCTGTCCACGGCGCGCGGGTCGTGGATCTGAGCCGGCAGCACGGTGGCAACCAGGCCGAGGGCCAGTACAGCGTGGGACGCCAGTACGGCGCGGGACAAGAAACGAGTCTGATTCCTCATCTTTGGACTCCTCAAGGTCATCCAGAATCGCTCAGTGAGCAACGGTCGTTGGCAACAGCCTAAGAGGGATGGTGGGCAGACGCAAGGTCGGGCGTCCGTCACTCCGCCCTCTCTGCCGCGTATCCCGTTGTAGGGGAGCCCCTTGCGGGCTCCCGGGCGGGGGCAAGCCCCGCCCCTACACCCCCCCTGCGGCATATCCCACAATGTAGGGGAGCCCCTTGCGGGCTCCTGGGCGGGGGCAAGCCCCGCCCCTACTCGTAACGCAACGCTTCGATGGGGTCCATCCGCGCCGCCTTGCTGGCCGGATAGATGCCGAAAAAAATGCCGACCAAGGCGCAGAATCCGAAGGCGACGGCTACCGCCCAGATCGGAACGTAGGCCGCCGGTAGGTTGAAGGGCAGCAGGCTCACCACTGCCGCACCGACCCCGAAGCCGATGGCGATGCCGATGGTGCCACCCACCAGTGACAGGACCACCGCTTCGATCAAGAACTGCATCATGACGTCGGTGCTGCGCGCGCCCACCGCTTTGCGTACGCCGATCTCGCGGGTGCGTTCGGTCACCGAGACCAGCATGATGTTCATGATCCCCACTCCGGCGACGATCAAGGAGACGGCGACAATGGCTCCTACCACCGCTGTCAGGCTGGTAAGAAAGCTGGAGAAGAGATCCACGATTTCATCCTGTAACTGGATGATGAAGTCGTCTTCGTCGCCTTCTTCGAGTCCGTGCTGGCGGCGCAGGACGCGGGCGACCTCTTCGCGCACGTCCTCGACGTTGTCCGCCGACGCCGTCCGCAAGCGCAGTTGCACTTGATCCGCCGCTTCGCGGCCGAAGATCAACAGCGCGGTATCAAAGGGAACGAAGGTGAAGTCGTCCATGTCGCCGAAGACCGACTGGCCCTTCTCCTCCATCACCCCGATAACGGTCACCGGCAGCGCGCCGAGGTAGATCTCCTTACCAATCGGGTCGGTGCCCAATCGCAGTTCGTCCGCCACCTTCTGCCCCACGACCACAACTTTGTGGCGCTCGGCAAGATCGGTGTTGGTGAAGAAGCGGCCGCTCTCGACCGCGAAGTCGTGCATCTCGGCCCATTCGGGGTTGACCCCCACCACGAACATGGTGTGCTGGCGGTCGAGATACTTGGCCACCTGGTTGCCGAACATCTGCGGCGTGATTTCGGCGATGTCGGGGATTTCGTCGCGCAGCGCTTTGCCGTCTTCCCAGGTCAATTTGACCTGCCGGGTCACCATGCCGGGCCCTTGGAACTGCTCAAGTTTGGGCTGGATGATGATGAAGTTGGCGCCCAAAGTCTCGATCTGGCCGACCAGAAAGTACTGCAAGCCCTGAACGATCGAGACCACTGCGATGACCGCCGCGATGCCGATGGAAATGCCGAGCATGGTGAGCGCGGCGCGGGTCTTGTTGGCCCACAGCGCCGAGAGCGCCAGGCGAATGGACTCGAGAATCACGCTGGAACCCTCGCGCCGCCGGTGCGCAGATCACTGAGGATCTTGCCGTCGCGGAGGGTGATGGTGCGTTGGGTGTGCGCGGCGATGTCGTCTTCGTGGGTGACCAAGATGACGGTGTTGCCGTCGGCGTGGAGACGGTCGAACAACTCCATGATCTCTTCAGAGGTCTTGCTGTCGAGGTTGCCGGTGGGCTCGTCGGCGAGCAGGATCGAAGGATTGTTGACCAGGGCTCGGGCCACCGCGACGCGCTGGCGTTGGCCGCCCGAGAGTTCGCTGGGGCGGTGGTCGATGCGGTCGCCGAGGCCGACTTTTTCGAGGGCTCTGCGGGCCGCCTCCCGCCGTTCGCTGCGCTTCATGCCCGAGTAAACCAACGGCAATTCGACGTTACGCAGAGCGTCGGTGCGGGAAAGCAGATTGAAGGTCTGGAATACGAAGCCGATCTTGCGGTTGCGGATGCGGGCCAGTTCCTCGTCACTCAAGCTTTCGACCTGCACGCCTTCCAGGGTGTAGCTGCCTTCGGTGGGAGTGTCGAGGCAGCCGATGAGGTTCATCATCGTCGACTTGCCCGAGCCCGAGGCGCCCATGATGGCGAGGTACTCACCCTGCTGGACGTCGAGGTCGACGCCGTCCAGGGCGTGGATGACCTCCTGCCCCATCTGGTAGGTCTTGCGAACCCCGCGGAGTTCGATCAAGGCCATCTTAGGAATCCTCTTCGCTTTCTTCGTCGTCTTCGTCGTCGCGTTGACGGCGTTCGCGGACCGCGTCGCCCTCTTCCAGGTCACGCTGGATGCGGTGTGGTCCGGTAACCACTTGATCCCCTTCTTCGAGCCCGCCGGTGATCTGCACGTGGGTGATGTTGGACAGTCCGGTCTCGACCACGGCTTCGCGCACTTTGCCTTCTTCCACCGCGAGGACGGTCGGCTTTTCTTCGTCGTCCTCATCGGGCCGCATCAACACCGCCTGCACCGGCACCACCAAGGCGTCGGCGATCTCGTCTGTGAGCACTTCGGCCCGTACCGACATGCCGGCTTTGAGTTCCTCATCGGGGTTGGTAAACAGGATCTTCACTTCGAAGAAAGTCACATCGGGCTGGTTGGGTCGATGGAACCCGGCGTTGCCGATCTCGACCACGCGCCCCTCGTAGGCAACGTGACGGTTGGCGTCGACGTGGAGCACGGCGGTCTGGTCGACCTCGATATGGACGATTTCGGTCTCATCGACATCCACGACCGCCTGCAATTCGGAAAGGTCGGCAATGGTGCCGATCACCGAGGCAGGATTGTTCATGGTGCCCGACACCACCACTTCGCCTTCCTCGGCGTTGAGTTGAATCACGCGACCGGAGATCGGAGTGTAGATGGTGGTTTTCTTGAGGTCGTCTGCGGCTTTGTCGAGCGTGGCCTGGGCTTGGATGACTCCGCTGCGCGCTTGCTCGCGCCGCAAATCGGCCGAGCGCGCCGCGAGTTGCGCCGCTTCGAGGTCGCCCTGCGACAGGATGCGATCGTTGAAAAGACGTTCGGCGCGGGCCAGCTTGAGCCCGGCGTCCTGCACCTCGATCTCGGCCTGACGCAGACGAGATCGTTGGATCTCGAGGTCGGCTCGAGCGCGATCGCGGCTGGCGATGAAGGCCTCTTTTTCGAGCTCGACCACCGCCTGCCCCGCCTCCACATCGTCGCCTTCATCCACGTGCAAAGTCTCAATCTTGGCGATGACGTGGGCGGAGAGATCGACCTTGGTTTCGGGGTCGACTTCACCGCGGGCTTTGACGATGCGTTGGATGGTCTGGCGTTCCACGGCTTCGATGTAGACGCGCTCTCCCTTGCCCTCGCGCTGGCCGGAAAACAGGCTCAGCGCCAGGATGGCCACCAGTACGATGACAACTGCAGCGATGATCCAGGTGCGTTTCATGTACGGATCGAGCTTTCTAGCCGCCGAGGCTGGCGCTTCCCACCTTGAGCAGAATGCCGATTATCCACACGGCGATCGCAGCACCAAAAGCCTTGCCTTTGGAAACTCTGCCGACGACGGAAAAGCCGATGCCCATCAGGATCACGGCCCAGATGGTGAAGACGTTGATCGAGGTCAGAAACTGCAACATCGGGCCCTCGGCTTCCATGAAGGACGCCAGGCCGTGCTTGAGCACGCCACCCGACTGAAGCTCCTGACCGGAAATCTCCGAGCGCGTCAGGGTCAGGGGAATGCTGAGGAGGGTGTGCACGATCCACGGCGCCATCGAGTGCACCGTCGTCGACAGACTCTGGACGTAGCTGAGTTCGAGGCCGCCCAACATGCGAATGAGCATCCACATCAGCAGCGCGGCGACCAGCCATACGAGGGGGAACCCGAGGATGACGCTGCCGAGGCTGGCGTAGGAGCCGAACTTGGCCCCCATCTCGATCCCCTGTTCCATTTGCGCCTCGGTCATCTGACGGCTGGAGCTTTCAAGCTGCATCCTGGCCACTTCTTCCCAATCGATTTTGGGAAAGGCGATCAGTTGGCCGGTTATAGCTACCGCCAACAAAATCACCATGGCCATCAGCCATTTGGGTTGTTCTCGCAGCGCGGCGAACGTTTTACCAGGAGAAATCAAAACCCCGACTAGATTCTGGATGGCGCTCATGTCGTACCTCCTTTACCGAACACCTGCGCGGAGTCCCGTGCGCAGAGTTCAGTCTACCGGCTCTGCGGCCTACAGCAGCTACTCTTCGCCGACGATTTCGATGCCGGCGTGGTCCAGCAACTGTCCGGTCACCCGAAGGTACTCAACGTAGGCCTTGCGGTAGCCGGTGATGGCGATGACCTCGTTCGAACGCGCGCGGGTCAGGTCCTCTTGGATCTCCAACACCTGGTAACTGGTGGACAGTCCGTTTTCGAAACGCTTCTCCTCGGCCTCGAGGTTTTCCTCAGCCAGGCGGCGCGAGGCGGTGGTGCTCTCGATCAGCGCCGCCGCGGTCTCGACCGCGCGCGCCACCCGCCGCACCTCGGCCGCGATCTGGGCTTCGAGATCGGCGAGTTCCGCTTCGCCGCGTTCGCGGGCCAACTCAGCGATCGCCGATTGGGCCTCGCCCCACCGATTTTGCACCGGCATGGTCAGGTTCAAAGCCGCCGACCACCCTTCGAAATCCCGGTCGGTGACCTGTCCTAGGGCGTCGCTGTAATCTCCGGGAGCTTGGAACAAGATCTCGCCGGTAATGAAGTCGCGTTCGGTGATGTCACCGCCGACTCCGTTGAAGCCGTAGGTGACATCGAGATCGAGGCGCGGCAGGCGTTGATTGCGATAGTAGTCCTCGTCGATGCGTAGATTGTCGACCGACCAGCGCTTGGACCGCAGTTCGGGTCGGTACTCGAGTGCCGAAGTGATGCCGGCTTCGACATCGAGACTTTGGGTCTCGGTCTCGGCCGGGGTGGTGGCGTCGATGGGAACCGACCAAAGTGCATCTTCGAGGTTGAGGAGCTGCCTCAGAGCATCTTCGGCGTTGCGCACCGCCGCTTGCGAGCGGATGACCGCCTCGCGGCGTTGGGCACTGCCGACTTCACTCTGCACCAATTCAAGCTGCGCCAACGTTCCAACTTCCACGCGCACTTCGTTTTGTTCGTGAAGTTGATCGGCAAGGGTCAAGGCTTCCTCATCGACCTCGAGCTGCCGCAACGCGTCGACCAGGTTCCAGTAGAGCTGCTCGGCCTGACTGACGGTTTCCGTAAGCTGGCGCTCAAAGGTCTCTTTGGAGACATTGGCGTTGTTCTTGGCGACCAGGATCTGCCGTTCGGTGGCGAGTCGGCCGAGGTCGCGCAGCAGAGGTTGAGTGAAGGAAAGATCGAGGTCGACACCGTACTGGGGGTTGAGCGCCGAGAAACGGGAGTTGGTTTCTCTGCGGAAGTTGTTCCAGTTGAGGCGCACGGTTCCACCCGAGGAGACCAGTTGCGACAACCCGAGATCCAGGCCTTGGCGTTCGAAGATCTGAATGTCGGCTCCGTCGAGGTTGGAGGCGGACGGCGTGGTCTCGTCGACCAGCGAGAATCTTCCGGTCAGATTCAGGTCGTAAATGCCGTGGCTGCCGAACAGGGTCTGCTCTGCTTCCTGGTACCGCAACCGCTCGACTTTGAGGCCCAGATTGCGTTCGATGGCGAGGGCGACGACTTGCTCCTGCGAGAGCTGAATCACTCCGTCGGTGGGAGAAAGGGATTCTTGACCGGCGGCCACTTGCGGAAGAGCGAGGGCGAAAAGCGTCGCCGCTACGCAGATGTAACGTTTGATGGTGGTATTCACGCCGTTCCTCCTTGTCGGATTGAGACTGTCGAGTAGCCGACCGTCCGTCGGTTGAAGCTACGGATTTGGGCTTGAAAAGTTCCAGTTTGTGTCGTTTTCGTTAACGCCGGGATGGAAGCAGGCGGCGACCGCGGTTCCAGATCCGACTTCTCGGATCGCTTCCCCGTTGTGCGGCTGCTCCGATTGGCAGCGGGAATCGGCCCTCGGGCAGCGCGGATGAAAGGCGCATCCCGAGGGAGGATTGGCTGGATCCGGCGGCTCTCCAGAGACCACGGTTCTGGCTGAGCGTTGAGTTGGATCGGGGCGCGGCACGCTGCGCAGCAGCGCTTGGGTGTAGGGATGCAGCGGCTGTTCCAGTACGGCGTCGGCGGGGCCTTGCTCGACCACGCGGCCGAGATAGAGCACCGCAATGCGGTCAGCGACTTGGCGCACCACAGCCATGTCGTGGGTAATAAACAGCAAGGTCAACCCCAGTTGGTCTTTGAGATCCATGAGTAGATTGAGGACCTGGGCTTGCACCGAAACGTCGAGCGCTGAAACCGGTTCGTCGGCGACCAGCAACTGCGGTTCGGTGGCGAGGGCGCGGGCGATGCCGATGCGCTGGCGCTGACCGCCCGAGAACTGGTGCGGATATCGGCTCGCAGCGTCGGCGCGGAGGCCGACCATTTCCAACAGTTCGGCGACGCGTTCGGCTTGCTCCTGTCTGCGGACTAGCTTGTGAACGCGAAGCGGCTCGGCGATCGCCGCCCCCGCGGTCATGCGTGGATTGAGCGATCCATAAGGGTCTTGAAAGATCATTTGGAACCGCCGCCGTAGCCGTCGCAGCGGTTCGCCACGCAAGCCCAGTAGGTCGACGCCGTCGAATTCCACCGAACCGCAGTCGGCGTTCTCCAGCCTCATCAGGATGCGCGCCAGCGTGGTCTTGCCGCTCCCAGACTCCCCTACGACGGCCACGCACTCGCCCCGCTCCAGGTCGAGGTCGACGTCGGTGAGAGCGCGCACGGGGTGGAGGTCTTTGCCCCAGGCGCGCCGGCTGGAGAAGGTCTTGGTCAGGCCACGGATCGTGACTAGCGGTTGACTGCGGTTGGTAAGTGGCGGGCTGGCAGGGTACGGCTCAATCATGTCGACGGCCGCCTATGAGTGGGGTCCTCCAAGAAGCAACGCGAACTTCCTCCCGAGTCCACCTCGTAGAGCTGCGGTGCGGTTGCAGTGCAGGGTTCGAAGGCGTCGGAACATCGCGGCGCGAAGGCACAGCCTTGGGGAAGAGAACCCAAAGCCGGGATCTGACCGTCGATCGCCGTCAACCGATCTTCTCGCTCATCGACGCGGGGAAGCGCACGCAGGAGGGCCTGAGTGTAGGGATGTCGAGGCTGTTGGAACAAGCGGTCTACGTCGGCCTCTTCGACCACTTCACCCGCATACATCACCACCACGCGCTCACAGGTTTCGGCGACGACCCCGAGGTCGTGAGTGATGAGGAGGACGCCAAGATCCCGTTCCCGCCGGAGGCGCTCGAAGAGGTCGAGAACCTGGGCTTGAATGGTGACGTCGAGAGCCGTGGTGGGTTCGTCGGCGATCAGCAGTCGCGGCTCCGCCGCTAACGCCATTGCGATCATCGCTCTCTGGCGCTGTCCCCCGGAGAGTTCGTGCGGATAGTTGCCCACCCGTTTCTGCGGATTGGGGATGGCGACCTCTTCGAGCAAGGCGACGGCTTTTTCCTTGGCCTCCTTGCGGCTGCAGGGATGGTGGGCGCGGATGGCCTCGCAGATCTGAAAGCCGATCGTGAACACGGGGTTGAGAGCCGTCATCGGCTCCTGAAAGACGTAGCCGATCTCGCCGCCCCGGGTCTTTCGTAGCTCTTCCGGACCCATCTCGGCCAGAGCACGTCCATCGAGCCGGATCTTCCCCGCCGCCACGCGCCCTGGAGGTGGAGTGAGTCCAATGCAGGTCAGGGCCGTGACCGACTTCCCCGATCCCGACTCCCCCACCAGGCCCACGAATTCGCCGCTGGCAACAGCCAGGCTGACGCCTCGGACCGCGGCGACCCAGGTGGAGTTATGGCCTGGAAACTCGACCGTCAGGTCGTTGACTTCAAGTCGATAAGAACGGTCTAGGGACTCGGTCATTCGACCAGAGTTTGCAGCCAGCGAACGGTCAGAGCAACCCCGTATCCGGTGGCGTCCTTCTTCACCCGCCCTGGAGCCGGTAAATAAGCCGGCCCAGCGAGGTCGATATGCGCCCAATGCGGCGCCTCTTCAGTGAACTGTTTGAGGAAGGCCGCGGCGGTCGACGCTCCACCCCAGCGCGGTCCGGCGTTTTTGAGGTCGGCGTGATGGCCGCGCATTTGGTCGGTGAAGTGGGACCACAAGGGCAGTCGCCACAGGTACTCGCCCGCCTGATCGGCGGCATCGAGCAGAGCTTCAGCGGTGGCGTCGTCATCGCTGAAGAGGCCGGCGGTGCGTGTTCCCAGGGCGACGACGCAGGCCCCGGTCAAAGTCGCGTAGTCGATCAGGTAGTCGGGTTTTTCGCGCGCCGCCCAGGTCAGCGCGTCGGCGAGGATCATGCGACCTTCGGCGTCGGTGTTGAGAATCTCCACCGTCTTGCCGTTCATGCAGGTGACGATGTCGCCGGGCCGGTAGGAGCGGCCGTCGAGCATGTTTTCCGCCAATGGCACGTACAACTCGAGGCGAGCCGGCAAGTTGAGTCTGGCGGCGGCGCGCCCGATTCCGAGAACGGTGCAAGCGCCGGACTTGTCGTACTTCATCTCGTCCATCGCGCCGGCCGGCTTGATCGAGATGCCGCCGGTGTCGAAGGTCACCCCCTTGCCGATCAAGGCGACTTTGGGTCCCTTGCTGCCGAATCGAACGCGCACGCAACGCGGCGGATTTGCCGATCCCGCTCCGACGGCAAGAATTCCGCCCATGCCACGCCGCTGCAAAGCTGCGGGACCCAAGACCTCGACGCGGGCGCCCAGGTCGCGAAACACCTGGCGCGCTTGATTCGCCATCCATTCGGGGGTGGCCACGTTGGGCGGAGTGCTGGCGAGTTGTCGCGTCCAGAGGCTGCCCTCCGCGACTGCATCGGCGGTGCGCCGTGCGCCTGAATAGGCGCTGGCGTGGCTCGCGGGTGGGATGACAAGCAGGCGCCGTTGGCGGTGCTTCTTGGGTTTGGAACGAAAGCTATCGAAGCGATAGTCAGCCGTTTGCAACGCGTAGAGCACCCTCTTGGCGCGATCTTCGGCTCCGCGCCCAGAATCGCTCGGTAAAGCGACCGCGACGTCTTCATCGAGCTCATGGCTGAGCCTCTCGATGCGACGAGCCCAAGAAGACAGCACTTCGTGGCGAAGGCGATCTTTGGTCTTGAGCCGATCGACGACAACCACAATTCCCTTGTTGGTTTGTCCGCGACGCTGACTGCGGGCTCCTGGATCGGCGGTGGCGTCATTCCAAAGTTGCCGTGCGCAGGCCGCCACCGGACGCGGCAGTCGAGCGAGCGTCGGCAACGACTCCCGTCCGGTGATCCAGTAAGCCTTGGCACTGACGGTTTTACTTCGAGGCAGAACGATCTTCATCGTTTTGAGGACTCCATTTCCAACCGCCTGGCTCGTCGGTCGCGATGCCAGCGCGTGTCGCGAAGTGTAGCAACCGATGCGAGCTCACCCTGGGGCCCACAGACGCGGCACAGTCGCTCGGGTTATGCTGCATTCCCTTTGCGTACTCGGGCTCGATTCAAATCATGGTAGCGCAGCAGACTTCCGCCCCAGATGGTTTCGATCTGGAGTCGCTTCGCAGACCGCTCTCGACATCATCGCCAGATCCAGATACGAGGCCTTCTTTACCCGCGAAGGTGGTCTTGCCGGCTCCGTTTTCCTTGCCCGTCGCTGGCGGCGACGGCTCCCCGTTGCGCGGCTATGTTGTTGCTCTGGGGCCTCGCCGGAGCGCCTTTTACGCCGCGGTCGATGAATTCTTGGGCGCCCTGATCGACGAGCGCATCGGTTTGCCTGCAGTTGCGCCGGACCGCCCACGGAAGGCTGAGGAACATCTACGCCGCATGTTCCAAGAGACTTTGCGCGGCCTGTTGTACGCGGGCAATCCAAAGCTGGTGGATCTTTTCCTCCTCGACCACAGCGCCGAAGTCGCGGCGCGACTTCGGGCGCCGGGTCAACACCTGGAAGAAGGAGATGAATTCGCTACGGCGAACTCGACTCATCCGTGTGCGGTGGCTCGTTCCTATTCTTCGCGCCTCTGGCATTGGGCGGGCCAGGTTGCTCGCGACCTGGGGAGCGAGAGTGCCGGGAGCGAGTTCGACATCTTCCCTCATTTGCTCACCGTCCTGCGCGACAACATTCTGATCTGGATGCATTCCTCTGAGCCAGAGTTACCCAAGCTGGGCGGCTACGTTGAGAATGTCTGGGGCGTTGACGGAAGCTCATTTATCGATCGCGTTCAGGAAACGGAATCCGAGATCGAACGTGAGATGGCGGCGACTCCCGAGCGGCTGCGGCCGGGTTCGCGGAAGTTGACGCGGCTCTCGAGAAGGGATCTTGGTCTAGAGGTGTTGTGGAGCATTGCCACTGCTGGCGGAAACTCAGACGAGAGGGCGCGCTTCGACGCAAGCATTTGCGAAGACATCGTTTTCCGACTGCGCCAGTTTCGCCTACTGCACGAATATCGCAGACGCATCATTCAGGTGAGGAAAGTCGGCGAAGAATGGATCGCCGGTGACCGAGAATCTCCGACCTGCGTTCACTTCGCCAGCGGTATCCGGCCGATTGATTTCTTTCGCGTCGGTGCGACTGGCCCGGTCGTGGAGCGCTTTGGACTGCGCTACGACATCACTGGGTTTTCCTCGACCATGGCCGGTCTCGAGGCCTTGGGCGCGGAAGACAGGGAGCGCGCGCTGCGCAAGTTCTTTGTCTTTCAACGGCAGGTCGAAGGGACGGCTCGCCGTCGCGGTCTTCGTGTCGAGAAGCATCTTGGCGACGGTGTTTTGTTCTCGTCAGCGGGTGGGGCTGGCGATGTTCTTGCCGCCGCGATGGAGATTCAACGCTCGTACCAACACGCGGTTGAACACGAGATGGTCTTCACCGGCGGCATTCGCATTGCGGCGAATTGGGGCCCTTACCGGATTGTCGGTGCGATGGGGACAGATGCCGATGGCGCTGAGGGGCAGCTTTTTGGACCCGGCATCGTGGAAATCTCTCGCTTGGTCTCTGGCAAGGTGTCCAGAGATCTGGAAGAGGTTCGAAAGCTGCTGGTGGGAGCCGGTTATCGGCGGCGGGATGTCAACCGCTTCTTTGCTCCATTTGAGCGACGGCACATCACACTTGTTGACCAATCAACTAAAAATCGGCGCTTCTGGGCCTATGTGAATCCCAATGGCACCTTGATCAATGAAGGAGTCGTGATCACCGCCTCATTCCTGGCCAGGGTGCTTGCGGGCGTTGGCTCGCAAGTTCAGCGCTACCGTGATGAATCGCTGGATTTTGTCATTGTCGACCTCGGAACCGCTGATGTTCCGTTGCGTGTCGGCATCGCCGCGCGGGGCTTCGCCGAGTTCAAGGGACTCTCGCCGATCGAAGTGTTTGAAGTCGTCGACGCTGACACCTGGGGACCTGACGTGGAGTTCGACGCGGCCACACTCGAGGACTTTTCCTGGTTGCCGCCACTGCATGAAGATTGAATCCAGTAGCTGAAAAACCGGCACTGTGCGATCGAGCCACCGCAGCTTCCGGGGAACATCAGCGATTCGGGTTGACGACACCTACCGCTCGACTACACTTCGCACCCATGAACGGCTCTCTTCAGCTCCCCACACCGCGCCACGGCAAGGTGCGCGATATTTATGATCTAGGTGACCATTTGCTGCTGGTGGCCAGTGACCGCATCTCCGCCTACGACAGTGTTCTCGATCGCCCCATTCCTGACAAAGGAAAGATCCTCCACCAACTCACCAACTATTGGTTCGATCAGATCGCGGACGTGGTTCCCAACCATTTGGTGGCTGCCGAGGTCGATGGCTTCCCCTCGGAACTGCAGCCTTTCGCCGACCAGTTGCGTGGCCGCTCGGCCTACGCCCGCAAAGCCGATGTGATCCCGTTCGAATGCGTGGCCCGCGGCTACCTGGCCGGCAGCGGTCACCGCGAATACAAGCAGAACGGTGAAGTTTGCGGCATTTCGCTACCCGCAGGTTTGCAGCTCGCCCAGCAACTGCCGGAACCGATCTTTACTCCTGCAACCAAGGCGGAGACCGGGCACGACGAAAACATCAGCTTCGAAGTAATGCGCGATGCGCTTGGGGAAGAGGTCTCCAACCGCTTACGGGATCTGACGTTGACCTTGTATCAGCGCGGTGCCGAGCGAGCGGCGAAAGAGGGACTGATCCTGGCCGACACCAAATTCGAGTTCGGGTGGATCGATGGCGAGATCCACGTCATCGACGAGGTCCTTACGCCGGACTCTTCACGCTATTGGGAGGCCGCCCAGTGGCAGGTCGGAACCGAACCGGTGTCGGTCGACAAGCAGTACGTGCGCAATTGGCTGGACGCTAGCGGCTGGGATCGTGAACCGCCTCCCCCTCCTCTCCCCGATGAGGTGGTTGAAGGAACGCGCGCGCGATATCTCGAAGCATTCCGGCGCCTCACCGGCGGCGAGCCGGTGCTCTAGGCCCGGTTCTCCACTCGATTCGTGCCGCAAATATCAGTGCCCTAAATAAACGCGGGGCAATCGGCGCCCCAAGCGCAGGAGAATTTCCCACGGAATGGTTTCGGCGTTGTGCGCCAGTCGGTGCGCATCGAGGATACTGCTTCCGCCAGACTGCTGAGGATGCTCGCCCAAAAGGGTCACCTGCGAACCGACCTCGATCGGGTCTCCTTCGGCGCAGGCAAAGGCGAGCATGTCCATGCTCACCGTGCCGACAATGGGACGAGGACCGTAGTCGGTGAGCACCTGGGCTGCGAAAGGACCGCCGATTTGGTGGCCTTGCCTCTGATGGAACGGATAGCCGTCTCCGTAGCCGACTCCGACGGTAGCGACGCGTGTGGGTTGGGGGGCTTGCCAGATTCCACCGTAGCCGACCTTGTCGCCGGCAGCCAGCTCATGTACTTGCAAGACCCGCCCACGCACCGCCATGACCGGATGAAGTTCCGGATCGGGCCCTGCGGGGTTGTAACCGTAGAGGGCGATGCCGAGGCGGCAGTACGTAAAGGCATCGAGATCGTGACCCAGCAAACCGGCACTGTTGGCGAGATGAGTCTCCAGGTGGCCCCATTCCTCATGGATGGCCCGTAGAAGAGTGCCGAACTCTTCATGCTGCTGTGCGGTGCGTGGACTGCTGGGCCGATCGGCGTCGGCGAGATGAGAACAAATCCCTGTCGGACGCACGCCGGATGCCTCATCGAGCCGCGAGAGGGCCTGGCGAGCCAGCTCGGGCCGGATGCCCAGGCGGTTCATGCCAGTGTTGACCTTGACATGCACCGGCACTTCTTGCGCCCCACTGTCAGCATGGACCAAAAACTCCAGGCTCTCCGGAGTCGAACAGGCCACTTCGAGGTCTAGTTCGAGGACTTCTTCCCAGACCGCGGGGCTCGGCGGCGCCAGGACCAAAATGCGGCTGTTGCCGACCGTCTGCCGTAGCTCGCGCGCTTCGCTGGTGCGGGCGACGATCAGCAGGTCGACCCCGAGTTCAACCAAAGTCGGCGCAATCTCGGGTGCACCGTGCCCGTAAGCGTCGGCCTTGAGTACCGCGGCGATTTTGCTGTCGCCGGCGCGCCGCTGTAGCACGGCGACGTTGTGGGCGAGGGCGCGGGAGTCGATCTCGACCCAAGCGGCGTGGCCGTGGCGGCCGCTTCGGTCTTGGGGGTCGTTGGCGCTCTTTTGGCGCAAGGTTGCGAATACGGCTGGCGCCGAGGTCAGAACGGAGGCTCGGCGTCCTGCAGAGCGCGAGACTTGAAGGTAGTGTTCTTGCCGATGAAAACCAGCGGGATGTTCTTGGTTTCTCCGTGACGGTTCTTTGCCAGGAGGAATTCGGCGATTCCCTTGAGCGACGGATCGTCCGGCTTGTAGACCTCTTCACGAAAAATGAATGAAACGATGTCCGCGTCCTGCTCGATCGACCCCGACTCGCGCAGGTCGGCGAGCTGCGGACGGTGGTCGCCACCCCGCCGCTCGGGCTGACGGGACAACTGCGACAAAGCGATGATCGGAATGTCCAAGTCCTTCGAAAGTTGCTTGAGAGATCGGGTGATGGCGGCGATTTCCAGGTTGCGGTTTTCGTAGCGTCCGCCGGCGTTCATGAGCTGCAAGTAGTCGAGGACAAGCAGCTCGATGCCTTTCTCCGCCCGCGCGCGGCGAGCTTTGGAGGCCAGTTCGAGCAGGGTGAGGCCGGCGGTGTCGTCGATGTGGATCGGCGCCGAGCGCAGTTCGTCGGCGTAAACGTGCAATGTCTGCCAGTTGTCATGGGAGAGGCGGCCGGTGCGCACCGCACTTCCGGTGAGATCGGCTTCGGAGGCGAGGATACGGGTCATCAAGTCCTTGCCGCTCATCTCCAGCGAGAAGATGCCCACGGGTTTGTGCTCGCGAATCGCCGCGTGCTGGGCGACGTTGAGCGCGAAGCTGGTCTTGCCCATGCCCGGCCGACCGGCGATGATGACCAGGTTGCCGCTCTGGAGCCCGCCGATGGCGTCGTCGATCTGGATGAAGCCGGTGCGCAGCCCCGGCAATTCACTACCGTCGTGGTCCTCGATTTCCGGCAGATGGGTGTCGATGAGCGCACCGAGGGAAACGAAACCGCGCTGGATCGCTTCTTCGCCGATGGCCAGGATCTCCTGTTCGGCTTTGGCAAGGGCCTCGGCGGCCTCCAAGCCTCCGTCCTGACAGTTGCGCGTGATGTCGACGCACGCGGCGATCAAGCGCCGCCGTAGCGAGCGTTCTTTGACGATCTCGACGTACTCGTCGACCCGGGCAACATCGGGAAGGTCGACGTCGAGGCCGGTGAGGTAGGCAACGCCTCCCACCGCCTGGAACTGACCCAACTGCTCGAGTTTGGCCTGCAGCGTGCGCAGGTCGATCTCGACCCCCTGCTCTTGCATCTGCAACATGGCGGTGAAGATGTTGGCGTGGCGCTCGGAGTAGAAGTCCTCGGCGCGCAGCCTGCCGCTGACTCCCGCCAGCTCTTGGGGCGAGAGCAGAACAGCACCCAGGACCGCTCTCTCGGACTCATTTGAGAACGGCAGTTGAGTCGGAGTCGGGAGGGGTTGAGCCATGATCGGACCGCCGATCATAGCCCATCACTGACGAGTGTTTGGGGGCGCGTTCGGGGGCACGGTCGGGCGTGCCGTGGCCATGCCCTACAGGGCGGGTTTGGTCAGTTCCTGCGGCCGATGCGAAACCGCGCCAGGGCACCAAAAGTAATGGCGTCTCCGTCGGCGTCTCTCAGTTCGTTGAAGGCATCGGCCTTATAGGTGGCGAAGGTATCGACGCTGACTCTCGGCAGAACCGAAAACTCGAAACCGACCCGGGCGATGTAGAACGGATCCGAAAAGCTGCTGTCGAAATCTCCGGAGATGGTGAAGCCGACGCCGGCTCCGGCGTAGAGACCATGGCCGATCAAAACCATCGCCTGGGGCGAGAAGGCACTGCTGTCGGCACCGCCGAAACCGTCGGGAAAGAACTCCAAATTGAACTCGAAAGAAAAGAGGCCTTCGGGACGGATCTGATACGAGCCGATGAAGGAGGCGCCGTCGTCGTCAATGCTGAGATCGTCGAGCACGTCATCGAAGCTTTTCCAATAGTGGATCCCAGCGCCGACCGTCCGCTCACCGGCGTCGGCGACTCCTGGCATCACGGCAAGAAACAATGCTGCCAGCGCGAGGGCCTTGGAAAACTGGAATGTGCGCATGCGGAACCTCCGGCGTTTGGAATCTTGCGTTGCCGTCCGAAACGGCAGCTCCGTCCGACTTGGCCGCAGTGTTGCACGATTCACGCCTGCTGTCAGGATGATGCCTGAATGGCGCTGCAAGGGAGCCTAGAGGCTGAGTTAGACTGATTCCGGCTGGCGATACCCTCCCCACCACGCGACCAAAATGTATCTGGATTTTTACGAATTTCGCGAGCCTCCGTTCAACATCACTCCCGATCCTCGCTTTCTTTACTACAGTGACCGCCACCGCGAGGCCCTCAACCACATGCTCTATGGCGTGCAAGAGCGCAAGGGATTCATTCAAGTCACGGGTGAGGTGGGCGCGGGCAAGACCACTTTATGTCGGGCGTTTTTGGAGCGACTGGGAGAGGGCTACACCACCGCCCTGGTGCTCAACCCGATGCTCACCGCTAACCAACTGTTGCGGACGATCTTAGTTGAGTTTGGCATTCCGGTTCCGTACAACGATCGGTCCAAAGCGCTTGAGCAGCTCAACACCTTCTTATTGCACGAATTGGAAGAGCGCCGCGATGTGGTGCTCATCATTGACGAGGCGCAAGATCTAACCCCAGAGTTGCTTGAGCAGGTGCGTCTCCTGTCCAATCTCGAGACCGACCAGACCAAGTTGCTGCAGATCCTCCTCATCGGCCAGCCGGAGTTGCGAGAGCGCCTGGACCGTGGCGATCTGCGCCAGCTCCGCCAGCGCATCACCGTGCGCTTCCACTTGCCGCCCTTGAGCCGAGACGAGACCGAGGACTACATCGGTCATCGTCTGCGCGTCGCCGGCGCTGGCGCGCCGCCCCAATTCAACCGCTCAGCTCTGGGCCGGGTCTTCCGCTATTCGCACGGCGTGCCGCGACTGATCAATGCGGTTTGCGACAAGGCCTTGCTTGCTGGCTACGCCGAGGGCGAGCGGACGATTACTCGCCGCCACGTCGGCCGCGCGGTGCGCGAACTGGAAGGACGCCCATCGTGAGTCTTCTCAACGATGCCCTTAAACGCGCCAAGCTGGAGGCGATCGAACGACAGGCAGAAGAAAAAGGCATCCTGCCGGTTCCCGCCACAGTTACCTCGACGCGTCGCCGTCGCTTCCCTTGGTTGGCGGTGTCGGTGGGCTTGCTGGTCATTGCGATGCTCGGGGCAGGGGTTGTTTGGTGGCTGGCGCGATCGGGGGCTGCGGGCGATTCGGGCCCGAGCGAGCCCACTCCTGAACGGTATACGACTCCGGAAACGCGTGGCGAGGAACGATCGTCCCTGGACTCCGTTGATCGGGAAGAGATCGATCGAGATGGAGTGGCGACGGACGCTCCCGCCGAATCGCAGGCGACAATCGACACCTCTGAGCCACCAACGTCGCAACTGGAGTCTTCCTCTGCGGCGGCGTCGGATAATGAGCCGATTTCTACGGATGACCTGTCGCAAGGTCAAGAGCCTATTGAGGAGGCAAGAATTGCCGTGCCGCCACCACAGCGGCTGCAACTTGAGGATGGACAAACCTTCGTCGGTTCTTTGGACTTCGACGGCGGGCGGTTGGCACTCAGTGGCATCGTCTACAGCGGCAGCAACTCGGTGGCGGTGATCAACGGCGCGCCGGTCGGCGCCGAGGAAACTGTGGAGGGATTCCTGGTGGTGGCGGTCGAGCGGGAAAAGATTCAACTTCAGGGGCACGGGGTCACGGTCTATCTGGCGTTGCCGTGACCGGGGGCGCGCGTGGTCACCCACTCCTTCGCTTGCTAGCATCCCCAAGTGCGCACTTCCCGGCGATTTCTCCACTACCTGCGCCCCTATGCAGGTCGCACCCTCCTAGCGGTCGCGCTCGTCGCCTTGGCCGGAGCCCTGGCGGCGATTGCCATCTCGGCGGTCAAGCCACTCGTGAACGATGTTTTCGGTTTGCGAGCCACGGGACCGGAAGACGGAGCTGGTACTGGAGACGGGTTCGATCTGCTTGAGTTCCTCGCCACTTGGATTCCGGAATCGTGGTCGCAATGGGCGGCGGCCAAACCATATCTGTCGGTGCCGGCAATCATCGGCGGCGCCTTTTTGCTGCGCGCGTTGTGTCTCTTTGCCGGCAACTATCTGTTGGCCGTGGTCGGTGCGGCCCTCACTCGCGACCTACGCCGCGATCTTTACACCTCGATCGTCGGTCAATCGCAGGCTTTTTTCGGCCGTTTCCACACCGGCGACCTGTTGACGCGCATCGTCGCCGACATTCAGAAGATTCAACGCGTGGTCGCGAGTGCGGTGCCCAACGCCGTCCGCGTCGGCGGACTGATTCCCTTCATCTTCCTCACCATGGTATGGCACGACTGGCGGATGTCCTTGATCGTGGTGCTGGTCTTGGCGGTGATGATCTATCCGTTTCTGTTGCTCAGCAAACGGCTGCGCCATGTTTCGTTTTCGAGCCAGAACGCCACCGCACAGGCGTCGCACCTGGCCAATGAGACCATCCAGGGAATTCAGGTAGTTCAGGCGTTCGGTAGCGAGGAGTACGAGCGCAGCCGATTCGAGAAGGTGCTGGCTTCGATTCTGCGCATCGACCGCAAGGCGGCTCGCGCCGCGGCCCTTGGCCCTTCGACGATGGAAACCATCGGCGCTTTGGCGGGCTCGGCTCTGTTCCTGGTGGCCGGCTGGGGAATCGCCCACAACGCCATTGACCCGGGCGACTTCAGCGTTGTCATGGCGTCGTTGGGGATGCTATTCGCTTCGTTTCGTGTCTTGACCCGGGCCAACAATCAGATTCAAGAAGCCTTGGCTTCTGGAGACCGGGTGTTTGAGGTCCTGGACATCGAGTCGGAAGTACAGAACGCCTCCGACGCGCGCGACCTCTCCGAATTCGAGCAGGCGCTACGCTTCGAGGCGGTTGATTTCTCCTACCCCGATGCCGGCGACGAGGCCGCCGTATTGCACGGCATCGATCTGGAGATCCACAAGGGCGAGATGGTGGCGCTGGTGGGGGCGTCGGGCGCCGGCAAGACGACCCTCATGAGCATGGTGCCGCGTTTCTTCGACCCGACTGGGGGCCGGGTCACTTTGGATGGGACCGACCTGCGCCAACTGACGCTGGAATCCTTGAGGTCGTTGATCGCCATCGTCACGCAAGAAACGACACTCTTTGACACCTCCATCCGCGACAACATTGCCTACGGGCGCTCTTACAGCGACGAGGACATCGAGCGCGCGGCGGAAGCTGCCAACGCCCATGAATTCGTGAGCGAGCTGCCGCGGGGATATGCCACGGTCTTGGGTGAGCGCGGTTCGCGCTTATCGGCAGGCCAGCGCCAGCGCCTAGCGATCGCTCGGGCGCTGCTCAAGGATCCCGAAATCCTGCTGCTCGACGAACCGACTTCGGCTCTCGATGCTGAGGCTGAAGCCAAAGTCCAAGTCGCTCTCGACAAACTCATGGAGGGGCGCACCAGCCTAGTCATTGCCCACCGCCTCTCCACCGTGCAACGCGCCGACCGCATCATCGTGCTGGAACAGGGACGCATCGTTGAAGAGGGTAAGCACGAGGATTTATTGGCTCGCGACGGAGCCTACGCTCGCCTGCATCGGTTGCAGTTTGCCGGCCACGTGGCTGCCAAGCGCACGCCAGAGCGCGACGGGATAAACTCCGCCGCGTGACCGGCTCGACAGCGACATCTCCGGCGCCAAGCCGCCGTTGGGCTCACCTGCGTGACAGCCTTCGGCAGTCCCTAGGTTTGGCCATGGTCGGCGTCTGGACGGGATTCGGTACTCCAGTCCGGATGCCTTGGCTGATCGGCGCCGTGCTGGCGGTCTCAGGCATCCTGGTTCGTTTTTGGGCGTCCGGCTACATCAAGAAGAACAAAGAACTGGCCACCGACGGCCCGTATGCCTTCGTTCGCCACCCCCTCTACGTCGGCAATTTCCTCATCGCGGTTGGTTTCGCCTTGGCCTGCGGACTGTGGTGGGCGTGGCCGATGTTGTTGTTTTTTTGGCTCATCTTTTACCCCAACGCCATCCGCGATGAAGACAGCAAGCTCGAGCGGATCTTTGGCGACGCCTGGCGCGATTGGGCGGCGCAGACGAAAGCGCTTCTACCCCGCTTGCGGCCGTATGGGGCGAAAGACACCGAGACGACCTCGTGGTCGTTTGTACAGAGCTTGCGCAGCAATGGCGAGCCGATCATTGCCGCGCTCCTGGTTTTTTGCCTTTACCTGCTCCACCAGCGAGCGTTCTAGGCGGTAGCGAATTCGCCGTGGGCGAGGTCGACGCGTGACGACGGAAGCTCCTAAAGATCAACTCCCTTCGGACGAGGTTCTGCGCGACTGGATCGAGCGCAGACTAAGCGATGGGAGTTCGCGCGTTGAAGGATCCCGTGCCTATAGCAGTGCGGTCTTTCGGTACGACCATGGGCCGGTGCCGTTGGCGATTAAGACTGCGGTCGGCGGACCGTGGCAGCGTTACCTGCTCCGTCGCGAGGCGCGCGTCTACGAGGCCTTAAGTGGGGTGAAGGGCTTTGCCCACTATTTCAAGTTCCTCGACGGCAAGTGGCTGATTTTGGAGTGGGCCGAAGGTTCGCTCTACCGTTTCGCTGATCTGGGCGACCGCGAGCGCTTCTTCACCGAGTTTCGGCGCATCCTGGATGCTATGCACGAGCGCGGCGTGGCCCACGGAGACCTCAAGAAAAAGGAGAACTTGCTGGTCGCCCCGGACGGGTGCCCGATCGTGCTCGATCTGGGAACCGCGGTGATCAAGAGACAGGGGTTCGGCTGGCTGCTGTTCTCGTCGTTCAAACGCTTCGACAACAATGCCTGGATCAAGCACAAATATCGCGGTCGCTTTACGGCGATCTCGGACGACGACCGCAGGTTCTTTCGTCCCACCCTCCTCGAACGCGCGTCGCGCGCCCTCCGCAACTTGCGCGGTGAGCCCGAGTACGTTCCCCTACACCCGCCGACGATCTCCAGCGACGAGCCTTCAGAGCCCGGCAGCGTCCGCCGCGAACAGTCTCTCCGTAAACGCGGATACAACAGTAAGCAGCGCTAAGGCAGAACGGCTCTACTTCGCTTCAATCTCTTCGATAGCCCGTCTGGCGTTGGTATTGCCTGGGTCGAGAGCGAGAGACTTTCTGTAGTTCGCCAGTGCGCTTTCCTTATCGCCCAGTTGCAATTGTGCTTCGCCGAGACTGTCGTAGACATTAGCTGACTGCGGGAACTCGTTGGCATTGAGAGTGAAAACCGAGACTGCCTCTGCCAGGTCGTCCTTACGCAGCAAACTGTAGCCCCAGCGGTTGAGATCGGATTCGATATCCGACAGCGGGTAATTGACAGTGAGTTCGTCTCCCAAAGAACGATAATAGGCGATTGCAGCCTCAACTCCTGGGCCACGGCTCATTTTCGTCAGGTCGATGTAGAGAGACTTGCCAGGCACTATGCTGGAGATTCTGGCGCCAGTGTTTTCGTCGGACTCATTGGTGACGACGACAACTCCGAGGCCTCGTTCTGGATAGAACGAGATCCAAGTTTGTGTTCCGTAGGCTCCGCCGTGAATGGTGACCCTTCGATCGGAATTACGATCACTGACGTTCCAGAAGTAGTATTGAAAGCTGCCCGATGATGTTTGATCCCGTTCTTCCAAGCTATGCCAAACAGGGTGATCTTCAGTGAACTGGTGTCGCAAATAGGACATCAAGTCACTGAAAGTTGATTTGTAACCTCCCCCGGCCCCCCAAGTTGGGTTGACGAAGTGGGGCATCAGGCGCCCGGTCTCGTCATAGCCGTTAGCGAATCGCTCTAGATCGCGCTTTGCGACTACAAGGCTGGTTGTTGTCATACCAGCGGGTCGAAAGACTTTCTCTCTAAGAAGCTCTTCAAACGGCTGGTCATAGACGTTTTCCAGAATCAGCGCAATGAGATTGGGGCCGACATTTGAGTAGGCGTATTCGGCGCCGGGAAGGCGTTGCAGCTCCAAGCTCTGTAGATCTGCGATAAATCTCTGTTTGCTGTAGGTGCTGGCGAGTTCGACCAACTTGAATGGCAGCTCGTCTGTGAAGTTCTCCCACAGAGCCGAGCTGTCCGGAAGGTCTCGCGGCAGTCCGGCGGTGTGCGCGGCTATATGGCGAACTGTGATCGGGTGACCGTCGAATTGCAGATTCGAGAATTCACCGCCAAGGTAAACACGGATGTCCTCGTCGAGGTCGACGATTCGCTCAGCCACAGCGCTCGCAAGGAGCGAACCAGTAAAGGTCTTGGTCACGGACGCGATTTCGTAGATGGTGTCGTCGCCCGGGGTATTTCCATGACCGGGGTCCAGCTCCCCAAAGTGGCGAAGTACGACATCACCATTGTCGTAGTAGCCGATCGAGGCCGAGCGGATCTCATTATGGGCGAGCAGCCAATCGGCGTTGGCGTCGAGTGCCTCTTCTAAGGCAGGCTCGATGCGAGCGGGCTCCAAAGCCATCTGAGAGCAACCCGCAATGCCAAGTGCCAGATAGCAGGTAGTCATTTGGACTAAAGTAATTTTTGGCACTTTGACTCCTCGTCCCTCGTCTTTCCCTCTACCTGGGAGCTTAGAGCGCGGCGAGCACGCGGTCCAGGCGTTCCGTGGCCTCCCGAGCCACCGTCGCGATCGCGTCATTTCCGGCAAGATCCACCATCGTAGCCGGATCGATGATGGCCACCGTTGCTCCGCCGTCGTCGCCGTCATAGACGATGACATTGCAGGGCAGCAACAGTCCGATTTGTAACTCGTTGGATAGCGCCCGATGAGCCAGATGGGGATTACAGGCACCGAGGATCACGTAGTTGCGAAATTCCGCGTCGAGTTTCTTTTTGAGAGTCGCCTTGACATCGATTTCGGTGAGAACTCCGAATCCCTCCGCGGCTAGAGCTTCAGTCACTTTCTCGACTGCCTCCCGGTAGGAAAGATCGAGCTTCTTGCTATTGCCGTAAGTGCTGCTCATGCGGCGACTCTACCGGAGGGTTGCTCTACCGCTTAGACCAATTCCGGATCGGTCACGATCTCGACCAGGCTGGGACCCTCTTGGCGCAAGGCCTCGCTGAGCGCGACATCGAGGTTCGCCCGGCCGGAGACCCGCACTCCCCACGCACCGCACAACTTGGAGTAATCGGCGAAGTTCGGGTTGTGCAGTGAGGTCTGCCACACGTCCCAGTTCCCAGCCCTCTGTTCCTTGGAGATCTTGCCCAATTCGCCATTGTTGAGCAGCACATGGGTGATGTTCATTCCGTATTTGACTGCGGTGGTGAGTTCGGCCAGGTACTGACCCAAACCGCCATCGCCCGAAACCGAAACCACTTTGCGTCCGGCGAAGGGCGATTCGGCCTCCTGAGTCGCGGCCCAAGCGCCCATCGCCGCTGGCAGACCGAAGCCGATCGAACCCAGATAACCCGACATCAACACTGCTTGGCTCTTGCACTCGAAATAGCGCCCGAAGGAATAGGTGTTGTTGCCGACATCGACAGCGAGGATGGCATCTTCGGGTACGGCGCGATTCATGGCTTCGAATACCGCCGACGAGGACACCCCCCGGCCCCGTTCCTCGTCGAGTCGACGCTCTTTCTCTTTGCGCCAAATCGCCCAGCGCTCGGCCACCTGCTGGCGTTGGTCTTCGGCGGCCAAGTCGGCCTCTTGCAGGCGTTCGAGGAGCTTCCCGGCAGTTACCCCGATCTCTCCCCAGACCGGGACCTTCACTGCATGGAACTTACCCAAAGCCATCGGGTCGCGGTCGACCTGCACGATCGGCCGCTTGGGCGTGATCCCGGTGTGGTTGGAAAAGCTCGCCCCGAATACCAGCAAGGCGTCCGACTCGTTCATGAACCAACTGGCGATGGGCGTGCCGCTGCGTCCGAGCACGCCGCAGCCGAGCGGGTGGTCGTCGGCGATGAGTCCCTTGCCTTTGAAGGTGGTCAGAATTGGGCTGCCGAGGTGCTCCGCCAGGGCCACCACCGCATCCATCTCGAATCGAGCCCCGTGCCCGACGACGATCACCGGTTTCTTGGCGTTGGCTAGAAGTTCGACCGCGTTCTCTAATGCGTCCTGCGGCGGCGCGATGGTCTTGCTCGGCAATCGCCCTTCGGGGCGCCCCGGCTTGGCCCAGCTTTTGGCAGCCTGGGTCTGCACTTCATCGGGAAAAATGAGGTGCGACACTCCGCGGTTCAAGATCGCGCTCTTGAGCGCCAAGTTGACGAGCTCGGCGTGGCGCGATCCCGGCAGCACCGTCTGGCTCCACTGCGCCACCTTGCCGAACGCAGCCATCAAGTCGACCTCTTGAAAGGCGCCCGGACCGAGAACTTGCGTGTCGACCTGCCCGGTCAGGGCCAGCACCGGAGCGCGATCGACATTGGCGTCCCACAGTCCGGTGAGCAGGTTGGTGGCGCCGGGGCCGGCGATGGACAGGCAGGCGGCGGGACGGCCGGTGAGTTTGCCGTAGGCGGAGGCGGCGAACGACGCCGCGCCTTCGTGGCGAATGCCGTAGAAGGTGAGCTTCCCGGCTTCCTCTTGACGGCGCAGAGCATCGGCCAGACCGAGGTTGGAATGCCCCACCATCCCCCACACGTGGCGGATGCCCCACTCGACCATGGTTTCGGCCATGACATCGGTGACGGTGCGCCGGTGCTCGTCTTCTTCGGGCAAGGCGACATAGACGCCGTCGTCGCGTTCCTCGACCGCAAAGGTCTCGACTCCATCGTCGAACCCAGGAGCCTTGCCGGTGATGGGGTCGTAGTCCCAACCGTGCCACGGACAGCGCAGCAGTCCGTTCTCGATCGAACCCTCCCCCAGCGGACCGCCCTGATGCGGACAGCGGTTGTCCAGCGCTCCGTACTGGTCGCCGACGCGGGTCATGCACAGAGTGCGATGACCGCAGGTCACCGACTTGACCCGGCCGTCGGCTAACTCTTCCGAAGCCAGCACGCGCTGCCAATTCTTGGGCGGGCTATCCTGGCTCATTCGGACTCCAATCGATGTTCGCTAGCATGACGCCGGTACTCGGTCGGCGAGATGCCGTAATGGTCATTGAACGACTTAGAAAAATGGCTGCGGCTGGCGTGACCCAAGCGGGAGGCAATCTGCTGAATGCCGAGTTCACTGTGGGTCAACAGCTTGCCTGCCTCCTGCATACGAACGCGGTTGACGAAGCGCATCGGGGATTCCGCGAAAACATCACTGAAGTGAGCGGCAAAAGCGGATCGGCTCATGTGCGCGGTGCCGGCGAGGGATTCAACCGTATGCGGCTGCCCCGGAGCACACAAAATATGGTCGAGAACCCGCGCCATGCGTGGGTCCTCAAGGCCCGCCAGCCAAGAGAACGGACAGTCTCCGTCTTCACACAGCTGACGAAAGAACAGCACTAGACCTTGGTACATCAGGGCATTGATCAGAGCGAGATGACCGGGCTCCGGGTTGCGCTGCTGCTCAACGATGTCTTCAAAGATGCGGGCCGCTCCCTGGAAATCCAAAATGCTCGCCGTGAGTGGACGACGTAACCCTCGGAAGAGGTCGAAAGAGTCAACGTACGCAACTTGAACGCGGCCGCAAGCGATGACCAAGCGAGCTGTGCTTTCCTTTCCCGCTACGACATTGGCCACTTCGCCCGGCCGGGGAGGGTCGGCGATGCGCAGTTCATGGCGTGGCTTGGGATCGGATTGCAGGGCATGGGCCATTCCAGCGGGAACGACAACCATGGAGTGCTCGCTGAAATCGTTGCGAGATGACCTGTCGGCAGCCAGCAACTGACCGTGCCCTTGGAGCGCGAAGTGCACCATCGCTCCACCCTGGGAGCCCGGCAAGGACAAACGCCAGTCCGGACTGACCTTGCAGAGGGCGAAGTAGTCGACCTTGACCTGCAGGCCTTGCAACAGCCGTTCGAGCAGCATGCTGGCCTGATTCTATGCCGGCACTGGACGATTCCGCACCGATCGTAGACCAACTCGCCCGCGACCTCTTTCATGATGCTCGCAGTCGGTTCGCCGGATCGACAGATGAAAACCGCAGAAGGAGATCCACATGAACAATGCACGCATTGCGCTGATCGTCATCGCAACTCTGGTCATCGCGGCCGGAGCAGGCTTTGCCCAGCTCCCCAACCCAGGAGTCACCATTGAGGCTGGGCGGACCGCTCTAGTTGTCACCGACCCGCAGAACGATTTCTTGAGCCCCGAGGGAGTCACTTGGGGAGTCGTGGGCAAAAGTGTCGAGGCCAACAACACCGTCGCCAACATCCAGGCACTGCTCGAAGCCGCTCGAGAAACGGACACGCCGATTTTTGTCTCTCCTCACTATTACTACCCCACCGACCACGGCTGGAAGTTCGGGGGCGCCGTGGAAACCATGATGCACGCGATCAACATGTTCGATCGCGAGGGGGCACTGACGACAGCAGGCTTTGAGGGGTCCGGCGCCGATTGGCTGGAGCAGTACAAGCCGATCCTCAACCACTCCGATACCGTGGTTGCCAGTCCCCACAAAGTCTACGGGCCGGAAACCAACGATCTTGTCTTACAACTGCGCAAACGCGGGATCGAGAAGATCGTCCTCGCCGGGATGTCGGCCAATCTGTGCACCGAGGCCCACATGAGGGAGCTCATCGAGCAGGGCTTTGAAGTCGCTGTGGTCAAGGACGCAACCGCTGCCGCCCAGGTTCCGGGACTTGACGGCTATGCAGCCGCGGTCGCCAACTTCCGCTTCATCGCCAATACCGTCTGGACGACGGAACAGGCGGTCGCCAAGCTCAAGGGTGAAGAATTGCCGATGGCCGAGCCATCTGAGGAAGCAACCGAGTCGTAAGCGACCATTTCATTCAGGAGATTCGAAGGCCCGCCGAACGGTGGGCCTTTTTGTTTTAAATGACGCGAAGCTCCGGTAGTAGGATGCGCGCAACCGTTATGAATCCTCAAGCCCGCTTTGACGTCCTAAAACGCCTCCATACCGAAGTTTTAGCGTCTGTGGAAGGAGTTGATGACGAGACACTGAACCGCGCCCCTGATGGTGGTGGCTGGTCGGCTGCCCAGGTCATCTCGCACATCATCTACGCCGAGAGCGGCATTCTGCGGATGATCCAAAAGCGCATGGCCGAGCCCGAATGTCTGCGCGACGCGAGCTTCAAAACCGCCCTCAATTGCACCGCACTGGGCATGGCGATGTGGAGTCCGATCAAAATTGCCACCCCGGACGGGGTGAAAGAGGACGTCGAGGGTGGGACTCAGGCGGAGTTGCGTGCGCGCTGGGATGCAGTTCGCGCTGATTGGGGCGCCTTCATTGACGACTTCCCCGCAGAACTCCACAACAAGACCGTCGCCCGCCATCCCGTGGCTGGAGCAATGACTCTGGATCAGGTCCTACGGTTTCTCAAGCAGCACCTGCGGCGACACGGTAAACAGATCGATCGAACACTAAGGGCGGTTCAAGAGTAGTTGTGCCGCCGCCGGTGCGTGCCGAGCCAGTCGACTACAGCTGACATCCGCAAATGACAAGGAAAGTCAACAGGCTACGGAGACAATCTACATTGGCATCGGTTGTCACGTGTCGACCGTTGTTGACTTCTATTGCACCATGAGTGCATACGGTTGCAAGCAGGACATCCGCTGACAGAGGGCGTGAGAATCAGCCGTCACGCCAGGTCTTGAGTGTCACTGATATGAAATCGATGATCCACAAGTTCCTCCGCCTTGAGGCCGCAAGCGGGCTGCTCTTAATCGCAGCTGCAGCGCTGGCTCTCACGATCGAGAATTCACCGCTTGCATGGCTCTACGACAGGATCCTCGATCTACCTATGGCCGTGCAGGTCGGAGCGCTCCTAATCAACAAGCCATTACTCCTCTGGATTAATGACGGCTTGATGGCCATCTTCTTTTTGCTCATCGGACTGGAGATTAAGCGTGAAGTGGTCCAGGGCGAGCTGTCGAGTCGCTCTGGGGCGATACTGCCGGTCCTGGCAGCGGTCGGCGGAATGCTCGCTCCCGCACTGGTGTTCGTAGCCATCAACCTAAACAACTCTGAGAACCTGCGCGGTTGGGCTATTCCGGCGGCGACCGACATCGCGTTCGCTCTCGGCATCCTGAAGTTGGTCGGTCCTCGCGTGCCGATCTCGGTCAAGGTCTTCCTTACTGCGCTTGCGATCATTGACGACCTTGGAGCGATCGTCATTATTGCGGTGTTCTACACCAGCAAGCTGTCGCTCCTGTCGTTGTCATTCGCCGCGGTCTTCACATTTGGCCTATGGCTTCTCAATCGGCGTGGGGTCACGAGTTTCACGCCGTACATTCTTCTCGGGATCGCACTGTGGGTCTGCGTGCTGAAGTCCGGCGTTCACGCCACCCTGGCGGGAGTCGTACTCGCGTTCGCGATTCCACTCCGTTCCCCGGACGGCGCCACGAGCCCCCTTGAGCGAATGGAGCACGGACTGCACCGGTGGGTTGCCTTTCTGGTCATGCCGGTGTTCGCGTTCGCCAATGCTGGAGTGTCGCTTGCGGGCTTCTCGTTGGGCGATTTGCTCGAGCCGCTACCTCTTGGCATCGCTCTCGGGCTCTTCTTGGGCAAGCAAGCCGGTGTCTTTTTGATGGCAACGCTAGGAATCGTTACCGGCATCGCACAGCGTCCCAAGGGCGCTTCCTGGGCGCAGCTCTACGGCGCCTCGCTGCTGGCCGGCGTTGGCTTCACTATGAGCCTCTTCATCGGCACCCTTGCATTCGACGGCGTTGGGCAGGCGTCGGCGGTTCGGCTCGGCGTTCTCAGCGGCTCGCTCGTTTGCGGTTTACTCGGATATGTCGTCATGCGGTTGGCCCCAGCCGGCGAAACTACGCTCTGAACTCACACTAGAGTGCGTCGCGTTTGAGCTCGGCCTTGGAAGAAACTTTCCCAAAGCGGCCAGCGTGAGCGCTAGGGGCCAAACTACCCCGCAGACTATTTCAATGATCTAAATGGCGCCGGAGGCGAGCTCACTCCCGAGCGATAGCGGAGCTATCGCGACGACCAAGCCCGTCTTCGGACTCCAGCCGCAGAGCTGTCTTGTGTTTGAGCGGGACTCGAACCCGCAAGCCTTGCGGCGGAGGATCTTAGGTCCTATTTAAGATACTGTAAAACATTGATAATAAATATCTTCTGATTGCTATTTATATTGCTGTGTAAGAGATGTGTAAAAATGCCCTGCTCTTCATGTTGCTCAATCGGCCCCCAACAGAAAGCAAGAGTTGGGAGAGATTGGCAGCTAGCGGGTCCAGGGCAACTTCGGACCTAGTCCGTCAAGAATAGCGGGGCCCCCGGTGTCTATTTGCCTCGCCTCCTCCCAACTTCTGTGGAGAAAGTCTTTCCCGATCCTCTCGAAATGCCGTTGGCGTTCTACATAGTTCAGTTCACGGAAGGTGCCTGGGCGGTCAAACACCGGCTCGAAAACTCGATCGATCTCAGGCAACCCATAGATGTTGCGAGCTCTCCATGTTCCATCAGGAGCCGCATGAAAGGATTCATGTCCGGTTAAAGGGAGAATTGGCTCAAGTCGCTCGGGCGACTTCGGCCAATTGAGGTTCAATGTTGTCAGTTCAGGTTTGTGCGCCAATTGGAAAGGTGGGGGTTCCGGCAGTGGCGCCTTCGAAGAAAGGTCCAGAACGCTTGCGGCATAGGACGGCGTGCAAACACAAGCAAGCATCCCGCAGCGAGAACAGATTTGTATAACCACGGCAGTCTCCTACATTCTCATGAAACTCAGTGAGGACAGTGCCCAGCAGACTCTCCTTCAAATAAGAAGAGCGATAAGTAGAACGAGAACGCCCAAAGATAGGATCACGGCAACCGCACCCTTCAGGATCGATGTGCCGTGCTCAGCGATCACTTGAGCGACCGCCGCGAAGAGTAAAAGTCCAAGGAGGGCACGAAGAACATCACCTATCGAGGTCCTTTGGTGTGAAGTGATTTCAGACATTTGCGACTCTGGATTGGATCGAGGTTTCAAGACCGATTCTGCTAAAGAGCCCAATAAGTCAGAAACTGGGTCCCAGTCGGCGTCAGACTTAGGATCTATGTAGTTTGCGCTCGGGGAATTCCCACCAAAGGCCAGTCCTTCTCGTTGTGTCCGAGACGACCGACTTCTTGGGTCAAGGGGGCTGGAAGGGGATTTGGGATACTCACCACTATGGTGTATCACCGTACGGCCCAAAGGGTCTTGTTTCCATGTGGACTTTCCAATCTTCCTACCTTTAGTATCGAAATGCTTTTGGGTATGCCTACCGAGAATATCTTGGTCGTCGCGACTGTGGTGAAGTCGGTTTCCTCTACGATCAAAGTGCTCGGCGCGATCTTTGCCTAGCCGATCCGTTGCTCGTCTTGTTTCTCCGACTTTCGTGCCCGAGTTGTCCAAATGCACTTGCTTGGGACGACCTAGCCAGTCCTCACGGGACACGGTTTTCCCAGTCTTTCGTCCACCCTCATAGTGTGTCCACACTGGCCGCCCAAGCCAATCCATGGATTTCTTACTCTTCTTTTTGGTCATGTTTCAAAAAGTTAAGACAATTCTGCCATCCTGCGACGGTGTACCTTTACTTACACCTCCTGAGCTGACTCGGCGGTGGTGGATTCTGGATCCGTTTTCCTTGTCCGGACGCATCTTCTTATTGGCGCACCTTTCTTGCCTTGCTCAAGGAAGGGCTTCATCTCCGGCAAATCTGTCACCGGAATATCGTCCAACTGGCTCCACGACGCTGAATCAGCGCCACAAGGCTACATGGTGTGTTAGAGCTTAACAGGGGCGCCACTTGAATTCAGACATTGTCGGATTCGCCCAGATCGCAGCATCGAACCCGCGAGCCTTGCCGCGGAGAATTTTAGATCCTTTAGAATCTAGTGTAACCCACTAATAATAAAGGTGTTCAAGTTGCTCTTTGTTTGTCTGTCTAATGACTGTGCAAAAACAGATCTTCAACAAAAGGGGGATCAGCGAGCTTCCCGCCGCCGCGAGAAGAAGTCGCTCAAAATCTCCCCGCACTCGGCTTTGAGGGCCCCGTCGGTAACCACTAGCTGTGTATTCTCAGCACGTTGTTCAGGTGAGTGATCCTACTGATTGGCGGCAATCCATCAAGGCTCATGTGCTGACGGTGGAAATTGTAGAAGTGGAGGTATAGCTTGAGTCGCACGCTACGCTGTCGGGAGTCTTGGTGGACCCATCGGTAGGCCCATTCCCGCATCAGGGTCTGGATAAAGCGCTCGGCCTTGCCATTGGTGCGGGGTCGGTATGGGCGTGTTCTGATGATGCCCAGGCCGAGATCTTTGCAGGTAGCGACAAAGCGCTTGGCAATGTAGCAAGGGCCGTTGTCGGTCATCACCGCCCGGACCTGGATCCCTTTGCTAGCAAACCAGGCCACAGCACGACGTAAGAACGCGATGGCTGAGCCCTGCCGTTCATCCGGTAACACTTCGACATAGGCCAGGCGTGAGCGGTCATCCACACAGACGTGAACAAACTCCCATCCGGCCCCAGGAGTGCAGTCGCGCCGGTTGCCAGTGACCCGGTGGCCGACCTTGCGGATCGCCGCCAGCTTCTTGATATCCAGATGGATTAGCTCGCCCGGAAACTGCTTCTCATAGCGGCGCACCGGCTCAGGAGCCTCAAGCGAAGCCAACCGGCCCAGCCCTGCACGCTTAAGGATCCTCCCTACCGTCGAGCGCGGTAAGCCCAGACGAGCGGCGATCTCACTGCCGGTCAAGCGCTGACAACGCAGCTCGATGAGCTTGTGCACGATCGCCTCTGGGGTCCTGGTCGGTATCCGGTGAGGCCGAGACGAGCGGTCCTTGAGCCCAGGCGTACCCTCGGCTCGAAAGCGGGCCAACCAGCGATAGGCCGATCGCTCGCTGAGGCCCTGGGCCTCAGCGGCCTCTCGCACCGTCCATCCCTCCTCAAGGACTCGACGCACTAGCAGGGCTCGACTTCGTGGGCAGCTTCGTGCATTCTCATGAATGTCCATCCGGGTTCTCCTTTGGGTGCTGATCGGTTACTTCCCAATCAGCTTCTCCGAAGAAGCTCGGATGGACAACTCCTTTTACTGAACAACGTGGTGAGACAACACAACTAGCCGATGATTCAGCCGCGTGTCGCGGGCCAGATCCCCGAGGCTGCCGCAGAAGCCTGCCTTCGGGTCATACGCGCCGAACACCAGCCGATCCACCCTCGCCAGAACCAACGCTCCCGCGCACATAGCGCAGGGCTCCAGCGTGACGAATATCGTTGAACCCCCGAGCCGCCAGTCCCCGGTCCGAGCCGCTGCCTGCCTTATTGCTTCGATCTCAGCGTGCGCCAGTGGGTCCTTGTCGCCCTCTCGTCGGTTGCGTCCTCGGCCGATTATCTCCCCGGCCCGAACTACCACGGCACCGACGGGCACTTCACTGGCGGCGGCCGCAATATTTGCTCGCAATGAAGCCATGAGACGGCTACCGTCTGAAAATGACTAGATCGCTTGTCGAAAATCAGGCTGCCGACGCCGAATGGATGCGCGAGGCGATTGCGACAACAACGGTCCTGATGTAGAAGGATTTAAGAGAAGCGAGAGTGGCGGAACGGTAGACGCGTTGGTCTCAAACACCAATGCCCTTTTGGATGTCCTGCGTAACAACTAGCAGGCGTACACCGAAACCACGCATCAACTTCGGCGCGGTTTCTATCGCCTCACTGTAGCCAAGGGATGGCATCTCATCTATCGCAAAAAGACACGGATACTGCAAACCTCCTTCAACGGTCTCGAAGGCATAAAGCCCGAGCACGCATAGCATGCGGAACCAACCTCTCAGAGGCCCGTTGATGTCAGTTGTGTGAGCACAAATAAACACCGTCACTCTGGAGGTCTTGAGCTCCTCGAGGCAGAAATCCGAATGCTGAGAAATCGCCCGAATTCCGGGGGAATCCAGCCAGGCGGTCGCAGATCTGGCCGTTGCCAGAACGTCCCGCGAGATCGGCCCTCCAGGAGCGCATTCGCCCGCTTGGCTACGGCCCCGTCGAATTCCGTCCTTTCAGCCATAGAGTGAAGAAGCCAGTCAAAAGGGTTGGCGCCTTCCGGCAAGTCGTTCGTGAGGCCATTGGTGAGAAGATCGCGCACGCACAGGAGGTTCCGCCGCTCCGGCGGCTCTACCACCAGTACGTAGAGAATCAACCCTTCCACAAAGGCTCTCGCCGATTGCGGGAAAAAGGGCTTCTCCTTGGGGTCACGCCTTATGAGTGCCTCGGCAATCTTGGCAGCAAAGTCCCCAGCAACTCTTGGGCCGTGGCGCTCGATAGCAGCCTTGATCTCCTCCAGGGCGTTCCAGCTCGCCGAGCGGGCGGTCTTAACCATGCCTTGCGGGTCCAGCACAAAGGAGCGATGGCCGCCTTTCTTCTCGGTAATACCAGCGCCGCCAAAGCCACAACGACGCAGAAGGCCGCGCGCCATTTGGCCCTTGGGATCGACCACAAGCGCGGAGCCCTTGTGCAGCGAGAGGATGGTCATAAGGAGCGTGGTCTTGCCGGCGCCGGTGCCAGCAACCATAACCAGATGCCGATCGCCTTTGATGCCTATGGGCTGAAACCACGGAAGGCCGAAAGCCCGAAGACACCCAAGGAAGATTTCGCCCGGCTCGTAGAGGAGCGCAAGCGTCTCCAGCATCGACGCCCATTTCGCGGTCGCCTTCCGACCGAAGGAGTAGCCGCGCACCCAATCACGAAATCGCATCCAAAGGCGGTAAAGCGGTCGCCATGGCACCCACAGCCAGGAGTGGAAGTGATCGGGATTGAAGAAACCGAAACGGCGCCCGAGAAAGGCCCAAGTGAGCCGCAGCACTGTAAGCCAGGCATAGACGCTGACAAAGACCAGGGCTGCAAAGGCGGCGGTGCTTTCAGCCGGCAGCCCCAGAAATCCGAAAATCCTTCGACCTGGCCAGAGAAGCCAGTCGAGCGCAGGCGCTACAAATTCCACAATCGGCGATAAGTATAGTGAGTCCTCGCCGAGAAGGCCCTTCCAGGCCGGCTACCCGTCCTTTGGGCCAAGAGGCCGGCATGCCCTGCCGAAAGGATGCTGATCGCGCAGGATGGTGCCATCCTTCATGCCGAAGCGGGATCATGGTGACCCGCCTTTGAATTCGGCTTGGTGCGCTGGACAGCAGCTATCGAAAATGGGAGCTGGTGCGGGCGGGGGGACTCGAACCCCCACAACCAAAGGTCAACGGATTTTCGTACCCTCTACGGCTTTCGCCGCCACTCTTCGTGTTTGGGGTCTGGACTATCCCTTCACCGTGCCCCGGCAGATCGCTCGGGGTTTAGGTGCTGCCCGTCTAGTCTCTACACCTTCCTGGCCAAAAACGGCTTCGGCCGGGCTTGGCTCGGGATTGCCATGAGTCGCTATCGACCCCGCAGGTTTCCCCGAGTTTGGGCAGTTCTACATCACCGGTTTCCCGGCGTGCACTCAAATTGCTTAAGTCCGTAGCGTCTACCAATTCCGCCACGCCCGCATTCGTTGCTTCGTTCCAGCCGCTCTTGCAGTTCATCGCAAAGGGCGACTATGCCTCCTTCCCGGTCATTGTAGCTCCTTGCCACGGATTTCAGAGACTTTGCCGGGCGTTTTCTTGCGTCGCACATTGATGGCGGCGGCATCAAGGCTGGTCTTGATGTGAACAGCATAGTATTTCTCGATCATCTCAACGCTTGTGCGGCAGTTCTTGGCGATCTGATAGATATCCGCGCCCTCCATTAGGCGCAGGCAGATGTAGGTGTGCCGGAGGCTGTAGCGCGTGCGTGGTTGCCCTTGACGATCATGTTTCAAATTCTCTTCTCTCAGGATCGCATTAAAAAGTTCACGTTGATCCTTCGGAAAGACGAGATCGGTCGGCTCGGGCGGGCCTCCACGAGTTCTCCTTCGGTGTCCTTACTGACGCGCGGACGGTCGCGCAAGCGCCTAAAGGGAGTCACGGCTCCGCTCGTGCTCTTGCAATAGCCAACGCCTCGCTTGCCGCGGACCTCGATCTCCAGGATCGTCTCACCTGTGGCGTCATCTTCGACAATGTTCACGTCACGGTATTCAAGGCGGTTGGCTTCATCCGGCCGCAGGCCGGTATTGGCCATGAAGAGCACGTAATCATGGAGCTGCTCTGATTCCCAACGATAGCGGGACCGCTTCGGGTCGCGCGCCCGGCGCCGGGTGGCCTCATAGAGTTGCTTGACTCTCCGGGGGAAAACCAGGCCCGGTGTGAAACCTTGCCAGATTTCTTGTAAGGCTCCGAGAGATCAGGGAGTCGATCGAGCCAGCCATGCCGCACGGCCGCCTTTAGCGTTTGACGCAAAACAACGATCTCCTGGTGAATTGTGGAGCGCGCCGGTGGCTTACCACGCTTCTTAATCGTTTCCTCGTGACGCCAGATGCGGTACTCCTGTACCTGGCCGGCCGTTACCTGCGACAAGGCCATCTCACCGAAAAAGGGCAGCAGGTAGACCCGAAGGCGCATATGGTGGCCCTGACGTAGTCAGCGTTCCGCTGCCCGGCAGTGATGGTCTCCCACTCGCGCATAAACTGCGTGGTCGCCTCAGAGAAGGTCTTTTCGGCGTGGATTTCACCTGCGTGTGCCTTGACGCGCAACTCCAAATACCACTCCTCGGCGAAGTCGATAGCCCTGGCAAGGTTCGTTTTCTTGGTGGAAACGCGGCGGTTCTTGCCGGCAAGATAGGTGGAACACTGCCAACGGTTGCTGTTCTCGCGTTTATAGACGTGAACCTTGCCGCCCATGATGGTGTGTTTCTCCAAACATCCCTAATCAGTCCTTCCACTGTGTAAATTGTGTAAGAATGTGTAGGTCTACCAAGGATAGGAATCGATAGCAATAATATATTATAAGCTACTGATTTTACTGGTACTTAGTATCTAACATTGGTCTCAAAGTGAACGATTTTGAATCATTTTAAGTCCTCTGCGTATACCAGTTCCGCCACTCCGGCAGCGCCGCAATCTTAACCGCCGGAAAGCTGCAGTTCGTTGAACTGCTAGAGTCTTTTCATGCGCATTCGTCTTTTGGAGGCGGTGGTCTTGACGGCCGTCGTGGTTGTTTTCTCTTCGATTCCTTCGTTTGCACAAGATGCCGTTTTTCGACCGGCGGTGACCGGCCTGGTCCAGCCTCTGGAGATCGCTCACGCCGACGACGGTAGCGGACGGCTGTTCGTGGTCGAGCAGCGGGGCACGATTCGCATCGTTCGGGGCGAGCAGTTGCAGCCGGGGTTCTTTCTCGACATTCGCGACCGTGTGGCCTCCGAACAGGGGGAACAGGGCCTCCTAGGCTTGGCTTTCGATCCGCTCTACCCCGCCAACGGGTTTCTCTACGTGAATTACATTCGACGAGGCGATAGTGCGACGGTGGTTTCACGCTTCCAAGTCAGCGCTTTCGACGCGGATTCGGTGGAAGTGAGAAGCGAACTGATCCTCATGGTGATTCCGCAGCCCACTCTGTTCCACAACGGCGGCCACATGGCTTTCGGGCCGGACGGATTTCTCTACGTTGCCACGGGAGACGGCGGCGGATTGGGACGAGCCCGCGCCCAGGATCTTGGCGTTCTACACGGAAAACTTCTACGCATCGATGTTGCTTCTTCTACCGCGCAGTCTCGCTATGCGATTCCGCCGGACAATCCTTTTGTCGGTGTGCCAGGAGCCCGCCCGGAAATCTGGGCCTACGGCCTACGCAACCCCTGGAAGTTCAGTTTCGATCGACTCACCGGAGATTTGTGGATCGGGGATGTCGGCGAAAACTCTTGGGAAGAGGTGAACTTGCAACCTGCCGGCAGCCGCGGGGGCGAGAACTATGGTTGGCCGGTATTCGAAGGCATCCAGTGCTTCGCCGGTCTCACCGAATGCGACTACGGCGACAACTGGACTTGGCCGGTGGCGTTTTATGAGACCGGGCGGCGCGTCGGTACCACGCGCGACTGCTCGGTCACCGGAGGATTTGTCTATCGCGGATCTCTGGTGCCGGCGGTGCAAGGCGCCTATCTGTTTGGCGACTTTTGTAGTGGCCGGATTTTTCTCGGCCGGCGCGGGTTCACGCGCCTCATCGACGTGCGCAGTGAAGGGGCCTCCGTGGTTGGGCTACTCAGCTCTTTTGGTGAGGACGAAGATGGCGAGATCTATGCGGTCTCCTACGGGCGCGGCTGGCTGTCAGTGATGGAACCGGCCGAGGATCGAGGGCGATTCGGCCCCGCAGCTAGCTCGCTGGATGTCGGCGGTGTATTGCACGTCGACAAGTCGACCCCCAGTCGACCGTACCTACCCGGTCGGAGCCAGGCTTCCACCGGGAGGCGCAGCCGAGTTACCCGAGTCGATTGACCCTTTCTTGCTAACCCACCTTTAGTAGCGACAGTACGCCGGCTGACTGGGGTGAATCTGCAGCGGCATTCCCGGCGGCGATCCGGCTGGAACACAGACTTGGAAACTGTCGTTCGGATGGTTGGGGTCGTTGGCTCTACGACACTCCAATCCGGGGTCGCAGTCGGGCCACATGGTGCCCGTGCCATCGTCCATGTTGCAACAGCAGCCTTCTGCCCCTGGGCAAGGATCCAGAACGTAGCTTGACGACGGTAGCTTTTCGAATCCGTGCTTCACGGTCGGGACGCAGAGCAATTCACTCTTGCCCGTCCTCAGTTCGGTTTCCCCGAACTGATTGCGAGCGCCGACCAAGGCTGGAAAGGGATCCTGTGGTTTGAGCGAGTAGCAGGTCAGGTGGTCTTCATCTTCGTAGGCCGGCCGCTCTTTTCCATCGATCACCTTGGTGACCGGGTTGCAAAAGTAGCGCAACTCGGCGATCTGGACGCCTCTCTCGATGCGGAACTGGTCGCGAAGGACCGTCTCGTCGCGCTGCGGAATCTCCCCCTCTGCCACGTAGCATTTGAAGTGGTCGAGGACGACCTCCTCCGCAGCAGGTCGCGTCGTGCAACCGGGAAGAAGGGCGATAGCAAGCGCGCAAGCGATGAGGACTGCGCACGCAACAATGTGGACTCTGGGCATTTTGATCTCCTTGTCGAAGCCCCAGGGCGGCGAACCGCCCGGAGCCGTTGATCACTCGATTGACTGTCGCAGCCACAGTCTTTATTCCATTGGCGGGGCAAGGTTGGATAGAGCGACCGCCGCGACATCGTGAGCGTTGTAGGGGTCGATCTCTCCATAACCGCGGCATCTCTCCTTTTTTGAATCGGCGCCAGGGTCATGTCCGGCGACGTGTCTTAAAAAGCGGGCTTTGGTTGTAGGGATCCAAATGGGAAGAGTTTGTTTAGCCACAAAAGTGGAGGTGCGATCGAACGAGGAGGCTCGTCGTTCTAAACATCGTCGCTCTAAACAAAGATCCGCGTGCAGAATCCTTTTATCGGCGACACGCAAGCAACGAGTCGGCGCCGATTGTGCGCCTGCAAAGACAAGGAGAGACCATGTGGATTGGAGCCATTCGCCTGACCGTGGAAACAGCCGATCGCCAGTACGCCGGAACCGACAGCCTCCTGCAGGCTTCATTTCGAAGAGATGGCAGTGAAATGCGGCTTTTGAATCTGGACTACCCCACTCTGGACGACCACGAGCGCGGGGCGATTCGCAACTACGACTACATCGGAGCGACCAAGCTACCCCGCCGCAACGACAAGACGCCGCTGCTGCCACCGGGCATCGGCCGGATTCCCATGCCCTACCCCGGCTATGGGATCGAGTTTTCCGATGGCATGAGCGGGCACCTTTCGATCCGCCTCAGGACCCGCGGAGACGACATGTGGATCAAGGACAACGTCGACCTCTACGTCCAGCAGATCCGTCAAGTGGCGACCAGCTTTGACACTCTAGCCTGGATTCGTGACAGCCACTGGACCTACGTCGCCAGTTGGTCGCAAGACGTGGCCATGAGCCAGGACTCCAGCGAGGGGGTCAAAGAGTGGACCTTGATCCTCACTTGACTCTGCCGTCCATCAGCTAAGAAAGACGAAGGCGCCGGCCGGAAAACCGACCGACGCCCTGTCTGCGCTCAACAGCCTCCTTGGCGGACTGTAGTCTGCTTTTAGCCGACTGGCACACCCCGACCAGGTCGACCGAGAGGCTTCTTGGTCCCTGGCGCCTTGATGTTGTTCTCGACCGAATTGCCGACGGAGTCGACCCAGAAGAGCATCCGCTCCACGCTGCAGCCGAACCGAGTGTGTGCGTTCCCGAGATCGAGTTCTTCGATGATCTGCTCACAGGAGCAGCCAGCGGTGTCCTCGATGGTGAAGGTGTAGGGAGAGCCGCCTGGCGGAGGATTGGTGTCGAAGATGCCGTCACCGTCCACTAGGGCGTAGCGGTTCTGCCCCAGACTTTGGGTCGGGACCCCTTCGGGAATGACCGTGTCGGGGCAGACGTCGGCGAAGTCGAAGACTCCATCTCCGTCGGTATCGATCGGCTCCACGACGGTCAAAGTCGCGCTCGCTGCCTCGGCGGAAACCAAACCGCCCTGGCGCAGCTCGCTGGTGACATTGAGGTAGTCGCCAGGGGTTGCTCCCGCTGGGACCTGTAGGTCGACCGTAAAGGTGCACGATCCACCCGGCAGCAAGTTGCCATCGGTGAGGGTGATCAAGGACGTGCCCGAGATCGACGAACCCATGCCGCAAACATCCGCGGTGGGCAGGCCGATCGCGGCGAGGCCGCTGACGACCGCGTCGAGATCGTCCGTGAACGATAGGTTGGTGAGACTGTCGGTCGGGCTGACATTCTCGATAGTGAAAGTGAGACCGACGGTACCGCCGATCTGACCGACGTCGTCAAAGGACTTACTGAAGGCCACCGAAGTGATCTCCAGATTGTCGGAAGCCGGGTCGCCAACCGCACCGCCACTCGCCGCAGAGCCGGTGACGCTGCTGGTGGTGTTGAGAGCGACCGTACCCAGCGCGGCATCACTCGGCACTTGCAGCACCACGTCAAAGATACAAAAGTCTCCGGCTGCCAAGTCACCGCCGCTGAAGGTCAGCAAGCTGGTGCCCGAGATCGAAGAACCAAGACCGCAGATGTCGTTCTGCGTTCCGCTCACCGACTCCAGTCCGGAGATGACCGCGTCGAGGTCGTCGGTGAAGCTAATGCCGGTGACAGCCGTGCTGACGCTCGAGTTGGAGAGCGTGAACCGCAACGTCACCATGCCTCCCGGCGGTGTCGGGTCATCGATGAACTCTTTGTCGAGCGAGAGGATGTCTGAAGCAACCACCAGAGGAGCGTCAGCGGCGTCGAAGACCACGTTCGGTGTCCCGTCCATGGTGGCGGTCAGTACGCTGGTGATATTGAAGTAGGTGTCCGAGGCCGCCCCAGCGGGAACGTCCACGGATACGTCGAAGGTGCAGCTTGCACCGGCCGCGAGGCTACCGCCTACAAATTGCAAGAATGTGGATCCAGAAACAGCGCTGATCTGCGAGCCTGCGCCGCAGATATCGAGTGCCGGCAGCCCGGTTGCTGCCATGCCGCTAATCACGTCATTGAGATTGTCTGTGAAGACGATATTGGTGGCGTTCTCAGTTGCACTGGTGTTGTCGATGGTGAAGCGCAAATTGACCGTACCTCCGGCGATGACCGGATCGTCGGTGAATTCTTTGCTGAGCACCAAGCCGGCGATGTTGAGATCCGCAGTTGCCGAATTACCGGTGGTCGCGAGACCGCCGACCTCAGCGACGATGTTGGAAGTGGTGTTGGTGTAGACACCCGATGCCGTGCCCGCGGGAACCGCGAGGTCGACGACAAAGACGCAGGTGTCGGTTGGGTTGCCGGCGTTGGTGGGATCGAGCGAGCCTCCCGACAGCATCAGGTTGCCACCGCCAAAGGTGAGCAAGGAACCCGTGCCACATGGATCGGTCGGCAATGCTCCAGCGGGAGCGAGACCGGAGATCACCGCCTCAAGGTTGTCGCTGAAGGCGATGTTGGAGGCAGCACTGCTGACATCGAAGTCAATCACCCCGTCGCCATCGGTGTCGTAAGTGATGGTGAATTCGAGCATGGCGGTGCCGCCCGAAGCGACCGGGTTGTTGATGAACTCTTTGAGCAAGACCGGAGGGGCAACGATCTCAAGCGTATCGGTAGCCGGGGCTCCGGTAGCCGCTTCGCCGTCAACCGTCGCCGAGACCTCGCTGGTGACGTTGTCGTAGTTGCCGGGGGAAGCAGTGCCGTTGACATCCAGGGTGACACTGAAGGTGCAATTGGTACCTGCCGCGAGTTCGGCGTTTGCGACCGAGATCGTGGCGGGAATGGTTGTCGTCGCATCGATCAGTGGGGTAAAGGTCAACGTCGAGTCCGGACCGCAGAAACCATTGGGCGGTGTTGCCGAGGCGCTGACCAAAACGGTCGGCAACTCATCGACGAAGGCGATATCCGTCATCGTGAGGGAGGCATCCGAATTGGTGATGGTGAACTCCAGTTCGGTCGAGCCGCCGGAACCGACCGGATTGTCGAGGAAGGTCTTGGTCAGTTGCGGCGCCGCCTGGATGAACAGCAGGTCCGAAGCCTCGGCTCCCAGCGCTTGGTTACCGTCGATTGTGGCCGTCACGATGCTGGTGATGTTGGTGTACGTCCCGGCAGCGGCCGCGGCTGGGACATCGAGGGTGACGTTGAAGGTGCAGCTTGCGCCAGCGGCCAACTCTCCACCCGAAAAGCTCAATACGCCGGTGCCGCTGATCGAAGAACCGGTGCCGCAGATGTCGTTGGCCGGCAGGCCGGTAGCCTCAAGTCCAGCGAGCACTGCGCCAAGGTCGTCAGTGAAGGAAATCCCGGTGGCGGTGGACCCGCGACTGAGATTGCGGAGTTCGAATTGGAGGTCGACCGTGCCACCTGGAGCCGCAGGATCGTCGGTGAAGCTCTTGGTCAGCGCGATCTGGTTGGCGGTGACCGTCAGTTGATCCGAGGCCGAGCCGCTGCTGCGGCTAACCCCGCCGAACTGCGTCGTCGAGGTCAGTTCTCCGCTGACGTTGGTCAAAACACCCGCGGCGCCACCGGTCACATCCACGGTGACGGTACAGGAGGCCCCGGCCCCGACTGTGGCGTCGCCAAAGAACACCGGCCCATAAGAGATGACCGCGGCTCCGTCGACGGCATTGAGGTTGCCACCACTACAGGTGGTTGACGCGTTTGCTGGACTGGCCACGGACATGTTCGAGGGCAGATTGTCGACAAAGGTGAGGTTGGCCGCTAGGTCCGCATTCGCGGTGTTGTCTATGAGAAAGGTGAGCGTGCTGCGGCCGCCGAAAGGGACCGTGGACGGCGAGAAACTCTTGCTGAACCCCGGTCGATCGGTTGCGATCACCAGGTCGGCGGAGGCCGGTCCACTGTTGCCGGCATCCGAAGTCAAATCGCCCGAGATATTGCTGTGGGTGCCGGGCGTCGATGAAGTGACATCGACGGAAACAGTGCATGCACTGCCCGCACCCACTTGACCGTCGCTCAGCGAAATGGTGCTACCGCCGTCGGGTGCCGAAAGTGAGCCGCCGCAGCTTGACGAAGCATTGGCCGGTGTTGCGATGGTCACTCCCGCTGGGAGATTGTCAGTGAAGGCCAGACCTCGCACTCCAACTCCCGAGTTATTGCCGATCGAGAAGATGAGAGTAGAAGTACTCCCGGGCCCGATCGTCGAAGGTGAAAAGGATTTACTGAATGTGGGTTGGGCCGCGGCCCCCGATGCAGCGATCACCGCAGTGATTGCGGTGAGAACAAAAACGCGTTTCATCTGCATGAGTTCTCTCTCCTATTCGGGCCACAGCCCTGGTTAGCACCGAATCGGTGCAGAACTCCCCCTAATTAAAAAAAGTCAACCGGATGGTTTGTGGGGTTTTTATATCAGAGGTTGGAAAACGCGTAAAGCACGCGGAAGAAACAGAGTCGTGACGAAGAGACTTTTTAGAGTTCGGACTGGAACTCAGCTAGAGCGAGTTTGCCGGGTGGTTGATTCTGATGAGCTGGTGGCCAGCTCGCGCTGAACGGCCAGGACCTGCCTTTTCGACTCAGAATCCAGTGTACTGAAGCCAAGCAAGTCATCGTCGTGGTTGAGCGATGGAGGCGACGGTCGGAATCGAACCGACGAATGAGGGTTTTGCAGACCCTTGCCTTACCACTTGGCTACGTCGCCTGAAAAACCGAGTCCAGGATGACTCGGGAAGGCACGAAAGGAATGGAGCGGGAAACGGGATTTGAACCCGCGACCCCAACCTTGGCAAGGTTGTGCTCTACCACTGAGCTATTCCCGCCCAAGACGAGGAAGGATAGATAAGGGGTTGGGGGGTGTCAAGGTGCGCCGAACTTACAGACATTGGGAAGTCAATTGGTCTGAAAGGCGTCGGGAAAGTGGCGGATTTGCCAGTGCCCGGCCTTGCGGTCGAGGAGCAGGAGATCGAATCGACACGGCCCGTCGTGCGGGTTGCTGAGTAGGTAAATCTGGGCGGCGCGAATGATGCGCCGGATCTGACCTGGATGAATGGACTCCAAGGCCTGGATATAGGACCCTGGGGTGCGAGCCTTGACTTCGATGAAGCAGAGTGTTTCGGCTTTGCGGACAATCAGGTCCACTTCCCCACCGCGAACGCGGTAGTTGCGCGCGACGATTCGGTAGCCACGGCGCCGGAGCCAGTTGGCGGCCCGGGCTTCGGCTGTTCGACCGCGGGAGTGGGGCGTTATGGGGCTGGGTTTCATAGGGTTTCGGTTGATCTAACGTCGCGGGAGCGGGCAAGCTCCTCCTCTACGCTGATCTGGCCGGGGTCACCGCGGGCCGGGAGACTTCGCGGGAGGGGACAAGCCCCTCCCCTACGCTGATTTTGGTTGGGGTTGCCACAGCAAGCCTCTCCCTACGCCGATTTGGTTGGGGTTGCAACAGCGGGAACGGACAGGCTCTTCTCCTGCTCGATTCGCGCGCTCCGTAGGGGAGCCCCCTGTGGGCTCCCGGCCCGCAGATTCCTCGGATCGGAGCGAGCGTTCGAAATGGGTTTATTTGGGGAAGGAGTGAACCCCTCCCGTCCCTCCGTTCGCGGGGTCCTGCGTCAGGAGCGTTTCCAGCGTGGGCCGGTTGGGGTGTCTTCGACCACGATCCCGGCCTCGGCCAGTTGATCGCGGATGCGGTCGGATTCGGCGAAATCTTTGCTGGTCCGGGCGTCCTGACGGGCGGCCACCAGCGCTTCGATTTGGTCATCACTGAGGCCATCCCCAGAAGTCGCGGCTTCCCACTCCCCAGGGTCGAGGGTGCCGAAGACGCGGTTGGCTTGAGAGAGCCATCCCAGAACGGTCTTACGGTCGCCCGCAGCCAGAGGGCCGGCCTCGATGCGCTGATTGACGGTCTTGACCAAGCCGAAGACAGCCGCAAGAGCACCGGAAGCGTTGAGATCGCCGGCCAACGCCGCGTCGAACTCACGCGCCGCTGCCTCTGCGGCGTCAGCCAGCCCCGGAGCGCCATCGGTGGTTTCTTCGGCGTGTTCGAGGCGGAAGCGCATCTCATCGACGCGGTCCAAGGCTGCGGCCGCTTGCCGCACGGCATCTTCGGTGAAACTGAGTTTCTGGCGGTAGCTGACGGACAGCAGGAGATGGCGCAGGACCCGCGGCGAGTGGCCGGACTCGATCAGCTCGCCCAAGGTGAATTGATTCCCCAGCGACTTCGACATCTTGGTGTCGCCGAGTACCAAATGCTCGCTGTGCAGCCAGGTGTGGACGAAGGGTTTCCCGGTGGCCGACTCGGATTGGGCGATCTCGTTCTCGTGGTGCGGAAAAATGTTGTCGACCCCACCACAGTGGATGTCGAAACTCTCGCCTAAGTACCGCATACCCATGACCGAACATTCGAGGTGCCATCCCGGGCGTCCGGGTCCCCAGGGGGAATCCCACGAGGGCTCGCCGGCTTTGCCCGCCTTCCATAAGACGAAATCCCGCACGTCTTCCTTGCTGTAGTCGTCTTCAGCGACGCGTTCGCCCTGTCGCTGAGCATCACTGGGGATTCGTGACAGTTTGCCATAGTCGTCATCAGCAGCGATGCGGAAGAACACCGATCCTTCGCGCTCGTAGGCGTAGCCCTTCTCCACCAGCGTTTGTACCATCGCGACCATACCTTCGACATGGTCTGTCGCTTTGGGATAGATCTCGGCCGCTTCAACGTGCAATGTCTGCAGATCTTGGTGGAAGGCGTCGATGTAGGGCTGGGTGAACTCGCCCAACGAGACCCCCGCTTCCAAGGCTCCCTGAATGGTCTTGTCGTCGATGTCGGTCAGATTCATCACCTGGGTGACGTCATAGCCGAAATGCTTCAGCGTCCGCCGCAGCAGGTCCTCAAAGAGAAACGTGCGCAAGTTGCCTATGTGGGCGTTGTTATACACCGTCGGTCCGCAGGTGTACATGCGAACCCGCCCTTCCTCGAGGGGCGCAAACGGCTCGACCCTCCTGCTCAGGGTGTTGTAGAACGACAATGTCGACATGGATGTCGAGTCTAGGGGGTGACGGTGACGGTGCCGCCAATCCACTCGACGGCGGTCTCTTGTCCAAGCTCTCGCGTTGCAGACTCGTTGCTGAAATCGATCGGACCGGATCCCGCTCCTGCAGATGTGAAGCGAAAGGTCGCCACCAGACCTGAACCGCTCAACACCGCGCGGTTGGCGCCGATGCGACTGACCCCAACGACCAGCACTCCCGGAGTCGGCTCCGCCACCAAGAGTTCGACGTTGGCTGCGGGGCCGAGGAAAGACCCGAGGTCCGCTCCTTGGAAGGTCAGGAGGTTGGTCGGATACTCAAGATCGAAAGCGAAGCCGCGGACGTGATCCATCTGGTTGGCGCGGAACTCCAGATTCAACTGTGTTGCACTTGCCGAGGCCGCATCGGTCAGAAAGGCGGTGTTGGATCCGGCAGATCCGCCTTCGGCGAAGGTTATGCCCGCCGGCGTGGTCGGGGGCTGAGTCGGGCTGCTGCTACCCCCGCCACAGGCGGCCAAAACAGTTGCGGCCGCCCCTATCAGAGCGATTGCAAGGAGCACTCGTGGTGATGGCAATGGATGACGCAGTGACAACATCGACCTTGAACTAGCTATCTTCAGTAGAAGTCTCGGTGGAGGCTAGCAGTTTCTTGACTTGTCGGCGGACGCGCTCGCGTCGCAAGCCCCGCAAACGATCGATAAAAAGTATACCGTCGAGGTGGTCGATTTCATGTTGGATCGCACGGGCGGTGAAGTCTTCGGCCTCGAACTCGAAGCCGGCTCCGTCGAGATCCTGCGCCTTCACCCGCAGCCAGGTCGAGCGGTTGACCTTCTCCGTGATTTCTGGAATCGAGAGACAACCTTCAACGTCCGACTCGATGCCCGATCGTTCAAGGATCTCGGGGTTGATCAAGACCAACAGTGCCTCAGGATCTTCGCCAACACTCACATCGACAACCGCGACGCGGGCGGAAACACCGATCTGAGGTGCAGCGAGTCCGACCCCAGGAGCGGCGTGCATGGTCTCGATCATGTCTGCGGTCAGTTGTTGGAGCTTGGCGTCGAACTGCTCGACCGGGGCCGCTTCTTGGCGCAGGACCGGGTCGGGGATGAGGCGGATTTTCAAGGTGGCCAAGGTGAGAGACCTTAAGTTCGCACGTGGCGCACGGCGCGCGCGATTTCCAGATCGTGGTGCTGCCCAGCCAGGCGATCTTGGAACGATTTCGAAATCGGTGCGCCGGCAAGCGGAACCTGCAGAGATTCGGAGGTCAACGTCAACACCGTTGCGCCACTAGGAGATAAGTAGTCGGCCTCCCAGGCCTTGCCTTCGAACAAAGCCCATTCGCCGACGACATCGCCGATGCGGAACGAGCGCAACGTAGAGGTGGGCTTGTTGGCTGGGGTGGCGTCCAGCGCGCCCACCGCCAGGAGAAAGATGCGCGGGTCGCTGTCGCCACACTTCACCAGAGTCTTGCCGCGAGCAATGCGCAGAGTGGTCGAGGCCTCGAACCACCACACCACTTCTTCACCGGAGAAGCGATCGGCAAAGCTCGAGCGGGAGATGTTCTCCCATAGCTTGACGAAGTCGATGGCGTGGGTACTCGATTCTGTCGAATGCCGAGTGCGCAGATAACAACTGCGTGCCTCTTCCCGCATGATTTCCAGACGCTGCGCGCGCTCCAATTGGGCCAAGAGGCCGGTGATTTTGTGGTCGTCAGGGAAAAAGCGGCCAACTTTGGCGAGCACGGCCACGGCGCGATCGTAGAACCCTTCGCGTCCATACGCCTGGCAAACGTGCAGGTACTGCTCGCGGGCACCGTCTAGGTTCTTGAGCTTGAGGTAAACATCGGCGAGACGCAGATGCGAATGGAGATCGTTGGGACGCTTGTCCAAGAGTTTGGCGAGCCGATCCCGAGCCTCGGGATAACGTTCGAGGGTGATCAGGTCGTCGATCGTCAGGGACTCCGACTCTGCCTTCTTACGAAATCCTTTAAAAGCCATGTGTGTCCTCAAGAGGACAGTGGCGTGACGCCAACGAATCCTCCTCCTCGAGAGCACTTATTCTAGCTGCAAAAATCAGTGTATCGCGGCGCCTGAAGGCTGGCCCGGTCCTTGCTAACCTTATGTTGCATCGAGCCGAAAGGAGGGCACGATGAGAAAAGAACCCCGACGATCCACGACCACTGTTTGCGGCAGCCACCGGGCGCCGCGAAATTTGGGTTCAGCCAGCGCGTTTCTTTTTCTTGCCGCACTGATTGCCGGCAGCAGCGCCGCCTATTCTGAACAAAGCGGCTACGGCTACTACCGCATCCTTGACGGCGATGCCATTCGCTATGGGGTCACCGATGAGGAGCGTGCGATTCGCGAGAATGAGCCATTGCTCGAAGGCGATCGCATCAGTGTCGAACGCGGCAGTCGTCTGGAAGTCGTCCTTCCAGACTTTTCGCGCTTGCGCCTTGATGAGTTGACCGATGTCGATTTTGAACGTCTGCGGGTGCGAGACGACCGCGCCGAGACCTTTCGCGTTCGAATTTTCGAGGGTGAGTTGCAGGTTTCGATCGACGACGAGCCGGAGGAGTTTCGCCTTATCTTGGATGCCGCTGACATCTATTTGGTGAGTGCCGGCAGCTACCGGATCTCGGCGGGGATCGACTACGCCCGTGTTTTGGTCCGCGACGGTTTTGCCGAAATCCTCACCGAGCGCGGTTCAGCCATCGCTCGCAGAGGTGAGGAAGTCATCGTTGACGGCATCGACGACCCTGACGTCTGGGTCCAGGATGCCGGCACTGCCGACGCACTGGAGCGCTGGGCGGACGCCAACGAGCGTTCTGGCAGCCGTGGCTCGAGCTATGCCGACGACCGGCTGGGATACGTAACCTCCGACCTTGACGAGCATGGCGAATGGGTCGATGCCGGTGGCAGCTACGCCTGGCGTCCTCTGCGCGGCTACGGTTGGGAACGTCCCTACGCCGCGGGCTACTGGTACGACACCCCTTATGGAATCCACTGGGTGCCCAGCTACCGTTGGGCGTGGGTCACCAGCCACTACGGTTACTGGGACTTCCACGCTTCGCTGGGCTGGCTGTGGTACCCGTCGTACAGCTACTCGCCGGCGCGTGTGCACTGGTACTGGGGCCCGAGTTACGTCGGCTGGATTCCTTCCGGCTTCTACTACCGGCATTACGGTCTCTGGGACTATCACTACTTCGGCTACGCCGGTCGCGGCTACGGTGGGTACCGCGGCTACGACTACTGGAACTTCTGCCCGCGCAACGAGTTTCGCCATCGTCGCCAACGCGTGTACTACGACGGAGTGCAGATCACCCGCCGCAACGGTGATGCACTGCGAGGCGGCATCGTCACCACGGACACCCGCGGTCTGCGCCGTGACGCTTGGCGCAGCTATGAAGACGGCGTCAACGTCTTGCTTGGCAATGCGTCGCGCACCCGCGGTGGTTTGACCTATCGCCACCCAGAAGACCTTCCCGACGCAATGGGTTATGTCAGCCGCCGAGTCGACGCCCGCTCGCTGGGCGCCGATAGCGGGGTCGTGCTCGGTCGACCGGACCGCGTGCCCGCCGGCGTGCGTAGCGACTCTGGAGCGCGCCGAGCGACGGTGGTGCCGCGAGGCGACGGCTACGTCAGCGATGGAGCCGAGCGGGGTCGTCCTACTGCGGTGTTCGATTCGCCGCGCCGCGATGACACCGGATCCGAGAGTCGCTCCCGTTCGAGCGCGGATCGGCCTTCGCAATCCACCGCCGGGCGCCAACGAATCGTTCTACCGGGTGCGCCGCGAGTTCAACCCGGGGCCGAATCCCGACCTTCGCAGGGCGATCCCTCACGGGTGCAGCCTCGAGATGAGGCTCGCGAGCGGCCGGTGCCCAGTCGTAACGCCACCCCGAGCCGTTCGGAACCGACGAGAGTGACAGGGCGTAGTGAATCGAATCCCGGCTGGCGTATCGAGCGCCGCGGAATTCCAGAGAGGCAGCGAAGCCGGCCTCAGGCCACGCCACGCCGCTCGTCGACTCCGCGGTCAGTAGGAGTCCCCTCGCGCTCGGTGCCCTCGCGCGTGAATCCGCCGCGTTCGACCACTCGCTCTTCGAGTTCAAGGCCTGGCAGCAGCGTTCGCTCGCGCGGCTCGTCATCCGCTCCGACTCGGAGTACCGGTCCGTCCCGGCGGTATGACCGTCCTTCGGGGACACGCGCTCGAGGTTCGTCGTCGACTAAAAGCGGTTCCAAGAGCAGTGGCTCAAGTACCAGCTCGGGTGGTTCGCGGGGCAGTTCATCTTCGTCGGGAGCTCCATCATCGGGAGCATCGTCTTCGCGGAGCTCTTCGGGCGGCTCCCGAACCCGATCTGGTAGCGGTAAATAGGCGACCCGGTTCGGATCCACGCCCGGGTTCTACTAAGCCATAGAATCCGGGCGTGCGCAGCGCCTCTACACGCTTTCTCTATCTGCTGTATTGCGCGGAAGCTGGCCTTGTGCTGCTGGTCGCCCCTTGGCGGCCGATCTGGGATCGCGTTCTGGTCCCAGGAAGCGCGTGGTGGTCGCTGTGGAACGCCGCCTGGTGGCGCGCGACGGTATCGAGCATTGGAGCAGTCTTGATCGTTCAGGCGGCTCACGACGTCTGGACCTGGAAGAAGAAGCGTGCTGACTGAATTGCCACGTTGGATGGCGATTTCACACCCCGATCTCGAAACCGGCTTGAACGGCAAGCCGGCGACGGCTCCAAAAGAATTCTTGGGTCGCTGGGTCGAATGGGCTGCAACTCTTGAATCCGGGGATCCCAAAATCGTCCAAATCCGGGCTCACAGTCTGCCCTCCTCGATCCTCTTCGAGGTTGTGAAGGCTGTTCGAAGTCAGGCGAAAGTCAATCGCGTGGTGGTCAACGGCCGCGTCGACGTGGCCCTCGCAGCCGATGCCGACGGTGTCCAACTTCCCGGGACCGGTCTTCCCGTGCGCAGAGTGCGCAATCTCGTAGGTGGAGATTTCTGGATTGGCCAGTCAGTTCATTCGCCGTCGGGGGTGGATGAAGCGCAAAGGAGTGGCGCCGACTGGGCTCTCTTGGCTCCGATCTTTGCTCCGCTCAGCAAAGAGTCCGTCACTTCTCCTCTCGGAGTCGAAGCACTGCGCGAAGGGGCAAAGTGCGGCCTCCCAATCTATGCTTTGGGCGGGATGACAGTAGAAGTCGCATCGCAGGCATTCGAGGCCGGCGCTCACGGCGTCGCCGGCATCACCCTTTTTGCCGATTCGGAGAGGCTGTGGCGAGGTGGCCGGCACTCAGAGCCGATCGGGGGCCAGGGTTGATTGTCGGAGTCGGTACCGACGTCACTCCGGTCGAGCGGATCCAAAGTCTTCTCGAGCGCCACGAGGAAGGCCTGAGGGGCCGGGTCTTTACCGCTGAAGAACTGGAGCACGCCGCGACCCTCGGCTACCGGCATCAACATCTGGCGGCGGTGTTCGCGGCCAAGGAGGCGGTCCTCAAGGCGTTGGGTACCGGCCGCAGCAATGGAATCGCTTTTTCTGATGTCGAGATTCGTCGGTTAGAGAGTGGCAAGCCCTATCCGGTACTCCATGGTCGGGCGGCGGAAGTTGCCGCCCAACGGCGCAATTCGCGTTTTCACCTCTCCATCTCCCATGACGGCGGTGTCGCGGTAGCCTTCGCAATCTGGGAGGCGGACGGAGTATCTTCGCCCGAGCAATCCACGGGAAAATAGAAAAGCTCAGCGGAAACATGCGTTCTTGGTTGGTTAGCAAAAGGTGGGTGTTCGTAGTTTCACTGGCGATTTTGGCGATCGACCAGTGGAGTAAAGCCTGGATCGAGCGGACACTGCCCGTCGGCGGCCGCCGTGAAGTGATTCCGGGTTTCTTCAATTTGACCCATATTCGCAACGACGGTGTGGCTTTCGGGCTTCTCTCCGGGAGCAGTTCCCAGATCAAAGTCTGGCTGCTGGCGGCACTGGCGTTGGTGGCCATCGCGGTGGTGGTGTCCCTGGTGCGGCAGACGCCGCCGGAACACAGGCTGTCACTGATGGCGCTTGGGCTGGTCCTGGGTGGCGCGGTAGGTAATTTGCTCGACCGCATTGCCAGCGGAGCCGTGACCGATTTCCTGGATTTCTATCGCGGCGGTTACCACTGGCATAACTTCAATGTCGCTGATGCGGCGATCAGCGTCGGGGTTGCGTTGCTGCTGCTGGACTCACTCGTTCTCTCCCGCCGGCGCGCCTCCACCTGACCTCGATCATGAATCAAGAGTTCGCTGAGGAAACTTGGCGGGTCTCGGATGAGGCCCGCGGCTCGAGGCTCGACGCCTATGTTGCCGAATACCTCGGCGTCCCGCGCAATCAGGTCCAGCGCTGGATCAGCGATCGGTTGCTGGCGGTGGATGGAATCGCTCGTAAGCCTTCCTTCTATCTTTCGGGCGGTGAGGTCATCGATTTGACCAGGCCGCTCAAAACCGAAAGCCGAATCGAGCCGGAAGACGGCCCCCTGGATATCCTCCACGAAGATGACGAGATCGTTGTCGTCAACAAACCAACCGGTTTAGCGGTACATCCGGGCGCCGGCCGCAGGCGAGGTACCTTGGCTCATCGCCTGTTGCACCACTACCCGGAAACCGGCGGTGTCGGAGGCGAAGGGCGGCCCGGAATCGTCCACCGTCTCGATCTCGGGACCACAGGCGTGATGGTCGTTGCACGGACTGAGGCGGCCTACTTGGCCTTGAGCCAGGCCTTTCAAGAGAGGCGGGTCGAGAAGACTTATCTCGGTCTTTGCGAAGGCCATCCAGGTCTGGCGGCCGACACCATGACCTGGCCGATCGCTCGGCACCCGACTCGCCGCAAAGAAATGCGCACGGACTCTAGAGGGCGACCGGCTCGTAGTGACTATCGAGTTCTGGCGACGGCCCGCCGCTCGGCGCTTCTCCGCCTCGCTATTCACACCGGCCGTACGCACCAGATTCGCGTGCATCTCAAGGCGCTGGGCCATCCATTGTTGGGGGATGAAACCTACGGTCGGGCCATTCCACGGGATTGGCCGCAGACTCTGCAAGCTGCGGTGGCTGAGCTCAAGCGGCCGGCACTCCATGCATGGAAGCTGGCAATCCCGCATCCCACGGATGCACGACAGGTCGAATTTCTGGCCCCGATACCGGCGGATTTGGAACGCCTTTGGAGCGACCTCAAGGGCAAGCCGGCTCTCGGTTCCATCGTGGCGTCGTCCTAGTCACTTTCGGAGTCACCGTTTGCGTCTTCAGCTTCTGCGGGCTCTGACTCGGCCGGGAGCTGGATCGACTTGATGAACGCGGTGAGTTCCTTGATCTTCTTCACCACCCGTTCTTCGCCTTGTGGCGAGCCATCACCCGGGGTTGAGCGCAGCGAAGTCTGAAACACTTCACCCCACACCGGCATCTCGCGTTGGCCGTGGGCCTGGACGAATCGACGGCCGTCAATGAACTCAGCAACTCGTTCAGCAGGGTACTGACCGTCGTTCTCACGGGTCAAGACGCGCAGATCTGCCGGGTCGACCTTGAGCATTGAAGCGATAGTGCCGTTGCCGTCGGCTTGCCTGCCGTGGCAACTGGCGCAGTAGCGGTGGAAACTGGCTCGGCCCATGGACGCCAGCAGGAGAGGGTCGTCACTCGATTCCTGGGTAACCGCGGGCGCGGCGACCGACAAGGTCACAGCCACCAGGCTCAAGGTGGTGTAAAAAAGTCCTTTTCTCATGAGCTACCTCCTTTTATGATGCTAGCACTACCCGCTCCCGGTTGGTGGTCTCAGGAGGGCGCACATTGCCCCTTCGCGAGACCTTGTATACCGTCTCGAACGTGTGCACCTGTTGTGGACTAATTCAACAGTTGATTTAGGTCGCTATGGTCGCGTTCTTGCGACTCGGCCACGGCACGGCATGTGATCTGTCCCGCGTAAGTGTTGAACCCTGCGGCCAAGTCGGTATCGCGCCGCGCGGCTTCTTCGGCACCGTGATCCGCCAGCGCCAGAAGGTGCGGCATGGTGGCGTTGTTGAGCGCAAAGGTCGATGTTCGCGGCACCGCCCCCGGCATGTTGGTTACGCCGTAGTGCACCACGCCATCGACCTCGTAGGTGGGTTCGGAATGCGTCGTGGGTTTGGTGGTTTCAAAACAGCCGCCCTGATCCACAGCGACATCCACGATCACGGCGCCGGGCTTCATCTCCGCCAGCATTTCCCGAGTTACTAGCTTCGGGGCTGAATACCCCGGGACCAATACCGCGCCGACCACCAAGTCGGCCCTTTGCAGTCCGGCGAGAATGTTGTGGTGATTGCTGGCCAGCGTCGTCAGTTGTCCGTGGAAAAGTTCATCCAGGTACCGTGCTCGGTCGAGATTGTTCTCCAGGATTGTGACCCTGGCCCCCAACCCGAGGGCGATACGCGCCGCGTTGAGACCCACGACTCCCCCACCGATCACGACAACGTCGCCCGGTGGCACGCCGGGGACGCCTCCAAGGAGGGTGCCGCGCCCGCCGAGGCGGCGCTGCATGAAGTACGCCCCGACCAGGGTCGACATCCTGCCCGCGACTTCGGACATCGGAGTCAACAACGGCAGGCGGCCATTGCGATCGGTGATGGTCTCGTATGCGATGCCGGTGATGTTCTTCTGCAGCAGAAGGTTGGTGAGATCGGGCAATGGCGCCAAATGGAGATAGGTGTAAAGAGTCTGTCCGTCGCGCAGTAGATTCCACTCCGATTCGATCGGCTCCTTGACCTTGACCACCATGTCAGCTTCGCCGTAAACGGCAGCCGCATCGGGGACGACGCGCGCCCCGGCGTCGATGAATTGCTGATCCGGAATTCCGCTTCCCACGCCGGCGTCTTTCTCGATCAGCACCTCATGCCCTCGCTCGACAAGCTCGTGAACCGCGGCTGGAATGGTTCCGATACGGTACTCGTGGTCCTTAACTTCGCGCGGTACGCCGACTTTCATGACCTAATCTCTTTCTGGTCTTTCGATTCTTGTCGATGTGAGTCGCAGTGCAGTCGATACACCCCTTAAGAGCGCGGCGCGCTCGTCTCGTGGGGATTGAAGCGGGCAACGGGACTCGAACCCGCGACATCAAGCTTGGGAAGCGTAGCCCAGCGAACCACTTGCAACCCCCATGAACCGATCCAGCCTGTCCTTACTGGCATTTTGGAGCGTTGAGAAAACCGTACTTGGTTCCAGTTTGGGCATTCCAGACATCGTGCGTGTGACGTGAGTGTGCCGCCGAATCAACCGTTCTTGCGCTGTCGTAGGCCCACTCTCGTTCCCAGTTGAGATTCCGTCGCGCCCATGTACCACTCGTTGAAGCGAACGCGATGGATGTACTGCTGTTCTTTGATCACCACGGCGCCAGATTGAAGCATACCGTTTATCTCGCGCAAGGCAATCCACTTTTTGAGGCGCGACAACGAGAACGGAGACTCTTCTGCGTATTGTCTGACGGTCCTGAGTTGTTCCGTGTCCGTGGGTTCAGATGCCGGCGACATTTCTCGGGTCGCGCGGGCCTCGATCATGGCTTTGATGGGCTCGATCTTTCGATCGAGGATGGCCTCGAGTGTCTCTTCGATCGTCATGACGCACTTTCCACCCGCTGCAACCGCGGCGCTGAGTCCGCCGCAGGAAGGTCAAGCACTGCGTTCTTGCCTTAGGGTGCGGTTGCGCAGTTTCTTGCCCAGTTTGCTCTGTCGCCAAAATTCAGGCCAGTGCGTCCATTGGAGGTCACCGTTGCGGTGGATGGTGCTTTTTTCGAGAAGCAGTTGCACGCGTTCCCTGTCCACAGCTCCTTCCGGCCAATCGCCAACTTCCACCCTCGTCCGTGACGAGATCTCCAACGGCGAACCCGTGGGCGGTGACGCTGACGGTGGGGTTATTGGGATCCATCGATACACCTCCGCCGATAGGCGGTTCGTTGACTTCAAATGCCGAGCTCAATCCGCCTTCGATCCACCCGGACTTGCGCTCGCTCGGCTTGGGGTTGAGGTAGCGCGAGTTGAGGATTTGCACCCCGGCCTCGCGAATGTTGGCGAGAATGGTCTTGATCTCTTCCGCTCGCTGTTCGAACCCGTCCGTACCGTCGTTTTCCTTGTGGTAGAAGTAGGTGTTGACGTTGAGTTTGGTGCGTTCGGGAGGTTCGGGTCCGGCGCAGACCGGCTCTGTTTCGAGGTGCTCGAGTTCGAATTCGAATACCCAAGCGCCGGCAGGCAGTGTGCCCTCGGTGGGGTCGGTCTCGTTGGGCCAAGCCAGGTAGTCGCTCGGGTAGGCCACCGGATAGTGGGTTTCGACATCGTCGCGAAAGATGTCGGTGTGGGTCCCGAACCCGCTCAAAGGAGGATCTCCAGGGAGTACGATGTCCCGTCTTCGCTGCCGCTTGATTCAGCGTCAAGATCGGGCTTTCGATATCGGCCCTTGGGTTCGAGTTGAAATTGGGCCGTTCTGGGTAGCCACTCGGCGTCTGAATCGAGCGGGTCACATGTCAGGAGCCAACTCGATTCGGTTGGATCAGGCCCTTTACTGCAGGCCTCGTGCTGGCGCATCCGTACTCGCGGCAGACTGGCGCTCAGTTCTTGCGAGCCCTCCGGAGCGGGTGCCGTCAGCGTTTGCGTTCCGGTCTTGCGTTCGATCGTCACAAAGCTAGTCGTCCGTAGAACCTCGGGCCTGACATGCCAACTGCATGAACATCAGGGACATCAGCCACCCTTTTTGACGGTGCGCTTTTTGGAGACGCGCTTCTTCGGCGATCGTTTTGAAGGCTTCTTTGCCGCTCGCTTGGTGACCTTTTTTACTGCTTTCTTGGCCACCTTCTTCGCCGGACGGTCGTGCAGGAGCGGGTTGAATTCGCGCTCCGCGATTTCAGTTTCCTCGTCGCTGGCCTTGACGATGACCTTCATTGCTTTGGACATAGTTCTCCTGACGTAGGGCTACGTTGCCAACGCGGGCCAAACCGTTCTCCGACATGGGATGTTGGTTCTCCATAGAACGCGTGCAACAAGAGAAGCACCCTCTGAGGGGTGCGCCCTGCCGCGGTTGGCTCTGGGCCTCTCATGAAGCACATGCTGGCAAGCTGTACGGTTCCGAAGGCTAGAACCGTGCTGAGCGAGTACTAACCGCGTGTTAACGTCAGCACGGCCACGGGCAGATCGGCAGTACGTGACATACGAAAAGAAATGAAGCTACAGTCGAAACGAGCCTTGAGCTTCGTAAAAGCTGGGGCAACATTCCTGGCGATCGGATCGTCGATTGGCACCGTGGCGGGCTGCCACACGGCATCGGGCCAATTAACGAATAACAATCAGCTCAGCGAAGTCGAAACCGCAGAGCACGGCTTGGAAGAAGGCGCTGCAACGACGGAAGTTCGAAAACCGATCCATCAGGTAGATGAAGTCCGAGGCTGGACTCGAACCAGTCCTCAGGAGGTCTCAAGCGATCACGACCAATGGATTCAATGGGTTCAAAAACCGTCCGAAGCCGATTTTGGTAGTGGAGCGACTCTCACGGTGGGTTGTACAGGGTGGAGGATCTGGGATCAATTGGAAGTAGTGCCCTACTTATCGATTCGGTGGGAAGACGGCCGAATCAATCCTGACCGACATAGTCAGAAGCTCATCCTCGAATTCGATCAAAAGGCGCCCAAAGAGTTTCGTGCCTTTGCGGAGGACACTTCTGTCGGCCTCGACGGTAGTCAAGCCGCGTCTGTCGCAAGAGAGCTCTTTGACTCGAAACGAGTCGTGGCGTACGCTCTGGATGCCGACAACGTGCGTTCGGTTGCGGCCGCATTCGATACCACTTACTTCAAGGAAGCTATTTCAGGCTTCGGCGAATTGTGCGGCTGGCCCTACACTGAAATCGAGGAGCCGACGAACACATAGTCAAGCAAACTGCGAGCGTCCCCGGTCTCAGGTGCAAAAAGGGGGGTTAAAATCGCAGTAAAGTGCAGTGTAGAAAAAGTGCTGGCCTGTGACTACATTCTTGGCTTTTCTTTGCGGTCTTGACGGTCCTTCCACAGAGCAATTTGGCGCGCATGGTCACCAATTGGCGGAGTTAGTGGGAGTTCATCAAACAACCAACCGTGATACCACTCCTGCACCTCCTCTTCTGAGATCTGCAGGAGCTGTGCGATCACTCCGAAGCGATCGTCCATCGGAATGTCGCGATGGGAGGGTTGTTCTTTTTCCCATCTGCAGACGGTGATCGGGTGGACTCCCAGCTCGGCGGCGACTTGTTTTTGGGTCAGGCCGGCTCTTTCTCGAGCGCGTTGGATTGGCGAGGCCGAGCGACGGCAGCGGCGCGCGGGGCGTCCGGCGCGAGTCATTCGGTCGCTCCAGCCAAAGCGGATCCAGCTTCCGTCGCCAACTTCCGCTGCGATTTGAGTCTGTTGTAGCGATTCTGCAACCACCTCAATCGACGCCGCCCCTTCCTACCGTTTAGCCGTAGCGCTGCTGCGATGATGGCGTCAGTGGGCTCGACTCCGGCCATGCGAAGGACTTGGCACCCCCAATCGGAGAGAAAGAAGTCGATCGACGACTCCCGGTGCTCTTCGATCTCAAGGTCTCGAATCGCTCGCTCCACAACGGCGCACCACAGCAACTGCCACCCGTCGCCCGAGGCTTTCTGCCTTTGACGCGCTAGGACCCGACCAGGAGTCGAAGCTAGGTTGCTGGCTGCGGAACGAGGCGACATAACGACAGCAAGTTCAGCCCGGAGGTGGGGTTGACCTCCGGAGTGACCCCGCGCCGGCACCCCTACCTGCGCTTTGGATCGGATTCGTATCGTATCACAGATTTGTGTGCCGGGCACACAACAAGATCAATTATTACAACCTTCTAGGCATTCAACAGGCTTTATGTAAGAAACTGCTCGGCCATACGCACCGTGACCCGGCCCGCGTGTTGATCGCACAAATGAGCGTATCGCTGGGCTGATTGAAAGGTGGTGCCGAGGAAATCGGCGATCTCGGGCACGGTCGCTCCGCTCATCGCCAGGTAGCTGGCGGCAGTATGCCGCAGGTCGTGGAAACGGAAGTCGCTGAGCCCGGCGGCCTCCTTCACTTCCTTCCACGCTGTGTGCGGGAAGGTCACTTTGTCGATGTCCTTGCCGAGTTTTCTGCTGGCGAAGACGTAGCCGCTGATATGGGGTGCCTTGGCCATTTCGCGGATCAAGCGGTCCGCCGTTCCTGCGAAGGTCAGGACGCGTTTGCGCCTGTTCTTGGTCTTCTCTAGCAGGGCCGTTGCCGGATGGCTGTTCAGATTCACCCGCGACCATTCCAGCCCCATGACCTCCATCTGCCGCGCTCCGGTCGTGAGCGTGAAGACGACCAAGGGATAGAGGCGCTTGTCGGAATGCTGGCGGCACGCCTCGAGCAGCTTGTCCTTTTCCTCAATCGTCAACCACCGGGTGCGGCCTGGTGGGAGTCGTCGTGGCTTGACCGCACGCACCGGGTTGCGTTCGACCCAGTACCACTCTCGCATTGCGGTATCGAACAAGGTGCCAAGCGCGTGCAGGTGATGATTCACCGTCTGAGCCGAGTACTCCTGTGAAAAGAAGTCGCGGCCGGCGGCAACGCGTCGCGGCGTGATGTGAGACAGCGGCACATCTCCCAAAAACTGGATCCATCGCTCAAGCTGCTGGCGGCGAGCTTCGGTATGCGTTGGAACCCAATCCCCGGACCCAACCTGCAACAGCTTCTCCACCGCCTCCGACAGCGTGTGTTTGTCGGCTTCTGAGTCCGAGTACTTGCCGGCGGCAATCTCGCCCTCGACTTGGTCGGACCAACTTTGCGCCGCGGCGTAGGTAGAAAAGGTGCGGCTGAGCTTGTGCCCTCGCTTGCGCACGATGGCCTGATAGCGTTTTTTGCCGCCCTGCGTGGGTCGCAGCCGAATGGTCGCCATGCCGATATTCTACCGAATCCTGTGCCTTCAGTGAGACAAAGAGACAGCCCCATACACGCACGCGCGTGCGATGGTCGATTTAAATTATTGATTTTAAAGGATTAAATGGAGCGGGCAACGGGACTCGAACCCGCGACATCAAGCTTGGGAAGCTTGCACTCTACCAACTGAGTTATGCCCGCCCGTTTCCGGGTTGGAAAACCTACGCTGACGTCAGGGCTCAGTCAAGCGTTTGTCCTAGATCAATACCTTTGAGACAGTCGGCGGGAGGACGACCCGTGGGTCGAGTTTTCTAAGGTAACTTGCCGGTGGTTTCCGTTTCAAGCTTCTGTGGGGTCTGTAGGTGTTGTAGATGTCCTGGAATCTCTGGACGTAGGGCCTCAATCCCGAGACGGTGTCGGGCAATTCATACATTTCATAAAACTCGCCTCTCCAGGTCTCCTGCATCCTCTCGACGGTGCCATTGAGCTTGGGGCTCTTGGGCGGCAGGACGTAAAGCGTGATGCCTCGGTCTCGGCAAGCCTTCTCAAACTCGGCCATGAATTCGCTCCCACCATCCACCTGGATCGAGGTGATCTCAAACGGACACTCTGTGATGACCTTGTCGAGGAAGCGGGCAGCGCAGCGACTGGTTGCGCGCTGGTAGACCTCTCCCACTGTCCAGCGACTCACTGGGCAAGAGGCCGAGAAGTGCTTGAGCCATCTTCCTGGAGCGGGGACCAGGTGCAGAGTATCGATCTGGATTCGTTCACCCGCCTGGGTGGGTTTCGGGCAGGACTTGGGCAAGCGCTTGGCGTGCAGGCGGCGCATACGCCGAGAGTTCTTGTACTTCAAACGCTGGTAGCGCACCCGATAGATCACCCCTCGGTCCATCAGGTGGCGCAAGATCCTTCCGACCGTGGCTTCTGAAACCTCAAACCCTTCGGCTTGGATCAAAGGAGCTAGGGTCTCCTTGCCCCAGGCAGGAAACTCTTTACGAAGGGTTTCGACCCGGTGCACCAGATCCGAGGACCAATTGGCCTTACGCACGCGTTTGGGCCGACTCGAGAGGGGTTCTAGATGCCGAGGTCCACGCTCTAGGCGCTTTCTCCAGCGGTAGAGAGTTGCCCGACTCTTGCCCAGAATCTGAGCTGCTTCTTCACCTGAGACCCCCTTGGAGCGTAACTGCTCAAAGCCTTTGACCAAGCGCAGGCGCTCTTCGGCTTCATCGCTCAGAGCAGCAATGTCTTGACGGTAGTACTTGTAGAAACTGGGATTGAGTGCGACGATTTGCAATTGGGGGTCTCCCTTCGTTTTGGGTTATTTGTCATGACCCGAAGGGTTTCGGCCCCCTTTTCTCTTGTCAAGGCTGGGGATGATGACGGCTTGATGGATAGCTCGCCTGTGGCGACCTAACCACAACCCTTGGGAATCTCTGCCGAGATTCCCACATCTCCCACAGCCTCTACGACGAACCGATCTGTCGCACAGGTGTTTGATCTAGCTCAGCGTTCCGGCCGACCCCGTGGCCACAGTTCGATGCCGTCTAGTTGTCCCCCATCAGGATGTCGCCAAGACCGCCTAAGACCGAACCTTCGCCCTTCCGAGCACCGCCGGTCTGTGGCGCCGCAGCGTAGACCCGGCTGGCCAGACGGCTGAACGGCAACGACTGCACCCAAACCTTGCCGGGGCCGGTCAATGCGGCAAAGAACAGCCCTTCTCCTCCGAACAAGGCGGTCTTGATGCCGGGGACCATCTGGATGTCGTAGGTGACTGTGGATTCCAGGGCGACCAAGCAACCGGTATCGAGGCGCATGCGTTCGCCGGCGGCTAGCTCACGCTCCATGATGGTGCCGCCAGCGTGGACAAACGCCAGGCCGTCGCCTTCCAGCTTCTGCAGGATGAATCCTTCTCCACCGAAGAAACCAGCTCCGAGACGGCGGTTGAAGGCGATACCTACCGCGACACCTTTGGCCGCACACAAGAAGGCGTCCTTCTGGCAGATGAGCTGGCCGTTGTGTGCACTCAGGTCGATGGGGATGATGCGTCCTGGGTAAGGCGACGCAAAGGCCACCTTCTGGCGCTGTGGATGGGTGTTGCCGAACACCGTCATGAACAGACTCTCTCCAGTCAGCACCCGTTTTCCAGCACTGAGGACTTTGTCGAGGAAACCGCCCTGCTTATCTTTGTAAGACCCGTCGCCGAAGATGGTCTGCATGTCGATGCCGGGATCCATGTACATAAAGGAGCCCGCCTCCGCGATGCACGCCTCCTGCGAGTCGAGGGTAATTTCGACGAATTGCATCTCCTCGCCGAAGATTTGGTAGTCGATCTCGTCGGCCATGCGGTCGGTCGGCACCGGCGGCGGAGCTTGTTCGGCAAAGGCCTCAGCGAAATCCTCGTGGTCGCCGGCGACAACCCAGTTGTCCATCCCTTTGCGAAAGACGTAGGCGTTGCGCGGCAGTGCACCGCCGCGAATTTGCGCTTCGACGTCAGCCTTGGTCATGGGACCGGCCTGCTTGCCGTTGACAGCGGTAAACCACACTGAGTTTTGAGTTGGGGCTTGGGTATCTGGGCTTTGTTCGCTTTCAGTCATTGAGAATCTCCAAAGTCTGTATCCGCATCTTCAACGTGGACTGGTCCGTTTGTGGCATGGAATCGAACTTCAAACATCTTCGACCAATACTTGCCGGTGACAAAAAAAGTTTCTCTTTGCGGATGATATGCAATGCCATTGAGGACTTCGGCGTTGCCAGGATTTGGGCCCAGTGCCTGGCGTAGGTCGCTAGCGTCGATGCGCGCGCGGACACGTCCCTGCTCTGGGTCTAGTGCGGCGATCTCATCCAGGGTATAGATGTTGGCGTAGATCAAGTCGCCAACGCACTCCAGCTCGTTGAGAAGGTGAACGGGAGCGGTCAGGTCGGTGAAGGTTTGGTCGGAGAGGTGGGCAAACGACTCGGGGTCGAAGGTTCTGAGGGTGCCGCCACCGTTGCTCAACCACAATCTCGTTCCATCGTTGCAGAGTCCCCAGCCCTGTCCTTGATAGCTGGCGGTCCCCTCGAGTTTGAGATTCTTGTTCCAACGCAGGGCCGTCCCCGCGTTCCAGGTCAGTTGCCACAGATGGTTGCCGTGCCCGGTCAAGCCTTCCCCGAATAGGTTGTGGTCGAGAGCTTGACGAGCTAGGACTCGCCCAGTTTCCCAATCGACTCTCCGCATTTCGGACTGCCCGTAGTGTCCCGTGCTCTCCCATAGGACGCCGTCCACGAACTCCAGTCCTTGGGTGTAGGCCTGTGGGTCGTGTGGATACTCAGCCAGGATCTCCACGGTCCACTGTTCGGAGGCCAACACCGGGTGTGTGGACGGTGCTGGTGAGGCGGGCTCCGCCAATGGAGCCTCGGAGGTCGGCTCCACTTCCGCCGGTTCCGATTCCGTGGCAGCGCCACAGGCGGCCACGATGACAACGAGCGCACATAGAGCACGTCGGGCAGCGGGATTCACCGGCACGGCGACTCGCTAAGCGGTGCGTTTGCGAACGCGGTATGCGAACCAGGCAATGAGTCCGGCAAAGAAGACTGTCGCTAGCGGATGCGCAAAAGCACCCGCCCAGTGCTCACCAATACTCCATGGTGACATGCCGCGCGCAGCAGCCCAGCCAGCGGCCGCCGCGACGCCAACACCCAACAGCCCTTCGCCACCGACCAAGCCCGACGCGATCAAGACGCCGCGCTCTCGGCGATCGTCGGCTTCATCTTCGTTGCTGGCTCGGCTGGTCAACCACCAACGCAGCATCCCACCGAAGAACACCGGCACCATGGTGGCCACCGGCAGGTAGACGCCAACCGCGAATGGCAGACTCGGGATGCGGAACAGCTCTGCAATTACGGCGATCGCCACTCCGATTCCCACCAACGCCCAGGGTAGTTCGCTCTGCAGCACGCCGTCGATCACCAGTTTCATCAACGTCGCTTGCGGTGCCGGTAGCTCCTCGCTGCCAAATCCGTAGGCGTTGGAGAGCACAATGACCGTGAGGCAGACAAAGGTCGCTGAGGTCAGGACGCCGACCAGTTCACCGATTTGTTGCCGTCGCGGGGTCGCGCCGAGCAGGAAACCGGTCTTGAGGTCTTGTGAGGTGTCCCCTGCAATTGAGGCGGCGATGGCCACCACACACCCAACTGTCAATGCCGCGATCTTGCCCTGCAAGTCGGTCCAACCCAGGAGTAGGAAGATGCCCGCGGTCGCCAGCAGCGTGGCGATCGTCATGCCGCTGGTTGGATTGGAAGTCACTCCCACCAGACCGACAATGCGCGAGGAGACGGTGACGAAGAAGAAGGCCGCGATGACCACCAGGATTGCGGCGAGCACGCGCGCGGGTACTCCGGGGAGTGAGGCGAAGGCTACCGGTATGAGGCCGAGAACGGCAGCCAGGATACCGACGCCGATGAGGGTCGTTTTCAGGCTGAGGTCGGTCTCGGTGCGCGGAATCGATTCGCTATCGTCGCCGCGGGAGCGGAACTGACGGGCGCCGACACGGAAGCTCTCGATCATGGTGGGGATGGACCGAATCAGGGTGATGATTCCCGCCGTGGCTACCGCCCCCGCGCCGATGTAGCGCACGTAGCGAGTCCAGATCAGCGACGGTGACATCTCGGCGATGGTCATCACCGTCTCCGGGTACAGAGGCTCGGCGCGGCCGGTACCCCAGTAGGCGATCGCAGGAATGATCACCAGCGACGACAGCAGCCCACCGCCGACCATGATCGCCGCGACTTTGGGACCGAGGATGTAGCCGACGCCAAAAAGGGCGGCGGAAACATCGCTCGATAGCTCGCCCTTCTTCAAGAACGGGATCTTGACCGACAGTTCGTCGGGCAGCGCCTTGGCCCAACCGACGACAAACTTGAAGGCAGCGCCCACTCCCAAGCCCCAAAAGACGTTAGCGGCTCCGCTGCCACCGGTGTCGCTGGCGACCAAGACTCCAGCACATGCCGTTCCTTCCGGGTAAGGCAGCTTGCCATGCTCCCTTGCGATCAGATAAGAGCGCAAGGGAATCATGAACAGGATGCCGAGCAGCCCGCCGCACATTGCCAGCAAGGTCATTTGCACCAGCGAGGGCGGGGCTCCCCACAGAAACAGCGCCGGCAAGGTGAAGATGACGCCGCTGGCCACGGAGCTGGACGCCGAACCGACGGTCTGTGACAGGTTGGCCTCGAGGATGCTGGATTGCGATCCCAGGCGACTGAGGACGCGAAAAGCGGCAACCGTAATCACCGCCACCGGAATTGATGTGGAGATCGTCAACCCGGCGCGCAGTCCGAGGTAGGCGTTGGCCGCTCCGAAAAGGATGCCGAAGAAGATGCCGGCGATGATGGCGCGGATGGTGAACTCGGCGGGCGAGGTATCGGGAGCCACATAGGGCTCGTAACGTTGCCCCTCGGCGAGCGGTTCGAACGCCGCCTTGGGCAATCCACGGGCTGGTTTGTCGTCGATCATGGCTCCCCTTTCTGGCTCGCTCGTCTAGCTTCCTTGCTTAGCTTCATTTACTGTCTAGCATCCTTGTCTGGCGCGCCGGATGCTACTCGACCACCTCTGAGGTGTCGATTGGAGATTCTGCGGCAGGGTCGATTGGAAGTCGGAAAAGAACGCGCAGACCACCGCCCTCTCGGGCTACGGCCTCGATCTTGCCCCCGTGCGACTCAACGATGCGTTTGCTGATCGGCAACCCTAGACCGGTTCCGGTCGCATGGGTCGAGAAATAGGGTTCAAAAATGCGGTCCAGGTCGGCTTGCGGCACGCCAGGGCCCCGATCCTTGACTTCAACCTGGACCTGCCTGCCATCTGCCTCTCGAATCTCGATCTCCACCGGGCTCCCATTGGCTACCCGGAGGGCGTTCTCAATCAGATTGCGCAGCACTCGAGTCAGAAGGCGACGGTCGGCATAGAGTTCGATTTCGTTGCGGTCGCCGTCCATGACGATCACCTCGCCTCCTTGAGCGCGATAGCTGTCGACGATTTCGCGACCCCAAGCTATAGCGTCAAATCGTTCGAGTTCCAGTTCGGGGCGGCGGCTGTATTCCGAGAATTCGTTGGCGATAAGACGCAGGTCTTCGACCTGGCGAAGGATGTTGGCGGTACAGCGATCGACGGTGTCGTCTTGACGGAACACTTCGCGTAGGTGCTCGGCCGAGAGCCGAATGGGGGTGAGGGGGTTCTTGATCTCGTGAGCAACGATCCGGGCCATTTCCGCCCACGCCGCCAGGCGCTCGCCCCGCACGATATCGGTGACATCTTCCACCACCCACAGCGTCGCGTCACCGCCGTGGCGCTCGACGGGGAGCGCGGCAACATTCCAAGACCGCTCTTCGCCGTTTTCATCGATGTCTACCGCGCCAGCCCAACGCTGGCCTGAGGCGTCGTCATCCGGACCGGAGGCGGGAATCCGCTTCATTTCAGGTCGGATTACCGCGGACCAGTTGTCGCCTTCACCAACACCCAAGAGTTCTTCTCCAGCACGATTGACCCGACTGACTTTTCCGTCACTACGCACCAGGACGACGGCGGTGGCGACATTGGCCAGAATGCGCTCCAGCAACTCTCGCTCGACTCTCTCGCGACGCTGAGACACCGATATGTCCGCAGCCATTTTGTCGATCGCTGAAGCTAGTCTGCCGAGGTCGCCCTCGTCCGGCATGGCAATGCCCAGCGACTCCGCTCCTCCAGCGATCCGTTCGGTCCCCGCGATCATTTCCAGAACGGGTCGACTGAAGCCTTGAGTCGCGCGGCGTGTCGCCCACAGCCCAAGCAGCAAGATGGCCAGTGCAATCAGCAGAGTTCTCGCTCGCAAGGTCTGCGCCGCCTCGGTCAGAAGATCTAACTGCGCTGTCACCGGAACCGCCAAAATGAACCGCGGCCCGGTCGTTCCCAGATTGACGTTGAGAGGGGCGTAGACGGATCGCTCCCCGGTGGCAGGATTGCTGTGGCTGACCTGCGGCGCGCCGTCGAGCACCAGCGCCGAATACACCTCGGCAGGAAGTCGACTGCCCACCTCGCCGGACGCAAAGCGAAAACGGCGGCTGGTGGCATAAAGACCGCTGTCCCAGTAGAGGTCAGCGTCCCGTGCGACGATTTGCGACACCCCCGCGAGCAGGTCGTCATTGAAGTAAGTGGCGAGCGCAAAATTGGGGCTGACGGTTTCTACATAGTTGTTAATAGTGCGCCGCGCCGCCTCCAATGCCCCAGTTTCCAGCCGATCTCGTTGGTCGGCGAGACTTCTCTCGTACAGCGTCAGCAAGGCGAGATTGAGCACCAGCAATGGAATCAGGATCAAGCCGCCCAGGGTCAGTGCCAACCGGCGTGGGAACGACTGGCGCCAAGCTTGGATCTGTTCTCGCAGTCCCCGTTTGCCGAACCCCGGTTGGCTCAACAAGCTAAAAAGCCCGAGAACGACGAAGCACAGGGCGACGCGGCCGGCAACGCGCTCGGTGGCAGCACCAGGAGCGAGGGCAGCAAGCTCAAGGCGAAAAGCACGGTCAGGGGAAAGGAGGTTGAACGAGTTGTTCCACAGGCCCGGCGATTTCGAGTCGATCTCCTCGTCGAGTTCGTTCGGCAACGTCGTCAATACGGCCGGCTCGAAACTCCGCTGCTGCGCTCCGGCCAGCAACCGGCGTAGCGCCCAACCGTTTACAGGCTGCCAGGCATATTCGAGGTCGGCGAAGTAGCTACCGCCGAGGAGCAACCGAACCACTCCCCCACTGCCACCGGCCGACTCCCCCGAGGCTTCCGTCGGGCCCTGGGCGGTCAGTAAACCCCGTTCATAGGTCGAAAGCTCGGTTTCCTCGCCGAGAACGGTGGCGTACGAGTTCAAATCTCGGTGGTTGAGAGGAGAAGCCTGCCAAACACCAAAGGCGAGGGCTTCGACCGAACCCAAGGCGGTTTGTCCAAGGCTGAGCGAGAGAATGTCGAAGTCTTCGAGTTTGGCGCGTATTCGCTCGTTCATTTCAACGAGTTCATCCGGCGTCGCTGCCGCCGTACGATCGAGTTCGGTGAGCGCGCGGCGCGACTGGGCCAAACGTTCGCTCCCCGTCCACAATAAGGTCACCCAAGTTGCCAGCAACAGCATCAGGGGCACGCGACTGGAACCGCTGGCGGTGCTGAGGATCGCAATTCCCGCCACAGCGGCCACAAGCAACGCGACGACTGGCACATCGAGCCAAGCTGCTCCGATCGCGAGCGCAACGATCAGCACGCCCAACCACGCACGCGGTGCCATGCTTTGCGTTTTCTCCCGCCCCGGTCGCAAAACTCCAACAGCGTATGCAGCGCCGGCGATGAGGGCGAGAACTCCTTCCGACATCGAAGGGAAGCCGGGAATCGCCACGCTGCCGCCGATCATTCCGCTTGTCCACCCACCCGCCACCGCGAGCCCAGCGCCCACTGCGAGTTGCGCCCCTAACGGTGCCATTCGCAACAGAGGTACACCCATTGCGGCCATAATCCACGCGACAGCCACCCACACCGATGCAGAGAAGAGATAGAGCGCGACGGCCGCAGTCACCATTAATGACGGCCAACTCGCAACCATGGGACGGGGGCGGTGCTCGGATTGAGGCGAAGCACCGGGAATCCACAGCGCGGCAACCAATGCCAGCGCCATGGTCACTTGCAACCAGCGCGGCGTGCTGGCTGTGGTCGAGCTTTGGGACGCAAGCCAAAGATCCGGCCACGGTTCGGCGGAAATCGCCACGATTCCTGGAGGCGCCGGCCGCCGGCCAGGTGCTACGGACCAAATCTGAGCCTCATCTTCAGCCCAAGGCACTCGGCTGGAATTGAACGAACGGGCGGCGGTGACCAACCATCCGCGCCATTGCTCGCCGAGAGGAACCGTCGACGTCAACGTCACCGAAGCTGGACGCACGAAGGCCTGTGCTCCCCCACGCGTCGGCAAAGCGGCTGCAAAGGCACCTCCCTCTCTGCCGGGGTCAACTGGAAGTGAAGGTCCGGACCAGGCCACGACCTGTCCCGCGCTACGAATCAAAAACACCGAAGTCAAAGGGTGATGGGTTTCGAGGGCGGCAAAAAGGTCGGCCAGTTCGTCGTCGGTGTCGCTCTTTGGGGCATCACCGTCCGCTTGTGTTGCGGCTAGCCGTTGAACTCGGGCAGCGGTCTGGCGGGCTGAATCGGCAAGATCCTCCCAGATTTCTGCGTACGCGCTGCGGTGCCAGGACTCAGAATGCCCACTCGGGGGAGCCCAGGTACGAATCAAGCCGGCGGCGAGCGCGAGGATCGCCACCGCTCCGATCAGGCTGCGCTGCAGGTCTAATTTCCCACGCGGTGGACGTACTGCTCGCAACGTCCACACCAGCATTGCCGTCAGCCCCAAAAGATGGCCCCAGAGACCGCCTAAGACAAACCCGAGGCCGGCCCCTGCGAGCAAGTAAAAGTCTGAGCGCGGTGCTGGGCGATTCATGGCTTGGTAGTCACTGATCGGGGTCGTCGCTGGTCGGGGTCATTGCCGGGGCGGGCTTCGCGGAAAACTTGCAGTTTCTGCCGCCCTGGGGGGTGAATGCAAGGACGCGGCCTGAAAGAACATCCAAGCCTATTGGTACCGCTCCGCTTGGTGCGTCGGCACTTTAGGAATCGCCGGCTGTGGGCCGCATCGGGATATCCACCCCGCGCTCTTGGGCGATTTCAATGGCACGCCCGTAGCCGGCATCGGCATGTCGCGCGATACCCATACCGGGGTCCCCGGTCAACACCCGCTGCAAGCGCCGTTCAGCTTCAGCGCTGCCATCGCAGACCACCACCATGCCAGCGTGGAGGCTGTAGCCGATACCAACTCCGCCTCCATGGTGGATCGAGACCCAGGTGGCACCATTGACGGCGTTGAGCATGGCATTGAGCATCGGCCAATCGGCGATGGCGTCGGAGCCATCCAACATGCCCTCGGTTTCTCGGTTAGGTGACGCAACGGAGCCGCAATCGAGATGGTCGCGGCCGATTACGATCGGCGCCTTGACCGCTCCGCAAGCGACGAGGTCGTTAAAACGCTTGCCAGCACGCGCTCGTTCCCCATAACCGAGCCAGCAAATCCTCGCCGGCAAGCCCTGAAAAGCAACCCGTTCCTGGGCCATACGGATCCAGCGATGCAGCGCCTCGTCTTCAGGAAACTCGTCCAGGATCGCTTCGTCCGTAGCTTTGAGATCCTCCGGATCGCCGGACAACACCGCCCAGCGGAAGGGGCCTTTTCCTTCGCAGAACAGGGGACGCACGAATAGCGGTACGAAGCCCTGGAAATCGAAGGCGTTGTCAACCCCCTGCGCCAGCGCCTGCCCGCGCAGGTTGTTGCCGTAATCAAAGGTGACCGAGCCCCGCTTCTGCAGGTCCAGCATCAATTCGACGTGGCGGGCGATGGTGCCAAGCGAACGACGCAAATACTCGTCTGGGTTCGACCCGCGCAGTACTAGGGCGTCTTCGAAGCTCAGCCCCTCGGGAATGTAGCCCTTGTGAGGATCGTGCGCCGATGTCTGGTCTGTCAGGACCTCAGGAGTAACACCGCGGTCAATCAATGCTTGCAGAAGATCCACCGCGTTGACCGCGACTCCAATCGAAATCGCTTGCCCCGCCTCACGCGCGGCCAGAGCCCGCACGATCCCCGCCTCCAGGGATGGCGCCTCCTCGTCGAGGTAGCGAGTCTCGAGGCGGCGTTGAATGCGGCTGGGGTCGATCTCGGCGATCAGCGCGGTGCCGCCATTCATGGTCACCGCCAGCGGCTGCGCCCCCCCCATGCCCCCCAAGCCCGCAGTGACCGTCAGCGTATTCGCCAAGCTTCCGCCGAAGTGCTGACGGGCGCACTCGGCGAGAGTCTCGTAGGTGCCTTGCAAGATGCCTTGAGTGCCGATATAGATCCACGACCCGGCGGTCATCTGGCCGTACATGGTCAGGCCGAGGGCCTCGAGACGCCGAAACTCCTCCAAGTTGGCCCAGTTGGCGACCAAGTTAGCGTTGGCAATCAGTACCCGTGGAGCGTCTGCGTGAGTTGGAAAGACCGCGACGGGCTTGCCGGACTGCACCAAGAGAGTTTCGTTGTCCTCGAGCTCTCGCAAGGTCGCGACGATGGCCTCGAAGGCATCCCAATTCCGCGCCGCCTTCCCCGAACCCCCGTAGACAATTAATTCGTCAGGATGCTCGGCAACCTCGGGGTCGAGATTGTTCATCAGCATCCGCAACGCCGCTTCTTGCTGCCAACCTTTGCAGGAGATCTCAGTTCCTCGCGGAGCCCGAATCGTGCGGGGTTCACTCATGTCGTTCCTTGGAGTTTGTCCGTCACTCAGTTGAGATCACTGCAGAAATCGTCCAGGCCGCCGTGAATCAGTTCGAGTGCAGTCGCAATGTCGGGCGCCATGAAACGATCTTCAGTCCACTTCGGTACGCGGCTTCGTACCAGATCGTAGACGGCTTCCAGTGTCGCAGTCGAGCGCATGGGCCGGAGAAATTCGAATCCCTGACTGGCTGCCAAGAGTTCGATGGCAAGGATCCGTTCCACGTTGGCTACGATGTCGAGCGATTTGAGGGCCGCGTGCATGCCCATCGATACGTGATCTTCCATGTCGGCTGACGTTGGGACCGAGTCGACGCTGGCCGGGTGAGCGAGGACCTTGTTCTCACTGGTCAGAGCCGCCGCCGTCACATGCGCCATCATGAATCCGGAATTTAGGCCGGGGTTTTCGGTGAGGAACGGCGGCAAGAGCGAAAAGGTCACATTGGTGAGCTTCTCGATGCGGCGCTCGGAGATCGCTCCCAACTCGGCAACGGCAATGCTCAAGGAGTCGGCCGCCATGGCCATCGGTTCGCCGTGAAAATTGCCACCCGAAAGAACATCGCCATCGTCGGCGAACACCAACGGATTGTCGGTGACGGCGTTGAACTCGATTTCCAACTTGCGGATCACGTCCGACAGGACGTCCCGCGCCGCCCCGTGTACCTGCGGCGCACAGCGGATGCAGTAGGGGTCCTGTACCCGTTCGTCGTCATCCAGGTGCGAAGCACGAATTTGCGACGACTGCAAAAGATCGTAGAGATTGCCCGCCGATGCCATCTGCCCCGGATGCGGCCGCAAAGCGTGAATCCGAGGGTCAAAAGCGCTGTCGGTTCCCCGCACGGCATCCGTGGTCATCGCGGTGATGAGGTCGGCGAGTTTGGTTAGGCGTATGCTGCGCAGAACAGCAATGGCGAGGACAGCGGTCATCGCCTGGGTGCCATTGATTAGAGCTAGTCCTTCTTTGGAGGCGAGCGACAACGGCTCGAGGCCGGCTTGGTCCAGGGCTGCTGCTGCATCCATCCCCACACCGCCAGCCTGAACCCGCCCTTCGCCCATCACCGCCAAAGCCAAGTGAGCCAAGGGAGCCAGATCTCCGCTCGCCCCCACCGAACCACGGCTGGGGATTTCGGGCAGGATGTCGGCGTTGAGCATTTGCAAGAGCCGATCGACCAGTAAAGGGCGTACGCCGGAATGTCCTCGCGCCAGAGTGTTGGCACGCATAAGCAACATGCCGCGCACCACCTCAGGAGGCAACAGGTCGCCAACTCCCGCCGCATGGGATCGGATGAGTGCCTTTTGCAGCGTCTCAAGATCGTCATCGTCGATGCGAACGCGAGCCAATTTGCCGAATCCGGTGTTGACGCCGTAGATCACGGCTCCGCCGGCAAGGCGGTCTTCAACTGCGGCACGCGAGCCTTCAAGCCGCTCCCGGGCCGATTCTTTGAGGGCAAAGCGTTGGTGCGCCCGGGTTGCCTTCTCAAAGACCGACAAATCGACGCCCTCGCCGTCCACCTCAATGACTGCAACGTCGCCTTGATTCACGCCACGATCCTATCCCGGTGTTGCGAGATTCTGGCGTTGCAGGATTTCGCGCCTCTACTCCGTCTCTATGGGCGTGTTGGCGCGAGCACTGGGAGCAACTCTTTGGGGAATCGAAGCTCGACGGGTCGAGGTGGAAGTGGATGTCCGCAATGGACTCCCGCGCTTTTGCATCGTCGGCCTTCCCGATACCGCCGTGCGCGAGAGCCGCGAGAGAGTCCTTGCCGCTTTGCGCAACTCGGGCTTTGAGATCCCGCCCAAAGTCATCACCGTCAACCTCGCCCCAGCGGATATCCGCAAAGAGGGCAACTTTCTCGATTTGCCCATCGCTGCGGCGCTTTTGGCGGCTCTGGGTTACGTACCGGAAAAGGTTCTCGAACGGAGACTTTTCTGCTCCGAGCTCGCTCTCGACGGCGCTTTGCGACCGATTCGGGGGGCTTTGGCAGCAGCCGATTTAGCCGCCCGTATGCAGACGCGCGAGTTGTTGGTCGCTCCGGAGTGCGCGCGAGAAGCAGCGGCGCTGGATGAAGCGCAGGTCATCGGTCTCCCCCATATCAGCGGTCTTGTCGAGCACCTCTGCGGTCGCAACGCGATCGTGCCCACTCCGGCGCCCAACAGCGCGCCACCAATGCCACTACAGCCGGACATCGCCGAAGTCCACGGCCAGGTGACCGCGAAGCGCGCCCTGGAGATCGCCGCTGCGGGCGGCCACAACTTGCTCTTCATCGGTCCTCCCGGCTGCGGCAAGAGCTTGTTGGCAAGTTGCCTTCCGGGAATCCTGCCCGATCTCAGCCGCCAGGAGGCTTTGACCGCAACGCGCATTCATTCGATCGCTTCGGCGACCCCGCTCAGCGACCTGGTGCGCCGTCGTCCTTTTCGCCGTCCCCATTGCAGTATTTCGACCGCTGGCTTGCTCGGTGGGGGCTCGGTACCCAGGCCGGGCGAGGTCTCGCTGGCTCATCATGGAATCCTGTTCTTGGACGAACTTCCTGAGTTTCGGCGCCAGGCTCTGGAGGGACTGCGCCAGCCTCTCGAAGACGGTCGCGTCACCATCAGCAGGGCGCAAGGAAGTTGCACCTTTCCGGCACGAATCCAACTCGTCGCGGCTCAGAACCCATGTCCTTGCGGATTTCTCGGCCATCCGAAAAAGGAGTGCCGCTGCACACAGCCAGAGATCGTGCGCTACCGCTCACGGGTCTCCGGCCCGCTCCTCGACCGCGTCGATTTGCATGTTGAAGTAGGAGCGGTTGCCTGGAAAGAGATCGACCAAGGTTCGAATGAAACCTCAGAGAAGATTCGTGAGCGAGTTGTGCGAGCGAGGAACCGGCAGCAGACCCGCCAAGGAGACGGAATGCTGAATCGAACTCTCAAGCCGGAGCAGATTCGTCGGTACTGCACCGTCGAGGACGAAGCTCAGAGCCTTCTCAACGCCGTGTACGAGCGCCTGGGCCTCTCGGTGCGGGCGCTGCACCGCACCCAAAAGGTGGCGCGCACGATCGCCGATCTTGCCGAATCCGATGTCATCCTGGCACCGCACGTTGCCGAAGCCCTGCATTACAGGACTCTAGACCCCGCCCGCTAGCAAGGCCTCTGTTGTCGAGATTCAGTCCGGAAACAGTGATGGGTCGATCCCAGGGATCAGACGGATCGCGTTCTTATAGTAGATCTTCTTGAGCACATCATCCGGCAAGTTGAGGCCATAGATACGCCAGAACGCGTGGCGGCGCCGGTAGTACTTGATGTAGTCATCCGAGGTCTCAAGGACGCGAAAGTAGACTCGGTACTCGTCCAAGTTCCAACTGTCTTTGCCGAACATGACGCGATCTTGATAGCGAATGAGAAATTCGCGTGCGTAATTGGGCTGCCGTCCAATCTCGGCCAGCACCGCGCCGATTTCGGTGTGGACGTTGGGCAGTTCGTCGAGCAGTTCGCCCAAGCGGCCTAGATCGTTGCCCAACCAACCCAGATGGGCGTTGATGAACTGGGTCTCCGGATGGCGGCGAAAGACGTCGTGCTGCTCGGCGAGAAGCTCCTCAAAGGTCGGTTTCGCCTCGGGTCCACGATAGCGCTCGGGGCGCTCGATGAGTTCGTACAGTCGTTCGTTGTGAGCGTCTTTCTCCTGCCAGAAAGGGGCCGGATCTGCGGTGTGGATGAGCACCGGAATGCCGAGTTCACCGCAAACGGCCCAAATTGGGTCGAGCTTAGGATCGTTGGTGGCGATGCGGTTGCCCTCGGCGTCGACATTCATCAAACCCAAGCTCTTGTAAATCTTGAGGCCTGCGGCTCCGGCGGCGACGTCGCGCCGCAGTTGTTCCACCGTGCGCTCGCTCCAGGTCTCGTTGTCCCAGTCCGAAAAGCTGATGTTGGTGAAGTTGATGACCCGGCCCGGCATCGCTGCGTTCGAGCGCTGGATCGCGTTCTCAAGGTATTCGGGGGTATTGAGGTCAAAGATGACCGTGCCGTCCTCGGCCTCGATGCGGCGAAATCCCCGTCCACTCAGGTTCACCAGTACCTGCAAGTTGATGGCGTCCATCTCCGCTTCGAGTTGTTCCAGATCTTGCTCTCCACCGAGACGAAACTGGTGATTGTGCACGTCGATGAATGGATACTTGGACTTCTCCACCGTCGTTTCCGGCACCACCAAGGTCGATGGTGGGTCGTATTCGGTGAAGGGAATCGCTGCGGCCGGATCGTCCGGTAGCCCGCCCTCGTCTTGCGCCACAGCGAGGTTCGAGAACGCGAAGAGGAGAGCTATCAGCGGCGCCACGAAAGTGCGGATGCTTCGGTGAAACACTGTGCCTAAACCTCCCGTATTCTGAAAGGAGAGGTTGCTGATGAAATTCGTACTCTTGTGGTTCATTCTGCTGGTTCTATCGTGGCCAATTGCGCTCATAGTGCTCTTTCTGCTGCCGATCCTGTGGTTGTTGCTGCTGCCTTTGCGTCTAGTCGGAATGGTATTCACCGGACTCTTCGCCTTCTTGCGCGGGCTGGTGATGCTCCCCGCCCGCGTGCTGGGAGTCAAGCCGGCGACTTAGATCTGGTGTCCGTTCATCGGGCCCGGTCCGTTCCCCGCGGCTGGGCGGTCAGTCGTGATGTCCGTGTCCGTCCAGACGCGGGCGCAAGACAAACAGTCCCTCATTGATCGAACTGACTAGGATGTTGCCGCTGGGCAGGAACGGGTAGACGCTCCAAGCTCCTTCGAAACCGGGCTCATCGGAAGCGGGATAGGTATCGAAGAAGGCGAGTTCGCTCAATCGGCCCTGGTCGACGTCTTCCAAGCTCAAAATGCGAAGGCCGCTTTTGTAGTTGGCCTGATAGGCGAAGCGGTCCTTGACATACATGTTGTGGTCGGTGGCGCTGGTCTTGGCGTCATAGATGCCGATGAGACTTGGATTGGCGACATCGGCGTAGTCGAAGACCCGGGTACGCGTCGGATGGCCGGCATTGAGCTCGTCCAGTTCGTCGTCCACCAGCAGGTAACGCTGATCTTCGGTCAGCCATACCTGATGGGTGTAGGCCGAACCGGAATACGTCACGCGTGAGATTTGCGTCGGATTGGCGTGGTCGGTGACATCGACTACGGTGATGGTGTCCTCATTGGCGGCGAAACAGAGTTCGCGCCCAGCGAAACCGGCGTCCGGTCCTCGGTAGTTGACGCACTGGGCGTCGTGCGTATAGCCATCGTCGGCAAAACAACCGGCAAAGAACGGTTGCAGTGGATTGCGCAAGTCCACCATGTGCAGACCAGCGGCGCAGGTATCGCTGCCGAGAACATAGGCAAAGCCGCTTTCCTCGTTGACGGCGATGTTGTGCGAACTGCCCAGTAGACCGCCTTGGCCGAAACCCAACCCGGCGCCCAGGTAGTCAACCGTCGGGGTAAACACCGGCGCCGCTCCGCTTACGCCCCGCAATTGCTGGAGGTCGAAAATCTGGAGACCGTGGAAAGGGGAGGCGTCCGCGCCCACGAGCATGTAGTGGTCGATGGTCTTGATGTCGCGCCAGGCCGAAGCTACGAACCGAGTCGGCAACAGTCCGACCAGATGCGGCTGCGTTGGCGCGGTGACATCCACCATCGAAACCCCCGCAGCACGGCCGACCAACGCATACTCGCGGCCGGTCTGAGGGTCGGCCCAACCCCATAGATCATTGACACTCTCGTTTCTGGCGGCGCCAAGAGCCGAGCGTGGCATCAGCGCCAGGAGATCGATGTCGTGGCACGGATGACCCGCGGCCCGGCCGCCGGCGCAAGGAATCCCGCTGGCTGCAGGCGGCTCGCCGTCCGGCGGGGGCGGTTCTTCCTCATGGAAGGGTTCGGGCACTGTCTTCGTGACGGTAGGCACGACGACGTGAGCGGCGTCCGCCAAATTAGGTGTGCTCCGCGTTCTCCGAGCTTTGTTTGCGCCGCCGGGATTCTCGGCGGCGGTATTGACGCTGAAAAAAAGGAATCCGAGAAATAACACAGCCCAAGCCGCAAGCCTATTTCTCGGTCCAAGAAAAACTGATAAACGCATTCTGCCTCCTCGCGCTGCTCAGCCCCGCGGTCATTGTGACCTTTCCGAGCGCTGAGTTCCAGTTCGGATCGTCGTCGGCCTACGCTTGCATCAGGCTTCTTCTACCGCATAGCAGCAAGATCGTGATAGACAGCCATAGCTCATGTCCCTGGTAATGCAGAAAGTCGCCTATGCCCTCGCGATCTTGATCGTCTCGGCTCTGGGTCTGCTTGCAGCACGAGGGCGCAGAAGTGGCGGATCGCACGCCGGGCATTGGAGTAACGCCCTGGCCGCAGGAATCTTTCTGGGCACCGGCCTCCTCCACTTCTCGGTTGAAGCAGAGCACGCTTGGGCTGAACTGGGAGTCCAGTATCCCTGGGCCGCGCTCCTCGCTTGCCTGGCTTTCCTGGTCCTCCTCTTCATCGAACACGTCGCCTTTTCCGACTCTGCCCACGCGATCGCGCACGGGCACGCCGGCGGCCATTCCCATTCCCACCACGACAACGCTGCCGGCCAGCACGGCAATGCCGCGATCGGCTTGGTGATCGCTTTGTCTCTTCATTCGGTGCTCGCCGGACTCGGTCTCGGAGTGGCGCAGACCGCCGCCGCCATCGGTCTAGCGGGGTTCGCCGTTCTTGCGCACAAACTCCCCGAAGGGTTCGCGCTGGGAGTCCTTCTGCGCGGCGACCCATCCCGGTCGCGGGCACGGGTCTCGGCCGCAGTATTCGTGTTGGCGACTCCGCTGGGTGTGCTGGCGGGGGCCGTTCTTTCGTCGTTGCAAGGCACACGAAATCCGGCTGCCTTTGTCGCCGTCTCCAACGCTCTCGCCGCCGGCACATTTCTCTACATCGGGGCCTTCGACCTTCTGCAAGATGAATTTGTCCATTCGGAGGGGCGTATCGGCAAGTGGTTGTTTGCGACCCTGGGTGTCGGACTCGCCGCCGCGCTGGCCTACCTGCACTGATCGGTTCCTTCCGTCCACTAAGAACACTTGGCTATTTTTGTAGCTTGACACCGATGGCACAAGTGACACACAATTTCACAACTTACGGGGTCGGGGCCCCGCCCCACGTCTTAAAGTCAAACTCATTGGATCCAAACGGATGGCGCTGAAACACACGCTCAAATTCGAGTTTCGCTCGGGTGTCCAACGCTATCTCCACTTCAGCACCCGGCAGGCGCTGATCTGGGGTGCGGCTCTCGCTGGGCTCTGCGCGGTCGCTTACAGCGTTGGCTGGGTCTATGTGACGCGCAACGCCGCCGCATTTCAACTCAGCGAAATTCAAGCCGAGAACAATGCACTGCGGGCGGAAAACCGCGACCTCGAAGCTTCGCTTCAATCGCTCACGGGGCGAGTTGAGGACTTCGAAGACCGCACCGAACAACTTGCCCTGATCGCTGGCGTCGATCTACACGACGATCCTCTGTCGGTGGGTATCGGCGGTTCCGATTCTCTCAGCGATTTCACCGTTGATGTCGAGCGGCGTTTTGCCGACTTAGAGGAAGCGCTACGTGAACGGCGGCAAAGGCTGTCGTCGACCCCGAGCTTGAGGCCAGTCAAAGGGTTGATCACCAGCAGCTACGGGGGACGCCGCGATCCGATTACCGGTTCGCCTGCGCGCCATCCGGGAATCGATATCGGCGCACGTCCCGGCCGTCCGGTGGTCGCCACGGCTGATGGCGTTGTCACACGCGCCGGCCGTATCGGCGCACTCGGCAAAGCCATCTACGTCTCGCACGGCTACGGTATGACCACCCGCTACGGTCACCTCTCCAAGTTCATCGTCGAGCCGGGCCAACGGGTCGAGCGCGGCGAGGTTATCGGGTATGTCGGTCGTACCGGCCGCGCCACCGGCTACCACCTGCACTACGAAGTCCGTCTCCATGGACAAGCGATGAATCCGCTTGACTACATGCTCGCGGACTACGAATCGGCTTCCTAACATCATTCGACAGCATTTAAGTTAGGAGCGTCCCAGCGGCAACCGCGGGTATCTCCTTTGCTAGACTGGCTTCCCTAAATCAGGGGGCCTCTCTAGATCGAGGGGGCGGCAGCGAGACCTCCAGCTCCCACCGGTCTCATCTCCTTAGTCTTACTTCACTGCAAACGGAATTCAGACTCGCCACGATGATCAATCGCGCACTCACCAAAGTTTTTGGCAGCCAACACGAACGGGATATCAAGAGGATGCAGCCGACGGTGGCTGCAATCAACGACCTGGAGCCCGAGATTCAGGCTTTGAGCAATGAGCAACTGCGTGCCAAAACCGATGAGTTTCGCGGCCGGTTGGCGGACGGTGAATCGCTCGAAGACCTGCTGATTGAAGCGTTCGCGGTGGTCCGTGAAGCGGCCTGGCGCACGGTACAGATGCGCCACTACGACGTGCAGTTGATCGGCGGCATCGTCTTGCACCAGGGCCGCATCGCGGAAATGAAGACCGGTGAGGGTAAGACTCTGGTCGCCACCCTGGCGGTCTATCTGAACGCTCTGGCAGGCAAGGGGGTCCACGTCGTCACCGTCAACGACTACCTCGCGAGGCGCGACGCCGAGTGGATGGGCAAGATCTACAACTTTCTCGGCATGAAGGTGGGCATCATCCAACACGGACTCACCGACGAAGAACGCCGCGACGCCTACAACGCCGACATTACCTACGCCACCAACAATGAATTGGGCTTCGACTACCTACGCGACAACATGAAACTCGAGTTGAGTTCGATGGTCCAACGCCCACACCACTACGCCATCGTCGACGAGGTGGACTCGATCCTCATCGACGAAGCTCGGACCCCGCTGATCATTTCCGGACCGTCCGAGGAATCCGTCGACAAGTACTACTCGCTCGATCGTGTGATTCCGAAACTGCAGCGCGGCGAAGAGATCGAGGAGGACGATCGCAAGTACACCACCGGCGACTTCCTTATCGACGAGAAGGCCAAGACGGTCACCCTCACCGAAGAAGGTGTAGCCAAGGTCGAAAAGATCCTTAGTCTGGAGAACCTCTACGACATCCAGAACATGGAGATTCTCCACGGCATCAACCAGGGTCTCCGCGCCCATCACCTGTTCAAGCGCGATGTCGACTACCTCATGAAGGACGGCCAAGTGGTTATCGTCGATGAATTCACTGGTCGCATGATGCCGGGTCGGCGCTGGTCGGATGGATTGCACCAGGCGATCGAAGCCAAGGAGGGGGTGCGCATCGAGCGTGAGAACCAGACTCTGGCGACGATCACCTTTCAGAACTACTTCCGCATGTACGACAAGTTGGCGGGGATGACCGGTACGGCCGAGACCGAGGCCACCGAGTTCGGCGAAATCTACGAACTCGACGTCACGGTGATCCCGACCAACAAGCCGATGATCCGAGCCGATCAACGCGACGTCGTTTTTCGCACCGCCAACGAAAAATGGAACGCGGTGGTCGAGGACATTCAAGAAAAACATGAGATCGGACAACCGGTCCTGGTCGGCACCGCTTCGATCGAGACCAGTGAGGGGCTGGCCAAACGACTCAAGGCCAAGAAGATCCCGCACGTGGTCCTCAACGCCAAGTACCACGGCAAGGAAGCCGCCATCGTTGCCCAGGCAGGGCGTAAAGGGTCGGTCACCATCGCCACCAACATGGCGGGGCGCGGGACCGACATCGTGCTCGGCGGCAACCCGGAAGGCCTTGCAGCCGCGACCGCCAATCCCGCTGAAGACCAGGACGGCTACGAACAGGCCTTGGCTCGCTACGGCGAAGAATGCAGCGCTGAGCGCCAACAGGTCCTCGACGCCGGCGGTCTCTACATCTTGGGTACCGAACGCCACGAGTCCAGGCGCGTCGACAACCAGTTGCGGGGCCGTTCCGGGCGCCAAGGCGACCCTGGGGAGTCGCGCTTCTATCTCTCGCTCGAAGACGATCTGATGCGCATCTTCGCCTCCGACCGCGTCACTGCCTGGATGGGCAAGCTGGGCATGGAAGAAGGCGAAGCGATCGAGGCGGGGATGGTGACTCGGGCGATCGAGCGCGCACAGACTCAGGTTGAAGGCCGCAACTTCGAAATCCGCAAGCATCTCCTCGAGTACGACGACGTCATGAACAAGCAGCGCGAGGCGATCTATCAGCTTCGCCGCGAGATCCTGGAGGGGGAGGAAGAACGCAACTACGTCGACCGCGTCACCGAAGACATCATCGACTTCATGCTGGAGAATCACTGCCACGCCGACCAGCCGGCGCAAGAATGGGATCTCAACGGACTGTCGACCGACTACCTCACCTACTTTGACATCGCCATGCAAGACCAGCCGGACGAGTGGCGGTCGCTAGGCCTCGACGAACTGCGCCAGCAGCTTCTCCACTACTGCGGTCAGAAATACGACGAGAAGGAAGGCAAACACGGAGCCGAGGCGATGCGGGGTCTTGAACGGCGGCTGATGCTGAGCGTCGTCGACCGCAGTTGGAAGGATCATCTCCTCGCTCTGGACCACCTCAAGGAAGGAATCGGCCTGCGAGCCCACGGCCAGCGCAATCCTCTGCAGGAGTACAAGAAGGAGAGCTTCGACATGTTTCAGGCTCTCAAAGATCGCGTCGAGGACGAGATCATCAAGAATGTCTACCGCGCCGAGCCGATCAGTCCGGAGGAACTGGCCGAACGCCTCCGCCAGGCTCAGCGCGAGCGTATGCGGCGCATTTCGATCCCCTCGCCCACCGCCAGCAGGACACCCCAGACGGTGGTGCGCGAAGGCAAAAAGGTCGGTCGCAACGATCCGTGCCCTTGCGGTTCCGGGAAAAAATACAAAAAGTGCCACGGCGCCGCGCAAGCGGTTAGCAACTGAACGCGCGCTCCGTTGTCAATCTGCGATTTCCGTGGTTTGCCTAGTCAGGCGAATCGGCTAGTTGACTATAGTAGTTGTGCTGTAGATGACGGACACGCACAAGTCAGACCACGCACCCTTTAAGGAACTTTTGGCCACTGCCGAACTGGCGGGCGCTCTCCTTGATCGTCTAGGGATTTGGTTCAACGTCGTCGACACCGACCTCAAGATTAGGCTTTGGAACCGGACCGCCGAGAGGCTGTCGGGTTATCGCGCCGACGAAGTGATCGGGCATCGCCGAGTCTGGGCATGGTGCTATCCAGATCCTGAATACCGCCGCTCCATCGCCGCGAAGGCTCAGCATATTGTCCAAACCCGTGAAGGTGTGGATCGCTTCCAGAACGTCATTCATTGCCGAAACGGAGACGAGCGTTGCATGTCGTGGCACGGAAGCCCTTTCGTCAACAATGACGGTAATGTGCTTGGGGTCCTGTCGCTCGGATATGACGTGACCGAGTACGAGCAGACCCATCACCGCCTTCGCCATCTGAACGAAGAGTTACTGGTTGCGATACGCAGAGTCTTCGACGGCAAGCCGCCACAGCCACTAGAAGCGGCCGTCCAGCCCGCTGTCAGGCATTCCGTATCGACTCCAAACGCCGGCCTTCTGACGAAACGCGAGAACGAAGTCCTTGTGCACATAGCCGAGGGATTGTCCAACTCTGCGATCGCCAGCCAACTCGGTGTCAGTGACCGTACAATTCGCTGCCACGTCAGTTCCATTCTGACCAAATTGCGCCTCAACAATCGCACACAAGCCGCGCTCTACGCCGTGCGTAATGGGCTCGTCAGGCTCGTACCAGAAGACTAATCTAGTACTTTTGTCATAGGTTCTCCTTCCTTCGGCCGATGCGAAGGCTTGTTCATTCCGCGAGGCTGCTGCTTGAGCGTGTTGGTGCGCGCCACGATTCAAACGTGAAGGAGGCTGCCAATGATCGTTGTTCGTTCTCGAATCACAAATTCGACGTTCCTATTGATCGGGATCCTGCTACTCCACTTGCCGCTGATTGCGCAAGAGGCCGAGGACCAATCCGCGACCGAAGGCGAGCAGAAGGAGGTCATCCTCGACGAGATTTTCGTTTCGGCGCAAAAGCGCGAAGAAAACCTGCAAGAAGTCCCGATCGCCATCGCAGCCTTCTCCGACATCCAGATTGAAGAGGCCGGAATTGAATCCCCGGAAGATCTTCTCGGGATGACATCCAATATCACCATCGGCAACTCGTTCACGGTAGGCAATAGCTTCATCACCGTCCGTGGAATCAGTCAGATCAACAACTCCGATCCGCCCATCGCAGTGGTGGTTGACGGTGTCTACCAAGCCAATCAAAAGCAACTCAACCAAGAGCTATTTGATGTCGAGCGCATCGAGGTACTGAAAGGGCCGCAGGGATCCATCTACGGCCGTAACTCACTCGGCGGCGCTATCAACATCGTAACCAAACAAGCCGGGATTGACTTTGGCGGTTGGTTGAAAGCGGGAATCAGCAGTGGCAATGGCACGCGGATAGCCGGTTCTGCGGGAGGCCCATTGGGCTCCAACGCCCGCCTACGTGCGGCCGCCTCCCATCGCCAGAGTGACGGCCGTATCCGCAACGTGTTCCTCAACCAACTTGCCGATCCCTACGAAGACACCACCGCCCGAGCGCGCTTTGATTTTTCCCTCAGTGACTCCCTATCACTCGATCTCCGGCTCCAGACCGCCGAGACCAACGGCGGCGCGGTTCTATATTCAGTCTTACCCACCAACGGTGGCACGCAGAGGTTCGACATCCGCCCCGATGAAAACATCCTGGGTTTCTCCGAACGCGAAGGGGACGACTACTCCCTCAAATTCGACTATGTTGGAGACGGTTGGACGCTGGCCTCAATTAGTGCTTCCACCGATTTACAGGAAACCTACCGCGGCGATCTGGATTTTTCCAATGCGACCCGCTTTCCCGGGGCTTTTCCACTCGGACAAGGCCAAGACCTGGATGTCTCCTATTTCAGTCAGGAGATCCGCGTCGCATCCGCAGACGACGCCAAGATTCGCTGGCTTGCCGGTGCCTATTATTTGAGCACCGATCGCGCGCTGACCACGATTCCTTTCCTTGACCTCGATGGCACTATTGCTGGCTTCGTTCCCCTATTTTTTATCGGCGAAGACAACGACAACACTGCCTACGCCGCGTTCGGTCAAGTTGACTTTCACACCGGCGACCATTGGTCGGCTAGTGTTGGACTGCGCTACGACAAGGATGAACGGGGCCAGACCGACACCATCAACGGTGGCCGAAGGTCACGCTCGTTCGACGATGTCCAACCCAGACTGACCGTCAGTTACAGCAAAGATCCTGACTGGATGTTCTACGGAGCCCTGGCGCGCGGCTTCCGATCCGGTGGTTACAACGCGCCTCCCATTAACCCCGACTTTTTTCGCAAAGAAACCACCAACAACCTTGAGGTCGGCTTCAAATCGACCCTCGCCGACAATCGCGTGCGCTTCAATGGCGCGGCGTACCTTACCCAAGTCGATGACTTCCAATACTTCCGCATTGACGTTGCCACCGCGTCGCAGATCATCGACAACATCAACGATGTTGAAATGATGGGGATCGAACTCGACCTTCTCGCTCGAATCAGCCAGGGTCTCGATCTCTTTGCCTCGGTGGGGGTCAATGATGCCTCGATCGAAGACTTCGACGGCAGTGGCCGCTTCCGCGGCAACCAAACGCCCAACAACGTCAAATCGAGTTTGAATCTCGGCGCACAATACTCCATTCCCATAGACGAGAAACTCCTCCTGTCGCTGCACGGTAATGCTGAACTGCGTGGCAAGCAGTATTGGTTCGCTGACAACCTGGATGTTAGTGACAGTGCAACGTTCCTCAATTTGAGGGCCAGTCTTGAGGGTAAGCGTTGGAGCATCACCGCTTGGGGAAAAAACGTCACCGACGAGGAGTTTTGGGCCGAATACTTTGATGCTACTTGGGGCGGAATTCCTTCGGGCATGGACCTCGGGCACTTGGGTCGCCGATCGGCCGCCGGGGTCGATGTGAATTTCAAGTTCTAAGGAGCGAGATGTCCGAAAAGCGCTTGGCCGTCGATGTTGGCGGTACGTTTACTGACCTCGTTCTGCTCGATGAAGCTACGGGCGAAGTGTCAATCGAGAAAGAACCGTCGCAGATCGGCGAGATCGCGGACCACTTGTTCGCCGGCCTCAGCAGACTCGGGGTTTCGGCGGCAGAACTGAGCATGATCCTCCACGGCTCAACCGTTGCCATCAATACGATTCTTCAGGAGTGCGGCGCGCGGGTTGGAATCCTGACGACCCAGGGCTTTCGCGACGTCCTCGAATTGGGTCGTGGCAATCGTCCGCAGGTGTACAACCTTCTCTACAAACCTCCGCCACCTTTGGTCGAACGATACTTACGTTTCGAAGTTGCGGAGCGCATGAGCCACCACGGCGAAATCTTGATTCCTTTGGACGAGGCTGGGACGCGTGGTGCGATCGAGCGCCTCAAGGAACTCGACGTACAGGGGATCGCCATCTGTTTCCTACATTCCTACGCCAATCCCGAACATGAGATCCGCGCCAAGGAAATCGTTAACGAGATGTTCCCCGAAATGGAAGTTTCCATCTCCTCGGAGATTACCGGCGAGTGGCGCGAGTTCGAACGCACATCGACGGTTGCCCTTAACACCTACGTGCTGCCGCGGATGAAGTCCTATGTTGGAGGATTAGAGGAAAAGACGAAGAAAGCTGGATTCGATGGCTCCCTCAACATTATCCAGTCCACCGGGGGCATGCTCACCGCAGCCGAAAGTCTGTCGCGTCCGATTCGCACCTTAGAGTCCGGCCCCGCGGGCGGAATGATCGGAGCCGTGTCATTGGGCGGCCTAATCGAAGTCGACAACCTAATCGCGGCCGACGTTGGAGGCACCAGTTTCGATGTCGGTCTGGTACTCGACGGACGCCCACTTGAGGAATCCAAGACAGCGGTCAATGGACGCCCTATTCTGGTACCGACGATTGACATCGTGTCGGTGGGATCTGGGGGTGGGAGCATCGCATGGATCGATCCTTCTGGCGCTTTTCGCGTCGGCCCCATGTCGGCAGAAGCGAACCCCGGCCCGGTGTGTTTTGGGCGAGGCGGAACAGAACCTACGGTGACCGATGCACACGTCGTTCTCGGTCGCATTAACCCCGAGAATTTTTTTGGGCAGCGCATGGAGCTGGATACCGAGGCGGCCAGAGCCGCGATCCAGGCGAAGATCGCGACACCGTTATCACTTAGCCTGGAAGAAGCCGCGTTGGGTATCACGCGCTTGGCCGACACCAGCATGATCAACGCGATCCGACGGATCACCATCGAAAGAGGACATGACCCGCGGGACCTACCCCTGCTTTGCTATGGCGGCGGTGGTGGTCTTTTCGCCGCAGCGATCGCGCGCGATCTCGGCATCGGCCGAGCCATCGTTCCCATCAACCCTGCAGTGTTCTCTGCTTGGGGGATTTTGAATTCTGACTACCGCGAAGATCTGGTAATCACACGAGTAACGCCCACGGCAGACCTGGGTGCTGACTTTTTGACTAACCGTTTTGAGCACTTGAGCACCGATTGCCGGGAAAAGCTGGCCAAGTCGGGGGTACGCGCTGAGGATGCGCGCATCTTGAGGTTCGTCGAGATGCGCTACGAGGGCCAGGAGCACACGGTACGCGTGCCGATCACCGGCGACGACCTCAATCGTGGAGCACAAGAAGGAGGCCTGGTTGCCCGCTTCGAAACCCTCCATGAACGCGCTTACGGCCATGCGACCCCAGGCCATCCGACCGAAGTCGTCAACTTCCGAGTGACGGCCGTGGCTGGCGTCACCAAACCCAATCTGCCGAAAACGCCGCGTGGCGACGGCCGGGGCTCGGCCGCGAAGAGAGGCGAGCGATCCGTTTACTTCGACGGCACGGCTTGGACCACGACTCATATCTTTGACCGCACCCAGCTCGGCAACGGGGACCGCATCACCGGCCCCGCCATCGTCGAGGAATGGAACTCAACGACCGTCGTCCTCCCTGGGCAGGTCTTGGACGTCGATCGTTTTGGCAATCTCAACATTCGGGGAGACCAATCGTAATGACCACAGGCGTTGCTCCGACAGATACTGCGGTCGATCCGATCACCACCCAGGTGATTCGAAGTGCCTTGGTTTCCGCGGCGGAGGAGATGCATGTCTCCATCGTCAAGACCGCCTACAACCCACTGATTTACGAAATCCAGGATTTCGCCGTGGCGTTGTTGACTCCGCAAGGCGAAATGCTGGCGCAAGGAGCGACGCTTCCGATCTTCCTCCCGTGCCTATCCCTGACCATTCGTAGTGGAGTCGAACGCATCGGGATCGATAATTTCAAGCCCGATGACGTCATCATCGCCAACGACCCCTACTCCACTGGGACCCATATCTCGGATACTTCCATCTACATGCCCATCTTCGTCGACGGCGAGCTGCAAGCATTCGCCGGAAGCACCGCACATTGGGCTGATATCGGCGGCAAAGTGCCCGGCGGCTGGTGTCCAGACTCGGTGGATGTGATCCAAGAAGGAATGCTCTTTGCTCACCTGAAGCTCTACGATGGTGGTGAGATCAACCAAGCCCTAGCCGACTACATCAATACCAACAATCGCTTTCCGGAGGTGGTCAGGGGCGACTTGGGTGCGCAGATCGCAGCAGCCAAGACCGGAGTGCGTCGATACCAGGTGGTGTGTGAAAGATATGGAGCTGAAACCGTTCGTGAAGCAATGCATGTGGTGTTCGACCAGTCCGAAGCCCATGTCCGCCAGTTGATTCGTGACATGCCCGATGGGGAGTGGTCGGCAGAGGCGATCATGGATCATGACGGCGTGGAGACAGACCGCCGGCGGCGCATCAAACTCACGGTGTGTATCGACGGAGACGGAATGGCGATGGATTTCACCGGCACCGACGAAACAGCGACCGGGCCGATCAACATCCCACTCACCGGTGCCAGGGCGTGTGCTGAGATCGCCTTCAAATCTGTCACTGTGCCGCATGAACCGGCCAACGAGGGGCACAGTCGGCCCCTCACCGTGACTTCGCCCGAGAACACCATTACCCATCCAGCGTGGCCGGCGCCCTGCGACTCCTATGGCTACGTCGGGCTTCTTGTCGTCGATCTCGTTTGTGAGACGCTGTCCAACGCCATTCCCGAGCGGTGCCCAGCCCACGAGTACATGCTATTTGGCGCTTACTTTTCTCGCACCGATCCGCGCTACGGCAAGCCGTTCATTTGCGTCGATCCACTCGATGGTGGTGGTGGCGCGCTCCCCTTCGCAGACGGCGCAGATGCTTTGATCTTCCACGGTGACGGGGATGTTCCCAACATGCCTGCCGAAGTCTGTGAAAACCGATTCCCAATTCGCTTGGAAGAATACACGTTGCGTACAACCGACTACGGCGCGGGTCAATACCGCGGCGGGTTGGGCGTTATCCGTCGCTATCGTTTACTCGAAGACCACATCGTCATGCAGATCGCCAATGAGCGCACGCAGGATCCGCCCTCCGGTCTCTTTGGTGGCGGTAGTGCCGGCATTAGCCGTGTTGTGGTTCGGCCGGGAACGGACAGCGAAGAAATCCTCACCCAGAGGGTGTCCTTTTTCGGCCCCTTCGCGGCCGGTGATGAAATTCGTTGCGAATCGGCCGGCGGAGGCGGTTGGGGTGCCCCATTTGACCGCGATCCCGAGCTGGTTCTCAACGAGGTCCTGAACGAAATTCTCGACGCCGACGCGGCACGAGAGCTCTACGGAGTCGTTGTGGTGGGCGACGACTTTAAGAACCTGCGCGTAGATACTGAAGCGACTGCGGAGTTGCGCGCTACCTCGCACTAGGCAAAATTCCAGCCTCGCGACCTCTGATAACCTCTTTCCCCACACCGCAGGCGAATTCGGTCGCGTCAGCGGGTCGTATCACAGGGGAACAACATGACTGCAGGCGACCTAGGGAAAGGTCTACAAGAGGCGCTCACCTTCGATGATGTCCTGATCGAGCCGGGATACTCGCGAGTGCATCCTTCCCAGGTCGATTTGCGCACTCTTTTTTCACGCAACATCGAACTCGCCATTCCTCTGGTCTCCGCCGCCATGGACACCGTCACTGAGTCGCAACTCGCGATCGCGCTGGCACAAGAAGGTGGCATCGGCATTATCCACAAGAACTTCTCGATCGATGACCAGGCTCACGAAATCGACCGGGTCAAACGTTCCGAGGCTGGAATGATCGTGGATCCGGTGACCCTGCGCCCAGGTGAGTCCATCCGCACCGCTCATGAGTTGATGAGCCGCTACAAGATCTCCGGCCTGCCGATCACCGACGATGACGGCCAACTGGTCGGCATCCTGACCAATCGCGATCTGCGCTTCGAAGAGAACCTCGACAGCAAAGTCGAGGAGCTAATGACCAAAGACAAGTTGGTCACAGTGCCGGTCGGCACCACCCTGGATGAAGCCAAGCGTGAACTGCACAAGCACCGTATCGAAAAGCTACTGGTGGTCGACGATGAAGGCACCCTGCGCGGCCTGATCACGGTCAAGGACATCCAAAAGGCGATGCAGTTCCCAGACGCTAGCAAGGATGACTTGGGCCGGTTGCGCGTCGGTGCCGCGGTGGGTGCGTCCGGAGACTACGTCGAACGGGCCCAGACCTTGGTCGACGCGGGCGTTGACGTCTTGGTCGTCGATTCTTCACACGCCCACAGCGAGGGCGTTCTCAAAGCGGTCGCGCACCTACGGGAGCAGCACGCCGAGGTGGAACTGGTGGCGGGCAATGTCGCCACCGCCGCGGGAGCCAAGGCCCTCCTCGAGCGCGGCGTCGATGCTGTCAAGGTCGGAATCGGGCCCGGCTCGATCTGCACCACACGCGTGGTCACGGGCGCCGGCATGCCGCAAGTTTCGGCGATACTGGACGCCACCGCAGAGGCCGGCGAGGTGCCGGTGATCGCCGACGGCGGCATCAAATTTTCCGGGGATGTCACCAAAGCGATCGCCGCTGGAGCGGCCGCGGTGATGGTCGGTTCCCTGTTCGCGGGCACGGAAGAGAGTCCAGGGGAAACCATTCTCTATCAAGGCCGCACCTACAAGGCCTACCGCGGCATGGGTTCCCTCTCCGCCCTCGCTCAGGGCAGCGCCGATCGCTACTTTCAGGAACAAGAGCAGGGTCTGGCCAAGATGGTTCCCGAAGGCATCGAAGGCATGGTGCCCTTCAAGGGCAGTGTGCACAAGATGCTGGTGCAGCTCACCGGGGGCTTGCGCTCCGGCATGGGTCTGGCCGGTTGTGGTGACATCCAAGAATTGCGCGGCAAAGCTCGCTTCCGCCGCGTCACCAGCGCCGGACTGAAAGAGAGCCACGCTCATGACGTGGTGATCACCAAAGAAGCACCCAACTATTGGGTTGAACGCTAGTTTCTACGAAGTCATGGCGACGGGCTCCTGCTGAAGCTCTAGGCGCTCCGCTTGCTTTGCCTTTCCGCAACGCGGTCAAGTCCCAGGTTGCATTGGCGAGGTCTTAGCAGGCTTTTCCAACCATAGCCCCTTTCAGCGATCCAACAGAGCGCAGCCGATGTTGTCACTGAGTGACAACACAATTTGTAGAAATCTTGAATCGCGGGTTCTCTCAATAAGAACAATGAATTTCGTGATGTCCGAGTGTGGCAGATAAACTGTGGAGCGTTAGGAGAGTGAGTGAAGGCTAGGTTTGCCCGCGGCTGCCTAGTCGATTGATTGTTTTTGCCGTGATGGCTCTTTTGATTGGAGGGTGTAGATGAATAGATGGAAACGAGCAGCGCCCGTAGCTGTCGGGTGTGGTCTTTTGTCTCTATCGGCGGCCGCAATCGGTGCCCAGGGAAAACGGGATTCGGTTGCCGACGTGGTCGACGAAATGCGTTCGGCCGCACGGGCCGATGTCACAACATCGATTTCTGATGACACCGGATTCGTCACCTTCATTTCCTTCGATCGGCCGATAGCCGGAGCGCTCAACCATCTGGCTCCGGCTCAAGAGCGAGCTGAGGAGTTCATGGCCCGGTTTGGCACGGCGTTCGGGACTGCCGGGCGTGAGGGCCTGGAGCTTCTCCGCGTCTCTGCAATCGACGAGGTGGGAATGGAACATGTTCGCTTTCGGCAGATGCACCGCGGGATCCCCGTAACCGGGGGCGAGATCGTTGTCCACCTCAACGCTGGTGGAGTGACCTCAGTCAATGCGAGCGTGGTGGCCGAGTTGGACGGTTTGAATGGCTCGCCAGCGGTATCGCAAAAACAAGCAGCGTTCATCGTTGAGAGGATCCTTGCCAACGAAATGGGGGTCAGCGATGCAAAGCTGAGCGAACCCAAACTCGAGTTCTTCAACAGGGGCCACCTCGAGCGCCGCCCCTCGGCCACGAGATTGGCCTGGTTTATCGAGGCCACCGGAGCCGATCTGCGCGAGTTCATCTGGATCGATGCAATTGGCGGGCATAACCTTCTGCAGTTCAGCCAACTCACGGACGCCAAGAATCGTGAGGTGTATGACGCAGACGACCCAGGCGATGGCGTTTACGACACCCTGCCAGGAAATCTGGTTCGAGCTGAAGGGGGCGCTGCCACCGGTGATACCGACGCTGATCTAGCCTACGATTACGCGGGCGACACATACGACTACTTCTTTGCCGAGCACGGGCGCGATAGCTACGACGGTGCAGGAGCAACGATCGTTTCGTCGGTGCACTTTTGTCCCAGTGCCACACTCTGTCCGTTCGCTAATGCGTTTTGGAACGGACAACAAATGGTTTATGGCGAAGGGTTCTCATCTGCCGACGATGTTGTCGCGCACGAACTCACCCACGCAGTGACGGAGAAGACAGCCAACCTCTTCTACTACATGCAAAGTGGCGCCCTAAGCGAGTCCTACTCGGACATCTTTGGCGAAACGGTCGATCTGCTGAACCTCGGAGGTACCGATGACCCTAGCGTGCGCTGGCACATGGGTGAAGACCTTCCTGGTGCTGGGGCGATACGAAACCTCAACGACCCTACTCTTTTTTCTCATCCTGGCAAGATGAGCGATCCGGAATTCGTCTGTACTCCAGCCCTCGACCAGGGCGGCGTCCACAGCAATAACGGCGTCCCCAATCACGCCTACGCGTTGATGGTCGACGGCGGCTCCTACAACGGTTTCACGGTGACCGGAGTGGGGCTGACCAAGGCTGCAAAAATTCATTATCGAGCACTCTCTCGGTACCTAACTTCGGCTTCCGATTTCCTCGACAACTACAACGCTCTCAAGCAATCCTGTGAGGATCTAGTCGGCACTTCGGGAATAACAGTGGCGGATTGCACCGAGGTGAGTGAGGCTTTGGACGCGGTCGAAATGGCGGCAACTTGGCCGTGTACCCTGCCGACTAACGCCGGTGCCGTCGCGCACTGCCCGGTTGACCAAGCGCCGGTCATCCTCTCCTATCAAGATTTTTCTTCGGGGGGAGGCCTTCTCGCGTGCTCCGAGGACACTTTGCCGACCGATTGGTGCGCCAACGGCGTGAGCAGCGTGCTGGGACCGTTTGCGACCAGTGGTACCGATAGCGCCTGGGGTTACAGTTCGGCTACTGGGGTCACCATAGACATGGATTTCTCCGAGGTAGGCGATCTGCCCGCCAACGCGAGGCTGCAGTTCGACCATTCCTTCGGATTCGCGGCTCGACCGCCGATTATTTACTGGGATGGAGGAGTGATCGAATACAGCAGTGGGGGTGGGGCGTGGACGGATGCAGGTTCCCTGATCACTGACGGCCAAGCGTACGGTGGAATCCTCGACAACTCGAGCGGTAATCCCCTCGGAGGTCGCTCCGCCTTTGTCGGTAATAGTTGGGGCTACACCACTTCACAGTTGGATTTGAGCTCTCTGGCGGGCCAGACCCTGAGCTATCGATTCAGCTTTGGTACGGCTTTGGGCGGCGAGTATGGTTGGTTCGTTGACGACATACGTACCTATGTTTGCTTCGCTTGTCGCCTCGACCGAAGTCTTACGCAAGCGCATACTGGTACCGCGTCCAACTATCGAGCTTCGAACAGCATTGTCGCCGGATCGGGTTTCACCGTCCGATGGATCGACTCGGTGGTTCTCGATGCCGGCAACCTGATCGAGTTGGAAAACGGCTTCTCGGTCGAGAACGGTGGCGCGCTCATCGTCAAGCTGGATGGTTGCCCTTGAGTTGAGCGACGCGAAGCCCTCGGTCGCCTCGAGAGGACTACCCTGGTTTAGCCCAAGCGCCAGCCCAAGCCGAAAGCCGTCACCTCAATATCCTTTTTATAAGGCCGGAGTTCGACCGTCTCCAATTCCTCGCGCAAGGGGTCCAATTTGTCCTCGAGCGCATCCAGGTCCTTCGTCAACCGTTCTTCGAGTTCCTCGAGCTGCTCTTCCAAAGCTTCCAAGGAGGCTTCGGCACGGTCTACGTCTTTGGATTGCTCGCGGGCGTAGCCGGCCCGGCGCACCGCGCTTTGGGTTTTGGAAAGGGTCGTTGATGACAAGCGTTTGCGGCCAAAGACAGCCGAGAGGATAGCGGTGCCTACAGACACCGCAGCCGAGAGCTTCTCCCGCCGCGCCTGATCTTCCTCTTTGTCGATGCGAGCTTCGGCTTTGCGGATCTTGGCTTCCAGGCTGTCTCGGTCTTCTTCGTAGTCGGCGCGCAATTCTCGCGTTTGGCGGTCGCGTTCCTCGCGAGCCCTTTCAGCAAGGCGAATGCGAAAGTCCCGTTCGTCCTCACCAGGATTGGAGATCTCGTCCAAGGCTGCACTTCTGTAAAGATGGCAACGGCGAGAGCGGTAGAGATGATCGATGAACGAGCGCTTCCACGAAGAATACGAGCGTGGACTCGCCCCTTTGGCGGGCAAGTCGGCAAAAGAGGCACCCGGATCTGGATCGGCCGCCAAGCTCGCACCGGGACCCATGAGTTCGTCGCTGTGGTGCCAGTCAACCTCCGCCCGTTCGCCTTCCAGAGGGACCCAATAAGAAACTTCTTCGCGATGCTCCAGAGTCTTGCTACGGTTGGCGTAGTAAAGACGAGCCCGGCCGACCAATCCGGCTTGATAGACACTCCCGGCGGCGTCGCCGAGGTAAAACTGCTCGATGGCCGGGTCGACCACCGGCGCCACGGAAGAGGCAGCAGGAGCAGCCGATGTCTCTGTAGTCTCGGATGTCGCTTCCACTTGCAACGCAGAGTCTCGCTCATCGCCGCGGTAAGGGTCCATCAAGCGCCGGATCTCCGTTCGGGCCAGCGGACCCCGCAGGTACGACATCGCCCAGCGGGTGTGGAAGGTTTCTGGGCCGCTTTCGTGCACGTTGTGGAGCAAAAAGACTCGTTTGCCGAGTTGTGACAACAAGGCGTCCAACTCTTTGCGACTCATGACGCCGCTGAGGCTGTCCAACCCTTCAAGAACGCGTTCTTTGTCCCGTTCTGTTTGCAGACGACCCAAGAACCAGGTCCCGGCGTTGGAAAGCCCTTTGTAATCGAGATCGACTGGATTTTGCGTCGCGAGCACCACTCCCAAGCCGTAGGCGCGCGCCTGCTTGAGCAGAGTGAGCAGAGGCTTTTTGGAGGCCGGCTCCCCGATCGGCGGCATGAAGCCAAAAACTTCATCCATGTACAACAGGGCGCGCAAGTTGGATGTCCCCGGCAGCGACCTCACCCAGCCCACGATCTGATTGAGCAACAGAGCCACAAAAAACATCCGTTCCGCTTCGGACAAGTGCGCGATCGAAAAGACCGCCAGTTGCGGCTTGCCCTGCTCGTTGTAGAGCAGGCGATTGATGTCCAGGGGGGTGCCTTGGAGCCACACCTCAAAGCCCGGTGAAGCCAGTAGCGAGTTGATCTGCATGGCCAACTTGAAGCGCTCCTTGGCCGGATAGAAGCTCTCCAGCTCAAGCACACCAATGCGCGTCACCGGCGGCTCTTGAATGAGATGAATGAGTGACCCGAGGTCGACGTCTTTGCCGTCACGCCACTGATGGTCTAGGACGTTGGAGAGCAGCAGATGTTCGCGGCTTTGCACCGGATCGGCTTCGATTCCCAGCAGGGACAGCAAACTGGTAACGGTGGTTTCGACCCGATCGCCATATTGATCCCCGTCGTCAACGACCGAGGCCGGCGGAGCCGCTAACGATGCCAAAATCGACACCGGCAACCCCGCCTCGCTACCGGGCGTGTAGATGCGTACATCGGCTGCCTGCCGCAGCCGGCGAATGCGCTCGCCGTCCTGTTGCCAACTAGCAAGCCCGTTGCGCCACAGATCGGCCTGCTTGACCGCGTACTCGTCCACCGACAGGCCTTTGCGCCGTGCCGCCGCCTCTTCCACCCAGGGCGCGAATTGCGCTGCGCTGAGCTCCGGGAAGGTGAGCATGAGATTGCCCAGGTCGCCTTTGGGGTCGATGATGATGGCTGGAATGCCGTCGAGAGCGGCCTCCTCCAGCAATGACACGCACAGGCCGGTTTTACCGCTGCCGGTCATACCGACGCAGACCGCGTGGGTAGTCAAATCGGCGGCATCGTAAAGCAGCGGAGCATCGGCCAGCTCCTCGGTCTTTACGTTGTAGGGCTTGCCAAGATAAAACGCCCCCAGCTTTTCGTAGCCCAGTTTTTCGTAGCCCTGCATCGACAGTCCTCCTCTGCAATCATCCCCGGCGGGGACGCAACGGCAATGATACGACGTGCTGTTGGGATGCCGAACGGGCCCTAAAGTTGACCTTAAGACTGGCCCCAAGACTAGCCCCAAGACTGGCCCCAAGACTGGCCCCAAGAGTGACCCCAAGAGTGACCCTACTGGGCCCCTAACACCAGGCGACGGGGTCGAGATCGTAAGGCAAGTCGGTCAAATTTCGCGGACCGTCTTCTGAGACGTGCACCATGTCTTCGAGGCGAATGCCCCACCCGTCCTCGGGATCGTAGAGACCTGGCTCGATGGTGATGAGGTCGTCGGCGCGCAGAGCCCCGGCGCTACGCGGACGCAGATTGGGAAGTTCGTGGAGGTCGTAGCCGACTCCGTGACCCAGCGAATGAACCATTCCTCGCCGGGTCTCGGGGTCAGTGCGGATGGTTGGATACCCAGCCCCCTCGAGCGTCCCCAAAGCGGCCTCCACTACCGTGGAGATACTCGTGCTCGGTGTGCAAAGACTGGTCGATCGGATCAATGCTTCCTGAACCGCGCCATGAGCTCTCTGCACCGATTCTGGAACCAGGCCGAGGCAAAAGGTACGGGTGCAGTCGGCGAACTGGCGGCGACGCGGAAAGAGGTCGACGACAACGGTTTCGCCGGCCACGATCGCACGTCGGTCGGCACCGGTACTGTGCGGCACTCCCGCTTCGCGTCCGACCGCGACGATGTTCCCTCGCGGTTCCTCGAGTCCATGATCTGAGAAGGTGCGCCGAACCACCCGGCGCAGGTCGCCGCCAGTGACCGGATCCTCTGTTGATTGCTGGCGCGAGACTTTGGCGAGAAGCCCAGCGATGTTGCGAAACGCTTCGCAGGTGGCCGCGGCCAGCTTCTCAGCTTGTTGAATCTCGCTCGAAGTCTTTTTGCGACGCCACTGGCGCAGGGCTCCGGCGGCACTCTCCAGAGCCCAGCCGCGCTCGGCCATCGACCGCTGCACGTCGACCGTCACCCCGACCGGAAGCGTCCCTGCCAGCCCTACGGGGCCGGTTTCGACGCCGACGCGGCGCAAAACCCGAATCGCCGTACGGGCCAAGAACTCGCCGCGAGTGTTGGTTTCGCGGCGCAACCCTGCCAACTTGAGCTCACGTGGCCCCCAAGCGGGAACCGCGGCGGCCTCCGCTTCCTCGCGTTCCATGTCGGTGAAGTAGATCAAGCGGGCTTCGCTGCTTGGCGGCACCACGACGGCGCACATGCCGAGATGCCGGTCTCCGGTAAAGCGCAGCAGATCCGCTTCCGAGCCGTCCTGGGCCAGAAGGAGCAGCGCCCCCCAGCCGCGCTCCTCTATGCGTGACCGGAGGGCGTCGAGATGTTGCGGCTGCAAGAGTCCGCGTCCTCGGCTAAACGTGCGCCCCGATGAACTGCTGGATGGCGTTCTTGGGCATGGCACCGAGCACGCGGTCGGCGACTTCTCCGTCCTTGAACAGAATCAATGTCGGAATGCTCGACACCTGGTATTTGAATGCCAATTCGCGATTCTCATCCACGTTGACCTTGGCGATGCGCACCTGGCCGTTCATTTCTTCTGCAACTTCGTCGAGGACCGGCGCCACCATGCGGCAGGGACCACACCACTCGGCCCAAAAGTCCACCAGAACGGGGGTATCTGACTGCAAAACGTCGTTGTCGAAACTCTCCGTTGTTACTTGCGTTACTTTGTCACTGGCCATGCTTCACCACTTTCGCTAGTTAAGGTGGGTGCAACAACCCACGGATAGTTGGTTTCTCGCCGCAGCGCGCGGCACCTTCACTTAGGAGAACACGCAGCCGACGAAATGTATTCTCGCGCGTGCTCCACATCGATTTGAATCTGTCTCTGCAACTCCTCTAACGAGTCGAATCGCACTTCGTCGCGCAAACGGTGGCAGACACGCACCCGAGCCCCAACACCGTAGACGTCCTCGTCGAAGTCGAGAAGATGAGCCTCGACCCACCGCGGGCCGTCGATTTCGACCGTCGGCCTGCGGCCGACATTGATGACCGCGCGCCAGACTTCGTCGTTCAACTCCGCTTCACCGACATAGACCCCATTTTTGGGTAGCAACTCCTGCTCGCAGGCAAGATTGATGGTCGGGAAGCCGAGAGTCCGCCCCCGTTGCGCTCCGCGCACGATGATCCCGGTCAATTCGTAGGAGCGTCCCAGTAGACGCGTCGCTTCCTCAGGATTCCCCTGCAGCAACGCATTACGAATTCGCGTACTGGAGATGATCTGGCCATCGAGGGTGACTTCGTCGAGTCCCACCGCGCGAAAACCGAAGTCCCGCCCCATGCTGGTGAGCAGCGAGAGGTCTCCCTCACGGCGGTGTCCGAAGGCGAAAGCGGTGCCGACGTAGACCTCGCGTACCGCCAAGCGCTCCAGCAAGAACTCGCGTACAAAGCGTCGTGCCGGAATCTTGGCGAACTTGGGGGTGAAGAAGACCTCATAGAGCGCATCGAGGCCGCACTCCCGGAGTAGTGCTTCCTTTTGATCGCTGCTAGTGAGCCGCAGTGGAGCGCGCGCCGGGTCCAACGCCCGCAGCGGATGGGGATCGAAGGTCACCGCCACCGCAGGAAGGTTGAGTTCGCGCCCCCGTTCGCAAACCCGTTCGAGCAGCGTCCGCTGGCCCAGGTGTACGCCATCGAAGTTGCCGATGGCCACCACCGATCCGGGCAGACTTTCGCCCTCTTCCCAAGCGTTCCTGTATACCCGCATGATTCTTCGAGGAATGCTGCTTTCGACTGGATCGCGAAATCGGAATCTAAGTTGAAACGGTTTCGAGTGCTGATTGGAGCCCAGAGCCAGCGCGCGCAACACGCCCATCGACTCCGATGGCGCCAACAATATCGTCTGCGTAGGCTTCAGTAACCCCCACCGGCACGATTTCCCCGACTCGTGCGTGTCCGTCATTGATGAGGACGCGGCCGTCGATCCCTGGCGCCATTCCTCGGTGGCGCCCTTGCAGCAACAGATCTGTCTCCTCACAAGGTCCTTCCACCAGCACTTCGATGGTGTCGCCAACCAGAGACCGGCGCCGCGCTTCGGAGATCGGGCGTTGAACCTCGAGAAGCGCTTCAGCTCGTCGCGCCATCTCCGGTCGCGGCACCCGCCCCTCGAGTTGGGCTCCGGGAGTCCCGTCTTCGGGGCTGTATTGAAAAACCCCCAGGTGGTCGAAACGCGCACGATCTATGAATGCCTGCAAACGGTCGAACTCCGCCGTCGTTTCTCCGGGAAAACCGACGATGAAAGTGGTTCGCAGCCAGATCTCGGGAACTAGTTCGCGGGCTTCGGCAACTAGGTCAAGGTACCTCTCGGCCGAGCCTGCTCTTCGCATGCGCTTCAGCACACTGCGATCGGCGTGCTGTAGAGGGATGTCGAGATAGGAGCAAAAACGCTCCTCTCGACCCATGAGTTCGAGCAGACCCCGATCGAGCGTCGCCGGGTAGGCGTAGAGAAAGCGAATCCACGGTACCTGGGTCTCCGCCAATAGCGCTTCCACCAGCCGGCGCAGACCGTCTCTACCCATGCCAAGGTCCTCGCCGTAGCGAGTCGTATCTTGGGCTACGAGGCAAAGCTCCGGCACTCCTTGTGCTTCTAGATCCTGGGCTTCGGCCACCAAACTCTCGATGCTGCGACTGCGGAACCGACCTCGCCATTGCGGTATCGCGCAGAAGGTACATGGGTTGTCGCAACCTTCGGCCACCTTGAGATAGGCGCTTGACGGCGAAGTCAAGACCCGTGGCGCGGTGTGGTCGAAAATGGCTTGCGACGGTCCGACCTCCGGATCAGCAGACCCGAGCTGAATGACCTCGTCGACACTCTTCAAGTCGTCGAGGCCGACAAAGCCGTCCACTTCGGGCAGGGACTCGGCCAATTCGGGGCCGTGACGATTGACCATGCAACCGGCAACTAGCAGCTTCTGGGGACCGCCGGACTGCTTCAACTCCGACATCTCCAGAATGGCGTCAATCGACTCCTCACGCGCCTCGCCGATGAAGCCGCAGGTATTCACGATCACCGTATCGGCCTCGGTCGCGTCGGCGGTGATTTCGTAGCCCTGTTTGCGCAGTTCGCCGAGCATGATTTCGCTGTCGACGAGGTTCTTGGCGCAACCCAGACTGACCATGCCAACCCGCTGTTTCTTGTCGCCGTCCGACACTTTGGCGGGCGTGCGGTCTGATACCCGTTCGGACATGCGAGAATGCTAGCAAAGCCCCATACTCTGGGGCACTTTCAAACCGGGCCGTAGCCGCCGTCGATAGTGGCCGATGCCCATACTTGTTGCCGATTGGAGAACGCCGAATGACGCGATGGAGTTTGTTTGTCTGTATGTTGATTTTCGCCGCAGTCTGGAGCGCGTGCGCGTCACAGGAAGAACCTGACATGGCCACGGCCACCACCCTCATCGACCCCCACAGCTACTCCCGCCCCGGCAAAGTCGCGGTCAAGCACATCCATCTCGAGCTGATCGTCGATTTCGACCGTGAAGAATTGCGCGGCACTGCCACTTTGGACCTGGAACGCCACGACCCCGAAGCCCCCTTGATCCTGGACACTCGCGACCTGACCATCGTCTCGGTGGCCGATGACGACGAGCAAGCCCTCGAGTATTCGCTGGGGGACGAGGATGCGCTGCTGGGACGGGCTCTGGAAATCGCCCTACCTGAGGGCGTCGAGCAGGTCGTCGTCGGCTACTCGACCTCTCCGCAAGCGGGCGCATTGCAGTGGCTCGCTCCCGCGCAGACTTCGGGCGAGTCGCCGTTCCTTTTCAGCCAATCGCAAGCCATTCTCGCCCGCACTTGGGTTCCTTGCCAGGACACGCCCGCGGTTCGTTTCACTTACAGCGCCGATGTTCAGGTGCCGAGTTCCCTGCTGGCATTGATGAGTGCCGAAAACCCGCAGCAGCGTAACGGCGAGGGTCGTTACTACTTCGAAATGAGCGAACCGATTCCCTCATATCTCCTAGCCATCGCCGTGGGCGACCTGGAGTTCGGCGCCATTGGCGACCGCACCGGCGTTTACGCCGAGCCTTCGGTGCTGCAGGCATCCCTGGATGAGTTTCAAGATGTGGACGCGATGATGGAGGCCGCCGAGCGCCTCTACGGGCCCTACGTCTGGGGCCGCTACGACATCCTCGTACTTCCCCCCAGCTTCCCCTTCGGCGGCATGGAGAATCCGCGCCTGACCTTCGCCACTCCGACCATTTTGGCAGGAGACCGTTCGCTGGTCTCCCTGATTGCCCATGAGTTGGCTCATTCCTGGTCGGGCAACCTCGCCACCAACGCCACCTGGGACGACTTCTGGCTCAACGAGGGTTTCACCACCTATATCGAGCTGCGCTTGATGGAGGAAATTGCCGGGCCTGAATATGGCCAGATGCTGCAGTCGCTGTCATTTGGCGATCTGCGCTCGACGCTCGAAGACATGGGAACGGATTCCGCCGACAGCCAACTCAAACTCGACCTCGCCGGGCGCGATCCCGACGACGGCATGACTTCCATCGCCTACGACAAAGGAGCTTTGCTGCTGCGCACCATCGAATCCGAGGTCGGTCGCGATGCGATGGATACGTTTCTCAAACAGTGGTTCTCGGACAACGCTTTCAAGCCGGTCACCACCGATCAGTTCCTTGCTGCCTTCGAGGTTGCCTTCGGCGACCGGAAAGAATTGATTCGCGCCGTGCGTGAAGATTGGATCCACGGAGCGGGACTGCCGGCCGCTCACGCCGCCACCACAGCCGACGCGTTCGCGCCGGTGGATGCAGCTCTCGCCGCGTGGAACGGCGACAGCACCGTTCCACCCTGGGCCGACTGGAACACCCACCAACGCCTGCACTTTCTGAGGAACCTACCGAAGGACATCGACGCCGGCGCTCTGGCGGCGTTGGATGGGGCCTTGGCCCTCACCGACAGTCGCAACTCCGAGTTGGCCGCCAAGTGGCTGCAGATCGCCATTGGCGCTCAGTACGAGGACGCCTATCCCAAGCTACGAGAGTTTCTTCTCCGCGTCGGCCGCCGCAAGTTTCTGAGTCCTCTCTATCGTGCTCTCGCCGCGACCGACACCGGCAAGGACTGGGCACGCGAGGTCTACACTGAGGCACGTGCCGGCTACCACCCGGTATCCCAAGGCTCGATCGACGAGATTCTGGGCTGGCCGTACGAGTAGGCCTACAAATGAATAGAGCCCCCTTGCGGGGGCTCTGAAACCAGCTTAGTTAGTGCGGCTACCGCTCAGCCGGCGGCGACCGTTTCGACCGCGGCGCTGGCTGCGACCTGTTCGACTTCAGGCTCGGGTTCGTTCGCCTGAGGCGCCGGCACCGCTTCTCCGCTGAGGAAGCGATCTTCTTCGACGAACAGGTGGCGGCCCTCCAGCACGTCGACCGCGTAGCGGTAGTTACGGACGTCGTCGTTGTGCCATAGGTCGTGGAACAACTGATCGATGCGCCGCTGGGCTCCGCGGCAAAAGATGTCGGCGGAGCGGCTCGCCGATTTGGCGTCGGCGTCGCCCGCCTCTTTCATCGCCACCGCGCGCGAGGTCGAAGCGGTCATTGCAAACAGCTCGTTGGCGATGTCGACGAGGCGGAACAGGAAGCCTTGTTTGTTCTGCAGCCGGCCCTGATGAACGATCATGCCGTGAAACACCTGGCGCGCCAGCTTACGGGCTCTGCGGTCGACAAAGCGCGCGTGCCCGGCCAACTCACCGAAGGAGGCATAGCGAGGCCAGCGACCCCAGCCCAGCCAGCGAGTCGGATACCAGACGGCGTAGAAAGCTGCGCTACGACCGAATGCACCGAGCTTGGCGCCCAGGCCTTGCTTGGGGTCGATGAGGGCGCCGGCGACATCGAGGTGCTTGTCCACCGCTTCCCGGGCCATGAACAGGTGCATGATCTCGCTGGAACCTTCGAAAATGCGGTTGATGCGGAAGTCCCGCATCATGCGTTCGACGCCGACGGGATCCACCCCGCGCTCAGCCAACGATTCCTCGGTCTCATAACCCTTGCCACCGCACACCTGCATGGTGTCGTCGACTAAATCCCAACCCACTTCGGTGTTCCACAGCTTGCAGGCTGCGGCCTCCAGACGAATGTCGAAGTTGCCGGCATCGGCCATCGAGGTGGTGGCGCGTACGATCGACTCCATGGCGAAGGTCTTGGAAGCCATGTTGGCGATCATCTGCGCGACCGCCTCGTGCTTCCCCACTGGACGGCCCCACTGGACCCGTTCGGAGGCGAACTCACGGCAGATTTCGACCGCCTCTTTGCCGGCGCCGACGGCACCGTTGGGGATCGACAGGCGACCGTCATTGAGCGTAGTCAGGGCGATCTTGAGTCCCCTGCCCTCTTTACCGATCATGTTCTCGACCGGAACCTTGACGTCCTTGAACGACAAGACGGCGTTGGCGAGCGCCCGCAAACCCATGAAATGACAGCGATGGTCAACGGACACGCCTTCCCAGTCGGTTTCGACGACAAAGGCGCTGATCTTGCCCGACTCCTTGTGCCGTGCCATGACCACCAGTAAAGACGCGATGGTGCCGTTGGTGCACCAGAGCTTGGTGCCGTTCAGCGTATAGGTCTTGCCGTCTTCACTGAGTTCGACGCTGGTCGTCAGTCGTGCCGGATCCGAGCCCACGTCGTGTTCGGTGAGGGCGAAGGCGGAGATTTCTCCCGCGGCGCACCTCGGCAGGTATTCCTTCTTCAAATACTCACTTCCGAATAGCTTGAGCGGATTGGGAACCCCGATCGACTGATGGGCCGACAGCAAAGCGGAGACGTTGCCGTCAACACGACCGACGTACTCCATCACCGCCTGATATTCGGCGTTGCTGAAGCCAAGTCCACCGTAGACTTTGGGAATCTTCATGCCAAAGGCGCCCAGGTCGCTCAGATCGCGGAGCAACTCCTCGGGATACTCGCCGCTACGATCCATCTCGACCGAATCGGTACGATCCAGCAAGGCCACGAACTCGCGGTAAAACTTGGCAAACTCCGGCCTCGGCGCCTCGTGAAGCGGGAACGGATGCATGAGGTCGAGGCGAAAGTTGCCGAGGAACAGCTCTTTGAGAAAACTGGGTTGCTTCCAATCCTTCTCGCGCGACGCCTCCGCCAGCTCACGGGCTTCAGCTTCCGACGCGTGGTGAACTTTGCCTTGACTCATACTTCCTCCGAAAGATTCTACGAATGCTCTCATCTGCGCGGTTCTTGCACGAACGGTTTTGCCGCATCGTGGCATAGTATTTTTCCGCGCTGCGGCAATGATAGCAAATCGCCGTGTTTTTCGCTTCGAATTGTGATGGCTATGGCCAGACCGACTAAGGATACAGGCGCTGCAGAGTGCGCGGGTAAGGAATGGTCTCGCGAATGTGGTGGATGCCGCACATCCAGCCGACGAAACGCTCGATCCCCATGCCAAAGCCGCTGTGCGGAAAGGTGCCATGCTTGCGCACGTCCAGGTACCAAGCAAACGCTTCCTCCGGAAGGTCATGCTCGCGGATGCGGCTGAGCAGCAGCTCGTGGTCGTGAATGCGCTGGCTGCCACCGATGATCTCGCCGTAGCCTTCCGGCGCCAGGACATCCAGAGCCAAAGCGAGCTTGGGGTCGTCGGGGTCCGGCTCCATGTAGAACGCTTTGACCTCGGTCGGATAGCGCTGCACCATCACCGGCTTGGCGAAATGATTGGCCAAGGCGGTCTCTTCATCGCCGCCAAAGTCTTCACCCCACTCCACTGCAAACCCCTGGTCCTGTAGTAACTGGACCGCGTCGGTGTAACTGATGCGGGGAAACGGACTGGTCACCGCCTGCAACGGTTCCAGGTCGCGCTCCAGCACTTTTAACTCTTCCTGGCAGCGGTCCAAGATGCGAGCCACTATGTTGCATAGGAAGTCCTCGGCCAACTGGCACAAGCCGTCGAACTCGAGCCCCGCGACTTCCGGTTCGACCATCCAAAACTCGGTCAAGTGTCTACGGGTCTTGGATTTCTCGGCCCGGAACGTGGGACCAAAGCAATACACCTTGCCGAGTGCCGCCGCTGCGGGTTCAAGATAGAGCTGGCCCGACTGACTCAGATACGCCTCATCGCCAAAGTAGTCGGTCGAGAACAGCGTCGAAGTGCCCTCACAGGCCGCTGGAGTCAGAATCGGCGAATCGATGAGAACGAAGTTGTTATCGTAAAAGTAGTCGCGAATCGCCTGTACCACCTCGTGCCGCACTCGCAGGATGGCGCGAGGACGTGACGAACGCAGCCAGAGATGGCGATGATCGAGCAGGAATGCCGTTCCGTGCTCTTTGGGACTGATCGGAAAGTCATTGCCCAGGGAACGCCTCTTCAGCGCCGTGGCATGGACTTCCACTCCGCCGGGCGCGCGCTGGTCCTCGGAGACGTTGCCTTGGATCTCGACCCAGTCCTCCTGGGAAAGCTCTCGTGCGACCTGCCAATCTTCCTCGGAGAGATCGTTGGAAGAAAGCACCACCTGCACCGACTCGATACCGAGACGGACGGTGGCAAAGGCGATCTTGCCCGATGAGCGGGCGTGAACGATCCAACCGCGAAAGCGGACCTCTTCCCCGGTCCGCTCTCGAAATTCCTGAATTCGACTCACCTCGTGCATGGTCTCTCCCGCCCGTGAAGGCCGGGCGATTGTAGCAATCGCGAAACCTAGCAATCTCGAACATCTGAAGCAGAGGCCTTTCGCGATGCTTCAGCATCTCCAACGCTTGTTTCCGCTTTCGAATTTCAATCCAAAGCTTGCAGAGCTGCGGCGGCTGCGTGCTGCTCGGCTTGCTTCTTGGAACCCGCCTCGCCGACTCCCGCCACCTCGCCGCCAATGCGGCATTCGACCGCGAACGTCTTCTCATGATCGGGGCCCGAGGTGCCTGCCAGGCGGTAGATCGGCGGTGGGTGTCCGGTTGACTGCAGGCGCTCTTGGAGCCGGCCCTTGAAATCGGGCTCGGGCAATGCGAGTTCAAATAGCGGCGCTGCCACCCGGGCCGCTGCGGCAAGCCCGCCTTCGAGGTAGACCGCTCCCAAGACCGCTTCCATGATGTTGGCCAAAACCGAGGTCTTCTCCGCCCCTCCGGATTTTTTTTCGCCCACCCCGAGGCGGGCTTCGTCACCCAATCGGTAGTGCCGAGCCAATTCCGCCAGAGCCGCTCGACTGACCAGCCGCGCTTTGAGCTTGGACAGCTCCCCCTCCCGCTCCTGGTCGGTAGTGCAATAGAGGTGGTCGACAACCACCAATTCGACCACCGCGTCGCCAAGCAACTCGAGCCGCTCGTTGTCATCGACGCCGTTTTCGGCGGCAAACGAACGGTGGGTCAGCGAGGTCTCGAACAGTTCGTGATCCTCGAACTCAAAGCCGAGTCTCTGCTCGAGTTGGGCACTTGGTGTCATCGCCGATGAAAGCTCTTTTCCAGCTCCAGATCCGACATGCGCAACATCACCGGACGACCATGTGGGCACGCATAGGGGTTGTCGCAGTCAAAGAGGTCGCCGATAAGAGCTTCAAGATCCTGATCGGGAAGGCGATCGTGCATCTTGACCGCGCGGCGGCAAGAGAAACTCGCCGCCAACACTTCCTCCAGGCGGGAGCGCAGGTCGCCGACGGGAATCGAGGAGGTAGACACCTCACGCAGAAACGCCAGACCTTGCTTTTGCGACAACGACGCCGGCATCGAACTTACTGCCACCGACCCTCCTGACAACACTTCGATCTCAAAACCCGCATCTTTGAGGATGTCTTCTGCGTCGGCCAAGCGCTCCGCCGCCGAACTGTCGAGATCGAGCATCACCGGTTCCAGCAGCGGCTGTACGTCCATCGACTCCCCACGCGTTGCGCCGAGAATGCGTTCGAAAAGAACTCGCTCATGGGCCACGTGCTGGTCGATGAGGTAGAGCGCGTCGGGACCCTCGACGAGAACGATGGCTGCTTTGTACTGACCGAGGATGCGAAACCGGCTTTGACGCCCATCGCGGCCGCTCAGAGGAATCGGCGTTCCCAGCGCAGGCTCTGCTTGTTGCTCGGACTGGATGAGGTTGGGTTCGGCGATATATCCGGCCATGCCGTCACCGCTCTTGTCTGCATGCGGCGGATCGTCTGTACGTCGCCCGCCGAGCCCGGTCCAAGCCGGAACCACCGGTGGCAAATCATCGACTGCCGCAATTGGCGCCTCGTCCTCGGAGCGGGCGGTTGCCAGACCACGCCGCAAGCGCCGATAGATTTTTGAAGTCAGGGCCGGGTCGCCAAAGCGAACCTCATGCTTTTGGGGATGGACGTTGACGTCCACCTGATCCGGCGGGATGTTGAGGAACAAGAACAGCGACGGAAACTCGGCGTGTCCCCACTCGTCGCGCGCGGCACGGAAGAAGAGCGACACCAGTCCGCGATCGCGCAGCAGACGTCCGTTGACGAAGATCATCACCTTGCGGCCGCGACTGGTCTCGTGATTCCCGATCATGCCCCAGATCGCTTCAGCCTCCTCGGGAGGATCACCAAACGGGATCAAGCGTTGGGCCAACCGCCGACCGAAGATGTCGTCGATCCTCTGACGTAGGGCTTCGAAGCGATCGTCCGTTGCTGGCACCGCCGGCGCCTCGAGTAACTTCTTGCCCCGTTGCTCGACCTGAAAAGCGATCTCGGTATGCACCAGAGCGTAGGCCTGTACAACCTCGAGGCAGCGGCGTTGTTCGGTCGCCGCCTGCTTGAGGAACTTGCGGCGCGCGGGCACATTGGAAAACAAACCAGAGACCTCGACGCAGGTGCCCTGGGGTTGAGAAATCGGCTCCTCCGTCACCGTCCTTCCCCCATCAACGACAATGCGAAATCCGTCCCCGGCGGACTCCGCCGAACGCAGATCGACTCGACTCACGGCGGCAATCGCTGCCAACGCTTCGCCGCGGAAGCCCAAAGTGGCGATCGAGTTGAGGTCCTCAAGCTTGCTCAGCTTGCTGGTGGCGTGCCTTTTCAGCGCCAGGCGAACGTCGTCCGCCTCCATGCCGAAGCCATCGTCTCGTACCGAAACGAGATCGCGTCCTCCGCCCAACAGCTCAACATCAATGCGCGTTGCGCCCGCATCGATAGCGTTCTCGACCAACTCCTTGACTACGGACGCGGGACGCTCGACCACTTCGCCGGCGGCGATCTTGGTGATCAAAGAATCCGAAAGTGGGCGAATGCGACTCACAGGCGCAATCTATCCTGCAACATCCGATATACGAGCACCACGGGGCCGACGACCACGGCCGCCGCAAGCAAGCTCGGTAGCAAGTGTTGCCAATCGGTCTGGCGCTGGAGCCACAACGCCACCGCCGTGGTGATCGCCGCCGCCAACCAAGTGCCTGCCAATTGCCCGGTCAGGTGCGCCCAAACAGCGGAACGAGAGATCCAGGAAATGAGCCAGCTCCCCGCGGCGGCGGCGATCCCACGGGCGCCAATCTCCCAGACCACGTAGCGCGGACCCGCGCCGCCGAAGATCACCGGCAAACCGAAAAGAGACAGGGCCAGTAGCAGCAAGACCGCGGTCCCGGCCTGCCAGCCTCGGACGAGAAGGCCGCAGATGAGCGCAACCCAGAAGAACGTCAGCAGCCGCCCCCAGGTCGGCTCGACGTTCAGCATCACCAACGACGAGGCAGCGAGCAGCACCATGCAAACGCCGATGCGCCGCAAACCGACCAGAAGGCTGCGCAAATCGCCGGGAGACTCGTAGACCGAGTCTCTCCGCGAAGCATCGCGCTCGGCGGCGCTCGAAGCAACGGCCGAGGAGGATCGGAACGGAGATGGCGTGGAGGACGACACGGCGTGGTTTGAGGCCTTCGTTGGCGAGATTTAGGAGCCGCCTCGGGGCAGAGTTCGAGCGAAAAAACGCATCGCATTCTCTCCCATCACCGCGCGCACCTCGGCTTCGTTGAAACCGGCATTGAGTAGGCCTTGGGTGAGGAGAACCATGTCGGAGGCGTCAAAGGGCACAGTGGTACTGCCGTCAAAATCCGACCCCAGGGCGACCACCTCGATTCCTGCAACATCCACGGCATGCTGGATCGCTTTGGTGATCGCTGCGACTTCGCTTCCGCAGGTAGCTTCACGCCAGAAGCCGACGCCGATTAAGCCGCCGGCACTTGCGACGCGCCGCAACTGTCCGTCGGTCAGGTTGCGGGGGCCGGGACAGGTGCCGGCAACGCCGGTATGGGAGAAGACGATGGGACGCTGCGCCACAGCCAGAACATCTTCGATCAGCGCCGGGGACGCGTGGGCCAAGTCAACGATGCCTCCCCGCGCTTCGATCCTTTCCACCACCTGGCGCCCGAAGGGGGTCAACCCCCCCTTGCCGACCCCGTGCGCCGAGCCGCCCAGTCGGTTGTCGAAAAAATGCACCAATCCGAACATGCGGTAGCCAACCTCAAACAAGCGATCCAGATTTGCGATCTCCCCTTCCAATGCGTGCATGCCCTCGATAGCCAACATCCCGGCCGTGCTTCGCCTCGGCCCACGCTCGGCGCCTGGCAACTGGGCCAAATGCTCCGTACCTTTAACCAAGGAAATTCCAGCTCGGTGGACGCGGTGCGCCTGGTGCATCGCGCGTTCGAAATCGCTACGCCAACTGCGCCACGGCCATCCTTGTGTGATCACCAACGGCAGCATGGCGTCACTGTCACCGCGATTGCGTTGGTAGTTCTGGCCGCGGGGTACGCGGATGACCGCACCAAAAACCTGCAGGGCTACGTTGCCGTCCGTCAGCCGCGGCAGATCGGTATGCCCGTAACGATGGCGCCCCTGCGGCCTACGGTTCCACAAGAAGAAATCGTTGTGCAGGTCGACGATGGTGAGATCTTGGTGCAGCGCCGCTGCCGCAAACCCAACATCGGGTTCGATATCGCCCACCACGGAGTTCATTTTGGCGTCGACCCACGCCGGCAAAAAGCCGGTGCCAATCACCACAACCAACGCCAGGATGATCGCTAAGGCGAGTCCGAGCCGCCGCCGGGGTGCCATCACAGAGCGCGACTGGCGCGAGCGGCCGCAAGCCGCGCAAGTGGAACGCGAAAGGGCGAACAAGATACGTAGTCGAGACCGCAGCTTTCCACGAAAGCGATCGAATTGGCCTCACCACCGTGCTCGCCGCAGATCCCCAATTTGAGATCGGCTTTGGTGGCGCGGCCTCGTTCGCAGGCCCAGCGCATCAATTGGCCGACCCCATTGCGGTCGATCTCGACGAACGGATCGACGGTGAGTAGGCCGCGCTCGACGTACTCGCCGAGAAACGAGGCGACGTCGTCCCGTGAGTATCCCCAGGTCATTTGCGTCAGGTCGTTGGTGCCGAACGAGAAGAAGTCAGCGTGTTCTGCAATGCGATCGGCCACTAGGGCCGCGCGCGGCACTTCGATCATGGTTCCGATCGCGATCGGTAGCTCGACACCGGTCTCTGCTGCCACGGCGTCGAGCACCTGTTGGGTCGCTTTTCGGAGCGTCACCATTTCACTCACGGTTCCCACCAAAGGCACCATAATTTCCGGTTCCGGCGTTGCACCCTCTCGAGCCAGCTCGGCGTAGGCTCGGGCAATGGCCTCCACTTGCATGGCGTAGATTTCCGGTCGGCTGATCCCCAGACGGCAGCCCCGATGGCCGAGCATCGGATTGGCTTCCCGCAATTCATGAACCCGAGCCTCAAGGGTCTGTGTTTCTACATCCAATTCTTTCGCCAGGGCGGCGATCGCGTCTGTGCCGTGCGGTAAGAACTCGTGCAGCGGCGGATCCAAGAGGCGAATGGTGACCGGCCGTGTTCCCATCGCCCGTAGGATGCCAGCAAAGTCACCTTGTTGCATCGGCAACAACTGCTCCAAGGCTCGGCGCCGCCGATCGACGTCCTCACTGATGATGAGCTGCCGCACTAGCGAAATACGATCTTCGCTAAAAAACATGTGCTCGGTGCGGCACAGGCCGATCCCTTCGGCACCGAGAGCCACCGCCGTCGATGCGTCGTGCGGCGTGTCAGCGTTGGCGCGCACCTTCATGCGCCGCACACCATCGGCCCATTCCAGGACCTTTTGGAAGGCCGTCACCCCCGGGCTGGGCATATCTGCGCTGGCCATATCTGAGCTGGCCGCATCTGCCGCGGAACTTTCATCGGCGGTCAAGGCGACGATGACTTCGGAAGGCTGGGTCTCGAGGCGACCGGCCAGGACCGCACCGTTACTGCCATTGATGGACAACCACTCGCCCTCGTCCAAGGTCTGCCCGGCGGCGGTAATCGATTCTTCTCCCACCCGCACCTCACCGGCTCCCACGACGCAGGGCTTGCCCAGGCCACGAGCGACAACTGCCGCATGCGAGGTCATTCCGCCCCTGGCGGTCAAAATCCCCACCGAGGCGTGCATGCCGACGATGTCTTCCGGCGAGGTCTCCTCGCGCACCAGAATCACCGGGCCGTCGGCCGCCATTTCGGCCGCCCGATCGGCGGTGAGTGCGATGCGACCGCTGGCGGCCCCGGGGCCTGCTGGCAATCCAGATCCCAGGCGCCGGCCGCCCCGAATGGCGGCGAGTTCTTCTTCGCGATCGAAACCGGGAGCCAACATTTGTGCAAAGTGATCGGGGGTCACCCGTTCGAGCGCGGTGTCCCGATCGATCAGCCCCTCCCGCTCCATCTCGACCGCAATGCGCACCGCTGCCGGTCCGCTGCGCTTGCCATCGCGCGTCTGCAGCATGTACAGCTGACGATCCTCGATCGTGAACTCGACATCTTGCATGTCGCGGCGTTCTTGCTCAAGGCGCGCACACACTTCTTGAAGTTGGGCAAAAGCCCTGGGAAAGAGGCTCTGCAGGTCCTCTTCTTCGCCTTCCGCGAGGATCGGCAAAGGTGTGCGAATCCCGGCAACCACGTCCTCACCTTGAGCGTTGACGAGAAATTCACCATAGATCCGCGCCTCTCCGGTCGACGGATCGCGCGTGAAGGCAACACCAGTGGCGCACTCGGGACCGCGATTGCCAAACACCATCGTCTGCACATTGACTCCGGTGCCGAGATCGTCAGCGATGCCGTGGAGGCGGCGGTACTCCCGCGCGCGACGGATGTTCCAACTATCGAACACCGCTCGCACCGCGCCCCAGAGCTGCTCGCGAGGCTTGTCGGGGAAAGATTCACCTTGCTCGTCGACGTAGGCGATGAAGCGCTCATAGACCTGCTGCATCTGCTGCGCCGAAAGCTCGGAATCGGATTCAACCCCGGCTGCTGCGCGCGCCCCCTCGAGGATCGCCTCGAATCCGGAGTGTGGTACGCCGAGAACGACATCGCAGTACATCGAAACCAACCGTCTGAGGCAGTCCCAGGCAAAGCGCTCGTCCCAGCCCAGTTCGACCTGCCGGCGCAGGATCTCTGGATTGAGACCGATGTTGAGAATGGTGTCCATCATTCCCGGCATCGAGAACTTGGCCCCCGAGCGCACCGACAGCAGAAGCGGCTTATCCCCGCCAAATTGCTTGCCCGTTCGCTGCTCGAGCGCCGTCAGCGCCTGCTCGAATTCCTCTTCCAGCCCCTCGGGCAATGCCCCATCCAGGCGATGGTAGGAACGGCAGGCCTCGGTCGTGAGGGTAAACCCAGGTGGCACGGGAATCCCCAGCAAGCTCATTTCTGCCAAGCCCGCTCCTTTGCCACCGAGCAGGTCTTTCTGCTCGGGACGCCCCTCGGTCTCGCCGCCGCCAAATGCGTAGATCAGCTTCGGCATCGTCCATTCCCTTTCGTCGTATCGGTTTTTGCCGTATAGGCCTTCAGCGTTCGACCGCCAATTCAGAGAAGTCCGCGACGCCAACAAACAACTGATCGATTTTGCCCAGCAACGCCAAACGGTTGGCGCGCAGGCCCGCGTCGTCTGCCATCACCAGCACGTCGACGAAGAAGCGCTCGAGTGCGGGTGCGAACTCCGCCACGACCTCGAGCGCACCGTCGTAGGCATGTTCACCGACATAGGCGGTCAGTTTGTCACTCTGGCTCTGCACTTTATTCCATAGGTCGCGCTCTGCCTCGGTTTCGAAGCGATCCTCTTCGACCGAGTCGCCGACCTCCTGCCCGACCAAGATCTTGCGGATGCGTTTGGCGCTGTCCGCGACGGCGACAAAGTCTTCACTCTCCCGGGCTCGGTGGAGCGCCGCGACCCGCGCCGCCGCTGCCACCGGCATGTCATCGACGCCGACACCCGCGGCAACTTCGTCATAGGCAAAACCCCGCCGACCCAAGAGATTCTTGACTCGCTCCTGCAAAAAGGCAGTCAATTGTTCGACGACGACCTCCTTGGACTCGCTCAATTGCGCCTCAAACAATGCCACGCCGGCCTCGGCCAAGGCGCCTGTGCTGATGTCCAGATCGCCGCCGATCAAGATCTCGACCACACCTTGTGCGGCACGTCGCAACGCGAACGGGTCCTTGCTGCCGGTGGGCGCCTTGCCCAAGGCAAAAAATCCGCTCAGGCTGACCATGCGATCGGCAATGCCCAGGAGTCGACCCAGCAAGGTCGGAGGAATGGGATCGTCGACCGAAGCCGGCTCGTACTGGTGGTAGATCGCTGCTGCGACCTCTTCGTTCAAACCCTGCTCCCGTGCGTAAATGCCACCGACCTTGCCTTGCAGCGAGGTGAACTCTTTGACGACCTCGCATGTGAGATCGACCTTGGCGAGTTCGGCTGCCTGAGTCAGTCCGTCTTGCAGGTTTTTGCGGGCCAAGCGATCGCACAAGAAGCGTCCAAAACCCGCCACCAGATCGCTGCGTTCCAGATAAGAACCCAGCTCCTGGTGGAAGGTGAGGCGCGCCAGATCGCCGCGGCGGTCAATCAGCGTGCGTTTGCGATCCTCCTCGACAAAAAAGCGCGCATCGTCGAGCCGCGCGGCCACCACCCACTCGTTGCCCTGTCGCACCAGGTCCTCCGGATCGTCGGGACGATCCATGACGGTCAGGAATGCAGGCAAGGCTCGGCCGTTGTCGCGGACACCGAAAGCACTCTGGTGATCTCGCAGACTGGCGGTCAGGACTTCGTTGGGAATTCCCTCGGGATCGCAGCGACCGTCGACAATGCCGGGGATCTCACACATCGCCGCGAGGCGATCGAGCAGATCGTCGTCCTCCACCACCGCGCCGCCGAGCGCTTTTGCAGCTCCTGCGAATTCCTCTTCGAGCCGGCGGCGGCGTTCATCCCAGCTCAAGACGATGTCGCGCTCCTCGAGGGCGGTTCGATAACCCTGCCAGTCCGCAACAGCAAAGGACTCTGGAGAGAGAATCGGATGGCCAGCGCTGTGATTCCCAGAGGCGACATCAAAGACTTCAAACGGCACCACCTCGCCATCCAAGATGGCCAGGATGCCGCGCACCGGTCGTATCCAGGGACCGGTATCGGCACCCCAGCGCATCGAACGAGGCCAGTCGAGTTCCTGGATCAGCCTCGGGGCAAGAGCGGCCAGGATTTCAGCCATGGACTCGCCGGCGATCTTCTGCACCACTGCGGCGTATTCGCCCTTGGGCGTCTGTCTGCGCTGGACTTGATCAGGAGCCACGCCGCAGCGTTTGGCGAATCCGATCAGGGCCTGAGTCGGTTCACCGGCTTGGTCAAACGCAACGCTGGTCGGAGGTCCGAGGGCTTCCTCTTCTCGATCGGGCTCACGTTCGGGAAGTCCGTTGAGGCCGACGACAAGGCGCCGTAGCGTGTAGTGACTTTCGACTTCGCTGGGCGGCGTTCCGCGGGTGGTCAGACTTTCGAAAAAACGGGTGGAAAGGGTCCGACTCGCCCGCGCCAACATGCGGGCCGGAATCTCCTCGGTGCGGACCTCGAGGAGAAAGTCAGCCATCGGTACCTTCTCCAACCGCTACGCCATCTCGGGACTCATCCGCGTCTTGCGCGAGGTACGTATCCGCACAAGCCACCGCCAGATCCCGTACGCGCTTGATCAAGGCCACTCGTTCCGTTGCTGAAACGGCGCCCCGGGCGTCGAGCACGTTGAAAAGGTGGGAACACTTGAGGGCGCACTCGTAAGCTGGCAACGCCATCCCGGCATCGATGCATCTCCGCGCCTCGGCCTCGTAGCCGGCGAATTGGGCCTCCAGAAAGGCCACGTCGGCGATCTCAAAGTAGTAGTGCGAAGACTCGAGTTCGTCGCGATGGCGCACTTCGCCGTAGGGAGTACCGCTGACCCACTGCACGTCGTAAACGCTCTGATGGCGGCCCAGAAACATAGCAATCCGTTCGAGGCCATAGGTGATTTCCGCCGAGATCGGACTCAACTCGCGACCGCCCACCTGCTGGAAATAGGTGAATTGGGTGATTTCCATACCGTCTAGCATTACCTGCCAACCCAAGCCCCAGGCGCCAAGTGTGGGGGCTTCCCAATTGTCTTCCTCAAAGCGCAGGTCATGGACCTTAAGGTCGATGCCAATGGCTTCGAGACTGCGCACATAGACCGACTGGACGTCGAGCGGTGCAGGTTTGAGGATGACCTGATATTGGTAGTGCTTGCCAAGCCGAAAGGGGTTTTCGCCATAGCGGGCGTCCGCCGGTCGCCGCGAAGGCTGCACGTAGGCCACCCGCCAGGGGCGTTCATCCAGCACCTTGAGAAAGGTGTCCGGGTGCATAGTGCCGGCTCCGACTTCGGTGTCGTATGGCTGCTGAATGACGCAGTCTTGCGCCGCCCAATACTCCGACAAGCGGTGAATGAGATCCTGGAACGTCAGCATGAAGTGGCTTCTTGAAGAATGTCTCGGAGGACGCGATAGCTGCGCAATTCCGTCTGCAGGAAGCGCTGGCGGATTTTCGCACACATCGACTCGACCTCGGCGGTCACTTCGCTCGGCCATTCCATCGCCGCCAAATCCTTCACCGCCCGACTGCGGCTGAGGGCGACGAAGCCGAGGCTCTCCCTGCCGATAACCGAGCCGCTCTCCTCCGCCTGCGGGCGACAGTTGATGCAGGCAAAGCCCTCCTCTTCGATCGTGGCCGCCCTGCCCAGCGGCTCGCCGCAGTTGTGACAACCGCCCGGCTCGGGCAGCAGGCCTGCCAGCCTCAGAGCCCAGAGCTCAAAATACCGCGCGCTGGTAGCGCGATCTGCGCCTTCGAGAAGCGCCTCGACGACGCTATTGAGCAAGCGATAAAACTCGGGCCAGCGGTCGCGCTCCTGGGCAAAGGTCTCGACGTGGTCGGCGATGTAGCTGCTGAGGAGAATGTCTTCGAGGTCGCTCTGGAGATTCTCCGCCGGCCGTAGCAGGTCGAGAGCGGAAAAACGAACTAGGTCGTTACTCTCTTTCTCCATCCAGCTCGCTTCGACCTTGGCCAGGGGATGCAAAGGCGCCGCAAAGCGGCTGAACTTGCGTTTCGAACCCTTGGCGACGCCGCGTACCTTGCCGTGTTCTGCGGTGAGAATGGCGACAATGCGGTCCGCTTCCTGCAGGTCGCGAACGGAAAGAACCTGTGCTTCGGCGCTAACCAGCTTCATGTCGGCGAGTTGTCCGGACGGTGGACTCGTGCCTTAGGGCAGTAGGAAATGAATGAAGGCGGACGAAAGTCCCATGAAAACCAAGATGCCGGTGACATCGTTGGTGGTGGTGACGATGGGCCCGGCGGCGACCGCAGGGTCGACGCCAATGCGCTCGAATAAGAGAGGTAGCGAGGAGCCACTCAACGAAGCGATCAACACCGCCGACAGCAAAGACAGACCGACGATCAGCCCGTAAGCCGGATTCTGCTGCAGCACCAAGGCGCCCACGCCGACAATCAGGGCGCACACAATCCCGATCGCCGCGCCGACCTTGAGTTGCTGCCATAGAAACTTACGGCGTCCTTGGTGGGCCAGAACGCGGCCGGTGGCCAATCCCCGCACGGTGATGGTGGAGGCTTGGGTGCCAATGTTACCGGCCATGCCCATGACTACGGGTACGAACCAGGTCAACATCACCCGTTCGCCGATCGATAGTTCGAACCGCTCCCAAAGCAGACCGGCGAGGGTCAATCCAACGAGGTTGATCAAGAGCCACGGCAAGCGAATGCGCGCGACCTGCCAACTGCGGTCCTGGTACAGCAACTCGTTGTCCGAGGACCCCATCATCTTGAGCAGGTCTTCATCCGCCTCTTCCTGCAGGACGTCGACGACATCGTCGACAGTGACGATGCCTTCCAACCGTCCGCTGCCATCGACCACTGGGATCGCCAAGAGATCGTAGCGAGCCACCATATGGGCTAGCTCCTCCTGGTCGGTATCGGTCTGCGCGGTCACCACCGAGCGGGTCATGAGGTCTTCAAGCTTCTGCTCCGACTGCGCGAACAGGAGCTGGCGCAGCGCAACCACACCCAGCAGCCTTCGTTCGCGATCGACGACGTAGACGTAAAAGATCATGTCGGTGGACGTCGCCTGCTTCAAGGCCTGAATCGCCTCCTCAGCGGTGGCCTCTGCGGACAGGGCAAAGAACTCCGCATCCATGATGCGGCCGGCGGAGTCCTCTTCGTATTCGAGATGTTCTTGAACTTCCGTGAGTTCGCCCAGTGCGCCGCTTTCCAGAACCGCCTCTTGCAACTCTTCGGGAAGGTCTTCGACAACGGCCACCGCATCGTTGACCGCCATATTGCCGAGCATGGTCGCCATCTGTTCGCGCGGCAATTCTTCGATCAAGGCGAGCCGGTCCGAAGGCTCGAGCTCGGTCAGGAAGTCACCCAGGCTTTCTGGATAGTCACTGCGCAGGATCTGGAAGACGAGGTCTCGTTCGGCCGGTGGCAGCCCGGTCATGGCGACCGCGGCGTCGGTGGGTCGAATTTTTCCGAGCAGCCTCGACAAATGTGCCCGAGCCCGACGCCGTGCCAAACGGCGCACGCGATCTCGAATCACGGTCGAGCGGGAAATACCACCGGCGTCGGTCATCGGCGGCATGGTAGCACACCAATGCCCCTCCTTGGACTTCAAGGAGGAGTCATAAATATCTTTAGATTCAACAGTTTAATCGATATAGTTTGAGTTCAAGTCGGGTTCCAGAGCAGCCAAGACTGCTTCCTTCTCTCGCCAGCCTGCTTCGGCGCGAATGTCCAACTGGAGGTGCACGCGACGCCCCAATAGTGCCTCGATCTCCTGACGCGCTGCGCTGCCGATCTCGCGCACCTTGCTCCCCCCTTTGCCGATGAGGATCTTGCGCTGATTGGCTCGCTCGACCAGGATGGTGGCGTCAATGCGGACGAGTTCCGATTGGTCATCGATGAATTCGACCCGGACAGCGGTTGAATAGGCCAGTTCGTCGCGGGTCTGCAGCAACACTTGCTCACGAATGAGTTCAGCGATTTGGTAGCGATGATGAAACTGCGGCGCGGCGTCCGGTTCGAAAAGCGGCTCTCCTTCCGGTAGCCAGCGCCAAAAAGCCTCACAAAGATCCGCCAAGCCGTCTCCGGTCTTGGCGCTCACCGGCACCACTTCTTTGATGTCGTCGTGCTCACTGTAGTGAGCGATGCGCGGCAAGAGCGTCGGCTTGGCGGTGATGTCCACTTTGTTCAAGGCCACCACCTTAGGCGTAGCTCGCATCTTGGTAGCTTCTGCCAGCATGTAATTGTCGCCGCTACCTGACGGCACCGACGCATCGACCACCAGGCAAACGAGGTCTGCACGCCGTAACGTGTCTTCGGCGATCCGCACCATCTGGCGATTCATGCGGTGTAGAGGCTTGTGGAAGCCCGGCGTATCCCATAGCAGCGCTTGGCGCCTGCCATCAGTGTAGATCCCCCGCAACGCATGCCGAGTGGTCTGTGGGCGCGGCGACACAATGGCCGCTTTATGACCGAGTAGATGGTTGAGTAGCGTCGATTTACCGGCGTTAGGCCGCCCTACAAGTGCGATACTGCCGAAGCGTCCAGGGGCAACTTCGTCACTCATCGCGCTCCTCCACATTCAGCCAGCGGTCGCGCAATTCTAACTCCAGATCGTTCATTTCACCATCGTCGGCTTCATGATCGTAGCCGAGACAGTGCAGAATGCCGTGCAGAACGAGGTACTGGATCTCGACTGCCAAAGAATGCCCCTCATGCTGCGCTTGGCGCTTCGCTGTCTCCACCGAAATAGCAATGTCTCCCAGATGTGGTGAGTCGCCGAGCCCTTCGCCACCGGGAAAAGACAACACATCGGTGGGTTGGGATCGGTTGCGAAACCGTTGGTTCAAATCGGCCATTTCGGCGTCGGTGACCAAGGCGACCGCCAGCGCACCGCGATCCAAACACTCAACTTCCAGCAGCTCGTGAATCCAGCCGGCGAGTTCGTTCAAAGAAAGAGCTTTGGAGTCAGCCCCAGCCAGGGAGTCGGACAGGGCCACAGAGAGGTCCTCAGACAAATGCACCGACGCCCGCAAGGGCGTGTCTCGGTCGCCGTGTGACATGGGTCAGGAGCGCAAGGCGTCGCGATCGGAGGCCGTCGAGGCGCCGGGTTCGCCATCGAACTTGAAGCCCGGATATTCGACGCGGCGGTGGTGGATGTTGGCGAGAACACGGAAAAAGGCGCCGCGCAGCTTGCGCAAGTCCGACAACGTCAGCTCGGTGTCGTCGAGCTGACCGTCGCTGGTGCAGTCATCCGTGATGCGATCCACAACCGCTTGCAAGGACTCCAGAGTCGGATCCTGCAGGCTGCGACTGGCGGCCTCGATCCCGTCCGCCAGCATCAAGACCCCCATGACCCGGCTTTGCGGCCGCGGTCCCGGATAGCGAAAATCCGACTCTGCGACCTCTTTGCCGTCATTGAGGCCGACGGCGCGGCGGTAGAAGAAATTAATCAGCCGGGTGCCATGATGTTGTTCGATGGCGTCGATCAGTGGTTGAGGAAGGCGATGCTGGCGCGCCAGCTTGGCGCCGTCTTTGACGTGGCTGACGAGGATCAAAGCACTCATGCGCGGCGAGAGCTGGTCGTGGCGGTTGACCTCGCCGGTCTGGTTCTCGATGAAATACTCGGGGCGATGGGCTTTGCCGATGTCGTGGTAAAGGCCCGCCGTGTAAGCGAGCACGGAATCGGCACCGATCTCTTCGCAACCCGCCTTGGCAAGGTTGGCAACCATCATCGAATGCTGAAAGCTGCCTGGAGCGTCGAACGCCAAGCGCCGCAGCAGTGGCAGATTGGTGTTCGACAACTCGACCAAACGCAAGTCAGTCGTGATGCCCAGGAGCGGTTCGAGAATGGGCATGCCGAAACTGGCCGTGGCGGCGGCTAGCAAGCCGGACGCCAAAGCGCAGACGACGAACCACCCCAGTTCGGCAAGCGTGACGGTGCGCTGCGCCAGCGCGAAGATCAGTCCGACGACAGCGATTTGCGCCGCAGCAATGATGATTCCAAAACGGGCCAAAGTACCGCGATGCTTGAGTGGGGTTTTCTCGACCGCGAAGATCGCAGCCAGGGAGCCGGCGATGGCGTAGGTGGTGATCTCGAGTCCGGCGTCGGGAACCGAGGCGCCTGCGACCAAGCCGTAGATCACCCCCAGCAGGGAACCGATTTCCCTGCGGTAGAGCAACGACGCCGTCAACGCCAAGCTGGCAAAGGGGATTGCCAGCGTGTAGGAAAGCGCCGAATTGAACGGCGGCCCCGACCCGCGCATCGCCAGGGCGTCGGCAAAAATCAACCCGGCGCGTGTCAAAACCAGACCGATCGAAAGCAGTAGGGCAGTTTCTCCGAACAAGCGCAAGTGACTTTTGGTGGGAAATTGCAGCCGTTCGGTAGCCGTCCACAGCAGCGCAAGGACCAATCCGATCAACAACAGCCTGCCGGCCAGGACCCGTCCCATCGCCAAGCTCCAACCCCCCGGCGAAAGCTGCGCCAAAGCGGTGGCCGCAGCGAGGTCAATGCGATCGCCCCGTCGGACGATGACTTCACCGGTGCGAATCTGCCGGTAGGCCTCGGCGACCGCCCCCGCCGCTTCCTGCTGGCGAGCCAACGTCTGTGCGCGGTTGGGGAGCCAATTGGGCGACAGATTGCGCACCAACCAAGTAGACAGCACCGCCCTCGACTGCGGCCCGACACCGGGCCAAGACCTCATCCTTCCGAGGGCAAATTCGCGTACCTCGTCTGGGTACTCGCGGACATCAAAAAGATCCACAACATGAAATTCGCTGTTACCGACGGTCTCGCGCAGCATCACGCCGGTGCTGCGGTGCTCCAGCAGCGTCTGCTTGTTGGCGACGAGGCCGTCGGCGAACACCTCCGCCACCAGACCCCGCATGCGATCTTCGAGTTCACTGGCAAAATCGAAGCGAGAGAAGGCCGCAAACGCCGGTTCGTCGACGGCCAAAGAAGCTGCCTGCTCCAAAGCCGGGCGCGCCTCCTCCGCCGCCGTGCTCCCCTGTTCCATCACTCCTCGGCCGGCTTGAAAGAGGCGCGCCAGCGAAGAATCGAGTCCGCTCTCGAGTGCCGTATCGCGATCGTAGACCGGCAGAATCTCGCCTCGCGCCTCTTGCCGCCGCGCCGCCGTACTTTCTTCGTCTAGCAAGAGGAGGTCGCGCGTCGCGACGTAATCGCGGGTAGCGACTTCGCCCACTTCCTGCGGACCGCGCACCAGGCCCATCGACAATCGCGGGTCGCTGACCAACCCGGCGATGACGACGACCACGACCCACAAGACGGGGAGTTCGAGTAGCCGCAGCCAAGCCGCGCGCTGACGGTCGGCGACCTTCGCCAACGTCCCCGTCGACTTGGAGTTCACGACTTCGACTTTGCGTGGACTTTTGTCAGTCACGAATCGCTGTTCTCTCGTTTGTCGTAGGCGTTGATGATGCGTTGCACCAAGCGGTGGCGAACCACGTCCTTGGGTTCAAAATACAGAAATTCAACTCCACGAACACCCGCCAGAACTTGCTCGGCATCGCGCAGGCCGGAGCGTTGCGACTCCGGCAAGTCGACTTGGGTGACGTCGCCGTTGACGACGGCACGAGAACCGAACCCGATGCGAGTCAGGAACATCTTCATCTGCTCCGGGGTGGTGTTTTGCGCCTCATCGAGGATGACAAAGCTGTCATTCAGAGTGCGTCCGCGCATGAATGCGATCGGTGCGACCTCAATGACTCCACGATCGATCATTTGGGTGACGCGGTCGAAGCCGATGATGTCATAGAGCGCATCATAGAGAGGCCGCAGATAGGGGTTGACCTTCTCCACCAGATCTCCGGGCAGAAATCCGAGCTTCTCTCCAGCCTCGACCGCGGGGCGCGCCAAGACGATGCGGCGAATCGACTTTTCTTTGAGCAGTGCCGCCGCCATTGCCACTGCCAGGTAGGTCTTTCCAGTGCCGGCCGGTCCAATGGACACCACCAGGTCACTCTCCGCCATCGCCTGCAAGTAGCGATGCTGGTTGATCGTGCGCGGACGTACCAATGCCCGCGCCGATTGCACCAGGCCATTGCCGAGAAAGATCTCTTCGAGTCGTTGGTCGGGATCGCGTAGATGCGCCGAAATCGCAGTGGTGATGTCCTCTTCGCGAAACTCGAACCCGGTGGCCAGCAAGGCCTGCACGTTGGCAAAGAAGTCAGCCGCTTTCTCGACCCGTTCGGCCTCGCCTTCGATCTCGACTCGCCCCCCGCGGGCATTGATCCCGACATTGAGTTCGCGCTCAAAGCGGCGCAGGTTGCGGTCGCCAGGCCCATAGAGAGCGTTCAAGCCGCGTTCCCCGAGTTCGACGCTCGCCTGAGCCCTTTCTGAAACTTGGCTGCCGGACATAGACAACTACGCGGGGTTACTTCGAGTAATCGTAGAAACCCCGTCCACTTTTGCGCCCGTAGCGACCGGCCTGGACCATCTGCTTGAGCAGCGGCGGCGGCGCGAAGCGCTTCTCACGGTACTCGTCGAACATGATGTTGGCGATGTAAAGAGTGGTATCGAGGCCGACGAAATCGAGCAGAGTAAACGGGCCCATTGGATATCCGCATCCGAGCTGCATACCTTTGTCGATGTCTTCGACACTCCCGACTCCTTCTTCGAGAGCACGGACGGCATCGAGTAGATACGGCACAAGCAATCGATTGACAATGAACCCGGAATTGTCCCGACAGGCGATGGGCTCCTTGCCCAGGGTGCGGACGAAGTCGTGCGCCGCGTCGACCGCCTCGTCGTCGCTCAAGATGGTGCGCACCACCTCGACCAACTTCATCACCGGTACCGGATTGAAAAAGTGCAGGCCGACGAACCGCTCCGGACGTTGGGTCGACATGGCCAACTGAGTGATCGTCAGCGACGAGGTATTGGACGCAAAGATCGCCTCGTCTTTGACCACTTCATCCAAAGCGGCAAAGGTCTTGGACTTCTCCGCCACGTCTTCGATGATCGCCTCAATCACTAGATCGCAGTGCTTGAGATCGGCCAGATCGGTGGTGCCGTGAAGCCGGCCCTGTGTCGCCTGACGATCTTCTTCGGACATTTTGCCTTTGTCGACTGCCCGGTCGAGAGACTTTTCGAGTCGCGCCAGCCCCCCCGAAAGGAACTCTTCATTGACCTCTCGGACATAGGTCTCAAGTCCCGAACGAGCACAGACTTCTGCGATCCCAGACCCCATCAGGCCGCAGCCCAGCACCCCCACTGTTTTGATTTCCATTTTGCTAGCTCCTCAATTCCAACCGGACTTCAGTTGCGCGATTACGTTCCCGGGTGCATCAATGGCGATTCTGCGTCGCCCGTCGTCCAGTTGTTGAATGTTGATATTGATGGCTCCGTCCAGGACCCATGGCAGGCGTTCCGCCCACTCGACGATCTTCAAGCCTGGTTCTTCGAGCAGTTCTTCCAGGCCCAATGACTCTATCTCGTCCGCCGCCAATCGGTACAGATCTATGTGGTAAACGGGAGCATCCTGAGGGCTCGCCTGTGGGCCCGCCTGTGGCGGCCGGTACTCGTGAATAACGGTGTAGGTCGGCGACTGCACCGACGCAGCGTCAATGCCGAGTCGAGTCGCCAGACCCTTGGTGAATTGGGTTTTTCCCGAACCCAGGCCACCGACGAGCAAAACCAACGCGTTGGCGTCGAGAGCCGCTCCCAGCGCCCTTCCCAGCTCGATCGTTTGCTTGGGCGAATAACTGTTGCATTCGAAGCGCCGGCTCTCGCTCACTACAAATCTGCCCACACTTGCCCCAGGACGCGCGGTAGATCGCTGGCGATGACGCCAGCCTCTGAGATCTCAGCGGCGGCAGCCCGTCCCGCTCGGCCGTGCACCCAGGCCGCCACCAACGCCGCGTCCAAGCATTCCACACCCTGCGCCAGCATCGCTCCGACAATCCCGGAAAGCACATCGCCACTACCTGCAGTGGCCAACGCCGAGGATCCCTCGCGCACGATCCACAGCCGCGAATGGGGAGCCGCCACCACAGTTCCAGCCCCCTTGAGCAGAACGACTTGACGAGAGAGGTCCGCCGCTTTGCGCGCGGAGCCAAGTGGATCGGCTACGACCTCGGCCACTTCGCAATCCAAGAGCCTGGCCATCTCCTTGGCGTGCGGGGTCAACACAACGTTGCTGGTGCGCGCGGCTAGTAGCTCGAGCTTGCTGGAAAAGGCGTTGAGCCCGTCGGCGTCGAGAACCGCAGGAAGGTCCGATCGGAGCACGAAGTCGACGACGGCGGACGTGGTCTCTGCGTCTTGTCCCAGACCGGGGCCGATCACCTGCGCCTCGACCCGCTCAGCCATGGCCAGTAGGTCCGCTAGATGCTCGGCGGCAAAGTGTCGCGCCTCCGCAGCTCCCAGAGGCAGAGACATCGCCTCCGGGACTCCTGCAGCAATCGGTTCCTTGCAGGCCCCGGGCGCGGCAACGGTGGCCAGGCCTACGCCGCTGCGCAATGCCGCCAACGCCGTCAAGGCAGGAGCACCCGACATGTTCTTGCTGCCACCCACGACCAGCAAATGGCCAAAATCGCCCTTGTGGCTGCCCGCGGCGCGTTTGGGCACAAGCTGCCGCACCGTCGCTCGATCGAGCCGATCGATGTCGGAGTCGCCGAGCAATTCGTCCAGGGGCAGTCCCAGGCCGACGACTTGGACTTCACCACAGACCTCGGCCGCCGGAGACAGAAGGCAGGCCGGTTTGTAGGCGGCAAACGTGATCGTCAGGTCGGCTTCCACGTGAGGCCCCGGTGGTGCGCCGCGGTCCGCGTCCAGGCCCGAGGGAAGATCCAGAGCTACAACCTCGACTCTTTGCTCCACGTGCAGTCGGTTGACCTCCTCCACAGTCTGGCTCCACGGCGCCTCCAAAGGACGACTCAGCCCGGTGCCAAAAAGCGCGTCTACGACCAAAGTCGTTCCTGCCGACGCCACTAGCGCCGTCACCGAGGGTTCATCTTCGACAGTAGACACATGAAGCCCCAAACGGCGGCACCAATCGGCCTGGGCTTGCGCGTCGGGAGCAAGTTGAGACGCACCCAACCATACCGACACCGGTACGCCGCGGGTCGCCAGATGGCGGGCGACTCCCAGCCCATCACCACCGTTGTTGCCCGGGCCGCAGAGAACCAGCACTCGAGGATCAAATCTATGCCCATCCAGGTACTTGAGAATGGAATTCGTCGCGCCGCGACAGGCGTTTTCCATCAGTACCAAGCCCGGCATTTTCATCTGCTCGATCGCCAGTTGGTCCAGGCGTCTGGCGGCGGCGGCCTGCAGCACTCTCATACGTAGCGACCCTCGGAAACCTTGGGTAGAAATCCCAGACTTTGCAGGACGGACCGCGTCCTTGGACACAACTCCAGATCTTTTTGCAGTCTGGCGGCCAGCCGCTCGACATCGTCGGGAGTGTCGATGTCGCTCACTGGATCCAGTTGCGCGAAACGAAGGCCAGCATTCAGCGTCCGTTTTCGAACGACGTCGAATACGTCGCCTCGGCTCCACTGCACGTCTCGCAAGAGGCCGTCTAGCTTCGCGCCCCGGCGGCTGGCGATGAGGTAGAAACCACCGTCGGTCGCCGGCCCGAGGACAAGGTCAGCCCCGCCACCTAGGGCGGCAAAGGCTTGCTCAACCTGCCCCGAGGTGAGTTCTGGGTGGTCGCTACCCACAATCGCCGTGCGCCGCCAATACCGATCGCCCCATAGAAGCGCGTTGTACATGCGCTCTCCGAGGTCTTCTCCGCGCTGAACAAACGAAGGACGAGCTAAGTCCGCGGGTGATCCGCTGTCAGGATCCCAAGCCACCCGAACTTCCCAACTTCCGCCATCCAGAGTCCTCAGCACATCGTCACGCATCGCCGCGTGCAAGAGGCGTCTCTGCTCCAAGGGAAGCAGGGTACGCAATCGCGTTTTGACCCAATTGGAGCCGGCTGACTTGGTGAACAAGATGGTCCCGGACTGATCGCTCCATCGAGCTCTCATCCGCCTGCTCTTCTGACTGCTTTTCTCCACTGGGAGATGTTACCGTGCGGCCATGCCGGAAGAGTTCGCCAAGGCACCGCCCGCAATCGTTTCCTTGACCACCGACTTCGGCCTCAGCGACGGATATGTCGCGGCGATGAAGGGCGTGATCCTCTCCCGCGCTCCCCAGGCCAGCATTGTCGATATCAGTCACCAGGTGCGGTTTGGAGATGTTGCCGAAGCAGCCTACGTAGTGGCAGGTGTCGTGCCGACCTTTCCGGAGCACGCCATCCACGTGGTCGTGGTGGATCCCGGCGTCGGCAGCGATCGACGCCTCTTGTACGTCGAGGCCGCCAGCGGGCGTTTTCTAGCGCCGGACAACGGAGTGCTTTCGGCCTGGTTGGCTGACGCCAAAGTTCGTAGCGTTGAGAATTCGGAACTCTTCTGCGACGGCCTTTTTTTTGAGCCGGAGGGATCTACCTTCCACGGCCGCGATCGCTTTGCGCCGTTGGCCGCCGCCTTGATCAACGGCATCCAGACAGATGGTCTCGGACCCGAAATCGTTGACCCCTTGTCCCTGCCTCGGCCCCTGCTTGAACGTGGCGACCAGGAAGTTGTCGGCACCGTGATCCACATCGATCACTTCGGCAATGCCATCACCAACATCCCCTGGTCGTGGCTCGAAGGGCTCCCGCGCAAGGTCTGTACTTTGGTCGAAGGCCGGGCGATCTGTCGACGCGTCGATCACTACGCCGCGCTCCCCGATCGGAAGCCTGGTTTTCTGTGCGGCTCTCGCGGCACTCTCGAGATCGCTCTCAAGCAGGATTCCATCGCCAATGATTGGAGTATCGAGCGCGGCACTCAGGTACGCGTCGGCATCGTCCGCCAGCAGGACCTTCGGTCCAAAAGCTGACTTTCTGCAGTCGGCTCGATGGCAGCGATAGCGCCCGTGCGCTCGATTACAGACCGGGGCGCTTGAGTTGCACTACAATCAGGCTTCGGACATAGGTAGGTCCTTGACTAGGTTTCTTGACCAAGGAGTATCCGATGACTCGGTGGGAGTACAAGATTATTAATATCCGCAGTGAAAATTACCGCCTGGACCCCAACGCGGCGACCGAATTGGATCGGCTCGGCGACGAGGGCTGGGAACTGATCTCGATTACCTCGGTGAATTTTAAGAGCGGGGCGACCGACAACATCGCTATGGTCTTCAAGCGTCCGGTTTCTTAGCTGGCTTTCTAGCGGGGGGTGACGAACCCCGGCCGCGCCACAAGCGGGCGCCAACGTAGCCCAAGGCCAATGCGGTGGCGATAGCCGTCCACATTCCGGCTCTCCACCCCACTCCAAATTCGTCTTTTAGTGTTTGGCGTAGCTCCTGCGTCGCGTCGTCGAATTCGCAGCGCGCAGCCGCCAAGTCGCTACTCTGCGGCCGCCTCATCATCCCCGGCGCTGATCCGCTTGCGAGCCCAACTGCGATGTTCGCGCCAGCGCCGTTTCACCATTGTCGCGGGTGGTTCAATCGACTTGAGCCGGCGGCGGCTGAACCAAAGCAAAAAGACAGCGGCCGCGCCGCAGATAAGCCCGAAAGCAAGAAACGCGGTCCAACGATCCAGCAACTGCGACAGTGCTTCGACCGCCGCCATCATCAGAGCGATGCCCGAGACCGCCAGCAACACCAAAGCGACACCGATGGTCACCATCGCGCTGGCGCTAATGCGAGCCGAACGCTTCATCTCGGAGCGCACTGCTTGCACTTCACTCGCGGCGACCTGTGCCACGGCACTGCCCAAGCGGGTCAGCGCCACCCAGGTGCGCGTCCTCATCCCAGGCCTCGCACCAGGAAGTCGTGGGTCACATAGCTGTTCTTGGCTCCCAGCTCATCGCGAATGCCGATGGCGACGCGATGCGCGCCCGGGCGCATGCGCAGCTCTAAGCGGTAGGGAAAGTCGAGTTCGCGCAACTGCTCGACCTTGTCGTTGGGCAGTTCCAGCGGAACATCGAGGTTCGCGACGTCGCTCACTCCGCCTTCTTCATCCATTGCCGATACGTAGATGGTGAGCTGCCCTTGATGAAAGTCCTCGCGCGGCAGCAGCGTCAGAGACGAAACCGGGACCTGTAGCCAGGCAACGACGTCAAAGAGACCGTCGTCGCGCGGATTCATCGCCGCCAACTGAACGCTGGCACCGAAGGCGTTCTCTTCGAGACCGAAGCGAAGAGTCGCCAGTGTCTCGTCTTCGGTCCGTTCGGCGATGGTCTGCTCGCGAAAGCTCTTGCGATGTCGAACCACCGCCTTCTTGTGCCCTTCAACTTCAACCTTGAGGCGATGACCTCTCCCTGATACCTGGCTGGCCGGCATGTACCCGAGCGAGTAGTAATCGTCGAAATCCGAGCGCACCCGTTCGAGACCCGGACCGGGGTTGTTGGTGTTCAAGATCGCGAAGCCACCGGTCTGATCCGCCAGCAAGCGCAACGGTTCCTGGTGATTGCGGATGTAGACGCTATCGACGAAGCCACCGAGCCCTGCCTGCCCGGTCGTCATCGACTGCACGCTGCCGGCCGCGTAAGGCCGCAATCCGGCGGCATCCAAGGTGTAAAAGGCGACTCCACCGCTCGCCGCGGAATTGGCCAAGGAGCGAAATTCACGCGTGAGATCGTAGTCCAGCGCCCGCAACTGCACCGCCGTGGTGCTGAATTTCCGTTGCAAAGCGTAGAAGGCGGACTCGGCTGCCCGCATCGGCATGCCATCGCTGACGTGCAGAATCGCCTTGCGGCCACGCAAGCCAGCCAACTGGGAAACAAAATCTTGCAACGCACGCACCGTGAAACGCAGGTCACTGAGAGTTGACTCGGCATAGGTCTGCACCGAAATCGTCGCCAGGTTCTCCGAGTCAGCCTCGTCGATATCGCGCATCACTTGACGCCGGTCGGAGTCCGCCGCCACCGCGTGGCCAGTGAATTTTTCCAGTTCCAACAATTTGGCGTGCAGCAAGCTGCGATCGGTGTTGAACGGAGCTTGTACGTGCAACGTACGGTCATAGGACACCAACATCACCTGGTCTTCCGGTTCCAGCAACGTCTGCAAGAACTCCCGCACATAGCGGAACACTCGATTGCGGTTGTACGGGCGAATGTTGAAGTTGTCGACATAGACCACCAGGTGAAGCGGTCCCGTTTCTTCCTCAACTACAACAGCGGTTTGTTCGGCCTCCGCGGCTTCCGAAGGCACCAGCTCCACTTTCTTGGTGCCTCCTTCGACCGCGTAGAAATTGCTGATCACAACCTCCTTGCCGTCCTCGAGCAGGGTGAAGTCCTCGCGCGTCAGACCGCGAATCGGGTTGCCGTCCTTGTCGGTGACCCGGACATCCACATTAACGACGACAACGTCGACGTTTTCGCTAAAGGGCGTCTCGGCCCCCAATTCAGGTGTCAGTTCGGACGTCTGCTGGTCTTGAGAGAAAGCTGGTGTCAAGCTCACCAGCCACGACACCAGCACGGTCGTCGCGAGCCGATTCGATCGCGGAATCCACATTATTTTGTCTGGCGTTGAGCCTACGGACTGATTTCCGCCGACCCGGAAATCATCGTACCACTGGTCGGATCGTAGACGGCAACGACGACTTCATGCCGCTGTTTACGCATCTTCAAGTCAGTTTTGTAAGGGTAGACCGAGTCTTCAGTGGGGACTCCGCGCCCTTTGAGCTGAATCGGAATCACGGGAATATCGGCTCGATCGCCGCGGGAATCGATCACCGCAATGCGCAATTCGAGATTGGCGGCGGTATTGACTCCTTCGCCAGTCGGCAGGAATGCAACATCGCCGAGCGGAATCTCCAGCTCGACGGGTACTTGAACTCGGCCCATTCCGGCCCGTTCGGGACGCCCGAACTTGAGATCCAAGCGCTTGCCCGGCAGCGGAGCACCAAACAAAACCGAGCCTTCGACCGCCATGGTGGTCTCTGCCCGCCGCGACAGATCCAGATAGTCCTTGCGCATGCGGACCTTCAAGCCGGGCCGATCTACGGTGACCTGGACATCGTGGACCGAGTCGTCCCCTTTCCACTGCGGAGTGAAGCCGAGCCAGTAGTAGGACCGCGTGTCCGACACCACTCGCTCCATCGCCACCCGACGCTGGGAGTTGAAGTACGCCTCGCCACCGGTTTCGTCAGCTAGAAACTCGAGGGACGCGTGGACTTCCCGCTCCCGCAGAAACGAAGAAGTCTGCGAGAGGGTTGCTCGCTGCGCCGAGCCAATGCTGGCGTCAGGGGCGGACTGCGCCATGCCTTCAGCGTCCACTGGATAGATGGTGTAGCCGAGACGATTGGCGGTGTCGCTGAGATCGCGAAAAAGATCGCCGGGCCCCGCCTCACGACCCCAGAGGTACGCAGTACGGCCACTCCCCGCGACCACGAACTGGGCCGGAAAGAAGGGCCATCCGCCCATCACCAAAATCATCACTTTGCGCCCAGGAGGTGACGCGAAACTGCGTAGCGTGGCTCCCGCCGCGCGCACTGATCGTTCAACTTGAGAAGTGACCAGATTGGCATAGAAACGCTCTTCGGGTGTCAGGTCGGAAAAGAAGGCTCGTGACCCAAAGGTTGCGCCTCCCCCCTCGAAGTTCTGTACCGCATCTGCTCCCAGACGAAACTCTTCGCTTTCTTCGAGCAGGCTTTCAAAGTCGAACCGGCGTCGCTCGGCGATGCGTTGCAGACCGCTCGACGGCAGATCCTTGAGCTCTTCAAAAGCGGCACGAATGTCGGCGGGTTGCTGGCTCCAGCTCGATATCATTTCCGGTGAGCGACCATCCCAGTTGACCACCGCCACCCGGTCTTGCGGACCGAGGAGAGCTAGATCTTCAGCCAGTTCACGGACGACGAGATTGCGATCCCGCGGCAAAGTGAAGTAACTGTCCACAAAGACCAGGTAACTCGTCCCCACCGGCTCCCCAGGAGCCAGCCCCGGCAGCGATCCATCGTCGTCGGTGGCCTCCACCGCGATGCCACCCCGCACCTCGTTGAAGAACTCGATCGGTACGTCTTCACCGTCCACCTGCAGACGAAAATCCGATCGATCCAGACCCGCAACACGGTTGCCGTCGCCATCCTCGACCACCACCTCGAGGTTGACGACGCGTACATCAATGACATCGCCAAAAAGACCCGGTACCGCTTCTTGGGCGACAAGAGCCGGGCTCACCAGTAAAGCGGACAGGCACAGAGCGCATATTTTTCTCATCGTTTTCTCCGACAGTACTCTCAACAGCGAGCCAATAAGCAAAGCCCGTACCGACTTCAATCACTCAGACCAAGCCGCACCGCGGCGACGATGCGCAAAGCGTGGTCACGAGAGTTTTCGATGAAGATCCTATTGGTGTCGAGGCCGGCTTGCAGTGAACCGGCGATGTAGAAACCCGGAACGTTGCTCTCACAGGTCTCGGCGTCCACTTGCGGCACCAAGGTGTCCCGATCGACGACGACTCCGGCGTCCTCAAACAGTTGCATTTCGGGCTCATAACCGATCAAAACGTAGACCGCATCAACCTCTAGACTCGAAACTCCATCGGAATCGGCCAGGAGCACCGTCCCACCGCCCTCGAAGCTCTGAACCGTAGTTTGATAGCGAGCTTCAAAGGCGCCTTCGGCGACGCGGTTCTCAAAATCCGGCTTGAGCCAGTACTTGACCGAATTCTTGAGCGCCGCGCCACGATGGACCACCACTACTTCGGCTCCGGCCCGCCATAACTCGATGGCTGTTTCCGCAGCAGAGTTTCCTCCGCCCACGACCAGAACGCGCTCTCCATAGTGCGGATAGGGCTCGCGATAGCGATGGTGAACCCAAGGTAAGTCTTCTCCCTCAACGCCGAGTCGCCGCGGAAAGTCAAAGTAGCCCATCGCCGCGGCGACGTTCCGCGCGCGCAGTTCAAGCACCTGCCCTTCCCGTTCGGCCTCGATGGTAAAGATTCCGTCCCCGCCTCGGCTTGCGCGCAGAACCTTTATGTGAGGAGCGATCGGAATCCCGTAACGACGGATGACCGACTGGTAGTAGATGATGGCCTGGCGGCGGCTCGGTTTGGGTTCCGGATTGGTGAACGGAATGTCGGCGATCTCAAGCAGATCCGTCGTGGTAAAGAAGCGCATGTGGGTTGGAAACTGCAGCAAGCTCGCCAACGCCGGCCCTTGATCCACCACCAGCACATCCAAGTCCGCCCGCCGGGCGGCAGCACCAATGGCCACACCGGTGGGGCCCGCTCCGATGGTCAGCAACTGATACACACGATCGGGGTCTAGCCTCATGGCAACACCTCTCCTCCACTGCCCAGTTCACGAGCTTGGGCGACCTGCTCGGCGACGAAGTTGCCCGCCGCCTCGACCGCCGCGGGTGGCGCCACGCCTCGTGCCAACCCGACCGTCGCGGCCGTGGCAAAGGCGCATCCAGTGCCGCGCACCCAGGCCTTGCTCACCCGGCGGCGCCGCAAAGCCAACACTTCGTCACCATCGGACATCCAATCCACCACTTCATCTCCCTCACTTTCGCCACCATCGGTTTCATCGCCGCCGGTGACCACGCACCAACCCCGAGCTGGCGCCAGATCCTCAGCTAGTATTTTTGCGACCGTGGAAGTGTCTGCTGCGTCATCTCCGCTCAGAGCGCGCGCCTCACGAAGATTGGGGGTCAGCAAGGTCGCTTCAGATGCGAGATCGCGCATCGCCGTTACCGTCGCCTCATCGACAAGCCGACGACCGGCTCCGGCCCAAATGACTGGATCGATGACCAAAGGAGGCCGGTTGGATTCCAGATACGTGCGGTGAATGGATTCGACACACTCGGGCGAGATAACCAGCCCCAATTTCCAAGCACTGACTTCCAAATCCTCCAACAGCAAGTCGATTTGCGCCGCCACCACTTCGATCGGCACGGCATCGACCCTTGCAACGCGTCCGGTGTTCTGACTCACAATTGCGGTCGCTACGCCACCGGCATGAACGCCGAGCGATCGCGCCGTCGCGAGATCGCGTCCGAGCCCGGCCGCGGCGGACGGATCCCATCCCCCGATAGCGAGAATCGTGGTCATTTAGCTAACCAGTGCCGGCTGAAGAGTCTCTGCCACGGAACCACAACGCGGTAAGCACCACGATGACACCGATGCTGATCAACTGAGCCAGAGTCAAGGTGCCGAAGAAGCGGTCGTCTTTGGCGCGCAAGAACTCGACTAAGAAACGTTCCAACGCCAGCAACCAAAACACGAAGATGGCTGTCTGCCCGGGAGCCCAGCGCAGAAAACGCTTGCGGCCCCACAGCCAGATCGCGGTCGCGGCCAGAGTCTCGTAAATCTGTGTCGGGTGGACGCGAACCAGGTCGCTCGCGGCTCCCTCGACCTCGACGTTGAAAGCATCGCGGAGAGCCCCCACAGTGGTTGGCGGAAGCCCAACTGGGAACTCCACGCCCCATGGCAACCCCGTTGGAACGCCGTAGTCGTCGCCGACCAAAAAGCATCCGACGCGTCCTACCGCGTAGCCGAGAGCGAGACCGAGTGCCGAACTGTCCGCGACCTGACGAATGTCCAGCTTGCGACGACGTGCCGTCCACCAAACCCCGGCTGCGCCAAGAAGAAACCCTCCGTACCAAACCAAACCCGCGCGGCTGAATAACAAAGACATGTCGCCATACAGAATCGCGTAGTAGAGCTTGGCGCCGAGAATGCCTCCGATTCCGGCAGCCAGGAGTAAAGCGCTGGCGTCTTCGTCGTTTCCAGCTTGGCGCCTCTTCAGGCCGTTGGAAAGCTGCCAGTAGGCGGCGAGAAAGGCCAGCATCATCATGATGCCGAACGGACTGATGCTGAGAGATCCAATACTGAAGAGTTCTTCGATCAAGTCTTTTCTCCCGCGCGCATCGTACCAACCACGCCCGATTCACCCTACTGTGTTCCCGTTGCTAACTTTGCGGACGCATCCCTCGGTGGTTGAAGCCTCGGCCGCAGTCTCCAATACAATCTTCGAGTGCACCGCCGCGACGACATCCTCAGGGACTTCCTCAGTGAGTTGGGCCGCCTTGTTGCTGCGACCAAGCGTCGTTCCAGTGGTCCGCACCGCTGGCTCATCCTCACTCACGACAATCCCGACCCCGATGCCATAGGCACTGCTGCCGCCGTGCAGACGTTGCTGCGGGCAGAATATTCGGTAAGGGCCACTGTTGGCTACGGCGGCATCATCGGGCGGGCTGAAAACCGCGAGATGGTCAAGACCCTGCGCATGACCTTGAGTCGAGTCCGTCATCTCAATTGGGATCACTACGCGCGCATTCTGCTGGTGGACGCCCAGCCCGACACCGGCAACGTCACCCTGCCCGACCGGCGCAATGCCGACGTCGTGATCGACCACCACCCGCTACGGCGCGCAACACGTAGCTCACCGGCTTACGTCGTGCGGCCGGACTACGGCGCGTCAGCAACCATCGCGGCGCAACTCCTGCTCGCCACCGACACACCGATTTCGCGCCGACTCGCGACCGCCTTGGTTTACGCAATCCGTTCCGAGACGCGGGAACTGGGACGTGAGGCTTCCGACGCCGATCGCGATGTCTATCGTTATCTGCTTCCCACCGTCGATAGCGCCGCCCTCGGTCGCATTCAGCATCCACGCCTACCGGTGAGCTACTTTCGCACTCTGCACCGCGCCCTCGATGACGTACGCGGCGTCCGCACGCTCATCGCCACCACCCTGGGTGAGGTCCCTCAGCCGGACATCGTGCCCGAAATTGCCGACCTCTTGGTGCGCATGGAGGGGCGCACTTGGGCGCTGGCCACCGGCGTTTTCGAGAACCGTCTCCATGTTTCGCTACGCACCACCAATCGGCGCGCCGACGCCGGGCGCCTGATGCGTCAGTTGCTGCGCGGAAAGGGCCGTGGCGGAGGACACGGGATGATTGCCGGAGGGTGGATCGCGATCGACGATCCAGCCGACGCCAAGCCGCTCTCCGATGCCTTGCTCAAACGTCTGGCGAAGCGTCTGAACCACGACCCAGAGCGGCTGCGTCCGCTGGAGCTTGGCGGTTAGTAGGTAGTGGTTAGTGGTTGGTGCTAGTGGGTAGTGGCGCGTGCCGGAGGGTAGCGGGGGCTTTAACCGGCGCGGCTTCGACGCACCAGACGGAGCAACTGCGAGCGATTCAGGCGGACCTTGGCCACCGGTTTGCCGTCGCGCAGTAGCACCGGCACGACTTCGCTGAATCGGGACAACAGCTCCGGCGATTGATCGATATCGACCAGCTCGTACGGCAGATCGGCTTCGGCTAAGAGTTCTGCCATCTCGTCGCAGAGATGGCAATTGTGGCGAGATACGAGAGTCCAGGCTATTCCCACTCGATGGTACCCGGAGGCTTGTTAGTGATGTCGTAGACGACGCGATTGATGCCGCGCACCTCGTTGACAATGCGGCTGGCAACGCGATCCAGAAAATCGTAGGGCAAGCGCGCCCACGAAGCGGTCATGAAGTCCTGGGTGTTGACCGCGCGCAGGGCCGCCACGCTCTCATAGGTGCGAAAGTCGCCCATGACGCCGACGCTGCGCACCGGCAGCAGCACGACAAACGCCTGCTCGGTTTCGGCTTCGAGTCCGGACGAGGTCAGTTCCTCTCGGTAGATGGCATCGGCGCGGCGCAGCAAATCGAGGCGCTCCCGATCCACCGCGCCGAGAACCCGCACAGCAAGACCGGGGCCAGGAAACGGGTGACGGGAGATCCAATCCTCGGGAATCCCCAGTTCCCGCCCCAACTGGCGCACTTCGTCCTTGAACAACATGCGCAACGGTTCGACCAACTTCAGGTTGAGTCTCTCGGGAAGGCCACCGACGTTGTGGTGGCTCTTGATCACCGCCGCCGGTCCCGTCACCGAGGTCGATTCAATGACGTCGGGGTAGAGCGTTCCTTGGGCAAGGTACTCGACCCCTTCGATCTTGGCCGCTTCGGCGTCGAATACATCGATGAAGGTACGGCCGATGATCTTGCGCTTCTCCTCCGGGTCTTCGACGCTGGCAAGGTTCTTCAGAAAGAGGTCGCTGGCGTCTACGGGCAGTAGCGGCACCCCGAGATCGTCGCGCATGCGTTCGACGACTTCCTGCGCTTCGTCCTGCCGTAACAGCCCGTTGTCGACGAATACCGCGACCACCTGCGAACCCAACGCTCGTGCCAGCAGTGCTGCGGTGACGCTGGAATCGACCCCACCGGACAACGCGCAGAGCACCTTGCCGTCGCCGACTTGGGCGCGCAAATCGGCAACGGCGGTTTCGACATAGTTTTCCATCGTCCAGCCGCGCTCGATCTCACAAGCGTCCAAGAATGCCGCGATGATGCGGTCGCCATGCTCGGTATGAGCTACTTCGGGATGAAATTGAACTCCCCAGTAACCGCGCGAAGCATCGTGGATGGCGGCAAACGGAATGTCCTCCGAGGAAGCGGATACAGCGAAGCCGTCGGGTAGCGTCTCGACCCGATCGCCGTGGCTCATCCACACCGTCGAACGCCCGCCCAAATCGAGCCCAGGAATGGACTCCTTCCAGGTCACTTGGGCGCGGCCGTATTCGCGCTGCTCCGAGGCTGCGACTTTGCCGCCCAACGCATGCACCATGAGCTGCATGCCGTAGCAGATCCCCAAGATCGGCACTGGTAGCTCCCACAACTTAGCGTCGGCGTGAGCGGCCGACGTTTCGTAGACGCTCTGGGGGCCGCCCGAAAGCACGATCCCGGAGGGGTTCATCTGCCGCAGTTCTTCAACGGAAACGTCGAAACGCAGGATCTCGCTGTAGACGCCGGCCTCGCGCACGCGGCGAGCGATCAGTTGCGTGAACTGCGACCCGAAGTCGAGGATCGCGATCGTGGGCTGCTCCATCTCTACCTCAAAGATCGTGTTCCGCCTTGCGCCGGCGCCCCATCAGAGCGTTGACCGCCTCGTCCACCGGCCGGCCTTCGTGCAGTACCGCCTCGATCTGGTCGACAATCGGCATCTCGACACCGTGCTTCTCCGCCAGCCGCGACACCGAGAGTGCATTGCGAATGCCCTCCGCCACCATCCCTCCTGCCGACGGACTGCCGAGTTCATCGCCGTGTGCCAAGCGCATGCCCGCCTGACGGTTGCGCGAGAGTTCTCCCGTGCAGGTCAACACCAGATCACCCAAGCCAGCCAGCCCGGCCAAGGTCCGTGCGTCGCCGCCGCAGACCACGCTCAGGCGCGTGATTTCGTGCAAGCCGCGAGTGATCAATGCCGCCAGGGCGTTGTGGCCGAGCTGCATCCCGGCGACGATGCCCGCTGCAATTGCCACAACGTTTTTTGCCGATCCGCCGATTTCGACTCCCGTCACGTCGGCCGAGGAATAGAGCCGCAAGTTGTCGCGGGACCATTCCTCACGCAATCGTTCGGCAAAGGACTCGTCCTCCGAGGCGATCACCGCGGCGCTGGGAGCGCCGGCCGCCAACTCAGCCGCGAAGGTCGGCCCGGAGAGCACTCCAAAGCGGTGCTCGATCGATCTTTTCTCCGCTTCCTCACGGGTGACTTGACTCATGCTGGCCAAAGAGTCGGTCTCGATTCCCTTGGTCGCCGAAATCACCTGCATCACGCCGCCGGCGGACCGCAAGTCGAGAAACTGCCCCAAGACCTCGCGGAAGCCATGGGACGGAACTACCACCAGGACGGTATCGACGCCATCTGCCGTCGCCGCCAGTTCGGATTCGATCTGCAGACTCGGAGGTAAGGCCGCTCCCGGCAAGTAGGGCTGGTTGCGGCGCGAGGAGGCCATTTCCGCGGCCAGGCTCTGGTTGCGCACCCATAGGCAGGTGTCATGGCCGGCGCGGGCCAGTTGCACGGCCAACGCTGTACCCCAAGAGCCGCCTCCTAGAACTGTCACCCTCATACTTGACGCGGACCTTACGACCCCTGCTCCCCTTTGCCAACCCGTTCGGCATCCGAATCTGTCTCCGTAGCGAGGGGAATCCTCGCTACCGTGCGGTAGACCGGCGGACCGTGCCCCAACTCGCTCTCAACCAGCAATACCTCTTCAACCAACCAACTCCGGCCGTCGACCGGACTCGCTCCGCCCCATGGCACTCGCCGATTCGAGCGGTTCCGGCCCACGGTGATGTGGGCGACAAACCGAGTCGCGTCGAGCGACGCCGCGAACTCGACCATGGCATCTCGAACCGCATGCGCCAATTGACGCAAGTCCTCGGATTCCTGCAAGCCTGGCCAAAGCGTCTTCGGGCGTCCCCGATGCGGAAAGCGGCCCCGGCCGGCGAGTTGCAGGGCGAACTGACGGTATGGGCGAAGACTGCGGGAGAGAGCGTCTTGAATGGCGTCCACCTTCTGCGCGGGCTGCCGGCCCAGGAAAGCCAGCGTCAGGTGCAAGTTCTCAGAGCTCACCAGCCGAACCTTCTCCGCGTCCGCCAGGTTAGCGACCGCGGCGCGATGAACGGTCGCTTGGATCTCCCGCGGCGGTACCAAGGCAACGAAGAGGCGGCAATCGCCGCTCACGTCTGCCCCACTCGCGCTACCCCGTTCATGCCGGCTCTTCTCACTCGGGGACCGCTCATTCCAGCCCTGCTTACTCGGAGTCCCGGGATCGATGACCTCATGCGGTCGGAACCGGCCACGCCAACGCCTGTCGACGCAACCCGTCGAGAGCCCACTGCGTGGCAAAACTCCGCACCAGTTCTCTTTTACCCGGAAAGCGAACTGTCGTAGAAATCACTTCCTCCGCGGCGCTCCAGGCGAAACACACGGTTCCAACAGGTTTCTCCTTACTGCCCCCGGCCGGACCGGCCACGCCGGTGATCGCCGCTGCTAGATCCACCCCGGCGCGGACGCGAGCGCCTTCGGCCATCGCCACCGCGCACTCCTCACTCACTGCGCCGTGGCGATCGAGGACCGACTTCGAGACTCCCAACTGGTTCTCCTTGGCTTGGTTCTCATAGGTAACGAATCCGGTGGAGAAAACCGAACTCGCACCCGGCACGCTGGTGAGTCGTCCTCCGAGGAGACCTCCGGTACAGGACTCCGCTACGGCCACCCGCAGCCCCCGTGCTCGACATTCGGCAACCACGACTTCCGCCATCGACTCGCCGCGCGAGTAGAGCCGACTGCCGAAGGCCTTCTCTACCTGGCGACTCGCTGCAGAGATTTCCTCCTCGTCGCTGCTCCGCACTTCGATGCTGATATCGCCGGGCTTGGCCAGCACCGTGACATTGTCGTGCCCGACTAACTCATAGGTAGCCGCCAACCTCTCCTCCACTTCCGATTCCGCCACTCCGGCCACACAGAACTTTGCCACCACCGGCATTTGCCCGCGGAAGCGCCGAGCGAGTTCCGGCGCAACGCAGGCCGAGAACATCGTCTTCATCTCGCGCGGCACCCCCGGCAGCAGTAACAGCTCATGGCCCTCGTGCTTCAGCCACAGCCCCGGCGCGGTGCCGTCCTCGTTCCCGAGCACGCGCGCTCCGCGTGGAACATTGGCCTGCCGCCTGTTGCTCTCGGGCATCTCAAGGCCAGCATTTCGAAATCGTGTTCGAATGCTCGCCACGATCTCGGGATCTTCGGTCAGCGGCAATTCCAGCAGTTCGGCTACCGCCTCGCGGGTTTGGTCGTCCGAAGTCGGCCCCAAGCCTCCGGTTATGACCGACAGTTCGGCTTGCCGCATGGCCGATCGGACGGCGTCCCGGATCGAGTCGAGCCGATCGCTGGCCACCGCTTTGCCGATCACTTCAATGCCGTACTGAGCTAGCTGAGATGTGATCCAAAGCGAGTTAGTATCGAGCCGTGTTGATCCAAGGAGTTCACTTCCGACGGCAATGCAGTAGGCTTGCATGATCGGATCTTAGGCAACCCGCAGTCTGTTGCCCAGCCCGAATTCTTTTGTTTCATAACTTCGTTGGCCCCCACTCTAAGAGCACTCCGCAATGCATCGTGATTTCATGTCCAAGAAGATCTTGGCTTTTTGCGCTTTGCTGCTATCCATCGGGTTCCCGGTTGGCGCCAATGGCGACCGCTGGCTGCGCCAGGAGAGCAACCCGGGGCCACCCTTGGCGATGGTGGCCGACGCCCAAGGTTTTGAAGTCCATGAACTGGGGCGCATCTCCCGCACCAAACTACCGGAAGGTGCCTGGATGCAGGCCATCGCTCGGTTGAACGGTGGCTGGGTAGCCACCGGATCGGTGGAAACGGGTGCCGGCAGGGGCCTGCTGATCAGCACCAGCGGACCCGGGACTGATCGAATCGTTCAACTTTCCGTGCCGCTTATCGCCCCAGACCAAACGGCGTGGTGGCCGATTCCCATTACTCACGACGGCGCTTTGCACGGCCTAACCTGGCTGCAGGGATCGGGTCTGGATCGCTTGGCAGTGATGGCGGCCCGCTGGGACGGCGAAAGTTGGAGCCGCGCGGTCATGGTGTCACCGCCCGGACCGGGAAGTCAGGTCGCCCTCAGCGCCACCGTCCTCAATGGCGGAGATTGGATGCTGACGTGGACGCGCCATGACGGCGAAGACGACGAAGTCGTATGGTCCCGCGGCGACGGCCACACCTTTTCCCGGCCGGCCCAGCTCGGCCGCGCCAACGCGGTCCCCGACATCCTGCCCTCGGTTACCGCGACGGCCGACGGTGCCGTGGCGGCCTGGAGCCGCAAGTCCGAGAACGGATACGTATTGGCTCTGGCCCGTTTCGATGGCTCGCGCTGGCTGGAACAGGAAATCACTCCTACACCTGGACTCCGTGCCCAGCTCTACTCTTCGAACGATGGCACGACCTACCTCAAGGCTCAGTTGACCGGCGCTCAGGGAAGGCACTGGGCGTTGCACCGCATTGAGGGGCCGAAGTTGGTGGTTGTCGAGTCTTCGATGAACGGCTCTCAGCCGATGGTGAGCTGGAATGGCGGTGCACAACCACGCCTCGACCATCGTCTTGCAGGAATGGGAGATCCTTTACAGTGAGGTCCTTGACTCAAAGAGCTTCCCTTTCCGCCTTGGCAGCGTTCATTGCGGCAGTGGGGTTGGGCCCATCGCCGGCGTTCGCCGTCGGTAAAGTCATCGCATTCGGCGACAGCATCACCGACGGCCGTGGCGATGAGGAAATGCGGGGCGGCTACCCGCCGCGGCTGCAGGAGTACTTGCGCGCCAACGGCAGTCCCGACGCGGTGGTGGTTTCGGCTGGAGTTCGCGGCGAGACCACCCCAGAGGGCGCCGACCGCATCGACGGGGTCCTCAAGCAAGGTGGCGAATTTATCGTCATCATGGAGGGCACCAACGACATCTTCACCGGCGTCTCGACCGAAACTACCGTTGACAACCTCAAGGAAATGGTTTCCAAGGCGCGCGGCGCCGGAATCAAGCCGGTATTGGCGACCATTCCGCCTTTCTGGTTCCGCGCCTCGGTCAACCGCGGCAACGTCTTCACCATCGACCTCAAGAACCGCCTCTACGAAGAGGCTGTCAACTCCAAGATTTCGCTGGCCCAGGTCTTCGACGCCTTTTGGCGCAATCCTGACCGCAACCTGGATCTCTATGACGATCGCTTCATCGACCGCATCGGCCATCCCAACGCCGCCGGCCACTCGCTCATCGCCCAGGTTGTCGGCGACCACCTCGCCGACAACGACACAGCTCCTCCCGTGGTTGGGGGGACGGTGCCCGAGGACGGCAGCGATGAGGTTTCACCGTCATCGAGAATCAATATCAGGCTCTATGACTTCGGCACCGGCGTCGCCGTGGCATCTTCCTTCATCTTGATTAACGGACAGCAGGTGCAGACCTTCCGCTCCGAATCTGGTATTCGTACCGAAGTCGCCCACAACCCGGCAACGCCGCTCTCCGGCGTCGTCAATGTCGAGGTCATCACCGAGGATCGTGCCGCCAGTCCCAACGCCTCCCAACCGTTCGCAACACGTTTCACCATCGCGGGTACGAATCTGATCCGCGGTGACATCGACGGCAACGGGCGCGTTGACGGGCAGGATCTGGCGCGACTCGCCTTCAGCTTCGGCCTGGATTCAAGCCACCCGGACTACCGCATCAGCGCCGACATCGACAACAACGGCCTGGTTGACGGCGAAGACTTGGCCATCCTTGCCAACAACTTTGGCCGCTCCGCAAGTTAACCAGCCAGCAGCCAGCTAGAACCAAAGGAATCGCAGGAGGCGAAGTCAGGACTTCGCCACGCCGAGGTGGATCAAAGGCGGCGCTTTTGCCTGTTGGTCGACTTCCCAGCATTGACCCAGGTCGGCAATCCACTCATCGTCAGAGTGGCGCAAATAGGCCGTCGCCAAGGTATCACCCGCGCTAACCACGTCGCCGATCTGCGCCCTGCTGCGCAGGGACACACTGGGATCCAGATTTCCACCCGCGAAGGCTTTGCCCTGGATCAGCCAACCCAATCGACGTACGTGGACGCTCGCCAAGACCCCACTTTGCTGCGCGACGATGGGCACCGCAATTGGAGCGATGTCAAAGATCGGATTGGCGGCCCAGCGTTCATCTGCACCCTGCGACACCGTCCAGCGCAGAAAGCGCTCCCGGCCGGCACCCGACCTCAGAACTTGCCGCAGGTCCTCTTCACTGACATCGCGATCGACCAGGCGGCAGGCTTCGGCAGCCAGGGCAAGAGTCACCTGAATCAAGTCTTGCGGTCCCTCCCCTGAGAGCACAGCCACCGATTCGGCGACCTCAGCGGAGTGGCCGACCCAATTGCCCAACGGCTGAGACATGTCGGTGAGGTAACCGCTGGAAGCGACTCCAGCGGCACGCGTGGTATCGACCAAGCTGTGGAGTAAGGCCTTTCCCAGTTTCGGGTCAGGAAAGATCGCGCCGGAGCCGGTCTTGACGTCGTAGACGACCGCAGCGCAGCCGAGCGCCACTTTCTTGGACACGATGCTCGAAGTCACCAGCGGAAGCGAGGGAACGGTGCCGGTTCGATCCCGCAAACCGTAGAACACTCGATCCGCGGGCGCGATGTTCTCGGTCGCCATGCCGATGGCTACGCCAATGTCTTCCAAGCGGCGCACCATGCCGGCGCGGTCCAGGCTCAAGCTCAGTCCCGGAATGGTCTCCAGTTTGTCCGCTGTGCCTCCGGTATGCCCGAGGGCTCGACCGGTGAGCATCGCCACCGGCACCCCCACTTCGGCCAGCAGCGGGGCAAAGATGAGCGACACCTTGTCCCCCACTCCGCCGGTGGAATGTTTGTCGACTACGCCCGGAACATCGTCCGCCAACCGCCAGCTCTCACCCGAGTCGACCATCGCCGACACCAGGGTCTGCGTCTCCTCGGAGTTCAAGCCGTGAATCGCCGCGGCCATGAGAAACGCCGCCGCCTCGGCCTCGCCCCAGGTACCGGCGACGACTCCATCCACTAACTCGCGAATGTCCTCCGCCCCCAGCGCCTGATTGCGGCGCTTGCGGTCCAGGAGAAGAGCCGGGGTCGAGTCGGAACTCAACGGCCGTCGGTGCCTGCTACGGATTCGCCGGCCAATTGTCGCGCCGCGGCCGTCCACGGCGACGCCGCATGATCGGCGGCGAGCGTTGCCACAACCTCGTCCACTTCTTCAGATCTTCCCGCAGCCTGAAGTGCGGAGGCGCGTTCGTAGAGCCGCAAATCTTCCGGGAGAATTCCTTCCTGGTCGAGGAGGGCCAGAGCCTCATCGAGTTCGCCACTCTTGCGAGCAGCGCGCACTCGATTGAGGTTGGCGACCACGGTAACTGCGTCGAGATCGCCGCCGGCGACCCGCTCCCATAGCTCGGCAGCCCGCTCCGGTTCGGCGGCGGCGCGGTACAACCCGGCCAGGCGTCCGGCATCGCCACCGTAGCTCTCCTCGACTTCGGTCAGCGCTGCGGTCTCCACGGAATCCCCACCGACCGCCTGCGCCAACTGATACGACGCCTCAGCTTGTTTCTCCCGCACCGATTGCAGCCACAAACCCACCAAGGCGGCAAGGACCGCGAGAACGCCAAAGCCAATGACAATGCGCTTCCAGTTTGTGGCGATGTACTCGACGCCGGTCTCCAGCGCCTCTCCTACTTCGTCCCGCCGCAGCTCGTCGCGGCTCAGATGATCTGACATAGATGTTTCCTTTGTTTACAGCAGTGCGATAGCTGTTTCGTAGTGCACTGCTCGGCCTGGCCGGGGAGTCTACTTCACCGGAACCAGCGATCTCCAATTCCCAGCGAGGATTCTGCCGCAAAGAGATCTCCGCCATGTGATCTCTGTTACACACTGTTCTCAAATCGTCCATCTACGATCTTTCTGTTCAAAACAATTTCGAAGAGACGATGATTCGCATCGTCTTGGCGAAGTGTTGAAACCGGAGGAGGATGAAGATGAAACGATTAATCTTGGTGGCGCTGGTGTTCCCTTCGATTACTTTTGCCCAGTCCCCGTGTTGCAGTCTGGGAGATGTCAATGGGAGTGGCACCGTCTCGGCCGCAGATCTCTCTACGATCCAAAAGCACCTTCTCGACATCCAGTGCCTGGATTCACCCGAGGCGACATGTCAGGGCGATGTCGATGGTGACGGATTGCTCACTGAAGCAGATCGCGACTTGATCCAACGCTATCTACTTGGCTACATCCAAACTTTTCCACGCTGTGGCGATCTCGATGGTAATGGTTTTCTCGATTGGGCATCTAATGAGGGCGACCTCAATTTCTTCACCAGTTGCTTTTTCAACCCAATGCAGCCGGGATGTGCCAACGCGGATGCCGATAACGACGGCGATATTGACGCCGACGACCTCGACATCTTTCTGCGTCACCGCGAAGGAGACTTCACCAGTTTTCCCGGCTGTGAATGTGGAGAGGGAGCCTGCGCTGACCCTATGTAGCGAACACGCAACTCAGGCGACGATTACTGAACCCTCTGAGGTGATCAGATGGTGCGGCTGGGAGGATTCGAACCCCCGACCTAGAGCTTAGGAGGCTCCCGCTCTATCCTACTGAGCTACAGCCGCAGCGTTCGTAGTCTACGTGGTTCCGGAAGGTCCTTTGGCCTGCTGATTGGATCTCTAGTATTGGAGCAAGGGCTCCAGCCGATAGTCGCCAACGACCTCGCGGCCCTTGAGGGCAGTTAACTCGATGAGCACGGTGATGGCGACCACTTCGGCACCTAGCTCGGTAATGAGTTCCGCCGAGGCTCGTGCCGTACCGCCGGTGGCGATGAGGTCATCAACGAGCAGGACTTTGTCCCCAGGCTCGACGGCGTCGGCGTGGATCTCGACCGTGTCGGTGCCGTACTCAAGGTCGTAGGAACGCGAGCGGGTTTCGGCCGGCAGTTTGCCGATCTTGCGCACCGGTATGAACCCGACGTTGAGTTCGTAGGCGACCACCGGACCGAGAATGAATCCGCGGGATTCGATGCCGACCACCTTGTCGATTTTCTCCGTGCCCACAACGTCGACCATGCCGTGCACCGCCTTGCGAAAGCCGATTGGATCCTTGAGCAAGGTGGTGATGTCGTAGAAGAGAATCCCCGGCTTGGGGAAGTTGGGGATTTCACGAATGTAACTTTTCAGATCCTCAGACATCTTGATTTCCTTGCCGCTCCTAGCTTGTAGCCCTCGGTTTATGATTGCAGGAGCAACCCAGCCAAGAGAATTTGCCGAAATTTTCCTTAGGATTCCCCCGCATCCACTTGGCGGCTCGCGCGCCCGACCCCATGCCCGAATAACCAGAATCCGCCGATCAGCAGGATAACAAAGGCGATCGAGAGGATCCCCAGGTAGTCCTCGATGAAGGCGTGAATCGGTTCGCCAAAGAGGCGAATGAGGCCGGCGACGAGAAAGAAGCGTGCCGAACGCGACAACGCCGAGGCGATAACGAAGACACGGAAATTGACCGCGAAGACACCACCCGCGATGGTAAAAACCTTGTACGGAATCGGCGTGAATCCGGCAATGCCGGTGGCCCAGGCATTGTAGCGGTCGTAGAGCTCTTCGACCCGCTCGACGCTCGGCCCGCCAAACATACGCTGCAAGACCGGCCGTCCGCCCCAGATACCGATGCCATAGCCCGCCATGCCGCCGAGTACCGAACCCAGGCTGCAAACGGCCGCGAACCACAGCCAGCGCGACGGATCGCCCAGCACCAACGCGATCAGCAAGACGTCGGCAGCGATGGGAAAGAAGCTGCTCTCGGCGAAGGCCAACAGAAACAGTGCCCACGAACCATACGGGGAGTAGGCCCAGCTTTCCGTCCACTGCAGCAACCCGTGCAACCAGGCTTCAAAGCGCGCCCACATTTTTAGTCTCCCTCCCAACCGTCCCGGCCGATGAGGGGAACGAATGCCACCGGCTCCCCCGCCTGGCGGGTGATCTCCTCACCCCGCCGGTCGTAAACCACTAGGCGCTGGGTCTCCCGCGACCCCTCGGGCAGGACCAACCTGCCACCGTCGGCGAGTTGTTGCAGCAGCGCATCGGGAACGCGCGGCGCTCCGGCGGTGACCAAGATGCGGTCGAATGGGGCCATCTCACTCCAGCCTACGGTGCCGTCAAAGACATGTACCTTGACGTTGTCCAAGCCCAGGCTGCGCAGGCGCTGTACCGCATCGCTTGCCAACTCGCCTATGCGCTCCAAGCTGAACACTCTCTTGGCCAGGTGCGCCAGAATCGCCGCCTGGTAGCCGGAGCCGGTGCCGATCTCCAGCACGCTGTGGTCCGCGTCGACCGCCAGCAACTCACTCATGCGAGCCACGACATAGGGCTGAGAGATCGTCTGGCCACGACCGATGGCCAGCGCCACATCGCGATAGGCCTGCGGCTCGAGGTTTTCGGGAATGAACAGCTCCCGTGGTACTTCGCCGATCGCTTCGAGTACACGTCGATCGGCGATGCCGCGCCGTTCCAAAAGACGCACCATGCGCTCGCGGCGCAAGCTCTTGGCTACTTCGATCGCCATTCCGCGGCTACCTTGAGCTCCCGTCCGTCGCTGAAGAGGGCCGCAGCTTGCCAATCAGGTATGCCAACTTGGGATCGCCGGCCAACTCGCGATAATCGGTGAGGTCGAGGTGCAGCGGCGTCACCGATACTTCGCCGCCCTCGATCGCGGCATGATCGGTCCCGGGCTCGTTCTCCCACTCGGGCGTGCCCGAGATCCAAAAGTAGCTCCTGCCACGCGGATCGGTCTTTTCCGAGATCACCTGCTTGTAGGTGCGCCGCCCCAGGCGCGTCAGGACCGCGTTGTCGAAGTCCCTGGGTGGAAAGTTGACGTTCAAGAGGAGATCCTCCGTGACTCCCTCTTCAACCAGTAACTCCACCAAACCGCGCGCGAAGCGCGCTGCGGCCGCCATGTCGGGGCTTTCGTCACGCTGCGAGAATGCGATCGAAGGGATGCCGAGGAGCGAGCCCTCGAAGGTGGCGCTGACGGTACCCGAGTAGGTCACGTCATCGCCGAGATTGAGGCCATGATTGATCCCCGACAACACCAGATTGGGACGGCGATTTTCGAGTAGCCACAGAATCGCCAAGTTGACGCAGTCCGTGGGCGTGCCGTCGACCGCGTAGACGTTTTCCTCACGCTGCTCCATGCGCAGCGGCCGGTGCAGGGTCAGGGCATGGCCGGAAGCACTTTGCTCGCGGTCCGGTGCGACCACGATGACCTCGGCGACTTTTTCCATTTCAGCCGCCAGGGCGCGCAGCCCGGGCGCCATGACACCGTCATCGTTGGTGAGGAGAAAACGGGGACGAATGACCGGACTCCTCTATTCGCTCAGGTAGGGAGCCAGGATCGGCCGCAACGCCTCGATCGTACTCTCCGGCACCAAATCCAGGTCGGTCACCAGCGATTGCCCCAGAACCCCGCGATGCGGGCTCGGGCTGTCGGGAATGCGCCCCAAGATCTCGGCCAGCGCCGACTGCGCCGTGCGTACGTTCTGCTGAATGACTTCCATCACTGCGACTCCGCTGACGTCCTCTTCTTCTTCGTGCCAGCAGTCGTAGTCGGTCACCATCGCCAGAGTGGCGTAGCTCATCTCGGCTTCGCGAGCCAGTTTCGCCTCCTGCAAGTTGGTCATGCCGATGATGTCCATGCCCCACGAACGGTAGACGTTGGACTCCGCCCGGGTCGAAAACTGCGGACCTTCCATGTTGACGTAGGTGCCGCCCTCGTGGACCGTCGCGCCGGCCTCGCGAGCTCCCTCGACCAAGATCGCCGCCAGATCCATGCACACCGGTTCGGCGATCGAGACGTGGGCGACCAGGCCCTCGCCGAAGAAGGTATCGGGACGGTGACGGGTGCGATCGTAGAACTGGTGCGGCACCACGATCTGCGTCGGTTCGTACTGGATCTGCAAAGAGCCGACCGCGGACACCGACACGATCCACTCCACCCCCAGGCTTTTTAGCCCCCACAAATTGGCGCGAAAGTTCAGTTCCGAAGGCAGGATGCGGTGCCCCCGGGCGTGGCGCGGCAAGAATGCGACTTTGCGTCCTCCGCCATCCTCGGTGGCCAGCCGCCCGATGATGTAGGCATCCGACGGATCGCCCCAGGGCGTCTCGATTTGTCGTTCTTCGATGACCTCAAGGCCTTCCATTTCGTACAGGCCGCTGCCCCCGATAACCCCTAATTTGATGCTGTCGCTCATTGCGTCATCTCCGTGGTTCTAATGATTCAAGCTCGGATGGTCGGTTCGCCGGTTCTCTTCAATTGCGTCACTGATCGCCGCCGCGGTTTGCAGCGCCAGAAGTCCTTGCTCGACCCCAACAACGCCACCGGCGTCTCCTTGGCAGGCATCGACAAAGGCATCCAGTTCAAGGGCCAGCGGGTTGGCGTCGGGATCTCCAACTTCCTGCCGCGCGATTTGCGGAAGCGCGCCTTCCCCCGGCTCAAGGTGGTAGCGAGTCATGCTTTTGGCTTCGAAGTCCAGCGAGCAGTAGGTATCTGGAAAGAAAGCCCGCAGTTGCCGTTCTCTCTGCACACTCATGCGCGAAGCGGTGAGGTTGGCGACCATACCCGAGGCGAATTCAAGGCGCGCATTAGCGATGTCCACGTTGGGCGAAAACGCCGCCGTCCCCAAAGCACGCACTTCGGTGACCTGTCCGGCGTTCAGCTCGCCGAGGATCTGCAGGTCATGGATCATCAGATCGGCAATGACGTCGATATCCAAGCTGCGCTGAGTAAAGCCCGAGCGCCGCTGCACCTCCACATAACGCGGGGTTCGGCCCAGGCTCAGCAGCGCTTGCGTCGCCGGGTTATAAAACTCGATGTGCCCGACGGCCACAATGCGATCTTTTCCAGCCGACTGAATCGCCTTCCCCTCTTCCACCGTCTTGGCCAACGGCTTCTCGATCAACAGGTGGCAGCCATACCCGAGCGCGGTTTCAGCAACGCCCAGGTGAGCATCCGTCGGCACCGCCACGACCAAGGCTTCGCACTCGTCGGCCAGGGCCGCCAGGTCGGCGAACTGGCGGCAGCCGAACTCGTCAGCGACTCCCTCCGCGCGCTCTAAATCGTTGTCGTAGATGCCGATGAGGTTGACTCGTGGGTTGGCTGCGAGGAGACGAACGTGGTGGTGGCCCATCGCGCCCGTGCCGGCAACGCCGATACGCACCGGATCAGGCACCGCGTGCCCCGGCACGATCGCCGTCGGCCTGTTTGCGAATCACCCCGCGATCGCTGCTCTCGATGAAATCGATCCAGGTTTCAGCGTCGGCGTCGTCAGCGTACTCGACCTTGATGCGCTCAAGCGCTTGCGAAGTGTTGAGGCCGCTACGAATCAAGAGCCGAAACAGTTCCCCCAGCACCTTGAGGCGGTCGCGCGAAAATCCCTTGCGCCGCAAACCGATGGTATTGATCCCGTAAGCCTTGGGCGTCGCCCCGACGGTCTTGACGTGAGGCAAAGCATCCCGAGTAATGATGCTGTAGCCGCCGATGTAGGCGTACTCCCCAACCCGGCAAAACTGATGTACGGCGCTGAAGGCACCTATAGTGGCGTGATCGCCGACGTCGACGTGCCCTGCCAAAGTTGCATTGTTGACGAAAATGGTCGAATTTCCGACGTGCGAGTCGTGCGCCACGTGGGTATAAACCATAAACAAGTTGTCATCGCCGATGGTGGTCAAACCGCCTCCGGCCCCGGTGCCGCGGTGGATGGTGCAAAACTCACGAAAGATGTTGCGGTCACCAACTTCGAGGCGGACCTCTTCGCCTTGATACTTAACGTCCTGAGGTTCAAAACCGACCGTGGCGTACGGAAAGATCCGGTTCTCGCGACCGAGAACTGTGGGGCCGTGCACCTGGGCGCCGACGGCGATCTCGGTGTCCTCTCCGACCACCACGCCGGCACCGACGATGGCGTATGCGCCGACGCTGACCCCATCCCCAAGCTCGGCGCGAGGATCGACAATCGCTGTTGCATGAATGCGGGCTGCCATGAGAATCCTAGCGGTCGACCATCGCCGAGGTGATGGTGGCTTCGGCTGCCAGTTCGCCGTCAACGGTGGCGACCGCTTTGAGGCGGCAGTAACCGCGCCGCAAGCGCAAAACCTCGACTTCGTAGGTCAGCCGATCTCCAGGTAGGACCGGGCGACGGAAACGGGCTTTATCGATACCAGCGAAGTAAATCAATTTCTGGGCCGCGTCTTCGCGCGACGACAGCAACAAGACACCACCAGCTTGTGCTAGTCCTTCAATAATTAGCACCCCAGGCATCACAGGCCGGCCCGGAAAATGTCCGTTGAAGAAGTCTTCGTTGATGGTTACGTTTTTGTAGGCGACGATGCGTTGCTCGGGAACCAGTTCCAGGACGCGGTCGACCAGGAGAATCGGATAGCGGTGCGGGAGCACCTCGAGGATCCACGAGATATCGCCTCCCACGCTCTCATTTGCCTTCTTGCCGCGCCTCATCATCCTCTTCTCTGAGTTGGTGCTCGAGTTGTTTGATTTTCCGTTCCATGTCGCCGAGGCGGCGCAATCGAACGGACAGTCGCTTCCACTCCATCAGTGGAATCGCCGGCGAGCCGCCCCATCTACTGCCATCGGGTGCATCCTCGTAAAGGGCCGTCTTGGCCGCCAACTGGACATCGTTGCCGACCTTCAAATGGCCGGCGACCCCGGCGTGGCCCGCCATCACTACGCGATCTCCGAGCTCAGCACTGCCGGCAATGGCGGTTTGAGCCACGAGCAGATTTGCGGCCCCCAGGCGCGCATTGTGTCCCACCTGCGCGAGGTTGTCGATCTTGGTTCCAGCCCCGATTACGGTCTCCTCAAGCACCGCACGGTCGACCGCCGTGTTGGCGCCGATTTCGACGTCATCTTGAATGCGTACGATTCCGAGATGAGGGATCTTGTGGTGTCCTTCGGCGTCCGAGGCATAGCCGAAACCATCTGACCCGATGACCACTCCCGAGTGCAGACGCACCCGGTCGCCGATGACGCAGCGGCGGTAAACCGAGACAAAAGGAAAGAGCACGCACTCGACTCCCACTTCGGCATCCGGGCCCAGAGCGACGTGGCTAACCAAGCGCGTTCTTGAGCCCACTCGCGCCCCCACCCCGATCGAACACAGCGGTCCCACCCAAGCATCATCGGCTACTTGAGCCAGCGGATCGACCACCGCGCTGGGGTGAATCCCGCTCTGCTCGGGATTGGCTGGTGCCAGACGCTGCAGCACCGTGCTCAAGGCGCGGTAGGGATCGGTGACCAACACCTGGTTGGGAGGGCCGCCGGCGACTTCGCCGGCCGCGAGCAAAGCTCCAGCCGCCGAGCTCTCGGCTGTCTTGCGGTATTTGGGGTTGCTCAGGAAAGCCAGATCCGAGGAGCCGGCGCTTTCGAGCGAACGCACACCGTCCACCACGAAGTCCTCGTCGCCCACGACTTCGCCGCCAACCCATTCGGCCACTTGGCCGAGCGTCACACGCAAACTAGCCGCTGGATTCGGAACTCGAATCCGCCTCCGAACCTGCGGCCTTGGCGGCGCGGGAGGCGTTGTAACGCGCCACCACCTCGTCAGTGATGTTGACCTGCTGCGGAGCGTAGACGACGCCGCCGTCGGTGATACTGAGAATCAACGAATAGGCCTGCTCATCACCGAGTTCTTGAATCAGCGGCAACACTTCACGTTCGATGGTGCTGAAGTTGCGCGCCTGAGCCTCCTGCATTTCGCGCTCCGCGTCCTGCACCGCGCGACGGTACGCCGTGCTCTTGTCTTCGAACTCGCGGTTGAGTTCGCCAAGGCGCTCCTGGGATAAGGACAGACGTCCCTCGGTAATCTGCGTCTGCAACTGATCCAGTTCACTGCTGAGCACTTCCAGATCGGCTCCCTTGGCATCGCGTAGCGCCTCCAACTCGGCCAGAGCGGCCTTGCCGGCGTCGGAGTCGGACACCAGACGGCGCACATCGATAACGCCGATCTTCGCGCTCGCCGCCGCATCTTCTACGGCGCCGGTATTTTCTTGGGCACGCGCCACGCCTGCATCGAGCCCGCCGAGGACAAACAGAGCCAGTAGCAACATCTGCCCCCAGGATTTCGTCAACTGCTTCTTCATTCTGTATCTCTCCCTAAGTTCCACAAATAGATTATCCAACAATTTGAGTTATGCACGGATCGAGTCCTGCGACTCGACTAGAAAGTCGTACTGATGGCGAACTGGAAGTCGTCGAACCGATCCGGCGCAACGATGAACCGCGTGCTGTCTTCGCTGAGAATGCCTTCGATGGGATCCAGGTTGCGTGAGTAGATGAACCGCAACGGGGCCCCAAATAGCGGCACCGTGACCCGAAACTCGATTCCGGTGGAATAGCGCAGGTTGTCGAAATCCCAGCCCTGGCTTTCGTGAAATGCGTTGCCGGCATCGGCAAACAACAGCACGCGGAACGACTCGTTGGGCACCACGTGATATTCCAGGTTGGCGAAGAAACGCTTGTCGCCAAAGAGCGCGAAGCCATTGTCGTCGACGAAATACGTGCCGTCAGCCTGTCTAGGAATCAGTGACCCGGTGCGGAAACCGCGCACCGAGGTCTCGCCACCGGTGCGAAGTCGATCGAAAAAGAACAGCTCGGAGTCGTTGAACGGCTCGATTTGGGCGGCCTCGACGTTCAAGGCGAGCACTGTCGTGAGCACCTTCTGGGTCAGTGGGCGATAGATCGTCCCGCGCAGGATTCCGCGCACATAATCGCTGTCACCGCCGAGAAAGCCGCCGGCGTAGTCAGCAATGGCTTGAAAGCGCGGTCCTTGGGTCGGATTCAAACGGCTGTTGCGTTTGTCCCACAGGTAGCTGAGCCGGAACGACGACAGATCGCGTTCAAAGGTCTGCCGCACCGTCTCTCCACTGAAGTTCTGCAAGCTGCGGTCATCGAGGGTGGAAAAGTTGGTGTAAGTCAGCCCCAGACTGCTGAAAAGCGACAGATTCCGCGAGTAGGTCAGCGATCCGCCCTTTTGTTCCTGGATGATCGTCTGCCCCTGAATGAAGTCAAAATCGGTGTTGCGGACGAAGGCGCTGACGGCAAGATTCTGGGGCCGGTCCATAAACCACGGGATACCGTATGAAAACTCGTAGCGATCGCCGAAACGTCCGTTTTGCAGGTTGATGGACATCGTTTCGCCGCGGCCTCGGAAATTGCGGGTGGTGAACACGAACTGTCCGAAAAACCCTTCGAACTCGGAGTAGCCAGCACCAAACTGCAGCTCGGTACGGTCTCCCTCCTGACCGCGCACGACCAGATCCACCACCTTCTCTTCGGTGTCGGTCTCGATCTCGACCGGGTTCTCTTCGTCGATCTTGAAGAACTCGAGTTGGCGCATGCGCAACAAGCTGTTGCGCAGAGCCCCGGAGTTCATGACGTAACCCTCTTGCACCGCCATCTCGCGGCGCAGAACCTTGTCGCGGGTGCTGACGTTGCCCTCGAACTCGAGGCTGCGAATTCGATATTGATCGCCCTCATCGATGTGGAACACGACGTCGGCGACATAGTTGTCTTTGTCGCGCTCGCGAATCTCGGTGTTGACGGTGGCAAAGAGGAATCCGGTGTTGGCGTACACCTCCTCCATCGCGGTCTGCCCCTCTTCGACGACTTTCGACCGCAGCCAGCCACCCCGTGGCTCTTCGACCAGGCCTAACAAAAACTCGGTCTGAAAGGTGTCATTGCCCTCGACCTCGACGTCACCGAGGCTCCAGCGCGGGCCCTCTTGTATGGGTACCGTCAATGCAAGGCACCTTTTGTCATCCTGGTCACCTCCAGCGCCCTGAATCTCACTTTCCGGCTCACCAACCACTACGTCTTTGTAGCCGCGCGCCCGGTAGGCGTCGCCGACCGCCTTGAGGTCTTCGGCCAGGGTCGCCTCGCCGTAGATGTCGCGTTTGCGGAGCTTGGTGATGAAGTTGCTCTTCTTGGTCTTCTTCATCTCCCCTCGTAAAGCGCGGTCGCTCAAAACCGTATTCCCGTCAAAAGTAACCCCACAGATGCGCACTTTCGAGCCTTCGTCGATGGTGAACACCACGCGGCTCTCGCTGGGCGAAACGCGGATGACTTCATAGTCGGCGGTGGCCAGCCGGAATCCTTTCTCGGCGTAGAGGTCTTCGATCGCGGCTCCAAGGCGATAGACCTCGCCCAGATCCAAAGTGTCGCCCTCTTGCAGGCGAATCCGCTTGCGAGCGATCAGGTCCAGAATGTCCGAGGTTGAAACGCGCTTGATGCCGTCGTAGATCAATTCCGAAACTAGCGGCCGTTCGATCACTGAAACGGTCAACTTGACCCCATCGCCGTCGGCCTCCGCCCGCACCCGTACGTCGTCGACCAAGCCGCGCTCCCACAGTTGGTGGACGCGGTCGTTCATGTCCTGGGAGCTGTAACGGTCGCCGACCTCGACCTCCAAGTAGAACAATACAGTGGACTCCGGCAGACCCTGCAGACCGTCAACGGAGATTTCGGTGATGGATCGCCCTTCCAAATTGGCCTGCGCCACCACCGGCATGGCAATTAACAGCGCCGCCACGGCGCTCAACACGCCAAAACGTCGCATCCGTTCCGTGCCCGTATTCATAGGCCCACCGCTGAAATCATCGTGTTTCTAGAAATCACAACGCCCGCGTCCAACGCGGGTGTTCAGGAATTTTGCAAAAACCGTGCTGGCTTCGAGACCAGCATACAGATTCTAGCTGGCATCGCTTGTCAGCGGGGCCCCATTTTCAAAAACCAGTCGGAGAAACATCGAACGCGCACCTTACCCTTCAGCCGTTGGCACCGATCTCCTGGCGCTGCTGCACTTCCAGATCATCGCCAGAGGCGTCCACCTCGACCACCGCCACCGACTCGCCGCGGTGTTCGATGAGGTATTCGGAAACCGCATCTTGAATGTAGCGTTGCACCGTCCGCCGGAGTGGACGCGCTCCGGTCGAAGGGTCGATACCGGCTTTGTCGAGTAACCATTCCTTCGCCGCTCCGGTGACTTGAATCCGCAGGCGTCGATCGGAGAGGTCGGCGTTGACTTCTTCGAGCAGGATGTCGACGATGGCGCGCAGCTCGACTCGGCCGAGGGGACGAAAGACGATGACCTCGTCAACGCGGTTGACGAACTCCGGTCGAAAGGTGCGATTCAACTCGGCAATGATCTCATCGCGGACCTTGCGAAACCCCTGTTCGGCGTCGCCGTCCCCGAAGCCCATGCGCCCGCCGCGCAGCACCAGTTGGCTGCCGACATTGGAAGTCATCAACAGCAGGGTGTTGGTGAAATCGACGGTATTGCCGTAGGCGTCGGTGAGCAGCCCATCCTCAAGGATCTGCAGCAGTAGGTTGACCACGTCAGGGTGCGCCTTCTCGATCTCGTCAAAGAGAATCAACGAGTAGGGATGCTGACGCACCCGTTCGGTCAGTTGGCCGCCTTCCTCGTGGCCGACGTACCCCGGCGGCGACCCGATCAGCCGTGACACGGTGTGCTTCTCCATGTACTCGCTCATGTCGAAGCGCACCAAGGCGCTCTGGCTGCCGAATAAGAAATTCGCCAACTGCCGGGCGACTTCGGTCTTCCCCACCCCGGAAGGTCCGAGAAAAATGAAGGAACCGACCGGTCGGCGGGGGTTGGCGACGCCGAGCCGCGAGCGCCGGATGGCGCGACTAAGGGCGGTGATGGCACGGTCCTGGCCGACCACGCGCTTGCCGAGCGTTTCCTCCATCATCAGCAAACGTTCGGCTTCATCGTCCTGGAGCGTGGCCACCGGCACTCCCGTCCAGGACGACACCACGTCCTCGATGTCGCCCCGTCGCACAACTAGCTCCTCTGCGAACGGCACTTCCTCAAGGGCTTCGATCTCCTCGCGCAGGTCGATCTCCCGCTCGCGCAACGCCACCGCGTGTTCAAAGTCTTTGGCCGAGACCGCATCCTTCATCTCGCGCACGACCTCGCGAATCTGTCGTTCCAGACGTAGCGATTCAGCCGACTCACGCGTGCGCCGCAGCTTGACCTTGGCACCGGCCTCGTCAAGGACATCGATGGCCTTGTCCGGCTGCTGGCGATCGGCGATGTAGCGACTCGACTGGGCGATCGCGGCGCGCAGAGCTCGGTCGGTGTAGCGCACGCCGTGGAATTTTTCGTAGCGCGCTTTGATCCCCTGCAGAATCTCCAGGGTCTCTTCCGGCGACGGTCCCTCGACGCGCACCGCCTGAAAGCGCCGCAACAACGACCGGTCCTTTTCGATGTACTTGCGGTACTCCTTGGGGGTGGTCGCCCCGATGCACGAGATCTCGCCCCGCGACAGCGCGGGTTTCAGTATGTTGGCGGCATCCAACGAGCCTTCGGCCGAACCAGCGCCGACCAGGGCATGAATCTCGTCGATGAAGACAATGAATTCGTCATTGGCCAGCAGTTCGCTGAGAATACCCTTGAGCCGCTCTTCGAACTGGCCGCGGTACTTGGTTCCGGCGACGATCAGCGACAGATCGAGGGCAATGATGCGCCGGCGCAGCAGGAACCCCGGTACCAAGCCGTCGGCTATGCGCTGCGCCAGTCCTTCGACGATCGCGGTCTTCCCCACTCCCGGCTCTCCGAGCAGGATGGGGTTGTTCTTGGCGCGCCGCGACAGCACCTCGATAATGCGTTCCAATTCCTCTTCGCGACCGATCAATGGATCGAATTTCTCGGCCGCGGCAAGTTCCACTAAGTCGCGGCCGAATTCGTTCAGAAACGGCAGCTCACGGTTGCGCTCGGCGTCGCGGCGTTCTTTGAGAATCTTCTGCAGTTCGTCCCGCAGGGCCACCAACTCGACCCCCGCTTCGTTCAAAACCTGAGCTGCAAAACAGTCATCAACACGCATCAGGCCGACGAGGAGATGTTCGGAGCCGACGTTTTCAATTCCCGCGACTTCGGCCTCATGCCCGGCGAACGCCAGCGCCTTCTTGCACTCTTCGGAAAGAGGCAGTTCCGCGGTGGCCGAGATGCGCTCGACGAAGACTCGATCACCCTCGATCTTTTTGCGGAGATCGGTCGCGCGAACGTCGAGCGTGCGCATGAGGTCGACGACGATGTCCTCTCCCTCGCGCAGCACCCCAAGAAGGATGTGTTCGGTTTCGATGACCCGGCTGCCCAGTTTGCTCGCTTCGTAGCGCGCGAAGAAGAGTGCCCGCCGTGCCTTCTCGTTGTATTTCTCGAACATCTTCTCGATTTGCGAGAAAGGTAACTACTGTCTATCTAAACGGCCATCTCGCAGGGTCAGGACCCTACCACAGCGGGCGGCAATGGCCGGGTCGTGAGTGACCACCACCATCGCCGTCGTATGCTCTCGCTGGGCCGCGAGCAAGACTTGCATCACTTCTTCGCCATGCTCGAGATCCAGGCTCCCGGTGGGCTCATCGGCCAGGATTAGGGAAGGTCGATTGATGAGGGCTCGGCACAGGGCAACCCGCTGTCGTTCCCCACCGGAGAGTTGCGCTGGAAAGCGATGACCCAGATCCGCGAGTCCGACCTCAGCCAATAACTCGCGGCCGCGATCGGTGGCGGTTCCGCTTCTTTCTCCGGCAATGCGAGCGGGCAGCACAACGTTTTCGAGTGCGGTGAAGTCCGGCAGCAGTTCCTGAAACTGAAAGATGAGTCCCAGTGAACGGTTACGAAAGCGGGCCAACTCCTGATTCGAGAGAGCGTCCAAGTTTTGCCCACCGACGAGAATGCTTCCAGCATCGGCGCGATCCAACGCCCCCATCAAATGCAACAAGGTCGACTTGCCGGCTCCGGAAGGACCGACGACGGCGACGGTCTCGCGATCGGCGATCTCCAGGTCGACTCCGCGCAGCACCTCGGTGCGCGTGTCACCGTCCTGGTAGCTCTTCCACACCCCCTGCAACTGGACTTGTTTACTCATTGGCTCGACTCATTGACGCAACGCTTCGACCGGCTGGATGCGTGCCGCTTCGCGCGTCGCCACCAGACAGACCAGCGTCGCCAGCGCCATCGCGCTACCGGCGATGATCAAGACATCCAGAGGCCGTACCGAGAAAGGTACGTGTTCGAGCAGGTAACCGTCGCCTGGGAGTCGAATCCAGCCGGTGCGATCCAGCAGCCACGCCGCGCCAACTCCCAACACCACCCCGGCGAGCGAACCGAGGGTCGCAATCGACAGCCCAACTCGAGCGAAAACTTGGCGGATTCCCGTCGCTGGAGCTCCCAGTGCCGCGAGGATTCCAACCTCTCGCCGTCGATCCGTCATCAACATATAGAGGTGCGCCACCAAGGCAAGGATCGCCACTACTACGATCAGGAACACGGCGCAGAAAACCAGGACTTTCTCCATGCGCAGAGCTACCCATAGACCAGGTTGCAGGCTCTCCCAACCAAGGATCGTGATCGGCTGGTTCTCCAGCCGAAGCCGCAGGCGAGCTACGATCTCGTCCGCCTGCGTCGCGTCGCCGGTGATCGCCAAGTGCGGCAAAAAAGCACCACCGAGCAAGCGACGCCCGGTATCGAGATCGACGTAGATAGTGCTTTCCGTGGCTTCACCGCTGGAGCGCGACTCGACGCGCGCCCGAACCACGGTTGGCTCGGTACCGAGTGGACCCACCCGGGGCCGGGAGGTTGCCAGCTCAACGACGTCGCCGGCGCGGTAGCCAGCCAGCAAACCGGGAGTCAAACGTACCCAGCCCCTATTTGGTGGCCCCTGGCTCGATGGGGTCGAACTCGGTGCGGTCGACGGGGTTGGTTCGCTATCGATTCTCGCCGCTCCGGACGGTTCAGCTCTCGGAAGGTGCCCTTGGTAGCCGACGATGCGCACCGGCTCGGCAATGGAACCCCCCAGCACCCAACCGTTGCCCTCAATCACCGTCGCCACTTTACCGGCCCCGAACTCGTCGACGACAAGATTCCGAACTTGCAGTAAAGCGTTTTCGTCCTCGACCACAACGCGCGCTGCGTCGACGCCGGTCACCGCCAAACGGCGAATGGCATCCTGCAGGCCGGTCATCGCCGCCAAGGCGAGGATGAGGGCCGCAACCCCCAGAGCGATTCCGAGCCCTGCCGTCAGCGACAGAAACCGCGACAATGAGTCTTGCCGCATGGTCGCCAGGTAGCGCCAAGCCACCCAGCGCGGCCAGGACGCGGACGGTGGGCTCATGCCGGAGCTCACTCCTCTTCGCCGTCGGCGGCGCCATCCGGATCCAACCTCGGCTTGAGCAAAGGGAACAGGATGACGTCGCGAATTGAAGGCGTGTCGAGGAGCAGCATGGTCAGGCGATCGATGCCGACACCCTCACCACCGGCAGGCGGCATGCCGTACTCCAGAGCCCGGACGTAGTCGTGATCGAAGCGGTGCGCTTCCTGATCGCCTCGCTCGCGGGCCTCCAGTTGCGCTTGAAAGCGCTGCGCCTGCACGTCCGGGTCGTTGAGTTCGGAGAAGGCGTTGGCGATCTCCATCCCGGCGATATAGAGCTCAAATCTCTCGGTGAGCCGCGCGTCGTCGCTTCGTTGCTTGGAAAGGGGGGATACCTCGACCGGGTGATTCATGATGAAGGTCGGCTCAATCAGTTGCTCCTCGGCCAACTGCTCGAACAGGTGCATTAGCCAATGGCCGTAGCCGTCTCCGCCGTCCGGCGCCTCGATGTCGCCTTCCGTCGCCAAGGCTTTGAGCTGATCGACCTCAGCTAGATCTTGCTCGGGCCGGTCCACTGCCGCCGCCAAAGCCTCACTCATGGTCCACCTCTTCCACGGGCCGGCACAATCGATGGTCTCGCCCTGCCAACTCAGTTCGCGAACCCCGCGCAACTCTTCGATGGCGCCCCCGAGCAGGTCCTCGGTGAAGTCCATTAGGTGCTGATAGTCGATGTACGCCCAGTAGAACTCGAGCATGGTGAACTCAGGATTGTGCTGAGTCGAAATCCCCTCGTTGCGGAAATTGCGATTGATCTCGTAGACCCGGTGTAGACCACCGACCAGCAACCTCTTGAGGTAGAGCTCCGGCGCCACCCGTAAATAGAGTTCGATATCCAGAGCGTTGTGGTGGGTGCGGAATGGACGCGCCGCCGCACCCCCGGGGAGCGCCTGCATCATCGGCGTCTCGACTTCGAGAAAGTCCTCTTCATCCAGACGGCGGCGCAGATACTGAACCAGCCGACTGCGGGTCTCGAACCGCTGGCGGGATTCCTCGTTGACGACCAGATCCAGATACCGCTGGCGATAGCGCGCTTCGACGTCGGCGAGGCCATGCCACTTCTCCGGCCACGGCCGCAACGATTTGGAGAGCATATGCAGCTCGTCAACCAAAATCGTCAACTCACCGGTGCGCGTGCGCATCAGCGTTCCCGAGGCGCCGACGTAGTCGCCCAGGTCCAGATGCTGGAAAATCGTCGCGCTGCGCTCATCCAAAGCCTTGGTGCGCACCATCAACTGCAATTTGCCCTGACCGTCACTGATGTCGAGGAACGCGGTCTTGCCGTGCTTGCGCAAGCTACGGACGCGTCCTGGAACGCGCAGTTTGTCGCCCGCCTCATCTAGCTCTTCGGCCGATCTGCCCCCGTAACTGGCTTGCACACCGCCAGGCTCGAGATCGTGCTCGAAGCGATTCGGATAGGGGTCGATCCCGGCTTCGATCAAAGCGTCGCGGTTGGCCCGCCGATTTGCAATTTGTACTTCCAACTCAGACATCGTCTCGGTGACTCCCGTGGGCTCGAACTGTAACGGATTTCCAGCCTTCGCTACTGACTTCGAGTCCGTCTTTGCAGTGCTACGATTCGCGGCCATGACCATCCCTCTACGGCACTGGCATGAAGAACTGGACCAGCGCGTCCAATGGTGGCGTGATGAAGGGCTGCCAGTCCCGGCAGTGTGGTTGGTTGCCGGTTCCGGGCTCTCCGGTGACCTGGGCTTGAGTGGCGAAGCCGCCACTCTGTCGCTACAAGATCTGCTTCCCTTTCCTGTACGTTCGGTCGTCGGACACCCACATCAGGTTTCGGTCTTTTCCGACTCGGGCAACGGCCCGGTGGTCTACCAACAGGGCCGGCTGCACCTGTATCAAGGCTATTCGGCCGCCGAAGCGGCGTTCACCGTGCGCCTCGCGGCTCGCCTTGGCGCCAAGGTCCTGGTAATGAGCAATGCCGCTGGTTCTCTCCGGCGTCAATTCGGTCCGGGTAGCTTGATGGCAATTAGCGATCACTTGAACCTCTCGGGCACCAACCCTCTTCTCGGCGCCCCGCCCGAAGACTGGGGTGCGCAGTTCCCCGACATGACCCAGGCTCACAACCCGGAGCTGCGCAAGCTCGCCCATGACCACGCTGAAGCGCTCGGCATCGAGCTCGGTGACGGTGTCTACGCCGGCCTCCTCGGCCCCAGTTACGAAACACCCGCCGAGGTCCGCATGGTCGGCGCCCTCGGCGGCGACCTGGTGGGCATGTCGACAGTGACGGAAGTGATCGCCGCTCACCACATGGGCTTGCGCTGTCTGTGCTTCTCGATGGTGTCGAATCTGGGAGCCGGCATGAGCGGTGAAGCCCTCGACCACGACGAGGTGCTCGACTCGGCGAAGGAAGCGACGCGCAATTTTGCCTCCCTCCTGCGCGCCCTGCTGGCCGACCCTCGGCTCACTGCCTAGACCCGAACCGGGCCATCGCTGGGACCAAAAACAGCTTTGCTATTCTCCGCGCTAGGCCAGTGGCTGGTGTTGGTGGCTAGTGTTGGTGGCTAGTGGTTAGGAAAGAGCAACAGATGAGCAGCATTTGGGAACGACGAACGGCATGAGCGCAAATTCTTCTCAGCCCCCGAAACCACTAATCGATCGCGAGCAACTCGAACAGCGCATCGCCGCCATGGCGGCGGAGATTGAAGCCGACTTCGGCGATTCCGATGAGCCCTTGGTGTGCCTCGGCATCCTCAAGGGATCGGTGTTCTTTCTCGTCGATCTGCTGAAGCAAATCAATCTGCCGCTGTCGGTAGATTTCTTTCGGATCTCAAGTTACGAAGGTACCAGTGCCGGCGAGGTGCGCCTGCTCAAGGACGTCGATCTACCGCTCAAGGATCAGAACGTCCTCATCATCGAAGACATCGTCGACACCGGTAACACCCTGCGCGTCATCCTCGACCTGATGGAATTCCGCGGCGCCAACACCGTCAAGCTTTGCACCTTGCTCGACAAGCCCTCGCGCCGCGAAGTTGAAGTCCCCATCGACTACTGCGGTTTCCAGATCGAGGATCACTTCGTCGTCGGTTTTGGCCTGGACTACAACGAGCGTTACCGCAACCTCCCTTACATTGGGATTCTCGAGGCTGAAGATTAACCGTAGGGACGTAGCGAAGGATCGGCGCAGTTCAATTGGCTTCACTTTCCCAAGCAGACGAAAGGAATCCTGAATGCAGTTTGTGAAGACCGAGCAAGCCCCCGAGGCCATCGGCCCTTACTCGCAAGCGGTCACCGTCGACGGCTTGCTCTACACCTCCGGGCAGATTCCTCTCGATCCGGCGACCGGCGAATTCGTCAGCGGTGGATTTGCCGAACAGAGTCGGCAGGTGCTGACCAATCTCGGTCAAGTATTGGCCGCGGCTGGTTGCTCGTTCAATGATGTCGTCAAAGCCACGGTTTACGTCACCGATTTGAGCAACTTTCCCACCCTCAACGAACTGTATGGTGAAGCCATGGGCGACCACCGTCCAGCGCGTTCGACGGTTCAGGTCGCGGCGCTTCCCAAAGGCGCTTTGGTCGAGATCGATCTGGTGGCCAAGATACCGAGTGGCTAGTGCTGGTGGTTAGTGCTAGTGGCTAGATAGTGTTGCCGGGCATCGTCTAGCAGCGTCGAAGTACCCGTGTCCGCTACCTGCCGCACCACCTCGCCCGGCTCGCCGGCTAGTTCCGGGACGAGATCGATGTGCTGCTCGCGCACCAGCGTCCCGGCGTCCCACGGCGCCGTCTGCAACCAGCGTTGAGCGCGCAGCAGTCGTTGCGCCTTTTCGGCGTCACCGAGCTGCAGCAACAGGTCTCCCGCCCAAGCTAGCGAAGTCAAGGCTTGGGCATGCACGCCGGACTCACCTCCTAACGGCGGCCGCGGCACCTGAAACGGCATGTCTTCAGCGGCGATGGCGCGTGCGGCTCGCCGGACGTCCACTCGTCCGTGGTGCAGAGCAGAGAACGAAGCGCCTCCGTAAAGGTCGGCGAGCTGCCTGCGACCCTTCGGATCCAGTTCCGTTGCCATCGGATAGACACCTGCCGCGCCGGCTTTCTTGGCTCGTCGACAGAAGGACTGCAGAGTGGCTTCGTCGTCGGTAATGCCCGCGAACAACGGCCAAACCACCCACCAACCGGCCGCCGGCAACGGCAACTTGCGCAGCAGGCCACTGAAGATCGCGACCGTCGGGTCCCAGATGGTCAACGCGCCGATTTGATTCGGCTCCGCATCTTCACCCGCCCTCTGATGAACGACGACTCCATGGCCGGCTCGGGACCAATCTTCGAGCAACCGAGTGCGGCGCTGGCGATCGGCGTCGGCGACCGGAGGCGCATAGAGGACGCCTTCGGCCGGTGCCTGGGTTGAGATAGCTCCAGTCCTGGAGTTGGTGACGACCCGCCCCGCAACCGGGTCGAGCCACAAGGCGGGCCGGGACCAGCCGGTCGGTACCGCGTCGATCCAGAAGGTCTCGCAGCCTCCGGAGACTAGCTTCCAACCCTTCAATCTGGTCTCCAGCCCGTCAAGTCAACTCCTTAGCCATTTTGTTCGAGGCCATTCCGCTCGGCGACCTCCAGGTCGTAGCCGATGAAGCCTTCGGCGAAGCCGTGCGGATCGAAAGCCACCAGATCTGCGGCCCCTTCGCCGACCCCTACAAAGGCCACCGCCAACCGCAGCTCGCTGGCAACGGCGATCGCCATTCCGCCCTTGGCCGTACCGTCCATCTTGGCGAGGATGAGGCCGTCGGCGCCGATTGCTGCATGGAACTCCCTGGCCTGCGTCAGGCCATTCTGGCCGGTGGTCGCATCCAGCACCAGCCAGGTCGCTAGGTGCCGTTCCCCGGCCTGTTGTTCCGCAACCCGCTTGACCTTGCGCAGCTCGTCCATGAGCGGCGCTTTGGTGTGCAGCCGGCCAGCGGTATCAACAATGACGCGATCCACCCCGCGACTCGACGCCACTTGTAGACCTTCATAAACCACTGACGCGGCGTCCGCCCCGGCCTCTTTGGCGACGATGGGAACTTCCAAGCGCCCACCCCACACCTGGACTTGCTCCACCGCGGCAGCGCGAAAGGTGTCCCCTGCAACGATGAGAACCGATTCGCCGCGTTCTTTCGCGCGAGCCGCGAACTTGGCCAAAGTCGTGGTCTTGCCCACTCCGTTGACACCGACCAAGAGGTCAACTCTCGGCAGCGAATCGCTGTCCACCGGCGGGATGTCCCCCAGAATGAGGCTAATTTCCTCGGCCAAGCGGGCCCGCACCGACAGCAGGTCCACTCCCTGGCCGGGCAAAGGGTCGTTACGCAGCCGCTCGACCAGTTGCAGCGAGGTCTCGACTCCGACATCGGAAGCGATCAGCGCTTCCTCCAAGGCCTGCAAGACCTCTTCGTCGACTTGCTGGTGGCCACTGAGAGCGGCATCGATGCGCTCGACTACTTTGCGGCGGCTGCGGCCCAAACCGCGGCGCAATCTGCCCAACATGCCGACGCCAGCTTGGCCGCGAAGGACGCTCTCGTCTCGACCGATTTCGCTCAACTTACGCTTTCCATCCGTTCATTTCAGGCTCGCGTCCAAGGATCACGCAAGAAGTCATTCAGAAGGTCTTGGAATCCCTCGCCGCCGGGCTCGGTCGCGAAACGAAAGCCGCCGAGCCCTTCTGCCAGCACCCAAGCCAGTCCGCCGCGATCGGCCTTCTTGTCTTTGTCCATGGCGTCGACCAAGGACTGTGCGTCGGCGGCCGGCAAATCTGGGAGAGCGAGTTTCCGTAGCAGCCGCTCCACCCGGTCCAGCAATGGCTGTTCCGCCACCCCCTCGGCAACCGACAGCCGTAGCGCAAACAAGGCCCCGTACGCCACCGCCTCGCCGTGCAGCAAGGCCCGCCCCTGATCCTCGGCCTCTAGAGCGTGCGCCAATGTATGGCCGAAGTTGAGAACTTTGCGTAGATCGCGTTCAGTGCGGTCGGACTCGACCACTTCCAGCTTGGCCCGAACGCCATGAGCGATCACCCGTGTCAGCGCTTCCGGGTCGCCGCCGTCCAGTTGAGGCCAAAGAGTCTCAATGAGTTCCAACAGGGCACCGTCGTAGGTCACGCCCAGTTTGATCGCTTCCACTAAGCCGGCGTTCCGTTGGCGCGCCGACTCACTGTTCAGTACGGAGGGGTCAGCCACGACCCATGCTGGGTTGAAGAAAGTCCCCACCATGTTCTTAGTCCCGCTGACGTTGACGCCGCACTTGCCGCCCACAGAGGCGTCTAACTGCGCCAGGGTGGTGGTCGGCAACAGCGCCGCTTCGAGCCCGCGCAAATAGGTTGAAGCTACGAACCCGACCAAATCGGTAGCTGCCCCACCGCCGACCCCGACCACGAGGCTGTCGCGGCGCGCCCGATGCTCGATCAACTGCTGCCACAACGCCTCCGCCTGCCTCAGTGACTTCGCCGATTCACCGTCCGCGATGGAGAGAACCACCCATCGGCCGCTCTCGGCCCGAATTCGTTCCAACCTCGATGCAACTAGGTCGAGCACCGGCTGCGGACCGATTGCGAAGACTTCGCGTCCCGCCAGCCACGCCAATAACTCCAACGGCGGGTTCGTCAGCGCACCGTCCGCCACGATGTGGCGGGTGGTGCCACCATCGCGCCACTCGATGTCTTTTCTCATGCCTCTTGTGGAGAGTCGCCGTCGATATCGAGCGGGGCGATTCCCAGCTCTTGGAGTTGTGCCGCTTCCACCGGAGTTGGCGCATCGGTCATCAAGCACGCCGCCGAGGTGGTCTTGGGGAAAGCGATGACATCACGCAAAGAGCCGGCGCCCGCCATCAGCATGACGATGCGGTCGAGACCCAAAGCGATGCCTCCGTGCGGCGGTGCGCCGTAGCGCAAGGCCTCGAGGAAGAATCCAAACCGCTCCTCGGCTTCCGCTTCGTCAATGCCGAGGGTGGTGAACACTTGGCTCTGCAATGCTGGGTCGTAGATCCGTAGCGATCCGCCCCCCAGTTCGTAGCCGTTGAGGACCACGTCGTAGGCAAGGGAACGCACGTCGGCCAGCGAACGCTCTCCGGCCTGAGCTTCCGTCCAATCATCCAAATTGGGCATCGTGAACGGATGGTGCACGGATACCCAACGTTCGTCCTCTTCGCTGTAATCGAAGGCGGGAAAGTCGATCACCCAAAGGAACCGGCGAGCGCCGCCATCGATGACGTTGCTGCTGGAGGCAATATCCGACCGCAGAGCACCCAATGAGGTGCAGGTTGTCGACCACGGCCCGGCGACCACCAAGCCCAGGTCGCCGACCTCCAGCCCTAGGGTGTCAGCCGCCCGCCCTACTTCCTTCTCGCTCAAGGCGGACTTGACCTGAAACGAGGTTCCATCCTCTTCCCGCTTCATCCACAACACCCCAACTGCGCCATGCTTGCGCGCCAAATCGCCCCAGCCATCGAGTTCACGCCTCGTTGCGCCGGCGCCTCCCGGTACCCGCAATCCCCGAATCACCCCACCGTCGGCGACCGCAGCCTCAAAGCCGCGGAAGCCGGTCGAACCCAAGTCCTCGGTGAGGTCGACCAACTCCCAATCGAAGCGCAGGTCGGGCCGGTCGGAGCCGAAACGATCCATGGCCTCGCGATAGGTCAGGCGCGGGAAGGGGGTTTCGATAACCTCGCCGATGAGCCCAAACAGGCGCTCAAACAGCCCTTCGATGAGGCCGTAGATGTCCTCTTCATCGACGAAGGACATTTCCAGGTCGATCTGCGTGAACTCCGGCTGGCGGTCGGCGCGCAGGTCTTCATCACGAAAACAACGCGCAATCTGCGCGTAGCGTTCCAGTCCGGCCACCATCAAGATCTGCTTAAAGAGTTGCGGCGATTGGGGCAAGGCATAGAAAGACCCAGGCTGCACCCGGCTGGGGACGAGATAGTCGCGCGCTCCCTCCGGCGTCGAACGGGTCAGAATCGGTGTCTCGACCTGAACGAACTCCTGCTCATCCAGATACTTGCGTGTCTCCAAATCGACGCGCGAACGCAGCACCAGATTGTTCTGCAACTCCGGACGTCGCAGTTCGAGGTAGCGGTAGCGCAGCCGAGTGTCCTCGGCGGCATCGACTTTTCCCTCGGGGCTCACCGGCAGCGCGTCGGATCGGGCCAAGATCGAACCGGCTGCCGCCTCGATCTCGATCTCACCGCTGGGTAAGTCGGGATTGACCCCACCGTCTCGCGCCACCACCTTGCCGCTGATTTCCAGCACCCATTCCAACCGCGCATCGGCCAGTGCCGCAGCCAAGTCGGGCGTCAACTCTTGATTGACAACCACCTGAACGATGCCACCTCGATCGCGCAGATCGAAAAAGGTCAATCCACCGTGTACACGGCGCCGCTGAATCCAGCCGCGGATGAGTACCTCATCTCCAACGTTGGCGTTGGTCAGCCGCCCTCCCCACACGCGCTCGCTCATCTACCGATTCTCCTCTTCACTGGCCCCTTCACTGGCCTCTTCATTGGCTTGTTCAGTCTCGTTGGATTCGACCTCGGCAGCTTCGACGATCGCCGCCGCGACTGCGGTTGGCCCTCCCACACGAATCTGTTCTCCGCTTTGCAAGTCCTTAAGGGTCAAGACGTTGTCGGTAAGTTCTTGGTCTCCGATCAGGACCACCCAGCGAACGCCTCTACGGTCGGCCGCCTTCAAAGCCTTGCCAATCCCCCGGGCTCCATCCCTTGCGTCGGCTGTCAAGCCGACATCGCGCAAGTCGCTCGCAACCTGCAGCGCCTTCACCGCGCCCTCGTTGCCCAGTCCAACCACTGCCACCGGGGTGGCGCTTCTTGGGTCTACCGGATGTTTCGGCAGCGCCTCGCAGACCCGATCGAGCCCGATCGCAAATCCGATTGCCGGCATGTCCGGTCCGCCTAGCTCACCGATCAGGTCATCGTAGCGCCCGCCGCCAACCAGTGCGTCCTGAGCGCCCAGCTCCGAACTGACGATCTCGAACACGGTGCCGGTGTAGTAGTCAAGCCCCCGCACCAGACCCGGCTGCACCGAGTAATTGATCTCCAAGGCGTCGAGCAACTCCTGGACTTGAGAGAAGCGACTCGCCGCTTCTGCACTCAAACAGGTCTCCATCGTCGGCGCACCTACCAAGATCTCTTGGTCCGCAGCAATTTTCGAGTCCAGAATCCGCAAAGGATTGGCCTGCAGGCGGCGACGGCTGTCTTCTGACAAGCCGTCCACCCGCGGCTCCAGGTATTCGAGCAGTTGCGAGCGAAAGCGCGTTCGGCTTTCGGTGTCTCCGAGCGTCTGCAACCCGACCGAAAGACCTTGAAATCCTAGCGAGGTGAAGAACTCGACCAGCATCGAGATCACCTCAGCGTCCGCTTCCGGGCGTGGGTCTCCGATCAGTTCGGCCCCGATCTGGTGGAACTGACGATAGCGTCCCTTCTGCGGTCGCTCGTAGCGAAAATAAGGTCCCAGATAGAAGAGCTTGAGCGGCAACGGTTGTCCACGCAGACCACGATCGACCAAAGCCCGCACCACTGGCGCCGTGCCCTCGGGACGCAATGTCAGGCTGCGCCCGCCACGGTCGTCAAAGGTATACATCTCCTTGCCGACGATATCGGTGCTCTCCCCCACCGAGCGCGAAAACAGCTCGGTACGCTCAAGAATCGGGGTGCGAATCTCGCCATATCCGTAGCGACCGAAAACCTCGCGGGCTTTTCTCTCGACCGCGTAGAAAGTCGCGCTCGTTAGCTCATCGAGGACACGCATCCCCTTGACGCCTGGTACTGAATTCGCCATTTTCCGGTGCTCGCAGGGGCTCTCGCGCGCGGCGCGCCTTTGCACCACGGACCTCGCCCCGGATTAGCTGTGATGATAGCGAACATTGAACCCCTCTGAAGCCCTCAACGGAAACTCTCTCGCATGATCGTCGACGTCGTCATCCCGGCCCTCAACGAGGAGCGAGGAATCGCGGCCGTACTTTCGACCATCCCCACCGACTTCGTACGCCGGATCGTCGTCGTCGACAACGGTTCAACCGACGGCACAGCGGAAGTAGCGGCGAAGTTGGGCGCGGTGGTCGTCCAAGAGAGTGAACGCGGCTATGGGGCCGCTTGCCTTCGGGGCTTGGCGGAGTTGGGCCTAGATCAGCATTCAGATCAGCATTCAGACCGGCAGTTAGACCGGCAGCCAGACCCGCAGCAATCCCCGCCGCAAGTTGTGGTGTTCCTCGACGCCGACTTCTCGGACGATCCACGCGACATGGCGCAGGTCCTGGTACCGATCCAAGAGGGATCGGCCGACATGGTGATCGGTTCGCGCGTTCTCGGCCGCGCCGAGCGCGGGGCGCTGTTACCCCAGCAGCGAGTCGGCAACGCCGTCGCCTGCGGCCTCATTTGGCTGCTCTACCGGCATCGATACACCGATCTCGGACCGTTTCGCGCCATCACTTGGGAAGCCTTGTCACAGCTTGCGATGTGCGATCGCAACTTCGGCTGGACGGCTGAGATGCAGGTTAAAGCAGTGCGCGCCGGGCTGCGCGTGGTGGAAGTCCCTGTGAGCTACCGGCCGCGCATCGGCAGGTCCAAAATCTCGGGCACCCTCCGCGGAACGATCCTCGCCGGGTGGAAAATCTTGACGGTCGTTTTGCGGTACGGTGTTGCGCTACAGTCTCCACGCCATGGCCGCTGAGCAACCCCCAACCACCGTAGATATCGAGGTTCGCTACGCGGAGACCGATCAGATGGGGGTCGTGCACCACGCCAACTATCTGGTGTGGCTCGAGCTGGCGCGAACCCACCACTGCAGCGCCCAAGGCATCGAGTACGCCGAAATCGAACGCCGGGGCTATCTGCTCATGGTCATCGAAGCCAAATTGCGCTACCGGCAACCGGCTCACTACGGCGACCCCATCCAGGTCACCTGCACCACTGAGAAGGCCGGCAGCCGTGGCGTCACCTTTTCGTATCAAGTGCGTAATCTCAACGACCCGTCTACCGTCCTCGCCAGCGGGTCCACACAACACATCTGGGTGAATCGCGAAACCGGGAAGCCGACGGTCATTCCCGATTTCGCCCGCCAATACTTCGACCAGCCTGCGACCTGACATGGAACGGTTGAGACTCACCACCGCCGGCGAAAGCCATGGACCGGGTGCGACCGCGGTTCTCGACGGAATGCCGTCCGGCGTTCCCCTCGACCCGGACAAGATCGCCCGCCAACTCGCCCGCCGTCAGCACGGCTATGGGCGTGGCGCGCGCATGAAGATTGAAAGCGACGCTTTCGAGTTTCGCGGCGGCGTCCGCAACGGGATCAGCCTCGGCTCCCCAATTTGCATCTGGATCGCCAACCAGGACTACCGCAATTGGCGACAGATCATGGATCCGCTCGAAGTGGACCCGCGCCGGGTCGAGCAGCGGCGCGTGCACTCGCCGCGCCCCGGTCACGCCGATCTTGCCGGCGGCCTCAAGCACGGCGCCAGCGACCTCCGCAATGTGCTCGAAAGGGCGTCGGCCCGGGAAACGGTGGCGCGTGTCGCTGCCGGCAGTTGCGCGCGCGCTTTGCTGGAAGAACTCGGCGTCGAAATCGCTAGCGGGATCGTCGCTCTGGGCGAGGTAGGTCGGGACCGCAAGACGCCCAACTGGGCCGATTTGTCGCAGATGGACGACGACTCCCCCTTGCGAGCCGCCTACCCCGAGGACGAGGAGGCAATGATTGCAGCCGTCGACGCAGCACAGGAGGAGGGCGACACACTCGGCGGAACCGCCACCGTCGTCGCCCACAACGTTCCAGCGGGTTTGGGCACCTACGCGCAGTGGGACCGTAAGCTGGACGCAGCTCTGTCGCAGGCGGTGATGTCGGTACCCGCGGTCAAGGCGGTCGCGATCGGCGATGGGGTGGCCAATGCTGCCCGCCCGGGCAGCCAAGTGCACGACGCCATCACGGGAGTCGCGGATGCCAGAGTCGAGCGCAGTGACAACCGCGCCGGTGGCCTAGAAGGTGGCGTCACCAACGGCGAGGATATCGTCGTCACCCTCTACATGAAGCCCATTTCCACCCTGCGCAAGGGCATGCCTTCCATCGACCTGGATACAGGCGAGGCCAGGCTGTCGCAGTACGAGCGTAGCGATGTCACCGCCCTTCCCGCTGCCGCGGTGATCGCCGAAGCGATGGTGGCGTTGGTGCTCGCTGACGCCTTGCTGATCAAATGCGGCGGGGATTCACTCGCCGAAGTGCGTACGCATCTGGAAGCCACGCAACTGCAGCAGCAGGAATGGTTGCCCTAGGGCTGTTCCTATCTTCAGCAAACAGTCTCTGGAACTCAAGAAAACCAGATCAAGACCACGCCCAAGGTCATCACGGCGCAGGCCGCGACCTTCGCCCCTGTGATCTCCTCGCTAAAGATGACGGCCCCCAGGAGCAGTGCCAAGATGGTGTTGACGCCGCGCTTGATGCTCTCCACCAAAGCCACCATCGCCACCTGCACGGCGCTCAGTTGAAAGGCCAAAGCGACCGAACTCGCCACTGCCGCACCGATCACGACCCCCCAACTTCCTTTTTGCGGCATCGACTGCCCCAGCCGTCCCTTCCATGCCAGCATCGCGAACGCTCCCATGGCAACGCCGAGGTTCATGACCAGCGCGTGCATGGCGATCTTGCCGAAGTCGCCTCCGGAAGCAGAGAGGTATCTCAATGCGACTTTGTCGAGCGGCCCGGCCACCGCCCAAGCGAGCGAAGTCAGCACCATCAGCGGCACGCCGGGCTCGGTCTTGAGCAGCGCCCAGAACGATCTCCTCTCGCCATTGCTCGGGATCGATATTCGCGCCAGCCACCAAGCCCCCCCGGTGACGACGAGAATGCCCAGCGTCTTCCACATGCCGGGCCACTCACCGAGGGTGAAAATCGCCGCCACCGCGGTAAACACCGGCGTGAGAGACAGCAGTGGAATGGTGACCGAGAGCGGCGATCTCTTGACCGCCTCGATGAAGGCCAAATTGGCGATCAGTTGCAGACCGACGGCAACCAAAGTCGGTGTCCAGTAGCCCGTGTCGATTTTCCATTCGGACTGCTTGAGCACCCAGACGGCAAAGAATGGTAGCGCTCCCAAGGTCAGCCACAGCAGTGCTGCCAGCGAACTCATCCCCTTCGCCATCAGTTTGCGTAGCGCATCGAGCGTCGCATAGGCGACCCCGGCACCGACAATCAACAACAAGGCAAAAACAGTCACAGGTGTCTTCTAGTTGGTAGTCCGCTGTTCAGGTCCTACCTGATAGCCCCGCCACCTTAGCGCCTGAGGGCGTAAGGCATTGCATCATAATCGGAAGCCCGCTGCGCCGAGCCGCGGGCCCGCCACGCTTCCTCACCTACCCAGGTGTAGTCCAGGACGTAGAACTTGGGGTCGACTGGAATCCAGGCCTCAGATACCGGTTTACTGCGATCCCGCCAACGCAGCTCGTAGTAAAGACCGGGATGCGGCGGCAATCCCGAGTCGCCGCTGTCGGCCACCCAGTCGCCACGCCGCACTCTCTCCCCACGGTTGACCCGGATACGGCCGCAGTGTCCGAGCACGCTGATGAAGCGCTCGCCGTGGCGAATGACCACGATGCGCCCAAAGCGTTGCCATCCGCCAGCGCGGGAGCGAAACTGCCCCGTAAAGGCGACGCGGCCATCAGCCGGCGCGATCACTCGACCGCCGGGTCTCGCCGCAATCAAGATGCCCGATTGAAATCCGACCGTGTTGGTGACCGGGTCGACGCGATTGCCGAAGTCGGCGCTCACCGTCATGCGCTCGGCGCGCAATGGCAGCAGAGTCGGGGTAGACGCGAGCTGATTCGAATTTTCGCCAAGGATCTCTTCCAAGGCGGTGAGTTCGGCGTCCCAGCGTTCCACACTAAAACGCACCGCCCGCTCCCTGCTGGCGCGGGTTTGACTTAGATCGCTGAAGATCGATGAACGGGAAAGGCGCGATGGCGTCACTTGGCTGCCGCCCCGCGCCCGGGGAGCTTCGAGTCCAACCGCCTCCCGAAGACGACTGGCCTCCGACAGGCCGGCGGCAACCCTGCCCTCAATCGCGCCCAACGCTTGCACTTGAGAATCGAGCCTGCGACCCAACAGCCCGCGCTGGGTGCTCAAAGTCTGAAATTGCCCCCTCTGCAGCCATCCTCTAATCGCTTGCGGGGTGGCGAACAAACCGGCTACGGCCGAGACCAACACCACCGCGGTTAGGACTAGAGTCAAAACGAGCCGAGACCCAGTCACTCGGTGCCACCCACCACCCGGCCGAATCCAAACCAATGCTGGGTAGCTGTCGACTGCGGGGTGGCGTTGACCGGGCACGGGGAATGGTGGTTCGTGCTAGTGGTTAGTGGATAGTGCTAGTGGCTAGTGTTCGTGGATGGTTTACCCTGCAACAGTTCTTCCAGGGTCGCTTCGCCGCCCAGTTCGTCCATCACTTCCAGAAGCCCGGCCCAGGTGCCGGGAGCTCCGGCAATGACGCTGCCTCGACTCAAGATGTCAGCTTCGCCATCCAGGTTGGTGATACGCCCGCCGGCTTCCAGCAAGATCACCTGCCCGGCCGCCAGGTCCCAAGGCGACAGGCGAAACTCGAAAAATCCATCATAGGTTCCAGTGGCGGTGTAGGCGAGATCCAATGCCGCGGCGCCGGTGCGACGGACCGCTCGGGCATGGCGAAAAACCGACGCAAAGCCGCGCAGATAAAGCTCCAGTGCGTCTTTGGCCTTGAACGGAAACCCGGTGGCGAGAAAAGCTCCGTCGAGGCCGTCGCGGTCGGAGACGTGAATGGGCCGGCCGTCGCAAAATGCGCCGCTCCCCGCCACCGCAGAGAATGTCTTCTCCATCATCGGTTCGACGATGACCCCCACGACCGGCTGCCGATTCTTCAGGCAAGCGATAGAAACCGCCCACACCGGCAGACCATGCAGGAAGTTGGTGGTGCCGTCGAGCGGATCCACCACCCAAACGTACTCGGCTCCGTCGAGGCCACTCCACCCCGCTTCTTCCGACAGCACACTGTGCTCGGGATGGCGCTCGTTGAGCACTTTGAGAATCGCGGCCTCGCTGGCGTGATCCGCCTCGGTGACGAAATCGTTGACGCTCTTGGCCTCGACGCCGAGACCGACGCGACCGAAATGGGAGCGCAAGACCTCGCAGGCCGCCCGCGAAGCTTCGAGCGCGGTCTGCAGAATTTCGTTCATGAGGTCGTCAGTCGGTAGCGATTTGGCGTCCGGCCACGATGGTGCCAACCGGAGCGCCGGTCAGTTCCCAGCCGGCGAACGGCGAGTTCCGGCCGCGGCTGCGGAATCCATCTGGTTGTACGGTCACCGATCGCTCCAGGTCCAACAAGGTGAGGTCGCCGACCGAACCTTCCTCGAGGGTGCCACCCGGCAACTTGAGGATGCGCGCGGGCGCCGACGACAGCAACTCGACCATGCGGCTAAGGGCAATGGTATCCCCCCCCACTAAACGATCCAGGCAAAGCGACACCGTAGTCTCCAGCCCGACGACTCCAAAGGGAGCGATGCTGAACTGGGCCGTCTTCTCGTCCTCATGGTGCGGAGCGTGGTCGCTGGCAATGGCATCGACATCGCCGTTGGCTAGACCGTTGAGTAGCGCTTCTCTGTCGGCGTCCGGACGCAGCGGCGGGTTCATCTTGGTGTCGGCATCGAAAGAAGCGGTGTCCACCGCCTCGTCGGTAAGCAGCAGATGATGTGGTGTGACTTCGCAGGTCACGCGACGTCCGGCGTCTTTAGCGGCGACCACCATCGCCAGTGCTCGGGCCGTCGACAGGTGCGCGACGTGGTAACGGCCGCCGAAGTCTTCGACCAAGATCAGATCGCGAGCGACCACGACATCTTCAGCGGCGCCGGGAATGCCGGGCAGTCCGAGGCGCGTCGAAACATCGCCTTCGTGCATTACCCCTTCGCCAGTGAGGTCCATATCTTGCGCGTGCTGGATCACCGGGATGTCGAAGTGCTCGGCATAGAGCAAAGCCCGGCGCATCAGCTCCGAGTTGGCGACCGGTAAGCCGTCATCGGAGATCGCAACCGCTCCGGCCTCGACCATCTCGGCGATCGCCGCCAGCTCCTCCCCCGCCAGTCCTTTGCTCACCGCACCGATCGGGTAGACCCGGGCGTAGCCGGCTCGTGCGGCCTGGCGCATGATGAGCTCGGTGATCGAGCGTTGGTCGTTGACCGGTTCGGTGTTGGCCATGCAGGCGACGGCCGTGAACCCACCGGCCGCAGCCGCCCGCGTCCCGCTTGCCACCGTCTCTTTGTACTCCTGCCCTGGCTCGCGCAGGTGTACGTGGATGTCGATCATTCCAGGCGTGACGACCAGTCCGGAGGCATCCACCTCCTCCGCTCCATCGCTCGCGGCAATATGGTCGGAGACCTCGCGAATTTGACCGTCTTCGATAAGAACGTCGGCCTGACCGTCAATTTCCGTGGCCGGATCGACGACCCGTCCGCCTCGAACTAGAAGCTTCACTCGCCCTCCTGCGCGGCGCCGGACAGCAGGTAGAGCACCGCCATGCGTACCGCCACTCCGTTGCCGACTTGCTCCAAGATCACCGACTGGGGGCCGTCGGCGACATCGCTGGCGATCTCGACACCGCGGTTCATGGGTCCGGGATGCATGACCAGGGCATCGTCCTTGGCTCCCTTGAGACGCTCGCGGGTAAGACCGAAAACGTCGAAGTACTCGGCGTTGGACGGAAACAGAAAGCCGCCCTTGAGCCGTTCCTTCTGAATCCGCAGCATCATCACCACATCGGCGTCGGCGACCGCATCTTCAATGGTGTGGGCAACCCGGACGCCCAGTCGCTCGATTCCCACCGGCATCATCGTCCGCATTCCTCCCACCGTCACTTCGGCGCCGAGTTTGTTGAGCAAATGAATGTTGGAGCGCACCACGCGGCTGTGTTCGATGTCGCCGATGATCGAGACTCTGAGCCCCGCGATCTCGCCCTTCTTCTGCTGAATGGTGAGGGCGTCGAGCAAGGCTTGGGTCGGATGTTCGTGAGCGCCGTCACCGGCGTTGATGACGCCGGAATCCAGGATGCCGGCGAGCAGATGTGGCACTCCCGGATGCTGGTGCCGAATCACGACCAAGTCGGGAGACATCGCCTCGAGGTTGAGAGCGGTATCGATCAGTCCCTCGCCCTTGGCCAGCGCCGACCCGGACGAAGAAAAATTGAGACCGTCGGCCGACAGGCGCTTTTCAGCGATTTCAAAACTGGAACGGGTGCGGGTGGACGGCTCGAAGAAAAGGTTGATGACCGTCTTGCCTCGCAGCGTCGGTACCTTCTTGATCGGCCGCTCCGCTACTTCACAAAAAGACTGAGCCGTTTTCAAGACCAGCCGGATTTCATCGGCCGAGAGGTCGCGAATGCCGAGCAGGTCCTTGCGGTTCCAGTTGATCGACTCCACTTACTCTTCCTCTCCGTCGTCCAGCGAACGTATAAACACACCTTCCCGGCCGTCATCGGTCTCGGCGAACATGACGTCGACCAGTTGCTTGGCGTTCACTTCCACTCGCTCACCCACCACGTCGGCCTGAATCGGCAGCTCCCTCCCGCCGCGGTCGATGAGCACCGCCAGCCGCACCGCGTTGGGCCGTCCGTAGTCCATCAGGGCGTCGAGCGCAGCGCGAATCGTGCGCCCTGTAAACAGCACATCGTCACAAAGAACCACCGTTAGTCCTTGCAACTGCTCGCCGGGAATCGAAGTGGACCGCACCACCGGCTGCGGCGCGATGGTCGACAGGTCGTCGCGATAGAGGGTGATGTCGAGCGTCCCGATCGGGACCTCGCGCCCCTCCATCTCGCTCATTTCGGCGGCCAAGGCCTCGGCCAAAGGGACGCCGCGAGTACGAATGCCGACCAGCAGCAGACCGGCCGTACCCCGGTGCTGCTCCACCAACTCACCCGCCATACGGCGGATCACCCGGCGAAGATGCGCCGCATCGTGAATCTGTCGCGAGTTTTGAACCATCAAATGCCAATCCGCAAGCAGCTAGTCCGGCAGCCGAAATCCGCGGTCGATGGCACTCGTCGGTGGAGTTGTGAATCGACCTGAGGGATCGTATTGCGAGGCCGTCCACCTGTCAACGTTGGAGCCCAAATCGACGGTACGCGGCTAAAGCGTCCTCCAAAGAGGTCAAGTCGAGTCGACCTCGGACCACAATATGTTGTAGATCTACCAGGAAGCAGCACAATCTGTGCTACATTTCTCTCCCGGAAGAGAGTCCGTATGCTCAAACTCGAAACTCTGGAAATTTCCGGGTTCAAGTCCTTCGTTGATCCCGTTGATCTGACGTTTTCCAACTCCATTACCGGGGTTGTCGGCCCCAATGGCTGCGGCAAGAGCAACGTCGCCGATGCCGTCACATGGGTGCTCGGAGAACGCAGCGCCAAGGCCCTGCGCGCCGACGTTATGGACGACGTCATTTTCGCCGGCGCCGCCGGCCGCAAGCCGTTGGGCATGGCCGAAGTCACCTTGGAACTCGCCACCGATCCGGCCTTTCCCCACTCTCAGGAAGGCCGGCTGACCATCGGGCGACGGGTCTACCGAGACGGCGACAGCACCTTCCTGATCAATGGCAAGGCCGGCCGTCTCAAAGACATCAAAGATTTGCTTGCCGGAACCGGACTCGGCCTGCGCGCCTATTCGGTTATCGAGCAGGGCAAGATCGACCTCATCCTTTCGGGCAAACCGCAAGAACGCCGCCGTCTCCTCGAAGAGGCCGCGGGGGTCACCAAATACCGCAACCGCCGCCACCTCACTCAACTCAAACTCGAAGAGGCTGTGGGCAACCTCAACCGCCTCGACGACATTGTCAGCGAAGTCGAACGTGGCATTCGCTCGCTCAAGCGCCAGGCGGGCGCGGCGCGGCGCTACAAGCAACGCAAAATCGACCATGAGGAGCTTCTGCGCACCGTATTACACATGCGCGGTGCCAGCCTTCAGCAGCGCTTGGCGCAGACCGAACAGGAACTCGGCGCCTTGCAGGACACCGTGACTTCGTCGGCGGGCGACATCACCGGCCAGGAAGCCCGCGTTGCCGAGTTGCGCGAAGCAGCCGATCAACATGGACGCCAGGTCTCCGAGCACCACCGCGAAGAAGCCGAACTCGCCGCGGCCATCCAAGGCCGTCAGGAATTCCTGCAGGGGTCTAAGCGCACCATCGCAGAAATCGACGAACGCGTCGCCGCCAATCAGCGCCTCATCAAGCGCACCCGCGCCGAGGTTGACGAAATGGGCTCGCGTCTCAAGCAACTCGAGACCGTCCGAACTGAGACGTTGGCCGCGCGCAGTACCGCCACCGATCTGCTCACCAGCTCCGACGACCTGCTGTCGGGTGCCGAGAAGCTGGTCGCCCAAGAACAGGCCGCGGTCGAAGAATGCCGCGCCGCGCTTCTCGACGCATTCAGCACCCTGAGCGGCGAGCGCAATCGACTCAACAAGCAGAAGACGGAGCTCGAAAAGGGGCAGTTCCGTCTGCGTCGCGTACAGGAGGAACGGCAGCGGCGCAGCAAATTGCTCTCGGATGTCAGTTCCGAATTAAAGAAATCTGCTGGCGACGCGCAGAGCAATCGCGACGCTGAAGACCAACTGCGCCAGAAGCTCGAGCGAGAAGTCGAAGCGCGAAGTACGATCGAAGAGCGCGGAGCCCAACTGCGCTCCGAACGCAGCGACCTCGAGCGCCAGATTTCGCGGACTTCGGCCGCCCTCGAGTTCCTCATCGAAGCCAGTCAAGAGCAAGCCGGTCGCCGCGTCCGAATCGAAAACCGCCTAGAGCAGGCCGGAGTTTCCAACGCCAGCTTCCTCGCCGATCGCATCTCTGCGCGCAAAGGGTGGGAGCGCGCCGTGGATTTCTTCCTCGACCGTCTCGGCGACGCCCTGGTCAGCGATGAAGACAACGCCGACGACCTCGTCGCGGTGCTGGGATCGGGTGAAGGCAGCTCGGCCATCGTCCTCCCCTCGACCCGAGAGCACGCCGCCATCGACGACAAGGCGATCCTGATGCCCCTCAGCGACGCCCTCGGACTCAAAGCGAATTTAGGAGCGGCTTTGCCCCCCGCATACCTGGTCAAGTCGTGGTCCGATGCCCGCCGCCTCGCGGAGGCACACCCCACTGCCGCCTTCCTCTGTCAAGACGGGCGCTGGCTACAAGGCCGAGTACTGCGGGTCCTGGGGGCCAAAGCGCAACCGGGCGCGATCGCGCGCGAGAAAGAACGGCAACAACTCGAAACCGAGCTGCCGCGCCTCAAGGTGCGGCTGGAAGACCTCGAAAGCAAGCTGACCCAAGTCGACGAGGATCTGCAGGCCAATGCGGAAGCGACCCAGAATCTGCGCGGCGAACTCGAAGCCGCGCACAAGCGGGCCGCCGTCGCGGTTACCAAGGAAGAGGAAGCCCTCGGCACCAAGACGCGACTGACCTCCGAGGTCGCCGGCCTCGACAACGAGAAAGTTGAGGTCGAGCGAGAGATCCAGCGTTTACAAGACTCCATTGACCAGCATCAAAAGCGCGTCACGGAGCTTGAAGAGCGCCACCAAAAAGCCGAGTCCGCCTTCGACAAGCAACAGGGCAACTTAGACCAGGCGCGCGAGAAACGCGAAGACACGCGCGCTTCCGGAGCCAGCCGGCGGGGCGCCCTCGACGTGGTCGTCGAACGGTTGATCGCCGCCGAACGCGAAATCGAGCGCCTCGGCCAGGATCGAGCCACCGCAGACGACCGCATCGGCGGCTGGAACGAAGAGGCAGCGGAGTTGGCCGCGCGCAAAGAACGCCTCCTCGCCGAAATCCAGGAGACCGAAACCAAGTTGCAAGCTGCCCTTGAGCAAAAGGCCGAGCTGGAGAACCAGGGCGGGCAACTGCGCGACGCCTGGGAATCCGTTCGCCAGAATCTCAGTGAAGTCGAGCGGGAACTGGCCGGCGGCCGCACCAACATCGATCAACAGCGAGCCGCACTCGCCGATCAACGCGTACGCGAAGCCAGCCTGCGCGAACGGCTGGAGCACGTCCAAGCCGACCATCGTGAGCATTTCGGCGCCGACTTACCGGAAGAGCCGAGTCAGAGCGAAGAGCCGCTCGAGGAACTCGAGGAACAGCTCGAGTCTCTACGCTCGGTGCTCGAACGCATGGGGCCGGTCAACGAGCTGGCTGCCGAAGAACTCGAGGAGCAGCAAGAGCGCCACGGATTTCTCACCGAACAGCGCACCGATGTCTTGAAATCCATCGACAGCCTGCGCTCGACCATCGCCGAGATCGACGAGACTTCCTCCAAGCGGTTCCTAGCTACCTTTGAAGCAGTCAACAGACACTTTTCCGGCACCTTCGCCGAGCTCTTTGCCGGAGGCGAAGCGGAGATGCGCCTCATGGACGAGGACAACGTGCTTGAGAGCGGCATCGAGATCGTCGCCCGTCCCCCCGGCAAGCGCTTGCAGAATCTGATGCTGATGTCCGGGGGCGAGAAGGCACTCACGGCGCTGGCGCTGCTGTTCGCACTCTTTCGCCACATGCCATCGCCGTTCTGTATCCTCGATGAGGTCGACGCGCCGCTCGACGATCTCAATTGCCTACGCTTCATCGAAATGCTCAAGCGCATGGCCGCGGAAACCCAGTTCATCGTTATCACCCACAACAAGCTGACGATGGAAGCAGCCTCGACACTCTACGGCGTAACCATGGCCGAGCGCGGCGTGTCCAAAGTAGTGGCGGTGGAACTCGACGAGATCGACGTCGAAATCGAGGCTGCGGCCGCAGCTTCGGCGTAGCTCCTGCTAGCTCGCTTGGCTCAAATAGATATCCACCCGCACCGGCGTGGCGCGCTCCTTGCGCGGCTTCTCCAGCGGATGGACGACGTAGATGTCGGATCGCTCATCCCCGTTGAGGTCCAGCACCCGCACCAACCCCAAATGCTCGGGCTTTTTCTCGAAAACGATGGTCTGGTCGGCAACTGCCGGATAGCGACAGTTACTGCGACCGTGGTGAATGGTGACCTTCTTGCCCCGGCCCAGTTGCACGAAGTCAGCCCTGCCGTCGCCGTCGAAGTCCCCCGCAAACTGGGACAAGTGGCGGATCTTGGCCTTGCGCAGATTGATCTTGAACCGGCCCGATAAGTCCAAGCCCGGTACGGCTGCAAAGCCGCCGTCCTCGGCCTGGCAGGTGACCTGAAAGTCCATGCGCAGTTTGATCGACTGGGTCACCAAAACCCTAGTCAGCAGAGGAAGTATCGAGAAGTCGAGGTTGATCGAGACCAGATCAAGGCGACCATCACCATCCAAATCCTGAAAACCGCCCGGCAATCGGATGTCAACGTCGTCGCCTTCCTCTTGGTCGGATTCAGCGTCTGAGCCTTCAAAGCTGTAGCCGAAGGCTTCGAACTCGCCCCGCTCGCCTGCCAAGGAAAGATCGTCGTGCAGGTCGTAGATGGTGTAGCGATAGAGCGGCCGTTTGGCCGCGTCGATCTCTTGGCGGACGGTCGGTTCTTGCCAGCGCTCGACCTCCGAGCGAGCGACCGCGACGCTGCATTCTCCTACTTCCAACGGTCCGGCGAAAACGATAGCGGAAGAGTCCTCGTCGTCGTCATCGTCACTTCTCGCCTCCGCCTCGATCGATGTCGGCGCTCGCAGCGAAACGGGTGCGAAACCGAAATCGCCTAGATTGCGGTAGAGCACCACCTCGTTTTCTTCGCCGTCGAAATCGTGATGTCCGCGCAGAAAGACAAGGTCGTTCAAACCGTCGCAATTGAGGTCCCTCACTTCCGGCAGGCGCGGCCGCAGCGCGGCCGCCTCACGATCCTCCTCCCCTTCCGCGTCGAAGCCATCGTCCGCCGCCGGGCGGGGCGTCGGCTGTGCGACCTGACTTATACCCGCGGCCGAAAACCCCTGACCCGTCCCCGACACGATCGCCCATCCCTGCCGAGTCGGAAGAATGGCATCTATGTCTTCGTCGCCGTTGAGGTCATGTAAGAAATCGAGATGAGGATAGAACCGTTCATCACCGCTGTAGGCGTTCGGCTGCTCGACTAGAGCTTCGAAAGCCAACGATGGGGTTTCTCCCGTACGCAAACGAACTGCTGACAGTCCCTCGTCGGTGAGCGCGATCAATTCGTCGCCGGCTCCCGTAGCTCGCACAGCAAAGGCGTGGATCGAAGTGTCCAATTCGAGCACCGGCAGCGGAGGCCGATAACCGGATCGATCGGGAGCCCCGAGATACACCCGCAATTCCCGTCGATCGATCCACGACGTCACCACGTTCATGACCTCGACCATCCCCTCGACGCCGTCGAAGGTCGTCTGCTCGAACTCGGCGACATCGGCCCACTCGTTATAGGCCACCACCACCGCCAGGTCGAGGCTGCCGTCGCCGTTGAGATCGGCGGGGAAAATCGCCGCTGGAATCCCCGGCAACCGGATGGGTACGCGGTCGAATCCGGGCGCCCGGCCAGCGGCTACAGCCGCGCCATTGGAAAGTCCGGCCGCCAAGCAAACCCACGCCAAGGCGTGAGGAACGCATCGCCATATTCGAATTCCACGCATCGACAGAAGTACGTCTTGAAATGCAGGGTGTTTCACCCTGCCCAAACCAATCGAACGCAAGCCAAGGCGCCGCCTGGTCGGCGGCTAGCCGATGAGATCCGAAGCCTCGCCCCAGGACCTCCCAAATACCAGTTCTTGGAGCGCCTTGCGCTGGCGCGGGGCGGTTTCGCGCTCCGCGAACGGCTCAGGCAAAGCGTCCGGCTCGCCACGACGACCGATGGCGATCGCCGCCGCCGGTTCGAAGTCCTCGGGGATAGCAAATGCCTCACGCGCAGCATCGGCCGAAAACCCGGCCATCTGGTGCACCGACCAGCCGCGCGCGGTCGCCTCTCCGACCAACTGGGCCACGGCCTGACCGGTGTCGTACCAGGCGTGCCGGTTGGGGTTTCCGTTGTGCGTATAGGTCGATTTGGCGACGGCGATCGCCAGAGCGGAGGCGGTCCCAGCCCACGGCTGATTGCCAGCCATCAAAGTATCGAAGATGGCGCCAAACACTTGGTCGCCGCGGCGCCCGACGATGAACCGCCAGGGCTGTTCGTTGAACGCGGATGCCGCCCACTGCGCCGAACTCAGCAACGCGACCAGCTCACTCTCTGAAATCTCTTCATCGGTGAACGAACGCGGGCTCCAGCGCTCGGCAAAAAGATCGTGAATCGGTTGCTCGGTTGTCGCTCTACGATCGGTCATGATGTTGACCCTTTCCACCTCTGTTTTCCAAAGACCGAACCGACTCGTTCAGCCCAGATAGATCACCAAGAACACCACCAGGAGCGCCATGAGTGCCAGGAAAAAGATTTTCCAGCCGCTCTTGGGATAGTGCCCAGCCACCTTCCCGGTAACCCCATTGGCCACCACCTGAAAGCTCTTACCGTGGTAGTCATAGGTCAGATGCCATGCTGGAGCGAGAATGTGCTTGAACGTCTGCCCCGAGTACTTGGGGTAGATCTCAAGATTGCGATAGGTATCGCCCGGCACTTCTTGCCCGCACATCCGGCGCAGTTGTGACTCCATCTGCTGCCGTGACGCCTGCGCCGCATCGATCAGAACGATGCGATAGTGCTCGACCAAGTAACCCGACAGGAAAGCGGTGTCATAGGGAACCAGCTCCGCAGTCGGGAACGGCTCGACCTGGCGCAGCAACTCCAAGGGCACCCCTTGCGTTCCGGGCACCAAGTCGTCGTCAAAGAAATGGTCCAGCTTTCCCGAAGCGGGCCGCCAGCGCACTTTTTGCACCGGGCGCGTCTGCACGCGACCGTTGGCGTCACGAAAGGTCTCGGTAACGGTGTAATACGTTCCGGACTGCGCCCGCCATTTACATGAAACTTGGGCGTCAAAGGTCCAGTACGGCAGATAGATGCCGCGCACCTGATCGACGAGAGCCTTCTTCTTGAGCTTGCCGGGAGCCAGCCACTTGGAGCCGAACCACTTGCGCAAGCGGTCACGAATCTTGCCCTCGTCGACCATGAACGGCAGCACGCTCTGCGGTCGAATGGGGGGCTTGATCTCGTCGTAGTCGACCAACTCGGGTGAGCCGCAAAACTCACAGTTCTGACCGATGCGTCCGGGATCGAATACCGACACCGCCTTGCAGCTCCGGCAGCGAACGGTTTGCTTTTCGGCCTTCCAACCGCGCAGATGCTCGGGCATCTCGCGCAATGTGGTGACCAGATCGATCTCCTGGATTTTGCCGGTCTCGCGGTCGATCTCGTAGGGAGATTCGGTGCCACAATAGGGGCAGATCAATCTGTGTTTGGATGCGCTCCATTCAGCCTGCGCACCGCAGGCCGGACAGGAATGTTTCTCAAGGGCCGTGGTTTCGAGCCCACCGGTTTTGGCCTTGAGGTCAACACCGCTGGTGTTGCGGCCGGACCCGGGAATCGGTGGAGGCCCGTCGTCGGGAATGGTAGCCAATCGAGGTGCCTCGGTGGACTACTCCGCCAAATACGCTTCCAAGGCCGAACGCTTGACGCGGTAGGCGCTGCCGATCTTCTTGGCCGCCAACTCACCACTCTCGATCACGGCGAGCACATCGTCTTCGCCCACGGCGAGGATCTGCGCTACTTGAGCAGGAGTCAGGATGTCGACGATCGCCGGCGTGTCCGAAGCCGGGCGCGGCTTGGCGGGGCCGGGGCCACCCGGGCTGTCGGCCGGCAGGAATCCGCCCTGCTCGCGCATCATTTGCTGAGCGATGGCGAAACCGACCGCCATCTCGGTCGCCATGCCGCCGGCGCCACCACCGGTTCCGCCTTCGGCCATCCCCTTGCCCATCTGGTACTTGACGTAATCGTTGAGGTTGCCGATCGCCTCCATTCCGGAACGCTTGTCAATCGCTTCCTCGACCTCGGGAGGCACGGATATGTTCTCGACGATGAAGGAGGTGATGTGGATGCCGTATTTGGCTCCCATCACCGGATTGATCAAGGGCAACAGCGCATCGCCGAGTTCGGTGTAGCGGCTGGCGGCGTCCAAAACCGGGATATTGGAACTGGCCAAGGCATCGGCAAAAACCGACACGACGCGGGAGCGCATGGTGTCGGAGAACTCTTCCAGACGGAAGGTGTGATCGGACCCGGCCACTTCCTTGAGGAACAGCTTGGCGTCAACGATCTTGAAGTCGTAGGTGCCGAAAGCCCGCGCACGAACGATGCCGAGATCGTCGTCGCGCATCATGATCGGGTTGGCGGTGCCCCACTTGTTGGCCGTAAACAGCCGTGTGTTGATGTAGTAGACGTCGGCCTTGAACGGCGACTCCAAGCCATACTTCCAACTCTTGAGACGAGTCAGGATCGGAATGTTGTCGGTGGTGAGGGTGTGCTTGCCGGGCTCGAAGGTGTCGCCAAACTCACCCAAATAGACGAACTGCGCCACCTGCGACTCGCGCACGATGAGCTGGGCGCCGCGTTTGATTGCCTTGTCGTCATCGGGAAAGCGCCACGCCAAGATGTCGCGTGAATCGTCGGTCCACTCGATGATCTCGAGCAGTTCACCTTTGAGGAATTCAAGAATTCTGGATGCCATGTCGACTCTCCTCCGTGGAAGTCATGATTGATGTCTTAAGAGCTAGTACCTTCTCTCGTTTTCAGCCACTCTCGTGGGTGTCCATTGTACGGGACTCCGTCGTTGTCATCTCGAGCGCAGGCGCAGCCGTAGTCGAGAGATCTGGGGACTGAGTTCCGCCAACCCGTCATCCCCGCGGAGGGACGGTCGCGGGGAGGGGATCCCAACGCCAACTCGTCATCCCCCGGAGGGACGGTCGCGGGGCGGGGATCCCAACGCCAACCCGTCATTCCCGCGGGCGGGCGTGGGGCGGGAATCACCGATCCCATACATCCTCGAACTCTTGCGGCGACGTCTCGAATACCCGCCGCACATAGATACAGGACGGTGAGATCTTGGAGCCAGTTGCCCGTGCATCTTCGACTACACGATCGACCAACTTGCGCGCCAATCCCAGACCGCGGCGCCGGGGATCGACGAAGGTGTGGTTGACCAACAGCCGGTCGGGCACCGTGCGCACGTAAGTCAATTCTCCAGCGCGAGTGCCGTCTACACGCAGTTCATAGCGACCGAAGTCGTCTTCCTCGTGGCGCTCGATTTCGAGTGCCTCTATGTTCTCAGACAACTTGTTTCTCAGACAACTTGTTTCTCAGACAATTTGTTTCTCAGGCAATTTTGTGACCTCGGATTAACTAGATGTGCAACCGGTAGGGCACGGCGGTTGGTACATCGATCACCAGAACTCGCGCCGCAGTTTCCCGTGGCCGCAAGGTCACCGAACTCCCGCCAGCATCATCCTTGGCTTCGATCACCACCAGGTCGCCGATGTCGGCAGTTTGGCGATCCTCATCGCTTTCCCAAACGACGGAGCCGTCAATCGCGACGGCAACCAAGCCGCGCCCCTCCTCGACGGACGCAGTCCAGCCGGCGCCTTCGCTCAGCCGTACCTCGTTGACTTCGACATCGGTCTCCAAACTGAGAACGCCCTGGGCCCCCAAGACATGCTTGACCTCAACGCCATCGTGCGAGCGATCGATCTGGAAATCGTCGGCGCTGAATTCGTGGTATTTCGCAGGAGCGCGCAGGGTTTTCTCCAGATCTGGATGGAACCAAATCTGAAAGAACTCACCACCTTCGGAGAGACCTTCTTCATGCGAGATACCCGACCCCGTCTGCATTACCTGAATGCCGCCTTCGGCCACCGTACTCAGATTGCCCGCTGAGTCGCGGTGCACCATATGTCCAGCGAGGCAGTAGCTCATGATCTCGAAACCGCGATGCGGATGCAGTCCGATCAGCCCGCCCTCATTCGACTTCGCCCACGCCCAGTAGAGCAACGGCCCCACCGCTCGGATCTTTGGAAATTCCTGGGGAAATCCAATCGGCTTGTTTTCGGTAATCCGACCACCATCAAAGGCACCGGTAACTTGCTGCGCCACCGGCAGATGGCGAATGGTCGTTTTCGTCAGTTGTGTAGTCGTCATCGTCGCGACTCCCTTCTTCTCACTTGTGGTGGTGCAGGCCCTCACGACCGTGAGGTGTGGTTGCACGTACAACAATGTTAACCTTGCCGCAGAGGCAAATATTCCCGGCTACCTCCTAGCCAGCAGGAGACCGTAATGAGCAGCAAGCCCAAAGAGCAGCACCTTTCCGACAATCCACTAAGCCTGTGGATGCTGTTTTTGAACACCCGTGGCAGCGTTCTCTCCTCAGTGCAAGGCAAGCTCGACGATTGCGACCTTCCCCACGTTTGGTTTGACGTTCTCACCCAACTCAAAGACGCGGGAGGGCGCTCACGACCCACCGAGCTTGCGCAGTTGGTGATGCTCTCCAAAAGCGGACTCACCCGCTTAGTGGATCGCATGGCCAAAGCCGGAATGGTCGAGCGCGACGATTGCGCCGACGACGGGCGTGGAGCCTTCGTCGCCATCACCAAGGACGGTCGCGCCGCTCTGCGCAAAGCCGTGCCCAAGTATCGGCGTGCAGTCAAAGCCGAGTTTTTGGATCGACTCGCCCCCTGGGAACAACGGGCCTTCGCCGACATCTTGCTCAAGCTCAACGCCCCGCATTGAGCTCCGGCGCCTTGGCCGGCGGAATCAAATCTTGATGAACACGCGCGCTCGATACAGGAGCGCCATCACCAACCACCACACCCCCAGATAGCCAATCGCGTAGGCCAGCGAGGCGTTCACCGGGCTGAGCCAACCGGCAAAGAGCCCTTCATAGATCCGTGCCTGCGCTGACACTTCCGACGGCCACACGCGCAGCAAGTTGGCAAGCAGGCTGGAGAACACGTAGGCGGCCAGCGGATTGACTCCGAGCACCACCGCGGGCTTGGCCCACTGTTTCCAGCCGCGGACATCTATCAGCCAATAGCAGACTGCCAGCAGCAAGATCGCGGCGCCTGCGGTGAAAACCACATAGGAGCTAGTCCACAGATTCTTGTTGATGGGAAACGCCACGCCCCAAGCGAGCCCAACCGCTATTCCAATCACCCCGGCGACCGCCATTCCCCGCGCGATGTGGCGACGAGCGCGTCCCGAGCGAATCCAATCGCCGACGAAGACGCCCAGCAGGGTCGTCGCCAAAGCTGGAAAGGTGCTGACGATACCCTCAGGATCCCAAGTGCCGCGATGCATCCTGCCGGGGACCAAGTAGCGATCCAGCCAGGAGACAAAGTTCCCCTCCACGGTGAAATCGCCTGCCCCCACTCCGGGCACCGGCACCCACCTCAAGATTGCCCAGTAGCCGAGTAGAAGACCGCCGGTGATGGCAATCTGCGTGCGGCGCGGTGTCTTGAGTACCAGCAACGCCGCCGCGAAATAGACGATAGCGATGCGCTGCAACACCCCAACGACGCGAAGGTTGGCGAAGTCGAACTTGGGGAATAAGGCCAGTAGCAACCCCAGCCCAAAGATCACTAAGGCCCGGCGCAGGATCTTGGCGCACGGCGGCGCACTACCCGGGTCTTGGCGGTACCGGGCGAGCGAGAACGTCATCGACACCCCGACGATGAAAAGGAAGAACGGAAAGATCAGATCTGTCGGAGTCCACCCGTGCCACTCGGCATGAAGGAGCGGCGCGTAGACATGACTCCAGCTTCCTGGATTGTTGACCAGGATCATCGCCGCGATGGTCAGGCCGCGGAAGGCATCGAGCGACGCGAGGCGCTCGCTTGGCGGACTAGAAATGCTGACGTCCGACATCGCGCCTGACTGTACGTCACCGCCGGGCGCTCGCCAAACCAGACCTCGTTGCCTCGCCCAGTCGCTCCTTTACCTTGCAGTCGGCGTTCCCTAGAATCTCCCTCCCGCGGAGCCCCTCCGCACTGGAGACCCCTCCCCCGGGCCGACGTAGCTCAGTTGGTAGAGCAATTGATTCGTAATCAATAGGTCAGCGGTTCAAGTCCGCTCGTCGGCTCCATCAGCAACACCAACTCGGTTCGGTTACGACTTGCTAGGCGACCTTCGCCGACCCCTCTTTGCCCTTACTTTCTTCGTGGCCTTTACGGCGGCCGCATTTGACGATTGGCCGTTCGGAGGCGCCGTCGCGCGTTGGGGTTTCGCAGGGTCGTCGTCGCCATCAACAATGAGGTAATCAAAATAGTCCTTATCGCAGACAATGCGGTCGCTGAATTTCTTCCACTCCGCGTTCGAAACCGAGTTCGGCTTTTCCGGTTCGTCTTTGTCGGTCTGAAACACCCGACCTTGTGCCTTCTCATCCAGGGAATCACGGATCGAAGGCAGTGGATGACGCCAAGGTGGATTGTTTTTAGTCATCGCCCACTCGTTGACTGCGGTGATCATCGCTACGAACTCGGTCGCACTCGGTCCTTGACCCATCCACGATAGGTTCGCGTAGTCGTCGCTTCTATCTCCTTTGAGGGTGGCATTGTGGCTACCATGGTGTCCCACCTTGTAGAGGACTGTGCGCGCCAGCAGGCCTCTCGTCTTGTCGGCATCGCCGTCTTCCCACGAGCATTTGGCCCACGAAATCCAGTTGCCGCGCTGCGCGTCACCCACGAACAGCAGCACCTTCTTGGACTGCGGCAGCTCGAAGGCCAACACTAGGCTGGTGTTGTTAATTCCCTCGTTGAGTTTGAGCGCTAGGTTTTCGGCTGTGTAGAGCCATTCATCATCAATGCGGCGCCAGGAGACGCCATCCGGGACCTCCTTGCTCTCAAGTTCCGCCGAATCGGGCACCATTTTCTCAGGCCCGTAGTATCGAAAAAAGAACTCCGGCCGACACGTATCTGCCACCGCGACTTGAAACTTGCTACGAAACGGTGAGTTCGGTTGGCCGTGTATTGCTGTGGCACGTGCCGCCGCTGCAAACGACAGACCGTGAGACCCACCGTCCGAAAAACCTTCGTCACCAACCGGGTCTTCGTCCGTCAATAGGTCTTCATTTTTCGGCGGCCCCAAGACGTAGGCGCACACCCCTTGGGTGCCAGGGACATCCACGATCTGTCCCGGATCAAGGAAGTCGACGCCATGGTTGGCATTCGCCTTATCCTTGATCAACTTCATCGCCTGTTTGTTGCTTGACTTTGCAGGATCACTCGCGGCTAGGAGCATCTCCGTACGATTGAACTCGTCGCTATCTCCGCCGAACTCCAAGCTCAACAAGGAATCGAGACGGCCGACAGCAGCTTCGTCCTGATCAACTGCGTTGGCGAGTTGGTGGCGTGCTTCGACGAGACCCAAAAGCTGATCTTTGTGTTTCCTGCGAAGCTCGATCGCTAAAGGATCGGTCGGACTCTCGGTCCACGCGAGCCAAGCCCGGTCGATGGTGAAGTCCTTGAAGTAAGGATCGTTCTTCTTCCAAAAACCATTAACATGGTCCTGGTGTTCGTGAGTAATCACGACCAAGTCCAAGCGTGAATCCGTCGCCTCACGGATGTGATCGACGATTTCCTGAATCTTGGTCCCGTGGACAAAGTTCTGCGAGCCGGGCTTGAGGCCGCAGTCAATCAGTATGTACACCGGTTCGCCGCCACCTTGTCGTGGAAAGGCTAGAAGAAAACAGTCGCCGTGACCTTGGCGGTACATACGCACAGTAACGCCGTTTTCGATGGCTTCGAGTCTCGGCATGATTCACTCCCCAGCGATGTTGTGCAAGAGGGCAAACGGTTCATCGCGCTCCCCGGTGACCCCAAAGTCCTCGGCGAATCCGGCATCAAAGGCATTGGCGTTGGCGTCGCCTTCGCCGCGAAGAAACCCGCGTATGCGATCGAGCTGACCGTCGTCGGCGATGTCGCCCGCAGTGCGCATTACCCGCCGTACTTTCTGCGTCGCCGGATCGATCAGCAAGGTGCATCCCGCGCGATAAGTAAAGTCAGGTTTTCCGGGTCGCACCTTTCCGGCATCAACCTTTGCCTGTATCTCGCGGTCGAAGTAACCCCTCCGGCGCTGCGTTATCTCGACAACCAGGTGTGTCTTCAGCCCCCCATATGTGGTGCGGTGAATCGTCGGCCGAACAGCGTGCACCTCCAATGTTGGTTCCTCCACATCCTGGTACTTTTTGGTGTAGATGGAAGCGGGGAATCCCCCCGGATAGTTGGCATCAACTAGCCCGAAGGCACGCGCATAGTCTTGACCATAGTTCTCTCCACCTTTGCGCAGCCAGAACCACAACGCTCGTGCCGCCTTATCCATCCGGGACCAGACTTCGAAGCGATCACTTTCTAATGTCCAGTCCAGCTTCACGCGAAGCAGGAAGCCCTTCTTGAAGTCCGAGCGGCTGTGACGTAGGCTTTCGTCGAGGCTCATTTCCCCTCTTTTGGTCATCGCGCCGGCGGCACTAAGAGAGGCCATGCTCTCGTCTCCACTCGGCCACGCCAACGAGTCGGGGCCCATGCTGGTGACACCACGAGGATGGATCCCCCATTCGCGAAAACTCTCGACGAACACAATACGGTAGCTGTCCCCATCCGCGGCTGAAAAGTCCAAGTCAGCGGTGACAATGCCACGCAGGAAATCACCAAAAGTGACGTCGACCGGAGGACAATAGTCGATAGCGCGAATGCACATCTGCAAGACGCGATCGGCCGCTTCAGCGGCCTCTTCGGCCAAGCGCCTCGTGAGATCGGGGTGAATGTCGCCCTCGGGGAGGATGCCCGTTCCGTTAGTGGCGATGCGGAACAGGTCGGCGCTACGCGCTCTATAGATGAGTAGGAATGCGCGGAAAACCGCGGCCACCAAAATGGCGCCCCGGGCATGTGCGCCTCGAGTACGTTCAAGCTGGTGTGGATCAGCCTCAGTGCGCCGCCATACGCCAGTCTCACGATCCTCACGTCCCAACGCGTCGCGTAGCGCCGAACCGCGGCCGGTTGCGCGTCCAAACTGCTGCGCCAACTGGCTGAGCAGGTTTTCACTATCCAGATCGCCACGCGTGCGGCGGATCTGCGCTTCCAGCACGCTCGGGTACGAAAAGTGTTGAAAGAGAGCCACGATGTCAGCGAATGCTTCGTGGAAGGCATGGACATCAGGATTCGTCGGTTCGTTGAAGCGCGGATGTACTCCGTCGAGCAGCGCATGTGTAACTTCATGGGCAATGATGTCGTGCGACAGACAGGTGAACACCATTGTCCCAGGTGTGTTGCGCCTGTCCTTGGCGGTCACCGGAAAGTAACCAAACAAAAGTGCCTTTTTCGCAGGGCTGTAATAGGCGTTGCGATCTCGGAGTGCGTGTGGGTAGATGCGCAAGCGCCGCACAAACTGGACACTGTAGGTCCCACTCTCAGAGCGCGTCCGGTGGTCGGCCCAAAACGCTACTCTCCCTAGGGCGCGCTCAAACTGCCAGATGGTGCGCATGGCCACCGCATAGACCATCTGCTGGTGAAACTGAGGGTTGGATTCAGATGGGGCTAGACCGTCTTGGGCGAGCAGGTGCTGATGGTTGAGATCCACCGGTTGGTAGAAGACGCCGGACGCAGGATCGTAGTCCACCACCTCGACATACTCGCCAACCGGGCCAGGCTCAAGGTCCGGCTCCCACTGCACCTCCAGCGTAATCTGGTTAAGCTCCGAGGTCTCAAGACGAGTGGCGAGACTCGGATCGAAAGCGAGCGCCCGCAGGCGCCGCGATACTGGAGGGGCAGTCGGATCTTCAAGCATAGGGTCCATCCCAACACTAGAGCGTCACAGACGCCATCATCGTCATTGCGTCTGGAACGCAGTTGCGTTTTTTGCTACAGCCCTATATTACTACGCGACTACCCACTGCAGAAGCGTCCACGCCTGCGGCCGGCGAATCGTCGAAATAGAGGTCCTAGGCCGCCTATGCGAAAGAAACGCACTTGCGCTGGCCGCAAGGCTCCACTCGCACGCTTCAAAACAACGGTCGGAGGATGAATACAGGACAAGGCATTGCTATGTGACACCGGCCTGGATAGATAGTGCTCCACGTTCCCGAGCAAGCTATTGGTAGCCAACCACAAAGATCTGAGATAGTTCGCTGTATCGTGTCGCACACTCTTTCTCGATCGCCACGGCAAGACGTAGCATGAGGCATACCGACGATCTACTCGCGAACAATCAGCGATTTGCAGAACGGCTCACCGCGCGCGCTAAACGCGAGGCGGCACCCAGGGTCGCGGTGGTCGCCTGCATGGATGCGCGCATGGATGTCTACGCCATCCTCGGCCTCAAACTGGGAGAGGCGCACGTGATTCGTAACGCCGGAGGTGTCGTGAGCGACGACGCTTTGCGTTCACTGGTGGCCTCACAACACTTGCTGGGCACGCGCGAGGTCATGGTCATCCAGCACACCGACTGCGGCATGACCAAGTTCGACGCAGCGGGGGCTGCATCCCAAATCGAGCAGGTGTCGGGCGCCCCCCTACCCTTCGAGCTCGGCGCCATCGCCGACGTGCGTTCGAGCGTGGCCGCATCGATCGAACGACTTCAAACCTCGCCTTTCTTGCCGCACAAAGATGACATCCGCGGGTTCATCTATGACGTTGAGAGCGGTCTTTTGCACGAGGTCTGAGCCGATCGAGAGATCCTCACCCCCTGACCCCACCACCTGCCCCGAACCTTCCAGCCCGTGGGGACAGGCCGCCGGGACGACATATACCACCGGACCCGGGCGCCCCAAGGGACGCCCCTCCTTGTGACTGCGCGCTCGGCACCGGTCATCGATCACTTCGTCACTCTCCCCCCTGCCAAAGCTATACTTTCGCCGTTCGCCACTGGCCTACGCACGAGCCGTCTCCCAATTCCAAAAACACATGCAACGACCCGTTCGACTCGCACTGACCGCACTCACCATCGTGCTGGTGCTGATGCCCTTATCCGCAGGGCGGCCGGGGCAGCCGCCAACCATGAAGGCGGACGAGCCTGGGTACTTCCTGGCCGGTCTGAGCCTCGCTTTTGACCGCGACCTGCGCTGCGATCAACACGACATTGATCGCGCCTTCGACCACTACCAGTACTTTCCTGTCGACAACCTGATTTTGATGTCGCCGGATGGTTGGGACACGGTCTATTTCGGCAAACCCTACATTTATTCGTTTCTGGCCGCGCCGCTGGCAGCCATCGCCGGTCCGCGAGGTTTCGTCGTCTTCAACATGTTGCTGTACGCAACCATGATCTGGATGGGGGCGATCTACTTGCGGCGCTTCAACTCGGACGCCCGCGCCGCCCTCTACTCTTCTCTTTTCTTCCTCCTCAGCGCCGCCTTCACCTACAACTTCTGGATCCACCCCGAAGTGCTCAACATGTTCGCCATCGCGGCGTGCTTGTTTTTCGCCTTTCACGATCCGTCGCGAAACGGCACTGACGAGGAAAAGTCCGGTTGGACGCGCGCGCTCACCCAACTCACGGCACCTGGCTTGCGGCCGATCTGGTCGGGTGCGGTGCTGGCACTGGCGGTGTACAACAAGCCCATGCTGGCGCTGTTGGGGGTGCCTGCGCTGTTCGTGTTCTACCGGCGTCGCGGCTGGAAAGCGGCGATCACCTGGATCGTCGCGGCAGTCGTCGCTATGGCCTTGATCGCCGGAATCTCCGTAGCGTTCACGGGCAAGCCCAGTGCGTATCTAGGGGTCTCCCGCGGCGGCATCAATGCCGATCGCTCCACCGACTTCGCCAACGGCATCGAAGAAGTGCGCAAGGCCACCGCCGCACGCAAAGATCCCAACCCCAACTCCTGGCAATGGATGTTTCGCATCCCCACTGTCCACGGCCGCAAGTTTCTCGGCGATCTCAACTACTTCCTTATGGGCCGCCACACCGGCCTGGTCCCCTACATGCCGTTTGCGGTCTTGTCGATGGTGCTTTTCATGCTTTACGGACGCCGCTCAAGGGCTCGATGGCTGCTTCTAGGTGCCGCGGCGGCAACGGCTCTCGTCTTCCTCCTCTGGATTCCCTTCAACTGGCACGGAGGCGGGGGCTTTGTCGGCAATCGCTATTACGTCAATGTCTACCCAGCCTTTCTGTTTCTGGTGACTGCTGCGCGGCCGGCGCTGTTTTCGATGGTGACCGCTGGGTTCGCTACTTTGACGGTCGGTTCCTTGGTCTTTGCTCCTTGGGGTCTTGCCGTACCCAAAGGAAGTCTGCAGGCCCACACCCGTGGTGGCATCTATTCGCTGTTTCCACCCGAGCTGACCTTTCACAGCCGCATTTCAGGTTATGAATCGTTCGGCGTCGAAGATGTCGGTATGGTGGTGCGCGAGGACCTCACCAATATCCTCAGCAAAGAAGAAGGCATCTTTCAGGTACGCGGCGCCGTCGATGCCGAAATCTGGGCCTTTGGCAAAGAGCCGCTAGAAAAGGTCTTTTTCGAAGTCCGAACGCCGCAGCCCGACAACGAGATCCGGATTCGTCACGCGGGCCAGACCCATACGGTGCGTTTTGAAAGTGCTGGGAAAACCCCAGACCGCAAGGTGGTCGAGATCCCCCTCCGCAATGCCACCCGCGTTTGGGATATCCGCGGTGAAGACAAGTTCTTCTACCGCTTACGCGTACGGCCGAAGCGCGGTCTCCACGCCGGCGGCAACATGCGCGACGTCGTCCGCAATCCGATCTTCTATAACGGCGCACGGTTGACCCTGTTGGGGTCGGAGAACCCCGAAACGGCGAGGGCCAAATACCGGATGTCATGGCAGCGCTGCGAGATTCCCGAAACCGCCGCCGTCGGCTCCCGCATGACCATCCCCATCAAGGTAACCAACACCGGCACCAGTTCTTGGAGCTCCGGAGGCCGCAACGAGATGCGCTTCACTTATGCGTGGCTCGATGCCAACGGCGACCCGTTACCTTCGCCCAATTTCCGTGAAACGCGCATCCGCGCCGATGTGGCGCCACAAAGTGACTACGCCACGACCATGATCCTCACTGCACCGCGCACCGCCGGCATCCACACCCTGGTCCTAGAGGGATCACGGCGCCGTATCGGCCGCTTTGGACCTAGTCCAGGCGGCGCCTGCCGCGGCAGCGTACGGGTCGAAGGGCGTAGCTGAGTCCATGAGTTCAGCGGTTCGCCGCGCGCTGCTGGCGCTGTCCGTCTTCTTGGTGATCCTTCCGCTCACCGCCGGACGGCCTGGGCAACCGGTGACCCTCAAGGCCGATGAACCCGCCTACTTGATGATGGCGCAGAGCCTGCTCGCCGATGGCGACCTGCGCTGCGACCGCGGTGACGTGCTGCGGGCTTTCAACGAGTTTCCCTACCGCCCCATCCACAACCTCATCTTGATGACGACCGATGGCTGGGAAACCGTCTATTACGGCAAGCCATACATACATTCTCTATTCGCAGCCCCCCTAGTCGCTATCGCCGGCGTCAACGGCTTCTTCCTCTTCAACATGCTGCTCCTGGTGGCGATGATCTGGATGGGCACTTGCTATCTGCGCCAGTTCAACTCCGACTCCACCGCCGCCCTCTTCTCTTCCCTGTTCTTTTTGCTCGGGCCGGCTTTTATCTATGCCTTCTGGATCCACACCGAAATCTGGAACATGTTCGCGATCGCCGGCTGCCTGTACTTCGCCTTTCGCGATCCCGATCCTGGCGTTGCCACCGGCAGATGGACCCGCTGGACGGCACTCCGATGGCGTCCGCTGTGGTCGGGAGCGTTGCTGACCCTGGCCGTCTACAACAAGCCGATGCTCGCGATCCTCGGCGTGCCGGCGCTGTACCGCTTCTGGCACCGCTGCGGTTGGAAGGCGGCCGCCTCCTGGTGTGGCTCGGTGGCCGCCAGCCTGGCGCTCGTTGCCATCCTGTCCATCGCGCTAACCAGTAAGCCAACTCCCTACCTGGGGGTAGACCGTGGTGGCATGACGATCCTCAGCGAGGAACAGTTCGAAGCTGCCATCGGCGAGCTGAAGCAAAGCACCCAGGAGCACCGCGACGAGGCCGCCAACTCGTGGCACTGGCTGTTTCGTTTCCCTGAGGTGCGCGGGCAAGAGTTCCTGCGCAACCTGGGCTACTTCTTGATCGGACGCCACACCGGATTCGTTCCCTACATGCCGATGGCCGTCCTGGCTCTGCTGCTGTTTGTGCTGCACGCACGCCGCTCACGCGACCGCTGGATTACCCTGGCCTGTGCTGCCCTCACCGCCCTCACTTTCTTGCTTTGGATCCCATTCAACTGGCATGGTGGCGGTGGTTTCGTCGGCAATCGTTACTTTGCCAACGCCTATCCAGCTTTCTTGTTCCTGGCCACGGTCGTGCGCCCCTCCTGGCTTCTGCTGGCAAGCACCGGCATGTCTACGCTGCTGCTAGGCACCGCGCTTCTGACCCCGTGGGGCGCTCCGGTTCCCAACCCCACCCTGCAGGCGCACGCCCGCGCCGGTGTCTATCGATATCTGCCCCTCGAGATCGGTTTCCGGCGACCCATCTCCGGGCACAGTGCGTTCGCGGTCCGCGACATCGAGATCCTCGGACGTGATGATGTCTACCGGGTCCTGAGTCCGGCGGAAGGCATCTTCTGGACCCGCGGCGGCACTCGAGCTGAGGTTTGGCTTTCAACCGACTCACCGCGCGAGCAGGTCGTTTTTGAGGTACAGACTTGGGCGCCGGACAACCGCATCCGGATTTCCACTGGCGCCGAAACCCACGCCCTGGCCTTTGAGGACGCGCATTCCCCCGCCGAAAAACGGCGCATTCTCACCCTGCGGTTGCCTTCCGGAAGAACGATCGAATCCGGCGGTCAGGAGCGACACTTTTATCGCCTCCACATCGACTCGAGCGCCGGCATGCACCAGGCCGGCAATATGCTCAACGTGACGGTCAACCCCCTGTTCTACGTCGGCGCCGCGTTGACCTATGTTGGAACCGACCAAGCCGACATCGACCTGCACCGACGCCGCTACCGGATCCGCTGGCAGCCCTGCAGAGTTCCGCCCCAAGCCACGGCCGGCAGCACCGTAACCGTGCCAACCCGAGTGCGCAACGTCGGTCACAACCGCTGGCCCTCCTCCGGAAACGCCCCGCTCCTATTCAGCTACCAATGGCTGGACGAGAACGGACGGGACGCTACGCCGCGCGCCGCCGAAGCGAGCAAGATCCCGCGCGACATCGCCCCGAACCGCTCCTTCAGTTTTGACTGGACACTCGAAGTCCCGTCAACCCCGGGGTCGTATACGCTGCAGTTGACACCATTGCGCAAAGACGTCGGCCGATTCAACCAAATCGAAGGCGCCACCTGTTCTGGAACTGTCGAAGTCGGCAGCCCGCAGCAGTCCAGGGCGGAATCCTCCAGCCAATAGAATCGACCCGTGAGCAAGCCACTCTCACTCGACTACGTCTCGCCGCTGCCGCCGGTGCGCTCGGGCATCGCCGACTACAGCCTCGACCTGATTCCCGAACTGGCGACGCGCTGCGACCTCCGAGTCATGCTCCTCGACGGTCAAGAGCCGCCGCCGGCTCTCACAGGGTTGGCGCAGTTCGCTCCCGCGAGCGAGATCGGAGGCGGCCGGGTGCCGCTCTACCACATGGGCAACAACCCCCATCATGTCGAGGTATGGCATCTGGCCCACCAGCACCCCGGCATCGTCGTTCTCCATGATCTGGTTCTCCACCACCTGCTCATCAAAGTGACCCTGGCCGAAGGAGACTTCGACGCCTACGCCGAACGCCTCCGTGCCGACCACGGCTGGGTGGGCGAAACCACGGCAAGGGCTCGCCGCTGGCACGAGTTGGGTCATTCGGCGATCTTCGAACTGCCGGCCCGCCGTACCCTCTTGCGCCGCCAGCGAGGCGTGCTCGTGCACAGCCGCTGGGCGGCCGATACCCTGCGCCGCGATGATCCCGACCTCGCCGTGCATGCCGTTTCAATGGGGATTCCACTCCCCGATCCGATTGCCGCCACCGCGACCCAAGCGTGGCGCGACAAGATGGGGCTGAGCGGCAAACCGTTGATGGGAGCTTTCGGATTCCAAACACCGATCAAGCGCAGCGAACGGGCGATACAGGCTCTCGCCCAAGACGCGCTCAAGGACTTTCACCTCGTCATCGGGGGAGAGGTCTCGTCCGAACTCCGGCTCGAGGAAGCTGCGCGCCAAGCGGGAGTCTCCGACCGCGTTCATTTTCTCGGCTTCCTGGATTTCGACGAATTCGAGACCGCGATCGCCGCCTGCGACCTGTGCCTCAATCTGCGCTATCCCTCCGCCGGCGAAACCTCCGCCTCGATGCTGCGCGAACTCGCCGTCGGGCGGCCGGTGATCGTTTCCGACTACGCCCAATTCGCGGAGATTCCCGACGACATCGCGGTCAAGGTCCCCCTTGGCGAGGGTGAAGTCGAGTCTTTGGCGGCGGCGGTCGGCGAACTCCACGCAGATCCTACGCGGCTCGCCCGCATGTCCGATGCAGCGCGCCAATACGTCGCCACGGAGCACGACCTTGGGAGAGCCGCGGATCGAATCGCCGAGGCCGCCGCCGATCTAGCCGAGCGCGAGCCCCTCGCAGAGCGTCCGGTGCCCGGCCCGACGCCAACTAGCTTGGTGTGGCGCGAGCTCCCTGGGAAGATCGAAGTGCAGGGCGCCGACTCGTCCTGGCCGGTCGGCGAAGCTCGCCGGCTCAAAGTACGGCTGAGCAACGACAGCCTTGCACGCTGGCTCTCCTCCGACCACAAGACAGGAGGGATTTTGGTCGACCTGCATTGGCGCCCGGACCGCAAAGGGCAACCCGTGGAGCAAACCTGGTACGGCATGCCCCACGACCTCGAGCCGGGCGAGACAGTCGATTTCGAGGTCGATCTGCGGCGGCCGATCGAGGACTCAAATCTGCTCGTGATCGAGCCACACATCGGCGAAATCTGCGGCTTCAACGCCGTCGGCGGCCCCTCATGGGAACTGGAGATGGAGTAACAAGAGTGGAAGCCCCGCGCGTCGACGACGCTGACCTAGATCTGTGGCGCGATCTCTGGAACGAAGATCGCCGCATTCCGATGCCGTCCAAGCCGGGCCTGCTCGGCAAGTTGCTGCACTGGGGAAAGCGGCTGCTGCGGCCTATGGTCGTGAGCAGCCAGGCCGACCTTTGGGAGCGGCAGCGGCGCTACAACCAACTCATTCAGCACCACCTCTACCGCACCAAGACGCTCGAGAAGGCTTTCACCACCAATCAGGAAGACACCTGGCGCCAGATCAATTCGGTACAGGAAACCTTCGAGCGGGGCCTCGACGAGCACTTCACCTACATCGAAGGCCAAGACAAACGGATCCTGCGTTTGGAGGAGGTGCAAAAAGACGGCCTCGACGACCTCGCCCGCCACCACGACGCGGCCTTCGCGGTTGTCGACACCAAGCTGGATAGCTACCGCCAGCGCAGTGAGGAAGTGGGCGACCAGCACAAGGCGGTGCTGGCCGTGCTCGACGCCAAATTCGATCGCTACCGACGCGAAACGGTGCGTTTGCAGGCGCAGCTCGTTTCTTTTATTCGTCTGCTGGAAAATCAGGGACCGTCAGCGGTGGCCGAGGCACTCAACGAAGAGGAGTACGTCGAACTCGAACGTCGCCACCGCGGCACTGAGAAGGAGATCGCCGAACGCGTTGAGCCCTACTTGCCGTTTCTCGGCAAGGCGCACTCCCAGCACGTTAAGGAGGGCGACCCCGGTCTCATCCTCGACCTCGGCTGCGGCCGAGGTGAAGCCCTCGAGGTGTTCAAAGGACGCGGCTGGGCGGCGCGCGGCATCGACCTCAACTCGCAGATGGTCGAGCAGTGCCGATCAAAAGGACTCGAAGCGCAAGTCGGCGACCTCTTCGAAGCCCTCTCCGAAACCCCCTCCGACTCCCTTACCGGCGTTGTCTCCTTCCACGTCATTGAACACCTCAGCCACCACGCTCTGGAACGCCTCGTCCTCCTCGCCTGGCGCGCCCTCCGGCCGGGCGGATTCCTGGTAGTCGAAACTCCGAGTCCGCTGTCCGTGATCGTCGGTGCCCGAAACTTCTGGCTCGACCCTACCCACCAGCGGCCGGTCCACCCGGACAGCTTGGCGCTCACTTTTGAGTCCGCCGGGTTTGAAGCAGTCGAACGCATCGACCGGCAGCCCTTCGCTGAGGATCACCGCCTGCCCGAGATCGAAACCAAAAACCTATCCGGCGACCTCTTGAACGTGGCCCACGAGATCAACCTTCTCCGCGATCAGTTGGATGATCTTCTCTACGGCTTCCAAGATTTCGGCATGGTCGGACGCAAACCTTAGAGTCCCTCGGGCGCCCAGAGTCGATGTCACGCTGCCGGATGGGCACCGGCGTTGACTTCCTTAACAGCCTCAACGCCCAGAGAAATGTCATTCCGGTCATCTTGATCCCCGCCCATGGCTCGGTGGAACTGGCGGTCGAGGCATTGACGGCCGGCGCCCTCGACTTTGTTACCAAACCCCTCGACGACAGCCGAATGCGGCGTTGCGTGAGTGAGCGGCGTTGCCTGAGTGACCAGTGGCGGAGTGACCAGTGACGGAGTGACCAGTGCCTGAGTTACCAGTGACGGAGTGACGAAGGGCCCGTCACTTGGTCACTTGGACTCATAGGCCGTCACCCATCACTCCCTCCCCCACCCCACCGCTCAAACAAATCCTCCGGCAACTCGATCCTGACCAAATCCAACACCCGATTCACCGTCTGATTGACGATGTCGTCGACCGACTGCGGGCGATGGTAGAACGCCGGCATCGGCGGCACGATGGTCGCCCCGATCTCGGCCGCCAGATTCATCAAACGCAGATGGCCGCGATGCAACGGCGTTTCGCGTACCAGCAAGATCAATGGCCGCCGTTCCTTGAGCATCACATCCGCCGCCCGCTCGATCAGATTCTGGGTGTAGCTGTTGGCGACGCCCGACAGCGTCTTCATCGTGCACGGCGCCACCACCATGGCGTCGACTCGAAACGAACCCGAGGAAATCGGCGCGGCGATGTCGCTCGCGGCGTGGGCGTGGTCGGCGAGGGCAGTCACCTCCTCGATCGAATAATCCGTCTCCAAGACGATGGTTCGCTTGCCGGCAGCGCTGATGATGAGGTGAGTCTCGACCTCCTCGACCTCCCCCAACACCTCCAACATGCGAATTCCGTATATCGCCCCAGTCGCCCCGGAAATCCCGATTACTAGATGCTTCGATTCTGGCCGCTTCGGTTCTGGCCGTTTCATTTCTCGACCTCACGCACGGCTGGAGCTTAACGGATGGTGGGTAGTAGGCAGTGGACAGTGGACAGTGGGCAGTGGGGGACTTTTCACGGGTTACTCGCCCTGAAGGAGTAGTGACGAAGTGACTGGTGACACGTGACAGATCCCCTGGCCCCTGTCACTAGATCACCGGTCACTACGTCACCTCGTCACTAGGTCACTGGGTCACTGGGTCACCGGTCACTAGATCACCGGTCACTACGTCACTCACCTCCCCCTCCCGGGCGGGCGCAAGGCCCGCCCCCTACCGACCACTGGCACTAGCACCAGCCACCAGCACTCAAGCCACCAGCACGAACCATCGCGTGAGAGGATTCAACCATGTGCAGGAACATTCGACCTCTATTCAACTTCGACCCACCGGCGACCGACGAAGAACTGCAAGATGCAGCGTTGCAGTACGTGCGGAAACTCTCCGGGATGCGGCAGCCGTCGCAGGCCAATCAGGATGTGTTTGCGCGCGCGGTGGAAGAAGTGGCGGCGGCTTCGCGGCGGCTGGTGGATGAATTGGTGACATCGGCACCGACCAAGGACCGCAAAGAGGAGCGGGCGAAAGCACGCCAACGCTGGCAGAAGCGGCAACGTGTGATGAGTGGCTAGCGGCTAGCGAAGATATACGCCCTTCGTCGTCACCCGTCACTCGCCACCCGTCACTCCGCATTGTCACTTCGTCGCTCGTCACGGGCCACCTTCCCCTGAGTCGTCCCCGCGCGAGCGTCCAGACGCTCGTGAGCCTCATCCACTCCGCTGCATTCCTGTCAATAACTGCAGCAACCGCGGGTTGAGAAACAACTTTTCTCTCCCCACCTTGCGCTCAATCAGCACCTCAACCTCCGCCAGACGCTTCAGGTGACGCGATGCTGCTTGCCTCGCCACGATCCCGGCTCTGACAACGTTCTCAATTCGACAATAGGGTTGTTCGAATATGACGTCGATAAGCTCTCGGCTATAGATCTTTGGCGCCTTGGTACGAACATTCGCCGCAACTTCATCGGCCAGATCACGAATCGCACCTATCTTGTCGGTCGTCCAAGTTGCTGTGTCCTCAACCCCTCGCAGCATGAACTGGAGCCACGGAATCCACTCATTCCGCTCGGTGACCCGCCCGAGAAAGCGGTAATAGTCACTCTTATTCTCGATGATGAACCGACTCAGATACAGAATCGGCAACGGCAAGAGACCGGCCTCTGTCAACAGCAAGATGTTTAAAACGCGGCCGGTACGACCATTGCCGTCAGCGAAGGGATGAATCGCCTCGAACTGATAATGAGCGACAGCCATTCGAACTAAAGGATCCAAGTCATCAGAGGAGTGCACGAAACGCTCCCAGTTGCTGAGGAGATCTCGGATGGTGGTCTCCCCCTCTGGAGGCGTATAGATGATTTTTCCTGTTGCTTGATTGGCCAGTGCAGTCCCGGGCACCTTTCGAACCCGCATGTCCACACCCTTGATGCGGCTACAGATTGTTTCAGCCATTGACGCATTCAACGGCCTCGTCCCAGACTCAAGAAGCTCGAATCCCTCTAGGAGAGCGTGCCGGTAGCGGAGCGCCTCCTTCGTGGCCGGGTCAGCCGACCGGTCGGCACTCAAATACTGGAACAGGCGGTCCGCTGTAGTGACAATGTTCTCAATTTCGCTGCTGGCCTGAGCCTCCAGGAGTGGGATCGTGTTGATCAAGATCGACGGATTCGGGATCAACTCCACTGCCTTTGATAGTCGTCCAACAGCTTCGCGGCTAGTCGCACACTGCTTCAAGACAGCCTTGGTTTCAAGCTCCACGGCTGGCGGCAAAGCGGGGAGCGAATTGTATGGACGATCCGCCCGCCAGCCGGACATGTCGACAAAATTCGATTCTTGCGACATATCAAGACAATATGTCCCCCTTAGCGCCATGTCAAGGAAATATGTCGCGATTCTGCAATTATTGCGACACTTTCGCAGCCAGCGAGTGATCGATACGGAGCGACATCCGACGTAGTTCGCGCCTTCGAATACAGCCACAGCGCCTAAGGACGGGCCTTGGTCCGCCCTCTTGTCACTTCATCACTCGTCACCCTCCCTCGCGTCATCCCCGCGGGAGGATGTGTTTGGGGGGGCGGGGGACCCATCTCCGGGCGCGTTAGGAGATCGTGAGTCGTCCTGAGCGAGGCCCCAGGCCGAGCCGAAGGACCTGGGCGGGGGCTCAAGCCGAGTCGAAGGACCTGGGAGGGGGCTCAGTTGGGCTAGAAGCCGCCTCGGCGCGGGCCGGTTGCAGGGCCGGGGTCACTTCGTCACTTCGTCACCTTGTCACTGCCAACTACCCACTGCCAACTACCCACTGCCAACTACCCACTGCCAACTACCCACTGCCAACTACCCACTGCCAACTGCCCACTGACCACTGCCAACTGACCCACTAACCACCACTCCTCAATTCCGCCCTCAATTCTTTCCAATCCGGCAAAAACCCATCCATCAAGCGATAAAACCGCCGATTGTGACTCGGCTCCAACAGGTGCACCAATTCATGCACCACCACATACTCCAAACACTCTGGACGCCTCCGCGCCAACTCCGTATTCAGTCGAATCGTCCGCGCCCGCACATTGCAACTCCCCCAACGACTGGTCATCCGCCGCACGTAGACCTTCTCGACTTCTATGCCCAGCTTCGGCTGCCAACGCTCCAATAACGGTTCCACTGCGGTGTGTATCTGTTCCCGGTACCACTTCTCCACTACAGCCCTGCGTTTCTCCAGATCGGCTCCCGGCCGAACCCCAAGCCGCAAAATCCCGCCGTCGAGCTGAATGCGAGGCGGCCGATCCCACTCCGACACCACCAGCACACACTCCTCACCCCAAACCCAATGCCGCTCGCCGTCGACATAACGCGATGCCTCGGAACGGGGCAGCACCGCGCCCTTCGCCAACTGCCTCCGAATCCAACCCAACCTCGAAGCCGCGACCGCCATAACCGCCGCCCGGCTCATTCTCCGCGGCGCCGACATGCGGACTTGTCCAGTCGATCGATCGACGCGGAAGTTGATGTTCTTGATCTTCTTACGGGTTAACTCGATCGAGACATCACCGAGCTGAATCGTGCCCATCCGCTATCCACTACCCACTAGCACCGACCCGCAGGGTCGCCCTGAGTGAGGGCGCAGCCCGAATCGAAGGGTCTCAGCGGGCTGTTAAAGACGCCTATTAAAGACCTGCCGCGCGTAGCCGTTTCTGCCAGCATCGTTTCACCCGCCCCCTCCGCTCCCCTAACACCAAAGTGAAATCCTCAAAATCCTCGACCACCAATCGATGCTGCCCCACTGTCAAGTAGTTAGCGAAAATCACAAGGCCCTGCGCTCCAGTCCGAATGTTGAGCTTCACGCTGGAACCGGACCACCCTGGCACCCACTCTCTCGACTTCAGCTCCAACGCCTCCCGCCCCCAATCCTTCTGGATTTGAGCGCGGCTCTGAAACCACTCCTCGGCGTCCCAGTCATTGATCTCGCGGTAAAGGTCTTCATCATAGGCAACTACGAAATCCACGGCCAAGGGGAAATTCTTGTTGAGTGCGGGATCGATCTCAACAGCGATCGTGACAGTACGACCTTGGAGCCCCGCAGTCGTGAACTGGCAACTCGCCGCACTCACTAACACTGCCACTAGCAGCCCAAGTCGCCGAACCCTCAATACCAAATCTCCATTCTCAAGCCGGTCTTGTCCACTGATGGACTTTGCGGAAGTGTTTTCGCCTTGCCGCAGTGAATCCTCTCGGCAGTCCACAAGGCAACATGTGCATCAATCAGGTCATCCAGGGCAACTTCACGACGCAGGTACGTTCGCGTAGCTTCGTCATGCCACCACTGCCACCAGCTCTCACCGAACGCTTTCCGGAGTAACTCCAAACGGACCTCGCGGCCCGCGCGAGATTTCTTCCTCTCAAGAATCGGTTGTCCACCATTTACAGCCCAGAAAGACACTTCTGGATGAACCTCTCTAATCAACGATTGTCTCGACGGAGTCATAGCCTCATCAACCTCGCGGAGCTTCGGAAAGATGGCCATGATCTGCAACGTGAGTCCTATTGGTTGGTTGAGCTTCTTCGCGTCCGCGACGGAATTCGCCCAGATCGCGGGTCGACAGGGTCGGGAGAACACGCTGCTCCCGCGCGGCCAGCCGAGTAACTTCCTTGCTTCTCGATCAGGTTTGCTGCCGCCTCGCTCGGACACCTCCGGCAGTCCAATCGGAATGTCGACGCCGATCACTGACGGCGATCCCGGCAGATTGAGTAGATCGGTGAACCGCGCCACGAGCTGCGCCGACCACTGCCCGTTGTCGAGGTTCTTCGAGACCGCAATCCAGCCCGTTGGGCAACCATCAACACCTGCGACGCTGCAGCTCAGCTTTCTAACCTAACTCTCAAAACCGCACCGATTGATTTGTTCCTTGAAACGGCCACCCGAATTTGCCGTACTAAGTACCAGTCTTGCACGAAAACCAGTCAGCTTCGAAGCGGCCAGCGTGCAACCGCCGCCCTCTCTATCCATCAGAGAGTGAGTGCAACGAGTTTCAATCCACTCCCCCGCGTGGGGGGCGACCTCCCAGGTCTTCTCCATCGCACAGGTCGATGGTGTTTCAATCCACGCCCCCGCATGGGGGGCGACTGCCGAGTTTTTCGAGCGCGCGAAGGAGTAACGTTTCAATCCACGCCCCCGCATGGGGGGCGACGGTCGCTATACGGCAAGTATCGGCGACGTCAGAGCGTTTCAATCCACGCCCCCGCATGGGGGGCGACACAGACGCATACGCGTTGTGCCCCGATACCACAGGTTTCAATCCACGCCCCCGCATGGGGGGCGACACAGACGCATACGCGTTGTGCCCCGATACCACAGGTTTCAATCCACGCCCCCGCATGGGGGGCGACTTGGTCGAGTGAGCGAATGCCCGCCGGGCCTCACTGTTTCAATCCACGCCCCCGCATGGGGGGCGACGCGGTGCAGTTGCTGCCGATGCGCGCTTGCGCGTGGTTTCAATCCACGCCCCCGCATGGGGGGCGACTGTAGTCAAGCAACATTGGGATTTGCTGCGCTTGCAGTTTCAATCCACGCCCCCGCATGGGGGGCGACCAGATTCGCCTGGAAGAATGCCGCAAGCTCAAAGTTTCAATCCACGCCCCCGCATGGGGGGCGACTCAGCGCCGCCGCTGGCAGAGACGCCACCACGGTGTTTCAATCCACGCCCCCGCATGGGGGGCGACTTTCTTTAATGAGTCCTCGGCGTCGCTAGTCACGTTTCAATCCACGCCCCCGCATGGGGGGCGACTTTCCGCGTCTTCTCTGTTCCGCCGTCTCAAAAGTTTCAATCCACGCCCCCGCATGGGGGGCGACAAGGTGCCATCCTATTCCATTCCCAACCGACGAAGTTTCAATCCACGCCCCCGCATGGGGGGCGACCAGAAAACCTGCTCCATTTGATCCCCATTCGATGGTTTCAATCCACGCCCCCGCATGGGGGGCGACATTCATTGTGCTCAACCCCGACGGTAAGCACGATGTTTCAATCCACGCCCCCGCATGGGGGGCGACTTCCAAGAGCCTTCCGTCACCCCAATTACAGGAGTTTCAATCCACGCCCCCGCATGGGGGGCGACCTCGCCAGCGCTTGACCGAGTTGAACTACGGTGGTGTTTCAATCCACGCCCCCGCATGGGGGGCGACCCGGAAGGTGGATTTTGTTCAAGTTCTACGCGAGGTTTCAATCCACGCCCCCGCATGGGGGGCGACCGGTGTAATTGGCGGACTCGTTGCGCCTGACATGTTTCAATCCACGCCCCCGCATGGGGGGCGACATTCAAGACATTGAGCTTTTCAATGTGGACTCAGAGTTTCAATCCACGCCCCCGCATGGGGGGCGACTCGTGGGATCAAGAGCATGGGCATGCTCGATCGCATGTTTCAATCCACGCCCCCGCATGGGGGGCGACCTGGAACCGTTTTAACTCCTTTGCACTTGCGGCAGTTTCAATCCACGCCCCCGCATGGGGGGCGACCTGGCGACCCTATCCGCGCAACGCAAAGGGCTAGATGTTTCAATCCACGCCCCCGCATGGGGGGCGACTCCATACGCCCACCACGCGAGGCCCGCCCAGCAGTTTCAATCCACGCCCCCGCATGGGGGGCGACAATCGCGGAGCTCTCGAAGGGTAACCTCGCGGACACGTTTCAATCCACGCCCCCGCATGGGGGGCGACAGTGCCTGGAGGGCTGGAATGACCAGGCCGAAGTGGTTTCAATCCACGCCCCCGCATGGGGGGCGACTCTTGCTCGAAGCTTTCCATGGCGTCTTCGAACAAGTTTCAATCCACGCCCCCGCATGGGGGGCGACCCAGCGTCATTGGACAATGCGCCACCGACAGTGTTTCAATCCACGCCCCCGCATGGGGGGCGACCGACGATTTCCCGTTTCCGGGCGGACCCTCAAGTGTTTCAATCCACGCCCCCGCATGGGGGGCGACCCGCGTTCAGCGCTGCCACAATGTCCGCAATGCAAGTTTCAATCCACGCCCCCGCATGGGGGGCGACACGCCAATTGCGCTATTCGCTCTGGTTGGCAAAAAGTTTCAATCCACGCCCCCGCATGGGGGGCGACCCAGGCGCGCCGAGCCCTTCCCGCTTCAGTTGCAAGTTTCAATCCACGCCCCCGCATGGGGGGCGACCTGACTGAGACCAACCCAGCCTTGAAGCCGGCCGAGAGTTTCAATCCACGCCCCCGCATGGGGGGCGACCGCCGAATGCCATGTCAGGGGACCCGGAGAATTAGGTTTCAATCCACGCCCCCGCATGGGGGGCGACCCACGGCCGGATGCTTCTTGACCCCCTGGGGGCCAGTTTCAATCCACGCCCCCGCATGGGGGGCGACCAAGTTCGGTGGAATCAAGACCACTAACCCCGAGTTTCAATCCACGCCCCCGCATGGGGGGCGACGAGGCTCGATAGGGTTCGTCTTGCTTGTCACAGTGTTTCAATCCACGCCCCCGCATGGGGGGCGACACATGGAACTCGGCGTCCATGGCAGACCAAAGGCGTTTCAATCCACGCCCCCGCATGGGGGGCGACTTGAGCCTCCTGAGATGGGGACCGGACAATCAATTGTTTCAATCCACGCCCCCGCATGGGGGGCGACCGCGGTCAGTACATCCTGTTCAAAACAAGTTAGATAAGGCCGATGTTTCGCGAACGTGCCTCCAGTCTGCAACAGCAAATTGATCTCCCACGGACCAGATATCATGAAACCTTGACGCACCAACCACTTACGTCAACCGCGAACCCCTAAGCTCCACCAAGACCATTAGGGGTTCGCGGGTCGATTCAGTTGTCAAAGAACTCGACTAAAGGACCATAGGCTCGTCCAGATCAAGGTCTTTCTTGATCCCATGGTGCTCGACCCGCCTCCGCCAGTTCGCGCCCAAGAAATAGAACCTGAGGCTGTCTTCCTCGGAGTCATAGATCTTGAGCAGGTGGGCGCGTAGATTCGTCCATTGAGCAGGGTCGACTACACACTGAAACACTGAGTTCTGCACTCTCTGGCCATAGTCCGTACAAACTTTGGCAACCCGCCGAAGCCGTTTACGACCGCGCGCATCAACCGTAGAGACGTCGTAACTGACAACCACCATCATCGTCGCCACCTACCGGACCAAGAACGCAGGATAGCCATCGAGATCGCCGCGCAAGTATCGAGCGAACAGAAGCGCCTGAAGATGCGGGACAAGACCGACTGTAGTCTTCTCTTCCAAGAACGGATGCGCAATCGTTTCTGCTTTGCGCTTCTGATACGCAACGAGAACGACTTTCCGGCCCTTCTCGTTGAGCAACACCGCGCCGCCTACCTTCTGCTCAAAGTGCTTGGGTTGGAGTTGTTGGCGATTGATCAGCGTCAGCGCCAATCGATCGCCCCGCACGGGCCGAAGCTCTTCCATAAGATCCAATGCTAGTCCAGGGCGGCCGGGCCGGTCGGCGTGCAGGTAGCCCACCGCCGGATCCAACCCCACCCCTTCGAGAGCGCTACGAATGTCGTGGAGAAGCAGCGTGTAAACGAATGAGAGAATCGCGTTCACTCGGTCTCGCGGTGGACGTCGCGTTCTACTCTGGAAAACGAACGAGTTCTTCTGATGCAAGATCAGCCGGTCAAAGCAAGAGAAGTACGCCTTGGCCGCAGCCCCCTCAAGACCTCGAATTGTTGCGACATTGTCCGCTCTCCTAGTCGCCCGGATGAGTCGATCCAGTTCACGAATCACTTCCTCAAGCTCATCGGCAGCTTCCTCGTCCAAACACTCTCGGCGGGCGCGTCGCAGCACCGCCCGACAGTTGGCGGTCTTGGCCAAGACAATGAAACGCGCTACTTCGGCGCAGTGGCCATCATCGTCGGCTCTGCGGAACTGCTCCCGTCGCAGCAACACGTTGCCACTGACCGCGCCCTCCACCCGTGCCAGGAATCGACCTCGTTCGGTCAAGAACGAAACCCCGACCCCTCTATCTGCACAATGCCCCAGCAAAAACGGACTGCAAAGAACGTTGCCGAAACAGACGATCCCCTCCAGGTTATGTACCGGGATCCGCAGTTTCGGCTTTTCGTCAACCTGAACTCGAATCGCCTCCCCTTCTTTGGAGAGGTATGCGCCCTGGGAGGTCACGTAGAGCGTGTTCCCGTGCCGTTTCAACGCGCCTCCGATGGCCGTGTTGCAGACCCCTCTAGAACTGAGTCGAAATAATCGGATACTGACTGGGAGCGAGTTGGTGGCAAGCACACATCTAGTAGCGAGCAGTTCCGGCACTTTGCCTGGCGGTAAACAACCGGCGTTTGCCCTTCGCGAACGAGGTCGTGAAACCTGACTGCCGTTTCCTCGGTCAGCTCGCGTAGCGTCCGGTTGAACGCGACATTTTCACGACGCCTGGTCTTTCCATAGAACAGCGCTCCGTGCTCGATTGTTACTCCGAACATCTCTTCCAGGCATAAGGCTTGCGCGCAAAGTTGGACTCGGTCACAGTCCTTGAACTTGGGTCGGCCGCGCTTGTATTCGACCGGAATCGGCCTGGACTCGGGTTCCGCTCTCGACACTCGCGGTTCCGGCTTGGTCTTGTGAAACTCGACCACATCGGCACGGCCAACGAGTCCCAGCCTGTGGTTCCGTAGCGGCAGCCCACGGACGATCCGAACACCTTCTTTGGTGGTGGAATGTGCTGAGTCGGCGCGCTCATGCAGAACCCGTCCCTCGGCCGTCATCCTGTTCTCGACCCATTGCTGCTCGACGTGAATCAGAGCGCATTGACGCTCGCAGAAGATCAGGTGTTGGAGGCCTGAGAGAGGGAGAAGATCGGCTTCAGAAAACACGATTACAACATCACGTTGATGCGAACTCCATTGGGAAGATCCGACTCATCCACGTCGACCACATAGTCCGAAATACCTCGAGGGGGCTCTTTTCCGTTATCCGCTCCGCCCTGGTTCCTTGAGACTCGAACCCTCTCAAACAACTTGTGCGCCGGATAGTTGCCTAACGGGCTGTCGTGCTCGAAAACGACCAATTTCTGCGTCGCCATTTCACCTCGCGCCGCCGACCGATCGTGTTCAAACAGATTGATGAGTGCTTCCCACAGCAAATCGAGATCCCGCTCGGAGAATCCGGTGTCAGCGGCAAGATGTGACGAAATGAACCCGTGCGCCCGGTAAAGGCCGTAGGGGACGATCTGCTTGTCACCCATCGTTCCGGTGACCTGACTGTGCTTGCCAATCTGCTCGTCGGCCTCTCGTTGGGTGGCGACCGCTTTGCGGACGATCGATTGTTCGGAATAGGTGATCGGGTCGATCGATCTAGCAAAGGTGATCTGTACTGGCCCGCGCACTTGTCCGCAATTGATATCCAGGGTGAGCACTGCACCAAACGTCCGTACATCAAAGAATGTTTGGCACATCCAAGCGCGAGCGCGCTCGGCGTTTGAAAGTTTCTTCTCTTTCTTCTTCTCTTTCGGGTCGAGGCCTTCGGCCGTGTAGGCCTCTTCGTGGAAGCGTTGCAGGATTCCGCGATGCTGCACGTAGACTCGATAGCCGGGCGCGACTTCTCCGCTTTGATGGTCGGTTGTCACCAAGGTCACATAATCGCGAACCTTTCGCTTGAGGCACACGTCGGTGACCAAGCCGTGGCCGGTTTCAAGATCGGTCCTAGGAGCGTTTCCCAAGTCAGGATCCCCATTTGGGTTGCCGTTCTTGACATCAAACAGCAGAACAAAATCTCTTCGCCTGTCAATGATCGAGTCCGCAGTCGCATTCATGATTTGTCTCCCTCATTCGTGATCTCGTCGGCAGCATCGTTGCCAGCCAACTTGTACTTCTCACGCCACGCACGACGGTCGTCTTTGCTCATCCACAGCCAGTGGCGCATTTGGTGGTAGCCGAGAATAAACAACCCCTGATCTTGTAGATTGAGCCGCAAGGGGTAGCCACCCTCGTCGGGATTGAACCCAGTGTGCAGTCTCGTCAACTCGTTCTCGAGAAAACGATACCTATCGGAATCTGATCGTCTGATTTTCCTCAGATGGCTGATAGCGTTCTTCTCTATGTGAGGGAATACTGCTCGCGGCGTCGAGGCAGCACCAGAAAAATACCGATCGACCACCGACGCGTTGACGCCCGGGATGGCCTCCTCCTGGATGTGTTCAATAACGGCGAGAAGCCTCCCCAAGACATAACCTTGATTCCTATTTGTTGGATCCATGTCGAACTGCACCTCCTGTCGTGTCGCTTTTGCTCCGAGCTGAACCACCTTCCGGCGCGCTCGATTGAGCGTCGCTTTGATGAGCGCTGCTCGTGCATCTCTGCGTTCAAGGTCCACCCACCCATGTCGCCCCATCTCGGCCTTGGTTCGGTCAACCGCTCTCGCCAAAATCCCTTGTGGAAATGGATTCCCCATCAGCGCCGCGAGAAAGAATCTCGTCGCGAGTTCCTTAGGAAGTCGTTTGGTCTCACCTCGTACTGCGAGCGAGGGCAAAAGCGTTGCGCGGAGTGGCAACGCGGGCGGTCGCTCCGTCTTCTGCGGTTTCGGGGTGTTGCGAACAATGGCAAGATCGCTGAAGTAATCGGCCAGGTTCCGATTCGCTTCTACAACCGTCGTCTTCCCCCAATCGCGCACGATTGCTCTACCTTGTGTTCCGGTGAGGACCAAAGCGTAAAAACCACTCGTGTCGTCAAGACCCACTGCGCGGCCACGCCAGACCGATTGATACGTGGCGCTAACCTGGAGCGGATCCGCGTTGAAAATGCCGTGCAACGAGGAAGCAAGATCATCCCCTGAAGTTGTCGTCGCCCAGAAGCACGCCACTGTATCTTCGGCCAGCCGCGTGTTCCAACGCGGCAGGGTTAATGCAGGATCCGAAGGGGCGGGCCAAGCGGGATGCAACAAGCGGTTGAGAGCCGTCCCATAGGACTCCGCGGCATGGCGGGAGATGGGGGCGTTTTCGTTGCCCTTCCAACCCTGAGATTCGAAGGCGCTGGCATTGAACGAAACGAGAGGTACGCCGCTTGTACTTGCACCTGGTAAGCGCTTGAGCATCACCTGCTGCCCGCCGGGATCCGTGAGCGCCCCAGTGATGAGACAGCGAACCAAAGCTCCTGTTTCCTCCGCCGACGACGCGCGTTGGGCACTCCAAAACTCACGCACCACCGGCCGATTGGACACCAGCAGATCGACGTCCGGCGAGTAGACGAACGCAAAAAGATCGTTGCCCCGCGTCTCGTCATCTAGGGCGATTGGCCCCTGGCTACCTAGTTCATCCAAGAACTTCAGCACCGCCAAGACCCCCTCATCCCCGGTCGCCTCGGCGCACGCCGCCACTTCCTTCCGAAACAACTGCGCCCGTTTTTCGAGCTTCGACGCGGAACGGTTGCCGACCGGATCGATCCCCAATACGTACTCCGCCTTGTCCACCAGAAAGAACGCACGATCACCGCTAGTGCGCACGGGTTGGCGTGGCACCGAGTACATCTTCGGCAGGCTTCGCAATTGCTTGGTGCGAGCGTCCTCTACAGGAGTGTGGGTACCTTCGATCCCCAGCAGGCGGCCTTCCCGATTGACTCGAATCAACCACGCTACTGGCTTGGGCTCGTAGTCGGGATTCCTCAAGAGCCCCTCTCGTACGGCCAATTGATGGAGCGCTTGCAGAATCATTTCGCATTCCCCGCGGAATCGAGGGTGGCATCGGCAGCTTCTGCGGTTGCGGGCACCAGGAGGATGCCGTTTTCTAAAGCAGCCCGAAAGAACACCGGGGATCGTTTCTTGCTCGAGTAGTCGATATCCCAGAGCATGATTCCCAAGTCACGGCTCTCTTCAATCGGGTGAGCGTCTTCCAACACCGGTAAGACCTCAGCGGCAAACTCTCTGCATCCAAAGTAAGGCTGATGGAAATGTTGCCCGCGCTCGACACGCCTCCTAAACATCTCAACGAACTTGACTGAGTTGTCTTCTGGGCCCGCTTTGTCGGTCAATTGGATGCGTGCATCAATTCGGTAGTCGACTTCCCTCAGCGCCGTGGTGCTGCGCTGCGCACGGTTGTCGTCCGCCCAGTAGACCGGTGGTATTCCACCCTCGTTCACCAACGCCGCACTAGGGCGCGGTGCCTTGGTCGCCACTTCGTTGCGGCGAAAGGAGGCGTAACGGATCGGAGCGAGCACATGGATTCGCTCCACTTGCCACCGCATTCCGGGTTTCCAGAGCACCGCTTCGAGAAGGCCCCGCGCCGCGGAGGGCGTCATGACCTCATAAGAGACCCTCTCCACTTTGAGTTCTGGCCGTGTGAAGCAAGCGAGGGGACCACGAGCGCGGAGTGAGACAGTTGCAGATGTTGAGTTCCTCAACGCCTTTTGTTTACGCAATGAACACCTCCACATCCGGCTCGAAATCGTCTACCGACAACAACCCCCAGGTATGGTGGTACAACTCCTCGAAAGGTACAGCTAAGACTTGAACTACAGGTGCTCCTATCGGTATCGCCTCCAACGCCCCACATTCCGTCAAACGCTGAAACTCTTTCTCGTAAACGTTCACGAGAAAAGGCTGTACGCCGCGGAGTAGCTCTTTCGTCGGTTTCTCCATGCGGCGCAGAACTTCGACGCGTTCGGTTGCTGCTCCCCAATGCACGACGACTGGATGCAAGAAGCCATCGTCAATGAGCTTGGCCTTCCGAGCAACGGTGGCAAAGCGGAGTTTCGATCTGGCAACTTGAAGCCCGTGGATATCCAGTGGCTCCTTGGCATATAGCTGACGGAAGAACTGTGAGAAGAGAGTTGGGTCACAGATGTCAAGCTCTCCGTTCCTCTCAGCGAGTAGAGACTCGGTTGTTTGCATCGCCTTGACGGGAGTTCCAGGCGGCGGCGATGTCGGCGCTCGAAAAACAACCACCTTCCCCTTTTCTAATTCGCCTTCGCGGTTGCAGCGACCCGCCGCTTGAGCGACCGAGTCGAGCCCACCCAGAGCCCGGTAGACCACCGGAAAATCCAAATCCACGCCGGCTTCCACGAGTTGGGTCGAAACGACTCGACACGGTCCAACTTCCTTCAAGCGGGCTTCGATTCGCTTGAGTGTTTCTTTACGGTGGTCGGCACACATTGAAGCCGACAGATGAAACCGGCCTTCCTCAGGCAGTAGTTCTGCAAGTGCGCGCGCGTCCTGGCGGCGATGAACGATGGCCAACACTCGCTCTTCGCCAGCCAGCAAATTGGCCAACTTCCGCCAGCTCACCGAACGATCGGTGTGGGTTGTCCAGTCAACGGCGACCCGACGAGATCTCGCGAACAACGTAGTTGGGTTAGGAGCGATCTCACGCACGTCGTCAAACCCCACGCTTAAGACTTGCTGATCGAGCGCCGGCTGCGTCGCCGTTGAGAGCACAACCGAACTCCCATAGTTGGCCGACAGCTCACCTAGAATTTCCACAATCGCGTGCAATAGACCCGCTGGCAAGGTTTGAACCTCGTCCAAAATCAGGACGCTCCGCGCAAGGTTGTGGAGTTTGCGACAGCGGCTCGTGCGGTTCGAGAGAAGGGACTCAAAAAGCTGGACATTGGTGGTGACGATGACGGGAGCGTCCCAGTTTTCACTCGCGAACTTGTTTTGTTCAGTCTCTTGTTCTGGATCCAGATTGGAATGATGTTCGATGACATTGTCGACACCGAACACGGCCCGATAAACCGCAGCGTTTTGCTCAATGATGCTGGTGAAAGGGATGGCAACAACAACCCGCCGCAAGCCATGTTGTTCCGCATGGCGTAGAGCGAACGCCATGCCCGACAACGTCTTGCCCCCGCCGGTCGGCACTGTGAGACTGAAAATCCCCGGATCCTGCTCGCCGGCTTTCCGGCAGGCCGAGAGCACCTGTCTGCGCATCTCGTTCACGGCGCTGGGCCGGTTTGCTGCCTGAAGGCTATCTAGATGTCGATCTAGCTGTTGTCGCAGTTCGGCCACGGACGAGTGCTGTAGGCCGCGCCGCGCAGCATCCGCCCTATTGCAGAAAGCCTCTGTGGCCAAGCGGTCAGCGTCGATTAGGCACGAGAAGAGCATCCGACTCCACAGTTCGAGGGAGCGCTGCTGAGCCTCGATCCCCACATCCGCAGGTTGTTGAAAACGGGCTGGGAGGCTCGGCATTGGAGTCTCCACAAGGTCCCGCGGGGCATTGAGCAGCACTTCTTGGGCAGCGGACTGAGCGTCTCTAAGTCGACCGAGAAGCGGCCTCGGGCTGTCCACTGCTCCGGCTGTTGGATCGGCAAGGCCCGTATGGTGACCTGCGATTGCGCACACCAGCGGCCAAACTGTGGTGCCACCACGCTCATGAGCGAGCCATGCTCCGACGATCGCATGATCTACCCGTTGGGGTTCTCCAGAGATATGCAATTGAAACGCCTCTTGGTACTTCCCGAGGTCATGCAACTCCCCCGCGATCCGCCCCCATTCCTCTGCAAAGAACGCCGATGCAAAACCTGCTGCTCGCTCGCCTACTTCTTTCAAGTGATCCAGAAGGAGTTCCCACTCGCTCTGAGGTGCTGCGGGAAGCGAATGCGCGTAGTAAGAGCGCGAAGGTTGGCGGATGGTCGGATTATCCTTGGAAGCGTTCCCAGTCATTCGCAGGGCCAACGCCAAGTCACTAGAGACGGCGCTAACGGCCGAGTTTCGGATAGAGCAACTATATACCTGTCGCTTCCGCGAAGGTTTTCTAAAAAGAAAACGAACAAGTATGACGGTAGTCATACAATAGTAGGACCATGTCCAAGGCGGCGAAAATTTCTATCAGCCTCCCCGACGAAGTGCTGGAACGCGCGGATCGAGAAAGGGACGTAAGTGGTGAAAGCCGAAGTGAGTATTTTCGCCGTGCCCTCGAAACGCTCTTTCGTGAACAAGAGCGCCGGGCTCAGGTAGAGCGTTACGTAGCCGGATATGTATCCGAGGCGGAGAGTGAGTACGAAGTCGAATTCGTTGACGCCACAGCCGGTGAAGCATGGACGGCGCAAGAGTGGAGCGAGGGCGAAGAGGAGTCGGGAGGTTGAGGCGTGGCGAGGTGTGGTGGGCGCATCTTCCCGGTTCGAGCGGGCACCGGCCCGTCTTGCTTCTCTCCAGGGACGAGGCTTACGCCGTGCGCAGCTTGGTGACGGTCGCTCCGATTACGACCCGCATTCGCGATATCCCGGTGGAGGTCGAGTTCGGTCCGGCCGAGCGATTGCCAAAACGATGCGTCGCCAACCTGGATTCGATCGTGACGATCCCGAAGGCGCGGCTTCGACGCAGAATTGGGCCTGTCTCTATAGAAAAGATGCAGGCGGTGGAGGATGCGGTTCGGTTTGCGTTGGGAATGGAGGGGTAGTTGACAGTGGGCAGTTGTCAGTGGGCAGGGTAGCTGCAAGATCTGAGGTCGGGCTGTCGTCTTAGTCCTCAGAGCATGGCGGCGGTAAGAAACTATCGAGATCTCAAAGTCTGGACCAAGGCGGTGGAGCTGGCAGAGTCTGTCTACGAGTTGTCGTCCAGGTTCCCGAGCGAGGAACGATACGGGCTGACGAGTCAGATCCGGCGGTCGGCAGTATCGGTACCAGCCAATATCGCGGAGGGTTCGGGGAGAGACGGACCAAAAGAGTTTGCTCGCTTTCTATCGATCGCTCACGGCTCGCTAGCCGAACTGGAAACTCATCTGATTCTGAGCGGCCGTCTGGGCATGGCGCCGATCGATGCGGTGGACAGGCTTTGCAATCACTCGTCCGAGATCGGAAAGATGATCAACGGTTTGAAGAGGTCGATTGGTGGACAGTTGGCAGTTGGCAGATGACAGTTGGCAGATGACAGTTGGCAGATGACAGTTGGCAGATGACAGTGGTCAGTCGGCAGTTGGCAGTTGGCAGATGACAGTGGTCAGTTGGCAGTTGGCAGTTGGCAGTTGGCAGGGAGCAGTAACCCGACCACGGAGGATCGGCTACTGACAACCGATCACTGCCTACTGTCCACTGTCTACTGTCCACTGACCTACTGCCTATCTCCCCTCCAAGGCCCTCGCGAACGCAAAGTCCTTCTCAGTCAACTTCCCTCCCACGCTGTGCGTCGACAGCGTCAGCGTGACCTTGTGGTAGCGGATGTCGATGTTGGGATGGTGGTCGAGGGACTCGGCGACTTCGCCGGCGAACTGGACGAAGGCCAGGGCAGCGCGAAAGGATGGCAGGGTGTAGGTGCGCTGGATTGCGGTCCTGCGGTCTTTGCCGGTCCATCCTGGAATGGTGGCGAGTTCGGCGGCGATCGCCGCTGGTGGTAACTCCGTAACACGGTCGGTCTTGGCTGTTGGCTGTCGGCTCACGTTATCCCCCCATTTCTCAAGCCGCGGCATTTTCCCCGCTCCGCGGCTCTCCGTTGTGACGCAAAGATGCTAGCAGGGAGGGTGTGATGAGGGCACAGTGGCTGGCGGACACAGTGGCTGAGGGACACGGTTACAGGGATCCAGTGACGAGTGACGCAGTGGCGGGGGAATCCCCCTCCCAGATCCTTCGACTCGCTTCGGATCCCCGCCCCACGCACTACCCCCGCGGGGATGACGAGTTGTCAGGAGGAATCCCTCCCCCAGATCCTTCGACTCGCTTCGGATCCCCGCCCCACGCACTACCCCCGCGGGGATGACGAGTTGTCAGGAGGAATCCCTCCCCCAGATCCTTCGACTCGCTTCGGATCCCCGCCCCACGCCCTACCCCCGCGGGGATGACGAGTTGTCAGGAGGAATCCTTCCCCCAGATCCTTCGACTCGCTTTCGCTCGCTCAGGATGACCTGTGAGCGGGAACCTTTTGGCTCGTTTGTGTCTCTCAATAGATGCAATGCGCGGAGGAATCCAACACCCCATCAACCGCTCTGCAATACGGGCGATGGTCTTTCGTCTCCATTCGACGAGGTGTTGATTCTCCTGCTGGGCGCGCGGTGAGCCACCATTTCTATGCGCCCCCCTCTGCCTTTGCGCGGCTGGCGTGGTCGCCTGCCGGAAGACGATAGGCGAACTTTCCTCTTTCGGTGGACCTCCTTCCACTCGCACTGCACAACGCGACTGCGCCAGCCAGTTTCTCTTTCTTCGCAGTTCTATTTCTGGATCAAAAGGGTGATTAGCCCGCAAGGGAGGGTTCGGCCGGCCGCTCTCGCCCAACGAGCCGTTCGAGGCGTTGGCGCAATCCCGGAGTCAGGTCGGCTTTGCCGCCGATCCAGCGACACGCTTCGACGGTGAGATCGAGGCTGTCGAACACCGCCCGGCAACGCACACACAGCTCATCTTCCGGCACCGGATAGGGCGCATCGTGGTCGAGAGCTTGCAGTTTGGCTTGCAGCATGTCGAGACAGACCTCTTGGGGATGGTCCGCCGGCTTGGCTGCTTTCTTAGGCAGAGACTCCACTAGGGCGTTGCGCAGGGCGAGCCGGGCGCGATAGACACGCGTCTTGACCGTCGCCGGCTTGAGATCGAGAATGTCGGCGATCTCGCGCATCGACAGCTCGGCGATTTCCTTCAAGACCAGCGGCAGGCGAAAGTCGATCGGCACTTGCAGCAAGGCGGCGTCCACGATCTCGGCCGCCTCCTCGCGCAGCATGTCCGCCAACGGCCCGGACGAGAAGTCCTGCAGATCGGCCACCGGACCGCTGGGTGCCGGCATCAGTTCTTCGAATGAGGCCATGTGGGCGGGTTCTCCGGCGCGCAGGCGATTGTGGCGCTGACAGGCGTGGGCGGCGATGGCGTAGAGCCAACTCGAGGGTTGGGCGCGCCCCTCGAACTGGTGCCAGTTGCGGAAGGCCTGGAGAAAGGTATCTTGGACCAGGTCCTCGGCCATCTCCGGCGAGCCGCACAGCTTCAACCCCAAGCCGTAGAGCTTGCCGCCGTAGCGCTCGACCAAGACCGGAATGGCCACGTCCGCCGGGCAACCGGCCAAGTCTGCTGGCGCGTCCGTGGGTGTCTTCATCTCATCCTCACTTTTACGGCAGCACACCAATTCGGAATCACCCACTTCGATAGCCCACCTCAATAACCCATCCCTAGGTCGTATTTTACTCCGTCGGGGGACCGATTTGGCCTCCGAATCGCGGGGAAAAACACAAGATATTGCGATTTCTCCTTGACGCGGTCCCACCACTGGTAGAGGATCAGAGATCCCTGAAAGTGCTCGGCCGAGCCCCATTTCAGTAGGAGTTTTGCCGACCGACGGCCCCGCGGAGACCTATGACCACCGAAAGCAGCGCCCTTCCCAACCAAGCCAACAATCCCGATTTGGCCGCTCCCCAATCGCTCGAACCATTGCCCAATCTGGCCGATCTGGGCGTCAGCCAAGAAGAAGGCAGGAGCAAGGGGCTCCGTTTCACCAGGCGGTTTTCCACCGCCGCTGTCGATCCCTTCGACGCGGTGGAATGGGAAAGGCGCGACGCGGTGATCGCCGGAGAATCGGGCGAGGCGGTCTTCGAACAAGGCGATGTCGAGTTCCCCACCTTTTGGTCGCAGACCGCGACCAACGTGGTGGTCAACAAGTACTTTCGCGGCCAACTGGGAACCTCCGAGCGCGAGTCGAGCGTGCGCCAACTCATCGGCCGGGTGGTCGACACCATTCGCGGCTGGGGCGAGAAGGACGGCTACTTCGCCAGCGCCGACGACGCCGATAACTTTGCCGGCGAACTCAAGCACCTGCTGCTGCATCAGATGGCCTGTTTCAACTCGCCGGTGTGGTTCAACGTCGGGGTCGAGGAGCACCCGCAGTGTTCGGCCTGCTTCATCAACTCGGTCGACGACGATCTCGAATCCATCTTCGGCCTAGCCAAGACCGAAGGGATGCTGTTCAAGTACGGCTCCGGAACCGGCTCCAATTTGTCGTCGCTACGTTCCTCGAAGGAGCCGCTGTCGGGCGGCGGAACCTCCTCCGGCCCGGTGTCGTTCATGCGCGGCTACGATGCCTTTGCCGGGGTGGTCAAGAGCGGCGGCAAGACCCGGCGCGCCGCCAAGATGGTGATCTTGAACGCCGACCATCCCGACATCGACGAATTCATCACCTGCAAGGAAAGCGAAGAGCTTAAGGCCCAGGCTCTGATCGACGCCGGCTACGACGGCGGCTTCAATGTGCCCGGAGGCGCCTACGATTCAATCGCCTACCAGAACGCCAACCACTCGGTGCGCGCCGAAGACGAGTTCATGCAGGCGGTGGAAAACGACGCCCCGTGGACCACCCACGCGGTGGTCGATGGATCGCCGGTCGAGGAACTCTCGGCCTCCGAGCTGATGGACAAGATCGCGCGCGGCACCTGGGTGTGCGGCGACCCGGGGTTGCAGTTCGACACCACCATCAACGACTGGCACACCTGCCCCGAATCGGCGCCCATCAACGGCAGCAACCCGTGCTCGGAGTACATGTTTGTCGACGATTCCGCCTGCAATTTGGCGTCGATGAATCTGCTGCGCTTTTGGGACGCCGAAGGCGGCTTCGACAGCGACGCGTTTCGCCACGCCTGCGAGGTCGTCATCACTGCCCAGGAGATCCTGGTCGACAACGCCAGCTACCCCACCCCGGCGATCGCTCAAAACTCGCGCGACTTCCGGCCGCTCGGCATCGGCTACGCCAACCTCGGCGCTCTGTTGATGGCCAACGGCGTTCCCTACGATTCGGATCGGGGGCGGGCTTACGCCGGCGCGGTCACCGCGCTGCAGTCGGGTGCTTGCTACGCCCAATCGGCGCGCATCGCCTCGGCGCGAGGAGCCTTTGCCCAGTACCCGCGCAACCGTGACGCCATGCTGCGCGTCATCGGCAAACACGCCGACGCGGTGGACGCCATCGATGTCACCGGCGCCCCCGAAGATCTCCTGGCGGCAGCGCGGGCGAGTTGGAGCGACGCCCTGGAGATCGGCAAGGTGTTCGGTTTTCGCAACAGCCAGATTTCGGCCATCGCCCCCACCGGCACCATCGCCTTCATGATGGACTGCGACACCACCGGGATCGAGCCCGACATCGCCCTGGTGAAGTACAAGAAGCTGGTCGGCGGCGGCTTGATCAAGATCGTCAACCAAACCGTTCCTCAGGCGCTGGCGCGGCTCGGCTATGAGGAGAATGAACGCGGCGAAATCCTCGAGTGGATCGAGGAGCACGACACCATCGAAGGTGCGCCCCATCTGCGCGACGAGGACCTGGCGGTTTTCGACTGCGCCTTCAAGGCCACCAATGGAACCAGAAGCATCCACTACTCCGGCCACCTCAAGATGATGGCGGCGGCGCAGCCCTTCATTTCCGGGGCCATCAGCAAGACCATCAATATGCCCGAAGAGGCGACGGTCGAGGAGATCCGCGAGGCCTACATGGAGAGCTGGCGGCTGGGTTTGAAGTCGGTGGCGATCTATCGCGACGGTTCGAAGCGAACCCAGCCTCTCTCGACCTCGGTGGGCAATGACGCCGAGCCGAGCGACGGCGAACGTCCCTTACCGGCGCGACGCCAGTTGCCGGACGAACGGCGAGCTATCACCCACAAGTTCTCGGTCGCAGGACATAAGGGGTACATCACCGTAGGCCTTTATGACGATGGCATGCCGGGTGAAATGTTCCTGGTCATGGCCAAAGAAGGGTCGACCATTTCCGGCCTGATGGACGGATTGGCAACTTCGGTATCGATCGCCTTGCAGCACGGAGTGCCGCTCGAAACCTTGATTCGCAAATTCTCGCACACCCGTTTCGAGCCATCCGGGTTTACCGGTAACCCGGAAATCCCGATGGCCAAGTCGATTACCGACTACGTGTTCCGCTGGCTGGCGTCCAAGTTTCTACCGGTCGAGGAACAGCAAGCGCTGGGAATTATCGTTCCCGATCAAGACGGAAAGCCGCCCAAACCGGCGCCAGCGATCTTGCTGGCTTCGAACGGCGGCGAGGACACCGCTGACGGAGGGCCGATCGTCGATCCAACCTTCGTCAACCAGCAGGACGCGCCGAGTTGCGCCGATTGCGGTTCGATCATGGTGCGCAACGGCGCCTGCTATCAGTGTTCGAATTGCGGCGCCTCGAGTGGCTGCGGCTAGTGCGCTCCTCTACAATCGCTTCAACTTGGGCACGGGTCTTGCTCTTTTCTGCCTCAACTTAGGGCAAAAGCGCCCGCAACCTTGCCGAAGGAGTTCACCCCATGAACCAGCGCAGAGTTTTTCGTTACGCTGTTCTAACCATGTCGGTGATCGTTCTGGCCTCCGCTTGCGCGTCCACGCGGCCGGTGAGCGATCAGTTCGACGACGCCACCATCACCGCCAAGATCAAGACCAAGCTCGCGGGCGACCCGGAAATCAACCCATTCAATATCGACGTCGACACTTTCGACGGCGTGGTGACTCTGCGCGGCGAGGTCGAGAAACAAAAGGCCAAAGACGAAGCCGAGCACCACGCCCTCAACACCGGGGGGGTCCAAGGTGTGGTCAATGAAATCCGCGTCGTGTCCGAGGCTTTTGAAGACGACGAACGGGCCACCGACGCCTGGATTACCACCAAGGTCAAATCCAAGATCGCCGCCGACCCTCAGCTCAATCCGTTCAACATCGATGTCGACACTCTCGACGGACGGGTGACCTTGAGCGGGCGGGTGCGCACCGTCGAGGCACGTCAAGAGGCGGAGAAACTGGCCCGCGACACTGACGGTGTGGTCGAAGTCGTCAACGAGTTGAGAATCGGTGGTGACTGACCTAGCGGTAACCGCGCAACTGAATCGCTCGCGCCGCCAGCAGACCGCCGGCGAAGAAATCGCCAACGCCGTCAGCCACGGCGTCGGCTTGGTGGCGGCGTTGGTGGCGGCGCCCTTCCTCATCACAGCAGCAGTACGTCAGGGACGGCCTCTGGCGATCTTCGCTCTGGCTGTCTTCGCTACGGCGATGGTGCTGGTCTACCTCACTTCGACCGTCTACCACGCCCTGCCGCGCAATCGCGGCAAGGAGATCCTGCGGCTGCTGGACCATCTCGCCATCTATCTCTTGATCGCCGGAACCTATACGCCGTTTACCCTGCTGGTGCTGCGCGGAACCTGGGGCTGGACTCTGCTGGGGCTGGTTTGGGGACTGGCTCTGATCGGCATCGTGTTCAAGATCAACGCCCGATTTCGCTTCCCGATCGTGTCCACCGTGATCTACCTGATCATGGGCTGGATGGTCGTCATCGCGGCTCGGCCGCTGTGGATCAACATGCCGACTTGGGGCCTGGTTTGGCTCGCCGCAGGCGGGCTCGCCTACACCTTGGGCATTCCTTTCTACGCCGCGCGCCGCTTGCGCTACGCGCATTTCGTCTGGCATCTGTTTGTTTTGGCCGGAACCACTTTCCACTTTGTGGCGTTGTGGCAAAGCGTTTTAGCGTGAAGATAGGGTGCTGGCCCAAAAGACCGCCTAGCTAGCAGAGTCGGCGCCGGACCTTCCCAGCGCCGCGAGAACGGACCCCGCCACCACCACCAGCGCCCCCACCCACGACAACGGACTGAGCGGTGTTCCTAGGTTGGCTTCGGGCCACCAGCGGATCGCGGCGTAAACCGCGATCACCGTAACCAAAGGCGTCAGCGAGATCACCGCACTGACGCGCGAAGCCTCCCAGTGATCGAGAGCTTCGGCGAACGCTCCGTAGGCGGCCAAGGTGTTGAAGATGCCAAATGCCAGCAGGGCGAGGCCAAAACGGTCCAAGTGGAAAGCGTCTTGAGGGCGGATCGTCGGTAGCAGGACGATCGCCGAGCCTAGATAGATGAGCAGCAGAATGTTCTCGGACGAGAGCTTCTTGAGCAGGGCTTTCTGCGCCAGACCGTAAGCCGCCCAAGTCAGCGCGCCGATCGCTACCATGACGACGCCGATCCCCTCCTTGCCGCTCAAGGTCAGCAGGTCCGGCAGCCGCTCGTTGAAGAAGATCGGCATCCCGACGATCAATAACCCCAACCCGATCCACTGCAAGTGGCTGAAGCGCTCGCGGAAGACCACCAATCCACCGAGCAAGAACGCGATCGGCGCAATTTGCACCACCAACTGCGCGGTCGCCGGGTCGACGTACTCGAGCGAGAGAATGAAGAGGACGTAGTTGGCGAGCAAGCCAAACAAGCCGATCAGGACCAATACCCAGTCGCCGCGGGTCAGTTGGCGCAGGTTAGGAAGCTGTCCGCGCCAGGCTTGAAACCCTCCTAGCAATACACCTGCGCCCAGCATGCGGTACCAGGTCACCGTGTAACCATCCATGCGGCGCAGCAGCAGGGTCAACGCCAAGGCCAGGAACCCCCAAAGAAGAGCCGTGCCGAAGGCCAGGAAGAAGCCGACTCGAGGGTTGCGCTGGGTCGGGCGACTCATGGGAGAGGAACCCTATCCCGGATGGGACCGGTGACGGGTGAAAGAAGTGATGAGTGACGACAGTGTCCCAGTGGCGTAGTGACGGATGGAAGAAGTGACCAGTGACAAGGTGACGTGGGTGAAAGCCGTGGATCCCTGGCTGAAGTCGACGCCCATCTCGTTCTCAGCGAGCGGCTCAACCTCGCTTTTCGAGACCGCACAAGCGCGGTCAGAGAACAAGTCGGCAAACGACCTTCGGAGTCACCCGCTTGAATGATCCCTATTAAAACGTTTAAACTCTCGATCCGTACGGATGGCAGTGTATCCTGCGGTGCGGCGCACACGTAGCTAGAATAGGAGTCTGATGAGTACCACACGTGTCGGGTTGATGGGCATCGGGCGCATCGGCCGCAATCTGTTTCGGCTCCTGCACCAAGACCGGAGCATCGAAATCGTCGCCATCGACGAAATCGCCGACCACTCGACGATCGAATACTTGATTCGCTTCGATTCGATTCTCGGACCATTCCCGGACGAACTTTCGATTCGCGACGGCAACCTGTTTGTTGCCGGGCGTCGCATCCAAATGACCTCGCACGGCAACCCCGGCGCAATCGATTGGGCCGACCTTGGAGTCGATATCGTCGTTGAGGCGTCGGCCAAAGAACGCTCGCGCGAAGAACTCGAACAACACCTGGAGTGCGGCGCCAAACGTGTGATCCTGTGCGCCCCGCCCAAGGATCCCCCGGATTTGACGGTGGTGATGGGTGTCAACAGCGACCAACTCGACTACGAACACCGCATTGTCTCCAACGGCTCGTGTACCGCCCACTGCGCCGCCCCCATCGCCAAGATCTTGCACCAAGCATTCGGCATCGAACGTGCCTTTCTGAGTTCGGTCCACGCCTACACCAATCGCCAGCGCCTCGCCGATGTCCCCAGTGAGGATCCGCGACGCGGGAGGGCCGCGGCCGAGAACATCATCCCGCAGACCACCAACGCGGCAAACGTCATCACCGACCTCATTCCCGAGCTAGACGGTCGCATCACAGCAGAAGCCATCAACGTCCCGGTACCCAATGGCTCGGTCGTCGATCTCGTCTGCTGGCACAACGACAGTGTTTCCTCGGCCGACATCAACGATGTGGTGCGAACGGCGTCACAGGCCCAGTGGCAAGGCATCGTCAAATACGAAACCTCGCCGATCGTCTCGAGTGACATCATTCGCAGCAGCTACTCGAGCACGTTTGATTCGCTCGCCACCATGGCGCTGGGCGAGCGGGTTTCCAAGACGCTTTCTTGGTACGACAACGGCTGGGGCTACACCCACCGGGTCGTGGATCTGATTCGCAGACTGCAAACGATCGACGCGCGGGGAGGAGTGTAGGTATGCCGATCCGTGTCGCCATCAATGGCTTCGGCCGCATCGGCCGCAGCGTCTTCCGCGTCATCCGCCAACGGCCAGACCTTGAAGTCGTCGCCGTCAATGACCTCTTTGACAATGAACAGTTGGCCTATCTGCTGCGTTTCGATTCCGTCATGGGGCGGTTCGAGGAACCGGTGAGCGTGGTGGAAGAGGTGATGTGTGTGGGTGACTCCCGCGTCGTCATGACCTCAGAGCCCGAACCGCGCAATCTGCCCTGGGATGAACTCGAGGTTGATGTGGTCATCGAGTCGACGGGCATTTTCCGCCAGCGCGAACAACTCCAGCAGCACTTGAAAGCAGGTGCGGACAAGGTCGTTCTGACCGTTCCGCCCAAAGACGAAATCGATTTCATGGCGGTCCTCGGCGTCAACGACGACGCCCTCACGGCGGACGACCAGATCGTTTCCAACGCCTCCTGCACTACCAACTGCGCCGCCCCACTGGTCAAAGTCCTGGACGACACTTTTGGCATCGAGGAAGGGTTTCTGACCACCGTACATGCCTACACCAACGATCAGCACCTCTCTGACGTGCCGCATAAATCGATTCGCCGGAGCAGGGCCGCGGCAACCAACATCATCCCCACTTCAACCGGCGCCGCTCGCGCTATCGGCAAGGTCATCCCCCATCTCGAGGGACGTCTCGACGGTATGGCGATGCGCGTACCGGTGCCCGATGGTTCGATCATCGACTTGGTGTGCCGACTGAGCAAGTCGGTCTCCAGCTCCGACATCAACGAAGCGGTGCGAAGTGCGGCAGAAGGGCCGATGCAGACGATCCTCGAATACTCCGAAGATCCCCTGGTATCGACCGACATCATCGGCAATCCCCATTCCTCGATCTTTGACGCGCTTTCCACCGCTGCCAACAACGACGGCTTCGCCCGCGTGGTGTCTTGGTATGACAACGAATGGGGTTATTCGAATCGTGTGGTCGATCTGGTCACAAGGATGGCGTCGTTCGCGGAGTCATGATTCGCCGAGTCGGCATCCTCACCGGTGGCGGAGACGTCCCCGGCCTCAACGCGGTCATTCAGAGTTTGACCGTCCGTCTCGCCGATAACGGTTGCGAGGCCGTCGGGCTGCGCCGTGGCTGGGCGTCGTTGATCAACATCTCTCCTTCCGACGAGGTCGCCAATAGCCCCTGGCTCATGGAACTCAACCCAACAACCACCCGCCGCATCGATCGCACCGGCGGAACGGTCCTCCACAGCTCGCGGCTCAATCCCGAGTTGCTGCAAAGCAACCAGATGCCGGACGGCCTCGAGGCGCGGCCCACCGAGAGCGAACGCCCCGACCTAGAGGAAGGCTCAGGGGAAGAACTTTTTGACGCCACCGAGCACGTCCTCGCGGTGATCGACCACCTCGACCTCGACGCGCTGGTGGCCGTGGGTGGCGACGGCACACTCTCCTACGCCAACCGCCTGCACCAAGAAGGCATCCCGGTCATCGCCATCCCCAAGACCATGGACAACGACGTTTACGGCACCGACTACAGCGTCGGCTTCTCCACTGCGGTGACCCGCTCGGTGCACTTCATCAACGACTTGCGCACCTCGGCGGGCTCGCACGAGCGTTTTTTGGTTGTCGAGTTGTTCGGCCGCCATTCCGGAGAACCCTGCCTCTTGTCCTCATATTTGGCGCACGTCGATCGAGCTCTGATCGCCGAAGTTCCGTTCGACGTCGATCGATGCGTCGAGTTGCTGCTGGCGGACAAGCAAAGCAATCCATCCAACTACGCCATCCTCACGGTTTCGGAAGGTGCTCACCCGGCCGGAGAACGACCGCTTGAGAGCGGACGAGCCGACGCCGTCGGCCACAAGAAACTCGGCGGAATCGGCGGCAAGATCGCGGCCGTGCTCGAACGGGCGACTGGAGAGCGGGCGCTCTACCAGCCACTCGGCTATCTCATGCGCTCTGGGCCGCCCGACTCACTCGACCTCTTGGTCGCCCGCAACTTCGGAACCATGGCGGCCGACCTGCTGCGCGCGAACAAGACGGGACTGATGACCGCAGTGGTGGGCGGCCGCTACGCCCCGGTGGCGGTCAGCCGAGTATGCGAAGGCGTCCGGCGCGTCGATGTGGATCGGTTTTACGACGTCGAGCAGTATCGGCCGCAGATCTCGTCGGTGCAAAGTCTGCCGATGTTTCTGCACTAGTTACTAGGGTTTTTCACCTATTAGGGATTTTCCCACCTATTAGGGATTTTCCCACCTATTAGGGCTTTTCACTCACTGGGGTCTTCCGGTCGGGCGTCAGCCGTCCTGGGCAACCTTGATGAGCTGATTCGCCTCTACGTTCTTGCGTTCGGTCGTCGAGCCGTCTGGCCAGGTGACGCGTAGCAGGCTGACTCTCTCCGCCGCTCCCAGCCCGAAGTGCAGCCGCATGTCGTCCTGGGAGAGGTAGCTGGTACCGCTGCGCACGAAGCGCGTCTGCAACGATTCGCCTACTTGGATAGCCACCGAGGCGCCGATGGCGTCGGTGAGCTTCCCCTTGCCCACCAGTTTGACCATCAACCAGTTGCCGGCGTTCGCCGTTTCGTTGCGCACCACTTGTGCCTTACCGTCCAAATCGTTGACCACGAAGTCCAACTTGCCGTCGTTGTCGAGATCGCCGACCGCGAGCCCCCGACCGACGCGCTTGGCAGTAAAGACCTCTCCGCTTTGCTCACCGATTTCGGCGAAGGTGCCGTCACCACCGTTGCGGTAGAGCAACTTGCGTTGACGGTAGGGGGCCGACGCCCCCAGTTTTGCGTTTTCGAGCTGTGGGTAGACGTGGCCGTTGACGACGAGAAGATCCTGCCAACCATCATTGTCGTAATCAAAGAAGGTCGTGCCCCATCCGACATACGGCAGGCTGCTGGCGGCCGTTCGCGAGGGGAATGCGACGTCGCTGAAATACTGCTCTTCATTGCGGTAGAAGGCGTTGTACTCTTCAGAAAAGTTGGTCACGAAAAGACTCTGGCGGCCGTCGTTGCGGTAATCGCCCAACGCCACTCCCATGCTGCCTTGGTCGCCACCATCTTCGCTGACGGCCACTCCGGTGAGAAAGCCGGACTCCTTGAAGGTGCCGTCGCCGGCGTTGCGGTAGAGATAGTTAGGGCCCGAGTCGTTGGCAACGAACAAATCCAGCCAGCCGTCGGCATCGGCGTCAAACCAAGCTACTCCCAGCCCGTAGTACTCGTTGGCGTCGGCAACCCCGGCGGCTTCCGAGACCTCTTCAAAGGTGCCGTCGCCGCGGTTGCGAAAGAGTAAGTCGGACGTTCCTTGCATGCCTCGTGGACCGCACTGAACTTCGATTCCGCGGTACTTACAAAACTGGCCTTGACCGAATTCCGGGAGCGCATCCAAGTCGACCTCGAGGTAACGGCTCACGAACAGGTCCAGGTCCCCGTCTCGGTCATAGTCGGCGAATCCGCACCCGGCAGACCACCCGCCTCCAGTGACTCCCGCCGGCTTCGCCACGTCGCTGAAGGTCTCGTCGCCGTTGTTGCGGTAGAGGCGGTTGTCGCCCACCGTGGTGACATAGAGATCGGCATGCCCATCTCCGTTGAAGTCGGCAACACAAACTCCCATTCCCCATCCCGGATGTTCGACCCCCGCGGCCCCGGCAACGTTCTCAAACTTGCCATCGCCCAAGTTCTTGTACAGGGCGCTGCTCGCCGCGGTCGGATCGCCAGCCCTCTCCACGGTGAGCGAGTTGACTAGGTAGATATCGAGCAAGTCATCTTGATTGAAATCCAACAGCGCCACGCCTCCGCTCATGGATTCCAAGATGTACTTCTTTTCGGGCGCGGAGAAATGGGCGAAGTCAACGCCAGCGGAATTGGCGATGTCGCGAAATGTCGCGGCACTCTGACCTTCAAACTCCGCCGGAGCGATCCAAGTCAGACTTATGGAGACGAAAAGATTGAGTCGATTTCGCTGTTTCAAGAGCCCATTCCTCCGGCGGTAAAACCGCGCTTGGCCAGCAGTTGCTCCAAACGTTCCTGAGCCGTGCGCAGCGCTTGGCGGTAGAGCCGTATGTGGTGCTCGGCACGCTGCGCGTCGCCCGAGCGCGCGTACGCCTGGCTCAGTTGGTAGTGCGCCTTGGCGGAACCCGGAGCTGCATCTACCGCCGCCGCGAGCGCCGCCTGGGCGGCCGGCAAGTTACCCCGCGCCATAAGCACTTTACCCAGCACCAAATTGGCGCGGGGCAGATTCGGAACCTGGCCGAGCGCGGCGCGGGCGTGAAGTTCCGCCTGGTCGAGGTTGCCCAGCCCCTCTTCGGTCTCTGCCAGAGCCGCTTCGACTTCGGCGCCGCCCATCGCAGTCACCGCTTCGGCGGTGAGGACTTGCTTGGCGTCGGCGAATCGCTTTTGCTCGTTGAAGGCGATCCCCAGCGCCACCAGGCTCAGCGGGCGATTCGGCTGCAGCGCCAGTGCACGCTCCAGAGCCTCTACCGCGCCGGTTATGTCGTTAACCTGCATGCGGGCGATTCCTAGTAGGTATGGATAGTCCACCACCGTCGGCTGCATGCGGACCAAATGCTCGAAGGTCCAAATCGCCGGCACGGGGGCGCCGCTCGCATACGACAGGCGCGCATAGGTACTCAAAATATCTTCGGAGTTAGGCGCTTGTCGGAGAGCTCGCTCGAGCGTTGTCAGAGATGCCGCGGTGTTGCCAGTCTGAGAATGAATGCGGGCTGTTTCGACCAACGCTCGCACCGAATCGAACTCTTCGACAAGTGACTGAAGAATCTGCAACGCGGCGGCCCAATTTTCTGCCTTGCGTTCGATCTCAGCCGCCGCAAAGCCAAGGTCTCGCGGCAGGCCGCCCGACTCTGCTAGGCGGCGCAGTTCCTCGATGGCTTCCCGGCTGCGATTCGAGGACAGATAGACGCGAGCGAGGTGTTCCCGAGCGGGTCGGTAGCCGGGGTATTCCGCAAGGACCGCTCGAAACTGCGCCTCCGCCTCCTCGTGGCGCCCTTGGCGGTTGAGCACCACCCCCAACAAATCGCCAGATCGCGGGTCGCCTCCGTGGCGCGCCAACTCCCGGAGTTGGGCTTCCGCTTCCTCCCAGCGGCCGGATTCCATCAGCGGTCCGAGCTCCACCAGGGCGTCATCCAACTCGCCCTGGGCAAGTACCGGCGCAGTCATCAAGGCCGCAGCCAGTGCGGCCACGAATACGCCCCATCGATGCAACGGCCCCAGCCTCATGACTCTTCGCCCTCTTTCAACGCACGAAAGGCGGCAAACTCACGCTCTGCGCCTTCCGCGTCCCCCAGCTCGGCGAGGGCGCGGCCCAGTTGATAACGGGTGCTGGAATCTTCGGGATCCAGGTTCGCGGCGGCGCGCAAATGGGCGATCGCCTCCTGATTTCTTCCTTCAGACAGGAGGATCTTGCCCATCAAGTAACGGGCCGCAGCCATTCGGGGATCGCGTTCGACGAGCCGCTCCAACACCTCGAGGGCCTGGCTCGGCTTCGCCGCCAGTTCCAGCACCGTAGCGAGAAGCTGCATCGGTTGCGTCTCATCGGGATAGCGCGACAGTTCTTGGCGCAAGTCGGCTTCGGCTTCGTCCAGACGACCGCGACGAAGATTCATTTCTCCTCGCGTGGTGTGGGCGTTCTTCGCCCCAGGGTCCAGATCCAAAGCTCGCCGCAGTGCTACTTCGGCGGCTTCGTAGTTGTCCTGGGATGCGTAAGCTTGGGCGAGTGCGACATGGAGTTCTGCCGACTCACGATTGCCGGCCAGGAGCCGATCGAAGATCGCTTCGGCCCGAACTCCTTGACCGCTACGCACCAAGGCCAAACCGTGCGCATATTGCAACGGCATCGCGCTATCGGCGTCGACGAACTGCTCGAAAACGGCTGCCGCCCGCGCCGGCTGGTTCGAGTTGAGCAAGGCCATCGCCAGCATCTGTTCCAGGTTTGGGTTGTCGGGGTCCGTATCCCGCGCCAGCGTGAGCTCTTCCGCCGCGCGACGAAACTGTCGGACGTTGAAGTACGCGATCGCCAACGCTTTCTGCACTGCCGCCATTTCGGGTGCCAGTTCGTTTCCCTTTTCAAGCAGATGGACCGCGCTCTGCGCCTGCGCCGAGTGCAGCTTCATGGAACCAAGATGCAGGTAGGCCGTCGCCAAACGCTGAGAGAGAGCGCGAACGACCGCATCCGCCCGTTGCGAATCTGAGGCCGGCGCCTCGACTTCGATGGCGATCGTCGTACGGTCATCCGACCCGTCAACGTCTTGTAGATAATCGGCGAGTTCTTCCTTGGAACGTTCGGCGAGGTTGGCGGTCAGTCGCTCGGAAGCTTGCAGATGGAAGGCGGCGGTAGTTTCGTCGCCGATGCCGCGGTGCGCCTGTGCCAAGAGATAGTGCAGGCCCGACAGGCGGCGGAGGCGCACGCCTTCACTCTGCGACCGCGCCCGCCCGGAGTTCTCTTCTTCCGTTTCGATCCGCAGCGACTCCTCCAGCGCCTTGAGTGCTTGGCTTGGTTGGCGCTGCCGCAAGAACGCCTGGCCGAGAAATTTCAGTGCATCGCGGCGCAAGGAATCGTCGCTGGCGGCGGCCTGCAGCGGCCCCACGGCTTCGTCGAACCGACGCGCTTCGACCAGTGCCAGCCCGAGATGGAAGTTGACCACTTCGGCTTGTTCCGTATTGGAAAGTGCGGCCTTGAACTCAGCGATCGCCTGCTCCAGATTTCCGTCATCCTTGTCGAGAAGTTCGACCGTCCCCAGATAAAAGCGCGCACGCGCCACAGTGGCGTCCAGGCTCAGGGCGCGTTGCAACGCCGCCCGCGCTCGCTGGTAGTCCCCGTGGTCACGATAGGTGCGCCCGATCAAGATCTGGGTTGGAGCGGCCGGTCGAGCATCAGCCAGCTCGGCCAACAGGCCCTGGGCTTCGGCGGACCGTTCGAGTTGTAAGTAAAGAGTCGCGAGTGCGTACACGTCTTCGAGGTTGCCGGGAGCTGCGACTCGCAATTCACGAAAAGTTTGCGCAGCCTCGCGCAAACTGCCCGCCGCAACCAATGATCTCGCGAGTAAACGGAGCGCGACTTCGTTGCCCGGTGCTTCAGCGAGGACCCGGCGCAAGACACCGATCGCTCTCTCAGGATGGTCCAGTCGCAGGTCGACCAGCGCCAACGACGTCAATGCTCGATTCGTTGCTACAGCAACAGTAGAGGCAGTTTCGTAGGCCCCACGCGCCGCCTGCAATTGCCCGTTTCTCGCATGGACATCGCCCAACAACAGCCATCCCTCCAGGAGCGCGTCACGCAGCAGACTTTCCGCCAGCTCAGGTTCGCCAAGATCGACCGCTCCCATTCCCGCAGCCAGCTTTTCGTCTAGGCCTGCCAACGACTGCGCGGCGGCTGAGACGGCGATGGTCGTGCCGACAAGAAGGGACAGCGCTACGCTCCGGCGAGTTCGATCGCTCGCTCGCATTTTCTTAGCTGGCCGAAAGCACCGATCTAGCGGGGCCGCTGGAGTTCCTCACAATCAGACTCGGTTCGACCATGAGGAAGTCCCGCTTCTCCTCTCGACCTCGCAAACGGTCGATCAAGGTACGGGCCGCCAGCTCTCCCATTTCGGCTAGTGGTTGGTGGATCGTAGTCAAACTCGGATTTTGGAACTTGGCGCTCTTAATATCGTCAAAGCCGATCACCGAAATATCTCCCGGCACTTCGAGACCCGCATCTAAAAACGCTCGTGTCGCGCCGATCGCGGAAACGTCGTTGAACGAAAAGAGGGCGGTAAACCCGCCTCCTTCGGCGAGCAACTCGCGTCCGATCTCGTAGCCCTTGCGGTAACGCGCCTCCGGAGAAAAAGGGTCGCTGTCCGGCAGGTCGCTCAGTTGCTTGGTCCACTTATCTCTCACCTTGATGCCCTTTTGCTCGGCTGTGCGCGAGATCGCCCGCCAACGATCCGGGGTGTCGGCGTTGAGTGGGTGGCCTTTCAAAAAGGCGATGTGTTCATGACCGTGTTCAGTGAGATACGACAGCGCCAGGTCTGCGGCGATGTCGTGGTCGATGACGACGTTGGTCACTCCCGGTAGTGCTTGGCGACCGGCGACCGCGACCGCGGGCAAACCAGGCGATTCATCAACTGGAGTACCGACCAGGATCAACCCATCTACCGACCGGTCTTTGAGTCGGTTGAGGTTTTCGGTCAGCAAATCGTGATCCCAGCGGTGGCTGGCGGTGAGGCAGAAGTATCCGTTTTGCGCCAAGTACTTCTCCACCCCGCCCATGACTCCGGCGCTATAGTCCTCGCCAAGGTAGGGAACTAAGACGCCGATCGACAGGCTGGTGCCGTACCGCAACGAACGCGCCAGGAGATCTGGACGGTAGCCCATCTCCTTCGCCGTCGCGATCACCCGATCTTTGGTCGCTTGCGATATCGCCTCTCCCGCGGGAGCGCGATTGAGTACCAGAGAAACGGTCGCCGGCGACACTCCGAGGCGATCGGCGATGTCCTTGAGACGAACTCTCTTGTTCCCATTGGAGGTTTTTTTGGAGGCGGCCACGGGGCCAGTGTGGCACGCCGGATACCGTCGGTTCAAGTCAGCCTTTTTTTTCACTTGACATTTTCGCGGCAGTTATGATGCACTATTAAAACGTTTGAATACGGAGAACTCATGCGATTTAATCGAACCCCTCTCTTTGCTTTGCTGGCGCTGCTCGCGGCGTCACCGACCATGGCACAGACGATTCGAGGCACGGTGACGGATGCAGATGGCACCGTTGCCAGCGCGACGGTGACGATATTGAACCCGGCGACGGGATTCGCGAGGGCTCGGCAGACCAATGCCGCCGGTGCGTATTCGTTTGCCGAGATTCCAATCGGCACTTACACCGCGACAGCCGAGTCGGATGGCTTCAAAACCTCCGTCATCGAAAACATCATTGTTGAAGTTTCGGGGGTGCGTGAGGTCAACTTCGTACTGGAGTTGGGGTCGTTCTCCGACCAACTGACTGTGACCGCCGCTTCGACCATCGTCGAAACGATCGGCGGCGAGGTCGCAGGCCTGGTGACCGGAGAGGAGCTTCGAGAGCTACCCCTCAACGGTCGAAACTTCGTCCAGTTGACTCAGTTGATGCCCGGGGTCAGCACCCCTGACGGGCTCGACACCAAGAACAAAGGACTGCTGAGCGGAGTCGACATGTCGGTCAGCGGCGGTAACGCCACCGGCAATCTGTGGACGGTTGACGGCGCCAACAACAACGATGTCGGCTCCAACCGGACGATCTTGGTGACGCCCTCGGTCGACGCCATTGAAGAGTTCAAGATCCACCGCAACAGCTATGGGGCCGAATTCGGCGGCGCTGGCGGCGCCCAAGTCAATCTGGTCACGCGAGCCGGAACCAATGACCTGCAGGGTTCGGTCTACTACTTCACGCGCAACGAGGGCCTCAACGAAAAGAACTTCTTCATCGATCGCGCCGGACAGCCCAAAGAAGAGCTCGATTTTGACGACTTCGGGTACACCCTCGGCGGGGCGATCAAGAAAGACAAACTCCATTTCTTTCTCTCCCAAGAGTGGAATGACGAGACTCGAGGGATCGGGCGGACCGGGTTCGTGCCCACGGCGGCCGAGCGGTCAGGCGACTTCTCCAATCCCAAACCTGGCTGTACATTCGGCAATGCCACCCCCATCGACCCTCTCACCGGCCTACCTTTCCCCGGCAATGTCATCCCCGGGGATCGCTTGGACGAGGCCGGGCTCCTGTTCATGAATCTCTTTCCCCTTCCGAATACGGATATTCCCGGAAGCTGCATCAACTGGGTCGAGTCGGTAGCAACGCCGATCGAATGGTCGCAAATCAACGCACGCTTGGACTGGTCGATTAATGACAGCACCAACGCGATGGTTCGCTACACCAGCGACGATTGGGACAACTTGGCTCCCAACGCTACCGACCGCAACGGGTTGTGGGGCGATGACCCCTTTCCCGCGGTTGACTCATCGTGGATCCAGCCCGGCGACTCGCTGGTCGCCGAACTCACTCAGGTCATCGGCAACAACGCCGTGAATACGATCAGGTTTTCCAAGTCTGGGAATGAGATCAATATCGAACCGGGCGGCGACACCGATCTTCTCAACAACCTCAACCAGGCCCTACCCACCTTCTTTCCGGCTTCGGAGAAAGCTGGGAATCGCGCTCCGCATCCCACTTTCTGGGGTGGAGGCGGATTGCCCCCTCTGTGGAGCATCGCTCCCTGGAACAACGAGCAGGATCTCGTCACCTTCAAGGACGACTACGTGCGGGTGTTCGGAAATCATGAGTTGCGTGCCGGAGTCTTGTACTCCGATAACTCCAAAAACGAGGTCTGCTGCGGCACCGCATCCAACGAGTCGGTGCAACTTTGGGGGCAGTTCCCTGGCAACGGCACCGGCCTCAATGGCTGGGGGGGCAACACCGGCAACGGCGTCGCCGACTTTCTGCTCGAGGACATGTTCTTCGGTTTTGCCGAACGAAATTTCCTGCCGGCACCGGAAGTCAACTGGAAGGACATCGAATTCTACATCGCCGACAGTTGGAAAGCTCGCGACAACCTGAGTATCGACTACGGGGTTCGCTACTCGCGCTTTGAAGATCCCTACACTTCCGACAACAACATCACCAGCTTCAACCCGGATTTGTTCGACCCCGCTCTCGGAGGCGACCCTTGCAATGGCATCACTTACATTCCGGGTACCAATCCGTGTGCTGCAGCCGGGTTTCTCGGCGGCACTCCCGGACCCGATCGTTCACTGGTCGCTGGGGACACCGACAATTTCGCACCGCGGCTGGGCCTAGCCTGGGATATCAAGGGCGACGGCGAAAACGTCATCCGGGCCGGTTTCGGTCAGTTCTTCCAACGCGAGCGAGTCAACATCCAGCTCGACTTCGGGCTCAACGCTCCATTTACCCAGAATCAAACCGGCATTCGCACCTTGGACGGTACCGGCATCATGCTCGACCCGGTCGGCGTCACGATTCCGGCGCGCGGCATCGATCCAGATATCGAAACCGCCTACACCACCCAATTCAATGTCACCTGGGAGCAGCGCCTGGGCAGGGACTCCACGCTCGAACTCTCCTATGTCGGGAGTCGCGGACGCCATCAGTGGCGGCCGGTGGACATCAACCAAGTTCCAGCCGGCGACCCCAATGGCAACGGCATTCCCGATCGTCTCGAATACGCGCGTTGCGGTGGAGGTGACGGCGCCGCCGGATGCCGGGCACAGTTTCGCCCCTTCGGTGTTTTCGGCGACAACGAAATTCTCTACTGGCAGAGCGATGGTCGCTCCGACTACGACTCGCTGCAGGCTCAGTTTGTCAGCCGCTTCGGGCGCGGTTCTCAGTTCCAGGCTTCCTATACCCTTTCCAACTTTGACGCAGACGTCGATGTCGGATCCTCGTCGGCCGGCGCCCAACCTGGCAACATCACCGACCTTGACAATCCAGCTCTGGACTACGGTCCCGCACGACTCCACCGCGATCATGTGTTCAATTCGAGCCTGGTCTGGAACCTGTCAACGCTTGAGAACAAGGGCGGCTTGACGGAAAAGATTTTCGGCAACTGGACCATCGCCACGCTGGTGATGTACAGCAGCGGAACGCCGATCACGGTGCGCACCGGAGGTGTCATCAACGGCGAAGGCCCCGCCGGAACCGGCTTCACCGACAACCAGCGAGCGATTCGCGTCCCAGGCGTACCCTGCAGCGGTAGCGGCACGCAGCTCATCAACCCCAATGCGTACACGCTCGCCGGTTATCAGTTGGGGAGTACATCCCAGATGTCGTCGCGCGGCGACTGCGAAGGGCCCGACTTCTTTCAGGTCGACCTCTCGTTTTACAAGGACATTCCGGTGGGAGACCGACTCGGGCTGCAATTGCGATTCGAGATCTTCAACGTCACCAACGAAACCAACTTCATCACCTTTGGCGACAGCGTCGTCGATTACGGCGGTTCGATTGAACTCGACGCCCCCATCGGTTCGGCGTCAACCATTGTGAGTTCGACCCCGAACGCGACCTTTGGCGAAGCGACCAGTGCTCGCGATCCGCGCCAAGCACAGATCGGAATCAAGCTGACGTTCTAGGCCGGCCAAATATCGACTTCCCGAACTAGGGGACAAACGATTGTGGCATCGAGCCGGTTACCGACTCGATGCCACGACTTTTTGAGCCGCCGGGGCAATTGGTAAAAAGTCGTTGCGAGTAGAACCAATCTAGGATTCGACGTGGAAGGACCGACGATGCCCTCGACTCAACGACCGCAGATTCTTGTGGCTACGCTCATCCTCGTTTTTGCGGCGATGGCTTGCCAAGGTCCAGCGACCACACAGCCCCCCTCGGAACCGGATCAGGTGGTGGCGGAAAACTGGCCAACAATCCCCAACCCTGTCCCCGCAAACCCCGTTCTCGAAGCGCGAATCGACTCCTTGCTAGCTGAAATGTCCCTCGAAGAAAAGGTCGGACAGACGATCCAGGCGGAAATCCAGCACGTTACGCCTAAGGATGTGGTGGAGTATCACCTTGGCTCGGTGTTGAGTGGCGGAGGCTCGTTTCCAGGCGCCAACAAATACTCCACATTGAGTGACTGGGTCCAACTCGCCGACCGGCTCTACGACGCCTCGATGGATACCAGTGACGGCGCCGCCGCCATCCCTATTCTCTGGGGCATTGACGCGGTGCACGGCCACGCCAACGTCATCGGCGCAACGGTCTTTCCGCACAACATCGGGCTGGGAGCTGCCGGCAACGCGGCCCTCATTCGCCGCATAGGTGAGATCACCGCCGCTGAAGTTTCGGCCACCGGCATCAATTGGACCTTCGCCCCGACACTGGCCGTGGTGCGTGACGACCGCTGGGGCCGCACCTACGAGAGTTACTCCGAGGACCCCGAAATCGTGCGCGAGTACGCCCGCGCCATGGTCGAAGGGCTGCAGGGCAAACCCGATGACGACGACTTCCTCGAGCCTCCCAAGTTGATCGCCACGGCAAAGCACTTTGTCGGTGACGGCGGCACGTACGAGGGCAAAGACCAGGGCGACAACCGCTCCACTGAAGCCGAGCTCCGAGATATTCACGCCGCGGGCTATAGCGGAGCGCTGTCCAGTGGCGTGCAAACCGTCATGGCTTCCTTCAACAGTTGGCACGGACGCAAACTGCACGGACGTAAGGATCTCCTGACCGACGTTCTCAAGGGGCGCATGGGCTTCGACGGCTTCGTCGTCGGCGACTGGAACGGTCACGGCCAGGTGCGAGGCTGCACCAACGACAGTTGCGCCGCTTCTTTCAATGCCGGCGTCGACATGTTCATGGTGCCGGAGGATTGGAAGACCCTATTCGAAAACACCCTCGCACAAGTCGGCGATGGAACCATCTCGGAGCAGCGGCTGGAAGACGCGGTGCGAAGAATTTTGCGCGTCAAGCTCCGCGCCGGTCTGTTCGAGCACGGCAGGCCGTCGAGCCGCGCGCTGGCCGGCGACACTTCGGTTCTCGGCAACCCAGAACACCGCGATGTCGCGCGACAAGCGGCCCGCGCGTCGTTGGTCCTGCTCAAGAACAACGGTGGGTTGCTGCCTCTCTCCCCCACCCAACACATCCTCGTCGCCGGAGATGGCGCCAACAACATCGGTAAACAAAGTGGCGGCTGGACGATCTCGTGGCAAGGCACCGGAAATCAAAATAGCGACTTCCCCGGCGCGACCTCGATCTGGGAAGGCATTCGCCGCTCGGTCGAGGCCGCGGGAGGCACCGCGACGTTGAGCGCCGACGGCAGTTTCTCCGTTCGCCCGGATATCGCCGTGGTGGTGTTCGGCGAAGACCCCTACGCCGAGTTCCAAGGAGACATCCACACGCTCGAATACAAGCCAAGCGATGACTCCGACCGCCAAATGTTGCAGGAACTCAACCAAGCCGGTATCCCAGTGGTGTCGATCTTTCTCTCCGGCCGGCCGTTGTGGGTCAACCGCGAGCTGAACGACTCGCAGGCTTTTGTCGCCGCTTGGCTGCCCGGGTCCGAAGGAGCAGCGATTGCCGATGTCATCATGCGCGACGCCGATGGCGACATCGCGCACGACTTCACCGGTCGACTGTCTTTTTCGTGGCCCCGTCTGCCGAGCCAAACGAGCTTGAATTTCAACGACACCGAATACGCTCCGCTATTCCCTTACGGCTATGGCCTCGACTACTCACAAGACAACCATGTAGCGGACGATCTTGTCGAAACCAGCGACTTCAAGGTCTCGGGCGAATCGGGGGTGTTCTTCGCCGGAGGACCGAAGCCACCTTGGCGCTTCTATATCGGAGATGAGGTCAACTCTCGAGTCCTCGTCGACTCGTTGCCCGCCACCACCGAGGGCTCCGACAATCTCCGCGTCACGGCGATCGATCGAGCCGCTCAAGAAGACTCGCGGCTCGCCACCTGGTCGGGTGGCGGCCCTGCGTCGATCTACCTCTACTCTGCGCAGGCCCTGGACTTGCGACGCGAAACCAACGCCAACTTGGCTCTAGCGTTCGATGTCCAAGTGCAGAAGACGCCCCAAGGGCCGGTCACGCTCAGCGTCGATTGTGGAAATTCTTGCGCGGGAACGGTCGATTTGACGCCAACGTTCGAAGAAATGCCGCTGGAGTCTTGGACCACGACGCGAATCCGTCTGCGCTGTTTCGCCGAAGCTGGAGCGGACATGGGACACGTCGACAGTCCGTTTGTCCTCACTTCAACCGGCCCGATGGCGGTGGCCATCTCGGAAGTTCGTCTGGTGTCGGCGGATGACGGCCAAGCCCCTTGCCCGCCCTCAGGGGCGCAAAGCTAAACCATGAGCCCTTGCACGGAAACGAGGAGAATGTAGATGGGACATCTGAGCTCTTTCGACTGGGTCGTCATCGCTGCCTACTTCGCCGTCGTCTTCGCTGTTGCCTTCCGCTCGACGCGTCTGGAAGCGACACGCAGCACTTCGGCCGGCTACTTTCTCGCCGGCCGCAACATCGGCTGGTTCGTGATCGGGGCCTCGCTCTTTGCGTCCAATATCGGCTCCGAACATCTCGTTGGGCTGGCCGGCACTGGAGCGGCCAGCGGACTCGCTGTAGGCCAATTCGAAATCCTCGCGTCGTTGATCCTGCTGTTGCTGGGCTGGGTGTTCGTGCCGTTCTATATCAAGAGCGGCGTCTTTACGATGCCGGAGTTCCTGGAACGACGCTACTCGGCCGGGGCCCGCTGGTACCTCGCGGTGATCTCCATTGTCGGCTACGTATTGACCAAGATTTCGGTCACCATCGCCGCCGGGGGTATCGTCTTCGAGTCGTTGATGGGCATCGACTTCTGGACCGGCGCACTGGTGGTGGTTGTCGCCACCGGTATCTACACCGTATTCGGCGGTCTCCGCGGCGTTCTTTACACCGACATGGTGCAGATGTTCGTGCTCGTCGGCGGCGCCATCTTGGTCACTATCATCGGCCTCGACAAAGTCGGCGGCTGGGGCGAGTTGAGGGCGACCGCCGGGCCGGCTTTCTTCGATCTCTGGAAGCCGGCGTCGGACACCCAGTTCCCGTGGACAGGAATCCTCTTCGGGGCACCGATCCTAGGCGTTTGGTACTGGTGCACCGACCAGTTCATCGTCCAACGAGTGCTGTCCGCCACCAACGAAGACCACGCGCGGCGCGGGACGATCTTTGGTGGCTTTCTCAAGGTTTTGCCGCTCTTCATCTTCGTCTTACCAGGAGTGATCGCCTATGCGCTCGCGCAAAAGCAAATGCTCAACCTCGAGCAAGCCGATCAGGCCCTGCCAACGATGGTGGGAGCGCTGTTGCCAGTCGGGGTGCGCGGCCTGGTGGTCGCAGGGCTTCTCGCGGCACTGATGAGTTCACTTTCATCGGTGTTCAACTCGTGCTCCACGCTCATTACTTGGGACATCTATAAAAAGATCCGTCCAGATGCATCCGAGCGCTCCCTGGTGCGCGTCGGTCAAACCGCGACAGCCGGGCTGGTCTTGGTCGGACTGGCCTGGATTCCGATGATGAAGTTGATCTCCAGCGAGCTTTACGTCTACTTGCAAAGCGTGCAGGCCTACATTTCTCCGCCGATCGCCGCGGTGTTCCTGCTTGGATTGTTCTTCAAGCGCCTCAACAGTCGCGGCGCCTTGGCCTCGCTTCTTTCCGGTTTTGTCCTGGGAATGGGCCGACTAGTAGCGGAGATCTATAAGCCGCATCTCAGCGGCCTGTTGTACGCCTACGCCGATATCAACTTCCTACACTTTGCCGTGCTGCTCTTTGCCATCTGTTCGATCGTGCTCGTGGTCGTCAGTCTGACGGCGCCGGCGCAATCCGAGGCCGCGCTAGCGGACACCACTTTTGCGGGAACCGGGCGCAGCCAGGTGCCTCAGACACCCTGGAAACGCAGAGACTTATGGCTTTCGGTAGTCCTCATCGCGATTGTTTGTTTGATCTGGATCAATTTCAACGGATAGGGCTGGGGCGTAGATGGGGACTCACGAGTCCCGCCGCACGGCGGACGGTTCTTACAACGGTCAATCGATTTTGGTAGCCGATGTCGGTGGTACGCGGGCTCGCTTCGGAATCGTCACGGGAGACGGGTCCCTGGTCGAGGAGCGCGTCGTCGAATGCGCCCGTTACTCGTCGCTGGTCGAGGCAACCAAAGACTATCTCGCCGGCGTCGAAGTGCCGGCCGACCCGCTGGCGCAAGCGGCCATCGCCGTTGCCTGCCCGGTCCTGGGCGATCGAGTCAAGATGACCAATCGTCTGTGGAGTTTTTCTGTCGAAGACGCTCGTAGACAACTCGACTTAAACCGATTGGAAGTCCTCAATGACTTCAGTTCTTTGGCCCTGTCGCTACCGATCCTGGATGAGAGCGACACCGTCGTCTTGAATCCCGGGCGTACACAGTCTCAAGGCCCTCTGGCACTGATCGGGCCCGGCACTGGCCTCGGAGTTTCCGCTCTGATTCCCTGTGCCGATGACTGGCAGGTGCTGTCGACGGAAGGCGGACACCGGGACTTGGCCGCAACTTGCGAACGTGAGTGGCAGATCATCCATAAGTTGCAAGAGACATTCGGGAGGGTGTCGGCGGAGCGAGTCCTTTCAGGACCCGGTCTGGTCAACCTGCACACCGCAATCTGTGAGCTTGACGGCGTCCACCCCCACGCAGACGCGGCCGAACAGATCGACCAGGGTGCACGACAAAACTCCTGCCCGGCCTGCGTCGAAACCACTCGTACTTTTTGCCGCCAGCTCGGCGCCATCGCCGGCGATCTAGCACTCACCTTCGGCGCCCGCCGCGGGGTCTTTCTAGGAGGCGGAGTGATTCCGCGGATGAAGGATGTTTTCGCCCCCGAACTGTTCCTGCAGGGATTCTTCGCCAAGGGCCGTTTCCGCGACTACATGGAGCCAATCCCGGTGCGGCTGATCGTCAAGCGCAAGGCCGCCCTGCTGGGGGCCGCCCGCGCTCTCCAGAGTGCGTATCCGTCTGGGGTACGAAGCGCTCGCTAACCGAAGTCGGCTGCGCCGATCTCTCTAGCGTAGCGCCAAGGTCGAGGCCGAGCGGCCGAGAGAAAGGGTACGCCTGCCTCCCCAGATCCCTAGACTCAGCTCGGGATGACGTTGGCGCTCGAGCGCTCTAGGCCGCCTCCTCAACTGCAGCGGCGCGCGCCGCGGCGTCCCGCCCGACCAGCGCAAAGCCGACCGAGTTGAAGTTGAAGCGGCCGATCTCGTCGAACATGCGCGCCGCTTCTTCACCGTTGCCCGCACCCTCTTCGGCCAGGGCTAGGTTGTAACGCACGTACATGTTGTTGCGATAGTCAGCTTGGCGTAGGTGCCCAACGGCGGCGGCGTAGTCGCCAGATTCCAATGCTGCCATGCCGAGGACGTAGTGAGCGCCCTCCATCTTGCGAGGATTGTCGTCGTCGGCAACGAGCGTCTCCATCTCGGCCGCGGCCGCGGCGGCGGCATCAGCATCTCCGCTGTAGGCGGCCAGCAGGCCGTCCCATTGATGGCAGCCGACTTTCTGCAGCCGCTCCGCATCTTCGGTGCCGACATCTTCGGCGATCGCCATGGCGATTTTGTTGCGGCGCTCGATTAAACGCTCAGCCCGGCGCATTTTGCCGGAGTGCAGAGCGACCTGGGCGGCGCTATTGAGAGCGAAGACCCGAACGCCCTTCGCCTGTCCCTTGGGCGTTCCGTATTCATCAAGGCCGTTGGCGATGCCGACGAGTTCTTGGATCGCGGCGTCATGGTCTCCTTCGTGTATGCGGGTAAAAGCCCGAAAGACCGCGTAGTTGGCCTTGGTCTCGACCGGTGCTATATCGATGGCCTGGCTGTAGGCGGTTCGGGCGTCATCGATGTTACCCAAGAAGGAATTCACATGCCCGCGTTTGTGGTGGCCCAGCTCCAGGGTCGGATCGAGCTCCGACACCTTGTTGTAGGAAGCGAGCGCCGCGTCCAGGTCATTTTGAGCGCGTTTGATGTCCCCCATGACTTCGTGCCCCTTGGCCTCTGTGGGATATGCGTTGATGGCTTTTTGCGCCCACTCTTCCGCCTTGGCGAAGTCCTTGGGTTCGGTAAAGAGATAGTTGTTGGCGATACCGAACAGCGCGGCCGCAAAGTTGGGATCCAAGTCCAGTGCCTTCTCGTAGTTGGCGCGAGCTGCCTCATTGTCGTTGTTGCCGCTCTGCATTCCGGCCAGGACCACCAACGCACGCGGACTGTTGGGGTACATGGCGACCAGTTCTTCGGCCGAGTTGACTCCCTGCTGAGTGTCGTTGGTGAGGAAGCTGCGCAGTACTTCGACTCTCTTTCGTTCGCCGTCGTTGCCGTTCTCGGCCGCGTCCGCAGCGTCGAGCGCTTGCTGAAATTCCTGGAACGAGAGCGCATTGACGGCGCGATTCAGGTGCGCCGCGACGCTCGAAGGGTCGGTTTCGATAGCGGCCATGAACTTGTCGTGGGCGGCGACACCACGGCCAACGTCGGAAAGGTAGAGCCCCTCTTCGATCAGTTCCATTGCTTCATCCGAAGCACTGATGGGGATCTCTTCGACCGAGGCGACCGCTTCGGACTCGGCAGTCTCGGTCGCAGACTGGCCGCACGCGGCCGCGAAAACCAGCAGCAGGGGCAAGAGAGCGCCGTAACGGTGCAAATTGCTGTTCAGTTGCATGATGGAACCTCCTGTCTTTGGAAACGCCTCCCCAGGCAAAGCTCGCCACACGCGCGTCACACGACCGTGTCTACCCCGCCGCTCTGCAGAATCGACTGCCATGCCCAAAGATTGATTGTTTGAGCCTCAACCCCCGCCAGTCGAGAGCCATGGCGAACGGACTCACTGTGACTAGATACGCAGTTGGTCCGGCGCGGGTTCAGATCCTGGCGTGCATGATTGATGTGGCGCTGGCACCACCCCACGAGCCGAGCTAGACTTCAGCGCACTCTGTGAGTCGAGCCTTGAGGCGGGCTCGCCCTTTACAAAAGCGGACAACCCGAAGACACAAGCCATGGAGGTAGTCACGATGACTTTGAACCGACTTCGCACCGCAATTGTTGTTCTGACAGCTATCGCTCTCAGCATGCCGTTGATCGCCCAGGATCTACATCCATCTCGCCGACCCAGCCCAATGGGCATGGCGCGCGTGACTCTCGACGATGGCACCTACGTTCGCGTCGTTTACAGCCGCCCCTACAAGCGCAACCGCGACAACATTTTTGGCACCGCTGAGTCCGAGGCTCTGGTGCCGTTCGCGCAACGCTGGCGTACCGGCGCCAATGAGGCGACCGAAATCACTGTGACTGGAGACGTGACAGTTGCCGGCGAGGAGCTTGCCGCCGGCACCTATTCGCTCTTCACCACACCGGGTGAGGAAACTTGGACGTTTCACTTCAACTCCAAGCTCGGCTTGACCGGTGGCGGTTTTTTTGACGCTGCAGCCGGTCAGTTCACACCCGTGGAACTCGAACCTACTGACGTGCTCAACGTCACCACCGAAGCCGGCAGCCTCGACGAAGAAGTCGATCAGTTCACCATTGCGTTCGACGCAACCGACAGCGGCGCCAACATGTGCCTACGCTGGATCACCACCGAGGCGTGCGTTCCCATCGGCGCAAGCGGCGGTGATTCCGAGTAATCAACGCTCGCCGGCACTCAAGCATCTGGGGAAAACGGCGGTCGGGCCGCTCTCGGCCGCCGTTATAATTTGCCGTTGACGGTTTCGGCGCCTTTTGGCGCCTTCTTTGCTAGTCGTTCCCCGCGACAGCACTTTTCATTGGATACCAAAGCTGCGCTCATGTTCCGCCATCAACCAGTCTTCGCTTTTGCCCCTGTTTTGTTCACCGCGGCGCTAGCTGCGCAGCCCGCCCCGACCGAACCCGGGTCGCAAGAAACAACGTTCATCGAATCAACCGATGTGCGTGTCGTCAACGTTGACGTTTACGCAACCACCAAGGACGGCAGCCCCGTTCCAGACCTCAGTGCCGATGATTTCGAGATCTCGGAAGATGGCCAGAATGTCGAGTTAACCAATTTTTACAAGGTAGTCGAAGGCGTCCCGGCGAATCAATATGTCGATACTCCCGAATCGACCGGGGTGCCAACCGAGCCAGATGCGACCCCGAATCCGAGCGTAGACCCCCGCACTCTTGCCGCTACCCGGCCTTCCGTTCCCGAGTCGCAGCGCTTGTGGCTAGTCGTCTATCTGGACAACCACAACATGAGTCCAATCAACCGGACTCGCGTGCTGTCGCAGCTCAACGAGTTTATTGCCACCAACGTCGGCGATGGCAATCAGGGGATGTTGGTCACCTACGATCAAGTCTTGAACGTACACCAGTCGTTCACCGACAACGCGGGGACTCTCCTGCGCGCGGTTGACGACCTCATTAAGGCATCCGGCCGGCCCACGACCTATGCACGTGAGAGGGCCGACCTGCTTCGCGAGATTGAAGACGCAGAACAGATCGGGATCTTGCCGGGCCGCATCCGCCAGTACGCTCAGTCGGTGGAGAACGATCTGCGCTTCACTCTGGAGGCGCTGAGCGAAATGGTCCGTTCCTTGGCCGGACTTCCCGGGCGAAAAGCAGTCGCCTATGTTTCGGACGGACTGCCGATGGCCCCCGGCAAAGACCTCTACTACGCGTTGCGAAACAAGTTCAACGACGCTCCGACGCTCGCCTACGTCTCAGAGTTCGATATGACACGACGTCTGCGCCAACTCGAGCAGATATCCAACTCGAATCGTGTCTCCTTCTACACCATTGATGCAACCGGTCTGCAGATGCCGAGTGGATTCTCAGCCGAAAATCGCGGCGGTACGTTCGCCAATGATCTACGCAGCTCAGTCGATTCCCTGCACCGAGACAACTTCCAGAACTCGATTCGCCGGGTGGCCTTGCGAACCGGCGGAGTTCCCATCCTCAATACCAACAACGCCGCGCCAGCTTTGCGCAAAGTGAGTGCGACTCTGCAGACCTACTACTCGTTGGGCTATGCGCCACCACTGCAGCCCGACGGGCGCTATCACCGCATTGAAGTCAAGGTGAAGCGCCCCGGCGTTCAACTTCGTTACCGTGAGGGATACCGCGCCAAGGATGCGCCGACCTTGATCGGCGAGTCGCTCGAAGCGGGCATGCGTTTCGGCCTGCAATCGAATCCTCTGCAGGTGCGCATCGAGGCCGCACCCGTAGAGCCTTTTTCGGACGACTATCAATTGCTTCCTCTGACCATCCGCATCCCGATCGGCAACCTCAGTCTGGTCCCTCAGGGTGAGTTTCATCGCTCGCAGATCGAGGTCTACTTCTCTGCTTTGTCCGAAGATGGCGAGATTTCCGCCACCATGCGGGACAGCTTCACCGTTGACGTGCCTCCGCACGACCTGGACCTCGCCAAGGAACAGATCTACCGCTACGACACCAAGCTGCAGATCAAGCCAGGCCCGCAGCGCATCGCCGTGGCGGTTCGCGATGTCATCGCATCGAAGATCTCCAAGGTCATCTATCCACTACGCTAGCCACATCACAATGTCTCCGATGTCTTTTATGCGCGCACTTGCATCGGCGGTCGTTTTGATATCGGTTGGAGCGCCTGCGTCCGAGGCAGACCCACCGTTTCGCGATGTCGCCGCGCAGGTGGGCATCGACTTCCAACACTTCAACGGCATGACCGGTGAGTTTTATTACGCAGAGATCGTCGGCCCCGGAGCAGCCCTTTTCGACTATGACAACGACGGCGATCTCGATGTCTTCATCCCGCAGGGTTATCTGCTTGGCGAAGACAATAAGCTAGAAGACTCACCTCTGAAAGTGGCAGCCAAGTTCACTCGCGGCGGCCGCCTTTACCGCAACGAACTGGTGCCTTCCCAGGAACTGCGCTTCGTCGACGTCACTGAAGCCAGCAAGATGCGAGCGGACGGCTATGGCATGGGAGTCGCCGTAGGCGATTACGATGGCGACGGCTGGAAGGACCTCTATCTAACCAATCTCGATGACAACCAGCTCTGGCGCAACAACGGCGACGGGACATTCAGCGACCGAACCGAGGCGGCAGGCGTGAGTGAAAGTCGTTGGAGTGTGAGCTCTTCCTTTTTCGATTACGACGCAGATGGCGACCTCGATCTTTTTGTCGTCAACTACGTCGATTTCGCACTCAGCGAGCACAAACCGTGTTTTCGCAGTTCGAGCGCCCGCGACTACTGCGGTCCGAGTTCCTACAACCCGTGGCCGGATCGCCTCTTCCGCAACGAAGGTGATGGGACCTTTCGCGATGTCGGAACAACCAGCGGGATCGCCCGCGGTGCTGGCGCCGGGCTCGGCGCAGTGATCTTCGACGCCAACGGCGATCAGCGCCCGGACATCTATGTTGCCAACGACGGCATGGCCAACTTTCTCTGGATCAACGGTGGCGATGGGACGTTCTCGGAACAGGCCGTGCTCTCCGGCGTCGCAGTCAATCTCAGTGGCATGGCCGAGGCCAGCATGGGGGTCGACGTGGCGGATTTCGACAACGACGGCGACGACGACATCTTCATCAGCCATTTGAGCCGCGAAACCAACACACTCTACGTCAACGAAGGAAGCGGGATCTTCACCGACAAGACGCTCCTGCGTGGACTGGGACCGGGTAGTCTGCCATTCACCTCCTTCGGAACCGGATGGCTGGACTACGACAATGACGGTTTGTTGGATGTATTCCTAGCCAACGGCGAGGTCAAGGTCATCGAGGAACTGGCTCGAAGTGGAGACCCCCTGCCGATTCATCAGGTGAACCAGCTCTTTCGCAACGCCGGACGCCGGTTCGAGGCGATCGAACCTTTCGCCGCATCTCCCAGCGATCGATCTGAGGTGAGCCGCGGGGCCGCATTTGGCGATGTTGACAACGATGGCGATATCGACATTCTCATCGCCAACAACGCCGGTCCCGCCCGGCTGTTGCAAAACCAAGTAGGTGACCAAAGCACCTGGATCGGCTTTGAGCTCCTCCCATCCACCAACTCTCACGACTGGATAGGTGCGAGAGTCGAGCTGCTCATGCCGTCAGGCGATCGTCGATGGCGCCGCACACGCACGGACGGAAGCTACGCTTCTTCCAATGACTCGCGTGTTGTCTTCGGCCTGGGAACGACGAATGGTGCCCTAAGCGGGGTCATCCACTGGGCCGACGGTCGGTCACAACCGTTTGCTGACTTGGCCCCTGGGCGGTACCACACGTTGCGCAAAGCAACGCCATGAGGTTCCGGAATGGGAAGCAATGGCTTCCCTACCTCGTCGCCACGGTCTCGATCGTTCTTGGCGCCGATCAACTCCGACCGCAAGCTGTCGATCGGGCGGAAGTGGTCATTCCACCGCCACAGTTGGAGGGGCTTGAAGCGGGAGTCGCGGAACTGCTGCAGGAGGCGCATACCAGCGCGGTTGCGGCGCTTGAGCCACTGGCCACCTTGTCCGCGGAAGAGCGCGGCGGGGTCCTCGGCTACGCCGGCGAAGTGTTTCAAGCAAACGGTGCGGTCGATTCGGCCTTGGCGAGTTACGAGCAGGCAGTGGCCATTGATGCCGAGTCCGCGCGCTGGAAATACCTCCTCGGCTACATGCTCAAGAACCAGGGCACTCTGGAACGAGCTCTCGAGTTGCTGACCGCATCCAACGAACTCTCGCCAAATCCTTTTACCTTGTTCCGGATCGCCGAAGTCCACTTGGCAAATGGAGACCTAGAGTCGGCCCGCTCGCTTCTTGGCGAACTCTCGACGACTCAGGGAATGGAAGCGGCGGTGGCGGCAGCCTTAGGGCGATCGAGCTTGCTCGAAGGAGATTACACATCGGCGTGCGATCGGTTCCTTCACGCTCTCGAACTGCAGCCGCAGGCGGCAACCATTCGTTTTTCTCTGGCCCAAGCCTACCGGGGTTTGGGAGACCTGGAGAAAGCTAGGCAACAAGCGGAACTGGCCGGCCCGGGAGCCATTCGAGTGCAAGATCCCATCTTGCAGCAGGTTGGAGAGCGCTCAGCGAGTTCGGAGACCTACGTTTCCATGGGGGCGCAGGCCCTCAAGTCAGGTCAGACGGGATTGGCCCGCCGCGCTTACGAAAAAGCTCTCGATCTCAATCCACAAAATAAGCGCGCGATGGTCAATCTCGGAGCGCTCGCACTTGAAACCGGCGACCCCGAATCTGCGCGGAGATACTTCGAAGATGCGCTGGCGCTGGATCCAGACTACGGTTTCGCGCATTTCAATCTTGCTGAGTTGCTCATCGCCTCTGGTGAAAGCGACGCGGCTTTGCATCACTACCGAGAGGCCGTTGCAGCCAATCCCAAGAGCGTTCCATTCCGCACCACCTATGCCGATCACCTTTTGCGCCTTGAGCGCTTCACCGATGCCGCCGAGCAATATCAAAAAATAGCCGACGAGACCCCCGACTCAGCCCGTCCTCACTACCTGCGCTCCCTCGCCCTCGTCGCGGTTGGTGACTTGAAATCTGCCCTGGCATCAGTTGCCATCGCACGTGACCTCAACCCGGACGACCCCGCAACTATCAATGCGTTCATACGCCTGGCCTCGACCGCCCCGAACGTCGACGCTGCACTTCGCGCTGAGGCACTGCAAGTGGCACGCGAACTGTTTACCCGTAGTAATGCCACCGAAGAAGCGGAGCTTCTCGCCATGGCCCTAGCCGCCAACGGCGCTTTCGAACAGGCGGTACGTCTGCAGAGCCAGATCACAACCGCATTTTCGAGCGCGCAGGTGCCCGAGCATGTTCGCGTTTTCGCTGAGGCCAACCTCGCCAGATACCAGGACAGCTTGCAAGCCGCCAGACCCTGGCCCTAGATGTCACGGGGCCTAGATGTCTCGTGAAGCTCTATTCGAGCCCCGCTAGCAGCACTTGCTGGAGCCGCGGCTGATTTGGGTTGATTTGCAGCGACCGGCGCAGCTCACGTTCGGCCGTCATCGCGTCCCCGGCGCAAGCCGCTGCAAGCCCATAAAAGGCATGCACCGGAGCACTGTCTGGAAACTGCGGAGCCGCCGATTGGCCGGTCAGCACTGCCTGCGGACATTGTTCCAGGCGAATTTGCACCACCATACGGTGTACGTAAAAGGGCTCATGCTGCGGAAAACGGCGGATCGCTTCCGCAAGGAGCGCGTCGGAGCGCGACGGCAGGTCCAAATTGTCATAGTCGGCTGCAGCTTGGTCGAGAGTCCGCTCCGGCGCCCGGAGCCCTTTGTCAACGGCGATCCACAGTTCTCGGTCAGCATCCTCATGCCATCCCATTTCCATATACATGCGCCGCAGGTTGTAGTGCGGGGAAGAATACTCCGGGCTTAGTTCAATCGCTTGTCGCAACAACTGCTCCGCCTCGGCGTACTGCTTCTCGTTGATCTTGAGCACCGCCAGGTTATTGAGTTCACCTCGCGTCTTCGGTTGCGCTGAGGTCTCGGTCATTGCCGGGGTCGTCGCCGATGGAGATGCTGGAGCCGAGCCCCCTCCACCTCCGGCGAGATAGCCGAGCGCCTGCAGCTTGGCGATGTACTCAGGGTCCGCCGACTCCGAAACCGGAGGTCCCTCGGCCAGTGCCGACGGAAGTTCGACCAAGCCCGAATAGTCGACTGAGGGCAGATCCACTGGCGCCGGGCTTCCCGGGAGAGGCTCTCCTTGCCAAGAGGCGTCCGCCGGAATTTGCAGCGCCGCAGCAATGGTCGGTGCAACATCATAAACCGACGCTTCCTCGGGAACGCGACCGAGCCGCCGAGTGCCGGTACCGGCGACCAGGAACACAGCGTCTTCGGCGTGCCACAAGGGCGCCGTCCTTCCCGAGAAACCGCCCAGGTTGCGCGGCCGTTCGCTTCCCCACTTGAAACCATGATCCGAAACCAGGATCCAAGTGCATCCTTCAAGCGGACACGCTTCCAGATAGCGCCCGATCCAGCGATCCGCCACCTGGTAGTACCTTGGAATCGCTTCGGCGTACCGCGCCGCCTCCTCGACGGTGACATCGGTATCGACCGGTGGGGCTTGATAGCGCGCCAGAAGGTGACCGATGGTGTCGGTACCCTCAAGATAGACCATAGTCAGCACCGGTTTTTCTTCTGCGACAACGAGTCCCGCTCCCATATAGGTGCGGGTCGAAGCGAGAATGCGGCGAAACCCGTCCACCGGGTCCTCCATACCAAGGTCCGCAGCCACCGATGATTCGAAGTCAGCGGCCGACACTTCGATGAACGGACTCACAGCGCGCCAATCGGTCTCTTTCACGGCCCGGTCACGAAGCTGCGTGAACTCGGCCGTTCGAGCTTCGGGATAGACCAGGTTGGCGGGATCGCTCCGAAAGACATTCTTATCGAGGCCTTGGGTTAGGGTGTAGTAAAGGCGGTCGGAAACCAGCGTGCCACGCACTTCAGACGCTGGCCAGGAGGCCCACCAAGCAACCACCCCAACACTGCGGCCCAAGACCGACGCCATCTCCCAGATCGCAGGGGACTTGCGACTCCGAGCCGTCACCGGTACCAGTTGTCCGCTGCTATCTTTCTCGACAAAGTCGAGTACACCGTGCCGATCGGGGCCTACTCCTGTGGCTACACTGGTCCAAATCAACGGCGACAGAATGGGGACCAAAGTCTTCATCCGCCCGGAAGTACCCGCGCTCACCAATCGACCGAGATTGGGCATTCGACCGGAAGCGATCAGCGGATCGACAAAGTCCCAATCCAGCCCGTCGACGGCGAAGACCATCACCCGCCCTTGTAACTCAGGAATCTGGGCCCGAATCCCGCTGGCGAAGTAGGACTTCATGGTCACCGAAGTGGCCGAAAAGTCGAAGCTGATCCTTCCGCCCATGGCTCCGCCGAGGGCAGGACTGAGTCTCTCGGACGCCGTTCGAGCCGGATTGCTCGGACACGCCTTGGTTGTCAGCTCGGCAAAGAAGCACGCAAAGGGCGTCTCTTCCACCCAGCCGGCGAGTTCGTTCCCGGCAACTTCCTTTAGGCTCGTTGAAACGTCCTGATTCCGAGGTAGCTCGTAGGCTTGACCGGGCGCAGGCGTCCATTCGATCTTGGCATCAATGGGTAGCTGCTCGGCTGACTGCAGCGTCACTTCCGCGACAATCGGCGTCTGGGGCAGCTTTTTCCACCGCCAGCGGGGTTTGAACGCCAACCCTTCCGTGGCGTCCAACTGGCCTCGCCCTTGCTCCCAGTACAAGGAGCCTGTACCTCCCCAATGGAAACCGAAGGCAAGGACCAAGAGCAGGATGGCGGCAAAGATGAGCGTCAGTCTGCGCACAGGCACAGGCTATCGAAGTTGTTGCGGCCAGTCATATGCCCGGCCGTTGCAGCGATGTTACGGCAAGAGGGCAAAAAGAAAGGGAGGCCGAAGCCTCCCTTTCGTACACGCTATGAATTAGCGGACTAGTAGCTGAAACGCACTCCCAGACGGACCGAACGCGGGTTCTGCCAAGTGTTCGTCGTATTGAACGAAGCATTGGTCGGAGGCCGCGTCGTGTCACCCGGAGTGATCGGCGGGAAGTGCTCGCCTGTCACCCAGTCGAGTACTTGATAGTCCTCGTTGAGGGTGTAGCGGGTGCTTCGACCGGTCTCGCCCTGGCGATCTATAAGGTTGAAGATGTCCAGCAACAGATTGATCTCGGTGCCGTTGTTGAGCGCGATCGGGTAGCTAACGTGGAGGTCAGCCTCGAACTCGCTGTCGGTACGACCGAAAGCGCCACGCTCCGAGAGGTAGTACTCCCAGTTGTTATAGGCATCGGAGTAACCCATCGCCGTCATCGGCGTGCCGTCACGCCAGAATGCAGACATACCCAAGGTCAAGCCGTTGTCGAAGTTGTACGCACCGTCAAACTTCGCTTGGAAGGGACGGTCATTCGAGAGCTTGCCGGTGTTGTTGACCGAGAAGTCGAAATAGTCGAAGGCCGAGTTGAGGTTGGGATCGAGCTGGCCGGTAGAGGCCTGGAACAATCCGTCATAGGTACCCTCAAGCTCGGAGAAAAGCGCCGAAGCGATGAATTGGAAGTTCTTGGTCGGGCGCTTGACCAGCGTGACCTCAAAACCACTGAACTCACGCGTCGGGATCGGCAACGTGTGCAGTGTGTGGTTGTAGCCAAAGGCATAACCGAGGTCGTAGGTACCGATCATCTCACCACGACCGGGATTACCGATGAAGTAATCACCGTCGGCCGAAAGAGCATCCTCCATGATGTTCTTGAGGTCGCGCTGGATGTACTGCACCTTGATCGCCAGATCGTTGGTGAGCTCGTACTCGCCGCCGAACACAACTTCTTCGACGTGCTGGCTCTCGGTTCCCGGATCGACACGCGAGAAGCCACCACCCAAAGCCGTCGAGCCGCGGCGTACCGCGCGGTCACCAGCGATGTCAGCAGGGTTCTGCGAGAAGTTGTAGGAGAAGATCGTGATCTCTCCACCGTAGGAGCGAATCACGATGTCCATCGGAATGGTCTCGAAGAACTTGCCATAGTGGGCATAGACCTTAGAACGGCCGTTCTTCATCGGATCCCAGATGAAGCCCAAGCGCGGCGCGGTGCCGTCGTCGAGCTCCTGATGCGGTTCGCCGTCGGCGTTGAACAAGGTCTGAGTATCGTGGCGAACACCAAAGTTGAGGGTGAAGTTGTCGGCGATGCGCCAGGAGTCCTGCACGAAGAAAGCTTCGTCCTCGGCCTTGGTGTCAACTACCAGGGGATCGATCAAGTCGGACTGCTGCGCGTTGTAAGCATCGATCTTGCTGCCAGCAAACCAACGATGACGGTAGTAGTAGGGCTGCTCAGGATTGTCGGGGCAACGGAACGAGCTGCAGTTAAAACGATAGATACGCTGGCCGCCCGAGTTGCGGTTGGCGTTGTCAACAGAGACCTCTTCGAACTCGGCACCGAACTTGAACTCATGGTCACCGCCAACGTCGTTGACAAACCATGTCAAGTCTCCACGAACTTGATCGCGACCGAACTCTTGGTTCTGGTGGAAGCCGAAGCCGGAAGGGGTCGGTGCACCAGCCCAACCCCAAGTGACGGTGCCATCATGGAGCGGGTCAGTGAAATCGATGAAGCCGATGAGTTCGGAGCCTTCGCCGGAGAATTTGCTCTCTTCGTTGTGCTGCGAAAGACGACCGGAAATCAAGACGTTGTCGGACAACACACCGTCGTAGTTGAAGGCGATGTCGGGTGCACCGAAATCGTTGACGCCCGTGAAATGGCTCGGCGGAGCGGCCAGCGAAAAACCAGCCAACAGGCCTTCCTGAGTTGACGTATCGTCAAAGTAGGAGCCCGCCAAGGTGTGCGTGGGGGTGAGTTTCCAGGTCAACTTGGCCGCGGCGAGGTTACGCTCGGTATCGGTGGTAAACGCGTCACCGAGACCCGGGGCTCCCGGCACGAACGGAGCGAAATTTTCTAAAGACTCTTTGTCGTCTGACTCGTCAACGCGGTCGTAAGCGATGAAGTACCACAGCTTGTCCTTCTTAATGGCGCCACCGACATCAAAGCCGAAGTCGGTCTCATTACGACCAACCGTCCGAGTCGAACCCGAGACGGCACCAGCATCAGCTTCGGAGCTGAGGTCGGCCTCAAGGGAGTCGTCGTCCCAGTAACCAAAAATGTCACCTGACAGCTCATTGCCGCCCGACTTAGTGACGACTTCGATGATGCCGCCGGTGTTGCGGCCGTACTCAGCGTCGTAGCCGGCGGTCTTGACCTGAACTTCCTGAATGAATTCGAAGTTGAGGCGCTTGCCCTGCTGGCCCAACTCAACGCCAGTGGTGTTGACACCGTCGATGTAGTAGGCGTTCTCGGCACCGGTGGAACCGTAGAACGTGGTACCCGACGCGTCAGTCTGGGCGCCAGGGGCCACTTGGGCGGCAGTCACATAGTTGCGTCCGGTCGGCAGGTCTTCAAAGAAGTCCTGCGACAGGGTCACGCCCGACTCGGTGCTCGCGGTATTGATCAGCGGCCGATCGGAACCGGTGACGACCACGGTGTCGGTAAAGGTCGAGTTCAGGGTCACAGCCAAAGGCGTGGTGCCGGCGATGTTGACCTTGATGTCCTCTTGGACTACATCTTGGAAGCCCTCGAGGCTAAAGGTCACCGAGTAGACGCCAGGAGGCAAAGCAACCAAGCGAAACTGGCCGTTCTCGCCGCTGACGGCTTGCTTCTCGCCCTGAGCGGCAGGCGACGTAGCAGTCGCAACCACACCGGGCAAGGACTCGCCGTTCTCATCGACCACGCGGCCGGTGATTTGGCCGGTGGACGACTGCGAAAACGCCACAGCCGGGACCAGGAGCAGGGCTGCTGCAAACAGAGCCCAACCCAAAGGTCGTTTAGTGAACATCAATAAAACCTCCTTCAGTTTGGATGGTTCGGCCAACATCTCTGCTTCGCGCTCTGGTGCTGACCTGTTCGTTATTCCTCCTTCGCTGCCATGCGCTGCGAAGTGTTGCAGAACAGGTGCAAGGCGTGTACCTGAGCAACTCCAACTCAGAAGGTTGGCGGAGGCGCTGGTCTGCCTCCCCTAAGTCGTTGCTTTTAAAGGAAAAAGATGGCACTGGAACCAATGCCATCCTGGCAATGCATCACTACGTTCACCGCCACAATTCAATGTGTTGAATCGTGCTCCAGCGTTTTGATTTGTTGCGTTGCGCGCCGTTGACCGTGCTATTGCAGATATTCAAGCATCTGTTGCGCTGAAACTCCCGATTCGCTCCCCGGTGCCAGCTCGATGACTCGCTCCATGTGCTGACGCGCAGCGTCGTTGTCACCCTGGTTCACCAAGCACAAGCCAAGCTGAAAATGGGCATCGGCCAAATCGGGATTGAGCTCCAACGCTTTTGTCAAAGTTACCTGGGCAGCAGTCATGTCGCCACTGTTGAACTGATTCAACCCGATATCGGCGTATTCGGTAGCCGCCTTCTCGGGCATCACCTCTGCCAGTCGCTCGATGAGCTGCTCTAAGTCCGCCACACTCGCACCAGCGTGCTTCATTCCGGTGTAGTGGAGGTCCATTGCCTTGCTGTTGCTCGGATCGAGTTCCAGCGCGCGGCCGGCGTGCTCCGCTGCCGCGGTGTACTCCCCGCTTTGCAGATGGATCGCACTCAGGGCCACCATCGCGGGCACCACGGCATCGTCCACGCTCAGCACCTCTTCGAAGGCCGCCCTTGCGGTGGCGTAGTCACCACTTTGAGCGGCAGCCAGACCACGGTTGAAGGCGTCGACCGCGTCGGGATGCATTCCATAGCCACTGTCACTCGAGCTTCGGCTGATCGAGTCCATGCCGGGTAGCGTGAAGTTGTATTCCGCGTTCCCTTTCGTCGCCACTTCAAGCTCGGTCTGAAAGGGGACATAGCCCTCTTTGGTCAGTCGATAGAGGTAAGTAATCGAAGCATCGTTGATCAGAAGCGAGTAGGCGCCTTCCTCGTCGGTCGTGCCCTCAGCGACGATCTCACCCGAATCGGGCACTTCAGCGGTCACACGTACGTCCGCGACAGCTTCGCCATCGCCGTCGACTACCTTGCCCCACACCCGCGCTTGCTTACGCTGCGCGCTCATTGGGCTGGCAAAGATCATTGCAGCGACGCATATCGCCGCAATCACCGACCACAGTTTTGTAAGGTGCTTTGCGCTTTTCATCTTCCAGTTCCTCCTACGCAAGTCAATTGTACAAGCTGCTGTTATCGCTTCTGGATACTGCCAGCCATCCCAATGGAAGCAAAGCAACGGTTATGCCATGAAGCTCGTGTAACAGTCTGATAGCGTCTCGTCATGCGTTCCTTTCGAATGACCCTATTGCCGGCTGCGCTACTGGTTCTTGCTCCAATTGACCTCTTAGCCGGCCCTGAAATCGATGCCTCGCGTATGCGAATGGCAGAATCCGCCACCGACAAAGGCAACAACTTCCTAAAAAAGCAAAACTACGAACGAGCGGAGAGAGAATTCACTCGCGCGATCGAGCACGAGAGCCGCTATCCGCAGGCCCACCTCGGTCTTGCGGCGGTCCAGGTGGCCACCGGCCGTTACCAGCAAGCGCTCGCAGCAGTGGCGGCCAGCAAAGAGCACTTCCAGTGGTGGGCGCGACTCAACCAGACATCCGGTCTTCAAGATCGCCAAGAGTTTGCGTCGCGAGAACGTGAAATGCGGGATTTTGCGCGCATCACACGCCAGAATACGGGCGCCACAACCGCCGAAAGTGGCAATGCAGGAGGCAGTGTCGCCAGCGATGCGGTTGCCCGCGAAGTCGAAATGGAAAGACACCTCGCAGATCGATTGCAACCCGAGGAAGTCGAGGGGATCCCAGCCCAGGCATTTTATTTGGAGGGGCTGGCCCAGCTTCGGCTCGGCCATCGAGACAAAGGCATTGAAGCCCTTCGAACCTGCTTATACCTGGATCAAAAACACGCTCTTTCCCATTACAACCTTGCGGTAGCTCTGTTCACGACTGGCGAGGCGCTGGCGGCAAAGGTGCACTTGGATGCGGCGATCGAGCACGGCGCCGAGCCCCATCCTCAGTTCGTCGCCGATCTCAATGCCGCCGTTGGGAGCCAGTAGTCCAAGCGCTACCAGTCAGCAACACTAGTCAACAATCCACAGCGAAGCACCCCGGGACACGGGCGCAATCTGCTACGCTCGATGCGGAGTGAAAGCGATGAAGGGCTGGCCGCTCATCTTGATGGTCGCATGCATGTGCGGTCGAGTGGGAGTTTTTGCAGACACTGGTAAAAGCAGCACGCCTGTCGACCGCCTCGCCAGTTCCCGCATCAAGATGTCCCGGGCTGCCACCGACCAGGGCGACCGACTCCTCCGCCAAGGGGAGTACGAACGAGCGGAAGAGGCTTTTCGGCGCTCGATCCAATATGAGCCTCGGTACGCCGCCGCCCATCTCGGACTTGGTGCCGTCATGGTGGCGACCCAGAGGTTTGAAGAAGCCCTTTCGGTCCTCGCAGAAGCCGAACTCCGCTTCTCGGAATGGCAACAGATGCATTCGGTCGCCGGGCTCACCAACCGGCAATACAACTCCAATCGGGAACGAGAAGTCCGCGACTTCGCGAAACTCAAGCGGCAGACCGCCACTCCAAGCACGGCTCCTACCGTCGAACAATCCATCAAACAAGAAATCGCCGCCGCCGACCGGGGTCGCCATATCGCCGACCGCCTACGCCCTGATTTAGTGGATGGAATCCCAGCGCAGGTCTTCTACCTGGAAGGGCTCGCATTCCTTCGCACTGGCCGCCGCGATCGGGGTATCGAAGCGCTCAAAACAGCTCTTTTGCTCGATGACACACACGCTCTCGCCCACTACAACCTCGCCGTGGCCCTTTTTGTGGTCGGCGAGTTCGAGCCCGCCGACGCTCATCTCACCGCGGCAATCGAAGCTGGCGCCGAGCCCAATAGCCAGTTCGTCGCCGATCTAGAACAAGCCCGCGCAGCGACCGTCAACTAAGGCCTAGTCTTCCGACTTGAGGATGGCGGAAACCCACTCGGCCATCAAATGGCGCAAATCTCCCGACGCCAATTTTTCTATAGAGGCGGCAAGCCGGTTTTGTCGCCAGCTATCAGCTAAGTTCGGCGCTCCTTCGCTTTTCAAATAGTCGGTCAAGAAGCAGACGGTGACCGCGCTCAGTTCGTAGCGCCATCCACGGCTCTCAAGAGCGTAGAAGTCCCTGCGACTTCGCCCCACGACTTCTTGCAAATCCAGGGATCCGTCCATGGCCCTGGCACCGACGCGCGCGAGCGCGGCGCGGGGCCCATGGTGGCTCACTGAGCTTCTCTCCTCCGCCCAACCTGCGTCGTGGTAGATCAACACAGGGCGGCGCTTTGTGTGCCCTCGAATGCCACCTTCAGGCTCCAGCAAGCCCAAACATCCCGCTGAGCCCTCTTCGAGCCAAGTCGGGAGCTGGGGACCGAAGGCAAGACGATTGAGAAGATGAACACCTTCGTGTTCGATCGCCAGCAGATCCCGTTCGTTAACGGAGCTGACCAAGACCGTAGCGAGCGTCCCAGACGCCCAGGCCCAACTGTGCCCCGGCCCGGCGCCGTAATGGCGCTGCTCAAAGCGTTCAAACTCCTCCACGTCCTGAAAGACGCCAATCCACGCTTTGCCGCCGGCCTCGATTGAACCACCGTATCGCGACTGATACTTGCCCGGCAGGTCTGCCAACAGCATCTCGACTTGTTGCCGATGATCGCTTGCTTCGATGTCGGTGATCAACAGAACCCACCCGAGATCTTTACAGTTCCAGGCGGCTTGGTTGGGGGGACATGCAAACCGAGCGTTGGTGTTGTCGAACACCTCGGTCGCATCAATCTGGATCCAACCGGAGCGATCCAGGTAACGTACTCGCGCCCAGCCCCAACCTTCCTCCAAAACCTCAACTTCGACCGGAGTCTGCACCCGAACAACGCTTCGTCCGTGTGGTCCCGGGCGATCCCAGAGGACCGACCCCTCTTTGATTCGTACGAATTCATCACCCCGTAGAGAGGCTGGCATCAAACTAATCGCACAGCACCACAGAAGTGCGGCTGTCCACTGACGCCCCATAGCCGTTCTACTGTAAATCGATCCGGCGCCGCCTGCTTTCGACTTCGACTTCCTGCGGCAAATAGAGGCCACGGATCCAGGCGATGGTCTGTTGATCGAGCAACTCTCGCAGACGACGAACGGCTTTTTCCATGTCCCTGCCGTCCTCTATTTGGCGCGCCCCTTGGGCCCACGGGGACTGATTGGCAACCGAACCGACCTTCCACACCAGCAACGGCACACGTAGATCTCGGAGGTATCCCAGCACTTGCTGAGAAGAAAAGAACGCTTTGGGGTCTCGTGCCTCACCAAGTACCAGCACGACGGCGCGGCGGCGGCTGCGAGCAGCCGCGAGCATTCCAGCCACCGCGACACCCTCCGAGACCTTGATGTCATCTGCGGCAATCGCTGTAGGGGGGCGAACCCGGTCCAAGATCTGCAGCAGGTTGCCGTCCGAACTGGTCAAGTCGCGCGAATAGTCGAGAAGGTCTCGTCCTCGTCCTACGCCATTGACCGGTGATGATGTCGGCCAGACGAATTTGATCCAGTCGGACTCCTCCAGCACCCTGAATTCGTCGTCGACACGATGGCCTCGGTCGGCTCGACGTCGTCGCCTCGTCGCCGACGCCTCCTCAAGAAGGCGTTCGAGGTCGGCCTCGGCGGTCGGATCGACAACGAGAACAATCTGCGCCGGCCCTTTCTCCAGTCCAACGATGGTTGGTGTCACCCCATTCGCTTTCACACCCCTCAGTTGGGCCGACACTCGGTCCTGCCGTTGACTGCGCACTGGAATCGCAGTGATCTCGACATCTTGCGCGATCAATTCACCGTATTGCAGAACGGCGTCGGCTGTCGCAATCGAGTCATCCGGAAACTCAACTTCCGCGCGGATCAGATCCAACTCGGCTTCGCTATCGGGGATCTCGATCCACGCCGGGTCCTCGACGTCAACCCGGTCACCGTTGATTTCGAGCCGAAGGCTGTGCGGCGCCAGTTCCATAACATGAGCCCAGCGCAACGCCAATCCCACTTTTCCTCGCTCGCCGCGTCGCAGCTCGACTCCCGCACGAGCCGGGCCAGTGGGCAGATTGATCCACTGCCGCTCGTCGGCAAGAACTTCAGATTTTGCGTCAAGAGCGACGGCGCGAATCCGATGGGGAGTCAAACGATCCCCGAGGTCTACTGTGACCCTCCAGGGAGGCTGATCCAGTTCAACGACGATCTCGTTGTCGAGCAGAACACGCAACAACGCCGTTCCCTCGGGCGGGTTCAATTCGACTGCAGTTACTCCGACAATCAGACCCAGGAACGCTGTCGTAAAAAGATTCAACGCCGAGCGCTGTCCTCAGGCGTGTACACATACCCCGAACGCGAAACGATCTCGAAGTCGCGGTCTTTTACCTCAACCTTCACCCGTCGAAAGCCTTCATCCGCACGGCGATGTCCGACGCTGTAGCTGAGCAGGTAGTAGGCGCTATTGTGGTCAGTGATGTCCTTCATGCGGTTGTCGAAGCGCGTAACGAACGGTGCGAAATCCCCACCGGTGTCATTGGCAATGCGCCGCAGAGCGTGCTGCTGCGTGTGATCGACTTCAATCGGAGTGGTGTCGATCGGAAACACCACAACGTTGCTCTCACTCAAGGTTGCCAGCAGGTCGCGATAGCGGCGACGATCGGGACCGGTGAAGTTGAGGTCTGGGCCGAGGTCACCGAATCCAGGGGAAAACAACACCATCAACTTGCGTCCGATGATGTGCCCTGAAGCCTCGCCCAGCAGCGACATCGCCGCAAAGATGTTTCCGGAAGCTCGCGAGAGTTCCCGGCCCTGCGGTAAGCGAGGCTCCAAATCCCAAGGAGAGTCAGATTCCGGCCATGGGTTCGAGGGTTTGCGCTTCCCTTGGCCGGCATCTGCCAAAGCCTGCCTCAGTGCTTCGCGGTCTTGAGTGAAGTCCTGCAGCAAGCTGAGCGAGCTCGAATAGGTAGCCACGGCGACCCAGTCACTGGGCGCCATGCCGTTGTCGAGCCAGTCCAGCAAGTCGCGGCTCAGTTGCACTCGCCGCCGCAGAGTTCCCACCCGTTCGAACTCGGCGCCGATGGGCGTGTGTACCAGCAGCATCACAAATCGACTGTCTGGGGCCGTCTCGGTGTCCGGTACGTAACGATGCGAGTAGCTGGTCACCGAAACTACCTCAACTGGATCCCCATTCTCGGTCACTGAAAAGTCCTCGGGCGTCAAGCCGAGGACGGCGTTCCCATCGTCATCGGTCACGCGCACATCGAGAGTCACTTCCGTTACGTCGATCTCTTCCTCAAACGGCGGGCCGGGTTCTTGCGCCAAAATCGGTGCCGTCATCAACGCCAGCACCGCTGGAACCAGCAATCGCGGGTTTTTCTTCAACTCTCGGGAGGTCCGCATTTCTCTATCCCTTTGCTGCCAGACGTACAAAGTCCGACTCGGTGATGATGCCCACCAAGCGCGTCCCCATGACCACCGGTAAGCACCCGTACTTGCCCTCCAGCATGATCTGTGCCGCCTTTCGAACTTCAACATCGGACTCCACTGTCGCCACATCTTCAGTCATGAAATCGGCCAGTCTGACTTCGCGCATTGCTTCGTTGTGGGCACTCAACGTCAGTTCGTAGCGAGTTTTGTCGGCGATCCGAATGACGTCGCGATGCGTTACCAGGCCCACTAGATCTCCATCTTCGTCAACAATCGGAACATGGCGAATGTCCTCGTCCCACATCAATCTTCGAGCGGTGACAAGGTCGTCTTGAGGACGCAAACTGAAAACGCTGTCGGTCATGAATTGACTTACGAGCATGATGAATGTCCTTTCTGTCCTCCAAAACGGACTGTAGCGTCATTTTCTGGAGGAAAAGCTAAGCAATCCTTTAAGCAATGTGACCGCCGGGGCTCTTTCCAGCTCGGCGCTGGAGCAGCTCCGCCAGCCAGCGACAGGCATCGGTGGTGGTCAGGATCCCCGCAAGCTTGTTGCCACGGACCACTACAGCCGACCCGATGTTGCGCCGAGCGAGCTCGAGAAGCACCTCATCAACGGGAACGTTGAGATCGACGGCATAGGGATCGGCGGTCATAACCCGCTCAACAACAACGCCTTCATCAACGCCCCGCAGATCTCGCTCGGAGACAATCCCCACCAACGCAGCGTCATCTTTCACCGGTAAATGGTGGATATCGTATTCACTCATCAGTTCTCGTGCCCGCTGGACACTGTCGTGGCGGTCAAGATGAATTGGAAAGGGCGACATCAACGCCTTCGTCGGCGGTATTTCAAGTCGTTCGAACCAGTGGCCTTTCATCACGGTTGCATCACTGCCCTTCGCCATTTGAATCCTACCGCGACCAAAACGAACCTCACGGCTTTTCGTATATCCAGTCGTATGCATACCGCGACCGCCGGCTGCCTCGTTCTGCTTTCCCTAAGCCAAGCCGCTCCGGGTGTTGCCCAACATGAGTCTTTTCCGGTCGGCGAAGTGGTCCCCGAAGTCGTGACCCTGACCGACGCCGACCAAAAGTACGCTCTGTATCTGCCAAGCGACTACGACCCAGACATGCTTTGGCCGGTTCTCCTCGTCCTCGACCCTCGCGGGCGAGCCTTGGTGGCCATGGATCTGTTCAAGGAAGCCGCGGAGCGGAACGGATTCATCGTTCTCAGCTCCTACAACACACGTAGCGATACGCTTGCTTCGGTAACAACGACCGCCACTCAGGCGCTGCTGCGAGAGATCCCTCGACGGTTCGCCTTCGATCCCAGGCGACTGGTCTTGGCGGGCATGTCTGGAACGGCCCACGCCGGCTGGAAGTTCGGCCAAGCTCTGCAAGGACGTCTGTTTGGCGTGATCGCCACCGCCGGCGGCGTACAGAAGGAAAGTTATGGCGAGCCGGAGAGTGAAGTTCCGTTTGCCTACTTCGGCATCATTGGCAAAGACGACTTCAACTACCAAGAAATGATGGACCTAGAGCGACACCTCGGCGAAGTAGGCTCTCCGCATCGGTTCGAAGTTTTTGATGGGCGCCACGGCTGGCCACCCAAAGAGTTGACAGAAAGAGCCGTGGACTGGATGGCTTTGCAGTTCTCCTTGCAAGGAATCACCGCGGTCAACTCGGAGTTCGTATCTGCGCAGCTCGCCAGTCGCCGTCAGCAACTCGCCAAGCTCGACGATCCGCTCGACCGTTTGCGGCAACTCCGGGCACTCAAGAGAGACTTTGTTGAACACGGACTTACGGATCAAGAAGAGGAAGAGCTTTCGGCGCTCGAAGCGTCCAGCAAAGTCAAGGTCGCCGGCAAAGAGGAGCGTCGGCTGGCGGCTCGCGAGCGTGTATACCTCACTAGCTCTCTCGGTGTCTGGATTCGTTTGCTACGCCAACAGGACACTCCGCCGAGCGTGGCGCAGTCGTTGGTTCAATTGCAGGTGGCTCGGTTGCGCAAGCAGGCCGAGGACACCGACTCGCGCCGCGCAGCGTCTGCCCGACGACTGCTGGAAACGGTCTTCACCCAGTCGTCCTTTTATCTTCCCAACTCGCTCTTCCAACAGGGCGAGAAATCCCGTGCCGAGACCGCTCTACGGGTGGCCGGCGAGGTCTTTCCCGAGCGCCCGTTCCCCCATTGGCGTCTCGCCATGCTGCACGCCGATTCCGGCCACGGCAAGCCGGCGGCCAGGGCCTTGAAAGAAGCGCTACGGCTCGGAATATCCGTTTCCGCCCAGCAACTCACTGAGGATCCCCGCTGGGACCCGGTGCGCGAGCGGCCGGAAGAATGGCAGGAAGTGGTCGCTTTGGCAAAGGCGGCCACGAGCTCTTCGGGCTAGAAGGTTCACTCGGTATCCGGCGGCAGCTCGCCGTCACCTCATCCCCTCAATAGCGACCACGATCCGTTTAGGTCGTAGAATATGGTGCCGCCTTAGGTTGGACTCTCGCCGGCAAGACCCAAGACAGCGCTCGATCTCGAATTGCGGTTCTCACATGCTCCATCGTCCGGCCTTTTTCCCACGTCACGGCGCTAGGCCCTCAAGGGCTGTAGCAGTCTGGGTGCTGGCAGCGTTTGCGATTCTCGCGATGAAGGTCGAGGCACAACCCTCGGCATCCAAAGGCGGCCGCATCGCCACCGAGGCCGGAGGCCGGCTCCAGTTCTCCCAACGTGGCACGCAGTTGGTCATTCCCGACGACAGAGCGACCGCTACCAGGGCCGTTGAACTACCGGGCAAGTGGATTATCGAAAGTGTAGTTCAAGAAGGACCGACCGTCTGGGTATCCGGGAGATCTAACGCCCCCGAAATCGACGACATGTTCGTGGCGATCGTCGGTGACGAAGGCAACATCGATCTGTTGCCGACGCCGCCGGATCGCCATGGCCCCCGACGTCGCAGCCGCCTGCTGCGAAATCGAGGACGCATCGTAGGAATCACCTGGCTGGAGGGAAGCACTCAGGAAACAACTAGCGTTCGTGCATCTTCCTGGAACGGCGGCCAATGGAGCGATGTCGAAATCATTTCGCCCCCACGAAACAAAGAACAGACGGCGCTCAATGCCGTTGCCCTCAACGACGGCTCGTGGCTGGCGATTTGGGCGGCAGTCGACTCCGACGATGACCTCTGGTGGAGCCGGCGGACCCGTCGCGGTTGGAGCGAACCGGCACGGCTCCATGTCGACAACGATGTTCCCGACATTCATCCACACGTCATCGCCACTGCTGCGGGTGCCTTTGCAACCTGGAGTTGGTTCGATGGCGCCGACTACCGGCTGCGCACGGCGCGGTTCGACGGCGAATCTTGGTTTCAAGTCGAATTAGCCAGCGACCGGGGTTCGGTGGCCGCAAAGCTGGTGGATCTGGACGGAGACTTCGGCCTGCTCTACAACAGCGTCGTACCCGACGCCTGGTCGCTGGTGTGGCTCGACGGATCGACTCGTGAGCTGTCCCGCTGGCGGATCCTGACGGCCGAACCCACTCACCCCTTGTTGTGGGCGTCCGGTTCGACTCTGTCGCTGGAATGGCCGCACTCGAGCGGTCAGGCGGCTTCCGGTCAGGCGGCCATGCGACGGTTCGAGCCATGACTGTGCGTAAAGGCGCCGCAGCACTGTTCGCCCTCTGGGCTCTAAGCCAGGCCGCCCCAACCAACGGCCAAACCTTCAAGTACATGGCGTTTGGCGACAGCATCACCTGTGGCAAATACGACGGCAACAACTGCAACGTACCGATGACGCCGGTAGGTCCGCTCGACCCCGACGGCTACCCCGGACGGCTCCGAAGCCAACTTAGTTGCACCGGTGGCAGCAACAGTTGCCAGGTCTACAACTACGGCAAGCCGGGCGAAGACACCGCCCAAGGGGTGAGCAGGATTCAAACCGTCTTGAACAATGGCAACGGGCCTTACGACATCGTGCTCTTGATGCACGGCACCAACGACGTTTATGGCGGCACTTCCAACACCACCATCCAATTCAACCTCAAAGCCATGGACAACCACGCTGCATCCGCTGGCGTGGACACCGTATTCGCCTCCATCATTCGCTTCGATCCCACCGGAAGCGCATACACGACCGCAAAAAAGAACCAAATAGCGGCCCTGCGCAACAACCTCGCGAGCATCGCTTCCAGCCGCGACAGTTGGTTCGCTGACCCCTGGTCGGTCCTATGCCCCAACCAGACCTGTTTTGATAATCACTACACGGACCTCGACGGCAACCCCCCTCCGCCACTCGGCCTTCACCCCGACGAAAGCGGATACGACATCCTCGCCGATGAATTCGAGGCAAGTGTCACGCAACTCGCCGTCCCGCCAGTTCCAACCGCCCAGAACCCGGTCGCGAGCGCCGATGTCACCTCAACCACGGTCACCTGGAGTGACGCCAGCCGCACGACTTGGTTCCAGGTGCGATGGAACGCGGGCACCGGAGGCGAAGGAAGCGAGTGGGTCGCCGGGCTTTCTTCTTGTTCATCGGGCAGCTGCAGCTACACCATCCCAGGGTTGGCTCCCGGCGCCCACACCTGGCAAGTGCGAGGGCGCAACCCTCATGGACGGAGCAATTGGACCGCCAACGAAAGCTTTAATCTGTTCACCTCTTCACCCAACACTCCCGACCCAATCAGCCCGATTACCGACGTCTATGGAACACCACCGGCGGAGTTTCGCTGGACCGACGAGGGAGCGGCCACCAACGGTGCCAAGGAGTACCAACTGTTGGTTAAGCGGGACGGAGCGACTATCTACAATCAAGATGTCGTCCCTACCTGTTCGGCTGGCGAATGCGCTTTCGACCCCGGGTTCGTCTGGAGCCCGGCCACCTACGCCTGGCAAGTGCGAGCGGAAAACCCTGCAGGGGCGAGCGCTTGGTCCAGTGAGACTTCCTTTATTTATACCGATGCAATCCCCAGTCAACCCGTGCTCGTCGAGCCCAAGATCGATACCTTCGACACCACGCCGGTGATGATCTGGAGAGATGTATTTGGCGCCGAGGAGTTTCGCGTCCGCATCATCGACCAATCCATGGTCACGGTGCTCGACCAGACGGTGTCCGCCGCTACGGTCTGCGCTGACGGGATTTGCACTCTCGAATCCAGTGTAGTCCTCGCGATCGAAGACCACACCTGGGAAGTTCAAGCCATCAACCCACTCGGTTCAAGTGCTTTTGCCGGCCCGCAATCTTTCACTGTCCTGAATTGCTCGCCATTGAACAAGACTGTAACCAACACCACCGTCACTTCCACGGTGGCCGAGGCCGCTTGCGAAACACTCACCGCTGAGACCAACTATGTCGTCCAAGGACCCAACGGTGATCTCGACTTGCACGCCGGAATCGCGGTCATCCTCGGCAACGGCTTCAGTGTCGAGTCCGGCGGCTCTTTGACTTGTAGACTCGATCCGTAGTCCGGCTCCTTCCGCCAAAATCGCTGTGCCTACTTTGACTGACATTCAGGAAGCCCGCGTCCGCATCGCCCCACATCTGCGATCGACGCCGTGCCTGCATTCACCAATTCTTTCGGAGGAACTGGGCACCGATTTGTTCATGAAGCTGGAGAGCCACCAGCTCACCGGTTCGTTCAAAACGCGTGGCGGCCTCAATCGAGTGTTGACGCTGAGCCCGGAGGAAGCATCTCGCGGGGTGGTTGCCGCCTCGGCCGGCAACCACGCCCAGGGTCTCGCCTATGCGGCGACGCAGTCGGGCATCGCTTCGCGCATCGTCATGCCGGAAACGACTCCTCAGATCAAAATCAAACGAACTCGTGGATATGGTGCCGAAGTTGAACTGTTCGGAGATGGATTCGACCAGGCGGTCGAGCGGGCCACGGCGATTGGCGACGACACTGGCAGTGTGCTGGTATCCGCCTTTGACGATGAAGCCATCATCGCCGGCCAAGGCAGCGTCGGCCTGGAGCTGATCGAACAAATAGAAGCCCTCGAAGCAGCGGTCTTCCCGGTCGGAGGCGGCGGGTTGAGCGGCGGTAGCGCCATCGCTATCAAAGAGATCAATCCTAGGATTCAGGTCTACGGCGTACAAACAGAAGCCGCGCCGGCGATGCATGACAGCTTCCAACAAGGCAATTTGGCTCCGAGGGCGCCGCAACCTTCGATTGCCGATGGCATCGCCATCAAAAAGCCCGGCAAACTGACCCTGCCCATCTTGCGGAACTACCTCGACGACATGGTCTTGGTTTCTGAATCCGAGATCGAAAGAGCCATTTTTGATCTGCTGGAAAGCGGCAAGGTCGTCGCCGAGGGCGCAGGCGCCGCCGCCTTCGCGGCGTTGCGCACCGGCAAGTTGCCGCAACTGCGGGGCAAACGCGTTGCGGTGGTGGTCTCAGGGGGCAATATCGATCTCAACCTGCTGACCCGAATCATCGATCGTTCGTCCGTGTCCTTGGGCCGAATGGTTCGCATCGAGGTCTCCATATCCGACCGTCCGGGCTCTCTGGCCAAGTTGCTGGACGTGGTCGGCAAAGCGGAAGCCAGCGTCCTCAAGATCCGCCATCGCCGCGCGTTCGCCGAAACCGGTAGCTGGGGTACAGAAGTCGAGCTAACGCTGGAAATGCGTGGCCCAGATCATGTCGACGCACTCCTTCAAGCACTCTTTGCCGCTGGCTTTGACCGCGTGCGGCGAGCAGGGGTGGCATTGGCTCCAGGAGCGTCAGCGCCAGACTAGATCGTGACGAAGTGAGGGAAGTGACCAAGTGACGACAAACATCGCATCACCCTGTCACTAGCACTAGCCACTCGTTACCCTCCTCCACGCTAGAATCCCCGCCGGAGAAGCCACCATGTTCCCACGTGAACCAGCCACCCTCGAACGCGATACTGCGGCCATCCAAATTCCCGACGGAACTTGGGTGACCTTGCCCAAGGACTCTGAGGTGGTGATCACTCAGCAGTTGGGTGGAAGTTACACGGTGATGACCCAGTACGGGGCTCTCTACCGCATCGATCCTGAGAACGCCGACGCCCTGGGCAAAGAACCGCCCAAGAGGGATACCCAGCGCGACGATCCCAGCGTCCCTCTGGACGACCGCATTTGGGCGCAGCTTGGCAAGTGCTACGACCCGGAAATTCCCGTCAACATCGTTGAACTGGGTCTGGTCTACGACGTATGGACGGAAGATGAGGGCGGCGGACAGAAGCGGGTCGGGATCAAGATGACCCTGACGGCACCAGGGTGCGGCATGGGGCCGGTCCTGGCCCAGGATGTTCGACGTCGAGTCGAGGAGATTCCGGAGATCGCCCACGCTGACGTCGAGATCGTGCTCGATCCGCCCTGGAACCAGAACATGATGAGCGAAGCCGCTCGTTTACAACTCGGTTTTCTTTAAAACGCTTCCGACCTCAGTAACCGGCCCCCACTCGTCTAGACGATCGCTGGATAGCTGTCCGGCGACGCCTCGCGCATCAACTCATAGACTCCAAGTACGACCGATTCGCGGTTGGGCTTGGAGTAGTAGTCGCCGTCGGTCCCGTAAGCGGGACGGTGCGCCGCGCCGGTAATGGTCTTGGGAGTCGCGTCCAGCCATGCGAACGCTCCATCGCGCTCGACGATCTGCTGCAGCATGAAGGCACTGGCGCCGCCGGGGACATCTTCATCGACCACGACCAAGCGGCCGGTTTCGCGAACCGAGGCCAAGATCCGTTGCTCGCTGTCGAACGGCAACAGGGTGCGCACGTCGACGACTTCGATTTCGACCCCAAGGCCGGCCAACAGATCGGCGGCCTCCAACACGATCGGACAACACGCGCCATAGGTCACTACGGTGACATCCCCGCCCTTGCGCAAGACTTCGGGCACGCCCAGCGGTACGGTCGCTTCGCCGAGATTGCCCGGCAGCAGCTCTTTGCTGCGATAGGCATTGAGCACCTCGACTACCAGCCCGGGGTCGTTGCCCTGCAACAGTGTGTTGTACATCCCCGCCGCCTGCACCATGTTGCGCGGAACACACACCGCCATGCCGCGCAGCATGTGGACCAAACCACCCATGGGCGATCCCGAGTGCCAAACCCCTTCGAGGCGATGGCCGCGCGTGCGCACGATGACCGGGGCCATCTGACGTCCCTGCGTCCGCCACCGTAAGCTGGCGAGGTCGTCGGACATGATCTGGAGCGCGTAGAGGAGATAGTCGAGGTACTGAATCTCCGCAATCGGCTTCAACCCGCGCAGAGCGAGACCGATCGCCTGGCCGAGAATCGTCGCTTCACGAATCCCGGCGTCGGCGACCCGCAAATCCCCGAACTTGGCCTGCATGCCCGCCATGCCTTGGTTGACGTCGCCGAGTTTGCCGACATCTTGACCGAAAGCCAGAACACGCGCATCGCGCTGAAAGACCGCCTCAAAGAAGTGGTTGAGGATTTCGAATCCATTGACCGAAGGTGGTTCTGCCGCATACTGCGCAGGCACCACGTCGATCTTTTGCCAGGTGGCCGCATCGAGGTCGGAACCGTAGCGTTCTAAGTTGACTGCGGCGTGATCTCGCCGCCAACGCTCCAAGGCCTTGCGTTGGGGCGAGGTGTCGCCAGCCGTCCAGACCAGGGCTTCGGTCGCAGCGCGCTCGAGGTCGCGGCGAATAATGACCTGCCTGCGGGCCAGCTTGCGCCTCGCTTCATCCACTGCGTCGCCGGGTTCCACAGAAAGGTCTCTGAGTAGGCCATCGACCCGTTCCCGCTCACCCCGTAGCGACCCCTGGTAGGCGTCCCAGGCATCTCTCTGCGCCATGCGCACCGCCTCGCGCGCGTCCTCCTCAACCCGTTGCAGCTCACCATCGGTGGTGATGTCGCGTTCCAGGAGGTAACGCCGAAAGCGGGCGACGCAATCGGTCTCTTCTTCCCACCGCAGGCGCTGTTCGGACTTGTAGCGCTCATGGCTGCCCGAAGTCGAGTGCCCCTGCGGCTGGGTCACCTCGGTGACGTGGACGAGGGCCGGAGTGTGGTCGATGCGCGCGGCGCGCACAGCGGTTTCATAGACGCTGACGAGATTGTCGTAATCCCAGCCTGGAACCCGATAGACGTTGAAGCCCTTGCCGCTGTCATCGCGCGCGAACCCAGCCAGGATCTCGGAGATATTGGACTTGGTGATTTGGTACTCGTTGGGAACGGAAATTCCGAACCCGTCGTCCCAGATCGAGATGACCGCTGGAACTTCCAGCACGCCGATGGCATTGACCGACTCCCAGAAGATGCCCTCGGCGCAGCTGGCGTTGCCGATGCTGCCAAACGCCACTTCGTTTCCGAATCGCGAAAAATGGCCGTCCGGATCGATGTCGGGGAAGCTGCGATAGACCTTCGAAGCTTGCGCCAAACCCACGAGCCGTGGCATCTGGCTGGCGACGGGCGAGAGATCCGAGGCCGAGTTGACCCGATCGGTCTGGCGCAGAAACTCACCGCGTTCGTCGACCAGACGGGTGGCGAAATGGGCCGTCATTTGGCGACCGGACGAAGCCGGCTCGCGCTCGGCATCGGAATCGGCGTAGAGCTGTGCGAAGAACTGCTCCAAAGTCAGCGCGCCGATCGCCATCATCCAGGTCTGATCGCGGTAGTAGCCGGAGCGGAAATCGCCCGGGCGGAAGTGCTTGGCGAGGGCGATCTGGGCCAGTTCTTTGCCGTCGCCGAAGATGCCGAACTTGGCCTTGCCGGTGAGAACTTCCTTACGGCCCAGCAAGCTCGCCTCGCGGCTGGCCACCGCCAGGCGGTAGTCCTCGAGAATCGCCGCCGGCGCCGAGAGCGATTGCGCTTTAGTTTCGCCGTTCATGCGCTTTCCTGCCGCTGATTGGCCGCCACCAACTCGCGTAGCAGCGCGATGTTCATGCGGTGACCGGACTTGTTCGCCGTCACCTTGCCGCGCACCGGATAACCCAGCAGGTAGAGATCGCCGATAATGTCGAGAGCCTTGTGCCGCGCAAACTCGTTGGGAAAACGCAGCTCGGTATTAAGGACTCCTTCTTCCCCCACCAAGATGCAGTTGTCGACGCGCCCACCGACGGCCAAGCCCAATTCGGCCATCATCGCCAGGTCGCTCATGAATCCGAAAGTACGGGCTCGACCGATCTCCCGCGCGTAGTCCGCCGAGACAACCAGGTCGTAGCTGCATTGCTGATCGCCGATCGGAGGCGGATAACTCAGGTCGTAGGTCACCGAAAACCCATCGTAGGGCTCGATCCGCAGCAGTCGATCACCGTCAACGATCTCATAGGTGCGATCGACGACAATCTCTCGCCGCCCCTGAGGCTGATCCACAACTCCGGCCTGATCGATGGCGTCACAGAACTCGGCCGAAGAACCGTCCAGCACCGGGATCTCACCGCTCACGCGCACCATGAGGTTGGTGATCCCATAGGCGTGCAAGGCCGAAAGGAGATGCTCCACGGTCTTGATGTCCTCGCCACCGCCCGAGACGGTGGTCGCGTAGTGGGTGTCGGCGACGCTGTTGACATGCGCCGGAATGGTGGCGCGACCGGGAACGGTCACGAAGTGAATGCCGCTGTCCGGAGGCAGCGGGTGCATCGTCATCGCCGTCGGCTGTCCCGAATGCAGGCCGATGCCCGACAAAACATTGGAACCCGACAGCGTGCGCTGCGGTCGGTCGCTCCGCTGCACCAGGGAAAACAATCCCGGAGCGACGAACTGTTCCGAGGCTTCGACTTTCAGGGTGCGCTGCTCCACCGAGCGCCGCAAGTCCTCGTCTGACGACACTTGCAGCGCAAAACTGAACCCCTTGCCGAGACGATCCACCACCGTCGCCAGCGACAGAGGCTTCTCCAAGTAGTCGAGAGCCCCCATCTTGATCGCCGACGCCGCGGTCGAAGCCGTTCCATGTCCCGACATCACGATGACTGCCAACGCCGAGTCGATCTCCAGCAGTTCCTGCAGTGTTTCCAGTCCGTCGCGATCGGGAAGCCAAACATCGAGAAAGGCGACGCGCGGGCGATGTTGGCGGAAAAGCTCCACCGCCTCCGCGCTACTGGCAGCGCAGATGGGCTCACAACCTTCATCGCGGACGACCTGCGCGAGAGTGGTTCGGATTCCCGGCTCGTCGTCCACAATGAGAACTGGATGGGGCATAAAACGTCTCCTGGGTCCCGATGCACTCTCCTGTTTGCGCGCCGGCTCCCTAACTGGCATTGTAGCGGCAGTGGCACCTGACCGTCTCGACTCCCTCATCCCGCGCCCGCACCACGCCCAAGTTGGCAGTCGTTTCCCCCACTCCGCCGGCATTCGCGTTGACCGGAGAGTGGGCGGAGCGCCTTCCTTTCTCCCACTCAGACACCGCAAATCAACTCGCTCCGATCGCCTGGCCGGTGACCATCGCCAAGAGCCGCAAACACTCCGGCGACGCATACGATCTGAGGATTACGGCCGATGGAGCTTTCATCGAAGCGGCGAATCGAGGTGGAGCATGGTGTGGGTTGCAAACCCTGCAGCAGTGGCTGGCGATCGACTCGCGCTGGTGTCGTGAACTGCGGGTCAAAGACGTGCCGGCATTTACTCGCCGCGGTGTCACCCTCGACATTAGCCGCTGCCGAGTTCCACGAATGGCGGAGCTGTTCTCCCTCGTCGATCGACTCGCCGGTTGGAAGATCAATCAGCTTCAGCTCTACACCGAGCACACCTTCGCCTACCGAGGCCATGAAGAGGTGTGGAGGGAATCCTCGCCGATGACCGGCGAGCAGATCCGGCAACTCGACGCCTACTGCCACCAGCGTTGTATCGAACTCATTCCTAACCAAAACAGTTTCGGGCATCTGCACCGCTGGCTCAAAATGCCGGCCTATCGGCATCTGGCGGAGTGTCCGGATGGAATCGAGCATCCGTTTGCGGCGCGTCCCGAGCCCTACGGTCTGTGCCCTACCGATCCGGCGGTTGAAGACTTTCTCGCCGACCTCTACAGCCAACTTCTTCCCCACTTCCATTCGCGTCAGTTCCACGTCGGTTGCGACGAGACCATCGACCTCGGCCAATGCCGATCCCGCCAGCAAGCTGCCGAGAACGGCAAGACCTCTCTTTTCGTCGATCACGTGGTCAAGCTCCGACGGCTGGCCGCGCGCTGGGATCGCAAGATTCAGATTTGGGCCGACATGCTCATCGCCCACCCCGAGATGACCGATCAAATCCCGGGCGACGTGCGCCTGCAGCTTTGGGGTTATGAAGCGGACCATCCTTTCGCTGACCAGCTCGCCCAATTGGCCGGCCGCGATGTCGATGTCTGTGCGGGAACCAGCAGTTGGGGCAGCCTCGCTGGGCGCACTGGCAACGCGCTGGAGAACTTGCGCCAGGCCGGACGCGGTGGCAACGGACTGGCTCAGGGATTGATCGTCACCGACTGGGGAGATTTCGGCCATCCGCAGCCACCGAGCGTGAGTCTGCCGGGGTTTCTGGCCGGCGCCGATGTCGCGTGGACCGGCAGCGGGCGATCCGATTCCGATTACGAGGAGCTGCTCGAACGAGAACTCGGCGACGGCGCGGGCCGCGCACTCTTTGCGCTTGGCAACGTCTACTCCGCCTTGAAAACGCCCTGCTACAACGGCACTCCCCTGTTCCACCTGCTGTTTCACTGGCGCGATCCGCTGACCCATGGGCGTTACGACGGGCTCGATCAACCCTCGCTGGAAGAAGCGCAACGGCGCACGGAATCGATCGCTGTTCCGGATGCGCAGAATTCGCTCCACCGGCAACTGGTTTGGCTCCAGAGCGGCCTCGTTCTGGCCTGCCGGCTGGGACGCCTCCGCTTGCAGAGCGAGGATGACCTCGCTACAGCACCGGCAGAGGAACGGTTGCGGCTCAGAAAAGATCTAAGGGAGTGGAGAGAAGACTACGTGGCTCTGTGGCTCTCGACGTCGAGGCCCGGCGGATTGGCTGAATCGCTCGCACCCATCGATTCACTGGTCGAAGCGCTCGGGTCTTCCTCGATGAGCGCTTCGTCCTGAGAAGAATCGATCGCCGACTTCACTGTCCCGACATCCAGCAGTCCCCGTACCCCTCGATAAAAGCACCAAATCCCGATCGCGCCGATCACATGGTAGAGATCGTTGTGGTTGAAGTTGCGGTGCAAGCTGAATCCTGATTGCTGAATGACTGAGGCGATTGTCGTCACCACGATTGCCAACAATAGCCACCTCATGTTGGCGGGCTGTTCTTCACGGATGAGCGCAATTGCCGCGAGTACGCCGACCAGCAGAAGGGCCACTCCGTAGTCGAGAACGACGAACCGAAAATCAGTATTGCGCGCCATCCAAATGGCGTAGAACACGAAAGCCGTTGCCGCAAATAACAAGATCACCAGCCGCAAGGGATTGCGCGTTACGGCATAGGCGGTGCCGACGATCATCGAGTAACTCACCAGCCCCATCGAAAAGAACACCATCCGCCACAGCACTCTCTCGACCGTCGCCGAGAACACCGGCGCCAGACCGTGGGCAAACCCTCCCGCGAGCGCCGCCACCCCGAGTGCCAGTAGGCCCAGCGCCCAATAGGACCGGGAGGTCATCCTCGGTTCGCGATTGGCCAACCAGATGCGGCGGGCGCACACGAAGGCCACCACAGCGACCAAAAGGTCGGTCACAAAGGTCATGGGCTCGGCAATCGACATGGCAGCTATCATCTCGGCGTCAGATCTTAAGGTCAACTGAGCCGATGTCGATGCCCGAAACGCAACCAACCACCTCACCGATACAGCCCGCGACCGGAGTGCTGCGCACCCCTGGAACCGCCGCCGCAGAGGAGGTGTTGTTGGATCGCCTCAGCACCGCAAGCCGAGAGCTCACCGACAACGGCAGATTTCAGAGATCACTGTGGGTTGTGGTTCCGACAAGAGTCCTGCGACGCCACCTCCAACGACGTATCGTCGAGCACCTCGGCACGACCCTAGGAGTGTCGGTCATAACCCTGGGTGCACTAGTGCGTTCGTTGCTGGCCCGGGACTCACAACCCACTTCTCCGGGACCGGGCGATGGTGGAGACGATCTGCTCTTCGACCTTCTGGCGATGAGGCACCTCGCCGACCAGCGAGAAGTTGACCTGGATCGTGTGCGAGGTCCCGTCGCGGCGGTCAGTGACCTTGTCAATGCCGGAGTCGAACTCGAGCACTTGACCGGTTTGATCGAACTCTTCGCTGAGGTCGACGCCTCGGTCGACGACATCCACCGCGCCGAGCAGCTCTTCATTGCCGCCGGGCAAACCCTCAGAAAAGCTCAAGAAGTCAGATTGCAACCGGAACGCATTCGCTACCAACGGGCGCGCGACGTTCTCGATCGCCTCAACGATGGACCCCGGCATCTGTTCGTGTACGGGTTTGCCGACCTGACGGGAGTCGGCGCGGACTTTCTGCAGGCCCTGGTCAACCGCTTTCCCAGCACCATCGTCCTCAACCGCCCTCCCGAGCCGGACCCCAAAACTCCAATCCCTGCAATCGATCGTTTTCTCACCCGGATCGAGGAAAGACTGCCGCCGGCGATCGAAGTCGGTGAATCGCAAAAGCCCGCAATCCACCTCTTTCGCGCCGCCAAGCCGGCCGCCGAGATGCAGGAGATCGGGCTCAGCATCCGGCGTCTTCTCCGTGCCGGCGTTGCTGCCAATTCGATCGGCGTGGTGCTGCGTCAGCCGCAGGCCTACGCGCTCACCACCTTGAACGAGCTCACTCGCCTGGGCATTCCCTGTTCGGCTCCCGGAGTCCCCGGCCTCCTACTCCCGGAAGGCGCGCGCCTGAGAGCTTTGTGCGATGTCTTGGAGAAAGGCCGCCGTGCGTCGATCGATCGTTGGCTGGATGCGCGCTGGGACACCAGTAGTTATAACCAGACTCCGGTGTTCGAAGTGCGGCGGCGCCTCGCCCTTGCAGGATTGCGGACTTTGGGGCAAATGGAGCAATTCGACGACGTTCGTCCTCATTCCGGGTCTCTTGATGCTGCCTGGGGTCAAGACGCGATCGCGCTGCTGCGGCAACTCCAGACATGGCCGGTTGGAGTTGGCGAAACCCACGCCCACCATCTTTTGGCGCTGGCCACAGCTCTGGGGTGGCCCAAGCAAGGTACCGCCATGGAAACGCTCCTCGCGGAATGCAGGAAGCTCAAGGTCGAACTGACTTTCGAGGAATTCGTTTACTGGCTGCGGCGCTCGGCGCAAGACCGCGGTCGTAGCGAGGCCGATCCCTGGCGCCTCGGAGGAGTTCACGTCCTCAGTATCCAGGACGCCAGAGAACTGACGTTTGACTATCTCTTCGTGCCCGGAATGAACCGCGGCAGTTTTCCACGCAACATCCGCGGTGACAGTGAACTGCGCGAGGAAGTCCGCGAGTTGGTGGCGACGGGCGTCGGCCTGCTCCCAGACCTGCCGCTCGCGAGCCGAGCACACGACGAAGAAAAGTATTTGTTCGCGCAACTACTCAGTTCGGCGGCGGAGGTCACCCTGTCCTACGCGGAGCGCAGTCACGACGAGAGGCTTTTGCCTCGTTCTCCCCTCCTGGCTTTGCTACCTGACCTCGGCACGCTCGACAACGAAGGCATTCAACTCCCCGACGGGCGGCAACTGCACCGGGAAGACACGTGGGCAGATCTGCCGCCACTGACGCGAAAGATTCAAGCCGGCCTCGCCAAGCGAGAACTCCAAGGTGTTGAAAGCTCGCCGACGATGGCGGCGGTCCTCGATGACTTCAACGGCGAAGGCCCCAGTCCCTTTCTGGGCTGGGTCGGCACTGCGTCCAATGACAGCAGTCATCGCAACCGGCCTCTCTATGTCACCCGCCTTGAGGGCTATGCGCGATGTCCATGGCAGATTTACATTCGCGACATCGTCAAAGTCCGTTTGCGTCAGGACCCTGACTTGATTGCTCCGGACCTCCCGCCTTTGGCGGTGGGGATCCTTGCTCACGATTTACTCAAAGACATCGCGATTAAGAGCGGTATCGCCTCCGGTCGCTGGCACGATGCCGTCGACTCCTGGCCCAAGGCGCTCTCGTGGCCGGACGATGAGCAGCTCGAGGAACTCGCCATTGAAGCAGCCCACGTCTTTGCCGCTGAGGCAGGAGTGCTGTTGCCTGGATACGCGGAGACCTTGGCGCAGGCGGTCACAACCACTCTTGTGCGCGCCAAAACCGTGGATCTCGAAAGCCAAGCGCAAGTTGTCGCGGTCGAGGTAGAAGGGATCGCCAAGACCGCTGACCGCAATATTTCCTTTCGCGCCGACCGCTTGGAGATCCACGACGGTGTTCTTCTGGCCACCGACTACAAGACTGGCAGCCGGGCGCTAAGCGGTCGCCCATCCACCCGAGTCGAGCGAGCACAGTGGCTGCAACTCCCCGCCTATTTGATCGGCGGCGCACAGCGAGCTCGACTGCTGTTCATCGGCGACCGAGAACACCCTCATGGCGCTGAGGTTGGCGCTTCGGGGGCGGATACTCAATTGCTCGATCAGTTTGTCGAACTGACCTCGATGCTCATCCGCAACTGGGAGGGTGGCAATTTCTTCCCTCGCGTCACTACACAATCGGGCAGCCGACCGCGGGCGTGCACTTGGTGCGACTTTGCCGAAGCCTGTTCGGAAAGAGATCCCTTCGCGCGCGACCGCATCAAACAGGCGGCGGAGTCCGATCCCGATAGTGGCGATCTATGGAGGCTGAAGGTCAGTTGAACTCAGCACGCCCCTCCCCCTTGAACGACGGCGACGCTCGACGCCAAGCGGCGTGTGTTTTCGATCGCCCGGTCTTCGTGGAGGCTGGAGCCGGCACCGGCAAGACGACTCTTCTCATACACCGCCTCCTCGTTTGGGCTCTCGATGTGGGCTGGCAGAAGACGTCGAGCCTGCTGCGTGCCAAGCAGCCGGCGCTCGAATCCGACGCCGAAAACATCGCCAACCGGGTCCTCGATCGCGTTGTGGCCATTACTTTTACCGAGGCCGCGGCCACCGAGCTCTCGGACCGCTTCGCCAATGCCATCCGCGCGGCCAGTGAGTTGCAGCTCCCAAAGGGCTTCGATCGCTCGTGGTTAAGGCCCGACGACTCAGCCCTTGCCGAGCGCGCCCGGTGCCTTCTTCCTCTCTTGGATCGAGCTCATATTTCCACCATCCATTCTTGGTGTTTTGAAGTGCTGCGCCGCCACGCCTATGTCGCCGATGTCCGACCCGACGTCGAGATCGTCGCCGATGCACAGGAGATCGAAGCGATCGCCAGAGGAGTCGTCGAACGCCACTACTCCGCCGCCTACGAACGAGGACTCGATGCTGATCTCGTCCGCCTGGGCGAAGAAAAGATCGGCCCGCGCGACTGGATCGAGATCGCCCGCACTTGGGTTAGTGCTGGCTGGTCATCCGAGGTGCAACTTCCTGAAGACGACGGTCTCCAAGACGCTCTCGGGCAGATTCGCAAAAGCGCCGCGGACTTGTGGGCAGCCGCCCCGCTTGAACTCAAGAAACTGGGCGGACGCAACCTTGCGCCCAAAGTGTTGGCGGCGGCGGAGGCCACAGCCGACCTGCCGACGGAGGACGACACGTGTGCCCTTGAGCAACTCAAAGAGCTCTGGCCCGACAACTTGCGGCGGCGAGTGCAAGCCTGGAGCGAAGGAACCTTCAACCGCAGCGAGACCAACGCTACAGGTGGCTCGGGCGAAGCGATTCAACGCGCCACCGCTGGCCTGGCCCTCTACTTGCCTATAATGCGCCGCCTCGCGCCCAAACGATGGGCTCGCCGGCGCCGGGCTCTGAGCGGGATTCTCAAAGACCTCGCCATAGCCCTCGACGAGGCATCCGCGATCACCTTTGGTGGGCTGCTGCATCGCACCGCCGGCCTGCTCGGCGACCGACCCGAGATTGCCGCTGCTGAAAGGCGTCGCATCGACCTGTTGCTTGTCGATGAGTTTCAGGACACCGATGCGCTACAGGCGTCGATGGTGACCGCCTTGGCTCTTGAAGGCGATGAACGTCCAGCCTTGATGGTCGTGGGCGACCCCAAACAGTCCATCTACGGCTGGCGTAGCGCCGACCTGGAGACCTACCAAGGCGTCCAGGATGCAGTGCACAAAGAGAACGGACTCGAACTCATCCTCAACTGCAACTTCCGCAGCAGTCCGGAGATCCTCGCCGCCAGCGACCTCATCGTCGGTGGACAGATGCGTCCCGACCCAGGCTTTCAGCCCGCCTATCATCCGTTGCGATCGACTGCTCCTAACGCAGAAGAGTCGTCCACCTCAGTCGAAATCTGGCGCGGTGATGGCGACCTCAGGGCGGCCGAATCCGCCCGACGCGAGTCCGAGTGGGTGGCGCATGACCTTGATCGTCTCCATAGCGACGGCGAATTGGAGTGGCACCAAGTTGGAATCTTGATGCGCAGCAAGACTCACGTGCGCAGTTTGCTGCGAGCTTTGCGCGGCCGTGGCGTTCCCTATGTTCTCAATGCCGACGCCGGGTTCCACCAACGCAGCGAGGTGATCGACGCCGCCGCTTGGGTGCGAGTCGTTGCCGACCCCACCGATCAGGTTGCACTCCTCAAGGTCTGCCGTTCGCCGGTGGTTGGAGTGCCCGACGGCGCATTGCTGTCCCTCTGGCACGGCAGTTTTCTGGAGACGATGGAGGCGTTTACAGCGCCCAACGAACAACACCAGGCGCAAATCCGCGAGTCGCTTGCGGCCGCTGAGGCGACCTTGAACGACGTGCCGGGAATCGACAAGATCCCCGACTGGGTCAACCATGCCGCCGCTGCCCTTGGCACCATCGGTGACCTTCGCCAGGCTCTGCGCGAGCTACCTTTCGCGTCTTTCATCGAACTGCTACGGCAAAGGACAAAAATCGAAGCTGTGGAAGCTCGCCGCCCCGAGGGAGCGGCACGGGTCGCTAACTTGCGCAAGTTGTTCGATCAACTCGTGCACCAGGTCGAGGACTCAGGTGGCGATACTCACGCGGTGTTGCGGGTGCTGCGGCGGGGAATTTTCTTCGAAGTGCCGGCGGAGGAAGCGCTGCCCCTCACGCCGGCCGACGGAGCAGTTCAAATCGCCACCATCCACGCCGCCAAAGGCCTGGAATTCGACCATGTTTACCTGATTCACACCGGTTCAGCCGGTGCGCGCGACGATCTCGACTTACAGGTCGAACCTACCATACCGGGCGCTGCACTGATCCAGTCGGTCGCCCATCCCCAGTGGGCTCTGGGTCGAATGCGCCGCAATAAGGTCGCCAAAGCCGAGGCCCTTCGACTGCTCTACGTCGCTCTCACCCGGGCGCGCAGACATTTAGTGGTCTCACTGCCGGGCCGAGCTGTTGCCAACACGCTGGCCGCCTTGGTCGAACCCGCTTTAGAAACCACCCCGGCAGATTGGATTCATCACCAGCTTGACGAAGCCCCACCGCCGCCCCGCCGCCAGGACTCCACCGTCTCGAAGCCTCTTGCCAATCCGCCTTGGACTGAAATCCCCGCTCCTGCGCCGCTACACGTCTCGCCCACTGGAGACGACCCGATGGATGAGTTGGAGCCGAACCCAAGTGAATTCGGAAGTTCGCAACTGCAACTGCCGCTGACCGAAAACGCCGCTTCGAGTTCGGATGCCGCGCGACAGCGCGGCGACCTCGTCCATCAGGTGCTTGCCGCGGTCGGCCTCACAAGCGATGAACCAATGTTGCCGCAGCGTTTCTCTTCCGACCCCGAAGCAATGGCTTTCTGGAACGATTTCGCAACCACCGAGCTCGGAACCAAGTTCCTCAACCTCGGAGATCGATTGCGGGGCCGTGAGGTGGAAGTGCTCGCTCCCGGATCGATGCTCGAGGGGGCGAGCGCTACCTTCGCAGCCGGTCGCATCGACCTCCTCTACGTAGATGAGAACGATGACTGGACCCTGGTGGATTTCAAAACCGGCCGACCGGCGAACCCGCGAGCGCTGATCGACCGGTACCGCAGGCAGCTCCGTTTCTACGCGCAGTCGATCGCGGAAGCACTGTCCCTGCCGCAACCGCCTCGAGTCGAACTGTGGTTCGTGGATCTCGACCGCATCGAAGTGGTCGAAGACCTCGTTTAGCTCTCTGGAACCGGTTGGCTAGTCCAGATAGCCCAGCGCCCGAAGTTCTTCCATGTCCTCCTCGCCAAGGCTCGGCGGTGGCAATTCATCGGCCAGGGCCAACCCGGCGCGCACTTCCTCCAACCAACGCTGTAGGTCGGCGCTGATCCGGCTTTTCGGAGGAACCAGATTGACCTCTTCAGCAACGTCGTCGGCCAAGGCGAATTCGCGCCGAACCTGGCTGGGGATCCGCAAGATCTCTTTGCGACCGTCTTCGATACGGGCAACTTCCAGCAGGCCGTTGGTGCGTACTTTTTCCCGGTTCTCGTCGTTCTTGACCGCGCCGCGATGGGACTGAAAGTAGGTCACTCGCTTGAGAACGGGGTCGTTTCCGTCCTCCAATGATGGAGACCAATCGTGCCCGCCGAAGTACTCGCCTCCCTGCAGGCCGAGGAGGCTCAACAGGGTCTTGGGCAAGTCGATGTTGAGGGCGGGCTGCTCCACCACCATCGGCTGCACCTGTCCGGGCCAGACCACCGCCATGGGAATGCGCAAGGTGGCGTCGTAGACGTGGCGTCCGTGCCCCCAATAGCCATGCTCACCGAGACTCTCACCGTGATCGGCCATAAAAACGATGGCCAAGTCGCGGTCGAGGCCCAGATCACGAGTGCGGCCGACGATTTGGCTGATGCGTTCATCGACGTAGGCGATTTCGGTGTCGTAGCGGCTCGATTTGCTGCGGTCCGCTTGCAGCCGTCCCGCGTACTGCTCCCAGTAGCGATAGGGGCCATGCGGTTCGACGTAGTGCAGCCAAACGAAAAAAGGGCGTTCAGGGTTCTTGCGGTAGGCGGCGAACCAGGTTTCCGCGGCCCGATTGACATCATCGGCGGTCGACTCGGAGGCAAACAGCAACCACCGCTTGCGCTCCAACACCGTGTTGTAGTCATCGAAGTGCTCGCCTAGGCCTGAGATCCTGTCGCGTAGGGTCCAGTTGGCTACGAAGGCGGCAGTACGGTATCCCTGGCGCTTGAGCATCCTCGGCAAAGACGGAAGGTCGCTGCGCATCGCCACGCCGTTGCGGGTCGCACCGTGCTCGTGTGGGTGCAGCGCAGTCAACATCGATGTCAGCCCGGGTGCGGTCAACGGTTCCACGGTGCGTGCGTCAGCGAAGCGTGCGCCCTCGGCCATCAACGCGTCAAGATGAGGACTGGTTGGGCGCTCGTACCCGTAGGCCGACATCCGGTCGGCTCGCAGGGTGTCAACGGTGATCAGAAGGATATTCGGGAGTTGCTCTGTCGCCACGGCTGGAGAAGCTGCGCCGAGCAGCCAACACAACACGACCGGAAGGAAATTCTTTGTAGTCAAAATACGTCCCACGATTCGATCGGCGCCGCTTTTCGGATACGGCGCAAGCAAAGAATGGACTCCAATATCAGCCAAGCCGCCAGCAGGAGCAACACCAATCCAACTACGAACAAGACCGCTCCGCCACTGTCCCATTGACTCCAAAACCGGCGCAGGTTACTACCCATGGCTGCCAGGGTCGCAACCATCATGAACAGAGCTGGGGCGCCCGTAACCCAAATGGCCCGGCGGCGCCACGCCAGGTAGAGAGTAACAACGATCAGGGCCAGTCCAGCCAACAATTGATTGACAGTTCCGAAGAGTTGCCAGAGCGCCAGCCCTGCGGGTCGACCATCCATACGGTAGAAAGCAAAAAACGCAATCGAGGCGATGGCTGCTGCCGAGGCGAGGTAGCGATTGGCCAACCAACGTACGCCCATAGACTCCGCCATTTCGGCGATGTTGAAGCGCAGCAACCGCGTTGCCGAGTCGAGAGTCGTCAGGGCGAAGGAAACGACCACTAGAGCCACCAGCCCCACCGCCAAATTGAAGCCGAAGCCCAAGCCTGAGATGAAACGCGCCGCGCCGGTGATGAACACTCCGACTTGCCGCCCCAGCCCCTGCATCGAGCCCCAGGTGTGATAGGTGGACTGCCAAATCTCCGCGGCTGACTGCGTCCCCTGCGCCGCAAAGCCCGCGGTCGCAGCGATCACCGCGAGGAGCCCCAAAAGCGACTCGCCGATCATGCCTCCATAGCCGACCGCCTGAGCGTCCTTTTCACTGCGAATCTGCTTGGCAGTGGTTCCGGAAGAGACCAACGAGTGGAATCCGCTCGCAGCTCCACAGGCAATGACGATGAAAATAAAAGGCAAAAAGGCGGGAGCGCCCTCAGGTTGCGGGCGAAATGCAGGCGCCGCAAACTCCGGCCGGCTCACCAAGATTCCAAGAAAAGCCAGACCGAGCCCGAGATAGAGAAAGAGCGAATTGAGGTAGTCGCGTGCTTGCAGCAAACTCCACACCGGCAAGATCGAAGCAATGAAGGCGTAGGCGAGCAAAGCCAAGGTCCAAGCGCTGGATTGCGGCCAGGCTGAGCGCTCCAGACCGGCAAGCGGCATTTGAATCGCCACCCACACCACCACGCAGGTGGCGGCAAAGCCGAGAGCGGTCAAAGCGCTTCGACTCCAACCGCGCCGGTAGGTGAGATACCCCATCAACAAGGCGAAAAGAATCAGAAACATCGAAGGCAGGACTGCGGTTGGAAAGGAGGCCGGGTCAGCAAGTGGATCCTGCGCCGACCAGTTCTCACCGATCGAGAATAAGGCTGCCACCACATACACGAAAACGCCCATGGCGAGCGAAATCCCAAAGTAGATGATGAGCAGAAACAAGACCTTCGCCCTGGCCCCGATGACTCCCTCTGCTACCTTGCCGATCGATACCCCGCGCGCTCGCATCGAAACCACCAGAGCACCAAAATCGTGTACGCAGCCGATCAACAGGGCTCCAAACACCACCCACAAGAGTGCCGGCAACCAACCCCAGATCACCGCTACCGCCGGCCCCAGCATCGGTGACAAGCCGGTAATAGACGCGAAGTGGTGACCGAACAGGACCGGCTTCGTGGTTGGAACGTAATCGACTCCGTCCTCTCTAGTGACCGCCGGCGTCGCCCGCTCTGGGTCGAGAACGAAGAGACGGCGAGCCAGCCAGCCACCGTAGAAGCGGTACCCAAGTGCGTAGATCGAGAGACAGACAACCGTTACGAAAACAACCATCGTATTTGCAGAGATTGGCAGACGGGGTGCTCCGTCCGAGGTCTCAAGCTTACCCAGCGCGCGTAGCTACAGCCAAGCCATGCAGAGATCGTTCGGAGCTGAGTTGCTAGCTTGCCGACTATCCCCCGATGCGCGACATCTCGACCCGCTGGCGGGGTTTTCTCGATGTCGCCTCCTCCCCGCGCAATTCGGAGTACCGATCGACGCGGCGCCGCCAGGTGGCACCGACCATTTCAACTAGCTCCTCTCGAGTTGCGCCACCGCGGACGGGGCCCCGGAGGTCGATTCCGGACTCGGCAAATAAACACGTATACAGAACCCCATTGGATGCCAGTCGCGCGCGGGTGCAATCCCGGCAGAACGGCTGCGTTACGGAAGCGATCACTCCAACTTCACCACCGCCGTCTAGCTGGTAGCGATGCGCCACCTCCCCCGGGCGGGTCGCTGTCAACGGTTGCAGACGCCAGCGTGCCCCAAGACGATCGAGGACCTCGTTCGCCGGCACCACTAGGTCGGGTCGCCAGGCGTTGCTCGAACCGACATCCATGAACTCAATAAAACGAACCACGACGCCAGGCTGCGTCAGCCGTTCGACCAACTGCTCGATTTGGTCATCGTTAACGCCCCGGACCAGGGTTACATTGACTTTGACAGGGATCAGTCCGGCCGCCACAGAACGGGTGACCGCAGCAAGAATGGCGGGGACGTCCACCGCGGCATCGGCTGAACGCCGAGCCGCATCGATGTCGATGGCATCGAGACTGACGGTAACGCGATCGAGTCCGGCGGCTGCCAGGTCGTCGACCATTTCGCCAAGCAGCACACCGTTGGTGGTCAAGGCGAGTTCGAGTTCCGGGTGGCGTCGCCGTAACATCGAAAGCAGCACTGTGAGGTCCCGCCTCAACAGAGGCTCGCCGCCGGTGATGCGAATCTTGTCGACGCCGAGGGCGACAAACACCTCGACCAGGCGCGCGATTTCCTCGAAGGTCAGGATCTGCTCCCGCGGCAGAAACGCCGATTCATCGGCAAACGCCTGACGCGGCATGCAGTAAGGGCAGCGGAAATTGCAACGGTCGGTTACCGATACTCGCAAGTCTGTCAGCGGCCGGCCCAACCGATCGCGCAATCCACTGTCGTGCATGTTGGCGCTTCTTTAAGTTAACTGTGACGGGTCGGGCGCCGCCAGCACCGCCTCTTTCTGGGCCTGGCGGTAGGCGCGCAGCCGCGCAGCGACCTCGCTATCTTCGGTTGCCAGAATTTGGGCTGCAAACACCGCGGCATTGACGGCGCCGGCTTTGCCGATCGAAAAGGTCGCGACAGGAACTCCTTTAGGCATCTGTGCCATCGAGAGCAACGAATCAAGGCCGTCCAGCGCCCAAGCCTGGATCGGAACTCCGAGCACCGGGCGAGTCGTGAGCGCTGCCACCGCACCTGGGAGGGCCGCCGCGCCGCCAGCGCCGGCGATGAACACCCGACCGCCCGCCTCTTCCTGAGTGCGCACAAACTCGGCCAACTCGTCCGGGGTGCGGTGCGCTGACAGTACCCGCACCGTGGCATCCAGCCCGAGGGTTTCGAGGGTCTTCAGGCAGTGTTCCATGGTCGACCAGTCCGAGGACGACCCCATGACGATGTTGATGGGAATGTTGTTCATTGCCCTAGTTTATAAGCAGTGCTGTTGTCGCCATCGGCACTGGAATTGCTACACTTTTGGTGTCGCGATAGCTCTTAACTTTGTGGAGAGGGGATGTTGGAGCGCAGCGCTAGCGTCGGATTTATACCTACATGGACTCCGGATGAATACGATCAACTCCTGGCGATTGCGCGGCAGATTGCTGGCGCCTCTGGAACAGACAAGACCCTTTCACCTCGGAATCTAATCTCCGAGGGCTGGGTAAGGCTGGTCGCCCAGCGCAAGGACCTCGAATTCACCAATGTAGAACACTACCGCCGCGCCATGGCGGTGGCGATGAAGCATGCTTTGATCGACTATGAGCGGCGGCGGGTTCGGAAGAAGCGTGGCCATGGCTGGGCACCGAGCAGTTTAGAGCCGAGCGTCACCCGCAACAACACTGTGCCCGATACAGTTGCTCGGCTTATTCGGGACTTGGCTCAAGAACAACCAGAAATCGCGAATGTCGCGGCCCTCCGCTGCTACTACGGTTACTCAATCGGTGAAATCGGAAACTTGCTCGATCTCTCCGAGCGTACGATCGCACGCCGCTGGAAAGCTGCCAAGCGCTTCCTAGCAGACGGACTCGACAGATGAGCTACGTTTAATCACTACAGCGACTGGACCAAGACGCGTGGCCGAAGACAACAAGCCTCCTGACAAGTCAGGCACGATCTCAACCGAGAGTCTGCTGACGCCCAACGGCCGCCTCTTGTACTCAGTCGGCGATGCGATCCATAACTACGTTCTGCTGGAGGAAATCGGAGTTGGCAGCCTGGGCAAGGTCTTTTTGGCCGAGCAAAAGACCGACTTCTTCACTCGACAAGTGGCTCTCAAGATCGTTCGGAAAGTGACCGGGACCCTCTCCGAGCCAGCAGTCCAATCGCAGCTAGAACATCCGTATATCGCTCGCCTATACGAGTGTGGGCTGACTGAGGATGGCGACCTCTTCATCGCGATGGAGTTTGCAGAGGGCGAGAAGCTCAACGAACGTCATGAAGATCTAGGGGCCTTAGTAGATGAGCTTGATTTGTTTCTCAAGATCTGCGAAGCCGTCGATTTCGCGCACGAAGCGGACGTTGTCCACGGCGACCTCAAACCAGCCAACATTTTGATCCTGGACAGCGGCGACCCAAAGCTACTCGATTTCGGGGCCGCGCTTCTACTGGGTCGAGAACAACCGCGAGTGCAAGCGTTCACCCCTGCCTACGCGAGCCCCGAGCTGATCGATTCTGGGAAGCCGACAATCGCAAGCGACATCTTTGCCTTGGGAACCATTCTAGGAGAGATGTTGCAGCCCATCCTCGATGGCGGATCTGCCGTCGACCCCCGTGGCTCCGATGAGCTTAGGTGCATCATCGATCAAGCTACTTCGGTCAAGCCTGGCGATCGACATGCGCGAGTCGCCGACCTCATCGCCGATCTTGAAAAGACCCGAGCACGCATCACTGCCAGTTCCCAACGGCACCTACGCTTCGCAGCTCTCGCTGTCTTCGGGCTTACTGCCTTGGCGGTTTCCATCGCGTTCGTCACTCGCGATTCGTGGTTGCAGGGCACACAATCTTCCGGAATCACGCAATTGTCAGAAGTCCTTACTCGGACTCTCCGCATGCGCGGTACAGAAGCAAGCGGGGATCGCATGGCTGCTCTGCTTTCCGATGTCGAAGCCCAAATCGACAGCGTCGCTCCTATCGGATCCCCCTCTCGGGCTGACTTATTAGTTGCTCTTGGGGAAGGGTATCTGAATCTCGGATACTTTCAAGAAGCCTATTCGGTGCTGCAGAAAGCTGAACCTCTCGTGTCCGTATTGGAATCCGAAGACGCAATCAGGCTCGCGACACTCTTAGTGGACGCTGAAACTCGCGTAGGCCTTTACGAACAGGCGAAAGAACGCGCCACGAATGAACTACTTCGTTTGGCGGGGCAACCGCTCAAAGCGCAGCAGGTCGACCTAGAACTCCTTCTAGCTGAGCTGAACGTCACTAAAGGCAGCTTGGATAGAGCAGAATCCACGCTTCGGTCACTGAAACAGCGTACCGACGCAGAGATGGGGCCTGGGTCTCTGGCCGCCGCAAAGGTGGCCTGCCAGCTTGGTTCGATACTTGTTGAGATGGGGAAACACCAAGAGGCGGAAGTCACCCTGAAGCACACGATGGATGCCCATGGCGTTGCGCTTTATGAAGAGGCCCGAGGGAGAACCTGTCCACATACCTACGCGTTTGTCTTGCGGGAACGGGGGGACTTCGCTGGCGCGGCTAGTCTCCTGAGCCAACTTGTTTCGACAATTGAAAACGCCTACGGGCCGAACCACAGGGAGCTAGCGGCGCACTATCGCGGACTCGCGCGCTGTGAAGTCGGACTGGGTCGATACACAGAAGCGATGAGTTGGCTCAACAAGATAGACGATCTCGGAGCACAAGTTCCGGCGCTTGTTGCTCTTACCGTTCGGCAAGACAAAGGCCGTGTCCTCCAATTTCTCGGTTCGCTAGACGATGCCGAAAAGATCCTGCTGGATCTCTTAAAGGACGTCGAAACTGAGCTGGGTGAAGAACATTTCGCTAGGTCCTACATCTTCAATGACTTGGCTTTAGTTCGTCTGAAACAACGGCGCCCCACTGAGGCGGCCGATCTGCTGCGAGAGTCTCTGACAATCCAGCAGGCGATATTTCCTGAGACCGACGCCACCGTGGCATGGACTCAGGCCACACTGGCTCAAGCGCTTCTGAGAAGCGGGCATCGCGACCAAGGCAATGCCCTCCTGGATACCGCATGTAACACTGAGGGTCCCCACCTCGACTCTTATATCGGCGACGCGATCACCGTACGTGAACATTGCGCCATAGTTTTGAACGAGGCTTCGGCAGTGCCGTCCGCACGCCAACTTGAGCAGCATGGTGCGGAAAGACTCCCTCAGTCCTGACGACACGATCTCAACCGACAGCCTCGTAGGAAACGGATCTCATGAAGGTTCGTAGGCTGTCGGCGATGTAGTCGGTGAGTACACCCTCCTGAAAGAACTCGGTTCCGGAAGCCTAGGCCGTGTCTTTCGCGCCGAGCAGAGGACGCCATTCCTTTTTGAGGTCAGTCGCCCTCAACGTGATCACGAAAGCAGCAGGTAGCGTTTCTGAGCCGGCCACCCCAATCACACCCTCATATTGCCGGCCTGCACGAATCAGGGCTGACGGAAGTTGGGTCGCTGTTCATCGCCATGGAACTCGCCGAGGGCGAGAAACTAAACGAACGTCGAGCAGACCCGGCAGCGTCAGGAAGACTCCCGTCGCCAGCAGCAACGGAATCAGCAAGTAAAAGGGCCCTCCTGCACGAAGCTCAAAGCAGTCAAAATCCAGCTTTCAAACAGATCCATCAGATCCTCGCGGGTGACGCTCAGAAGTCAAAGAGCGAGTCGAACTCAGACTTGGCGTCAACGCCGCGCTTCGACTCACTCTCAGACTCGATCGACCACGACGCTTCGAAGTACTCGCAATCGTTTGCTTTCGCTTTTGCTGTCACCAAAGCGGCTCCCTCCACCCGGCACTCGCGTTCGACCGAGGAGTCAAAGTGACGGCAATGGGTGCAGGTGTGCAGCGGGGCCTTGCAGCTCGCGCAAACCGCCTGATTTTCGAGTTCGGCGACCTCATTTCGGGCCGAGCAGACCCGACAGCGAAAGACAGCGTGACTCGGAGCCCCCAATCCGCGGCCGCGCGGCCCTTCCTTTCGAGGACGCTTCAGATCGCCGCTTCCACGTTCGTGGGGCTGATCGTCTTGATAGCCGGACTGGCGGTATTTGCGACTCATTCCGATGATCCTGTTAGCCGACTATCCTAGCGTGTCGCCTTGGGTGAGGTTGCCGCCGGCGGTGGGGTCCTGTGCGGTTGTGCAATGAAAGATCCTGTCCTCCGGCAGCCGCGCCCGCAGGCGCTCTTCAATCCAGTCCACCATTTCAGCTTCCAACTCCTCGGGATAGCCCAGTCCTTCTGCCCGCTGGGAGAACTCTTGCGCCAAAAACGAATCGTCGGGATAGAGCCGCGTGAGATTCTTCAAAAAAGGTTTCGGCATGCGGAAAACACCGACCGACACCGAGTGGATCGAATCTGTGGGCAGTTCGTCGCAAAGTTGTTCCAAAAGCTCTCCGTAGTCCAAACGAAACGTCGAACTCCAGATCAACGGATCCAGCCGCAATCCGACCTGCCAACCGCGTTCCGCCAGGCCTCGTAGTACTTTGAGTCGGCGCTCCACGGCCGGGACTCCGGGCTCGAGTTGGCTTGAGACAGCCTGTGGAGTGAAGCTCATGGCGACCACACAGTTGGGAATCGGCTCGCGCCGCTCGAGGGCTGCGACCTGAACGCTCTTGGTTCGCAACTCGAGTAGTCCCCGCGGTCGAGTCGCGAACGCGTCCAGCGCTTGATCGGCGAACCCGGTCAGCCGATCTAGAGCCAGGCTGTCGCAGTCGTATCCGGAGTAGAAGGCGACCTGTTCATCACCAGCATGCTCTAGTTCGGTGTCGATTTCGTTGACGAAGTCTTCCCAGTTGACAAAGTGAACGTAGTGGGCCGAGCGGAACATGCCCTGCAGGAAGCAATAGCGGCAGTCGTAGAGGCAGTTGAGCATGTGCGAGAAATAGAAATTGCGATTCACTCCGATGCCGTATTCGTCCGGAGCTGGGAGCACCTTGCGACCGTGCTTGCGCGCCAAGATCAAAGCTGGTTGTTGCTTCTGCAACCGAAAATCTTGTCGCCGTGGATTGAGGATTTCGCCGAAGCGCTCGATGCCGATAACACGAGCTTTCGGCATTCGCCCTAAGACAGCCTGCGTTTGCAGCTCGTTTCGCACTTCTCGCTCGACGTAAACCGTTTCAATCATGCTTCCAATGCACACCTTGCAGCGGTGCATGCAGAGTCTTCAGAACTTCGCGTGAGGTGCGCGCGTCAATTTCCCCTGCGGCAACGATCTCCTGTCCCAAGGCTAGAGTCCGCTCGAGCACGCGACGCAACTGTGTCTGCTGCGAAGCGCTGAAGTGCCAGCGACGCAGGTAGTCGTCAATGAGGCCTGCCGAGGGCCTTCGGCCGCGTACGACGGTAGCAATTCTCGCTAAACGCTCCACCCAGGCATCTATTTCTCGGACTCGGCCGGTCATGAAGGCCTCAATGCGCTTCGCGCTGAGATCCTTCACAGGCGCTTCCGGTCCGTCGACTCGAACTTTGAGCACGTGCACGCGCTCCAAAGACGCCATCTTCAAAGCCTTGGCGTAAAAACCTGCAGCCTCCATCTCATAGATCGCTGTTTCGGCGTACTCGGTTTCGACGTGCGAAATCGAGTGCACTTCTGCAGTCGGTTCCGCCACCGGGAAAGGGAATTGCGGATACCAGCTTTCGCCATCTTCGCCGACGACACGATGAGCGACGACCAGTTGGCCGATCTCACCCCTTCCTCCCCCACAGCCGACATTGATCCATGCCGTCGCAGCATCCGCTTCTTCTCTGAGGCGAGCGACGCCCCGTGCCGCGGCAGGGGTTCCGACCCCGGAAACCACCAATGCCACTCCATTCCGGCGAAAAATACCGGCGCTGGTTTCGAGGCCGAGCGTGCCGAGAATCGGACGGGCCTCGCAACGCAGCGCGCAGATGATTCCTACGTCGATCGGCCCCACTTCTGTAGACAACCTAGATCGACTCACTGCGGCCAACTTCATGATCCAGCAAGAACTGATAGTGCTTCAGCTTCTCGCGATACGAGCTCGCTCTACTGTGCGATCTCTTCTCAGCTCCCTGCAGCAGTATTCGCAGTTTGCCTACCATCGTTTCGAGCGTTGCAAGGCGGTCAGCTCGGCTGATACCTGGGACCCGGTAGGCCTGTTCCAAAGCTCGCACCCGGTAGCGGTCCAAAGCCGGGACGCTACGCGAGAGCTGATCGTCATGGCCTCCGTATTTCACCACCAGCTTCTCATCAAGAAAACAGACCGGAAATCGTGCACAAATCCGCAACCAGAGATCGTAGTCCTCACACGCCGGCAAGGTCTCGTCGAACCCTCCCATTTCCTCCAAGAGCGACCGTTCGACGATTACCGCAGACGGAGAGATGCAGCACAAAGGCAGGCAGTGGCGGTAAATGTATCCTCCCTGCTTGCGGTGCCTGCGCCGCGGATTGACGCGCCGGCCGTGGCGAATCCACTCCTCATCGCAGTGAGCAATGCGGTACTTGGAGTCGGCGACCGCCGCGAGCTGCCGCTCGAGCTTGGCCGGTTTCCATTCGTCGTCGGAGTCCAGAAATGCGATCCAGTCGGAGCTGCTCTCCTTAACGCCAAGATTGCGAGCAGCCGATACGCCTTGGCGTTGGCTCTCAATGACCTCGACCTCAGGGAACTCGCATCGTACGGCAGCCGCGGTGTTGTCGGTCGAACCATCATCAACAATCAGGATCTCATCGGGAGGTCGTGTCTGCATTGCCACGGAGGCCACCGCGCGTACGGTGTGCTGCGGTCGATTGTAGGTAGGGATTACGGCTGCGACGCTGACGCCAGCCATGGCTATCTTTAGATCGAAATCGATCCCTTGCGGAAGTCGCTGGCAGCCAAGCGCACATTGACCAAGACCGAAGTCCCGCTAGCCGCCAGTTCTTTTGCCTGCTGCAAGGCGGGTTCCAGTTCTTCCTGCGACTCGACGCTGATGCCCGCACCACCCAATCCTTCGGCGGCCGTTTGGTACTCGGTATGGCGTAGGCGAGTACCGAGGTCGTCGCCGAAAATCTCGACCTGCTCACGGGCGATCTGTGCCCAACTGGCGTCATTGCCGACGACTGCGATGATGCCGAGGCCATGGCGTCTGTAAGTGTCGAATTCGCAAAGACTGAAGGCGCAGGATCCATCGCCCCAAAGCAGCCACACTTCGGACTCTGGCCGCACGAGTTTGGCGGCCAGCGCAAACCCTCCACCGACGCCGAGAGTGCCAAAGGGGCCCGGGTCGAGCCACGAAAGCGGCGCTCTCGGGCGCAAGGTGTACGAGGCGGTCCCAACGAAGTCACCACCATCGGCGACCAAGACGCTGTCCAAGTCGAGTGCCGGATCCAACGTCCGGAACAACGCCAAAGGATTGACTCCACCCTCCGTCGCCGTCTCCGCTTGCGAATCGATTCGCTCTTCGCGCTCCGCTTCACGGGCGCGCAGCGTGTCGAACCAGCCGTCGTTGTCTTTCCATTCGACTCGCTCTCCCAGACTGAGCAGGAAGTCCCCCGGATCAGCGACGATGCCGATCTTCGGCGTCCGATTCTTGACGACTTGCTCGGCGTCGCGATGGACGCTGACGACATCGGCCTCGCGCGCAATCTGGCGCCCATAGTCCAGGCGAAAGTCGCAAACGACCCCAGCCAAAATGACCAAGTCGGCATCGCGCAAGGCCTTGCGCCTCTGATGGCGAAGCAGCCGAAGGTCCGCCGGACCCAATAGCCCCCGCGCCATTCCTGAACAGTAGGTCGGAACTCCGATCTTGCGGACCGCAGCGGCCAGATCGCGAACTTGATCGGCTTGGGTGGTTGCCGAGCTACCGACCAATAGGACAGGACGTTTGGCTTTCGCCAGCTTTTGTGCCACCCGGCGCACCTCTGACGCCTTGGCTTTGGAGACCTCGGGAAGCGACCACCCGCGCATCGTCGTTCTATCCGCACCGTGGAACAGCTTGCGCTGGTGGCGCTTGAGATAGGCGCGCGTCGCCCGGGCTCCCAGTGACCCGCCCTTGACGGCCCCGGCGAACATCGCCGCCACTGTTTTTTCGTCGTAAAGCAGATCCACGGGACACTCGACGAACACCGGACCTGGCACGCCGTCCACGGACTGCCAGAAGGCCTCTTCCACCGCCGGCGCCAAGTCGCGCACGCGCTCCACCGTGGCCTGCCACTTGACGTGCGGAGCCATCAAAGACTGCTGATCGATATCCTGCAAGGATCCGCGGCCCTTGAGTACCGTGGCCGTCGCTCCGCCGAGAATGACCACCGGGGATTCCGCCATCTGGGCGTTCTTGACCGCGGTGATGGTGTTGGTGAGGCCTGGGCCGGCGGTGACCGCCGCGACTCCTGGGATCCCGGTCAACCTGGCGGTAGCGTCGGCAGCAAAAACGGCATTGCGCTCGTCGCGCACATCCACCACCCGCACGCCGCGACGTTGCGCCTCGACCAGAATCGGAGAGATGTGACCGCCGCATAGAGTGTAGAGGAACGGAACCTCAAACTGTTCCAAGACTTCGGCCACGTGGGTGCCGCCATTGCGCGTCGAGACGCTCAACTCGCAGCCTCCAATACATGGTGATCCAGCACGGCGCAGCCGAAGACGAAACTGGCCACTACTTGGTCGTCCCGTACCACCTCGACCTCGACACGGGGCCGCCTAGGGTCTCCGTCCGACTCGGCGCGGGCCACTACCTCGTCGCCAGTACGCACCGGAGCCAAAAAACGACTCTCGGCTTTGGCCAAAACCACCCACGGATCGTTGACCGCGAGCATCGCAGCGTAGTCGGCGCAACCAAAAATGAATCCGCCATGGACCAGACCCTGTTCGTCCACAGCCATTGCCGCTGAGGTCTCCAACCGAACTTCAGCACGGCGTTGCCGCAACTCGACGACCTCGCCACAGAGTTCCTGGGAAATCCCGAGATGAGTTGCCGGCCGCATCCTCAACCCATGTGTGGGTAGCGATAGTCGATGGGCGGCACCATGGTTTCCTTCATCGCCCGCTGCGAAGTCCAGCGCATCAGATTGGCCGCCGAACCAGCTTTGTCGTTGGTGCCTGAAGCACGAGACCCACCGAACGGCTGCTGGCCGACGACGGCTCCGGTCGGCTTGTCATTGATATAGAAGTTGCCAGCGCTATGGCGAAGCTTGCCGGCCATGTGCGCGATAGTGCGGCGGTCTCGCGCGAAGATCGCCCCGGTGAGCGCATAGGGGCTGGTGGCGTCACAGAGCTCCAAAGTCTCGTCCAGTCTGGCGTCTTCGTAGACGTGCACGGTCAGAACCGGCGCGAAGATCTCTTCACACATCAGGCGCGAGCGCGGATCCTCGCTGACGACGATGGTTGGGGGTACGTAATAGCCAGTCGAATCATCGCCCTTGCCACCGGTGAGAAACTCCATGGAATTCGAATCGTCCACTGCTGCGCAGTAGTCCACGACGTTGTCGAACGAGGCCTGGTCGATGACTGCGGCCATGAAGTTCGAGAAATCCATCGGCGTTCCCATCCGGACGGTATCCACCATCGCCACCAAACGATCTTTGAGTTCCGGCCACAAGCTGGCGGGAATATAGGCGCGAGACGCCGCGGAACATTTCTGGCCCTGGTACTCGAACGCACCCCGCACCAACGCCACCGTCAGAGCTTCGGGGTCGGCGCTGGAATGGGCAAAGACGAAGTCCTTCCCTCCTGTCTCTCCGACGATCCGAGGGTAGGTCTTGTACTCGGAGATGTTGTCGCCAACGGTCTTCCACATGCCCTGGAATACCGGTGTTGACCCAGTGAAATGGACGCCTGCCAGATGCGGCGAAGCCATCACCGGGTTACCGACCTTGCTGCCCGAGCCGGGCACAAAGTTGATCACGCCCGGAGGCAAACCGGCCTCTTCGAGCAAGCGCATGATGTAGTAAGCCGAAAGCACGGCCGTGGACGCAGGCTTCCAAATCACGGTGTTGCCCATCAGTGCTGGCGCCGTGGGCAAATTGCCGCCGATCGAGGTGAAGTTGAATGGCGTCACCGCGAAGACGAACCCCTCCAAGGCCCGATACTCGACCCGGTTCCACATGCCCGGGGCGGACATCGGCTGCTCGGCAAGCATCTGCCGCAAGTAGTGGGCGTTAAAGCGCCAGAAGTCCGCCAACTCGCAGGCGGCGTCGATCTCGGCTTGAAACACTGTCTTGGACTGGTTGAGCATGGTGGCGGCATTGATGGTGTCGCGCCACGGTCCCGCCAAGAGATCAGCGGCCTTCAAGAACACCGCCGCGCGGTCTTCCCAGGCCAGCTCCGACCACTCATGCCACGCCCGTTGCGAAGCCTCGATAGCCGCGTTCACTTCGGTGGCCCCGGCCTGATGGAACGAGCCTAGTTGGTGCTGGTGGTCATGCGGGCAGATCATGGTGCCAGTGTCTCCAGTACGAACCTCCTCTCCACCGATGAGGATCGGCACTTCAACCTGCTCGTCCAACATCGCCTGCAGTCTCCCCTGCAGCGATTCGCGCTCGGAACTCCCTGCCCCGTACAAGAGGATCGGTTCGTTGCTGGGTTCCGGAACGCTGAATACTCCCTGTGACATCGCGCGTGTTACTCCTCTGCTCTTGAAGTCGAATCGTTCAGTAGTGTGGCGTGATCGCCGACGCTATACAGCTTTCCAAATCTTGAATCCCGCCCACAGCAGCCCAAAAATGATGGCGCTCCCCCCAATCGGCGCGATCGCTCCCAACCACCGCGGCCCGCCCAAGGCCAAGCCGCCGACGGCGCTGGCGAAAATAACTCCGCCAGCCAGAACCACCGTTGCTGGAGGACCGATGCCGGCCCCGCGAACACCCGCAAGCCCGAGCACAGCAACGCTGGTCGCCGCGACGAGCCAATATCGCACCGCCGTCTGCCACTGCTCGAGAGCCGGCGCGTCAACTCGAGACCGCAGCCCGTGGGCACCGAACGCTCCCGCGGCAACACCCACGGCGACCGCCCAGATCCCGATCGCGACCCACTTCACGCCCCTTGCTCCTCCGTCAATCCCTCGGCGAGAGGTTGTATCGACACCACCGCCGCCCGCTCGATGACAACGCGGGCGTGCTTGGGCCAGACGCCAAAGTCGAAAGCCTTCTGCAGATAGTCGGCGCGACTGAGCTCGTCACCATCTCGATGAATGTCGGCGTCGAGAAGAACCACTTGCGCGGAATCTTCGTCGTCACAACGCCCAACGACCGTTTCACCGTTGGCGGTCGTCACGACCAACGTAATGCCGTGCAACTGAGACTTGTCTTGGTGGAACGTCCCCATTCCCTAGCCTCCAGCAGCTTCCTCACTTGGATCTCCAATGTCCGGGTCGCCGAAGTAGCGATCGAACGCCGAGCTCAAGTCGGCCGCCACCTCTTCCGCCGATCGACTCTCGATGCGGTGCCGCGGAATGAAGTAGACCAAATCACCGCCCTTGAAGATCGCCATGGACGGGCTGCTTGGAGGAACGTCGGCAAAATATCCGCGGGCCCGCGCGGTTGCTTCAACATCTTGGCCAGCAAAGACGGTGGCTAGATTCTTCGGGGCTCTGTCGCTGGCCAGAGCTAAACGGGCACCCGGCCTCGCCTGGCCGGCGGCGCACCCACACACCGAATTGACGATCAACAATGCGCCGTCGTCAGACGCCTCCATAAAGTCATCGACTTCCGCCGCTGACCGAAGTTCCTGAAACCCTGACGATGTCAGTTCATCTCTCATTGGCTGTACCAGTAACGGGCTGTAGCGCATGGACTAAAACTCCCTTGAAACGAAAGGCACGAATCGCTGCCGTTAAAATCGAATTGTGCAGTCGGCTGGTAACTTCACAGCCTGCGAAGGCTTGCTTGCCACTGCTTCCGACCGCCTATTCTAACGCTGGAGACGCCATGATCCGACGGCCTTTTTTGTACTCACTTTTGCTCTTTGCTGTAGCTTTGGGTTCGGTTCACTGCACCTCGACGATGCATGCCTCGGACGCCGAAGCGGCAGATGTTGAGGCCGAGGCAAACTGGCTCAGCGCGGGCTTCCTGCTGCTGCCCGGCACCTATGGCACCGAACTCGTCGCACCTTGGGACGTTCTTGAGCACGTTCAGTACCACACCGACGGAGGGATTCGCGTCTTTACCGTGTCTCCCACTTCAGATCCGGTGGCCACGGCCGAGGGTCTGCGCGTCGTTCCCGACCACACCTTCGATAACCATCCCGCCATCGATATCTTGATCGTGCCGAGCGCCGAGAATTCCCGAGATAAAGACCTCAGCCGTGCTGATGTCGTGACCTGGGTTGAGACTATCGGCGGAGACGCTCAATACGTCATGTCGCTTTGCTGGGGCGCTTTTGTGCTCGCCGAATCAGGACTCCTCGACGGTAAGTCCTGCACCACCTACCCCTCCGACTATGAAACCTTGGCTCGCCGCTATCCCAGCTTGGACGTTCGGGTCAACGCTTCTTTCGTCCACGACGGCAACGCCATCACCTCCCAAGGAGGGCGTTTGAGCTACGACGCGGCGCTTTATCTAGTGGAGCATCTGTTCGGTCGCGATGTCGCAACCGGTGTTTCCAACGGCCTGCTGGTGCCGTGGCCGCCGCAAGAGCAACCGCGGCCGACCTTTGTCAGTGACGGCCCCGCTACGGTCCAAGCTCCGGACTGAGCGTGGCTTCGCTTGCAGCCCACTCGGGTTCAGGGTCGACGCCACATCCCTCGGCCAACCGATTGTAGTAGTTGAAGAGGCCTGCCACTTGCACGACATCGTGCAACATCTCGTCGCCACCTCCGGCGGCAAAAAACGCTGCCACGGCCCGTTCATCGATTGAAGACGGCTGGTGCGTAAGCTCAACAGCAAAGTTGCAGATGGCGCGATCCAGGACCGAAAGATCGGCTTGGCGGTGGTCCGTGCGTAGAGCCTTGACCAGTTCCTCCGCTTCCTCACCTCCGACTCCTTCTGTGGCGATTTCTTCCCGGAAATCGTCGCCGTGAGCCATCAGTCAGTAGTAGCAGTCGTTGGCCGTGGACACCACCGTCGCGATCATTTCTCGCTGACGGCGCGACAGCGCACTCTCGCCGTACATGACCTCGATGTACAGGCGGGTGGACGACTGCAAGACCTTGGGACGGGTACTCTGGATACGGTTGATCTGAAAAACCTTGCCGGCCCTGCGCATCGCGGCGTCATAAAGGCGCGCAAGAAGTCCGGTCGCATCTTGAGGCTTGACTGTCGGAACAAATGCCATAAGCAACCGAGCGATATCCTATAATCGCTTCAAGGTAGCTGCTCGGAGCCAATACAGCGAACAATCCAACTTAAACTTGGTTGACCAAGACGGAGTTATCCTTGAAGTCCAACGTTGCCTCACCCGACCTCAGCTCGATCTCCCTTCTCTCCTCTCTTCCAGCGCCGATGCGCGCCGACTACGAAGCGATTTGTGCGGTCGAGGAATTTGATTCGGGAACGGAAATCATTACCAGCCAAGAGCGCACCAACAGCGTGCTGTTCATCCTCGATGGCAAGGTTCGCGTGGTCGAGTTCTCCCCCGCCGGCCGTGAGATCAGCTTTGAGATTTTGGAGCCTGGTTCGGTGGTTGGTGAGCTGGCCGCCATCGACGGCCACCGGCGTTCCGCTGCGGTCAAAGCGGAGACCGCGGTGCGCGTAGCCATCATGCCGGGGCCTCGCTTCGTCGAACTGGTCACCCACCACCCCAGCGTTGCAGACGCCACCCTCAAACGGCTGGCGGCGATGCTGCGACGATCGACTCAACGGATTATGGAGTTGTCCAGCCTCGGCGCGCGGAGTCGCGTCCACGCCGAACTTCTGCGCCTCGCGGTCCTCGGCGAAGACGGTCACACCGCGTTCATCAAGAAGATGCCAGTGCACTCAGACATCGCCAGCCGCGTCAGCACTACGCGTGAATCCGTCGCCCGGGCGATGGGTGACTTACTGCGCAAGAGCATCGTCGAGAAGCGCAACGGCGGCCTCAAGATCCTCGACGTGACAACGCTGCAGAGCATGGTCGACGACCTCACCTAGCGCCCAAACAACAACCGGCAAAAAAAAGGGCGACGGTTGCCCGCCGCCAGAACTAGAGGCTACAGAGGAATATTAGTACAGATTTGCGCATAAACGAGTGACCCGTGTCACATGGACTCGCGGGCACCACCACCAAGCGCCGCAACACCTTCAGATCGCTGCGTTTATTAGGTCGCTAGCTTTTTTTAGATAACCAGTTTTTCTAGATCACTAGAGTCTTTTTTAGAGAGTCTTTTTTAGAGCACTAGGTTTTCGCTGCTCATCCCGCCGCATCCATCGTGCCGGAAAGCACGGGCGCAGCCTCCTGAATAGCAAGATTTCCCCGAAAACCCATCGGGATTGATGAACTCGATCCACTCCGCCACCGCGGCGCGGACGGCTTCAGCATCCGCTCCTTCATTGACGATCAGATGATGCGTCAGCCCCCACCAGCTCTTGGCCATGTTGCATTCGCAGCAGCAGGTGTAGGCGGTGTTGTCGGAGCAGCAGGGTGCAGGTATCGCCGTCAGCGCTTCTTCTTTGATGGCTTCCTGCGCCGCGTTCAACTCGATGGTGTCGTAGTACTCGATGTAGAGGAGCGTGCGTTCCTCCACTTCACGAAGACGTTCGGCTTCTGCAGCTTCGCTGGCATGGGCTGCCCACGAAAGGCTGGCGACGAGGCCCGCAACTGCGAGTCCAACGGTCCATCCACGATCTGTCAGTGATAGCAATTTGTTCAAGTTCTCAAATGTCATAGCAACTCCTCTGTCAGAACAGCTCCTAGTTCGGCCACCGTCTTTTGATGATCCTCGATGCTCCAGTTCATAACTCAGATCGTACTAGCTTACCGAACTCCTAAGGACCACCCATCGCACTCTCAAAGACCTATTCAACTGCCAAGGCCGGCGACGGAATCAACTCCCCCTCTCGCGGAAGACTGCGGGCGCGCCAAACGAAATACAACGCTGGGAACACCACCAGTTCGGCCAAGAACGAGGTCACCACCCCCCCCACCATGGGTGCCGCAATGCGCCGCATGACGTCGGCACCCGCGCCGGTTGCCCAAAGGATGGGAATGAGCGAAAACAACACAGTCAACACGGTCATCATCTTCGGGCGGATTCTCTGGACCGCGCCTTGATCCACCGCCGCGCGCAAGTCGTCCAGCGACCTCAACTCGCCTGCGTTCTTGCTGCGATCGTAGGCGAGGTCGAGGTACAGCAACATCACCACTCCGGTCTCCGCGGCAAGTCCTGCAAGAGCGATGACCCCAACCCACACCGCAACTGACCAGTTGTAGTCGAGCGACCACATCAGCCATACCGACCCGATCAGCGAAAACGGAATCGCCGAGATGACCAGCATCGTCTTGACCATCGACTTGGTGTGGAAATAGAGAATGAAAGAGATCAGCGCCAGAGTCAGGGGAACGATCAGCAGAAGGCGTCCCTTGGCTCGCTGCATGTATTCGAATTGGCCGGACCAAAAGACGGTCATTCCCGGCGGCAAGTCGACCTGCTCCGCGACCTCCTGCCGGGCTCGCTTGACCCAGGTGCCAACATCTACGCCACGCAGGTCGACATAGACCCAGGCGTTGGGACGAGCGTTCTCAGACTTGATCGCTGGAGGACCCTCGCGAAACTCGACCGTCGCGATCTTGCCCAGTGGAATTTGCGCTCCGCTTGGCGTGGCGACGAGCACTTCCCGCAGGCTCGCGGGATCCGAGCGCAATTCGCGTGGATAGCGCACGTTGATGGGATAGCGCTCCAAGCCCTCGACCGTTGATGACACGCTCATGCCGCCGATCGCGGACTGCACCACTTCTTGGACATCGGCAACCGCCAATCCGTAGCGGGTTGCCGCTTCGCGGTCGATCTCGACATCCAGGTAGTTGCCGCCCATCACCCGCTCGGCGTAAGCCGACAGCGTCCCCGGCAAGGGCTTCACCACCGACTCCACCTGCTCGGCAATGCGTTCGAGTTGGCGCAGATCGGCGCCTGCGATCTTGATCCCCACCGGCGTCTTGATTCCGGTGGAGAGCATGTCGATACGGGTCTTGATCGGCATTGTCCAGGAGTTGGTGAGACCGGGAAACTGAATCGCGGCATCCATTTCGACAATCAGATCGTCCTTGCTCAGCCCCGGCCGCCACTCGGCAGGGTCCTTGAGCACGATCGTGGTCTCGATCATCGACAAAGGCGCCGGATCGGTCGCCGTCTCGGCACGACCCACCTTGCCAAAGACCGATTCCACCTCGGGGAACGTGCGCAATATCTTGTCGGTTTGCTGCAGGATTTCCTTAGCCTTGGTGATCGATACTCCAGGCAGAGTCGTGGGCATGTAGAGAAGGTCCCCTTCCCACAGCGGCGGCATGAACTCCGAACCGATCGCCTGGAGCGGAATCAACGTCAGCAGCAAGACCACGACGGCAGCGCCGATCACCAACCAACGCCAGCGCAGTGCCCAGTCCACCACCGGGGCATAAAGCCAACGCAGCAATCGCGACACCGGGTTGTCGGACTCAGAACGAATGCCTCCCCGCACAAACCAGAACATCAGCACCGGCACCAGAGTGATCGCCAGGAGAGCGGAGATGCCCATGGCGTAGGTCTTGGTAAACGCCAGCGGCTTGAACAAGCGCCCCTCCTGCGCTTCGAGAGTGAAAATCGGCGCGAACGACACGGTGATGATCAACAAAGTAAAAAACAGCGTCGGCCCAACCTCCTGGGCTGAACGCACGATGATCTCGGCGTGGCTGCGCTTCCCCTTCCATTCTTCGTAGTGCTTGTGGGCGTTCTCTACCATGACGATCGACGCGTCGACGAGCACGCCGATCGAGATGGCAATGCCTCCCAGCGACATGATGTTGGCTCCCAGACCCTGGAAGTGCATCACCACGAACGCCAGTAGGATCGAGATCGGAATCGAAATGATCGCCACCAGTGCCGAGCGAAAGTGGAACAAGAAAAGCAAGCAGATCAAGGCGACGACAATCGACTCTTGAACCAGAGTGTGGGTGAGAGTATGGATCGAACGCTCGATCAGCCCGGTGCGGTCGTAGGCAATCGATACTTCAACGTCCTCAGGCAGCCCCGATTCGAGTTCGGCCAGCCGCTCGCGAACCAGCTCGATGGTGCGGCGCGTATCCGCACCCGATCGCACCACCACGATGCCTCCCACCGTCTCCCCTTCGCCGTTCCACTCCGCCAGGCCGCGACGCAATTCGGGGCCGATCGAGACCGTCGCCACGTCCTTGAGCAGCACCGGTGTTCCGCCAAGGCCGGTGGCCAGTACCGCGTTCTCAAGATCTCGCACTTCACGGATGTAACCGCGGCCACGAACCATGAATTCACTTTCGGCGATCTCCACCAATCCTCCCCCCACCTCCAGGTTGGAGCGTTGAATCGCCGTCCGCACCTGATTGAGAGTCAGGTTGTAGGCACGCAGACGCACCGGGTCGAGTTCAACCTGGTACTGGCGCACGAAACCACCGATCGAGGCCACTTCAGAGACGCCTTCGACCGCCGACAGCCCATATTTGAGATACCAGTCCTGCAGACTGCGCAACTCGGCAAGTGTCCGTTCGGGGGAGTTGAGAACGTACATGAACGCCCAGCCCACTCCAGTAGCATCCGGCCCCAACTGCGGTACCACCTCGTTGGGTAATTCGCCGGACAATGAAGAGAGGTACTCCAGCACTCGAGTCCTGGCCCAATAAGGATCGGTTCCATCGTCAAAGATGACGTAGACAAACGAAAACCCAAAGAACGAGTAGCCGCGCACCACCTTGGCCGAAGGGACCGATAGCATCTTCGAGGTCAGCGGATACGTCACCTGATCCTCGACCACCTGAGGAGCCTGCCCGGGGAACTCGCTATAGACGATCACCTGGACATCGGAGAGGTCGGGAATGGCGTCGACCCGGGTCTGCCCCAGTGCCCAGATGCCAGCAAGAACGGCCAGGACCGCGACAGCCGCCACCAGCGGCCGATTGTCGAGTGACCACGCGATGATGCGGCTGAGCATCACGCTCCCCCGTTCATGTCGTGATGCGAGTGGTCCATAACCTCGGTCGGCGACGGTTCTCGGTCGTCGCCGAAGCCTTGATCTGAATCCGCGTCAGGCATGTCATGACCGAAATGATCCTCAGGCCCGCTGTCCGTCGGTTCCATGCCCATGAGTTCCATGGCCGTGGGTTCCATGGCCGTGCCACTCATGTCGTGGCCGGCATGGTCCATACCTTCCATACCTTCCATCCCTTCCATTTCCACAGAACTTGAAGCGGCGCTCAGGCGCTGAATCACCGCCTGGATGTTGGCTTCCGAATCCAGCAAGAACTGGGACGACACCGCCACACTTTCCCCTTCACTCAAGCCGGAGACGATCTCGGAGTAGCCTTGGCTACTCCGTCCTAAAACGACTTCCCGTGCCTCAAAGCGGCCATCGCCCAGTGCCACCAATACGACGTTGCGCCTTCCCGTGCGCACTACGGCGTTGGCCGGCACCGCCACCACTTCTATACCCGTCCCAGGCTCAAGCACGACGGTGGCGAACATTCCGGGACGCAATTTGCCGCTACGATTGTCAATCTCCACCTTGGCCTTGAGCGTCCGCGTCTGCTCGGACAAAGAAGGCTCTAAGAACCGCACCACACCGCTGAAGGTTTCACCCGGAAGATAGTCCAGCGTCACCGCGGCCTGCGTTCCCGGCCCAACAAATGCGAGGTGCTCTTCAAAAAGATCGACCGACAACCAAAGGGACGACAAGTTGGCGATGTGGTACATCTCCATTCCCGGCTGCACAGCCATACCCTCCAATCCCGGCATGCGCTTCATCACCACGCCGCTTGTCGGCGCCACCACTGTCAGCGTACGGGCGATCTCGCCGTCCTCTTCGAGCCTCGCGACCTGGCGCGGGGAAACATCCCAATAGGAGAGTCGAGTTCGCGCCGCCTCAACCAAGGCCGCCGCGCGCCGCCTGGCGTCGGGAGTCGTGTCATCAAACTTCTCCGCGTACTGCATCGCCGACAACAACTCCTGCTGGGTCTGCACCAGTTCCGGTGAATAGATTTCGAACAATGCCTGACCGCGTCGTACTGGCTCGCCAACGTAGTTAACGTAGACCTTTTCCACCCAGCCGGTGTACTTAGGGGTCACTGTGGTCATGCGCTCTTGGTCGAACTCCAGGGTGCCAACGGTGCGGATCTCGCGGCCCAAACTTCGCCGTTCCGCAACCTCGGTGCGTACGTTGATGTTCTGGACCACAGCGGGATCGATGCTGACGGTGTTGGCCCCGGTCATGGTTGCAGCCTCGCCGTCCGCGTAGACCGGGAGGTAGTCCATTCCCATTTCATCCTTGGCCGGGACCGGCGAGGTGATGGTCGGGTCCATGGGGTTGCGATAGAAGAGCACTTCACGCTCTGGCGCCGCTGGATCCGACACCGACCGATCGAAGCCCAACCAGGTATCTAGCGGATGGATATCCAGTGGATCGACAGCGACCAGAAAGAACAGGGCGAAGCCGGCGATCGCTCCCAACGCAGCCATGGCCCAGCCCGGTAATTTTGTCGTTTCCCTATGACTCATATTGTGCATCCTTGTTGATCCGTTGATTCAGCAACTGGGCCTGCAACCGCCCTTTCGAGTTGCGCCACCGCGATCTTCAAATCAGCCACCGTACGTGCTGTCGTCGTGCGAGTTTCAAACAGAAGATGTTCTGCATCGAGAAGATCCAACGCCGAAGAGGTACCCGCGACGTAGCCGGAACGAGCCGATTCGAGAGCCTCTTCCGCCTGCAGCGTTAGCAAATCCCGGCTGACTTCCAACTGCGCCACAATTAATGGGATCCGGGCGCGCAAGTCCTCGACTTGGGTTCGAATCTCCGCTGCGATTGCATCAACCTCGAGCTGCGTGGCGAACTCGTGGCTTTCCGCCGCGGCAGCCTCCGCGGCCAGGCGTTGGCGTCGTAGCGGCAGATTGAGGCTGCCATGGAGAGCGACAATGTCTTGGCCGTTGTCCTCCGGCGGTGTCAGACGTGCGGCTGGGTCGTCGCGATCTCTGACGTGGGTATACGAAAAACCCACCGTCCACCCCGGGCGGAACTGTGCTTCGGCGAGAGTTGTGGCCGCGCGCGCCTCTTCACCGCGAGCGCGGAGGGCAGCCATTTCCGGCCTGCAGGACACCGCCGTCGCCACCAACGCCTCCGCCGCCTTCAGCCGCAGGCGTTCCGCGTCCGGTAACTGCCGCAGAGGCGCAACCTCAATGGCCTGCGTCGAACTCCGATCGCGCAAGCCGTTGAGCCGAGAGAGCAAGCCCTGCTCGCGAGCAGCCAACATCAGCAACTCGCTTTCGACCCGCGAAATCTCCGCCTGCAGCTTGATCACGTCCTGGCCGCGACCGAAACCGGTCGCATAGCGGCTGCGGGCAATTTCTTCGTGCTGGGAGAGATGGGCCCGCTTCTCCTCGAGAATCTGCCGTCGGTCAAGTACGAATTGCAACTCGTGGTATGCGATACGAGCAGCCGTGATCTGGCTTAGGGCCAGCGCGCCATAGGCGGCCACTTTGACGTCGGTGCGAGCCTTTCCGACGCGACGCTGCGCAGCCCGCAGTCCACGCGGAGGGAGTTTCTGGGTCAGCCCCAAGCCGGCGGTCTGTGCCCCGACACGGGTTTCGGGCGGCAGCAGGAAAAGCGAAGTGCTGAGCTGCGGATCGGTGAGCCGACCTACGGCATCGGCGGCGTGACGAGCCACATTAACCTGCTCGCCTCCTGCGGCCAGAACTGGACTGGCCTGAAGTACGTCATCGAGCAGCGCTCGCAGATTTGCGTCGCTGATCGCCATGGTGACGCGATCGACCACCGACTCCAAGGCCGAGGCCGCCCCGCTTGATTCACTGGTGTCCTGAGCCAAAACCCCTTGAGAAAAAGCCTCATGGGGAGAAACCGCTAAGACGGCGACTACCATCGCCAACCCGGCAATCTTTTTGTACATATATCCTCCAATATCGCGGCTCTCCCGCACCTTGCGAGAGAGCAAAACTCGATTTGGAGAAAATCAGAGGAGGAGGCTGGCGTAGAGGTGGGTGCGATCGAGCGACCGTACTAGGCTCGACGTTCGGTACGCGACCTCAGGTCGTGAAGCGGAATGTGGAGCAAGAGACGTGGCGCGCGGCAGCGCATATAAAACTTTCGAACTGGTGTCCGCGATCCACTTGTCCGAGTCCGAGACTCCATCCGGCCCGCAACAGGCCATGGTCTCTGCCGCCATCTTAGAGCACGAACTTTCCATGTGCTCACCGACATGAGCCGAGGCGCCCATGCCCATCGGGCAAGCGCTGCCCATGGATCCGCTTGCGCATAGCGGAGCCAACGGCGCCAGTAAGAAGCCGGCGACGACAAACACCGCTAAAAGGGCGCGCAAACCACTCGTCATTTTTGAAGTATGGCGTGGCATCGATCTTCCAGTCAATCTACAGGAACCATTGATAGGGTCGGACCCCGATCAAGGCGGCTTTCGAACACGGTACGGATCGGCGGTCGTTCTTGGCTCTACTAGTCACTCCCGTAGAATCCCGGCGCACAGTTCAACGCCGCCTCACATGCGAATCGCCATACTCTCCCGAGCCCCCAATTGCTACAGCACGCGTCGGCTAGTGCAGGCAGCGCGCAACCGTGGCCACGAAGTCGGTGTGCTGGACATCCTCGATCTCGCCATCTCGATCGAGCAGCGCATTCCGGATCTCTTTTATCGCGGCGAACCCTTACCCGAATTTGACGCGGTGATTCCGCGCATCGGCACTTCACTGACCTTCCACGGCACTACCGTGGTACGCCAGTTCGAGCAAATGGGCGTTTTCTGCGCCAATTCGGCAACCGCTATTTCCGACTCGCGCGACAAGCTTCGTTCACTGCAGATTCTCAGCCGCCACGATGTCGGCATTCCGCCGACCGAGTTCGTCCGCCACAGCAAGGACGTGCGCCCGGCGATCGAGCGGGTCGGCGGCCTACCGGTGGTAATCAAAGTGCTCGAGGGAACCCAGGGAGTCGGGGTGATCTTGGCCGAGAGCGCCGAGATGGCCGGCGCCATCGTCGAGACCATGCACAGTGCCAGTCAGCATGTACTCATTCAGAAGTTCGTCGCCGAAAGCAAAGGACGGGATATCCGAGCCTTCGTGGTCGGCGACCGTGTCGTCGCCGCCGAACGGCGCATCGCGCAGAAAGGCGAGTTTCGCTCCAACCTGCATCGCGGCGGGGTAGCCGAACCGGTATCCCTCGACCAGGATTACGAAGCGACTGCGGTCAATGCGGCTCAGATCCTCGGCCTGCGCGTCGCCGGAGTCGACATGCTCGAAACCCGTCAAGGACCCCAGATCATCGAAGTCAACTCCTCGCCCGGCCTGGAAGGCATCGAGAAGGCCACGCGCATCGATGTCGCGCGCGCCATCATCGAATACATCCAAGAGCACGTCGCCATTCCGGAACTCGACCTGCGTCAGCGCCTGACCGTGAGTCGCGGTTATGGCGTGGTCGAGATCCCGGTGGGACAGATGTCGGGTCTCGAAGGCAAAACCATCGACGACTGCGGGTTGCGCGGCCGCGAGGGCCGGGTCCTCACTCTGCACCGAGAGGGAAAGGTGATTCCCAACCCGCTCGGCTCTCGCGTTCTCGAGCACAACGACCGACTTCTCTGTTTCGGCAAACTCGACTATCTCAAGAGTTTCCTGCCGGACGTCAAACCGACGCGCCTGCGCAAACTGCCGCGCGAATCCAATCCCCGCAACCCTGAGAACTAGCGAGCCTAAATTGCCAAAAAAGAAGATGTTTCAAGTCGCGGGCACCAAAGTGCCGTTGGGCAAGACCCGCGACCTGGCGCTACCCATCTCTCAGACTTACTCAGGCGTGGACGTCAATCTACCGTTGCGAGTCATCCGCGGACAAAAGACCGGACCGGTGGTCCTGCTCACCGCCGCGATTCATGGCGACGAGCTCAATGGCATCGGCATCATCCGCGAGCTCATCCTCAACCCACCGTTCGAGATCGTCAAAGGGACTTTGGTACTGGTGCCGGTGATCAACATCTTCGGACTCGAACGCAAAACGCGTTATCTACCCGACCGCCGCGACCTCAACCGCAACTTCCCCGGCAGTGAAAATGGGAGCATGGCGCGCCGCATCGCCCACACCGTGTTTCAAGAGCTGATCTGCAAAGCAGACTATTGCATCGACTTCCACACCGCCGCTATCCAGCGGACGAATTTCCCCAACATCCGTGGCGATCTGACTGTTCCCGAGGTCGAACGCCTGGCGATGGCTTTTGGCAGTAACCTGGTCGTGCACGGCACCGGAGTCACGGGTACGTTGCGCAAGGCGGCGACCGAAGCCGGCCACCCAACCATCCTGGTCGAAGCCGGCGAAGTCTGGAAGGTCGAGCCAGCGGTGGTCGAGTTCGGAGTGCGGGGAGTTCGCAATGTGCTCATCGAGCTCGGCATGGCCGAGGGCAAGGCCGCCAAGCCGATCTACCAAGCCCGCGTTGAGACCACCAAATGGCTGCGCACCGATGTCGGCGGCTTCTTGCAGTTCCACACCGCCCCTGGCGAAGTCATTCGCAAGGGCGAGCCGGTCGCGACCTGCACCAACTTGCTCGGCGCCGAGCGAGGCCAGATCGTCGCGCCGGAGTCTGGAGTCGTGCTCTCGGTGACCACCCTGCCGACCGTCAAGCCGGGCGATCCGGTGTGCCACATGGCGATCCCAGACAAAGGCGTCAAGTCGATCGAAAAGGCGCTCGCCAAGGCTTCGCACGAAAGCCTCCACCAAAGGCTGCGCGACGATCTCGCCAGCAGTGTTGCCGTCGCCGAGCCCAACGGATCGGTCGCCTAAGCCGCGGCCGTCTTGCGCGGCTCAGCCTGACTTTTCGCGGCGGACTCACTGGCCTCATGCCGCTCAATTACTAGCCGAGCGACACGTTTGGCGAAGTAATACATACGATTCAAGGATTCGACCAACTCGGTTTCAATGCGAAAGACTTCAAGCCGATTCGGATCCGGGGCAACCAATCGACGTGAGAGGTGGGCCTCAACGTCGGAGGTAAGCCCACGAATTTCCTCCTTGGCACCGCGCACCTCCTTGGCAGCCTGCAAATCGTCGAAAACAATCGCCTGGGTCGCGGTTTCAACCGCCCAATGCACGCGCCGGTGCAGGCCGCGCAATTGCTCACGCGTTTCCTGACTCATCTCCAACCCAAGTCGTAGCCGAGTGCGGCCCGCATCGACTAGATTGGTCTCGATCATGTCGCCGATGTTTTCGAAGTAGTTCGCCGCAGATAGAAGGTCGGACACCCGTTTGGACTGCTTACTGGTCAGGTTCTCTACAGATAATTGACCGAGGTATTCGATGACCCCGGCGTGGATCTCGTCGACCTGCTCGTCCATCTCCTCAAGGTCTCTGAGCTCCGCTTCTTGGCCGCTGAAAACCGGCTCAATCGCTTGTTTCACCATTGCTTGGACGGCGGCGCCAAGGCGAGCCAACTCCAACCGCACGACATCGAGCCCCAGCGCTGGGGTGTGCACCAAAATGTCGTCAAGACGTCTGCGTTTTGGTTCTACCTCATCTGGTTGGTCTGGCACTAGCCTTTTCACCAGCCGCGCAAGCTGCGGCGTGAAACCGATAAACAACGCTGTGTTGGCGACGTTAAAGATCGTGTGCGAGTTGGCAATCTGGCGCGGCACCTCAGCCTTGAGACGCGCCAGTCCCTGAAGATGATCTGCCGTTGGCGAGACCAGCCCGACCAGGGCCGCCAAATAGTCGATTAACCCAATCCAGATCAGTACCCCCACGACGTTGAAGATGACGTGTGCCACCGCCGCCCGCACCGCCTCTCGGGGCTTGCCGATTGCCGACAGCATCGCCGTGACGCAAGTGCCGATGTTGGCACCTAACACCAGGGCAATCCCGGCCTCTAAGCTCAAAAAGCCTTCGCTGGCGAGCACTACGATTACTCCGGTGGTAGCGGAAGAACTCTGCACCAACGCCGTGAACGCCGCTCCAATGAGGACACCCAACAGCGGGTTGTCCAAATTGCGCATGGCATCGATAAACGGCGCATAGTCGCGCAATGGCGCGGTCGCCTCCTTCATCACTTCCATGCCGAAGAACAACAGCCCCAAACCCATGATCGCTCGACCGAGACTGGCAACGTTCTCCTTCTTGGCGACGAGGGACAGCAGGAAACCGGCGGCCACCAAAATCAGCGCATAGTGGGTGACCTTGAAGGCGACCACTTGGGTGGTGATCGTGGTGCCGATATTCGACCCAAGAATGATCCCGATCGCCTGCGAGAGATTGAGCAACCCCGCGGTGATGAACCCAACCACCAACACCGTCGTGACTGAGGATGACTGGATCATCGCTGTGATCATGGCGCCTGCCGACACTCCCTTGAAGCGGTTGGCGGTCATCCAATCGAGCAACGAGCGCATCCGGTCGCCGGCAATCAACTTGAGCGCGTCGGTCATCTTCTCCATCCCGTAAAGGAATAGAGCCAATCCACCAGCTAAGCCCATGAGAATAAGGCCTAATTGAAGATCACCCATCGGCGGAATGGTTGCACAGTACGGCGATGCCTGTCACGGTTGCTGTCCCGAGAATGCGTCAGCAGTCGCTTTCAGTCCGCTGGCCTGCGCTAACATCCGACCCGCGTACACTTCCAATCTCCGGAGCCTGGGAGCGCTGGAGACCGAAGCTGGGAACCGCACAATTTTGGAATACCGAAAGACCGTGACCATCCTTGAAGATCTTCAGGCGCGCGGCCTCATTCACCAGATCGCCGACCACGAAGAAGCACCGCTGGCGCAGTTGCTGGAAACTCCGCAAAGCGTCTATGCCGGATTCGATCCGACTGCTCCCAGCCTTCACGTCGGCAATCTGATTCCATTGCTCGGCTTGCGCCGCTTTCAAGAGGCCGGCCATCGCGCCATTCCTCTCGCTGGCGGTGCCACCGGCATGGTTGGCGACCCGAGTGGTCGCAGCTCCGAGCGGATTTTGTTGTCGGAGGACGAACTGCGGGCCAACATCGCTGGCATCCGCAGCCAACTGGAACAGCTCCTCGACTTCTCCAACGACCGCGCGATTCTGGTCGACAACCTCGACTGGACGCGAGAAGTGCACTTGCTCCCATTTCTGCGCGATACCGGCAAGCACTTCAGCATCAACGCCATGCTGCGCAAAGACTCGGTTCAAGGCCGCCTTGAACGCGAAGGTGAGGGCATCTCGTACACCGAGTTCAGCTACATGCTGCTGCAGGCGTTCGACTTCCAGAACCTGTATGAAAACTACGACTGCCGCATCCAAATCGGTGGCAGCGATCAATGGGGCAATATCACCGCCGGCACTGAACTGATCCGCAAAAAACTCGGCCAGCGAGCCTACGGCGTAACCTTCCCCCTCCTGACCAACGCCGATGGCAGTAAGTTCGGCAAAACCGCCGAAGGATCGGTGTGGCTCGATCCCAACCTCACCAGCCCCTATGCCTTCCGCCAGTTTTGGTACAACACCGACGACGCCGATCTCGTCAGCCGGCTCAAGTCCTTTACCTTCTTGCCCTTGCACGAGATCGAAGACTTGGCGAGTCGGGTCGACGGCGATCCCAACGCGGTACGGCGAGTCCTGGCACGCGAAATGACCACTCTCGTGCACGGCCGGGAGGAGGCCGAGCGAGTCGAGCGCGCAGCAACGGTTCTCTTCTCCAAGGACGCGGACCTCAACGAAATCCCGGTCGAGTACCTTGCGGATGCGTTTTCCGGCGCGCCGGTCACCGAGCTTCCCCGAGGCTGGTTCGTCGGCGACGGCACTCCTTTTGTGGACCTGGCCGTGCGCGTGATCCGAGAGGGGGACGAGCCCATTTCCAAAGGTGCAGCGCGACGCCTGATCGAGCAAAACTCCCTGGCCTTGAACGGCCGCAAAATTTCGAATCCGTTCCACTCCGTCACCGTCAATGAACTGCTGCATGACCGCTATTTGGTCGTGCGCAAAGGCAAGCGCCACGATTTTCTAGGGTGCGTAATCGACGACTGATCTGAGGTCGCGGATCAACCCCGCTCATGACCACTTCTCGCCTCAAAAAGCGGCGGCGCCGCCGGTTGGTGCGACGAAGCCTCGTCACTGGCTTCTTAATCGTCTTCAGTCTCTTCTACCTGCAGTGCGCCCCGGCTCGCTATAACGTCTTTGCTCCACTCGACCTCAAGGACAGCCCTACTTTTGTCACTCCCTGGAAGTTGCAACTCGCCAGCGTTGACGCCTGTTATGGCGCACTTCGCGACGCGGGCATCGTCTACGAACGTCTACCGGATGAGGCCAAGGGACCTGGTTGCGGGTTCGAAGATGTTGCGCGGCTTCACCAATCTCTGACTGAGTGGGGCGCAGACGTCACCCTTACCTGTCCAATGCTTGCCGCGCTGGCCCTGTGGGAACGCCACACCTTGCAGCCCGCCGCCAAAGAAATTTTCGGCTCGCCTGTGGCGCGCGCGCGCCACTTTGGAACCTATTCCTGCCGCAATATCAACAACCAACAGTTCGGCCGGCGCTCCGAACACGCTACAGCCAACGCGGTCGATGTCGCAGGCTTCGTACTCGCTGACGGCCGCGAGATCAGCGTCCTCCGCGATTGGGGGTTCAAGACTTCAGAGGGACGCTTCCTCGATCGCATACACAGTGGTGCCTGCGACCACTTCGCCATGGTCCTCGGTCCGGATGCCAACGAGCTACACCGAGATCATTTTCATTTTGATCAAGGACAGTATGAAGGCTGCTCTTAGATAGGATTCAGGCATCAACGGCAGGGAACGCGTAGTGCGGTTGATGCCTCACCCTGCTCTTAACCGTGCCGAATTTCAGCCATCAGCTCCGACGAACGTTCCGGTCGACCGCGTCGCCTCGTTTTACTCCCGTCCTGACGCGACCCGAGCTGTGGCTCACTGTTGCTGTCATCACCGCCTTCTACCGCCTACATCGGCTGGGCAGCTTGATCGCCCACCGCACCAACGACACTCGCAGCTACGAGTGGCCGTGGGAACTGATGTCTTTCGATGACATGCTCCTCGCTTTGCGAACCTTCGCCTATCCGATCTTTCTTAAGGTCTGGGACGCGCTGGGTGGGAGCCAAAGCCGACTCCCAATCGTCCACGTGCTCATCTACTTCGGCGCGGTGGTTTTGTTCTGGCACGCGCTCTCGATCTTTGCTGATTCCAAGTGGCTGGCCTTGGCCGCCGCAGTGCCACTACTAGTAGCTGACATCGCGGGTTACGCCCGCCTCCTCCAGCCGGAGTTGCTCGCCCCTGCGGTGGTTCTGGTAGCGGTGGCAGCACTCCTCCGTTTGGTGATGCAGCCTCGCTCCATTCCCCTTTGGGTCGCGGTGCTGATATCGGTAACCGCGACCTATCATGTGCGCCCCAACTACATCTTTATGGTCATCCTGATTCCGCTGGCGGCGGCGGTTCTGTCCACGCTCAAGAAACGACCGATCGGCCATACCTTGCGCTTCGCCACAATCGGGGCGATGGTTTGCATTCTCCCTGTGCTGGCTTACGGGACACTGCGGTGGGTCAGGGTCGGTCAGTTTGGCGTCGTCAACCTAATGGGCTACGGCATGATCGGGATCACCGCCAATTTCTTGGACGAGGAAACCGTATCTGCGCTCCCTGAAGAGCACCGCTGGCTGGGTCGCAAGATCCACTATTGGCGAGAAATAAGAGGTTGGTCCCCCTACACCGAAAGCAGTTCGAGCCCGGCGCAGTTCAGGCAGTTGGTCAAGAACCAATGGAGTATCGCAGCTCCCCTTGCGTGGCGCCTGGAAATGCGGCGACGAAGGATCGAACGCCGACGACTCGACGACCCCCCTCCACTCTCGCCCATGGAAGAATGGCACCTCTCCCAAACGAAAGCAGTTTTTGTCGCGGGCAAGGTGGCCAAAGCAGTCAACGACAGGCTCCAAGGCCTTTCCAATTGGCTCCTGGAGCGGAATCGAGGTCTGTATTACAAATGGATCCGCGACGCGTTCGCCTATGGCGTCAAAAAGACCTTCAGCTACGCGACTGTGCGCTGGTCCTTGTACGTCATGCTGGCTTCGGCAGCAGTTTGGGGCCTATCTGGCCGCTGGCGGCGGCATTGGCGGCGAGAAGGTCGGGCGTTTGCAGCGGTGCTGGCGCTGTGGGCGGTGGCGATCGGCTATCTGGTCGGGAGCTTGGGAATCATGGCTCTCGTCAGCTACCCGATCGAAAGATACATGGCAGCAGCGGTCATGCTCTTACCCAGCGCGATGGTAGCGACGAGTTTCGTGTTTTGGGCGGAACTCATGAACCGGCGAAATCGAGCAAGACCTGACAATCCGTCTTCTTAAGTTCGTCGTCGCTTGTTCAAAATACAAAAGTGGGTGGTGGGCCGTCAGGGACTCGCTCTCGTGGCGTGAGGGCGCGTGGGGACCGAGTCCCGGCAACTGCAGGACCAACCCAGCGACTGCAATGTGCCAAACAGGCCCCCGCCGCAATAAGAAAAACGGGGGGAGTGGGTGGTGGGCCGTCAGGGACTCGAACCCTGCACCCACAGATTAAAAGTCTGTTGCTCTACCTGATGAGCTAACGGCCCGCGCGAAGGCTAGCACGCCCGAAACGCCCTTCGATAGCCTGAAAAACAGCTCAATTTGCCTCCCGCTCTTTCGCCTCTAGGACTGTTGCTCCACTACCCGATTCGTGGCAAGATCCGCGGGCCGTTCAGGCGTGTCCCCATCGTCTAGCCAGGTCTAGGACGTCGCCCTTTCAAGGCGAAAACACGGGTTCGAATCCCGTTGGGGGCACCACTGTGCCCCAACGGGATTCTGGGACGTCGCAGTGGCAAAGCCACTGCTCAGGTCACGAATCCTCTCCACTGCGAACAACCACTGTACCTTCAACGCATGGCCCACCAACGGGATTCTGGGGCGTCGCGGTGGCAAAGCCACTGCTCAGGTCACGAATCCCAACTATCAATCGGGCACCATTGTGCCCCAACGGGATTCTGGGACGTCGCAGTGGCGAAGCCACTGCCCAGGTGACGAATCCTCTCCACTGCGAACAAACACTGTACCTTCAACGCATGGCCCACCAACGGGATTCTGGGACATCGCGGTCCGTGGTCACTACGATTCCATGCTTGCCGCCAAAGAGCGCTCAAACTTCGTGATGGGAGAAGGGTGGCAGATAGCGGTGCAAGCCGCGCTCATCAGCCGCGTACCCGTGGCGACGAGCATTCGCACTGCCTAGAATCGGCTCTTCGGGACTCTAAGGAGAGCCCGCCGGACCCTCAACCAGGACCTCATTGGGGCGAGCGTGGCGAATCTGCACGTCCAACCTCTTCTTAGGAATCAGGCGATCGTGGAGAAGGTTCTCCTCGGGGCGCTCTGGGACCCGAGGTGGGGCGTAGGAGACCCTGGCGAAGTGAGTCTTGCCGCCCGGCTGGACCCAGACCGGGTAGAACTCGTACTCGTACCCCTCTGGAGTCGGTTGCGGCAGCCGTATTCCACCGGCCGTGTGATAGTCGCCGTACCAATCGCGTTGGGTGAGGCTGAAGCTATCCGAAATACCGAAGTCTCCCCGCCAGGAGAAGTTCGAGGTTAGAAGCCTCCCACGGATTTCTGCGGTAGAGGAAGCAGCGTCGAAGTCGTACCAGTAGACAAGAAGGGGGCCCTGTCCTGCATCAATAAGCGTCGGATGAAGGATCAGGCTGTCGGGGTGGGAGTTCTTCGGGACAATTGGTGGCATCTCAAACCACTGCCCATAGTGAAAGACGTAGGCGCGGTAGCCATCCCCGACGCTACGTTCCTCGTGGTTCCGGATCGTGTCAGCGTAAAGAAGAATCACCCGGTCCGACTCGGGACTCCTAACCAGAATGGGCTGATGAGGGACATTGGTGCCGATAAAACCAGCGAGCGGCCGGCTGTTGTCGAAGCGACGGTCCCAACCGAATGGGGCCTGAGGTTCCGGGGCCGTCAGGACGACGCGATCCCATGCGTCGCCGCGCTGCAGGTGCTCTGGTCTTTCCGCGAGAACATTGACCCGTGTCTCGTCACCGTCTGGGCTTCTAAAGACGCGCCAATATCGATCGGTCAGGAAGGGCAGCTCCTGACGCCAACCGTGATAGTCGAGGTTCATCGCGTGATGCCACGTGTCTCCGTTGTCGGTGGAGGTCACCACAACCGATCGATGAATGCCCTTCGCAGTCAGCGCAAAGGGTTTGTCCGTAGCGGCCTCTGGCACATGGCCCACAACACCGAGCGTATAGCGAAGGATTCCGGTCCTGGGCTCTACCGCAAGCAACGGGCCATCCGTCCCGCCCATCTGGTAGACCACCTGGTATTCACCATCGCCGAGCGCGATGCGCCTGTTCGGCAGTTGGGGCATTCCGGCGGAGCCGTCAGTCGCCGTGCCCCAGCCATCGTTTAGTGATGCGGTGTCGATCGTGGACCGAAGTTCGAACGTCTCGCCACAATCCTCGGATCGCCAAACGTAGACGACGGAGCGAGCACCGGGACCCCAAGCCGAACCATCGGTCAGTTTGTAGGCGTGATCGAACCACGCCGGTTGGGGCGATAAGGGGGTTCGCGCTCGCCCTAGCTTGGCGAGCACCACATCACCGTTTGGGAGGGCCACGAGATCGTGGTCGTTCGAGGCAATCTCGCGGTCCGGGCGGCCGTCGGCCAACTGGATCGCAGGCAGTGGCTCCGGAATGGTGGTCATTCCGCTAGACAGGTTGTTCAAGTCGGTTCGCCAGATCAGTCCTGGGTTTTTGGCGTTGTCGTTGGAGATCAGCAACCGGCCAGCGGGACATTCCCCCTTCTTCCCCGGCGGGACAACGGTCGAGGTCACTTCACCGGCATTGAGCGGCGCCGAAAAGCCTCTAGCGATGCCTGGGTTCGCAACAAATCGCCCGCTACCGGGCACAAAAGTCCGAAAGGGTTGCGCTGTCCCGGCGGAGGCCCAAGCCAAGAGGCACAGACCGATCCCGATCGACCGGACGAAGTCCAAGACCGGGACCGCGCTTCGTGGTTCCCGTGCTCCAGCTCTCCTAAGATCCGACGCCTCCTGGGAAGTCGAAGGATCCAGGTTTTCTGCATAGAGCGTGCTTTGCGCTGGCCGCACTTGCTCGAGTCGTAGTAGGCCACGCAGCTTTTTGGTCCAGCTCCGGTATCGCCTGTCTCGAAACAAGATCCCTGACACTCCCCCGGTGCCATTACATGCGTTGCAAACTGTCATCGTTTACTCCTCCAGTGTCCGCGAGCACATCCCGCACAAGGGCACTCAAACTTCGTGATGGGAGAAGGGTAGCAGACAGCGGTGCAAGCCGCACAATGCTTGCACGACGAAGGCGTAGGGCTCGGCGCGGTCGAGGCACCTCATAGGTGCCTCGTTTCTTCGCTCCAACCGCACAACCTGCCGGCTCTTTGAACTGAATAGCTCCTTTAAGGCATCACTGTGCCGATACCGTGGCATTCTCGATTAGGCCATCGGACGTTGTACTGTGCTCTTGACTTGAGTCCGATCTACGCCGAACCAGCCTCGTCGAATGGAGTTCAAGCCCACGGAAGGAGGTCCTATGAGAAGCAAGAGAATCATTGGCATCGCAGTCGCCACGACTGTAATCCTCTTCGTGCCATTTCTGGCCATGCAGTTCACGGATGAGGTGAACTGGACGTTTGGTGACTTTGTCGTCGCGGGCGTTTTGCTGTTCGGCGCCGGCCTCGCGTACGAGTGGGTGGGGCGGAGGATGGAGAATGTTTCCTATCGAGTTGCCGTTGGAGTCGCGGTCGCGGCCGCGCTGGCGCTGGTGTGGGTCAATCTCGCCGTCGGGTTGATCGGAAGCGAGAATGAGCCCGCCAATTTGATGTACGTCGGGGTCCTTGCCGTGGCAGGTACCGGAGTCGCTGTCGCACGCTTCAGACCGCGTGGGATGGTGTGGGCGATGGTGGCAACGGCGATGGCTTTGGTTGTCCTCAGCTCTATCGCGCTGTTTCTGGAAATGAATGAACTTCCCGGCAGCTCCGTTCGCGAGATCCTTGCTGTCAACGGCTTCTTCATCGGACTTTTCTTGTTGTCGGCATTTTTGTTTCGCCGAGTCAGCGACCGCGACTCTCTTTCGTCAAGTTAGCTCCAACGATCGCTTTCGAATCGCGCGCCGGAGCTTGCATTGCTACACTCCGGGCAGCTTTGGGACCCGGGAGGTTGTATGCCGTCTGCCGCAGTGCCGGTGCGTAAGTGGTTGTTTCCGTTTTGTCTCTTGACCGCAGTTGGGGTCTTTACGCCGGTGGTCTGCTTGGCGCAGGTGGATCTGGACCCGGATGCACCAACCAGCTACTTCGATGTCATGCCAGTGCACAGCAGCTCACAGGCGGTGCGGAAGCTGCTGGATGAGATCGACGCCGAATGCACCAAGGTCAATGGCACTTGTAATCCTGGGGTAGCTCTGTTGCAAACGCTGTTTGGCGGCAGCTATCGGGATGAGCTGCCCGACTTTGTGGTGCAACTGGTCGGTGAGGAGTCCGAGCGCTTGCGCGCGCGGCAACCGGTGCTGCTGTTCGACCGCCGCAATACGCCATATCTTCTCGGGGTTCAGCACATCACGGTGCTGGTCTTCTCCGAACGACCAGTACCGATGGCAGCCCGGCTGACGACCATCCAAGAACAGCAGGTCAACCCCTTTTCTGGATTGCTAGGAGTCGTCGGCTTCAGCACCGTCGAACCCACCTCAGAAGCTGAAACCGAAGAAGCGAAGGCAGGACTCCGCTGGCGGCGGTTGAGTGAAGACGGCGATCCGCAACCGCTGTTCCTGGGCAGCGCTCGACTTGCGATCCGTAGCGATATCGTCGCCCGCCTGACCCTGATCCCCGAGGAGATCAGCCAGGTTGCGTTTCAGTCCATCACCGCCCACCTCAGCAACTCGCGCTCAACCTCCACGGCGTTCGCCGCCTCGCTGGCTGCCACCTTCGATACCGAAGACACGCAACTGGCCGAGGAGAACTCCGACCCCGCCTTCAACGGTTACGTTTTGGCCAAGTTCTACCTCCCCGGCCGACGGCCCTTGCTCGAGGTCAAGCCTGGGCGGGATTCCCTCTACCGCCGCTCGGTCGCCGTGGTGTTTGGTACCAATGTCACCAACGAAGCTTTCAGCGAGATTGTCGTTGGTCTGTCTTTCGGACACCTCATCGGAAAAGCCGGGGTGCTACTGGCAACGAACTGGGTCGAGGGAGCGGATGGAGACCGCGAGGCCAAGGTAATGGCGGGGATTGATTTTACTTTTTAGTGGGCAGTGGGCAGTGGGCAGTGGGCAGTGGGCAGTGGGCAGTGGGCAGTGGGCAGTGGGCAGTGGGCAGTGGGCAGTGGGCAGTGGGCAGTGGGCAGTGGGCAGTGAACAAGATACGCTCACCGTGGTCACCCGTCACTTCCCTCTCAACGAACAATCGTCTCTTCGCGGCGCGGGCCGGTCGAGATAAGGGAAGCCGGGGCGTTCAAGTTGCGCTCGACGAATTCGACGTAGCGACGAGCGTCTTCCGGCAGATCTGAGTAGTCGGTGACGCCAACCGTATTCGCTCCCCAGCCTGGGAGAACTTCGAGAACCGGGCGGGCCGCCGCCAGATCCTCAATCGATGCCGGAAAGGCATCGACCCGAACCCCGTTGATGTCGTAGGCGACGCAAACGGGGATCTCTTCCAATTCGTCGAGGACATCCAGTTTGGTCAGAGCCAGACTCGAACAACCGTTGACGTCCTGGGCATAGCGCAAAGCGACCAAATCCAGCCAGCCGCAGCGCCGCGGCCGCCCGGTAGTGGTCCCAAATTCGTTGCCGCGCGCCCGCAAGTGCTCGCCGGCGGCGTCATGCAACTCGCTGGGAAACGGCCCTTCTCCGACCCGGCTGGTGTAGGCCTTGACCACTCCGAGCACGTTGCCCGTCGCCCGTGGAGCGACGCCGGTGCCGGCCGAAACTCCTCCCGCTGTGGCAGCGGAACTGGTCACAAATGGGTAGGTGCCGAGTCCGAGGTCCAGTAGGGCGCCTTGTGCCCCTTCGAAGAGAATCCGCTTCTTCTGACGCAGCAACGCATTGAGCATCTGCGTGGTGTCCGCAACGTACGCAGAAAGGATCTCTCGCCACTCTTGTACGGTTGCCGAGAGCTGCGAGAGAGCCTGCTCGGCATCCATATCCGGCAGTTCCCGTCGGGACCGCGCGACTAACGCCTCCAGCCGACCGCGAATGCCCTCCGACCACAGTTCCCAAAACGCCAACCCGGCTCGTGACGCACGGCTCTCGTAAGCGGGTCCGATGCCGCGGGCGGTGGTTCCGATCTTGTTGGACCGAGCGGCCTCTCGCGCGACATCCAGGTGGCGGTGAAGGTCCAACACCACTGTGGCGCGATCGGAAATGAACAAACGCCCTTGACAGTTGACACCGCGCTCGCGAAGGCCCTCAACTTCCTCAAGAAAAGCAATCGGATCGACCACCACTCCATTGCCCAAAAAGCAGGTCATCTCAGGGTGCAAAATGCCGGAAGGGATCAAGTGCAGAGCGAAGTGCTGGTCCTCAAACTTGACCGTGTGCCCGGCGTTGTTGCCGCCTTGATAGCGGGCGACAGCATCAAAATCTGGGCAGAGCAAGTCGACCACCTTGCCCTTGCCTTCGTCTCCCCACTGCATGCCGAGGACGGTCAGGTTTCCTTTCTTGCGTGCTTTACTCACGGCGGTGGACGCTACCAAGCGATAGTGGCTAGTGCTAGTGGTCAGTTGTTAGCTGTCAGTTGTCAGTGGTCAGTTGTCGGTGGTCAGAAATGTAGGGGAGCCCCTTGCGGGCTCCCGCGGGAGGCAAGCTTGCCCTGAGCAGCGTCGAAGGGCCCCTCTCCTACGCTACTGCCGGCGGCCAATGACGAAGATACGCATCCCATCGTCACCTGTCACTTGTCGTCACTCGTCAACACCGCCCCGTCACTTCGTCAACCGTCACTTCCACTACTCGTCACTCCACCGGCCCAAACCGCTAAGCTTGGGGCCAGCGGTCTTACGCCCGTGCGATTGGAGATGTTATGAAGATCCCTTCTCTTGTTCTCAAGCAGCTCTATACCTTCGGCAGTCTCGAAAACCGCGACGGTGCCGTCGTGTTCCAGCTCAAGAACCGGCTCAGTGATGCCGAGTTGGTGAAGGTGCGCCGCATTCGCATCGACGGTGACGATGTCGACCTCGACCGCGTCACGCTCAAGGGCAAGAGGGAGCACGCCGTGAACTCCATCGGCGAGGACAGTCCGCTGGAGTTTCCGTTGGGGACGATCGTCGAGGTGTGCATCGACGGACTCCGACTCGACGATGGACGTCACAAGATGAAGCTGGAGTTCGCGTCGGAACCCTTTGGCAAGCTCAAATTTGAGGTTCGCGACGCCATCGCAGAGAAGGTCGAGCGCGTCAAGATCCCGTACGACCAGGACGATGACTACGCTGACACGGCGATTCGTGCCCGCCAGGAGTTCATCGCCAAAACCACCGGCGTGGAAGTCGAACACCTGTGGAAGTACTCGTTTGACGCCTCGGTCACCCAAGGCAACATTGAGAACTTCAGCGGCGTGGCGCAGATCCCGCTGGGCTTCGCCGGACCGCTCGCAGTCAATGGAGAGCACGCGCAAGGAGAGTTTCTCGTACCTCTCGCCACAACCGAGGGAACCTTGGTCGCCTCCTACAACCGTGGCATCAAGGCGCTCAACCTCTCGGGAGGTTGTACCGCCACCGTGGTCGACGATGCCATGCAGCGCGCTCCCGTATTCGTCTTCCACTCGGCGCGAGAGGCGAGAGCGTTCGCCGGTTGGGTGCAAGAGAGCTTCCCAGACATCAAAGCGCAGGCAGAATCCACCTCAAGCGTCGCCAAGTTGCTGCGCATCGAGTCGTATCTGGCGGCACGGTTCGCCTACCTACGCTTCGCCTACGCCACCGGCGATGCCGCCGGCCAGAACATGGTGGGAAGGGCAACTTTCGCAGCCTGTTCCTGGATCTTGGACAACTACAAGGAGATCGAGAAGTTCTATCTCGAATCAAACTTGGCGACCGACAAGAAAGCGTCTCAGGTCAATGTGATGCGCACTCGTGGCAAGCGCGTCGTCGCCGAAGCCACCCTGGCGCGCGATGTCTTGACCCAGCACATGCGGGTGCGCCCTGAGTCGCTGCAGTACCACTCTCAAGTCGCCAACGTTGGAGCGTTTCTATCCGGCGCCAACAACAACGGTTGCCATTCGCCCAACGCCATCACCGCGATGTTCATCGCCACCGGCCAGGACGTCGCCAACGTCTCCGAATCCTCGGCAGCGATCTTTTACTCGGAGCTCAACGACAACGGCGATCTCTACGTCTCGTTGACGATTCCGTCACTCATCGTCGCCACTTATGGCGGCGGTACCGGGCTGCCGACGCAGCGTGAATGCCTGGAGATCATGGACTGTTATGGCCGCGGCAAGGTGCACAAGTTTGCCGAGATCGTCACCGCAGTGGCCCTGGCCGGCGAGATCTCGCTCGCTTCAGCTATCTCTTCCCTGGACTGGGTCTCCAGCCACGAACAGTATGGGCGCAATCGTTGACGCCGTGAACTCTCAGACCTCCACAGCTCCCCACGCAGCGGATCCACCGCAGCCTTCCGAACAAGAGTCCGGAAGCTACGAGGTCTACCGTGAACAGCCACCCGCCGGATTGGTGCGGCGGATGTTCACCACCCAACGCCATTTTCTCGGGCTTCTTTTTGGCGGCATGGTGGCCTACGCGCGCGACGCCGGCGTTGAACGGCGCAACACCTTTCGCCATTTACTGTTGAGGGGCATAGCCTGGCCAGCCTCCCTATTCGTCGACCGAGAAATCCGGTCGCAACCGTTTCCGGTGCAGTTGCGCAAGCGTTTGGAAACGCTCGGCACGACTTACATCAAGCTCGGCCAAATCCTGAGCCTACGGCGCGATCTGCTGCCCAAGTCGGTGACCGACGAATTGCAGCAGCTCCTAGCCCGTCTACCCGCGCTCCCTTACGAGCGCTTCCGCGAGTTGATCGCCGCAGAACTCGGAGTGCCGCTGGAACAGGTCTTTTCAACCATCGATCGTGAGCCGCTCGGGTCCGCTTCCATCGGACAGATTCACAAGGCGACGACGCGTCAGGGTGAAGAAGTCATCCTCAAGCTGGTCAAACCCGGGATTCGCGAAACCCTGCAGCGGGACGTCGTGTTGCTACGCATCGTCGGCCAAATCCTCGACTGGATCGTGCCGCGGGTGCAGCCCAAGAAAGTCATTCGCGAATTCTGCGACTACACCGTGCGCGAAGTCGACCTCAAGCTCGAGGCGGACAACGCCGAGACCTTCGCAGCCAATTTCTCCGACGAGCCCGACATCGTCTTTCCCAAGATCTACCGCGATCTATCAACCAGGAACCTTCTGGTCCAGGAGTTCCTGGGCGGCCAGACTCCCGGCCCAGACGCAGTCGAGACTCTGGATGAGAGCGCCCGCATGAAGGTGATCGACCTGGGCGCCAAAGCGATCATTCGCATGCTCTACAAGGACGGCTTTTTTCACGCTGACCTCCATCCCGGCAACTTGATGATCTTGCCCGGACCTCGCGCCGGCTTCATCGACCTCGGCATGGTCGGCCGCTTCCACGAGCAAGTGCGGCGTGGTCTTCTCTACTACTACTACAGCCTAGTGATGGGCGATGCCGAAGGCGCTGCCCGCTACCTCACCGCGCTCGCCGAAGTCGGACCGAGAGGCGACGCACAGGCTTTTCGCAACGACGTCGAAGAGATTTGCCGGCGTTGGCAACGCGGTTCCTCATTCGATGAATACTCGATCGGCCGTCTGATTCTGGTTTCAGTCACCCGCGGCGCCCTCCATCGCATTTACTTTCCGGTCGAGATGGTCTTGATGATCAAGGCCATCATCACCTTTGAGGGCGTCGGCCGCCAATTGGACAAAGAGTTCGACGTGCGATCGGTGTCGCAGCGCCACATCAACCACATTTTCATCGATCAGTTCAGCCCGCTGCGCATCGCCCGCGAAGGCATGCGCGGTGCGCCGGAACTCGTCGACGCGCTGGTGCGCAGTCCGATGCTGTTGTCCGAAGGACTCCGATATCTCGAAAACTCGACCAAGAAACCACCGGAGAATCCCCTCGCCGGATTGAGGGGCACCATGTTTGCCGGCGCTTGCATCGTCGCCGGAGCAGTCCTCCTCGGCCTCTCCGGCCCCACTTGGCTGGGAATCGCCTTTCTCGTTCTCGGCTTTCTCACCGCGCTCAAGAGGTCATGACCGCGGACCAGCGCGTTCCCTACGATCCCGTCGATCTCGACTACTTTCAAGATCTATCAGCCGAGATCTTCGAACCTCTGCTGGATACCTATTTTCGTCCGCGCCTGATCGGCGTCGAACATCTGCCCCAAGACGGCCCGGCGATTCTGGCCGCCAACCACAGCGGCACCGCGTTTCCCTGGGACGCGATGGTGTTCGACTACTTGATGTTCCGCCGCGATCGAGCCACACCCGAACGCCTGGTGCGTCCGGTATTTGAGAAGGAGTTAGCCCAAGCGTGGTGGATGCGGCCGTTCGGCATCGACAACTTCTGGCGCAAGGGCGGCGGCGTCGATATGACTTTTGACAACTTCGATCGCCTGCTGGAGCGGGGCGACCGTGTCCTCTACTTCCCCGAGGGCGTTCCCGGAATCGGTAAGGGCTTCCAGCGCCGCTATCAGTTGCAACGCTTCAGTTCGAGTTTCGTGCTGTTGGCCTCCAAGCACCGCGCACCGGTTTACCCGATCTACATCATCAACGCCGAGTGGGTTATCCCCTTCAACTTCACCTGGAAGCCGCTCGACCGCTTGAGCGAAGCCCTCGCGCGGGTGCCGTTCATGCCGCTCCCCGCCGGCCCTCTGGCGGTGCTGTTCCCCTGGATGTGGTACTTGGCATTGCCGGCGCGCATGGTGTTTGTGGTCAAGGAGGGCTTCGACGTGCGGCGCGTGGCTCGCGAATGCGGCTTCGATCCCGACGAATTGGATTTGGATACTGCGCGCCAAGTCGCGGAAGAGATCCGCGTGCGCATGCAGAAGTTGCTCGACCAGAGAGTCGAAAAATACGGCAAAGCTCCTTACCATTGGCGCTCGCTCAAGGAGACTTTCAAGAACCGCGGCGGCAAAGCGTTGATGCCATGGCGCTGGCCGTGGCTGTTTGTGCGCCACCACCGCGACCGCCAGCGGCCGCCGGCCCGAAACTTTCTGCACCGCTGGCTGCGCGACTGGGACTTGATCGGCTACTACCTGCCTTTGGGATGGCCGCTGCTGGCTCTGGCGCGACGATTTCGTAGGCCACCGTGCGGATATCGAGGCCTGAGTCCGGAGGAGCGGACCGCGCGAGAAGGCCGATTTTTGTGGAAGCTGGCCGAGCGTCCGTTGCCGAGGAAGAGTGGTTAGTAGCTAGTGCCAGTGCCAGTGCTAGTGCTAGTGACGATGTAGGGGAGCCCCTTGCGGGCTCCCGGGAAGGGGCAAGCCCCTCCCCTTGTACGAGACGGTAGCAAGCCAGGACTCCCATCATCCCGAGCGCAGTTGAGGGATCTGGGCGGCGAATCAACAGGAACAACCTACCCCCAGATCCTTCGGCTCCCCTCCCTTCGCTCGGGATCGCTCAGGATGACGGGGTCATTCCAACATCGAATCGACTCGATTGAGGGCGGCCTTGAGATCGCCGAGGACCTTTTTGGGCGATCCGGTGGAAGGCTCCGGCTCGGGGATTTCGACCTGTTCCCAAAGACCGTGGGTCGCGGTCAGGGCTTCTTGGGACAAGGTCAGGCCGTGGCGTTTGAGAATCGGTTCCAGCTCCTCCTGGCGCTCACGGAGTTCCTCCCGCGTGCACCGATAGGCGTGTTCGGCGAGGGCGCGACGCGAAGAGAAGCTAAAGATGTTGGTGAAGAACATCCGGTAATCGTCGCGTTTGGGTTCGAGGAGCACCACATCGGCACCGCCGAAGCGATTCTCGTAGGTGGCCATGCCGACTTCGAGGCGCGAGTGGATGAGGGTACGAAAGGTCTGGGCCATAACCGTCGGTAGACCGCGATCCACGAGTTTGCCCCGCTTCATGATGCCCTGCTCCACCGCTCGCGAGGTGTCCACGGGAACGATGGGATTGATGCACAGCAGCAGTTCCGCTCCCGCCTCCAATGCCACCGAAGCGTGCAGAGTCTTGAGCAACACGCCATCGACGTAGTGGCGACCTTCGATCTCCACCGGCGGGTAGAGGCCAGGCAGGGCGCTCGACGCCTGCACTGCGAGCGAGATCGGAATGTGGTCCCAGCCTTCATCGCCAAAACGCACGGCGGTACCGGAGTCGAGGTCGGCAGCAACGACGTAAAGTTTCTTATCGAGGGCGCGGAAATCGTTAGTGCGCCCCTTCATCGAGTAGATCCGCTCCAGGTACCTGCGAATCGGCTTGTTGTCGAAGAAACCGATCGGCAGGGCGCGGCCCAACCGGGTCAGTGCCTCGATCAGGGACTGATCGCTGCTGTCGTCCACAAAGCGTTCCTTGAGCGCGCCGAAAAAGAGGTTCGGCGTGCGCAATACGCCCTCGGCCCACTTGCGGGTCGCAGGAGTTAAAAACGTAGACGGAACGAAAGGATGCTCGCCGGGGTCGGTTTTAACGATCGCCCGGCACATTTGCTCTGGGGTTAAACCGTTGGCGAGGTTAGCGCTCAAAAAAGCGCCGGCACTCACCCCGACATAGACCTCGAGGTCATTGAGATCGAGGTCGGGGATGGCCTCGCGAAGAGCGTAGAGGGCGCCGATCTCGTAGACCGCGCCCTCCGGCCCCCCACCCGCGAGCGCGAGGCCGACCCTGGAGGATCGGCCCCGATTCGAACGCCGCATTCAGTTCGATTTCGACATCAAGGTCGAAGCGACTTACGCGGTCTTGCGCGTGGTGCGCTTCTTGGTGGCTTTGCGGCGCGGAGCCGGCTTCGACTCGAGCGCGGTCAACTTGGTGGTCAACTCCTCGACACGGTCGACGAGAGTCTGAATCTCACCACGATTGGGCAAACCGAGCTTGTCGAGAGCTTTGCCAACCTTGTCGTCGACGGCGTTCTCGACCTTGTCCCACTGGTCGCCGATCACTTCGATGGCGTCGCCAGCCTTGCCCTTGACCGACTCCAAATCCTTCTTGCGCCGACCCTCGTACTTCTCGCCCTTCTTCACCAAGTTACTGAAGACCTTGCTGCCCTCTTCTTCGGTGATCGCCAGCGCGCCGAGACCGGCGAGCCAGATTTTGTAGGCGGAATCCTTGAGATCGACGGTGATATCTCTCTTCTTCTTAGCCATGATGGTTCTCCTCCGCAGTTCCTGCGGTGATTTGAATGATTAACCCCGCGCCGACTTGGTCGTTTTGCGGGTGGATCTTCTGGTCGTCGTTTTCTTGCTGGCCGTTTTCTTACTGGCTGTTCTCTTACTGGCCGTTTTCTTATCGACGGTTTTCTTTGCGGGCTCCGCGAGGTCGGCAATCGTTGACTCCAACTCCGCCAGACGCTCCTTGAGATCGTCCATTTCCTCGCGGGCCTTGCGCACCGGAGCTACTTTTTCAATCGAGGCCTGCATGAGACGGTCGACGCCGGACTGCATCTGCTCAACGCCGGTGTGCCACAGCGACTCGCCGCGCCGCACCAACTCGTGCATCAACGCCGAAGGCAGCGACTTGCCGTTGCGGCCTTCTTCGAGGATCACCTGGGTCAGCGTTTGAGCGGTGACGTCTGCGCCTGTGCCTTTGTCGATGACCTGAATCTCCTCACCGCTCCGCACCCAGTCGGCCAACTCTTCCAAAGAGACGTAACGACTCTCTTCGGCGTCGTAGAGCTTGCGGCTTGAATAGCGGGTAATGGTCCGAGTCATCTTGTACCTCAAATGCCGCCCCGCGGCATAGATGCAATCTATACCGCAGTGCGGCAAAGGTCAAGGATGGAACAGTGGACAGTGGACAGTGGACAGTGGACAGTGGACAGTGGACAGTGGACAGTGAAGGAGATACGCCTCTCATCGTCACCGGTCACTCGTCACTCCCAGCGGCCGTAGCTGCAATGCCTGCTGTCGATATTTAGTTCGCAGTCGGTGTCGAGGTAGGAGTTGGTCCCGCACTCGGACCCGCAGAGCGATTCCAGGCCCTTGCGGTGTGACTGAAGTCACCTGTCGCGTACTGACCAAAATGGTAAAAGGGCGGAGTTCGAGAAAGCGGCGGGGAGATACAGCCCTATTTGGAGGCTCTGGTGGGCCTCTGCAAACCCTAGCGAGCCAGAAGAAGGAGGCCATTATGCCGAAAGGCGCATCCCGAAGAACTATTCAATTCCTACGCCCAGTTAACCTGTTCCTAGTTGTCTGTTGTCTTGCCGCGAGCGCAGCTACAGCGCAATCGGTCGTCATTAATGAGGTGGCGTGGATGGGTACGACCACAAGCACGTCTGATGAGTGGATTGAACTCCACAACCCGACCGGGGCACCAATCGACGTTACCGGCTGGACCCTATCTGCTACCGACGGGACGCCGTCGATCACTCTCTCGGGAACGATCTCCGCACACGGATACTTTCTCCTAGAGCGAACAGACGATTCGAGTGTTTCTGAGGTCGTCGCCGACCAGATCTACTCAGGCGCGCTGGAGAACGGAGGTGAGGTGCTGGAACTGAGAAACACGACATCTCAATTAGTTGACAGCGTGGATGCTTGGCATGCCGGAGACAACTCAAGTAAGGCTTCAATGAGCCGGATTTCCAGCCTGGTATCGGGGAGCGTTTCAACCAATTGGGAGACAGGAACTCTCGCATACGGCGCTGGATTTGGCACGCCTCGATCCTCGAATGGTGATGTCGTAATCAGCGAGATCGCTTGGATGGGAACGACTTATAGCTCAAGCGACGAATGGATCGAGTTGCACAACCCAACCGCAAATGCCGTAGATCTCTCCGGTTGGACTCTCTCTGCTGCCGACGGCACGCCATCGATCGCCTTAAGTGGATCAATCGCCGCTGGTGGCTACTATCTGCTGGAACGTACTGACGACACTTCTGTGCCTGGGGTTGCTGCCGACTTGATCTACACCGGTGCACTGGAAAACGGCGGCGAAAATCTGAGGCTAATCGACGGTGGCAGCACGATCATCGACGAAACGGACGCTTGGCATGCAGGGGACAACAGCTCCAAGGCAACCATGGAGCGGGCTTATGTCACTGCCGCCGGAACAGATCCAGGCTCCTGGAGCAACGGGACGGCAACCTACGACGGTGGGCTCGGCACCCCGAGCACTGGGAGCGGTGGTGGCGGCGGAGGAGGTGGTGGTGGTGGTGGAGCCGGGAACGGTAGCGATTGGTACGACGTTTACTTTAGCGATCATCGCAACACGGTTCTTCCGGGGTCGACCGGACCGAGCGCAACGGCTCTTGCTCTGATCGCCGCCATTGATGGGGCGACGAACACAATCGACTTTGCGCTCTATGGAGTCGGCGGATCCCAGGAGGTGATCGATGCACTTGCTGCCGCAGACGCTAGAGGAGTGACCGTGCGAGGCGTCATGGATAGCTACGCGTCCGGCTGGTTCCCTTACCGAGACAGCCAGACTCTTATCGATGCTTTGCCTGCCGGCAGCGTGGTGCTAGACAACGATGACCGGATCATGCACAACAAATTCCTGGTCATTGACGATCAATTCGTCTGGACTGGCTCCGGGAACGTCTCCGACACAGGGCTCAACATTGAGTACAACTCCAACTGGTCGATTCTGATCGACTCAGCCGATCTGGCAGCCGCCTACACGACGGAGTTCGATGAGATGTACGCGGGTTGGTTCCACGATGCCAAGGTCGACAACACGCCGCATACGTTTCCACCGCTTGCGGATGGCACCACCATCGAGAGTTACTTCGGGCCATCTGATGACGCCAAGAGCAACGCCATCATTCCAGCAATCGATGCGGCCACAACCACCCTAGACATTCGCATTTTCTATTTCACCGAGGCGAATATTCGCGACGCGGTGATCGCCGCGCACAACCGCGGAGTGACCGTGCGGGTGATTGTTGATGCTTCTTCTGCCGAGAACGAGTACTCAGTCCATGAAGACCTGCGCAACGCAGGGATCGCCGTCAAGGTCGAAAATTGGGGTGGTAAAGAGCACATGAAAGCGCTGGCCGCTGACGGAACCACCGTAATCATCGGGTCGCAGAACTGGACGACTTCGGGCAACACGGACAGCGACGAGAACACGCTATTGATCGCCAACACAGTACTGGCGAATGCCTTCCATGCCGACTTTGACGTGAATTGGAACGCGATTCCTTCGACCTGGCTGACCGCAGATCCCGGAGCCGAATCGATGGACTCTGGCGGCTCTACGGCCGACTTCATTGACAACGATCACGATGGCCTGACCGATGAAGGGGCGCCGGAGGTCCTTAATTCTGTTGGAACCGCGCCGGGCTCAATCAACATTTACTTCAACAAGTCCGCCCTTGAGAGCGCATCGCAAAATAGCCTCGCCAACTACAACGTCAACCTGGAAGATCGGCTGGTCGACCGGATCGACGCAGCGACCTCGACGATTGACGTCGCGACCTATGAATTGAACCTGCCCGGAATCGTCGATGCCTTGATGAATAAGGCGTCAGCCGGCGTTACGGTCCGGATGATTGCAGACGCCAAGGACTACCTTGAGGGTGAGAGCAGTAACTATGACCTGTTCGTGATCACCATGGAGCGACTCGTGCGAGGCCTCGATGGCGCGGTCGGGACAAGCGACGACATCTTGCTGTTTGCGGACTCTCCGGTATTTGCAGTTGAAGATACGGTGAAGCGCACCGATGCCGGACTCCCATCAACCCCAACTGGCTTTTCTCAACAGACTCTAACTGTCGGCTCTGGGCCGCGGACGGGCTACATACTCGCTTTGGGCGAGAAGAAAAACTCGACCGACTACTATTCGCCCTCGCCGCAAATGCACAACAAGTTCATGGTGTTTGATGGGACATGGGTGTGGACCGGTAGCTGGAACTTCACCATGAACGGGCTTTATGGCGAAGATGAGAACCGGCCGCTGGGAATCCTAGGCGGGAACAGCAACCACGGCGTCGAAATCCATTCGACCCAGCTCGCCGATATCTATGTGGACGAGTTTGAGGAAATGTGGGGGTCTTCAACGATCACTCCCGACCCGGATCTAGCGGCATTCCACGGCCGAAAGACCGACAACACTCTTCATTCAGTCAATGTTGGAGGAACAACCGTCGAGGTCTACTTCTCGCCCGGTGACGACGCCATGGCGCACGTACGAGATCTCGTTGACAGCACTGCTGATCTGCGAGCCGACTTCTGCGCTTTTACCTGGAGCGATCAGGGGCTCGTCGATTCCTTAAAACTCCTCTATGAAGGCTCGACTCAAGATCTAGTCGGAACGCTCACCGGTTTTGAGGTCCAGGGGGTTTTTGATTCGTTGGCCTGGAATCAGTGGTGGTCTGCTTCCGTGGACATGACGGGGCGAACCGCATCACAGTCCAGTCAAGGAAATCCAAACACGCGTTGGGCGAACCCCGCGCCGGTGCTGAAGGACGACGAAGATGCCGTCCTGCATCACAAGTACCTCGTGATCGATGGCCACACGACCAGCGATCCGGCAGTCGTTGCCGGTTCAACCAACTGGAGTGTCAACGGCAACACAATCAATGACGAGAACCTATTGATCATCCATGACGCGGATGTTGCAGACCAGTTCCTGCAGGAGTTTCACGCCCGCTACTACCAAGCTGGAGGGGCGTTGCCCTAGCACGAGAAGATCTGAGCGGCGCTCAGTCAGTCGGTTGTAGTCGTCGCAACGGCTGCGGCAAACGGAGACTTTGTGCATCGGGATGAATGGTCATCATTCCGTGAGCTGAAGCCCTCATCTCAGGTTCAGCCACAGCCTGCGCCAAGCATCTCCAACGCCAAGCGATCAGCGTCCGGGACCGCAGATTCCTGGATACCTGCGATGCCACTCCGGCCACCGCGGTCGAGCCATCGCCGGTATCCCACCAGCTTTGCCCGGTCTTCACGCTTCCGGACGGCGGTGCAAAAAACTTTCGGCTATACTCCCGCCCATCGCAGACGTCCGGATTGGGTCAGTCTGCATCGGAGCGAATCAACAGGGAGGAATAGATCCAATGACCCACATCATCGCTGAGCCGTGTGTCGACGTAAAAGACACCGCCTGTGTGGATGTCTGCCCGGTGGATTGCATCTACGGCGCCGACGAAGACTGGGAAATGCTCTACATCCATCCGGAAGAGTGCATCGACTGCGGCCTGTGCATCGACGCTTGCCCGGTGGAAGCCATCTTTACCGAGGAAGAAGTTCCCGAGAAGTGGCACTCGTTCATCGCCAAGAACTACGAGCATTTCGGACTCGAAGCCCCCTGATTCGGGCGAACTCGATCGAACTTTTCAAGCGCGCCTTCGGGCGCGCTTTCAGTTTTTAGGCTCGCCGCTTATCGGTGCACCGCCGGCGACGGGCCTTCTGCGGTGAACGCCTCGGCGACTTCACTACTCTCGCCAACGGCGCTATCTCCATCGCCCGACTCGCCATCCTCACCGCCATCGATTGCCTCCGGCTCTGGCGGGCGCTTGGCGATCTCTTCCTGCAGCAGATCGTAGTATTTGCGTACCCGGCGCACGTAGACCACCGGCTCCCCTCCGCGGGCGTAGCCGTACTTCAACTCCTCGTAGTAGCGCTGCTGCGACAGCAGCGGCAGCACCGAGGAGACCCCGGCCCAAGTGTTGGGATTGTGGCCCAGGCGCACGGCCAACGAGCGAGCGTCGATCAAGTGGCCGAGCCCGACGTTGTAGGCGGCTAAAGCCATCGACGTGCGATCCGGCTCGCGGATGAAGATCGGCACTCCCCCGAGTTGTCTGCGCAGGTACCGGGCTCCTCCGCTGATCGACTGCGCTGAATCGAGGCGGTCGGCAATCTCCAGGTCCCGCGCGGCGGCCTCGGTCAGCATCATGAGGCCGCGCACCCCCGTCGGACTGACCGCTTCCGGATCCCAGTGCGACTCCTGATATCCGACCGCGGCCAGAAGTACCCAATCCATTCCGGTTTCCTCGGCGGCGGTGCGAAACAGCGGCTCGTAGGCTGGCAGCCGAGTTTCGATGTGTTCGAGGAACTGAAGGCGGTCGTAGGCCGAAAACGGTGTCTCCCCGCTGTAGTACTTGCGCCGCAAGGCCTCAAGCCGTTTCGACTCAACCATCTCCGCAAACCAAGCCTCCATGCGGGGCAGCAGATCGGCGCCGCGCTTGGACAGAAACCAGCCAAGTTCAACGCTCTCACCAATGGCAAAGGGAGATCGCAGCCCGGGTAGCAATCGGCGGCCCAAGGCCAGGATGGTTGAATCCACCACCGTGCATTGCAAATCCCCCTCATGGACCTTTTCAAGAAGCTGCTCGGCGGACTCCGCCCGCGACGTCCGCCACGACAACCCGGGAATCTGCTCGCGAAGTGCCTGCAAAGAGGCGATATAACTGGAGTCTTCGACGACACGGATGCGCGCCTCCGCCAGATCCTCGGGCTCCTTGACCCCCGAGCGCCGCCCGCAGACCACCCGCTCTTCCACTTCTTGGTAGGTCGGTCCGGCGCGGTAAACGTCGAGCCGCTCGGCGGTCTTGGTCAGGCCGGCGGCGGCGAAATCGACCTCGTCTGCCACCACGGCATCGAAGATACCGCCGATTTCCTTGCGCACCACCAGCGTGAGGTTCCACCCCTGGGACTCCGCAAAAGCGTGTGCTAGGTCGTACTCGAAACCGGCGGGTTGTCCGTCGCGATCGATGTAGTAAGTGGCCGGCGCGTTGCGAGTGGCAACCACGAGTTCTGTGCGCAGTCCTTCGGCGCCATCGTCGCTAGGCCGGCAACCGACCAGAAGGACGCCGGCAAACAGAAGATGTGCCCAGGTACGCACGCGCAACGCCGACATCTTAGCTGTAGCGATGACAATTCAGGATCGTTGGCGTCACTGCCAACGCAAGATGGCAAAAAAGAATGGGCAGCGGTCCCCGCGACCGCTTGCCCATCGATGGGATCCGGCTGGATGCTCTTGGTTCCAAGATCGCCTATTAGTAGCGTCCTATTAGTAACGATAGTACTCCGGTTTGTACGGACCAGCCACGTCAATGCCTAGGTAGCCCGACTGCTCCGCCGTCAACTCGGTGAGCTCGACGCCGAGCTGGCCGATATGCAGCCGTGCGACCTCCTCGTCCAGGTGCTTGGGCAAAACGTAGACTTTGTTTTCATACTTGTCGCGATTGGTGTGCAACTCGATCTGTGCCAACACCTGATTGGTAAATGATGTCGACATAACAAAGCTCGGATGGCCGGTGGCGCAGCCGAGGTTCATGAGGCGTCCCTCAGCAAGGATCAAGATGCTGTGGCCATCGGCAAAGGTCCATTCGTCGTATTGGGGCTTGATCTGCCGCCTCTCGATTCCCTCAACCTTCTTGAGACCGGCCATGTCGATCTCGTTGTCGAAGTGGCCGATGTTGGAAACGATGGCCTTGTCCTTCATTTGTGCCATGTGCTCGGCGGTGATGACGTCGCGATTTCCAGTCGCAGTGACAAAAATGTCGGCTTCTCCGATCACTGACTCGAGTTTGCGCACTTCATACCCTTCCATCGCGGCCTGCAGCGCACAGATGGGGTCGATCTCCGTAACGATGACCCGTGCTCCCTGCCCGCGCAAAGCCTGCGCACAGCCTTTCCCAACCTCACCAAAGCCACAGACCACCGCGACTTTTCCGCCGATCATGACGTCGGTGGCACGGTTGAGGCCGTCGATGACCGAGTGGCGGCAACCGTAGATGTTGTCGAACTTGCTCTTGGTCACCGAGTCGTTGACATTGATGGCGGGAAACATCAACTCGCCATCTTCTTCCATCTTGTAGAGGCGGTGGACGCCGGTGGTGGTTTCTTCGCTGACGCCATAGATGCGGTCGGCCGCTCGCCGCCAGCGATCGCCACGATTGGTGAACTCGGCCCGTAAGGTGTTGAGAATGACGCCCCACTCTTCCGGTTCGGATTCAGCATCGTAGGCCGGTACGGCTCCGGCCGCTTCGAACTCGGCCCCCTTGTGCACCAACAGAGTCGCATCACCGCCGTCATCAACGATCATGTCCGGACCTTCGCCATCCGGCCACAGCAAGGCTTCCGAAGTACACCACCAGTATTCCTCAAGAGTCTCACCCTTCCACGCGAAAACTGGAATGCCCCGCGGATTGTCGACGCTGCCACCATCTTTCGCGCGCCCAACCGCCACCGCGGCAGCAGCATGGTCTTGGGTCGAAAAAATATTGCAAGAAACCCAGCGAACGTCGGCGCCGAGATCAGCGAGCGTCTCAATCAGCACCGCGGTCTGTACGGTCATGTGCAAGCTGCCCATGACCCGCACGCCACCGAGCGGCTGGCTGTTCCCGTAGCGCTCTCGCAAGGTCATCAGCCCTGGCATTTCTTGCTCGGCGAGGCGGATCTCTTCGCGGCCCTGGGCCGCCAGGGTTAGATCCGCCACCTTATAGGGTTCACGGCTGGCTTCGAACGCAGCGTCGAAGGGGTGAACGTCGGTTGCCGTCGGTGCAGTCATCGTGCTCATTTCCTTGCTCCCAGTTTTTTCGGCTTTCTTTTGATCTATTTATTGCGCTGCAGTCTCTTCTTATTTCGTTCTGAGGGGTCGAGAAGTCATTCCCTATGTCGGCTCACCGCGTCGCCGTGCCATCCACAAAAACAGCGGAGGGCCGTCCACGTCTTGGCGCGCCGGTAGCGGATAGGTATCCAACTGCTCGAACCCAGCAGCTTCACCCCACTCTCGCAACTGCTCCGCTTCGAAACCACTCCACACATGTCCCAACTTGCGACTGAGGTCGCGGAGTTCATGCGGCTGCATGTCAACCACCAACAGGCGAGCATGAGGCCGCAACACTCGCGCCGCCTCAGCCAAGACCAGTGCCGGATCGGCGACATGATGAAGCACCAAAGACAGGAGACCGACATCGATGCTTTCGTCGTCGACCGGAAGGCTCTCCAACTCGCCACGCCTCACGTCAACGTTGGCGCAAGTGGCGGTGCGCTCACGGGTTGCGGCGCACATTGCGGTACTAGCGTCGACCGCGACCACACGATGAACGAACGGCGCTACCGCCGCCGTCATCTTGCCCGTTCCGCACCCCAAGTCGGCCACCGTCCAAGAGCGGTCCAGCAACGCCAAAGCCGCCGCCAATTCAACGTTCGAGCCGAAGATCTTGGCGCGAACGCTGTCCCATTGGTCGACATGACGGTCAAAGAACTCCCGCGATCGCCCGCGGCGGCCTTCGAGAGTTCGTTCGGCCCCTTTGCGGTCGGCAGCACAGGTGGATGTGGCGGAGAACTCCCTGTGCTGAAGATTCCAAAGTTCGGCCTGTGCTCCATCACCGTCGACTGCTAGCGAGTAGTAGCGACGAGCGCCGTCACGGCGTGTTGTCACCCAACCGCCGTCAACCAAGACGCGGAGATGACGGCTGATCGTGGACTGCGGCAGTTCCAACACTTCGGTCAATTCCGCGACGGTGAACGCTGCGCGGCCGATGACTGCGAGGACTCGCGTGCGAGTGGGGTCGGCGAGGTCGGAAAGGCGCGAATAGAGTGCGCCTTGTTCAACGGCCTCGGCTGGTGCGGTGGGACTCATGGCTGGTCGTACTCAGAGTGTTCATCCTGATATCCGGATGACCGGATCAATTATCTACGAACCGCCACCAAATCACAATCCCCCATCGTCCGAGTCCTCTGACTGATTTTCTTTAATTACTTTTTTGGGGGCCATAAGAAACGCCCTCCACTGGGGAGGGCGTTTCAGGAAGGCCGCGATAACAGGTGTGCCTGTTGTTGAATTGACTTCCGAGCGAATCGGAAGAGCGGGGTGGGAAACGGGAACGAACTCAAAAAGGAGTTCGCATAGAAAGGAAAATTAGAATGCGGCCTCCCCGCCTTACAGCTTGTTGCCGATTGATAGGTGCACAACTCATGCCTGAAATCTCATAGGCACATGCGAAAACGCCTATGCAAAAACGCCTATGGGGTGGATTCGACCCCTGTGCTAAAGTGCCATGGTATTCGTTGACCAAAGGCCATTTCGACTGTGATCAAGTCTGACATCATCGACCGCATCATTGAAACCACCGGGCTCCCGCGCAAACAAGCCGCAACTGCTGTAGATACAGTATTTGAGACGATGCGAGAAGCTCTTTCTCAAGGCCAGAGAATCGAACTGCGTGGCTTCGGTGTGTTCCAGGTCAAGGAACGCAAACAGGGCATCGGGCGCAATCCTCGCACGGGAGTCGAAGTTCCAATCGAGCCCGGCAAGACCGTTCGCTTCAAGCCAGGCAAGACTCTGCGCAGCGTCTAAAAGCTTCAATGCAGTCAGTTTCTCCCGCGGAGGCGGAGAATTTCCCAGGCGAAATTGTCCGCGTTGGAAATCCCGTTCGCGACTGGACGATCGCAGCCTTCCTTTTCTTGGTAACCGCCATCACCGCGACAACATTGGGGGCGATCTGGGCCATCGTCGTCCGCACAGACTCCTCCACCACGCTGCTCCCATGGCTCTCCCTGACGACGCTACGGGCAGTGTGGGGCGACCCCGAGGTTCTAGCGACCGGTTTTGCGTTCTCACTGCCGACTTTGTTCATTCTCGGAACGCACGAACTCGGCCATCTTCTCGCCTGCCGTTACTACCGTACCGACGCCTCACCGCCCTACTTTCTTCCCCTACCGGTAGCTCTGGGAACGTTGGGGGCGTTCATCCGCATTCGTGAACGCATGCGCACCCGCCGCCAAGTTTTCGACATCGGTCTAGCGGGGCCGTTTCTAGGCTTTTTCGCCCTACTCCCCTTCCTGTTGATCGGTGCCGCTAAGTCCAGTTACGCGCCCTTGCAACTCGCTTCCGAGCCGACCGGCGTCAGTTTGATGCAACCCGGCATCTCGCCGATCTTGGGAGCGGCGTTGGAGTTTTTTCACGGTCCGATACCCCAGGGCGCGGCGGTGAACCTGCATCCCTTTGCCCTCGCCGCGTGGGTCGGCTTGCTGGTGACGAGCCTCAACCTTCTGCCGCTGGGACAACTTGACGGCGGGCACGCCGTCTATGCCCTCTCCCCCACTCGCTATCCGGCGTTGACGCGAGTTTTTTGGGCTGGGTTGTTGGTTGCCGGCTGGTGGTGGCCGGGGTGGTGGATCTGGGCAGGGCTTACAGCATTGATGAGATTGCGCCATCCGAGGGTCGTCGACCCCCGTCCGGAACTCGACACCCGGCGTAAGTTGGTGGCTGTGGCTGCCTTGCTGTTGTTTTTGGGGACCTGGACCCTAGTTCCGTTGACGACCCTCGATGTCGTTCCCTGATACTCAGGATTCCAGTACTCAAGAATCCCTGTTGCTGAAGAAGCCCTGTTGCTGAAGAAGCCCTGTTTCTGAAGAAGCGCTAGTATTCGAGAATCAAGGTAACCGGTCCATCATTCACCAGCTCGACTTGCATCGTCTCACCGAACGATCCCTGCTGCACGGCTACGCCGTGGTCGCGCAGCCGATCGACGAAGCGCTCGATCTCGGCACGTGCTGCGGTTGGTTCCATGGCTTGAGTCAACGAGGGGCGGCGCCCGCGTGCGGTTGACGCCGCGAGGGTGAACTGAGACACCACCAAGACCTCTCCCCCCACTTCATCGAGTGCCAGGTTCATACGCCCTTGATCATCCGCGAACAACCTCAGACCGGCGATTTTGGACGCTGCCTTATCGACGGCTTCGGCTCTGTCTTCGTCTTCCATTCCGACCAGCAACAGGTAGCCACGGCCGATTTCGGCGATCCGCTCCCCGGCTACCAAAACGGCCGCCCGACGCACGCGCTGCAAGACAATTTTCATAATTTTCGTCCTCAATTGGAGAGCGAGATTGGCCCCGATCCCTGTGGTAGCTTAGCGACAGTTGTCGAGGGCGGCGAGTCCTCGCGATTGGAGTCGAAATCATGGTGAACAAAGTAATTCTCGTGGGCAATCTCGGCCGTGATCCTGAGTTGCGGTCGACCCCTTCAGGGCAAAGCGTGGCGTCATTTTCTATGGCGACGACTCGCAAGTGGCGCGACCGTGACGGTAACCGGCAAGAGCAAACCGAGTGGCACAACATCGTCTGTTGGGGCCGGCAAGCTGAGATCGCCGGTCAATACCTCAACAAAGGCAAGCAAATCTACGTCGAGGGGCGTTTACAGACCCGTTCTTGGGAAGACAAGCAGTCGGGCGAAAAGAAATACCGCACGGAAATCGTCTGCGACAACTTCCAAATGCTTGGATCCAGGGGAGACTCAGGCGGTGGCCAGGGCGGCTACGGCGGCGGTTCCTCGGCGCCCTCGCAACCGGCAAGCGATCCGGTTGACGACGACATTCCGTTTTAGTGGATAGTGGATAGTGGACAGTAGACAGTTGGCGGTAGACAGTCGGGACTGATAACGCTGCTGCCAACTCACAACTGACTACTGCCCACTGACAACTGACTACTGACTACTGACTACTGACTACTGACAACTGATTACTGACTACTGACTACTGCCCACCACTCCCCCCAAGCCGATCCCGCAAAGTGTTAATCAGGTTGAGGGCTGCAAGGGGGGAGAGAGCGTCAACATCCACGTCGCGCAGAATCGAGGCGACGATTTCCTCAGGAGGCGCGAATAGCGTCAATTGGTCCGAGGATGGCGCGGCCTGGGTCGTTGCTTGCTGTTCTTCACCCACCACCGCTGTCTCACCTACCGCTGATTTGCCGGCACTTTGTTCGCCAGCGCCTTTTCTGTCAGCAGCTCTTTTGTCGCCCTTGGACTCTTGGTCACCCCCAGACTCGGCGTGCGCAGGGGACTTGGCAATCGTCGGACGGCCGCGGTGGTCGTACTCTTGGGCCTCAAGGTTGGCCAGGATCTCGCCTGCGCGAGCCACAACTGGCTCAGGAATGCCCGCAAGCGAGGCCACGTGCAATCCATACGACTTGTCGGCACTGCCGGGAATGACGCGTCGCAGAAACACCACTTTGTCTTCCCACTCGCGCACCGCCAAAGTTTGATTTCCGACCCGGTCAAGGGTGACCGCCAGTTCGGTCAGCTCGTGGTAGTGAGTCGCAAACAAGGCCTTGAGGCCCTTGACTCGGTGCAAGTGTTCGACGATCGCCCAAGCCAGACTCAGGCCGTCAAAGGTCGCGGTACCTCTACCAACCTCATCCAGAATCACCAGGCTGTTCCCGGTCGCCTGATGCAGAATGCGCGCTGTTTCAATCATTTCTACCATGAACGTCGACTCGCCGCGGGCCAAGTCATCGCTGGCGCCAACGCGGGAGAAAACGCGGTCCACCAAACCCAATCGGGCGGACTTGGCCGGCACGAAGCTGCCCGCCTGTGCCAGGACGGAGATCAGTGCCACCTGCCGTAAATAGGTCGACTTGCCGCCCATGTTGGGACCGGTGAGGATTACGATGTGATCGTCTTCCCCGCCGAGCGTGCAGTCGTTGGGCACAAACGACTCGCTGGATACCGCTTCGACCACCGGGTGGCGGCCTTCTTCAATGACGATTGCCTCGCCTGGCTCGGCGATCACCGGGCGCACGTAGTCGGCGCGCCGCGCCCGGTCAGCAAAAGAGGCAAGCGCGTCTAAGGACGACAGCAACCCGGCCAGCGCTGCAAGACCTTCTAAGTGCTCGGCAATCCTCGCCACCAAAGCGTCGAACAGCTCGACCTCGCGCTCGATCTGGCGCCCTTCGGCGCTCAGGATCTTGTCTTCTAAATCCTTGAGCTCATCGGTGATGAAGCGTTCGGCATTGACCAGAGTCTGCTTGCGGACGTAGTGATCCGGCACTTTGTCGGACTGCGCCTTGCTGACCTCAAGGTAATAGCCGAACACCTTGTTGTAACGCACCTTGAGATTGGAAATGCCAGTCGCCTCCCGCTCCTCGGCCTGAATACTCATCAGGTGTTGCTTGCCGGAACCGGCCAGTGAGCGGGCTTCATCCAACTCGGCATCGACACCTTCAGCGATGACCCCGCCTTGGATCACCTGTACCGCCGGCTCGTCCGCGAGCGTCGCTTCAAGGTCCGCCGTAAGGTCTTCCAGGGCATCCGCCTGAGAGACGGCTTGGAGGAGTTCGGCCGCAAACTCGCGACAGAGCTCTTGAATGACGGGTACCTGCTGCAGAGAGGAGCGCAAAGCTTCCGCCTCACGGGGCCGCATGCGGTTGAGGGCCGCGCGGGACGCAAGCCGTTCGATATCGGCGACCGCTGCCAATCGATCGCGCAGCTCCGAGGCGCGACCGGCCTGCTGGAGTAACTCATCCACCGCGTCGAGGCGGACTTCGATGCGGTCGCGATCGAGCAACGGCCGGCTGAGCCACTCGGCCAGCGTGCGTGCTCCCCCGGCGGTCTGGGTGCTGTCGAGCACAGAAAGCAAGGTCGCTTCACGCCCGCCATCCCGCAGGTTGCGCAAGATCTCCAGATTGCGCAACGTCGTCGCATCGAGCACCGAGGTTTCGCCACCGTTGACGACCTCCAACCTCTTGATGTGCTGGGGTGGCAAGCCTTGAGTACGCTCGGCGTAAGTCAGGGCGGCGGCGGCGGCGAGTGTTGCCGGCTCGCGCTCCTTCAGATCGAACGATCGCAAAGAAGACACCCCAAAGTGCCTCTTCAAATCGCCCGCCGCGACGCGGCTACCGGAGCCGATAGCAATGTCGCGTTCAGTGATGCGGACCCCCGCCAGCTCAAGGAACTCGAGGACCTCCGTCGGCAACCGCTCCGAATCAACCAGCGCCTCACGCGGTTCGGCCATGGCGAGTTCGTCAACCGCCTCCGCTGGCGAAGCCCATCGCTGAACCCGGAACGCCCCAGTGGAAAGCTCTAAGAACGCCCCTGCTCCGCCATCGCCATCCCATTCAATCGCCGCAAGGAAGTTGTGCTGTCCCTCCGCCAGTTGGTCGGGGTCGAGCACCATGCCGGGAGTGACGATACGGGTGACCTCACGACGCACCATGCCTTTAGCCGTCGCCGGGTCTTCGACCTGGTCGCAGACCGCGACGCGCTTGCCGGCCTCGATCAAACGAGCGATATAGCCTTCGACCGCGTGATGCGGCACGCCACACATTGGCGCCTCACTTGGCGTCCCCTTCTGGCGCGCGGTGAGCTGCACTTCCAGGATCGGCGCCGCCTCGACGGCATCCTCGAAAAAGAGTTCATAGAAATCTCCCATGCGGTAGAGCAGCAGCGAATCGGGATGCTCCGCCTTGACCTCCAAGTAGTGCCGAAGCATCGGAGTGAGCTTCTGGGTTTTGGTGGGCATGGGAAAGTGAGTTTGGAGACCTCTCCGGATGACGCGGGACTATACTAGTCGCCTACTTTTGGTCGGCTACTTTGAGTCGCCTTATTTTGGCCGCCCCATTTGACTGCCCGCCGGCCAGACGACTCAGCCGGGCCTCGAACAATCACACCACATGACCTCCGCCAAGCCTCTTCTCGCATTGGACACAGGATCACCGACCGTCTCCGTGGCGTTGGCGATTGATGGCGAGGTTCACGGACGAACGGAACCGCAAAGTCGTTCGTCGTCGCAAGCGGCACGACTCGCCGATGGGCTCCTCGATCAGCTCAACCTGTCTTGGCCAGATCTAGGAGGGGTCGTGGCAGCGCGGGGCCCCGGCAGCTTCACTGGATTGCGCGTCGGTTTGGCGTTCGCCTTGGGATTGCATCAGGCTCTCGCCGTTCCGGCAACCGCGATATCGACTCACCGCTTGCTGGCCGAGGCGTGTCCGTTGGACGAGCCCGTCCTGGCAGTGATTCCTGCATGGAGAAACTCTTGGTTCATTCAACCGTTTTCAGGGCCGCCACGGCGAGCCGAGGGGCCCCCGCAACGCCTCGATGACGAGCGGTTTGCCGCTCTGGAATCCGGGCACGCGCAGGTAGCGCTCACTGCAATCGACGACGCGACCTTTGTCCCCGATGAATCGATCGCCGCCGCAGCGGCGCGGATGAGCGCTTCGCCACACTTCGACTGGGATCCGACCACACTGCAAGCACCTTTATACCTCGCTCCGCCACCCACCCACCGCGCTCCGTCGCCAAAGGAACCAGCCAACCGCGACGCGACCTAGTCTTCACCCGTTCCCGTCTCCCACCACTAGCCACGAACCACCAGCCACTAACCACCAGCACTCATCACTAAAATCTGCCCATGAAGACCGCTATCGTCCACCCCAATACGCTGCTCGGCCAAGCTGTGCGGGAGCGCTTGGAACAGTCGAGCAGACTGGAGGCGCCGGCTCTACTCGCGACTGACGAGGAAAAAGTTGGGACGCTGAGCGAGAGCGGCGGTGAGGCAGCACTGTTGCAACTCCTCAACGGAACCGAAGCCGACCTCTACTTCGCCTGCGGCGACATCGACCAGCAAATGGAAGCCGCAAACATGGTGCGCGATGGCACCGTCGTTCACGTCGGAGATGCAGCCCAGACTCCTTACTCGGTCGCCAAGATCGCACCGCCGACCGCAGATAGCATTCGCGTCTACTGTCCTTCGCCCGCCAACATCGCTCTGGCTCACTTCCTCAGTCCCTTGGCGGAATTCGGTCCCAGTGGATCAGCGGTTGTACTCAGTGGGGCTTCGGCACTGGGATCGGAGGCGCTGGACGAACTACTCGATCAGACCCGTGCCATTCTCGCCTTCACTGGCGACATTCCAACCGAGCATCTGCATCAGCAACTGGCCTTCAATGTCATTGCGCCGGAGAGCATGAGTGCATGGGATGAATTCGCGTCGATCGTCCCAGAATGCAGCCTCACCCTGAACTCCATTCAGGCCGGGATCTTCCACGGCAGCGGCATTGAGGTGGATCTTCGCTTTGCCAGCCAGGTTCCGACAGCCGACCAAGTCGGTGAATTGCTGAACGACCTGCCTTATTTCAAGGTGTATGACAAAGCTGAACCGCTCGGAACCGTCGAAGCGGCGGGCGGCGATGTCGTCCAGGTCAGTCGCATTGTTGCCACCGACTCAGGCGTGGCGGCGTGGATGGCTTTCGACAACCTCACCCTGGCGGCGCGCAACGCAGTCGAGATCGGAGAGGAAATCGCGGCTCGTCGCCTGGCCGTGAACTAGACCTAGTTTCGACTCGGCCCGTTCAGACTTACTCGCCTTCGTGGGGAGCGCCCTCGCGGGCCAAATACTCCTCGACGAAGTGCAAACCATCTCCGGCGCGCTGGACGACATCCAGGAGACCGCCCATGGTGCTGACTTCTTCGAGCTGCTCGGTCACAAACCAATCCAGAAAACGCGTGGCGATATGGTTCGAATCCTGCTGGGCCAAGTCGACCAATTGGTAGATCTGTTGGGTGACGGTTTCTTCCCATTCAAGAGAAAGAGCGACCGCCTCTTCGGCAGAGGCGAAGTCATGCTTGGGCGCCGCCACCTCAGGTATGCGGACCGGCGCACCGACCTCGACCAAAAATCTCACGAAGCGCATGGCGTGGTCGCGCTCTTCGTCGGCCTGTCGGTAAAAAAACCGCGCCAATTCGACCAAGGTCTGGCCGTCGAAGTAGGTGGCAATAGACGTGTACTGATGGCTGGCACCGAGCTCGTTACCGATCTGGCGGTTGAAGGCGTCGACAAGTTGTTCACTGGCTAGCATGGCATCTCCTGAAGGTGTCTTTCTGATGGGCAAGTCTTTCAGTTGTTCTCTATTCTACGAACTACCCATTTTAAGAGCGCAAAGTGGGATGTGTAGGCGGAATATAGGATCGTCACCACCCTGTTATAGGGTGCGAGACAGACCGAGGTTCGGACGCGATCGTAGTCCGGCCACCTACAATCGGCTCTTTGAGAGCCCTGCCATCGAAAAACAGTTATCGAAAAACAGTCATCGAGAAACGTCATCGAAACCACCTGGAGAATCTGTTGAGCGAGCAGACGCAAGTCCACAACGTCATCATCCTGGGTTCTGGCCCAGCCGGCTTGACCGCCGCCCTCTACGCCGCCCGCGCCGATCTTGCTCCTCTTGTTCTAGAGGGCAATCAGCCGGGGGGCCAACTGACCATTACGACTGACGTCGAGAACTACCCAGGTTTTCCGGATGGGATCCTCGGCCCCGAGCTTATGGACGTGATGCGCAAGCAGGCACAACGCTTTGGCGCCGAAGTCAAGTTTGAGCAGGCCACGGAAATCGACTTTGAGCAACGTCCCTACCGAGTCAAAACCGACGAAAGCGAATACCTCGCCCAGGCGTTGATTATCGCCACCGGCGCCAGCGCCAAACAGCTCGGTCTCGATTCCGAAGCTGCACTCATGGGCTACGGCGTTTCTGCCTGCGCCACTTGCGACGGTTTTTTCTTCCGCGACAAAGAAATCGCCATCGTCGGCGGTGGAGATACCGCCATGGAAGAGGCCCTTTATCTGACCAAGTTCGCGAGCAAAGTGACGGTCATCCACCGGCGCGATGAATTGCGGGCCTCCAAGATCCTGCAGCAACGTGCTTTTGACCATCCCAAGATCGAGTTCCTGTGGAATTCGACGGTCGAGGAAATCCTTGGATCGAAGGAAGACGGCGTCCACGGGGTCAAAGTCCGCAACGTCGAAACCGGCGACATCTTCGAACTCGCCTGTGGAGGAGTCTTCATCGCCATCGGACACCAGCCGAATACGGGGCTATTCGAGGGTGTCGTGCGGCGCAATCCGGTTGGCTACATCGAGGTCGAAGAGCCCAGCACGCGCACCGGTGTCGAGGGAGTCTTCGCCTGCGGCGATGCCGTCGATCCGACCTACCGACAGGCGGTTACCGCCGCCGGCACCGGGTGCAAGGCCGCCATCGACGCCGAGCGCTGGCTCGAAGAGCAGGCAGCGTAGTCGGCGGCGCCAAGCGCTGGATCGAGGGGTGATCGGCTAGAACGGTTCCCCCGCCACGCGCTTGAATGAGAAGCCCGCCGGCATCGTCTCAGCGGGCTGCACCGCGTTGATCAAAGCCAGAATGTCGGTCGACACCGGAGACGGCGCCTGGTTCTGCACCTGGGCCACCGTCGCCGGGCTGTTGAGCTTGGTGATATCGATGCGGTGAGGCTGCACATTGAGAGCCTTACGCTCGGTTAAGCGCTTAAAACTCGACATGGCGCCGACAATGCTCCGATCCTGCTGCAAGAACGGCCGCTCAAGGCCGTAGGCCAGCAGTTCATACACGTTGTCGCCGTAGTCGATGTAGACCACCCGGCCCAGGATCTTGCGCTCCTGCATCTGAGCCGAGAAAGCACCGCCCATGGCCGGCAATCCGTTGACATTGTCGCGCCAAGTCCGACCTGGAGTCACTCCGTTCTGGCCCATGAAGGTCTGCAGCGCCAACTGCGGCGTGGCGTGCTGTGCCAAGGTCAGTTGCAGGATGGCATTGTTGTCGGGGTTGGCGGCAATCACCCGCTGTTTCTGGTTGGCCGTCTTCCAACCAGCCGGAAAGGTCAGCTCGAATTCCAGATCTGGGTGCAGAAAACGCGCTTCACGAAAGAACCCTTCACGGGGGTTGGGGCCGAAGATCATGCCGTCGATGGCACCCATGAACTCATCTCGAGCCACAGTCAGGACTGCCGGAGCAGGATCGAGCGACGCAATTGCGTCGCGGGCCGTGGTTTCGCGTGCCCCAGGATCGGGATGGGTGGACAGCCAACCCGGCATGCGTCCCCCCTCGGACATCGCAGCGCTGACGCGGCTGAGCATGTCGAAAACGCGCGGCATCTCGTTGGGATCGTACTCGTCACGCAGCAGGTAACGTAGACCCAGCTCGTCTGCCTGGCGTTCATCGTCGCGCGAGAACTTGAGGGTCATCAGGCCGAGTCCGGTCTGCACCAAGTCTGCGTACTGCTGTACCTCCGGAGCCGCGATCATGCCGGCGATCAGTCCGATATTCATCAACTGCGCCTTGCTCATCTGGTTGACCGAATGACGCGCGGTGACGTGGCCGATTTCATGGCCGAGTACTGCGGCCAACTCAGCCTCGGAACTCATGTGCGCGAGGATGCCGCGAGTGACGTAGATGAACCCACCCGGCAGTGCAAAGGCGTTGACCACCGGGTCATCGATGACGCGAAAGGTCCACGGTAGATCCGGACGCTCGGACTTCGCTGCCAAGCTCTGACCGATAGCGTCGACGTAGGCCTGCAGTTCGGCGTCGTCGTAGAGCCCCATCTGGGCGACGATCTGCTGGTCGGCCTCGCGGCCCATTTGGATTTCGTTCGCTTCGCCGATGAGCGAAATCTGCTTCTTGCCGGTGGCTGGATTGGTGGCGCAACCAGAAAGCGCCAAAGATAGAGCGGCTACGAGCGCGATCGCCCTCGTCATGGGGTTTTTAAACTGTATTGCATCTTGCATTTGGTTCCCTCCTAGGAGCGTCCATTTTACAACCCGACCGGAATCGAGCCGCGGCGGCTAAAAGTATCTAGAATCGCCGGGCACCATGAGTCAGCAGAAAGCCGCCAACGACATCCCCTTCCTCAAAGGGTTTACACGTCTGGCCGCCTACAACATCGCCGCCGGACTCACCGTTCCCCTCGCCTCCCTGGTCGACGCAGCCATGCTGGGACGGCTGCCACAAGTTGCGGCGCTGGCGGGGGTCGCGCTCGCCGGCGTGTTGTTTGACTACGTGTATTGGGGCTTTGGGTTCCTGCGCATGGGCACCACTGGACTGACGGCGCAGGCACTGGGCGCCGGTCGTGATGACGAGGCCAATCGCATCCTGATCCGTGGGGTCTTTCTAGGAGTCGTACTCGGCGCCGCCGTCCTGATCCTCCACCCGCTGCTGCGCGAGGGAGGCTTCGCGCTTCTGCGCGGGGAAGCCGATGTTGAAGCTGCGGGCCGTGCTTATTTCAACGCCCGCATCTGGGGAGCACCGTTGACTCTGGCCAACTTCGCGCTGGTGGGATGGTTCCTGGGTGCGGCTCGCGGGCGCGCCGTTCTCCTGCTGACAGTGGTTGGTAGCACGGCAAATGTAGCCTTCAACTACCTTTTGATCCTGCGCCTGGGCTACGGTCCCGCTGGAGCGGGTGCCGGGACCGCCCTCGCGCAAGCGATCCAGTTTCTGGTCGGCCTCGGGCTCCTGCCGCGCGGCACCTTGGCCTCCGCCGCAGGCCGTCTGCGCACAACCTTTGATTGGCCGGTGATGGCGAGATTCCTGCGCTTGAACGGCGACCTCATGGTGCGTACGATCTTTCTGATCTCCGCCTTCGCACTGTTTCAAAATGGTGCGGCCCAATTGGGCAAAGTGACCCTCGCCGCCGACGCAATCCTTCTCCATTTGCTGGCGTTGGCCGCCTACTGGATCGACGGCGTTGCTTTCGCTACCGAGGTCTACTCCGGCCGCGCCCACGGCGCCGGTGACCGCGCTCTTCTGCGCGCGACGTTGCGAGCCTCGATTGCCCTTTCGCTGGGCTTCGCGGCCCTCTTTTCAACGGTTTACTGGCTGTTTCGTGTTCCGATCGCTGGCGCCATTTCAACCCATGCAGAGGTCGTCGCACAGATCGTCCAATTTGTACCCTGGCTCGTTCTGACCCTCAGCATTGGGTCGTTTGCCTACGCTCTCGACGGCTTCTTTCTCGGCCTCACTCGTTCCCGCTTGCTGCGCAATGCGATGGCGGCGTCCTTCGTCGTCGGCTTTTTGCCGTTATCGGTCATGGCAACGCGGCATCAGAACAACACTCTGCTGTGGCTGAGCCTGGTCGCTTTCATGATCGCGCGCACCATCAGCTTGGGATTCCCAGCTTGGAAGACTGCCCAGGGCTCCATCCCCGGCTGACGCGAACCGGCTTTTCCGCCAAGCAAACAGTTTAAAAACCAGTCCTCGAGCGGGATGGACCGTGGCGCCCGTGACCCCACCGATTGCGCAAGCTGCCATGTATTACTACAATCAATGACTTCTTCAAACTGCTGTGGGCTCAGGTGGGTGGGAATGAGCCTGGACCCGCTCCAACCGTGAAGGGCTGTATATGGAAACTTCGGCTCTATTCGATCAAGTTGTTGGCCACATCGGCGACTTCCTTGAAACCGACGTTACTCATCTCAAGCTGGAATCGCGCGTGTCGTCCGCGGTTCCAGGCCTGGACTCGTTCAAGCTCTTTGAGATGTTGGTTTATTTGGAGGATTGTTTCCAAATCGAGTTTGACGACTCCGTTATGGAAAACATCGGCACGGTGAGCGACTTGGTGGATCACATCCAAACACTGATAGCCGGACAACCAAAAGGCGACTGATGAACCCACATCAAGGAGGATGAGATGAAGAGGGTTCTCCTAACAACCGCTCCCAAAGAAGCCCTCATTGACCCCGACGGAGTAGGCGGCAACTGGTACGACCGCACCGACATCTACATGGGATGGACATGCGCCGTGGACCTGGAAGATCGACTCTCCGTTTCATGCCCGCCGACCGGCTTGAAGTTCCTAAAAGCAAACGTCCCAGATATCGAGATTCTCGAATACCCCACCTGGCACGAATACCTTGACGCCCTGCACTCTGAAAGTTGGGACATGGTGGGGATCAGTTTCTACACCTGGTCGACGCCCGTTGCCATTGAGATGGCGCAGATCGCCCAGGAGGCCGGAGTGCCCGAGACCTGGGCTGGCAACTATGGCGCCTTGAGCCCGGGCCTCGATGCCCACTTCACACAAATAGTCAAAGGACCGGGCGAATACATCCTCCATCAATTCGTTTATGGGGAGCCACTATCGCGCATTCACCATCCTCCCATTTTTGGCCAGACCAGCTTCCGCGGCCTCAGTTCCCCTGTGGGCTACCTGTATTCGAAGCGGGGCTGCAATCTTGGCTGTTCCTTTTGTTCGACGCCTGTCTTCAATCCCCTTGAAGACACCATAGCCATGCAAGACTTGCAGGAAGCTCTCGATGCTTACCAAGAGCGAAATGTCGCTCATGTGGTCATTTACGACGAAAGCTTCCTTCTCCAGAATGAACTCGGCGAGCTTGTTGTCGACGCCCTGGCTGAACGCAACCTGCGATGGGACTGTTTGACTCGGTCCGACCTCATTCACGGGCGGATTGGTGACTTGACCGAGCGCGGCATGGATGGCGCCACCATCGGAATCGAGTCGTTCAACGAGAAACATCACACCAGTGTGCGCAAGCGCGACGACGTCACCGTTATCCGGGACACCATCAAAGAGCTGAACGATCACGGCCGCCGCGCTATCGGCACCTTCATGATCGGGTATGAAGACGACACCATCGAGGAGATGGAGGCCGATGTCACCAAGCTCGCTTCCGAGGGCCTATTCGTGTGCTCCCTTACCTTGTTGACGCCTTTTCACCAAACCAAGCTCTATAAGGACATGGAGCATCTGATCAACGAATCGGACTTGAGCAAATTTGATCTTTACCATCTGGTCTGGAACCACCCCAGAATGACCCCGTCTGAAGCTCGCGACATTTTGGCCTGGGCTCAGAGGTTGGTGAACAACCCGGAGCAGATGGGGCAGCGAATCACCAGAGACCTGAAGGAAGCCATTCGCGAGAAAACTCGGGCCAGACGTCAAGCGCTGGCGATGGAAGCATCGCTCTAGGGAGTCGACCGGCTGCGCTGCCGCAAGGAACCGTGTGGTGAGTAAACGATCTTCTCCAACCGTTCTGCACTGCTTCTTGGACAGCCTTGAGACAAGACCGGATGAAACAGCTATCCACGTCGTCGAGAGTCAAGACGAGACAATCGCTCTCTCGTACACCGACCTCTATCGCTTGGCGCGCTGGGTCGCGAAGGGGCTTAAGGAACGGAACCTTGAACCTGCCGACCGCTTGATCATCGCGATCCCGACTTCGCAAGAGTTCTTCTCGGTCTATTTCGGAGCGCTGCTCTCGGGCGTCGTCCCGCTCATGGTGCCTGCGCCAAGAGTTGGACGAGCCTTGAGTTCCTACCTGGAGCAGGTAGAGACGACCGCGAGCGGCATCGGAGCGAAATATGTCGTCGTCAGCGAGGAGTCGCAAGAGCAACTTGCCGGATTGTCTTCGCTGACCTGTATCACGGTGCCATCACTTTGCGAGAGCGGCGCGATTTCAAGTTTTGATTTCGTTCCCAATGAACTGGACATCGCCCATCTGCAAGCGACGTCAGGGACGACGGGAGCGCCGAAATATGCTGTCATTCGCCACCGCAATATAGCGGCGAACGTCAAGGGGATCGGTCTCGGCATCCAGCATCGGGCCGGGGACTCCTTAGTTACCTGGCTGCCGATGTTTCATGACATGGGCCTGGTCGGCATTTCATATGCCCTTTTCTGGCGCTGCCCGCTGATAGCCACTGATCCAAGTAAGTTCGTGCGCAACCCAATCTTCTGGCTTGACGTGCTGACTCGTTTCAGCGGAACCCTTTCGCCCGCACCGAATTCCGCGTACCAGGCGTGCGCCCGTTTGGCGAGCCGTCGACGCTATGACGACCTCGACCTCTCGGCATGGCGAGTGGCTTTGTGCGGAGCGGAGCCTGTCCACGAGGACACCATCCTGGAGTTTGCGCAGGCATTCGGACCCTTTGGATTCCGTGAGACGGCGATGCTGCCGGTGTACGGCCTGGCTGAAGCGACGCTGGCAGCGACCATTCCCGACGTGAACGCGATCCCACATATCGAGAGCGTTGATGCCGAACTCATGGAGACCGATGGCCGCTGCCTGGCCTCAGGCTCGGATTCCAAGCGGCACTTGCGAATGGTTTCTGTCGGTGCCGCCATCGAAGGCCACAGCGTGCGCATCGTCAACCATGAAGGAACGGCGTTGGGCGAACGGGAGATCGGCGAGATCGAGTTTGCTGGCCCCAGTGTAATTGACGGTTATTGGGGGAACCCGCCGGGTCAAGACCATCCCAACGGAGTCTTGCGCACGGGCGACTTGGGGTACCTGGCTGACGGCCAACTGTACGTTACTGGAAGGCAGAAAGACGTCATTATCATCAACGGACGCAACCTCGCTCCGACACAGATCGAAGCAATTGTGTACAAGGCCATCGGCGATGTCGGCCGCGGTGTCGTTGCTTGGGGATCGGTGGACTCCACAGCGAAGACCGAATCGTTGCACATCATGATCGAGTCCCGGGTGTTGCGACCGGCCGAAAGGTCCATCCTTGAAGACAGCGTAAGTTCTGCCCTGGAGGATGTCTTTGGCTTGGGTGGGGTGACCGTTCACTGGGTGAAGAAGGGCAAGATTCCCAAAACCACGAGCGGCAAGGTCCGGCGCCATAGCTGCCGGGAATTGGTCAGATCATCGCTTCCCAGGATGGAGGGAGCAGAACGACCCGGTTCCAGGGCGGCCGCCGTCCAAGATTTTGAGCAAACGGGAGAACCCCAATGATTTCCGAAGATAGCTTGACCGTGGTGCGCTCGCCGAACAAGCCGAAAAGACGGGTGTTATTGACGACAGCCGTGTCAGAGGGTGTCGTGCCATTCTTCCAAAATCGACGCAGGCACAAGGTGCGAATTTCCGAAGTGACCGACAGGAGGCAACTTCTCGAACTGTGCATGAACGCCGAGATTCAACTGGATTTTGAATGGCCCTTTGGCGGTATTCACATTCTCAAAGAAAACGTGCCGTCAATGGATATTCTGGACTATCCCACCATGGACGAATATGAGGCCCGCCTTAACGAAGGAAAGTACGACGTCGTGGCCTTCAGCTTTTACAGATTCAACATACCTCAAATCAAAAAAATGGTGGCACTTGCGCGCAACTACGGCGTACAGGAGGTTTGGGCGGGAAATTACGGCGCCAACTCTCCGGAACTGAACGGCGTATTTGACCGGACCTTCCCGAGTGACGGCGTTGAGGCAATGAAGGGGCTTGTCGAGGGTACGCCTCTTGAGTATCGCCGCCATCCCCTGCTGCAGGGAACCACGATGAAGGGCGTTCCTGTCGGTTATCTGTATACGTCGGTTGGCTGTCGTTACCTGTGCAAGTTTTGCCCGACGACCACGTTCATGCCCGATCCCTTCTATACACCGATAGAGGAGATCCGTCGGGTATTGGACGTGTACGTTCGCAACGGTGTGCAATCGATAACCATCTTGGACGAGACTTTTCTACAGGACCGAGAACATTCCAACCAGGTCATTGAGGAACTCCGCAAACGAGAACTGATCTGGCATTGCACCAGCCGGGTCACTTTGCTCAGAGGCCGGATCAAGGAACTACGCGAATCAGGGTTGCGCAGTATCTACACTGGAGTCGAAACCCTAACCAATGAGAATCTCAAGTCGCATAGCAAAGGACAGTCGGTATCTATTATTTTGGATCTCTTCAAGGAGCTGAACGACATCGGTATGGTAACGACCATGACGTACATCCTCGGCTTCGAGACCGATACCGCTGAGTCGATCCTTGAGGCGGGTGAGATCATTCGGAATGAGCTCAGGCCTTTCTGCCTGTCCCTATTGGTTCTGACGCCACACACCAACTCCCAAATAGAAACCGTGGAATCGCGGATCTTCGATCACGATCCCACCCACTACGACTCCCAGCATCTGGTGTGGGAGCATCCGCACCTGACCCCGGAAGATATCTATGAACTCCTTTGGATAACCCACAGGGATACGGTGCATCCGCGCAATCTGGTGAAGAAACGCATCATTGAAAGAATGAAGGCCGTGGAGGCTGGCGCTCCGCCGCTATTTTCGGAGCGAGTTACAGAGAGTTACGGACAATGGAAGGGCCGACCACCGGTCCAGTCTGAGACGGTCACGGGCTCGACCGCGGCAAGTTCTCTCCGCGTCGTTCAGTGAGAATCATTCTGCGAGGCATGCATGGCAGCAACGATCCGGCGAACTCTCGACGAGACCTTGAAACTGGAGGCGATCCATGGGTATTCAATCCTGGGCGATTTCGAGGAAGTGAAAGAACGCCCGTCGAAAGTTCTACGGAAAGACTGACCTGGCAAATCTTGGCGAGCCAGATCCGGGGACGCCGGCGATCCTAGCCGAAGTCTGCCAACGGCATCGCGATTCGGATCTTCAAGGAGAGTGGATCGTTCGAGGCGCACCGCACCGCGACCGCCAGCAGATGGTGGGACATCGGCCGGAAAAGTTCGAACCGCCAAGAATCGGCGGAGTCTTGCAGCTCTGGGGCAAATGAAATGCGAATCGCTCTCGCATCGCGCAGATCAAAGGAGAATCCCTTGAGAGGGAGCGAGAGTCCCATTCCACGTGCCTTGACATAGGCTTCCTTCAGCGTCCAGTACGTGAAGAACCGTTCCCGCCGCTTCTCCGCCGGCACCGAGCGGAGCTGCTTTGCTTCGAAGGCGGAGAAATAGCGATCGGCGATCGAAATGGCGTCGGCGGTGCGTCTGAAAGACTCGACATCGATGCCAACCTCTCGGCCATCTGCAATGGCGATGGCTGCCAGCCCCTTGGTATGCGAGAGATTGAACGACAGGCCCGCGCTAGCGCCTTCCTCCGTGAGCCGCGGCCGGCCATAGCGGTTGTTTGCAAATCTCAGGCTTGAGGGTTCGACACCGGTGTAGCGCGCCAAGGTACACCGAGCCAGAGCGTGGGCAACCAGGTAAAGGTGACGATCCCTTTCCGCCACCAGTCTCCCATGATGCTCCCGCTCATCCTCTGAGAGCAAGGCGGAAAAGCGAGACAGGGTTTCGGGATAGCGAATAGAATCCGGCCGCGTCCACCAGATGTGGACCTCTCTCTCTGGCAAGGAGAAGACGCCGGTGAGGGAGGCCGGAATCCGGCCGAGTCCTCGCGTCGTCTGATCCTCGAATAAGCAACTGCTATCGGCGGCCGCGGGGCCGCCCATCTCTCCTAAGGAGTGCACTGCTCGTCGCCCACAACGTCGAACGCGGCGGCAAGTTCGGGCAGCACCGGTCGCAGTCCGCCAGTCTTCAGATCGACGAAGGCCCAGGTAGTGACGGCTCGCGCGAGGACCCGCTCATCGGCAGCGCGAATGATCTCGTAGTGCCGAATCGAGGACATGCGGGTGATGCTTGCGACCCAGGTGCGGGCGATGATCTCATCACCGAGCATCGCCGGCTGCAAGTACGTGATCTCGTGCTTTCGCACCATCCATACCGCTCCGACTTCAAGGTAGCGCTCGGTGGACCAACCCTGCGCGGCAGTGTGATCGCAGGAAACCTGCTGCATCCACGCCACGAAACAGACGTTGTTGGCGTGACCAAGATCGTCGATCTCATCTTCGCAAACAACATGTCGATATTCGTAAACGGCAGGCATCGTTTCAGGGAGCGATCTCGGGACGCCTACGCCGAAATGACCCCACAGGTTGGTGCGGTCCAGGTCAGACTCTGATGCCGACCGATCATCCCATCCAAAAGACGCGCGACATCTTTAGCAAACGGTGCGCTATGACGCGTGCGCAGATCAACACTGCTGGTGACGAACTCGAACACACACGAGAGCAGTTCTCGTGTGTCGTTGACAGTGAACAACATCCCCTGGAGTCGCTTGCTGCTCCGAGCCAGCAGCCGGCCGTGCATGGAAACGAGATCGCCAGCACGCAACTCCGCCAGGTAGCGAATGTGGTTCTCAAGGTCGAAAATACCCAGGCCGCTCCGGTCGAATTCGGCTGGGTCGAGCCCCGCTTCGCTCAACATCGGCCACCCGGCGCGTTCGTATAGCGTCATATAGCTCCGCACGTTGACGTGGCCGTTATAGTCGAGCCAATCCGACGGTATCGTCAGAGTTAACAGTACGGGCAGTTGCCGCACCTGCTCGAGCGTGGGTAGTTGGCGTGTCACGACGACTCACTTGAGTTCGATCACCAAGAACTCTATCAGCCGTTGCCCGCAACGAGTAGTTCGGAAAGTGACTGAACTTACACGGACACCGATGTCGCAATCATTCGCACTGGCGCTGAAGGTCAACGAGCCGGACGATTGCCCCGCGACTTCTCCGAGGCTAGCTGCCGGTCAAACGCGCCGCCAGTTGGCGCACTTTCGGATGATCTGGATCGATGGATGTCGCTCGGCGCAGCAACTTGCGCGCCCGGCGCGGCTTTTCGGTGGCGTCGGCCCATAGGCCCATGGCGGCGACGATTTCCGCGTCCTTCGGCGCAAGGTTGAAGGCGCGCCGGTAATAGCCGCCGGCGACCTCAAGCCGTCCTTGGCTTCGCGCCAGATCGCCGAGGGCCAGAAAATGGTATGGATTGCGAGTGTTGTTTTCGGTCGCGAGATTGAGAAGCGCCATCGCCTCTTCACGACGATTGGCCTGCCGCATGAGCAGCGCCGCGAGGTTCTGATAAGCGGAAGGAAAATCCGGGGCCAAGTCGATCGATCGTCGGTAGGCTTCCTCAGCCTCGATGACGCGGCCGGCATGGCGCAGGTGAACCCCCAGGTTGACCCATCCTTCGGGCAAATTCGGGTCGATAGCTACGGCCTTTTCCAGCCAGGAACCGGCCTCCTGCCACCGCTCCTCCAACATCAACTCGGCGCCGCGGTTGGCGTAGTGAAGAGCTACGACCGAGTGGTCGTTCATAACTTCGATCTGTCGATAGTCTTCAACCGGCGTCTCGGAAAAGTCGAGAATTTCGTAATCCGGTCCGGTGTCGTAGCCGGCACTGACGTGGCCGGACACCACAATGTACTCGCCCTGCCGTTCGATGCGTTCAACATCGTTGACCCGCAGGTATTCGACCTCGATCCCCATCTCTCGAGCCAAGCCGACGAACAAATGGGTGAAGCCAAGACAGTTGGCGGTTCGCTGCTCGAATACTTCGCTCGCTGTTCCCGTATATCCAGCGATGTAGTTGATATCCATGTTCTGTTCGCCGAGCAATTCCTCAAGGAGACGAACAAGGCGTTGGTGACGCGAACCATGGCGACCGATTTCGTCGCGCACCCACGTGCGCATAGCATCGTCCACCTCAAACGGCACCAGAAGGTCGTCTTCGGGCGGAAAGTCTCCGACCCGTTGAATCTTCTCGAGTGTTTCATCGGTCTGGGTACCGACCGCCCCGAGCGCGCTACTCACCAACAGGCAGGAAATCCAAATCAGGAGTGCAGCGCGGGGCGTCTTGCTCATGAATCCGGGATGGTTCGATAGCGAAATCGGCGCAGCTTGGTCACCGCGAACAGCGTCAGCGCGACGAGCAGGATAACTGCAATAACCGGCACAACGACGGACATGACCGAAAACAATACCGACCCAGCGAGTTCCGCCGACGAAACGGCAAAGTTGCCAAAGCCGGCAGTGAGCAGACTTGAGGCGCCGCGGGTTCCGCTGGTCAATACCTGGATGCCACCGGCAACGCCGCCGCCAGCGATGGCCGCCAAAGTCCATTTGAAGAACGGGTCCATGCCGGTGACCACCGACGCGGTCAGAATGGTTCCGGCGGTGACCGCGGAAGGTGACGACACGGTATCGAGCAAATTGTCGAGCCAGGGAACGTAGTAAGCGCCGACTTCGATCGCCGTGGCGGCTCCAAAAGCGATCAGCGCCGGCGTCGATTCCAACCAGGCGAAGTTGTCGCCCAGGGTCAAAAAGCCCGCCTTAGCAGCCACATTGACCACCAACAGCGGCACAAAGACTCGAAACCCGCAGGCTGCCGCCAGCCCGAGGCCTAAACAGATGCTGAGCGCTGTCTCACTCATCTTCGACTCCTCCACCGTCGATCATTTCAATCCGGGGTTGATGGCGTCCGCCGTCAAAGCCCGTCTCTATCCAAGTACGGACAATCGCCAGCGCAGTTTCAAGGTCCATCATGCGCTCCCCGAGGGAAATCATGTTGGCATCGTTGTGAGCCCGCGCCAAGCGTGCCGAATCCACGTTCCAACATAGTGCACAGCGAATGCCAGCCAGGCGATTGGCAACCATCGCTTCGCCGTTTCCTGATCCGCCCAACACGATTCCGCGCTCGCATCTGCCATTTTGTACGGCCTCCGCAGTAGGGCGGATGTAGCGAGGATAGTCAACCGATTCGGTCGAATCAGTGCCGAAATCGACGACTTCGTGCCCCCATTCTTGGAGAGCACCTGCAATGGCCTGTTTGTAAAGGTAGCCGGCGTGGTCGGAACCGATTGCAATGCGCACTTATCGCTCCTCGCGCCGCAGCCAAGCGGTCCAATCGAGCCAACCCAAGATACGTGCTCCGATCACGTAGAAACCAGCATAGCACCCGAGTGTTACGAGATCGGCTGCCAGCGAATTGAAGTCATCGATCCAGATCCGCACACCCCAAGCGACCGCAGCCGCAGCCGCAGCCAGCGCCAGCGCTTGGACCCAAAGGCCGATCGGCAACAGGCCGTGCAATCCCAGCCGCGAGAGCGCCCTCCGCAACCAGGCGAGTTCACTCCAAGCCGCCAGGCCCGAGCCGATCGCCAACCCCACCGCGCCCAATCGGTAGTCGCCGTGAGCAAACCCCGGCACGCCCAGTTCATCGAGGTAGAACATCGCTGGCACACCGATGACGGTCGAAACGGCCACGCGCAGAGCGGCAATGCGGGCCGGCGTCTTGGTCTTGCCGGCGGCGATGAAGACATTCTGTAGTTGGCGCGAGGCAATGGTGGCGACCAGACCCAGTCCGTAGGCAGCCAAGACCAGCCAGGTAAGCGTTGAGGCTTCGCTGTTGAAGCGTCCGCGCTCGTAGACAGTCCGTATGAGCGGCAGGCCCAGGAATACAAACCCAACCGCCGCGGGCACGGCAAGCACCGCCACCTGGCGCAGAGTCGCTACTACGCGAGGTCGCAGATCGAGCGTCGATCCACCGTGTAGGCCGCGAGCGAGTTCCGGCAGTTCAGCCGCCGCCGCCGACATACCCAGCAGGGAGACCGGCAGCAAGTACAGAGTCTGAGCGTAGCCGAGCACCGAAAGGCCAGCGGCCGCGATGAAGGACGCTAGGAAGGTATCGAGATAGGCGGAAAGCTGCACCACGCCGCGGCCGGCGACCAATGGCCCCATCGCTCTCGCCACTTCTCGAACCTCCGGCGTTATCTTGGGCATGCCGACGCCGACGGAGCCCGCAGCCCTGGTAACAAAAGGAAGCTGAACCACTAACTGCAGCACACTGCCGACGACCACCCCAGCCACCCCGGCGAGCACCAAGTCGGCGCCGCGCGCCTCGAAACCAAACCAGCCTGCTGCCGCACCCACGAAGGCCCCGATGATGGCCAGGTTCCAGGCCACGGGAGCGGTGTAGGAAACCAAAAATTTGCGATGGCTGTTGAGGATTGCCAGGGCCCACGCCGACAGCACCAACACTCCCATGGCCGGAAACATCCAACGCACCCCGACCGTTGCGAGCTGATAACGGTCGGGACCGGTCGCGGCGGTGGCGTCTGCCAGCCAGCCTGGGGCGACCAAGGCGACGAAGGGCTTGGCCAAAAGCACCCCCAGGACGACCATGGCGGCGACGATGACCAGCAACCAGCCCAAAATCGTCGCCGCCAGGCGCTTGGCTCCAATGCGATCTCCGGCTTGCAAGCGACGCGAATAGGCCGGAATCAATGCCGCCGACAAGGTCTGTTCGCCGAACATGTTCTGCAGCAGGTTGGGTGCTCGCAGCAAGAATCGAAAGACATCTGCGAAGGGTCCCGCGCCGAGCGCAGCCGCCACAACCACTTCGCGCACAAACCCAGCCAGCCGGCTGAGCAGGATTCCAAAAGCTACTTTGGAGGCGCCGGAAGGCACGGCTAGATGAAATGGAGTGTCTCGTCGACTGCCGGCTGCCGATCGCGCCAACCGGAAACCGCCTTGCGCACCCGGAAAAACTCGTCCAGGTCGGCGTCATCGTCGTCGAACCCTTCGAGTTCCGATTCGACCTCCTCGATGTCGTCAGCGCGTTCCAGGCGAGCCAAGATCTCCTCCATTTTGGGGCCAGGCTCGAGCCCACCCACTTCACTGAAACGTCGAAACATCCGCGCCATGGTCCTGGGATCGTCTTCCGCTCCCTCTCCTAGATTTTCGAACTCACCGGCGAGTTCATCCATGGCGCGCTCCAGACGCCCCTCGTCCATCCCGGGGAAAAGATCATCCTCTTCCGGCCCCTCTTCCGAGGCGCTGCTGAGCGAGACCATAGAGAACCGGGAGGGTTTGCGCTGCAATTGGTGGTCGGCATCCCGCGGGCAGTCCGGTACCAGTTCGGCGTCCACTCGCTGTGAGAAGAAATTGAAGACCGTGTGGCAACGGGAGCAGTAGTACTCGTAAATGGGCAACGGATGAGTCCTCTCGGAGAGTATTCTAGAGTGCGGTTGGTCTTTTGGCGGCGAGAATTCGCTACGCAAGAGCAGCCCAGGACCAATCGCTCGATTCGACAGATCCACCTGAGCCGCGATCAGCCTAGCCTCAAGATCCCAACGTCTGTCCCTCTGCCCCACAATCGTCACGCCGCATGTTGACCCCACTCCTTGACGCCCTGCTGCAGCCCAATGCGCATCTGCTGGTGGTCACCGGCGCGGGTATCAGCCGCGCCAGCGGCATTCAGACCTTTCGCGGCAGCGATCCAGGAGCTGTCTGGAACACCAGCGATGTCGACATGGCAACCCAGGCAATGTTGCGTCGCGATCCAGTGGGTCATTGGCGCTGGTATTTGGACCGTTTTGCCGCGGTCGACGGCGCTCAACCGAATCCGGCGCATACGGCGGTGCGCGACCTCGAAACGGAACTCAGCGCGACCGGCCGTGGTTTTTCACTCATCACACAGAACATCGACTTGCTGCACGAGCAAGCAGGTTCGGCTTCGCCGATCAAGATTCATGGCACCTCCGGTCGGGTTCGTTGTTCTGCCGCTGGATGTCGGCAAGGCGAGCCAGCAGGTTCGATCGACCGTGCCACAGTCGGATTTCAGGACTTCTCCGACCGACCCAGCAGCGACACCCTCCCGAAATGTCCGGAATGTGGTGCCTTTCTACGGCCGCACGTCCTCTTCTTCGACGAGTTCTACACCAGTCACGTCGACTACCAATTCGAGAATGCACTCGAAGCTGCGGCAGTCGCCTCGGTCATCCTCTTCGTCGGCACTTCCTTCTCGGTAGGAGCCACAGACTTGGTGATTCGAGCCGGCTGGCAGTCGCGAGCGTCAATGTTTTCGATCGATCCGCACGCGACTCCGCCCGCCGGGACACGTATCATCCATCTGCGCGAGGCCGCGGAAGTCTTGTTGCCGCAACTCGTTGAACAACTGCGCCGCAGCGACGTAACTCGTCAGCAGGAGGATTCATGATCGCAATCCCAACTCGTTTTTCAACCAGCGTCGAAGCCTTGTTGCTGGGTGCCCTCGCCATCGCCAATGCACCTGCAATCGCCGAAGAAATTTCGCCCTCTGCGGACCGCATTCAGGCACATCTCGACTTCCTCGCCGACGACTATCTCGAAGGCCGCGAAACCGGCTCGGCTGGCTACGAAATCGCCGCCCGCTACGTAGCGTCGCAGTTTCGCCAGATCGGAATCGAGCCCGCCGGCGACGATGGCTACTTCCAACGTATCGAGTTTGTGCGCATGGAGACGGACCCTGAGGCAACGCACGCACTAGTCCAGAAAGGTGACGAGCTCCACGAGTTCGAGTACAAAGAAGATTTCCTCGTTCGCGCACACTCTTATACGGATGAAGTGCGAGTCACAGCCCCCTTGGTGTTCGTCGGTTATGGAATCGACGCCCCAGAAGAAGGCATCGACAGCTTCGGAAACGTCGATGTTGCCGGCAAGATCGCCATCTACATCAGCGGAGCCCCGAAATCACTTCCGAGTGAACAGCGTGCCCACTACTCTTCTCGCTCAGAGAAGCGGCGACAGTTGATTTCCCGTGGCGCGGTGGGGGCAATCACGATCCGTTCGTTGACCGACCGCAAGCGCTACGGCTGGGAGCGGATCAAGCAGTTCGCCGGCCGGCCGTCGATGGTGTGGCACCGTGGTGACCAACGCCCAGCGGATCGGCACCCCGATTTCCGTACCGCAATGGTGGTGAATCCGAAGGCGGCCGAGAAAATCTTCGGTCTCGTCGATGTCGACGTCGCCGATCTACTGGAAGAAGCTGAGGAGGCGATCCCGCAGAGCTTCGACCTGGAAGGCGTCGTCTTCACCGCCGCATCCTCAGCCAGTCTCACGGACGTGAGCAGTCCCAATGTTGTCGGCGTCCTGCCCGGATCCGATCCTGCATTGGCAGACGAGCACGTCGTGTATTCAGCTCACCTCGACCACATCGGCCGCGGGCGTGAGGTGGATGGCGACGACATCAACAACGGCTACTTCGACAATGCCATGGGGATCTCGATCATGCTCGAAGTCGCCCGCGTGATGGCCGAGTCGGCGACGCCGCCCAAGAGGTCGGTGTTGTTTGTCGCCGTCACCGGCGAAGAACACGGGCTGTTTGGGTCCCAGTACTTTGCCCTCTTCCCCACCGTTCCGGCCCAGTCCTTGGTCGCCAATGTCAATGTCGATATGCCGTTGCTGCTCTTCCCCCTCGCAGACCTCATCGCCTTCGGCGCCGAGCATTCGTCACTCGGCGCGGTGGCTGAAGCGGCCGCCGAAGCGCACGGATTCACGTTCAGCCCCGATCCCATGCCGGAAGAGGTGCTGTTTGTCCGCTCCGATCAATACTCTTTTGTGAAGCAGGGAGTTCCTGCCATCTATCTCAAGCCAGGCTTCCAATCCAGCGATCCAGAAATCGACGGAAAGGCCCTGTCGGACGAATTCCGCAAGACCCACTACCACAAGCCGTCGGATCAGAAGGGTTTACCGGTCGACTTCGACTCCGTCGTCCGTTTTGCCGCGGTCAACGCCACCATCGGTTCGATGATCGCCAACCAACCGCAGCCACCGGCTTGGCATGAGGGCAACTTTTTTGGGGAGGTGTTTGGAAGTCAGTGACCGGCGACGAAGTGACGAGCGACAAGCTCGTAATGTCGACCCGGCAGATAGTTTTACCGTAGGGGAGGGTCCCCGCCCCCCTCGCCCCACCCGCGGGGATGACATTTGCAGATTAACGAGGATTCGTAGGGGAGGGTCCCCGCCCCCCTCACCCCACCCGCGGGGATGACATTCTCAAATTAACGAGGATTCGTAGGGGAGGGGCTTGTCCCCGCCCGGGAGCCCGCAAGGGGCTCTCTTAACCTCAGTCTGGGTGGATTCTCGTTAGGCTAATTGCTCCAACCACTCCGACACGCGACCCCGGAGATCGTCGCGCACCGACCGGAACGCCGACAGTTCGTCGTCCGCTCCGGCCGGATCGGGCAGTCCCCAATGCAGTCGCTCTCCGCTCCCAGGGAACACTGGGCAGTTCTGCGCCGCGTTGTCACAGACGGTGATGACGTAGTCGAATTCCAAGTCGAGGAACCGAGTGAGCGACTTCGACGCCTGACCGTCGGTTGCAACACCGACTTCCGACATCACCTGCGGCGTCAAGGGATGCAGGCCGGCGGGCTGACTGCCGGCGCTTTCGACCTCGACAACACCGCTACCCAGGTGCCGGAACCAGGCTTCGGCGATCTGCGACCGCGCCGAATTCCCTGTACATAGCACTAGAACCCGAATAGCCACTTCAATCACTCCTCGCCATCACTCGTCACTTTGTCACCCGTCACTGTTTCGTCCCGTAATTCTTCAAGCGTGCCGAAAGCGTGGCGCAAATGCGGAATAACGATGCTGCCCCCGACGACGAGGGCGACGTTCATCGCCTCGACAATCTGATCGTCCTTGAGGCCCTCGGCAACGCAGCGATCGAGGTGATAGTCAATGCAATCGTTGCAACGCAAGACCATCGACGCGACCAGACCCAACATTTCCTTGGTCGGTACATCGAGCGCGCCTTCGCGGTAAGCATTGGAGTCAAGGTTGAAGAAACGTTTGATGCCGAGGTTCCCCGACCCCAGCACCTTTTCGTTCATGTGCTCGCGGTGGCGGCGAAACTCGTCGATGGAGCGCGTCATAGCTGGTTCTCCCAAAAAACAATCTCTCTGAAGATGCGGCCCAACCGAGCCGCCGAGAAAGTATCATCGCCCCGGAGGTAACCCTTGCCCAACAACACACCGACTCAACCCGAAAGCTCAAATAACTCCGGGACCCTCGCCAACAAAGTTCTTTTCATCACTGGAGCGAGCCGCGGCATCGGGCGGGCCATCGCCCTGCGCGCCGCGCGCGACGGTGCACGCGTCGTCATTGCCGCCAAAAGCGATCGACCTCACCCCAAGCTGCCGGGCACGATTCACACCGTCGCCGAGGAAATCGAAGAAGCTGGAGGCGAGGCTCTGCCTCTTCGAGTCGACATTCGCGACGAGGAGGTCGTCGCCGGCGCGGTCGAAGAGGCCGCAGCAAAGTTCGGCGGCATCGACATCTTGGTCAACAACGCCAGCGCCATCTCCCTGACCCCGACTCTGGCGACGCCGATGAAGCGATTCGATCTGATGTGGTCGGTCAACGCGCGTGGCACTTTTGTCTGCTCGCAAGCCTGTCTGCCTCATTTGCTCAAAGCTGAAAACCCCCACATCCTCACCCTATCGCCGCCGCCGGACCTCAATCCGATCTGGTTCGGTCCTCATCTGGCCTACACCATGGCCAAGTACGGCATGAGTCTGTGCGTTTTAGGTATGGCCGAAGAATTCAAACAACAAGGAGTCGCGGTCAACGCACTGTGGCCCCGCACCGTCATCGCAACCGCCGCGCTCAAGATGCTCGGCCCCATGGCCGACCCGGCGAAGTGCCGTAAGCCGGAGATCCTGGCCGACGCCGCCCACGCCATCCTGACCACAACCGCACGCCAACGCACCGGGCAGTTCCTGATCGACGACGAAGTGCTGCGCGAGGCCGGGGTCGAGAACTTGGATCACTATGCGGTCGAACCCGGCCAGCCCCTGCTCCCAGATCTATTCTTGCCTGAAGCAGCGGCTTTCTACGGCAAGCAATAGGGGCACCGTCACCGGTCACTCGTCACTATTCACTCGCCCGGTTAGCCCTCTCTCGGAAAAAGGGAGGAGCGAGCCCCTCCCCTACCCGTCAGCGGTCACTTGCACTAGTCACTACCCACTAGCCCGCCTCCATCCGGCCGCAACCGATCCCCCGCCTGAATCTCCACCGGTTCCGCACCGCGCCGAAAGATCAAACCACCGGTCTCTCCACCGACTCTGTGTTCGACGCCTCGCACTTCGATCCAAGCCCCTTCCCGTAGCGCCACAACCGGAGTCACATTCATCTCCAGATACTCACGCAAGCGCAACTCCCGCGTTTCTCCCATGTGGGTGGAATCGGGATCGGCATCGAGATAGTGCAGGTTCAGTTGGTAGTCGACCAATCCGAGGGCCTCGAACCCCATCGGATCGACGATCGGCATGTCATTGGAGGTCTTGAGCGTCGGTGCTGCGATCCCGGAACCGGCGCTCGAACCCATGTATGGAATCCCAGCTTCCACCCGATCGCGCAAGATCTCGATGAGGCCCTCTTGTCGCAACAGAGAAAGCAGACGGAAAGTATTGCCACCGCCGACGAAGAAACCTGCAGCGTTTTCGATGAGCTCCTTACCGCCGGCGCCAGGAAACACCACCTCGGCCTCAAGGCCGAATTCCCCCAGCCGGCCTACTGCACGCTCGCCGTAGGCAGCGTGGTCATCGAGAGCAAAAGGAATGAAAGCCACTCTGTCGCCGGCTCCAAGAGCTTCAAATAGACTGCGTACGGCTCCCTCAGCATGGTCGAGGTAACCGTGTCCATGGCATTGCGAATTGCTGACGAGTAACAGAGATTTCATCGTCTTAGGCGTCCCCTTTGTGCGAGACAACTTTGGCGAGACAACCGCCGCCGCTTGATAGTATCGCTCTGGCGGGTGGGCGATTCAGACTCAGCCACCGCCGCCAGAACACCACAATCCAACAGTCGAGTCATGTTCAATCAACAACTGGGAATGCGTTCGGAAGACGGAGCAATCGTGCTCGACGCCGGACCGGCCCATGAGGTCGCTCCTGGAACCGTTCACTTCGCCGTACTCACCACTTTAGGAGAGGTCGCCGCGGCGCACGCAGTCGGTGCCCCAGTGGTTCCGGTGGATGTGCAGGTACAGCTTCTACGACGGGCGCAGCCGGGCCGTATCGAGGCCCGTTCGACGGTGACCAAGAACGGACGCACCCTCGCCTTTGCGCGCTCGACGGTCGAACAGGACGACCGCGCGGTCGCCGAGGTCCACGTCACCTTCGCCAAGCTGGGTTGAGAACTACAATGCTGAGAAACGACGCCTGGGACATTGTTTGCGCGCACGTCCAGAACATCGGTCTCCAGCGCCACATGGTTGCTGTCGAAGCGGCGATGCGCCGCTACGCCGACAAACTCGGCCAAGATCCCGATCTGTGGGGACTCGCCGGTCTGTTGCACGACTACGACTGGGAGGTGCACCCCACACTCGAAGCCCATCCGCTGGAAGGCGCTCCTCATCTGCGCGAACAAGGTTGCCCCGAAGAAGTCGTACAGGCGATCCTCGCCCACAATGAAGCGGGCACCGGCGTCGCGCCGAGCTCGGCGATGGACTTCGCCCTACTTGCTTGTGACGAGATCACCGGCCTGATCTCGGCCTCGGCCCTAGTGCGCCCGAGCAAGGACGTTCGCGACGTCAAGATCAAGTCGTTGAAGAAGCGTTGGAAAGAAAAAGCATTTGCGCGGGGGGTCGATCGCGAAGAGGTCGACCGGGCGATCGAAGCGTTCAGCCGCGCGTGCTTTGACGGACGATTGGATCGTTGGCAGCACGTGGAAGAGGTTCTGGCGGCCATGCAGGACGCTGCTCAAGACCTCGGACTTGACGGCTCCATGGCGCAAGCGTGAAAGCCAGCCCACTGGGAGCCTTGGATCGATACCGCGCCAGCTCGCTGGCAGCACTAAATCTCACAAGCCGGTAAAATTATCTTTCTCCCATCAAACCAGAATCGAGACAGCATCATGAGTGAGGACAGCAAGACCGAGAACCCGCAAACTGAAGAGGCGGTCGTCGAAGAAACCGAGAACGACTCTTCGGCCGGGGCGGAGGCTAGTACCGCGGCTGAGGAGAACCTTGAGACCGAGATGGAGGCTGACGCGACCCATGAGGCGACCCAGCCTCAAGCTTCAACGGCGGATCAGGTGGATGCGAACGAAGAGCCTCAATCCGAGGAATCTCAAGCCGACGCCTCTCCAGATGCACAAGGCGAGTCCACCGCAGCCGAGGAGAAAGCAGGCGCTGCAGCCGAGGCCGCAGAAGTTGCGTCCGATGCCAAGCCAGCCAAAAAGAAGCCTCAAAAGAAGGCCAAGCAGGAAGATACCCGCCCATTGCCTCCGGCGATCGAAGCGCTCAACCAGGCGCGCAAAGGCCGGACTCCGGTCACGGGCAAGATCATCGGCTGGAATCAGGGAGGGTTTCACGTCGTCGTCGGCGAGACTCCCGCCTTTTGTCCGCGCTCGGCCATCGGCCTGGGCGCTCCCGAAGAGCCGGCGAGCTATGTCGACCAAGAGATGGAGTTCATAGTGCTTGAGATCCGCGATCGAGGGCGACGCGTGGTGGTGTCACGAGCGGCAGCGATCAAAGCGCAGGACTACCAGCGCCGCAGCGAGGCAATGTCCAAGGTCGAAGTGGGCGCCGTGCTTACCGGCACCGTAGCCTCGCTTACCGACTTCGGAGCCTTCATCGACCTCGGCGGCGTACAAGGACTGCTCCACATTTCGGAAATCGCTCGCTCGCGAATCGATCATCCTTCGGAGGCGCTGAGCGAAGGGGACAGTGTTGAAGTCAAAGTGCTCAAAGTTGAGAAAGGCGGCAAGCGCATTTCTCTCTCCCGCAAGGCCCTCGAACCCGACCCATGGAAAGGCATAGGTGATTTCAAAGAGGGACAAGTGGTCGACGGCAAGGTCGACCGCGCCGAGCGCTTCGGCGTTCTGGTCGAACTGGCCCCGGGTCTTTCCGGACTGATTCCCAGTTCGGCATTGACCTTGCCGAGCGACGCTTCGCCGCAGAGAGTCTTCCCCAAAGGCAAAGAGATGAAGGTGCAGATCGTCTCCATCGATCGCAAACGCAAGCGAATATCTTTGCTGCCCGAAGGCGCCCAAGTCGACGGATCGGCAGCCGACCTCAAGGCCTACCGCGAGCGCCATGGCGAGCAGAAGCTCGGTGCGATGGCAGCAGCGTTTGAAAAAGCTCGGGCGAAGTAGTGGTAGTTAGTGGGCAGTAGCCAGTAATCAGTGGTCGGTTGTGTACGGAATGGACTTGCTCAGCCCACGGTCAGTGGCTAGTGGATAGTGGATAATGGATAGTGGATAGTGGATAGTGGATAGTGGATAGTGGATAGTGAAGCAGATACGCTGGCCATCGTCACTTGTCACTACCGCGTCACACCTCCCCAGTCATTGGGTGGGAAGATGCTTCCTAACTTCCGGAAAGGCGGGCGTTATTCGTTTTCACCAACCGGTTCCATCTCACAGCTCAGGATCGCTCCCCATTCACCCTCTGGATCGAAGTAGAGCTCCAACGGTGACTCGTGGCGCATCAGATCTAGCACTTCGCTGAATCTCTTGACCGCAAATCCGATCGAGATCTTGTCGTCTTGGAACGACATCGGGGCGGGAACGCCCGCTTCATCGCGGTAGAAGGTCAGCATCCCAGCGACGTCATCGCCCTCATAGCAGATGATTCTGGCCTGCGGCTGGTTGCCGTTGGCGGCGGTGTATTGAACTCGATAAGCGTCAAAACGACGGCGTAGATTTGGCATCGTTGTCTCCAAGGTTGGCCGCAGACTCGGTAGTTCCGAGACGCAAACGCGGGATTGTAGCCCACCGATAACTCTCCCCGGGTAGGTTGCAGTTATCTTCCGGCGGAAAAATGTCGCGTGGTAGCCTGCAAGCCGCTGCCATTACGGAAAATCAAGGCTATCAATAAGGAGATCACGGATGCCAGCCAAGAAAAAAATGGGGGCGCTCGGATGGCTTGCCATCGGTTGCCTAGCGTTCATCATTCTCGCCGGAATCGGTTTCACCACCTGCACCTACTTCGTCGGCAAAAAGGTCAAAGACTTCGCCGAAGATGTCGAGGACAACCCGGAAAGGCTGGTCGAACGGCTCATCGAGCTCAACCCGGATCTGGAAGTGGTCGAGACCCATGAGGACGGCAAGGTCACCATCCGCGAACGGGAAACCGGCAAGCAGATCACGGTGGATTGGTCGGACATCACCTCCGGCAACATTTCCTTCGAGAGCGACGAGGGTTCGGTTGACATCGGCGCCGATGGAGTCACGGTGACCGACAAAGAGGGCGACGAGACAGCCTATGGCGCCGACGCCAATCAGCAGATCCCGGATTGGGTTCCAGTAGTCACAGGCATTGACCCCAACGTTTTGATGTCGGCATCCGACACCGGGCTCTACATCGCCGAATCGACCTCCAACCACTCGACTCTTGCAGGTCTCTACCAGCAGCGCATGCAGACCTCGGGATTCGAACTGACGACGACCGAAGCTCCAGACTCCACCACCTTGCAAGGACGCGACGATGCCAACGACCGCACGCTGGTGGTTTGGGTCGGCAGCCCCGATTCGGGAGAAGGTTCGGCGGTACGGGTGAACTGGGACGGTTCGTAGCGGCACTCGGTCGTGACGCTTGCAGGTTGACGACCCTATGTAGGGGAGCCCCTTGCGAGCTCCCGCGGGCGGGGGCGAGCCCCGCCCCTACCGGATTAGGCTCTTAAAGCTCTGTCGTGACGCTTGCAGGTTGACAAACCCAATGTAGGGGAGCCCCTTGCGGGCTCCAGCGGGCGGGGGCAAGCCCCGCCCCGACAGTTTCAGCTAGTTCGACCCGAGATCACCCTCAAGGGTCGCCGCATTCTCGTCGGCAGCGCTGACTTGAGCCGGTCTCTGAAAGTTGCCGCTTGGAATCGCCACCGTGAGCACTTCGCCTAGCTCCTCCACGGCATGAACCGTAAGCTGGTCGACGATCTCCTGCGGCAAGTCCTCCAGATCAGCTTCGTTTTCTTTGGGCAAAACCACTTCGGTGATACCCGCGCGCACGGCGCCAAGAACCTTCTCCTTGACACCGCCGATCGGCAGCACCCGCCCGGAGAGGGTCACTTCGCCGGTCATTGCCACTTCGTGCCGTGACGGACGTCCCGAGAGGCTCGAGACCAAGGCCGTCGCCATCGTCACGCCAGCGGAGGGACCGTCTTTGGGAATGGCTCCGGCGGGTACGTGAATGTGCACGTCGCGCTCGAACATTTCTTCGTTGATGTCCAGATCGGTGGCGTGGCTGCGGGCGTAGCTCCACGCCGCGCGCGCCGATTCCTTCATGACATCGCCGAGTTGACCGGTGAGCACCAGTTCGCCGCGCCCGCGCATGGTGGTCGCTTCCACGAACATGATGTCGCCGCCGGCCGGGGTGTAGTACATGCCGGTGGCGATTCCGATCTGATCTTCATCCGCGGCTTTCTCCGGCCTCGCGCGCGGTCGACCGAGCAGGTCACGTACCTCGTCGATCCCAACCTCGATGCTCTCGGCTTCTCCGGTGGCGATGCGACGAGCCGCCTTGCGCGCCAACTTGCCCAAGGTGCGCTCCAACTGGCGCACCCCGGCTTCGCGGGTGTAATGAGAAATGAGGTGTTGTAGTGCCTCATCGGACACCGCCAGGCGTTCGACATCGAGAGCGTGGCGACGGATTTGGCGCGGCAGCAAGTAGCGCTTGGCGATCTCCAGTTTTTCGCCCTCGGTGTAGCCGGAGAACTCCACCACCTCCATGCGATCCAGCAAAGGACCGGGGATGTTCTGTAGGAAGTTGGCGGTGGCGATGAACAACACTTCCGAGAGGTCAAAGGGCAGACCCAGGTAATGGTCGACGAAGCTGTCGTTTTGCGCCGGATCCAGCACCTCAAGCAGAGCCGCGGCTGGGTCGCCCTGAAACGACGCCCCCAGTTTGTCGACCTCGTCCAGTAGGAAGACTGGGTTCTTGCTCCCCGCCTGGCGCATGCCTTGAATGATCCGCCCCGGCATCGCTCCGACATAGGTCTTGCGATGGCCGCGAATGTCGGCCTCGTCCCGCGCGCCGCCCAACGAGATGCGCACGTACTTGCGTCCCATGGCCCGCGCGATCGACTTGGCAATCGAAGTCTTGCCAACCCCCGGCGGGCCGCCAAAGAGCAAGATTGGAGCGACCGCTTTATCGTCTTCGTTTCCCGGCTGTTCATCACTCTCGGCGTCTTCGACCTCACCACGCATTGCGTCGCGTTCCTGATGCAGCTTTTTGACTGCCAAGAATTCGAGTACCCGATCTTTGACGTCGTCGAGGCCGTAGTGGTCCTGTTCGAGAATGTCCTTGGCCTCTTCGAGATCCAGGTCATCGGAGGTGCGCTGGTTCCAGGGTAGCTCGGCGACAGTCTCGAGAAACGAACGGACGACCTGATACTCCATCGACTCGCGGTTCATGCGCTGCAAGCGGTCGTACTCTCGATCCACTTCCTTGCGCGCTTCTTCGCCGAGTTCTAGCTCATCCAGTTTTTGCTTTAACTCATCAAGTTCGTTGGCCTCATCAGCCTGGCCGAGTTCTTCCTGGATGGCTTTCAGTTGCTCGCGCAACAACATTTCGCGTTGCCGGTCGCCCAGTTCCTCGCGCACCTTGGACTGGATGTCCTCTTGAGCCGAAACGACGTTGAGCTGCTTCTGCACCTGCAGCAACACCTGTCGTAGACGCTCTTCGACCGACAAATTGGCGAGCAATTCCTGCTTCAGAGGCGTATCGAGCTCCAAATAACTGACCACCAGATCGGCCAGTTCGCCGGCATCATCCACCGCTTCCAGAGCGCTCTGAATGATCTCTTCGGGCAGGCCGGCCTTTTCCGCTAGCTCGGTGGCGCGGTCGGTCAACTCACGCTGCAAGGCCATAAACGAGGGATCATCGATCTGCGGTGGAAACATATCCTCAGCGGAACGCACGATCGCCTCAAGGTGGCCGTCCTTGCGTTCTACTCGAATCGCCACCCCTCGTTTGACGCCGGTCACCAACAGTTGCAGATTGGTTCCCACTTTTTGGACTTGATCGATGCGGGCGATGGTGCCGACAGTGTGCAGACGATCGGGATCGACTTCGACGCTGTCCTCGGTCTGCAAAACGGCGTAGATGAGCCGGTCGGGCCTTCCAATAGCCTCCTGGATGGCTCGCATGGTCGCCGGACGACCGGCACGGATGGGAGTTGTCACCGCGGGAAACAGCACCATATTGCGCAGCGGAAGGACCGGAAGGGTTTGGGTTTCACTCATGAAATCTCACTGGTTGCATTCATATAGCTCAATCGTTGGCGCCCACCTACCCCTACACAACCGTGTTGGAGCAAGATTGATTCCATGGAGCGAATCCATCCGACCTGGCGCCTTGAGCGGACCCGTCGATCGAATTCAATTGATCCGCCTCTCAATTAATCCCGTTTTTTTTGATTAATCCTTGTCTCAGTTAATCCACGGCCCCTGCCGAACGTTGCCTTCGTCATTCTCGGGTGGCTCCACTAACCGCAGTCCCTTGCGCTTGGCGGTACGCCGCATGCGCTGGCGCAGCCATTGTTCCTCCCCGCGCTTCCACAGCACCTTAAGGTTGGGAACGCCTCGATCCAAGATCCAGTAGGTGGCTCCAACCGCCATCGAAATCCCCACGAATCCCGCCAGATCACCCGACGACAGGTAGGACAGGAACGCGAACAGAATCTCCAAGCCGAGAAACCAGGCCGCCTTGACCGGCAGGACGAAGAACAGCAGGATCGTGGCACTGCGGTTAAGGGTGGCAAACCCAGCGATGACGATCGCCAGCAGCATGCGCTGGCCCTGCATAAGGATGAGATTCAAGCTGCTGCCACTCGCCACCGCGTCGACCACCAATGCCGCGACGCCGGCCGCCACCGAGGCGATCACCAACAACCTCCAAAAACTGCGCCGACCGAGCTGATAGAAGACCGTGCGAGCGAACAGAAACAGCACCAGCCACTCAACCATAATCCAAAGGCTTGGTGCTCCGATTCCGGCAAACGGATAGGTCAACAGGCGCCAGAGCTGCGCCGAACTCCAGGCCAAAGGCGACAACCGCAACAACTCGACCAGGCCCGCGGTCGCCGAGAAGTGGCTGGCGCTGAAAGTGGCGAAGCTGACTCCCAGCAGGACGGCGATGTCACGGGGTATCGGCCCGGTCAGGCCCCAACCCGACGGAGTGCGTAGGGGCGTCGACACGGCGGAGCTATTCCTCGCTTAGTTCGCGGTAGCGCTTGAAGGCTTGCATTGCCGAACCGGCATCTCCCAGCTCGCGGTAGAGATTGCCGAGGTTGAAGTGAGCGTCTGCATAGTCAGCATCGAGAGCGGTGGTGCGCTCGTACGCCTCCACCGCTCGGCGCCGTCGCCCACGGTCCTGGAGTACTACGCCCAAATTAAACCATGCGGTTGGATCGTCGTCGCGTATCGCGATGGCCCGGCGGTAGTGGCGCTCGGCCACCGTCAAGTCACCTCGTTCGTGGAGCAAGCGACCCAGGTTCAAGTGGGCATCCGGATGGTCTCGGTCCAAGGCGAGCACCCGCCGATAGCAGTGCGCCGCTTCCGCGGCGTCAACCGCTTCGTGCTCGACCCCACGCCCAAACCACGAGTCGATCTGGTCGGCAACGGAGGTCGCGACCGCCGTTTCGGAAGCGGTAGACGGTGCCGTTGCTACCAGATTCAAGACGCGTTGCCCACTTTCCAGGTCCCAAACTTCATCTCGATGCCGTGCGACGATCCGCCCGCCCTCGGCTTCGATCGATACGCCGCTGACCGGAACGTCTGCCGGAAGTTGATCGCGCAGCCGCAGGAGCGCGGCCCGGATTCGCTGCGACGAGATTCGGGCCTTCCGCAGGTCCCGCACTCCGCGCAGCAAAACTAGGTCCTGAAAATTGAAGCGAGGCGGCGTTTCTCCGTTGCCGACCAAGCCGGATATCGCATATCGCCTCACCACTGCCGGCGTTATCGCCGCCAGCTTGGCCACCTGGGAGGTCGAATAGGCCCCAAGAACGTTGCTGGGCTCTGCGCTTTCAGATTGCAACTTGCGAGATCGACCGGACCGCGCCATCTATTCTCGGCCTAACCTTTGGCGGCTTTCTTCTTCGCCGACTGATCGTTGCCAACTCGACCCTTGCCGGCTTTGCCCTTCGCCGCTTTGGGGGCCTTGCGGCTCTTGCCGGCCGACGAGCCTTCTTCGCCCAAGCTGGCCTTGAGAGCGTCCATGAGATCGATGATCTGCGCCTTGGGCTCGTCGGGCAGCGCCGAGACGATCTCTTCACCCTCGATCTTGGACTCGATCAGGCTCCAAATCTGATCGCGCACGTGATCACGGTAAATGCTGGCATCGAATTCATCCTTGGCGATCTGCTCGACCAACTGCACCGCAAGCTCCAATTCGGATTCCTTGACCGAGGCCTCTTCGATCGGCACCTCGCTGAAGGCGCGAACTTCTTCACCGTAGTAGAGCTGCTGCATGATCAACCCTTCTTCAAAGGGCCGCACCAGAACTACATAGTCTTTGCCGCGGGCTGCGTACCTGGCGATCGCGACCCGCCCGGTCTTGCGCATGGCTTGCGCCAGCAGCTTGTAAGGGCGCGCGCCGCCTTTATCCGGGCCCAGGTAGTAGGCCTTGTCGAAGTAAATGGGGTCAACGGTCTCGGCCGGCACGAACTCGGTGATCTCGACCGCATGTGTGGGATCCGGAGTCAGTGCCTTGAGCTCTTCTGGATTGAAGAGCACGTACTTGCCCTTCGTGTATTCGAATCCCTTGGTGAGGTCGCTGCGCTCGACGATTTCGTCGTCGGTCGGGCAGTAGTACTTATACTTCACCCGGGTTCCGCAGCTCTCGTGGATCATGTTGAACCGCACGGTCTGAGAGCTTTCTGCCGTGGAGTACAGTTTGACCGGGATCGCTACGAGACCGAACGACACCGTACCGGTTGCAATCGGCCGTGCACACATGGGCTGAATCCTATACGTTTCTATGCCCAAAGACCTTCATTCTGGCGACAACCAGCCATCCGACGGCGATCGCTTACATCGCTATCGTCAGAAGCGCCAGCGCGGGAGTACCCCCGAACCTTTCGGCGATAGCACCGCGTCGCGCCCCGGGGCGTTTGTCGTGCAGTGCCACGATGCACGGCGTTTGCATTACGACCTCCGGCTCGAAATCGGCGGCGCTTTGCGCTCGTGGGCGGTGCCCAAAGGGTTCTCGGCCGATCCCAGCGAAAAGCGCCTGGCGGTGGAAACCGAAGACCACCCCATCGAGTACGCTGACTTCGAGGGCGTGATCCCGCCCGGCAACTACGGCGCCGGCGCCATGATCGTCTGGGATCGCGGTCGCTGGCACCCGCACATTCCTCCCGAACAAGGTCTGCGCGACGGCAAGTTGCTTTTTGACCTGTATGGATACAAGTTGCGCGGCCTGTGGACCTTGGTGCGCACCACCCGCAATCCCAAAGAGTGGCTTCTAATCAAAAAGCCGGATGGATGGGCTCGGACCGGCGATGAGGATATCTATCCCGAGCATTCGGTGCTGTCCGGTTTAGAAGTCGACCAGCTTGCTTCTTCGGCAAGCCTGCGCGAAGAGTTGCGTCTGCGCCTGTCCGAGTTGGAGCTGCCGCCGATTACCGACACCCCGTTCGCAAGCCAGCCGATGCTCGCCGAGCTCACCGATCGACCCTTCGATCGCAAAGGCTGGATCTACGAGGTCAAGTACGATGGCTACCGCATTCTCGCCGCCAAAGAAGGCGAACAGTCGGACGGCGCCAAGCCCGACCCATTCGGACGCCGCGGAGGAGTGCGCCTGCTGACCCGCAACAACGACGAAGTTGCGGCGGTTTTCCCCGAAGTGGCGCGCACCCTGCTGGCCATGCCCTACCCGCGTATGGTGCTCGACGGTGAGGTCGTCGTTCTCGACGACGACGGGCGCGCCAGTTTCTCTCGCTTGCAGAAGCGCGCCCAGACCCGCAACCGATTCGAGATCGACCGTGCCACGGTTGAGCACCCGGCGACCTTGATGGCTTTCGATCTGCTCGCTCTTGAGGACTACGACCTGCGCGACCTGCCGCTGTTACAACGCAAAGAGCTATTGCGGTCGGTGCTGCCCAGCCACGGCGCCGTTCGCTATACCGATCACGTCTTGGATCGAGGCAAGGACTTTTACCGAGCCGCGCACGGTCTCGGGCTCGAGGGGATGGTCGGCAAAGACGGCGCCAGCCGCTACCGGCCGGGTAGATCCGACCGCTGGCGCAAGGTGCGCTCCGACAAGACCGATGACTTTGTCGTCGTCGGCTGGAGTCACGGCAAGGGAGCTCGAGCCAGTCTCGGTTCGCTCCACCTCGCCACCTGGGAAAACGGCGAGTTGATCTACGTCGGCGCCGTCGGCAGCGGGTTCCGCGACGCCGAATTGAAGTCATGGACCCGGGCTCTCGAACCTCTGCAAGTCGATCACCCGCCTTGCACCGGTGAAGTCCCGACCGGGCCAGGGCATTTTTGGGTTGCGCCCGAACTGGTGGCGGAAGTCCGCTTCTCCGAACGTTCCCCGGCCGGCATGCTGCGCCATCCGGTGTTCCTACGGCAACGAACCGACAAAAAGGCGCAGGAGTGTGCTTGGCAAGGCCCGTCAGTGATGCTCAAAAAAGCCGACGACCTGCCCCGCCCCCACCCCGATGAGGTCGAAATCACACGGCCGCAGAAGGTCTTCTGGGCCGAGGACGACATCAGCAAAGGCGATCTGGTCGACTACTACCGCCGAGTCGCGCCGAGCTTGCTCCCCTGGCTTAAAGATCGACCGTTGGTGCTCGACCGCTATCCCGATGGTATCCACGGCAAATCCTTCTACCAAAAGAACGCCCCCGAGTTCGCGCCCGATTGGATCCGCGTCGAGCCGGTGGGAGGTGATGAAGAGGAGAAGACCACCGACTACTTTGTTTGCGACGACCTGGCCTCTTTGCTCTACATCGCCAACCTGGGCGCCATTCCGCTGCACATCTGGTCCAGTCGTTTGGCTGACCTGGCTCATCCCGACTGGTGCATCCTGGATCTCGATCCCAAAGGGGCTCCTTTCGCGCACGTGGTCAAGATCGCCGGCGCGATTCGGCGCCTGACCCAGACCATCGGCCTGCCCTCGTATCCCAAGACCAGCGGCGGCTCGGGCATGCATGTCCTGATCCCGCTCGGCGGACAGCTCACCCACGAACAGAGTCGGCAATTGGCGGGGTTGATCGCCCAGTTCACCGTCAACGAGCATCCCGACATCGCCACCACCGCGCGCGCTCTGGCGCGGCGCGAAGGCAAGGTCTACGTTGACTACCTGCAAAACGGCCACGGCCGCCTGCTGGTGGCGCCCTACAGCGTGCGACCGCACCTTGGAGCGCCGGTGTCCGCGCCGCTACGCTGGTCGGAGGTCCGAGGCAGCCTCGACCCAAGCGCATTTCATCTTCGCAACATGCCGGCGCGGATCGCTCGACAGCGGTCGGATCCCCTGGCACCGCTGCTCGGCCAAGCGCCGGATCTGCAGAAAGCGCTCACCGCTCTGCTGGAAAAGGTCTCGTAGAACCCATCCATCTAGCCAGCGATCAAAACGCCAGCCGACTATGCTGCGTATACTTTGAACAGAGCCTGTCGCGGCTGTCGATTCCATGGACTTTGTGGCAGTCAACGCAAGCTAATCTGAGATTCCCTATGCTGCGAGCCCAAAAAATCAACACACTCCATCTCGTCCTCACTCTGGCGATTGCACTGCTCGCGAGTGTCCCTACGGCGGGCGCGGAAGGCTGGGGCGAGCGCCTCGAAGAAGATCTACCGCTCGATCCACTGCTCACCACCGGGGTCCTCGACAATGGCCTCACCTACTACATTCGCCACAACGAGTCTCCCGAAGACCGGGTCGAGCTTTGGTTGGTGGTCGACGCGGGCTCAACGCTCGAAGATGAAGACCAGCTCGGTGTCGCTCATTTCGTCGAACACATGGCCTTCAACGGCACCGAAAAGTACCAACGCCTCGAGTTGGTCGACTATCTCGAAACCATCGGCATGCGGTTCGGTCCCGACATCAATGCCACCACCAGCTTTGACGAAACCGTGTACATGCTGCGCATCCCCACGGATCAGCCCGAACTCGTCGACACCGGGCTCGACATCCTCCACCAATGGGCCAGTGCCGTCACCTTCGATGAAGAAGAAGTGGACAAAGAGCGGGGGGTGGTGACCGAGGAATGGCGACTCGGACTGGGGTTTGCGTCGCGCATCCGCGACAAGCAGTTTCCGCTGCTGTTTCGCGACTCGGTCTATGAGAAACGGCTGCCCATCGGCACTCCGGAAGTCATCGGCAACGTCTCGGTCGAGCGCGTTCGCGACTTCTACCGCGACTGGTACCGGCCGGAACTGATGGCGGTGATCGCCGTCGGCGACATCGACCGCGCTGAGATGGCGGCCAAAATCGAGGCCAAGTTCGGGTCCTTGACCAACGGCGAAGAACCGCGGCCGAGACCGACGCACCAGATTCCCGACCACGAAGAGACACTCTACGGAGTGGCCACCGATCCCGAGACCAGCCACACCACCTTCGCCATCTTCAACAAACTACCCAAACGCGCCGAAGGGCGAGTCAAGGATTACCGCCAGTGGATCGTCGAGCGCATCTACCACATGATGGTCAACACCAGACTTGAGGAGTACACCCGCGGGCCGAGCCCGCCGTTCCTGGCGGCTGGGTCGTCTTCGGGGCGCTTTGTGCGCTCGAAGCACGTCACCACGTTGGTGGCGGCGGTCGGCGAAGGTGAAGTCAGCGGCGGGATGTATGCGGTACTTCGCGAACTGCAACGCCTTGCGCGCTTCGGGTTCACCGAAGGTGAGTTGGAACGCGCCAAAGCCGAGTACATGCGCACCTACGAGCGCGCCGCTCTCGACCGCGACGCCGCCGATTCCAGCAGCTATGCGGCGGAGTACATCCGAGTCCATCTCGTCGATGAGCCCACTCCGGGGATCGCCGTCGAACTCGAGCTGGTGCAGGAATTCGTACCCCAGATCAGCCTCAAGGAGATGAACTTCCTCGCCGCCTTAAATCTGGGCGAGCGCAATCGCGTCATCTTGGTCAGCGCCCCCGAGCGCCACGCGCAACGGCTGCCGAGCGAAGAAGAAGCGCTGGAGATCTTCTCGCAGGTCGCCGATGCCGAACTCGTTCCCTACATCGACTCCGCTCCAGACCGACCGCTCATCAGCGAACTCCCGGAAAGTGGCGCGATCGCCGGCGAGGAGTACATTGAAGAGTTGGACATCACTGTGTGGGAGCTGTCCAACGGCGCACAGGTGGTCCTCAAACCAACCGACTTTCGCTCCGATCAGGTCCTGGTTTCCGCCTTCAGTCCGGGGGGGAACTCGTTGGTTTCCGACGACGACTTCGCCTCCTCGCTGGTTGCCACTGCTTTTGTCGAGGAAAGCGGCGTTGGAGCCTTCGACCCGCTCTCGCTCGACAAGGCACTGGCGGGAAAGACGGTCGATATCTCGACTTACATCGATGAACTCGAAGAGGGGCTCGACGCTTCCGCCTCCTCGCGCGACCTCGAGGAGATGTTCCAGCTCATTTACCTGGTCTTTACCGAGCCCCGTCTCGACGACGACGCCGTTCGGTCGGTGATGGGCCGGGTTCGCGGTTGGGTGCACAACCGCTCGACCCACCCGGAGATCCAGTTCGAAGACCGCATGAACTCCGTTCTTACCGGCGATCATCCGCGCCGCCGAGCGCCGACTCGGGAGCTGCTCAAGGCCGTTGACGCATCCACCGCTCTTGAGGTTTACGGCGACCGTTTCGGCGACGCCAGTGACTTCACCTTCGTCATCGTCGGTTCGTTTGCAACCGAGGACATGCGGCCTTTTGTCAACACCTACTTGGCCAGCCTGCCGACGCAACAACGCCAAGAGACTTGGCGCGACATCGGTGTCGACGGTCCCGACGAGGTCGAACGAGTCGAAGTCTTCAGCGGACTCGAACCCAAGAGCCAAGTGCGCCTGGTGTTCTCAGGCGGAGCCGAGTTTGGGCCGCAAAATCTCTACAACCTTCGCTCCACAGCAGCAGCTCTCGGCATCCGCCTGCGCGAAGCGCTACGCGAAGATCTGGGAGCCACCTACGGGGTGCGGGTGTCGACCAACATGACCGACCGACCTTCGCCGGGGTACACCGCAACCATCGAGTTCGGCTGTGCACCGGAAAACGTCGACACCTTGGTGACGCGCATCTTCGAAGAGATTGAGAGTGTGCGCGAGTCCGGCCTGGCGGACAGCTATACCACCAAGGTGCGCGAGCAGCAGCGCAGGCGCCGCCAAACCATGCTGCGCGAGAACGGATTCTGGCTGCGGGCATTGTCCGAGTACTACCGCCACGGCTGGGATCCCCGTCTGCTCCTGCAGCACGACCAACTGCTGGCCAATTTGAACTCCGAGACGTTTCAGCAGACCACGGCGCTCTACTTCGATCCCGACAAATATGTCCTCGGCGTGCTCTATCCAAAAGAAGCCGAAGCGGCCGAGCCGACTGACAACGTGACGGGGATGTAGTTGGCAGTTGACAGTTGGCAGTTAGCAGTTAGCAGTTGGCAGTTGGCAGTTGACAGTAGTTACTGACCACTGACCACTGACCACTGACCACTGACCACTGAATACTAACCACTTCCTATATCCTCCTCCCCCATGATTGCGGTCTCCGGACTGGGCAAGTCCTTCGGCGCCCAGACGCTTTTCTCAAACGTTTCTTTCCAACTCGACCCGGGCAAGCGCTACGGGTTGGTGGGCGCTAACGGCTCGGGGAAATCCACTCTCCTCAAGGTCCTCGCCGGCGACGACTTGCCCAGCGAAGGGGATCTCTCGATTCCCAAGAAATCGGTGGTCGGCGTGCTGCGTCAGGACCACTTTGAATACGAGGACTGTCGCATTCTCGATGTCGCCTTGATGGGCAATCCGGAACTCTGGGCGGCGATGGAGGCCAAGGAAGAGCTTCTCGCCCACGCCGACCAGGACTTTGACGCCGAGAAGTACTCGGAACTCGAGGACACCATCCTGCGCCACGACGGCTACCGAGCCGAGGCCGACGCGGGAGAGATCCTCGAAGGGCTGGGAATTCCCACCGAGCGCCATACTGAACCCCTTTCCGCGTTGTCCGGTGGATTCAAGCTGCGCGTGTTGCTGGCGCAAGTGCTGGCCGCACGCCCGGACGTACTCCTCCTCGACGAGCCCACCAACCATTTGGACATCCTCTCGATCCGCTGGCTGGAAAAATTCCTGTGTGAGTTCGCCGGCGTGTTGGTGGTGGTTTCCCACGATCATCGCTTTCTCGACAACGTCGTCACTCACATCCTCGATGTCGATTACGAGACCGTCATTCTCTACCCCGGTTCCTACAGTCGCTTCGCCGAGGCCAAGGTCGAACAGCGGCGCATGAAGGAAGCAGAGATCGGCAAGCGCGAACGAGAGATCGCCCACCACAAGGCGTTTGTGGAGCGCTTTCGCGCCAAGGCCACCAAGGCCCGTCAAGCCAAAAGCAAGCAGAAGCTGATCGACCGCATTGAGATCGAACGCCTGCCGGCCAGTTCGCGGCGATATCCGATCTTTCGCTTCCCCGCCTGTCGCCCCAGCGGCAAAGACGTGGTCACCATCACCGATGTCTCCAAGGCCTACGGCGAGGATCCTGCGACCAAAAACCAGGTGCTGAGTGAAGTCAATCTGACCGTGCGACGCGGCGAACGGTTGGCGATCATGGGGCCCAACGGCATCGGCAAATCGACCCTGCTCAAGATCCTCCATGGCGAACTCGCGGCCGACAGCGGCTCAGTGGATTGGGGCTACGAAACCCACCGCGGATATTTCGCCCAGGACCACAAGGAGTTGCTACCCGACAGTAGCCAGTCCATTGAGTCGTGGCTGTGGGAGAGCTGTCCCGGCGAGAGCATTGGTTACGTGCGCGGCAAGCTTGGACAGGTCTTGTTTTCCGGCGACGAAGTGGAAAAGAGGCTCTCCAGCCTCTCCGGTGGCGAAGCCGCGCGCCTGGTCTTCGCGCGTCTTGGAGTCACCGAACCCAATGTGCTCCTTCTCGACGAGCCCACCAACCACCTTGACTTGGAAGCCATCGAGGCTCTGGTCGAGGGCCTGCAGGCGTACGAAGGGACGCTACTCTTCGTCTCGCACGATCGCTGGTTCGTCTCACAACTGGCCAACCGCATCCTCGAACTGACCCCCGACGGAGCCCGTGACTACCACGGCAGTTACGACGAATACGTCCACTCTCTCGGTGACGATCACTTGGACGCCGACGCGCTAGCGCTCAAGGTGCGCCGCGAGAAGCGTCGCCGTAAGCAGGCGCCTCAGAACGTGGGCGCGTCCAAGAACCGCATTCGCGAGCTGCAGAAGCAACGCGACACCCTCATCGCCGCCATCGACGACGCGGAAACCCGCGTCGCCGAAATCAACGACACCTTCGCCAATCCGGCCTTCTTCTCGGACACTCCACCCAAGAAGATCCGTCAGCTCGAAAACGACCTGAGCACGTTGCAAGCGGAGATCGCCGAATCGACCCAAGCCTGGGAACAAGTCGAGTCCGAGCTGGCAGAGCTCGAGTCAGCCCTGCAGCCAGCGTGAATCACCAGCCTCGAAATCAGCCCTGGAATCCGCAAGCGCCCGCGGCATTGGTGCGACGGGACCCGCGCTTTCAGGCCATCGTCAAGGCCGCTCCCCGCCCCAACTGGGGCCGCCCCGAGAGCGTCTTTCAGGCGCTGGGCAGGGCGATTCTCTACCAGCAGCTCGCCGGGGCCGCCGCGCTCAGCATTTACAACCGTCTGGTGGCTTCGTTCCCGCGCCGCCGCCGCTTCCCCACTCCCAAGCAGGTCTTTGAAGCTCCCGAGCGGCTCTACCGCAGTGCCGGGGTTTCCCAAGCCAAGGAACGCTATCTGCGCGACCTCGCGGCGCACTTTCTCGATGGGCGCATCCAGCCGCGGACTCTTTCCCGCCGGACACCCGAGGACATCCGCGCCACTATCACTCAGGTTGCGGGGATTGGCGACTGGACCGCCGACATCTTCCTCATTTCGGCCCTAGGCCATGCCGACATCCTGCCGGCGCTCGATCTAGGAATTCGCAAAGGAGTGCAGAGGCTCGATGACTTGGAAGAACTTCCCTCAGTCGACGACGTTGCAATCAGGGGAGAGGCCTGGAGCCCCTATAGATCGACCGCAGCTTGGTATCTATGGAGAATCTTGGATAGTGGGAGGGGATAAACCCCTCCCCTCGCGCACGGCGACTCGCTTGGACGGAAGAGGAGGTAAACCCGTCCCCTACGCGGCGGCTCGCTGCCGGTCGGCGGCCTCTTCAACCTGCAGCCACGCCCTCAGCAAGTTCTCCCCCGCCACCTTACGCACGTCCTCTTCTGAGTAGCCGCGTTCGAGTAAAACCCTAAGTAGGTTGGGGTAGGCGCTGACATCCTTGAGACCCGTGGGCAGGGAGTCACCAACTCCGTCGTAGTCGGAGCCGATGCCGACGTGGTCGATGCCGACCAGTTGGACGACGTGATCGATATGGTCGGCGACATCCTCGACATCGGCGTAGATGCGCGCATTCTCCGCGAAGTAGGCCTCGCGGAACTCGTCCAACTCTGGAGCGTCATCCTGATATCCGTTTTCTTCAGCGAAGGCCCGGCGCTTGGCCCAGAAATCTTGACTCTGGGTATTGGCTTCAGGAGTGACAAAGGCCGATCCGAAGTTGATCTGAATCACCCCCCCGTTCGCCGCCAGCGCGCGAATCATGTCGTCGCTCATGTTGCGCTCCCACTCCGGCGTGAACTTGCGGCACGAGGAATGCGACGCGATCACCGGAGCGCGGCTGGTCGCAAGCACTTGCTCCGCGGCGGCATCGGACAGGTGGGAGATGTCGATCATCATGCCGAGATCGTTCATTCCCGCCACAACTTCGTTACCGAAGTCGCTGAGACCATCCCATTGGGCCTCATCTGCATAAGAAGAGTCGCTCAACTGGTTGTTTTCGGAGTGGGTCAAAGTGATGTAGCGGATGCCGCGCTGGTAGAAATGAACCAGATCTTCCAGGCTCTCGATCGGCGCGCCGTTTTCCATGCCCAGAGCAAACAGCACTTTGCCTTGCCCCATCGCAGAGCGAACGGCCTCAACACTCGACACCACGCTGAACTTGTCGGGATGGTTGTTCGCGATCTCTTCGACCCCATCAATGAGCAAGTCTGCGTGTTCGCCGGCGGTGCCGGTTTCTTGATGCTCGGCTGGGACATAGATGGACATGAAGGCGACATCCAGGCCGCCGGCACGGGCACGCGGAAAGTCGAAGTCGCCGCTGTCGGTGCGCTCGGAGATGTCCGCCGGCTCGTCGAACAGACGGTACGGAACGTCGATGTGGGTGTCGATGAGGATCGCTTCTTGGGCGATTCGCTCGGCGACCGGTCCGTAGTCGACGGCGGGAGGCGTCGCTTCCGTCGAACAGGCGGCGACGACAACTAAGGCGGTAAATAGGATATTTCTCATTTCGTACTCCCAACCGTAACAACCCGCTCGCTGGTTTTGCTTAACCGGGTTTTGTGCAACCGGGTTCTGCGCAACCGGTTTTTGTGCAACCGAGTCACGACTCCGCTTCCAGCGCCAGAACCTGCAACTGCAAGGTCTCCGGCTCGCGGTAGTCGTTGACCGACAGACGATAGACCACCCGCGCCGGGAATGGCGACTGCGGCCACCCATCATCGTTGGTGCGAAAGGCGATCGCCGACAACGGCCGATCAGAATCGGGGTGGCGCAATTGCAAGCGCAGATGTTTTTCACCGACAACCGACCGCCCCTCCACGACAAAAAGGCCGTCAAACGAGGGCTCCTCGAAAGCCCGGCCCCAAGGGCCTCCGCCTCGAATCGCGCGTGCCAATTCGAGGTCGAACTCCTGGGGCTGCAGTTCGCCGTCGGTGACCCATACGCCACGCAGGTCTTCAGGATCGACCAGGCGTTTCGCTTCAGCCTCAAACCGAGCCCGAAAATCGTCAAAGCCATTCGGCTGCAAGGTCAGGCCTGCGGCCATCGCGTGTCCCCCGTACCGAACCATCAAACCGGGGACCGCGAGATCGATGGTCTCCAGCAGGTCGCGAGCGTGCACTCCGGGCACCGAACGCATGGACCCTCGCAACCCCTCGTCGCCGGCGGCGAACGCCACCACCGGGCGATGAAACCGTTCGCGCAACCGCGAAGCGACGATGCCGAGCACTCCTTCGTGCCACTCGGACTCGTACACCGCCAGGCCACTCGGCAACCGCTCGGGATCGCCGAAGGAGATCTCGTCGAGAACCGCCAGGGCCTCCTCTTCCATCCCAGCCTCGACCCTTTTGCGTTCACGGTTGAGATGTTCGAGGCGCATGGCGCGGTCCAGAGCCCGCGGAAAGTCCTGTTCGAGCAAACATTCAATGCCCACCGACATGTCGTCCATGCGGCCGGCGGCGTTGAGACGGGGGCCGATGACGAAACCCAAATCGCTGGAATTGATCGCCTTGGCACGCCGCCCCCCAACCTCCAACAGAGCTCGCACTCCCGGGCGCGCGTGGCCGGAGCGCATCCGCGCCAGTCCGTTGGCGACCAGCGTGCGGTTGACGTGATCGAGGGGCACTACATCGGCGACCGTACCGATCGCCACCAGGTCCAACAGCGGCCCCAGAGCCGGTTCGTTGCCGTCTGGAAAGAAATCACGGCGGCGCAACTCGGCGCGTACCGCCGAGATGACATAGAACGCCACCCCAACTCCGGCGAGACTCTTGGACGCAAAGGTGTCGTCGAGCCGATTGGGGTTGACGATGGCGTCGGCCTCCGGGAGTTCGGGCCCAGGAAGATGGTGATCGGTCACCACCACCGTGGCTCCAAGCTCCTTCGCAGCCTGCACTCCTTCGAAACTGGCAACCCCGTTGTCGACGGTGATGACCAGCTTCGGCGCCAGATCGGCGAAGGTGGACACCAAACCAGGCCCCAACCCATAGCCGTCAACGAAGCGATTGGGAACGCGGTAGTCGACGCGTGACGCACCCATCGCCTGCAGCGCGCTGACCATCAGCACCGTCGCAGTGGCGCCGTCGGCGTCGTAGTCGCCGACGATGACGATTTGCTCGTCGGCGACGACGGTGTCAGCAATCAGAGAAGCCGCTCGATCGATATCGACCAGGGCATCGTAGGTTGGCAGACGTTTGAGATGGTAATCGAGCGCGCCCGTATCGGAAGCGCCGCGAGCATCGTAGATGCGCGCCAGCACCTCGCCCAGGTGTGATTGGAGATCTTCAGCGGGCGCCGACTCGCGCCGTCGAATCCTCAACGCCGCGCCAGCCTAACCGCAGCCGCTGCCGTAGCCGCAGCCGCAGCCGTGGTCCTACGCGCGTTCGAGGTACGACCCATCTTCCGTTAGAACGCGAACGCGATCACCGGTCTTGATGAAGTTGGGCACTTGGATGGTGACGCCGGTTTCCAATGTCGCGTCCTTGGTGACGGCGGTTGCGGTGTTGCCCTTGGCAGCGTCATCGATGGTTTCCACGACCGTGAACTCCATCTTCTGCGGCAGTTGCACGCCGATCGCCTTGCCCTCATACATGGTGACCTGAACTTCCGCGTTCTCCGTCAGGAACTTGGCGCCCAGACCCAGAGTGTCCTCGTCGATCGAAACCTGCTCGTAGGACTCGAGGTCCATGAAGACATAGCCGCTGCCGTCGTTGTACAAGTACTGCATCGATGTAGTGGTGACGTCGGCGGTCTCCATGGTCGTCCCCGCCCGCACGGTGTGGTCGATGACTTTGCCGGTAATGATGCCTTTGAGTTTGAACTTAACGAAGGCGCCGCCTTTTCCGGGCTTGTGGTGCGCGCGCTCCACCACCGTGTAGAGGTCGTTGTTGTGAATCAGTTTCGTTCCAGGACGCGCCTGGTTGGCGTCAATCGATCCCATTTTTGGGTACTCCCAAGGAAAGTCGTATGGTGAATTTGTCGACGGACCGCGCGCATCCTTGTAGACCAAGTCGTGCTGCAAGGTCGCGCCTCGAACTGCCGGGTCTATTGTTCCATGAACAGGCAGTGCTTGGCCCCCATCTCAGACCAATCACGGCAATCGATCTCAAGCAAACTCCGGTGGGCGAATAGAATCGGCCGATGCGCAAACTCCTCATCTTTGCCGCCTTTGTCATCTTTGCAGCCATCGCCTCCACACTCGGCTGCCAGAACACGGCGTCGACACCCGCCGATCTGGTCCTCACCGGCGGCGTCATCCGCACCATGGATGCCGATCGCACCGTCGCAGAAGCAATCGCGGTGCAAGGCGACCGCATCATCGCGCTCGGCAGCAGCGAAGACGCCAAAGCCTGGATCGGCCGAGACACCGAGGTTGTCGAGCTCGCAGGCGCCACCGTGCTGCCCGGCCTGATCGAGAGCCACGGCCATTTTCTCGGCTTCGGCGAAACCCTCACCCAGGTCGACCTCACCGACGCAGTCGATTTCGAGGACGTCGTCGCACGCGTCGCAGCCGCGGCGGCCCAAGCCGAGCCAGGGTCCTGGATCCGTGGCTTCGGGTGGCATCAAGAGAAGTGGCGCGAAACCCCGGCGGACGCTGTCGGTGGATTTCCGGTGCACGACTCGCTCAGCGCTCGGACGCCGGATCACCCGGTGTTCCTGTCCCACGCTTCCGGCCACGCTGCCTTGGTTAATGCCAAAGCCATGGAGTTGGCTGCCATCACCGCCGACACTGCGGCACCCGAAGGCGGCGAAATCTTGCTCGGCGCCCATGGCGAACCCACCGGCCTGCTCAACGAATCGGCGGAAAACCTCGCCGTCGCCCGCATGGAAGTGGATTTGGGACGCGATGAGCACAGCTTGCGCGCCGCCGCAGAGGCCGCGGCGGCCGAAAGTCTGGCCCACGGGGTGACCACCTTTGTTGACGCCGGCACCACCCTGGCGACACTCCACGCCCTGGGCGCCGTCGCCGACGAGGGCGAACTAGGGGTCCGTCTGTGGGCAATGATCCGCGACTCCAACGACAACCTGTCCGGCGAACCCCCGCAACCGAGCGACTGGTTTCGGGTGGGAGGCATCAAGGTCTCTCTCGACGGCGCTTTGGGATCGCGAGGAGCGTGGCTGTTGGAGGACTACACCGACGCACCGGGCCAGACCGGCCTCCAGCAGGTCAGTCTCGAGAGCCTGCGCGAGACCGCAAACATCGCCCGCGACCGCGGCTTGCAACTGTGCGTGCACGCGATCGGCGACCGCGCCAACCGCGAGATCCTCGACCTCTACGAAGAGTTCTTAGACTCGCAGGACAGGTCGCCACGTTGGCGCGTCGAGCACGCCCAGCACCTCCACCCAGAAGACATCCCGCGGTTTGCAGCATTGGATGTCGTGGCGTCGGTGCAGGGGGTCCATTGCACCTCCGACGGACCTTGGGTGCCGACGCGTTTGGGTGAGCGGCGAGCGCGGGAGGGCGGCTACGTTTGGCGCCTACTCCTCGACTCCGGAGCGCTGGTCGTCAACGGCACCGATGTTCCCGTTGAAGCCATCGATCCGTTCGCCAACCTGGAATCGAGCGTCACCCGCGTGATGGGCAATGGCGAGGCGTTCTACCCCGATCAAGTGATGACCGTCGAGGAAGCCCTTCGTTCCTACACCATCGACGGCGCTTACGCGATCTTCGCCGAGGATGAGCTGGGGTCGTTAACTCCCGGGAAGCTCGCCGACCTGATCGTCCTCGACCGCGACCCCGTCGCCGTGCCCAGCTCCCAGTTGTCCGAGCTCCGGGTACTGCGAACCGTGGTCGGCGGCCAGACCCGCTATCTGGCGGATCAATCCGAATAGGGCACCCCCTCGTAACACCGACCGATGCGCAATCGATTGACTTACCCGCGTTTCTTCTGCCTTCTGGCTCTGTGCCTCGCAGGTACTCCAGTAGCCTCGGACGAAGACGCTCCTGCCGGTGTCGAGATCCTGTTGCCGCGGGGTGCCATAGCGGCGGTCTTTGAGCCCCAATGGGTCACGGCCGAAGAAGCGACGATCCCAGACGAGGCATGGGTCCTCGGCATCGTCGTTGACGACGAGGCCCACGCCTACAGCCTCAACCTGCTCAACCGCCACGAAATCGTCAACGATCGCTTCGGCGACCTGCCGGTCGCCGCGGTCTGGTGACCTCTCGCCAATACGGCCGTGGTCTACGGCCGCCAGCACGGCGAACAAGAACTCAACTTTGAAGCCTCGGGGGGACTCCTCGACGCGTCTTTGGTGATGCGCGACCGCGAGACCGACAGTTGGTGGTCGATCATGACCTCCGACGCCATCGGCGGCGAGCTACACGGCAAAGCGCTCGATCAACTCCCGATGGGCGAAAAACTTCCTTGGGGTGAATGGCGGCAGCGTCATCCGGACACACTGGTCCTGTCGGTCGACGGCGTCGAGCACGACGACACCAATCCCTACGACAACTACTTCGCGTCCGACGGCACCTTTCGCGATATGCCGGTGGACGACGATCGACTCCCGGCTAAAGCCCCTGTTTACAGCTTCTGGATCGACGGCCAGCCGCACGCCATCGCTCACTCGGCTCTTTCGGGAGCCACTCTTTTCGATCTCGGCGACAGCGGCCGTGCGCTCCTCCACCGCGATTCAGACGCACCGATCTACGCCTCTTCCGACGCGTTTTTGATTCCCGCCGACTTCGATGCAGAGTTGACCGGGCCGGCGCTGCTCGCCGCGGCGCGGGAGGGAGCTCAAGGCATTACGCGCCTGTCCGGGTTTGACACCTTCTGGTACATCTGGACGTCGGTCAATCCACAGACCGAACTCCATACGCGCGCCGCCGAATAGCTACCGGCCGAGGCACACCGCCAAAGTGCGTTGACCGGCGCTGGGATTGCACGTATAACAGCCGCCATGGGCAGGTCCTCGACAGCGTGGCCGCTAGTTGCCGCTGCAACCACTCTCTGGGCTGTCGTTGCGACCTTTCTTTGGTTGCACCGGCGGCCGGAGGCGGCGCCCACGACCGTGGAAGAAGCTACCGAGGAAGTCGCCGACAGCGACGAGACCCCGGACACAGAAGGGAGTTGGGAGCTGGTGCCGGCGAGCTTTGATGACCTTCCGGGTTGGGTTGAGGACGACTTCACCGACGCTCAGCACGCCCTGTCACGGTCGTGCGCAACATTGCTCAAGTGGCCAGATAGCCGTGCCCTGAGCGCCCCTTGGGCCGGTACCGCTGCCGACTGGGACAGTTTTTGCCGGGCCGTCACCGAATCATCGGGGTCCGGTCTCAGTGAAGTTCTAACCGGCCACTTGACCCCGGTCGAGGTCGTCGACCCGCAGGGCGACGGACTCTTTACCGGTTACTACGAGCCGACCTTGCAGGGCAGCCGAGCGCCATCGCAACGTTACCGCTGGCCGCTCTACCAACGGCCTTCCGATCTCGTCGAACTGGATCTAGGGCGGTTTCGAGAACGCTTGCAAGGGGAGACCATTCTCGGCCGCGTCCACAACCAGAGTTTTGAACCGTACCCCGAGCGCGCCGATCTCGACGCCGGCTATCTCCGCGATCGGGGCCTGGAACTAGCCTGGGTCGACGATCCGGTGGACGCCTTCTTTCTCCACATTCAAGGCTCGGGTCGAGTCGAACTTGATGACGGAACGACTTTGCGAGTGGGTTACGCCGGGCAAAACGGCCGCGCCTATTTCGCCATTGGACGGGAACTCGTGCGTCGCGGGGCCCTGACGATGGAAGAAGTCTCCTTGCAGTCGATTCGCGCCTGGCTCAAGGACAACCCGGATCAAACCTTCGCCGTACTCCACACCAACCCTTCTTACATCTTCTTTCGCGAACTGAAAGGTCCGGGGCCCCTTGGCAGCCTGGGCGTACCTCTGACCACCAGGAGGTCCCTCGCGGTCGACCCCGATGTCGTACCCCTCGGCGCCCCGGTGTGGGTCGCAACCCAGGCGCCCACTCCCGAGGGCGGAGAGCGAGATTTACAGGCGCTGTTTTCGGCTCAGGACACTGGTGGCGCCATCCGCGGAGGCCAACGCGGCGATGTCTTTTGGGGCCCGGGGGCCGACGCCGCCGAGATCGCCGGCCGCATGAAACACCCGGGGCGCATGTGGGCGTTGGTCCCGCACGCTATAGCGCAGGGCCTCGAAGCGGACCCGCTGCAAGACGTCAAGTAAGCCAGTCGGCGTAGAGATCCGGTCGGCGATGGCGCAGAAACAGCCGCCGAGCGTGGGACGAAGCGGTCTCGTCGAGGTCGATATCGACCAGCAGCGTCTCTTCGGTTCCCGTCCCCGCTTCGGCGAGAACTTCGCCGGCCGGAGAACACACAAAAGACTCTCCGGCAAAATCCAAGGACTCCTCTTTGCCGACGCGGTTGCAAAGGGCGGTGAAGTAGCCGTTCTGAAAGGCGGCGACCTGCAACTCCGCCTGATAGAGACCATCCGGCCACTCGCCGGCTGTGCCGGCCTGGGGAATGACCACCAGTTCGGCGCCCTTCAGGGCCAACGCCCGCATGCACTCGGGATAGTGACGGTCGTAGCAGATCGCCACACCGACCTTGCCCACGGCGGTATCGAAGACCGGCATTCCGGCATCGCCAGGATCGTAGTAGTCCTGCTCGTGAAAGCCTTCGTAATCGGTTATGTGAACCATGCGAGTGGTTCCGAGCAAGCTGCCATCGGCGTCAATCACCGGTGAGCTGTCAAAGGTCCGCTCTCCTTCGCGTTCAAAGAAATTGAGAACCACGACCAAACCGAGTTCGGCGGCCAGTTCTCGAAAGGCCGTTACCGTGGGACCGGAGGTGGGTTCGGCGAGCTGCAATAGGTCGGCAGCCGGTCGAGAATCCGGCGCCCGATACTGTGGATAAAAGGGTGTAAAGGCCAACTCGGCGAACGCAACCAGGCGAGCTCCCTGCGCCGCCGCACTGCGCGCCGCCGCCAAGCCGCGTTCCAGGTTCGACTCGATATCCTCATGCACGCGTTGCTGGACCAAGGCGATTCGTTGAAAACGCACCCTCGAAGGATAACCGGTAGGCAACGACAAATCCCGCCGGAGTTGCCTGTACGCTGTGCTACATTGCCGCCGCTGATATGTCGAAAGAGCGCTTTACGTCACGCTGGGGTTTGATTCTCGCGGCGTTGGGAATGGCCATCGGCACCGGCAATGTGTGGCGCTTTCCTCGCATTCTGGCGCTCAACGGAGGCGGCACTTTCTTGCTGCCCTGGCTCTTCTTTCTCTTTTCCTGGTCGATCCCCCTGCTGATCATCGAGTCGGCAATGGGCAAGCGCTCGCGCAAAGGCACCATCGGCTCGTTTGCGCTTCTGACCGGCCCCGCCAACGCCTGGCGCGGTGCCTTCGTCGGTTTTTGCACCATGGCGATTTCGTTTTATTACTGCGTCGTCGCCGGCTGGTGCGGATACTACTTCGTGCTCACCATCAGCGGCCGCCTCGACGATCGTGCCGCGCGTCAGACCTGGGACCAATTGGCGGCCAGCGGTGGAGTCCAAGTGGCCTTTTTTGCGCTGGCTCTGGCGATCTGCACCGCAGTCGTCTGGCGCGGGGTCACGGCCGGCATCGAGCGAGTCAATCGGCTGTTGATCCCGGCCTTGTTCGTCATCCTGGTGATCTCTGCGTTGCGCGCCGTGACCTTACCGGGTTCGGTGGCCGGCCTGCAGTTCATGTTTTCGTTCGAGCCCGAACGCCTCACGGACTACCGCATCTGGCTCGAAGCGCTGTCGCAGTCGGCGTGGTCGACGGGGGCCGGTTGGGGTCTGCTGCTGACCTACGCCGTGTACATGAAGGAAAAGCAGAATCTGGTGTTCTCGTCGGTGATCACCGGCCTGGGCAACAACTCTGCTTCCCTGCTCGCGGCGATGGCCCTCATCCCGACCGTGTTTGCCGTCCTGCCACACGCGGACGCACTGGCAGCTTTGCAGGAATCCGGTCCCGCTTCGACCGGCATGACCTTCATCTACTTCCCCGAAGTCCTGGGCCGCATCCCGGCCGGGAATACTGTGTTCGCTCCCCTGTTCTTCCTGGCCCTGTCCATCGCCGCGGTCAGCTCGATGATTTCGATGATCGAACTCGGCGTACGCAACGTTGCTGACTTCGGCGTCAGCCGCAGTAAAGCACTCTCCCTCGTCGCCGCCTTGACGTTCTTTCTCGGTCTGCCCAGCGCGCTATCGCAGCAGTTTTTTCTCAACCAAGATTGGGTTTGGGGGCTCGGGCTTCTGGTCTCCGGTTTTTTCTTTGCCCTCGCCGCGCGTGGTGTCGGCGCCGAACGCCTCCTTGACCGCTGGGTCAACCGCGGCCCGCGCTGGCGGGTGGGCAAGTGGTTCGCGCACCTCGTCTTCTGGTGGATCCCACTGCAGTTCGTCGTCCTCTTAGGGTGGTGGTTATACCAGGCGGCCTGGGTCTACGACCCAGAGCGCTGGTGGGACCCGTTCCGCACCTTCAGTTTGGGTACGGTTGTGGCGCAGTGGGCCCTCGTCATCGTCGTATTTCGACTTCTCAATCGCCGCATGTCGGCGGCCGGCGAGGACCACGGATCGTGACCGCCGCGCAAATTCTGTACATGCTGTTGATCTGCGGGATTCTGTGGGGTGGATTCGCCGCCTGCCTGGTCTACCTCTGGCGTGTGGACAAAGAAGACGGTTCCGACCCATAGACTCGGGTATGCGCCGTTCTCGTCATCCCGGCGGGAGGATGCGAGAGAAGCCGAGATTACGGCACAAAAACGGAAAGGTTCCCGCCCAGCACTCAGCACCCAGACCCCAGTCCCCAGACCTCAGACCCCAGACCCCAGACCCCAGCACCCAAACACACGACAACGACAAAACGGATACCTAGAAAAAAGGCCGCCCCTCAGGGCGGCCTTTGAACGGTCCGGACCCGAAGCGGGATCCAAGAGCAAGCGTCTATTCGGCGGCTTCCTCCTCGGCGGCTTCAGATCCGGGCAGGTCGAAGGTTCCCTGCGGAATCTCCGGGTTGATTTCGAACGCCTCCACCGTCGCCTCTAGGAATGGCTGTCCTTCGAAGGTCTGGCTCAGCGCGAATGGAATCGACAGCCCGGCCACCTCGCGAAAATCGCTGAAGGTCTGGATGATCTCGCCCGGCGCGCCTTGGAACTCGCCGCGGTAGCGGCTGCGTACGATCTGGCCGGCCTCGCTGATCCCTAGCTCCACCACTTCTCCGCCGATTTCCAACTCCACCAGATCGACGGTGGCGCCATCGACGTCAAGTGAGCCGGAGGCGACGCCGCTCAACTCACCGCGCGCGACCGCACCCAAAATCATCAAGGTGTCTCGGTTGAGTTCCTCCAAAGCACTCGCTCGACCCTGGTCGCCAAGGTCCTGAACCGCCCCCGTCGGCGCCAGAGCCACAGCGTGCTCGGGCGTGACCAGCAACGTTTGCTGGCCAAAGGGCAGGCTCAAGATCTGTTTGGTGTGATCCGGGAATTGCGTCCACGACTCCACGCCAATGGCAAAGGTGCCCGCCTGGGGTACGGTGATCGAGCCAGCAGCCTTCTGGTACCGCCCAGTGACCGCCAAAGCTGCGTCGGCACCACCCGATGCCTGCAAAGCCTTGGCGAGCAGAGCAGCCCCCTCCGCCAGGGTGTCTTCGCTGGCTTCGGCCCGCTCCTGCGTTAGTTCCGGAATACTGATGTCGCGCTCGACAACCTCACCGTACTCTGAAAGCGGTTTGTCCGTACCCTCCGACGGGCCAACCACCAAATAGACGAACTGTTCGGGATCGATATAGCGCTCGGCGACGGTCAAGACCTCGTCACGAGTAACCCCCTCGATGCCCGCCTGATAGCGAGCCAGATAGTCGGTGGGATAACCGAAGTACTCGTAGGTGAGCTGCTGCCCGAGAATTTTCGCAGTCGAGTCGGAGTTGAACACGAACGAATTCAAGATCGACGACTTGGCCAGTTCGATCTCATCATCGGTAATAGGATCGCTGTTCAAGCGCTCCACCTCCTCCATCAGGGCGTCGATCCCAGCACCCGTGGTTTCGGTTTTGGTAGTCATCCACATCTGAAACAGACCTGGGTAGTCCCAGTTGCTGCCGACGCTGCCGCGCACCGAGTAGGCGAGCCCCTTCTTGGTACGCACGTTGGAGAACAAGCGAGACGTAAATCCGCCTGAGAACACCTCGTTGAATACCTGAATGGCATAGTAGTCAGGGCTATCTCGCGTTACACCGAGATGGCCGATGGCGATGTTGGATTGGGTCATGTCTTCCTTGGGCACGAAGTAGACGCCGGGCGTGGCCGTGCCGACTTCCGCACCGCCCAGCTCCACCGCCGTGCCGGCCTGCCAGTCGCCAAAAGCGCCTTCGATCGAGGACAGCATTTCATCGCGGTCAAAATCTCCGACCACGCCGAGGATGATGCGATCGGGGGCGAAATACGACTGATGCCATTCGATCAAGTCGTCGCGCGTCACTGCGGCGACCGAGTCGTAGGTCGTCGCCACGCCATAGGCGGAATCGTCGCCGTAGACCAACTCAGCAAACTCGCGGAAAAGAATTCCCTGCGGGTTGTCATTCTGGCGAGCAATGCCGGCGTTGACCTGCGTGCGCGCGACCTCGATCTTGTCTTCATCAAAGACCGGATTGCGCAAGATGTCGGCGACCACCGGAATCAACTCGTCGGCGTCCTCGCTGAGGAAGCTGGCGTTGAGCGAACCGCTCGCAGTTCCGATGCTGGCCTCGATGGTCGCGGCCTTGGAGTCCAAGTACTCGTCCAATTCGCTGCCATTCATCGATTCGGTGCCGCCGGTGCGCAGGACTTCGGCCAGAATCGCGGTTAACCCAGAGTTCTCAGAACTCTCCAACCGGGCCCCGATGCGAATCCGGGCGATGATATCGACCAGTGGCAACTCGTCATCCTGCAGCAACAAGACCACCAGGCCGTTGTCCAGTTCGACCCGCTCGGGAGCCGGCGGCTCGAAGGAACGCAGCGCAGGATACTCAATGTCGTCGACCGAGGAGACCTGGGCGGCGACCGGAAAAGCGACCAACGCGGCCGCGATCAAAAACAAATATATTCTGCGTGCCATCTTAGGCATCCTCCCCAGTATTGGTACCAGTATCAGTGCCAGTATCAGTCTCCGCTTCGGCTTCCTCTTCAGCGGTCTTGATCATCGCCACCGTACGGTTGGTCGGAGTCAATGTCTCGTTGACCACCCGCTGAATGTCTTCCGCCGTGACCTCGTCGATGCGGTCGACGTAGCGAAAGGCCTCGCGCCAGTCGCCGTACCAGGTTTGGTACTGAACTAGATTGAACGCCAGCCCTTGATTGTTGCGCAAGCCGCGCAACAGGTTGGCGCGGGCCTTGGTCTTGAACCGTTCAAGCTCATCGTCCGTCACCAATTCCGTCTTGAGGCGCTCGATCTCTTCGCGAATCGCTGCCTGAACCTCTTCGTTTTCAACTCCCGGCGAGGGAATCGCAAAAGCGATCCACATGGTCGGGTACTTGCTGCCTGGGAAGGAGGCAAAGGAACCGGTCTGAGCGGCGATCTTCTTATCCTCGACCAAAGAACGGTAGAGACGTGAAGCGCGGCCACCGGAGAGGATGTCGTCGATGGCGTCCCAAACCGGTTGGTCGGCGTGGGTGGCCGCCGGCTTGTGGTAGCCCTCGACGTATACCGGCTGTGACGGATCTTCCAGTACGACGGTCTTTTCCGCGATCTGCGGAGGCTCGACCGTGCGCAGGGCTTCGGGCTTCGGCCGCGCCGGGATGCGCTCGAAGTAAGTCTTGAGAACGGGCAGCACCTCATCGGCGGTCACATCTCCGACGATCACCGTGGTCAGGTTGGAAGGCCCGTAGTACTTCTCGAAAAACTCCTGGGCATCGGTGGCGGTGAACGACTGCAAGTCGCTCATATAACCGACCACCGGCTGCTTGTATGGATGGGCAACGAACGCGGTGGCGAGGAACTGCTCGATCATGCGGCCGATGGGCTGGCTCTCGGTGCGCAGCCGGCGCTCCTCCTGTACCACGTCGCGCTCCTTATAGAACTCGCGAAACACCGGATGGAAGAAACGCTCCGACTCCAGGAACGCGAACAGTTCAAATCGATTCGAAGGCAGGGAAAAGAAGTAGCCGGTGGCATCCGAATTGGTGAAGGCGTTGAGACCGGTGCCGCCCTGACGCGACAGCGCTTCGTCGAACTCGTTCGGAACCACGTACTGTGCTGCCTCCTCCTGCTTGGCCTCGAACGCCGCGAGCAAGGTCTGCACTTCCTCTTCATCGGGATTCACCGCCGTACGCGCACGCTGGTAGGCGGCGTAGGCGTCCTCCAGCTCGGCAAGCGCGACCTTCTCGGCCTCATAGTCGGTGGTGCCGATGTTCGGCGTGCCTTTGAAGGCCATGTGCTCGAACATGTGCGCCAACCCCGTAATACCGGGGACCTCTTGGGCGCCGCCGACATCGGCGAACGTCGCATACGAGAACACCGGCGCGACGGGCCGGTTGACGATGACGAACGTCCAACCGTTGTCGAGTACATGGGTGCTCGTTTTTTCTTCGAACGAGGCCAAATCCTGAGCCGACACCGGCACCGCCACAAGCAGCACGGTGAGCGCGACCCAAGCAAACCTCCTCAATGAGAGCGTGTTGACCATCTTGACTCCTTTGGATTGTCGTGCGCTTCTTTTTATTGCGGGATACAAAAAAACCCCCAGCGCATACCTATTTTACGTCGAGGAACCCGCAAAGGTTGTCCTCCTCACAACACCAGTGATAGCAAAGGCAATGCCGCATCAACCAGTACAACAACTCGTCATCCCCCGATGCGGGGGGCGCTCTCTCAACCGCGATAAAGTCTCGGCATGTTGACCTGGGCCGCTCTCGCCTTTGTCGCGCTCTTGGCGCTCGCCGCGATCTACGACCTCACCCAGCGCAAACACGCTATCCTGCGCAACTTCCCATTGATCGGCCACTTCCGCTATTGGCTGGAAAGCGTCGGCCCGGAATTGCGCCAATACATCGTCACTTCCAACGATGAAGAGCGTCCGTTCTCCCGCGATCAACGGGCCTGGGTTTACACCTCGGCCAAGAAGCAGAACAACTACTTCGGTTTCGGCACCGACAACGACCTTTCGTTAACTCCCAACTACCTCATCATCCGCCACTCGCAGTTCCCCAAAACCTCGCCCCACCCCGGCGATGATGGCTACGACCCGCACTATCCGGTCGCTTCGGCCAAGGTTCTTGGCGAGCACCGCAACCGCCGCAAAGCATTCCGGCCTCCCTCGATCGTCGGCATTTCGGCGATGAGTTACGGCTCACTGAGCGCGCCCGCCGTGCAGGCCCTCAACCGCGGTGCGGCGACCGCCGGCTGCCTGCACAACACCGGAGAGGGCGGCGTTTCGCCCCATCACTTGCAGGGGGGAGACCTCATTTGGCAAATCGGCACCGGCTACTTCGGATGCCGAGCTGAGGATGGCGGCTTCAGTCGCGAGCGTTTCCGGGACACCAGTTCTCACGACGCCATCAAAGCGATCGAAGTCAAGCTCTCTCAAGGAGCCAAACCGGGCCTCGGCGGCGTCCTGCCGGCCGAGAAAGTCACTCCAGAGATTGCCGCGATTCGTGGAATCCCGCTGGGCAAGTCCTGCCTCAGTCCCTCGCGCCACTCGGCCTTCTCCGACGTCGACTCCATGCTGGACTTCGTCGAGTCCCTGGCTGACGACAGCGGCCTGCCGGTAGGGATCAAATCGGCCGTTGGCGATATGGCCTTCTGGCATGAATTGGCCCGCGAAATGGGGCGCGGAAACCGCGGCGTCGACTTCATCACCATTGATGGCGGCGAGGGAGGTACCGGGGCCGCTCCGTTGGTTTTCTCCGACCACGTTTCGCTGCCCTTCCTGCAAGGATTCTCGTCGGTGCATCGCATCTTCGCCGACCATGGACTCACCGATCAGGTCGCGTTCATCGGCTCCGGCAAGCTCGGTTTTCCGCAACGAGGCCTGCTCGCCATGGCCATGGGATGCGATTTGTTGTCGGTCGCGCGCGAAGCGATGTTGGCGATCGGCTGCATTCAAGCTCAGAGGTGCCACAGCGGACACTGCCCCACCGGCGTCGCCACACAGAACAAATGGCTGGTGCGCGGGCTCGACCCCACCGACAAGTCGGCGCGACTGGCCAACTACATAATCACTCTACGCAAAGAACTGCAGCAACTGGCGCGGGCTTGCGGCTACGACCATCCGGCAGAAGTACCGCTGGACCGCTTTGCCATTCTCGACGACCAACTCGGCCACCGCCCGGCGGTGGAGGTCTTTGGCTATTCCTCGGCGGCGGCCTAGCCGACCAGCATCGATCGCGGCCCTGTCTCTGGCGCTGCTCGCGTCGGTCTTGACGACCTGTGGCCCGAACGACGACTCGAGCCTGCCACCCGGCGCCCAGCCCGAGCTGGTCGCCAACCTGCGCGCCAACGCTGAGGCCCAACGTCACCCCGCCGACGGCGGTGGGAATGCACGTCTCGTCAATCCCGACCCGGTGCCAGCCGGCTCTCTCGCCATTTGGAGCATCGAATTCACGGTTGGCGAGCTGGGCATAGCGGATGGGGGCTCCATCCACTTTCAGCCTTCCCCATTTTGGGGTTGGAGCCCGCCACAGGTCGACTATCCCGATCTGCCCGGATATACCGTCGTCACGACAAACGACCCTGACATCGCCCTGACCACAACCGCAGCTCCAGGAGGTCCGCTGATCATCACCGCTGGCGACGGGTTTCGACCGGGAGAGGAAATCACCATTCGCTATGGCGGTGAGGTCGGAGCCCGCGCCGATCGCTACCGGGACCGTGAGTCGCGACTGTGGATCGGAGTCGATGGCGACGGAGACGGGAGTCGTCAGTGGCTCGCCGGCAGCCCGGCGGTCGAAGTCGTCGCCGGCCCCGCGGCGGCCTGGCTGACTTCGCTTCCCGCAACCGCTCAACGCGGCGACACGGTGTTGCTGCGACTTGCAGCGGTCGATGCCATCGGCAACCGCGCCGCGTATTCAGGCACGGCACAGCTCGAATTGCCCGCAGGGTTGATCGGGCCCGAGGAGGTCAAAGTCCAAGACGGCAGCGGAACGGTGCAAGTAACCGTCGACCGTGACGGGCTGCACGTCGCCACCGCGAGCGGCGCTGGGCTGCGCATCGGCGAGTCCAACCCGATGCTGGCGAGCCACAACTTTCCGCGTTTGCTGTGGGGCGACCTCCACGGCCACACCGGTCTTTCCGACGGAACCGGCACCCCGGAGGACTACTTCGCATACGCGCGCGAGATCGCCGCACTCGACTTCGCCGCCATCACCGACCACGACCACTGGGGCATCCAACCGCTCGATTCGTCGCCGGGCAACTGGCAGCGCATCCAAAAAGCGGTGGCTTCAGCACACGCCCCACCGAGCTTCGTCGCCCTCCTCGGCTACGAATGGACCAACTGGATTTACGGCCACAGACATGTCGTCCACTTCGCCGATGACGGCCCGCTGTTGTCGTCGCTCGATACTGAGCACGAGCACCCACGGCAGCTTTGGAACTCACTACGCGACCTCCCCAGTTTGACCTTCGCTCACCATTCCTCCGGAGACCCCATTCCGATCGATTGGTCGATCGCTCCAGATCCAGTGCTCGAACCGATTACCGAGATCGTTTCGGTGCATGGATCGAGTGAATCGCGCGACGGCGCTCGGCCGGTGGGCGGATCGCGGAGTGGCAACTTTGTGCGCGACGCGCTCGGTCGCGGCTATCGCCTCGGCTTTATCGGCAGCGGCGACAGCCACGACGGACATCCCGGTCTTGCCCACTTGGCCTCCCCCAGTGGTGGTCTGGCCGCGGTGTGGAGTGCGGAGAACACGAGGGAGGCAATCCTGGCGTCGCTGCGCTCGCGACGGGCTTACGCCACCAACGGCCCCAAGATGTTGCTGCGCGCTCGGCTCGATGACCACGAAATGGGCTCGGTTTTGCCGAGGTTCGAGCGGTCGAATCTCAAGGTGTTTGCCGTAGGGACGACCCCGGTAACCCGGATCGAAGTGATCGTTGATGGGCAGATCGTGCATCGATTGAGTCCGACAGAAGGTCGTTTGGCCTCTTGGCAGACGCATCTCGACACGTCCAAATCCGACTACGTCTACGTACGCGTCGCTCAGGAAGGCTATGGAATGGCCTGGTCGAGCCCGTTCTTTTTGCAGTGAGTGGGGGGGAGTGCTAGTGGCTAGTGGCTAATGGTCAGTGGTCAGTGGTCAGTGGTCAGTGGTCAGTGGTCAGTGGTCAGTGGTCAGTGGTCAGTGGTCAGTGGCCAGTGGCCAGTGGCCAGTCATCGACGTAGGGGAGCCCCTTGCGGGCTCCCGCGAGGAGACAAGCTTGCTCTGAGCGGCATCGAAGGGCCGGTCCCTTCCCTTGTCACTGTGGTTAGTGGCTGGTGGCTAGTGGCTAGCGGGATCCGTCATCCCCGCGTGCGGGGATCGGCGGGCGGATTCTGGCGAAAACGGGCCCGGAGCTTTGCGGTCGCCGCCCTCGTTCGTCGCAACTTGAACAGCCGGCGCTGCTCCTCGGCTTCCTCAAAGGTGTCGATGTCCTTGGCGAAGGAAAGCGCATTGACCAGCGGAATGCGGCCGCGGCGCTCGGGATGCGCTTTGCGGTGGCGCCAGCGAATCAAGATGGCGCGAATGCGATCGGCGAGCTCCTCGGTCGTCATCTCGCCGCCGCGCAGCCGGAGCGCAAGGCGGATGCTCTGCCACAGAGTCGGCAACGTCGCCACCGGAGGGCGCAGGCGCGCCAGATGCCGCAGATCCTGCCCGATCAGGAACCCGGCCAGGTGCATTGTGCCGTAGAACAGCCGGTACATCACCGATCGGTTGCGCGTACGGTACAGCAGGTCGAAGGCACGGTACACCAGCGGCAGGCGAAAGACGGCTGCGTCGACGATCATCAAGTGGCTTGGAAGAACCGCTCTCGACGCTTCGGCTTCTGAGGGTCGCAAGGTGTACTTCGGTTTCCACGCCGACTCGCCGAGCTCTTCGTCGGCGGCCAGGACCAGCGGATACCAAAAGTCCATCGGCACGTGGGCCCGGTAATCCGCCATCAGGGCGTCGAGTTCGTCGAGATCGGGGATGATGTCGTAGGTCGTGATGGCGAGAGGTTTGCCCGGATGAATCTCCGCCATCGCCTCAAGCACCGTGCGCACGTTGGCTCCCAAACTGCGGTCGGTGTCAATGACCTGGGCGCCTTCTCGATTTTCGCCATAGACTGTTTTGGGGCCGGCGATGTAAGCCGGGGCGAAATGCCCCGAGCCAAGCATGCGTTCGAGGACATGATCGATGAGCGGCCGTCCTTCGACCTGGACCTCGACGCCCTTTTTGCCTTGAATGGCGTGTTGACCCGAGCCCTCGGGCAGCGCCGCTGGCCGTTCATCGCTGCCAGCGAGTACCACCAAAGGTAACGGATGAAAATCGGCGCTCATCGCCATTGATCATATTGGCCGAAGGTGTAGATGCAAAACCCGGGAACCGAAACAGCCTACGCGGCGTTGTAGGGGGCAGAAAGAGCGAATTCCGGCCGCGGAGGCCGGAGTCAACAGCCGAAACCACAATAACCAAGGAGATTCTTCCAATCATGCTGACCAAAGCGATTGTAAGCGCGGCGATCGCCCTCGCCCTCGCGGCCACCGGTGCTCACGCGGACGAGGATGCGGCGCGCAAAGAAGTCAAGACCAAGAAGATCGTGATCGAGTGCGACGGTGAAAAATGTGACGACGAAAACCACAAGGTCTTCATCCACGGCGGTGGACCACTGGAGTGGCTGGGAGAAGATTGTGAGGGCGACGACTGCGATATCGAAGTCCTCGTCAAGAAGATCCAAGATGGCTCTTTCGTCAAGGAGATCTGCGAAGACGGCGACTGCGACAAGCACAAGATCTTCGCGTTCCATTCCGACCACAGCGCGCCGATAGCGTGGACTACCGATGAAGGTCATGGTTTCCACTTTGGTATGGGCCCGCGCACCTACCTCGGCGTGCAATTCGTGCCCCTAACTTCCGAGCTTGCAGACCACTTCGGCGCCGCCTCCGATTCCGCGGTGATGGTTTCCAAGGTTGTCGACGGCAGTCCCGCCGATCGCGCTGGCGTGCTGGTCGGCGACCTCATCACCTCGATCGACGGCGAGTCACTAGAAGACACGGGACTAGCTCGAGCGATTCGCGGTCGCGACGACGGCGACACGATCAGCCTCGGTGTCCTACGCAACAACCGCGAAGTGCTTCTCGACGCCACCCTCGAAACCCGTGAAAGCGACTTCAAAGCACTCACGATTCCCCATGGAGCCAAGCACATCGAAATCCACAAAATGAAGGGCGGCGAAGGGCCCCACAAGATGCGCTTTCTCAACACCGACGAACTTTGCGACGGTCTGGAGGAATGCGAAGTGCAGATTCGCTGTGAAGGCGACGACAAGGCCGACTGCAGTTGCGAGGTCAACGGCGAATCGGTCGATTGCCCGGAACTCGAATAGAGCGGAAACGGCGATTGCAAGACATCACGGCACCGCGTTGAAACCAATCGCCGGCGTTTTCGTAATGTGACCTAGTGACCGCTGACACCTAAAAGGAACGCCACTCCTTTTTTGTAGCGAGCGGGGGCTCTTCGGGGCTCCCGCTCTCCTTATTTGGGGGCGGAGACGGCCTGCCTCATGCCGCGGGCGATACACCTACCCCCGTTACCGGTCACTCGTCACTGGTCACTCGTCACTGGTCACTCGTCACTGGTCACTCGTCACTGGTCATCCGTCACTGGTCACTCGTACCTGGCCACTGCTCACTGGCCCCTGGCCACCCCTCAGGCCTCCTCGAACGGGCGATGCAGTTCCACCGGCTTCCCACCGCGCAAACGCAGATTCAACATCTCAACAAAGATCGAAAACGCCATTGCGAAGTAGATGTAGCCTTTGGGAATGTGCAACTCCCAGCCCTCGGCGACCAACGTCATCCCCACCAGCAGCAGGAACGAGAGCGCGAGGATCTTGAGCGACGGATGCTGGTCGATGAACCTGGAGATGGAACTCGCCGACAGCATCATGACGCCGACCGCAATAACAATCGCCGCGACCATGACCCATATCTCATCGGCGAGACCGACCGCAGTAATCACAGAGTCCAACGAAAAGACGATGTCGAGAACCATGACTTGAACGATGACTCCGGCAAAGGACGCCGCGGCGCGCTTGTCTAGGTCACCGTGCTGACCTTCGAGGCTGTGATGGATCTCCAACGTGCTCTTGCCGAGCAAGAAGAGTCCTCCGCCAATCAAGATCAAGTCACGTCCCGAGAATTCGAATCTAAACACCTCAAAGAGCGGTTCCGTCAGACCCATAACCCAGGTGATCGACAGCAGCAGCAGAATGCGCATGATCATTGCTGCAGCAAGCCCAAGAAAACGAGCGCGTGCTTGCTGCGATTCCGGAAGCCTGCCCACGAGAACGGCGATGAAAACGATGTTGTCAATGCCCAGGACGATCTCGATCGCCGTCAACGTAACCAATGCGATCCAGATTTCGGGGTTTGTCAGCCATTCCATGGTCGTTCCTCCGATGCGAAGTCTACCCGGTCTCCTTGCCCTTTCCCGCCGGTCTCAGAGACGAAGGAAGGCCTTCGCTGCGTCCCCCACCCCACTCCCACCCATCCGAAGTGCAGGCTGTTGGGATGACGAAAAGAGGAGGAGTCGGGAAAAAGAAAAAGGCCGCTCCGAAAAGGAGCGGCCCATTTGAAAGAAAGCCTCTAGCTCTGGCTAGCTAGCTTGAGAAGGTGCCCTAGCGCACCTCCACCGCCGGGTCACCGAGCAAGTTGTAGATCTTGAGCATGAAGTCGAAGACCTCACCATTGGACTGATCCAAGGTAGTCTTCACGGCTTCACCCAGTTCCACCGGACCGTGGCCAAATGCCGCGTCCAGCAGCTTCTGGTTCATCACATGCGCCGGATGGCTGTAGGAAAGGCCCGAGGGAGACCACAGCCCAATTGCTCCACCCGTCGGCTCCATCACCAATTGCTCACCCAAGGTCGTCAACGACGGCCACGAGAAGTTCCCAACCACGCAGGTCAGCGAAGCCACGATCGGCAGACGGTCTCCGTTGCCAAAGCCAGGCACATCGGTCGACATCACCATGCCCTCCGAGGCAAAGCGGTCGATCCCGCCGTGACCCTGGAAGTTCACCCAAGACGCACCCACATACCACTCGGTACTGATCTGGCTGCGAGCCGTGGCCGTGTCCAGATCGCCCAAGGAGATGTGCGAGGTCGTCTTGATCCCGGATAGCTGATCCACCAAGACATCGGTGTCCATCGGGTAGATACCGGCCTGGTCGGCGTTGTCCGAAAGGAAGATGGCGCTCGATTCCCAAGCACCACCGCCGTTCTCATAGGCGATCAGCTTGTCAACGTAACTCTGAGCTTCAAGCCCCGTCTCAGCCGGAATGCGGCTGAAGATCACCTCGGGCGATCCGTTGCCGGTGACATCACCCAGGCCGATGTCCGAGGCCGCAAGGCCATTCGGCGTCGGCACGAAGCGCGCCGGAATGAGGTGGTCGGTGCGACCCGTGTAGTTCTTCGGATCGTGAGAACCCGTGCCCATCAGCACCACGTACTTGAGCTTCTCGCTCCAGCCGCTGTAGCCGTGCTCGGCCAGGGAAGCCAGACTCTCGACATCCGAGAGACCGAAGGCAAACTCGTCATAAACCTCTTCCAGGTCCACCACCATGGTCGAGTACTTCGAAGAGCGCAGGTTGGCCAGAGCCTCGGCCGCAGAGCGCGTCTCCGGCGTCGCCACCACCACGTACTCAGCACCGTCCGAGGTCTTGATCTTGGAAGGCGCGTCGGTACGCAGGTCGGACAAACGCTTCGCTGACGAAACCGTAGACAGATCGTAGGTCGCCCCAGCCACCGTCGGCACCGTCACCGAGAAGCTGCCGTCAGCTTCTTCGGTGATCCTCGTCTTGCCCAAGTGGACCAGGTCGCCACCGTCGGAAGCAAAGGCCTCCACAGCACCCGCACTGAAGCCCTCCACCGTCGCCACGCCGTCGGCAAGAGCCGTGAAGCGCAAGCGATCGCCGATCGCCCGCAGCGCCCGCGGATAACTGAGCGTAAAGCCGTCCACGTACACCACCGAGCCCGAGCTGCCCTCAAACACCAACTCAATGGTGTTGGCGTTGCTCAGCAAGGAGGAGTCGAAAGTGAAGCTGCCCACAAACATCTCGCGGTCCAACCACGAAGCTGTACCCACCTGCGTGCCGTTCACCTTGACACCCATCCGATGACCGCCGCTCGGAGTAAACGTCGCACCCTGGAGGCGCACCTCCAGAGAGGCCGTACCCGAAGCCGGATCATTGGCCGCGATGGCAAAGCTCTGGGTCGCCGCGCCGCTCCAGGAGATCGACCAGCGCCAGTAGTCCGCATTGGGGTCGTCCTCGAGCCACAGCATCCCGTACACCTGCTCCTCGGCCTCGGAGGTCTCACTGTAGAGACCGCCGTAAAAAGGCGCGGGAGCGGCGCCGCTCTTGAGCGAGCCGGCAAGCTTCCCTTCACCGCGGCCGATCCAGTAGACGTTCTCATCGGTCGTGGCAAGGTCAATCGCCTCGCCTTCGAAGTAGAGGCCTGCTCCACCCTTCGGCGCCCACCAACCGATGGCGTTGCCGCGGTTAGTTACCATCACCGCATTGTCGCGGATCGACTTTTGGGTGTCGCTCTCACTGATACCCCAGGCCGTAGCAAGTTCTTGCGCGGAGACATACACCACCCCATCCTCGGTCACCGTACCCTTGGCCCAAGAGGTGCTAGCACCTCGACCGCGGGGACGGCCGTTGCGGCTCGGAGCCGCCGAGGAAACCGCACCGCGAGCACTCGGACCCGCAGCCGCTCGGACCGAGCCAGCTGACTTGGAGCCAGTTGACTTGGAGCCAGCTAACTTGGAGCCAGTTGACTTGCGGGCAGCCTGGCGCGCCTGGTAGCGCTCCGCCGGCGAAGCATCCCAAGCCTCACCGCTTGCCGTGAACGGGCCGTGCACGATCTCTTGACCCAGAACTCCGATCTCAACCACCACGTAGCGATCCCCTGGCTTGCCGGCAGGATCGAGAATCTCGTAAGTCGTACCCGCGCCAGCGCCAGGATCAGCCATCACCAGCTCGCTGTTGACCAAACTGTATTCCTTGGTTGAGCTGTCCCAGCGGTAGACGTCATAGGCCATCACTGCAGCCTCTGAAGCCGTGCGGAAGCTCACCTTGCCGCCCTGGGCACGCACACCCACCACCGTCGCCGGGTTGGGAGTAATCGTGAAGCCGGCATCCACATCCGTCACTTGATCCCCACTCTCGAGCACGAACACGTTGGTCAAGAATTCGCCATCCGCCTCGCCGTCGATCGCTGCATCATCAACGTAGACATCGCTGTCATTGGCGATGTCCTGGCTGGTGTCCGTGGGGTCCGGATCACCCACATCCTGAGCCGTTGCCGTCGCCGTGTCATAGGAACCCGAAGTCGGATCGATGCCCACGATGTAGTTGCCGGGAGGCAGCGGTTGCTCACCGTCCACCAAGGTAAACAAGTAGGCACCTCCGACCGTCGTCTGCTGATCCACAAAGGTCAGTTCGTCAGGATCAACCGTGCCGTCATTGTCGGTGTCATCCCAGCGATACAGCGTCGCCACTCCATCAACCGTGCCGTCGCCCGCGTCCTGCGTCCCGTTGACCGGATCGTCGGCAAACAACTCACCGGCAATCGACGTTGGACGGTAGAAACCGGCGTCGATCGAAAAGTCGGAAACTCCCTGAGTCAGCAGTACGTCGACATCGGTCTCTCCAGAGCCGGAGCGAGAAGCATCGTTGTCACCACCACCACCCTCAGGGTCAAACACCGAACCGTCTCCGTCACCATCCGGGCCGGTTTCGTTGTCGACCACTGTCGCCTCCCAAGTGTCGGCCAGACCGGAAGTGTCAAAGGTGATCGTGTAAGGCGTCGTGCTGAACGGCACATTGTTGAAGATGTACGAACCGGCAGGATCGATCGTCCCGTCACCGTCCACATCAGTCGTACCGTCCGAAGTCGTCGTCGTCAGACTCACAGCGTTGCCAAAAAGGTCCGTGCCCGTGAGCGTTACGACTACGCCCGCGATCCCAGGCTCGCCGGCATCCTGGATACCGTCACCGTCCACGTCCTCCCACACGAAGTCGCCAAGCTGCGCCACGGATTGAACGCCGAAGTCGTTGGTGTCGTCGGTCGTTCCCTGCTCGGGGTAGGCCGAAGTCCCGGACACCATGTCGGCATCGCCGTCGACTCCCGATCCTTGAGTCTCGCTGCTGTCAGCAGTCGCCCCAGAACCATCTTCGGTCGAGGCGTAGCCGATAAGGGCGTCCTGGGTCATGTCAACCGAGACGGTGTAGGTCGGCTCAGTCGAACCATCTCCGGTGTTGCCGTTGTAGTCCTCGTCAGCCAGTAGATTGTCGAAGCTATAAACCCCGTTTGCATCTGTAACCGTCACAAGCGTGACCGTTGAACCATCCGGATAAGAGATCGTCATCTCAACGGTGACCCCGGAAATTCCCGGCTCGCCCGTATCTTGAACGCCGTCACCGTCGTAGTCGTAGAAAACTGTGTCCCCGACCGAGCCCGGATCCACGTAGTAGCCGAAGTCGCCGGTCGAGTCCGTCGTACCGCCTGAAACGTTGATCAGGTACGGATCGTCCTGACTGTTGTTGTCGGCGCCATCATTGGGGCCGTCCGAGTGCCACATACCACCCAGTACGTTGTTCTCATCGGTGACATCGATGGCGTAGGTGCCGTCCGGCAGACCTTCAAATGAGTAGTCCCCGTTGGCGTCGGTGGTCGTCGTGCCAACCAGATCACCCAATAGGGTGCCGTCGTCGCTGCCGTCGATCGCACCGTCGCCGTTGTAGTCAACTTGCCCGTCGATGATGTCGTAGCCGTTGATCGAGCCGTCGTCGTTGGCGTCGATCACGCCGTCGCCGTTGACGTCGAAGGCGCCGTCGATCACCGCGATGCCACCAAAGGTGCCGTCGTCGTTGCCGTCCACCACCCCGTCGCCGTTGACATCGACTCCGCCGTCAATGATGCCCGCGGCCTCGTAGAGATCCACCGTCACGCCCTCAAGGCCGGCGCCGGTCTCGTCCAGAGTGCCGTTGCCGTCGGTGTCTTCCCACACCGTGCCACCGATGGTGTTGGGCGTCGAGGCGACGTAGCCGAAGTCCTGATCGAGATCGATGCCGCCCGAAGCCCCCAGATCCACAGCAGAAGTCGAATCCCCGCCGCCGTCCGGATCGTCGGTGTTGGTCAGACCCGTCCCGCCGTTGGGAAGCGTCGACGTCTCGATCTCCACAATGTAGTGAGCATTCGGATCGAGACCACCAAAATAGTAGCTGCCGTTTTCGTTCGTCGTCGCGGTCGCGATGATCGGCTCGCCAGGGTCCAAAACGCCGTCACCGTCCAGGTCATCGTAGAGATTCACGGTGACCCCCTCGAGCCCGGCCTCGTCCGCGTCCTGCGTACCATCCCCGTCAGCGTCGAGATAGATGTTGTCGCCGATCAAACCGGTATCGCTGTTCTGGCCCGGCGGCGTGTAGCCGAAGTCCAAATCGGTGACATCCGTGCCCCCGACCGTGACCGAAGTCTGGTCATCGAGAACCGCATCGGGATCGCCGCTTTGGCTCAATCCCTCGAGGACATTGGCGGTGTCGCCCACCACCACGTTGTAGTCACCCGCAGGTACATCGGTGAAGGTGTAGTCGCCGTTTTCATCAGTTGTAGTTGTGGCAACAATGATCCCCAGCGTGCCGTCGTCCGTCGCATCGATGACGCCGTCGCCATTGATGTCGACTTCACCGTCGATCACCGTCACCCCGCCGACGCTGCCGTCATCATTGCCGTCGATGACGCCATCGCCGTTGACATCGAGCTGGCCGTCGATGACATTGATGCCATCGACCGTCCCGTCGTCGTTGCCGTCGATAACGCCGTCGCCGTTGACGTCGATTTGGCCGTCGATGATGTCGTAGGTCTCGACCAAGTTGACCGTGACCCCCTCAATGCCATCGTCGGAACCGGTACCGATGTCGTTGGCACCGTTGCCGTCGGCATCCAGATACACCGTTCCGGAAACATCCGCCAAACTGGTGTTCTGGTAGCCGAAGTCGGTGTTGACAACCACATCACCAGGAGCCAAAACGATCGGTGAAGTTGTGGTGCCGTCGTTGGCCGCCGCACTGGTGTCGGTCGAACCGAAGTGATCGGGGTCACCGGTCTGGGTGTACCCGGTCAGCACGTTGTTGTCGTCCGTCACCGTCAAGGTGTACACCCCTGGATCGAGGTCGTCAAAAGCGTAGTTGCCGGTGCTATCCGTGGTAGTCGTCGCAATCGGAATCTCAGCCGTACCGTCGTCGCTGCCGTCGATGACTCCGTCACCGTTGACATCCAACTGGCCGTCGATCACCGTCACCCCATTGAGCGTGCCGTCATCGGCCGCCGTAATCGAACCGTCGCCATCGAGGTCGATTTGACCGTTGATGATGTCGAGCGGGTCACCGTTGTCGTCGAGCACCGTGCCGCTGTCGCTGGCGTCGATGACGCCGTCGCCGTTGAGGTCGATCGCACCGTCGATGACGGTCTCCACCTCGGCCAGCAAGACCGTGACCCCTTCAATGCCCAACTCACCTTCGTCCTGGATGCCGTCGCCGTCGGCGTCGTTCCAGATCCGGTCGCCGATCGCGCCGGTGCCGGTGTTGGTGTCGGTCTCATCGGTAGTTGAGTAGTTGTAGCCAAAGTCGACAATGTCGATGTCCTCGCCGGCATTGAGAGTGATCGTGGACTGGCTGTCCAAGGTCGAATCCGGATCGCCGGTCTGGTTGGTGAGACCCGTCGGCAGGGTGCTGGTGTCGACCGCCACCGTGTAGTCGCCAGGAGGCACATCGTCAAAGATGTAGTCGCCATTGGCATCCGACGTCGTGGTCGCGATCGCGGTTGTCGCATCGCAAGGCGAAACACCGGCCTCACAGAGGTATACCGTGACATTGGCAATGCCGTCTTCACCGGCATCCTGAATACCATCGCCGTCCTCATCCAACCAGATCGAGTCGCCGATCGAGCCGGTCTCCGGAACCAGGCCCGCGTCTAGCGTCGTGTTGCTCTCGCCCGAGCCGAGGAAGAAGGTCGTCGTTTGACCCGTCGATGGATCAGCGTCGGAGTCGAGCGTGTCATCGCCGCCCGCGTCCTGAGTCGTGAAATCCCAGCCAGCCGGAGCGGTGAACGTCACCGAGTAGTTGCCCGACACCAAGTTGTTGAAGAGATAGGAGCCGTCAGCGGCGGTCGTCGTCACCAAGGTCACCGAATTGCCGAAAATATCGACTCCGGTCAGCGTCACGGTCACACCTTCGATGCCCGCTTCTCCGCCATCCTGAATGCCGTCGCCATCGTCGTCCGACCACACGGAGTCGCCAACGGACGCCGGCTGCACCAGTCCAGCGTCTACGGTGTCGTTGACCTCGCCCTGGGCGAGAGTGATGGTCCCGGTCTGACCGAAGACATTGATGTCGCTGTCGACGCTGTCATCACCGCCGGCATCTTGAACGGTCGGCAAATAGCCGCTGGGCGCGACGAAACCAAGCTGGTAGTCGCCAGCGACCAGATCGTCAAACTCGTAGGAACCCGCAGGATCGATGATTCCATCTCCATCTACATCGGTGGTGCCATCGGAAGTCACCGTGGTGTAAAGAGCGTTGGAGGCGTCACACGTCGTCACTGTCTCCTCGCACAGGTACACCGTGACTCCAGAGATCCCCGGCTCGCCCGAATCCTGGATGCCATCACCGTCCAGGTCTTCCCAAACGAGGTCGCCAATAACCGACGTATTGGTGCTCGGCGGCATGCAGAACTCGTCGGAGGCGCTCTCTGGTCCGGTGGTCGCCGTCGCCGTGTTGCAGATCTCGTCGGGTGGAGCGGGTAGACTATCCACCACCACTTGGAAGGTTACGGTCGCCGTTTGTCCAACATTCAGGACGAACGGAATCAACGCTCCTCCCTCATCAAGCGGAAACACTGTCGTTCCCACTCCGTCGTCAGCCAACGGTGCAGGCCCAGAGCCATCGTTGGGATCGACCGTCGTCGTATTGGGCACGTAGCTCACGAACGAGGGCAAAAAGTCCTCTACCGAAAGCGAGTTGATGGGCACAAATCCAACGTTGGTGAGATCCAACTGGTAGGTGATGGTTTCGCCGACATTGGGCTGTCCGTCCCCGTTCGGATCGTCGGTCACCGACCCAGACTTAACCGTCGCAATCGAGGCCACATTGGGAATCGCGGTGCCGAGGTCGATGGCCGGGCTACCGCCTGTGGCGGTATCGGGATCCTGTCCCCAGGCAACCGCAATCGCGGTCGAATCCTGGTCGGCGGCATCGTCGTCGCAGACCCAAATGGCCATGCCAGTCTGGTCGCCGTCGGGATCGTAGAGGATGGTGCTGTCGAGGGGATCAACCTCCAAGCGCAGGTCGTACTCCAACCCGGTGACGGGATCGATATTGGGAGTGGCGACAATCGTCTCCAACTCCAAGGTGGCTCCGAGAAATGTGCCATCGTCAGCAGAGGGAAAAACGTCGCAAATTGCCAATGTCCAAGTACCAGCGGAACTCTCCCCGTTGAACGAAGTGTCGGCCCATAAAACGCTGCGCTCGTAGTTGAAATCGTTCTCAACAGTATCGTTGTCGCCATCGTCGAGGGCTCCGCCACTGCCGGTCAGATAGATGTCGTAGTTATCCAGGGAATCGGTCCCGCTCGACGCAATCACGGTTACCGTCGTTCCGTCCGGCGATGTCAGCGTCGCCTGGATATCCCCTCGATAAGCATGCGAGGCCTCAAATCCAAGGTTGACCTCAGAGACAGTGAAGATGCCGGCAACGTTAAACGTCCGCACTAACTCTCCGCCGCCACAGGTGGTTGTCCCATCGATGGCCCCATCTGTGCCGTTGTTGACGGTCGTTTGGATCGTCGATGTGCCGCTGGTCGCATCCGTGCCGTCATTGTCATAGTCGACGCACAGAGTGATCTTGCCGTCGACCAAAGCGCTGCCGTCGACCGAATCCGCGGTGACCCACACCGGGCTCGAGTTTTCCGAGCTGGTAACCAGAGGATCGTTGCCAAATCCGAGGCCTACAAGAGCTTGTTGTGTGAGCTGGGTCTCCGGCACAAGAGTGAAACCCCAATCGTGGGCATCGCTGCTGTTGGGGACAGTGTTGGTCGTATCGTTGGTGTTGGCGTCGATGTCGATCGAGGCAATCGCGTAAAAAGCCTCCCCTGCGGGATCACACGTCGTGTTGTCGGTAGTGGTGCAGAAATGGGCACCGCTGCCGTTCGGCATGACATAACTGGCCGTACTTCCGGCGGGCACGACCACGGTCGCCGTGCCACCGCCCTGCAGCTCAACCAGCACCGTGATACCGCTGGCCGAGGGGTTGTACAGAGTCACCGAGGTGGTGTCGTCACCGCCCGAACTGGTCGGGTTGTAGTAGCTGTTACTCCAATCTTCCACGGGGAAGAGGGTGTAGAAGCGCGACTCGTAGTTGTCACAAATATCGCCCGCAAGGAGCCCAACTTGCACCGGGGCCGAGGACTCCACCGTTGCTCCTAGCAAAACTCCACCGTCGGCGAAATATGTCTGGCCTTCATTCAAGATCACCGTGGTGTCAACCACACCATCGGCGTTCAAATCCACATCCACGACCGTACCGTCTTCCTGGGCCATAACCGTCATACCGATGTACTGGAAGGGTTCGTTGGTTTCGCTAAAAACGTCTTCTCCAATGGGGGCCTCATAGGCGGTGCCCCAGTTGTCAGTGGAGTACATCTCAAACGCACCGGCGAGCAAGGTCGTAGTGCTGTCTGCCCAATTGGCCTTGGTCATCGAGATGGTGTCAGTTGCCGCCACCTTGTCGCCCCCGTCGAAGTCGATGACCGACTCGAGGGTGGTAGAAGTCACCTGATTCTCAAGCAGGATGACGCTGCCCTGATCGAGCACGTCGCAGGCGTCAGCAGCACATCCTGGGGGCGCGCCGTTGGAAGCGTCTCCGTCACCCCACACCTCCGTCGTTGCCTGCAACGGAGCATTGATCTCGTCCTCGAAACCGTCCTCCCAGTGGTCGTAATAGATGATGGTGTTATCGCGCAACACCGCAATCGAGGTATAGGAACTGGTCGGGTCGACCGGCGCGGACACGCTCGGGCAGCTCTCTCCGCCGGTCGTCGCGTTGGGATAGATCGACTGCAACGCTGCCAGCAGCTCGTCCTCGGGTAGAGGCATGTAATAGGTCGTGACCGGTGGCGGTCCCTGTGAAGGCGGAACATTAACGACCACGGTGTTGGAGTTGACTGGCGAAGTCTGGTCGCTGTCCACGCTCGCGGTGTTGGAGATCGAGCCGGCAGTCACATCGGCCGCCGTCACCGTGTAGGTTCCTGTCAGCACACAGCTTTCGCCCGTATTCACCGAAGCACAGGTTTCACTACTGGGAGTCAGTGGAAGGCCGGTGTCGCTGACGACAACGTTGGTGAAAGTTGTCGCAGGGGCCGCATACACCTCCACCTCCCCAATATTGAGCGCGTCGCCTCCAGGGTTAGTCCCCGATTTTTGCAGACGGACATATCTACCCGTGACTCCGCCGACCGGAACATTGAAGTCTTGACCTGTGGTCGTCGAAGGAAGCTGGAATTCGAACTCCGCGGTGGCGCGGGCGTCGGACAGGTTGATCGCCCCGCCGCCCGCCGTCGGAAACGGATCGTCGGAGACCAGCACGTAGACATTGCCAAGGCGATCCGAGCAGCAGTCATCGCGGTTGAAGATGGCGATGGAGTCGATGAACTGCAGTGAGCCCAAGTCGACCTGCCACCAATCGTTGACCTCTGTACCGGCAGTATGGGCCATGCCTTCAAAGGTGTTCGCGCCTGTCGTATCACCATCGATGGCATTGGCGGCCACGAGGTTGTTGCCGTTACTGAGAGTCGTCCACTGGCTCGCCGTCCCCGATAACGCCACGTTGGTTGGAGACCCACTAAATCCAGCGGTGGCCGTAACCGTGTAGGTCAATACATCGCCCTCGGAGACACGCCCGTCGCCGTCTCCATCTGCATTGGTCGGCGTTGACTTGACGATCTGTAGCTCGCTAGTCGACGGCGGCGTGCCATCAAACTCGAGAGTCAACGACTGGTAGGAAGGTTGGGTGCCCGACGGCCCCGCCGTCCAGGTCATGGTCAGGGTCCAAATCCCCATTGCTTGCTCGCCGTCAAACGCTGACAAAGCGTTTTCGGGAATGCGATCGCGTCCGGTTGCTGGAGCTGTATGGTTGGTGGTATCCGATTCGAGCGTCGTCACCGCTTCGTCATCGAGACGCGCGAACAGGTTCTCGCCCAGAGCCGCAAGTTGGTTGCCCACGTGAAGCAAAACTGAAGTGCCGATCGGAGACTGCAACGATACGTCGATCCCGCCACGGTTGATCGTCGTCAGACTGACGACCGCGTTGAGGTCGTTGACGGTAAAGTCATCGGTAACGTTGATGGTCGCCGTCACCGTCCCTGCCGGGCCGCTGGCGGTGCTGTCGGTGTAGTTGAATGGATCGGCCGCCGATGGGCCGGCTGCCAAAGCCAAGACGCCAACGACCAACGCGAATCGCCGAAAAGTGGATCGGCAATGTCGTCCATGCAAAAGAGACCCTTTTAGGGCCTTGGCTGGTTCTTTCATGAACTCCCCGGCGAGTGCCACCCGACTGAAGATGACTGCGGAGTGGTCTAATGACTCACGCCAGTCACTACCGTCAAGTCCTTTGTTCGGCAGTAAGCGTCCCCCAAACACTTACTAGGGTGGGGCGATCACGGGATCGCCCGTGGATCATGTTGGCCGAACAGGCGGCCAACAAGTGCGCAAATTGTCACCGTCTGGCGATAATGTCAACTGTTGTAGCCATGCAGTACGGAGGGGTTGGGGAACGGGCACACAAGAAATAGGCCGCTCCAAAAAGGAGCGGCCCATTTGAAAGAAAGCCTCTAGCTCTGGCTAGCTAGCTTGAGAAGGTGCCCTAGCGCACCTCCACCGCCGGGTCACCTAGCAAGTTGTAGATCTTGAGCATGAAGTCGAAGACCTCACCATTGGACTGATCCAAGGTGGTCTTCACGGCTTCACCCAGTTCCACCGGACCGTGGCCAAATGCCGCGTTCAGCAGCTTCTGGTTCATCACATGCGCCGGATGGCTGTAGGAAAGGCCCGAGGGAGACCACAGCCCAATTGCTCCACCCGTCGGCTCCATCACCAATTGCTCACCCAAGGTCGTCAACGACGGCCACGAGAAGTTCCCAACCACGCAGGTCAGCGAAGCCACGATCGGCAGACGGTCTCCGTTGCCAAAGCCAGGTACATCGGTCGACATCACCATGCCCTCCGAGGCAAAGCGGTCGATCCCGCCGTGACCCTGGAAGTTCACCCAAGACGCACCCACATACCACTCGGTGCTGATCTGGCTGCGAGCCGTGGCCGTGTCCAGATCGCCCAAGGAGATGTGCGAGGTCGTCTTGATCCCGGATAGCTGATCCACCAAGACGTCGGTGTCCATCGGGTAGATACCGGCCTGGTCGGCGTTGTCCGAAAGGAAGATGGCGCTCGATTCCCAAGCACCACCGCCGTTCTCATAGGCGATCAGCTTGTCAACGTAACTCTGAGCTTCAAGCCCCGTCTCAGCCGGGATGCGGCTGAAGATCACCTCGGGCGATCCGTTGCCGGTGACATCACCCAGGCCGATGTCCGAGGCCGCAAGGCCATTCGGCGTCGGCACGAAGCGCGCCGGAATGAGGTGGTCGGTGCGACCCGTGTAGTTCTTCGGATCGTGAGAACCCGTGCCCATCAGCACCACGTACTTGAGCTTCTCGCTCCAGCCGCTGTAGCCGTGCTCGGCCAGAGAAGCCAGACTCTCGACATCCGAGAGACCGAAGGCAAACTCGTCATAAACCTCTTCCAGGTCCACCACCATGGTCGAGTACTTCGAAGAGCGCAGGTTGGCCAGAGCCTCGGCCGCAGAGCGCGTCTCCGGCGTCGCCACCACCACGTACTCAGCACCGTCCGAGGTCTTGATCTTGGAAGGCGCGTCGGTACGCAGGTCGGACAAACGCTTCGCTGACGAAACCGTAGACAGATCGTAGGTCGCCCCAGCCACCGTCGGCACCGTCACCGAGAAGCTGCCGTCAGCTTCTTCGGTGATCCTCGTCTTGCCCAAGTGGACCAGGTCGCCACCGTCGGAAGCAAAGGCCTCCACAGCACCCGCACTGAAGCCCTCCACCGTCGCCACGCCGTCGGCAAGAGCCGTGAAGCGCAAGCGATCGCCGATCGCCCGCAGCGCCCGCGGATAACTGAGCGTAAAGCCGTCCACGTACACCACCGAGCCCGAGCTGCCCTCAAACACCAACTCAATGGTGTTGGCGTTGCTCAGCAAGGAGGAGTCGAAAGTGAAGCTGCCCACAAACATCTCGCGGTCCAACCACGAAGCTGTACCCACCTGCGTGCCGTTCACCTTGACACCCATCCGATGACCGCCGCTCGGAGTAAACGTCGCACCCTGGAGGCGCACCTCCAGAGAGGCCGTACCCGAAGCCGGATCATTGGCCGCGATGGCAAAGCTCTGGGTCGCCGCGCCGCTCCAGGAGATCGACCAGCGCCAGTAGTCCGCATTGGGGTCGTCCTCGAGCCACAGCATCCCGTACACCTGCTCCTCGGCCTCGGAGGTCTCACTGTAGAGACCGCCGTAAAAAGGCGCGGGAGCGGCGCCGCTCTTGAGCGAGCCGGCAAGCTTCCCTTCACCGCGGCCGATCCAGTAGACGTTCTCATCGGTCGTGGCAAGGTCAATCGCCTCGCCCTCGAAGTAGAGGCCTGCTCCACCCTTCGGCGCCCACCAACCGATGGCGTTGCCGCGGTTAGTTACCATCACCGCATTGTCGCGGATCGACTTTTGGGTGTCGCTCTCACTGATACCCCAGGCCGTAGCAAGTTCTTGCGCGGAGACATACACCACCCCATCCTCGGTCACCGTACCCTTGGCCCAAGAGGTGCTAGCACCTCGACCGCGGGGACGGCCGTTGCGGCTCGGAGCCGCCGAGGAAACCGCACCGCGAGCACTCGGGCCCGCAGCCGCTCGGACCGAGCCAGCTGACTTGGAGCCAGTTGACTTGGAGTCAGTTAACTTGGAGCCAGTTGACTTGCGGGCAGCCTGGCGCGCCTGGTAGCGCTCCGCCGGCGAAGCATCCCAAGCCTCACCGCTTGCCGTGAACGGGCCGTGCACGATCTCTTGACCCAGAACTCCGATCTCAACCACCACGTAGCGATCCCCTGGCTTGCCGGCAGGATCGAGAATCTCGTAAGTCGTACCCGCGCCAGCGCCAGGATCAGCCATCACCAGCTCGCTGTTGACCAAACTGTATTCCTTGGTTGAGCTGTCCCAGCGGTAGACGTCATAGGCCATCACTGCAGCCTCTGAAGCCGTGCGGAAGCTCACCTTGCCGCCCTGGGCACGCACACCCACCACCGTCGCCGGGTTGGGAGTAATCGTGAAGCCGGCATCCACATCCGTCACTTGATCCCCACTCTCGAGCACGAACACGTTGGTCAAGAATTCGCCATCCGCCTCGCCGTCGATCGCTGCATCATCAACGTAGACATCGCTGTCATTGGCGATGTCCTGGCTGGTGTCCGTGGGGTCCGGATCACCCACATCCTGAGCCGTTGCCGTCGCCGTGTCATAGGAACCCGAAGTCGGATCGATGCCCACGATGTAGTTGCCGGGAGGCAGCGGTTGCTCACCGTCCACCAAGGTAAACAAGTAGGCACCTCCGACCGTCGTCTGCTGATCCACAAAGGTCAGTTCGTCAGGATCAACCGTGCCGTCATTGTTGGTGTCATCCCAGCGATACAGCGTCGCCACTCCATCAACCGTGCCGTCGCCCGCGTCCTGCGTTCCGTTGACCGGATCGTCGGCAAACAACTCACCGGCAATCGACGTTGGACGGTAGAAACCGGCGTCGATCGAAAAGTCGGAAACTCCCTGAGTCAGCAGCACGTCGACATCGGTCTCTCCAGAGCCGGAGCGAGAAGCATCGTTGTCACCACCACCACCCTCAGGGTCAAACACCGAACCGTCTCCGTCACCATCCGGGCCGGTTTCGTTGTCGACCACTGTCGCCTCCCAAGTGTCGGCCAGACCGGAAGTGTCAAAGGTGATCGTGTAAGGCGTCGTGCTGAACGGCACATTGTTGAAGATGTACGAACCGGCAGGATCGATCGTCCCGTCACCGTCCACATCAGTCGTACCGTCCGAAGTCGTCGTCGTCAGACTCACAGCGTTGCCAAAAAGGTCCGTGCCCGTGAGCGTTACGACTACGCCCGCGATCCCAGGCTCGCCGGCATCCTGGATACCGTCACCGTCCACGTCCTCCCACACGAAGTCGCCAAGCTGCACCACGGATTGAACGCCGAAGTCGTTGGTGTCGTCGGTCGTTCCCTGCTCGGGGTAGGCCGAAGTCCCGGACACCATGTCGGCATCGCCGTCGACTCCCGATCCTTGAGTCTCGCTGCTGTCAGCAGTCGCCCCAGAACCATCTTCGGTCGAGGCGTAGCCGATAAGGGCGTCCTGGGTCATGTCAACCGAGACGGTGTAGGTCGGCTCAGTCGAACCATCTCCGGTGTTGCCGTTGTAGTCCTCGTCAGCCAGTAGATTGTCGAAGCTATAAACCCCGTTTGCATCTGTAACCGTCACAAGCGTGACCGTTGAACCATCCGGATAAGAGATCGTCATCTCAACGGTGACCCCGGAAATTCCCGGCTCGCCCGTATCTTGAACGCCGTCACCGTCGTAGTCGTAGAAAACTGTGTCCCCGACCGAGCCCGGATCCACGTAGTAGCCGAAGTCGCCGGTCGAGTCCGTCGTACCGCCTGAAACGTTGATCAGGTACGGATCGTCCTGACTGTTGTTGTCGGCGCCATCATTGGGGCCGTCCGAGTGCCACATACCACCCAGTACGTTGTTCTCATCGGTGACATCGATGGCGTAGGTGCCGTCCGGCAGACCTTCAAATGAGTAGTCCCCGTTGGCGTCGGTGGTCGTCGTGCCAACCAGATCACCCAATAGGGTGCCGTCGTCGCTGCCGTCGATCGCACCGTCGCCGTTGTAGTCAACTTGCCCGTCGATGATGTCGTAGCCGTTGATCGAGCCGTCGTCGTTGGCGTCGATCACGCCGTCGCCGTTGACGTCGAAGGCGCCGTCGATCACCGCGATGCCACCAAAGGTGCCGTCGTCGTTGCCGTCCACCACCCCGTCGCCGTTGACATCGACTCCGCCGTCAATGATGCCCGCGGCCTCGTAGAGATCCACCGTCACGCCCTCAAGGCCGGCGCCGGTCTCGTCCAGAGTGCCGTTGCCGTCGGTGTCTTCCCACACCGTGCCACCGATGGTGTTGGGCGTCGAGGCGACGTAGCCGAAGTCCTGATCGAGATCGATGCCGCCCGAAGCCCCCAGATCCACAGCAGAAGTCGAATCCCCGCCGCCGTCCGGATCGTCGGTGTTGGTCAGACCCGTCCCGCCGTTGGGAAGCGTCGACGTCTCGATCTCCACAATGTAGTGAGCATTCGGATCGAGACCACCAAAATAGTAGCTGCCGTTTTCGTTCGTCGTCGCAGTCGCGATGATCGGCTCACCAGGGTCCAAAACGCCGTCACCGTCCAGGTCATCGTAGAGATTCACGGTGACCCCCTCAAGCCCGGCCTCGTCCGCGTCCTGCGTACCATCCCCGTCAGCGTCGAGATAGATGTTGTCGCCGATCAAACCGGTATCGCTGTTCTGGCCCGGCGGCGTATAGCCGAAGTCCAAATCGGTGACATCCGTGCCCCCGACCGTGACCGAAGTCTGGTCATCGAGAACCGCATCGGGATCGCCGCTTTGGCTCAATCCCTCGAGGACATTGGCGGTGTCGCCCACCACCACGTTGTAGTCACCCGCAGGTACATCGGTGAAGGTGTAGTCGCCGTTTTCATCAGTTGTAGTCGTGGCAACAATGATCCCCAGCGTGCCGTCGTCCGTCGCATCGATGACGCCGTCGCCATTGATGTCGACTTCACCGTCGATCACCGTCACCCCACCGACGCTGCCGTCATCATTGCCGTCGATAACGCCGTCGCCGTTGACATCAAGCTGGCCGTCGATGACGTTGATGCCATCGACCGTCCCGTCGTCGTTGCCGTCGATAACGCCGTCGCCGTTGACGTCGATTTGGCCGTCGATGATGTCGTAGGTCTCGACCAAGTTGACCGTGACCCCCTCAACGCCAGCGTCGGAACCGGTACCGATGTCGTTGGTACCGTCGCCGTCGGCATCCAGGTACACCGTTCCGGAAACATCCGCCAAACTGGTGTTCTGGTAGCCGAAGTCGGTGTTGACAACCACATCACCAGGAGCCAAAACGATCGGTGAAGTTGTGGTGCCGTCGTTGGCCGCCGCACTGGTGTCGGTCGAACCGAAGTGATCGGGGTCACCGGTCTGGGTGTACCCGGTCAGCACGTTGTTGTCGTCCGTCACCGTCAAGGTGTACACCCCTGGATCGAGGTCGTCAAAAGCGTAGTTGCCGGTGCTATCCGTGGTAGTCGTCGCAATCGGAATCTCAGCCGTACCGTCGTCGCTGCCGTCGATGACTCCGTCACCGTTGACATCCAACTGGCCGTCGATCACCGTCACCCCATTGAGCGTGCCGTCATCGGCCGCCGTAATCGAACCGTCGCCATCGAGGTCGATTTGACCGTTGATGATGTCGAGCGGGTCACCGTTGTCGTCGAGCACCGTGCCGCTGTCGCTGGCGTCGATGACGCCGTCGCCGTTGAGGTCGATCGCACCGTCGATGACGGTCTCCACCTCGGCCAGCAAGACCGTGACCCCTTCAATGCCCAACTCACCTTCGTCCTGGATGCCGTCGCCGTCGGCGTCGTTCCAGATCCGGTCGCCGATCGCGCCGGTGCCGGTGTTGGTGTCGGTCTCATCGGTAGTTGAGTAGTTGTAGCCAAAGTCGACAATGTCGATGTCCTCGCCGGCATTGAGAGTGATCGTGGACTGGCTGTCCAAGGTCGAATCCGGATCGCCGGTCTGGTTGGTGAGACCCGTCGGCAGGGTGCTGGTGTCGACCGCCACCGTGTAGTCGCCAGGAGGCACATCGTCAAAGATGTAGTCGCCATTGGCATCCGACGTCGTGGTCGCGATCGCGGTCGTCGCATCGCAAGGCGAAACACCGGCCTCACAGAGGTATACCGTGACATTGGCAATGCCGTCTTCACCAGCATCCTGAATGCCATCGCCGTCCTCATCCAACCAGATCGAGTCGCCGATCGAGCTGGGTATATCGTCATTGACGATGGTGCAGGTCACTTCGTCGCCCGGATTCAACTGAACCGATCCAGCGTCAAAGGAAGTTCCCTGCATGGGGACCGCTAGGCCTGCGTTCGTACCGCTGTCGTAGACGCAGGACCAGGTGCCTTCCGCATAACCGGCAACATCGATCTCGCTCATGGTGAACGGAATCGGGTTGCCGTTTTCGTCCTCAACGACAGGGGCGAACTGTTGGGAGGTATAGGTCGTCGTGGAGCCGGATACCGTGGATGTCCAAATCGGAGCATCGGGTTCCGAAGAAGTGATCCCAAAGGCGTCGACGCCAGCGGTTCCGCCGTTGTCGTTGATGACCTGCTTGACCAGGGTCACGCCAGCATTGTCGGCGCAGGCCTCTTGAACAATTGCCGTGAGATCGGCCTCGAAGTTCTCAAACGACCCCGCCACGATGTCGGCGGTCTCGATACTCGGGTTGGCTGGGTCGTAATACTCGGGTCCCGCGATCAACTCGAACTCGGCCGTCCTCCAGGTCCCGCTGGTACTGAGGGCATAACCTATTAACTTGGTGCTGGTGGCCTTGATCAGGTTGGCCTCTTCAATGTTGTGATCCCGCATTTCGTCGTCAAGAACATTAGGAATCGGCTCGTGGGAAGTCCAGACTTGCTGGTAGAAGCCGGGATTTTGATAAGGCTCGTGATGATGGCTCGCGTTGGGGGCACCATCGGAAACAAACACCACCAGCTCCACCTTGCCGTCAGCCAACTGGCTCTCGCGCGGAAGCATCGTATGGTAGGTCTCGTAGAGGGCATCATCCCAGTTGGTAGCAACGCGATAGTCGCCGACGTGATCGCGAGGGTCGTAGGCAGCGATAAAATCATCGATTATCGGTTGATTGCCGGCGCCGTTTGCCTCGAAGAAGTTGCTGTAGCTCGCGGTGGCCTCGCCGGCGTCGACCCACGCGCCGAACATCATCAACGCCATCGAACTCTCGCCCACTGCGGCGCTGAGGGCGTCGTACAACCCTTGAACGCCAGCTTCTACTAAGGGCATCCCTGTCAAGCCGATCGACCCCGTCTCGTCGACGACCACGATCATGTCTATGGCGCAGGCCTCGACAAGATCCGGATTGTCGGTCACTGCCAGGTCTTGGCCGCAAGTGGCCCCCACGCATGGACTGGTATCGGTCGCAACGTTGGGATCCGGATTGGCCCACACCGCTGTCGGCGTAATCGCGATCAGGTTAATCACCATCGCAAACAGTGCCATCGAAAGCACATTCACGATGTCCGTCAATCTGCCCCACTGGCGAAAGACTCCGCCCGAAACACCAAATATCACACTCATGTTCGCGATTCCCCGCTACAGCTACCGTGCTGCAATTTACTCAACCCCTAGAGAACTAATCCGAATCAAACTAATCCGAATCAAAAACAAGTACAGGACAACTGTCGCCCCAACTCTGTGACGTACGTCACGCCGCCGGATCTTACACAAACACTTCGGCACGGTCCAGACGGCGCGTTCGTCAACGAACCCTGGAGCAAAGCTCAGGCCAAAAAACTAAATGCTCTTATCAAGAAACTTAGGCCGTTTCAGGTGGCTCGACGTGATGTTGCCCGTGGAAGTAAGGGAGGGAAATTTTCCCTGGTTGAAGGGGCGGAAACGACCAGATATTCATTTTCCCGATTCTCACGACCGTCATCTCGAAACCGAAAAGCGGCCCCCCAACCCATCTCCCGTTCGATCTGGTCCAACTCGCCATCGGAGAAAAAATGGCAGTAGCGCATGGCGTCCTCGGTTGCGGTGGCCTCATTTCCCCAGGGGAGAAGGACATCGCCTGCTTCGCCTCCCCCGGCCGACTGCGACTCGATCTCGAACGCCCGACTCCGTCGCTTTTCATCCGCAAACCAAAACGTCAATACGATCCATCCCCCTGGTACAACCAATGACTGCAAGTGTCGAATGAACGCGAGCCGCCTTTCGCGACCCGGTATGTGGTGCAGCAATCCGAAAGCGACCACCAAGTCAAAGGACTCCGCCAAAGGAAGCGCGACGTTGACATCGGCACCAACCAACTGCAATTCGCGAGATCCGTTCGGTAGTCCGCGCCGCGCTTCGACCAAAAGGGGCAGACTGAAATCAACACCAACGTATCGAGGCCTGAGCGCTTCTGCGTGCAAGTGTCGGAGAAATCGTCCGTGGCCGCAGCCGACGTCCAACACTCGCGGAGCCTCGGACAAACCCCGTTCGCGCAGATATGGGAGCAAATGAGTCCAGCCGGGCCAGGGCCGCGGGCGGCGGGAGGCGAAGTCGAGGCCGTGGCGGTCGTAGAAGCGGCGGTTGACGTCAGACAATCGAGCGCGAGTGGGGTCGTCCACCTGGCGACGTTACCCGATCCCCGCCCCGAGGGGAGGGGATAAACGGCTCCTTCGGCGCGATACCAATGTGGCGCGGGCATACGCCCGCCCGAAGAAAACTCACTGCAGATCGTGTGGGGAACGCGCGAACGGGTTAACAACCTCCAAAGAACCAAGAGTCTGACTATCTTGAAGGTCTTCCGTGAGTAACCAGCCGCAACCCGCGACCTGAGCGGCAGCCACGATCAGAGCGTCCCAAAACGACAGTGCAAATTCGTCTTGCAGCGACCAACCGAGACGCAGCAGCCCCGGGTCCGCGCTGACCGGCTGCCACTGCATCAGGTCTTCTACTTCGACTTGTGCCTGCTCACGAGTCAGCCCCGGACGCAGCTCCTGGGTCACCGTGACGAAGTACTCTTGCAAGACCTGGAAGCTCAGGCACCCTCTACGGCTAGTCCACAGAAACCGCATCCATTCTTGAGCTCGTCGATGCTTCTCCCTCTCCGACCGGTCTCGGGCGTAGACAAGGACGTTGGTATCGACGAAAACGCGGGCGGGCTCAGCGCTCGTGGAGCTCGTCTTGCTTGGGATAGGTGTCTCCCTTTCCTTTGAGAATCACCCCAGTTCCTTTGAGAATCACCCCAGTTCCTTTGAGAATCACCCCAGGCCGCTGCAGGTACCTCTCCATTGCAGACTGATAGGCGCTCTCTTGCTCCATCTGTCCTTCCAGCATCAACCTAAGAAGACGCGAAACACTCATGTCTTCCTGCGCCGCGCGGATGCGTGCCCAACGGGCGACCGGGCGCACTCGCCCGTCACTCTCCCTGGCGGGCGGACTGGGGACCGGAACGACATAATCCACCCATGGCGCCCTACGCCTTCAACCCCGAGCAGCACCACGAAGCACTCAGCGCCATCGTCGATGCGGTGGTCGAAACGCCTTCGTTCGACAACGCCGCCTGGGCTCGGCTGTTGCGCGCCCATCCCAAGCCAGCGGGCGGCTTCTTCTCTAAATCAGAGATCATTCAGGGATTTCGCTATCTCAACCGGCGCCGCGGCGGCCCGTGGGATGAAGCTCGATTCTTGGACAAAGTACGCCTGAAACCGGTGCGGACGTTGTCCGGGGTCGCTCCGGTGACGGTTTTGACTCCACCCTACCCGTGCCCCGGCAAGTGCATCTTTTGCCCCAGCGACGTGCGCATGCCCAAGAGTTATCTATCGGATGAGCCCGGCGCCCAACGCGCCGCCGAGCACCGCTTCGATCCTTACCGGCAGACTGCGTCACGCCTGCAGGCGCTTTACAACAACGGTCATTCGGTCAACAAGGTCGAATTGATCGTGTTGGGCGGCACCTGGTCCTATTATCCCGAGGACTATCAGATTTGGTTTGTGGCGCGTTGCGTCGAGGCGCTCAACGACTTCTCCGGGCCGCGCCCTTGGTTGCCGGACTTACCCAAGGTCGACTACTCACAGACCACCGAAACTGTCGACGGCGACGACTTAAGGCAGGGCACCTACAACCAAGCGCTGCGGCGAATGGGCTGGAACGAGCGCGCCGAGTCAGCGTCTTGGCTTGCTCTGCAAGCTCTCCAAAAAACCAACGAATCGGCCGACTGCCGCTGCGTCGGTTTGGTGCTGGAAACCCGACCCGACCACCTCGACGATGAGGAAGTCGTGCGACTGCGGCGGCTGGGAACCACCAAGGTTCAAATCGGCTTTCAGAGTCTCGACGACACGGTGCTCGCGGCCAACCAACGTGGCCATGACGTCGCCGCGACGCGGCGCGCGGTGCGGCGGCTGCGCGGCGCCGGCTTCAAGATCCACGCGCACTGGATGCCCAATCTCCACGGGTCGACACCCGACGCCGACATCGCCGACTACCGGCGCATATTCGAAGAGCTGGATTTTCGCCCCGATGAACTCAAGATCTATCCCTGCAGCCTAATCGAGAGCGCGGAGTTGATGCAGTACTACCGGGATGGGCGCTGGCGACCCTATGCGGAACGAGAACTGCTGCAGGTTCTCACCGCGTGCATGGAGGCCACGCCGCGGTATTGCCGTCTGACCCGCGTCATCCGCGACATCCCTGGCACCGACATCGTTGATGGCAACCGAACGACCAATTTGCGCGAGGTGGCCGAGGCGAAGCTGGCGGAAGCCGGGAAACGGAGTGTTGAAATCCGCAGCCGGGAAACCCGCGGCGTCCCGGTCGAGCGCGCCGCGCTACGCCTGCGGGAAACTTCCTACGCGTCATCGGTCGGGCCGCAGCACTTTCTCGAGTACGTCACCGAGGATGACCGCATCGCCGGCTTCTTACGGCTCAGCCTGCCCGACGATCCGGTGGCAATCGACGAGATCGAGACCAGCGCCATGATCCGGGAGGTTCACGTCTACGGTCAGGTCGTGGATTGGCAGTCGAACCCTGGATCCAAAGCCCAACACCGAGGTCTCGGCACCGCCCTCACCGAACGCGCCGCCGACATCGCCCGCCGAGCCGGCTTCGACGACCTGGCGGTCATCTCGGCGGTCGGCACCCGGGAGTACTACCGTAAGTTGGGGTTTGAGGATGGGGAGTTGTATCAGCATCTGCGGTTAGTGGATAGTGGGTAGTGCTGGTGCCGGAGTGACGGGTGACGGGCGAAATTTTCCTTTGTCGTCCTGAGCGACCCTGAGCGAAGGCGAAGGGAAGTCGAAAGACCTGGGCGGGGGTCCACCTCACCAGGAGGCCGCCCCCAGATCCCTCGACTCGTGCTACGCACTCGCTCGGGATGACAGAGTGCTGTTGTCATCTCGACGGGGGTTTGAACTGGGCGGCCGGGATCCCCGGCCACCGACCGCCCGCCCCAGGGATGACGTAGCAACCTGTCACTTGCCACTCGTCACTAGCCACTCACCACTAGCTACTAGCCACTAGCCCACTAGCTACTAGCCACTAGCCCACTAGCACTAACCACTACCCCGCCACGGAATACACCTACGCCTTCCCCTTGTTCCGCAAATACCGTCACGCACCGAGGTCACTCCACCATGCCAACACTCAAAAAACTCAGCGCCTTCACCACCGACCCTAACGGCGGCAATCCCGCCGGTGTCTGGATCGGCGACGCCCTGCCCGAACCGCAAGAGATGCAGCGCATCGCCGCCGAGATCGGGTTCTCGGAGACCGCCTTCGTCGCCCCCGCTGAAGGGAACCAGAGGACCGTCCGTTACTACAGCCCAGAGGCTGAGGTTTCTTTTTGCGGCCATGCCACCATCGCCACAGGGGTGCTCCTCGGCGCCACCGCCGGCGTCGGCCGCTACGAGCTGAGTACTGCGGTCGGCGCTGTGCCTCTGGCGGTGGAAAGCCAAGACGGACGGCTAACGGCGGCGCTCACTTCGGTTGTACCGCGGCATGAGTCGGTCTCGCAGCAGCTCTTGAGCGGCGCATTGTCCGCGCTGGATTGGCAACTCGAGGAACTGGACTCGGCGATCTCACCCACCCGTGCTTATGCCGGCGCCTGGCACTTGGTCCTCGCCGCCGCTACACGCGAACGCCTCGACGATCTCGACTACGACTTCGAGGCACTCAAAGAACTCATGCTCGCCGACGGCCTCACCACCGTGCAACTGGTTTGGCGCCAAGACGACGAGACTTTTCATGCCCGCGATCCATTCCCAGTGGGTGGGGTGGTCGAAGACCCCGCCACCGGTGCCGCGGCGGCGGCGCTGGGCGGTTACCTGCGGGATGCTGGACTTATCTCGGCACCAGCTTCGATCCTCATCCGCCAAGGCGAAGCGATGGGCCGCCCCAGTCGTCTATTTGTGGATATCCCGGCGGAGGGTGGGATTGTGGTGAGTGGTCACGCGGTGGAGATCGATTGATGTCATCCCGGCGGGGGTTCGGGCTGGGGGACCGGGATCCCCGGCCCACTCCCGGCCGCGCCCGCGGGGATGACGTTTCCGCTGTCACACGTCGCTAGTCACTCCTCACACACCACCAGCCACTAGCACTAGCACTAGCACTATTCACTACCTCCGCTGGGATCGAAGGTGAACTCGCCCTCGATCGAGATCGTCACCTCTTCCCCGACGAACAGCCCGCCGGTTTCCATGGTGCGGTTCCAGGCCACGCCGAATTCCTTGCGGTCGATGGTCAGCTCGCCGCTGACGCCCATGCGTTGCAGACCCAACGGGTCGGTGATCGGGCCCAGCACCTCAACCGGCAGGACGACCTCCTTGGTGACGCCGCGGATGGTGAGATCGCCGGTGACATCGAAGCCACCGTCGGTCTCGGCGACCGACGTGCTGGAAAAAGTGATCTCGGGGTGATTTTCAGCGTCCAAGAAATCCTCGCTGCGCAGGTGGTCGTCACGCCGCTGGTGGCGGGTATCGATGCTCGCCGCCTGAATGGTGACTTCAACGCTGGATTCGGCTGGATCTTCGGCATCGTAGTCGACGGTCGCTTGGTAGTCGTTGAAAACGCCCCGCACGGTGGAAACGGTGAAGTGTTTGACACCGAATCCGACGTGGGCGTGGGAGGTGTCCATGACAAATTCCTGGGCTGCGGCATTACCCGAGGAAGCGATGACCGCCATCAAACCCAAAACGCCAGCTAATAAACTCTTACACCTCATGTGTTGATCCTCTTTCGAACTTTGATCGCTTGCTTACTTTCGAACTGGCTGCCGCGGCCGCCTTCTCCATTCCAATTAGCCCGAAGGCTCGAACGCGAACTATACGCGCTCCATGGCTCGGCGCTTGTCTCTTATTTCAACATGTCGCTGACCGCCGCACTCATCGAGGCAGGAAAAGCGACGATAATCGCCCGTTTGAGCGCCACGCCGGGGTCGGCCAAGGGGAGTTGCTGCACCAGGTACAGGATCGCGCCGACGCAAAGCAGAGACAGAAGATAGATAGCGGCAACCCGCTTCACGAACTCGAAAGCGTAGCGGCGCAGGAACCCGCGATAGAAGTTGAAGTAGACAAACAAACCCACAAAGACGATCGACAGCAACATCAAGCCGCCGATATTGCGGTTCGGAAGCCGCTCACCCAGGTTCCACACTTCTTCGGTGAACGCGACCGGAACCGCCAGAATGGACGCTCCCACAACGATCTGTACCAGATCGCGCAGCTTGAGTTCGACCATTAGCGGTTTCACCGCGTACTGAACGATCTCGCCGGCACTGTCGAGCAGCGGAATCACCTTGTGGAGCGTCTCCCCCAGGCGTTTGACACGGATTTCAGTTCGGTTCGGCGGCATGGGCGTATGTTAAACAATCAACCTAGACCGTTCGACACCAAGATCGGTCTACGAGACTCTAGGAGCGCCATGAGAACCAAGATTTTATTCTGCGCGGTTGTCTTGACGATCGCATTCTCTGCCGCCGGCAGAGGAGATGAAGCCCCACTCGACGACATCTTGCAGCGCGGCTGGGCCTTCCGCCTGCAGGAGAGCCCACTCCTTGCCACTTCCGTCGGCGAGCATTCTTTCAATGACCGCTTGGCGGATGTCTCGCGGCCGGCGCATCTGCGCCGCGCGGAGTTTTGGAAAGCGATCCTCGCCGAACTGGATCGAGTCAACCGCGATCAACTGAGCGCCGACGACCGCACCAATTACGATGTTTTTCGTCGCCAGGTAGAAGACGAAATCGCCACGGTGCATTTCGGTGGGTTCGAGATCCCCTTCAACGCAGATTCAGGTTTCCACTCCGGCATCGCCAGTCTTCCCAACCGGGTACCTCTCAACAACACCGCCGACTACGAAAACTATCTGGCGCGCCTGGCGGCGATTCCCGGCTACTTCGATCAGCACATCGCCAACATGCGTGCGGGATTGGCGCGCGGCATGACCCAGCCGGCGGAAGTGCTGCACGGCATCGCCGAATCCGCCAGCGCCCACGCCGTCGACGACCCCGAGGAGAGTGTCTTCTTTGCGCCCTTCAAGTCCTTTCCCGTGGGGGTGCCGCAAAGCGATCGCGACGCCTTGAAAGCCCAAGGCCGAGCGGTGATCGCCGACGCGGTGGCGCCGGCATACGGCGGACTTGCGACCTTCTTTGCCGACGAGTACCTACCCGGTACGCGGGCGACCGGGGGGGCCAGCAACCTCCCCGACGGCGCCGCCTACTATCAACAGCGCATCCGCTACTACACCACTCTCGATCTCAGCGCCGAAGAGATCCACCAGATCGGGCTCGACGAGGTCGCCCGCATCCGCGGCGAAATGAACGAGGTCATCGACGAAGTCGGATTCGAGGGCACCTTCGACGAGTTTCTGGAGTTTCTGCGCACCGATCCGCGTTTCTACGCCGAGTCCGCGGAAGAGTTGCTCAAGCAGGCCGCATATCTATCCAAGAAGATGGACGGTCAGTTGCCGGCCTTGTTCGGCAAACTGCCCCGCTTGCCCTACGGGATCGAGCCGGTTCCCGAGCACATCGCCCCGAAGTACACCGCCGGCCGCTACATCAGCGCCCCGGAAGGCAGCACCCGGCCGGGCTACTACTGGGTCAACACCTACGCTCTCGACACGCGCTCGCTCTACAACCTCGAGGCCCTGACTCTCCATGAAGCCGTCCCCGGCCACCATTTGCAGATCTCGCTGGCGTCCGAGATTGAGGACGTTCCGCCGTTCCGCAAGTACGAATACATCTCCGCTTTCGGCGAGGGCTGGGGTCTCTATTCCGAGCGGCTTGGACTGGAGGCGGGCTTTTATACCGACCCCTACAGCAACTTTGGCCGCCTGACCTACGAGATGTGGCGCGCCTGCCGCCTGGTGGTGGACACCGGAGTTCACGCCTTCGGCTGGACGCGCGATCGAGTCAAGGACTTTCTCGCCAGCAACACAGCACTTTCTCTTCACGAGGTCGAAACCGAGACCGATCGCTACATTTCCTGGCCGGCTCAGGCCCTGTCGTACAAACTGGGTGAGTTGGAGATTCGCCGCTTGCGAGCTGAGGCCGAGGAAGCCTTGGGAACCGATTTCGACATCCGTGAATTCCACGACGTGGTGCTCTCTCAGGGTTCGGTGCCGCTGGGAACGTTGAGGTCGATGGTTGAGGCGTACATTGTGGAGAAAGTGGGTGGTGCTAGTGGTTAGTGCGAGTGGTTAGTGCTGGTGGCTAGTTGTCAGTAGGGGCGGGCCCCGGGATTGCGTTCCTGCTGTCACCCGTCACTTCGTCACTCGTCACTGTTGGTCAGTAGGCAGTTTTCAGTTGTCAGCTCTCACAGTCCACTGTCCACTGTCCACTATCCACTGTCCACTATTCACTATCCACTGTCCACTATCCACTATCCACTATCCACTATCTGGCATCGCCCTTGCTCACTAGCCCTATCCGGAGCGAAACGCCCTATCCGGAGCGAAACGATGAGCCAGAAATCCATTACCGTAGCGCTGAAACTCACCATCCTCACGGCCCTTGGGGCCGTCGCGATCGCCTGCGGCGGCAACCCCAAGGACTCGGAAGTGGCGGCTCAATCCGAAGCCCAGGAGCGGCAACTGCAGCCGATGGCGGAGACCGACGTGGTGGCCAACGATCCGCGCGAACGCGTGGCAGTGGACGATGCCTTAGCGGGCCGTGAGGTAACAGATGGCAGCGCCGCGAGCGAGAACCCGGCAATCGACACGGTCGCCCAACCCACGCTGGAGCCCTCCTCGCCAACCGAACCCATCGAGGAAGGCTCGCCGCAAGCACCGTCGCCTTTGCCTCCGAGGAGAGATGAACCTCAGCTCGAGGTGGTCGAGGTGAGCGTTGACGAGACCGGTCCAACCGCACCGGAGTCAACCGTGGCCGAACCGCCGCGAGGTCGATCCGCATCCGCCGAGCCTGAGATCGACGAAACATCGGAGGCTGCTTCCAGCCAACCTCAGCCACCCGAGCGCCGCGAGCTCGAAGAGCGGATCGAAACGCGCCTGGTGTCGCTGCCGGCGACGACCGAACTGGAATTCGAACTCGTCGACTCCGCCTCCAGCGAGTGGAGTCAGCTTGGAGACGAAGTTCGCGCGCGCATCACCCGGACGGTGCTGTCGGACGGCCTGTTCGCGGTGCCATCGGGCAGTTTCCTCATCGGTGAAGTTGTCGAAGTCAGACCTACCAAACGCTTCGGCGGTCGCGCTCTGCTGGCGGTCGAGTTCGATTCGCTGGTCATCGGAGAGGACACCATCGAAGACCTTGGGTTGCTGTGGCAGGAAGTCGACGGAGGCCAAAAGAAGAAGGACGCCAAACGGATCGGCGGCGGTGCCGCAGCCGGAGCGGTTCTGGGAAGTGTGGCCAAGGACTCTGATGGTGCCAAAGTCGGAGCGTTGATCGGAGCTGCGATCGGAGCGGCGCGAGCCGCCAAGGATCGCGGCCAAGCGATCGAGCTGACAGAGGGAGCTGTGCGTACGATCGCTCTCGAACGCGATCTGGAGGTTCCCGTTCGCGTTCGCACCCTCGAAGCTCGCTAACGACAGAAACCCTCATTTGCGCAGTCGCGCCTTGGCAAAACTGCAGTTCCCTGCTATGTTTCTATGCCGTCAGAAGATTGGACCACGGTGGTCCATGTTCAACTGAGCAACGTTTTCCCAAACACCCCGCACGAGGGAGGAGACAGCGAATGACCAAATCGGAAATGGCAGCGAAGCTCGCCGGAAAGACTGACCTCAGCCAGGCCAAGGCTCTTGAGGTGATCAACTGTATTTTTTCCACCACTCCCGGCGAAGGCATCATTGCCGTCGAACTCGACGCTGGCCGCAAGGTCCAGATCACCGGCTTCGGCACTTTCGGGACCAAGAGCCGTTCGGCGCGTCAGGGCCGCAACCCTGCCACCGGTGAGACGATCACCATCGCCGCCAAGAAGTACGCTTACTTCAAGGCCGGCAAGGGTCTCAAAGACCGCGTCGCCGAGTAAGTCTCTCCCCTCTGACGAAATCAAAACGGCCCGCTGGCGAGCGGGTCGTTTTTTTTTTGCCCAGTAGATTCCCGCCCCCCTTGCACACCCTCCCGTGGGGAGGACGAGCGTGGATGTAGGGGAGCCCCTTGCGGGCTCCCCGGAGGGGCAAGCTTGCCCTGAGCAGCGTCGAAGGGCCTGGGCGGGGGTTTCAACTTAACAAGAAGGCCATCCCCCAGATCCCTCGACTCGAGCTGCGCACTCGCTCGGGATGACAGATAGCTATTCTCGTCACCGCGTCACCCGTCACCCCACTACCCCTTTGGTAGCCTGCCGCGGTGTCGGTTCTCGACTACGCGATCATTCTCGGCTATATGGCCTTTGCAGTCGGCGTCGGCGCGTTGCTGTCTCGCCGAGCCGGAAAGGGGCTCGATGAGTACTTTCTTTCGGGTAGGAGCTTGCCCTGGTGGCTGGCCGGCACCTCGATGGTGGCGACGACCTTCGCTGCCGACACCCCCTTGGCCATCACCGGATTGGTCGCCGAAGACGGCATCGCCGGAAACTGGTTCTGGTGGAGCCTCGCCATCGCGCATATAGCCGCGACGCTGTTCTACGCTCCGTTGTGGCGTCGGGCGGGCGTTCTCACCGATATCGAACTGATCCCGCTGCGCTACTCCGGTCGACCGGCACGGTTTCTGCGCTCATTTCGCGCCCTGTGGGACGGCGTGGTCATCAACTCCATCGTGCTCGGTTGGGTGATCTTGGCGATGGTCAAGATTCTCGACGCCTTCTTCGATCTCGACAGTTGGGTCGCCGCAATCGGACTCTCCGGCATCGACGGCCGGTGGGCCGGCATCGCCTTGTGTCTGACCGTGGCTATTGTCTATACCGTTCTCGCTGGTTTCTGGGGTGTGGTGGTCACCGATTTGGTGCAGTTCGCGATGGCCATGGCGGGATCGATCGCCCTCGCCTTCTTTACTTGGCGAGCGGTCGGAGGAGCGACCGGCATGCGCGCGGGACTGTTCGAGCGGTTCGGCGACGCCGGAGGGGAGTACTTGCGGTTCTTTCCCAGCGGCGATTCTGCTGGCTTGCCATGGATCACTTTCGCCGCCTTTTTGAGCGTCCAATGGTGGGCGAGTCGCAACTCGGACTGTGGAAACTATTTGGCGCAGCGCCTGCTGGCCGTGAAAAGTCCTCGCCAAGGCGTTCTTGCATCGTTGTGGTTCACGATCGCGCTCTATGTCGTCCGATCGTGGCCCTGGATCGTGGTCGCTCTGGGCTCGTTAATCGTCTTTCCCGACCTCGCCGACCCCGAGCTCGGCTACCCCAAGATGGCTCTCGCCTACCTGCCCGCGGGTTGGCTGGGGCTGATGGCGGCCAGCCTGGCGGCGGCTTTCATGTCGACGGTAGATACCCACATCAACTGGGGCGCCTCCCTAGTCGTCAATGACTTTCTCAAGCCCCGCCTGGGCGCGGGATGGTCCGACCGTCGGTTGGTTTCTCTCTCGCGCTGGATCTCGGTGTTGTTGATGGCAATCGCCGGCCTCGTCGCCTATTCAATGGATTCGGTCGCCGGGGCCTGGAGATTGCTCTATGGACTGTCGGCCGGTGTCGGCGGTGTCTACATCGGCCGCTGGCTGTGGTGGCGGGTCAACGCCTGGAGCGAGATCGCGGCTTGGACCGCCTCGGCAACCACCTATTTCCTCTCAACCCGCCTGGCTCCAGACCTCATTTTCGGCAGCCGCCTCTTTCTCGTTGCGGGGATTTCAACCGCCGCCTGGGTCACCGTTACTCTGCTCACGCCCGCGGTCGACTCGGCCGCACTCGATCGCTTCTACCGGCGCGTCCAACCTGGCAGCCCGTGGTGGGGTCCGGTGGCCAAACGAAACGACCGCCAGTCACGCTGGTGGTCGTGGGGCGATGTGGTTGCCTGGGTTGCTGGAGTCATCATGGTTTTCGCGGTTCTAGCCGGCATTGGTGGATTGCTATTCGACGGCTGGGTAAGGGCGCTACCCAAGCTCCTGCTCGGAGCTTTTGCCGGCGCGGTTTTTTGGCGCCACCTCCGGAGCGCCTATCCACACGCTTCCGAATCGGAGGCGGTGTGAAGGACACGCAAGGCCGATGGGCGGCAATAGCTACCTGGGGTTCCCTCGCGGCCGCGCTGCTCTACTGGTGCGGCGACCGGGGTCTGGGCCTTTTTTGCAACAGCCTGGGTCTGCCACCGCCACTGCTGCTCGCCGGCAAAGCCGCGGCAATCCTGTTATTGCTCGTTAGCGTCGTCCTGCGCCGGCGCCCGTACAGGTCGCTGCTCGCGGCCGGGCTTGTGGCTCACAGTGCCGGTGACGTGGTGCTCGACGCCGTGGCAACGTCCATTCTGCCCGCCATGGGCTTTTTCCTGGTCGGGCATCTGGCGTATCTCGCGCTGTTCTCCAGAAGCAAGAATCGTCAAGCCTGGGGGCGAGGGCGGATTGCGGCTGCAGCCGGGATCGCGCTCATCGCCATCGGCGCTCTGGCGGTCTTGCTTCCAGAGGTGTCGGGGGCGCTTACCCTAGCGGTGCCGGTGTACGTTGCCGCCATCGGCGCCATGGCGGTCAGCGCCCAGCGCATTCCCGGGAGCGTCGCCATCGGCGCCTGGGCCTACCTCATATCCGACGCTTTGATTGGATGGAGCCGGTTTGTCGGCCCCATCGGCTGGGCTGCAGCGTTGACTTGGCCTCTCTACTACCTGGCACAGTTCCTCATCACCCGCAATTGGCGATCGTAGTTTCCACACGGCGTGCAACCGTGTGGCAGGCGGTTTCGGTCTCGGTTCTTCCGCGGACTGGCTCGCGAGACTGGCTCGCGTCGCTTATACTCATCTTGTTCAATACTTCGCCGCGAGGCGGAGTGACTTTTTTTCTATCTCCTTGGAGGAGGATCTATGGGACGAAGAACCCTTCTAGGGCTGCTGGCTCTGGCAGCTCTTGTGGTGCTGTGCCTCTACTGTGGCGCGCCACGCATTCAACAAGACATTCATGATCGCTCGGTCGCCGCGGTAGAGGGCGCCGGCTATGACGCGTCTTTGGTGTCGGTTGACGGCCGCGATGTGACTCTCACGGGCACGGTACCGTCCGAAGCCGAGCGCGAGCGATTGGTCAATTTGCTCTCCGGCTTGGAGGGCGTACGCGCGGTCGACGATCAGCTTACCGTCGGCGCGTTCGCCGGAATCGCCGACCCGCTACAACTACTCAAGCAGCGCCAAGCCATCACCCTGCGCGGTCGCATGACACAGCAGGCCCACGATGATCTGCTCGCCAAAGCGCACGAGATCTGGGGCGTAGACAACGTCATCGACGAGATTGAAATCGATAGTTCCGCCCCCGGCTGGAATTTGGATGTACTCGGCAACCTCTTGGACATTCTCAAGGGGCGACGCGGCGCTCTCAACCTGGACTTCTTCGGCGATCGCCTCGAGGTCAACGGCGAATTGCTCAGTGACTTGCGCAAGCGCCGTCTGCTGGGCCGGCTGCAGACTGCGTTTCCAGGCCTGGACATCCTCGGCGAGGGACTCGTCCTGCGCGCGGCGGCAAGCCCGCTGGAAGAACTGCAACTGCAACTGGACACCGAGCTCGCTGACAAGATCATCGAGTTCGAGACCGACAGCGACAATCTGACGGCAGCGGGTCAAGCAGTGCTCGACTCGGTGGTGGCTATGCTGACTGGAAACGAAGCTCGCATCGCCATTTCTGGTCACACCGATTCAACCGGTGACTTCGACCACAACATGGACCTCAGCCGACGGCGAGCGGAAGCGGTCAAAAACTATCTCGTGGGGAACGGACTCGCGGCGTCTAGGTTCGAGACCTCCTGGTTTGGCTCGACGCGCCCCATTGCTAACAACGACACTCCCGAAGGGAGGAGTCGCAACCGCCGCACTGAACTAGACGTTCTGGAGGAGAACTAATCATGGGTTACCTGATCGCACAGATGTTGTTGTGTTTACTGGCTGCGGCACTGCTCGGCTTCCTGCTCGGATGGTGGCTGCGCGGAGCGCGCTGTCGCAAATCTCTGGATGATCTAGAGGCCTCGTGGAGAGGCCGCTTGGACGATTGCCAGGCGGAGCTCAAGTCGGCGCGTGAGTCGGTTGCCGACGGCGACGAGGTCGAGACCCTGCGCGCGGATTTCGATCGCGTACGGAGCGAACTCGAAGTCGCCGAAGGTCGAGTGGAACGGCGTTCGTCCGAAATCGAGGATCTCAAATCGCAATTGGCCGCCATCGTTCCCGCCGCTGGAAGCGTCGCGGTAGGCGATCCCGACGATCTGACCAAGATCGAGGGCATCGGGCCGAAGATTTCTAGTTTGTTGCACGCGGCCGGCTACTCCACTTTCGCCGCAGTCGCTGAAGCTACAGTCGAAGCGCTCCAGGGAGTGCTCAACGACGCCGGCGACCGCTTCCAAATGCACGATCCAACGACCTGGCCCCAGCAGGCACAGTTGGCAGCAGAAGGGCGCTGGAACGAGCTGGAACAGTTTCAGGATCTGCTCGAGGGAGGCAAAATCGATTAAGAGTCGACAACCGATAATTCACGAAAGGGAGCCCGAGTGGCTCCCTTTTTGTTGGCTAGGGGCTAGACGTGTAGGGGAGGGGCTTGTCCCCTCCCTGGAGCCCTTCGACGCTGCTCAGGGCAAGCTTGCCTCCTCCCGGGAGCCCGCAAGGGGCTCCCCTACAGTGAACAGTGAACAGTGAACAGTGAACAGTGAAAAAGATACGACTACTGCCGTCACCAATCACCAGTCACCAACCACTAATCACCATCCGGCAAATCCATCCCCATAGCATGGTAGCCGGCGTCAACGTAAACCGTTTCGCCGGTGATGCCGGCCGCCAACGGCGATAGCAAGTAGGCGCCCAGGTTGCCGACATCGCGCGGTTCGATCCCGCTCTTGAGTGGCGCCATGTCGGCGAACTTGCCGTACATCTGCATAAAGCCCGGGATGCTGCGAGCAGCCACGGTCTTGACCGGACCGGCGGAAACCGCGTTGACGCGCACTGAGTTCTTGCCCAGATCGTAAGCGAGGTAGCGCACCGTAGATTCGAGGGCGCTCTTGGCGATCCCCATGACGTTGTACTTGGGCACCACCTTCTCCGCCGCGTAGTAGGTCAAAGTCACCAGGCCGGCCCCGGCATTGAGTTGGGTCTCGGCCTCGCGCGCCACCGCCAGCAAGGAGTAGGCCGAAACCTCCAACGCCAGGAGCCAGTCTTCCTTGGAGGTCTCGATGTAGCGCCCGTCCATGGCGGGACGGGGTGCAAAAGCAATGGCGTGCACAATGCCGTCGATGCCGTCCCACGCCTGGCCCAGATCGGCCATCATCGAGCGCAATTCATCCTCGTTGGTGACATCACATTGGTACAAACGGGCACCATCGTTATCGGCGGTGAGCTTTTCGAGCCCCGCTTGCTGCCGCTCAGCTTGGTAGCTGAAGGCGAGATTGGCTCCGGCATCGCGCGCCGCTTCCGCGATCGCCCAGCCGAGGCTGAACTTGTTCGTCACCCCCATGACGAGGATGTTCTTATTTTTGAGTCCGATGTCCATGGGTGGATGATACAGCGGGGAGAGTGGCCAGTGATCAGTGGTCAGTGATCAGTGGTCAGTGGTCAGTGATCAGTGATCAGTGGTCAGTGGTCAGTGGTCAGTGGTCAGTGATCAGTGGTCAGTGGTCAGTGGTCAGTGGTCAGTGATCAGGACAGAGTGACGTGTAGGGGGAGGGGCTTGTCCCCTCCCGGGAGCCCACAAGGGGCTCCCCTACATAGACAGTGAGCAGTGAGCAGTGAGCAGTGAGCAGTGAGCAGTGAGCAGTGAGCAGTGAGCAGTGAGCAGTGAGCAGTGAGCAGTGAAGAAGATACGCTGGCCGTCGTCAACCGTCACAATCGTCACTCCGTCACATGTCACTCCGTCACCGGTCTCCGTGACAGAATTCTTCGACTCGCCGAGCTGGCGGCATACCCTTTCAATGAAGAAGTACTTCATCTTCCTCGTCCTCCTCAAGGCCAAACTTTTCGCACGCCTCTTCTACCGCTTCTCGATGCGGCGTGTGGGGAAGGTTCCTGCGGATCCTTGGGATCACGTGCGGCTGATCGTGTTCCTCAATCACACCAGCCTTTTCGAGTGGCTTTATATCGGCATTGTGCCGGTCAAGATGTGTTGGCAGATTGCCAAGCATGGCGTCGTGCCGGCGGCCGACAAGACTCTCAGACGACCGATCGTAGGCAAATTTTTCTCCCTTCTGGCGCAACACGTAGTCCCGATCACCCGCCGCCCCGACGAAACCTGGAAACAGGTTCTCGACCGCATCAACGACCCGGAATCGATGATGCTGATCCTGCCCGAAGGTCGCATGAAACGTGCTGACGGCCTCGACTCGCACGGGCGTCCGATGTCGGTGCGAGGAGGCGTCGCCGATGTCATCCGCGGCTTCGACAACGGCCGCATGCTGTTTGGCTACGCCGCCGGGCTGCACCACGTCCAAGTGCCTGGGCAACACTTCCCGCGCTTGTTCAAGCGCCTTGAGATGACCGTCGAAGTGGTCGATCTAGTCGACTACGAGGGGAGCATCGACGCCGACAAGGCGTCGCGGACTTTTAAAGAAGCGGTCAAGCGAGATCTCGAAGAGCGCAAAGCGAAATGGTGCCATTCTTTTGTCAGTGACGGAGTGACACAGTGATGGAGTGACGGGTCGTCACAACTGCCACTTGTCACCCATCACTTCGTCACCCGTCACTTCCCGTCACCTGACTGCAGAGATCTTCACCTTCGGCCGGCTCTCGCCCAAAACCCAGCTCGGCCGTGGCGCCCAGCGCTCCTCGATGCCGTGGCGCTGTTTGGCCACCGTCAGGATGTGTTCGGCCGCTTCCTCTGGGGAGTCGGTGCGAAATAGCAGGTTGGGGTCGTCTGGGCTGATCGTTCCCTGCGGCACCATACGGCGAGCGATGAAGTCGTGGAGTTCATCCCAGTAGTGCTCCCCCATCACCACAATCGGGAAATCGGCGATCTTGCCGGTCTGGATCAAAGTGGCGGTTTCGAAAATCTCATCCAAGGTGCCGAAGCCGCCGGGCAAGACGATGAAGCCGTAGGAGTATTTGACCAGCATCACTTTGCGAACAAAGAAGTAGTTGAAGTCGACCGAGATATCCACCCAAGGATTGCCGCTCTGTTCAAACGGCAGTTCAATGTTGCATCCGACGGAGGCTCCGCCGGCCTCCTTGGCGCCGCGGTTGGCCGCCTCCATGATGCCCGGGCCACCGCCGGTCATGGTGGTGAAGCCGCGCGCCGCGAGTTCCGTCCCCACCTGCATGGCCATTTCGTAGTGAGGGTGATCCGGTTTGGCGCGGGCCGAGCCAAAAACGGTCACACACGGACCCACAAAATGGAGCTTGCGTACGCCGCGCATGAATTCGCGAAAGATGCGGATCCCTCGCATCAGCTCAGAGCCACGTCGCTGCGGTCCCGAGAGCAGTCGTCGATCTTGCGTTCCATTCAACATCTGTTCTTCCTCGTGCTCTGCGCGCCTCCTCCGTCATGCACCGCGGGAGGGGACCAGCTTGCCCTGAGCAGCGTCGAAGGGCCCCTCTCATACATCTCACCGCTAGCCGCTAGCCACTAATCACTAGCCACTAACCACTCGATAACAAAGCGCCCCGCCGAAGCGGGGCGCCCATTATCTCCGCTACGGTGTAAACAGGCCCTAGTTCCAGCGCAAGCGGACGCCGAGTTGCGCTTGGCGTGGATCGCCGAGTCCACTCTGCACTGTACCGTCGAAGTTGAAGATCAGATTGGTGACCTCCGGTGAGCGCGGGTTGCGCGAATTGAAAAGATTGAAGACCTCGAAGATACCCTCGATCGAAAGCCCCTCGTTGAGTTGGAACCAACGCGAGACGCGCAGATCGAAGCGCGAAATCTTGTTGTCCTTGCGCCCGAGATTGCGCTGCGTCACCGAACCATCGGGGTTGATGCGGGCTTGCGGTGTCGGAGCGTCAGCGCCGCTGGCGGTAATCGACTTGGGTTGCGGCGAACGGTACTGATAGAGAAAGCTGACGTTGACGTCCTTCGGAGCCAGCCATTGTGCCCACAGGTTGAGCCGATCGCGCTGGTCGCGGTCGGAGTAACCGTATTCCGCGTCCAGGTCGGTGATCTTGGCGTAACGAAAGGAGAACGGGTCGCGCTCGTTGTCGTCGTCCGAGCGGTCCTTGGAGTAGGTATAGAAACCCTCGATTTGGAAACGCTCTCCTTGATGGTTGGCGCCCACCGTGATGCCGTTGTATTCGCTCCTGGCGCTCGATTCGACCACCGTCAACGTGTTGATGCCGTTGGCGCCACCCGGGGGCAGGCCACTGCCCCACGGCGACCCCAGGAGGGGGTCGTTGCGGTTGGTGAAGCGGGTTAGGTTGTCACCGTCGGCGTAGTTGTATTTCGCCAGCACGGTGGTGTTGGGAGCCACCTGACGCTCGTAAGCGAGCGCGAAGGTCGTCGTCTCCGGCAACTCGAAGTCCTTGTCGAAAACAAATACATCGGGAAAGAAAGGATCGCCGACCGTCAACGGATCTATGATCTCGCCATACGCCGGAACCGGGCCCAAGAACGGCGCCGCGCCGCTGCTGCGGAACAGCGTCTGGCCGATGCTGCCGTTGGTGCTGCGTGAGGACGCCAGGGCCAGTCCCGGAATGCGCGCGGTGTAGACCCCGGCGCTCGCCCGTACCACCTGGCTGCCGTCACCCTTGGGGTCCCAGGCGATCGAGATCCGCGGTTGGAAGTTGTCCATGTCGTCGGGGATCGTCCCGTCCGAGGGGAACTCCTGCGGCCCAGCGGCGGTGGTCACCGTCTGACCGATGAACGGGGCAAAGAACACCTGCTCCGGCGGCGTCAGCACGTCGGGCATGATCATGCCTTCCCAGCGCAGGCCCCACTCGACGGTCAGGTCTCCTCGCGGTTGCCAGGTGTCTTGAATGAACAGGGCCGGCTCTTTCTGGGGAATGCTCTGGGTCCCGGCCTCTTCCACCGTGCGCCCGCCGACACCGACTTGCTGCAGGTAGAGCAACACCGGTCCGACCGGATCGGTGCCGGGCGGGCAGACTCCAGTCTGCGAAGTGCTGCCGTCGGAACACTCGACGTAGTCAGGATTGTCGATGTAGTTGAGGAATCCCTCGGTCGAACCGAAGATGACCCGGCCGTTGGCAAAACCGATAAAAGTCTGCACCGAATCGGTGTGGTTGTATTCGGCTCCAAACTTCCAGGTGTGGTCGCCCCGCAGCAGCGTCAAGTTCTCATTGAGCTGCAAGCGGGTGTCGTAGTACTCCACGGGAATGAAGAACGGCATGCCGAAGCGGTAGCCGTTGACGAAGTCAAAGGCGGTGTCCGGCAACGGACGGTTGGTGGCCGGGTTGATCGGTCCGTTGTAGGGACGCGGCCGCTCCTCACGCGCCCACTGGAATCGAAATTCGTTGAGCTTCGAGGACGACAGCGTCGAGATCAACGAGCCGTTGAGAGCGCGCGACTCGTCCGCTTCGATTGCGTTGGCCGATCGCCCCCAAGAGTCGACATCGAAGGTGCCATTGACTTGCTCGGAATCGGTGAAGTTGAGCTTGGCGGTAAATAGCTGTGAAGGATTGATGCGCCAGTCGATCTTGCCCAAGGCCACCACGGCGTCATCGGTGCGCGTGATCGGACCGTTCTCGCCCGGCGAGCCAAAGCGGGCCAAAGCGTCGACGACCCGCTGCTCGATGCGAGAGGGATCGTTTTGTTTGGTCTGTTCGGCCCCCTGGGTATCAACGGCGAGGAAGTAAAACACTTCGTTCTCGCGGATCGGACCACCCAAAGTGAATCCAACTTGGAGCCGGTCGGAGTCGAATTCGGGCTCCTTGCTGCCGTCGGCGCGTTCGGCCTGCGTCGACATACTGTCGTTGAAGAACGACAGGTTGGCGGTTCCCTGGGTGTTGTTAGTTCCGGACTTGGTGATGACGTTGACGAATCCGCCGGACGAACGTCCGAACTCCGCCGTAGCACCATCGGCCACGACGACAAACTCCTGGATGGCGTCCATGTTGAAGGTGAAGGCCGGGCGTTGACCGCCCCGCTGCTCGCCGAAGAAGGGGTTGTTGAAATCGGCCCCGTCGACCGAGACGTTGTTCTGAATTCCCTTCTGGCCGTTGATGGTCAGTTCTTCACCGTCCGGCCCCTGCACGATCGAGACGCCGGGAGTCAGGCGCGTGTAGTTGAGGAAATCGCGCCCGAGATTGGGCAGCCCCTCCAGCTCTTCCTGCCCGAACAAGACGCGGTTTTGGCCGCGGCTGGTTTCGAGTAGCGGGGCCTCCGTGGTGACGACGATCTCCTCCGAGACGCCCGGCGTCAGGCTCATACTGAGCGACACCGTGGCACCGACCGTCACCTGGATGCCCTCCTGGGCGGCGCCGGTATAGCCGTCGAGGCTGGCCTCGACGCGGTAGGGGCCAAGCGGCAAGAGCGGGGCGCGGAAGCGCCCATCCGATCCGGTCACGCGGCTCACCTGATAATTGGTTTCGACCTGGGTCAACGCGACGGTAGCGCCGGGTAAAGCGGCGCCGTCATTGTCGGTAACGGTTCCCTCGATCACACCAGTCGTCGCTTGCGATTGCGCGACAAGCCCGTTCGCGCACAACAGCGCAACGAGCGTAAACAACACTTTGCCCTTAGCCCTTGCTAAACCGGCCTTCATTGAAAACCCCCTTCTGAGTCGTGGGTTGGTGTTAACACGCAGCTTCGCAGCAAGAAAGTGAACCTGCGCCGACTGAACATTGCGTTCCATTGCTGCAGCGATCTTAAACTATTCTTGTTACAGCTCAACCCAGTCCGCGCCCAGGTCTTTCCTTCCAAAAGAAGACGGGGCTTTGCTTCCAAAAGAGGAAAGGCGACGCCGACTACCAGGCAACCGGAATCCGGCTCGTGCCTTCGTCTTGGATGGCTAGTTTGAGATGAGCTCTTTGCCTGCCAAACAAATACAAATCTCTCAGCACCTCGACATCCCGCTTGCAGTACTCGATCACCTTGTCGATCTTCCCTTCCGCTACCCATCTGAGGCTGGTGAGGCCGTCGGCCGACTTGCCCTCCCCCAGGGTCGCTTGTGCCAAAGCGTTCATCGACACGCGCAGGCCGGAGGAACGATAGACCTCCTGGTAGAGGTCAAGAGTCGGCCATTGGGCGACGTAGTCGACCCCGGTGTAGCCAGAGAGCACCGGGTAGTCGAAGCGTTCGATGTTGTAGCCAACCACGAGGTCGGCTGCGGCCAACTGGTCGATGAGATCCTGAACCCGATCCTCAAGAAAAACGCGGAACTCACCACTTTGCAGGTGCAAACTCACGCCCACGGCGACCCGCATGCGGTGGGTGTTGTGCCAACCGCCGACGTCGGCCGCCGATAGTTGGGTTTCGAGGTCAAAGAGAACCGCGTTCTGTGGATTCTCCGGGCGGGGCGGGCGGGGCCGTTTTTGAGAGTAGGACCGTTGCCCGTTCGGTTGCTCTTCCGTCCCCTCGCTGTCGAGGCCCGACAGCCAGCCACCTGTCCCCCGCCGTTCCTGTGGCTCGGGACCGTCGAACTCGTACTTGCCGCTGGCGCGAGCGTCCTCCGGTGGAGGTGGCGGCGTCCAACCTGGCTCTTCCCACTCCGGCCGCACTTCGACCAGATCTTCCATTCCCTCAGGTGACTCGGTCCCAAGTCGTTCGGCCAAGAGCAACTCCAAGAACGCCCGCGCCCCCGCTTTGTCGAGCGGGCGGTTGCCATTGCCACACTTGGGGCTGTGCACGCAGGAGGGGCAGCCGTCCTCGCAATCGCACCGTTCGAGATGTTCACCCACCCGGTGCAGGAGGTCACGTAGCGAGCCGAAGGTCGTCGCCGTGATCCCGGCGCCGCCGGCGTGTCCGTCGTAAACGAACACCGCTCCAGTGCGCACCTGCGGGTGCAGCGGAATCGAGATACCGCCCAGGTCCGAGCGATCGCAGACGCCGAAAAGCGGCAGCAAGCCGATCGCCGCGTGTTCGGCGGCGTGCAGAGAACCCATGAAGTGAAATCCCTCGCCCACCAAGCGGGCTTGGACCTCAAGCGGCGCCGCCCACCACAGGCCCTCGGTCTCGCCGACCATCGGCGGCAGATCCAGCTCGTGCCGATCCAGAACTTCGCGGCTAGAGATCTTGCGCCGCTCGAAACCCACCACGCGCTCCGTCACCCGCAGGCGCCCCCGCCAGGCTTCCAACCCGCCGTCAACCGTATGCCCTTGGACCTCCAGAATGTCGGTGCGCTTGTCGGTGAGCGGCTGGGTGAAGTAGTTGACCGAAACCCGCTCGCACAGCACCTTGCGGGCGTCGAAATCAAGTTGCTTGACCTGATACTGGCGCCCACCGTGCAGGTAGATGGCGCCCGGATGCCCTTCGCGCAACAACCGAATGCCGTCAAGAGTACCGATGGTCTGCTTGCGCTCGCGATCGAGAACTAAAAAGGTATCGCCGCCGCCCCGCAGATGGACGCGGTTGTGCGGCCTGCCCTCGGTGGCTCTGAGATTGCCGCCGTCGTCGCCGCGCAAGCGGCCATCTTGCAAAGCCGCGTCAACGACCGCGCGGTGGCGTTCGAGATGATCGCCGTCGCGACTGGCTGTGAGCGGCTCTTCACTGGCTGCGCAGCACAGGTGGGCTTCGACGACGAGCCGATTCTCGGGGTCGACGATCAACGGTTCGAACTCGCGCGAGGTGAGTTCGTCGGGGTGGTCGACCAGGTAGCGGTCGAGCGCATCCGGGAGAGGCACCAATGCGGTGAGCGAATCCCGCCCCTGGCGGCCGACCCGGCCCGAACGCTGCCAGGTCGCCATGACGCTGCCTGGGAATCCGACCAAGACGCAGGCATCGAGACCGCCGACATCGATGCCCATCTCCAGCGCCGAGGTCGACACCACCCCGTCGATCTTTCCCTCGAAGAGGTCGGCCTCGATCTGGCGGCGCTCGGCGGCCAAGAAGCCCGAACGGTAGTTGGCGATGCGCGGCGCCAGATCCGGCCTCTGCCTCGTCAACCAGGTGTAGATCAGTTCGGTGACCCGCCGCGCCTTGGTGAAGACAATGGTCTTCAAACCCCGATCGAGGAGAAAGGTAGTGAGGTCGACCGCAGCCGTGTATGCGCTGCCAATCGGGTCCAGGATGGCGATGTGGCGCCGTTCGCGTGGGGCGCCGGAGTCGTGAATCCACTCGAACGACCGACCGCACAGCGCCGACGCGAAGTCATCGGCGTTGGCCGCCGTCGCCGATGAAGCGATGAAGTGTGGCTCGGCGCCGACACGACGGCAAAGTCGTTGCAACCGCCACAGCACGTGGTGGAGATGAGCGCCAAAGACTCCGCGGTAAGCGTGCAGTTCATCCAACACGACCCACTTGAGATCGGCTAGGAACGGCGTCCACTCCTGCCAAGTCGGCAAGATGCCGAGATGCAGCATGTCGGGATTGGTGATGAGGACGCGCGGCGGTTGGCTACGAATCTGCTGGCGCTGCTCGCGATCAGTGTCTCCGTCATAAACCCCAACGAACCGACTGGCTTCGACCCCGGCACTCGCAGCCAACGCCGCGACCTTGCCGGCTTGATCCCGGCCCAACGCCTTGAGTGGATAGAGATAGAGAGCGCGCCCTCGTTCTCCAATGAGCTCACTCGCGAGAGGCGGTAAATGGAAGATGAGGGATTTGCCCGACGCGGTCGGGGTAGTGACCAGAAGATCGCGGCCGCCGGCGATCGCCTCCAAAGCTCGCGCCTGATGCGAATACAAGCGTTCCACCCCGAGCCGACGGAGGGCGGCCTGAATGCTCTCTGGTACCTGCGACGGCCACGGTCGCAGGTCGGCGCCCTGCGCTGGCAGAACGTCGAGGTGAGCGACTTGCGGGCCGAGTTTGCGATCCGCTTCGAGCTCTTGAATCAGCGCTGTGAGGTCGTTCACTCCGGTGCTCCGCCGGTCGATCCTGTCATGTCGATGAGGCCGGCGCAGAGCGTCCAATTGGGGTCTCCGCCTAGGCCACAAATAAACGACGTAAAGGCAATCATTTCACCAACTTATCCACAGCTTATCCACTACTAATTCAGCCGGATATGCACAACTTGGACACAGCCCTTTTACACAACAAACCCCAACATATTGGGGTTGTTTGACAGCTTTCCACTTCATCTAGTACCCTTCGCCAGCCTCAGAAGTTCCGAACCGACCACAACTGTAAGGCAAAAGACTCCAATCGAATCAAAGGCAGATTCAGGCGTTCGGAGCCGGCGTTTCTGAGGCGAGCGAAGGAGGTTTCATTCCATAATGTTGGCTACAAAAGTCGTCAAACGGACCGGCGAGGTTGTCGACTACGACACCCTGCGCATTCGCCAGGCGATCGAGAAGGCAACCGGCGCGGTTGGACAGCGCATCGAAGACCGCAAACTGGATCTTCTCCTCGGCGATATTGAAGGCGACATCTCGGGGCGCTTCACCGAGTTCTACCCCAACGTCGAGAACATCCAAGACATCGTCGAAAAGCACCTAGTGCGTCTCGGACATTACGAGGTGGCCAAGGCCTATATCCTCTACCGCGCCGACCGCCAGAAAGTGCGCGAGGAAGCCAAGTTGCTCAATATCGAGCACGCACGCCTCGGCAAGCTACGACTCACTAAGCGCGACGGGCGCACGGTCCTGCTCAACGTCAAAAAGGTTGCCGAGACGCTGCAGCGCGCCGGACAAGGCCTTTCGACCGAACTCGACCACGACGCCCTGATGCGTGAGGTGCTGAAAAACATCTATGACAGCGTCGAGGCACCTCAGCTCGAACAGGCGATGGTGCTGTCGGCGGCTTCTTTGATCGAACGCGATCCGGACTACGCCTACCTCGCGGCGCGCTTGATGCTGCAGAAGGTCTACAAGGAGGTACTACAGGAGTCGGTCTCCGACGATGATGAGTTGGAGCGGCGTTACCGCGAGAGCTTCATCGAGCACGTTCGTAGCGGTGTCGAGCGCGGTGCGCTCGACCAGCGTTTGGGCGAGTTCGACATCGAGCACATGGCCAAGTTCCTCAACCCCGGCCGGGACAAGTTGTTCAAGTACCTCGGCATACAGACCTTGTACGAGCGCTATTTCTTGCGCCATGAAGGGCGCTGCGTCGAGATGCCGCAGGCGCTGTTCATGCGCGTCGCCATGGGTCTGGCGGTTGAGGAAGACTCCCGCGAAGACCGAGCCGCCGATTTCTACGAGCTGCTCTCGACCCTGCACTACGTGCCCTCGACGCCGACGCTGTTTCACGCCGGCACCAGCCACCCGCAGCTCTCGTCCTGCTACCTGACGACGGTCGAGGACGACCTCGGTCACATCTTCAAGTGTCTGGGTGACAACTCCCAACTCTCTAAGTGGTCGGGGGGTATCGGTAACGACTGGTCCAACATCCGCGCCACCGGTTCGCCGATCAAGTCGACCAACGTCGAGAGCCAGGGCGTCATTCCGTTCTTGAAGATCGCCAACGACGTCACCGTCGCTATCAACCGCAGCGGCAAGCGCCGCGGAGCCACTTGCGCCTACCTCGAAACCTGGCATTACGACATCGAGGACTTCCTCGACCTGCGCCGCAATACCGGGGATGAGCGTCGCCGCACCCACGACATGAACACCGCCAACTGGATTCCGGATCTGTTCATGAAGCGGGTGCTCTCGGACGGCGATTGGACACTTTTCTCGCCCGACGAAGTGCCGGATTTGCACCACTCCTACGGGGGTGAGTTCGAGCAGCGCTACCAAGAGTACGAGCGCATGGCCGATGCCGGCGAGATGAAGACGTGGAAGCGCGTCGCCGCCAAAGCACTGTGGCGCAAGATGATCACCATGCTGTTCGAGACCGGCCATCCCTGGATGACCTTCAAGGACGCCTGCAACATCCGCTCGCCTCAAGACCACACCGGCGTCATTCACAGCTCCAACCTGTGCACCGAGATCACCCTCAACACTTCGGCCGACGAGACCGCGGTCTGCAACCTCGGATCCATCAATCTCGCCGCCCACATGATCGAGGGAGAGCTGGACGAAGAGAAGCTCGCCGGCACCGTGCAGACGGCGATGCGCATGCTCGACAACGTCATCAACATCAACTTCTATCCAACTGAAGAGGCGAGAAACAGCAATCTCAAGCATCGCCCGGTAGGCCTTGGCTTGATGGGCCTGCAGGACGCTCTGTACCAGCAGCGCATGCCTTTCGATTCGCAAGACGCGCTGGAGTTCACCGATCGCGTCATGGAGATCATTTCGTATAACGCCATTCTCGGTTCTTCGATGCTGGCCAAAGAACGCGGTCCCTATGGCTCCTACATCGGCAGCAAGTGGGATCGGGGCATTTTCCCGCTCGACACGCTCGACCTGCTCGAGGAAGAGCGCGGCATGCCGGTCGAGGTCAACCGGGCGCAACGGCTCGATTGGGACTCGGTACGCGAGCACGTCAAGCAATATGGCATGCGCAATTCCAACACCATGGCGATCGCCCCGACGGCGACCATCTCCAACATCGCTGGATGCTTCCCGTGCATCGAACCGATTTACAAGAACATCTACGTCAAGGCCAACATCAGCGGCGAGTTCACCATCGTTAACTCTTATTTGGTCGAAGATCTCAAAACCCTGGGCATGTGGGACGGCGACTTCCTCGACCAGCTCAAGTATTGCGACGGCAACCTGGCGTTGATCCCGGAGGTGCCACAGGAGCTCAAGGATCTCTACAAAGAGGCCTTTGAAGTCGACCCCATCGACGGCCTCAAGATGACGGCGGTGCGCGGCAAGTGGATCGACCAGAGCCAGTCGCACAACGTCTTCATCAAGGGCACTTCCGGCAAGCGGTTGTCAGAGACTTACATCGCGGCGTGGAAGATGGGACTCAAGACCACCTACTATCTGCGTTCTTTGGCCGCCAGCCAGATCGAGAAATCGACTCTCGACGCCAAGAAGTACGGCTTCACCCAGAAGCGCGCGTACGACGTCGTCGCGGAAGCCGCCGCAACCGCGTCGGCGCTGGTCAAAAATGCTCCGGAAAATGGAGGAGGCGAACCGGCCCGAACTATAGAAGCTCAGACTTTAGAAGGCCAGACTTTAGAAAGCCGGACTTTAGAAGCCCAGACCGTAGAAGCCCAGACCGTAGAAGCCCAGACCGTAGAAGCCCAGACCGTAGAAGCCCCATCGGGGACCCCAGCGGAAGTCCGGTCTGAGATGAAGGCTACCGCTGATCCTCAGCTGTGCCGCATCGACGACCCTGACTGCGAGGCTTGCCAGTAGGGCTCATCGCCAAAGCCCGCCTAGCGGTTGAGGTGGGCTCGTGCAAATAACTTCAAGACGGCGGAATTATGTCGATCATCAACAATCCCAAGACCGACCCCAACAAGATCCTCCCCATGACTTATTTGTGGGCTCGCGAACACTACAAAGCCGGCGTCGCCAACAACTGGGCTCCGGAAGAAGTGTCGATGCAGAAGGATGTCGAGCAATGGAAGTCGTCGACCGTACTCTCCGAACTCGAGCGCCGGCTGATCATGTGGAACTTGGGGTTTTTCTCGACTGCGGAGTCGCTAACCGCCAACAACATCGTCCTCGCCGTCTACCAGCACGTCACCAATCCCGAGTCGCGTCAGTACCTGTTGCGCCAAGCCTTCGAAGAAGCGATCCACACCGATACCTTCATCTACTGCTGCGACACCCTGGGCCTCGATCCCGACGAGGTCTACAACATGTACAACACCGTCCCTTCCATCAAGGACAAGGACGATTTCGTCGTCAACTTGACCAAGTCGGTATTCGACCCCACCTTCACCACCGAGGGAGACGAAAACATCCAGAAGTTCGTCCACGACTTGGTCGGCTACTACGTGATCATGGAGGGGATCTTCTTTTACGCCGGATTCGCCATGATGCTGGCGCTCAAGCGGCAAAACAAGATGATCGGCATTGGCGAGCAGTTCGAGTACATCATGCGCGATGAGAGCCTCCATCTCGCCTTCGGCTGCGACCTGATCAACACCATCAAGGTCGAATTCCCGCAGATCTGGACTCAGGAGTTTCAGGACGAACTTGTCGCCTTGATCCGCCACTCCGTCGAACTGGAAAAGGCTTACGCGCACGACGCTTGTCCACAGGGCCTGTTGGGTATCAACGCCGAGCAGTTCGCTCAATACGTCGAATACATCGCCGACCGGCGCCTCAAGCGGATCGACCTGCCCGAGCAATACCAAACCAAGAATCCCTTCCCGTGGATGTCGCAGGCGACCGACCTCTCGAAAGAAAAGAACTTCTTCGAAACCCGCGTCACCGAGTACCAGACCGGCGCAACGCTGGACTGGGACTAGTGGCTAGTGGCTAGTGGCTAGTGGCTAGTGGCTAGTGGCTAGGTTACTGTCTATTACTCCACCAGGTTTCAGAGCATAAGCCTGCCCCGGCGGGTGGAAGCGCGGGGGGCCGGGGTCACCCCAGCACCCTCCCTCGTCATCCCCGCGGCTGGGAGCGAGGGGGGCGGGGATCCCGGCCCCGCACCCAACCCCCGCCGGGACGACGAGAGGAACCGTCACTGTCACTTGTCACTTGTCACCCCGTCACTTCCCCTCCCGGCACGTGGTTAGCATGCCCGCTAGCATGGACACATCATGTTGACGGAATCCGCGCACCAGACGACTCCAGGCTCGCGCCCGGCGGCGTCTGCGCTCGACTATTTGCGGCTGGCGCGACTCGATCATTGGGTCAAACAGATCTTCGTCCTGCCTGGTTTCGCCCTCGCAGCCCTGCTTTCGCCCGAGGCCCGGATTGACTTCACCGAGATGGCGGGCGGACTGCTCTCGGCCTGTATGTTGGCCTCCGCCAACTACGTTCTCAATGAGTGGCTCGACCGGCATAAGGATGCTCTCCATCCGCTGAAATCCCAACGGCCGGCGGTCCAGTTGCAACTGCGACCTCTCGTTGTCTATGGGTTCTATGTCGTTTTGCTGAGTGCCGGCCTCTACCTGGCCGCGAGCCTCAATCGGACCTTTTTGGCGATCGCGGTGATGCTCGCGGTCTTCGGTCTCCTCTACAACGTCCCCCCGGTACGATTTAAAGACACTCGTTTCATCGATGTGCTGGTCGAGTCATTCAACAACCCCCTTCGCCTCGCTCTCGGCTGGGCAGTGGTGGACTCGACCACTCTGCCTCCGTCGAGCCTGTTGTTGTCGTACTGGGCCGGCGGGGGTTTCTTGATGACCATCAAACGACTGGCCGAGCGCCGCTTCGTCACGGTGTCAGAGGGATTAAAGACGTTGCAAGCGTACCGGCCGGCCATCGCCACCGTAAGTGAGCGCGCGATGCTGCTTGCGGCGGTCGTCTACGCGCTGGTGTCGACGTTCGCGCTGACGGTCTTTTTGGTCAAGTACCGCATCGAGTATTTGCTGCTGCTTCCGATCGTCATCGCTTTACTCGTTTCCTACCTCAGCCTCGGCCTCAAGACGAAGTCTCCGGTGCAGACCCCTGAAGTACTGTGGCGGCAGCGGCGGTTGATGGGGCTTCTCGCGTTCCTGGTCCTCGCCTTCGCGGTGCTCACCTGGGTCGACCTGCCGTTTCTCGAGCGTCTCGCTGAACCGCACTACATCCGTCTTTCCTGATAATGAGCACCGGATGAGCGCCACCGCCGAACACCTCGTGAGCCAGCGGCGCCCCGACGACACCGTTCTGCCGGTCATCTTGCTCGCCGTTCTCCTCCTGGTGACTTGGGCGAGATTCGCCCGAGACCCTGGTTTCGCCCCTCGCCTTGAGCCCGACTCCAAGAGTTACATCGACACACCGTTGAATGAATCCACGCTCCAGGAGTCGCCGGTGCGTGCCTTGAGCTATTACCGCACGCTCGGCTACCCGTACTTCCTGAATACCTTGAGCGGAGCCAAAGCGACTTTCCCTGCGGTTCCGGTCGTCCAAGCAGTTCTCTATTCCAGCGCAGTTTTTCTTTTCTTTCTCGCGCTCGCTCACTACACCGGAAGTCGATGGTTGGCACTGGCCGCCACCGTTCCCTTGCCCTTCGCTCTAGTCGTGCGGTTAACTTCGACAATCCTCACCGAAAGCCTGGCCGCCTCTCTACTTCTCGCAGCGGTTGCTGCGACCCTATGGATTGCCGCCAAACGACCGCCTCGATGGGCTTGGGTTCTGTTGGCCACGGCGACTTTCTGCGCCTACCAGGTGCGACCCACCACCCAGTGGCTGGTGGCCTGGATCCCGTTCGCAGTGCTCTTGCTAGCCCAGCGCCGGGCGAGGACCGTCCGGCTTCAAACCGGACTTGCCGCCGCCTTGGCGACAACCTTGCCCTGGATCGCCTTCTCCACCTTGCGGTTGGTCACCGTCGGCCATTTTGGTCTGGTCTCCTTCGGCGGCACCAACCTTTCCGCCATCTCGACCTTTCTCGTGGATGAACGGGCGATCACTGCGCTACCCGACGATGTCCGTCCTACAGCCCGCACCATCCTCAAGCGGCGGGAGCGCAACGGTTGGCCACAACTAACCTGGGGGGCCGACGTCGAACGGTACTTCTTCAAGCGCTACAACCTCAGCCTGTGGAAGGTGGCGTACCGGTCTGCCAACTGGCATATGCACCGGCAGACCCGGCACACGGGCCGGGGCGCCTTCGACTTATGGGGGCGTAGCTTTCCGGTCGAACGTGACCGTCGCCTGCAGTCCTTCGCCGTCGGCGTCATCGGGCAGAGGCCTGGAGGATACGCGGCGTGGGTGCTGGGAGCCGCTCGCTTCGGCGTCGAAAGTCTGTTGCGCCTGCCCTGGGTGTTGATCGGCTTGGCGTTGTGTGCGATTGCCGCCATGCGCTGGGTGCAGCACCGCTGGCAAGTCCCGGCGAACCGGGCAGATCGCCGCTCGTTGTTGCCGGGCATCGCCTTGGTTGCGCACAGCGCGGGAGCGCTGCTGTTGGTGAGCGCGGTGTCCTTTCCGATGTGGCGCTATCTGGCCGAAATCAGTCTGTTGTTGCCCAGCGGGTTGATTCTGATCGCCGCCGCGTTTGTTCGAGAGGCTGGTGGGCAGTGGGCAGTGGGCAGTGGGCAGTGGGCAGTGGGCAGTGGGCAGTGGGCAGTGGGCAGTGGGCAGTGGGCAGTGAAAAAGATACGGCTACAGCCGTCACCTATCGTTCGTCACCCTTGAATCGCCACTCGTCACTGGCCATCATGGGAAAAAGCGAGCCCCTCTCCTACAGCCCCGTCACTTCGTCATCCCGCGGGGGATTGGGCGCGGGGCGGGAATCGCGACCCCTAACCTTCCGCCGGAATGACCCAAAGCGCGGGAGCCCGCAAGGGGCTCCCCTACACGTCATCCCCGCGGGGGATTGGGCGCGGGGCGGGGATCCCAGCGTCGTCCTCTCACGCTGCCTTACGATCTCGGGCGTTGGTCAAGTAGCGCGTAAACCAGGTGCGGTGCAAGATGAGCAGAAGCACGAACACCACCAAGGCGAGAATCGCACTGCCAACCCACTGCCACGGGGCGGCGAAGAACACGCCAATGGCAAAGCATAGGTAGCCCAAGTAGGCCGGCAAGTCGACCGGGAAGAAGTAGTCGACGAGGACGAGGATGACGCTCAAGATGAACATCACCTCCATGATCGGATAATGCGACAGTTGAACTAGAAAATCGGTCATTTCATCTCCTCCTTCTACTCCTCGGCCGCGGCAGTCGGCAGCTCCGCAAGGGGAGCCAAATCTCGGTCTTGGATGGTTGCTCGCTCAATCACCACCGGCTCCACTGGGGCGTGGAAGGCGACATTGCCTTCGTCGCCGACGAACTGCTCGTCGACATCGGTGCGGGCGATCGACAGCACCGTTTGGTAGCCGCTCTCGACCAACCCAAAGACGGCGTAGCGGCCATCCAAATGCGGACGTGGGGCAACGCAGATATAAAACTCGGTACTGCCACTGTCGGGATCGGCGCCACGCGCCATTCCCACCGCGCCGGTCACGTGCGGATAGGCGCCAAACTCAGCGCTGACGGTGGGCTGATCGTTTTCACCGCCGTCGCCAGCTTGAATCACGTGGCCGTCGACCACTCGATAGAACTCGGTCCCATCGTAAAAGCCCTCTTCGACCAAGCGTCGGAACTGGGCCGCCGTCGCCTCCGCGCCTTGCGGCAGGAAGCGAATCGAGATCGGGCCGTGGTTGGTCTCAAGTACAACCACCGGCTCGGCCGCCAGGGGAACCAACGAAAACAGACACCACAATGTCACCGCCAAGGTCCTACCCATAGTGCAAGCATAGCGGATGCAACCGCGGTCCTCAGCGCTGCGTAACTCAGCCATCCGGAAGCAGCCGGACAATCAAACGGATCCAAGATTCAATATTTGAAGGAGTGGAAAATGGCAGTAGGAAGATTCTGTTGGTATGACCTGATGACAACCGATGTCGAGGCGGGCAAGAACTTCTATACCTCGGTGATCGGCTGGGGCATTGAGAAGTGGGACAACGCCGATTTCGACTACCCGATGTGGACGACCGCGCGCGGTCCCATCGGCGGCGCGGCCGCCCTGCCGGAAGAGGCGCAAGCCGCGGGCTCACCGCCGCACTGGATCGCCTACGTCGAAGTCGCCGACATCAACACGGCGACGACGCGAGTGCAAGAGCTCGGTGGCGCCGTTCACATGGCTGCGACCGAAATCCCGGACACCGGCGAGTTCGCGGTCGTCGCCGACCCGCAAGGTGCGGTCTTTGCGCTCTACCAGCCCAAGGGCAACTCGTCCGAGGCCACCATGCCTGAAGCGGGCGATTTCTCGTGGAACGAGCTGATGACCTCAAACCACGACGACGCACTGGAGTTTTACTCGGCGCTGTTTGGCTGGGAGTCGACTGAGGTCCACGAAATGGCCCCTGGAGCCGAGTACGTCATCTACGGACAGCCCGGCAACCCGATGCCCCTCGGCGGCATGTTCACCAAAACCGAAGAGATGCAAGGCCCGCCGGCGGCTTGGGTCTACTACATCACCGTCGACGGTCTCGAAGACACGCTGGACAAGGTGCGGGGCAACGGCGGCCAGGTCATCGTCGAACCGATGGAAGTGCCGGGAGGCGACCGCATCGCCCATTGCGTCGATCCGCAAGGGGCGTTTTTCGCCTTGCATGAGGTTCATAAGGCGGCCGACGCCTAAGTAGGGGCGGGGCCCCTCGGCTCCGCTCAGAGCAGGCTTGACCCTGCCCGGGAGCCCGCAAGGGGCTCCCCTACGCACCATCGTGACCGCCGCGCGGCGGTTGACAAATTTCCCAACCTAGGGGCGGGGGTTTATTCCCGTCGCTGGTTCAGAAAGCGATTGACGAGTTGCCGCGCCGCGGCCCAGGGCGAGGTGGACCCGGCTGCACCGTCATTGAGCAGCCTCCCGCGCATCTCCGCAACATTGTCGTCGGCCTCAAATCGATCGACCACAAGGGCCCGCGCCATGGCGTCGATCCACTGACTCTCCTGCTCTCTTCGCGCTTTACGCAGGTCGCCTGACTGCTCGCGCCGCGCGTAGTCCTTGGCAATAAGGTCCCACAGTTCGGGAATTCCCGAGCCGTCCAAGGCGGAGATAGTCGTCGCCGTCGGCGACTTCTCGTGCGCCGAGACGTAACCGAGAGCTGCCTGGTACTCCGCCAGCGTCGCCTTGGCTAGCGGCAGGTTGGCGCCGTCGGCCTTGTTGACCACCCAGGCGTTGGCGTGCTCGAGAATGCCCTTTTTGATCCCTTGCAACTCGTCACCGCTGCCGGGCTGCAGCAACACCAGGAAGAAGTCGACCATTTGCGCCACTTGCGTTTCTGACTGCCCCACTCCTACGGTCTCCACCAACACGACATCGTAGCCGGCCGCTTCGCACAGCAGCATCGCCTCGCGGGTGCGCCGCGCAACCCCACCCAACGTCAAAGAACTCGGCGATGGCCGTATGAACGCTTCGTCGACCTGCGCCAGACGATCCATGCGGCTCTTGTCGCCCAGGATGCTGCCCCCGGACACCGTACTCGAGGGATCCACTGCGAGTACCGCTGGACGATTCCCCAACTCCACCAAATGCAGGCCCAAGGTTTCAATCAAGGTGCTCTTGCCCACCCCAGGCGCTCCGCTGACGCCAACCCGCACCGCATTCCCGGTCGCCGGCAACAGTGCCTCGAGTAGCTCGCGGGCGCATTCTTGGTCCTCGGCCCGCTCGCTCTCGATCAGGGTGATAGCCCGCGCCAGCGAACGGCGGTCACCGTCGAGCACTCCTTGAATTAGATCTGGTATGTCCACGCCACCGTCCCGGCCGAGCTAGGGCGCCTTCTGCAGCAGGTCCATCACTTGGTTGGCGGTATCCACGAGGACGCTTCCAGGTCCGAAAACCGCGCTCACCCCCGCTTCCAGGAGGGCGGGCTCATCCTCCGGCGGAATCACGCCGCCCACCACCACCGTCATGTCCCCGCGGCCCATCTCGTTGAGCGCCTGAATCAAAGCCGGTACTTGCTCGCGGTGTCCAGCGGCCAAGGTGCTGACACCGACCACATGGACATCGTTCTCCACCGCTTGGCGGGCGGTCTCCTCGGGCGTCGTGAACAGCGACCCAATATCGACGTCGAAGCCCAGGTCGGCAAAGCCGCTGGCCACTACTTTCTGGCCGCGATCGTGCCCGTCCTGTCCCATCTTGGCGACCAAAATGCGCGGCCGGCGGCCTTCGCGTTCGGCGAACTCTCGGCAACGGGTTCGAATCGCGGACACCTCTTCCTGACTGGCCATTTCCCTAGCATATACACCGGTCACGGCCCGCACCTCGGCCCGGTGCCGGCCGAAGACTTTCTCCAGAGCCAAGCTCATCTCCCCCACCGTCGCCCCGGCGCGCGCCGCGGTCACCGCCGCGGCCAGCAAGTTGTCTTCACCGTCGGCGGCCGCCGTCAACGCTGTGAGCGCGTCGTCGGTCGCTTCTTGACTGCGCTCGGCGCGCAAGCGCTCGAGACGACGAATCTGGGCATCGCGGACCTCCGAGGCGTCCACGGTCAAGACATCCACCGCCGTGCGCTCTCGAGGCCGATAGCGATTGACGCCGATGATCGGGCGCTCACCGGAGTCGATTTGAGCCTGAATGCGTGCGGCCGACTCCTCAATGCGCGCCTTGGGCAAACCGGCTTCGATCGCCTTGGTCATGCCGCCGATGTCCTCGACTTCTTCAATGAAACCCCGAGCGCGCTCGATCATTGAAGCGGTGCGCTCCTCCAGGAAATCGCTGCCGCCCCAAACGTCAACGGTGTCGCAGACGCCGGCTTCAACCTGCAATTGCAATTGGGTATTGCGAGCCAAACGGGCTGAATCGTCGCTGGGCAGCGCCAGGGCCTCATCGAACGAGTTGGTGTGCAGCGATTGGGTCTGCCCCCACACCGCCGCCAACGCCTCATTGGCGGTGCGTACCAGGTTGTTGTAGGGATCTTGCGCGGTCAGCGACCAACCCGACGTCTGGCAGTGCGTGCGCAACATCGAGGACTTTGGATTCTTGGGCGCGAACTGCTGCATCAAGTCGTGCCATAGCACCCGCGCGGCGCGCAGCTTGGCGATCTCGTCGTAGAACGACATTCCGATACAAAAGAAGAACGACAGCCGCGGAGCGAAGTCATCGACATCGAGCCCAGCGGCGATTCCGGTGCGCACGTACTCAATTCCGTCTGCCAAAGTGTAGGCCAGCTCGAGATCGGGGGTCGCTCCGGCCTCTTGCATGTGGTACCCGGAGATCGAGATCGAGTTGAACTTGGGCATCTGCGCCGAGGTGTAGGCGAAGATGTCGGAGACGATGCGCATCGACTCAGCCGGCGGATAGATGTAGGTGTTGCGCACCATGAACTCTTTGAGAACGTCGTTTTGGATCGTGCCGCGCAATGCTCCCGTTGAAACGCCTTGCTCCTCGGCCGCAAGAATGTAGAGAGCCATGATCGGAATCACCGCTCCGTTCATGGTCATGGAGACGCTCACGTCGGCGAGAGGAATCTGGTCGAACAGGATGCGCATGTCGTGGATCGAATCCACCGCCACCCCGGCCATGCCGACATCTCCGGCAGCGCGTGGATGGTCCGAGTCGTAGCCCCGGTGGGTGGGCAGGTCGAAGGCGATCGAAAGGCCTTTTTGACCCGCCGCCAGGTTGCGCCGGTAAAAAGCATTGGATTCTTCGGCGGTCGAGAACCCCGCATATTGACGGATGGTCCACGGCCGATCGACGTACATGCTCGGGTAAGGACCGCGCAGGTAGGGAGCTTGTCCCGGTGGGGAAAGCGCTGTTCCCTGTCTTCCCCGCGGGGGTGTGGGGGTGGGGCGGGGATCCTCTTCTAGTCGGCCCGGGGGGTGGGAGCGAGTGGGCCGAGGACCCTCGCGCAACAGCTCCCCTAGAGCACCAAAGTCGTCGATCGCGAACTTCCCGCTCACACCACCACCTCCACTTCCGCATCTCTCTCATCGAAGAACGGGGCAAAGTCCGCGTCGCCACTCCATTCTGGATCCGCCGCAGTCCGCGGTTCATCCGGATGCGGATAGATCGAAGAACCCACCAAGGGAAATGCTGTCTTGGCGCGCTGTTCTCGCCGCCGCGAACGCGCCGCGCACAGCTTCTCGCGCAGCACTCCATCCCGCAGGCTCGGCCAGACCCCTCCCTCGCTTTCGACGACTCTCAGCAGCTCCCAGGCCTGCAGCGCTAGTTGTTCGGTCAACAACTCCACGGCGAGCGATCCCGCCGCCGGGTCCGCCGTCTCGTCGACACGCGCCTCTTGGCGGAGGACGTTGGCGGCCTGCAAAGCCAAGCGGGCGGCATCTGACGTCGGCTCCGACAAACGATCGTCCCAAGGTAAAACCGTGATGGCATCGGCACCTCCGATGACCGCCGCGGTGGCCTGCCCGGTCGCCCGCAGGATGTTGGTGCGGTAGCCGCGGCGAGCGTGACCGCGGGAGGAGGTCAGAGCGTGCAGGAACAATTCGCGCGCGGCCTCGGGGGTTCCGCCAGCCGCCACCAGGAGCCGCGCCAAGACTTCGCGGGCAGCGCGCAGTTTGGCGATTTCGGTCAGCAGGTGGGGGCCGACGGCGAAGTGGAAGATGGTGTCTCCGGCCAAAGCGTCAACCGCGCTTTCTTGCACGTCGAGTTGACGGTTCAGTGCGAGCCAGGAGGCGCTCACCAGGGCGATCTCGTCCACTGGGTCGCCGCCCGCAGCGTGTAAATTGAGGCTGGAGCAGGCCCAAGTCGTCGATTCTGCGCTGGTGGAGCCAGCCTCGGGGGCCTGCTCGTAGAGACCGGGCGGATCGTCACTCAGAAGGTCAGCGACGATCGCTGTGGATACTGGATCGTGATTCCAAGCTACGCGCCGAGTCGAACCCTCAGAGGATGGCTCGCGCTCAGATGACCTCACCGGAATGGCGCTCGCCTCCACACCGCTTCGCGCCGGGCCGGATTCACCGTTCAAGGTTGTCCCCTGCGCTTGCGGTGAGGCCTCTTCGGCTTCCGACTCGGCGGTCAGGCCAGGTTCAAACGCTACTCGCAAGTCGCCGACTGGTATTGCACCCAGATCGGACATCGATAGCCCTGCGCGTCGAATCCACAAACCATCCGCACCAAACCTCTGCGCTTGCTCCACTTGTTCATCAACGGGACCACGCCGCACGTCGATCAATGCCCAGGTTGCCCAGCCCGCATCCTGGCGCTGGGCCACAGCGTGAGGACCCGCCTCCTGATAGAGCGGTTCGATCTCCACGCCGTCAGCGGTCACTCGAGATTTGGTTGATTCAACCACTGGTTATTCCAACGGTTTGGGTTCGCACGCCTCTGCTTCGCAGTTTTGAATTGAATTGGTTTGCTGACTCAATTGCTGGTGCCGTGGGCCAGATACAAGGAGCTGCAATGCAGGCGATCTGGTGGATCGTCGAGGAGCAGCGACACTGTAGGTGGCTTCACGCCGCCAGCAAAGACTACATGTTGCGCCGGTACTGGCCACCTACTTCATACAGGGCGTGCGTGATCTGGCCGAGGGTGGCCACTTTGGTGACTTCCATCAAACTGGCAAAGACGTTGCCCCCGGTGACGGCGGCACGCTGCAAGTCGGCGAGTGCCGCGGAGGTCGCTCCCGCGTTGCGCAGGTGGATGGCATCGCGGGCGGCGATGGCGTCTTCTTTTTCTTCCTGCGTCGCCCGGATCACCTCGCCCGGCGTCACCGTTGGCGAGCCCTCGGAGCTCAAGAAGGTGTTGACCCCTACCACCGGCAACTCACCGGTGTGCTTGAGGGTCTCGTAGTAGAGCGATTCCTCTTGAATCTTGGTGCGCTGGTACATGCGCTCCATCGCTCCCAAAACGCCGCCGCGATCAGACAGGCTTTCGAACTCAGCCAGGACCGCCTCTTCGACCAGATCGGTGAGTTCATCGATGATGAATGCTCCCTGCAGCGGGTTCTCGTTCTTGGCCAGTCCCAGTTCGCGGTTGATGATGAGTTGAATCGCCTGCGCGCGGCGCACGCTCTCCTCGGTCGGGGTGGTGATCGCCTCGTCGTAGGCGTTGGTGTGCAGCGAGTTGCAATTGTCGTAGATGGCGTATAGCGCCTGCAACGTGGTGCGAATGTCGTTGAACGAAATCTCCTGCGCGTGGAGACTCCGCCCCGAAGTCTGAATGTGGTACTTGAGCTTCTGGGAGCGGGCGTTGCCGCCGTACTTGCGGCGGATGGCCTTGGCCCAGATCCTGCGCGCCACCCGACCCATCACCGAGTACTCCGGGTCCATGCCGTTGGAGAAGAAGAACGACAGGTTGGGCGCGAAGGCGTCGATGTCCATGCCGCGCGACAAGTAATACTCGACGTAGGTAAAACCGTTGGCAAGGGTAAAAGCGAGCTGGCTGATGGGGTTCGCCCCAGCTTCGGCGATGTGGTATCCCGAGATCGACACCGAGTAGAAATTGCGCACCCCGTGGTCGATGAAGTACTGCTGCACGTCACCCATCATGCGCAGGGCGAACTCGGTCGAAAAGATGCAGGTGTTCTGCGCCTGGTCTTCCTTGAGGATGTCGGCCTGCACCGTGCCGCGGACCTTGGACAGGGTCTCCTCGCGAATGCGTCCGTAGGTCTCAGCGTCGAGGACCCGGTCGCCCGACGCGCCCAGCAACAACAGCCCGGAGCCGTCGTGGCCTTGGGGAATCTCGCCGCGGTAAGCCGGCCGCACCATGTCCTGATCCGCGTAGCTCCGGTCGAGTTGCGCTGCAACCTCGTCGACTTTGCCCTGCTCGCGCAGATAGGCCTCACACTGCTGGTCCACAGCGGTGTTGAGGAAAAACCCCAGCAGCATCGGCGCCGGGCCATTGATCGTCATCGACACCGAAGTCGCCGGATCGATCAGATTGAAACCGGAGTAGAGGCGCTTGGCGTCGTCGAGCGACGCCACCGAGACACCGGAGTTGCCGACCTTGCCGTAGATGTCGGGTCGATGGCCGGGATCCTCGCCGTAGAGAGTCACTGAGTCGAAGGCGGTCGACAACCGCTTGGCGGGTTCCTCCAGCGATACGTAGTGGAAGCGCCGGTTGGTGCGCTCGGGACCGCCCTCCCCGGCAAACATGCGCGTCGGGTCCTCGCCCTGACGCTTCAAGGGAAACACCCCCGCAGCGTAGGGAAACTCGCCGGGTACATTCTCGGTCAACAACCATCGCAGCACCTCGCCCCAGTCGTGGTACTTGGGCAGAGCGACGCGCGGAATCTTGAGGTGTGAGAGCGACTCGCGGTGGAGGTCGCGCTCGATCTGCTTGCCGCGCACTTCGTAGGTGAACTTCTCGGCGCTGAAGCGTTCGCGCTTGGCAGGCCAGGAAGTCAAGGCATCGCGGCATTCCAAGTCGAGCTGCTGCAAGGTCCGGTTGTAGTTCTCGACTAACTCCTGGACTGCCGCCGAGTCGCTGTCACTGGCTGTCAACTCAGGCGCCCAATCATCGCCTTCTCCACTACCAGTCTCCCCATCACCGGCCTCCCCATCGCGCAGGGCGGCGATCGCACCGTAGAGTCGATAGGCCTGGCGGGCGATCGAACACTGCTCCTCGACATGCCTACTGTAGGCGCGATTGTCCTCGGCGATCTCCGCCAAGTAGCGCACCCGCGCCGGTGGCACGATTGGCGGATCCACCTCATCTTCGAGGGGCAAATCCAGATCGGACGCGAAGGCAGCGCCTGCTTTCTCGGCCAGGGCCGCCATCAACGCTTTGTAGAGCCGATTGGTGCCGCCGTCGTTGAACTGCGATGCCACCGTGCCGTAGATGGGTAGTTCGCCGTCGTCGCCGTCAAACTGATTGTGGTTGCGACGGTATTGCTTGCGCACATCGCGCAGCGCGTCGAGCGAGCCTTTTTTGTCGAATTTGTTGATGGCGATGACGTCGGCAAAGTCGAGCATGTCGATCTTCTCGAGCTGCGTCGCGGCGCCGTACTCCGAAGTCATCACGTACAGCGACAGGTCGGAGTGCTCGACGATTTCGGTGTCCGACTGGCCGATGCCCGAGGTTTCGAGGATCACCAAGTCGTAGCCGGCGGCCTGCACGATCTCCACCGCCTGCGCCACATACTTGGACATCGCCAAATTGGACTGGCGCGTCGCCAGCGAACGCATATACACCCGCGGATGGTGAATCGAGTTCATACGGATGCGGTCGCCCAGGAGCGCCCCACCGCTCTTTCGCCGCGATGGATCCACCGAGATCACCGCCGCCGTCTTATCGGGAAAGTCAAGCAGATAGCGGCGCACCAGCTCGTCGACCAAGGACGACTTGCCCGAACCACCGGTCCCGGTAATGCCGAGAACCGGGGCGCGCTGTTTTTCAGAAGCGTCGAGTCCGTTGCCGACCGAAGCCAGCATCGACTGCACGTCCCCAACTGTCTCGGGATGGTTTTCCACCAAGCTGATCAACCGCGCGATTGCTTGAGGGTCTTTCTCAGCGACCTGGTTTTCTTTACTTGGGGGCCCGGCTCCATTCAAAGGCGGTTCGACCATCGGAAAGTCACAACTCTCCAACAGATGGTTGATCATCCCCTGCAAACCCATCTCCCGCCCGTCATCGGGCGAGTAGATGCGGGCGATGCCGTAGGCGTGCAGCTCCTCCGCCTCCTCGGGCAAGATCGTGCCGCCCCCACCCCCGAAAATCTTGGTCTTCGCCCCCCGCTCCTGGAGCAGGTCGTACATGTACTTGAAGTACTCGATGTGCCCGCCCTGATAACTGGTGATCGCGATCGCCTGCGCGTCCTCCTCGATCGCACACTCCACAATCTCGGCCACCGAGCGGTTGTGGCCTAGATGAATCACCTCCGCCCCCGACGACTGCAAAATCCGCCGCATGACGTTAATCGCGGCGTCATGTCCGTCGAAGAGAGAGGCGGCGGAGACGATGCGAATGGGGTTTTGGGGTTTGTAGGGGGTTGGTGCCATTTGATTCACCAATTCTCTCAGAACATCTGGCTACCAAGGGCCAGTGAGCAGGTTATGGTCGGCGCCAGCAGGCTCACCAAGCACAATCAGAAGAGCAGCGATTAGCAGTGCGACAAAGCCCCTTGTGAGCCACGCTCTCGCCTGTAGCAAGTCGTCCAGCTTTCTATCGGCGGTCCATTGCGCTGCCTGCGCTCCCAGATCTTCTGCAGACAACGCGCTGATCGGATCTTCAGTATGTTCCGGGTATATGTATTTTCCAACGTGATCGATACCCCAGGCACCCATAGCCGACAAAGCAAAGAAAAAAATGCTTAGCCAAGACGGCACCATGAATAGGTCTAAGGGAGTCCACGCAGCCAACAAAGTCTTGGTGACACCAAGGGAGACCCCCAGTAAGACGAGACTCAGATTAAGGAGTCTCGCAGCTTTTTCCTCGGCCGCCTGGGCGCGTTCGCGCGCCATGTCGTGAGCTCGACGGGCTTGATCGAGATAGCTCCTTGCTTTATCTGGGTCCAGGCTTGAGTTGAACTCCGTCGGCACTGGAAGGGTAATCCCTGCTCCAGGCGGCAAGAACCGATTAGGGGTCTTCTTTGGAAGAAGATCCCACCAGAACCTCCTCCATAAGCTGGGCCAAGTACCTGGGTCCCTAGCTGGTTCTTTGTGCAACCAGCCGACCAATCGGCCTAAGGGGCCTTTAGTATCCATGCTCTGACTTTTTTCCCTTGCCTCTACTCAATAGTTGCGTCAATGCCGGGACTACTATTTGCCGAGAATCCTGCAGGAAAAGCCACTGCCCTTGCGGATTCACCTCTAAAAAGAGAACCCCATTTCCAGCGACAGTCCAATCCTGCACCGACATTGAAAGCCCCAGAGTTGAAGCGATTTTGATTGGCAAAAACCCGACCACATCTGGGTCTTCCGGTTTGAAACCTACCCCGGCGGGGTCGACGGCCCGCCAGTCAACGGGATCGGATTGCTCCGCATTACGTCGCCATACAAACAAACTGTCTCCAATGGTGACCACTCTCAGGTCGGCATCGGAGGCAACTAGCCGCTGCAGCAGTACCGGACACCCAGCAACCAGGGGAACCAGATCTTCAGTTACGGTGGCCGCTAGGGGCGCCCACCCTGCGCCACTCGAAATAGCTTTGGCGACAGTGGGACCATTCGAGACAAACTCGGCAGCACAAGAAATCGAGTTCGTGACCACGTACTCAGGTACCGCCGCCCCTAAGCTTGACGCGGCTTGAAGCTGCAACAGCTTATCCTCTGCCCTGTCAATAACGTTTGGCTCGTCGATCCACCTTACACCTAGCCCACGTAAGGCTCCGACTAGCGTTGCTTGAACCTCACCTTCGACAAGCTCTCGTTCACCCTGTTGTAAATCGCTGGATTCGACCCAGCCAGGGCGTCGCCACCAAACTGTCGTATCGTCATTGACAGACCAACGACAGTTCCCAACTTCGATCGAAAGAAGCCCCTCAGATGAGTAGGCGAACTGTCTTTCTCTCAGGGTATTAAAGCTGAGCCTTTCGGCAGGGACATTTTGGCGTGCTAGTGAACGAAGAACCACGTCTCCATGCACATCACGCGGACGCGAAACAACTAAGACCTTGAGTCGCTGAGGCACTCTTCAGGTCGATGGTTCCTTGACTGTCTCCGCGCGCTTTAGTGTCTTCATCGTCGAATTTCGGTCGGCCACCTCTCTCGGCGATTCCGATCGTTCCTTTGTTCCCTCGGGCCCGAGCTCACCGCTCCGACCGACCTGCGTAATCGTCAAGTGCCCCAGTAGAGTTGATGGAGGCTGCAAAGTGTCGTCATGCATGCCGCAATGATACCTTGTGGCCAACTTGCTCTCAGTCCCGGTTCTCAGGCTCGAAGAGGACCTATCTCAACTCAACCCTCGGGGAATGGCATCAAAAAGAGCTCCCAGGTAATCCCCGCCCACCAACCCACCTCCCGCGGGGATGACTTCAGCCTCTTATGCCTCCGGGTGGGCGGGCAACCCCGTGCCTGCCGCGTCCGAAAGCGTCTTTGCGAGCGCATAGCACCAGCCTTGATAGTTCGATATCGAATCGGCGCGAAGCAAAGCCGAGGCGAGTACCGACTTACGAACTCCGAGGAGTACTCGCCGTCTTTCGAGCGGCGGGCACAAAAATGGCGCGCCGGGAAGGATTCGAACCCTCAACCCCCAGATCCCCTTCGGCTCACTCAGGGCAGGCTCGCTGGTGCACTATCCGTTGTGCTACCGGCGCATGGGGGTGGTTTAGTGGTCAGTGAAAGTTGTCAGTGTGCAGTGGACAGCAGGCGATGACTGATGACGGCAGGAGGCTTCCAACCGTCTCTGTGACATCGATGTAGGTTTGACCCTCGCCCCGCACTCAGCTACAGCGAGATGACGAAGCGACATCACCGCGCTTTTCTCCGGGGAAGAGGTCGAATAAGCTCCGTCGGCAAGCTGAGTCCGAGCATTCCAGTCGTGCTAAAATATTGATCCCATTGCGGATAGACGTATCGCAGCCACATGATTAGACAACAACGCCTGACCCTCGACTCAGAGGATCAACAAGCTCTTCGGGATGTCGAAGACGCGCTTGGATTGACCGCTGGGCAGCGCATGGAGGCGGCTATCATCCTGCTCGATACGGTCTATGGGTTGTGGCGAACCCAGGGGTTCGCGAAGAATCAAGGACAAGGAAATGGTCAAGGACTTTGCCGCTTTCCTGGATGCACTCAACAGCGAAGACGCGGACTACGCAGTCATCGGCGGGTTCGCAGTGATCTCGTACATTCCTTACCGGACAACGCGTGACATCGACGTTCTGATCGAGCCTTCGCTGGAGAACGCCGCCAAGGTGCGCAGGGCGGTGGAGACATGGGGCGAATTCGAACCGGACTTTGCGGTCGAGGATTTCATCGCCATGAAGAAAGGGACGGGGCGAGCGGAAAAGGACCGCCCAGACGTCGAAAGGCTTGTTCTGTTGAAGAAGAAGCGTGCCGAGTAGGGACGGTGGATCCTGACGTTGGTCAGGGCCGAAGCCCTTTTTGAATCAGCGTGGGGATTTGCGGGAGGGATCCCGTGCAACGCCCTTCCCCCGCGGGGATGACGGTTACCGGTACGAAAAAGGGAGGGGACGAGCCCCTCCCCTACGCTTTAGGGTTCCCCCGCCCAGATCCTTCGACTCGCCGCAAAGCGGTTCGCTCAGGATGACCTCAGCTCTGCTGAGATCACTCGGTGGCTTCCCCCTGCATCAACCCCCGGCGCTCGAGCAGCGGCTCGATCAAGGGATCGCGGCCGCGGAATTCGCGGTAGAGGTCCATGCCCGGTTCGGAGCCGCCTTTGGCGAGCATGCGGCGATAGCGGGCGGCCACTTCAGAATCGAAGACATCGGTCTCGGTGAAGGCCTCGAAGGCGTCGGCGTCGAGCACTTCCGACCACAGGTAACTGTAGTAGCCGGAGGAGTAGCCGCCGGCAAAGATGTGGGCGAAGTAGGTGTTGCGGTAGCGCGGGATGATCTGGTCGATGAGCCCGATGCGCGCCATCTCGGCAGCCTCGACCTCATCCGGATTCAACTCTGCCGCTTCCCTGAGCGTGTGCCAGGCCATGTCCAAGTAGGAGGCGGCCACATACTCAACCGTGGCAAAGCCCTGACCGAACTTGCCCGCGGCTTCGATCTTCTCCACCAGTTCGTCGGGGATGACCTCGCCGGTCTCGTAGTGCTTGGCGTAGAGCTTGAGCACCTCGGGGTGGGCCATCCAGTTCTCCATCACCTGCGACGGAAATTCGACGAAGTCGCGGGGTACGTTGGTGCCCGACAGCGACTCGTAGGTCACGTCCGAGAGCAGCCCGTGCAGTCCGTGTCCGAGTTCGTGGAAGAAGGTCTGGGCGTTGGTGAAGGAGAGCAGTGACGGACTGTCCGCCGTCGGCGGGGGGAAGTTGTAGTTGTTGGTGACGATCGGCTTGACGTCGCCGTCGAGCTTCGACTGCGCGCGCAGATCGTTCATCCAGGCGCCGCCCCGCTTGGAGTCGCGGGTGAAGAGATCGATGTAAAGGATGCCGACATGGGTCCCGTCGGCCTCTTTGACTTCGAATACCTGCTGGTCCTCATGCCAGACCGGCATGTCTTCCAGCTCGTGGAAAGTCAGGCCCCACAGGCGGTTGGCGACGGTAAAGGTCCCATCGCGGACAGCGTTGACTTCGAAGTAGGGGCGCAACAACTCTTCGTCGAGGTCGTAGCGAGCGCGGCGCACCTTTTCTTGGTAGTAGCGCCAGTCCCAGCCTTCGAGGTCCCCCTCGATGCCGTCGGCGTGCATCATCGCCTCGAGGTCGGCGCGGTCTTTCTTGGCCACCTCAATCGCCGGCTCCCAGACCTTGTCGAGCAACTCGTAGACGCGCTCCGGAGTCTCCGCCATGTTGTCGGAGAGCACGAAGTGGGCGTGGCTGTCGTAGCCCAGGAGATTGGCGCGCTTGACGCGGAGAGCCGCCATACGAGCCAGGATCTCGTTGTTGTCGTGCTCGTTGCCGTTGTCGCCGCGCATGGCGTAGCCGACAAAGAGCTTCTGGCGCAGCTCGCGGTTGGGCGAGTACTGCAGGAAAGGATTGATGCTCGGTCGCTGCAGGGTGAAGGCCCAGCCACCCTCGAAACCGCGCTTCTCCGCTTCTTCAGCGGCAAGGGCGACCAAACTGGCCGGTAGGTCTCCGAGGTCGGCCTCGTCGGTGACGTGGATGGCGAAATTGTTGGTTTCGGCCAGCAAGTTGTTCTGGAAGTCCTGGGAGAGCTTGGCGAGTTCGCCGTTGATCTCTCTCAGAGCCGCCTGGCCCTCGTCGTCGAGGCCGACGCCCGAGCGCACGAACCCCTTGTGGGTTTCCTCCAGCAAACGCAATTGCTCGACGGTGAGATCGAGGTCGTCGCGGGCGTCGTAAACCGCTTTGAGCCGGTCAAAGAGGGGTCGGTTGAAGGCAATGTCGTCGCCATGAGCCGACAGCTCCGGGGCGATTGTCGACGCCGTCTCGCGGATGGAGTCGTTGGAGTGGGCGGAATTGAGGGAGAAGAAGACGTTGGCGACGTTGGTCAGGTCTTTGCCGGTGCGCTCCAACGCCTCGATGGTGTTGGCGAAGGTGGGATCCTGGTCATTGTCGGCGATGGCCTGAATTTCATCCTTCTGCGTTGCCATGGCAGCGCGGAAAGCCGGCAGATAATGCTCGTTTTCGATCTTGTCGAACGGTGGAACCCCGAACGGCGTGTTCCACTCGGTAAGGAGTGGATTGTTCTCCAAGTCCATCGCGGCGTCCGCCTCGACGGTTGCGGTCTCGTCTTCGGCGTCGGTGGCGCTCGCCGTCTGCTGGGTGGCGCAGCCCGTCACAGCAATCACTGTGAGGGCAGCCACGGTCATTTGAGCGGCATTCAATCTCAAGTTCATGTCAACTCAGCTCCCTTGCAATTGTTTCGTTGGCGGACCCTGTAAGTATTCGTATGGCCCACAATCGGCTGCTGGTATATACGATTTCTCGAGCCGAAGGTTCGGCTTGCGAGCCGCGTTCAAGATAGCAGAGAAAGGTAGTGAGTAGTGCTAGTGGCTAGTGCTGGTGGCTAGTGCTGGTGGCTGGTGAGGAAACGTAGGAGAGTCCCTTGAGGCTCCCGGGAGGGGCAAGCCCCTCCCCTACATGTCACTCGTCACTGCCACCCCTCGGATCCGGCACCACCCGCATATAGGGCTTTGGGGCTTTCCAGCCGTCCGGATAACGCTCTTCCGCCACTTCATTGGAGACCGAGGGCAGAATCACAACGTCGTCACCCGGCTGCCAGTTGGCGGGGGTGGCCACTTGCTCCTGGGCCGTAAGCTGGCAGGAGTCGAGAATCCGCAGCACCTCATCGAAGTTGCGTCCGGTGCTCATCGGATAGGTCAGCTTGAGCTTGATCTTCTTGTCGGGACCGATGAGGAAGAGCGTGCGCACGGTCTGATTGTCCACCGCCGTCCGGTCTTCCGCTTGGCCGGCTTCCTCGGCCGGCAGCATGTCGTAGACCTTGGCGATGGTGAGCTCGGGATCCCCAATGAGCGGGTAGTTGGGAGCGCGCCCCATCACTTCGGCGATGTCTTGCGACCAGCGTTCGTGGTCGGAGACGCCGTCGACGCTGAGTCCGATCAGTTTGCAGTTGCGCTTGGCAAACTCGTCCTTGAGTCCTGCCATGGTGCCCAATTCGGTCGTACATACCGGAGTGAAATCTTTGGGATGGGAGAACAGAATCGCCCATCCATCTCCGATCCAGTCGTGGAAGTGGACCACCCCTTCGGTGGTATCGACAGTGAAGTCGGGGGCGGTGTCGTTGAGTCTGAGAGCCATGGAGATCTCCTTCATCAGTTTGAGCTGGACCAAACTCGACTTGAAGCTACAAGTCCTCGGCACGCGATGCCTCGCGAGTTCCACGGTTCCCTCTCCTGATTTGTACGAAAAAGAAGCCTGAATTGATTTTAATCGAAGTTCGCTTCGACTGTCCTAGTCTCCAACGTGCTCGAGAGCAACGGTCAGGGCCGGTCGTAAACTGTCGACTTCGATCTCGACTTCGATCTCGACTAGTTGTGCCCGCGCCAGGTACGCATGCTATCGGCGGCGCCGAGAGCTCGACTGATGGCATCGGACACCGGAGCGGGCGCTCCGACTAACAGCGGTGCCGTTCTCGCCAACCACGGCATCAGAACGCGGCGTCTTCCCCGGGCGGTGGCAACGACCGCTCTCTGCGCGACTACGTCTGGAGTCAACCAGCGAGTGAACCGGGGCGGCTCGACGCCTTCAAATAATCCGGTACGGATGTAGCTCGGGCACAGCGCGGTAACGGTAACGTGACGATGACCTTCACTCCTGAGTTCCATGCGCAAGGACTCGGAGAAACCCACCACGGCCCATTTACTGGCCGCATAGGTGCTGCCATAGGGAAGGCCCAAGAAACCCGAAGCGCTGGCTATCTGCAGTATGCGCCCGCGGCTCGAGTCGATCAGGTCACCCAAGAACGCATGGGTCATGGCCACCACTCCCTCGGAGTTGACTTGCAACGTCAGGCGATGGCGCTCAACCGGGACATCCTGAAAGGCGCCGCCGAAGACCACTCCGGCGTTGTTGACGAGCACGTTGACCGGCCCTAGGTCCCGATGGATCTCCTCGCGTAACCCTTCGATCCGACCGCCATCCGTTACATCGAGCTGATAGGCAACATGGCCGTGCCCGGGAAGTCGCGCCGCAACCCGTGCGGCCTCTGCGATATCGAGATCGGTAACCGCCACCTTGGCCCCTTGCCGGGCAAACTGTTGCGCCAACGCGGCACCGATACCCCGTGCCGCTCCCGTCACCAAAACGATTTGATCTCGAAACAAACTTGTAGACATGAAGCTCCCCACCGCCATTGAGGATTGACCGGCCGCGAAGAATCAAGGCGGGAACCGGTAAGCGGGTCACTAGGTTATCGAGGGTAGAGGGCTGCGGCTAGGGCCAAACTAGGCGTTCGGGGTATGGCTCAGTCTGGGACTCGGTCTGGGACTCGGGCTGGGACCCGATCTGGGGCTCGGTCTGGAGCTCAGGCTGGGGCTCAATCTGGGGCTGGGGTTCAGGATCGGGCCAGCCATCGCCGGGATCAGCCTCAAAGAACCGTGAACGACGAAAAACCGCGCCGAAGTTTTTCCAGTTCGATGGCGCAGAATTTGAAACAGAACCGACTGGCTTACCGTCGTATCCATAGGGAGCGTCGCACTGAGAGGGACCACAAAGTCATGATGAGCGAGAGTCCGCGCTACCCGCAGGCGAAGGTGCGTCTGCGCAGCCGCAATCCGCTGGCCCTGATCGGGGCGGTGCGGGCAGCGCTGCGCGGTGCCGGCGTCGGCGCGGCCGAAGTGCGAGACTTTTCCCACCAAGCGGCAGAGATTCCGCCACAGGAGGTGGAAACTCTGTGCCGCAAATGGGCTCACCTTGAAATCGAGCTTCCCTCTTTCAAGCGCCCGCAACCCGAAACACAACCCTGACGTATCCTTGGTTGATAGGAGTGATGGATGAGTGCTGAAGCCAATACCCGACGACGTCTAAGCCGGTCTCACAAACACCGGATGATCGGAGGCGTGTGCGGCGGCATCGCCGACTTTGTCGGCTGGAACCCGACTCTCGTGCGCACCTTGTATGTCATCGGCTCGATCGTTTCGGCCGCCTTTCCCGGCATCTTGGTTTACTTGATCCTGTGGGTCGTGATGCCGTCTGACTGAAGGTCAGACTCGGTTGCAAACCACCGGTCTCGTAGCCCGTTTGGGGGATGGTGGCAAGGCGGAGTAGTGACGGAGTGACAGAGGTGACGAAGTAATGAGTGACGGGGTGACGGCCGCAATAGCAACGCTGTATCAACGAGAAACCGCATGAATCTGACTTGGGAAACTCCGGCCTGGGGGCCGTTGCCGCGCATCCGCTGGGAGGCGGGATGGATTCTCTTGGTCTCGCTGTTTGCGTTGCTGCTGGCAACCTCGATCTTGCCCGGCCGATTGCCCGGCATCGCCGGCACCGCTCTCGTGGCAACGACCTTCTTCACCCTTGTGGGCGTGGTCGGCGCCTTTGCGGTGCACGAACTCGGACACGCCTTTGCGGCACGCGCATACGGCACCTCAACTCGTCGCATTACGCTGACTCTGTTCGGCGGCATCCCCGAAACTGAAGATCCTTTGCCCCATCCCGAATCCCTGTTTACGGTGGCGATGGCTGGGCCAATCGCCAACCTCGCGCTGTGCCTGCTCACTTACACCGCCGCTGCCGGCTTGCCACCCACGCTGCAGGTCGCGGCCGACATTACCGCTCTCGCCAACCTCTTTGTCGGTCTCACCAACCTCATCCCGGCGCAGCCGCTCGATGGCGGACGACTGCTGCACGCCGCCGTGTGGTCGGCGACCGGTAGCACCGCCAAGGCCTACCGCAGCGAACAGCGCAGCGGCAGATTGCTGGGTTCGATCGCGATCGTGGCGGGGCTTACGACTCTGCTTCTCGGCGGCTGGACCGCAGGTCTATTCGCTCTGTCTTTGGGCTTGCTACTGCGATCCGCGGCTTACGCACGATGGATCCACGCCGCCGGTGAACTGCAGCTCGCCGGCCATCCCGTGAAGGAATTCGCTCGAGCCACTGACACCACGGTACAACGTGCGATGGCGGTGGCGAGCGTGGTGCGCGAAGTATTCGACAACGGAAGACGGGGACGGGTGCCGGTTCTCGACGGCAGCCGATTGGTGGGTTGGGTCGACATGCTGCGTGTGCGCCGGCTGGGGCGTAGCGAATGGGACCGACAGAGCATCGGCACCGTGATGGTCCCCACCTCGCAGAGCAACACCATCGACGCCAGCGCCGACGCCCGCGAAGCGGTCCAGCGTATCCTGAGGGAAGGAACCCAACGATTATTCGTCGTCGATGGGGATGAATTCGTCGGTATCGTCACTCTCGACAGCCTGCTCAGATCCGGTTGACAGTTTGTCAATCGCGCGAGTACCCTGCCCCCCGGTGCAGGAAAGCCGGCGCAAAAAGCCAACCCTTTTGCCCTTCCGTTTGAGAGGAGCCTCTCGTGACACAACAAACTGACCAGCGGGGAACCAGGACAGGTGTGGTCTTGGCAATCGTAAGTCAAGGCAACGTTAAGAATGATTGAACGACTCAACAGTCTGGTCTGGGACTCCGGAATTCCGGTGGGCGGCGAAAGCATCCCGTTTGTCGTGGTCGCGCTGATCGGCACCGGGTTCTACCTGACCTTGCGGCTCGGCTTTATCCAGATTCGCCGCTTGGCCCACGGCTTCGCGGTGACTTCGGGTAGGTACGACGACCCCAACGAGCCCGGAGATGTCTCGCACTTTCAGGCACTCACGACGGCTTTGTCGGCGACCGTCGGAATCGGCAATATCGCAGGGGTTGCGATAGCCATTCATTGGGGCGGACCGGGCGCCGTTTTTTGGATGTGGATGACCGCAGTAGTCGGCATGGCTACCAAATACACCGAAGTCACCTTGGCGCAGCACTATCGAAACGTTGAGGTCGACGACGGGAACAAAATGAGCGGGACCGTCTCCGGCGGCCCGATGTACTACATCGAGCGTGGTTTGGGAAAACGGTGGAAACCTCTGGCCGTTCTTTTTGCAGCGCTGCTTGGTATCACCGCTTTTTTTACCGGCAACGCGATCCAGGCCAACACCGTCGCCGATGTCATGCAGACCGAGTTCGGCATCGCCTCATGGATCACCGGACTCGTCACCGCGTCGGTTGTTGGAATGGTCATCCTCGGTGGAATCTCCCGCATCGGTCGCGTAACCGGAGTTCTGGCTCCCTTGATGGCCGCGATCTATGTATTTGGCGGGCTGATCATTATTGTCAGAAACATCGAAAGGGTCGTCCCGACGTTCGGTCTCATTGTCCGAGAGGCGTTTAATCCCACGGCAGGAGTTGCCGGAACCGGAATCGGCGTATTTCTCGTCACTCTGATGTGGGGCGTCCGGCGGGGATTGTTTTCGAATGAGGCCGGACAAGGATCGGCCCCGATCGCGCACGCCGCAGCAAAAACGAAAGAACCAGTTTCTGAGGGTGTCGTAGCTCTGGTCGAACCGTTCATCGATACTCTGGTTATCTGCACGATCACCGCCATGGTCGTCTTGCTGACGGGAGTGTGGGGGGAACGCTTGCCTACGCGCTTGGAGGTCGACGGAGGAGATGTTTCCTACGTCACCAAGCTGGAAAACGGGCGAATTGTCTCAACGGCGGCGCCAGACGAGATCAACGTTATCGACGGGTATCCGTCGCAGTCGGGCGGGGGTCCGATGTTCGCCTGGCATGGGGTTGCCATCGAGCGCTTCTACGTGGACCCCGAGCAAACGATCCCCTTCGAAGGATCAATACAGTCCGTTTCAGGGTATGCCGTGACCTCCGATGGAGCCCGTCACGACAGCCTATATGGAAATGCAGCGCGCACCGGCGCCCAGCTCACCATGCTCGGCTTCAGCCGCGGCCTTCCAGGGCAAGGTGGACGTTTCATCGTGCTAGTCAGCGTTCTTCTGTTCGCTATTTCGACTTCGATTTCGTGGAGCTACTACGGCGATCGCTGTGCCAACTATCTGTTCGGACGCAAGGCGATCCTTCCTTACAAGTGTGTATTTATCGCGATGCACTTTGTCGGCGCCGTCTTGGCGTTGACAGACATCTGGAGTTTGGGCGACGTGTTTTTGGGTATCGTCATTCTTCCCAATTTGCTCGCCATGATCCTACTTTTGCCCAAGGTAATCGAGCTGACTAAGTCGTACTTCCGGCGCAGACCTTGGGAGGCTGAGCGCTCGCCGCGTTGATGGCGATACAACCGAGAACTGGCGGAGAGAGTCCAAGAGACCGAAAACCTGCTGGGTACCTCGCGCATAGCACCCCAATCAGAAATAAGAGCGGATAACGTAGGAGGTTGTATGGACAAATCACGAGGATCGTGGGGTACGCGGTTGGGCTTTGTATTGGCCGCGGCAGGCAGCGCTATCGGTCTCGGCAACCTCTGGAAATTTCCGTACATTGCATGGGTCAACGACGGTGGCGGCTTCGTGCTCATCTACCTGGCCTGCATCGCTGCTGTCGGATTCCCGATCATGCTGGCGGAGATCTTGATTGGTCGACGAACAAAGCTCTCGGCAGTCGGAGGCCTGGGCGCGGCCGTCGGTCCTCGTTGGCGCCTCTTGGGCGGCCTTGGCGTGGGAACGGGGTTTATCCTGCTCTCCTACTACGCGGTTATCGCCAGTTGGTCTCTCGCCTACATGGTCCGATGCCTGCGGTGGAGTTTCGGCGGATATCCAGCCGAACACGATGGAGTCGCGGCGTTCGGCAACCTCGCTGCCAGCGGATCGACACAGGTGACCCTCACGGCGCTGTTTCTCGCTGCAACCGCGTTGATCGTCTACCGCGGCGTAACCAGCGGCATCGAGTTGGCAGCTCGCATCATGATGCCCGCTCTGATCGTCATCCTGCTGTTGTTGCTGATCAGCGCAATGACGATGGAGGGAGCGGGTCAAGCATTGCGTTTCCTGTTCTCTCCGCGATTCGATGAAGTTCGTTCCGTGGGCGTACTGGAGGCGCTTGGTCACGCTTTCTTTACGCTCTCCCTGGGCATGGGCACGATGATCACATACGGCTCATATCTTGGCCGCCGAGAATCGATTGTGCGCACGTCGTTCGTCGTCGTAGTGCTGGATACCATCATCGCACTGGTCGCCAGTTTGACAATGTTCGCCGTCATCTTCTCGATTCCGGGCCTTGGCGACCGCCTGGGCGCATCAGCAGTGGGCATGCTGTTCGTCACTCTGCCAGATCTGTTTTACACGGTTGTTCCGGCCGGAGCACTGCTCGCGCCGCTGTTCTATGTCCTCGTGATGTTTGCGGCTTTGACATCGGGCATCTCATTGCTCGAAGTGGTTGTCGCCTACCTGATCGACGAGCGGGGCATGAAACGCAAGCCGGCGACGGTGACGTCTATTGTCGCGGTCGGAGGACTTTCGGTACTTTGTGCGCTCTCTCTTGGCGCTTGGAACGTGGCCTCAAGCTTTGAGATTTTTGCCGGCAAGCAGGGAGTCCTGTCGACGCTCGACCATCTAGTCTCGAATTGGCTCCTGCCGATTGGGGGCCTGGGTATCACCGTTGCCGCCGGCTGGTTTATGACAAGAGAAGCGACCGAAGAAGAGCTAGCGATCGAGTCACCATCTTGGTTTAGCTACCCCGTATGGCGCTTTTTCGTTCGTTTCGTCTCACCCGCGGCAGTCGCGGCGATCTTGGCGGCCGTGATCTTCTTCTCGCAGGATTTCAGCTAAGTAGGCAGCGAGACGAAAGGCAATTGCTAGTTCTCGACGCTGCGCGCGGCGATCGAGTCGAGGAACTCGTCCAGTCGGGAGCGAAAGGCGTCCGTCCACTCGTGTCCGCCATCGAACTCATAGGTCTGCACCGTGACTCCAGCGCGGCGCAGGGTTGCGGCGTCTCTGGCGGCGTGTTCGGCGTCATACCAGGTTTCCGCATCGCCGCGCGCGATCAAGACAGGCGGATAGCCCACCTGCACGCCCTCCTCGACATCCGGCGGTAGGTCGCCCGCCAGCGCCACCACGCCGTCGGCGGCAATGTCTCCAAGGGCGCCGGCGCGGTAGGCCATGGCAACCCCTTGTGAGAATCCCACCAGCACCAAAGGTCGGGCTCGCACCAACTTCCCCACCACCTCGCTGACATAGGCCCGGTTGTCGGAGATCATCTGCTTGCGGTCTTCCCGCGTCATCCACGAGCCGACGACATCGCCCTGGCTGGTATAGAAGCGGTTGAGCGCATTGACCGCGATGAGATCCCAGTCGTCGACAGCGCGCAGTTGCCCGAGTTCCGCAAGGGAAGCTTCGCAGTTTTCTCCGTAGCCGTGAAACCCGACAATGGTGCCCGCCGGATCGGATGGGCAACGGCGGGTCAAGACCCGGCCGTGAATCGTCGTCTCGATGAGCGAGGTTTCGACGGAGGCGTCGGTCGCTTCAAGCATAGCTTTCCCTTCTGGCTTCGCGGTTGGTCGAACAAACGGCAACGAAGTTCTCGATCAGTCTCGGGCCGTGAGGCGTGAGGATGGACTCGGGGTGGAATTGGATCCCCCAATAGGGTCGGTCGGTGTGGCGCATGGCCATGAGAACGCCGTCATCGGCCCACGCCAGCGGCCGCCAGTCTGCGCTCAGCGTCTCCGGGGCGACGATCAAGCTGTGGTAGCGCATGACCTCAAACGGGCTGGGCACACCATCGAACAGTTCGTCGCCGTGGTGGCTCACGGGCGAAGTCTTGCCGTGCCGTGGCTCCAACCCGGGATGGACGTCGGCACCGTCGCAGTGTGCCAGAACTTGATGCCCAAGACAGACACCCAATATGGGCACCGATGGGCGCCGGCGCACCAATTCGAGACAAACGCCGGCATCGAGTGGCGTACCCGGTCCCGGAGACAACACCACTCCGTCGTAGCCGCTTGCCATCAGACGATCGGCACTACGTCGGTCGTTGCGAACGACTTCGACTGCAACCGACATAGAGCGAATCGCCTGGAACAGATTGAAGGTGAAGGAATCGTAGTTGTCGATCAACAGCAGGCGCATGTACGTCTTTAACTTGCAAGTCTGTCAATCGGAAGACCCAAAGCTTGGCGTACGGGCGCGAGGGGTAGATCGCTACCCGTCATCATGCGGAACTGCAGAATCGCTTGCGCCAGCAAAACTTCGCGGCCTCCCACAGCCGTAATCCCGCGTTCCCGAGCTCGGCGGATCAGCTCGGTTTCGCCACCGGCGCCGTCGCCATCGTAGACCATATCGATGATGCAGCCGTCGGCGTCAATACGATCGGGGTCAAACGGCAGCGGCTCACTTGCAGAGCGCCCGATTGAGGTGGTGTTGACGACAACTTCGAATCCGGCCGGATCGAACTCGGCCAGCGGCACGAAAGGAATGCGAAAGCGCTCGGCGACTTTGAGCCCGCGCTCGGCACTGCGGTTGACCACCGCGACCTCTCCCCCCGCCTGACTCAATGCGGTGATCGCAGCTCGCCCCGCACCGCCGGCACCCACAACCGCGCACCGCGCGCCGTCCAATCTCAGGTTGCGCTGGCGGAGTGGCAGCAGCACCCCCTCTGGGTCGGTCAGTTCCGCCTCCCAGACTCCGCGACGACGCACCAGCGTGTTGGCCACTCCGGCACTGCGTGCCAGCGGACTCGCGGCTCCAGCCACGGTGAGGGCGATGTGTTTGTGCGGCGCTGTGACGCTAAAGCCGCGCAGATCGCCGCCGCTATCGCGCCAATCCTCGGATTCGGCCACATCAAGCCAGAAATCGGCGAAATCGGGGGTCTCGAACGGAACATATAGGTAGTCGAGCCCAAGCTCCCGGTAGGCGCAATTGTGGATCCGAGGCGAGAGGCTATGCTGCACCGGATCGCCCAGCACCCCAAAAAGTGCGCCGGGCTGGGCGGCGTCATCGCCGTAGCCGTCCTCAAACCAACGCCTGTAACCGATCTGCCCGGGAGCCGTCGCCGCGCCCACCGCAAGATAGGCCCACTTTCGCCCCCAGCGCGCGGCGAGAATGCGCGTCCAAGAGCCAACAACTCCGGCTGCAAAAGCGACCACGGGACCGCTCTGCTCGACCATCCACGAGAACGTCTCCATCGCCTGCAATTGGGTCGTTGCGGTTGGCACCAACTTGTAGACCGCGGCGCCGACTTCTCGCATGCGGCCGAGCGTTCGACTCAGGGCGGCCTGGCCCGGATAGGAACCATGCCAAGAGAGCACTCTGCGCTCGGCCGGCACCAGCTCAGAGAATTCATCCAAATCGGAGTCGATCTCTAGATCGATCCACCATCCGGCCGCCACGGCTCGCTCGATCAGCCGCCTGCGCTCCTCGACGTCACCTTGCCACGCACCGCCCTCCGCCTCTCTGCGCAGGGTATAGAGCGTCCGCGCGCCGAAACGCGCCCCCAATCGATCCACCACCTCGACCGGCAACAGGTCGGCGCGCAGTTCGATGCGGTGTGTGGTGGCCTCGAGTTGAAGGAGGGTGGATTCAGAAGGCTGCTCCCCGAGGGAAACCACGACCTCAGGGTTGGCCATGGCGCTCCAGCGGGTTACTGCCTCGCCTCATCGACGAATCGCTCAACCTGCCAGCCGCTGGCTTCGCTGCGCCGCCACAACAACAGGTACGCGCCACCGACAGTGTCTTTGTCGCCCATCTTGCGGCTGGTCAAGCGGGTGCGATACTCGCCCCGCTCCACCGCCCAATCTCCCGTTACTTCGACTCGCGGCCGGCCGAAGGCCATCGAGCAGCGAAACTCACCAAACATGCGCTCGAGCCGTGACCTAATCGCGGGCCTTCCTTCGACTGCGGGTTCCCCCGGCAGAATCCACACCGCGTCTTCGGCAAGCCATTCTTCACAGGTGCCGGCATTGCCGCTGGAGAACGCCCGCACCACCTGCCTACGCGCCAACTCGATAGCTGCCTTTGACTTGCTCGCGGCGTTTTTGGTGGGCGTGGCAACCTTCATTTTCATTCATCATACCAATCCCAATTTTGCTTCTAGTCGGCCGACCTGAGGTTGCAATTGGTCGCCGTGCCGCGCCATCGAAGACCGGTGAGAGCGGGTTCAGAATGGTAGTCTGCCCCCGGCCCCAGGGTGGCCAAAACGACGAAAACACACCGATCGACGACCGTGTCTCTGAAGGGCGAGTATGAACTCTGAACGCGAAATCCTGGAGGTGGATGTCCTATTCGTCGGCGCTGGGCCGGCTTCCCTGGCCGGAGCCATTCACCTGTCCCATTTGCTCGAACGGCACAACGCCCATACCGATTCTGAGAGCCGGATGGAGCCCCTCATCGCGATCCTGGAAAAGGGCGCTGAACTGGGGGCGCACGCCTTGTCAGGCGCGGTGGTGGATCCGCGCGCGCTTCGCGAACTGTTCCCCCACGACTGGCGCTCGATCCCCTTCGAAGGCAAAGTGGAAGAGGAACAGTTGTTGTGGCTGACCGGCAAGAGAGCTTGGTCGATGCCCGTCCCTCCGATGCTCGAAAATGAGGGTAAATACGTCGCCTCCCTCGGGCGTGTGGTGAAGTGGATGGGGGACAAGGCCGAGAAAGCTGGAGTTGAGATCTTCGCCGGTTTCCCCGCCACCGCCCCGCTGCTCGATGACCGGCGGGTAGTCGGCGTGCGCACTGGAGACCAGGGACTGGACCACGACGGCAACCGCAAGAACAATTACGAACCCGGGGTCGATGTTCGCGCTCAAGTGACCGTTCTCGGCGAAGGGCCGCGGGGCACCATTGCCAAGCAGCTTGAGGCACAGCTCGATCTGGAAGGACCCAATCCGCAGGTCTACGCCGTGGGGGTCAAAGAAGTGTGGGATGTCCCGGCCGGCCGCATCGCCCCGGGCGAAGTCATCCACACCATGGGTTGGCCGCTCGACCGCCACACCTTCGGCGGTGGGTTCATCTACGGTATGAAGGACAACCAGGTGATCGTCGGCCTTGTTGTCGGCCTCGACTACCGCAACCCTCATCTCGATCCCCACACCGAATTCCAGCGCCTCAAGACTCATCCCCGCGTCGCCGCCCTACTCGACGGAGGCAAGATGGCCTTCTACGGCGCCAAGGCGATTCCGGAAGGCGGATGGTGGGCGCGCCCGCGCTGCTACGGCGACGGCTTTTTGATCATCGGTGATTCCGGCGGGTTCCTCAACAGCCAGCGTCTCAAGGGAATCCACCTGGCGATCAAAAGCGGCATGCTGGCGGCGGAAACCGCGTTTGACGCGCTCCAAGCCGGAGATGCCTCGGCTGCGCGATTGCAGTCGTTCGAGAACAAAGTCGAGGACTCCTGGATCCATGAGGAGATGTGGGAGGTGCGCAACTTCCACCAGGCGTTCGACTACGGCATCGGTGCCGGCATGCTCCAAGCCGGCTTGGGGATGTTGACCCGGGGGCGCGGATTCGGTCTCCTCAATCGTCTGTCAACGCACGCCGGACACCAACGTATGCGCCGCCTGGATAGCGGCCTGCACGAGCCCGCGCCGGTGCCCCCCGACGGCTCCCTGACCTTCGACAAGCTCGCCGATGTCTACAACTCCGGAACCAGCCACGAAGAGAACCAGCCATGCCATCTGGTCGTCGCCGACACTGACATTTGCATCCATCAGTGCACGGCGGAATACGGAAATCCGTGCCGGCATTTCTGTCCCGCGGCGGTCTACGAGATGGTCGACGAGGCTGCCTCACCGACCGGGTCGAGGCTGCAGATCAATGCTTCCAACTGCGTCCATTGCAAGACCTGCGACATCATGGATCCCTACCAGATCATTACCTGGGTGCCGCCCGAAGGTGGCGGCGGCCCTAACTATGGCCGTATGTAGATTGGCTTTGGAGGCCCGATCGACCCGTGGGGTCGAATCAGGGCTGCTGAAAGCTAGCCCGCGGTTTCGACTTGATCCAGCGGCAGCCGACGGATCACCAGCAAAGTGCGGTCGTCGTGATACGCCACACCGCGCGCAAAGTCGTCGAGATCGCGGCTGACTGCCGCCACCAATTCTCCTAGGCCCCGCTCTCGATTGTTGCGGCAAACCTCGATCAGCCTTTCGACGCCGTACTCTTCATCTTCGGGATTGATCGCCTCGGTGATGCCATCAGAATAAAACACCAGCGTATCTCCACGGTCGAGCGCGATGCTGAAACTGGCGTACTCCGCTCCGTCTACTAACCCCCATGGCATTCCCGTTGAGTCCACCGTCTCACAACTGCCATCGGCGCGTACGATCAGCGATGGATTGTGACCGGCGCTAACCAGTTCGACTCGGTGGGTGCGCCGGTCGAGGCGAGCCAAGACACCGGTCGCGTAGCGTTCTGCGGGAGTGCGTCGAAAGAGTTGCTGGCCCAATTGGCTGGCGACATCGAGCGTGCTCTGCCCAGCTTCGATTAGACCCGAGGCTAGAGCCTCGACTGTCGCTGTGAGAATCGCCGCCGGAACACCTTTGCCCGAAACGTCGATTACCAGGAGAGACACCTCGTCTCCGCGCTCAAAGACTTGATAGAGGTCGCCGGACACGCCGCGGGACGGGTAATTCTGCGCCACCAAATCGTATTCCGGAAACTCGGGCAGGATGTCCGGCAGCAAACTGCGCTGCACGTCGCGGGCGATGGCGATCTCCTGTTCCAGGAGCCGCTGTTGCTCCGCCGCCTGCAGATACTCCAGATTGCGGATGCGGAGCGCCGCCACCGAGGAAAGTGTGGTGAGAAGTTCCAAGTCGTCTTCCTGAAAGCCCTGGAATCCCTCTCTTGAGCGCGCCAGCGCGATCATCCCCAACACTTTGTCGCCGTCCAGAATCGGAGCCGCAACCAAGCTCCAGACCCCGGCGACGATGAGGCTCTGCCCGGCATTAAAGGCCTCGCTGTCCTCGCGACCTCCGACCATTTGCTGGTGCAACACCGCTTGCCGGTCCTCGTAGATTTGGCGCATCAAGCTTTCAGACAACTGGAGCGTCGAACTTCCACCCGGGTACTCGGCCAGAGACTCGAGCTTGTCGCCGTGGTAGCGCGTGACAACCGCTTCGTCGGGGTCGAGTAATGACACCAGCTTGTCGAGCAGCAGGCGACCGAGCCCGCGTAGGTCACTGATGTCGAGGACGGCCGCGTGAACTTCGTTGACGAGGTGGAGGCGGCGTTCGTTGGGGGTCGCATCCGCCGAAGAACTTCCGGACTGCAACTGATCCAAGAAGCGCCGGGCATCGAGAATGACCGAATTGCCAAGCGAACTGAAATCGGAGCCGTCGCTGGGCGGTGGTGCCGCCCGCTCCTCGAGTTCTGCCTCAACGTCAGCGATGCGCAGACGATCGCCGGCCTTGACGGGCGTTGGCTCGGCGATGCGTCGATCGTTGACGAAGGTGCCGTTTTTAGATCCGAGATCCATCAACCACCACTGCCCCTCGCGGTACTCGAGTTTGGAGTGCTGGCGCGACAGATACTGGTGCGGGATGGGAATGTCGCAAATGCGGGAACGGCCGAGCGTGTAACTCTTCTCCGTCAGCTCCACCGCGCGCTGCTCGCCGTCGCCCTTGAGATAGATGTTTAGAACCAACATCAATGAGCCCTACGTTACTGCTTTCCGCCGCAGTCCGGTGGCAAATCCACTCTGCAGACCGTTACAGAGGCCATACCCAGGGCAGTAGCAGCAAAACAGTAGTCAAGCAGACCAAGGTCAAGGGCAGGCCGACGCGAATGTAGTCGACAAAACGGTAACCGCCCGGGGACATGATCAGGACGTTGGCGGGATGGGCGACCGGCGACATGAAGCTCGCCGATGCCGACAGCGACACCGTCATCATCAGGGCGTGTGGCGAGAGACCCAATTCGCTCGCGGTATTGAATGCGATCGGCGCCATCAGAATGGCGACGGCGGAAGTGGGCATTACTTGCGCCCCGGCTGCGGTCATCAGAAATAAAGCTCCGATCAACGGCAACTCGCCCCAGGATCCAATGGTGCCGACCACCGCATCGGCGGCCAATTGAGCGACACCGGTGGATTCCATAGCCGCCCCCAAAGGCAACATGCCGGCGATGAGAAAGACGGCGCGCCAGTCAATGAAGCCGTAGGCTTCCTCCATGGTCAGGCAGCGGCTGAGGACCATCAACGCCGCGCCAGCGATGGCGGCGACATAAATCGGTAACCAGCCCATCAAAACCGAACCAACCACAGCGAGCATCAGCGCCGCGGCGATGGGTGCCTTGTCGCGCCGCACCGGCTCCTGAGCGTCGGCCGCCAAAACCAGGAAGTCTTTTTCGGAACCCAGAAGCCGCAACTTGCCGCGTGGCCCGTGAACCAACAATCCATCGCCAAACTGCAGAGGAACGGTGCGCAAGTCCTGCCGCTGAGTGACTCCCTCGCGACTCAGCGCGACGACATTGAGATCGTACTTCTCGCGAAAGTTGAGTTCCTGCAGCGTCTTGCCGGCAATCGTCGCTCGCGGTGACACCACGACTTCGGCAAAGCCGATGTCTTCGCTTTCAAGCTCTTCGGGTGGGGGCGCTTCCTCTCCCAAACGCAGCTCAGCCAGACCCTCGATCGCCTCAACGTCTTCCGAGCGACCTTTGACGATCAGCACATCACCGCCGCGGAGTTCGTCCTTGGCGCGCGGCACAAGCTTGGTCTTGCCGTCCCGTACGATTCCCAGGACTCCCAATTCGAAAGCATCCCCGAGGCGACTCTGACGTAGCGGAACTCCGGCCAAGACTGAATCTTCGGGCACCCGCACCAGCATCAGGCGCTCTTCGAGATGGTAGCGCTCGGTCACTTGAATACCGGAGCCGATAAAGTCCGGATCCTGCCGCAAAGTGTTGATCGCCTCCTCGGGTCCCCAAAGGAGGAGCACGTCCTCGAGCTGTAAGGGATGCTGGGCGACTCGCGTCTGGATCACACTGTCGCCACGCCGCAAGGCCAGCACAATGACTCCGAATTTCTGACGAAATCCGACCTCTTTCAGAGTCTTGCCCAGCAGTTCGGAGCCTGGAGTCATCCCGACCTCGGCCACCTCCACCCCTCCGGAAACCAAACTGGTGATGTCGACCTCGCCCTGCTCGGGAACTAATGAACTACGACCATCGAGCTCGGCCATGCGCTTCCGGCTCCCCTCGACTAGGAGCCGGTCCCGAGCGCGAATCTCTGTGTGCGCCCCCGGAGCCAAACGGCTGTGACCGGCACGTTCAATCGCCAATACGTGGACTCCGAGAGCTGACCCCACTCGGCTTTCAGCGAGTGTCTTGCCAGCCAGCATCGAGCCCTCGGGAACGGTGACGACACACAGCCCCTTTTCCAGCTCATAGGCCGATGAAACGTCGTCTGCCGCGACTCCAGCCACACTGCTTTGCCGCGTCGGCAGCAACCGCCGGCCGATGAGCACCATGAACAAGATTCCGACGATGTTGACCGCCAAACCGACTGGCGCAAAGTCGAAGAGCTCAAAGGGCTCCATGCCGTACCCCTCTGCAGCACCCGAAATGAGGATGTTGGGCGGCGTGCCGATCTGGGTCGTTAAACCGCCCATTAGCGAACTGAAAGCGAGTGGAATGAGCAATTTGGACGGCGCGATTTTGGTGCGCCTTGAAATGTCCATGACCACTGGCAGCAACAGTGCCGCGACCCCGACGTTGTTCATAAACGCCGAGAGGAACGCCGAGCTGGCCATGATGACGGCGATCAAACGAGCTTCGCCATGTCCAGCCACGCGTAAGATCTGCCGCCCGACCATGCCGGCAATACCGGTTCGCTGTAGACCGCCCGAGAGGATAAACACCGCCCAAACGGTCACTACCGCCGGACTGGAGAAACCAGCCACCGCTTGCTCGGGAGTCACCAGCCCCAGCACCGCTAGTGTCACCAGCACTAAGATGGCGACTAGATCGACGCGGATTTTTTCGCTTACAAAAAGAAAGACGGCGACAGCGAGAACGGCGAGGACCTCAACGACTTCCCAAGTCACAGTTCAAACCCTCTGCGACCCCGTCGTGTTCTTGCCAAAGTTCTTACTACCTCTCGTTTCGCCTCGAACTAACTTGAGGCCTTTCAACCGCCTTTAAGAGGCAACCCGCTTCAGAACGAGACAGCCATTGGTGCCGCCGAACCCGAACGAATTGGTCAGACCCACTTCGATCGGCTGTTCACGAGGTCGATTGGGAATGAAATCCAGATCGCAACCGTCTCCGGGGTTGTCGTGATTGATGGTGGCCGGCAGCACGCCGCGGTCGATGGCCAGAGCCAGGAGCCCGGTCTCCAGCCCTCCAGCCGCTCCCAGCAGATGTCCGGTCGAGGATTTGGTAGACGAGACCGCGAGGTCATGGGCGGCTTCTCCGAACACTCGGTGAATCGCTTTGACTTCACCGAGGTCTCCCAATCCGGTCGAGGTTCCGTGAGCGTTGATGTAATCCACTTCCTCGATCGCGATCCCAGCGTCTTTGAGACCGGCGGTCATCACCCGCGCCGCGCCATCGCCGTCCGGGTGTGGCGCCGAGATGTGATAGGCGTCAGCACTCATGCCGTAGCCGACGACCTCGGCATAGATATGAGCGCCGCGTGTTGTCGCTTGCTCGTACTCTTCGAGCAATACGATCCCGGCGCCCTCACCGATGACAAAGCCGTCTCGATCGCGATCCCAAGGACGCGACGCGCGAGTTGGATCGTCATTGCGAGTCGAGAGTGCGCGCATGGCCGAAAAACCGCCTATCGTCAGCGGACAAATGACGCTCTCCGTTCCTCCACAGATCATGGCGTCGGCGTTTCCGTGCTGAATGACGCGGAAGGCATCACCGATCGCATGAAGCCCGGTGGTGCAGGCAGTGCAGGTGGCTGAATTGGGGCCTTTGGCACCGTAGATAATCGATACCTGACCTGCCGGCATATTGACGATCAGACCAGGAATGAAGAAAGGAGAGACGCGGCTCGGACCGCGCTCTTTGAGAATGTCGTAGGTCCGCTCGATCAGAGGCAAGCCCCCGATTCCCGAGCCAATGATGACGCCGACGCGCTCGTCGTTCGTCTCATCGATCTCGAACGCGGCGTCATCAAGCGCGAACCGAGTCGCAGCGACAGCGTAGTGAATAAACGAATCGCTCTTTTTGACGTCTTTGGGACTGAGGTAATCGGTGGCAACGAAGTCCTGAATCTCAGCCGCAATGCGGCAGGGATAATCAGTCGCGTCAAAGCGCGTAATCGGCCCGACGCCACTCTTGCCTTCCAGCAAAGCGCGCCAAGTCGGTTCAGTGCCCACTCCCAGTGGAGACACCAAACCCACACCGGTGATGGCAACCCGCCTGCGTTCACCGCTCATGTTGCTCGCCTCTGGCGCCCGAACAGCGCCATCTGTTTATGCGTTGTCCTCGATGTATTTGACGGCGTCCTGGACGGTGCCGATCTTTTCCGAGTCCTCATCCGGAATCTCGATTCCGAACTCTTCTTCCAATGCCATGACCAATTCAACGATGTCGAGCGAGTCGGCGCCCAAATCGTCTGTAAAGCTGGCCTCAGAAGTGACCTCACTGGCTTCCACACCAAGTTGTTCGACAATGATCCCTTGTACCTTATCTGCAACGGACATAGTTAGCTTCTCCTCAAGAAAACCGCGTTGATCTTCAACCCTTCTCGGGATCGATCAAACGCGGGGCGCTATTGTACCTTGGCCAACCGAGAAAACTGCGTCCTGCTGTAAAAACCGGTTGATTCCGAACAAACTACACAACTTCGCGGCTAGCTGATGTGCCGGTCGAGGTGTGGCGGTCCAAACGGCCCCGCCTAGATGTACAGTCCCCCCGACACGTTGAGAACCTGACCCGTCTGGTAGCCGGCTTCGTCGCTGGCCAAATAGACCACGGCACTGGCAATGTCTGCGGTGGTGCCCAGCCGACCCAGCACGATGGACTCTTCCAGGCGCTCCCGAGCGGCCTCAGGTAGATCGGCGGTCATCGCCGTTTCCACATATCCGGGCGCCACCACATTGACGGTGATGCCGCGGCTACCCACCTCTCGCGCCAGAGACTTGGCGAATCCGACCAGTCCCGCCTTGGAAGCGGCATAGTTGGTCTGACCTGCGTTGCCCATGAGCCCCACAACCGAGGAAACCAGGATGATGCGGCCCTGGCGGCGCTTGAGCATGCCGCGCAGGAGCGCTCGGGTGAGAGCATAAGACGCGGTCAAGTTGACCCGCAGGACACTCTCCCACTCCTCCAGCTTCATGCGCGCCAGCAGGTTGTCAGCGGTGATGCCAGCGTTGCTGACCAGAATGTCAACGTTCGCAAAATCCTCGGGCAACTCTGCTAAAGCCCCGCTAATCGCCTCGGGTTGGTTCAGATCGAGCGCCAAGGGCCAGGCGCGGCCGCCGTATTCACGGATCTCTTCGGCGACCTCCTCCAGTTTGTCGACCGAACGAGCCGCGACCACTACCCCCGCTCCCTGCGCCGCCAGACGGCGAGCCGTTTCGGCGCCGATACCGCGCGATGCGCCGGTGACTAATGCGACTTTTCCATCCAGTTCAAACATTGGATCTCCTCGCCAGCGGTCGGACTTCAGTCGGGCGGTTGGTGGTTGAGTAGCTTTTCGAGATTGTCGGGGTTCGACAAGGCGATCCCCTTGACGCTGCGGTCGATCCGCCGCAGCAAACCGGTCAGAACGTTGCCCGGCCCCACTTCCACCAAGGTGGTGGCTCCAGACGAGAGCAGCGCCTCGACGCACTCGACCCAGCGCACCGTGCCATCAACCTGCCTGACCAGCGCGTCGCGCAGGACCGCAGCATCTTGCGTCGGCGCAGCGTCGACATTGGTTACCACCGGCACGTTCGCATCCGCAAACGGGGTCTGCTCCAGGACCGGCGTCAAGCCTTCCCGAGCGGGCGCCATCAGCGGACAATGAAAGGGCGCCGACACCGGTATCTCGACGGCACGTCGAGCTCCCAGTTCCCCCGCTTTTTCGACCGCTATCCGAACCGCGTCAACCGCGCCAGCAATCACCAACTGTTGTGGCGAATTGATGTTGGCGATGGCGCAAACACCGGACTCGGCACCCACCATGACGGCTTCTGCAACCGCTTCTCGATCCAAACCCAGGATCGCCGCCATCGCCCCTTTCCCCACCGGTACCGCCTCCTGCATCAAACGACCGCGTTCGCGCACCAGCCGCACCGCATCCTCAAGGGCAAGGGTTCCTGCGGCGACCAAGGCGGAGTACTCACCGAGACTGTGGCCGGCAACTGCGATCGGCTTGATTCCACGCTCCGCCAAGACCGCGTGCACCGCCAACGACGCGGTGAGAATCGCCGGCTGAGTGTTCTCGGTGAGTTGGAGCTCCTCTTCCGGTCCGTTCCAGCACAGGTCGCTCAGCGACTCGCCGAGAGCCGAATCGGCCTGCTCGAAGACAGCGGCGGCCGCAGGAAAGGAATCTGCCCAGTCCCGGCCCATTCCCACGGCCTGCGAACCCTGCCCGGGGAAGACAAAAGCGATTCGATGTCCACTCATCAAGATCTCGGGTCGATTCCGCGGTGTTTACCAGCGTGCAACGGCCGCGCCCCACGTCAGCCCGGAACCGAACGCTGTCATGAGCACCACGTCACCCTCGGCGATCTTGCCTTCCCTGTTGACCTCATCGAGGGCGATCGGAATGCTGGCCGCGGAAGTGTTGCCGAAGCGTTCGACGTTCACCACTGTATGGCCGTTTTGGATGTCGAGGCGCTGGCCGACGGCATCAATGATGCGCCGGTTGGCCTGATGCGGAATGAACCAATCCACCTGTTCAGGTGCGATGTCGGCATCCGCGAGAACCTCGTTGGACACCTGCGCCATCGACCGCACGGCGACCCGGAAAGTCTCGTTGCCGCGCATCGCCAGAAAGATTTCTCCGCTATCGACGGTTTCACGCGAAGAGGGCCGCCGGCTGCCGCCTCCCGGACGCTCGATGAGATCGCCGAGGCTGCCGTCAGCGTGGGTTCGAGTCGCGAGAATTCCGCGCCGAGGACCGGCACCGTTGTCCGATTCGACTTCTGACTCAGCGGTCAAGACCACCGCACCGGCGCCGTCTCCAAACAGAACACAGGTTGCCCGGTCGGTGAAGTCGGTGATCTTAGTTAGCACATCGCCGCCGACGACCAAGACATTGCGCGCGGCGCCGCCGCGAATGAAGCGGTCGCCGACTTCGACGCCGTAGAGGAAGCCGGTGCAGGCAGCAGAAAGGTCGAAAGCGGTGGCTCCCTTTGCACCGATGCGGTGCTGAATTGTGGTCGAAGTCGCGGGAAAGCTGCGGTCCGGAGTCACCGTCGCCACCAACACCATGTCGATATCGGAGCCATCGATCCCCGCCATTTCCAACGCCCGCTCGGCCGCCGGCACTGCGAAATCGGAAAGCGCTTCGTGTTCTTCGGCGACACGTCGCTCCTTGATCCCGGTGCGCACCGTGATCCACTCGTCGGTGGTGTCGACCATGGTCTCCAGATCCGCGTTGGTGAGGATCTTCTCCGGCACGCAGTGTCCGGTCCCTACGATTCGCGATCTCATCCAGCTAGCTCCCTTTGTCCATCGTTCACGGCTTCACGGCTCAAGACGCGATCTTCCTGCCGGTGTAGTTGCGCGATTCCGCGCTCCATGCGCTCTGGGATGCGCGCCCGGCAGAACGCCGCCGCCTGCAGCACCGTGTTGTAGATGGCAGTGGTGTTGGATCGTCCATGGGCTACGAAACAGGCACTCCGCACGCCGAGCAAGGGGGCGCCGCCGTAGCGTCGATAATCCATGCGTTCGCGCAAGCGCCGCACCGAAGGGCGGGCCACGGCCAGCGCTGTCCGCGATCGCCATCCCGATTCGAATTCTTCTCGCAGCATGCTGCCGATGGTCTCGGCTATGGACTCTGCGGCTTTGAGGATCGCGTTGCCGACGAATCCGTCACAGACCACCACGTCGACTGAACCGTCGAATACGGCGTGGCCTTCTACGTTGCCGGCGAAATTGAGGCCGGTGTCGCGCAGGACCTCAAAACCCTGCCTCTGCAAGCGGGTTCCCTTGCTGTCCTCTTCACCGACCGAAAGCAGGCCGACGCGAGGGTCTGCGAGACCGAGCAACTCTTGCGCGTAAACCGAGCCCATGATCGCAAACTCGCGCAGTTGCTCCGGTTTGACGTTAATGTTGCCCCCCACGTCGAGCAAGACGGTGCGCCCGCGAGCGCGGTTGGGAAAAATGCTGGCGAGCGCGGGGCGCTCAACTCCAGGCACCATACCGATCACCACTTTGGCGGTGATGAGAGCCGCGCCGGTGTGGCCGGCGGTCACCAAACCGTCGGCGCCACCGGCGCGCACCAGCTCTGCCGCCACCCGAATCGAGGACTGCGGCTTGCGCCGCACCGGGGTTACCGCCGGTTCGTCCATGGACACCACCTCAGCCGCGTCCACCACACGCACCTCCGCCCCAGGCTGGGAAGCGACGATTTCTTCGATCTCGTCAGTACGCCCAACCAATACGACTTCTATGTCGCCCTCAACTGCCGCGCGCAGCGCACCTTCGACCAACGGCCGGGGTCCGTGGTCGCCTCCCATGGCATCAACCGCCAGGCGCACCGCTCCCTCGTCCTCGTCGTGCACGAGAGGTGACATGCGCTGATCTGAAGAAGCCGGCTCGGCGTTCACGGGAAATTCCCGGTGTGGTCCGATGAGTGCCTAGACGCTGTCTTTGGGTTCGTAGACTTCGCGGTCCCGATAAGTGCCGCACGATGCACAGGCACGATGAGGCAACTTGGCCTCGCCGCAGTTCGGGCACACCGACTGGGGTGGTTTGGCGAGCGCGTCGTGCGCGCGCCGCCGATTGCGGCGTGCTTTCGACAACTTACGCTTGGGATTTGCCATGGCTCGTTCTCCTATTCGACTCGTTCAATTGGCCTCGGCGATCATTTGAGATCTGCCAAGGCCTGCCAGCGCGGATCCATCGGAGTAGTGCAATCGCAAGAACCATGATTCCGGTTGGCACCGCAACGCGGGCACAGACCCGCGCAGTTATTTTGACATCGAGGACTCATCGGTAGCGCCAATTGAAGCTGATCTCGCACCAGTGGATCTGTGTCGAGCATCGGCTCGTCCACGTGGACAAAACCGAAGTCCTCCTCTTCCAGTTCCATTTCTTCTGGGACCGACTGATCGACATCGACCACCACCAGGTAGTCATTGTCTTGCTCCAACGGCCAGTTGAACGATTCCAGGCAGAAGTCGCAACGCAACGAAACCTTTCCAGCGATGTTTAGGTGCAGGTGGAAGCCGTCATCAACCGCAACGATCCTGCCGGCAACTTGCGCCTCAATCGGACCGTCCGTAACGTCCAGTCCTGCCTCTTCCCGCAGGAATCGGACAGTTTCTTGCCACTGGAACGGCCGATCTTGGATCTGCTCAAGCTGGATCCTCATCATCGACCCCCAAAGAACGGACGAAAAGGCTACGGGACGCCGTAGGTTGTGTCAATCAGATTGCGGCGCGTGGAGCGTTGCCCAGACAGGCTTCGACCAAATCCAGTAGGCAGCAGCAGCGGGCGAGCTAATCTCGATGCAAGCGCAGGAAGGTCTCATCTCCGATCGACGCCTCAACTATGCCGGCAGTGCCGAGCGGTTCCAGCAGGTCGGCCACCGCCCGCCAATAGTCGGCGTAACCCTCGCCAATGATTGGGACTTGGTCCAGGTCGCGCGCGAGGTGTCGACTCATCGCCACAGTCGCACCGGCTTCGATGTAGACAGTACGGCCCCGACTCTGCAGCCGGTCGGTAAGACCTGGGAGCATGTCGAGGGCCGGCTGCAGATCTTGTCTCTGATACGAAGCGGCTTCGATCTGCTCGAACCGTGTCGTCTCGAATCGTGTCGTCTCCACTCCCCAGCCCAGCCGATCGAGCAGTCGCTCACCCGGCAACGGCCACCTTTCAACCCCTGCAGCCATCGAAATCAATCTCGGGAACTCGCCGCTGGTGGGCAAAAGCAGCAACATCCTCCAGCCGCTTGCGTCGCTTTCGCGCAAAGCCAGGGCAACTTCGCCGCTTTCAGACGCAAAGGAGGACTGAGGGATCGCCTCACCCTTTCTGACCATCCACAAATCGCCTTCAGCAACCAAAATGTCGTAGTCGCCGGGAGGGGGTTGCGAAGAGTGCGGTCCAAAGCGGAGTCGACCGAGAATGGCGCGCATCTCCTCGGTGGCCGGCTTCACTCCGGTCGCGAACCGGCTCAAGTCACCAACCTGCCACTGGCTGCCTTGCCACCTGATCTGCGTCGGACGGCCATTAGCCACCACCGTGCCGCCGGACAGCCACGGGTTTCCAACCAGGCGCCCGGCCGTCTTGGCAGAGAGGGCGATCGAAGGGTAGATGTCGACTGATGCCGCCCAATCTTCTCCACCAGAAACCGCAACAAACTGCTCGGCGGGTGGAAATCGAAATGGACCGAAGCTTGGAACGCTGGGGGCGCTCACTCCGGCAACGCGGGCGAGAGAAGAAAGGTAGGTATCGAGATCACCAACGGCCGCTTCCACGACCGCCAGATTCTGGTGCGGCTGATTCAACCACACGGACAGCTCCGCGTCAGGCGAGTGCCAAAGGCGCTGGTTGTCGGCCCCCAACTGCGGCACTCCGGGGCGCAACCGTGGCCAATAGTGAAATGCCAGGTGACCTGCTACCACCACGGCCAGAGCCAATGCCGCGACCGGCCAACGCCATCGCCTCTTATTCAAGAGTTGCTTTCCACTGGGCGATCGAAAGCCAGTTCGCCTGCCACCTGGGCCATCCAGGACAAACTCGGTTCGTTCTCCAGCAGCCCCAGATCCGCGGCCGCGCTCGCCATCAAATCAATCTGTCGGTTGCCAAAGTGCGATGCGGTCTCGGGAGCGAGCGGAGGCGAATCCAACCGCCGCCACGGGCCGCTGGAGAGGATCTCCTGAAGCGCTGATTCATAAGCCGTGGCCGCCATCTCAAGCGTGTGCCGCTCGCAGAAATGGGCGGCAGCATTCTTGCCCATCGCGGAGGCCAGGCGGCGATCGGAGACCATCGCATTAAGAACGGCTGCGAGACTCTCCACCTCGCCACGCCCCACCGGTACGTGGCCGACGCAACCCTTGGGTATTTCGGAGAACCAACCGATGTCGCTCACCACCATGGGCTTACCCATCGCCATCAAGCGGATCGCGGTGCCCGAGGTTTCGCCGCCGCTGGGAAAACGCAGATTGACGGCGATGTCGCAACTTGCCATCGCCGCGACCAAGTCCTCCATGGATAAGCGCCCCGTCCAAACTACGTTGTTGGGCGCCGCGCTTTTCAGGCTGCGGATGTCGTAGTGGTCCGAGACCTCCCCAACGACAACCAGGAAGGCGTCGCGATGCCGCCGCGCGACCTCGGAAAACGCTCGTAAAGTGACGTCAATCCGCTTGTGCGGCGTCACCAAGCCAAAGGTTGCGACCACCGGCGCTCCCTCAGGAACCCCAACTTTTCTGAACCACGATGAATCACTTGAATATTCGTACTGAGGACAGGCCATCGGCACAACATGAACGTTGGCGAGCGGACGTGAGGCCAGGACGCGCTGACGTGCGGCTTTACTGTGGACGATCACCCCCAGGCTTGCATCGACCAAACGTTCGAACAAGGGAAATCGCCAAGGATCGACCGGAACGCCAGTTTCCATGAACCGTTCCGCCGCGCGCAACCCGCTTAGGCCGTAGGCGTAGCGCATCTCCTCCATAAAGAGGCCGAATTTTCCCCGCCCGTAGGTCAGCCCTCTGACTAGGTGGTGAAGCAAGTATTCGTGGAGGACGCAGACTCCTGGATAGCGAAGTGCCTGCTCCAGAATCGCTTTGTGGTAACCAACGTGATTGCCGATTTGGTAGACAGCAATTTCTCCTGGGCTGGGACGAAACCTGTCAACGCTGCGTGCCGGTAGACCTGCCACTTCCCTTGAACCACTGGCGGTAAACACGGCAATGTCGAATTTGTCGGCCAGAGCCGGAAGAAGCTCCGCACTGTAGTCGGCGATGCCGCTGGCGTCGGGCGGTAGCGGCGAGAAGTAAGAAAGTTTGAGGCGCTTCACCACCGCCAACTCTTCACAAAGTTTCGAGCAGGCGACCGAGGACGTTGTCCCAAGTGACGTCCTCCACCGACTTGCGTCCCGCGGCTCCAAGGCGAACGGCCGCTTCAGGTGACCGGCGCCATTGATCGAGGCATTTGGCAACCGCCTTGGCATCGTTGGCTGGAACGATGGCGCCGTTGATGCCATCACGGACGAATTCGAGTACTCCCCCGGAGTCTTCCATCGTCACCACCGGCTTGCCGGCCAACATCGCCTCCACTGTCACATAGCCGTAGTCTTCGTCGAAGGGCGAGTAGTAGACGGCGAGGGCCCGCCGGTAGAGCTCGGTCAATTCGCCGTCGTCCGCCACGCCCACGAAATCGATACGGTCGACGACTCCCAGGCGCTCGGCCAGCGAGGCCAGCTCCGCCGCCTCGGACCCGGTACCGACGATCTTGCACCGAATGTCGCTTCGAGAGGCCGCCATCGCTTCGACCAATTTCGAGGTTCGCTTCATCGGGTTGAGACGACCGACCGACAACACGTAGTCTCCCGCCGGACCCGGATCAAGGCGCTCGCCGATCATCGGTGGCGGATACAAAGCCTCGCTTTCGATGCCGAGGAAACGCCGCAAGCGCGCAGCGGTATTGCCGGAAATCGTGAAGACCCGTCTCGCCTCGCCCAAGACCCGCCGGTCGATCTCGCGCAGGCGCTCCACGACTTCTTCATCTTCGGGGAGGGCTCCGAAGTCGCTATAGGGAGTTCCCAGCAGTTCATAGACCTGCCGAAACTGGTGCACCAGCCAAACCACTTTGTTGGGGTGGCGCACGACGTAACTGGGAAACTTGGTGCCAATGACCAGGTCGATCGGCTTGCCATCGCTTTCGGTCAGATCGAGGGCGCGCCACAACAGAGCACTGGTCAGCACTTGGTCGCGGCTGTGCCAGGCGAAGGGAACGGTGATGATGTCGACTTCAAAATCGAGAGAACGTAGCTTGTCGGCGAGCGAACGCACCAACAACTCCGCGCCGCCAGTCGAAAAAGGAACCTGACTCGCCGTGATGGCAATACGTTGTGTCACTCGGAGCGAGTTTCCAATTCGGCGACCCGCTGGCGCAACTCGCGCAATTCGGAGTCGAGCTTGTTGTGGTCGCGAAGGAGATCTTCGATCATGGCCGAAACCGCTTGATTGAAACGGTTCTGTTGAATCAACAACGGCCGGCTATGCCATTTCACGAACAAGTGATAGACGAGCTTGCGCACGTTCACAATGAGACGCCCGATGCCCGGCCGCGGCGAGACCGGAACCGGCTCCTCAACAAAATCGCTCTGGCGAAGCTCGGCCAAGCGCAAATTGCGATGCTCTTCGCCGTCCCCCAGAGTCGTCAGCTCCGCCGTCCGTTGGCGCACCCCAGCTTGAATCCGCTCAAGCGCAGTCGCCACCCTTTTTCGATCTGATTCTGGAGGTTGTTTGACGGACTCTGGCATGGTGTCCTGCAAGCCTTTTTAGATCGTACACGGTTCCGCGCGGGCTGCAGGACTCAACTCTAGCACCGCCCAGCTCACATATGATCCGGCGATGGCAGCTCCACTCACCGTGGGCGTGGACGCTCGAGCGCTCGTCCAACAACCAACCGGAATCGGCGTTTATACCTCGGCGCTCCTGCGCCAGTTCGCCGCTGATGGCGCCGTTCGCGCCGTTGCCATGGCCCACGCTCCTCTGGCCGGCCTGACCGACGATGCAGACCAAGTGGAAGTTGAGATCAGTCGAGTTCCCTCGGGGGTGCTGTGGCAGCAGACTCGATTCGCCGGCCAAGCGCGGGCCCTTTCCTGCGACGGACTCTGGTCGCCGTTGCTGACTTTGCCTTGGTTTCCTCGGCTCCCTGCTGCGGTCACCGTGCACGACCTCACCCCGGTCCACGCCGGAGAGAGCCACAACTGGAAGGTGCGCGCCAGTATCCTGCCCTTCTTGAAGCGCTCCCTTGGCGTTGCTTCGCAGATCATCACTGGATCCGCTCACACCGCCCAAGATATTTGCCAGCACTTTGGCGTCCAGAGTTCCAAGATCACTGTCATTCCGCATGGAGTCGATCCAGATTTTCAGACCGGCCGGGAGGCGGATATCGGCGCGACCCGGTCCGAGTTGGGCTGCGACGACGGCTACCTGCTGTACGCGGGCACCATCGAACCGCGCAAGAACCTGAACCTGCTGATCGATTGCTGGCTCGAGTTGCGGAAGAACGGCAGCGCGCCCCCGATGGTGGTTGTCGGTCCTATCGGGTGGAAAGCTAACGAGATCGAGCGGCGCATGCGACAACTCGCCCCTTCCGGACTCCACTACCTGGGCCGCCTGTCGCGGCGGCGACAGGTGCAAGTGATGCAGGCCGCCAGCCTCTTTGTCTACCCCTCGATGCACGAGGGGTTCGGATTGCCCCTTCTTGAAGCGATGGCCTGTGGAGTTCCCGTTGTGGCATCCAATAGTTCCAGTCTCCCGGAAGTCGTCGGCGATTCCGGAGTGTTGTTCGAGAACGGCAGCGGGAGCGAGCTCACCACCCAACTGCGCCGCCTGCTCTCGGACCCCTGCATCACCGCGGACCTCAGCGCGCGGGGAGTGGAGCGCGCCCGAGAGTTCACTTGGAGTCGCAGCGCCGAAGCGCATCGACAAGTTTTTGTCGAGGCCTTCGCCCAGCGCGACTAGGCCTGGTCATAGAATCGCCTCGGGAGCGGCAAGTGGGATATCGCATCGGCATCGACGCGCGCAAACTCAACGACTACGGCATCGGCACCTATATTCAGCAGTTGATCCGGGGTCTGGCCGCTCGCGACGAGGACAACGACTACTACTTGTTCGTCGGGGAACAGGGAGCTGCGACTCTGTTCGACCTACCCGAGAACTTTCGTCCAGTTATCGAGCGTTCGCCAGGCTACTCCGCTCGAGAACTGTTGGCTCTCAGTTGGCAGCTAGTGCGCCACCGCATCGATCTCTATCACGCCACCCACTACGTCTTGCCGGTCTGGATACCCAAGAAGTCGGTGGTCACCATCCACGACATCATCCACTTGCTCTATCCGCAGTTTCTGCCCAACCGGATGGCGTTTTTCTACGCCCAGCGCATGATCTCGCGGGCACTGCGCAAGAGCGACCGCGTCCTTACGGACTCCAAAACAACGCGGCGCGATTTGATGCACCAGCTCAAGACCGATGTCAGCAAGATCGAAGTTGTCTATCCGGGAGTCGAAGAAAGGTTCCTGCAGCCAGTCGAACAGGAAAGAATTGACCGTTTTCGCACTGACAACGACCTGGATCGCCCTTACGCTCTGTTTGTCGGCAACCCCAAGCCGCATAAAAATCTGCCCAACATCCTGCAAGCGTTCGCCGGGGCGATCCAGAGTACCGACTTGCCCTTCGATCTAGTTTGCGCCGGCGGCCGCCGCGAACAGCATCGGCGCAACCAATTCACCGCCCAACGGCTGGGAATCGAAGACCGCTTCCGCGTCTTGGGACATGTCGACGACGCTGATATGAACGCCCTTTACCAGGGTGCGCACTTGTTTCTTTACCCGACTCTCTATGAAGGGTTCGGCCTGCCGGTTGTGGAAGCGATGGCCTCGGGAGTTCCAGTCGTTACCTCCAGCACGTCGGCCCTGAAGGAGATCGCCCAAGGCGCCGCGCGACTGGTGGACCCATTGGACGTAGCGGCGCTGAGCCGCGAAATCGGACGCTGCCTGACTGACGACAAGCTCCGACAAGAGCTGATTGCGGCAGGCAAGGTCCGCGCCAAACAGTATTCGTGGGACCGTACCGCTGACCGCATCCTCGAGATCTACCAAGATACCCTCGAAGAGGGCTATTTCGGCGCCTAATCGACTCATGCGTCTAGCCGAACGACCGATTGTCGTCCACGACTGGCTAACGGGGATGCGTGGCGGCGAAAAAGTCCTCGAGGAGGTCCTGGCCTTGCTGCCCGAGGCCGCGATCGCTACCCTTTTTCATTTTCCTAACGCGGTCAGCTCGACAATCGAAAAACGGAAAATCTACACCTCCCCGCTCCAGCGCTTCCCCGGCCTGCGCCGGCACTATCGCCACTATTTGCCACTCTACCCCTGGGCGGTCCGGAGGCTACCCACGGCAGGCCATGATCTAGTCGTATCCGTCAGCCACAGCGTGGCCAAGGCAGTTCGTTGCGAGCCCGCGGCGTACCACCTTTGTTATTGCAACTCGCCAATGCGCTACGTCTGGGATCAGCGCCGCGAATACTTTCCGTCGCCATCGGGTCCGGTCGATTGGGTTCGCGAGCGACTCCTCGATCGACTGCGGGCTTGGGACCGAGCCAGCAACGACGACGTCGACCTTTTTGTCGCCAATTCTTCGTTCGTGAGCAACCGCATCGCCCATGCCTACAAATTGACCTCAGAGGTCGTCCATCCACCAGTACACGCTGAAGACATCAAGCCTGCATTGTCCGGCTCCGACAGCTACTTGCTGGCAGTTTCCGCCTTGGTTCCATACAAGCGGGTGGACATCGCAATCCGCATCGCCGCCGCCACCGGGCGCCAACTCAAGGTGGTCGGCGACGGTCCGGACCGACCGGTTCTACAGCGACTCGCTACCGAACTCGGCGCTCCCGTCACCCTCTGCGGCCGGGTGCCACGAAGTGAGCTTGTCGCTCTTTACCGCGGCGCCGGAGTGTTCTTACAGCCTGGAGTAGAAGACTTTGGCATCAGCAGCGTCGAGGCGTTAGCCGCTGGAATTCCGGTCGTGGCTCGCGCAAAAGGAGGGGCTGTGGACATCGTCCGCCCAGGCGTGGACGGAATCCTGGTTGAAGGCCAAGAGATCGACGAATGGTGTCAGGCCATTGACACCGCCCAGCGAATGCGGTCCAATTATTTGGATAGAGCGGATAGAGCGCTTGAGTTTTCCGTGCTCAGGTTCCGCCAGAGGATCGAAGACATCCTACGGCGCAAGCCGACAAGCAAACCGATTCAGGGAACGCAAGAGTCTTGATCCAGCAAAAACTCCGCACGACCGCGGCAACCTACCTTCTCAGCGACATCGTCCTCACCGTAGCGGCATTCGCGATCGCGTGGTGGCTGCGATTCGAAGCAAACTTCTTCTTCGACTTCGCAGTCGACACCCTGCCGGGTTTCGCTTTTCGCTATCTTGCCTTAGTTCCGGTGATCTTGATCATCTGGCCAGTGGTGTTCTATTTCCACGGCCTATATCGACTGCGCCGCAGCAGAAGTCGGGTCGAAGAGGTTTTGACCGTCGCTCTTGCGGCTCTCCTGGGAATCTTCTTGCTCTCTGTTTTTACTGCTTGGTATCGGCCGGAAGGTGCGCTCCGACCGGACGGTACGCGCGAAGTATTTACCTACAGTCGTTCGTTTCTCGCTCTCTTTGCCGTCGCCGACGTTTTGTGCGTTTCGACCGGTCGCATGGTCATTCGCGGCTTCCTGCGCCGACGCTGGCTCTCCGGAGCTTCTCGCCGCAATATCTTGGTCGTTGGTGCCGGCGGACTGGGACAGGACATTGGCGGCAAGATAGCCGGCCACGTTGATTTCGGATTTCGCCTCGCCGGCTATCTCGATGACGACGTCGGCAAGCAGGGCCGCGAATTTCACGGCGCCCCAGTTCTGGGCTCCTTGACCGACCTTGAGTCCGTCGTTCGCGAGAACGAAATCGATCTCGCTTACATCGCTCTACCACTGGAAGCGCATCGCAAAGTCGTCGGGATTGTCGATGTCCTGGGTAAAGAGTGCGTCGAAGTGCGCTTGGTTCCCGACATCCTTCAGTACGCCACTCTCAAGGCGGCTCTCGAAGACCTAGATGGAACGCCGGTTATCAATCTGTCGCAGGTGCCCTTGCAGGGCTGGCACAGTCTCGGCAAGCGCGCCATGGACATCGCCGTGGCTGGATCGGCTCTGGCGGTCGGAATCCTGACAGGCTTCCTGCCGATCCTGGCCCTACTGGTCTGGCTCGAAGACCGCGGGCCGATCTTCTACCACCAGGAACGCATGGGGCTCGATGGCAAGCGCTTCATAATCCACAAGTTCCGTTCGATGCGTCGGAATGCCGAACACACCACCGGACCGGTATGGGCGGTCGAGGACGATCCTCGACGGACTCGCGTTGGCGGCTGGATGCGCAAGTGGTCGCTCGACGAACTCCCGCAACTTTGGAACATCCTCAAGGGCGAGATGTCCTTGATCGGGCCCCGGCCCGAACGCCCCGATTTCGTCGAGCAGTTCAAGCACAGGATTCCGCAGTACATGCTGCGCCATCGGGTCAAGGCCGGCCTCACCGGCTGGGCACAAGTTCACGGCTGGCGCGGCAACACGTCGATCAGCAAGCGCATTCAATACGACATCTACTACATCGAGAATTGGTCCCTCAAGTTGGACCTCAAGATTCTGTGGATGACGTTGCGCGAAGTCCGAACGAACGCCTACTAACCCTACTCTTCTCCCAACTGCGCACTGAGCCTCTCTCTATTTTGAGCTGGTGGAGAAATTCGTACCTGCCAGACCCGAAAGCGTCTTTGCGAGCGCTAGGCATCGTGGTCTCGCAGTCTTCCCGTGCTCCAGCGCGACGCAAAGCCGAGGCGAGTCCCCGGCCATTGCATTCTGAAGAGCACTCGCCGTCTTTCGGGGCGGAGGTACGGATCGTCCCTTCTCAAATCCCTTTTCTGAAGGTGAGCAAACAGGAGCGAGAGTCAGGCCGCTTTCGGCAGATCGCGTAGAACGTCGGCCAGCTTGCTTCTCAATTCACTCAGCTCATCCCGCTCCAACTCGCGACCGCCAAAGCTTTCTTGTAAGTAGGCGGACACCAGCGCCTCGACTTCCGCGCTGTGCTGCGGCACCCGTTCAACGACGCGGCCGGCAACTTCCAAAGGCCCCTGGGAAGCGTCTTCGACTCCGGTTGAGGCCTTGGATCTCAGGCGCAGGTAGAGGGCGGTGGCGGTCGCCCCCCTTTTGCGCATCAGCGCCCAAAAAGACAATGCCACCACCAAGACTGCGACTGCGGCCAGCCACCACCAGGGTCGACCGGTTGTCTCCGCAACTACGCTCGTGGACCCACTGACATCAATCGGCTCGTCACTCAAGGCGACCTCAGACGATGGCTCACCGATTGGCTCCCCGCCAAACAACTCCCGCCATCGCTCTTTGAGCGAATTGACGAGCCGCGCAAAAAATCCACTCTGATCGGCCGAACTGTAGGTCAAGACATACCGGTCCCAGCGGTAGATCAGCCAGTCGTAAGCGTCCGCGAGGCGCTGCCGCCATCCCGAACTCGAGGGTGCCCCTATCGGTCGCCCGGCAGGTGGCGTGGGATCGAAGGTCAGCCAACCACGCCCGGGCACATAGGCCTCTACCCAAGCGTGGGCATTGGAGTTGCGAACGACGTAAAAATCTTCCAACGAGTTGGCTTCCGCGCCCAAGAATCCCCCCACCACTCGCGCCGCGATCCCCTGCGAGCGCAGCATCAAGACCATTGCCGAAGCAAAGTACTCACAGTGTCCCGTACGCTTTTCAAACAGGAAATCTTCGATCGGGCGCTGGCGATCGAGATTGACGTCAAGGCTGTAGGAAAAATCTTCTACGAAGTGTCGCTCGAGCGCCGCTATTTGCGCGTCGAGGGCACTCTCAGAGTCGGCAAAAAACGAACTCGCATGGTCGCGGATGCGGTCGGTGACGCCCTCGGTGTTGAGAGTGACCTGTGACGGAGGCTCGTTGGCAAGGCTACGACGACGGCGACCGAATTCCATCGAGTAGCGCAACGGCGCCCCGCCCCATCGAAACGGCTGCAGATCTCCGCCATCGCTGACGCCAATGCGCTGCGAACCGGTCTCGAGAGAAGAAACTTCCAAAAGGACCGGAACCACGCGCGATCCGGTAAGTCGACTCAGCACTTCGACTTCACCCAGCGGGACCTGGCTGGCGAGTACGAAGGTTCCGTTCTCGGCTCGCAGGAACCGCGCCGGGCGGGCGCGCGACCAGGTTCCCTCGTTGTAGACGTCGTAAGTCATTCCCTTCAAGCGAATCTCGCCCGGGACCATGCCTTGAAAGGCAAGCTGCAGAGCGACACTGCGGTCGCCACGAATGCTCCCTATGGCATCGAGAGTCAGGTCGTCGCCAAAGGCTGCGATCCCACCGGGACCAAGGTCAGCGCCTCCACCGCCGGCAATCTGTGGCTGACCAAGGCGGGGAAAGAGCGGGAAGATCACCGCACAACCGAGAATCGACCCGGTAATAACCCAGCCCACAAAGCGTTTCTTGTTGGGAACCGCTTCGGCGCGAGGAAAAGAAGATCGATTGTGCGCTTCGGCGAACTCCACCAGCGCAAACACCAGCAACGAAGTAAACGCGATCAAATGGACGACCAGAGCTGGATGCACGCTCGACCCCATACCCGCCAGAAACAAAAAGAACGCTCCCGCCACAGCGTGCCATTTGTCCCGCTCCGACCTCAGCGCGAAGAGTTTCGCGGCGGTGGCAAACATCGCCACGTGGACCAGCGGACGTAGAACCAAACCCCCTTGGGCTGACGCCAGATCAAAAAACAAGACCGGAAAGTAAAGCGCTCCTGTCAGGTTGAGCACCCACGACGGCAGCTCGACGCCGGCCCCGCTCCGCAGGCGCAATAAAAAAATGCTAACGACGGCGAGGTAGGCAAATGCGGCCGGCCACGCAGCCATCTCATTGAACGGTAGCGGCAGAGGCGCCAGCAGTGCCAACCAGCCGACCAGACGGCACTTCCTTTGCCACGTCATGCGGCGTCTTCCGCTGCAGTCGTCGCCAACCGCAATGCCCGCACGTCGCCGTGGCGCACGGGCCTTCCTGGGGCCAAAGGAGGAGCTCCTTTGGCAATGGCCACCGGTTGAATGAGAGCCAGATGGGTCAGCAATCGCTCGTGGTGGCGAGCGCCGGACGTCGGCGGAAAGCTCATATCCCGAGTGATCAATTCCACTTCAAAACCGGCTTCCATGTACTTGTGAATGGCCGTAGCTGCTTCACTAATCAGCAACTCGAAGCGGCGCTGCTCTTCTTCTGTGGCCAACTCTCCGACTCCATTGTCAAAGAGAACGGTGAACAGTCGCCCTCCTTCAGCCTGCCGTTCAAGCACCACCACCTCGCCCGACTGCGCCGTCTTTTTCCAGTGGATGCGCCGCGGATCATCTCCGTCCCGGTACGGCCGCAGTGAGTGCAGATCCAACCCAGAACCGCGACGTTCTTGCGGCTCCTCTCCCAGAAGTCCGCGCTGGGGGTGATCGCTGGTGCCCTCGTCAAATAGCTCAGGATAGACGAGGATCGGCGTTTGCAAGCGCAACTTCGTCCCTTTGGCGAAGAAACCAAACGGAAACAAACTTGAGATCACCACAGCGTCGACGCGATGCAGCCCACGGCGCGGAAATAGCAAACGCAAGTCCAAATCGCTACGCGTGCCCGGATCGACGCGGCTGCAGTAGGCGATGTCACTCGCCTCGGCGAGCCGTACCTGAAGCCACCGTCGGCTCCAACGCTTACCCTCGTTGGTCAAGTCGACCACACCCCAAGATGGCCGTAGCGCGTACACCTCGCGCGGCAGATCCAGGCCGGCGCGTATGCCCGTCAGGTTGGTGCGCGACAACCAGCCCGACAAAGCGAACAGAGTCAGCATCTGCCCAAAGACCAAAAATAGTGCGTTGTTGCCGGTGTTGATGGCAGCAAGCGCGGCGATCACCGTCAAGCCTAGGTAGGCCGCTCCCAGCTTGGTAATGCGGATCCCATGGGGGGCGGCCGGCTGAGGTGTGGCCGACTGGACCGCACCCCGGCGCGAAAATTCGTTGGCTTTTCTGAAGGGTTTCACGATCTTAGATCGCGGGCGCGCTTGTGTGGCCGCGCTCTCATCAACCTGCCTAAATCGGCACCGCGACGCGCCGCAGAACTCGTTCGACCGCCGCTCGACCGGCCGCTACCCCGACCTCACCGCGCACCGCCACGCGGTGGCCAAAAACCGCCGGAGCAAGTACTTGAACGTCGTCCGGGGTAGCAAAATCTCTCCCTTCGCAGAGCGCCCAAGCCTGCACCGCGCGATAGAGATCTTGAGTTCCTCGCGTCGATACGCCGAGGGCAAACTCCCGGCCGTGCCGAGTGCCTTCGGCGATCTCAAGGATGTAGTCGCGCAGCTTGTCGACAACGGTGACTTCTTGCGCGCGGCTCTGAAGATCTTGCAGTTCGTCCACCCGGACGACCGGCTCGACTTGATCCAAGAGGTCCTCGACCTGCACCGCGAGCAAGTCACGCTCGCTGTCACGATCGGGATAGCCGATCTCTACCGTCAGCATGAAGCGATCCAGTTGCGATTCGGGCAGCGGGAAAGTGCCCGTGAATTCGTGCGGATTTTGTGTCGCGATGACAAAGAACGGCCGCGGTAGTCGGTAGCGTTTGCGTTCCACCGTCACGTAGCCTTCGCTCATCGCCTCGAGCAGTGCCGATTGGGTCTTGGGACTGGCGCGATTGATCTCATCGGCCAGCACCATGCCGGCGAAAATGGGGCCGGGGACGAATTCGAACTCCTCGCGCGACTGTCGATAGACCGACACTCCCAGAATGTCGGCCGGGAGCAAATCGCTGGTGCACTGAATACGCTGAAAGCTGAGATCGAGGGAACGGGCGAGGGCCTGGGCGAGGGTCGTCTTGCCGACTCCGGGTACATCCTCGACCAGCAGATGTCCTCCGCCGATTACGGCGACCACCGCAAGGCGCACAACCTCCGGCTTTCCCTGCAGAACGCCGGAGATGGTCTCCTCCAAACGAGCGACGCGAACATCAACGACATTAGGAGCAGCTACGATCTGTTCTTGCGGCATCGAAAACGGCGGTTTTCTATCCAGCTTTGTTAGGGAGACTGCAGACCGGCAAATTCACGGTAGTCGCCCCACTCATCCACCGGCACCGGTTGGCGAATCTCGGCGTAGAAACCGTAGCCCTCGTGAAAATCCACATCTTCCAGAACGTGCGTGAACTGCTGCCCTGGAGTGTTGGCTTCGATAGCCGAGACGTCAAACCACTGTTTCCAGTTGGCAACTTCGTTTTCCCCGTCGGACATGTAGAAGTCCACGGTGACGCCGTCCAGTTTTCTGGGACTCTCATGGCGGATGATCACATCGAGCAGAATGTCTTGGCGCACCGGAACCTCTTCAACAACTTCCGCACCGTCCTCCGAGGTGGATTCATCGGACGCACCGGCGGCTTGAGTGTCAGCGCTCTCGCTTTCGCCATTTACCGCGTCCTCGCCATCGACCTCTTCCGCAACCAACGGCACTTGCCGGACTACGAATCCCTCCGTCATCGCCGCTTCATAGCGAGATCGCGCGTCGACCAACTGTTCCTCGGGAGACTTTTGCTGGCAGGCAATGCCAGCCACGAGCAGAGCCAGTGCAGCGATCATCCTGGCAACATTCCAACTCATCGGTGCTTTCATGATTGATACTCCTGCAAAGAGCAGTTGTGAACGGCACGTTTCACAGACTCTCCGACATTTGTAGAAGCTGCTCGCCCGCGCCCAACGTGCGCCGCAGGGTATCACGCGACCCTTGAGCCAAGAGTGTTGTTCAGCACTCGCTAGGCGCGTTTTTGATGGCCGGTAGGGTTGCCGTAACTTAGGAGTTCCGGTGTCGCCAACGCTCGCGCAACTTGCCAGCGAGGACGACTTCGGGATGCAACACCACTCCGTGGTCTTTTCTGACCCGTTCCGCGGCAAGTTCCATCAACTCCATCACATCGCCCGCCGACGCACCGCCTCGATTGACGATGACGTTGGCGTGGCGCTCGCTGATCTGCGCGGCGCCCCGCGTTGCTCCTTTGAGACCGACCGCTTCGATCAATCTCCCGGCATAGTCGCCCTCGGGGTTGCGGAACACGGACCCCGCGTTTGGCGCTCCGGAGGGCAGACTGTCCCAGCGTTTCCGGTTCAATTCCTGGATGCGCTCCAGCGCCCGTTCCGATTCACCTTCGCACAACTGGAAGCTGGCTCGTACGACGATTTCGCCCGTATCTTGCAACACAGTCCTGCGGTATTGCGGTTCAAGTTCCGGTGGGCGCACCAAACGGCGCCTGCCGTCGCGCGCCACAACCGCAGCGCGAATGAGCACATCGGTGATCTCGGTGCCATAGCAGCCGGCATTCATGAACACGGCGCCACCGACCGTCGAGGGGAAACCGGACAGGGCTTCGAGGCCGAGTAGGCCTCGTTGGGCGGTTTTGCGCGCTAGTTGAGCCAGCGACACCGCGCCACCAGCGGCAACGCGATCACCGACGAAGCGGATGCGTCGAAAGTAACCGCCGAGCCTGGCCGTGATCCCCGGCAATCCTTCGTCCGGGATCAGAACGTTGGACCCCTGACCGAGCAAAAAGAAAGGGATTTGTTCCTGGGTGGCAAACGCCAACAAGCGACGAAGGGCCGCCACAGTCGTTACTTCAGCAAAACACTGTGCCGGGCCGCCAACGCGCAAGGTGGTCAAAGATGCGAGGCTACGACCCCAGTCGAGGACTAACCCACGTTGGTCACTGGCCAGGGCAGACTTCCAGCTTGGTGAGAGAGAAAGTCGCTGGGTCACGAGCGATGACGGCCGCCTTTTGCGTCTCTATTGAGCCAGACGGACAGCGCACTCAAGGTCCGGGGCTCAGCAAGATCGTCATGCTCCGCGGTGCGCACGTTCCAGGCTAGTATAGCGACCGTGAATCACGACGATAGAACGGCGCATTGAGCCCACTTTTGATCTAGGAGACCCGATGACCCGCGCAACTTCCAAAGGCACTACCACTCAAGACCGACTCAAGGCAGTCGACAACGCTCTAGCCAACATAGAGCGCCAGTTTGGGCAGGGCGCGATTATGCGCCTCGGCCAGCAGGACGCAATCAATATCGACGCAGTACCCACCGGCTCCCTGGCCGTAGATCAGGCCATCGGCATCGGCGGATTGCCGCGAGGCCGGGTGATCGAAATCTACGGACCCGAATCTTCAGGGAAAACGACTCTCGCGCTGTCGGTGGCGGCACAGGCACAAAAAGGCGGCGGAACCGCTGCCTTTATTGACGCGGAACATGCCCTCGATGCCGAGTACGCCGCCAAGATCGGCGTCGACATCGACAATCTTTTGGTCTCACAACCCGACAACGGCGAGCAGGCTCTGGAAATCGCCGAGATGTTGGTGCGGTCCAACGCAGTTGACGTCGTGGTCGTGGACTCGGTAGCCGCGCTGGTGCCGCGCGCCGAACTCGAAGGTGAAATGGGGGATTCGCACGTCGGTTTGCACGCTCGATTGATGTCGCAAGCACTGCGTAAGCTCACCGCCATCGTCGCCAAATCCAAAACCTCACTCATTTTTATCAACCAGATCCGCGAAAAGATCGGCGTCATGTTTGGCAGTCCCGAAACGACGACCGGGGGTCGCGCACTCAAGTTCTACTCCTCGGTGCGTCTCGACATTCGCCGCATCGCGGCGATCAAGGACGGCGACGTGGTGGTCGGCAGCCGCGCCCGCGTCAAAGTGGTCAAAAACAAAGTCGCGGCACCTTTCCGGCAGGCCGAGTTTGAAATCAACTACGGCGAAGGCATCTCCTATCTCGGCGAGCTGATCGATCTCGGCGTGTTGCACAACATCGTCACCAAGAGCGGCTCGTGGTTTAGCTACGGCGATGTCCGCCTGGGGCAAGGCCGGGAGAACGCCAAACAGTTCCTGGGCGAAAACGCCGACCTGTGTGTCGAAATCGAAAGCAAACTGCGCGACGAAATGGGCCTTCCAGCCGCCCTGGCCGCCGAAGCCCCGCCAACCTCCGACGACGAGAGCGAGGCTTGAGCCTGAGGCGAACTGGGCAGGGTGTGTGGCTGGTAGGCCTGCTACTCGCTGGCGCGCCATTGGCTGGATTGGAGTTGGAAGTCTCCTCGGGAGTCCGGCTGCAAGGCGGACGGCCGGAGGTGCGCATCGGCGTGGCCGACGCCGAAACTCCGGTCATCGTATCCGTAACTGTTGACGGCAACCCCGCTGGCGAGTTCGAACTGGCATCCGGCGACCATTCCGTCGAGCTCGAAACCGATTCCCTCGATTGGGGTTCCCTCGATTGGGGCTCCCACCAGGTCGAGGCGCGAGCGGGCGGCGTGTCGGCGTCGACACATCTGCGCATTCTCCCCGGATGGGCCTCGGTCATTCCGCCACTGGTGGCAATTGGCTTGGCACTCCTGTTTCGCAACGTTCTACCAGCTCTCTTCGCCGGTGTTTTTGTCGGGGCCTGGCTCGCCTACGGCAACCTCGTTTCCGCCTTCACGCGCACCATCGACCGCTACATCGTCAACGCCATCACCGACCCCAGCCACGCCAAAATCATCATCTTCTCGATGCTGTTGGGAGCCATGATCGCGGTGGTCAGTCGCGCTGGGGGAACCCAGGGAATCATCGACCGCCTCGCGCCCTATGCGACCAATCCCCGGCGCGGCCAATTCGCCACCTGGTTGATGGGCATCTTGGTCTTCTTCGACGACTACGCCAACACCCTCATCGTCGGCTCGACCATGCGCCCGGTGACGGACCGGCTTCGAGTCAGCCGCGAAAAGCTCGCCTACATCGTCGACTCGACCGCGGCACCTGTGGTGGCGGTCTTTCCGATTTCGACCTGGGTCGGATTTGAAGTGGGGCTGATCGGCGACGCGCTGATTGACAGTGAACTGGCACTGAACCCCTACACCACCTTTCTGGCTTCGATTCCCTACCGTTTCTACCCGCTCTTTGCGCTCTTCTTCGGCCTCACTATTGCCCTCACTGGTCGTGATTTCGGCGCCATGCTCAAAGCCGAACGGCGAGCACGGAACGAAGGCAAGCTTCTCGAAGACGGCGCCGTCCCCTTGTCCAACCTCAGTGATAAGACTTTGCAGCCCCCAGAGGGTGCGCCGCATCGAGCCTTCAATGCCCTGGTACCGATCTTGGTGGTGATTGTTACCACCGTGGGAGGTCTCGTCGCTACCGGTGTCGCCGCCGTGGGCCCGCGTACCGGACCCTGGACCGCGTGGATGCGAGAAGTCGTCGCCCAGTCGGATCCGTTCAACACTTTGCTCTGGGCCAGCCTTGCCGGCCTGCTTGCCGCCATCATCCTCGCGCTCGGTCAGCGCATCTTGAATCTGCGCCAGGCGGCGGAAACAACCGTTGACGGCTTCCGTTCGATGGTGATGGCTTTTACGGTCCTCACCCTTGCCTGGTCGATCGGTGCCGTCTGCGAAGACCTACACACGGCGGACTACTTAGTCGGCCTGACCCAGGGGATTTTGGCTCCCAAGCTTCTCCCCGCCGTCGTCTTTATCCTGGCCGCAGCAGTGGCCTTTGCAACCGGTACCTCTTGGGGCGTCCTGTCGATCATGACTCCCCTTGCTATCCCCTTGGCCCACGGGCTTGCGGTGCCGGCCGGTTGGGCGGCTGGAACTCCCGAGCACGCTCACATCCTCATCGCCACCATTGCTTCGGTGTTGGCGGGGAGTGTGTGGGGAGATCACTGTTCCCCGATCTCAGACACCACCATCCTCTCCAGCATGGCGACTGGCAGTGACCACATTGCCCACGTGCGCACCCAGCTCCCCTACGCGCTGGGAGTCGGAGGATTTGCGGTTTTTGGCGGCATTCTGCCGGCTTCTTACGGCGTACCTCCGTGGATCCTGCTGCTGGTCGGATTGGCAGCGATCGTGCTTGTGATCCGCTTTCGAGGCCGCACTGTAGAAGCTGCCGGTTAGAGAATTCGTAGCACCACGGCCCTGTTCTTAGTAACGCGGCCCTGTCAGCCGACCCCAAGGAGGCCTAGTAGGCATGAATGTCCACAGCGGGCGCTCATTGAATTCCCGCACTCAATTGACTCGCCTAACAACCGCAACTTTGCTTCTCGCCGCTCTGGCCGCCGGCGCGGCGGCGCAAGCTCCACCGTGCCATCCGTGCGCCGGCATCCGGGTTGAAGATCCAGACGCGTTGGCCACGCTCCTTCGAGAACTGCCGGCCATCCCCGAGGAAGGCACTCTGTATGTCTCCTGGGACGAGGATGAGGCTTCCTTGTCGGCTCTCGACCTCGAATCCATTGCAGCTCGCGCAGAAGTCCTGCGCGAGCTCAATGCAGTGTCCTGGCCGCGAATCACCTTGACCACTCCGACACCCATTCTCGACCACGTCAACAAACTCGATGCCTCGCTTGAACGGGTGGCGGCATTGAGCGGCGCTCTTGGAAACCGCGCGCACATTCAGATCGACTGGAAGCCGGCCTCAGGGTCCGTGGTGGCAAGCGAATTGGCGTTCTTGATCAAACGCTCCGCAGCGGCAGTTGGAGGAGCCAATTCCGATGCCCGCTTCATCGTCGGCCTCGGCGAGTTCATCGGCGGCGATTCAAGTCTGGATTTTTTACGCCTGCTTTACGAAGAGGAAACCGCCGCCTATGTCGATGGGGTCACCGCTGGGCCGGGCTCTAACCTAGGCAACCTGGTCGATCTCCTCGCCGAGCTCGCGCCTGGGACTCCGTTGGTCGTGAATGTGGCCACTCTCGGGCCTTTGCCCGGTTCATCGCTGGCGACTTCCGCCCGTTTTGCCGAAAGCGGCGCCGGCGTAGTCATGTTCGAAGCGGCGGAGCCCTCGGCCGAAGAGCTTGCTCCCCTGGTGCTGCTAGCTCGGGAGTTTGCCGGCGACATCTCCTTGGACCCTTACTCCACTCCGCAAGGTACGGAGGCGTGGACGTTCGTGCGCGGTGAAGATCTGTCGCTTCGCATCATCGCCAACCCCACCGAGGCTCGAGTCAACCTCCGCTTCACCGACTCGATGGTGCGCGACCCACAAGTGGTACGCGCGTCGAATTCGGAGCCGGAATCCATCTTCGGCGTCCGGAGTGCCGATCGCGCCCTTGAAGTGACCGTCGAACGAGCCCAGGAGCCGTGGATTCTGCGCTTGGATCGGTTGAGTGCCGCCGAGATCGAGGGTCTCGAGGGCCTCGACGAATCGCTGACGGTGACCACCGAGCGCACCATGCCCGTCTCCGAAATCTTGCGCCGTCTGCAAGCCACTGAGGACGATCAACGGCGCCGCCTGCTGACCTACAGCGCCCGTAATACCACTCACTTGCGCTTCGGCGGCGGCGATGAGGCCCTTGAGGCGACCTTCGCCGGCGATTTCTTTTTCGCCCGCGACTCAGGCTGGGATTGGGCTTGGCAAGACTTCCTCATCAACGGGGTGCGTTGGCGTGCCAAAAAAATCCCCGAGATTCCACTGGTCGAGCCTGAAAAGGCCGCTGCTCTGCCGCTGGAGATCAATTTCACCAAGGAGTACGACTACCGCCTGCGCGGCACCGAGGTCGTCAACGGGCGTGACTGCTGGGTGGTCGATTTCGAACCGAGGAACGTCGACCAAACCAAGAACCCCTACCGCGGCACGGTGTGGGTCGACCGACAACTGTTTGTTCGTGTCCGCAGCCGCGCCCTTCAGTTGGGGCTGAGTGGCGACGTCATCTCCAATGAAGAGACGTCCTACTTTGAGCCCCTCAACTCAAACGGCGACCCGATCGACTGGGAGTCCGCCGAGTTCATCCTGCCCACCCGGACCGTCGCCCAGCAGGTGTTCAACTACCTCAACGCCAACACTCTGGTCGAAAAAGAGACCCTGCTTACTGAGCTGACTATCAACGACGGTGAATTCAACAGCCGCTACGAGGCAGTCTTAGCTTCCGACGCCACCATGGTACGAGACACCGAGCAGGGCATGCGCTATCTGATTCCCGATGAAGAGACCGGTGAGCGCATCGTTCAGGAAGAATTCGATACCACCCGGCTGTTCGCCGTGGGCGGCGTCTTCAACGACGACAGTCTCGACAATCCGATTCCGCTCGGCGGCGTCAACTGGATCGACTTCGACTTCAGGGATACCGGCCAGCAAGTCAACGTGTTTTTTGCCGGGGTGCTGGTACTCGCCAACTGGTCCGATCCGGACTTCCTAGGCTCCAACTTCACCGCCGCAGCCGACCTGTTCGGACTCGCCATCGATGGCACTGACGAGATCTTCCGCGACGGTCTCGAGGTGCCCGGTGAAGAAGTCGAGACGCGTAGCGCCAGTTTGTCGCTCGAACTCGGCCACGACATCGGACAAAGGGGGCGGGCGGTGCTCGACTACCGCATCGCCCATCGTACTTTTGGGAATAGCGATCTCACCGATGAGACGTTCATTGTCCCGGCCGATCATTTGGAGCACCAGGTTAGCTTGCGCGGCCGCTACGATCGCGCCGGCTACCGACTGTCGGGGAACGTCTCGGTGCATTCGCGGTCCGACTGGGATCCGTGGGGAACCCCTGAACAAGTCGCCATCTTTGACCCCAACACCGACGGCTTCGTCAGTTACGGCCTCAATCTGGGCAAGACCTTCCATCTGCCCAAGTTTCAGAAGATCTATTCCGAGCTGCAGTACGTCGGGGGCAGCGACCTCGACCGCTTCTCCAAGTACAACTTCGGCTACTTCAGCGATGTCCGCGTGCGCGGTTACCGCGGTGGGCTAGTGCGCGCGGAGGAGGCTACGGCTCTGCACTTGGGCTATGGCTTCGACCTCGCCGAAATCGTCCAACTGCAGCTTCGCGCCGATGGCGCCTGGGCCACCGATGAGGCCTCTGGACTCGACAGCGAGTTTCTGGGTGGCGTGGGGATCCAAGGCAACTTCATCGGCCCCTGGAACACCATTGTGCGGCTGGATGTCGGTCAGGCCGTCGCCGGACCCGATGACGGCGTCAGCGTGTTTCTGGCGGTGTTGAAATTGTTTGGGTGATCCCCGCCCCCCTTGGCCACTCCGCCCGCGGGGATGACGAATGTAGGGGAAGGACTTGCCCCTCCCGAACTCGGGAGCCCACAAGGGGCTCCCCTACTTGAACGACAGCGGCTTCACGATCCCTGCCCCTCAAACACCGCTTCCGCGGTCATGACGAATGTAGGGAATGGGCTTGCCCCCTCCCGCACGCGGGAGCCCGCAAGGGGCTCCCCTACGATAATCAACTGCGGCCAATTGGAAGCACTCGGGATCCCGCAAGGGAATCCCCTACGATGATCAACCGAGACCAAACGGGTGGCCGGATTTGACCGGCACCATCGCCAGTCGCAGTTGGCTACGACGAAATCCGAACTTGAGGTGAAAAACCCTTGAAATGGGAGCGGAAACGCCCCAGCCAGATCACCGAGAACGACGCCAACGTAACGGCAGCTACAACCGCGATTCCAACTCCGGGCGCAAACTGACCCCAAACTGCAGCAACTAGAAGAACCATCGTCCCCAGCCGCGCCGTTTCCGACGCCGGTATCCAGCGACGGCCTTCAAAGATGGCTCCGGCGTTGACCAACCCCCAGACAATCCAACTTGCGGTCACAGCCGCGACCGCGACCGGCAACGACTCAAAACTCCAAACCAACCAAAACGTCACCAACAAAGTGATCGCGAAGTGCGTCAGCACGTAGCGGTTCAGCCCGTCAGGTGCTTTGGCATCGTACTTGACCCCATGTAACGGCGAGTCTTCGGGCTTGTTTTCCGTGATTCCTTGGGGGAGCCAGCCCGGCGGCATCACCCATACCAGGAATTTGTCTTTTCCAGACTTGGCCTTCCCCGCCAAGCGCCACAAGTACTTGAAATAGTGTACGTTGGCCTCGATTGGGTTCCACGACTTGAGCGGCCGGGTCACGCCGTAGATCACCTTCTCTCCTTCCGGTTCGAAGGTCCCGAACAGGCGGTCCCACACAATCAACGTACCGCCATGGTTGCGGTCGATGTACTGCGGGTTACAACCGTGGTGGACACGGTGGTGAGAAGGAGTGTTGAGGAACCACTCCAAAAAGCCCAACTTGCCGATGGTGCGAGTGTGGATCCAGAACTGATAGAGAGTGTTGAACGAAGACAGCGCCAAAAAGGTCACCGGCGGCAATCCGGCGAGGGCCAGCGGCCAATAAAAGACCATCGAAATGAACGGCTGCAGCGACCCTTGGCGCAACGCCACCGACAGGTTGTATTCCTCACTCTGATGGTGCACGACGTGCGCTCCCCAAGCAAAGTTGGACTCGTGGCTGAAGCGATGAAACCAGTAGTAGAAAAAGTCCACGCCCAAGAAGCCCAGAACCCAGGTCGGCCAAGCTTGGCCGTCGATCTCGAACAGACGCCCCCACTGGTAAATGGCGGCGTATCCGGCAAAGGTGAGCGTCTTGGTGAAAAGACCGGTGATTTGCTGTAAAACGCCGGTGGATAGATCGGCGACGGCATCGTTGAGGCGCGCAATCTCCCGGTGCTCGTGGCGGGCGATCAGAAGCTCCACTCCGATGAGAACGAAAAACACCGGGATGGCGATGGCGATGTAGTTGATCATGTCGCCCATTTCGTTATTTTTGCACTTGCCGGTGAGGGGACGGCTCGCGCTTCGAAAACTTCGACCGAAGGGCGCGAGCCTCGGGTCCTCGGCGCACTGGACCGTAGCGGCCTACGAGAGACTTATTCAACGCGCTTGAGGACACGCCCCTCAACCCGGCAAGTGCGGAGTCGCCCCCTCCCAAGAACCCCAATGAGGGTGTCTAGAGCGCTGGCAGGTAACTCAAAACGGAATGACTGGCGGCCCCCCCCCCCGACAGGAACACTCATTGTCATCCTGAGCGAAGGCCGGAGGCCCGTAGTCGAAGGATCTGGGGGAGGAAGCCCGGCACCCGTCGCCACGCAATGGACTCGACAACCAGTATGGGTGGTGGGCGCACCCCACGAACGACGCACTGCGGCATAGAATGTACTGATGTCCATTGCTGAGGCCGCCCCAAAACAGACCTCGGAGGCCGCTAGACAACAAGTGTTGGAGATTCGCAGTCCAGCTACCGGTGAGTTCGTTGGTGTGGTTGCGGTGTCGAGTCCCGAGGAAATCGTGGAAACGGTGGCCCGGGCCCGAGCCGCCCAACAGAAATGGCACGCAGCCGGCTTTCGCGCTCGAGCTGCGGTCGTCCGAAAGTTTCACGATCTCCTCCACGCTCACCGCGAACGCATTCTCGACACCATTCAGGATGAGACCGGTAAGGCGCGTCGCGACGCCCTCGGAGAGTTTTTATCTCTGGTCAGCACCTGTCGCTACTACCTCAAGAACGGTCGGCGAATTTTGCGACGGCAGACCAAATTCGGAGCGCTGCCAACCCTGACCTCCGCCGAAGTAACCTTCCATCCTTTGGGCGTGGTCGGATTTATCACTCCGTGGAACTATCCATTCTTGCTCGCCATCGACGATGCCATCCCAGCCCTCCTGGCGGGCAACACCACCGTCACCAAGCCCTCGGAGTTGACCCCCCATTGCGCCAATCTGGTGCAAGAGATCTTGCTGGAAGCGGGTCTTCCGCAAGACGTGTTTGGCTTGGTCCATGGTGCCGGAGAGGTCGGCGCGGCGTTGATCGACCGAGTCGACGGGCTGGCGTTCACCGGGAGCGCCGCCACCGGACGCAAAGTCGCTGCCGCCGCGGGGGCGCGACTCATTCCGTGCTCACTCGAACTCGGCGGAAAGAATCCAGCCATCGTCTTAGAAGGAGCCGATAACGCGAATGCCGTGGAGGGAATCTTGCCCGGCGTTTTCTTCAACTCCGGACAAACGTGCATCAATATCGAACGGCTCTACTTGCCGCAGAGCCGCTTTGACGAGTTTCTAGAAACCGCCAAGGCCAGAACCGAGCAACTGCGCGTCGCCCACGAGAAGACCTTTCGACCCGACATGGGCAGCCTGATCAGCCTGGATCACCGAAGCAAAGTGCAGGAGCACGTCGACGACGCCACCTCCAAGGGTGCCGCGGTGATCACCGGTGGATCGTCGCTCGATTCAACCGAGGGCGCCTTTTACGCCCCGACGATTCTGGCTCAAGTCCCAGACGATGCCGTTCTCTGCCGTGAGGAGACCTTCGGTCCAGTGGTTTCGGTCTATCCGTACACAAATATCGACCATGCCGTGGCAATGGCCAACGATACCGACTACGGCCTCAACGCCTCGGTGTGGGGACCGCCGTCGGAAGCTCGGCAGGTCGCCGAACGCATCGCCGCCGGCAGTGTCGGCGTCAATTCGACGCTGATGGTCTACAACTGCGTCGACGCCCCCATGGGCGGCATTAAGGCGAGTGGTTACGGCCGTCGCCATGGCGATTACGGGATGACCCGTTTCACTCAGCAGAAGACCATCTCCAGCAGCTTCACCCAGCACGGTGGCTACGACGCAATTTTGGGGCAGCTCAAGTCTGACCGTATCGCCGGTTGGGCCAGTCAGGTCATGAATAGGATGCGCTGGATCCCACGTCTCTAGCACTCTTCGACCTTTTGGTCTAAGCTCGAACCATCTCAGTTAGCGATTCTGGCTTGACACCGGCAATGCGGTGTGACCAGAATCACACAACGGTTTCTTGTTCCATTGCTCGGCTGTCCCGAGTTTTTGTCATGCTGACGGAGATTTGAAGGCGAAAGCCGGAGGAGACGTCATGACCCGTTCCGCAACTACTTCTTCCCTGTGGCTCGCAGCTTGTTGTCTTGTAGCTGTGGCTTGGCTGGCTCCACCTGCACTGGTGGCGCAGCAGCAAGCGTGCCCGGCCGAGTTCAACTCATGTTCTGCGAATGACCTCGACACATTGGTTGTCAGTGCCACGACGACGGACACCTGCGCCAGCCCCAATGACACCTTTGACCTCGATGTCACGGTCACTTTGGATCCCCAGGGAAATAGCGAAAAATACGATATCGGACTTTGGATTCCCATCAGTTCAACATCCGATATCAACAATCTCGGTGGTGGCGACCAATGCTATGCCAACCTCGTCAACCCGGACGGAGACAACCTCGACGGCGACTCCTGCGACGACGTGGACGGCGCCGGCATGGCTACGGTAACCACCACGCAGACCTTCACCATCTCTTGCGATTGGGATGGTCAAAACATCGGCATCGTCACTTCATGGGCGCAAAACGGCGCCACGATCGATCCCTGCACCGTCCCCACTGTGACGGCCGGAACCGGTTCGAAGTGCGACGCTCAGACTGCGGTCACGGTCGACGTTGAAGTTTGCGGCGACGGCATTTTGGATAGCGGCGAGGAGTGCGACGACGGCAACAACGCCAACGGTGACGGTTGCGACGAGTTCTGCATGGACGAACCGCAGTGTGGCGACAACGTCATCGATCCAGGTGAGGAATGCGATGACGGCAACACCGTGTCCGGCGACGGTTGCGATGAGTTCTGCATGGATGAGTTCTGTGGCGACAACATCGTGCAGGCGGGGCTCGGCGAAGAGTGCGACGACGGAAATACGACCTCCGGCGACGGTTGCTCCGCCACCTGCATTACCGAATTCTGCGGCGACAACATCGTCCAACCCAACCTCGGCGAAGAGTGCGACGACGGAAACATGACCTCCGGAGATGGCTGCTCGGCCAACTGCATCACTGAATTTTGCGGCGACAACATCGTCCAAGCGGGGCTCGGAGAAGAGTGTGACGACGGCAACATGGTCGATGGCGACGGCTGCAACAGCTCCTGCCAAACCGAAGGTTGTGGCGACGGCATCGTCCAGCCCAACCTCGGCGAGCAGTGCGACGATGGCAATACAACCGCTGGTGATGGTTGCTCCGACACCTGCCAAACCGAGTTCTGCGGCGACAACGTTGTGCAGGCAGGACTTGGCGAAGAGTGCGACGACGGAAACATGGTCGACGGCGACGGTTGCTCCAGTACGTGTGAGACCGAAGGCTGTGGTGACGGCATCGTCCAGCCAAATCTTGGCGAGGAATGCGACGATGGCAACCTCAATGACGGAGACGGCTGCTCCAGCACATGTATCAGCGAGTTCTGCGGCGACAACATCGTGCAAGCCGGACTCGGCGAAGAATGTGACGACGGCAACCAGTCTGACGGAGATGGTTGCAACAGCAACTGCATCACTGAGTTCTGCGGCGATGGAATCACCCAGCCGGGTCTCGGCGAGCAGTGTGACGACGGAAACATGGTCGACAACGACGGCTGCTCAAACCAGTGTCAGAGTGCCTCCTGCGGCGACGGAGTCGTCCAGGGTGATGAGGAGTGTGACGACGGCAACAACGACAACGGCGATGGCTGCAACTCCGCCTGTTTGGCGGAGGAGTGCGGCAATGGCGTGGTCGATGTCGGCGAGGAGTGCGATGACGGAAACGTGAATTCCGGTGACGGCTGCTCGAGCAACTGTGTTACCGAGTTCTGCGGCGACAACATCGTGCAGGGACAACTGGGCGAGCAGTGCGACGACGGCAACAACAACTCCGGTGACGGCTGCGACGCGCAGTGCCAGATGGAAGCCTGTGGAGACGGAGTGGTGCAAGCAGGACTTGGCGAACAGTGTGACGATGGCAACACCAACTCCGGCGATGGCTGCTCCGACGCCTGCCAGAACGAGATCTGCGGCGACGGTGTCGTCCAAGGTCAACTCGGTGAACAGTGCGACGACGGCAACCTCAACGATGGTGACGGCTGCTCCAGCACGTGCCAGATGGAAGCCTGCGGAGACGGGGTGGTGCAAGCAGGACTTGGCGAGCAGTGTGACGACGGCAACACCAACTCCGGCGACGGCTGCTCCGACACCTGCCAGAACGAGGTCTGCGGTGACGGTGTGGTCCAAGCCGACCTCGGTGAAGAATGCGACGACGGCAACATCAATGACGGCGACGGCTGCTCGGGTCAGTGCATAACCGAATTCTGCGGCGACGGCGTCATACAGGCGGGCCTGGGTGAGCAGTGCGATGACGGCAACCAAGTCGACAACGACGGCTGTTCGTCGCAATGTATCTCCGAGTCCTGCGGCGACGGAGTCCTCCAGGACGGCGAACAGTGCGACGATGGCAACAACGCCAACGGCGACGGCTGCAACGCAGCCTGCCAAAGTGAGTCCTGCGGCAACGGCGTAGTCGATGCCGGCGAGCAGTGCGACGACGGCAACACAACCTCTGGCGACGGTTGCAGCAACATGTGCGTGCCTGAAGTCTGTGGCGATGGCATTCTCCAGACAGGTCTCGGAGAGCAATGTGACGACGGCAACACCAACGGCGGCGACGGTTGCTCGGCGACCTGCCAGACCGAAGTGCCCACCGCACCTGAATGGGCGATGATCATCTTGGTCCTCGCACTGCTGACAGTCACGGCGATTCAGTTGCGCAGACGACAAGTATTCGGCAGTTAGACGCCACGAATCTTGCCAGCCGCTCGCTGATTTCGCGGCACCCTCCGAAACCCCGCCGCGAGCGGGGTTTCGTGTTTGTTGCCCGACCAGACCGGTATGCCGGGCCATGGCACGCATGCATTGACATCAGCTCCTATGTGTGACCAAAATCACACTAGGTTTCAGTTCAGTCGTCACCGGGCGATGTTTTCTTTGTTCTTGCGGGAGGGACAGAGTTGGCGTCAGCCGGGGGGCAATCTATGTGTGCGGCAACTAGCGGGGTTTTTGCGAAAAACGACCTGGTCAGATGGCTTTTGGTGTCGGCATGTTTGGGGGCTGGTGTCAGTCTATGCACCTCTCAAGCGGCGGCCCAGCAACAGGCCTGTCCCGATGAGTTCGATGCGTGTGATGCAAACGACCTCGTCCCAACGGTTGTCAGCGCCACGACAACGGACACGTGTGCCAATCCCAACGATACTTTCGACCTTGAGGTCACGGTCAACGTTGATCCACAGGGCAACGGCGACAGGTTTGACATAGGGCTGTGGATTCCCATCAGCTCGACATCCGACATCAATAATTTGAGTGGCGCTGAACAGTGCTATGCAAACCTCCTCAATCCAGACGGAGACGACCTCGACGGCGACTCCTGCGACGATGTCGACGGCGGCGGCGGCGCTTCGGTTACCACGACCCAGACCTTCACCATATCCTGCGACTGGGATGGCCAGAACATCGGCATCGTCACGTCGTGGGCCCAGGCCGGGGACACGATCGACCCGTGCACCGTACCCACTGTTACCTCTGGAACGGGGTCCAAGTGCGACGCGCAAACCGCGGTCGTGGTGGACGTTGAAGTGTGCGGCGACGGCATTCTGGACAGCGGTGAGGAGTGCGACGACGGCAACAACCTCAACGGTGACGGCTGTGATGAGTTCTGCCTGCTGGAGGCTTTTTGTGGCAACGGAGTCCTCGATCCGGGCGAAGAATGCGACGACGGCAACATCGTTTCGGGAGACGGCTGCTCGGACTTGTGCGTCGATGAGTTCTGCGGCGACGGCGTCATCAATGATTCAACCGAGGAGTGCGACGATGGCAACACGGTCTCTGGGGACGGCTGCTCCTCCACCTGCGTCGTCGAGTTCTGCGGCGATGGCGTGGTCCACGTCGGCCTCGGCGAAGAATGTGACGACGGCAACACGAACTCTGGCGACGGCTGCTCGGCGCAATGCGCCAATGAGTTCTGCGGCGACAACATCGTTCAGGCTGGACTTGGCGAGGAATGTGACGACGGCAACACCACCTCCGGCGATGGTTGTTCCGCCACCTGTGAGGCCGAGCTCTGTGGCGACGGCATCGTCCAGGCCGGCCTCGACGAGCAGTGTGACGACGGAAATACAACCTCCGGCGATGGATGTTCGGACCAGTGTTTGACTGAGTTCTGCGGCGACGGGATCGTCCAGGCCGGTCTGGAAGAGCAATGCGACGACGGCAACGTGGCCGCGGGCGACGGGTGCTCTGAAAACTGCGTCACCGAGTTCTGCGGCGATGGAATCACCCAACCCGGCCTGGGAGAACAGTGTGACGATGGCAACGACATCGATGACGATGGCTGCTCGGATCAATGCCTGAGTGCGGCGTGCGGCGACGGCTCCGTACAAGACCCTGAAGAGTGCGATGACGGCAACAACGCCAACGGAGATGGCTGCAATGCAGCCTGCCTAGTCGAAGCCTGCGGCAATGGAGTTGTCGATGAGGGCGAAGAGTGCGATGACGGCAACAACGCTTCCGAGGACGGTTGTTCCGCCACTTGCGTCGTTGAATTCTGCGGCGATGGAATCCTGCAGACCGGACTGCAAGAGCGCTGTGACGACGGAAACGTCGTCGCTGGCGACGGCTGTTCCGACACCTGCCGCAGCGAGTTCTGTGGCGATGGCGTCACCCAAGCCGGTCTCGGCGAGGAATGCGACGACGGCAACCAGGTCGACGACGACGACTGCACCAACGCTTGTGCACTCCAATCCTGCGGCGACGGCATCGTCCAAGCCGGCGAAGAGTGTGATGACGGCAACAATGCCGACGGCGACGGCTGCCAAGCCACTTGCCTCAGCCCCATCTGCGGCGACGGCATCGTAGACCTCGGACAGGGCGAAGTGTGTGACGACGGCGGCACCCGAAACGGAGACGGTTGCAGCGATACCTGCCAACTCGAGTCCTGTGGCGATGGTGTCGTACAGCAAGCGGAAGAATGCGACGACGGCAACACGGTTTCCGGAGACGGCTGCAGTTCGACCTGTACCTCGGAAACCTGTGGTGACGGTATTGTCCAAGCCAGCGCAGACGAAGAGTGCGACGACGGCAACAGCGTCTCCGGCGACGGTTGCAGCAGCATGTGCGTGTCCGAGGTCTGTGGCGACGGAATACTGCAGACCGGCCTCGGCGAGCAGTGCGACGATGGCAATACCAACGGCGGCGACGGGTGTTCGGCGACCTGCCAAACAGAGGTGCCCACCGCGCCCGAATGGGCGATGATCATCTTGCTACTCGGCCTGCTGACGGTAACCGCGATACAACTTCGTAAACAGAACTTGCTCAGCCACTGACTCGGCAACTCACGGCAGCGATCCAGCCGGCTGACGTAGATCAGCCGGCTGTTTCTCTTCAAGCATGACCACGCTAATGCTGGATTACCGGCGGTGAAGTCAGTGCGCCTCCACAGACGTGCGCGGTTTGACAATTAGTGGCCTGGATCGCCAGAACTCCCCACAGAGGGCGGATACTCAATCGAACCGACAGCGAACGCCAGACGCCTCCGGTCTCCATTGCCAAGAATCTGATCGGGCACCGCCGGATCCCCGCTGGCGACAAACTGCACCCGGTTGCGGAATGGTCGCATGGGGAGTTCGACTTCGAACCACGCGAGTTCGGTCGACACATCGAAGGTGGTGATCAAGTCACCATTGAAGATCAGACTCACGTCCCTCGGCTCCGGGAACGCCACCAACTCGAGGCGCAGCCGGACCGGATCGCGAGTCCAGCGCGGATCACTGAGCCACCATGCAGCGCGCGTTCCGGCCCAACGCAGAGATTCAGACCCCACACCTTCGCGCCAAGAGAATCCGTCCCAACGCCGGACGTAGACGGAGCTGGGCTCTGCGTCGACCCGGTACAGCGCGATCTCGCCGTCCACGTCCGCGACCTTGGTCAAGTCCGGTTGTTGGGACGACGGCCCGCCAGCGCGATCTAGGACGTGGCTGATTCCGAGGCTGGCAAGCTTGGCCGCCAAGGCAGGTTCGGCGCAGTCAACGCGGTCGCCGTCGGCGGCGTAAAGCGAGCCGCGCACCAAGGGAGCAACAGTTGAAGCCAACTGCGGTGTCAAGGTGCAGTCGACTAGACCCACATTGTCGGCGAGGTTCTCCAACTCCACATAGCCCGGGTGCGGATAGAGCGGATGCCACCGCCAAGGCGGCAGGGGCAGGAACTCGAAGACCGCCAACGCGGCAACGATCGTCAACGCACCGCGTAGTCGCTTGTCACCCGAGACCCAGTTCCACGCCAGACCCGCAACCAGCAGCACAGCTAGCTGAACGACGAATCCGAACCTCGCATAGGCACGAAACATCGGAGCTAGAGCATGTAGTAGCCAAGACGGGCTGGGGATTTGGGCGAATCCAAGGTTCCAAAGCGGAGGCAACGAGAACAGAAAGGCGCCGGCAGCCAACCCGAGAAGGAGAGGCATGCTCCGCGCGCTGCTCGTGCCACGCCTTCGGCGCCACAACCAAACCGCCAATAACGCCGCCGCCAGGGCGCCAAACCCGACATAGACCTGTTGCTCGAGAACCGCGTCGCCATAGCCCTTCTCCACCCACAGGCCTTTTCCCCAAGTGCCCAAGACCGGGTGGTCGACTGGCGGCGTCAGGTACGAAACCGGCCGGGCAGCGTAGATCTGCGCATCTTTGGCCGGAAAGGCGATCGCAGCGGGATCTTGAATCACCCTTGGATAGTAGTAAGACACGAACAGGAGCCCCGCCACCGCCGCCGCCGCCACGGTCCAGAGCGTCGCTCGCCATCCCGACCCGGTTCGCACGGGATGCCGCTTGAGTATCCACAAACAAACGGGCATCAACGCCGCCAACATCATGGCGGCATAGAAGTTGGACAGCGCTGCGAGTACCGTGGCCGCGAGCAATGCCGATGCGCGCAATGGGCCCCAGCGGTCGCTTACAGCGACCAATGCCAGCAAAACCAGAGGCAACCATTGAACTTGCGCGACATGGGGATGATAGGCGGCGTGCGCAATGTGCAACGGTGAAAAAGCAAAAAGCCCCGCCGCCCACACCGCCGGCCACAGCCGCAACCCGAGATAGCGCGCGAGCGCATAGGTCGCTGCCGCCGCCAGCGGAAAGCTCACCAGGACGAGCAAGTTGAATGCAGCCACCGGTCCGATGAGCTTGCCCAGCCACACCCCAACCCAATCCACCGCCGGCTGCGTTGTTCCGCCCAACTCCGCTCGTTCTCCGAGCATCTGGATGAAGTTGTAGGCGTCGGCGTGGCGACCAACAATTTCGTGGCCGAACAGGCGTTGATTCGGATTGACAACGACAGGCCAAGCCATCGCCAGGGTCAAAACCGAGGCCGACAGAAACACCCATGCCGACTGGCGCAGTAAACTGTGACGGCTGACACGGTGATGCACGTTGACAGTCTACTGCGCCGAAGTGGCGAAGCTGTTGCCGCTCGATTCCCGGTCGGCCGGAGCGATGAGTGAATTAGCGACCTCTTCCGTTGTACCGCTGAGCGGTGAGGGATCCGCACAGACTCCTCCAGGCATCGCTGCATTCTTACTGCGAGCGCTGGCGTGGATTGTCGGGCTGTTCGCCTTTGTGCGCATTCCTTGGGTGCAGCAGAATCTGCTGATTCCTTTCGCCCGACTTCAACACGGAACTGTTTGCGCGCTCACAGGCGCGCCACCTAGCGATGCCGTCACCCTCAGCTGTACCGGGGCAGACATCATGGCGATCACTCTCGGAGCGCTGCTGTCCTTTCCACTGTCCTGGCGGAGAAGACTAGTTGGGGCTGGACTTGGCTTTTCTCTTTTAGTAGCGCTCAATACGATCCGAATCGGCACTCTCCTGTGGGTTGTCGGCGACCCCGACCTGTTCCAGCTCCTCCATCTACGACTGTTCCCGCTGCTCCTGGTTCTGGCGGCCACGGCGTTCGTCCTCTTTTGGATTCGCCGCCGCGACGACAACGCCGACGCAACACCAGTCCGGCTGTGGCGGCCGGTCGCCTGGGTGATCGGCTGCGCCCTGGTCTACTTCGCGCTCGCGCCGCGCCTCTACGAAAGCGGATGGATCCTCACTTGGGCATTTTGGATCACCGCCGCCTCGGCCAAGTTGATGACTTTTCTGGGAGCTGAGGCGACCATCGACGGCAATCTCCTAACCACGGCCAACGGCAGTTGGTTGGTCACCCAAGCATGCGTTCTGACCCCTTTGATTCCAGCCTACTTCGGACTGGTCTGGGCTTTAGGTCGGACCCTGCGTTTCAAGATCGTCGCGTCGCTCGTAGCGTTCTTGTTGTTTTCCGCGCTGGGGGCCAGTCGCCTTCTCGTCCTGGCCCTTCCTGCGACCCTTTTGGGAACCGGACACTTCGTCGCCGTGCACGCCTTCTATCAAATACTGCTGGCGGTGGTAGCCGTGGTCGGGACCTACGTACTGCTCAAAAAGAACGAACAATCGTTACACCTGGGACCCGCTTGGGCGCTCGCGATCGGGCTCGCCGTCGGAATTCTCGCCCAAGTGCTCGAGCGCGGACTCCTGTTCGCTCATCCCGGAACAGCCGTGGCCGATCCGCAGGGGGTGCTGTCGTTCATGCCGGCATTCACGGTTGGTCTCTTCGTGGCCATGACTCTGGTCGCCGGTACCCGCAGCCCGGCGTTGTCGACACTGGTGCTGTTGTCGCTTCCGCTGGTGGCTGGCGGCGTGCGGCAAGCACTCGGATGGGCCGCCGAACCCGGGTTGGTTCTGCACCCGTTCGCGCTACGACTGTTGGCGCTCTTGCTGCCGGTCGCCGCCGCTTGGTTGCTGCGGCAGCCGTCCCAGCGCGATAGCTATCGCGAAATGTGGGACGAAGTCGGCAGCGAATTCCCCGATCTGCGCGAAGCTTCGAGCACCGCCACTTATCTGCGCAACGAACAACGCTTGATCCTCGGTTCAGGAAATCTCAAGGGCAAGATCGTGCTCAAGACCGATCTGTGGGATGAAGCTCGCAATACCCGCATTCTGCAGTGGGTCGCAGGTCAGGGCGCGTACACCCATGGAGTCGACATAGCCTTGCCCACGGTGTTGAGGGCGCGGAGCGAGTTCCAACAAGCGGACCGCGCGGCGACGCTCTTAGTAGCCGACGTGCGTGCACTCCCCTACCGTTCCGACGCTTTCGACCTGGTCTACTCCATGGGAACCGTCGAGCACTTCCCTGAGACCCAGAAGGCAATCGCCGAGATCGGCCGCGTTACCGCTACCGATGGAACCGCGATCATCGGTGTACCCAATCGGCTGGATCCGTTTTTGCGCCCGGTGCTGGTCGGCATCATGAGCGCGCTGGGCCGCTACCACTATGGTGAGGAAAAGGCCTATAGCCACCGAGCACTCGGAGAACTGTGCCGGCGGGGAGGCCTGCGGGTGGTCGGTCGAAGCGGTATCCTGTTGCAACCAGGAATCCTCCGCATGTTGGATCTCGCCCTGCACGCTGGAAAGCGCAACTTTGCTGGCTTCAAGAAGGTTGTTGAAGTCGTCCTGCGGCCGTTCGATTGGGCCTACGAACGGTTCCCCCCCCTGCGCAAACACGGCTACCTGATCGCGGCTGTGGCCAAGCCGGAGCGGCCACCGCGAAAGCGACCGGCATGAGCGAGCCTCTGGGCCTCCATTTGCTGGTCGAAGGCACGAACGCGCCCTTCACCACTCTCAACGACCCCGACGAAGTGCGCCGGGCGGTCTTGGCGGCAGTGGACGCCAGTGGAGCCGAGTTACTCGAACTCAGCGTCCATCAGTTCTCCCCCCAAGGATTGACGATTGTGGCGACCCTGGCGGAGTCGCACCTGGCCGTCCATACCTGGCCCGAGCGCGGCGCCTTTGCCGCCGATCTCTTCCACTGCGCGTCGTTTGACACCGATGCGGTCGCCGGCGCCTTGGTCCAGGGACTCAAAGCTGAGCGCTGGCAGGCGAGCGCCATTCAGCGCGGCGCCTGAGGCCAAGTCCGCGACTCGGCACCGGTCACTTCGTCACTAGTCACCCGTCACTAACCACTAACCACTAACCACTAGCCACTAGCCACTAGCCACTAGCACTGTACCCAGGCCTACCTACCCCAAGTAGTCAGGAACGGCACATAGGTGATCAGCAACACCCCCATTGCCAGAAGCACCAACGGCACCAACGCCGAGCGCCAGACCTTGAGCAGCGGCCGGTCGAAGCGATAAGAGGCTAAGAACAAGTTGAGACCCACCGGAGGCGTAAGGTAGCCCAACTCCAGGTTGGCGATGAAGATGATCCCCAGGTGAATGGGGTCGATACCGAACGCCGCGCCCAGCGGCAGGATGAGCGGCACCACCACCACCGTCGCCGAAAAAATGTCCATCAAGCACCCGACGACGAGCAGGAAGAGGTTGAGGTAGATAAGAAAGACAAGCGGTGAGTCGATGTTGGCTGAAACCCATTCGAGGAGCCTGGCCGGCACTTGTGCGTCGACCAGATAGTTGGTCAGCCCCAGCGCCACCCCAAGGATGACAATGACCCCACCCACCAACACCAGGCATTCCTCGAACACTTCGACCAGACGGCGCAAGCTCTTGATATCTCGGTGCACCCAAATCTGGGTCACCATGGCGTAGGCGGCGGCCAGCGCCGAAGCCTGAATCGGCGTCGCGAAACCACCGAAGATCGCCACTCCGACGACCACCGGCAACGCCATCTCCCACTTCGCCACCCAAATCGCCCGCCCCAACGGTCGCAAGGAAAATCGCGAACGCGGAATCTTGCGCCGCACCCCCTCCCAAACCCCCCAACCGGCGACCATCGCCACCAGCAGAGCACCTGGCACCAATCCCCCTTTGAAGAGGTCCAGGATTGGAATCTGAGCTACCACGGCATACAGAATCACCGGAAGTGCTGGAGGGAACAACAGCCCGAGTGAGCCCGAGGAAGTGAGCAATCCGAGCGAGAACTGCTCCCGATACCCATCTTCTTTGAGGGCTGCGAACAACAAGCCGCCGAGAGCGAGAATGGTGATGCCGGAGCCGCCGGTGAAGGCGGTAAAGAAGGCGCACAAGAGGGCGCAAACCATCGCCGTGCCCCCGGGCAACCAGCCCACGGCGGCGCGAAAGACTCCCAGCAGGCGATGGGATGCGTTGCCCTCGGAGAGGAGAAAACCGGCCAAAGTGAAGAGGGGAATGGCGGGCAAGGTCGGCGACCGGGCCATGCGGTACAACTCGGCTGGCACAGCAGCGGGTGGCACGTAGTCGGCCAAGAAATAGAGCAGCGCCAGCCCCCCTAGAACGGCAAAGATCGGAGCTCCCAAAAGCCCGGCTAGCACCAGGATGAGCAAACCCGGAGTCGTTGGAATCCCTTCCGCCCACTCCGGATGCATGCCTACGGCGACGCCGGCGGCGAGTGCGGCGAAAGCGGCGACACGCCCCGGCCAGTTTCCAGCTCGCCAAGCCATGCGCAAGGCGATCAGCAGAAAGGCGATGGGCAGAACGAGTTGTCCAACCCACACCGGCACACCAGCGGCGATCTCGCCACCAGCGTCGCGATCGATCTGCAACATCGCCCAACTGGCGTGGGCGAGTAAAGCTGAGACCCCTGCTCCAACTACGGCGGTCGCGGCATCGATCCAGGGGCGGGACCGCCCGCCAAACTGACGATCGAGGATCTCCCCCGTCGCCAGTCGCAGCAGGCGCCCTTGGCGCGCCGCCATCGATGCGCCCAAGAACCCCACCCACAAGCTGAGGTGCTGTACAAACGGCACCGCGCCCGGGACGCCGGTTTCGAAGAAGGTTCTAAGAGTGGCTTCGAGAAGTGGCAGCGCCACCATCGCCGCCAAACACGCGGAAGCTATATAGGCCTCTGTGCGTTGGAACCAGCGAATTGGCGCCGCAATCAGACTCAGGAATCAGCGCCCCCCTCGCTGCTACCCTGCCCGTCGCGGTACCCATCTCGTGCCTCGGTGAGCACGGCGAGGGGTTCCTCGGGCACGATGGCGCCCTTCATCGACTCGGCGAAGGTGAGCGCCTGCTGGGCGAGAGCATCCTCGTCGTCGGTGGTAATGACGGTCAAACCGCGTTCTTGCATCGCGTCGACCGCTCGTTCATCTTGGTCCTGTACTGCAGTGAAGATCTTTTCTTCCATGACTTCGGCGGCCCGCAGCATTTCTTCCTGCTGACTCGCCGACATGCGACTCCACATGCGCTTCGAAATGATCGTCGCCCCGACCACCGGAGCCAGCTTCATCTCATGCATGAAGGGGGTCTGGCGAAACCACTGGAAGCTGAGCGCGATCAATGGGGTCGAAGCCAAAGCATCGATCATCCCGGTCTGCAGTCCAGTCGCGATGTCGGTCATGGCCAGCGGCACGGGTCGAAATCCGTTCGACTTCCACCACTGCACTCGGGCGTCGTCTCCCGCGACCACGAACAACTTTAGTTTCTTCATGTCGTCGACACTGGAAGCCTGTTTGGAGGAAAAAAGACGTGCCCAGCCACCGGGAGCCCAATTGAGAAAAACAAAACCGTTGTCTTCTAACTTGGCTGAAAAATAAGGCTCCGTAGCATTCAGAACCGCGCGCAGCTCTCCATAATCTTCGAAGAACAGAGGGATACCGAAGGCCTCGAACGACGAATCGATCTCCGCCAGACCCGCCACTGAAAGCCCGGCGGCGTGAAGCTGACCGATGCGCATTTTGCGCACGATGTCGGACTCGTCACCGGCGACCCCTCCCGGGTAGATGCGAAGGTCGACCTTGCCATCGGTCGCCTGCTTCCAGGATGACCCCATCTCCTTCAACGCTTGATCCCAGGCGGAACCGTCCGGCGCCAAAGTTGCCAGCTTGACCACCTGAGCGGAAGCCGGCAGGGCTCCGAGCAGAATCGTTACAGCAATTCCAATCGCCCAATGTCGAATCTTCAGTCGTTTCATGAAGGACCTCTCTCGCATCCTCTTGATGCAAAGCTTAAACCGGTCTAGTCGATGAAGTATTCCTCGGCATGCTGGCGCAGGTACTCGGCCTTGCGTTGAGCCACTTCGTTGGCAAGGCGGATATGCGGAGCGTCGTCGAGGTCGATGTCCAGCGCGGCATCCAACATGAGAATGAATTCGTCGCGATCCTGGTTGGGGACCGATACGGAGACCGCCCAAGCGACGTAAGGCGACAAACTGGCACCGTTGCTGGCGGCAACAGCATTGTCAAAATGCACCCTGGCTCGATCGATCGACCCACCCAGGATCTCCGGCAAGGCCTCAAGAGCCATCCAAGCTTCTTCAAAGCCACCACGATCGTAGTCGACGTTGAGGTGCACGCCGCGCTCGAAGATCGCTCGCACCACCGGCAAATCAACCACCAGTTCGGGCTGATCGAGTCCGATCGCGATCGCCGAACCCCAGGCCGCCCCGGTCCAATAGAGGATGGGCACCTGATCTCGCGACACTTCCTGGAGCGCCTCGTCGGCATCGCGGGTGAGGTCGGCGAGTTGGACACCAGTGTCAATTTCGAGAGCGCGGAGGCAGTACCCACGGGCGCGCAAGTACATGGCTCGCGCCCGTTGGTAGAGCGCCCGCCCGCGTCCGTAGTCGACTTCGGCGGCATAGAAAGCATCATCTTCCAGGAACGCTTTGGCGTACTGGGTGAAGCCAGAGCAGGTTGCGAGCAGGAGATCGACATCCTCGGGAGTCGTCTCCAGCAGCATCTCGTAGGTTTTGAGCGCAAACGGAAGGGCGTCACGAACGAACTCCGGGTCTTCGTCGGCCGCGAACACTGCCGCCCCCTGCGCGAGACTCGAAGACAAAGCTCCGGTGGCCAGCTTGGCAACCGAACAGCCGCCGAGAATGACGACAGCAACCAGAACCGAGGTAAGCCGAGCTGCCGTCAAAACTCCCTCGCCGCCTCTCTTAAGATCGCTCGACCACCATCGCAAACCCGACTCCGCCCGCAGCACATACCGTCAGCATGCCGACTTGCAAATCCCGCCGTTGGAGTTCGTGCAGGAGCTGCATCGTCACCCGCGCCCCAGTGGCTCCGAAGGGATGGCCAATCGAAATCGACCCGCCGTTGACGTTGAAACGGTCGAAATCGACTCGGCCGAGCGGTGCCGCCCGTCCCAGCTCGTCGCGGGCGAACCGCGGTGAGGCAAACGCCTTCATGTTGGAAAGAATCTGCGCCGCGAACGCTTCGTGCATCTCGATCAAGTCGAGGTCGTCGAGTACCAACCCAGCACGGTCGAGAGCCACGGGAGCGGCGTACGCCGGCCCCTGCAGCAGTTGCGTGGTCGGGTCCAGCGCCGCCCATGCGTAGGAACGAATGAACCCCAGCGGCTCGATGCCGAGAGCACGAACTCGATCCTCCGACATCAGCAAGACCGCTGCGGCGCCATCGGTGATCGGACTGGAATTGCCCGCGGTCAAGGTGCCATAGCGCCGATCGAACACCGGCCGCAAGCCGGCCAACGCCTCCAGCGAGGAATCGTCACGGACCCCCGAATCGCGGTTCACAGGCCGATCGAACTTGGGCCGCGGAAACACCGGGATGACCTGTTGATCGAAGCGCCCTTCTTCGATCGCCGCCGCCGCTCTTTGGTGAGAAAGCAGGGCGATTTCATCTTGAGCTCGTCTGGAAATATCATTCTCTTGAGCCATTTTTTCGCAGGATTGCCCCATGCTCAGACCGGTGGTGTACTCGGCAATCGCCGGCGGAACCGGGGTCAAGTCGGCGGGGCGAACGTCGCCCAGAACTGCGAGCTTTTGCCCGGTGGTCTTGGCCTTGTTGAGGCGCATGAGCTTCTTCGCCGCAGAACGCCGAAACTGGATCGGCACGGTCGAGAGAGACTCCGCCCCGCCAGCGACGACCACTTCGTTGATTCCAGTCAGGATCGACTCGGCCCCCTGGGCGATGGCGAGGTTGGAAGAGGTACAAGCCAAACTGACGCCATTGCCGGGAATGGTGTCCGGCAGGCCGGCGCGAAAGATCGCCTCGCGGCCCAAATTGGGAGCGTGCAGAGCCGGTACGACGGTGCCGAAGATGCTGGCATCGATGGCTTCGGCGTCAATCTCGGCACGCGCGACCAACTCCGCGGTCACCAGACCAGCGAGATCCACGACATCCATGTCCTGAAAGCTGGTTTGCGCCTTGACGAAAGGTGTACGGCATCCGAGCACCACCGCCACTCTGCCGTTGGGGCCGCGCAAATCCTGCGCCTTGCCAGCAATGGTCCGTTCGCGCGCCTTGCCCCGGGTCCACACGCTGTCGGCGCGCTCGTAGACCTCTTCGCGCGCTCCAGCTTCGTTCGGTTGTGGCAAGGCCACTTGAGTGGATGTTGCGTTCACGTTGACTCCTCTTCAGGCACGGCACCCGCATCAGAAGCGGCACGCCGTAAAGCATCTTCAAAATAGTCGCGCACCTGGTCGGCAAAAAAACTCGCCGGGGGTCTCAAGTCGACCCTGCCGACGAACACGCCCGAACGCAGACTCACCGTTGCGGCAGCGCCAGCACCGGAGAGCTTTAACTCCTCACCCTCCCAAGCGTATTGCACCGCGACGGCGGAATCTCCCAGAACTTCCTCGATACGCGATCGGGCTTCGCGCATCGAGCGAAATCGGGTCGGGACCTCGACGGTGCAGGTGCGCATTGGGAAAAAATACCATGCAACGCGAGGCGCTTTGATCGGCCCCATTCTTGCTAGCCTTCAGCGGATATGAGGTCCGCGGTTATGACGACGCGACGTAGACCGAAATCAGTCCGTGTGGCGACAGCTTGTTTGTGGGGATTCCTTCTCTGCACAGCCATACTGCCGGTGCGCGCGCAGACCGATGACACCTACGGGAAGAGCTTGCGCGCCGCATTCCATGCGCTTAGGCAATACGGTGGCATCGACGACCCGGCCGAGCAGCGCCGCCTGCAGGACATTGGCTACCGCGTCGGCCTGGCATCTGGATTCGAGGACTATCCGCTCAGCTTTTACCTCCTCGACATTCCAGAACCGAATGCCTTCGCCTTGCCGGGCGGTCACATCTTTGTCACTCAGGGAATGCTTGCCCTCGACCTCGATGACCATGAGTTGGCCGCTCTGCTCGGCCATGAAATCGCTCACGTTGCCCTCAAACACGGCACACGGCTGCAGAAGAAAGCCGCCCTGCTCAACGGATTGTCGGCCGCGGTACTGGTTGGAGTGGCGGCAACCGCCGGCGACGAACAACAGCGTTATCCGGGCGAGATCTACACCCCCAGCAATCGCGCCGACCTCATTCAAGGCACCATGGCGGCGGGAACGCTGGTGACCGAATTGCTGCTGCGCAACTACGGCCGTACCTTCGAAAACGAATCCGACCTCGAAGGGCAGCGATGGGCAGCCGGAGCCGGCTACGACCCCGACGGGGCCCGTACGTTGATGGCGAAAATGGCAGCGGCGATTCCACAAGACCGCAGCTACGGCTATTGGCGTACGCACCCGTTTGGCGACCAGCGCGTGCGCGCGGCCATCGCTCGCTCCAAGCAGCTCAAGGCGCAACCTGAGAAAAACTCCGATGACTACCGCCGAGAAACGCAGCGTCGACTTCTGGCTGCGATCGAGGACACCAAAGAGCCGGAACTGAAACGCTTGCTCGAGGACTCCGCGGTCGCGAGTTGGCCGCGGGGGCCGGCGATCGACGCCATTCGACGATCTCGCCTAGACCAAGCCAAAGAGCGGGAGTTGGCAAAGCACGTCTTGTCCCGCAACTATCACGACCTCCTCACGGCCCACCAAGAACTCCTCGCTCAGGTACAAGTAGACGATGAGGAGAGCCCCTTGATCGCCGAAATCAACGCCAGCATCGGTGAAGTCCGTGAGCTACGTGATGCAGCGCGCTCGGCATTCGCTGAGGCGTACCATGAGGGCGTCATGCAGACCGAGTCCATCGAAGCAATGCTGGCCAACTATCCAGACTTTGACGAGGCCGCGTCGGCACGCCTCAAGCTCGCCCAGGGGTACACCCGGCTGGAGCGACCTTTGGCGGCGATCGAGCAGTTCGTACGTATCTCCAACGATTTTCCAGATAGCGAAGAGGCGGTCGCCAGCCGCCGTGCCATGCGCGTGCTGGTGACCTCGCTCGATGATCTCTGTGCCCTTGACCGGTTGAACTCGCAGGAGTCGGACCCGATCCTCGCCGAACAGGCTCAAGACAAGCTGGCTGCGGTCGCCGAGACCTTTGACGACCTTGCCAACGGCGCCGCTTATCTGGAATGCGCACCCGAGGGGCTGGTCGTCGAGGCCGTTCGTGCCCGCCTCGAAGTTCTCGCCGAGAGTCGTCTCGCTGATGTGCTGTTGCACCAGCGCATCGGCAACGGCGCTCAAGCGGTCGATGGGATCGACGATATCCTCACCCATGCCCCGTGGACCGAAGCCGCCAACCGGCTACGCCAGCGTCAGAGTGAAGCCGCCGGTGAAGCTCCTGCCACCCCTTCATAGTCGCGTCGGACGACCGGCCTCCCGCCCAGGGTTCTCGTTGCTAGGGCTGAGTTACGCTTAGGCCATGTCGCCTGCACCCGCAAGCCTGTCGGTATCCTCGCTCTTGGTGACGTTTATGTGCATGGGCGGCCTAGCTTCCTTGGGAGTACTCGTTTCGTCGCAAGTACCGGCAGCAGCTCAGACAGAGAATCGCTCGGCGACAACCCGGGAGGCCGTCTTTCTCCTCGACTCCACCGAGCATCAGCTTGCGATCGCCAGGCAGATGATGCCGCAACCGCACGAAATCGAACTTCAGAATTGGCACCTTTTGGCCGACGCCTCCCTGACTCCGCGACTTCGAGATCTTGTGGCCAGGACTTTGAATCAACTGGCTGAGGCGTACGAACACAGGCTTGGCGTGACTCCGCCAAGCGAATCGCAGCGTTGGCTGGTCTTGTTTCCGGACCGGTCCGCCTACCGGACCTTTCGCGCCCAATTTGGCGCCGGCCTACCGGACAACACCGAGGGGCATGCCCGCGGCAGCCTCGCGGCGACCTACACAAAAGAACTGAGCCGTGACCACCTACTCTCTCTCATCATTCACGAAGGCACTCACGTACTCAACTGGGCGACCTTCGCCGATCGCCTGCCACAGTGGCTTGAGGAAGGGCTCGCCACGTCGCTTTCCTACAACCGCGTCAACGGCAAGGGGAAAATCGTCCTCGGCACAATCTCCTCGACATCGATGTCGCGCTCGCAAAAAGTCGGCAACGCCAGCGGGCGCAACGCTACGCTTCACCAGATTCGCCTCGAGGGACCGGTCGCCGCGCTGCTCGACTATTCGGAGAAGCCCCAGGGCTGGCCGCCTTTGCATTCCCTGCCCAGCTCCTGGCAAGGCCCGACCGAGGAACTCCGCTGGCGCTATCCACAGGCCGGATTCCTGGTTCGCTACCTGCACGACGGCGCCGATCGAGACACCCAGTTGCTGTTTCGTGATCTGTTGCGCGAACTTTCGGCCCGCGATCGGCCTGAACTCGTGCACGCCCTGGAGGCTCAACTCGCGGACATACAGGCCTCGTTTCTGAACTGGCTGGAGCGCACCGCTCGCCAAAGCCGAGCCCATCTCGGTCCAGTGGCAGGAGGTTCGCGCTGAGACTCGTGCGTCGACTCGGTGGTTGGCGTTGTGTCGAGCGCTACTCGGGACGCGGCACCATTGAGTATCTGAACCGGAGTCAGCCAGCCGACTATAACGTCGATGTCTGGGAGCAATTCGTGGGTGGTGTCGGCGGTCGTTACAAGCTCGAGGGTAAGGTCAGCATCGAATCTGGGTATGACGCCTCATGTCCAGCGGTCATGCAACTGGAGAATCGAGTCACCTTACGCCTGCGGCTGTTTCCGGACGGTCAAGTCGTCGGCCACTCGAAACCGGAGTTCGCAGACCAATCAGGCCAGGAATGATTCGGTCTCAGGTGTTGACGTTGGCCCGATCGACTGCTAGAAACCGCGCTGGATTTCGATTCAGTCGAGGTCCGTGCCCAGGTAGCTCAGTCGGTAGAGCAGCGGACTGAAAATCCGCGTGTCGGTGGTTCGATTCCGCCCCTGGGCACCACTTCTTTTCTCTTTCCTGTTCGCAGCTACAATTCGGTCATGCCTCACAGGACTTGGTCACGCACCAGACCCATGAGGTTCCAGCAAACACCGCTGGCCACTGCAGCAGCCTGGCTCTTACTAGCGTCGAGTTCGGCGTCGCTCACGGCCTGGACGACGGGTGCTCAAACAGCGATAGCTGAGGCGGCGGAGTCGGTTGCGCCGCCCGACCTGGCCAGGCGCATCGATCGCCACCGGTTTGCCTATCGAGATGGAATCCGCCAGGGTGCCTCTCGAGCGGTGTTAGGAAAACCAATCTCCGAAATCATCGAGGAGGAGGCCCGGCGAGCCATCGACATGATTCGAAGTCATCAGCCCTTCGAATCGATTGTCGGACAGCTCGGCCGCCTCGCCTACTGGGTCGCTTACGCCAACAACCCCTTTCACACCGGCGCGCGCAGCGCCCATTACAGCGATTATTTGCTCTACCTGGACAGCGCTCGTGTGCGCTTTCGGCCGGTGTTCTACGGCTTGCTCCCGGAGCTGGAAGGTGGCGGTGATCTTGCCGCTCTGGTCGAGCGCGCCACCCTCCGCGGTCGACGCTATCGACCCTTACTGGAGAGCGAATACCGGCGCGTTGGAGGTCCGCCGGGCAGGCGCAAGTTTGACGATCGCTCCACCGCCTTCGGAGTGTCGGCGGTGGCCTACAGCCACGCTGTCACCGACGTTGGACTTGCTCTTCGCCATGTTTGGATCGAGGCGGGCGGCGCCGACCACCGCCAGCTCCCCACGCGCACGCCTCACCCGTCTCCGACTCATGACATCTCCAAGGACCGTCCCCAATGAACCAACGAAGAGCTCTCATCTCGGTCTTCGACAAGACCGGAGTCGGCGAACTGGCGCGCGATCTCAGCGCTCTCGGTTTCGAGATCGTTTCGACCGGCGGAACCGCGAGACACCTAGAACAGAGCGGCGTCTCGGTCATTCCGATCGCCGCCGTCACCGGTTTTCCAGAAGTACTCGACGGTCGGGTCAAATCGCTGCACCCCAGTATTCACGCCGGAATCTTGGCGGACCTCGACAAGGCGGCACACGAGGAACAGCTTTCCGACCTCGACATCACCCAGATCGACGTGGTCGTCGTCAATCTCTACCCCTTCGCCAAAACGGTGGCCTCGGGTGCCAGCCGCGCTGACTGCATCGAGATGATCGATATCGGCGGTCCCTCGATGCTGCGCGCCGCGGCCAAGAATCACGCTCGCGTCTGGGTGCTGGTTGACCCCTCGGACTATGCCGATGCGTTGGAAACGATCGGTGCCAGTGTCGACAACGGGAGCGGAAACGACCCAGAGTCGAATCTCGAGGACTCAGGTCTTGCTTTTCGGCGCCGTCTGGCTCGTAAGGCGTTTACCCATTCGGCTGCCTACGACGCCGAAATCAGTGCCTGGATGAACGCGCAAGAGGCCGCTATCGGGGACGAGTTTCCCGAAATCCAAACGCTCAGACTCCGCCGGCACCTCGTACCGCGCTACGGGGAGAATCCGCATCAGCAGGCGGCCGTCTATCGCTTCTCCGATCGAGAGCTTTTCGGAGGCTACACTCAGCACCAGGGCAAGCTGTTGTCTTACAACAATTTACTGGACGCCGATGCGGCGCGCTCACTAGCCGCAGCACTGCCCCACTCAGGCGTCGCCATCGTCAAACACAACAACCCCTGCGGGGTCGGCATCGGTGACTCCGCAGCCGAGGCCTACCAACGGGCGCTCGCTTGCGATCCGGTCAGTGCGTTCGGCTCCGTAATCGGAGTCAATGGCGAAGTCGATGAAAGCCTGGCCGAAGCGTTGCAAGGCCTTTTTGTCGAAGTGATCGTGGCACCGGCATACTCCGACACCGCTTTGCGCTGCCTCTCCGGCAAGTCCAACCTGCGCTTGATCGAAGCGGACATCGAACCGACCCGCGGAGTGGCATTGCGGTCGATTGACGGTGGACTGCTAGCGCAGCAGGTGGACGCGGGCGGCAGTTTGGCCGAAGCCACGGTGGCGACGGAACGCTCTCCCACCGAAGATGAATTTGCCGCCCTCGAGTTGGCTTGGACAGTTGTCGCTGAGGTGCGGTCCAATGCGATCGTGATCGCCAATCATTACCAAACGGTGGGAATCGGAGCCGGACAGATGAGCCGCGTCGATTCCTGCCGTATCGCCATCAACAAAGCCGAGTTGCCGCTGGAGGGCACTGCGGCCGGCTCCGATGCTTTCTTTCCTTTTGCCGACGGACTCGAAACCTTGGCTGAAGCCGGCGTGACCGCCGTCGTGCAGCCGGGCGGTAGTCGTCGAGACGACGAAGTCATTGATGCAGCCAATCGCTTGGGAGTGGCAATGTTGATGACCGGACGCCGCCACTTCAAGCATTGATAGAAAGAGGCTCAAGAGCATCATGAAGACTCAGCCGACAATCGCCATCCTCGCCGCACTCTTCTTTGTTGCCGCCTTTTTCTTTGGCGCAGGCGTGCTCCCCGCGCAGGCCCAAAACGAAGTCACTTCGGCGTGGGATGCGCTGACTGCGGCGCGCAATGTCCTCGACCAAACACCACGGCGCATTCCCTTTGAGCAGCGGTTCATCCCGGCCGGATTCGACTCGGGCGATCTGGAAACCGGCGTCGCATCGTTCAATCTCCCCGATTGCGTCCGCTGGGACTACCAAGAGCCCGACCCGCGTAGTTACCTCCTGTGCGGCAACCAGGCCTGGACTTGGAATGAAGGCGAAGACTCGGGCCGCCACCTCAAGTTGGACGAAAATGAATCTGGCGTCTTCGAGTTGTGGCTCTCCCCACTGGCCCAACTGCGGGCCAAGTACGACGCGGAGCTGATCCCCATCAATGACGGCTACCGAGCCATTCGCGTGACTCCGAAAGCGGATGCGACCTTCGGCAAGGCCGAAATCGTCATTGACCGGCGTAGCGGGCTGCCGATTCGATTCCAGTATTCGGACCTTGAAGACAGCAACACCGTGTTCGAGTTTGCTGAAGCCGAGATTATCGACGATACGACAGCTTTTCGACCGCCCGACTACCAGTGGATCGACGACCAACGCTGAGCCGTATAATCGCCTTGATGTGACCCCTGGCGCGTCGCATCATCCTTGCGATGCCGGCGAAGTTCCCAGCAGCGGTTCCTGACGTTCAGGCCGCCTCCTTTCTGCCCCTGGTTGCCGACCAACTGGTGGCAGTCGAAGAGGTCTTTCGTTCGCGCCTGCAATCGGACGTGCCGCTGATCGATGAAGCGGGCGCTTACATCGCCGACGGCGGTGGCAAGCGAGTCCGTCCGGCGCTGCTGTTGCTCGCGGCACAGATTCTCGACCGCGACAACGAGGAAGCGGTCACCTACGCCGCAGTTGTCGAACTCATTCATACGGCAACGCTCATCCACGACGACGTCGTGGACCACTCGGGACTGCGACGTGGACAGGAAACTCCCAACCGCAAGTGGGGCAATAGCCGCACCGTACTGCTCGGCGACTGGGTCTATACCTCCGCCATGCACTTGGCGCTCAAACACGGCAACGTCGAAGTACTGCGAGCCCTGGTGCAAGCCACCCTGCGTATGACTGAGGGTGAGCTGCTGACCCTCGAACGGCGCGGTGCACGCGATCTCTCCCTCGACGAGTATTACCAGATCATTCGCCGCAAGACCGCCCACCTGTTCTCGGCAGCCTGCTACGTTCCCAGCCTGATGGCGCCAACGACGGCGGAGACCGGCCAAGCCCTGCAAACCTACGGCATGGAACTCGGACTCTGTTTTCAGATCAAGGACGACTTGCTCGACTTCACATCGGAGAGCGCAACGGTGGGCAAGCCGACTCTCGCCGACCTCAGAGAGGGCAAACTGACCTTGCCAGTGCTGCTCATGCTGCCCCGTTTGACCCCTGGCGAACGGGGAGCTGTGTTTGCGGTGCTCGAAGATGGTGGATTCGAGCGCACCTCTGAGGACTTTGTCCTCGAACTGGTGGCTCGAGAAGGGACGATCGAGGAAACGGAACGGCGGGCCTCCGAACACGGGCGCGCAGCGCGCGAAGCGATCTTGAAACTACCGAGCTGTCCCGCCAGGGATGCCCTGGAGGCGGCTCCAGACTTCCTCCTCCACCGACGATCTTAGACGGGCGGCCGATGCCGGCGGTAAGACGCCGGCCACACCGGAGTCTTGGTCGTTCCACCGATCGATGTCTTCAGCCATGCGAAAAACGGCTCCATCGACGACATCGGAAACGCCGAGTACGACCGCGTAGCGGAACTTGCGTATGACCGTGTCCTCCCACCATTCCCTGCCTCGCACCCCTACGGCTACAGCATCGGGAGCTCGCGATGAAAGATCCGGACTTTGCATGCCGTAGTAGACGAGCCCGAGTATGCGGTCCTCCGATACAGCCTTGATTCCGAAATAGCCAGTCTGCGGCTCGTTCCACGAGAATTCGACCCAATCACCAAGTCGACGCTGGCGCCGCCCCTTTGGCAGCCAACTCCAATCTTGCTGCGGAGTGCGAAACGAGTGCGCTCGCGCGGTGCGACGCTGCCGGCCGTCGGCGCCGCGCAAGACGATCTGTTCGTGCCTGGGACGGATTGCCGAAGCTAACTCCAACCATCCCCAGCGACCGCGCGGCGGCGGTCCCAAGACGACCGCCTTCGGCAAGGGACGCAGTCGCACTTCGGGGTCGCTGAATCCATGCCGCGGCTGCTCCGGCAAAGTGAGCCAATCCTCGTCACTCACCACCAGCTCGCGTTCGTGTGGCTGTCCGGGATCGGCCACAAGCCGCGCCAACAGACCACCGCGCAGGCGCGTGATTTCGACTCGAACGGCGATGCGATTCGCTCCCAATCGCAGATACGAAACAACTTCATAGCGGTTGACGGAATGGTCACCGCGGTAGCGATTGGACCCGATGCGAATACCATTGAGATAGGCAACGTAGGCCTCATCGCCAAGAATCTGTAGCTCTGCAGAAGTCGGTTTAGAGTCGATTTCGAAATCGCGCACCAAGTAAAACGAATCCGGCGGTTGATGACCTCGACCCCAAATCCATTCCGCACTCCCGGTCGGTTGAGTCTTGCGAGCTCGAGAAAGCCGCCACTGATCGATAGTGGCCAGTAACGCCACGGCCAAAATGAGTCCCACCAAGGGCCACCACCAAGAGATCTTGTGGTGTCGCGCGGCGCTCATGAAGGCAATCTAGCAGCTAATTGGGGTTGCAAGGTGCCAACTTTCCGCGCCCATCCCGGAACTCTAGGCAGGTTTGACCACCCCTCCTGCCGAGCAGTAGAGTTGACCGTGCCCTCCACAAAATCCAGCCTTCCAGCCTCGTCGTCCGCCGCGCGCGTGTTCGGAGCCATTCCGGCTCGCTATGCGTCGAGTCGGTTTCCGGGCAAGCCGCTGGTCTCGATTCGAGGGCACTCGATGATCGAGCATGTCTATCGACGATCGCAGCAAGTGGGGCTGGATTCGGTGGTTGTCCTGACCGACGATCGACGCATTGCCAACGAAGTGGAGCGATTCGGCGGACGCGTCGAGTTGACGCCGGAGGAATGTGCCACCGGTACCGACCGCATCGCGTGGGCAGCTCGGGCGTGGGACTGCGACGCGGTCATCAATATTCAGGGAGACGAACCCCTCATCGATCCCCGCGCGATCCGCAAAGTAGCGGAAGCTCTAGCCGCAGGCGACAGCATGGTGACCCTCGCCGCCCCTACCGACGGCAAAGCGGCTGCCGATCCCAATGTGGTCAAAGTGGTCAGCGACCTACAAGGCAGAGCCCTGTACTTTAGTCGCGCTCCAATTCCACATGGTCGCGACCGGGAGCCTCGATACTTGAGGCACATCGGCGTCTATGGATACCAGCGCGAGATCCTGCTCCGCTTGGCCGAGCTCCCGATGACAAAACTGGAGCAAGCTGAGTCCTTAGAGCAGTTACGCGTACTCGAGAACGGGATACCCATTCGCGTCATCGAGCACCCAGAGGCTTGGCCCGGAATCGATACCCCCGCTGACGTCCAGCTTGTGGAAAACTACATTGACGCCCATCCTGACCTGTGGACGTCGATCGAAGCAGGAGAATAGGCATGGTTACCAAATACATATTCGTTACGGGCGGTGTGGTTTCGTCTCTCGGCAAAGGGGTCGCAGCGGCCTCGGTGGGAGCGATTCTTGAGGCTCACGGGCTCAAAGTTACGCTGATGAAGCTGGACCCGTACGTCAACGTCGATCCGGGCACCATGTCGCCCTATCAGCACGGCGAGGTGTTTGTCACTGACGACGGTGCCGAAACCGATCTCGACCTCGGCCACTACGAGCGCTTCACCGGCGCGGTGATGAGCAAGAACCACAACTACACTACCGGCAAGATCTATGAATCGGTGATCAACAAGGAGCGGAGGGGCGATTACCTGGGCAAAACGGTGCAGGTGATTCCACACGTTACCGACGAAATCAAGAACGCCATCGGCAGCCTCGCCGACACCGCTGACGTGGTCATCGTCGAGATCGGCGGCACCATCGGTGATATCGAGTCGCTGCCGTTCTTGGAAGCCATCCGCCAGTTCCGCATTGAAGTCGGGCGCAACAACGCCGTCAACATCCACCTCACCCTCGTTCCCTACATCGCCGCCGCAGACGAACTCAAAACTAAACCGACGCAGCACTCCGTGCGCGAGCTGCGGGCGATCGGCATCCAGCCCGATGTACTGGTTTGCCGCGCCGACCGTGACCTGCCGCAGGACATCAAGCGCAAGATCGGCCTCTTCTGCAATGTCGCTCCCGAGCAGGTGATCACAGCCCGCGACGTGCCCAGCATCTACGAAGTGCCGCTCCACTTCTGTCGTGAGGGTCTCGACGAGTTGTTGCTGGAACAGCTCAATCTGCCCAGATACCGCCGCGACATGTCCAACTGGGAAAAACTGGTTGACACCATCGAGAATCCCAGCCACAAAGTCCAGATCGGTATCGTCGGCAAGTACGTACAACTGCCCGACGCTTACAAGAGCCTCAACGAGGCGCTGTTCCATGGCGGCCTGGCCAACGACGCCGAGGTCGAGTTGGTCTACATCGACGCCGAAGAGATCGAGCGCGACAACTGGCCTCGGGAGATTTTCGAGGTGGACGGACTCCTGGTGCCGATCGGCTTCGGCGTCCGCGGCACCGAGGGCAAGATTCGCGCAGTGCGCTACGCGCGCGAACACAAGGTCCCCTTCTTCGGCATCTGCCTGGGCATGCAGTGTTTGGTCATCGAGTACCTGCGCAACGTCTGCGGGATCAAAGAAGCGACCTCGTCTGAATTCGATCCCGAAGCCAAAGACCCGGCCATCTACATGCTGCGTGATTTGCTCGGCGTTGAGGAAATGGGCGGCACGATGCGTCTCGGCGCCTACCCCTGCGATCTGGACCAAGGCACCCTCGCCCGCGAGATCTACGGCATCGACAAGATCAGCGAAAGGCATCGCCACCGCTACGAGGTCAATCAAAGATACTTACCGGCCCTTAAAGAGCACGGCCTACGCGTATCCGGCATGAGCCCGGACGGCAAGTTCGTCGAAATGGTCGAGTTGCCCGACCACCCTTGGTTCCTCGGCTGTCAGTTTCACCCCGAGTACAAGTCGAAGCCGACCGATCCGCATCCGTTGTTCTCTTCTTACATCCGCGCCGCGCTCGAAGAGCGCAAACTACGCCGTGACCCGGCACGGGTGGAAGAGCGCTCCGCGGTCCACCTGCAGCCCAATTAGAGGCGGTCGAGACTCTCGCCACCGGCTGGTACCTGCGAAATTCGATGACAGTGTTTGAACTCGCCCCTGGAGTGGACATCGGCGGTGGCCAACTACCCGTCATTGCCGGCCCCTGCGTGATCGAATCCGAGGAAACGACTCTGCAGACCGCGCGGCTGCTGCGGGAGATGACCGCCGAACTGCAACTGCCGCTCATCTTTAAAGCTTCTTACGACAAAGCCAACCGCAGCTCGATCGACAGCTACCGCGGACCCGGTATCGAGGGACTGCAAGTTTTGGCCGCAGTCGGTCGCGATACCGGCCTGCCAATTCTCACCGACGTACACAGCCCCGCCGAATGCGAACCGGCGGCAGAAGTTTGCCAAGTACTGCAGATTCCGGCGTTCTTGTGCCGCCAAACCGACCTGCTCACCGCGGCGGGACGAACTGGACGTTCGGTCAACATCAAGAAGGGCCAGTTCATGGCTCCGCAGGACATGCTGCGGGCTGCCGACAAAGTGCGCTCCACGGGCAACGATCGCGTCAGTATCACCGAACGCGGCGCCTCCTTCGGGTACCACAACTTGGTGGTGGATATGCGTTCGATCGCGCTGATTCAGGCGCAGGGCTTGCCGGTGATCTTCGACGCCACCCATTCACTGCAGTTGCCCGGCGCCGAGGGGACGCACACCGGAGGACAGCGCGAATTTGCCGAGCCGCTGGCCCGCGCTGCGATCGCGGCTGGCGCCGCGGGGGTTTACATGGAAGTGCACCCCGATCCGGACCATGCCCTCTCTGACTCCACCACCCAGCTCGATCCGCAGCGGGCAAAACGGCTAGTGAGCGACCTCAAGCACCTTCACCGGACGGTGCAGGAGCTGGAGTCATGAGCGGAGACGACACCCGCCGCCCGCCGCATGAAGTAGCCCTCGAGGTTCTACAGACCGAAGCGGCAGCGATTTCCGGTTTGGTGCCTCAGCTTGACGAATCGTTCGAGCGCGCGGTTGAACTTCTGAGCCGGATGTCCGGGCGGGTGGTCTGTACCGGCATGGGCAAGAGCGGGCTGGTGCTGCGCAAAGTCGCGGCGACCTTGTCGTCGACCGGAACGCCGGCGCTGTTTCTCCACCCGGCGGAGGCGATTCACGGCGATCTTGGGGTGATGATGCCCGAGGACGTCGTCCTCGCGGCTTCATTCTCGGGGCGTACCGAAGAGTTGGTGCGTCTGGTCGAGGTCCTCAAGCGCCTCGACATTCCGCTCATCGTGATGACCGGCGACCCCGATAGTCCTCTAGCTCAGTCCGCCGACGTACACCTCGCAATCGCCATCGATCGCGAAGCCTGTCCGCTGAACCTCGCGCCAACTGCATCGACGACGGCCACTCTGGCGATGGGCGACGCACTGGCCATGGCCTTGCTGGAGCATCGCGGTTTCTCACAGACCGACTTTGCCCGCCTGCACCCCGGAGGGAGCTTGGGCCGTAAGCTGGTCACCGTGGGCGAACTGATGCGGGTCGGCGATCGTCTGCCGCAAGTGAGCGAAGGGACACCGTTGCGCGAAGCCATCTATGAGATGTCCAGCAAAGGACTCGGCATCACCGCCGTCGCCGACGAAAGCGGCGTTCTGACCGGTTGCTTCTCAGATGGAGATCTTCGCCGCTTACTGGAAGGTGGTCCGGCAGACCTCGACCGCAGTACCGGCGAGGTCATGCGGCCGACTCCCCGCACCATTGCTGCCGAAGAACTGGCCTCCGCGGCACTGCATGAGCTGGAGACCCACCGCATCACTTCTCTATTTATTGTCGATGAAGAAAGCCGTCTGTCAGGAGTCGTCCATCTCCACGACCTTTGGAAACTGGAGCTTTTTTAGTGGCCAGGACCGCGCCCCTGCAAGACCAACTGGCACGCCGTGCACGCGCCCTCGAGTGGATTCTGTGTGACGTTGACGGAGTGCTCACCGACGGCCGGCTCTATTTCGACGGCCAAGGCGAAGCCCTCAAGGCCTTCGATGTGCGCGACGGCCTCGGCCTCCGTTGCCTGCAGGAGGGCGGACTCAAAGTCGGTCTGCTGACGGCGCGAGAGTCGGCCGCCCTCGATCGCCGCGCTGAGAACCTCAATCTCGACATGGTGCTGTCGGGACGCGGCGACAAAGAAGCCGGGTTTCGCACCTTCCTGGACCGAAGCGGCTGCGACCCGGCCCGCGTCGCCTACATCGGCGATGACCTCAACGACCTCGTCGTGCTGGCTCTGTGTGGCGTCAGTTTCGCCCCGGCCGACGCGGCACACGAAGTCAGGGCGGTCTCCGACGTCGTGCTGACACGGCCGGGTGGGCGCGGCGCGGTACGTGAAATGGCCGAGATCCTGCTCAAAACCCGGGGCACCTGGCAACGGATCCTGAGCCGCTATTCGTTTGATTCGTAGCGGATGATAGTTAGCAGCTAGTGGCTGGTGATCTCAGCAAGCACCCCAAAGTCATCCGCCGCGATGGCGGCACAACGGAATGAAATTGACTGAAATGGAATGAAAAGATACTGTTTGCAAGTTTAAAAACATTCGCCGCAGAACGCGGAGGAGGGATCTACGATGAAGAAGAGCTTATTTGTTTTTTTGACTTGCTCACTTGCTTTGGTAGCCCTCGCTACACCAGTGCAGGCATATTGTGGGGCAGGGTGTCAAACATGCGATGATAAATTTATTGTCGGGTCAGTTTGTGCCCTAGCTGAAGGCGCGGGTAGATGCGATTGCGTTACAGATTTGGTGTGTATTGGTTTCCAATGCCTAGTTTGTAAGCCATCGGGCAGCTATTGTTACGGAATCACGGTCACACCGTAGCCAACCCGAACGTTACATGAAGTGTTTGTTTGCGGTGGTGTTTTGTGCCGCCATCAGCGGGGGTCTATTTGCAGCCGAATTGATCGTCACTTTTGAGCTGCAGGGAGCAATTGACGCAGAGGCACAATTGCTTTTGACAGTGTCCTCGAATGATGGTGGCGATGTCCGGAAATTTGAGCTGGCAGCATCCAGCTCACAGGAAATCGTGGTTCCAGAGCGATCCACATGGGTGCTCGGCGCTCAGCTGGCGGGGAGTTGGGTCCCGGAGCGCGCTGTGAGCATTGGTGAAGGCAGCGGGAAAACGGAAATTGTGTTGGATGTTTATCCAACTCTTCCAGTGGACTTCCAAAGTAGTACTGCCGGCGACTATGAAATTGAATTTGCGGATCAAGATTCACAGGTGCGAGGCCGAGTTCAGTGTGTCACTGAAGATGCAGAGAAATACATCTGTGCAGTTCCCGTAAGAGCAACCATGCTTGCTATTCGGTTGCCCGGTTACGTTCCTGTCTATAGATGGCTTTCGGCACCGCTGGGCGCAGCACTGGATCTTGGGGGGATAGTCTTAACCAAAGGGGCATCAGTATCGGGGAACATTAAACCGGAAAATGGGTCAATGGAGGGTTGCCGAGTGGAGCTCCATGATAATCAGGCTCCAAGCCGACCAGACAGCGAAGTACAGCGACCCCCTGTCCTTTCTTCTCCGCCTGACGACAATGGATGGTTTCAGTTCTCTGGGCTTGCAATTGGTCACTATGAAGTTAAGGCGCACTGTGGGCATCTTTCAGGCTCCTATTTTCCAGTGCCAACAGTTGAAGGTAAAGAGACGAGAATAAGGGATCCAATCCTCGTACAGTCGCCCGTGCTGGCCGAGATAATCGTAACCCCTCCAGTGGATCTGAAGCAGCGTTCTTGGAATCTGGCGGTTGATCGGATGGGTAAATACTCCGTAGGCTCTGAGCACCTCGGAGAATTCCGTACGAGCCCAACCGGGGCGGCAACTTTCTTTACGCGCTCTGGTAGCCACACTATCTCCGTAACAGACTCGTCGGGCAACCGATGGAAGTACATGGACAATATTGATATTCGGTCGGGGGCTCCAATATACGCCGACATTTCGTTTGTCCAGGTCACAGGTAAAGTAACGGCTGGCAAAGATCCTGTAAGAGCGGAAGTGGTCTTCGGGGGACGTCACGGACCTCAATCAGTGGTCGCTCAATCAGATGAACACGGGGAGTTTGAAGTGCATCTACCGCGCCCTGGAACCTGGAATGTGGAGGTCGTACGACAAGATCAGGGCCTCAGGGTGCGGCGTGAGGTTGAGATTGAGCGAACCAACACCAAGTTGACGCTGGACCTTCCGAATACTGGAATAGAAGGCAGGGTGCTTGACAGTAAGGGGAGGCCGGCGGGGAACGCAATTGTTTCAATTGCAAGGACAAGCAAGAAGGGAATTGACGCCTTTGAAGTGCGCGCCGATGATGAAGGCCGCTTTCTGGTAAAAGGTGTTGACCCAGGAACAGTGTACGCGGAGGCGCGGCAGCAGCATTTGAGATCAGCAAAACAATTGGTTGTTGTGCAAGAAAAGGTTAGCGCGAAGGGGATAGTGCTGCAGCTACTTCCGACCAAACAGGTACGCGGACGACTAGTTTCAGGCGGCCACCCCGTTCCTGGGGGCCTTGTCGCTCTTGTTTCTAGATCAACGCCAAAAGAGACAACAGCCAACGGTTTCGGTGAGTTTGAGCTAGCGGTGCCAGAGGATTGGGCGATGGTAACCGTGATAGCTGGAGGAGCTGGTGTTTCCCTTACATCTAGAGTGGTAAGTCTTACTGAAGGCGAGATGTTGATCGTTGATCTTCCACGATTTACTGGAACCCTGCATGCAGAGTTTGGGACCCCAGGGCAGCAAGAAAAATCTGGGCAGGTGCCGTTCCTGTTTCAAGATGGCGTGCTACTGCCGACTTCCCTGGTTGCCAAGTGGATGGGTCTCCATGGAATTACAAATGGGAAATCAATTCCTTATCTTTCACCTGGTGTATATCGTCTTTGTTTGACGGATCTTTCAACTCTTCCGCGTTTTCTCGCAACGCAGCAGCCCACAGGGCAGTGTAGTGAAGGATTTCTCGGTGCGGGGCAAGAAATAGTTCTGACGGCGGCTCCTGGCTAGAGTCGTGACGCCATCAGGGTGCGCAGTGATGCGCGTGAATGTAGCGTACGCAACGGGTTGATCATGCGCAGATCAAAAAACAACTGAGTGGATGGCTCCGCAACGAGTTCGTTTACGCGTGAGAATAGCAAAAGCAATAGCGAACCAAGTCAAAACGCAGGTTGCTGAGCAGGGCAAGTGTCCTTGTTGGCGTAGAGAACTCCAATCACTCAACCCCGCCACCCTCCCCCGCAAGCCTCTTCTTCCGCCGCCAAGTCACTACCGCAGCCGCTCCAACGCCAAGTAGATACAACGCGATCGTCGGCAGAGCGAAGATCAACATGTTGAAGATGTCGGGCGTCGGCGTAATCACCGCCGCGGCAATGAAGATCAGCAGCACTGCCCAGCGGAACTGACGAATTAACGTCCGTGTCTCGACGATGCCCGCCACTGCGAGGCAAAAAACGAAGATCGGCAACTCGAACATCAGCGCCAGACCGAGGATCACGGTGAGCAGGAAACCGAAGTACTTGTCCGCGGTAACCACTGCCTCAAACTGCTCCCCCATCGACAGCAAGAAATCGACGGCGAACGGGAAGGCGACCAGATAGGCGAAAGCACCCCCAAGAACGAAGAAGAAGGTGCCGGCGAGAATGAACGGCAGCACCATGCGTCGTTCACGGCGGTACAGTCCGGGCGCAACGAACTGCCAGGCCTGGTAGAGGATCACTGGGGTGGAGAGAAAGATCGCGCTCAGCGCCGCAACTTTAATGAACAGCACCAGTGGCTCCGTTACCCCCAAAAAGGCCAACTTCTTGCCTTCGGGAAGCGCGCGGTAAATTGGCCGAGCGAGAAAATCGTAGATCGGCTGCACCCAGATCCAGCAGATCGCGAAAGCCACCGCTACGAAGCCCAAGGTCTGCAAGATACGGCTGCGCAGCTCCTGCAGGTGATCCAGCAGGCTCATGCGCTGCAGGTTTTCGGGTTCGGAACTCACGACTCGTCTTTGGGATTGGAACTTTCTGACTGGGATTCTTCCGACCGAGGTTGTCCTGATTGGGGTTCTTCCGACTGGGATCCTTGCGGCTGGGGACTCCCAGTTCCCTCGGTCTCAGTTACTTGGGTCTCATCTCCCCGGGTCTCATCTCCCCGGGTCTCATCTCCCTGGGTCTCAGATGCGGCAGAGGATTCCGCACCTTTGTCCTGGGAAGACTTCCCGGTCATCACTTCCTGGACCTCGCGGGCCACGGGACGGACCTCACGGTCCACTTCGGCGGCTTCGCGCTCGACCGTGTGCCGAAATTCGTCGGCAGTACGGCGCAGTTCTCCCAGCGTGCGGCCGATGGTGCGGCCGACTTGCGGCAGTTTTTTAGGGCCGAACACCAACAGCCCTAGAATCAGAATGAAGACGATTTCCCAAATACCTAGACTTCCAAACACAGGGCCTCCGCAACCAACCATCCTTGCCGTTCGTACCCTAGACAGTCAAGGAGGTCGCTTTCATCCCTCCTGGCATCGATCGAGCAAGCAAGTCAAACCATGAAGAGACCGGTTAAGGCCGCTGATAAGCTCCCGCGAATGAACCGCACTTGGCGTTGGTTCACAGTCACGGTGGCAGTGACCGTTTTTGTCGGTGGACTCTTGTTCGCCCATAGAGCTGTAGCTCTTCCGGAGGAAGTTCGTCAGGCGCTGTTCCGCTATGCCAAAGTCCTGCACCACACTCACGACAACTACGGCCGCGAAATCACTTATAGAGAGTTGGTCGAGGCGTCGATCAACGGCATGCTCCGAACTTTGGATCCGCACACCAACTTCCTGCCCAAGGCCACCTATGACGACCTCCGCGAGCGCCAGCAGTCGAGCTTTTCGGGGCTGGGAATTCTCATTGGAGTTCGCAACTCGCAACTCACAGTAGTGACCCCGGTCGAGGGCACTCCGGCGTGGCGGGTAGGCATCCGTGCCGGCGATGTCATCTCGCATATCGAAGGGCAAGAGACTTCGGGAATGACGCTCAATGACGCAGTGCGCCAGCTCAAAGGACCACAAGGCACCTCGGTGGTGATCACGGTCGAGCGCCGTGGACTCGACGAGCCTTTCGACCTCACCATTACCCGTGACGAGATCCCTCAGAACACCGTCGCCTACTCGTACATGCTCAACACCGATACCGGCTACATCCTGTTGACTGATTTTTCGCATTCGACCACGCGAGAAATGGGCGAAGCGATTGACCGGTTGCGCGAGCAGGGCATGACCAATCTGGTACTGGACCTACGCAACAACGGCGGCGGACTTCTGGATCAGGCAGTAGGCGTGAGCGAATTGTTCGTTCCCGCCGGAGAAAAGATCGTTGAAACCCGCGGGCGAACCGCCGGTTCAGGGCAGGAATTTCACTCTGATCGGTCAGGCAGACCCCTCAACCTTCCGCTGGTGATCTTGGTCAGCCCGGCGACCGCTTCGGCAGCGGAGATCGTCTCGGGAGCCGTTCAGGACCACGACGTCGGCCTCATCGTCGGGCGTCCGACCTGGGGCAAAGGCCTGGTGCAGACCGTCTACAACATCAGCCATGGCAATGGCGTGGCTCTGACTACGGCCAAGTACTACACGCCCTCAGGCCGTCTCATTCAGCGCGACTATTCTTCGTGGTTCGACTACACCACTCGCGCAGAAGACTCCTTCGCGGCCGCCAACGACAACGTTGCTTCGTTCAGCACCGACCTCGGCCGAGAAGTTCTGGGCGGCGGCGGAATCAGCCCGGATTTCCTGGTTGAACCGGTCGATATTCCGCGCTTTCTGGAGTACCTGTTCATCCACAACGCCTTCTTCAACTTCGGCGTCGAGTTCCAGAACCGCACGCCGATCGAAGATCCTTCGTGGCGGGAACCCGCCGATCTTCTCGACCAGTTCGGCGAGTGGCTGGTCGATCAAGAAATCGTCTCCACTGAAGAACTCGCCGAGGCGTTTGAGGATCCTGAGGTCCAGGCGCAGTCGCTGCTGCGCATTCGGGCCGAGATCCTCGGCGCCGCGTTCGGGCTCGGAGAACGCTCGCGCGAGCTATCCCTGTCCGATCCCCAAATCCAGGAAGCAATCGCCCGGTTTCCTCAGGCCGCAGATCTGCTGGCGGCCCGCAACCAGCTCGGCAGTCCCGAGCCGAACGAATCGACATCCGTCGACGCCGACATCCGCGGCTAGGCTGCGTCGTGGCGCGGCGCCCGGGCAGCGATTCGCCAGCCCAAACCCTCCATTCGCTTGCGCATGCGGCAGACGACTGAGTCGATGCTGCTGACCGCCATTCCCATTTGATCAGCGATTTCTCGACTCGGAGCTTGTTCGACCCAAGCGGCCCACAGAATCTCAAGACTGTTACCACGTGCCCCAGCGACTGCGGTGCAGTCGTCCCAGAAGTGCTGCAAGGTCTCCCTCGCACACAAACCTCGCTCGGCGTCGGCCGGCTGTGCGCCAACGCCGTCAAGCCATTCCGGTTCGACTTCGATGGTGAGATCACTTCCCCGCTTTTTGGCCCCACGATGGCGCAGCCAGTCCAGCGCGGCACTGCGTCCGACTTGCACCAGATAGGCCCCGATCTGCTCCGGCTCCAAATGCAGACAGTTGCGCAGGACGTGGCGATTGCGGTCCAAAACGCGGCAGTAGCAATCTTGTATTCGCCCCTCGATGTCTTCCGTCCGCGGCGCAACGCCCGAATACGAAAGCCCGCGTCGCAAGCCGGCCACAAAGTATGGACGGAAGGCGTGCACGAATTCGTGCCATGCATGTTGCTCGTCGGCGAGACAGCTTCGAATGATCTGATGTGGGTCTGTTTTCATCCCCTTTCTCCTCAAGTTGGAGAAAGGAGGTGCTCCGCAACCAGTCCGGCAACGACGCCGGAAGCCGAGTTGGAACAGACCTTCCCGAGAAGGGCCGCTTCACAACTTCGGCCAACTAGCGAACTGGCAAGAGATAACTAACTTAGCACCCGCCGCAGCAGAACGGCAAGCGCGTGAGGGTCAACTGGAACCACGATTCAGCGCGGTCCGGCGCAACAGCGCCTTCTAACGCAGCTTTTCTTCGACGAACTCGACGTGCTTGCGGATCTTGGAGTCGTACTTCTTGAGCCGCAGCTTCTCTGTCGTCAGACGCTTGTTCTTGGTCGTGGTGTAGAACGTGCCGGTTCCGGCACTGGAAACAAGTTTAATTTTTTCACGCATCATCGTACTCCCAGTTAGTGGGCGCTACCTCACAGGCAAACTCGAATGGCGGGAGCGACGGGACTTGAACCCGCGACCTCCGGCTTGACAGGCCGGCGTTCTAACCAAACTGAACTACGCCCCCAAATAATGAGTTCACTTGCGCGGAAAGTCTGGTGGGAGGTGAGGGACTTGAACCCCCGACCCTCTGCGTGTAAAGCAGATGCTCTCCCACTGAGCTAACCTCCCGCCCCGCGAGGGAAACGGGAGTCTACGAACGCCCGCAGATGAAGTCAACGCGGAAAATCCCATCGTTTTTGACCGGCGGCCGAATTCGAGTGACAATGAAGAGTTGATCGAGTTTGATTCGATAAGGAGACGAAAATGCATCAACTACCCGATCTTCCCTACGCCCACGACGCCCTCGAGCCGCACATTGACGCGCGCACGATGGAAATTCACCATGGCAAACATCACGCCGCCTACGTCGCCAACCTCAACAACGCACTCGAGGGGCACGACGATCTAGCCGCACTCAGCGTCGAAGACCTTTTGGCGCAGATCCACGCCGTTCCGGATGACATCCGCACGGCGGTGCGCAATCATGGCGGCGGACACGCCAACCACTCGCTGTTCTGGTCGACCATGAGCCCCAACGGCGGCGGAACCCCAGGGGGTCCCATTGCCTCGGCCATCGACCGCACTTTTGGTTCGTTCGAGGACTTTCAAGCTCAGTTTGGAGCCGCTGCGGGCGGTCAGTTTGGCTCGGGATGGGGCTGGCTGGTGGTTGACGACGGCGCCCTTGAGGTTCGTGCCACCGCCAATCAGGACAGCCCATTGATGACGGGGGCCACACCGATCCTGGGTCTGGACGTGTGGGAGCACGCCTACTACCTCAACTACCAGAACCGGCGACCAGATTACGTCAAAGCTTTCTGGAATGTGGTCGACTGGGATGCGGTCGCCGCGCGTTACGAGGCAGCGGCCGCCTAGCCGGCCCTCGCGACTTGGGGTCAAGTCGTTGAGTAGGTCCATTCTGTGAGCTACTTTTTGGGCGGCCTGGTTGTTGGGCGGTCCGATTTTTTTGGGCGGTCTGATTTTTTTGGGCTATCTGGTTTTGGGCTCACTGGCGGGCTCAGTTTTGGGCTCACTAGGGTGGGAAATGCGCTCGCCTCGGGCTATGATTCCCCGCCCGGCTCGAATCGACCTGTCCAGAACTGGATTTCTTGCCGGCCTTCTGCGGAGATTCTCCGATACTCAGGCGGTGTAGCTCAGCAGGTTAGAGCGAGCGGCTCATAACCGCTAGGTCATGGGTTCGAGTCCCGTCACCGCCACCATTCCTTTCACGCGCCCCGAGCGTCATCTGGATCGCTTCCTACGCCAAGCGATCGATTGGAACGGCGTGCGGCCGCTGGTCGTCGCTTTCTCCGGCGGAGCCGACTCCTGTGCCCTTCTCCACGCGAGCTTGGTGGTCGCTGCGGGCAAAGCCGAGGTAGTTGCGGCCCATTTCGACCACCGACTCGATCGCCAATCCACCCAGCGGGCGGAGGAGGCACGGCGCCTCGCGGTGCGGCTCGGCGCCTCGTGGCGACTCGGGGCCGCGGCAGAAAACATCCCCGCGTTCCCGCGCGGCCTCGAGGACTATGCCCGCGCCAAGCGATACCAGTTCCTCGAGACCGTCCACGCTGAAGACAATGCAGCGGTGGTACTCACCGCACACCACCTGGACGACCAGGTAGAAACAGTTCTTCTGAGGGTTCTGTTTGGCACCGGACTGCGCGGACTCGGCGGAATTCGCGCATGCATCGGCAACGTGGGCCGGCCTTGGCTGGCGCTGTCACGTCACGCAGTACGAAATCAGCTCCTCGGCTCCGGCATCGACTCCATCCACGATCCCACCAACGATGACCTTTCGGTGCCGCGGAACTGGGTCCGGCAGGTTCTCCTGCCCCGTCTACGGCAAGGTGACCGAGAGTTCGATGCAACGCTGGCCCGATTGGCGGCTTCCGCTGCAAGAGCGCGAAGGCATGGCGACACACTGGCGAAAGCCTCCGTTGACTACCGCGAGAACGATTCCGGACCGAGCGTCTCGGCGACGCGCCTTCTACGGCTGCCCAGGATTCTCTGGCCTCACGCTCTTGCCGGCTGGACCGGCGACGGCTGCGGTCCCCACGACGCTGGTCTGTTATCCAACAGTCCGAGTCGCGCTCGCCTTGCAGAACTGGAACGGCAACTCCAGGCCCGCGCTGGAAATCCGGCGAAACGCGTCGAAGTTTCGTTGTCGCCTGGTCTCTGTTGGATCGCGTTCGAAGACCGGCTCCTCTTGGAACGGCGAAGTTTCACAGCTACAAGCCGTCCGTTCGAAGTCCGACTGATCGTCCCAGGCGAGGCGGAACTCCCTGGGGGCGGCAAGATCACGGTTACCCGGTCCGTTGTCCAAGATTGGATGTTCCGAGGGGATCCCCGTCGAGTGGCGTTTCAGGCTCCCGAAAACAGCGAGATTGCAATCCGCAATCGACGCCCAGGTGATCGTTTACGCCCAATCGGCGCAGGACACGAGCGCAAGCTCAAAGATGTCCTGATCGATGCCAAGATCCCCAGCAAGCAGCGCGATCGATTGCCGCTCCTGACGGTCGACGACCAGGTTGCTTGGGTTCCTGGGGTGACTCTGGACAACCGCTTTCGAATTGGAGACGACGGCGAAGCATGGGTAGCCGAGTGGCTACCGGGCCAACACTCCGAAGAGTAAACCGCTCGTTCGCGCCCGGACTTCTAACCTTCCTTACGAGCGCGTCGGGCCGGAATGTTGCATACTGGGAATGCTGCATACTTGTGGTTCGTTAGCACGTATAGATAGCTGACGGGCCAGTCAGCACCTGACCCGGCGGAGGCATACTTGAACTCAACGACCAAAACCCTGTTGCTGTGGATGAGCCTGTTCTTGGTGGTATTCCTCGGCTGGCAAGCACTGCAAGCGGGGAAAAGCGAGAAACACCAGCTCACCTTTAGCGAGTTCTTGGAGCAAGTTGAATCCGGGCAGATTGGCTCGGTCGTCTTGCGCGGCGACGAGATTACCGGCGAATTTGCCGATAGCGCCAATCTTCCCTATGCTGGAGGCGAGACCTTCCTTACTCGAACGGTGACCAACTACGATGGCTTGGTCGACGATTTGCGCGATGCAGGTGTCGAGATCGCCGTCGAGCCCGAGCGACAGAATTTTTTCTTTCAGTTCTTGTTCCTTTACGCCCCGATTTTGCTCATCGTCGGCCTTTGGATTTTTTTCATGCGCCAGATGCAGAGCGGCGGCAACAAAGCCCTGTCCTTCGGCAAAAGCAAAGCCAAATTGATGAATGCCGTGGGCGGCAAGAAAGTGACGTTCGAGGACGTCGCCGGGGTCGAAGAGGCCAAGGAAGAGTTGGAAGAGATCGTTGACTTCCTCAAGGAGCCCCAGAAGTTTCAACGCCTGGGCGGCAAGATCCCCAAGGGTGTGCTGCTGATGGGGCCGCCCGGAACGGGTAAGACGCTGCTGGCGCGCGCCATCGCCGGCGAGGCCAACGTGCCGTTCTTCTCTATCTCTGGGTCGGACTTTGTCGAAATGTTCGTTGGCGTCGGCGCCAGCCGCGTCCGCGACCTATTCGAGCAGGGCAAGCGTAACGCGCCCTGCATCATCTTTATCGACGAAATCGACGCTGTCGGCAGACACCGTGGCGCCGGCCTTGGTGGCGGTCACGACGAGCGCGAACAGACGCTGAATCAACTGCTGGTTGAAATGGATGGCTTCGAATCTACCGAGGGAGTCATTCTGATCGCCGCTACCAATCGCCCCGATGTGCTCGACCCGGCCTTGCTCCGCCCAGGGCGGTTCGATCGTAGAGTGGTGGTTGATCGACCCGACATTCATGGCCGCACCGGCATTCTCGAAGTGCACACACGGGAGATTCCGCTCGCCGACGATGTCGAGCTGGCGGTCATCGCTCGCGGTACGCCGGGATTCTCGGGTGCCGATCTCGCCAATTTGGTCAACGAAGCTGCCTTGCTCGCGTCCCGCCATGACCGCAAAGCGGTGACCATGGCCGACTTTGAGTTTGCCAAGGACAAGGTCCTCATGGGAGTTGAGCGCAAGACGCTCATCATGACCGACGAAGAACGCGAGGTGACCGCGGTCCACGAAGCTGGACACGCACTGGTAGCGGCTTTCCTTCCGGGAGCCGACCCGCTCCACAAAGTCACCATCATTCCGCGCGGGCGAGCGCTGGGGCTGACCATGCAGCTACCGATGGAAGACAAGTACTCGCACAAGCAGTCTTACGTCGAAGCTCAGATCGCCATTTTGATGGGAGGCCGCGTCGCCGAGGAACTCACTCAGGACGATGTCACCACCGGAGCTGGCAACGACATCGAACGCGCTACCGAAATGGCTCGGCGCATGGTCTGCGAATGGGGCATGTCGGAGTTGGGTCCGTTGGCGTTGGGCGGTTCTAGTGAACCCGTCTTCCTCGGCCGTGACTTTGCCGAGAAGGCTGACATCAGTGAAGGAACCGCTGGCCGCGTCGATCGTGAAATCGAGCGCATCGTCGAGGACGGCTACGAGCGCGCCAAGGAAATCTTGACCGAGCATCGAGCGATTCTCGACCGCGTCGCTGAAGAGCTACTCGAGCACGAGACCTTAGATGGCGCCACGGTCTATTCCGTCATCAAAAAAATGACCGGCCTCGATTTGGCGCCGCCGGCGCCGCCGTCGAAACCCACCCCACCGCGGCGGGAGGATCCGGTAGAGGCGGAAACAGAAGCTGCCGACTCAACTGAATCCGATTTCTCTCCTGGAAGCAGCCCGACGCCTGCTACCGCCTGATCGGATTGATCGACTCGCCCTCAGCTTCTCCACTCAATTCTGCGGAAGGGTTGGCCAGTCATGAACTGCGCTTACCCAATGGCCGCAGCCTCGCGCTCGACCCGCGTCGTCCGCGGGTCATGGGCGTCATCAACATCACCCCGGACTCCTTTAGTGATGGCGGACGGTTCTTGGACACCTCAGCGGCGATCGATCACGCCCATCAGCTCCTCGAAGACGGCGCCGACTTAATAGACCTCGGAGCCGAGTCGACGCGGCCGGGCGGCGGTACCTATGAAAGCGGCGCCGTCGAGGTCGCGGTCGACGTCGAGTGGCGCAGGTTGGAACCGGTACTACAACGGCTGCGGCAAGAGACTACGGCCGTCCTTTCCGTCGATACCCACAACCCCGACACCGCACGGAACGCCCTACTCGCCGGCGCCGACCTCATCAATGACGTCGATGGCTTGCGCCGGCCCGCAATGCGAGAGGTGCTTGCGGCGTGCGGCGTGCCGGCAATCCTGATGCACAGCCGCGGTGAAATCGGCACCATGCAGAAAAACATCGTCTTTGACGATGTCGTGCTTGAGGTCGCCGACGAGCTGCGCGCGGCGGCGAACACGGCCAAACGAGACGGTGTGGAGCAGATCATCCTCGACCCTGGCATCGGTTTCGGCAAGACCTACACCCACAATCTGCAACTCGTCGCGGCATTGGATCGCCTGGCGGACCTGGGTTATCCACTCGCAGTCGGCACCAGCCGCAAGGCCTACCTCGGAGCCCTCACCGACCGTGCACCGGCCGACCGTGTCGCCGCCAGCTTGGCCTCCGTCGCACGCGCCGCCAGCATCGCCTCGATTTTCCGCGTCCACGACGTACGCGCGACGGTGGACTTCCTCAAAGTCTGGTGCGCTCACGACAATCCCGAGGCGGCGTTTTCAGACAGCGGCTCATCGTGATCAAATCTAACCGTGACGTTTGCTGACCTACTCCAGCTCCTGACCTGGCGCCAGGCGCTCGATATCGCGCTGGTAGCGCTGGTCTTTTATTACATCCTCCTCCTCATTCGGGGCACGCGAGCGGTGCAAGTCCTGCTCGGCCTCAGCTTCCTGGTGGTCGTCTACTTCGTTGCCCGCGCCACCGGCTTGCACACCCTGTACACGATTCTGGACAAGTTTTTGATCGTGCTCCCGTTTGCGGTCATCGTCCTCTTTCAGTCCGAAATCCGGCGCGCCCTGGCGCGTTTCGGGCGCAATCCGTTGTGGGGCTTTCGCGGCCAGGAGAAGACCGTCACCGGCTTTCAAGACATCGTCCTCGCGGCGACGACGCTGGCCTCAAAGCGACTCGGCGCCTTGATCGTCATGGAAAGACTCGAAGGTCTGCGGGAATTCGCCGAGAACGGCATCTCGATCGACGGCAAGCTCTCGTACGATCTGCTCGTCAACATCTTCAATCCTGCCGCGCCGCTGCACGATGGAGCGGTGCTCATCAACCAAGACCGCGTCGTTGCAGCCGGCTGCTTCTTGCCGCTGTCCTTGAGCGCGGAGATCTCCACCAGCCTCGGTACCCGCCACCGTGCCGCCATCGGCATCACCCGCGAAACCGACGCCTTGGCAGTGATCGTCTCCGAAGAGACGGGAACAATCTCGGTCGCCATCGGCGGTGAATTGCACCGCGATCTCGACGCCACCGCTCTGCGCAATCTCCTCTACCAGTACCTCATCACCGAGCTCTACCCCCAGAACATGAGGAAGGGCGAATGACGCGCCGACTCGCCACCTGGGGTTTGCGGCTCTTTGCGATCACCGCGGCGCTGATCGCGTGGACTTTGGTCACCCTCGAACGCGCCGAGCCGCGTAGCGAACGAGTCCTCAATGTCGGCATTGTCTACGACTTGCCGGAAAATTTCGTGTTGTTGCGTCGCTCCACCGAAGTGCAAATCGCGGTGGAAGGAAACGAGAGCGCGGTGCGTCAACTCAATCCTTCGCAAGTGAGCATTTTGGTGCGCCCGGAAGCCGTTCTCGGTACTCAGGAAATTCCCCTCGACGCCTCGCAAGTGCAACTGCCTGCCAACATGGAAGTGACCTCGGTCGACCCGGCCACACTCAACCTTGAACTCGACCGCGAGAGCTCGAAACTGGTGACGGTGGAACCACGCTTGGTTGGAGAGCCGGCGGCTGGCGCCTTGGTGGTCGCTGCGAGTTCCGATCCCGCCACCGTCCAGGTGCGTGGCTCGGAGCGCCTCCTCGATTCACTCAACAGCGTCGCCACTAGCCCGGTACGACTCGACGGGCACGCTCTCGATTTCCTTGAGACCGCGGCGGTGGTTTCGAGCCAGCCCACCGCAATCCAAATCGTCGGTCCCCAGTTGGTTCAAGTTCGAGTCGACCTCGAAGTGCCGGTAGCCGGGGACAACGGAGGGTGACAACGCAACGCCTTTTCGGTACCGACGGCATCCGTGGACGTGCCGGTGCGGAGCCGTTGGATCGATCTACCGTCGCAGCTCTGGGCGCGGCTATCGCCTCATGGCTGCGCGATCGGAATCCCCAGCCTTCGGTGGTCCTCGGCGGCGACACCCGAGCCAGCACGCCGGAGATCGAAGCCTGGCTCGGCGATACCTTGTCGGCGGGTGGAGTGGTGGTGCGCTCGGCCGGGGTCATCCCAACCCCCGGCATCGCGTGGTTGGTTCCACAGCTCGCGTGCGATGCGGGCATCGTGGTGTCCGCCAGCCACAATCCTTACCATGACAATGGCATCAAGCTCCTCTCGCAGTCCGGGCACAAGTTCAGCCACGAGATTGAGCAAGACATCGAAGATCGTCTGCTCGAGTTGCGTGGAAAGGTCCCAGAACGCGATTCTGGATCGCTGGATATCGACGCGGGCCTGCGGCGAAGGTACCGCGATGCGCTAGCCGCTACAGCCGGCCCCGAAAGCCTCACCGGCCTCAAGATCGTCCTCGACACCGCCAACGGTGCGGCCTCACCGATTGCCGCCAGGTTGTTTCGCGATTGCGGAGCTGACATCACCGTCTTCGCCGACCAACCCGACGGAACCAATATCAATCGTGACTGCGGCTCGACTCACCCTGAAAAACTGAGCCAGTTGGTCCTGGATACCGGCGCCGATCTCGGCCTTGCTTTCGATGGGGACGCTGATCGGGTCGTCGCCGTTGACGAATCGGGCCGAGTCCGCGACGGCGACGCAATTCTCTACCTTTGGGCGTTGGATTTGGCGGCGGCGAATAGCCTCAGCCCGTCCGAGATCGTTGCCACTTCGATGAGCAACCTCGGTCTCGAACACGCACTGGCCAAGGCAGGCGTCTCGGTGGTGCGCTGTGCAGTCGGTGACCGAGCTGTGGTGAACGCATTGCAAGACCGCGGTCTTCGGCTCGGCGGCGAGCAATCGGGACACATCGTTGATCTGCACAGCTCCACTACCGGCGATGGCCTGCTCACGGGCCTGCGCCTAGCCTCGATCATGCAACGTTCCAAACGTTCCCTATCCGAAATCCTGGCCCCCTTGCCGAAGTTTCCACAACTGTTGCTCAACGTCAAAGTTGCCTCGCGACCCCCAATCGAGGAAATCGCACCGCTCGCCGGTGCCATCCGGGAAGTGGAATCCGTACTCGGCGACGAAGGCCGCCTTGTCGTTCGCTACAGCGGTACCGAGCCACTGCTGCGCATCATGATTGAGGGGCGCGATGCGGAGATGATTGAGACCGCCGCCAACGATCTAGCCGCCGTCGTCCGCGAGCACATCCCACCTCGAGACGGAGCCGCATGACGCGCCTTTCGGTCAACGTCGACCACATCGCCACCGTCCGCGAAGCGCGCGGAGCTTCCTACCCTTCCCCGGTGGAGGCGGCGCGCCTTGCCGAAGGAGCTGGAGCTTCCGGGATCACGGTTCACCTGCGCAGCGACCGCCGGCACATTCAAGATCGCGACGTCGAAGAGTTGCACCGATCGGTGCGCGGCAAGCTCAACCTCGAGATGGCAACGACCGATGAGATGATTGCCATCGCAACGAAGTTGCATCCACATCAAGTTACTTTGGTTCCGGAGCGGGATGGCGAAGTGACCACAGAGGGCGGACTCGACCTCAAGAGCCGCGGCGGTGCGATCGAAGCCGCGGCACGCGCTCTGGCTCAGAGTGGCGTCCAAGTCTCTCTCTTTCTCGACCCGGATGTCGACATGATCGCCAGGCTTGCCGATTGGGACCTCACCGCTCTCACCGGCTTTGAAATCAACACCGACCACTACACGCGGGCAACCAATGTCGAGGGCCTCTCCAACCCCACGAAGAGCACAGTAGACCACCAGCTACAACGGATTTCTGATGCGGTGGCGATGGGTACCGAACTGGGACTGGAAGTTTACGCCGGCCACGGATTGACGACCTACAACGTCGGCCCAATCGCCGCCAATCCAGCGATCTTGGAACTCAATATCGGCCACTGGCTGGTGGCACGCTCGACCCTGGTTGGCATCGCTACAGCCGTCGAGGAGATGCTCGACGCCATGCATTCTTCGCTGTTGTAACTGTCGTCTTGCAAAGCAGGCCGCTCATTGCCGGGCGGCCCCTTGTGGTCGGCTAGGGATCGACGCCAAGCGGCTCGCCCAAATCTTCCTCGGGAGCCGCAGCGATCAGCACCGTGTGAGCGACCGGCAGCAGAACCCGGTGGCGGCTGCCGCCGAACTCATATTCAACCTCGTAGAAGCTGTGGCCGATTTCGATCAACTTAGCTTCTTGGCCCTTGAGCCCCAGTTGGGCATTGTGCACGAGAACCTCGGTCGGCGTATCCATTGTTCGATTCTCCCTACGAAGTCGGTTCGGATGAGTCCGGTTCTGGCGGGCTCGATTCTGTTGAGCTAGATTCTGTTGATCCAGGAATCTCGATCCCTTCGTCCTTGTATTGCTTCAACTTTCTCTGCAGCGTGCGTAGACCGATCTCTAGAGCGCCAGCGGCATCGCCGCGGTGGCCATCGGAGCGGCGCAACGCCTCGAGGATGGCCAACTGCTCCAACTCCGCCATCGTGCGCATTCGGCCGCCGTTGCCGACTAGCCCAGCGCTGCCAGTAGCCGGCACCGGATCTTGGCCGCTGATTTCCGGCGGCAGGTCGCGAAGTTCCACTTCCTCGCCACTGTGAAAGACCACCACCGACTCCATCACATTGCGCAGCTCGCGTACATTTCCCGGCCAGGAATAGCCGCGGAGCACTTGCGCCGCTGCCGCGGAGAGTTCTTTGGGTTCTTTGCCATGTTCATCGCAGTAATGGTGGAGATAGTGTTCCGCCAAGAGCAAGATATCTTCGCCTCGCTCACGCAGCGGCGGAATGGCAAGCGTCACTACCTTGAGCCGGTAGTAGAGATCCTCGCGGAACTTTTCGTTTTCGACCAATTCCTCAAGGTCCCGGTTGGTTGCTGCAATGAGTCGAAAATCGACGTCGATGAGATCTCCGCCACCCACGCGCATGACTTGACGTTCCTCCAACACCCGCAGCAACTTGACCTGGAGTTCGGGATACAGCTCGCTGATTTCGTCTAGGAATAGCGTTCCCTTGTGGGCCAGTTCGAATTTGCCGATCTTGCGGCTAATGGCCCCGGTGAAGGCGCCCTTTTCGTGGCCGAACAACTCGCTCTCAAGAATGTCGGACGGGATCGCCCCACAGTTGATAGCCAAGAAGCGTCGTTCGCGCCGATCTCCGGCCTGGTGCAGTGCCTTGGCCACCAACTCCTTGCCGGTGCCGCTCTCGCCGGTGATGAGGACGTTGGCCCGTGTCGGAGCGACCATCCGCATCTGTTCAAACAGGTGTTCCATCGGCGCCGAGCTGCCCAGGATCGACTCGAAGCCGTACTTCTTGTCCAGCATCTGCCGCAGGCTGGAAACCTCGCTCTCCAAGTCTTGTTTTTCGGCCAGATTGCGCACCCGTTGGCGCAATTCGTATAGGTCCACCGGCTTGGTGAGGTAGTCGTTGGCGCCGATGCGCATTGCTTCGACGGCGTTTTCAATCGACCCGTATCCGGTCACCAGGATGATGCCGAGGTCACTGCCCATTTCCCGGGCGCGGCGGACGAATTCGAGCCCATCAACCCCTGGCATCCGCAGGTCGCAAACAGCGATTTGCATCTGCGGCTGCTCGCTCAGATAGGCGATCGCCTTCTCCGCGTCATCAAAGGAACGTACCGTCCATCCAGCCTTCTCAATTGCAATGGCCATCGACTCGCGCGAGCCGGTCTCGTCATCGATGACCATGATCTGTGGGATCCCTGCCATGGCGCCATTCTGGCACAATCCTTTTTGAGCGACGGAGTTGGGCGATGGAACCTACGACGATGGAACGCAACCCTGCCGACAGCAACCGAGAGCTGACCCTACGCGGGACGGTGGAACGCGTCGTTTTTCGTTCACCAGACGGATCTTGGTCGGTGGTCCGCCTGTCGTCGGGCAAAGGGGAGCAAACCACGGTGGTTGGCGCATTGCCACCGGTCGAACCCGGCGAGCACCTCGAAGTGCACGGCCTCCTGGAGCTAAAGCCCAAGTTCGGGCTGCAATTGCGTGCGCGGCAGGCCCAGGTCATCGCTCCCAACACCAAGGAGGGACTGCGCCGGTTCCTGTCTTCCAAGCTCATCCCCGGCGTCGGCAAGGCACTCGCCGAACGACTCATTGCCGAGTTCGGCGATCAGGTTTTGAAGATTGGGATCGAGACGCCGCAGGAGCTGGCGCGGGTGTCTGGCATCGGGATTCGGCGAGCGGAGGCGATCGGCGAGGCGCTACGGCAGCATGCAGCCCAGCACGAAGCCCTGGTGATTTTGCAAGGAGGGGGAGTCAACCTGGGGCTGGCGCAAAAAATCGTCGCTGCCTACGGAGAGAAGGCTGCAACGACCATCACCGAGGATCCTTATCGCCTGTCGCTGGAGTTCCACGGAGTCGGTTTCTACACCGCTGACCGTTTGGCGCTCAGCATGGGAACCGCCGACGAAGCTCCCAGCAGGATCGCCGCGGGCATCCATCACGTGTTGATGCAGGCGGCCGAGCAAGGCCACACCTTCCTACCCTCCCCCGAACTAACCGCGCGCGCCGAGGAACTGTTGGCGGTGTCCGCGGAATTGGTCGGCGCAGGCGTGGCGACTTTGTCCGACTCAAAGCTCGTCTGCGTCGAAGATTCTCGGATCTACCTCAGCCACCTGTGGTTGGCAGAGCACAATGTCGCCAATCGTCTCAAAAACCTCATGCGCGGCCCTTCGCAACCGCTGAAACTGAACCTCGACCGTGCTGTTGCCTGGTTTGAGAAGCGTGAAGAGATTCACCTAGCACAGGGGCAGCAGCAAGCGATCCGGTTGGGGCTTTCCGAAAAAGTGCTGGTGGTGACCGGTGGTCCAGGAACCGGCAAGACCACCCTGGTGCGAGGAATCGTCGAGGTTCTCCGCAGCAAGAAGCAGCGTGTGCTGTTGGCAGGACCAACCGGGAGAGCGGCGAAACGACTACAACTCGCCACCGGATTCGAAGCGCGAACGCTGCATCGGCTGCTCGAGTTCGACCCCGGCAGCGGTGGTTTCGCCCGCAACCTTGACCGACCGCTGCGCGCCGATCTGGTACTGGTCGACGAAGCGTCGATGGTCGATATTCAACTGATGCGCAGCCTCCTCGAAGCGATCCCGGCGACCTGCCGGCTGGTGCTCATCGGAGACGTCAACCAACTGCCCTCGGTGGGTCCCGGCCGCGTTCTGCACGATGTCATCGAGTCGCAATCCGTACCCGTCGTCCGCCTCACCGAGATTTATCGCCAGGCTGCCAACAGTCGCATCATTTCCAACGCCCACCGCATCCTGCACGGCAACACCGACCTCGACGCTGCCAGAGACAGCGAAGGCGACTTCTACTGGATCCATCGCCAGGAACCGGACGAAATCCTCGACACCCTCAGCCATCTGGTCACCGTACGGTTGCCGCAACGCTTCGACCTCGACCCCAAACGAGACATTCAGGTACTGACGCCGATGCGCAAGGGGTCTCTCGGCATTGAAAACCTCAATCTGCTCTTGCAGCAGCTCCACAATCCCCAAGGCGATGTACTTCCGGGGCGAGCTGGTCTGCGTGTCGGCGACCGGGTGATGCAAACGCGCAACAACTACGAGCTAGCGGTATACAACGGTGACGTCGGCGAGATCGCCAGCGCCACCAAGGACACGATTTTGGTGCGCCTGGAAGATCGAGAAGTCACCTACAAGGCGAGTGAGCTGGATCAGGTGGTCCTCGCCTATGCTTGCTCGGTGCACAAGGCGCAGGGCAGTGAATACCCTTGCGTGGTCCTCCCCCTCCACACCCAGCACTACGTGATGTTGCTACGCAACCTGCTTTACACCGGCGTCACCCGGGGTTCGCGGCTGGTCGTGCTGTTGGGATCCAAGCGAGCGGTTGAAACCGCCATCCGTACCCACAGGCCGAGTCAGCGACACACCTACCTAAAACAACGCCTGCTCCCAGATTCAGTCCGAGAGCAGGCGTAGCCAGAAGTCCAGCAGCCCGAGGCTGGTGTGAAGCGTTTTTACTCCGCTTCTTGGCCTCCGGTTTCCCCGCCCAGTGCCGGTGTTTGGTCGTCTGCAGACGATGAATCGTCGTCGAAGTCCGGCACCGGAGGCGGCGCAGGCTGCGCTAGGGTCTGTGCGGGGGACTGGGCGTTGCCCTGCGGCGGGTCGAAGGCCGCCAACAAGAGTGCGCCGAGGCCCGTGATCCATGCGATGGCCACGATCACACCGCCCACCAGCTTCATCAGCCAGGCCACCGGCCCCATGAACGGCATCATTCCCAGCATCCAGCCGATGAACCCGATGACGTAGAGAGCCGCCGCGCCCAGGGCGATGCGGACAAATCGACTTTCAGCATTCCAGTTGAACCGTGATGCGACCAAGCTCCCGACCGCCTGTGCCGACGCCGCGAAGCCGACCACCAGCGCGGCCACAAAGGCAAGCGCCACCAGCGGCACGAAGATCGGGATCAAGAAGATGCCGACAATGGTGATGACCAGCAGCAGGGTCCCAGCGATGAGAGCCGGAACAAATCCGATGACAGCGAGGAAGCCGGCCAGCGCAGCCTTCCATCCCTCGTCTTGGAGCTTGGACTCGGCGCGGTCCAACAGCTTCGGTGCGAGGACCGCGGCCACGGCCAACAAGAAAACCAGGAAGGCGAAGGAAACCAACTTCCATGCCAATCCGCCAAAGAACTTGGCAATGCGATAAAAGGGGCTGCGAACTCGCTCGTGCACGTGTTCGCGAACTCGCCGACCGATGTCGTCAGTGCCGATCTCGATGTCGTCGCCGTCGATCTCGATCGAGAACCCCGATCCCACGTTTTGGATCTCATCGTGGACCACGGCATCTTGATGCTTGTCCAGGTCACCGCCGATATTGACCAGTTGTCCGACTTCGGCGTCCGGACCCAGGGTGACGTTACCGCCGACACTCACCAGTTCTCCCCCCACGGTGCCGGTCACTTCCACCGGCCCGCCAACGGCGACCGCATCCCCTTCGACCTCGCCATGGACGGTCAACGGACCGAGAATCACCACCGCGTCGCGGTAGACCTCATTCTCGCGCACAGTCAGACCGGAAAAAATCTGAACTGAAGTGTCATAACGATCGATACGCACCCGAGGAGCTTCCTCCGGCTCTTCCGGTTCGGGCGGGATGTCATCAACGACAACGTCGCCCTCTACGGCAGTCGCGTCGGCGGCCGCTGCATCGTTCTCTTGAGCCCAAGTCGGAGCGGCGAACAGCATCACTACGACCATGAACAGAGCCAACGCAGTCCACCCCTCTCTCATCAGAGTCATATTTCCGTTGTTGAGTTTCTTACGCATGATTCCACCTCTGTTTTTCCGTCCACGAGGACAGAATCGCAAGAGCGATTGCTCCAGCGACAAACGTCGTCATCGCCACCCATGGCAACACCGACCACACGGTCGTCGATCCGGGTATTCCGGCCAGCATCTGGACCACTTTGTCGGCTATGACAACGAGTTCAAATCCAATGTCGAGTGTTTGCACGACGAGACTCTTGGCGAGATCGCTCCACACCGGCAGCCGAGCAACCGACCAAAGACCGGACGCCGATCCCGCAACGGTGGTCAGGCCGAGGCCCAAAACGAGGAGAGCCGCACCAACCAAGTAATGAACCCAGGTGCGCGCCCACACGCCGACCGGCGTCACTCTGGCGAGCACCAAAGCGCTCAAGTCCTGACTGGGGCGGAGCAAGGGCAGGTCGCGCAACGCGACTCCGGCAAGGCGATCGGCTTCGCCGTCCCTGCCTTCCGTTTCGGCCTGCAGCCACTGCTCAACGATGGTTCGGAGTTGATTCACGTCGTTTGCTCTCCGTTTCGCCATACGGTCATTTACATCGCGGTGTTTCAATTGTGAGCCCCTCAAAAATAAGTGCCTTACTCGCGATTTCCCCATCCCCGATCACCCATTTGGCGTGCGGTCGCTTTACGGGCGCGAAAAATGTACGTTTTTACCGTTCCCATGGGCAAATCCATGATTTCAGAGATCTCTTCGTAGCTGCGCTGTTCGATGAAGCGCAGCACCATCACTTCGGCATATTCAGGTCGCAGGCGCGAAAGAATGTCCTCGAGATCTTGGCGTAACGCTTGCCCGGTTACTTCGCGCTCCGGGTCGGCAATGTTGTGATCCACCAGTCGATCCAGAGGATCGCTTGAGGTGTCATCAACCTCGTTTTCCAAAGGCACTGTTGCCACACGTCGTTTGCGCAGTTCGTCAATCGCGGCGTTGTGGGCGATGCGAAACAACCAAGATGAAAACTTGCGCGCCTGGTCGAACGTCTCGAGCTTGCGATAAGCGCGAACGAGAACATCCTGGGTGATCTCCTCAGCGACTCCACGATCCCGTAACATACGCACGACGACTCCAAACACCGGCTGCTGATAGCGCTGAACCAGTTCGGAAAAGGAATCGACCTGTCCTGCCAAGGTGTCCTGCACCAGATCTAGATCAGATCTGGGCTCCAAATCAGAATTAGGCTCAGCGGGCATCTAGGGCCTAGCTCCGCCACGCCTCCGCCAATAACACCACACCAAGGATCAAGCGATAGATCACGAAAGGGATCATTCCGCGCCTTTTGAGCCAGCGCAGCAGCCAGCCGATGGCGGCGAAAGCGGTTACCGCAGAGATAACGAACCCGACCGCCGCCTGCAACGGATGGCCGAGGCCCCCCAAGCCCAGATCGAGAGCATCCTTTGCCGCGACCAAGAGACCAACCGGGACGGCCAGCAGAAAGGAAAGCCGCGCGGCGGCTTCGCGCGTCAGACCCTGCGCCAATCCAGCGGTCATGGTAACTCCGGAACGCGACGTTCCCGGAATCAGGGCGAGAGCTTGAGCGAAGCCCATCCCCACGACCTGACGCCAGCCGATTTGTTCCAGGGCTACCTGACGTGAACCCCATCGATCGGCGGTCCAAAGCAAGAGCGCGAAGATCACGGACGTCCAGCCCAAGACCCAAACACTGCGGCCGTCACTAGCCACCCAGTCTTGAATCAGGAGGCCGGCGATCGCCACCGGCACCGTCGCCAAGGCAATCGGCCAAGCGAGGTGCCCAATCGACCTGGATTCCCCACCTCGCTGCTTCTCCTTAGAACTCAGGGCTCCGCGAGCTAGCTCAGCCAGGTCGTGGCGTAGGTAGGCAATCACCGCCATCAAAGACCCAGCGTGGACCGCCATGTCGAAGCTCAGGCCTTGATCGGGCCAACCCAACCATTTGGAGAAAAGGATCAAGTGCGCCGACGAACTAATCGGCAGGAACTCAGTCACACCTTGTACCACCGCCAGGACGATGACTTGAATCCAACTCACAACTCCGCTCTCAGATTGCTGGTGCCAGTTCTTGGGTGCAGATCTTTAGTACCGAATCTTTGGGGCCAGATCTTTGGGGCCAGATCTTCAGACCAGCTCGACGGCTGGCGACTACGCGGTCGCTTCGTCATCGCGCGGCAGATAGTCTAGTGGACCTTGCTGGGGGCGCGTGGTATCTCCAGCGAGCCCCATCGTAGTCGCAACGGCAATGCACCGCGGCAAGCCACGAGGAGGCCAACCACAAGGAGCCAAACCACGAGGAGCCAAACCACAAGGAGCTAGCGTTGGCGGATTCACACGGTTTAACCAGTACTGATATCGCCTATCTGCGGGTCGAGGGTCTGAGCTCGTCTGGTGTGCACGCCCAACTCGACGCGCTGGCCCGGCCACCTCAACGCAGACGATTGCTACGTCCCTGCGTTCCCGGCGACGGGGTCTGGGTACTGGATGATAGTGACATCGCGGCTGCAGATCGGGAGTGGCTGGCAGGAGACGGCGAATCGCACTTTGGAAAGTGGGTACCGGCATCCGGAGCGGCGTCGCGCATGTTCCACGACCTGGCGATTGGCGCCGACCAGGCAACTGCTCAACTCGCAGCGGATCTTGAGCGATTTCCATTCGCCAATCAACTTAAGGACGCCGTCAATGACCTCCGAGACCCGAGAGTTCTCACACGTAAGTTGATCTCGCGTGATGGGCTCGGTCTCGCCCACCTACCCAAAGCCTTAATTCCGTTCCATTCTTACAACGGTGTCGGCCGCACCGCGCTCGAAGAGCAAATCGTCGAAGCTCGTCACTACCTAGGAGAGGTACCGTCGGTCGCCTTCACCGTTGCCCGGGAACACCGGGCCGGATTCGAGGATGCCCTCACCGCGTTAGGTGGCGGTGCCGCCAACGTCAGCCTGAGCGAACAGTCGTCGGCGACGCGAACCCTCGCTCTCGACATCGAAACTGGCAAGGTCCTGCGAGATGAGGATGGGACGCCTTTGCTTCGTCCCGGCGGCCACGGCGCGCTGCTCGGAAATCTCCAGAACAGTCCGACCTCGCATGTCTTCATCAAGAACATCGACAACATTCTGCCGGCCCCCCACCACAGTGAGATCGGGAGATGGAAGCGCACCCTCGGGGGAATCGCTCTCGGACTGGCACGGCAAATCGCCGAAGCGCGCCAACGTCTCAACTCCAAAGACGACCCGGGCGAGATTTCGGCCCTCTTGCGCCGTCTCGGTCTCGACGGTGCGCCGCAACGGTCGGAGCTAGAGACGCTCCTCGACCGTCCGCTACGGGTGTGCGGCATGGTGCGCAATGAGGGGGAGCCGGGCGGAGGCCCTTTCTGGGTTCGCCTTCCCAATGGCGAGATCCGCCCGCAGATCGTGGAATCCGCCGAAGTGGACCTCAATGACCCGCAACAACAGCAGATTTGGGCCAGCTCGACCCATTTCAACCCGGTTGATTTGACCTGTGTCCTCGAGCGGACCGACGGCAGCCGCTTTACGCTCTCCGAATACTCCGAGCCATCGGCAGTGTTTCTCAACACCCGCGGCGTCCACGGCAGGCAAGCAGCAGTCCTTGAGCGGGCCGGACTGTGGAACGGTTCGATGGCTTACTGGCACACAGTCTTCGTCGAGGTCCCGAACTGGACCTTCGCTCCAGTCAAGTCCGTTTTCGATCTGTTGCGGCCCGAGCACCAGGCGTGAGAGGCCCGTCTGCGGTGCTAGAATCGCGCCGCTGACACGGAGGAAGATGACCATGAGCGAGGCATTTCAAGTCCCAGTACTCGGCTGGGAAATCCCCAAACCCAAATTTTGGGATTGGGTGGCAATTGCCGTTGCGGTGGTCAGCGTTTTCGTGGCGATCTGGGGTCTTGCAGCCGCTCGCAGTCTTGCCCCCGGCACCAGTTTTTCGAGCTGGCTGGTCGGACTGTGGACGATGGCCCAACTGGCGATTTCGATCGTCGGCCTTTTGGTGCTCGGCAAGACAGCCAAGGAAGGTACCATCCACGGCAATATCGCCGCTGTTGTAGCGTCGCTGCTCGGACTCAACGGCATCTTCCTCGCCGCAGCACTTGCTTCGATCGGCTAGCTCGCGCCATTCTGTTGGAGCATCGCCTCTACTTCGAGTCGGCCGCGACTCGAATCAACACCCAGCCGTATTTCCAGCGTGAAACTACCCTCGGTCAAGACCCGCATTGCCGCCATGGTCGGAGTGCTCGTGGCGGCGGCTCTTTTCGCACCCAGTCTCGGTTCTCTGGCGCTTGATTTCCTGACCTTCATTGACGGCTTGGGAGCCTGGGGCGTTGTGCTGTTTGTGGTCGCCTACGCCTTGATCTCAGTTGCCCTAGTCCCGGCCTCGATCTTGACGCTGGCTGCAGGGGCTCTCTTTGGCGTCGGCATGGGGTTTCTATGGGTAGTTGTAGGCGCGTTGCTCGGAGCAGTCTGCTGCTTCTGGCTGGCGCGCACGATCGCGCACGAACCGGTACAGAGAATGCTTGCCGACCGCCCCGGGGTGCGCCGCATCGACCGGGCGGTGAGTCGGCAAGGCGCACGCATCGTCTTCTTGCTACGGCTATCGCCGGTGATGCCGTTCGGTCTGCTCAACTACACACTGGGTGTCTCTAGCGTCCGTTTCCGGGACTACATCTTCGGACATTTTGGGACCTTGCCGGCGTCGTTTTTCTACGTCTATTACGGCGCGGCTCTCGGTAGCCTGGCCGCCGTGGCCAGTGGTCGGTCGGTTGAACGCGGGGTCGAGTACTGGATCTTTCTCGGCTTGGGAATGGTTGCAACCCTGTTGGCTGCGATCCAAATCACCAGAGTCGCCCGCCGCGCTCTGGCAGCGGAGCATCTCGATCTCGACGACCCCACCGACGGGCACCCTGAAGTCCCCTCAAACTCATGATCTCTTTTGCCGACCACCCGGCTCTGCAGCCCTACGACCGCTTCAATCGGGACTTGGTCCAACAGGTCCACCCCGGAGACTGGCGGAATCCGGAGTTGCGCGCTCGCTATCACTTGGTGGTGATCGGGGCTGGAACCGGAGGCCTGGTTTCCGCTGGGGCCGCGGCGATGCTCGGGGCCAAAGTTCTACTGGTCGAGAAACACCTCATGGGTGGCGACTGTCTCAACTTCGGCTGCGTGCCGTCTAAGGCATTGATCGCGTCCGCGCGATCTTGGGCCGACGCCAAACGATCGCAATCCGATTTCGGCGGCCCGGCGGTCGCGGAGGACGGCGACTTTGCCGTGGCGATGGAACGCCTGCGGCGCCTGCGATCCGAGATCGGCCACCACGACAGCGCCCAGCGCTTCGCCGACCTCGGTGCCGATGTTGTGCTCGGTGAGGCGCGGTTCACGGCCCGGAACTCGGTTCAAGTCGACGGCAAGGAAGTCCGGTTCCGCCGCGCCATTATCGCCACTGGAGCCAAACCGTGGGCACCGCCCATTCCCGGGCTGGAGCAAGTCCGCCACTACAACAACGAAACGATTTTTTCCCTCACCGAGCTGCCGGCCAGTTTGGCAATCATCGGGGCCGGCCCCATCGGCTGTGAAATGGCACAAAGCTTTGCTCGTTTTGGTTCACGGATCACTGTCTTCGACATCGCTACCCAGGCACTCGGACGGGACGATGTGGACGCCGCCGCCGTTATCGAACGCAAGCTGCAGTCGGAAGGGGTCCGGTTGGCGCTCAACACCGCCGTCGACCAGGTGGAACAACAAGGAGATTCTGTCGTCCTCCACGTAGAGGGAGAGCCCAAGACCTTCGACGCCCTGCTGCTCGCGACCGGGAGGCGCGCCAACACCGACGAGCTCGGTTTGGATGCCGCAGGCGTTGCGATCGAAGAGGGGCGCGTGAGTGTCGACGACTTCCTACGCACCAGCAACCGGCGCATCTACGCGGTCGGCGATGTCGCGTCCCCCTACCAATTCACCCACGTCGCCGATGCCCAGGCCCGTATCGCGGTTCAGAATGCCTTATTTTTTGGTCGCGCGCGCAACAGCAGGCTGGTGGTGCCATGGTGCACTTACACCTCCCCCGAGGTAGCCCATGTCGGGCTGACACAGGCCGATGCCGAGAAGCAAGGCATTGCCATCGACACCCAGATCGTGCCCCTCGAAGAAGTTGATCGCGCCACCCTCGACGGAACCACAGATGGATTTCTCAAGGTTTACCTCAAACGAGGAAGCGGCCGCATCCTGGGAGCCACCCTGGTGGCCGAACGCGCTGGAGACATGATCGGAGAGTTGGCGCTGGCGATTAGCCACGCCATCCCCGTTGGAAAAATCTCTTCGACGATACACCCCTATCCCACCGTCGGTGAGATCACGCGCAAGGCCGCCGACAACTGGCGGCGAGACAAACTCACGCCTCTGATGCAGAGCGTGCTGGCAGCTTACTTCCGCTTCCTTCGTTAGGCATTGCGAGCCGCCTTGAAGTTTTGCAACATCAGGTCGTTACACTTGGCTGGCCTGTGTGGCCGAAACCCCTGTGTGGCCGAAATCCCAGCGTTGCCGAAATCCCAGCGTTGCCGAAATCCCAGTGTTGCCGAAATAACCAGCTAAGGAGACCCTATGAGCCGCGTCAATCGTCGTGACTTTCTCAAGACCGGAGCCGCTGCCGCGTCCGTTGCCACACTGGGGGGGTCGAAGGCAAAAGGCCGCACACAAGTTTCCGCGTTCGCCCACGCCGGCGGAGATATCGCGTCATTGCAGGCGCGAATGGAGTCGGGCGAGGTCACTTCCGAACAACTAACGCGCCTGTACCTGGAACGCGTCGAGGACATCGACCGTTCGGGCCCCACTCTGCGCTCGGTGATCGAAACCAATCCCGACGCCCTCAAGATCGCCCGCGATTTCGATCGAGAACGCGCCGCCGGTCAAGTCCGGGGGCCGATGCACGGCATCCCGGTGATGGTCAAGGACAACCTCGACACCGCCGACAAGATGATGACCACGGCGGGCTCGCTCGCCCTCGTCGGCGCCAAGCCGGCGCAAGATTCGGCGGTTGTGGCCAGTCTGCGCGAGGCAGGCGCGGTGTTGATCGGCAAGACCAACCTTTCCGAATGGGCCAACTTTCGCTCGACCATATCCTCGAGCGGTTGGAGTGGTCGCGGCGGACAGGTCAAAAACCCATACGTCCTCGACCGCAACCCCTGTGGATCTTCCTCCGGATCGGGTGCCGCTGTGGCGGCCGATCTGTGCACTGTCGCCATTGGCACCGAGACTAACGGTTCGGTGGTCTGTCCCTCCAACGCCAATTCTCTGGTCGGCATCAAGCCGACCGTCGGTCTGGTTCCCGGTGACGGAATCGTTCCTATCTCGCACAGCCAAGACACCGCTGGCCCCATGGCCCGCTCCGTAGCCGACGCCGCAACCATGCTCTCCGCGATCGCCGCCAAAGCGGCGGACGGCACTGACGGAACGGCAGCCGACTACGACCAGATGCTCGGCGACGGCTCGCTCGCCGGACGCCGCATCGGTCTGCTGCGCAATTTCATGGACTTCCACCCCGACGTAGATCAAGCCATGGAGAACACAGTAACGGCGTTGCGAGAGGCCGGCGCCGAGGTCCTGGATGACCTCGAATTCGACATCTCCGAATACTACGGACCGCAGTATCAAATCCTCCTCTATGAGTTCAAAGACGGGCTCAACCGTTACTTGGCCGGTCTGGCCGAGTCTCCAATTCGAACTCTGACCGAGGCGATCGCCTTCAACGAAGAGCACGCCGAAGAAGAGATGCCGCACTTCGGCCAGGAAATCTTCCTCGAGTCGCAGCAGAAGGGCGACCTGAGCACGCAGGAATATCTTGACGCTCTGGACAAAGCCGAGGAGCTACGGACCAAGTACTTGGCTTTGCTGGCCGAGCACAGTCTCGATGCCTTTATGGGCCCTACCGGGGGTCCGCCTTGGGTCACCGATTGGGTCAACGGCGACCATTTCGGTGGCAGCACGTCAACTCCGGCGGCGATGACCGGCTTCGCTAATGTCACCGTGCCGGCGGGATACGTTCGCGGTCTACCTGTGGGGGTGTCGTTCTTCGCCGGTCCGTGGAGCGAGCCGACAATTCTGCAGATCGCCTATGGCTACGAGCAGGCGACACGGCATCGCGTACCGCCGCAGTTCATTCCCAGTCTAGAGAGCTAGCCTGGAAAGCTAGTTTGGAATCGTAGAGTCGAGGCTAGAAGTTCCTTGCCTTGGCACGATCGGATCCCCGCCCCACACCCGCCCTCCGCGGGGATGACTAAGACTGCCGCTCGGCAGTCTTAGTCACCTGCGTTCCGGCGGTGCCTGCCACCAACTCCGCCAACTGCTCCAGCGACCCGATCGCCGCCCGACCGCCGCCGGAGGCAAACGACTTGGCAGCTTCGACCTTGGGCCCCATGGATCCGGCCGGAAAGATGTCGAGGTTCAGGTCATCTGGGTGAATCCGGCCGATCGGCCGTTGTCTCGGTGTGCCCCAATCCAGGTAGACGGCGTCGACATCAGTGGCCATGACCAGCACGTCGGCCTCGACCTCGCGGGCCAACAACTCGCTGGCTAGGTCTTTGTCGATAACGCCCTCGACGCCGACCAGCTTGCGTTCCTGTGTATACATGGTCGGAATGCCGCCGCCACCCAAGCAGATCACGACTGTCCCTTTTTCTAGCAACCAGCGAATGGGACGGATCTCAAAGATGTGTTTGGGCCGCGGAGAGGGCACCACGCGCCGGTAGAAGTCACCGTCACGGCGAAATGCCCAATCACGAATCTCAGAAAGGCCGTCTTTTTCTTCCTCGCTGTAGATCGGGCCGATGAACTTGGTCGGATTGGCAAAGGCCGGATCGTCGGGGTCGACCTCGACCATTGTCAGCAGACTGGCCAGCGGCCGTTCAAACGGCAGTCGATTGCCCAGTTCCTGCTCGATCATGTAACCGATCATTCCTTCGGTTTCGGCGCCTAAAAGGTCGAGTGGATAGACGCCGCCGGGACTCTCTGTCGCCTGCAACGCCAGCAACCCCACTTGCGGGCCGTTGCCGTGCGAAATGATCATCTCAGCATCATCCGCGATCGAAGCAAGGGCCTGCACCGCAACCCGCACATTGGCGCGCTGGTTGCTCGCGGTCATTTCCTCACCGCGCCGAAGGAGAGCGTTGCCGCCCAAAGCCACAACCAAACGCATCGCAGATTGCTACGAACCGATGGTCGCGACCATCACTGCCTTGATCGTGTGGAGGCGATTTTCCGCCTCATCGAAAGCAACATTGGCTGTGGACTCAAACACTTCCTCGGTCACTTCCATGCCGTCGAGGCCGAACTTCTGAAAGATCTCTTCGCCCACTTTGGTTTCGCGATTGTGGAAGGCCGGTAGACAATGCAGGAACTTAGCGTCCGGATTGCCGCTTGCAGCCATCAACTCGGAATTGACTTGGTAAGGCTTGAGCTTGGCGATGCGCTCTTCCCACACCGACTCGGGTTCCCCCATCGAAACCCAAACGTCGGTGTAAATGAAGTCGGCACCGGCGACCGCCTCCGAAGGTTCGGTGGTCAGGGTCACTCGTGCCCCGGATTGATCCGCCAGGGCCTGTGCCGAAGCGACCAAATCTTCCTCCGGCAGATTTTTCTCGGGGCCACAGATGCGCACGTCCATACCCATCAGCGCCCCACCCACCAGCAACGAGTTGCCCATGTTGTTGCGCGCGTCGCCGACGTAGGCGTAGCTGATCGCAGAAAGAGGCTTGTCGACGTGCTCCTCCATGGTCATGAAGTCGGCCAAAACTTGGGTGGGATGAAACTCATCGGTGAGGCCGTTGTAGACAGGAACCCCAGCAAACGCGGCCAGCTCCTCCAGTGCTTGCTGACGAAATCCTCGGTATTGAATGGCGTCGTACATGCGTCCCAGAACTCGCGCCGTATCTTTGACACTCTCCTTGTGTCCGATCTGCGAACCGGTGGGTCCCAAGTAGGTGACGTGGGCACCCTGGTCGTAGGCGGCGACTTCGAAAGCACAACGCGTACGGGTCGACGTCTTTTCAAAGATCAGCGCGATGTTCTTCCCCACCATCTGGTGGCGTTCGCTGCCGTCAGATTTGGCGCTCTTCAACTGATGCGCCAGATCCAGAAGCTGGCGCACTTCCGCGGCGCGGAAATCCAGGAGCTTGAGAAAGTGCCTGCCTTGCAAAGATGTGGTCACGACGAAACCTCCGATGGACTGGAACCCGGCCAGATACTGGTGTCGGCACGGCGTCTGACATGGAGGTGCAGACACCGGAGTGCGAAATCTAGCCCAATGGCGTCATAAGTTCGAGGGCTACCGACTTATAAGGGCCTGGCACCGCGGACGGATCGTCTCCTAGGAGACCTCAATATCCCTTGTTATCCTGCCGTCGACCGCCAACGGCACGATTCGTGCTCGTTTCCGCAGTCAACTGAGGCGAGTGGCTCGTGGCAAGCTGCAGCGGGCACGCCGACTTCACAGACGGAGAATTCCAGTGATCCAGCCCACGACCGACGGACTCTTGGTCAAGGTATGCCTCCTCGGCATGCTTGCGTTCTTGCCGCTCGCCGCGCTCGCCGCCGCAGCGCCGGCTGAGCCGTCCAGCGGAACCGATTCCTCCAACCTCAAGACCAAAAGTAGTGGCATCGCCGTGGTTCGCGAACGGGCTCTGCCATCGGTGGTCAGCATCCTCACCGTCCGTGAGACGCACGTCAACGGCCGTGCCAACCTGCAGCGCTCGGGAGGAAGCGGCACGGTGGTGTCCGATCGCGGCCACGTTGTCACCAACGCCCACGTCACCGAGGACTCGACTCGATTTCGTATCGTCTTCGCCGACAAACGCGAGATCGAAGCTGAACTCATCGGCGAAGATCCGCTCTCCGATATCGCCGTGCTTCGCTACGACACCACCGCACTGAGCGGCGATCCAATTCCAGTGGCGCAGTTCGGCGACTCATCGCTCTTGCGTCAGGGCGACCAGGTCATCGCCATCGGCGCACCCTGGGGATTGAGTCACTCCCTTTCCGTTGGCGCGGTGAACAATGCCGAACGCGTGTTCGTCAGCCTCTTCGACGACGACGCCGACTACGAAACCTCGCTCGGACGCGACCAGCCTTCCGCTTCTTACTACCGGTGGATTCAACACGACGCTCCGATTTCGCCCGGAAACTCAGGTGGACCCTTGGTCAACCTCGCCGGTGAAATCATCGGCGTCAACACCCGCGGTAGCGGTTTCGGAGGCGATATGGCCTTCGCCAGCCCCAGCCACGTGGTGCGCGACATCGTGAGCCAGTTGATCGAACACGGCGAGGTCCGCCGGAGCTTCATCGGCCTCCGTTTCAAACCCATTCGAACTACCAACTATCAACGCGGCGTGCTGGTCAACTCGGTAGTCGGTGACTCTCCGGCCGACCGTGCCGGCATTCGCCCCGGCGATCTCATCTATGCGGTGGATGGCGAACAAGTCACGGTGCGCGACGCCGAGGACATGCCGGAATTTCGCCGCGCTCTTTCAGTCCGGCCCATCGGCAGTGAGGTTACGATTTCTTTTGAACGGGCGGGGGACAGCCAGGTAGTCACCGTCACCACCGATCCGTACCAACGCGATCGCGGCGACCGTAAGGTCATTCGGGAATGGGGAGTCACGGTGGAAGACCTCACCGCGCGCATGGCTCGAGCCCGGCGACTGGTTGACCACCGCGGCGTCTTGGTTACCAGCCTCGACGCCACCGGACCGGCGGCCGAGGCCACCCCTGCCCTGCAGTACGACGACATCATTCTGCGCGTCGACGGTCGCGACATCGAGTCCATTGACGATCTCGACGAGATTCTCACCGCGCAACAGGAGGCCGATTCGGAGTACAAACCGATTCTGACTTTCGAACGCGCGGCGGCGCGCTACATCGCGGCTCTCGATCTGGCCGAAAGCCGACGCAGCCGGCCGGCCGAACTACCCGACGCCTGGTTGCCGGTCGAAGTCCAGCCGGTGCTGCCGGAACTCGCCGAGGCTCTTGGTTTTCCGGCGACACGTGGCTACCGGGTGGCACGCGTCTACGATCATCCCAGTGCCGGCGATATCGACCTTCGCATCGGCGACATCCTACTCACCATCAATGATCAACCGGTCGAGCCGCGCACGTCGATCGACATCGACTCCTACAACCGCCGGGTGCGCAGCCTGGAACCGGGAGCGCAAGCAAGGTTGTCGGTGTTGCGAGGAGAGGCTGCGGTGCCCGTCGAGGTCACGCTGTTGGAGACGCCTCAGAGTGAGAGCGAAGTTCTGCGCGAACGCAGCAAGTTCTTCGATTTCTCGGTCCGCGACCTCACCTTCTTCGACAAAGCCCACCGCCGGTGGCCCAACGACACCGTTGGCGTGCTGGTGACCGACGTTGAAGAAGGCGGATGGGCCGGCCTCGGACACCTGCGAGGAGGAGACCTGCTTCTCGCCATCGACTCCGTGCCGGTGTCGGCCATCTCCGACTTCAAGACCGCCATGGCCGCCATCGAAAGCGCCCAGCCCGAGAAAGTCGTTTTCTCGATTTTGCGGGGGGTCGAAACCCGCTTTATCTTCGTTGACACCGATTGGTAGGAGACTCGCTTGATGTTTGCAACGACTCGTTCTCGCCGCGAAACGCGCCTGCAAATTGCTGTATTGGCGGCTCTTACCACCGTCCCGCTGCAACTCTCGGCCGAACCCAAAAGCGTCATCAACTCGTTGATCGAGAACGAGGCCACGGCGATCGTGGCCATTCGTTACGTGCTGTCGCAATCCGCCTACGGCCAAGAGATGCAGCAGCCGATGGAGGCCCAGGGAGTGGTCATCGAACCCGATGGGCTGATTCTCGCCCCCGCCAGTGAACTCGAGGGTTCGATCTTTACCAGCGGCTTTCGCGGTCCGCAAAACGGCGAAGGTCCGGAGTTTTCCTATTCCGACTACCGGGTACTGGTGATGTCCGGCGGCCGCGAGCAGGAGTTCGAGGCCGAGGTTCTGGCCAAAGACACTGAAGCCGACCTCGCCTGGCTCAAGATCACGGTGCCGCCCGAAGAGCCGATGGCCCACGTCGAGTTTTCAGAGTCCATCACCCTGGACGTCGGAGACCGTTACTTCACCCTCGGGCGCATGAGCGAAATGCGCGGTCGCGCGCCGATGGTGATCACCGGTTTCGTTGGCGGCAGAATGGAGATTCCGCGCGCAGGCCTTCTCGCCACCTTTGGCGAAGGACCGGTCTTCGACGAACAAGGTCGGGCCGCCGGCATGCTCGTGTCCCCACCGGCATCGTCGCAGGCCAACGTCGGCAGTGTCACCGCCATGATGGAGCAATTCCTCACCCGCATGATCCTGCCTGCGCCGGTCATCCGCCGCGCCACCGAACGAGCCAAAGCGCGTTTTCCGCAAGCCGAAGACCCTGCGGTAGAGGATGCCGGCTGAGAACAGCCGGTCTCGCTTCCCACAGATAGAGGATTTGCGTCGCCACTCGGCAGGCGTCTTCGCAAGCGCTTCTCATCGGCACCTGCAATCAACTTCGGTCCGGCGTGCGGCGAAGCCGAGGCGAGCGCCCCTCCTGGGGTGGCCGACTTGTGCGAGCCGACCTGCGAGTGGCGGACGCAAAGGACTCATGAATTCGTTCTGCCGCGGTAGTGACATGATTGCCGCCAGGAGGTGCCTATGTCGCACACGTCTTCCCTCTCCGCGCCGCTATGGATCTTCAGTATCGCAATCGCTTCCGCCCTCGCCGCGGGGCAGCCGGCTTCACCGCCGCCCGCTGACGCGCGCGCCCACACCTACTCGATCGTCGCCTACGATCCCGAAACCGGCGACATGGGAGTGGCAGTGCAGTCGCATTGGTTTTCGGTCGGTTCGATCGTGAGTTGGGCCGAGCCGGGAGTTGGAGCGGTGGCAACGCAGTCCTTTGTCGAAGCCTCGTACGGTCCTCTCGGCCTGGAACTGATGCGCAATGGCAAGACTGCTGAGCAGGCACTGACCTCCCTGCTGGCCGCCGACGAGCACGCCAATGTTCGCCAGGTTGCGATGGTCGACGCCTCCGGCAATGTCGCCGGGCACACCGGCGCCAACTGCATCATCGCGGCCGGCGACCAACAGGGACAGCACTACTCGGTACAGGCGAACCTCATGGCCAACGACACCGTCTGGGGAGCTATGGCCGCCGCTTACGAAGCGACCGAAGGAGACCTCGCGGACCGCATGTTGACGGCGATGAAAGCTGCCGAAGGAGAGGGAGGCGACATTCGCGGTATGCAGTCGGCGTCGATGGTCATCGTCTCCGGCGATATCAGTAAGCCCAAGTGGAAGCGCAAGATGGAATTGCGCATCGAGGACCATCCCGCTCCACTGGATGAGCTGGAACGGCTCATCAACGTGCACCGCGCCTACGAGTTCATGAACGAGGGCGACGAACACATGACCGCCAACGACGTCGCCGCTGCGGTTGAAGCCTACGGTGCCGCCGCTGAACTGGCGCCGGAGATCGTTGAGATTCGCTACTGGCAGGCGGTGACGCTGGCGGGCGCGGGAGAAGTGGATCGAGCGCTGCCCATTTTTCGCGAGGTTTTTGCCGCCGAGGCGCGCTGGGTCGAGTTGACCTCGCGCTTGCCCCCTTCAGGTTTGCTGCCAGATGACCCCGACCTGCTCGCGGCGATTCTTGCAACGGCGAGCGAAGACTAGCTCGAAAGTGGACACCAACCCCAGCTTTCCATCAACGCCGAAGGAGAACACCATGCAACGCAGGCTAATCGCGATTCTGGCCGGCACCGTGACTCTGATGGTGATGGGCTTCCTCTTCTGGGGAGTTTTGCTGGAGACCAGTGGCGCGGTGCGCCAGGTGGCGAATGAAGACGAGATGCGAACCGCACTGCGCGACGCCTCAAGCGACGATGGTGCGTTCTTCGTGCCCATGGAGGGCTTCGGTGGTGAGGAGTTTTCCCGGCGCCATGCCGAAGGTCCGGTGGCGATGGTCTATTTGAGGCCCAACGGCGCGCCCGCGTCGATGGGCGGCACCATGGCCAAAGGATTCGTGCACTTTCTCCTTTCCGCCACCTTTGCCGTCTGGCTGTGGAAGGCGTTTGCCCGCGATCAAGGGCTGTTCAGCCGACGCTTCGCGTTTCTCTTTCTGCTCGGCCTCTTTACCGCCCTGGTCGCCCATCCCGCCAACCGCGTTTGGTGGCACTACCCGATGAACTTCACCGTGTTTGCGCTGATCGCGAATGCTGCGAGTTGGGCGGCAGCAGCCGTAGTGATGGCGGCGATCCTGCGGCCCGAGAACTAGGCCTACTAACGAGAACTAGGACCTACTAACGAGAACTAGGTCCTACTAACAGGGAACTGGGCCCGGCTAATTCAGACACTCCAGTCGACTGGTGATGCCACAGACAATCACCGCGAGGAGCACGTCTAGACAAATTTTGATTATCTTGGTACCTTATTACCATGGTAACAATCGAACGCATCCAAACCGGCGTGCGCATGGAAAAGCGCATCGTCAAAACCCTCAAGGGCTTGGCCGAATACCACGACATCAGTCTCGGCGATCTACTTGAGGGAATTGTCCTACACGCTTTCGAGGGTAAGTGTGCATTCATCGGCGACGAATCTCTCGAACGCATCGCAGCTCTCAAGGCGGTATACGGCCTCGACTTGACCGCAGCCCACAGCCACAGGCTGGAGGAACAGAAATGACTGACTATCCCGCTTCCAAAGACACTGTCGAGGCATTTGAACGCGGCGAGGTGATCCTCCCCAACCTCGACCATGAAGCCCATATCTATGTTGCTTGGGCCTACTTGCAGGTGATGCCACTGGTCGAAACCATGGCCCGCTTTCCCGCTGCGGTTCGCCGCATCGCGATTGCCGACGGCGACGCCGAAAAGTACAACGAGACCATCACCGTCGCCTACTTGCTCCTGCTCAGTGAGCGCATCGGCGCTGCCTCGGACCACGATTGGGCTCGTTTCCGCTCCGAGAACTCCGACTTGTTTGTATGGCCAGGCGGCGTCCTGGGTGAACTCTACTCCACCGAGACCTTGCACTCGAGCGAAGCCAAAGATCGTTTCGTCGCTCCCGACCGCCAGCCGACACCCCTCGCGGCAGCGCCGTCCGGTTAGGTTTTGTAGGAGCCCTAGGTAGTCGGCGCCAAGTCAGAAGCCGCTAGCGGCATCGACAGCAAGCGTTCAAAGCGGCGCCAGCGCTCGTCGAGATCGGCGTCGCCCTCCTCCACATATTTAGCCACCAAATCCTTGCCCCAGTTGTAATTGATGACATAGCTGCGGTAGGTCTCAACGAAATCCATACGCTGATCCGCACGCTCGGGACTCATCAACGCGTAGTTCTGCTGCCATTCCGCAGCCTGCTCGCGCGTCCAATCGCCGTTGAGATAGTGGCGAGCCGCCTCGTTTCCAGCGTAGCTGAGCTTACTCACCAATTCGTTGAGTTCGTAAAAGGCGTCGGCATCGCTGGCATCGAGACCGGCAAGGGGAAACAACACCTCTTTTTCATAGGCAATGCGCTCTTCGCGAGGGAACGCCAAGTCGACGCCGTAGTTGGCGCTGCCCTCAGCGATCAAAGACTGGGGACTGTAAAGCGGATCGATGGTGAACTCGATCCATCCTCTCTCCGCCGCCAGCTCTCGTTCGAGCAGAGCCTTGTAGGTATGGTGACCGGGGTAACCCTCGTGACAGCCCAGATCGACAGCCCGATTGATGCGTATGGGGAGGTCGGTATTGACCTGAATCAAGCTCTTGGACTCACCCTGATACCAGTTGTATCCGCTCCAGGGTTTATCGCTCACAAACTCGACGGTGAAGTCCTCCCCTTCGGGAAGCGAGATGCGGTCCAGGGTGCGCCGGCGACACTCGGCCGTGGCTTCGGCGAAGACCGCTCCCAGCTTGTCGGCAGGAATGGCAAAGCGACCACGAAAGGCGTTGACGCGATCCACCAAGCGGCCCTCGCCGGGTACCAACTGCTCGATTTGCGCCAGCAGCGCGTCAAAATGTTCCGCGTCATAGGTGGGCGCCACCGAGTCGAAAAGAGCGCGGCTCTCCTCATCAAATGGCTGCTGGTTGCCCGCAGCCAGCTCTGCTCTGGCGATCAACGCGCGCAATCTGCCGTCGAGTGACTTGCGCCGCAAGACCTCCATCTCCTCGCCCCCATCGATGCCGGCCAATTCACCGCGCAAACTCTCAGCCTCAACGATGATGTCTGCCAGCGGTTTCGCTTCAGCGTCCTCGGCCGGCCTCCACTCCTGGGGTCCGAAATAGGCGTCAACATGGTTGGCGTCGTGCACCGGCATGTGCAGCTCCAGCCGCACATAGCGTTCGGCGATTCCATCTACGACCGCCGACGAGGACGCCGGGGTCCGTTCACAAAACAAGCCGCAGCCCATCAGCGGCAAGACAAGTAGCACCAGCCCAGCCTTGGTCAATTTCATTCGCCGTTTTCGCCTTCCTCCGCATCCGCTGCCGGCATGCTGCTGTTGAAGATGTCGCGATGGAAGTACCATGTTCCCTCGACTCGTTTCCAGATCTCAATCCACTTGCCGTGGTCGACGACGGAGCCGTCGGCGGACAGTTCGTAGCGTCCGCGTTTGTAACCGAGGTCGCCATCTGTGTGAACCTCGTCGACCTCCAAAGTCGCCTCAAGCCCCATGGCGATGAAACTCGCCCAGTAGGCCTCGATATCTTCCCGCCCCTCGACCAGCCCGGCGTTGGGCGGCATCAATATGGCGTCCTCACTCATCATCGCCGCGATCGCGGCCGCATCCCCAGCTTGAAACGCCGCCTCCCATGCTTGGGTCGTTCCCGCAAGTTCCCCTTCCTCCTGAGCAAAGCCGATAGTCGGCACCACGAACAGTGCCAACACCACGATAAGAAGCTTTTTCCGCTTGCACATGGGGTACCTCCGGTTTTGTTTGGTTAGGTTGCTTGCAACCCTGGCAAGGATCGTAGCACGCAGCTCGGTGCCTCCTGGAGGCCAGTGACAGCCGACAACCGACCTTCTCGCTTATGGCTTCAATAGTGATCGGACCACATGTCCTGCTACTTCCGGATTCTCGCGCAGGCGACGTACGGAGTAGGCGTACCAATCAATTCCGTATGGGACGTAGATGCGCAAACGATGGCGTTTGAGCAGGATGTCGCGCAGTTCCTCGTCGACCCCGAGAAGCATCTGGAACTCGTAGTCATCGCGGCCGGTGCCGTGGCGATCGAGAAGCGCTTCGGAACGCGCTGCCAAATACTCATCGTGAGTGGCGATGGCGGCGTAGACGCCGTTGCGCAACATTTTGTCGAGCGCAGCGCAGAAGTTGGCGCGAACGGTGTCATAGCCCCTCCAGGCGTGAGTCCGAGGCTCGATGTAGATGCCCTTGCAGATACGAATGTTGGCGCCCGACGCCGGCAAAGCGCCGATGTCGTCGAGGGTGCGCCGCATGTAGGCCTGGAGCACGGTGCCGACGTTCGGGTAGCGTTCGAAAAGCCTTCGGTAGAGACGTAGGGTGGCGTCGGTACAAGTCCGATCTTCCATGTCGATGCGCAGGAAGTTGCCGAAACGCTCCGCTTCTTCGGCGATGCGAGAGAGGTTCTGCCAGCATAGCTCCTCGTCGACCTTGAGGCCCAGCATGGTCAGTTTGACCGACACGTTGGCGTCGAGACCGCGCTCCTCGATGGCATCAAAGAGCTCGACGTACTCGTCGACAAAAGCAGTGGCGCGAGCGGGATCGACGACCTCTTCGCCGAGAACGTCGAGCGTCGCCATGGCGCCAATCTGGTTGAGATCGGCGACCGTTTGCAGGGCGTCTTCCCGGTTATCGCCGGCAAAGTAACGCCCGGCGATGCGGCGCACGATGGACCTGGGAACGACCGGCAGGAAGCGGACGATCAGGCGATTGAGCCAGGACACAGAGCGTTGAGCCCGAAATCAGCCTTTGGCTGAGTTGCCGTTGGTGTGGCCGGAGCCATTGGACGAGTGGCCGTTGCCAGACTGGCCACCGGTGGAGTGCCCATTCGTTTCTTCATCGGCGTCACTGACCCAACGCACCGATCGCGAACAGGGACAGACTCCTCCGACGCGGCGCAATGCCGGCATGGTGTAGGCCGCCTGCTTGACTTCCATCTCGCCAGCAGCGACCTTGCGCAGCAACTCGGCGTAGAACTTGAAGTCCGACCCGGCCCGATAGGAGTCGGGTAGATGCTTGGAGAGGTGAGCGATGTAGTCGTCAACGTCGTCAAACTTCTCTCCGGCCCATCCCGTCATTTCAAACGCCGGCACGCCACGGCGGCGAAAGAACTCCTTGACTGGCAAACGAATAAGATCCTCCGGCGCGATCCCCTCAACCACTTCGCCCTCGTCACTGACGCGCCGTACCAGGTCCTCGGCTTCCGCTGCCTTGAGGTGCGGTAAGCGAGCCCGAACGAAGCGAACGTTGAGGTCGCCGATGACCTTTCCAACCTCTTCGTAGTACTGCGCTTGAGCTTCTCCATTCTTCATTGGCTTGAGACCGAATTTGACGTTGGTTCCACCCCCGCGCTCATCCCCGAACATCTCCAAGCCGCGCGGCAGCCATTTATTGATCACCTGCTGCATGTCATCCATGGTGATGTAGGGCGAGCCTTCACCGGCCTGCTCCGCCCAACGCCGCATGGGCACCACTCCAGTGGCCAGGTGGAAGGCCTCTTCGCGCAGCATTTGCGGCATGCTCTCGGCCATCGGCTTGTAGGCGCTGACCTTCTGCATCTCAAGCTGATATTTGCCTACCCGATCGATCAGGCAGCAAAAGGTGATGTTGTCGACAAAGGAATCAAAGTCGACGTTGAACGCACCGAGCACATGCGAGCCCGTCTTCATCGACAAGATCTCTTCGACCATGTCCTCACCCTTGACCCCACCGACCTCGTCCCACTCGTCTTCCAGAAGCAAGTGCAACATCTGGTAGCCGTGGCGTAGCTCCTCGGCCATCATGCGCAACACCCAGAATTGGTCTTGCTCGCTTTGCGCGCGGGCGAGAGTCAGTTGGTGCTGCTGAATCGACCCGAACTCGGTCGACGCCTGAGCGCGAATCGCTCCCAGCAGATGGCGGGCTTGATCTTCATCCAGTTCCCCGGCGCGCGTCGCCTTCGGCTCTCCCTTTTTGGCGCCACACTCGATCTCGCTGCACATCCCCAGCTCGCGGTAAGCGCAGAGCTCAAAGGTCGGGTCCTTGGGGAAGAATCGATCCCAGTTCTCGATCAATAGGTCGAAGTCGGGTAAGTAGGTCTGCCGCCACTTCTCCACCGCTGAGTGGTATTTGGACGGCAACGTTGTCGTGCGGGTGTTCATTGCCCGTCTCCTTCAGCTTGCCCGCCTCCATCAATTTGCGAATCTCCATCGATGTCCAGGCGCCGGGCGAGAGCTTGGATGCTGCCACTGCTGAAGCCCAGCGCTGCGAAAAACTGGGCGATGCCTTCCTGGGTCTCGGTGTCGACTAGGGTCTTGACCGACTTGGCACCGCGGTCGCGAAAATGGCTCAAGACGCGGTCGGCCAGGCGGCGGCCGATCGACTGGCCGCGCGCGTCCGGATCGACGCCGAGCACTTCGATCCAACCCGTGGGTTCCTCGAGGCCGAATTCGCCCGAGCGAACTTCGCCGAGCATGAAACCGAGAACGCGACCCTCTGCCTCAGCGACGACCGAAGCTTCTGGATCGCGGCGCATGTAGTAGCTCAGCCGCGATTCCCAAACGTCGGGTTGGTAGGCGCCGCTGATCTTCTCGTCGAGGGCGACGATTCCGCCCAAATGCGTGTCATCGAGCGGTACAACTTTGATATTCGGGTCGTTCATCTTCTGGTCAGACATGGTGAACTCCAATTGTTGAACTGAGCCATTGAACTGGGCCATTGAACTGGGCCATCAACTGGGCCGTTGAACTGAGCCGTTGAACTGAGCCGTTGAACTGGGCCATTGAACAGGGCCGCCGCCGATAGAAACGAGGCTGGCGCGCCCGCGTAGTGCCAGTTTAACAGCACCTCGTAGTGGCCTTTTTGGGCAAGACAGTGGTTAGGCGACGTGCTCGTGGGCGTGATAGCTGGAACGCACCAACGCACCCGATTCGCAATGGACGAAACCCAAATCGAGAGCAAAGGTGCGGAAGGTCGCGAACTCGTCAGGCGTCACCCAGCGGTCAACCGGCAGATGCTGACGGGTGGGTTGCAAGTACTGGCCTACGGTCAGGATTTCGACCCCGGCTTTGCGAATGTCGGAGATGGTTGCGAAGATCTCCTCGTCCTTCTCCCCCAGACCAATCATGATTCCGGTCTTGACGCGCCCCGCGTAGTCTCCGCGATCGCGGCGCTCCGCCGCCTCCCGCAAAAGCTCGATCGAGCGATCGTAGCGGCTGCCCGGCCGAGCCTCGCGATAGAGTCGCGGTACCGTCTCCATGTTGTGAGAAAAAACCTCCGGCCGTGCCGCCAGCACGATGTCGAGTGCATCGGGGACACCGCGAAAGTCGGGAGTGAGAACTTCGACGGCGCAGTCGGGTGTGCGGCGGTGGATCGCTTCGATGACATCGGCAAAATGACGGGCGCCACCGTCGGGCAAGTCGTCGCGATCTACCGAAGTGATCACCGCATGTTGCAATCCCATGACTTCGACCGCTTCGGCGACGTGCTCCGGTTCCTCGGCGTCGACTCCTGGATTGGGACGCCCCGAAGTCACGGCGCAGAATCCACACCGCCGCGTGCAAATATCCCCCAGGATCATCATGGTGGCGGTCCCGTGCTCGCCCCAGCACTCATAGATATTGGGACAGCGCGCCTCCTCGCACACCGTGTTTAAGCTGAGCCGATCGACCAGCTTGCGTACTTGGTGGTACCGCTCGGGAGTCTGTAGCCGGATCCGCAACCAATCGGGCTTCCTTTCACTCGGCCTTTCACCGAGCGCTGACGGCACAGTAGCCGCACCATCCGCTGCCGAACGTTCTTTGCTGGATCCGATGGTAACCAAGTCGTGGGTCATAGAGCGGGGTCGTGTCCAGTCCGAAGAAGCAGGGCCATCGCTGGACAGGCGCCGGTATCTTAGCGTTCCCAATACCGGCTGTAGAGAGCCGGCAGCAGATGACCTCTAGATCTCTTGGGAGACAGAGCCAGTAGACTCCGCGACATGCCGCGCAGGAGCCATCTCCAATCCCCTTTCGTCGTTGCAGTCCTGTTGGTCGCAGGCTGCCAATCCATTGATCTAGAGACGCTTCCGGAGGCCCTCCCGTTAGGAAGCGACCCCGCTCCGGCCCCCAAGGCTGTCAGCCATTCCTTCGGCACCGACATCCCCGACAACCTTCTGGAGGCAACCGAAGATTGGTATGGCCTCTACATGCAGAGCCAAAAAATCGGTTTCCTCCACCGTACCCGCGGCCCGGTCGACCAGGACGGTGAATCGGTCATCGAACTGCGAGACGAGGTGGAGATCCGTGCCATGGTGCTAGGCGGTGAACGGTCGACCAAGATCGTCGAAATCCTGAAGTTCGAGCCCACACCGCCATTCCGGCTGACTCATGCCTTCTCCATGACCGAGCAGAGCGGCGATTCCAAGACGGTGACCGTGGAACGTACTGACGACGGATACCAGGCCGAAATCTGCGATGGTGTTGGCTGCCGGCCCCACGCCACCGACATCCGCCGCCACACCCTCAACGACGCCTTGGCGGCCGAAATCTGGGTGTCGACGAGGCCGCAACCCGGTACGACCCTGAAGACCGACTCGCTGGTCATCGGTGACCTCAAGACCAATCAGGACGAAATGGAATTGGTCGCCTACCGAGAGACTTTTGTCGATGGCATTTCGATCCCCTACGTCGACATCCGCTTCTCGGATGCCCACTACGGCATCTCCGGCAACATGCGCCTCACCGAATCCGGGCGCCTGCTCAATGGCACACTGGCGGGCGCCTTCGATATTCGGCTCGAGCCCAAAGAGGTGGCGACCGCGATCGACCTGTCGACGGATCTGTTCCTGCTGCAGGCCGTTCGCGTCGACCAATCTCTCGGTGATCCAGGCTCACTGAAGAAGATGGTGTTGGAACTTAAACTGAATTCGGACATCGCCGAGGCCGACCTCCAGATACCCTCGAGTGGCAATCAGTCCTGGGTGTGTGGCACCCGAGCCTGCAGACTCATCTTGGATACCGTCCCGCAACGTTCCGTCACCGCCGATGAACAAGAAGTGGCGGAAGCTCTGGAGGCAACCGTCTCCTATCCCGCCGAACTGGACGCAGTGCAAGAGCTCGCTGCCGAGGTCGTCAAGGGCGCTCGATCGACGCGGGAGCAGGTTCGGAAACTGAGCGAGTTCGTTGCCGGCTACATCGTCGACTCCTATACCGCCGAGCCGCTTTCGCTCACCGATCTTCTAGAAGACCCGAGAGGCGACTGCACCGAGCACGCGTTGCTCTTCATCACTCTAGCCCGAGCTCTCGACATTCCGGCGCGGGAAGTCACCGGACTGCTCTACACCGAACACCCAAACCAATCGTTCGGAGGTCATGCGTGGGCAGAAGTGGTGTTGGACGGCGAGTGGATTGAAGTCGATCCCACCTGGGACGAGGTGCCGCCGAGCGCCGGACACATCCGCCTCGGACACCGTCTCGGAGACACCGTCGCGGCACAGGCCGCTCTGGTGGGCAAGGAGTTTCGTGTCGTCAGCGTCGAGCGGGCCAAGAGCCGGCGCTAGGTCATCGAGACGCGCTGGACAAAGCCGGGAGCGCCGGCACTGCAGCCGGCATCATGGTACGCCCAAACACCGGGCCGAAGCAGGCGGCGACGATCCCAGCAATGTCCTCGACCGGAGGCGCGGTTCCGAGTTCCGCTTCGATCGACGTCATGCGAACGTCCGGCAGACCACAAGCGACAATGCCGGAAAAGTGCGACAGGTCGGTCGCCACATTGAGCGCAAAACCGTGGGTGGTCCTCCAGCGGCTCAAATGGACTCCGATCGAGGCGATTTTGCGCTCTTCCACCCAAACGCCGATTTCGGCTTGCTCGTGGCGCGCATGTGCTTGGATGCCCACCCGGTTTAAAACGTCCACCAGCAGTTGCTGGAGTCGGCGCACGTAGCGCCGCAAGTCGCGCTCTTGATTGAGATCCAGAATCGGGTAGCCGACGAGCTGGCCGGGACCATGGTAGGTCACCTGGCCGCCGCGGTCTGTTTTATGGACTTCGATTCCGCGCTCCCTTAGCCAGTCGACCGATCCAACGACATCGCCGGAGTCCGCGCTGCGACCCAAGGTGTAGACAGGGTGGTGTTGCAACAGCAAAAGCCACTCCGAGCCGCCTTCTTCGAGCTGCTCGCGCAGCTCCTCTTGCAATTTCACCGACGGTAGATAGGGGACGGTCCCGAGATACTGCCAGTGTGTCGACCTGGCCTGGGCTTCCTCGGGCACAGGGTTACTAGACGTAGGGATCGAGCTCGCTCCAGTTGTCCGTTGACAGCGTGTGGCGAATGTCGTTCATAAAGTGGTCGGCGTCGGCGCCGTCCACCAAACGATGATCGTAGGTAATCGCCATGTAGCACATGGTCTTGATCGCCAAGTTGTCGTTGCCTTCGGCATCGGTGACCACCACCGGGCGCTTCTCGATCGCTCCCAGACCAAGGATCGCGACCTGTGGCTGGTTGATGATCGGCGTGCCGAAGAGACTGCCGAAAACACCGGGGTTGGTGATCGTAAAGGTGCCGCCCTGGACTTCATCGGGCGACAATTTCTTGTTTCGGGCCCGATCTGCCAGGTCGTTCGCCTGCTTGGCGAGGCCGATGAGCGACAACTGATCGGCGTCCTTGATCACCGGAACGATCAACCCCCAGTCGAGAGCGACGGCCATGCCGAGATTGATGTCACGCTTGAAAACAATGTTGTTTCCATCGATCGCCGAATTGATCTTGCGGTGCGTTTTGAGGGCATTGGCGACGGCGCGAAAGATGAACGGCATGTAGGTCAGCTTGGTGCCCTGCGCGGCTTCAAACTTTTCCTTGGCGAGCTTGCGAATGCGGGCGACGCGCGACATGTCGACATGGAAGACCGTCGTAACGTGCGCCGAGGTCGCTTTGGAGTACGACATGTGCGCGGCAGTGATCTGCCGAATCTTGGACATCGGTTCGATGTCGACGTTGTCGTTGGGCCCGTAGGGAGCGACGAAAAAGTCCCCCGCCGAACGGGTGCTGGGTGCCGGTACCTGCCGCTTGGCTGGCAGGTCGGTAGGTGCGGCCGGAGGTTCTGGCGCCGCCTCTACCGTAGGCGCGGCGGGTTCCACCGCTGCCGGTTCTGCGGGCTCCGGTTTCGGGGGCTCTGGCTTCGGGGGCTCTGGCTTCGGGACCTCTGGCTTCGAGAGTTGGGGCGCCACAGATTCAGAAGCTGGAGCTGGCTGCGGCTCTCCACCACTCGCACTCAGGTAGTTCTCTACATCCGCTTTGGTGACTCGGCCGTGGATGCCGGTACCCGGAATTTGGGAGATGTCCAGCCCGTGTTCCGCGGCCATTTTGCGAACCACTGGAGAAGAGTGGGTTCGAATCCGTTCGACTTCGGGATCGCTTGGTGCGGAGTCCGTCGGCAACGAGGTCGGTGTGGCAGCGGCAACCGGTTCCGGCTCAGGGAGTTCCGGCTCAGGGAGTTGCGGCTCGGGCGCTGGGGCAGCGATTGGGGGTTCTTCCGGCACTTCTTGAGGTACGGGTTCGCTCGCCATGGGCGGAGCTGCAGCGATCTGTTCTCCCGCTTCGCCCAGCATCGCCACCACCTCGTCAACGGCAACCGTCGCGCCCTCCTGCTGGCGAATCTCGAGCAAGACTCCGTCTCCGGGACTAGGAATCTCCGCGTCGACCTTGTCGGTCGAAATCTCAAACAGCGGTTGGTCGCGCTCGACGCGCTCACCTACCGAAACCAGCCACTTGGTAATCGTGCCTTCGGCGACCGATTCCCCCATTTGTGGCATCACCACTTCAATTGCCATCGTCAGATTTCTCCAGTGTGCACCCAAATTCGCTCCGCGGGTGCGAAGTCGCAGGGGGTAAGGCTAGCACGACGCAGAGCGCCGGAATTTCGCTGAGCGACAGGGGCTACCGCCCTATCCGCCAAGGCCTACTTATAGATCGTCGAACCAGCCCCTTTTGTCGAATCAGCCCCTTTGTCGAACCAGCCCCTTTGTCGAACCGGCCCCTTTAGGTAGTCGAACCTGCGGCCTTGCTGCGGTCGGACTCACCGCCGGCCATCGACACGACCTTCTCAGCTACTTTGTCTCCCGTTTTTGCGGAGCTGTCCACGAGACTCTTCTGCCGCACTTCTGTAGCTGGCTTCGCCACGGCACCGGCCACCTTGCCGGACGCCTTACTGGCCAGTTTCTGAGTCGGTTGTTTGGCTGGCTTCTCTTGCACGACGCGGGCGATCTCACCTTCCAACTGGGCTCCTTTGGCAACCGAAATCGAGTCGCGATAGAGCAATCTTCCGGCACCCTTAGCACTTGGGCCGACTTCGATCTCTTTGGCTTCGAGAACGCCGTTGAACTCTCCGTTAACCAAGATCTTGCCCAGAGCGCTGACCTTGCCACCGGCAAACTTCCCGGTAATGGCAACATCTTGGCCGGCGACGATATCGCCGCCGCGCAGTTCTCCCTCGACCTTGACGCTTCCCTCTTTGGTGGCGATACCTCCCTTGCAAAGCCCTTTAATCACGATGTTGGAATTGGTTTCTGAGGTGATATTGCCTTCGACCTCGCCGCTGAGTTCCATGTCGCAGTCGATTTGCACGTTCCCCGAGAGACGACTGCCCTTGAGAATACGGTTGACCGACGACTGCACCACCGGGCTTGGGTTTCTCGATTCCGCCACTGGTGTTGAGGGGGTTGGTTCTGTCCTTTGAGAATCTTGCTTGTTGAACATTTCGGCCTCCGAAATCCGGCGTTTTGGGGTCTGCGGCAACATACCGCGATATCCCTTGGACCATAGTCGAATCGACAGCGACAAGCAATTCTCGCTATCACGGGCCGGCGTTGCGTTGCACAATTACCCGTTTACGGAGGCACCGATGTCCTGGATAGAACAAACTCCGCCCCACCAATCCGACGACACCCTCAAAGATCTGTATCGCCGTTGCGTCGACCCGCAAACTGGAAAAGTTGACAACATCCTCGCCGTTCGTTCTCTCCACTCCAACGGAATGGCGGCCCATCTCGACCTCTACCAAGCGGTGATGGCGGGCACACCAACCCTGCGCAAAGTCGAACGAGAGCTGCTGGCGTTTGTGGTCAGCCAAACCAACGATTGCCACTACTGAATGGTCCACCACCGCCGCGGTCTGCGGCGGCTCCTTAAGGACGACAAGTTGCTGGCTCAGATCGAACAGAACTGGCGCACCGCACCGCTGTCGACGGCAAGGTCCACCATGCTCCGCTATGCGGTGCGGCTGACATCCGAGCCTTCGGCCATCCGCCGAGCCGATGTCGAAGAACTGCGCAAGGTCGGCTTTAGCGATCGCGACATCCTTCATATCGCCGAAGTCGTCGCCTACTACGCCTATGTCAACCGCATCGCCGACGGCCTCGGGGTGGAATTGGAGACGGGCGAGTAGGATAGGCCGAGTAGCGGCCTACGACTGGCGGTAGACACGGGCGCACGAAGCCCGATCTGTCCCGTCGGCCCAGTCTTTGCCAGCGAGCGAGATCCACTGCCAGGTCTGACCGTGCCAGTAGGCGGTGACGCTGATCTTGGTAACGACGATGAACGGCAGATTGACACCGTGGGCAGCGCGCATTTGGGCAGCCGCGTCGATGTCGTTGCGGCTGGGCTGAACGCCGCTTTTGGGGTCGTGAGTGTGCACCCACGCCAAGGCGTCCTGGGGCGGCGGCCAAACGTGGATGTGTGGCCCACGAAACGGTCCGCGCATAGTCGGCAAGGTATGCCCCATCCCGTCATGAACCATGATGGTCGAAGCAGTACCCCCGATGTAGCCGCCGGCTTCAACCCCATGCAAGATCCGTCCGTCTCCGTCGAGTGATGCGTCAAGGATGCAGGCGAGGCGATCTCGATTCTGCTCCACCAAGGCCTTCAAGTACAACTGAGCCGCACCGGTGCCAGGCAACACCGCCACCTGGCCAGGAAGCGGAGCAGCATCAGAAGGCAAGGTACCTTGACTGAGGTCGTCGACGACCGAGGCCAACTCCGTGGCCGCCGGCTGGGTGGTCGTCAACCGCACCGCGCCCTCTTCGTCTACCGCTGGCAGAGCCAACCGGATACCAATGAGCGTCGCGTAAAAGAGTTTCGTCACCGAAGTTTCGATCTCGAAACCTCGGCGGCGCTGCCCGCTGTTTCCGAGATCTACTTCGGCCTACGGAGTTTTCACGCTTAGGGTTGCGTGAGTTATCCGAATAAGTTGTTATTTTTCAGATACTTATAAATCTGTACATACAAAAGACAATGAATCAGTCAGACAACTAGTTGAATTAAAACAGTTGCGGACTTCGCGAAGTGTTAGGGGGGAGTTCCCCTCACTTCGCAATACCAAACAGGAAGATCGCCGGATAGGCCGGGGCCGCTACACAGGAACTCTACGGCCACGGTACCCTGGCTTATACACGGCATCCGACTTAGGAAATGCCCCATCAGGCATACCAACTTCTTTTGCTATCTCGGCCATTGGGGGGTTTCTCAGCAAATGCTTGGTCAGCTCGTGCTCCAAGCATCAAGGATGGTAAGCCTACCGTGTGGGCTCAATTGGCTCACCAACATCTATTGTTGATTCCATAGCGTCATTAGGGCTGCGGAGAACGGGCCAATGATTCACTTTTCGAACTCTCATCAGTATATAGAGCCAGCCGACAAAGCCGCCAAATGCGACTAGTACTGGTAAAACCAACCAATGCAAGAAGCCAGTCTTTGGAATACGCGCCCAAGTGATGATCGAGGCAACCCATGATCCAAAGATGCCTAACAGGACCAACGGCCCAAATACCGGAACCAGTACGGAAGGCCATCGGTCCAAATATGCCATAGCACCCCATCCAAGACCGCCTAGCAAGGCGACCGCAAATGTCGCATGCGTTAGATACTTGCCCTCTTCTAAATTGGCACTCATGGAAGGCTCGGAAATTCAAGGTCGAGAATATCAGCGTTGTCACGAAGTACCTGAGCTGCGGCCATAGCCGTCTTTCCGATAGTCAGTGCGAACTCGCCAAAATCGAAACCTCCACTCACTTTGACAACCCCTAGTTTCACCGACGCGCTCACTTTCGTTGCTGACATCTTTGTGCTCCCTACTCTAGTCGTAATTCCACCATCCACCGATGGTCCAGTACGAGCAGGTTGGCCGTCAACGAGTATCGGCTGGGAGATTGTGCCGCTTGCTAGCAACGAACCTTTACCCGCCACTGTAGCTCCAACAGCAGACCTGACCTCGGCGTCGACGTTGCCATCGCCGTCGACTTTGATTTTGCCACCTACCTTAGCCTGCAGTTTGACCGGCCCGAGCTGAGTTTCCCCTCCTAAACTAGCCGCCGGCCCGATGCCACCATCAAAAGAGTTTCCGAGATGTTCGCTTGCTTCGTCGATCAGTTGCTTGGCCTCCTCAGAAATCCTGATGAACAGGACATCTATTCGCCCGTCTGGATCGACATACAGAACGGGCCTGTTACCAGCGTACGAATAGCGATTCCATGACTGAGGTCGCTCCGGGCGCCCCAGTACAGGATCTACACTCCCAAACCTCCCCAACCACGGGCTGTAGTAGCGGGCATGCATGTAGTCCCAGTCATCGATCGCGCCAGCGCCGTGGTCGTCGCGCTCATGGCCGGTGAAACTAAGAGTCGTCTCCGGATCTCCATCGGGATCGAGGGCTACTTGGCGCCCAAAGGGCAAGTAATCGCGCGACTCCACGACATTGCCATCGGCATCGGTGATGCGACGCACCGAGCCCAGATGATCGTTGTGGAGGTGGTACACGACCTCCTGCTGCTCCGGAGCCGCGTGCGTCGGCGGCGCTGCGATGGCAAGAACGGCCAGGACGGCGACTAGAACAGTCGATAGGTGGCGACTTCTTATCGGGGTTATTTTCTTCATCGTTTCCTCATCGCAGGTTGCTGAGTTCGCTTTTGCGATCGCCTCGGAGTTGTTAGGCCATTTCAAATTTGCGTTTTTGTCGTTCGCCCGCTCGCCTCACGACACCGATTGAAGGTCGCAGTCAACCGTATAGGCGCCATCGATATCAATTCGATAGGAATGCGTGCTCAACTGGTCAAACTCGTTGGCGTCGTCTACGGTTATCGTTATGTTTAAGTTGTATTTAGCTGGATCGGCCTGAGTCAGTAAAGCGTATCGCGTGCAAAGGTCAACAAAGCGATGACTCTCGTCTGCATCGTTGGAGGCATTGAACCGAATTTGCAACCGATTCATGGTCGGCGGGATTGGCGTATCTGCACCAGAGGGCCAGTTAATACTTACCGTCGAAGCGTGAGCGTCGGAAGGAGTACTGAGGATGAGCAACCGAGTCGTAGTATCGGTATAGATGGTGCGTACGGAGTTCAACTCCGTAAATTTCGCGGAAAATTTTCCGGTTCCAGCACTCGTTTGCGCGTAGCCTGGAAGCGCAACTAGGCAGAAAAGCAAAGCGAATACGGCCAGTGCTGCGGCGCGCAGTCTGACCGACGAGGTCTGCGGTTGGGTCAATAAGTGTTCTTTTATCTTCGCGATCATAGGTCGTTCCTCCTCATGTTCGTTGTGCTTTGCGGATTTCCAAGTGTTCTAAGACGGCGGTGCCTGCAGCTAAGCAGCCTCCAGGCCGCACGTGAGGGTGTACGACCCCTTAATGTCAACCTGATAGCTCGTTGCTGAAACTGAAAAGAAGTCGTCGGCGTCCTGAATGTCGACGTTGATGCGCAGCTTGTAACGAGCAGGGTCCGCTTGAGCGAGCTGAGCGGTCCGCATGCAGACATCGATCACTCGCTGGCTTTCGTCGGGGTCGTTCTGGCTGCCAATAAATCGAAGATTCAAGTTCTTCAGGGTAGCCGGAAAGGGAATGCTGGCATCGGCCGGCCAAATCACCGAGGTGGTCGTCGCCGGATCGCTTGATCGAGCAACCAGTTGAAGGATTCGAGTTGCGCTGCCGGTGTAGACCACTTGTACGAGCTTGACGTCCTCAAAATCCACCCAGAACCTCGCTCGGCCAGCGGCGTGCAGATCGCCGGGGATCACCGTGATCCCTGCAAGCAACGCAACGGTCGCGACAGCCGTCCAATGACGTCCAAATTTGCCAATATTGCTCCGCAGTTGTTCGATCGCATTCAACAGATCGTTCATCGACATACTCCTTTTCTCCTAGTCGACAGTTTTCAGAATCAAGATCGCCTTCTTAATAAGGCTCAATCTGGACACCCACAGTCGGGCCGGTGCAGACTGGACCTGGCCGAAATCACTGGTTGCTTGACAGGAGTATTCGCCGATGTCGGTCTCCTGCACGTTGGTGATGGTCAGCGTGTTGGTCGCAGCTCCGGAGATGTTGCCTCCGTCACTCAAAGCAGCTCCGTCCTTGAACCATGAGTAGGTGAACGGCCCGGTACCCGACACGTCACAGACAAAGGTGGCTGTATCTCCGATTACCGCACTTACTGTGGTCAGTGTTTGATCGAGTGTCGGCGGGTGGCCGATACTGATCGAGATCTGCGTTGAGATGGACGAGGTAGCATCGCTGACCGTCAAGACGACCGTGTACGAGCCCGCAGCAAACGTGTGGTTTGCGGTGACTCCCGTAGCCGTCGCCCCGTCATCGAAGTCCCATTCGTAGGTGAGCGAGTCATTATCCGGGTCGCTCGAGCAACTGGCATCAAAGGTGACGTTGTCGCCAACCAGAAGCGCAGCTCCGTTTGCCGGTGAAGTGATGCAAGCCACGGGCAGGGGATCCACCCATTCAAGACTCGCTGTCGCGACCGGCTGTCCATCCCGGAAGAAGTTGTCTCTCTTCCAGGAGAGGACGAAGGGGTTCGGCCCTTGGTGCACAAACTGACGCAAGACTTTTCCGTCGAGCCCTCGAGCCGAAAACGTCTCAACGCGGTTGGTCGCGGTGCCATCGTCGGACGCTATAGTGCCTACGCGCTCGTCGTCGGCATCGTAGAGATAGACCTCTTTGCCGCCGTTGTACTGCCACGGCATGTTGACCGGATCATAGGCGTAGGCGTTGCCCGAAAACGCCAGGAGATTCCCTGCGCCGTCGTAAGTGGCACCTTGGCCTCCGATATCGATAATCCGGTTGTTGGTGGCGTTGACGTTGATGTCCAAAGTCTCGCTAGAGCCGCCAGGAAAAGAGAACTTGTGTTCGGTGATGTTGCCGTATTCGTCGTACTTGAGGGTTTCGGTGTAGGTCTGACCTCCGGAAACCACTTGCCCCATCTTGAGCCGCGATACTGCGTCGTAGGTGAAGTCCTGCTGAGATCCAATCTGGCTGATGTTCCCCGCTCCATCGTAGCTGTAAGTGCCGGTATCAAAGAACGCTGTCGACCCCTTCTTGCTGATGATCTTGGAGGGGCGCCGCATGGCGTTGTTGATGGTCTGTGTATCGACCGTGCCGTTGGTGTGACGGATCTCCTTCCACATCCCATTCGGGTGGTAGCTGATGCTGTCGATCAGACCTGTGATCTCAAACAGGAGTCCTTCTTGGTAGTTGTGATTGAGGTATCGACTCGGCTCCTCGCCGTCGCAGGGGTTACTGCCGTCGTTGGCGCAGAAGGGATAGGTCAGATTCTTGACCAACCCCAAATCGTCGTAGGTATAGGTCGAGACCCATCCGGCGCCCGATCGGGCGACATCGGTCTTCTTCTTCGATACTCGCCCTTGTGTGCCGTCGTAGGTGAAGTAGTTGGTGACTGAGATGTCTTGCTCGGTGGTGTTCCACGGCAGGGTGACGTAATTGTGGCGGATGGATTTGTGGAGTTTGCCCTTGGCTTTGTAGGTCGTCGTCTGATCGTAGAAAAACTCCTTGATCGGACGGCCCTTACTTCGATCTCCAACCCAGGTGAGCCGCTCGGCCGCGTCATACTTGAAATTGAGGTCATGCGGACCATCTTGCTTACGATGAGCGTGGCCTCTCGCATCATGCTCTGAATAGACCACCCAATTGCCTTTCTTTTCCGGGTGCTTCTCGCCCTCCAAGAACCCACGCCCGTCGTAGTCGAACTCGCGCACTTGACTGCCCATGCTCACTTTGGCCAGCCTGCCACCAATATCGTAGGTGTAGACCGTTTCCAACTCTTCGTTGCCTGGCTTGGATTTCTCGCCCAACTTCCAGAGCCGGCCCCGATGGTCGTAGTACTCCTTAACACCCAAAGTCTCTTCGCTATTCGAAGATGTCGCAATCTTGTACTGGCGATTGACGTAGCTGTCACCTTTATAGTTCAGGATCGTCTTCTTGCCATCGGGGTGAACGATTTCTCCGGGACGGCCAAAGGCATCGAAATCCTGGAATACGGTCTTCTTCGTCGACCCCCATTCGGAAACCGATGTCTTCCGTCCTCGAGCGTTGTACTTGGTATTGCGATCCTCCCAGCCGTCGGGCATCTCGCGGCGTTCTTTGATCAGGCGCCCGAAACCGTCGTAGTGGTACTCCTCGGCGTAGTAGTCCACCGAGCCGCCGTTGCTTCGGTGAGTGATCAGAAGCTTGGCGGGAGTGTTTCCTGAGGCTTTCGTCCACTTGTAGGTATGGCGCGCTCCTTGCTCCTCTTGCGCCTTGGTAAGCCTCCCTAATGCATCGTAGGTGTACGTGGTGGAAAGTCCTGAGACATCGTAGGTCTTCGTCGGAAGGCCCGTAGCAGCATTGATGTCGGCACGGTAGGTATTGAAACCGGTTCCGGAATAGAGCGAACGGCTTAGACTTCCCTTGGAATACTCGTGGTTGATTGTGTAGCTCTGCGAGCAACTTCCTCCGCAGCCCCAGGCTTCCTGACTGACATTGCCTTTACCGTCATTGGTGAAGGTGACTATCTGGTCTTTTGAATTCGTCGCCGTGCCGTTGTAATAGGTTCTGCGGGATTTGAGAAAGCCGTTGGTCCGGTTGAACGAGAACGTCGTCTTGTGGTTGTTGGTTCCGTAGGCATTTGCATCCGTCACTGTCACCGACTTAAACAAACCTAAAAGCCAGGGCGACCTGTTCGCGTCATAATCGGTGAAGACCGTTCGCTGGTCGGACGAGGTCGACGACCCCTTGAACGTACTCCGGGTAACCGTCTGCTTGTAGTTGCCATAACCGTCAAAGTTGGAGTGAATCGTCTCCTTGATCTTGTCGTCATCGTCCAGGTACACCGTATGGCTCGACTGCAAACGACGGTTGGTGTTGTGGAGATCGGTTTGCATCCACGGATCGGTGTAGCCCCATCGATCCTGCCCCGTTGGATATGCCCACGAGGGCAATGGATCATGCTCGTAGCGCACATATTTCTCACGTAGCTTGGTACCCGAACAAAGACCGGAACTAGTCGCGCTGCTCCACTCCACGACCGACAAGAAACGGTTGTTGCTTTTCGCCTTGCTTTGGGAGAAGGGAAGGCCATAGGCCCAGCCTGCGTCCGATCCAGAACTCGCCCAACCAGGATCCGCGTCGTAGAAGTGCTTCGAACAGTGGCCCGTGGGGTGCCTAACATGGACCCGAACTTCTTTGGGCTTTGAGGAATTGCCGGTGGGCGCGGGGGAGAGCTCACGCACGTACTTCCATCGCCCGTGTTCCGTGCCGTTGGGGTTGAAGAGAACACGCTCAGACACCCCTTTGACCGCCACTGAGGGATAGTCGGGATACTGTTCTCTGGCCAAAGACTCCTCGTTGTTGACCGGCATCTCATGCCAGGCGTAGCTCCACTGGATCTTGCCTAGCGTGGGTAACTGCAGCGACGTCAACCCAACGGGATCACAGGCTAGGCCCAATGAGGTCGTCATGGTGTAGTTGCCCCCGGCAGGGCGAGTTAGGCCAGTGACTTCTTGGACGAAGAATCGCTCTCGGGCACGGTTATTGTCAGGATCGTTGTGGTCGCTTCCAGTGCAGCCTTCGACGATCTCCGTCGTCTTGTGAGTGATGTCGTAGCGGGTCGTGCCGTTGGCAGAGGCCATGTCCACGTAGTCAACGATGTGACCCTGCGTATACGTATACGGCTTGAGCTTCTCGACGTAGCGCATCTTTACCGTGTGACTGCGTCCCGTGCTATCTGAGATCGTCCAGACGGTGTTGCTGTAGCTGAAGTTGACCCAGTTACCGAATTTGTCGGTGATCTTGGTTACCCGCCAGGCTTCCGCCACCGTTGTACAGCATCCAACACCGCCTCCGTCTTTGTCATACACCGGATCGTTGTCGACCGTCTTCAAAGTGACCTTATTGCCGAATTCATGCGTTTCCCCGTTGGGAAAATCGATGAAGTAACCACCGCCCGACCGACCTCTCAACCTCAGATAGGTATTGTCGCGCGTATAGGTGCCGCTAGCCGGAGACTCACCATGGTAGAGCCCGTTGTAGAACAGACGCTGAGAGCCGTCTGGGGCCAAGTAGCGCTTGTGGTTCTGGTGCGCTCTCCACACGCTCGTCAGGTAGCGGCCTTCCGGGACCTCCATAATCAATCCAGGGTTGATAACCCAGCCAAATCCAGCATTGAAATACGGCGCTGGATCGCCGATGTAGTCCAATGGGTCCAAACAAGAACCCGAGAACACGCAGTTGTCTCTCTCACCGATCCAATAGTCGGGGCCCGTGTAGGTCAGATTGAGACCGTATTCAAGGGCGCCGTTGACTTTGTATCGCTGGCCAAGGGGGATGCTCACCGTCAGCTTTCCGTTGAAGATATTGACCGCGTCCACATCCGCCATGTGGTACGCCTGCTCGGTTGAAAAGCCTGTCTTGGTGTATTGGTCAGCCTGTCCAAACAGCCCCGGCCCAGTCAGCAACGCGATACCGGAAATCCAAATCCAACACTTCTTCATGAGCTTTCCTTAACTGATTGCGCCAAATCATGCCGCGACCCTCTGTCCACGCAGCAAAAGGTCTCCTTGGCCTCTAGCGGGGTACTCGACGAGGTCGAGAAACGGATACCATCTCCACACATCTATTAATAACGACAACCAATCGAAAACACTGCCATCTGTTTTTAGGCGAGTGACAACCTCGCTATCGACGTCTGAGGCGACGCGCCAAAAAGGTCTCCTTAGAGACCAGTCTTTAGAAGTGATTCAGTGGTGAATTCTAAAAATGAATCGCCTCACCCAACGCCGCATGGGCTGCTTCGGCTATCCCTTCGGCGAGGGTCGGGTGGGCGTGCATGGTCTTGATGATTTCTTCGGTGGTCGTCTCGGTGCGCAGGGCGATGCCGGCTTCAGCAATGAGATCGGTGGCATGGGGGCCGATTATTTGGACCCCCAAAACCTGGTCGTAGCGGGTTTCTCGAACCACCTTGACGAAGCCGATGGTCTTGCCGAGGATTCCCGCCTTGCCAAGGGCTGAGAACGGGAACTTGCCAACTTCGACGTCATAGCCGCGCTTCTCCGCAGTGGCTTCGGTCAGGCCGACTGAAGCAACTTCCGGATCGCAGTAGGTACAGGATGGAACATGGTCGTAGTTGATCGCCTCGACCTCGTGGCCGGCCATGTGCTCGACGGCGAGAATGCCCTCCGCTGATGCGACATGGGCGAGTTGGGGCGTTGGCACGATGTCACCAATGGCGTAGACACCGTGCACCGACGTGCGCATCATCTCGTCCACCAGCACAAATCCTCGATCGAGCTGAATACCCAACTCCTCGAGCCCCAAGTCATCGGTCACCGGCGCGCGGCCGACGGCGACGAGCAATTTCTCGACCTCAATGGTGTCGGAGCGGTCGCCGTTGTCAACGGTCAGCGAAACGCCGGACGGCGTCCTGAAAACGGACTCCAGCTTGGATCCCGTCAAAGATCGAATTTTGCGCCGGCGAAAGGCCTTCTCGAGCTCTTTGGACAGCTCGGCATCCTCGATCGGCAGCAGGCGATCTTCGAGTTCAATCAAAGTGACTGCGCTGCCGAAGGAGTTGTAGATCGAAGCGAACTCAACCCCAACGGCGCCGGCGCCCAGAACCGCCAACGTCGCTGGAACTTGATCGAGCTGGAGAATGTGGTCCGAGTTGACGACTCGCTCGCCGTCGACTGGAGCAAACGGCACCGCGCGGGGTACCGAGCCGGTCGCCAGCAAGATGTTCTTGGCCCGGTAGCGGGACTGACCGTCCGGCCCCTCCACTTCGATCTCATTGGCACCGATCAGGCGACCCCGGCCGCGGATGCCAATGACGCCGTTCTTGCGAAACAGGAACTCGATGCCTTTGGCGTTCTTGTCAACGACCCGGGCCTTATAACTCTGCGCGTTGGCGAAATTGAGTTCGGCGGCGGCGACATCAACGCCGAATTTGGATGCATGGCGCGTTTGTTCCAACACATCGGCGGTGTGTAGCAACGCCTTGGTTGGGATGCAACCGCGATGCAGACAGGTTCCACCGAACTTCGGATCTTTCTCGACCACCGCCACCCGCATGCCGAGCTGCGCGGCGCGAATCGCCGCAACGTAACCGCCTGGGCCACTGCCGATGACGATGAGATCTTTGTGGTTGTCCGAACCGTTCATGAGTCAATCTCCACCGCTGCGTACCGCCCTGGTTTGACTTCAACGATGCGGCCCCACGGTTGGTAGGCGTCGTGTTCGAAGAAACACAGCCAGCCTTCAGCCGCCAGTTTTGGCACCCACTCTTTCTTGGTTTCCAGCGTCGTGACCGGATAGAGATCGTAGCCCATGATCCAGGGATAGGGAATGTGGGCGCGGGTCGGGATCAAGTCAGCCAGAAAAGCCCCACGTTGGTCTTCTCCACCGTCCAGCGTGACCACACACATGTCGGCGTTGTGGCCCGGTGCCTTCACCGCTTCAACTCCCGAGATCACCTCGACGCGGTCTTCGAAAAGTTCGGCGACTCCCGCCTCGAAGATCGGCTCCCAATTGACCGGTAGATAGCTCGCTCGATCACGATCGATGGGATTGCGAGCGTGCTCGATCTCACCTCGGGCGAACCAGTAACGAGCTTTGGGAAATGTGGGCACAAACTTTCCGCCTTTTTCCACGGCGTTCCAGCCGCAATGGTCAAAGTGCAAGTGGCTCAAGACAACGTGAGTGATGTCGCCCAGTTCGTAGCCGGCAGCCTCGATCGCATCCAGCAGGGTCGGACCGTCGGCGTCCACGGTGTGAATCTCAAGGAATTTATCGGAGTGCTTGCGCCCGATTCCGGTGTCGATGAGGACCAGTTCATCACCCGACTCGACGAGCAGTGAGTTAGTTTGCATCAAGATGCGGTTCTTGTCGTCGGCGGGCTGATGTTTTTGCCAAAGAACCTTGGGAACAACCCCGAACATGGCACCGCCATCGAGGCGAAACTCGCCGTCGCTGACCCGCGTGAGAGTGAGGTCGCCTAGCTGGCGTTGATCCGGCGGTGAGGGTCCTTCGACTGCCATGGCCGATGAAGTCTAGCCGTTCGCGGCGCAGACAGCAGCCTTTCTCCGCCTTGCACCCCAACCTTCCAAACCTCTCGTACAATCACCACCATGACGGAGCCCGCGGACAACGGCATTGCCATCGTCTTGACCGGCGGAGGCGCGCGCGCGGCCTACCAGGTCGGTTTTTTGCGCTGTCTCGCCAAAATTGTTCCCGAGGCGCAGTTTTCGATCATTACCGGGGTTTCGGCAGGCGCCATCAATGCCGTCTACCTCGCCAATCATCCGGGCCCGATTGAGGACGCCGCGGAAGGACTCACTCGGTTGTGGTGGGACCTCGAAGCCAAAGACGTATTTCGCACCTCGCCACGGGCGTTGCTGGGCGCCAGCTTTCGGTGGTTGGTGAACCTGGTTTCGGGAGGCGCGCGCGTCGCGCCGCAGCCCAGAGGCTTTGTGGATACGCAGCCTTTGAGGGAGTTCTTGAGCCGCGCCCTCGACTCGGACGGCGACGGCGCCGTCTCCGGCATTCAGACCAACATCGCCGAGGATCGCCTCAAAGCGCTGGCGCTGACGACCCTCAATTACTCCACCGGTCAGACGGTCACTTGGATCCAAGGATCGGACCTCGAAGACTGGGAACGTCCTTACCGACGCAGCCGCCAGACCGAGATCACCATCGAGCACCTGATGGCTTCCGCGGCGATTCCCCTGTTTTTCCCGGCGGTACGCATCGACAACTCTTGGTACGGCGACGGTGGCGTCCGCCTCACCGCTCCCCTCTCACCTGCGCTCCACCTCGGTGCCAAGCGCATCCTGGCCATTTCGACCCGCTATCCGCGCACCATTGAAGAAGCCGACCAACCGGTGGTCGAAGGCTACCCTCCGCCAGCACAGATCCTCGGCAACCTCGCCAACTCGGTGTTCCTCGACCTCCTCGATCAGGACCTGGAACGAGCGCGCAAGATCAATCAGCTTTTGGTCAAGCTGCCGCCAGAGGAGCGCGACGGCATGGAGATGCTCGATATCCGCGTCCTGCGCCCATCGCAAGACCTCGGTAAGTTGGCCGCTGAGTACGAACCCAAGCTGCCCAAGACCTTCCGCTTCATGAGTCGAGGTTGGGGCACTCGCCGCACCTCCAGCCCCGACTCAATCTCCTTGGTGATGTTCCAACCCGACTATCTGCGGCGACTGATTGAGATCGGAGAGCAAGATGCGCGGGCGCAGCGGGACAAATTGGCGGCGTTCTTTCGCTGGATGTAGGCAGTAGTGGTTAGTGGCTAGTGCTAGGCAGCTGACAATTAGCTGCTAGTCACTCTGTCACCCGTCACTCGTCACTAGCTAGGCAATCGTCACATCAGCATTCAGGTAGACATCCTGAATCGCGTTGAGCAGTTCCACCCCCTCGGACATCGGCCGCTGAAACGCTTTGCGGCCAGAGATCAGGCCCATGCCCCCGGCGCGTTTGTTGATAACCGCCGTCCGCACCGCCTGAGCCAGATCGCTCTCTCCACCCGACGAACCGCCTGAATTGATGAGGCCGATGCGCCCCATGTAGCAGTTGGCGACCTGCCAGCGCACCAACTCGATCGGGTGGTCAGTGGTGAGCTGGTCGTAGACCAGCGGATGGGTCTTGCCGAACCCGAGCGCGGTATAGCCGTTGTTCTTGGTCGCCTGTTTCTGCTTGACGATGTCGGCCTCAATGGTGACCCCGAGATGGTTGGCTTGTCCGGTCAGATCGGCGGAATCGTGGTAGTCCACGCCGTTCTGATTGAAGTCGGAATTGCGAAGGTAGCACCACAAGATAGTCGCCATGCCCAATTCGTGGGCGCGGTAGAAGCACTCGGCGATTTCGACCAGCATTTCGTTGGTGTTGTCGGCACCGAAGTAGATCGTCGCGCCGACGGCGGCGGCGCCCAGGTCCCAGGCCTGTTCGACTTGCGAGTAGAGCACTTGCTGATAGGCCCCACCCGGGGTCAACAGTTGGTTGTGGTTGATCTTGACGATGAAAGGAAGCTTGTGCGCGTACTTGCGCGACATGGAGCCCAGCACGCCAAGGGTGGAGGCGACGCCGTTGCAGCCGCCCTCGATCGCCAAGCGCACGATGTTCTCCGGATCGAAGTAGGCCGGGTTGGGGGCAAATGAGGCCGCGGCCGAATGCTCGATTCCCTGATCGACCGGCAGGATCGAAACGAAGCCCGTATCGGCCAGCCGACCGCTGCCCAGCAAACGATTGAGGCTGACCAAAGTCTGCGGCGTGCGGTCGGACACCCCGAAAACCTCGTCAAGATGCCCCGGTCCGGGAAGATGGAGGTCTTCCTTGTCAATGCCGGTAGCGGTGTAGTTGAGAAGCGAATCCGCTTCGTCTCCGAGAAGTTGACTGATTCGATCGATGCTCATGTTTTCGCCCTTGATAGCCCAACCAATCTAGTAGCCCAGCAATTACCGTGGCTTGGAGTATATGCAACGGCTCGGTGCTGTCAGTTAACCGAGATTTCCGTCGGCACAACCAGGCCCAGACGCTCCAGCAGATTCTCAATCACCCGCGCCGTGAGGCCCCAAATCTGATGGCGCCCGACGTGGTACACCCGCACCCAACGATCGCGACCGTTGACGGTCACCTGGCGCTCCTCCACCCACTGCGGATCGGCGCAGGCTGAGAGCGGCACCGAGAAAACCTCGTCGACTTCGCTCCGATCGGCCTGCAGATCGAGTGGAAAAGGGACCGCCCCCACGCACGGCACGACGCGGAATCCACTGATACTAGGAAGCTCGTCCAGCATCCCCAATGGCAGAACCGTCTTGGAGTCGAGCGCCACTTCCTCTTCCGCTTCGCGCACAGCCGCCTGCCATAGATCCTCGCCTGGCTCGAGCGAGCCTCCGGGAAAGGCGACCTGGCCGCGATGGTTGCGCAGCTCTTCACTCTTGCGCGTAAGCACGGTCCATAGCTCACCACTGTCGACATACAGCGGCACCAGCACGGCCGCCTGGCGGTCCTCGCTGGGCGGCAAGCGTTTCGGATGCGGCCGTTCGAGCCGAGTGCGGACTTCCTGAATCCAGGAATGAGGTGTTGAGGACGTGGTCATGTCGATGGTCTGAATCTAGATTTTGTCGCGAGTCCAAATGCGGATCTCGGCGCGCGGCGCCAAGGGTAATCGAAAACGAACGATGTAGACATGGGCCGGCTGATCGTGATGAGCCATTCTCTGCCTGCGCCCCGCACCCAGATCGACCGCGAACGCCACTCCCCCGTCGGCGCGGAAGAGCGTTTCGCCGCCTTTCGCGCCGCGCAGGTCGATCTCGACCCCCGCCTGACCGCCGCAGTCCAGCCAAAGTTGTTCAACTGCGGTGGGTGACGACACCACCAGCGTCTGCCAACGGCGGCCGTAGGCAACGAATGCACCTCGGTCGACGTTCATGTCCGGTGACCAAACCTGCATGGCGCCGGCGACGGTTCGAGGACCCGCAACGCCGCGCGGCAGGGTCTCGGTCGGCAAGACATGATGCACCGCCGAAGGTATACGCGGGTCGTAGCGGTTCACGCCCGGCAGCAACCCCCACCAATACGGCAACAGAAACAGAGCACCGACCAAGGCCGCGGCAACCAGCTCCCAACTTCTGGCCGGTCGACTCGGTATCAGGAGCAGCGCCGCGTAGAGGGGTAGGAACCATCCGTTGCCGGGCAAAGCCCCGCCGCTGTTCCAGTCGAAAGGCCAGAACAGGGTCACCAAGAGGCAAGCGGCGACCGCGCCCCCGAGAATGAGACGCCCCCACCCACGGAAGCGGTGCAATGCAATCAGCAGAACCACCGGAACGAAGTAGACGAGGACTCCCGAGTTTCTTCCCAGGGCAAACTCCAGCATCGCGTAGATGACTGTCCTATCCGGTGACCAAACAACCGTCTCCAGTGCCCTTCCCCATCCACCCCCCACCGGCGCCGGAGCCAGCGTCGCCAAGCAGCCGACGGCGAAGCCGACTAGGCCGACAATCCGTGCCCGCGCCTTTAGGGTCGCCACGATGGCCAACCCCAAGGGAACGTAGGCGGGATGTCCTGCCGCGACCAAACCTGCCAGCAGTCCGGTGGCGACGGGCCGTACGTTGCTAGCAGTGCTTTGGCGCCCAGCGCCCTTTTCCGGGTAGACATCGGGGAGAGCTTCCGCTGACCAACCTCCCTCCCGGCGCGCGTAGGAGGCGGCCAGGGCGGCAGCCGCAAACCGTAGAACGGCGCCATCACCTGCACCCACAAAGAACGGCACCGCCGAGACCAACACTGCGACAAGCACCAGTCCCCAAGCCGGACGCAGACGTCTCTGCAAAGTGTTGTGGACCTCCCATGCGGCAACCAATAGGAGCGGCAGATCAATCAGCGCGCTCACGGCGTCAAGTTCCCGCCGGCATTGGGTTCTCCACCCATCCGCGCCACAGCGGGTGGATGTTGCCCGGACTGGCGACAGGTCCGATCTGCGCCACCAGTTCTAACCCGACGGCACCTTCAGTGCGACGAACGCTACCGCGCCACCGCCCGCTCTCACCCGGCGCCAGAGCCTCTTCCAGACGAAAGGTCTCAATCGTCCGGCGAGACTCCGGATCATCACCGACAGTCAGAAGCTGGACTCGGACCCCGCCTTCGGTATCCCGAGAAGGTAGCCAAACCACCTCACCACGATTCGTCACCTCGATTTCGAACCGCAACTCGCCCCTGTCCCCCTTACTCGCAGCGCCACTCTCGCCGAGGGTCTCGACCGAGACCTCGCCCACCAGCTTGCTGGCTGTCAGCGAAGTTGCCGGCGCAACCACTTGAGGTCGGGCCGCCGGCAGCTCTCGTTGTGCGATCTCGGTACAAGCTTCGACGATCTCGCGCGCCGCGTCGTGCAACTGATGCTCGCGCCCGACGTACTCCCTGGCATTTCGTTCCATCTCCCGCAAGCGCTCTGGATGCAGCATGAGTTCCTTGAGCGCCGACACCAACGCTGGAACCTCGCCATCTCCAACCGGGACCTTGACGCCGATCTCGCGCGGCAACTCGGCAAACTGAGCGTAGTTGGAAATGATGGCTCCCTTGCCCACCGCCAACACCCGCAACAACGACGCCGAGGTTTCACCGGCCGAGGGATAGCGCAGATTGAGCGCGAGGTCACTTGCTGCGATCGCCGCCTCGAAGTCCGAGAACTCCAAAAAGCCGGTTACGTGCACGCGATCTACCAGGTCGAACTCATGAATGGTGCGCTCTAGTTCGAGTGTCGGCGCGATCTGGCCGGCGACGAGCAAATGCACTTGCTCCATCCCCGGTTCGAGCATGGCGCGAAGAACCTGCAACGGCCGCTTCATCGGAGTTTGAAATCCGTACGAACCGAGCAGAAACGCAGACTCAGGGATCCGGTGCCGGCGCCGGAACTCGAGGCCTCGGTCGGCACTGATCTCCTCGACCGGTGGCACACCCATACGCACCACATAGACGGCCAAATCGGGCTCTTCGTCGAGAATCTGTTCGCGTGCCCAAGCGCTATGCACCAGCACTCCCCGTTGCCGGCGCAGCAACCTACGATGCGCTGGCAGCGAGAACTGCCCCGCGTCACCGAAGGCTCCCCAGTGCGTGGGCCTAGCCACCGCCTCACCGACCCAACCGTGCTCTTCCCTCAGACGCCGGTCGTAGGCATCGTGATTCGCATCGCCCAATGTCCGGCCCAGCAGGTAGTGGTGCAAAACCAGGTCGTGCAAGGTCACCGCCCCCGGGCGCGCCAGCGCCAGTTCCTCTACTTCACGGTGGTAGGGGTTGTTCCCCATCTGGTACAGCGGCAGATGATCGGAGGCCGGAGCTTGCATCCACTCGCGACCGTCGACGGGCTGCCAGCGCTTGAGGACATCGTCCCGAACCGGCTGCCCGGGCAGTTGAATGACCCGCACTTCGGCCTCGCGCGCCAAGAAAGGCAACAAATCTAGGCTGTAATCGGCGATGCCAGATCGGACTGGTGGTAGAGGTGAAACGTAATCGAGGCGCACGACGATGCCCTACTCGTCGGCGCCCTCTCCGGCGCTGTAAGCGAGCCATGCTTCGATGAACGGATCGATGCCACCGTCCAACACTTTGTCGGCGTCTCCGATCTCAACTTTGGTGCGATGGTCTTTGACCATGCGGTAGGGATGCAGAACGTAGGAGCGGATCTGGCTGCCCCAGCCAATTTCCATCTTGTCGCCTTCGGCCTCAGCGCGCTCCTCTTCACGTTTGCGCATTTCGAGGTCAAACAGGCGAGCGCGAAGAATTTTCATCGCCGTCGCACGATTTTTGATCTGACTGCGCTCGTTTTGGCAGGACACGACGATGCCGGTGGGGTGATGGGTGATGCGCACCGCCGACTCGGTCTTGTTGACGTGTTGTCCGCCGGCGCCGGAAGCGCGGAAGGTGTCGATGCGCAGATCGGAGTCGTTGATCTCGATGTCGACCTCATCATCGAGTTCGGGGTAGACCGATACGGACGCAAATGAGGTGTGTCGCCGCGACTGAGCGTCGAAGGGACTGATGCGAACCAAGCGGTGGACCCCCGCTTCGGCACGCAGATAGCCATAGGCGTGTTCGCCGCGCACTGCCACCGTCGAGCTTTTGATACCGGCCTCGTCTCCGCCAAGGCGATCCAGAATCTCAGTATTGAATCCGCGACTTTCGGCCCAACGCAGGTACATGCGTTCCAGGGCCTCCGCCCAATCTTGCGACTCGGTGCCACCGGCGCCGGGATGAATGGTGACGATCGCGTCGGCGGCATCGTGCTCGCCGGAGAGTTTCAGTTCGAGATCGAGCACCTCGATACGGCGTTCGAGTCCAGCGACGAAATCCAGAGCTTCAGCGTCGGACTCGCCCTCCGCCAACAATTCCAGCCAGACACCGAGCTCCTCTTCACCTTCGCTCAACCCGGTCAGTGTCTCGAGCTTACGCTCGATCGAGCGTCGCTGGCGCAGCACAGGAGCACTGGCCTGAGGATCGTCCCAAAAGCCCGGCGCCTCCATCTGGCTGTCGAGGGCTCGCAGTTGCGCGTCGAGCTCGTCGCGGTCAAAGAAACCCCCTCAAGCCTCGGACCTTGCCGATCAGGGCTTCAATGCGTTGAGTGGTCTCTATGGTGCTCATTTCCCGTGTTCTTTTTTGAGCGGGCGGCGGCGATCAGCCCGACCAGCTCCGTTCCTAAGCGTCGTTATGAGGGGAGTGAACTGCTGAAGCGTCAACTGCCTGAAGCCGTGCCCGGCGAATATTGACGATAGCAAACGCCAGAGCGATCGTCGCCACGATCGGCACCAGCCAGGAAGTGCGATGGTAGAAGGTTACTTGGTCCCGCCACCGAACACGGCCGCGCACCACTCCTGCTTGGTCCAAGGGCAATTGCGAGACGACTTCCCCACCTGGATCGACGATCGCCGAGATGCCGGTGAGTGCGGCCCTGACGACGAAACGACCGGACTCAGCGGCGCGAAAGCGTGCCGCGCGCAGAAGTTGTCGGGGAGCCGAGGTGTCTCCGTACCAAGCGTCGTTGGTCAGGTGTACGAGAAGTTCAGCACCATTGGCCACCAGCCGCCGTGTCTGCGCCGGATAGATGGCGTCGTAGCAAATCGATACGCCCAACTCGCCGCCTTGCAGCTCCACGCCGTCCACCCGCTGGCCGTGGTTAAACTCACTGGCGTTGCGGGCGACCTGATTCATGAAGGGCAGCAGGCGGCGGAGCGGCACGTATTCACCCCACGGCACCAGATGTACTTTGTCGTAGCTGCCGATGGCGCCGTCCTCGCCCACCACAAAGGCAGTGTTGTAGGCACCCTCACTCGCCTCGCGGGTTCCATTGAGAATGACCGTACAACCCGACTGGGCTAGCGCCGCAACGTCGTCGCGCAAGCGCTGGTGCAGTCCGTAGGAGAAGGGAAACGCGGCGCTTTCCGGCCAAACGGACAGACCGGCGTTGGGGCACGCTGTCCGCGCCAGCTCCAGGGTCTCTTGATACTGGCGCTCGACCAGCTCTCGATCCCAGGAAGTGAGGAGTTCACTGGCCGGCTGCATTACGGCGACTTCCACAACCGAGTGGTTCTGATCTTTGACCGCCCAACGGTCGGCAATGGCCAAGAGCGTCGCAACACTCGCAACGATCGCCAACAAACCGCTCCAATGCAGGTTGCGCAGCGAGCGAGTCAGCGCCACTTGGATCAAAATCACCAGCCAGGAGACGCCAGAGGCTCCGAACCAGGCGGCAAAAGGCAACGCCCCAGGCAAATCGGTCCATCCCTGCGCTGCAGGGTTCCACGGAAATCCGGTGAAGGCCCATCCCATGAGCTTTTCTGTGAGCACCCATGCCGCCGGGACCGCGGTGTAGGCGATCACCGGTTTTTGATCGATAAGGTAGTGCGCTATCCAGCTAAAGGCCCCGAAGTACAAAGCCAAATACGCGGCAAGAAGCAGTAAGGACAGCCAAGCAAAGACGGGGGGCAGACCACCAAAGCGATTGAGCGTCGTGGCGATCCAAGGAATCGATAAACACCAGAAAACTATGCCGAACCACCATCCCGTCAGGAATCGCCCGCGACGCAAGCTCAGAAACAGCGGAACCAAAGCGAAAAAGGCCACCCATGGCCTGCCGTAGCTGGAAAAGACCCACGCCCACAGACACGCCGCAATGGTGGGCGCTACCAGTCGGGCCGCTGAAGCGATCATTCGCTCGTGGTGATGAACGGTTCGAGCTTGAGACTGGATTCGATACGCTTTTTCGCGTCCTCGGCCAGGTCGCGGTTGGGAAAGGGGCCTACGCGCACGCGATGAAAACGGCGATCTCCGCTGGTGAATGACTTGAGATAGGGGTTGTAACCCGCGTCCGAAAGCCGGCGAACGACGTCTTCGGCAGCGGAGCGATCGGTCGAAGCAAAGACCTGGAGAACGATAGAACCCGGCTCCGGGGCGTTCCCGATCGACCCGGTAGATGAACTTCCCGAGGTCGTCGGTCGTTGAACGCTCGGCTGGCTGGCCCGCTCAGCTACCTGCCGCTCCTGACGGGCTGGCGCCGCTTGCGCCTCTGAATCCGGCTCGTCGAAGAAATCCAACGTGGGCATGGTTCCGTCGTTCTCACCATCTTCGGCGGTTACCTCTGCCGTGACGGGTTCGGACTCGGCTTGCTGGCCCACCCACAGCCCGGCAAAGAACGCCAAAGCGACGCAGGCCAGCGCCACAATGAACGACACCAGAACTTGCCGAGAGGTGAGCGCGATCTCGTAATAGCTTGCTTCTTCTTCCGGCACGATCGTTCTCCGTGGGGATTCTCGCGGCTATTCCAACTCGATCAAAAAGGTGCTTTTGCCGCGCCAGGGAAGTATACGCAAAGGTTGCGCCGGAGCGCCCTCATTGTTGACGATGGGAGATACACACCGCTCGTGGCCCTCTACGCCATGTGTTCTACCAGCCAAGCCAAAGCCTGGCCGTAGATGCCACGCGGACCCGAGAGACCGAGGTCCAGTTCCTTGGGGAAGGCCACATGGCCGCCTTGGCCGCTCCAGTGCGCCTGCAGCGCCGCGGCCCGCTCCAGATCGCGAAGAACCGACTCAGACGGCACCATTGGATCTCGCAGACTGCCGATGTAAAGCGCGGGCGTGGACAATGCTCCCAAGCGAGGCCCGACGCTCTCCCGCGCGTAGTAATCCTCGGCGGATGCAAACCCGAACCTGCCCGCCACCACGACGGCGTCGAACCGGCGAAACTTGCGCAAGCGGCGGACTTCTTCAATCGGGGCCGGAACCTCACCCTTGGCCGCAACTGCCTCGTAGATCTCCATCAAGTGTTTGAACAGATAGACCCGATAGGGATGGCGCGAAGGCAAATCGATGGTCGTGCAGCAAGAGTCCAGATCGGTAGGCGCCGACACCGCCGCGACCGCCCGAACTCGCGGATCCAACTGCGGCTCGGTTGCCGCCTTCAAAGCCTGGTGGCCGCCAAGCGAGAATCCGAGCAGCCCTATGCAACCGAAGTCGGCTAGTTCTGGGCTGGCCAACGCAGCGCGCAGATCGTCGGTGAGGCCAGCGTGGAACAAATCGGCCCCCGACCGGTCGGCCCCACGTGCGTTGAGGCGCAACACCGACAGACCCAGGCGCCGCGCCGTCTCGTGAGCCTCCAGCAAATAGGCCGACTGCGCTGAGCCACCCAGCCCATGCAGCAGCACCACCAATCGTTCATCGGACGCTCGCTCTAGCCAACCGCTCAGTCCGACACGCCCGCGAACGGGATCCTCAACCTCCCCGCTCCACGGCACCGACGCTCCGGCGTCCGTGGTCAGGCGCTGACGGCGTGCTAGATCCGCAACTGTCCACAGATGTCCTGCCAGCAATGCCTCTCCGATTCGAACGTAACGATCCCTAAAGTCGCCATTCTAGCCACGTCCCGATCTGCAGTATCAAGTCGCGCTGAATCCGAGTCCAATTCTCGGTAGAGTCCCTTTGTGTCGGCAGATTCCTACTCGATGAGTTTCCGCGTTCGTTGGGCGGATCTCGACCCCAACCGCCACTTGCGCCATACCGCCTACAACGACTACGCCACCCACGTCCGGTTCTCTTACCTCGCCGAGCAAGGCTTCGGGCCGGACCAGTTCCGCGAAACCGGGCTTGGCCCGGTGATCCTGCGCGAAGAGACCCGCTTTCTCGCTGAAGTCGGCGCACAGGAGAAGATAACCGTGGATTTTCTTGTCACCGCGGCATCGCCGAGCTGTGACAGTTTCAGCCTCTTCCACCATGTCCGCAAGGAGTCCGGCAAATTGGCCGCAACCGTTCTGGTTGACGGCGGCTGGCTGGACCTCAACCAGCGCAAGCTGATTGCGCCGCCACCAGACCTGGCTGCGCCGATCCTCTCGCTACCCAAGAGCGAGGATTTTCGGCAACTCGAGGACCGCTTCAAAGACGACTGAAAACCGCCGCCTGCCGAAGGACCCGCGGCCGGCAGAGTCTCTGATCTTCTGCAATCGCGCTGTGCTACATTGCGCCTGCCGCCAAGGGCCCAAATTCGGCCCTGCAGTGTGAAGGCCCGCGAGCCGTCGTGAGGCGATTCCGCGGCAGGCTGGTCGCGACTTTCGAGCCAATCTAAACTTTCGACGCAACTTGGACTGCCGAAGCGCATGACGATGTACGAAAACCTCCTCGAAACCATGGGCAACACCCCCCTGGTGCAGCTCAACCGGTACTGCCCGATCGAAGGGATAACCGTCGCAGCAAAAATTGAGTCCTTTAATCCCGGAAACAGTGTCAAAGACCGCATCGGCATCGCCATGATCGAGGCCGCCGAACACTCTGGAGCGCTCAAGCCGGGAGGCACGATTGTCGAACCGACCTCCGGGAACACCGGGTTGGGGTTGGCGCTGGTCGCCAATTTGCGCGGCTACAAACTTGTCTGCACCGCTGCCGACAAGATTCCCGAGGAAAAAGTGGCGTTGTTGGAGGCTTATGGCGCCACCGTCATCCGTTGCCCCACCAACGTTGAAGCCGACGATCCCCGCTCTTACTACAAGGTCGCCGAGCGTATCCGCGACGAGGAAGGTGCGTTCCTCCCCTATCAGTACTACAACCAGGCCAACCCCACGGCCCACTACACCAGCACCGGACCGGAAATCTGGGAACAGACCGACGGCAAGATCACCCACTGGGTGGCCGGCGTCGGCACCGGTGGAACCATCAGCGGCGCCGCCAAGTACCTCAAAGAAAAGAATCCCGACATCGAGGTTGTCGGTGTCGACCCCATCGGCAGCATTTACAAGTTCTACAAAGAAAACGGCCACCTGCCGCCGGCAGAGGACATCCACCAATACCTCATCGACGGCATCGGCGAAGACTTGCTGCCAGACAGCGTGTGGCTGGAATACGTCGACCGCATCGTCAAAGTCGACGATAAAACCGCCTACGACGCGGTCTTCGAGTTAGCCAAGAAAGAGGCCATCTTTACCGGCTCGTCCGGCGGTGCCGCAGTTGTCGGCGCCCGCGAAGTGGCAGCATCCGCTCCTGAAGGCTCAGTGATCGTGACCCTGCTTCCCGACTCGGGGGAACGCTATTTGTCCAAGCTGAATAAGACTTGGTTGGCTGAGAACGGGTTGCTGGAGTCGTAGGGGCGGGCCTTGGTCCGCCTGGGGGTTCAGGGAGGAGCAAGGCCCTCCCGTGCAGACCTTCTCGTTTTCCCGGTGGTAGGTTGTGTCGGGGCCGGGGATCCCCGCCCCGCTCACTCCCACCCGCGGGGATGACGAAATAAAGGAGGACCAAAGCCCTCCCTTCAGCACTCTCATAGTCTGCTTGTTCATCGAGTTCGTCGTGAAAGGTCGCAGGTGCTGTCAATCCGCTAGGCGCACGACGTGAGCCCGACGCAGGCGTATCCACTGTGATACGTCGAGGAGGGCGAGCAAGTGCAACGCCGCGGTTGGCGGCAGATGCGGCCTTGCAACAGAACTCCGATGACCAAGCAGACTATTCTTCCACCCAGAACGGCCGCCACTTCTCCTCCGACGAAACCGGAGTGAGGAAGCTGCCGATGACCAGAGTCAAAATCGAGAGGGTCCCCGCCGGATAGATGATGTAGTCATAGTCAAGGGGCATTTGCCAGAAGCCCAGGTTCAAGTGCTCCACCCCACTGTTGGAGAGGAAGGCAAAGATAGCCGTCGCAATCACTCCCACCGCGACTGACGCCGTGCCGGCGAGCGGGGTCACCCGCCGCCACAGAAATGCCGCCAACAACGCAGGGGTCACTGCCGCGCCGACCATGGTGTAAGCGTAGAGCGCCATGTCGAGGATGTTCTCAAACTGAGTCGTCAGGAGCAGAGCCACCAGCGCCAACACCACAATCATCATGCGTTGTACGGTGATGATGCGGGCTTCCGAGGCGTCTGGGTTGATGAAGCGTTGGTAAATGTCGCGCGTCAGGTTGGTGGACGGCACCATCAGGAAGGTGTTGGCGGTCGAAAAGATGATCGCTGCAGCGCCGATCAGAAGCAGAATCCCCACCAACACGGGCAGATTCTGAGCGCCGAGCTGCAAAATAATCGACTCGGTCGCGGCCCGGTCCAGGGTGCCGTCCGCGGCACGGAACACCGCGTTGTCCCAGTGGATGCCAGCGCCGAAAATCGCCACCGAATCCAGGACCACCTCAATCACGATCACACCCACGATCATTCCGATCACCGCCTTGCGGGCATGCGAGCCGTCCTTCGCCGACATGAACTTTTGGTACATGCCGCTCTCTCCCAGAAGAAGAAAGAAGGTCGGGAAGAACAACCCCAGAGCGGCCGCGATGCCGGTTGCCCCGGTGACGGTGAAATGCGTGGCCGGCAGGGTCTCGGTCAAGCCGCTCCAGCCGCCAGCCGCGGCCAGCGCGAACGGCGCCGCGATGACGATGCCGATCAAGATCATCAAGCCATTGATGACGTCCAAGGCCACAATTGAAGTCATCCCCGCGAGTACGGTGTAAAGGATGACCAGGCCACAGACGATGCCGATGCCGACTTTGGGGTCCATTCCGGTCAAGATGTTGAGCAACTTACCCCCACCAATGAACTGATAACCGGCGATGGTCAGATAGGCGATGATGATGGCGATGGTGCCCAGCACTCGAGCGGCCGGTGTGTAGCGCAACTCGAGGATGTCGGGAACGGTGTATTTGGCGATGCGGCGTACTTTAGAGGCGAGGAAATAGACGATCGCGATGCCCACCCAGGCTCCGGCACTCATCCACAAGGCCGAGAAGCCGCCCCGAAAGGCCCGTCCGGCCCCTCCGAACAAGCTGCCCGAGCCGATCCAACTGCAGACCAGCGTCCCCACCAGAAACATCCAAGTCACGCCGCGGCCGGCGACCATGAAGTCGTCCTGAGTCTTCACCTGACGGCTCTTATAGACGCTCACCGCGATCATGAACGCCAGATACAGACCGATTGCCCACAGATAGATCGTCATATCGTTATCTCCCTAGCTCACCTCTTTGGCCGGGGCGAGGATACGGCTTCGTCCCCAATCCAAGCAAACAACAGGCTCAGCAAACACCGACTCCCGCGAACTACGACTCGTCCGTAGAGTTCGCGGCCTGCAAAGGGATCCGCAGCAACACCCAGGCCACCAGCGCAAAGATCCCCAAACCCAGCCAGACTCCCAGCGAGCCGTCGGCGGGTACTCCGGACTCAAACAGCCATTGCGACAACGGCGCGATCCCAGCGAGCACCAAGATGGCGATCAGGACCCCGGTCAGGGCCTCTCCTGCGATGAGGCCACTCGCCAACAAGATGCCGGCGTTTTCAAAGCGCCCCTGCTTGCGCTCCTCAAGCTTGGGCAGGATCCACTTGTCGGCAATGCCTTTGAGCATGCCGCCGACGAAGATGGCCGCGGTGGTATCGAGGTGCAGGTACATTCCAACGGCGATGAGCATTGGCGCCGGCGCGCGCAGCAGAATCAACCCGATCGCCAATCCAATTCCAATCAAGATCAGTCCCCAGGGCATTTCGCCGCCGACGATTCCGGTGGCGAGCTGCGCCATCAGGCCAGCCTGAGGTGCCGCCAGGTCAGCGTCGCCGATGCCAATTCCGCCCTCCTTGATGTTGGCGTTGTGGAGCGCGGCGATTGGGAATACCAGAACGAACGAAACCGCAATCGTACTGATGATTTCGGCGATCTCCATCTTGCGTGGGGTGCCGCCGACGAGCTGACCTACCTTGAGGTCCTGGATCATGTCGCCAGCCATCGACGAGGCACAACACACCACGGCCGCCACCGCCAGCACCGCTCCGACACCCGGCAAACCGGTGACGCCGATCGCCACCATCACCAAAGCGGCAACGATCAAAGTCGACAGGGTTAGACCGGAGATGGGCTGGTTGGAGCCCCCGACCAAACCCACCAGCCAACCGCCCACCGCCGAAAACAAGAAGCCGGTGATGGTCATGATCACCGCCGCGATCAGCGCACCGAGCAGATTGTTGGTGAAGTAGTAGTAAACCAGAGTGATGGGGATGACCAAGAGCAGCGCGGCGCCCATGGTGCCGCGCAGACTGAGGTCTTGCTCAAGACGTGACGAGGTATCTACACCATCGGCCTTGGAGTGCTTGCCCAGCGCTCCTCCAAGAGCCTTCGTAAGCGATCCTCGCAGTCCCCACAAGGTATACACGGCGCCAACCAGCATCGCTCCGACCGCGATCGGACGCACGTTGTTGTACCAGACCGTATAAGCCAGGTCCTCCCACTCGGGATGGCCGGAGGCGCTGAGCTGGTCGGCAAGTCCAGGGTTGAGGAACAGAGCCAGTGGAATCAAAACCAGCCAGGCAAAGACACCACCAGCGAAGTTGATCGAGGCCAGTCGCGGACCGATGATGTATCCCACCGCCATCAAGGCCGGCGACGCGGCAGGTGACGCCAGTGCAACGCCACCACTGTGGGTGATCGAACCCATCGCCTCGCGCGACGGAAAGAAGTGGCGTACGACCGACTTGGGGAAGGCAAAGAAGCCCTCAAAACTCTCGCGCGCCAATGCCAAGGCGCTGCCGTTTTTGAACATTTCCACCAGCATGCCGAGACCCAGCGCCCCGAAGACGTACTTGGCACCGCTTTCGCCCTTCTGTCCAGCCTTGACGATTTCGTAGCAGGCGTACGACTCAGGGAACGGCAACTCGGCATCGACCACCAAGGTGCGCCGCAGCAGGATGACGAACAAGATTCCCAACAGGCCGCCGATCAAGAGGATGATCGAGGTCTCCCAATAGTTGAAGGTCGTCCACAACTTCTGCCCGCCCACCTCAACCATCACAAACGCTGGGATCGTAAAAATCGCACCCGCGACCAACGCCTCACCGACACTGGCCGTGGTTCGCGCAATGTTCTGTTCCAGGATGTTGCCGCGGAAGAAAGGCAAACGAAAGGCGGCGATGGCAATCACCGCGGCGGGGAAGGTCGCCGAAATCGTCATCCCGGCACGCAGGCCGAGGTAGGCATTGGCGGCACCCAAGACGACCGCCATGATGATCCCCAATCCGAGTGCCTTGAGAGTCAGCTCTGGCATCGAGGTTTCGGCGGGAACGTAAGGTTTTTCCTGCTTAGCCATGCGGGTCCTCCGTCTTTCCGCCGCCGACTGTACACTGCAGCGGCAGGCACTGTCTTGATCGCTCTACCCCCCACGGCTATGCTTTGCGGCCCTGACGCCGCCCGGCGTCACTTATCGGGGCGTAGCTCAGCCTGGTAGAGCGCACGGTTCGGGACCGTGAGGCCGGAGGTTCAAATCCTCTCGCCCCGACCACCTTGACGATTTGTAGCGTCCTTTGTCGTCGCTTCTCAGCCGCACGACGCAATCGACTTAGGATCGACTCCTCCAGATCCGCGGATCTTCAAATTGGTGACTGTTTCTTGGCCTCGCCAGTATCGGATTACGCTCGTCCCTCTCAACAGCCTGATCGATTGTCGCCACTGACCGAAACCAAACGTGGTTTGGACAACAAGAGCTCCTTCGTACTATTCTTAAATTGTTAAGAAACAAGGACGGTTTGATCGCTCTGTCGAGAGTGTTTATCGGCAATACGGTCGACAAGAGTCAAATGAGGAACCAATCTTTGCCAAACCAAGTTTTTCAACGTTGAGTTAGGAGGGTTTGTATGGGTAGCTACTGGAAAGGCGTTAAAGAGCGCTGGGGGGCCATGGTCAAAGGAGAACTCCCAACTGAAACAACGGGAAGAAAAAGTGGTTCTGGCGGTGACCATAGTTCTTCAAGGTCCTCGCCAGTAACACCACCGAACGCTCAGTGGGAGCGCATCTACCAGAAGTTTCGTCAGATTCACGGTAGACATCCATACAGCCATCAGGAAGTTGTTGACTGGTGGACTTGACTCGCAGCGTGAGCAAGAAGTGGTGATCATTAGATAGGGACAAGGGGAACAAGATGGGTTTTTTTGATAGGTATCGGGAGGCACGGAAGGCGCAAAAGGAAGCGCTAGAAAAGGGAGACTGGATTGGTGTTGTCCACCCAAAAACGCGCCAGCCGCCAAATTCAGGAAGCGGCGGGACAGGGGACGACGAGTGGGCGTTGATCCACAAGAAATTTCGGCAGGTTGTGGGACGGGAGCCTTATAGCCGACAAGAACTGGTCGATTGGTGGAGTAGCCTGTAGCTAGATAGAGAACAAGAGGCTGTTCGATATTCTGAAAGCTTGAGCCCAAGCTTCGGAACAACATAGTTGCGCATTGCAGCCGTCCACATCATTGGTGGCGGTCACCGCACCGACAACTCTGGAGATGAGGATTGGCCGCGCTCAGTGCATACAATCAAGCGCCGTCGCAATAGAGCCACGTCTAGCGAGGTGCGCAGAACGACACGAGTTACAATCTTTGAGTTGGCGCCCGGACCGCATCTAGACGTGCCCATTCACACCCTCAACGACCTCTTCTTTCGCGTTCTCGAAATTGACCGCGACGAGTGTCTCTTGGAGACCCAAGGAGAGGACTTCAAGGCGATTTCTGCCGCGGATCTCGGCGACCGAGTGATGCGTCTGGAGGCCTCGTTGGAGGCCTTCGGAATCCAGCCGGGAGAACGGGTGGCGCTGATGGCCAACAATGGCGTCCACTGGCCGACCGTGGACTTTGCGGTCCTCGGCCACGGGGCGGTCGTGGTTCCTGTTTACCCCACGCTCACCGCCGAGCAGGCCGCCTATGTCATCAACGACTGCGGCGCGCGCTTGGTCTTCGTGGAAGAGGACGATCGCCTGGATGGATTGCTTGAGATCGCCGAGGACATGCCCCTAGTCGAACAATGGGTGCTGATTGGGGGCAAATCGCGCGAGCAAGTCCCCAACCTTGAGGACTTCTCCAGCACCGATTTCGACCGCCAAGCCTTCGAGCAGCGCGCTCGAAACGTCGCCATCGACGACCTCGCCACCTTTATCTATACCAGCGGCACCACCGGCAACCCCAAGGGCGTCATGTTGACCCACGGCAATCTCGCCTCGAATATCGAGGCGGGAGCGGAGTGCTTGAACTTCGGCAACGACTACGTCGCGCTGTCCTTCTTGCCTCTATCGCATTCTTTCGAACGTACCGTTGACTACATCTACTTCTACAGCGGTATCAATGTCGCCTATGCCGAGTCGATTCACACCGTCGCCCGCGACTTCGGACGCGTCAATCCGCACGTCTTCGTCTCGGTGCCGCGTGTCTACGAGAAGGTACTGGCCAAGGTCCAGGAGGCAGTCGCGTCGGGCAGTTCGCTACGGCGGCGGTTGTTCGCGTGGGCGGTATCTGTCGGCAAAGAGGCGCTTCCCTACCGCCTGGCTCAGACTGTCCCCAAAGGCTCGCTCAAGTGGCGTTTGGCGGTGGCCGATCGCCTGGTGTTTTCCAAAATCCGCGCACGACTCGGCAGTCGCTTTGAAAAAGCGGTGTCCGGAGGCGCTCCTTTAGGGCGCGAGACGGCCGAGTTTTTCTGGGGCGCTGGGATCGAGATCTACGAAGGCTACGGTCTCTCCGAGACCTCGCCGGTTTTGTGCGTCAATCGACCTGGGGGTGCACGCATCGGCTCGGTAGGTCCGCCGATCACCGGCGTCGAACTCAAGATCGACGAAGACGGCGAGATCCTTGCCCGCGGCCCCAACATCATGCGCGGTTATCACAACTTGCCCGACGAGACCGCGGCGTGCTTTACGGCGGATGGTTGGTTTCGCACTGGAGACATCGGCACTCTCGACGAGGACGGCTACCTGTTCATCACCGATCGCAAGAAAGAGATCCTGGTCAACGCCTACGGCAAGAACATCGCTCCGGCACCAATTGAAAATGCCCTCAAGAGCAGTCCCTACGTGGAGCATGCGGTGGTGCTTGGAGACCGCCAAAAGTTCCTCGCTGCGATCTTGGTTCCTGACCAAGAGAACCTGAGCGCTTGGGCGCACAATCAGGGACTTGGCTCCGCGTCACTGACCGATGTCGTTACCAGCGAACGCTTTCTGGGCCTGCTGGCGACGCACATTGAGACGATCAATGAGGACCTTTCCCGCTACCAACAGATCCGAAAATGGGAAGTTGTGCCCACAACTTTCTCGATCGAGGGCGGCGAGCTGACACCAACACAGAAGATCAAGCGTCGCATCGTCGCCGACAAATATGCCGAGGTCATCGATCGGCTGTACGATGAGCCCTGAGGTGCTCATTCTGATTTCGCTTACGGAGGAGAACCCTTGACCGCATCTGCCTTTCAACTTTCGGTCGGGGCCGATCGGCTCGCAACGCTTGAGTTCGATCTTCCCGACAGTCCCGTCAACATTTTCAACCGTGCTGTTCTCGAGGAACTCGACAAACTCGTCCAGCACCTAGCGACACGAGAGGACATCGGATGCTTGGTCTTGCTTTCGGGCAAACCCAAGGTCTTCATCGCTGGCGCCGATGTCAACGAAATCGGGCGGGTGCGAGACCCCGAAGAAGCCGAGGAGGCGGTGCGCCAAGGCCAGCGCATCTTCTCGGCATGGGAGGATCTCCCGTTTCCGACTGTAGCCGCGATTCGCGGTGCTTGCGTTGGCGGCGGCCTGGAGCTGTCCCTCGCGAGTAACTACATCGTCGCCAGCGATCGTCCCGACATCCGCATCGGACTTCCCGAAACCAAGCTCGGCATCCTTCCGGCTTGGGGCGGTTGCACCCGCCTGCCGCGTCGTGTCGGACTGATCGCCGCCCTTGACATCATCCTGGCCGGCAAGATCGTGCCCTCCAAGAAGGCGCTCAAGATCGGCCTCCTGGACGCCCTGTTTCCCGATCCCGCTTTCGAGCGCCTGGTCTACGAATTCGCCCACGGCAAACTCGACCAAAACCGACGCATGAGCCGCAAAGGCGGCCTCATGCCGGCATTGCTGGAAGGAAATCCCGTCGGTCGCGGCGTAGTCTTAAACAAAGCACGCAAACAAACGTTGGCGACGACCAAAGGCCACTATCCGGCCCCGATACGTGCCCTTGAAGTCATCCGCACCGGGCTCGACCGCGGCATGGCCGCCGGACTCGACGCCGAAGCCAAGACCGCCGCAAAGCTGGCTGTGTCGCCGATCTGCAAGAACCTCGTTCATCTCTTCCAGTTGATGGAAGGGGCGAAGAAGGATGATGCCGACGCGGCCACGCCTTACCCGGTCACCTCCACTGCGGTTTTGGGAGCCGGTGTCATGGGTGGTGGAATCGCCCAGTTGCTGGCGTCCAAGCAAGACCTACCGGTACGCCTCAAAGATCTCTCGCTTGAGCCCCTCGCCAGCGCCATGGAACACGCCGCGGGTCTTTTCGAAAAGCTGCGACGTCGCAAGCGCCTCAGCAAACCAGGAATGTTGGAGAAGATGAACCTGATCCAACCGACGACCGACTACTCGGGTTTCGGCACGGTCGATTTTGTCGTTGAAGCGATCGTGGAGAATCTCGGCATCAAGCAGGATGTCTTCGCTGAACTCGCCGAGCAAGTACCGCGCGACGCCGTTCTGGCCACCAATACTTCGTCTCTGTCCATCGACAAGATCGGCGCCAAGACCCCCAATCGGCAGCGTGTCGTCGGCATGCACTTCTTCAATCCGGTGCACAAGATGCCCCTGGTCGAGGTGGTCGCCGGTAAACGCTCGGGCAATCGAGCAGTGCAAACCGTAGTGCAATTGGCCCGCGACCTGGGCAAGACGCCGGTGGTGGTCGGTGACGGCCCCGGCTTCCTGGTTAACCGCCTGCTGATGTTCTACAACCTTGAGGCGCTGTGGTTGCTCGACGAAGGCCACAAGATCGAAGACCTGGACCGCGCGATGACCCAATGGGGCATGCCGATGGGGCCGATGGAACTCACCGACGAAGTGGGCTGGGATGTCGCGGCCAAGGTCGCACACATCCTCGAAGAAGCCTTTGGCGATCGCCTCGAGCTCCCTGCATGGCTCGACGGCATGGGTCAGGAGGATCGCCTGGGCAAGAAATCCGGCAAGGGTTTTTATCTGCACCAAAGCGCCGGGAACCGCAAAAAATCCAAGCTGTTGAAAATCGATGAAGAAGTCTACGATGTCCTCGGCGTGCGGCCGTCGGTCGATGACCCTAACTTGAACGCCCTCGCTGAACGGATGGTACTGCCGATGGTCAACGAGGCCGCACGGTGTTTGGAGGAAGAGATCGTTTCCTCGCCGAGCGACCTCGATCTGGCAATGATCATGGGTACTGGATTCCCGCCCTTTCGCGGCGGCCTGTGCCGTTGGGCGGACTCGCAAGGCCTGAGCCGTCTGCGCGGCCGTCTGGAACTTCTGGCCGACGAAGTCAGCCAACGGTTTCGCCCATCTAAGGCCTTTCTGGCCTACGTCGAACGCGGCTCGTTTTACGACTACGAGGAATCGTAGTCCAGAGACTTCGGTAAAGGTTCTTAGCGGCGACCCTTCAGTTCGCCCTGAAGCTGAGCCACCTGCGCCGCATCGGCTCCCCATTGCTCGGCTTGCTTAAGGAGATTCTGCGCCGCGGCGTGGCGCTCGGCGGCAAGATGCAACCGGGCCGACGTGAGCAGGTACTTGGGGTTGTGCGGTTCCAACTCCACCGACTTCTGAGCGGCTCTCAGCCCGACCGTGCGCTTGGGCGGAATCTTGCCGGCGACCTGGGCCAGCAAATGCCAGGCGCGAGCGTCTTGAGGGGTGCTTTGGGTGGCCCGCTCCAGGCTGTCCAGCGCTGTCCTGAGGTCGCCTTCACGAAACGCCGCAACCCCGCGCTGAATCAACACCCGAACAGCTTCATCTCCTCCACCACTCGCGCCCTCTCCAATCATCCTTTGGCGGTCGTAGGCAAGCCTTCGCTCGGCATCCAAAAGCGTGTTGGCGGCCTGCGTGATCTTCTGGAAACGCTCAAGAGCTCCCGACCGCTCCGCAACCGGCACGCGATCGGGGTGGTGTTCTTTAGTCATCCGCCGAAACCGCTCGCGAATCTCGCTTTCGTTTGCGGTCGTCGGCAGACCCAAAACGGCGTAGAAGTCTTGGTGCATCAGCCGACCTTGAGTCTATAGAGCTGGCGAGCTCGACTGCGTACTGGATCGGGGATGTTGCGATCCATGCGCAGCATCTTCAAATCGCGCGGAGCGATCCCGGACAGCAAGCGCATCGAGATCGCGACTGGAGTGCGCGGATTGCCGACCAAGGCTCGCCGAACCGGATACTTGCGCGCCCAACGTCGCTCCTTGGAAATGAGCTCGAGTACCTCCTCCTCCACCGAGCGAAGCCGGGCGACGCGCTCGATTTCGTTGTCCGTGAAAGTACTCCCTCTCAGGGTCGACACCGCAACGATCGGGTTGGTGTCTCGTACCAGGATATTGCGCAACCGCACGCCGGCATTGCGCGCCAACCGTAACTTGACGGACGGCGGAAGCAGGCGGATCTGTCCTTCGCTGAGATCGGTTTGCTCGTCGATTTCCCCTTTTTGCGGTTGGACACGTACTTCCTCGATCGCCATCTCCACTTCCTCGTCGGTGGCTTCGCTGATTTCAAATTTGTCGGGCTCCGGGGCAACCGGCTCGGCCAAACCTTTGAGTTCTTTGACACGGCGAGCGACATCGACCGCCAGATTGGGGTTCTGCTCGAGGGCGTCGAGGATTGCCGGCTCATCGGCAATGGCGTCCTGGCGTTGCACCACCATTCGCTGTAAATCGGGCGTAAGTGTCGCCGCCACTTGCGCCAGAACGGTTCCGTCGAGGGAGCGATGTCGGATGGCTGCGGCGCGCACCGCGCTACGTGGGTGCTCCTGGACACAGAATTCCGCGAGGCGAGGAGACGGCTCGGCCAGCGCTTCAACAAGCGATTCTGGGGCCGCTTCCAATAAAGCCGACCTCGCATCGTCAGCTTCAGGAACTTTGGCAGCGACAAAAGCCGCTTGTGCCTCCAGAAGCTGTTCGATCGGCAAAGGAAGGGCGCCGGAGGCAACCGCTGCACGAACCTGTGGCCGCGCATCGACCAGGCGCTGGATGTCCGGCGAATTAGCTGACCGTGGTGCCATCGCCGCTGCCCTCGTCGAGGAATGCGGCCACAAACGCGGAGTCGATGACTAGCTCGCGCGTGCGCGAACGAGTCGCCGCCTGGGGCCATTGGTAGGAACGTCCGTTGATTTCAACCACTGCACCCGGGTAATTGCCCAACCGCAAATCGACCCGCTCTTCCGCCTCGACCCGCAACGACTCACCCTTGGCGTAAATAGTCGACAGTTGGCGCACACCATCGATCGAGTGCTCCACCCAGCAATCCTCAACGAAATCAACCGTCAATCGAATCGGGGCCAAGTCGGCGGCGATTTGCCCGTCCTCGCCGGCACCCTGAGCCCTGTCGTTGGAACCCGTGCCGCCCCCGATGGCCGCCAGCTCGTCACCATCCGACTCGGGCGGCGCCTCCCCTGTCGCTTCCGCCACGCTGCCATCATCGCCGTCCAGCCCATATGAAGGCTCGTTCCGCCCCGCCTCATCTGCGGCCTGCTCGACGGCAGCCGGTTCTGCTACGGGCAACTCGCTAGGCGAGCCTCCAGCACCGTCGGATCCGCGCGCGTAAGCCCAGTAAGCGGCTCCGGCGAGGACCACTATGGAGGCCGCCACAAACACTCCCCATCGCCAATCGGAACTGCCGTCTGCTTCGCCGGCAGCTTCGTTTTTTGCATCTTCGCCGCCCTCGGCTTCGTAGCGAGCCAGCACTTCCGTCTCTTCAAGGCCGACAAAGCGAGCGTACTGACGCAGAAACCCGCGCACAAAAACCGTCGCTGGCAACACCTGGTGGTCGTTCTCTTCTATGGCCTCCAAGAAACGCGGACTGATGCGAGTATGGTCGGCGATCTCGCGCAACTGGATCGAGCGCATCTCTCGTTGGTGCTTGAGCCACGCTCCAACACTTGGCTCACTGCCCTCCTGATCTCGCTGCCAGGGAGGGACGTTGTCGTTTTCAGATGGGTCTCCGGCGGGCTTGTTCTCGTCCATCCAAACTACTTTAGCTTGGATTCTTAGTGGCCGTCACGGCGCGGCCAACCGATTTCCTATGCTGTTGAGTCTCTGCATTCTGGCGACATCGGCAACGCAGTTCGCGCCGTCACACCTGGTTTCAAAGCAATACGAGAACTTTGATAGCTTCAGTTGTTATGGCGATTCCGGAATCTCTCAAAGCTGCGTTCGCAAAGGCCGACTTCGAGGCGGTTGAAGACGGATGGATCGAGCACCTCGGCGACGACCCTAGCGACATCCCCTTCTTCACCGGCACCGGTCGCGCTTTAGTGGGCCAAGGCCGGGAAGAAATCGCCCGCATGCTCTTCCGACTTCTGGACGAGGAGCTCATCGACGCCAAGCTGTGGCCGGAAAGACTGACGCTCCTACGGGAAGCCGGCGCCATCTTCCACCGCCCCAAGACCTTGCAGGCGGCTACTCTGGATTGCCTCACCAAGCTGCACGGCGATCACGGCCGGTTCGACGAACTAATCGCAGTTGCCGGACTGCATCGCTCGATCGAACGCGAGGTGGATCTGTGGCGCAGGGTGGACCGACTCACCAATTTGCTCGAGTTCGACGTCGGCACCATCGCTACTATGGACGGCCGGGGCGTGGTCAAGATCGTCGAGGTCAACACCGATCTTGAGTCATTTCGGGTCGAGATCCCTGGCGCTACGGCGGTCAATGTCGGGTTTCGCGCCGCCGCTAAACTGCTCACCTCCATTCCTCCCGACACGTTCTTCTACCGCCTGGCGACCGAACCCGACACACTCAAGCAGACGATTAAGGACGAACCGCACCGAATCTTGGAGGAAGTTCTCAGCAAGACCGACCGCGCCATGACCGGCGCTCAAATCAAGAACGCCCTCGCCGGTCTGATCCCTGCCAACGTCTGGGCTCGCTGGTGGCAAGCCGCCCGCAAACATCCGCAGGTGGTTGCCGAGCCGGGAGCTCGCAACGCCTATCGCTGGGTGGCCAGCGGTGAAGACGCCGAGGATGTTCTCCGCAGCCGCTTCCAGAAGTCCGACCTCAACGGCAAGTTGCAGGTCTTGGGCGAAGTTCAAGACCGCGCCGAACTGCTCGAATGGGTGGTTCAAGAGCTCCGTGAGCAATACCTCGACACCGACGCCGCCCGCCCCTCAGACGCGCTGTTGACCTACGTGCGGGTCAACCGGGCCATCGCCGAGGATCTCGAACTGCCGAACCGCATCGCCACACTTGCACCCGAGGAACTGGCAAAGGAGATCGGCGCCCTCAGCAGCACCCACGATCGTCGCGCCGCCTACACCCTGCTCGGCGAACATCATCCAAATGCCTGGTCGGAAACCGTCCTTGTGAGCCTCGCCCACGAGCCGGAGCCGCGACTGATCGGGGGTCTCATCGGCACACTTTCAAAGGAAGAGCATAAGGACGCGATCACGCTGATCTTGCGGCGCGCGTCCCGCCTACCGGCGGCTTTTGTGTGGCTGGCCGAAGAAGCGCAGGAAGACGAAGACCTGCGCACCGCCCATCCGGTGCTCCTGCTGCGCAAGTTGATCTCTGCGCGTTCTTTGGATGCCTTCCAACCGTTCCGACCCCGTCTGGCGAGCCAGTTTCAGTCCGGAGGTACGGTGCCCAAGCTGCTCGCCGGATTGGGCCAGGACAAAGCCAAAGAGGCACATCGACTGCTCTCGGAATCGCGCCTCGCCTCGGCCGAACGCGCCGGCTTGATCGCGGCCCTCGAAACTCGATTTCCGGATCTGCGCGCCACCAAGAAGAGTCAAGGTCTGTATGCGCTGCAGTCTTCAATCGACCAGCGCCGCGAGGAACTGCGCCAGCTCAAAGAAGAAGAACTCCCCGCCAACCGCAAAGCGGTTGAAGAGGCCGCGGCGCTGGGAGACCTGCGCGAGAACTTCGAGTACAAGTCCGCGCGGGAACGCCAGGAGTACTTGTCGGGGCGGTTGGCTCAGCTCGAAGCCGACATTAAGAACGTCCGTCCACTTGACCTCACCAAACTATCGACCGATGAAGCTCGCATCGGCTCGGTCGTCGTGCTCGCCGACGGCGACCCTAAGTCCATCACCATCCTTGGACCCTGGGAAAGCCAGCCGGAAGTCGGGATCATTTCCTATCAGTCCGAGCTGGGACAGGCTCTGGTCGGCAAATCGGTCGGAGACCGGGTTGTGATTGGGGATGAAGAGCGTGAGGTGGTGGCGATCGAAGCCTATTCGCCGCCGACCGAATCGGCTTGATCGGTGGCCGCCAGTGCTGGCGGCGAAAACCGGATGACTTCGTTCTCGACGCGAGCGACAACCCAAGAGGTGTCTTCGGGAATCGACTCGCCCAACCTTTCCAGCGCAGCTCGAATCTGAACCACAGAGGCAGGCCGAGCCACCTCGACTTCGTCAGCGGAAATCCCCGGCTCAATCCAGGTGGTCCCGTCCGCTGGCAATGCGGCCGATTCGTCGGCTACCTGCGTGGGCGCGAAGATCACCGTACTCGTAGCCTCACGACGCTCGGCGATGCGCGAGAGTCCAACCGCCATAAACCCAAGCGCGACCACCACTCCCAGGTAACCCAGGATGACCGGATCCGGCCAACGCTTCCATGGCCTCTCCAGGCGCTTGCGCAGACGGCTGTTACCGACCTCTAGTCGGTGCTGTTGCACCACCATACCCAACGTCGACGGTGGCGCCACACGTTCCAGACTCTGCATCCCATCGACCAACCGCCGAGTCGAGAGGTAGCGCTCGCGGCACTCCTCACAGTCTTCAATATGCTGCTCCAACCAATCCGCCCTCTCTTGGGGAAGTTGGCGATCGATCAGCAGCGACAGATCTACGGCGCTGGCGTGCGCGCTCATGATGGTCTCGATTCCTTCGCTTGATCCTTTTTCAATCCCGCATTTTCTTCTGGACCCATGTCCTCTTCCAATGCCCTGCGCAGCGCCTCACGGCCGCGAGCGATGCGCGACCGCACCGTGCCCAGCCGGCAACCGCAGACCTCACCGATCTCCTGATACGAAAGACCTTCGATATCGCGCAAGATGACCGCTTCGCGAAAGCGTGTCGGCAGTTGTGCCAGCGCGGCGTTGATGCGGGCGCGGAGTTCCACACCATAGGTCTTCGACTCAGGACTCAGCCCTTGATCGGGCAGTTCCAAAACTCGGTCCACGTTGTCGATGGAACGCGTTTCGAGTTCTCGCCGACGCACCGAGCTGCGGAAGCAGTTCATTGCCACCCGGTAGATCCAAGTCTTGAGACTAGAACGTCCCTGGAAGGAGCCCAGGTTGCGCGCGATCTTGAGTAATGCCTCCTGAGCCAGGTCTTCGGCGCGAATCGGGTCGTCGCAAAATCGCAACGCGAGGTTGTAAATCATGCCCTGATGGGTCGTAAACACTTCTTCAAACGCGCTCGGATCGCCGGCGCGATGGCGGTACGCAAGGTCCGAATCTCGGTCGTGGCGCAAGACTTCACCACAGGTTTCTGTTGCCGTTTCGGAGCGCGTCGTCACCCTGGAAGTTTAGACGCCGCTTCGATGCTTCCTGTTCCCAAATGTCCAGAAGAATTCGTAGCCTCCGAGACTGCAAAGCTCTCGCCGCCCGCATCGAACGCTGCTAGGTCGGAGACCGGAACTTGCTCGCCGTAGTAAGCCATGATCCCGGCGAACAGCGACTCCGCCACGGTTTGCCGAAAATTGACGGTTTGAATCAGCGCGCGGTCACGGGGGTTCGCCAGATTGCAAACCTCGACCAGGGCTCCGGCCGGTACCAAGTTGTAGCGCAATACGGCCGGCACAAAGGCGCGGCGCCGAATAATCCGGTCGCGAATCGGCTTGTCTTTGTGGATCGCCACTCCTCGCCTTCGTAGCGAGCCGATCAGGCTCTCGGCCAGTTGACGCGACAATCCTTCGGAGCGAATGACATCCCGACGAGACAGGGTGACGCGCGGCGCTTCGCGGACCTCTCGGCGCTGTGAGTAGACGCTGCCGGAGCGCGAATAGGTCCCGCCGCGCAGACTTGCCGCGGGAATGTAGGCCATCGCTCCGCGCAGAGAAGGATGCAGCGAGTCGGCGTGGATGGAGAGGAACACCACTTTTGAGGAGCTTCCCGAGCGCACCGCGTGGCGATAGCGACTGTTGGACAGATACCAGCGCAGATGCGCCGAGACCGTCGATTCCTGGATCGCATAGGCGGGCGTGGTTAGCACCTGGTGCCCCCGTGAGTAAGGAATCACGTCGCGATCCTGGACGCGAAACGCCGCTCCGTCGCGAGTCGTCGCATGGACGCTGGCGGCGGTCTTCTCTTCGAGGAGACCTTTGAGTCGCACCATGATGTCGTAAACGTAAACGCTCTCCCATACCCCGGCCTGACTGGTGCCCACGTCTTTGCCACCGTGTCCGGCATCCAAGATGACGGTGACACCCGAGAGCGAAGTGGTGCGCTCCAGATTGCGGTACTGGGCGGAAGCCCGCCGGCCCGCCTCCCATTCCTGGCGCTTGGGGTCGTCCGCCGGAAGGAACTCCGGCTGCAACATCTCATAGGGAATCTTGACTTGGTATCCAATCGGGATGTCGGTGACATCGGGGATGTCACTGCGTTGAGCGATCTCGGCCGCCAGAGCGTTCACTTCTTCTGCATAGACGCGACCGGTGAAGCGCACCACCACCGCAGAGTAGAGAGCTTCGCCTCCTTGCAAACGGTAGGTCGCGTACTTCCCCTGTTCGTCTTCGCCATAGGCCAGGTCGTATCTCGGCGCCTCGGGGAGACGAGTCTGAAGATCGGGCCGCAACAGGCGCTTCGGAATGAAAATTTCTTGACCGGGCTGCGGCTCGCTCGTCAGATTGGCTCCGGTCTTGAGGGTGGCGGTCGACTCCGCGCCGGTAAACCACCTCGACAGAGCGCGCGTCGAGTAGCCGCTGCGCACCTGATGGCGCCAGCCGTCGTGAGCGAGTTGGTCCTCCGGGAACAGCGCCCTCAGCACTCTGAAACGCAATTCAGGCCGCAGCACTTCCATCGGCACCCGGTAGCGCTGTCCGAAACGCAAGTTGCGGGTATTACGGTTGGATGCAGAAACGGTGCGCCAGTGGCGGTCGTCGCCGCACAGCCGGCGCGTGAAAGCGTAAAGACCCTCACCGGACAGCGGGTAGGCATCGACGAACATCCCCTCGCCGTCCAGTACGGCATTCATTCGATCTTCCATGGCCGCGCGGCGGGGAACAGCGGCAATGTCGACGGCGGCGAATAGAGCTACCGAGATTGCGGCGCACAACCACACCCAAACCTTGATTCGACGCCGGTCACGCATCCGCGGGATCGTACCAAGGCTGGTCCCCGAGCGGACCTTCCCCACTGCGATTTTGGATTCTTCTTTGCGGTTGCGGAAATCGTCGACGACTGGCGGGGCTTAACCCTTGAGTTGCTGATTGAGATCGCGAATGCGCTGGTTGAGGCGGTCGATGACCCCCTGGCTTTCCGCCCGTTCGCGTTCGTGGGCCTCACGCATGCGAGCGGCTTCCAGCTCACTGCGCTCGCGAAACTCCTGCAGTTCTTTCAATTCTTGCTCAACGGCATCGATCTTGGCCTGGAGGGCACCGGCCTCGGCTTCCTTCTCAAGAACTTGTTCGCGCAACCGAACTTTTTCTTCCTCGAATAGACGTTTGGCTTCCTGGGCTTCAACCAGGATCGAAAAATCAGCAGGTGATGGAGCCATTTCGTCTCTCCCTTCGAATTGGGGAATGAGCTTTCGCAGTTGGAGGTTGAGGTCGTCGGCATCTGGTGACTGCGCCTCCGCCTCCTCATAGGTCACGAAACCGTTGGCAATCAAAGCAATCAAAGACTGGTTGAGGGTCTGCATGCGGTAGTACGCAACCGACGATTCGATTTCGCCGGGAATCTCCTTGATTCGACCTTCGCGAATCAGTTTGGCAATGCGCGGGCTGCGGCGCATGATTTCCACCGCCGCAATCCGTCCCTCTCCTCCCGAGCGGCGTACCAGCCGCATACTCACCACTGCCTGCAAGACCAGCGACAGTTGCGCCCGCACCTGGCTCTGCTGAGTGCTGGGGAAGGCGTCGATGATGCGGTCGATGGTCTCGGCGGCGCTGTTGGTGTGCACGGTTGAAAAGACCAGGTGCCCGGTTTCGGCGGCCGTGATCACCGTCTCCATCGTTTCCAGGTCCCGCATCTCACCGACCATCATGACGTCGGGGTCCTGCCTCAACGCGTTGCGCAACGCTTCGCGGAAACTCGGCGCATCAATGCCCACCTCACGCTGCGCGCAGCTCCCGACGTCATCCCGCAGCATGAACTCGAGAGGATCTTCAATGGTGATGATGTGAGAGGCGTGGCGCTGCAAGATGTACTGCAACACCGCCGCCAAAGTCGTGGATTTGCCGCAACCGGTGGGTCCGGTGACCAGCACCAGCCCCATCGGCAAATCGGCCAATTCCAGCAGGCTGTCGGGAAGGTCTTGGCCTTCGATCGTCGGCACATCGAAGGGAATCTGGCGCATGGCGATGGCCATCGTTCCGCGCTGATGAAAAACGCTGCCGCGAAACCTGGCTACGCCCTCCAATCCATAGCCCAAATCGACGGCGCGGTTGGTCTCCAAGATTTCGCGCTCGCGGGGCGTCAATAGGCTGTCGACGGTTTGCTCAAGCCAACGAGAGCTGACCGAAAATCCATCGACCGGCTGCAACTTGCCATCGATGCGAACCAAGGCCGGCCGACCCGCTTTGAGGTGCAGGTCGGAAGCGCCATGCTGAACCGTCAGCCGCAGCAGATCTTCAAGTTGCAACGTCACATCCTCGCTGTAGCTGGCGCCGGCTCGTAACTGCGCAACAGGCCGACCACGACGCCCTGGATCGAAAGCTGACTGAGTCTAACTTGAATCGGTTTGAAATCCGGATTCTCCGGCTCCAGTATTGCTTCCCCGCCCTCCAGCACGCGCAAGCGTTTGACCGTGGTCTCGTTCTCGACTCTTGCCACCACGATGTCGCCGGTGCGAGCGGTTCGGTCGGCATCGATGATGACTACGTCGCCGGGCAAGATGCCCGCGTCGCTCATCGACTCGCCTTCAATCGTCAGCGCAAATCGTCGCCTCGCGGCCATCTGCATCGGCGGCGGAACCGGAACCCGCTCCGAAGCCGGGAAGGTCTCCACCATTCCCCCGGCGGCGACCTTGCCCAGAAGAGGCAGCGAAGAGGCGTCTTCGGCCACCGGCTCGAGGCGCAGGCCGCGGGTTTTGTTGCGCTCGCGGTCGAGATAGCCACGTCGCCGGAGTTCCTTGAGGTGGCGATGAACGGTGCCGTAAGACGAAAACCCAAAAGCCTCGGCGATGTCACGATGCGTCGGCGAACATCCTTGGGCCAAAGAATAGGCCTGGATGAAATCCAGAATCTGCCGCTGGCGAAGGGTCAAAGAGGGCACCACCAATGCTGGCAGTGAAATCCTCGTAAGGTCAAGTCGTAGGCGCACAAAGAGCACCCTTTAAGGCCCATTTTTCGAGCTCGCTCTGTGCTATATTGACGACCCTTTTTCGGCCGGAAGATCAGGGCCAACAAGGCCCTAACCGGACTTCTCTCGTCATCCTCCGGCACCAGCTTGGAGGCTTTGATGCAGGTTGACAGCCCAGAGAAGATTCGCAACGTCGCGCTGACCGGACACAACGGAACCGGTAAGACCTCGCTGGCAAGCGCCTTTCTCTACACTTCGGGTGCCGTCAACCGGCTCACCAAGGTCGACGAAGGCAACACCATTACCGACTTCGACCCGGAAGAGATCGAACGCAAGATTTCCATCGGCGTCGCACCCTGTTACGCCCCCTGGCAGGGCCACAAGATCAACATCCTCGATTGCCCCGGCTACGGGATCTTCTTTACCGATACCGCCTCGGCGATGCGGGTCGCCGATATGGCGCTGTTGTGCGTCAACGCGGTGGCCGGGATCGAGGTCAATACTGAAAAGGTATGGGGCTTCGCCGAGCAGATCGAACAGCCTCTGGCTATCCACCTGACGATGATGGACCGCGAACGCGCCGACTTCGACCGCGCCGTCTCGGAGTTGCAAGAGCGTTTTGGCCGCGGGGTCGTCCCCATCCAGATCCCGATCGGCAAAGAACAACAATTCTCCGGGCTCGTCGACTTGCTCCACAACCAAGCCTACGAGTACGAGCGCGACGGCGACGGTAAAGGCAAAGAAACAGAAATTCCCTCCGAACTCGCCGACGCTGTTGAAGCGGCTCGAGCTCAGCTCATCGAGGCGGTGGCGGAAACCAACGACGACTTGATGGAGAAATACTTCGAAGAAGGAACCCTGAGCGACGAGGATCTGACCTCGGGCCTCCACAGCGCGGTTCGAAAGCGCAAAGTCTTCCCCCTCACCGTCGGTGCCCCGGCGCACATGATTGGGACCGCCAACCTGCTCGACGCCATGCTGGAGTTGGCTCCCGCGCCCGGCGAAGCTCCCTTCCCCGCCACTGACATCGGCGGCGAGGCGATCGCCATCGAGCCCGATACCAGCGGCGAGACCGCGGCACTGATCTTCAAGACCGTCAACGACCCCTACAGCGGCAAGCTGTCTCTGTTTCGCGTCGTCAACGGCACCTTCTCCGCGGACTCGCAGGTTTGGAATGCCAACACCGAGGCCGCAGAGCGCATCGGCGCCATCGGCGTCATGCAAGGCAAGCAGTCGACACAGGTTAAGGAACTGATCGCCGGCGATATCGGCGGCGTCGCCAAGGTCAAGACCGCGGCAACCGGACACACCCTCTGTTCCAAAGACCAGCCGGTCAAACTCACCTGGGTGGACGTTCCCGAGCCGGCGATGTCGTTCGCGATTGAACCCAAGTCCAAAGGTGACGAGGAAAAGATCGGCGAAGCGCTGCACCGCCTGATCGAGGAAGACCCTACCCTCAGCGAGTACCGCGATCCCGAGACCCACGAACACCTGATCTCGGGCCGCGGCCAACTCCACGTCGAGATCACCGTGGCCAAGCTCAAGAGCCGCTACGGTGTCGAAGTTGTATTACACCCACCGAGGGTCGCCTATCGCGAAACCGTACGGCGCAAAGCCAGTGGGCACGGTCGCCACAAGAAGCAAAGTGGCGGGCGCGGCCAGTTCGCCGACTGCAAAATCGAACTCGAACCGCTCGAACGCGGCAAGGATTTCGAATTCGTCGACGAGATCTTCGGCGGATCGATTCCACAGGGCTTTCGCCCGGCGGTCGAGAAAGGCATCCAAGAAGCGCGGCGGCGCGGCTTTCTTGCCGGCTATCCCCTGGTCGACTTCCGCATCCGCCTGGTCGACGGGCAGTACCACGATGTCGACTCGTCGGAAATGGCCTTCAAAGTTGCCGGCTCGCTGGCGCTCAAAGACGCTCTCAACAAGGCGGCGCCGACTTTGATCGAGCCGGTGATGGAGGTTGAGGTCACCACCACCGAGGACTACACCGGCGACATCATTGGTGACCTCTCGCAACGCCGCGGCCGTCCCCAAGGCATGGAGGCCAAAGGCTCCTCACAAGTCATCAAAGCCACCGTGCCGATGTCCGAAATGCTCAACTACGCCTCTGCCCTGCGCTCCATGACCCAGGGCCGGGCTTCGTTCCACATGGAGTACTCGCACTACGAAGAAGTGCCCAAGCAGATTCAGGACAAGATCATTGCCGAGGCGCAGAAGGCTGACGCTGAGGCGTAGCGGTTATTTGACGATCGTTTGAACAAAATAGACCGGGTTGCGGCGTTCCGTGAGCATCGCTGAACCTCCGCCGGAGGTGTGCTCGCGGAGGCTCCCGGACCCAAGATCCTCACAGCTCCTTGCCGTTCGAGTGCGCCCGCAGTTCGTACTCTTTTCGGTTCTTTCGAATCGCGTCGTGATTCTCTTCTGCCCATCTCACCAGTTGATTGATGGGCGATAGAACCTGCAAGCCAAGCTCCGACAATCGGTAAACCACCTTCGGTGGGCTCGCGTCATAGACCGTTCTAATTACATAACCATCTGCTTCCAAGCCCCTCAAGGTCTTGGTTAACACCTTCTGAGAGATGTCGCCAAGCGTGCGCTTGATTTGATTGAACCTCGTCGGCTGTTGTTCCAGAACGACTAAGACCAACAGACTCCACTTGTCGCCAATTCGGTCGATGACATTGCGGAAGGGGCAGTTCTCCGCATCTTTTTTGTCCAGGACGGTTACTTTGAGCATACTTAGTCACCTCATAGTGCGTACTTGACACTAAGTATCAATTGTATACCTTATTGATCCTTGGTTTGTGCAACCGAATTACTTGAGGTGATTACAAATGAAACCGACCCTTGTTTTGGCGTGCGTAGCAACGCTCACATTTGGCGCCTGCGCAACAGCGTTGTCAGAAAGCCCAAAAGACATCGCCGTCGCGGAGATGGCTTCTCTGTTCGTGTCTTTTGACGCGGGCGAGGCAAAGAGGACCATGGCGGAGGATCTGATTCAACACAACCCGACCGTTCCGACGGGGCGTGACGCGCTCATTGGCTTCATTCCCGCCCTGAAAGAAAGCGGGATCACGGCCACCACACATCGTCTCATCGCCGAAGGCAACATGGTCGTTGCCCATAACGAATACAAGAATGCCCAACTTTTCGGCGGAGAGCATTTGGCGGCCTTCGATGTCTTCCGCATTGAAGACGGCAAAGTTGCCGAGCACTGGGACAATCTGGCACCGGCTACCCCTCCCAATCCGTCAGGGCGGACACAGTTCGACGGGGCCACTGAGATAACCGACCTAGACAAGACCGCCGAGAACAAAGCTCTTGTGGCCAACTTCGTAAGAGACGTCCTTCAAGGTGCAGCGCCGGAGAAGATTACGAACTACATCTCCACCGAGACCTATCTGCAACACAACAGCGGCGTTGCTGATGGTTTGGATGGCTTGAATGCTGCCATCCAGAAGATGGTGGACGCAGGTCAGCCGATGACCTACAGCAAAACCCATTTCATCGTCGCAGAAGGAAACTTCGTCTTCGCCGCTTCCGAAGGAGAGTTCCTGGGCAAGCACTCCGCGTTTTACGACCTCTTTCGAATCGATCAAGGCAAGATCGTTGAGCATTGGGACGTCATTCAGGAGATTCCCGACAAGTCTGCCAATGAGAACGGCAAGTTCTAGGCCGTAGTGTCGGCAGACTCGTCGGGGCCGCAGGTGATCCTTACGTTTTACTTCGTTAGTCGGTCCTAGAAACCCAAATAACAAAAAGCCCGCAGCGGATCACTCCGCTGCGGGCTTGAATGCTCTTTGTCGTCTAATGGACTCTAACTGTCGTCAGCCTCACCGGACTCGACAAATTCCAGCACCGCCATCTCTGCGGCGTCACCCTTGCGCGGCCCGATCTTGGTCACGCGGGTGTAGCCGCCCGGGCGGTCTTTGAACCGCGGCGACAGCTCGTCGAAGACCTTGCTGACGTGGTCGCGGTTGGGCAGCCAGCGGCGTACCCAGCGCCGCGCTGCCACAGTGTCCTGGCGACCGCGGGTGACAACTCGCTCGGCAATACCGCGTAGTTCTTTGGCCTTGGGCACGGTGGTGACGATGCGCTCGTGCTCCACCAACGAGGCCAACTGGTTGCGAAACATAGCCGTGCGGTGGGAGCTGGTGCGCCCGAGCTTGCGGCCTTTGACGTTGTGACGCATGGTTCGACTCTCCTGCCAAGTGGCAGTCTTAGGCGGAAACCTCTCCCGAGGCCATGCCAAAGGACAGACCGAGCTTCTCGAGGATCTCCTGGACCTCTTCAAGCGACTTCTGACCGAAGTTTTTGGTCTCCAGCATCTGCCGCTCGGAACGGGCAACGAGATCGCCCAAGGTCTTGATCTGAGCGTTCTTGAGCGAGTTGGCAGAGCGCGAGGACAGGTCGAGGTCATCGATGCTGCGCGAGAGCAGATCGGAAAGATCGGAATCGGCTGTCGTGGTCTCATCTTCCGCGTCACCCACCTGAACCGCCGACTCGACGAAGATCGCCAGATGAGCCTGCAGCAAGTTGGAGGCGAGGGAGACCGCTTCGCGCGGCTCGATGGCACCGTTGGTCCACACTTCCAGAGAAAGGCGCTCGTAGTCGGTCGACCGACCGACGCGAGCATCTTCGACCAAGTAGTTGACCTTCTGAATCGGGCTGTGCACCGAGTCCACGGGAATCCAGCCGATGCCCATGGTGTCGTCGAGATTGTTCTCGGCGCTGACGTAGCCGCGGCCGCGAGCGATGCGCACCCGCATGTTGAGTTCGCCGTCTTCGTTGAGATGGGCGATCTCGAGGTCGGGGTCCACAACCTCGACCGAAGAATCCGTGGCCAGTGCCGAAGCTAAAACCGGGCCGGGGCCCTTGGCGTTGACTTCGATGGTCTTGGGCTCCTCGCTGTGCAAGATCAGCGGCACGCGCTTCAAATTGAGCACCAAATGAGTGACGTCTTCCAGCACTCCAGGCACCGAAGAGAACTCATGCAGGGCACCGTCGATCTCGACCGCCGTAACAGCGGCACCCTCGATCGAAGACAGGAGGCAACGCCGCAGGGCGTTTCCTACTGTGGTGGCAAACCCGCGCTCGAAAGGTTGGGCGGTAAAACGGCCATAGGTCGGCGTCAGCGACTCACCGTCGACTTCAAGAATGCTGGGGCGTTGAAAACCCTTCCAATAGATCACCTGGCTACTCCTTCATGTATCTCGCCGGCGGCGTCGCCCCGGCGCTTCGCTTTCAATATCTGCTTCTCGGCAAAAATCTAGACTCGTCCAAATCGCGCCCGTCGAATGCGGTGTTAAACGCGGCGCCGCTTGCGCGGGCGGCACCCGTTGTGTGGAATCGGCGTCACATCCTGGATGGACTTGACAGTCAGTCCGGCGGCCGAGAGAGCGCGCACGGCTCCTTCGCGTCCCGCGCCCGGCCCCTTGACCTTGACATCGATGGTCTGCATGCCGAGCGAAGTGGCCTGCTGTCCGGCCTGCCGTGCCGCCACCTGAGCGGCAAACGGAGTTCCCTTGCGCGAGCCCTTGAATCCCGCCTGACCCGCGGAGGACCAGGTAACGACGTTGCCTTCGGGGTCCGCGATCGAAACCACGGTGTTGTTGAAGGTGGCGTGGATGTTGGCGATTCCGTGCGGAACGACCCGCTTTTCCTTGCGCTTGCGCGCTTTACCGTCTCGTTTAGCCATTGTCTTCCCCCGCTACCTATTTGGTGACCTTCTTCTTGCCGGCCACCGCCATACGACGCGGCCCCTTGCGCGTGCGCGCATTGGTGCTGGTCCTTTGCCCACGTACCGGCAAACCACGGCTGTGGCGCACTCCGCGGTAGGAGCCGATTTCCATCAACCGCTTGATGTTCTGCGTCACTTCCTTACGCAGGTCACCTTCAACGCGAAATTCATCCTGAATGACCTGACGAATGCGAACGGCTTCGTCCTCGGTCAGGTCCTTGACCAACGTCGTCTCTTCGACATCGGCTGAATCCAGAATCTCGCGCGATCGCGTTCGTCCGATTCCATGAATGTAGGTCAGACCAACCCAAATCTGCTTCTGCGGTGGTAGGTCGATCCCGGCAATGCGCGCCATCGTCTTCTCCTAGTTCCTCGTTCTCTATCCCAGTTACCGGTTACTTCTGCCGTTGCTTATGCTTGGGGTTCTCGCAAATGACCCGAACCACTCCGCGACGGCGGATGACTTTGCATTTCGGACACATGCGTTTGACGGATGCTCTTACTTTCATCACTAATTCCTCAGGCGGTAAACGATGCGACCGCGTTCCAAGTCGTACGGCGACAACTCGACTTTGACCTGATCTCCGGGAAGGATGCGGATGAAATGCTTGCGCATCTTGCCCGAAATATGGGCCAGGATTTTGTGTCCGTTTTCCAACTCGACGCGGAACATCGCATTGGGCAACGGCTCGACTACTGTCGCTGTAACTTCGATCGCTTCTTCTTTCGCCAAATCGTTTCTCCGTCTTCTATCTAGCTCTACCTATGCAGCCTGCTGAGCGACTCCCAGGACACGAGGTCCATCTTCTGTAACCGCCACCGAAAACTCGAAGTGGGCGGACCGGGAACCGTCTTCGGTGCGAGCCGTCCAGCCATCTGGATCGGTCTTCACACCGGCACTGCCGGCGTTCACCATAGGTTCGATCGCAAGAACCAAGCCAGGCCTGAGGCGCGGGCCGTGTCCCTGCGGTCCGTAGTTGGGCACCTGCGGATCTTCGTGCAGCGAAGCACCGATGCCGTGCCCGACAAAATCGCGCACGACGGCAAAGCCGTCGCTGATCACGCGGCTTTCCACAGCGTGCCCAATATCTGAAAGACGCGCCCCCACTTGCACTCGACTCACCGCTAGGTCCAGTGCCTCGCGGGTGGCGTCGAGCAGTCTTTGAGACTCGCCGTCCACTGCACCGACAGCAAATGTCCGTGCAGCGTCCCCATAGTATCCCCGATAAAGTACCCCGCAGTCGACCCCTACGATGTCCCCTTCTTGGAGGGGAGCGTCGTTGGGGATACCGTGGACAATGACGTCGTTCACCGACGTACACAGCGTTGCCGGGTAACCCTTGTAGTTGAGAAAACCCGGCACTGCGCCCTGGTCACGGATGTACTGCTCAGCGAAACGATCCAGCTCAGCCGTCGTCATCCCTGGGGCAATCATGTCTGCGACCTGATCCAGCACTTCGTGCACAATCGCGTTGGCACGATCCATCAACTCAAGCTCGGGCGCCGTCTTGAGGACCATTAGGCCGCCTCCTCAAGTTTGGCCCATAGCAGGTCCTGCACTTCGTCGATCTCGTGCATGCCATCGACTTCACTCAGCAGATCGCGATCGCGGTAGATGCTGACAATCGGCGCGGTTTGCTCGCGGTAGACCTGCAAGCGGTGGCGAACCACGTCTTCCTGGTCGTCGTCACGGCCACGCGCCAGCGCCCGGCGCATGAGTTCGTCCTCGGCCACCTCCAGGAACAGGACCAAGTCGATCTGGGTGTCCTGCTGAGCGAGGATGTCGTCGAGGGCTTCGACCTGCGCTTCGGTGCGTGGATAGCCGTCGAGCAGGAAGCCACGCCGAGCGTCATTCTCATTGAGCCTGGCTGCGAGTACCTCCTTCATGGTGTCGTCATCCACCAGGGCTCCCGACTGGACGATCGCTTCGACTTTGCGGCCGAGTTCGCTGCCCGACGCCATGGCGTCACGCAACATCTCACCGGTCGAGATCGCCGGGATGCCCAATCGATCGCAGAGTCGCGTCGCTTGCGTTCCCTTTCCCGATCCCGGAGCTCCGATGATCAGCAGGCGCCAGGGGCGGCTAGCCGCGTCGACCACGAACCCTCCCCGACTTCAAAAAGCCGTCGTAGTTGCGCATCACCAGTTGCGATTCGACCTGCTGGACAAAGTCCATCGCCACGCCGACCACAATCAACAGCGACGTACCGCCGAAGAAAAAATCGATTCCCAGTCCGTTGGTCACCGCGGTGGGTACCATCGCTTCGAGGCGCGGTCCAATCACCGGGATTCCGCCCAGCCGGATTCCGTTGATCAAGAGTTCCGGCAGGATCGATACCGCCGCCAAGTAGGCCGCGCCGACAAAGGTCAGGCGGGTCAGGATGCGGTCGAGATACTCCGAAGTCCGCTTCCCGGAGCGAATGCCGGGGATGAACCCGCCGTACTTGCGCATGTTCTCGGCGGTGTCGACTGGGTTGAAAATGATCGAAACGTAGAAGTAGCAGAAGAAGACGATGGCGATGATGTAAAGCAAGTAGTAGATCGGTTGCCCGAAACTGACGTAGTCGGCAATCGTCTGCACCCAGTCATTGGGGATCATGCTGGCGATGGTATTGGGGATCATGATCACCGAGCTGGCGAAAATCACCGGAATCACGCCCGCAGTGTTGAGCCTCAGTGGAAGGTAGGTGTTTTGGCCACCGTAGACACGGCGACCCACCACGCGCTTGGCGTATTGCACCGGCACGCGGCGCTGAGCTCGCTCCATATAGACCACAAAGCCGACCACCAGCAGCATAAACACCACCAAAAGCAGGACCGTGACCAGGCTCAGAGCTCCCGACTGCAACTTGGCGATGGTGCCGGTGATCGCACCCGGCAGGCCAATGACGATGCCGGCAAAAATGATCAAAGAAATTCCGTTGCCGATGCCGCGCTCGGAAATCTGCTCGCCCAACCACATGACGAAGGCGCAGCCGGTTGTCAGGGTCAGCACAGTCATGAGGCGAAAACCCCAACCAGGATTCGGCACCAAAGCCGCTCCACCCGGGGTGGTCACACTCTCAAGAAACAACGAGATACCGACCGATTGAATGATCGAGATCAGGATCGTTCCATAGCGGGTGTATTGGGTGATCTTCTTGCGCCCCATCTCGCCTTCTTTGGAGAGCTTCTCCAAATGCGGCACCACCACGGTCATCAACTGCAGGATGATCGACGCGGTGATGTAGGGCATGATGCCCAACGCAAAGATCGCCGCCCGCTCCAGGCTGCCACCGGTGAAGGTGTTGACGAAGCCCAGGAAGGTATTGCGCACCGAATCCATGAACTCAAGCAGCGCTTGGGGGTCGACACCCGGAATCGGCACGTTGGCGCCGATGCGGAACACCGCCAGCATGCCGAAAGTAAACAGCAGCCGTTTGCGGAGGTCTTCGATGGCGAAGATGTTGCGAAAACTCTCGATCACTCTACGACCTCACAGCTTCCGCCGGCCTTTTCGATCTTTTCTTGGGCCGACTTACTGAATGCATGGGCTTTCACCTGAACCGCCTTGTCCAGCTCGCCCTGTCCGAGAATCTTGACCAGTTCACCGCGGTGGATGATCCCAGCCTCGAGCAACGACTCCGGTGAGACCTCGTCAAAGTCCGCGAGACTGGAAACATTGATGGCGACGTACTCGGTACGAAACTTGTTGTGGAAGCCGCGCTTGGGCACCCGACGCACCAAAGGCATTTGGCCGCCTTCGAAACCGAAGCGCTGACTGAATCCGGACCGCGAACGCTGGCCTTTGTGGCCACGCCCAGCGGTCTTGCCGGTACCGGATCCCGGGCCGCGCCCGATGCGCTTGCGGGTCTTGCGGCTGCCAGGATTGGGGGAAAGATCGTGCAGTTTCATCGCTCAGTCCTCGATCGGTGTCGTTCTCGATCCCTAGTCTTCGATCACAGCCACCAGATGGCTGACTTTGTTAATCAACCCGCGGGTAGCGGGAGTGTCATCGCGCTCGACCTCATGACGAATGCGGCGCAAGCCCAGGCCACGCATCGCATCGCGCTGAGAATCCTTACCGCCAATCAGACTCTTGGTCTGGCGGACGCGAATTTTCTTGACTTTTTTCTTGGCGGTCATGCTGTTGTCCTACTCGCCCTCTTTGGCGGTTTCGCCTTTGGCGGTTTCGCCGCCCTCATCGGCGTCGCTCGCTTCTTCGCTGGTGGCTTCGTCAGTAGCAGCGGCGGTCTCATCTGACGCCGCGGGCGCATCTTCTGCGACAACTTCGGCGGCCTCTGCCTGGCCCTCAGCCCCAGTCTCGACGCTAACCGCCTCTTCGACTTGGATGACTTCCGCGGTTGCCGCCTCGGCATCTGCCGCCACAGCATCATCGGCCTTCGGTGCGCCATTGCCGTTGCTGGATGCCGCTACGGTGCCGAAAGCCATCGCTCGCGGAGGCTCAGCATCAACACCCTCAGGGAGGGTGCGTTCGGTGCGCAACTGCGTCAACGCGTCCATCGTCGCCTTAACCACATTGATCGGATTCTTGGAACCCAATGACTTGGTCAAGATGTTTTGAATTCCAACGCTCTCAACCACCGCACGCACCGGACCGCCGGCGATCACCCCGGTACCGTCCGAGGCGGGTTTGAGCAAGACACGGCTGGAAACGTATTCGCCAACGGCCTCATGCGGAATCGTCGTTCCGCTGGTGGACACGCGGACTAACTTGCGCCGAGCGGCCTCCATCCCCTTGCGAATCGCAACCGGAACTTCCTTGGCACGCCCGAGGGCGTAGCCGACACGGCCGTTGCCGTCGCCAACGACAACCAAAGCGGTAAAGGCGAAGTTTTTGCCTCCCTTAACCACCTTGGTGACGCGGTTGATGCTGACCACCTGCTCGTAGAACTCTGACTCTCTTTGAAACTGCGTGCTCACGTGTCCTCCGCTCTAGAAAGCGAGTCCGTTTTCGCGTGCGGCGTCGGCGAGTTCCTGCACTCGGCCGTGGTAGCGATAGCCACCGCGGTCGAAGACGCACTGCGAAATTTTGTTGGCGGTCGCTCTTTCGGCGATCTTGCTACCGACGGCTTTGGCCGCAGCCTTGCTCGCCGGCCCCGACTCGATCGCCGACTGAATTTCCTGCTCTCTCGAATTGGCCTGGGCCAGAGTACGACCAGCGTTGTCGTCAATGAGCTGCGCGTAGATGTAGCGGCCGCTCTTGTAAATCGCGAGGCGCGGACGCTCGGACGTCCCGTTGACACTCGCGCGGATGCGACGTCGCGCCTGCAGACGGCGGCGTTGCTTTCTCTGTGTGATGTTCATTTCCTGAAACTCCTACCGTAGCCGTCTTTAGGCACCCGCCGCGGCCGCAGCCTTTCCGACCTTGCGGCGAATAACTTCGCCGGAATAACGGATCCCTTTGGCCTTGTAAGGTTCCGGCTTCCTGAAGGCGCGAATTTCAGCCGCGACCTGTCCGACCTGCTGGCGGTCGGCTCCACGCACGAAAATGCGGTTCGACTTGTCGATTTCGATACTGATTCCATCCGGAATCGCGTACTCGATCGGGTGCGAGTAGCCCAACTGCAACTTCACGACCTTGCCGGCGACCTCTCCGCGATAGCCGACACCGTGAATTTCCAGAACTTTCTCAAAGCCCTCGCTAACGCCGGTAATGGCGTTGGCGATCAAAGAACGCATCAGACCGTGCATGGCACGATCGTCGCCGGCCTCGCCGCGGGCCTGCACTTCCACCGTGCCGTCTTCAATTTTGAGATCGACACCTTTGACCGGCTGCTCGACCTTCCCTTTGGGTCCCTCGGCCGAAAACACGCCATCTTCAAACTTGATCTTGGCGGCGTCCGGTACCGAAATGGGTTGTTTGCCTACGCGAGACATCGATACAGCTCCTACCAGACCTCGCAAAGGACTTCGCCGCCGACGCCGCGCTCGCGCGCCTCGCCATCGGTGAGGAGTCCCAGAGAAGTCGAAATGATGTTGATTCCCAGCCCCGCAAGAACGGGTTGCAGCTCGCCGCTACCCTTGTAAACGCGGCGCCCGGAGGTGCTCACTCGACGCAAGCGCTTGATCGCGGGCTCACCATCCGCGGTGTAGGCCAACTCGATCTCGATCTCGGTCCCCGGCTCGGCGTCGCGGACTTCATAGCCGCGAATGAAATGGTTTTCTTGCAGAATGCGGCAGACTTCAGCTTTGATCTTCGATCCGGGCACCACCAAGCTGTCGTGGTTGACTTGATGGGCGTTACGGATGCGAGTCAGCAGATCTGCAATTGGATCGGTCATTGTCATGATGGTTGGTCCTTAGGCTCCGGCTGCTGAGCGTCTTCCACTGCGGCTTCCGCCGCGGCATCCGCTTGACTGTTGCGCGGCTGACGGAACGGCATTCCCAATTCGCGCAACAAGAAAGCTGCCTGTTCGTCGTTATCCGCCGTGGTTACCAAGGTGACATTGAGGCCACGCGGAGAGGCGACCTGGTCGTAGTTGAGATCGGGAAAGACCAAGTGGTCTTTGATGCCCAACGAATAGTTGCCACGGCCGTCGAAGGCGGTGTCGGGAATGCCACGAAAATCACGCACACGCGGAAGCGCGGTCGAGATCAGTCGATCCAAGAACTCCCACATACGCTCGCCGCGCAGAGTCACGCGGCAACCGATGGGCATGCCCTCACGCACCTTAAAAGCAGCGATCGACTTCTTGGCCCGAGTGATGGTCGGTCTTTGACCGGCGATCAGGGCCAACTCGTCGGCTGCGGCGTCCAGCAACTTGATGTTTTGGGTTGCTTCACCCACGCCCATATTGAGCACGACCTTGCGCAGACGCGGTACCGCCATGACGTTGTCGACGTCGAACTCTTCTTTGAGTTTCGGCACGACACTTTCACGGTAGTGCGCCTTGAGCCGGGGCTCGTAGCCGTTGTTGTTGTCTGCCATTTGGCTCGTCCTGTTCAGTTATCAGTGGTCAGTGGTTAGTGGTTAGTGGCTAGTGCTAGTGGCTAGGAAAAGGTCGCTCCACTGGTGCGCGCCACGCGCACTCCGGAACCATCTTCCAGGCGCTTGCGACCGACCCGCGTGGGTTTGCCCCCTTCGGGGTCGATCAGCATCAAATTGGAGACATGGATGGTGCCTTCTGTTTCCAGAATTCCGCCCTTGATCTGCTTCGATGGATTGGGCTTCTCGTGCTTGCGAATCATGTTGACGCCTTCGACAACCGCCTTGTTCTCCGCCGGAATTACGCGCAGGACCTTGCCGCGCTGACCTTTGCTGCGGCCCGCAAGAACGACCACTTGATCGCCTTTTTTAATCTTCAGCTTTGGCATCTAGATTACCTCCGGTGCCAGCGACACGATCTTCATAAAGCGCTTCTCGCGCAGCTCGCGCGCCACCGGGCCGAAAACACGGGTGCCGATCGGCTCGCGCGAGTCGTTGATGAGAACCGCGGAGTTGGTGTCGAAGCGGATGTAGCTTCCGTCGGTACGACGATGCGCCCGGCGTGTGCGAACTATGACCGCCTTCACCACCGTGCCCTTTTTGACGGTGCCATCCGGCGTCGCTTCCTTGACCGACGCGGTGATGACATCTCCCAGGCCGCCATACTGACCGGCCGATCCACCCTTGAGGCGAATGCAGGCGATCTTGCGGGCGCCGGAGTTGTCAGCAACGTCGAGGACGCTCCCCATCTGAATCACAGCTAAATCTCCTCTGCTCTTTCCAGAATCTCGCGCACTCGCCAACGCTTCAGCTTCGACATCGGCCGGCTGGCGACGATCAGCACGCGGTCTCCCGCACGGGTGTCATTGGCCTCATCGTGAGCGTAGAACTTGCGCGTCTTCTTGACGTAGCGTCGATACAACGGATGCATCACCGTACGTTCGACCGCCACAATCGCGGTTTTATCCTGCGGGCTTCCCACAACCGTCCCGGTCAGGGTCGGGGTGCGGCCACGCTGTGAAGCTGGTGCGGTCATTGGTCTTCCTCTTTCGCAGCCGTGGCGTCGTTCGCCGCTGGGGCTGCGTTCTCTTTCTCACGGATCACAGTTAGAACTCGGGCAAGGTCGCGCTTGACGGCACGGATCTTGGCCGGGTTTTCCATCTGGCCGGTTACTTTCTGCACACGAAGGGCGAACAATTGACCGGCGAGCTCGCTCTCGCGCTCGCGCAGTCCTTCCACCGTTTCACTTCTGAGCTCTTCAGCGCGCATGACTTAGATCCATTCCTCGTGGCGAGACACGAAACGCGTGTTGACGCCGAACTTGTGCGAAGCCAAGCGCATCGCCTCTTTGGCGAGTTCGCCGTCGACGCCCTCGAGTTCGTAGAGGATGCGGCCCGGCTTGACCACGGCAACCCACTCTTCAGGGTTTCCCTTTCCCTTACCCATGCGGGTCTCCAGCGGTTTCTTGGTGATCGGCTTGTCGGGAAAGATCCGAATCCAAACCTTTCCGCCGCGCTTGACCGCACGGGTGATGGCAATACGGCCCGCCTCGATCTGGCGCGCGGTGATCCAACCCGCCTCAGTGGTCTGCAGGCCATAGTCGCCGAAGGCGATGCGGTCACCGCCTTTAGCGCGTCCGCGCCGGCGGCCGCGCTGCCGCTTGCGGTACTTGACCTTCTTGGGCATTAACATGACAACAAACTCCTCTTACTCGCCGATCTATTGACTCGCCAATCCAAGCCCGTTTACAGCATCGCCTGGGCCGGACGGCCCTTCTCGCGATGATGGTCGCCCTTGTAAATCCAGACCTTGACGCCGATGACGCCATAGGTCGTACGCGCTTCGGCTAAGCCGTAGTCGACTTCCGCCTTGAGCGTATGCAACGGCAGTCGTCCTTCCTGATACCACTCGGTGCGGGCGATTTCGTGACCACCCAAACGACCGGAAAGCATCACCTTGACGCCTTTGGCGCCAAACCGAAATGCCGACTCCATGGCTTTCTTCATCGCTCGACGGAACATGATCCGCCGCAGCAACTGACCGGCGATGTTCTCGGCCACCAACTGGGCGTCCAGTTCCGGGCGCTGAATTTCCTGAATGTTGACGTGTACCGGACGGCCCACCATCTTCATGAGGTCGTCGCGTAGCTTGTCGACCTCGACCCCCTTGCGACCGATGATGATGCCGGGACGCGCGGTGAAGATCGTCACCCGCAAGTTGTCGGCGGCGCGCTCGATATGCACGTCGCTGATGCCGGCGTGGTACAGCCGCTGCTTGAGGTGGTTGCGCAGCTTGAGATCTTCTTTGACGGTCTTGGCGTAGTCCTTTTCCGCGTACCAACGTGAGCGCCAGTTACGGTTGTAAACCAGACGAAAGCCGTACGGATGTGTTTTCTGGCCCACGATTTACTCCTCGTCCTTGCGGGTGTCCAGTTTGATCGTCACGTGGCTTTGGCGCTTGAGAATGCGAAAGGCTCTTCCCATCGGCTGGGCGCGCCAGCGCTTGAGGCTGGGCCCACCATTGACAAAGATCTCTTTGACGTACAGATCGTCCAAATCGACCTGATCGTCGCGGTTTTCGGCGTTGGCGACTGCCGAACGCAGCAACTTACCGAGCGGCGCAGCAGCAGCCTTCTTACTCAACTTGAGCAAGGTAGCCGCCTCTTCCACGCCTTTGCCGCGCATTTGGTCGGCGACCAAACGCACTTTTTGCGGCGACGCTTGCAGGTAGCGAAGTGTGGCGCTTGTTTCCATCTCTCTTCTGACGGCGGTCGCCTAGCGGCGCGCCATCTTCTCCTTCCTGCCTCCGGCGTGGCCGCGAAACGTACGGGTCATCGCGAACTCGCCGAGTTTGTGTCCGACCAGGTTTTCTGAAACGAACACCGGGATGAACTTCATGCCGTTGTGTACGGCGATGGTGTGCCCGACCATCTCCGGAATGATCGTCGAGCGCCGTGACCAGGTCTTGATCACCTGGCCGCCGCGGTTGGGATCGAGCGCCATCACCTTGCGGTACAGGTGATCGTCGATGAAATAGCCTTTTTTGAGTGAACGAGCCATCTTTTGAGCCCCTACCTACGTTTGTTCCGTCGCCGCACAATCTGTGAGTCGGTGCGCTTGTTGCGCCGTGTCTTGTACCCCTTGGTCGGCACACCCCAGGGCGTACAAGGGTGACGGCCACCTGAGCTGCGGCCTTCGCCACCACCCATGGGGTGATCAACAGGGTTCATGGTGACGCCGCGGTTGTGCGGACGGCGGCCAAGCCAACGTTTGCGACCGGCCTTGCCCAACGACAAATTGCCGTGTTCTTCATTGCCAACTTCGCCCACCGTCGCGTAGCAGTTGACGTGGACGCGGCGGACTTCGCCGGAGGGCAATTTGACCTGGGCTTGGCGCCCCTCTTTGGCCATCAACTGTGCCGCCGCCCCGGCGCTACGGGCCATTTGGCCGCCCTTGCCGATTTTGAGCTCGATGTTGTGGATCATCGTGCCCTGCGGAATGGCACTGATCGGCAGTGCGTTGCCGACATCGGGCGTAGCATCCGCGCCGGATATCACCTGGGCACCAACCTTGAGTCCCTTAGGGGCAAGGATGTAGCGCTTCTCTCCGTCGGCATAGGCCAGCAAAGCGATGCGAGCGGTACGGTTCGGGTCGTACTCAATCGAAACCACGCGCGCCGGAATGCCGTGCTTGTCGCGCTTGAAATCGATGACGCGATAGCGCCGTTTGTGGCCGCCGCCGCGAAAGCGAATGGTGACGCGGCCCTTGTTGCCGCGGCCGCTGACGCGCTTCTTGCCCTTGGTCAACGGCTTGTGCGGGCGCTTTTCGGTGACCTCTTCGAAAGTAGAAGAGGTTTGGAAGCGGCGCGACGCGTTGACCGGTCGATATTGACGAATACCCATGATGACTTCCTTCTAGTCCGCCTTCCCTAGCATCTTCAAAAACCTAGGCACCCTCACTAGGCACCTTCGAAGAATTCGATTGGCTTCTCGCCCTCGGCGAGACGGACGTAGGCCTTTTTCCAATCCGCACGGCGGCCGACGTAGCGGCCCTGCCGGCGCACCTTGCCGCGCACCCGAGCGATGCGAACGTCCACGACTTTGACTCCGAACTGCTCTTCGACAGCACGGCGCACTTCGATCTTGTTGGCATCGCGGCGGACGTGGAACGCCACCGCAGTGCCCAACTCGTTTTGGATTGCCGTCTTTTCTGTAATCAACGGCCGCACTAGGACGTCTTGCTGTCTCATGAGGTCAACATCTCCGTCAGGCGAGTCAAGCCGTCTTCCGTGATCACAAAGTGATCGCGATCGACAACGTCATAGACGTTGACGGCCAGAGCATCGACGCTTTTGAGCGCCTGGTTGTTGCGCGAGGCGAGCTGCAGGTTGTGATTGTCGAAACGGTCGACCAGCAGCGCCTTGCCCTTGATGCCAAGCCCATCCAGGGCCTTGGCCAACTGCGCGGTCTTGGGCTCGGACAGCTCGAGATTGGAAAGCACCAGGACTTCTTCTTGGCGCAGCTTCTCGGATAGCGCCGAAGCCAGTGCAACGCGCTTTTCGCGGCGGCTCATCTTGGTCGTGTAGTCGCGCGGCTGCGGACCGTGGACCACTCCGCCCTTGCGCCAAATCGGACTCTTAAAGGAGCCCGCGCGCGCGCGCCCAGTGCCCTTTTGACGGTATGGTTTGCGGCCGCTGCCGACCACCTCGCTACGGCCCTTGGCCTTGGCCGAGCCCGAGCGCTGCGCCGCCTGGTAGGCGACCACCGCCTGATGCACCAGGTGCTCGCGGTAGGGCTGGTCGAAGACCTCGTCGGCGAGGTCGACGCTACCGACTTTCTTGTTATCCAAGCTCTTGACGTCAATCTTCATGATCCATCTCGTCGCCTTGCCTTTGGCTTGCCTAGCGCGCCTTTCTCACTTGCACAAAGCCGTTCTTGGGGCCCGGTACGGCGCCGCGCAGAAACAACAAGCCGCGCTCCTCATCGACCTTAACCACTTTGAGGTTCTTGGTCGTGATGCGCTTGTTACCGGTCTGCCCGGGCAGCTTCTGACCGGGAAACACGCGCGAAGGATCGGATGCCTGGCCGATCGATCCGGGAGCGCGGTGAAACATCGAACCGTGGGTTGCACGACCGCCGCCGAATCCGTGGCGCTTGATGACACCCTGAAACCCCTTGCCCTTGGACACCGCGACCACATCAACGTAGTCGTCGGCGGCGAACAACGAGGCGTTCAGCTCGTCACCGGCGGCGATCTCATCGTCGGCGCCGACGTGAAACTCGGCCAAATGGCGCGTCGGAGCGACATCGGCCTTCTTGAAGTGGCCGCGCATCGGTTTGGAGATCTTGCGCTTGGGCACGTCCTCGACCAATCCGATCTGGACCGCATCGTAACCGTCGCTGTCCATCGTCTTGCGCTGTACGACGACACAAGGGCCGGCCTTGACAACGGTCACCGGCTGGACGCGACCGTCTTCGCCGAAGATCTGGGTCATCCCCAGTTTGGTTCCTAGGAGGGTTTGCATCGTTCTTGCCTCTCGCCTTTCCTCAAACCGCCTCGTCAGGCTCCAAAGGCCTTGATTTCCACGTCGACACCGGCGGGCAGCTCCAGCTTCATCAGCGCATCGACCGTCTGACCGGTGGGTTCGAAGATGTCGAGTAGCCGCTTGTGGGTGCGAATCTCGAACTGTTCGCGAGATTTCTTGTCGATGTGCGGCGAGCGGTTGACGGTGTACTTGGCGATGTGGGTCGGCAAAGGAATCGGTCCGACAACACGTGCCCCCGTGCGCCGCGCAGTGTTGACGATCTCGAAAGTCGAGGTGTCGAGCACGCGGTAGTCGTAGCCCTTAAGCCGGATGCGTATTTTTTCGCTTTCCATCTTTCCGATTCCTTCGTCTTAACCTTCTACCGCTATTCAACAATGTCGGTGACCGTCCCGGCCCCGACCGTCCTACCACCCTCGCGAATCGCAAACCGCACACCCTTCTCCATCGCGATCGGAGCAATCAGCTCCACAGACAAACTCACATTGTCACCAGGCATCACCATCTCTGTACCCGATGGCAAGTCCGCCGAACCCGTCACATCCGTCGTACGGAAGTAAAACTGCGGACGGTAACCCTTGAAGAACGGAGTGTGGCGACCACCCTCTTCCTTCGTCAGCACGTACACCTCACCAGCAAACTTGGTGTGAGGGGTGATCGAACCGGGCTTGGCCAACACCTGACCACGCTCCACCTCGTCCTTCTTCGTACCGCGAAGCAGAATTCCTACGTTGTCACCCGCCTGGCCCTCATCGAGGAGCTTGCGGAACATCTCCACACCCGTAACCGTCGTCTTGTCCGTGTCACGGATACCAACGATCTCCACTTCCTCACCAACCTTGATCTGACCCCGCTCGATGCGGCCCGTCACCACCGTCCCACGACCCGAGATCGTGAAGATGTCTTCGATCGGCATCAGGAAGTCCTGGTCAATGGCGCGCTCAGGCTCCGGAATGTAGCTGTCGCAGGCTTCCAGGAGTTCCACCACGCACTTGCCGTCACCGTCCGGATCGCCGCTCTCGAGAGCCTTCAGCGCCGAACCGCGGACGATTGGGATGTCGTCACCCGGAAAGTCGTACTGGGAGAGCAGCTCGCGGATCTCAAGTTCTACGAGGTCCAGAAGCTCTTCATCGTCCACCATGTCGGTCTTGTTCATGAACACGACGATGAAAGGAACACCAACCTGGCGGGCCAAGAGGATGTGCTCGCGCGTCTGCGGCATCGGGCCGTCGGCGGCTGAGACCACCAGGATGGCACCGTCCATCTGAGCTGCACCGGTGATCATATTCTTGACGTAGTCAGCATGACCCGGGCAGTCCACGTGAGCGTAGTGGCGGTTCTCCGTCTCGTACTCAACGTGGGCGGTCGCGATCGTGATACCGCGCTCGCGCTCCTCAGGAGCTTTGTCGATGTTGTCGAATGACACGAACTCCGCCAGGCCACGCTTGGCCTGAACTTCCGTGATCGCCGCAGTTAACGTCGTCTTGCCGTGGTCTACGTGACCGATCGTGCCGATGTTTACGTGAGGCTTTGAACGCTCAAACTTCTCCTTAGCCATCCTTCACTCCTTAGCCGACTGTCTTCGCGATCACCTCTTCGGCGACGCTCTTGGGGGCCTGTTCGTAAGCGGCGAACTGCATGGTGTAGTTGGCCCGCCCCTGGGTCTGCGACCGCAGATCGGTGGCGTAGCCAAACATCTCGGAAAGAGGAACGCGGCACGACACAACCTGGGCGTTTCCGCGCGCCTCCATTTGTTGCACCCGTCCGCGTCGCGAGGTGATGTCACCGATGACATCGCCCATGTACTCCTCGGGGGTGACAACTTCAACACTCATAACCGGCTCGAGCAAAACTGGCTGGGCACGTTTGAGTGCGTCCTGCAGAGCCATGGAACCAGCAACTTTGAACGCGACCTCGGAAGAGTCCACGTCATGCGAACTGCCGTCGTAAAGGTCAACTTCGAGACTGGTGATGGGGTAACCGGCCAACGGACCGTTCTCCATCGCCTCGGAAATCCCCTGCTGCACCGGCTTGATGAACTCTCGTGGGATCGATCCACCGACGATCTGGTTGTTGAAGACCAGACCCTCTTCTTGAGTCGGACGAATGCGAATCTTGCAATGACCGAATTGTCCGCGACCACCGCTCTGGCGCACGAAACGACCTTCGCCTTCAGCCTCAACTTGCACGGTCTCTTTGTAGGCCACCTGCGGCCGGCCGATGCCCGCATCGACGTTGAATTCGCGGACTAGGCGGTCGGTGATGATCTCCAAGTGCAACTCACCCATGCCCGAAATCAGGGTCTGACCGGTGTCGGGATCGGTGTGGACCCGGAAGGTCGGATCTTCTTGCATCAACTTGGAGAGGGAGGTGGCGAGCTTTTCTTGGTCGGCTTTGGTTTTGGGTTCGATCGATACCGAAATGACCGGTTCCGGAAAGGTCATGGACTCGAGCAAAACCGGGGCGTTGGCGTCACAGATGGTGTCGCCAGTCGTGACTCCTTTGAGACCGACGGCGGCGGCAATATCGCCCGCCCAAACCTCCGAGATCTCGTCGCGTTTGTTGGCGTGCATCTGCAGCAACCGACCGATGCGCTCTTTCTTGCCCTTGCCAGCGTTGAGCACCGAATCGCCCGAGGAAACGCTGCCCGAATAGACGCGGAAGTAAGCCAACTGCCCGACGAAGGGGTCGGTCATGATCTTGAATACCAGGGCCGAAAACGGTTCGCCATCCTCGGACTTGCGGCGCAGAACCGCGTCGCTGTCGACCTCGTGGCCTTCGACCGGCGGCAAATCGGTCGGCGCCGGCAGGAAGTCGATCACCGCGTCGAGCATCGGCTGCACGCCCTTGTTCTTGAAAGCAGAGCCACAGAGAACCGGCTGCAGCTTGTTGCCAATGGTTGCATTGCGCAGCGCCGTCTTGAGCTCATCAACGGTGATCTCTTCGCCGCCCAAGTACTTCTCGATCAGGTCGTCGTCGGTCTCGGCGATTGCTTCGACCATCTGCTCGCGCGCTTCCGCGGCGCGTTCGGCGTACTCGGCCGGGATCTCTTCGACCACATAGTCGGCGCCCATGGTTTCGTCGTTGTAGGCGATGCCCCGCATCTCCATGATGTCGATGACGCCACGGAGCTTGTCTTCGCTGCCCCACGGCAACTGGATGACGCAGGGAGACGCCCCGAGACGGGACTTCATCATGTCGACACAGCGATCGAAATCGGCACCGACCCGGTCCATCTTGTTGACAAAGGCCAGACGAGGAACGCGGTACTTGTCCGCCTGGCGCCAAACCGTCTCGGACTGTGGCTCCACGCCGGCAACGGCGTCGAACACGGCGATGGCGCCGTCCAAGACGCGCAACGAACGCTCGACCTCCGCGGTGAAGTCGACGTGCCCAGGAGTGTCAATGATGTTGATGCGGTAGTCGTTCCAAAAACAAGTGGTCGCTGCCGAAGTGATGGTAATGCCGCGCTCCTGCTCCTGGACCATCCAGTCCATGGTCGCAGTGCCCTCGTGCACCTCGCCGATCTTGTAGTTGACCCCGGTGTAGTAGAGAACTCGCTCAGTGGTCGTCGTCTTCCCGGCATCGATGTGGGCCATGATGCCGAGATTGCGAGTCTTGTCGAGAGATACCTTGCGCGCCATTCTTCCACCGTCGTAGGAACTTCCAAGCCAACACTTGCTACGACAGCCTCCTCGTCACCCCTACCACCGGTAATGGGCGAAAGCGCGATTGGCCTCCGCCATGCGGTGGGTGTCTTCCTTCTTCTTCACTGCTCCGCCACGGCTCTCGGATGCCTCCAAGAGCTCTGCGGCAAGGCGCTCTCTCATCGTCTTCTCTCCGCGACCACGGGCGCTCGCCAGCAGCCAACGGAAGGACAGGGCTAGACGCCGGTTGGGGCGCACCTCGACCGGGATCTGGTAAGTCGAACCACCGACACGACGGCTCTTGACCTCGACCGTCGGCTTGACGTTGTCGACCGCTTTGGTGAACACCTTCATCGGATCGCCTTCGGTGCGCTCCTCAATCAATTTGAGGGCATCGTAGACGATCCGCTCGGCTACGGTCTTCTTGCCATCCAGCATGATCAAGTTGACGAATTTGGTAATCAGCTGCGAGCTGTAGACCGGGTCCGGCAGGACCTCTCGCTTGGGAACTTCGCGCCGCCTTGGCATCTTCTCTCGACTCCTTAACCTTCCGCGCTTTAATACCTACAAAGCCGCTCTAGGACTTGGGCCTCTTGGTGCCGTACTTGGAGCGACGCTGGCGCCGATCCTGAACGCCGACGGCGTCCAAGGCGCCGCGCACGACGTGGTAGCGGACCCCGGGAAGATCCTTGACGCGACCGCCACGAATGAGCACGATCGAGTGCTCCTGCAGGTTATGGCCGACGCCCGGGATGTAGGTTGTCACTTCGATGCCGTTGGTGAGGCGCACGCGGGCAACTTTGCGCAAAGCGGAATTCGGCTTTTTGGGCGTCTGCGTGTAGACGCGAACGCACACACCGCGCTTCTGCGGAGAAGCTTGTAGAGCAGGACTCTTGGTCTTGCTTTGGATCTTCTTGCGGCCCTTGCGAACCAGTTGTTGAATCGTCGGCATCGTTCGTTTTTTCTCGCTTTTTCCCGTCGCCCGTTTTATGTCCACAAGGCGACGGATCCCCCAAGCCCCCACCTGCCAAAAGCTGGCGGTGGCTGTGAGAGGTCCTCTCTCTTCGAGATACTCGTCGCACCCGACGGCGAACTAGGCCGTTTGCGGGGCGAAACCCACGAAGAGTAGCAATCGGTTGGCGCTACGTCAACCCGATTTTCAGCGGATTAACTCGCTTTTTGAGCCCTTCGGACTACTCCTCCCGATCCGCGAACTCCGCGGGCAAGGCGCGGATATCTTCGTCGCCGAGATCGAGGAAAAATTCGTCTTCGAACTCGTCTTCGGTGGGAATTTCGTCGACCATGTGGAAGTCGTGATAGTGCTCCATTCCGGTCCCCGCGGGGATCAAACGGCCCACAATCACGTTCTCTTTCAAGCCACGCAAGTAGTCGATGCTGCCGTTGATCGAGGCTTCGGTGAGCACCCGCGTCGTCTCCTGGAACGAAGCGGCGGAGATGAAACTCTCGGTCGACAGCGAGGCTTTGGTAATCCCCAGCAGCAACGGGCGGCCGACTGCCGGTGATCCACCCGCTGCCATAACGCGCTCGTTTTCTTCCTTAAAGCGGAAGCGGCTGACTTGCTCGTCAACCAGGAAGTTAGTGTCTCCAACTTCCTCGATCTTCATCGAGCGCATCATCTGGCGGACGATGACCTCGATGTGTTTGTCGTTGATGGTCACGCCCTGCGAGCGGTAGACCTCTTGAGTCTTGGCGACCAAGTACTCTTGAAGTTCCGTCTCACCCTGCACCTGCAGAATGTCGTGCGGATTCACCGCGCCGTCGATGAGCGCGTCACCGGCGTGCACCTCTTCGCCCTCTTGGACGTTGATGTGCACCGAGCGCGGCACCGTGTACTCGCGGGTGTCGCCGGATTCACTCTCGACGATGATTTTGCGCATGCCCTTGGCGGCATCCGCAATGCTGACCGAACCAGTGATCTCGGAGATCATCGCCGGTTCTTTGGGTGTGCGCGCCTCGAACAGTTCGACTACGCGCGGCAAACCGCCGGTGATGTCCTGTGTCTTGGTGGTTTCACGCGGAATCTTGACCAAGGTGTCACCGGGGTGCACCTTGTCGCCGTCGGAGACGATCAAGTGCGAACCGGTCGGCAACGCGTAGGATTTCTCCTGGCTGCCCTTCTTGACCACAATCGCCGGCGAGCGGCGTTCGGCGGTGATCGCATCGACAATGATGCGCTGGGTCAAACCGGTGACCGGGTCGGTTTCTTCACGCAGGTTCTCGCCTTCGATGATGTCGACGAACTCGACCTTACCGGCGATCTCTGTCAACACCGCTGAAGTGTAGGGATCCCATTCAACCAAGTCGGCACCGCGCTCGACTTTGGCGCCGTCGCCAACGTGCAGGTGCGAACCGTAGGTGAGCTGATAGCGCTCCAGCTCGCGCCCGTCGTTGTCCTGGATGACAAGTTTTCCGTTGCGGTTGACCACAACCAGGTCGCCGTCCTTGCTTTCCACCGTCTTGACGTTGATGAAGTGCACCTTTCCGTCGGACAAGGCCGTATGGTGGGTCTGCTCGGACACGCGTCCGGCAATTCCACCGTAGTGAAAGGTGCGCATGGTGAGCTGAGTGCCCGGCTCGCCGATCGACTGCGCGGCGATGACGCCAACGGCGTTGCCGAGGTCCACCAAGCGACCGGTGGCCAGATCACGGCCGTAGCACATGCGGCAAACGCCGCGGCGGCTTTCGCAGGTCAACACCGAACGAATCAGTGCCTCCTCGATGCCGGCGCTCTGAATGGCAACCGCAGTTTTTTCTCCGATCATCTCGCCGTACTTGACCAAGGTGTCGCCGGTCATCGGATCGACGATGTCTTCCTGAGCGATGCGGCCGATGATGCGGTCGCGCAACGTCTCGAGAATGTCGCCACCTTCGACGATGGCCTTTACGCGTAGACCCTCGATGGTGCCGCAGTCGTCTTCGCGCACAATGACGTCTTGTGCCACGTCGACGAGTCGACGGGTCAGATAACCGGAGTCCGCCGTCTTGAGAGCCGTATCCGCCAATCCTTTACGCGCACCGTGGGTCGAGATGAAGTACTGCAACACCGATAGACCCTCGCGGAAGTTGGCGGTAATCGGCGTTTCGATGACCTCACCCGAAGGTTTGGACATCAGTCCGCGCATACCCGCCAACTGGCGCACCTGCTCGCGCGACCCGCGAGCGCCGGAATCGGCCATGACGCGAATCGGATTAGGCGCGCCGGTGGTTTCTTCCTGTAGCCGCAGGTCGGAGAACATCTCCTGCGAGACCCGCTCGGTGACACGATGCCAGATGTCGATGATCTTGTTCTTGCGCTCTCCAGCGGTGATGGTGCCGGCGTTGCGTTGCTTTTCGATGACGCCGACTTCTTTGCGTGCATCACTAAGAATCTTGTCCTTGAGTGACGGGATCACCATGTCGTCGAGGCCAAAAGAAATGCCCGCTTTGGTGGCGTAGCGGAAAGTAACGTCCTTCAAGGTGTCGAGCATCTTGACCGTAACGTCCTTGCCGAGACGGAAGTAAGCAAAACCTACGAGCTCTTGCAACCCGCGTTTCTTGAGCAGGCCGTTGACGTACGGCATTTGCTCGGGGAGATGCTGGTTGAAGATGACGCGACCGGCAGTAGTGTCGATGATCTCGCCCTCGACTTCACGCAACTGAGCGTGCATGACGTCCTGGTCGTCGACCTCCTGGTCGAGATCGATGAGCTCACCCGAATAGAGCAATTTGACTTGCGAATGGGTCTCAATGAAGCCCTGGTGGAGAGCCAGCTCCACGTCCTCCGGACGCGAAAACATGCGCCCTTCACCCTGGGCGCCCTCGCGGGCCAAAGTCAAGTAGTAGCCACCGAGGACGAGGTCCTGGCTGGGAACCGCAATCGGGCGGCCGTGCGCGGGGCTCAAGATGTTCTCGGCCGAGAGCATCAGCACCTGGCTTTCGATCTGCGCCTTGGGCGACAACGGCACGTGCACCGCCATCTGGTCACCGTCAAAATCGGCGTTGAATGCGGCACAGACCAGAGGATGAATCTGGATCGCCTTGCCCTCGATCAACTTGGGCTCGAAAGCCTGAATGCCGAGTCGATGCAGCGTTGGCGCGCGGTTGAGGAGCACCGGATGGTCTTTGATGACCTCGTCGAGTGCATCCCAGACCACGTCCTCTTCGCGCTCCACCAATTCCTTGGCGGCTTTGATGGTGCCGACATGCTCGTGCTCCTCCAACCAGTTGTAGATAAACGGCTTGAAGAGTTCGAGCGCCATCTTCTTGGGCAGACCACACTGATTGAGGCGCAGGTTGGGACCGACCACGATGACCGAGCGGCCGGAGTAGTCGACGCGCTTTCCGAGCAAGTTCTGGCGGAAGCGGCCTTGCTTACCCTTGAGGGTGTCGGAGAGCGACTTGAGGGGCCGGTTGTTGGTGCCGCGCAATGTGCGCCCGCGACGACCGTTGTCGAACAACGCGTCCACAGCTTCCTGCAGCATGCGCTTTTCATTGCGCACGATGACGTCCGGAGCGTTGAGTTCCAACAACTTGGACAGGCGGTTGTTGCGGTTGATGACGCGGCGATAGAGGTCGTTCAAGTCACTGGTGGCAAAGCGACCTCCGTCGAGTGGAACCAAGGGCCGCAGCTCGGGCGGCAGCACCGGGATGACCTCAAGGATCATCCACTCAGGACGCTGACCGCTCTTGCGGAAAGCGTCCACTACCTTGAGGCGCTTGGCGGCCTTCAGACGACGGATTTGCGAAGTCTCGGTGCGCATCTTGAGGCGCAGCTCTTCCGCCAGCTCGTCGGGGTCGATGCGCCGCAGAAGTTCGCGGATCGACTCCGCGCCCATGCCCGCCTCGAAGTCCTCGGGCTCGTAGGTCTCAAGCAGCTCGCGGTACTCCTCATCGGTGAGCAGTTGTCCGTCCTCGAGCTCGGTCGCGCCGGGATCGATGACCACGTAACTCTCGAAGTAGAGGACGCGCTCGAGATCCTTGAGCGAAAGATCCAGAAGTTGCCCGATACGGCTGGGCAGCCCTTTGAAGAACCAGACGTGAGAAACAGGAGCCGCAAGCTCGATGTGTCCCATGCGTTCGCGGCGCACCCGTGAACGTGTGACTTCGACGCCACACTTGTCACAAATAACACCGCGGTGCTTCATGCGTTTGTACTTTCCGCACAAGCACTCCCAATCGGTCACCGGGCCAAAGATCTTGGCGCAGAAAAGACCGTCGCGTTCGGGCTTGAACGTGCGGTAGTTGATGGTTTCCGCCTTGGTGACTTCACCGTGCGACCACGACCGGATCTTTTCCGGTGACGCGATCGAAATGCGCAGCGCGTTGAAGTCCATCGGCAGTTTCGACTTGTCAAAGTTGCGAAGCGGTTGCACGTTCTTAGTCCTCCGCCTTCATGAGTTCGATATCCAAGCACAAGCTCTGCAGCTCGCGCACGAGCACGTTGAATGACTCGGGCAGGCCGGGATCTTCCGGCACACTGCCCTTGACGACCGCCTCGTAGGCGCGACTGCGCCCTTCGACGTCGTCACTCTTAACCGTCAGCAACTCCTGCAGGGTGTAGGCGGCGCCGTAGGCCTCAAGCGCCCATACCTCCATTTCACCGAAGCGCTGGCCTCCAAATTGCGCCTTACCACCCAACGGCTGCTGAGTAATCAGCGAGTAGGGGCCGATCGAGCGGGCGTGGATTTTGTCGTCCACCAGATGCGACAGCTTGAGCATGTAGATCTGCCCCACTGTCACTTCCTGCTCGAACTGTTCGCCGGTCATGCCGTCTACCAGGGTGGTTTTACCTGACCCCGGGAGATCCGCGTCTTTGAGATATCCCTTGAGCGCTTGCTCGCTGGCGCCGTCAAAAACAGGCGTGGCGAACTTGAGCCCAAGAGCCTCACCAGCCCAACCCAAGTGGGTCTCGAGAATCTGGCCGACGTTCATGCGGCTCGGCACGCCGAGCGGATTGAGCACGATCTCGACCGGGGTCCCGTCGGGCAGGTAGGGCATGTCCTCTTCCGGCAGAATGCGGGAGAGCACACCCTTGTTGCCGTGGCGTCCGGCCATCTTGTCGCCGACTTGCAGCTTGCGCTTCATGGCGATGTAGACCTTGACCATCTTGATGACGCCCGGGGGCAGCTCATCACCGGTCTCCAGACTTTCGATCTTTTCCTGGTTGACGCGGTGCAGAACCTCGATGTGCGAGTCGGTCTTCTTGTAGAAGTCGGCGACCGCTTTCATCAGCTTCTGATCCTTGATCGGCAGCTTGAGAATCTGGGCGCGGGTCAACTGATCGAGGGCGTCGTAAGTGACGGTGCCGCCCTTCTTGATCAGAGCCGAGCCATCGCTGGCTTCCACCGCGGCGCCGACCTTCTTGCCGGTCAACACCTCGGTGATCTTCTTGTTGCGCTCTTCGGTCAGGATTCGGACCTCGTCGCGCATGTTCTTCTCGAGCCGATCGATCTCGGCCTGCTCGATCTCACGTGCCCGCTCGTCCTTCTCCACTCCCTTGCGCGAGAAGATCTTGACGTCCACGACGGTGCCTTCGACGCCCGGTGAGACGCGCAGACTGGCGTCCCGCACATCCCCTGCCTTTTCGCCGAAGATGGCGCGCAGCAGCTTCTCTTCCGGAGTCAACTGGGTCTCGCCCTTGGGCGTCACTTTGCCGACCAGAATGTCGCCCGGTGACACCTTGGCGCCGATGCGAATGATTCCCGATTCATCCAAGTTGGCGAGTGCCGCCTCGGACACGTTGGGAATGTCGCGGGTGATTTCTTCCGGACCGAGCTTGGTGTCGCGGGCTTCGACTTCCTTCTCCTCGATGTGGATCGAAGTGTAGGCGTCTTCTTTGACTAGCTTCTCGGACACCAAGATGGCGTCCTCAAAGTTGTAACCACGCCACGGCATGAAGGCGACCAGCACATTGCGACCGAGAGCCAGTTCACCATGCGAGGTGTTGGGGCCGTCGGCGAGCACTTGCCCCTTGTGAACCCGCTGGCCGACTTGGACCAGAGGCCGTTGGGTGATGCAAGTGTTCTGATTGGAACGGCGGAATTTGACCAACTGATAGATGTCGGCGCCAAACTCGCGTTCCTCACCGGTCTGGGCGTCTTCAGCCGCGACGCGGACGATGATGCGCTCGGCGTCCACGGTGTCGACGACTCCGCCGCGCTTGCACAACACCACCGCCCCGGAGTCGCGCGCCACGGCTCCTTCGAGGCCGGTGCCGACGATCGGTGACTGCGCCTGCAACAGGGGCACCGCTTGGCGCTGCATATTGGAGCCCATCAACGCGCGGTTGGCGTCGTCGTGCTCGAGGAACGGGATCAGCGCCGCGGCCACCGACACCAACTGTTTGGGGCTGATGTCCATGTAGTCGACGCGACTGCGGTCAACGGTGATGAAGTCGCCGCCGACGCGGGCGATGACTTGATCGTCGATGAGGTTCCCCTTGTCGTCCAGGGGCGCGTTGGCCTGAGCGATGATGTACTTCTCTTCTTCCCACGCCGTGAGATACCAGGCGTGAGGCTCAGTAGCAATCTGCCGCTTCTTGGACTTCTTGAGCCCAGCGTTGAGCTTGTCGACCTCTTCTCCGGTCAAGACCTGACCGAGCTGGACTTCGCCGTCTCCAACGCGGGTGACTCGACGGTGGTCGATAACACGGCCGTTCTCGACCTTCATGTACGGGCTCTCGATGAACCCGTACTGGTTGATACGGGCATAGGTCGCCAGCGACGAAATCAGCCCGATGTTCGGACCTTCGGGGGTCTCGATCGGGCAAATGCGACCGTAGTGGGATGCGTGCACGTCGCGAACTTCAAAACCGGCGCGCTCGCGCGATAGGCCGCCGGGACCGAGCGCCGACAAACGACGTTTGTGGGTCACCTCGGACAGCGGATTGGTCTGGTCCATGAACTGCGACAACTGCGACGAGCCGAAGAACTCGTTGATCGCCGCGATCACCGGCTTGGAGTTGATGAGGTCGTGCGGCATCGCCGAATCGATGTCCTGGTGCACACCCATCTTTTCCTTGATGGCGCGCTCCATGCGCACCAAGCCAATGCGGAACTGGTTCTCAAGCAGTTCACCCACGGTCCGCACGCGGCGGTTACCGAGGTTGTCGATGTCGTCGACGCGGCCGATATCTTTGTGCAGACGTAACAGGTACTGAACCACCTTGTAGAAGTCATCCGCAGACAGGGTCTTCTGATCGACGGCGACATCGGAGTCCAATTTGATATTGAACTTGAAGCGGCCGACGCGCGAGAAGTCGTAACGCTTGGCGTCGAAGAACATGCCGTAGAAGAGCGAACGAGCGCTGTCGAGCGTTGGCGGGTCGCCGGGGCGCATGCGCTTGTAGATCTCAAGCAAGGCTTCTTTCGAGTCTTTGGTCGGGTCCTTGGTCAGGGTGTAGGACAGGATCGAACCCGCGGGATCCCAGTCCGGGAAGAACAGCTCGACGTCGGAGATCGTGCGTCCCTTGATTTGTTCGTCGAAGTCCTCGGGGAACTCTTCGTTGGCCTCGAACAGGACCTCTCCGCTCTCGGTGTCAACTACGTCGGCGAGGAAGCGGCCACGCTCAAGCTGATTCGGCTTGACCGCGATCTCGTGCTCTTCACCTTTTTCCAGTTTCGAAATCGCCTGGCGAGAAAGCGACAACCCGGCAAATAGCGGGTAACTCTCGCGGATGCCGCGCGCGTATCGATCCCGCAGTTGCTCTTGCTCGAGCACGTCGGTTCCGACGGTCATGGTCAGACCGCCGCGGGCCCCCACCTTGATCGGGAACGAGGTGTAGAAACGACGCAGAATGGCTTCGTTGGACTCCAGTCCCAGGGCGCGCAGAAACACTGTGCCCGGGAACTTGCGCTTGCGGTCGATGCGTACGTTGAGCACTTCCTTCTGGTCGTACTCGAACTCGACCCAGGAGCCGCGGTAGGGAATCACCTTGGCGAGAAAAGCGCGCGGCCCTTCCTTAGTGAAGAAGACGCCGGGGCTACGATGCAACTGGCTGACGATGACGCGCTCGGTACCGTTAATGATGAAGGTACCGTGTTCGCTCATCAGCGGGATTTCGCCGAAGTAGACCTCTTCTTCCTTGGCGTCGCGCATTAGGCGCTTGCCGGTCTCCGGATCTTTGTCGTAGACGAACAGACGAAACGTGACCTTGAGCGGAACTGCGTAGGTCATGCCACGTTCTTGGCACTCACCTTGCGCGTACTTGAGCTGTAGCTCGACTGCATTACCGCAAATGTCGCACTTGGTGACGAGATTCTCGTTCGCCGCGCCGCATTCCGGACAATCGACGGTGTCGTCGTGGGGATGACCCGTCATCATCCGCGCGCCGCAACTGGCGCAGGTCATGCGCAGATACTCGAGTCCCTTGAGGTCGCCGCAACGACACTCCCAATCGCCGATCGAATACTTGACGAAGTCCAGCGAACAGGTCTCGCGAAAGTCGGAGAAAGGGAAGATCGAAGTGAACACCGCCTGCAGACCGGTGTTGTCCCGCTCGCTGGGGAGCAGGTTCATCTGCAGGAAGCGCTCGTACGACCCACGCTGAACGTCAATCAGATTCGGAATCGGAAGACTCGCCGTGATGCTTGAGAAATCAACACGGCCGTTGGCGCCATTGCCATTGGTTTCGCTGAGTGGGATTCTGCCGTTGTTACTCACTTGGTACCTTCCTAGCCGGTTTGCGGCACTCCAGTTCTCCTAGCTCTCGATGCGGGAACCGAAACACCGAGTGCGAGATTCAGGCCTCTCGCAGGGCTCGCAATGCACCGGTCTTGCGACGGTGCGCCGAGATCATCAATACGGAATGTACCCACTCCCAGCCACCGGTTTCGGCGGCGGAGCGAATCCATCCCGCAGGGGTTGTCGAATGGCGAAGCAATCGAATCGAGTCCGCTTACTTGAACTCGACCTTTGCCCCGGCTTCTTCAAACTTGCCTTTGATTTCCTCAGCTTCGTCCTTGCTGACACCCTCTTTGACCGCGGCCGGAGCGGACTCAACCAACTCCTTGGCTTCTTTCAAGCCGAGAGTGGTGACCTCACGGACCGCCTTAATGACATTGATTTTCTTATCGCCAATGTCGGTCAGCATGACCGTGAACTCGTCCTTCTCCTCAGCGGCGGCAGCGCCACCGTCGGCGGCTGCGCCGGCGACTGCGACCGGCATCGCAGCGGCTGCGGCAGAAACGCCGTAGTGGTCCTCAAGAGCCTTGACCAGCTCGTTGAGCTCGAGGACCGACATCTCGTCGATCTGCTTGATGAAATCTTCAGTCGCAACACCCATTGCACTTTCTCCTCGCTTGCCAGCGGTTATTCCTCTTCTTCTTGTTCGGTTCTATCGGTTGGGGCTGAGCCCTTCTCCTGAGCGACTTGGTGCAGCACGTTCACAAACTGCTGCGGAATCGCGTTCAATGTCCGTACGAATCTGGTCACCGGCGATTGCAGCAGGAAGACCAGCTTCGTGATGAGTTCTTCTCGACTCGGCATGGTTGCCAAAGTCTTGATTTCGTCGGCCGCGATGGTGCGGCCCTCGACCATCCCGCCCTTGAATTCGATCGCAGGCACGTCCTCGGCGAAATCCGACAGGGCTTTCGCCAGGGCCACCGGATCGTCGTCGCTGTAGGCAACTGCGGTTGGTCCTTCAAAGTGTGGCAAGAGTTCCTCGAGGTCGGCGCCTTCGATAGCCCGCCGCACCAAAGTGTTCTTGACCACAACGTATTTGCCGCCGCTAGAACGCACGCGGTTGCGCAGCTCGGTCACTTCCGGCACCGAAATGCCCCGGTAACCCAGCACGAAAGCGTGGTTCGCATTGGCAAAATTCTCGCCGTAACTACCGGCAAGATCTTCTTTCTGTTTTCGACTCAACGGCATACTTGACTCTCCAATCGACCCCCTAGGCGTCACCCGCTGCGGCAGCCACGTCGGCCTCGTCGAGGCGAATTCCCGGCCCCATGGTCGAGGAAATGCTGATCGTCTTGAGGTACTTGCCCTTGGCGGCGGCCGGCTTGGCCTTGATCACCGCCTGGATGACGCTGGTCAAGTTGTCACGCAGTTGCTCTTCGGCAAAAGACGCGCGGCCGAAAACAGCCTGCAAAATGCCGGCCTTGTCGACGCGGAACTCGACCTTACCGGCCTTGATCTCTTGCACCGCCTTACCGACTTCAAAGGTCACCGTGCCCGCCTTAGGGTTGGGCATCATGCCGCGTGGCCCCAGGACTCGGCCGAGCTTTCCGACTTCCTTCATCATGTCTGGAGTGGACACCACGGTGTCGAAATCCAGCCATCCGCCGGCGACCTTCTCCGCCAACTCCGCTCCACCGACGTGATCGGCGCCCGCCTCCTCGGCTTCCTTGACCTTCTCTCCGGATGCGAAGACGACGACGCGGGCGCTTTTCCCGGTGCCGTGCGGCAACACCACCGAACCGCGCACCATCTGGTCAGCGTGCTTCGGATCGACTCCAAGACGGAAAACGACGTCCATACTTTCGTCGAAACTCGCGAACGCACCGTCCTTGGCTGTCTTGACCGCTTCCTCGAGAGGATATGGGCGCTTTTCGACCGACTCACGCGCCTGGTTGTACTTTTTTCCGTGCTTGGGCACTTCCTATCTCCTACCTGCTCAATCGTCCGTTGCGGCGACTCAGCCCTGAATCTCGATCCCCATCGACCGTGCGGTTCCGGCGATGATTCGTTTGGCTGCCTCGATGCTCGCTGCGTTGAGATCTTCTTGCTTGGTCTTGGCAATCTCCTCAACCTGGGCATCGGTCACGGTGCCGACCTTGTCGCGGTTGGGCTCGCCCGACCCTTTGGCCAATCCCGCGGCCTGCTTGAGCAGTACGGCGGCTGGCGGCGTCTTGGTGATGAAGGTGAAGCTGTGGTCGGCGTAGACGGTAATCACCACCGGAATGATGGTGCCGTTGTCGCTCTGCGTCTTGGCGTTGAACGCCTTGCAGAAGTCCATGATGTTGACGCCGGCCTGGCCCAACGCAGGACCCACAGGAGGTGCGGGATTGGCCTGCCCGCCTGGAATCTGCAGTTTGATTTGTCCGATGACCTTCTTCGCCATTTTCCTCGTGCCTTTATCTCGATCTACTACTTAAGAAGCGCAAAAATCCCGAACTACAGTTTTTGCACCTGGATAAAGTCCAGTTCCACCGGCGTCGCGCGACCGAAAATGGTCACCATGACCTTGAGCGTATTGCGCTCCAAGTTGACCTCTTCCACCACTCCGGTGAAGTTGTTGAAAGGCCCGTCGATGATCTTGACTGGTTCGCTCTTGTCGAAGATGTACTTCGGCTTGGGCTTCTCTTTGGCCTCGACCACCTGATTGAGGATCTGGTCCACTTCCTTCTGCGATAGCGGCGTTGGCTTTTTGCCGCTGCCGACGAAACCGGTGACCTTGGGGGTGTCCTTGACCACGTGCCAGGCTTCGTCGTTCATCTGCATCTCGACCAGAATGTAGCCGGGGAAGAACTTGCGCTCCACCTCGCGTTTCTTGCCGTCCTTGTAGTCGACGATGGTCTCCTTGGGAATGCGGATTTCCCCGAACAACTCACCCAGTCCGCGTGCTTCGGCGCGCTGCAGCAAAGTTTGCTTGACCCGCTCCTCGAAACCGGAATAGGTGTGGACGATGTACCAGTCCATTTCGCTCACGCCCCACCTCCGAATGTCGTGTAGGCAAATTCATAGATCTTCACGATGATCAAGTCAGAAAACTTCAGAAAGAAGGCGAAGATGGCACTGGCAATGATCACCACGATGGTGGTCGAGATCACTTCCTTGCGCGAAGGAAAGGTCACCTTCGCCAGCTCCGCCCGCACTTCGGGCAGAAAGGTCGTGAAGAAATATGCAATTCGATTCATAAAGTGCCGTTCATTCGGGTCGCTAATCCGCTCGCTGGCGAGTTCTAAGCTGGCAGGCCAGGAGGGATTCGAACCCCCAACATTCGGTTTTGGAGACCGACGCTCTACCAGTTGGAGCTACTGGCCTTTGTTCGAAGCCCGCTCTTACTTGATTGCTAGCCAGATCCTTTACTCAACAATGTCGGTGACCGTCCCAGCCCCGACCGTCCTACCACCCTCGCGAATCGCAAACCGCACACCCTTCTCCATCGCGATCGGAGCAATCAGCTCCACCGACAAACTCACATTGTCACCAGGCATCACCATCTCTGTACCCGATGGCAAGTCCGCCGAACCCGTCACATCCGTCGTACGGAAGTAAAACTGCGGACGGTAACCCTTGAAGAACGGAGTGTGGCGACCACCCTCTTCCTTCGTCAGCACGTACACCTCACCAGCAAACTTGGTGTGAGGGGTGATCGAACCGGGCTTGGCCAACACCTGACCACGCTCCACCTCGTCCTTCTTCGTACCGCGAAGCAGAATTCCTACGTTGTCACCCGCCTGGCCCTCATCGAGGAGCTTGCGGAACATCTCCACACCCGTAACCGTCGTCTTGTCCGTGTCACGGATACCAACGATCTCCACTTCCTCACCAACCTTGATCTGACCCCGCTCGATGCGGCCCGTCACCACCGTCCCACGACCCGAGATCGTGAAGATGTCTTCGATCGGCATCAGGAAGTCCTGGTCAATGGCGCGCTCAGGCTCCGGAATGTAGCTGTCGCAGGCTTCCAGAAGCTCCACCACGCACTTGCCGTCACCGTCCGGATCGCCGCTCTCGAGAGCCTTCAGCGCCGAACCGCGGACGATTGGGATGTCGTCACCCGGAAAGTCGTACTGGGAGAGCAGCTCGCGGATCTCAAGTTCTACGAGGTCCAGAAGCTCCTCATCGTCCACCATGTCGGTCTTGTTCATGAACACGACGATGAAGGGAACACCCACCTGGCGGGCCAGGAGGATGTGCTCGCGCGTCTGCGGCATCGGGCCGTCGGCGGCTGAGACCACCAGGATGGCGCCGTCCATCTGAGCTGCACCGGTGATCATGTTCTTGACGTAGTCGGCATGACCCGGGCAGTCCACGTGAGCGTAGTGACGGTTCTCCGTCTCGTACTCAACGTGAGCGGTCGCGATCGTGATACCGCGCTCGCGCTCCTCGGGAGCTTTGTCGATGTTGTCGAATGACACGAACTCCGCCAGGCCACGCTTGGCCTGAACTTCCGTGATCGCCGCAGTCAACGTCGTCTTGCCGTGGTCTACGTGACCGATCGTGCCGATGTTTACGTGAGGCTTTGAACGCTCAAACTTCTCCTTAGCCATCCTTCAACTCTCCCGATTGTTGTCCTTCTCGTCGCTTGAGCCTCGTCACCGCTGCCCAAGGTGTGTGGTTACTTCGCCTATCTATCGAACTAGTGCTTACCAAACCGTGCTTATCAAGCCGTGCTTATCAAAACGTGCTGTCGCCGCTGCACCGGCTCCGCTTTCGAACCCGGCTCGCCGACTGGAGCCCACGACCGGATTTGAACCGGTGACCCCTTCCTTACCAAGGAAGTGCTCTACCCCTGAGCCACGTGGGCACCGAAAAAGAGACGTCATCCCTCCACAGCCCACCGCTGGGGGAGGACGACTCGAAAACCGATCTATCTTATGAAACCTCGGGGTCCCTGTAAACCCCCCGACAACCCGGTTTCGTCCGACTTCCCGATCACATATGGCCTAGGCCACGCAGACACCACAATCGACTCAATGGACGCTCGTCCCAAGGCGCTACTCGGTCAGTATATCTCTTAGATACCTGACACCGGTATCGACAGCTGAGTCGGTGCGCGGCTAGACCGTCACGACAGATCTGTTGCCGGAAGATCTTCCCTGGTCAGACCAACGCCGCCGAGCCAAAATCGCCTAACTTAGACCGCTGATAATGGCATCAGCGTAGGCTTTGCTCCCCATCGTGCCGGAGCACGCGCCGGAGTTTTCGCACTTCTGAAGATCGTCGTAGAGCCAAATAAATCCACCTTTGATGCCCTGTGATTTATAGATCGCGAATTGGCTTTCGACGCTGTCCGGGCAATCTCCAGAAACGCAACCCGATCCATTTCTGCACCATAGCCCAGGGTTGATGAATCCGGCTGCTTCGAACCCACTACCCATCTTGTCCTGAATGGCGTCGATCCAAGGCTGAAGATTGTTGCGGTTGTAAGAACCACCTGCGTAGCACTGCAAGTTGAAAGCAGTCACCAAATCAGGAGTTTCGCTATTGAGTGCGTAGAGACAGTTCACCCAGAAGTCGATATTCGTGTAGGGGCAGAACGTCACGTGGTAGCCAAGTTCGGCCAACATCTGAGAGAACTGCACGGTCGTATCTTGGTCATAGAGGGTTTCGTCGTCGAAATCAATGGCGTCCACCGGTAAAGCCTGTTTTAGGGCACTGAAGTTCTTGTAGAGAATGCTGTCTGGACCGGTGCCCTGAGTTTGAATCAATTTCTGTATGTTGGGGAAGTCCGATACACCCCAGCCCCCGACCGAGAACAAGAGTTGAGTCACGCTCCCCCCCTGCTTCAGATCGTTCAACTGTGCTGGCCAACCTGGGTCGCCCACATAGTCGCCATTGGTGACAATGGTGGGACTATTGAAGATCAGATCGCCATTGGAGTTGACATGGAGCGCCCAAGCCACAACTGAAGTAAAGTCAGATGCTTTCAGGTCAGCAATTACAGTGCTCCCGCCTGAGTAGAACGGACCACCGCCGTAGATCAGTGCATTGATATTGCTCACTTTTTCTCCTTTTAGATTTGGCCTGCCGGACATGAGTTCCAAAACCACGTACGCGTTGCCATGGAAGGGCCCCTTTGATTGCTCCAAGCAGCAGATCGCAAGACGACTAACAACGTGGCCTTGCCGTGCAACAGGGTCGCTGACCTGCTACTCGCCACCAATGAAACTACTTGTGACGCAGGTACTTTAGCGCCTTCACGGAGACATGTCCAAAGCAAGGCGAATAGCCCACCAACATCCCGTCAGGCCATCGCTCCGGAGTAATCGAAGGCTACGTACCGGTGATCGCCTCTAACGCTGCCGAGCGAAAACGAATAGAACAGAAGAAAGGGAATCGTTCCTGAAACTTTGCCGGTCGACGACCGGCAAAGCGACGACCGTCTACCGCGAATGAGAGCGAAACGGCTGGAGTAGGAATTTGGAATCGCATGCGAGTAGGCGCTGAACGCCGATCACCGCCTTACGCAAATAATCGAAACGAATGCGCCGGGAAAGGGAATCGCTCCTGAGCAATGTCCGCGACAGCGGACATTGCGACGACCGATGACCGTCTACCGCTCTATGAGTGGAGCAGAAGCGGAGCGAATGGAGCGGGAGACGGGAATCGAACCCGCGACCAACGGCTTGGAAGGCCGAGACTCTACCACTGAGTTACTCCCGCCCAAGGGAGCCAGCGAACCGGGCTGGCGATTTTGGCCAGCCCAGCTTTCTGTGTCAACTGAAGCTAACTGGTGGCCCCGTTGCTAGGCCTTCTCGGCCTCATCGTCGGTTACCGCGTCGACCACAGCATCTTTGACATCGCCAGCGGCATCGGCCACTGCTTCAACCGCGTCACCGGCCTTGTCAACAGCCGCATCTGCGGCGTCAGAGGCTGTGTCGACGACGGCGTCAACTGCCTCGCCTGCGGCGTCCGCGGCCCCTTCAGCTACATCGCCAGCGAAATCGGCAGTTGCCTCAACGGCATCACCAGCCGTGTCCACAGCGGCTTCGGCCATGTCACTAGCAGCTTCGACGGCATCGGAGGCTGTTTCCACAACCGCGTCTTTGGCGTCCACCGCTGCATCGGCGACTGCCTCTACCGCATCCTCAGTCTTGTCGACCGCCGCCTCAGCGAGATCCTCCGCTCCTTCGGCGACATCTTCGGCGGTGTCCACGGCGGCATCTTTGGCGTCGCCGACCTTATCGGCGACCGCGCCCACGACATCCCCTGCCTTGTCCACTGCCGCTCCGGCGGCTCCGACCACGACATCTTTCGCCGCCACCGCCGTGTCGGCAACCGCTTCAACTGCGTCACCGGCCGCGTCTACCGCAGCGTCTTTGACGTCGCCCGCCTTGTCGATTGCGGCCTCGGCAAGATCACCTGCCTTATCGAATGCCGCGCCAGCGGTTTCCACCACCGCGTCTTTGACATCGCCGGCGGTATCGACGACCGCATCAACTGCGTCTTTGGCAAGATCCGCCGCGTCCGAGACGACCTCGGCAGCAGACTCGGCCAAGCTGTCGGAGGCTTCGGCAACCGCGTCGGCGCCTTCTTCCGTCGTTTCGACGACCTCGTCCTTTGTACCCCACAAACGTTGCCAGAAGCTCTTCTTATCCGCCATTTCACTTTCCTCCGGTTGCGAAAACCAGTTTCGGACAATTCTTATATCACGCCGCCCGAAGGCCGCTTCGATCAGCCCCCTGCCTTTCCGGCTAGCTGGCTTGGTTAAAGAGAAGTGCAGATGGGTGGATTTGCTTCGGAGCGCCATGGCCGACAACCGCGCCGCGATCTCCGGAAGACATCAACCTCGGCATGAGCGAACGAAGTGAGCGAATTGTAAAGGTACTGGATCGCTCCCGAGTGCAGTGGCCGGAGGCTGCGGCATGACGACCGAAGACATCGACCTCGCCAGAGCGAATGAAGTGAGCGGGTTGTGCAGGTAGTGGATTCGCTCCTGAGCGCCGTGGCCACTGGCCGCGGCGCGACGACCGAAGACATCGACCTCCGCCAGGAGCGAACGAAAGTGAGCGAATGGTGGAGGTGGATGGATTCGAACCACCGTAGGGCGTTGCCCGACAGATTTACAGTCTGTTGCCATTGACCGCTCGGCCACACCTCCACGTCACGGCCAGCGGTGAACCTTAGGAGAACTCAGGTGGTCTAGTCAACGCCTGACAGATTGTTGGGCCGCGATAGAAATGGAGCCGGCACTCGGATTCGAACCGAGGACCTGCTGATTACAAGTTATGGCTCGACACTTTTCTGAAATTCGCTGATATTTGAAACATCAATGAATAATTGACGTTTCTCTTGATTCGGTTGGACCGAGTATGCCACGATATGACCCTCGGTGATTACCCCGTGATTACCGTCCCGACCCACTGACTTTCTGCTACGCATGAAACGGAAGCTGACCAAACGTACCATAGACGCCCTCAAAGGCGCTGAACGGCCTGTATTTGTGTGGGATACCGAAGTCACGGGCTTTGGGGTCAAAGTGCTCGTGTCAGGTGCCAAATCGTTCGTGTTTCAATATCGCGTCCCTGGAGCTGGTAGAGCTGACAATGCTCGCAGAATCACACTTGGTCGTTATGGAGACCTGACTGTCGAGCACGCCAAGCGCATTGCGGCCTCCATGCTCCTTGAAGTCAAAGCAGGTGGTGATCCTGCCGCCAAGCGACAGACCGCCAAGTCCCCAACCGTTGCAGAACTGTGCGAGCGGTTTCTTGTGGAGTACCTCCCCAGCAAGAAGCGACCACCGACCCAATCCACGGTCCGCAATTACGACAGCTCGATTCGGTGTCACATCGTGCCCAAGCTAGGCAAGAAAAAGGTCAACACGATCAAGCTCCAAGACATCGAACGACTGCATCAGAGCTTGCGACAAAAGCCCTACACCGCTAACCGTATGCTCTCGGTCCTACAGCAAGCCTTCGACCAAGCCGAAGCCTGGGGCTGGAGAGAGCAACACACCAACCCCGTGGTGCACGTCGATCGCTACCCCGAAGAACGGCGAGGTGCCAAGAAAGACGTGATGCTCTCCCCTGACCAAATGGCCGCCTTGCTCGATGCCATTGAGCAGTACGAGCAAGACGGTGGCGATCCGTACTCGTGTGGAGCAATCCGCCTTGCCTTTTGGACAGGTTGGCGGATCGGTGAAGTGCTCTCACTCCAGTGGAAGCATGTCGATCTTGAGACTGGTATTGCCAAACTCACCCACACCAAGACTGAAGCAGAAGAATATCGACAACTCCCCGATGAAGCGATTCGTGTTTTGGAATCCCTTGACGAAGTGGTCGGCAATCCCTATGTGTTCCCTGGCATCGGCACCACAGGTCACATCACCACCGTCAAGAAAGCGTGGCAGCGCGTCAGGAAAGACGCGGAACTCGACAGCCTCGAAGGACTTGGCGCGCTGCGGTTGCATGATTTGAGGCATAACGTGGTTTCATGGGACGTCTCACGTGGAGCCTCGCTTGAAGTTGCTGGCAAGAACGTTGGGCACAAATCACGGCAAGCAACCGAAATCTACGCGCACTTTGCACCCAATGCCTTGAAGCGTGCAGCTAATGAACGAGCAAGTGCGATGCGGGAGGCTGTTAATAAATCTCGACAGTCACCACCCTAGTCATGCTCGGATCAGCTTCAGCCAGCGGTTCTCTTGTGCCTAATGAGAATTCCCGACGTGTCCTCTTGGGAGAGCCTTGTCAGATGAATTTTCTTTCCACCACCCGCAGAACCGTCCTCGGCTTCAGTTACAACAAATGAAACACCGTTTCTTGTTGGCGGCGCGGTCATGGAGACCCTCCCGAGATTCTTCACCAACAATCCCGCGGCTGTTATTTGGAGCTCAAACAGATTGTCATTTTCCTCACCTGAAATTGACTCGCGGAAATAGACCCTGCCGTTACGGGCGAATTCATACCCATAGACAGATGATCCGTCGCTGATTACCGGCGACAAGGTTGCCTTGTCCAACACAACCGATGGCGTTCGCGCGCCAGTTGCACCGCTGTCCGCGATGTCCAGACCAACGGCCGAATCAGCATACTCAAGCCAAATCAGTTCGTTTGCGTTTTGGTACGCGATCTGAGTTGCCTCTTCTCCAGCGTTTTCTAGGATCACCACGACGGTGCAGTCGCTGTCCACCTGCACCAAGTTCTGGCCCCATTGAGCTAGCACCGCTGGGTTATGACCCACGGCATCACGCTCGATCAAAATGAACTGATCCGTCATGTCAAAACCACCGTAGAACGGCTCCGTGAAAATGGAGTCGTCTAACGAGCAAGTTGTGGCCCGTCCTTTTTTCAAGCTGCCGAACACAACTTCAGCTGTGTCATAGCCAAATTCAGCAACTGCCCAGGTCCCGTTCTTAAGTATTTGCAGATCAGCACCGTTACCGAAGATCCCAAGCTCGCGGGAATCAAGCTCAAGCTCGGGCTGCTGATCCGCGTTTCGGACACGAAAGACTTGATGAAAATACTGGGCATCGTCGCGATCATCACGACCAGAGACAACGATCCGATCAATCTTTCCAGATGATGCTCTTTCGAATACATCGACTCGATTCGCCAAGATTCCTAGAAAAGTCCAATGACCCAGCCTTTTGCCTTCAGAATCAACCCAGTATGCGTCAGTCCCAACACCCTTGCGAGGAGACGTAATGATGATGCCTTCTCCAGAGTCGAGAAAACTAGCGTCTTCAAACTCCTGTCCATTCACCAACTCAATGCCTTGTTGACCCCCGGCCCCGACTAAGAGTTCAGCACCGACCACAACCACCGCGAGGCCCAAAACAATCCAGGTATTTTTCTTATTCATTGCTCCTCCTAGCAGCCGTTCGGGTTCAGCTGTGACGACGATGGCTTGTTATCAGTCTTCATGAAGTATTCCCAGTACTTGCTTCGATCTTTTTTTCGGTGCACAAGGTGGAGATGCGGCCCCGAGGAATTACCGGTGTTTCCGACTGTGCCTATGACTTCCCCAGGTAGAACCGTGTGCCCTTTCCTTGCGCGCTGGTCATTGAGGTGGCAATACCAACTATCAGTGCCATCCCCGTGGTCAACGATGATGCCCTTTCCACATTTCGAGTTATAGAACACATTCGAAACCTTGCCTTTTCTCCAGTTTCTCACCCAATCGCCAATGTCACCTTGGATGTCAACACCAGTATGATCTCTGGGATTCGGGCCTCCATATTTCTTACCGAGTCGATCGCCAGTGTCGAAGTTTTTCGCGCAGGCATCATTGGTTTCTACCGGATCCTGCCATTTGTCGACCGTGCCATCTTGATCACCATCGTAGCGCGTGCCGCTCTTATCTCGGGCAAAGTACCTGTCCGCCTCCTCAACTATCCGCGTCCTAACAGCTCCGCAATACTCGATGTAGTGGCGATACACGGTCACGGTGATCGAGTTGTAGTCCTCGACGATGACCTTCGTACTGCCTGTGTACAGCAATGTACAGTTGGCAGGAGCGGCTCGAAGCGTTGAAACGCCCATAGAGGATACCCCTGCAAGAACCATGGCCAAATATCGTCGTCGAATCACATCCTCCTCCTTGTAAGCCACGGCGCTCGCTCGCAAGCACTTGCGCCAACCTAATGCGAACACGCAAAGCGTAGCGAAAGTGCACCTATCGTAGCTGTGATGGCCGTCACCCGGATTCTTGGGTGCGACGGCTTGCAAAGTCCCACAGCGCGTCCATAATGGAGGTCATCTCGGACTTTCGAGTTTCGGACTGACCTGTGGACCCGTTTAGGACGCAGGGAGCATCGGCGAGGATGCTGAATGGCTTCGCTGGCTCAACGGTAAGCTCTCGCTCCGAGAGCAGGCGGTTCGAGCTAACGATCCGCAGCATTCGCCGTTTCTCTGCGTCATCTACATCTGCATAGGTTTGTTGAGCGCTCGACGCGAGTTCGAGCGCTTCTTCAATGGTTTGGCGGATTTCTTCGAGAGTGTCGTTGGGTTCGTCGATCTGTTGCTGGAGTGTCGCTCGCTTCTTGGTTAGTTTTTTCTTGGTCTTGCGGTAGAGATCAGATTCGATGTCGCCGTCGAGATATCCGTTGGTGAGACGTTCGAATCGGGCTTCGACACGGCCCAGTTCTCGCTTGAGCCGCACTTCCTGCTTCTCCGCTGTCTCGCCATACGCGGCAGTTTTCTTCTCTAGGTACTCGCGCGCAAAGTCTTGGTGTGGACAACCAAGTGTGACTTTCTTGAGCACCTCCTCCACGTGCTCATCGAGTAGTTCTTCTCTCGCGGTCTTGGTCGGACAGCCTTTCTTTTGGCAGCGGTAGTAGACGTGGCCTTTGTGGCACTCGGGCACGAGGAAGCGACCACAAAGTCCGCAGTTGAAGAGCTTGCGATATCGGTAGTGGTGGGTGGTCTTGCCGACGACGGTCTTGCCGTCGAGCGTCTTCTGGACTTTCTCGAACAGCTTTCGTGAGACAAGTGGCTCGTGCTTGCCCTGGTACACGGTGTCGTGGGTTTCGAGGTCAATGAGTCCCTTGTAGAAGGGATTGCGCAGAATGGTGCCGACTTGAGACTTGAAAACACGCTTGTTGCCCTTCGTTCGTAATCCAAGCTCGTAGAGCAGCTCTGCTAGCTTCTCAATGCTGTACTCGCCTGTTGCATAGAGCTGGAAGGCTTTGGTAATCAGCGGTCCTCGAATGGGATCGACACCTTTGGGCTTTCCTGGTCCTTCGTCGGTATAGCCAATGGGTGCGGTGAATGGATACAGGCCCTGCTTCAGCCGTCCTCGGTGGCCCTTCTTGGTTTCTTCGGAAAGATTGCGGATGTAGTCGGCTGCAATCACTGCTTGCAGGTCAGCGGAGAGTCTGCCGCCCCGCGTGTTGAGATCGAGGGATTCATGCGAGAAGTGGACTTCATAGCCTTCGTCCATGAGTTCTCCGAGGTCCGCCCAATCGCGCAGGTTCCTCGCACTGCGGTCAATCTTGTGGATGACGACACCGCGTGCTGCACCCTTTCTGATCCGCGAGAGCATGTCAGTGAACACGGGCCTACCTTGCTTGGCCGCAGTTTCCTTTTCTTCGAGGTATTCGATGATCTCGATGTCGTGGCGTGAGGAGTACGCGGCAATGGAATCACGCTGTTCACCGAGTGAGGTGTTGTCTCCTTGTTTTTTTGCACTGGATACGCGCGTGTAGCCGAACAGTGGCGTCATGCATGGTGTGAGTTACGGCTGGTAGTGGATTCGACTTCTTCAAGGTACGCCGAGCTTCCCGGCTCGTCAAGCGATCCTTCCCGTCGTCGCTTCTCTGCGATCTCGTATATGAGATCGAGGTACGCCGTGAAGCGCTCTTCCGCGTCTTCGATTTCCTCATCGGGTATTCCTGGAAACAGATCTTTGAAGTCCATGGTCATACGGTAGCGAGGATTAGATGCTGTTGGGAAACAGCCCAACCTGCCGATGCGGCAGGATGTTCTGGTGGCACTGACAACGCAGTGCGGGTATACCGAAGTGGATGCAAGAAGCGGCTCATGCTCCCACGGTAGCGAGGGAAAGCGGTGACCGACAAGGGGTCACGATGTGCGCCTTGTGCAACTTGTGGCGTCTTGCTCTGCTGTGGATATCTCATACGGTGATGGTGTACGAGAGCGCAGGTTTCGGCTCGGGCAGAATGTGCAGAAATCGCTCATCGAGCCCTATACCACCGCGTCAACGCTCCGTATGCTGATTGTGATCGCAGAGCCCAAATGCGTCACGTGAACTCGTGTCGCGGAGACGAACCTCCGCTCACGTGCGCATATTGCAATCAGTCCGTATTGTTTTCTCATATGTCCTACCCTGAACCCATTGGCAAGAAACTCGACACTTGGCGAGTCAAAGACAAACAGCGAACCACTGGCTCGCCCAAGTACGTCAGGTTCGACTACACGGCCATGGAAGCCTTGGGCATGGAGCCGAACGACTTTTTACTTGCACTCACCATTGAGCAGTTAGCGCACCGCACCGGCTGGTGCTTTGCCTCGCAGAGCTATCTGGCGCGTACGACTCACGTATCCACGCGTACCCTGCAACGCCAACTCGCGAGATTGCGCAAGGCAGGACTCATCGAGGGAAGCTCACGACTGCGACCCACGAAGCGGTTTCTTGATGCTGTGTGGGAGCACCGAAAAGGCGACAGAACATCGGATCACCGACGACAATCTGTCGCCTGAATCACGACAAGTTGGCGGGCATATATGAAAGAGGATACAAAAGAAAAATATGAATATCGGGGTTGAGAGAGTGAGGGCGTGGCCGCGTTGGCCAAGATAGCAAGATTGTAGTAGAGGGGATGGTGGGCGCCACCCTCTGCTGAGGGTGACCCTTTTCGAAAAAGCCGAGACTGTTTGCAAGGAAACGCCCCGAGGGCGAGTAGCACCTCGGGGCGAAACGCTCGACGGTAGCGCTGACCTAGTACGAGATGTTGACCGCTACATCATCCCACCGACAAACGGTGACTAGACCGTTGTTGTTCGTTGACCCTTCGAGGTACACCACGAAAGATTGGCCGATGTACTGGCTGACATCCCATCCACGTCGCGTGTAGACAGCAAAGGCCCCTTGGTCGAGATTGGAATACGACCCAAGTGTTTCGTAAATATCCGTCAAGTCTGCCGGGTTGCGAATGGTAATGCTGCAGGTATCAACCGGTGAGGAGCTTGTCTCATCACTCCCGATCTGCAGCCAAACACCTAGTAGCGCTGCGGTCGCCTCTGGCGGAATCGTTACCGCCTGAAAAATCGAGCCTGTAGCATCGTTGAGCCGGGTCCCATCAACCCACCAAGCAGGCGTTGCCGCATAGCAGGTGTTTGCTGGCGGCCGTTGACCGGTGTCGGGGTCAGTACAGTTTGGTCGAAAATCATGGAAGAAGTCGAGATTGCATCCAATCCACGAGTCCGCGGTACCGGACCAACCAATTAGGCCCTTGGCAAACGAACCATTTTCGACTAGGTCGGGGACGCATTCGTTACTTGGAGCGCCCCAGAAATCGTATGGGTCGAGCCAGCTCGCAATGCCGCCTTCAATCCGCTGAATGTCAAAGTGAAGATGCGCGCCAGTCGAGTTCCCACTGTTACCGCTCACTGCGATTCGATCGCCTCGCTCAACTAGGTGTCCCATGAGAAGTTCCGCGCCGTTTCGATGGATTGAACCTTGCGCCAAATGACCAACCGTCCATTCGAGGCCAGTATCGCTCCTAACGGTTACATGATTCCCATATCCGCCCCCACATCTCTTGTCGCCAGAATCCGGGCATGAATTGTTAATGGCGACCACCTCGCCAGAAGTTGCGGCTATCACGGTAGCCCCCGAGACCTTGATATCCACTCCAGGATGACCGTCATAGCACAAGTATCCGGTCCCGTTGGCACCACGATATGTGCCGGCAAGCGAAAAAGGAGTTCCAGTCGCATCTTGCCGATAGCAGTCACCAGCCCAAACCCCAAATTCCGACGAACCAGTCTCAGCCGTCCAGGCACGAACTTGCCCCGACTTGTTGTAGGGCACGATCATTGTTCGATCAAAAGTCGAGTTGACTAAACGCTCACCGGCGTCACGATCTTCGATCGGATAGGTCAAGGTTTCTTGGGCGATAAGGGAACTGCAAGTTATCGCCATGGTCAGAAAAGTAAGCCATTTTGTGCGCATCGGTTCTTCTCCTTACTTCGATTGGACGGTGGATAGCATCTGCTCAAACACCTCGGGAACTCCGTGGTGCGGCTTGTACGAAACGAGCAGACGAATTGCCTCGGCTTCGGCGGCTAGGTAGTAACGCTCCATGCGAACACCGATAACGTCGCTAACGACACGATGAGCCTCTAGTCCTGCCCTGATGGTGTGTAACCCCGCGGTTCTATTCGCCTCCTCGGGCGTAGTGAACTCTCTATCCTGTAGCTGCAACTCATAGAACATGTCTGAAGTCAGCCAGTCTGGATTGTTGTACTCGAAGAGAACAAGAACAAAGCCACCACTCGGATATCTCAGCCCGTGCCCTTCGATGAATAGTTCATGAGTGCTCGAAGCGGTCGTCTTGATCAACAACGGTGGATACTTCAACTCGAAGTTGTCGGTTTCGAGAACACTCCAACTACCAATAAGATTCATTTCCACCGGCAATGGCTTAGAGATCGTCTTCCTGGCGCGGGTCGCCTGCCGAACATGAACCGTGCCGCCCAACGAGGCGTGGATTTCGTCGAGGGGCACAAATACCTCTAAGACAACCGTGAGGGAGTCACCCTTTTTGACGTTGAAGACTTCGGTCGGACTGATAATCGTGATGTAGGGCTCCAAGCTGGGCGTGAGCCAGATTTCGACTTCGCCCAGATTGGCGTCAGCCGTGAAGGTGATCTCTACCTCCATCGCCTCACCAAGGACAGGCTCCAACGCCAAATGATCCGGTTGCCAGGTTACTTTTGGCTTCGCCGTCAACGGTGCCGTCGCAGCCACCAAGGCGACCGCCGCAACAACAACTGCAAAAACAAGTTTTTTCTTTTCAGTCATTTGCATTCCCTCCATGGTACGGGTTTCGGTTTGGGTTGCAAGCCATGATTTGTGCCCTCGCCGGATGGATTGCCGTTCTTGCCGCTCCGCGATTCAACCAATTTGATCCTGTCCGGCCTCGACATGCCACGATGAGACCACTAAGAAACCGACACAGGAATAGATTCCTTCGGAGTATCTCTATGGCGGTTTAGTTTGGCGCTATCGTGCGACGCTGGTAGGCAACTCTGATCTAAGTGTCCAACATCCGTTGCTATCAAACAGCGCTATCAAACGACGCTGTTTATTGACTCCCCTTCTTGTGTCGCAGTATCCTGAAAAGTATGCGCCTAGTTGTGCACCTTCGGGAGATCATCAGGAAAGCTGAATGGTCGAAAGCTGAGGCAATTCAGAGGACTGGCATCAACAAGGACACCATCGACAAGCTCCAAAACAACAGACCCGACTGGAGCCTTAAGAAACGCCAAGTTCATAAGCTCATGGTTCTTGCTGAAGAGTTTGGTCTAGAAAATGGGCCGTTTGAGCTACTTCCCCATGAAATCTGGAATACCTACCACCAATCAACCGTTTGCGTCGTGAGGTGTCGCGAGAGTTGGGATGCAGGCGTGGAGAATCTCGCTGATGGGTTTCTTCGTCCTCTCGGGAGCAAGGGCGAGCTCAAACTCGCAGACGCGGACATCGAAATTGCCGAGCTAATGAAGACTAGGAACTGCATCTTCATTGGGTCACCTAAGGCAAACCCACTGACCGAAGAGGCCCTCGCACTACTGGTCGGTGCCAAGCCGTTTAGCCCAACCGAAACGAACCGCGCAAAGTTCCCGTTCCAAATGATCGGCAGTAGTGATGTTCACAGAGGTGGAGACAGGAAGAGTTCGGTGCTTCTCTACAGCACAGCGCAACCATCGATTCGCCTTAAGGTAGGGGCGGCAGAAAAGCGCCTTGCCGTCAGTTGGTACCCGGAAGACGAATTCGAGCAAGCCTCAGATCGTTCCGTGGACGATGCCGCAGCAGTAGTGGTTTGCCGCCAACCTCTGGGAACCACAAAAGATGTGAGTTCAATCTGTATCTGCGGCTACACCGGCCTAGCTACCCACGAGGCGGCACGAGCACTTATGTTTGGAGAGCCGCCGATAGCAGAAGAGGAGTTAGTTCCAGGCGAGCCGATAACCTTAGGCTTTTCATTCAAGTTCCGGAAGATAAAACGAATTCGCAAAAGAAGCCGTGATGACCTGCGTCGCTCCTTGGCTGGTCGAGACGGTCACAGAATGTGGCATGTTGTACGCGAAGATGGAAATTCCAAGTCCAAGAAGATAGTGCCAAAATTCCACGCAGAGAATGCAACATTCGAGGTGGACTGAACCTGGAACGGAACGACGCTTCGAAGCCCTCGCACCTCACACTAGTACTCGGCCTTCTGCCTTAGGACGCCAGAATCAAAACAAAGAGGCAAGATGCACGCCGCGTTGGTGAGCAGCCCGATGCACTGCCAGAAAGTCTCGAAAACCCCGCCGGTACAAGAGCGGCGGAGAAATCACATCACTGTGAACATTCACAGTGACACCCCACGAAACCCCATTCTGTGATTACCCCGTGATTGCTGGAGCAATTCCAGGATTGCTCGATTTCTCATAAGTTCTTTAGATTGTGGAGCCGGCACTCGGATTCGAACCGAGGACCTGCTGATTACAAGTCAGCTGCTCTAGCCCCTGAGCTATGCCGGCTTCGGCGGCGGTCGCCGCGTGGCGGATTCTACGATGCTCCGGTGCGTTGGCGAACCGCGTCGTAGAGGATCGCAGACGCCGCAGTGGCAAGGTTGAGGGAACCGACTTGCCCCAACATGGGTAGGCCGACGAGGCCGTCGCAGCGTTCCTTGGTCAGACGCCGCAATCCCTTCTGTTCGCCGCCGACAATCAGAGCCAACTTGCCGCTGAGGTCCAGGTCCCATGGTGCCGCCCCGGCGCCATCCGCCCCATAGACCCAGAATCCGTCCTCTTGCAGTCTCTCGATTTCCCGCGCGGAGTTGGTGATCCTCTCGATCGGCAGGTGGGAGAGGGCTCCCGCCGAGGTCTTCTCCACCACTTCCATCGCCTGGGTCGATCCGCGATCTCGCACCAACAGTTGATCGACGCCGGCCCCTTCGCAAACCCGGACCAGAGCACCTAGGTTGCGAGGATCCTGGATGTCTTCGGCCAGAACAACCAATCCTGAATCCCGTTCCGCAGCCACCTTTTCCGATTCGGCCAGCTCCGCCGCAAAACCATTGTGAACGACCGAGGAATTGTCGTTGAACCACGAGGCCGACGCTGCCTCTGCTTGAATCCCGGCCTCTTCGCAGGCGCGCTCGATTTCGTTGCGTCTGTGGTCATCCTTGCGCTCATCGATGCGCACGCGCAGCACCCGCTCCGGGTGCTGACGCAACGCCTCGCGTACCGGATGGAAACCAAAGAACCAGTTTGCGCTCACGGCGTCACCGTTTTCAATTACTGGTCTTGACTGTTGGTGGGCTTCGACGCCCGGAAGGCGCGGCACGGCGGACCCGCACTTCGTGCCTAGACTTCGAGGATGTCAGCTTCCTTATTGTCGACCGCCTCTTGAATGAGGCCGATGTAGTGGTCGTGCAGTTTCTGAATCTCGTCGAAGCCACGATGTTCGTCGTCTTCGCCGATCTCTTTGTCATGGGTCATGCGCTTCAGTTCATCATTGCCTTCACGGCGAGAGTGGCGGACGCTGTTGCGAGCGCTCTCCGCCAACTCATGCAGAAGCTTGACCAATTGCTGGCGACGCTCACCGGTCAAAGGCGGCACCGGAACACGCACGACTTTGCCGTCGTTGGCCGGGTTCAAGCCCAGCTCGGATGACTGAATGGCGCGCTCGATCGCCGGAATCGAAGCTGGATCGTAGGGCTGGGCGATGATCAGCGTCGCCTCGGGAACGGACAGACCGGCAAGTTGGTTGAGTGGAGTCGCGGTGCCGTAGTAGTCGACAGTAACTCCCTCGAGCAGCGCCAACGAAGCCCGTCCGGTGCGCAGCGATTTCATCTCGTGATGTAAGTGGTCAACAGCGGCCTTCATCGCCAACTCGACCTCGCGGTAAAACTCGATCATCTTGCAACCTTCTTTCTTTCCGCCCCTTTTTTCGAACGGACAATCGTCATTTTATCGCGCTGGTCGAGCCCGGTCCCGGCCTTTCAAACCACCGACCCGCCGGGAAGATGTAGAGGTTGATAGCGATGCCTGGGCTTCTTGCGAGGAGCCTACGAGGGTTCCGCGGTGACAATCGATCCAACATCTTCACCGCACACCACGCGACCGATGTTGCCTGGGGTCATGAGGTGGAAGACGATGATCTTCATCCCATTCTCGCGGCAAAGAGCGATCGCCGCCGCATCCATAACCTTGAGATCTTGACTCAAGACTTGGTGGTAGCTGACCGAATTGAGCCGCTTGGCGCTCGGATCGATCTTGGGGTCAGCGCTATAGATGCCGTCAACTGCAGTCGCTTTGAGCAACACGTCGGCGCGGATCTCGTTGGCGCGCAGAGCGGCGGCGCTGTCGGTGGTGAAAAACGGGTTGCCGGTGCCGGCGGCGAAGATCACCACGCGGCCCTTCTCAAGATGGCGGATCGCGCGCCGACGAATGAATGGTTCGGCGACATCCTTGATTTCGAGAGCGGTCTGAACGCGGGTGTCGACGCTGCGTTTTTCTAGAGCGTCTTGCAGGGCCAGGGCGTTGATGACCGTCCCCAGCATCCCCATGTAGTCCCCGGTGACCCGTTCGATGCCGCGATGGCTGGCGGCGAGTCCGCGGATGATGTTGCCGCCGCCGACCACAATCGCCAGCTCGACGCCGAGCGCTTGGACCGCGCGGATTTCGTCAGCGATCTTGGCGACGACCGGTTCCTCAATGCCGAAGCTCTGCTCGCCCATCAGGGCTTCGCCCGAAAGTTTGAGCAGGATGCGCTGGTATTGAGGTTGGTCCGCCATGTCGGGTTCTAGTCTATTCCCTTGGTCGCGAGCTATTCACCGAGGACGAAGCGGGCGAAACGACTGATCTGAATGTTTTCGCCCATCTTGCCCACCGCCGACGCCACGACCTGTTGAATGGTGTGGTCCGGGTCCTTGACGAACGGCTGCTCGAGCAGCACTGCCTCGGAGTAGAACTTCTCCATCTTGCCCTCGACGATGCGGTCGACAATGTTCTCCGGCTTGCCGCTGTCGAGTGCCTGCTGCTTGTAGATGTCGCGCTCGCGTTCGAGGACATCTTCGGTGACTTCTTCGCGGCGCACAAAACGCGGGTTGGCGGCGGCGACGTGCATGGCGATATCGCGCACCAGTGCCTGGAAGTCATCGGTGCGGGCCACGAAGTCAGTCTCGCAGTTCACTTCGAGCAACACGCCGATCTTGCCGCCGGCGTGGATGTAGGAGCTGACGAGGCCTTCGGCGGTGGCACGGCCGGCCTTCTTCTCGGCCGCCGCCATGCCCTTTTTGCGCAAGAAGTCGATCGCTTTCTCGACATCGCCGCCGGTCTCGGCCAACGCCTCTTTGCAATCCATCATCGGCGCGCCGGTGCGGTCGCGCAGTTCTTTGACCATCTGTGCAGTAATCGCCATTTCCCTAGTCCTCGTCCTGTTTCTCTCGATATCTGTTGTCGAGTTGCGGCCACACTTCCGTGGTACCACTCGATGTATTCAGTAATTCGTGTATTTAAAAGAAAAGGTCAGTCCGATTCGCTCAGGCTGACCTCGTTCGTTTGATTGCTGTCGCCTTCGATCAGTTGGCAGCGGGCTCCTCGGCCGCAGCCTCTTCGGTACCTGCTTCTTCAGTACTGGCTTCTTCAGTACTGGCTTCTTCAGTACTGGCTTCTTCGCTGCCAATCTCCTCAGCACCAGTCTCTTCGGCGCTGGCCTCTTCAGCGCTGGCGTCTTCAGCACCAGCTTCGACCTCGGCTTCGTCGCTTGCAGCCTCGTCGCTGGCTGGTGCCTCAGCGGCCGCCTCCGCCACCTCAACCTCGGCCGCAGTCTCTTCGGCCGCAGCATCCTCCTCGCTCACCTGAAGGAATCCTCCTTCACCCAAGCCCTTCTGAAAGGCCTCACGGATCTTGCGCGTAATCAGGCGGATCGAACGAATGGAGTCATCGTTGGCTGGGATCGGATAGTCGATGAAGTCTGGATCGCAGTTGGTGTCGACGATACCGATCACCGTGATACCGAGCGCGTTGGCTTCGGCGACGGCAATGTGCTCCTTGCGAGGATCGACGACGAAGATTGCTTCCGGCAATGAATCCATCTTGCGAATGCCGTCCAGCGCTCGCGACATCGATTCCTGCTGGCGTCCTTCGCGCACGCGCTCTTTTTTGGTGAGCTGCGCTTCGGGGTCTTCTAGGCGGCCTTCAATGGCCTCTAGCTTGTCAACCGATTTGCGAATGGTGACGAAGTTGGTGAGCATGCCGCCCAGCCAACGGTGCGAAACATAGAACTGTCCGCACGCCTGCGCTTCTTCCGAAACCACCGACTGCGCCTGACGCTTGGTGCCAACGAAGAGCAGCCGACCGCCGCCGCGAGCGAGGCCGCGGGCATAGTCGACCGCTTCCTCGATAGCTGCTTGCGTCTTCTGCAGATCGACAATGTGAATTCCACTCCGCTTGCCAAAAATGAAGCGCCCCATCTTGGGGTTCCAGCGACGGGTCTGGTGCCCGAAGTGAGCTCCGGCTTCCAGGAGTTCTTGCATGCTGACGTTTGCCACGTTCTTTTCCCTTGCTTCTAGCGCTTGCTGAACTGATAGCGAGCGCGAGCGCCCTTCTGTCCGTACTTTTTGCGCTCTTTCTTGCGCGAGTCGCGAGTTAGGAAGCCTTCGGCCTTGAGGGTCTCACGCAATTCAGCATCGTGATCGAGCAAGGCGCGTGAAATACCGTGGCGCAAGGCGCCAGCCTGACCCGAAGATCCGCCACCCTTGACGGTGGCGGTGATGTCGAACTTGCCGACGGTCTCGGTCAGTTCCAGAGGCTGACGGACTACCATTTTGAGTACTTCATTGGGGAAGTAGGTCTCGAAGTCGCGTCCGTTGACCTCAAACTTGCCGCTCCCGGGGCGCAGAAAAACTCGCGCGACCGATGTCTTGCGGCGGCCGGTTCCGTAATGTTGTTCCTGACTCACAAACTATTCCTCTTCTGAGCTGGTCACGGGTGCATTGGCCATCGGCCCTGCCGCGACCGCCTCTTCACCGAAGTTGCCGGAGAGGTTCAACCACAATGGCTTCTGTGCCGCGTGCGGATGCTCCGGTCCGGCGTACACCTTGAGCTTCTTAAACTGCTGACGGCCCAAGCGGTTCTTCGGCAGCATGCGCTTGACCGCTCGCTCGACCAGGAGTGCCGGGCGCCGCGCGCGCAACTCGCCGGCCGTCTCGGCTCTGAGGTTGCCCGGCTTACCGCTGTGGCGATAGTAGATCTTGGTTTCTTCTTTGTTGCCGCTCAAAGTGGCCTTCTCGGCATTGACAACAACGACAAAATCGCCGGTATCGATATGAGGGGCGTACTGAGGCTTGTTCTTGCCCATCAACACCCGAGCGATCTCGGTGCTCAGCCGGCCGAGTGCCTGGCCTTCGGCATCCACTACGAACCAACGGCGTTCAACTTCCCCAGGCTTGGGGCTGTAAGTGCGATACATCATGCTGTTTCCACGCAAAGGCACCGCGAGAGCGGGGAACCCCCTCCCTTTGCGGTGCAAAGAGCCCCGAATCTTAGGTAAGTCAGTCCCAACTGTCAAGCGTCGCGAACCCGCTCTGCTGCTAGACTTTTGGCGTGCCAGAGCCCTCCTCAGGATCCGACAAAAGGCCCGACCGCATCCGCGGCATGTTTGACCGAGTTGCCCCCCGCTACGACATCATGAATCACCTGCTTTCGGTCGGCATGGATGTCCGCTGGCGTAAGTTGGCGGCCAACGCTCTCGATGATCTCGACGCAGGTCAATCCACTCTCAAAGTATTGGATCTATGCGCCGGCACAGGCGATCAATCGACCGCTATTGCCGAGCGCGGCCACCGGGTCACCGCACTGGATTTTTCCCCAGCCATGGTGCGCCGCGCCGCGGATAAACACCGTCGCGCCGGACGCAAGATTTCGTCGATTGTCGGCGACGCTCTCTGCCTCCCGTACTCCGATACCTCCTTCGATGCGGTGACGGTGTCGTTCGGGTTGCGCAATGTCGCGGACCTGGATCGAGCGCTGAAGGAAGTGGTTCGCGTCCTCCGTCCGGGCGGGCGACTTCTGGCACTTGAGTTCGCACTGCCGACGCAGCCTCTATTGCGGCGCCTCTACCTCCTCTACTTCCGCCACCTGCTACCCCTGATCGGGAGGAAATTCTCGTCCTCTCGCAAGGCCTACACTTATTTGCGCGACTCCGTTTTAGCCTTTCCCGAGCGCGATGAGCTGAGTGCGAAAATGAAGTCAGTCGGATTCGATGAGTCGTCGTGGACCGATCTCAGCGCGGGGACTGTTTGTCTCTATCGAGCGGCCCGCGAACCCGCGATGGCGGCGGCGGATCGACCCGCTCACGCAGCCTGAAAGGAATTGCATGCCCGCCAAGGTGCTCAACGGTAAGAAAATTGCGGCCTCCATCCGGCGGGAAATCGCCGACGAGATCGCCGCCCGAACCCAACGACCGCCGTGCCTAATGGCGATCTTGGTCGGTGACGACCCGGCAAGTCAGGTCTACGTTCGCAACAAGGAGCGAGCTGCCGAGGCCGCCGGCATGGCCAGTCGTGTGGTGCGGCTGCCGGCCAACACGACCCAAGAGGACCTGGCCGCGACCATCGCCGACGCCAACGCAGATCCCGAAGTCGATGGCATCCTGGTGCAGCTCCCCTTGCCGCGCCACCTGGACGAGCGCTCGCTGCTCGACCTCATCCATCCGGACAAAGATGTCGACGGTTTCACCACCGCTAATGTAGGACGGCTGTGGCTGGGCGAGCCGGGGCACACGCCGGCGACTCCCACCGGCATCATGGAGTTGCTCGCCCGCAGTGACATCGATGTCCAGGGCATGGACGCGGTCGTGGTCGGGCGTTCAACCATCGTTGGCAAACCGATGGCGGCGCTGTTGCTGGCCGCGAACGCCAGCGTCACCGTGGTGCACTCTCGCACTCGTGACCTCGCTGCAACTTGCCGTCGCGCTGACCTGGTGGTCGCTGCGGTCGGCTCTCCTGCGCTGCTCGGCGCCGATCACATCAAGCCCGGAGCCGTGGTGGTTGACGTGGGGATCAATCGCGTCACCGATCGCGCGGCGGTCGAGCGTCTCTATCCCGGCAATGCAAAACGCCTCACAGCCTTTGAACGCAACGGCTCGATTCTGGTCGGCGACGTCGACTATGAAGTCGCCGCCCACATCGCCGACGCGATCACTCCGGTCCCAGGCGGCGTGGGACCCTTGACCATCGCTGTGCTTCTCAAGAATACGCTCAAGGCAGCCGATCTTCTTGCAGCCGGCATGCTCGAAAGGGTTCCAGCAAATTGAACCGGCTACGCGTTGGGCTCACCGGCGGACTCGCCAGCGGCAAATCGACACTGGCACGATGGCTCGCCGAGGACGGCTGTCACGTCATCGACGCCGACGCCATCGTCGCCGATCTCTACCGTGCTGGACAGCCAGGAGCCGAGGTCGTTGAACGGCTCTTCGGCCCTTCTTTCCTGCGCCAAGACGGCTCGGTCGACCGCGAAGTCCTCGGCGGTTACATCTTCGAACATCCAGATGACCTCGTCCGCCTCGAGGAGGCGGTACACCCGCTCGTCAAGCAGTTGGTACTGCAATGGATTCACGACAAGTCGGGCATCGCCATCGTCGAAGCCACATTGCTGATCGAGTCGGGGATCGCCACCGATCTGGATGTGGTGGTCACCGTTTCGGCTGACGAAGCGGTGCGGCGCCAGCGGGCGATCGAACGCGGCCTCTCTGACGAGCAAGTCGACTCCCGCCTGGCAAATCAGGGTGACGACTCCTTTCGCGAAACGGCCGCGCACATCGTCCTGCGCAACAACGGCAGCATCGAGGAATTCCGCGAGCAAGCCGCAGAGCTGTTGTGGGAGTTGCGACGAATACACCAGCGCCGCGCCGGGTCAGCGGCGCAGGAGCCGCTGCTGCTGGTGACCTCCAATCGCGGCAAGTTGCGCGAGGCGCAAAGACTGTTCAACGGGCCGATGATCAGTGCCGACATCGACCTCCCAGAGATCCAATCCCTCGACATCGATGAAGTGCTGAAGGCGAAAGCATCTACCGCGTGGGGCCAGTTGAAACGTCCGTTGCTGGTCGAGGAGACGGCCTTGGAATTGGAGGGGCTGAACGGCTTTCCCGGTCCGCTCATCAAATGGATGCTCAAAGCCCTGGGCGGCCCAGGAATAGCGCGGTTGGCGGCATCCACCGACAGCAAACGAGCGAAGGCGCGCTGCCGCATCCTCTACCGCGACGCGACGCAGCGCATCGCCGCCGAAGGCTCGGTTACTGGAACTCTCGTGTTTCCCGGACGCGGCGATCAAGGTTTCGGATGGGATCCAGTCTTCCAGCCCGACGGCTCGGAACTGACTTTTGCCGAAATGGACGGCGCTGAGAAGGATCGCGTCAGCCACCGTGGGAAGGCGTGGCGAGAGATGGAACGTGAGCTGAGGTCGGCGGGCGTAGTCTGACGACGCTCCCTCACGCCAACTAGACAACTCTAAAAACCTGCCCGGTCTGGGCTCCCTCCACACTCTTGGCATAGCCGAGGGCGGCGCGCGCCGCCGGGACCGGTTCGAAGCCGCGAAAGTACGGTGCGTAGTCCGGCATCGATTCTTCGATGACCCCTGGGCTCACCGAATTGATGCGCAGACCTCTCGGTAGCTCGATCGCCGCCGCCATGACGAAGCCATTGATCGCGCTATTGACCATCGACGCCGAACTGCCGGCGACAATGGGGTCGCGATCCAAGACCCCGGTTGTCAAAGTAAACGAGCCACCATCGTTGACGACATCGCGGCCCAGCAACACCAAATTGACCTGACCCATGAGTTTGTCTCGAAGCCCGATCTCATAGTCAGCCGCGTGCATTTCCTCCATCGGCGCCCACTTGGCGTGGCCGGCGGCGGATACCACTGCGTCCAACTCGCCGGCCTCGTCGTAGGCCCGACGAATGGAGTCTTCGTCGGTGAGGTCGACGCGAATATCCCCCGAACTGCGTCCGGCGGTAACCACCTCATGCCGCGCACCGAGTTCGGCGACAACCGCACTTCCAATCGTCCCCGACGCTCCAACGATGAGGACCTTCATCACCGGCCAATCTTCTCAAACAGGCGAAGTGACTGTTCGCTTTGAATCTCTCAACACCAGCATTTCAATTGGTCGCAAGATCGTCGCTGAACGACTTGGCCATCGGGTGCTTCACCAATGGGAGTTTGGGGTTCTCTCCTTCAGGCTTTTTGAGCGTCAAGTCTTCGAAAAGCAACGCGGGCGTCGTTATCGAAACCAGCGGGAGGTGTCCACGCCGTCCGATTCGCGACAAAGCCGCAAACGGATTCGGATTGAAAGGAGAGAAGGGAATAATGGTCGTCGTTGTCTCGTCCGACATCTCCACGATGTCTTTGAAGTCGCCAACCGAGAAGCCCGCCAATTCGACATTCCGCAGCAGGACCTCTCTTCCGTCGGGATATACCTTGTGCGCAACGGTGATCGGCTGGAAGGTCAGCCCGGGGCGCTCTGAAGAACCAAAGATAAGGACGCGGCCTCCCATGCGATCTTCTGCTGCAACGCTGGCGTCGCCGATCCGACTGACGATGACTCCAAACTCTGCGCCTCTTTCGGCAACCAGTTCTTGGAGAGTCTTTCGAAGATTGTCCGGAGCCACGCCTGCATCGGTGACGAGAAGCAGATTGCTAGGCGTCACTCCACCCCCCCGCCAGTTACCTGTGCTTTTTTCCACTCCTTTCACCGGAGTTCGACCTGAGATCAGCGTCTTCAGGACACCCTTTTCAACCAGCGAAGTCGCGTGGGCGGGAACTCCTTCATCGTCGAATCGGTAGCTGCCGAGAAGCGGTTTATCGTTCTCTCCGGTATGAGCGGGATCATCAACCACGCTAATCGAGCGCGGCAAAATCCGGGCGCCGATTTTGTCGCGCAGATCAGCACCTTCTTCGGTGGCTCCCATGAACGGCTGCGCAGACAGCCAGCGGCGCTGTGCGGACAACTTCGGGGCCAGGCCTTGCGCGACCAATTGCGCCGCCGCCTGGCCGACGAACAACACCGGCCCGTTGTAGATATCGATGGTCTCAGCGGATCTCTGGGCCACGAGTTCTTGCGCAAGGTCGCTTGCCTGCTGGTGCAGAACTTCGCTTGCGGGCAGTGCAGCCAGCGAGCGACCGTAGTGGGCAAGGTGCCGTACTAGAGGGTACCCATCGGTAGACTGCGTCTCGGCCATCACCACCAACGACACCTCGGGCACCGCGCGCACAAACTCTGTTCCCTCGCTACTGACGAACCGAGTCTTGGTCGAGCTAGAGGCCAACCGAACCTCCGAGGTGAAGATCTCAGGAAATTCACGGAAAACGCCTGAGAGTGACGCGACATCTTGCTCAGCGGAGGTCGACATCGAGGCGCCGAAGTCCCATATCTCTTCACCTTGAACGGCCTCCGCTGGGGCGAAATCGGGCGTGTCCTCGGTACGGGTCTTAGTCTCCAAAAACGCCTTCTTCTGCGCGTACTGCTGCAACGCCTGCTTGTACGCCGCATCAGTCGCCAGCCAGATATCGCGCCTCAATGCCTCATAGTCGTCTTCGATGGACAACTGACTCACACCACCAAACGACCCGCCAATCCCCCTCGAAAAATCAGGCATCACCATGAAATTGGTGTTATCCAACTTGTAGTCGCCAACGCGGACCTCGACGTAAAGAAAACGACTTCTGGTCTGCTGACGCGATGTCGCAGCTCCGAGTGTTGCGTTGATGTACAAGCCATCTGTCTCCTCGACCCGGTAGGAAACGAAATACGGGCGTTCGAGCTCTTCGATCTCCAGTTCGTCCATGGTGCGTGCGAGCTCGTCACGTAGCGCGCGCATCACAACATCTTCTCTGGTTCCTTGAGCGAGGCCGGATATTGCCAGGATCGCCGCCGCGAGGATGTACCACCCCAAGACCTTACTCTTCATTGACTTGCTCTTGAATCCTTGCATGACTTCCTCCAAGACGACCCTCAACCTCGAGGCGCGGTGTCGGCAATTTCCCCTTCGGAAGACGCATCCGGCGCAGGAAGTAGCGGAGGCCGACTCTGGGATTTTTCCTTCTTCTGCACCTCAATCTGCGAGACGAGGATCCCCGGCGATGCGGCCGCCACCGGAACGCCACCCGACTCGGCGCCGCAGGTGCCGTTAAAAACCTCGATAGCATCGTCCGCCGCCGTGATCCTGCTGAAGGCGGTCAAAGGCGTGCCAATCAGATCGACGCCGCGTACTAGTTCTTCATTCCCGTCGGGATACACCCGATACACCATGATCGGCAGCACGTTGAAGGCGTTGGGTATGGTTCGACCGGTGAGGGTAAACCCTCCCATGATGTCCTCAAATAGTAGACCGTAAGGCTTGCCCTGCTTCTTGACCTCTTGCAACAACCGATCTTTGAGCTGGTCGCGCGTCAGCGGGTCTTCAACATCGACGAGCAGGTTGGATTGGCGGGCGACGACCGCGAACCCCGGTTGCCTACGTCCATGCCCATTGGACTCTGCAAATCCCTCGACCGGCGATCGCGACATCAGAAATGACTTGAACACTCCATCGTCTACAACTGTCACTGGACGTGCTTTAACTCCTTGGTTGTCGTAAAGATAGGTACCGGCCAACGCCTTACCACCCGCAAGCTTGCGGGTTGGATCGAAAACCACATCGAAGTTCTCTGGCAGGAGCTTTTCACCAATCTTCTTTTTGAATGTCTGCCCCTCAAACTCGTCCTTTTGCCGGTGCCCCTCGATTCGGTGCCCGAATACCTCGTGAAAGAAGACCCCGCTCGCCCGCCCCGAAAGAATCGCCGGACCGGCATAAGGATCTACAATCGGCGCCTCGCGTAGCGCTTCCAGGTCCGCGACCATTTTGCCTACGTCCGCCAACAAGACCTTCTCGTCCGGAAGGCCGGATTCCGAGGTCGCGTAATAGCTCTCAAACCGCGGCAGTTCCATGCCATCCTCAGCCTTAGTTTGAGCTCGAACCATCAATCGGTAGCGGGGCTGAGAAACTTGCACCACAGAGCCCTCACTACTGACAAACCAGCGGGTCTCGACCTCTGCGGTGAGCGAAGCGCGTCCAGCGTAGATAGTCGGACTTGCGGCGAAAGGAGCGGTTAGGCGCCGGATGCGCTTTTCCCACCCAGCCCGGTTGACATCGAGCTCGTGCAACGCCCCAAAGTACTCACTCGGTTCCTGCCGAGAGAAATCCGCCGATCGGTCTTCCCGTTCAACCTTGACTTGGACGTCGGTCTGTACCCGAGTGAATCGCTCGACGGCTCTGCGGTAGCGCGCGTCAGTGTGGTACCAGATGACCGAGCGCAGCGCCTCAACATCGTCCGTAACCGGCAGGGCAATGTCTGAGTGGTCGAAATAGCGAGCAAATCGGTCCCCCACTTGATGGGTGTTGTCGAGGCTATAGTCGCCGACACGCAGATCGATATCCAACTGGCGAGTCAGGTTTTCGCTACTCTCCTCGATGGCTCCAAACGCTCCCGTTATCCGCACCATGTGGGTCTGGGTGACCTCATAAGCCAAAAAGTAGGGAGGTGTTGCCTCATCGGCGAGCGACTCCATTGACCGCTTGACTTCGGTTTGGAGTGCCTCCAAGACCGGATTGCTCTGCACACTCTCAGTAGCGGCCCACCCAGTTCCACCCGACGCCAACGCAAGCGTAGCGACTACCCCAAGTACCCTTTTTTTCATGGGTTCCTCCTCGTTCCGTTTCAAACTGAAGCCAATTCCGCCTTGGCGTAACTCCCTCGATGTCGAATAGATCTTCAAAGACCGTGCCGAACGAAGCCTGCAGAGCAACGGCTACTCAGCCGGTGCAAGCGCCGTGATGCCGCGCCTCTGAGGCGCCGACGCTGGCTCCCGGAGGTGCGGATACGCCAACTTGGCGTGATACCCAAATGGCCTACAACTGACTGTGTAGTTCGCTGCTCGCTTCTCGAATGTCCTCCAAACATGATTCAACGCGATCCATATGCGTCCTAAAGTTAAGAATGCAAATTCGAAGGACAAAGTTCCCGTCGAGCACGGTTTCAGTCAAGAACACGTTCTTCTTGTCGTTGATGCGCTCGAGGAGATCACGATTGATTCGATTGAGTTGTTCCTGACTTCGACCCGGGCGTGTCAAGCGAAAAACAACCGTCGAAAGCTGGGGCGGTGCGACGATCTCGATCCCGTCGATCTGCTGAAGCTCTCGATGCGCCCACTCGGTGAGGTCGAGTTTTTCGTCCAGTGCGGCCCGAAAGGCCGCAAAACCATAGGTCTTGAGCGGCAACCAAACACGCAAACCGCGGAAATCCCGCGACAGCTCTGGCGAAATGTCACAGAAGTCGACCAGGCTGGGGTCGTCCTGCATCGGCGGCATGTAGTCCGCCTCGATGGCGTGAGCCCGTTTGAGCGCTCCGCCATCCCGGACCAGGAGGCAGCCTGTCCCATAGGGTAGGAACAAACCTTTGTGTGGATCGAGGGTGATCGAGTCAGCCCTTTCCAGGCCACGCATCACCTTGCGTCCGCGTTCGGTCATGGCGAAGAACCCACCGTAGGCCCCGTCGACGTGAAACCAGCAGTTTTCTTGAGCCGCCAGATCTGCCAGACCGTCCAGATCATCGACCGCGCCGGTGTTGGTGGTGCCGGAACTGCCGACGATCAAGAAAGGCGTCTTGCCCCCTTCGCGATCTACCTGGATCGCCGCTTGAAGAGCAGCCAGATCGATCCGCCAGGAGGCGTCGACGCCGACTTTATGCACCGCGCTGGGCGGAAATCCGGCCAGGCTGGCTGCGCGCTGAACCGAGTGGTGGACCTGATTCGAAGCGTAAATAACGCCATCTAGAAAGTTTTCCGGCAGCCTTTCCCGCCGGGCGGTAAACAAAGCCGAGAAGTTGGCCATCGACCCACCCGACGAGAGGTAGCCGTTGGCGGATTCCGGGTATCCGACCATCTCGGCCAACCAACGCACCACGTTGACCTCCAGTTGCACCAGCCCCGGCGCGGCGGCCCACACGGTGAGGTAGCGGTTGATGCCGTTGGCCACGAAGTCGGCCAGAGCCGACTCGTAGAGCCCGCCACCTGGTATGTAGGCGAGGAATCCCGGCCCGGCGTTGCAGAAGCTCACCGGGGCGAGTTCGTCGACGACGTGGTCGAGAAGACCTTCGAACCCCGCCCCTCGTTCCGGAGCCTTCTCTACCAGCGCGCGAGCAAGCTGCAAACCGCCCTCGATGCTCGAAGCGGGCTGTTCCGGCAAGGAGTCAATGTGGGCGACAATCTTGTCCACAGCCTGCCGCGCCATGCGTTCCATTTCTTCATGTGTAGGTTCGAGCAAACCGAGTCGCTGTGCCATGGAGAGAGCTTACTAAGCGGACAACTCCCTTAGTTGACACCATAGAGCCCGCTCGCAAAATCCTTAGCGCGGGCAGAAAACCGGGCTGAGGGCGAGCAGCAAGATGATGTTGCCGACGGCCAGGGAAGTGGCATTGTTGGCGACCGACTTGCGCCCGCTGGCAAATTGGTCGGTGACCGAAAAGAGGATCGACGCCCCGACCCAAGCAAAGGCCAGATTGCGCCCGAGTTGCTCCCCAGCTCCACTGCCCACGACGTAGGCCGTATAGGCCTGCAATGCTCCGGCTATCAGAATCGTCAGGAGCGCGAGCCAATAGCTGAAACGAGACTTCCAGATCTGTTCACCGAGGAGGGCGGCGGTGCCGGCGGCGACGAACACCGCCAGGCGCAGAGCTGGATCGAACTCGGCCGTAATCCACGAGAGGCCGAGCCAAATGAAGACCACCCCTAGAAGGAATGCGACGCCAGCGCGAGCGCCGATCGAACTACCGGTCGAGCTGCCGGTCGAGCCTGTTTCTGGTCCTTCAGTCACTGGCCCTTCTACGCACATGATGGGCGAGCGGACTGAAACGATCCCTGTAAATCAGACTGAGTCGCGCCGCAACGCCATCGTCATGCAGTGCGGACCGCCCCGCGCACGGGACAACTCGTGACCGTGGATGGTGACCACCGTCGGCCCCTGGTCCATCAGCTCGGTGCCGTCGTCCAGCACTTCGCTTTCGGTAAGCACGCGCCAGCCGCGGCGGGCCAGTTCGGCCACCGTCTCGCGGTTGCGGCGGTAGACGAAGATGACGCCGGGCGCTACGGCGAAGGCGTTGGCGCCGTCGGTCCACTGCTCGCGTTCCTGATCGACCGGATCGGGGCCACCACAGGGGATCGGCTCCAACTCGATGCCCAGTTCTGCTAGAGCCTCCAACAACGACGACTTGCGCTGGTAGATGAGATCGCCGGACGTGAGGTCGAGGTAGGAAACCTCGGCTGCCTGTGGACCACCGGTCTCGACGACCGAGGGGAAGGCCAAACAGGCGTTGTGATCGACCTGGGTAAACACCGTGTCCAGGTGCATATAGGAGCGCGTGCGGGGCAGTTCGACCATCAACAAGTGCTGGAAGGCGGTTTCTGCTTGCCAAAGTTGCCGCACCAACGCCTCCACTCCCCGGCGGTTGGTGCGCTGACTGACCCCAATGGCGAGCAGGTCGTCGCGCATCACCATGACATCGCCGCCTTCGATGTCGCGGGTCGGCACGTGATCGCGGGGCACGTCGTTGAATCCGACCGGTTCGATCTCAAAAAGATTGGTGTAGTCGCGAAAGTGTGAGTGGTGAGTAAAGATGGCCTTGGCGAGGGTGTTTTCCCGCGCTCGCGCCTCGGTTGCCATCGAGGTGATCAACACCGAGTCGCCGATGACGGTCTGCGGATCCCTCTGAAAGAAGTAGTTGGGCACCGGGACCAGATCGAAGATCAAGCGTCCGCCGAATCCACCGTCGCGCTTGCGCACCCCTTCGATGAGAATGGTCGCCAACTGATCGGGAGTACAACCGGCGGTCGCCCGCAACCAGGCAGAGTCCTGCGCCGAGATCTCTTCGATGATCTGCGCACGAATTTCTCCGTCCTCAAGAACGGCAGAGAGAAAGTCCGCCGCTTCGTAGACCTCTACTCCCGACGCCTCGAGCAGAGACCGAAAGCGGTCGTGTTCGCGGCGCGCCTCCTGCCCGTACAATATGTCGTCGAAGAGCAGCTCTTCCATCATCCGCGGGACCATCCAATCGATCTCCCGCCCCGGACGATGGACCAGCACTTCACGCAGTCGGCCGATTTCCGAATCTACGTGTCCAACCTTCGAATCAAGCGCCATTTAGCTTCCTTTTCGACCCGGCTTTCAGGCCTGTTTTGTGGGCGGCGAGTGTAGCATCGGCGAGGAGGCTCCAAGACCGATGGCAACAGCGCAACCGACCGCCCTCAACGCCCTTTACGCCCGCTACGCATCCCCCGAGATGCAGCGCCTGTTTTCCGCCGAATACCGCTATACCACTTGGCGTCGAGTGTGGATTGCCTTGGCCGAATCGCAGTCCGAGCTGGGGCTACCGATCAGCGACGAGCAGGTCGCCGCGCTACGCGCCGGACAGGACAACTTGGACCTGGATCGAGTCGCCGAGCTTGAGCGCGAAACGCGTCACGATGTCGTCGCTCACCTACGCCACTACGCCGAAGAGGTGGACCGTGAGTCCAGCGTCGGAGCCGGCGGTATCCTCCACCTGGGAGCCACCAGCGCTTTCGTCACCGACAATACCGACGCCGTATTGCTGCAAGCCGGCCTGGAACTTCTCGCCGCCAAGCTGGCGACGGTCTGCGATCGCTGGGCGGCGTTCGCCACCGAGCAGCGCGCGGTGCCCTGTCTGGCCTACACCCACTTTCAACCGGCTCAGCTCACCACCGTCGGCAAGCGCGCCACGCTTTGGTTGCAGGACTTTCTCCTCGACCACGGCGCCGTTAGCGTGCTGGCCATGGACTGGCCCTGCCGCGGCGCCAAGGGCACCACCGGTACCCAAGCGTCCTTTCTCGAGTTGTTCGAGGGAGACCACGACAAAGTCCGGCAACTCGACCACGCCGTCGCCGACAAGCTGGGTTTTGCTCGCTCGATCCCGATCAGCGGCCAGACCTACACCCGCAAACTCGACACTCGCCTCCTCGCTGTCCTCGCCGGCATCGGCGAGACGGCACACAAATGTGGCACCGATATTCGCTTGATGCAGGGCGTCGGCGAGCTGGCCGAGCCCTTCAGCAGCACTCAAGTGGGGTCGTCGGCGATGGCTTACAAGCGCAATCCGATCCGCACCGAACGCATGTGCGCGTTGTCGCGTCGTCTCTTGACCGACGCCGCCAACGGCCCGATGACCACCGCGGTGCAATGGCTCGAACGCAGTCTCGACGACTCCGCCAACCGGCGACTGGTACTCACCGACGCCATGCTCACCGCCGACGCGGTACTCAATCTGGCCGGCTACATCGCTGGAGGGCTGCACGTGAACAGCGCCAAAGTGGCCGCACGCGTCGAGCGCGAGTTGCCGTTCATGGCCACCGAGAAGCTCCTCGTGGAAGGCGTCCTGCGCGGAGGCGACCGCCAGGAGCTGCATGAAGCGATTCGCGTTCATAGCCTCGCGGCGCAGGAAGTGGTCGCCAGCGGTAGAGCCAACCCCCTCCTCGACGCCATTGCCGAAGACGAACGCTTCGCCATGACGCGCGCAGAGATCGACAGTTGGGTTGACCCACAGCGTTTCGTCGGTCGCTCGCCTCAACAAGTCGACGACTTCCTGTCAGAAGTTATGGAGCCGGCGCTGGCGGGCGCACCACGGGCGGAGATGGAGGAACCGCAGGTTTGATGCCCGTACCTGCACCGCGTAGGGGAGACTCTTGCGGCCTCCCGGGAGGGGGCAAGCCCCTCCCCTACAACGCTCGTCATCCCCGCGCGAGGGAGGGAGTGGGACGGGGATCCCGGCCGTACGACCACACCCCCGCCGGGAAGACGTGGCAATCCGCAGTCGTCATCCTGACGGTGGCGCTTCTCGCCGCCTCCTGCGCCTCCCGTGGCGGGGCCTACCGCGAGCGCGGCATCGCTTCCTGGTACGGCGGTAAGTTCCACGGCCGCATCACCGCCAACGGCGAGGTCTACAACATGCACGCCATGACCGCGGCGCACAAGACCTTGCCATTCGACACTGTCGTCGAGGTGCGCAACCTCGACAACGGCCGCTCGACGGTGGTGCGCATCAACGACCGCGGACCCTTTGTGCGCGGGCGTATCATCGACCTATCGCTGTCTGCAGCCAAGGAGATCGGAATGGTCGGCCCGGGCACCGCCAGGGTCGAGATTCGCGCCTTGCGGAGGGCCGAGCCGATCCTCACCGGCCACTATGCGGTCCAGGTCGGCTCGTTTCGCGACCGCAGCTCTGCCGAGGAACTCACCCGCCAGCCGGCTTTGAGGTCCTACGGCTCCCGCATCGAAAGCCATGGCGGCTACCACCGCGTTCTTGTCGGGCACTTTGCGCGGCGGCAAAAAGCTCTAGAGCTTGCGCGCACGTTGCAGCGACAGGGGTTCTCGACCTTGGTCAGGTCTCTGTAGCTTCCTTATCACGGACGAGTCTCCGAGGTATTGGCGATCCCGCACTTAAGTGGCAAATTTGCGCCTGCTACGCTTTTATTGACATGCGACTCCTTTTACTAGGTGCCGATGACATCGTGCGCGCGTTGCCGATGACTGAAGCGATCGACGCGATGGGGAGTGCATTTGCAGCGCTCTCGGCCGGAGAATCCGTCATTGCGCCGGCTCGCCAAGTCTTGGAATTTCCGGACCGAGCGGTCAACCTAGTAATGCCCGCCTATCAACGTGATATCGGTCTCACCACCAAGGTAGCGTCGGTGTTCCCAGGAAACCACGGGACGTCCACGCCTACTATTCAAAGTGCGGTATTGATGCAAGACCCATCCACAGGTGAGATCATCGCCGTTCTGGACGGAACCTTTCTTACCTCCTGGAGGACCGCGGCAGCCGCCGGACTGGCCACGAAGTTACTAGCGCCCTCCGAAGCACAACAAGCAGCGGTCATCGGAGCCGGAGGCCAGGCTAGAGCTCAGATCATAGCTCTCGATTGTGTCCTCGATCTCGAAGTGGTTCGTATTTTTAGTCGTACTCGCGACAAAGCGGAACAGCTCGCCGCCGATTTGGATGGCTCGGTCGCGACACGGCTTGAGGTTGTGGCAACAGCGGCGGCCGCGGTGCGTACGGCCGATGTCATAACCACAGTAACCAACTCCGCGACGCCTGTCCTTGACAGCCCGCTAGTCCCAAGGGGATGCCACATCAATGCCCTTGGCAGCTACACGGCCTCAATGTGTGAACTGGACAGCGAACTCGTCGGGCGGAGCCATGTTTTCATCGACTACCTGGAATCAGCACTTGATGAAGCAGGAGAACTGATCGCAGCGGAAAACGAGGGCCTCACGCATCGGTCTGAATGGACCGAGATCGGATGGGTGGCGGAGGGCTCTGCACCGGGGAGGCGTTCAGCCGGTGAAATCACACTCTTCAAATCGGTTGGTCACGCTGTACAAGACCTTTACGCGGCCTCGGCAGTGGTGACCAAAGCGGTTGAGGACGGGCTCGTAGACTTCGTCCAGTTTTAGCGGCTCACCTACTTCAGAATCTTGCCTTCGGTTTCTGGCAAGAATGCCGCTGCGAAAAAAGTGCTCGCCAAGAAGGCTGAGATAAACGCCACTGTCTGCACAAAACTCGTCGACGCCAGCATGGCACCAATGACAACCGGTGCCACCGTGTTTGCGACGCGCTGAGCCATCACCCCCCAGGCGAAACCAGCGCCGCGCGTTTCCGTGGTGTAGATCTCCCCCAGCCAGGTGTTCCAAACGCCCCAGGCGCCAAGACTGAAAAACGAAAGCGTGAAGTTCCAGAAGTACAACTGCTGAATCGACGCCGAACGAGCAAAACCGAAACCGGCCAGCGCGGCAACGAAAACAAAAATCAACATAACTTTCTTGCGCCCGATTTTTCCCGTCAGGTAGCTGGCGGAGATATAGCCGGGGAACATGAACAGAGCGGAAATTGCAATGAACGATAGGCCTTGTGGGGTACTCAGACCCTGCTTTGCCAACAGTGCGGGCATCCAAGATGTCAGCGCCCAATAACCCCAGGAAAAGCAGAAGTTGATCAGGGTCTGCAACGCGGTGAGGTGCAAGAATGGCGGGCGGAAAATCGCAAAAAACGACGGCTTCCCTCCGCCCGTCTCGGCTCCCATGGGTCGTACAATCGCGTCGACCTTACCTCGTGACAGACGGCTGATAGAGTCCTGCGCCTCGCTGAGGCGCCCTTTTTCAGCCAGCCAGTAGGGCGACTCCGGCACCAGCCTGTGCACGACAAAAGCCCAGATACCGGTCAGCGCACTGAAACCAATGGCCCATCGCCAGCCCTGGTCTATGAGTGCGGAGGTCACCGCAATCGCGGCAAGCACCCCGACCGGCCAGCCGGCCGAGAGATAAACGGTGGCGCGGCCGCGCGTCTTGACCGGCACCAGCTCCTCGAAATATGGAAAGGTCACGACCAGCACACCCGACAGAACAATGCCGCCAACAGCTCGGAACAACCAGAGAGATTCGAAGCTGGATGCGAAAGCGCTGAGCAAAGGCAGTGGCCAGTACAGTGCCAAGCTCCACACCAAGCAGGCCTTGCGTCCCAAACGATCCATGAGCTTGCCCCAGAGGATGGCTCCTGGAATCATTCCCAGAAACATGGCACTGATCAATTTGCCGATCTGAGCGGTGTCGAGATTGAGCTCAACTCCAATCGAACCACTGTTGAAGATGAGAATCATCATCTCCCAGGATTCGATTACGAAGCTAAAAAAGAGAGCTAAGCCGGCAAACCAATGTTGCCTGGTAAGAGGCATTTGCTCGAACCACGAGCCCACGCTCCGGCCCGCTGTCACCCCCAACTTGTTTCGTTCGCTGCCGTCCATTCTCGGTCCCCCCAAGATCGTGAACGTTGTGGTGGCCGCCCCCCAATGCGACGGCTTTTGTTCTAACCCTGTCGGGCTAGGTGCGCGGGATTGTACAGCGACGTCGTCTTTCGTACGGGAGCTGTCAAAAGACTCGAACGAGTCACGTGGTCCGAGAGCTGGCCGGTCGTGCACTCATAAATATGGAGGATCAGTATGCGTTCTACCATGAAGAGCAAGCACAGTGACGTGCTGGTGGTAGGCGGAGGCGTAATCGGGGTCTGCACCGCGTACTTCCTTGCTCAGCGCGGCGCGAATGTGACCTTGCTTGAAAAGCAAGCTATCTGCAGCGGTGCGTCAGCCGGAAACGCTGGTTGGATCTTTCCGAGCTACAGCCTGCCTTTGCAAGCGCCAGGATCGATCCGAAAGGCGTTGTCGACGCTGTTCGATCCAGAAGGTCCTTTCTATATCCGACCTCGCCTCGACCGCAGCCTAATGAGTTGGGGGTTGAAGTTCCTACGAGCCAGCCGCGCCAGCGAAGTACCACGCACGTTTCGGATCAATCGTGACCTGAGCCTCGCAAGTTGCTCGCTCTATGAAGACTTGGCGAAGGCACTGGAGTTCGACTTCGGTTTTGTCCAGAAGGGCTTGTTGCTGATCTTCAAATCTAAAAAGGAACTTCAAGAGGCCGAGAAGGGCGTCCGTCTTCTCGAGAGTCAGGGCGGCGTAGGCGAGTTGCTGAGTCTTTCCGAGGTTCGAGAAATCGCGCCTCAGGTAACCCCTGAACTAGTCGGTGGAATTCACCTCCCCGCGGATGCCCACATCGATCCTGCAGCTTTCGTCAAAGGGATGGCCGCGGCGGTACAGAAGATAGGCGTTCGGGTCGTGCCCGACTGTGAGGTCCTGGAGATGTCACCTTCCTGCCGAGCAACCAGCTGCCTCATGACGACTCGGGGCGAGTTTAGGGCGAACCAGATCGTTCTGGCGGCGGGCGCTTGGTCGACCGATCTGATGCGGCCCCTGGGCCTGCGACTGCCGGTTCAAAGCGCGAAAGGGTATAGCGTCACCGTAAAAAGGCCTGACGAGAGCTTTGATATACCCCTAATGCTGGCGGAAGCAAAAGTGGCAGCGACCCCGATGGGCGAGCGTCTCCGTTTTGCGGGGACCCTTGAGCTGGCAGGGCTCGACCTCTCGATCAATCGAAGACGAGTGGGGGCGATTTTGGCAGCAGTCGAAGATTACCTGCCCGATTTGAAGCCGACGGAGCACATCGAAACCTGGCGCGGCTTGCGCCCGTGCTCCGCAGACGGTTTGCCGATCATCGGTCGCCCGAAAGGCCTCACCAACGTCGTTGTCGCCACGGGCCACGGCATGACGGGGATTTCACACGGACCCGCCACTGGCAAGCTAGTCGCAGAAATTGTGGCTGGCGACAAACCATCGATCGATACCGAGCCGTTCTCGCCAACTCGATTCCAATAGCAGCGCGCGTGTTTCGTTTTCTGCTCCTGCTAAGCTGACTCAGAGGCCTACCGGCCCTCTATTGCGCTGCACAAATGAGCCGCACTGAGAACGCCCCCGAAAAATCGAATCATCGTTCCACTGCCAGCACGGTGCCCGATCGGGGCCCGTGGCAAGTGAGCCCTTGGGGTTTCGACGAGGTTGCCGGACGGATTTTTGATGACCTTAATGTCTGGATTAACGTTTTGGACGTCGACATGACGGTGTCGTTCTGGAATCGCGTGGCAGAAAGGCTGAGCGGATACCGGGCGGAAGAAGTCCTGGGCAACCCCAAAATGTGGGAGTGGATATACCCTGACGACACCTATCGCCAGGCCGTCATGGAACGGTCGCGTGGAATCCTTCAAGATCGCGAGACAATCAGCGGCTTTCAAACCGAACTCGTTTGTCGAGATGGCAAAAAGCGATGCTTTTCCTGGAATGCGCGGCCACTGGTGACCCCAGACGGTGCCGCCCTCGGCACACTGGTCGTGGGCAATGACGTCACCGAATTGCAACGGTCGCGGGAGGGATTGCGAAGTCTCAACGAGGAGTTGTCGATACTGTATGACGTCGCCTCGGTCGCAAGTGAATCACTCGAACTCAGCACCATCCTGGTGCGCTGTCTAAAACGAATACTGCATACTTTTCCGGCGGCTACGGGCTTAGTTCATGTGGCGAACAGCCCTAAAGGAAAGCTCAAGCTTGCTGCGAGCGTGGGTACCGACGACATGGTGTCGGACAGCTCGATCGAAACCATAACGCGGGGGGCCATCGAGCGGATATTCGCCGAAGGTAAGCCACTCTTGCTCGACAGAGTCAGCCAGCCGAAAGGATCTCCGCCTGAGCCTCGCGAGGAAGGCCAAAGCTTTGTCGGAGTTCCGCTCCGCGCCAAGGGGCGTGTGTTCGGCGTCTTCAGTCTGATCGGCCACCAACTCCGCGAGTCGGAAGAGAAAGACATGGCACTCCTGACGTCGCTTGGTGACCAAATCGGGCTGACTATTGACCACGCGAGGCTACAGAAACAGGCCGAACAGGTCGCTGTATTCCAAGAACGGAGTCGACTGGCGCGCGAGCTTCACGACTCCGTCAGTCAGTCGCTCTATAGCTTGACGCTATTCGCCGAAGCGAGCCGGAGACATTTGGGCCGCGGCGAACTTCCCCTGGCCGAAGATCGCCTCGACCGGTTGGCGCAGACAGCTCAAGAGACGTTTCGTGAGATGCGACTTCTGGTCCATGAACTCCGCCCCTTAGAACTCGAAAGAGAAGGCTTCCTCGGAGCGCTCAAGCACAGGGTGGAAGCGGTCGAACGCAGAGCGGGCGTCGAAGTCGATTTCAATGTCGACCCAAACCTTGAGCTGCCGGTCGCGTTGGAGGAAGTTCTTTACCAGATCGCTCGAGAGGCTCTCAACAACACGTTCCACCACGCGGCAGCCCAAAAGGTAGCTGTATCGGTACAAGCGATTGCCGATCGAGTTCGGCTGCAGATCACCGATGACGGAATCGGATTCGATCCTACCGAAGCCAGCCGGCAGGGTCTCGGCCTGCTCGGCATTAGGGAACGGGCCGGCCAGGCCGGAGGCAAGTACCAAATCGACTCCAAGCCGGGCCGCGGCACCACGATATGGGTCGAGGTACCACTCGAGGAGCCTCTGCAACCATGACAGATTCTGATGTAAACGAGTCGTCGTCCATTCGAGTTCTCCTGGTCGACGATCACGCCGTAGTTCGTGAAGGTCTACGAGCGCTGATCGACGGTGAGCCCGATATCAATGTTGTGGGCGAAGCCGACAACGCTGAGGAGTCGATCTCGCTGATCGAGTCCACCGAGGCCGATGTTCTCTTACTCGACTTAGTCCTGCCGCACAGGAGTGGTCTCGAGGTGCTCGCGGCGTCGCGCCAGCTGCGGCCGCGACTCAAGGTGTTGATCCTCACCAGTTTTTCGGAAGACAGCCAGGTCTTTCGGTCGCTTGAACTTGGTGCCAACGGTTACCTGCTCAAGGATTCCCCGGCGCATGAGCTGCTCAGTGCGATCCGCAAGGTATCTCGCGGCCAGACCGTGCTGCACCCGTCAATTGCGGCGATGGTGATCGGACGGCTCTCGCCAAGTGCTTCTTCGAGCTTGCAAGAGCCTTTAACCGAACGCGAGAACGAAGTCCTGACATTGATCGCCCATGGTCTGAGCAATCGTGAGATTGGCGCCGACCTCGGCATCAGCGAACGTACAGTGCGCTCTCACGTCGGCAGTGTTCTTAGTAAGCTGAGCCTTTCGAATCGCACTCAAGCCGCGCTCTACGCAGTACGCCAAGGCATCGTGAATCCATAGCTAGACCCCGTCTCCGACTAGTCCTTTTGTCGCAGTAACAGTTCAGCCATCCGACCGATGACAGGTCTGGAGGGCGTAGCTAGCATCCCCTCAAGGATGCGCCATCCAGCAACTGAATCTACGACGAACCATGCTGGCACAGAACGGTTTGTCGCTACTAAGAGCGACCGCCGTTCTGGCAGCAGGAACGGCTGATCAAGAGGCCCATGCGTATCCTCAAGTCCGTAGTCACAGCACGCGAGGAAGATTCTTGGGCATCTGACGGTTTCGATTTGCAAGACCTGCTGAGCATGACCGCGGAAAGCGACGCCTGCATTCAATTCGGAGTCGCTCATTTCAAAAAAGGAACACGGCAACCGGTAGACGGACTTACCGCTCACGAAGAGAGCGAGATTTCGCTCGTCCTCCAAGGCAGTTTTTCGCTCGAGACAGAGAACGGACTGGAAGAACTCGGTCGAGGAGACTTAATTGTGATTCCTGCCGACACTCCGCACGCAGCCACGGCTCTCGAAGACGCCAGAGTCTACTTTGTCTTGGTCGGGTAGCGTGGTCGCTAAATCTCACACAGGTCCAGTGGAAGCATGACGTCGGTGACGTCAGACACGGTCCTGTTCCGCAACGGAGCTTTGATTGACGGCTCCGGACCTGAGCCGAAACAAGAGTGCCATGTATTGGTCGAGAACGACCGCATCAAGGAAGTTTCCGACCGGCCGATCTCAGTTTCAAACGCAGTCGAGTATGACCTCAAGGGCCGTTCGCTATTGCCGGGGTTGATCGATCTTCACGCTCATCCAACGCTCACCGACATGAGGCTCACGCGGCTAGAAGAAACGCCCGTTACCTATGTCACTGCAGAGGCTTCTGTGATCTTGGGGCGCATGCTCGATCGTGGCTTCACCACGATCAGAGATGCGGCCGGTGCCGACTGGGGGCTACGCGATGCGGTCGCGAAGGGTCTCATCGCCGGCCCGAGGATGTTCATCTCCGGCCGCGCGATCAGCCAGACGGGAGGGCACGGCGACTTTCGACGACGAACCGACGGGGCGTCCCCATGTCCTTGCAGACACGCACTCGACCTTATTTCCCGCGTCGCCGATGGCGTAGACCAAGTCCGCCATGCCGTACGCGACGAGCTGCGCAAAGGTGCGGACCAGATCAAGGTCATGGTTTCTGGCGGCGTCGCGTCGCCCAACGACCCAATCGACAGTTGCGAGTACTCGAAAGATGAGCTGCAGGCGATCGTCGAAGAGGCGATGGCGTGGAAGACCTACGTGCTCGCTCACGCCTACACGCCCGAGGCAATCAATCATGCCCTTGATTGTGGAGTGCGCTCGATCGAACACGCCAACCTAATCGATTCGGAAACGGCGGGCAACGTGGCGGCAAAAGCTGCCTACGTCGTACCGACGCTGGTCACCTACGACGCCCTCGAACGGCTGGGGAAACACAGCGGCTTCACCGAAGTCATGCTCGAAAAATTGGCTCGAGTGCGTGCTGCAGGCCTGCGATCGCTGGAGATCTGCAAGGCCGCCGGCGTCAAGATGGGATACGGCACCGATCTACTGGGCGCTACCCACGACGAGCAAAGCCACGAGTTCCTGATCCGAGCCGAGGTTTTGGAGAGTCATGAAGTCATCGCCTCCGCCACCTCAATTGCAGCCGAAATACTCAACCGAAAAGGGGAACTCGGCACTATCGCCCCCGGCGCACTCGCGGACCTCATCGTAGTCAATGGCAACCCCCTGACAGACCTTTCACTGCTCACCAAACAGGGCAGGCATCTGGCCGCCATCATGAAGGGCGGCCGGTTCCACAAAAACGATCTATAAGACAGGAGAAGCTTTGGCAAAACTGAATCAAATCACCGTCGAGGTCATGCACAACTATCTTCTCTCCGCGGCTGAGGAGATGGCGCGGAATCTGATGCGAACCTCGTACAACACCGTGATCTATGAGATCCGGGATTTCGGCTTGGGTATCTACGATCGCAACTTTCGCCTGTTGGCGGAGTCCCCAGGGTTAGCAGTTTTTACCTGCGGCAACGACTACGGCCTAAAAAAGACTGTGGAATTCGTGGGCGAGGAGAACGTCCATCCCGGAGACATCTTGCTGACGAGCTATCCTTACTGGAGTTCCGCTCACCCGCTCGACGTTTTAGCAATCGCTCCCGTCTTTCACGGCGAACAGCTTATCGGCTACACCGCCATAAAGCAGCACTGGCTCGATCTGGGTCAGAGAGATCCCGGCTATTGCCTTGACACAACAGACGTCTTTCAAGAAGGCCTCCTCATGCCGGGCGCCAAGATCTACGAGAAAGGCGTTCTGAACAAGGGTCTATTGGACCTCATCCGTTTCAATAGCCGTCTACCCAACCGGGTCATCGGCGACATGAATGCTCAGATCTCTTCCTGCCGAACGGGAGAGAAGAGAGTTCAAGAACTTGTCGAACGCTTCGGGCTTGAGACCTACGAAGCGGCCATCGAAGAGATCCTGAACCACGGAGAACGCATAGCCCGAGCTCGCTTGGCCGAGTTGCCCAAGGGGACTTGGTCGGCCGTTGATTGGGTGGACGACGACGGTATTGACCGGGACACCCTGCTCAAGATGAAGGCCACAGTCACCATCAACGATGACGAGATGATCATCGACTGGTCGGGGTCGCACGGCCGAACCAAGGGCCCAATGAATTTGCCGTTGGGCGCTACCTTGGGCGTGAGCGCGTTGGCGTTCAAAGGAGTTACAACACCTGACATTCCAGCCAACGAAGGTAATTTTCGGCCACTGCGCGTAATCGCCCCTGAGGGGGAAATGATGCACGCCATGCCACCGGCACCGACCTTCACAATCTGGGCGGCGCTTATGGCCCCTGAGGTCGTTCTCAAGGCTCTGGCACAAGGGATGCCCGACATCGTACCGGCTTGTTCTGGAGGTGATGTTTTCGACGTGATGGGGTTGGGAAAACACCCGAAAACCGGAAAGCCTTGGCTGGAAGCCACCAACGAAGGGGTCGGCTTCGGCGGACACGCGGGCGGCGATGGCGAGGACGGAATCATGCACCTCAGTGAGCCGGGTTGTAGAAACAATCCGGTCGAGCTTTTGGAGACCAAGGCACCGTGGCGCATTGAGAACTATTACCTGCGCAGGGACTCGGCCGGTGCAGGCAAACACCGCGGCGGGTTGGGCGTTACGCGGACGTATCGCTTTCTGGCTGATTCATCTGTACTGACTCTGGTCAAGAAAACCAAAACCAAGCCGTGGGGCATGGCGGGCGGCAAGGATGGCGAGAGCGGTCACAACATCGTCTGGCCCGGCACCGACAAAGAACTCGTTGCCGGAGCAATCGCATCACCCATGGCGGCTGGCGAAGTGATCATCAATAACTCAGGAGGAGGCGGAGGCTGGGGCGATCCCCTGGAACGGGACCCGGAAAAAGTGCTGGCGGACGTGCGAGACGGCTTCGTCTCGCACGAAGCCGCGCGCAAGGAATACGGCGTCGTAATCGATCCGAAGGCGGTTTCTGTGGATGCAGAAGCGACCGCAGCTATTCGATCAGAAGCATCATCCGAATCCTAAAGGGGAGAGCGCCCAATGCGAATCTCAGTTGACATCGGAGGCACATTCACAGACGTCATCATGCTGGACGAAAAGACCGGCGAATTGCGGCTCGAGAAAGTCGAAACGACTCCTCAGAATCCCGCCGCCGGAGTACTGGCAGCCTTTCAAAAGGCCGATGCGGAACTCGGCAAGATCGACTACTTCGTACACGGTACGACTCTCGGCCTCAACGCCTTGCTGACTCGCTCGGGGGCCAAAGTAGCGATTGTCACCACCAAAGGCTTTCGCGATGTCTACATTCTTGGCAGAACCTCGCGTGAGCCAATGTACGACTTTAAGTACCGCAAACCCGAATCACTGGTTCCGCGACACCTGACATTCGAGGTCGACGAGCGCCTGGACTACGAGGGCAAACCCTTGATCCAGTTCGACAAAGACAGCGCGTCAGAAGTCGCCGAAAAGATCAAGGAAAAGGATATCGAGGCTGTGGCTGTGTGCTTTCTACACAGCTACGCCAATCCTGAGCATGAGCTCGCGATGGAACGGGTCCTACGTGAAACTTGCCCAAACGTCTCGGTGACACTGTCGCACCGACTAAGCCGGGAGTATCGGGAGTACGAGCGCACCAGCACCACAGTTATTGATGCCTATGTAAAACCGCTGACTCGCACCTACCTGGAACGGCTGAACACTGAGTTGAGAGACGGAGGGTTGAGCGGACGGTTTTTAATGACGCGGTCAGGCGGTGGAGCCATGACCGTTGAATCAGCCAAAGAAAAACCGGTACATCTGGTGCTCTCCGGGCCTGCAGGGGGCGTCATCGGTGGCGCGTATCTTTGCAAGCTTACTGGCCACAAAAACCTGATCACGATTGACATGGGCGGGACGAGCCTCGATACGTCTCTGATCGCGGAGGGCGACATCAGGGTCGAAAACGAACAGACTTTTCAGACCCTACCGATCTCGATCCCGACTATCGACATCCACACCGTAGGAGCCGGGGGAGGAAGCATCGCCTGGATTGACGATGGCGGCCATTTGCAGGTCGGCCCCAAGAGCGCGGGAGCTCGACCGGGACCGGCCTGCTATGGCAGAGGAGGGGAAGCACCCACTTTCACCGATGCCGCTTTGCTCATTGGCTATCTAAATTCAGACAACTTCCTGGGTGGCGACATGAACGTCAACGCATCGCTGTCTAAAAACGCGGTCGCCAAACTTGCCGCCCCGCTCGGGATGTCCGTTCTCGAGACCGCAGCGGGAATTGTCCGCATTAGCGAGGCCAAGATCGCTGGCGCTATCCGGGTCATTTCTGTAGAGCGTGGTTACCATCCAAAGGATTTCTCCATCCTTGCGTTCGGTGGCGGGGGTGCGTTTGTCGCGGCCGCCGTTGCTCGGGAATTGGAGATCCCTCGCGTCATCGTGCCACCTGGTCCCGCCAACTTCTCGGCGATGGGAATGCAGATGGTGGATGTCGTCCACGACTTTGCCCAAACCTATGTAACCGGCCTCACGGACATGGATCTCGACGCAGTGAACGAACATTGCACTGCGCTGTTGTCCAAGGGCCGCGATGCGCTGGCCGGAGATGGCTTCGAAGACGACCGCTGCTGCTTTCTTCCCTCGGCGGAACTGCGTTACGAAGGGCAGGAACACACGGTGAACATCCCACTGCCGGGACACCAGATTGGAGACGACAATCTGGGCGAAATCGTGGACCGGTTTAGCGCCGCGCATGAGAGGCAATACGGACACAGTATGGATGACCCGGTCGAAATCGTCACCCTACGCCTTCGCGCAGTCGGCTTATTGCCACGCCCCACGCTGCCCAAGATCGCAAAAGGCAGTGCTGAAGCCGAAGGACTCAAGGGCAGCCGCCCCGTCTACCGACCCGATGCCGACAATCATGTTGAGTATTCCGTATATGACCGGCGGCAAATGCTCAGCGGCAACCGAGTTGAAGGTCCAGCCATTATCGAGGAACCAAGTTCGACCACGATCATCCATGCCGGTGATGCTCTCACCGTTGGGGAGTACGGCGAATTGATTATCGAGACGAACTGATTTGTCGAGAAGCTTTGAACAAAGGAGTGCGATTATGAAGAATCTGTTTCGTCCCAGCGTCAACCTCTCGGATATCGCCTTGCTTGCGGTCGTTCTGATGTTTTCACCTGCGGCCATCGCTCAGGAACCGGACGCGGAGCCCACAGTGCAACAAGAAGCCCAGGAGGACCAAGAGCGCGAACGACCCGCTGATCCCTCCGGAGAAGCCCCCGTAGCGGTGGGAGGCGACGAAATCGTGGTTACCGCCCGCATGCGCGAAGAAAGTGCTCAAGAGATCCCTTTGAGTGAAACGGTATTCTCCGAGCAACAAATCAAGGACGCTCGAATCGATCGGCCGAACCAGCTTATTGCGCTCACGCCCAACGTGACGTTGGCCGACTCACAAAGCGTCGGCGTTTCCTTTATGACCATCCGCGGCATCACCCAAGTTCGCAATGGCGAGCCACCGGTTGCCGTAGTCGTTGACGGCGTTCTTCAGAGCAATACGCGGTTTCTGACGCAAGAACTTTTTGACATCGAACATGTCGAGATCCTCAGAGGACCTCAAGGCGCACTCTACGGCCGCAATGCGACTGGTGGAGCCATCATTATTGAGACCCGGCAACCCACAAATGACTTTGAAGGACACGTTCGAGTCGGACTCGGTGAAGGCGACGAGCGCGTCCTTCAAGGTACCGTTAGTGGACCTTTGGTCGCCAACAAGTTGTTGTTTCGTCTGAGTGGCCGTTACCTCGACCGTGAAGGCTATTTCACCAACGTCAACTTGAACCAAAAGGCCGACCCGGTTGACGATCTGACCGTTCGCGGGCAACTTACCTGGCTCGTAAATAACCATCTCACGGCAGATCTGCGGGTTAATACATCGCGTTTCGACGGCGGTGGTTTCTTGTTCCAGTACCAGCCAGCGATCATCGGCGCAGATGGAGCTTCGCTCGATCCAACCAGTCCGTTTCCGTTCGACTTCTCCATTGCGGATGCCGACCTTGTTGACCGGAAAATCAAGGCTACCAATGCGGCGATCAATGAACGCGAGATCGACGAAGTGTCGCTAAAACTCCAACACACGTCCGAAAAGGGCACTTTCACGTCGGTCACGTCAAGAGCCCGAGTACTCGAATTCCTCTCCGGCGACCAGTTTCCCTACACCGCCGCCCTTACCTCCAACTACGGTTTTGGCTCGATCGACGGTGGTCAAACGCAGTACGTCGATGTCAAGGCGTGGAGTGAGGAATTGCGGTTTTCGTCCCCCGGAGACCGGCGGGCACGGTGGATGGCCGGCCTGTACTACTTGCAAACCGACCGCTTTATTTCCACATCTACGAGCGACGATCTCGGCCTGGGCGTCATTCGCATCGAGCATGAGCCGGTGTTTGACGATCCGACCAACCCCACTTTGAGTTTTTTTGCCGACGATAATGACAACAAAGCCTGGGCCGTTTTCGGCAACACCGACTATGACTTGAGCGACGAGTTGGAATTCTCGCTAGCGCTTCGCTACGACCGCGATGAGCGCAAGCAATTCGTCTTGCCGACCAACACCGGCGGCGTGCCCGGCGCTGTTAATAAGAAGACCTTCGACAAGCTTCAGCCCAAGGTTTCTCTACGTCACAAAGTGGGCGACGACGCCATCGTCTACGGCTCTTGGGGAGTCGGATTCCGCAGCGGCCAGTTCAATCAAAACGGCGTCGGAGCAGCGGCCGCGGCAGTAGGCCTTGAGGGCGTCGAAGACAGCGTAGATCAGGAAGAAACCCAAACGTTCGAATTGGGATTCAAAAGCGAATGGCTCGACCACCGCCTACGCCTCAACGGATCGGTCTATCGCACAGATGTCGACGGACAGCACTATTTCGTCTTCATCGGTCCCGTCAGCGCGCAAGTCCTAGTCAATGTCGACGATGTTCAACTTGTCGGGGGGGAACTTGAGGCTGTCGCGAAACTCGGTTCCGGCTTTGATGCCTATGCCGCCGTTGGCCTCACGGATTCTGAGATCAAAAAGTACTCCGTGAACCCCAGTGCGGTGGGAAACCAGGCGCCTTACGTTCCTGAGTTCACTTTCAACGCCGGGATTCAATACCGGACCGACATTGCCGAACGCTTCGGAATCTTCGGTCGGGCTGACTTTGAACATCGCGGCAGTCAATTTTGGGACCCCGAGAACACCACCGCCCGTTCAGATCTGGACCTTGTCTCGCTCCGTTTCGGGATTGAAAACAGCGAGAAAGGTTGGTCGCTGGTCGGATCGATGCAAAATGCCACAGACGAGGTCTACAACTCCGAGTGGGTTTTAGGAGGATTTTCCCATCCCGGCCTGCCGCGCACGTGGCATCTCGACCTGCGCATAGATTTCTAGCGCGTAGATTTCTAGGACGGCGGTGGCGCGAGTCGCGCCATAAGTCGCCCAGAGGACGCATCCAAGATGCTGAACGAAAAGGTACCGGTCGTCGACGCTCACCACGACATCGCCATGGATGTCGCTCACCGACATGAGCGTGGCGAGCAAGGGGTCCTCTCTCGGATCTGGGCTCCGAGGCTTCACGCGGGGGGAGTCAACGTGCAGGTTCTTCCACTCTTCGTGGAGGACCAATTCTTGCCGGAGCGGGGTCTCCAACGGCTTGTCGAACTAGCGGAGGCCGTACTCAGCGACATCGAACAAGATGATAGCCAGATATGTATCGCTACCACCGCGAACGAAGTCCGCCATGCATTGGCCCACGACAAAATCGCTGGAGTGCTCGCGTTGGAAGGTTGCGATGGGATCAATGGCGATCCGGCTATGCTGCGGGTTTTGTATCGTTTGGGGGTCCGCATGGTTTCATTCACATGGAACCGGTGCAACGAATTCGCCGGTGGCACATACGCCAAGCAAAACGAAGGTGGGCTTTCCACTGCTGGGAAGATCGCGTTGCAAGAAATGGAAGATAGCAACGTCGTGCTTGACGTCAGCCATCTTGCGGAAACGGCGTTTTGGGATGTTGCCCAACTGAGCCGCCGCCCCTTTGTCGCCTCTCACAGCAACGCCTGCGCGGTTCGCAACCACCCGCGCAACCTCACGGATGACCAATTGCGCCTACTTGCGGACAAAGGTGGAGTTGTCGGGTTGAATTTCTACGGGGAGTTTGTAGACGAATCCGACCCTACGCTTGACAAGTTGATCGACCATCTCACCCACATCGTCGACCAGATTGGCATTGACCACGTGGGTATAGGGTGTGACTTCCTCGACTACTCGCTACGCAGGCTGAGCAAGGAAGCGTTCGCAGATACCGATCTCGATCTTGCCACCTTGGACCGTTGGATTCCCGGCTGCGATGCGGTCGAGTATTTGGCATTGTTTACAGAGCGGTTGTTGGAGCGCGGCTTTTCCGAAAGCGAAGTGGAACTCGTAATGGGCGCGAACTTCATGCGCGTCTTCGACCAAGTGTGGGCATGACGTTAGGCAGCTGTGCCACCGGGTTACTCGAGACTGGTTGTGGTCAACGGCGTGGCGGTGATGAAGAACGGCGAGTTCCAAGAAGGTGGTGCGCCGAGACAGCGATCCGAACCGAGGTCGAACCGTAGTCGCCGGCCACCGTCGCTGTTTCGCAGCAGCTATTCCCCGATTTGTCGACTCAGTGACCGGCGGCGCGGGCTCCCACCCAGGTCTCTCGACTTAGCCTTCGGCCTCGCTTGAAATGACTCCTATCCGAGCCGATCCAGCCAGGACCGAATTCCGTCGGAGAGCGCGGCTCGATCGCGGTGGCGGGCGAGGGCGATCTCAACCAGCTCGGCAACCAGATCGGGAAGCGGCATTCCAGTCAGTCCCCACAGGCGTGGATACATCGAGATGGAAGTAAAGCCGGGCACAGTGTTGATTTCGTTGACATAGAAAGTACCGTCCGACTCGAGCAGAAAGTCGACGCGGGCCATGCCGTCGCCGCTGATGGCGGCGAACGCTTCGACCGCGGCGGCGCGGAGGCGATGTTCCAGATCGCCTTCGAGGCGGGCCGGTGCTTCGAGACCAGCAGTGTCGTCGAGGTACTTGTCGGCGTAGTCGTAGAACTCGTGCCCCGGAATGATCTCGCCAAGCACAGACGCCTCGAGGTCCTGGTAGCCCAACACGGCGCACTCGATCTCACGGCCGTTGATTGCGCGCTCAACCAAAACAGCGTCATCAAAGCGCAAGGCTTCGCGCACCGCGGCCGCCAACTTGGTTCGGTCTTCGACCTTACTGACGCCGACGCTGGAACCACCCACCGAGGGCTTGACGAACAGGGCTTCGTCGATGCTGGTCAGGATTCCTTGCAGCTCCGGATCGCGTGCGAGATCTCGACTGTCAACAACAGCTCCCTCGACGACCGGGATCCCGGCGTCCGCCAGGACCGCTTTTGCCAACCGCTTGTCCATCGCCACGGCGCTGGCGGTCACGTCGGCGCCAACGTAGGGCAGAGCGAGCATTTCGCACAGCCCCTGAATGGTGCCGTCTTCGCCCCAGGTACCGTGGATGATCGGAAACACCACATCGGGCGCGTTGTCCGCCAGCAAAGCGATGGACTTCGACACCGCGCCTTCTCCACTCGGCACTTCATCGACTTCGCCGGCGATCGCTCGCCGGGCTTGCGACGCGGAAATCCAGCGGCCGTCCCGATCGACACCCAACAGATCCACCCCATAGCCGGCCTCGTTTAAGGCCTCAACGATGGTGCGTGCCGAGCGCACGGACACCAAATGCTCAACGCTGCGTCCGCCAAAGACCACCCCGACGGTCGTCTCGCCGCGACTCAACTCGTCTCCTCCACTTCTACGAACTGAGCGCTGCGCACCTCGGGTAGCTCGGTGAGGTCGGCCAAGGCCTCCGCGGTGGGAGTTTGATCGACGCGAATGACGGCGCGAGCCCCTTCGTCCTTGCGCCGCGCCAGGTGGATGTCGGCGATGTTGATTCCGGCCTTGCCGAGCAGGACGCCGATCTTGCCCACCACTCCGGGAACGTCGCGATTGGAGAGAACCAACAGCTTGCCGCGCGGCTGAAACTCCAGCCGGTAGTCGTCGAGCGCCACGACGCGGGCGCTGCCATCAGCCAGAACTGCGCCGCGCAGGTTGAGAGAGCGGTCGTCTCCTTCCAGGGTCACTCCCACGAGTCGAGGAAACTCAGCGCCTTCGCTGTGCGTCGCGCGCACCACTTCGACGCCGCGATCCTGGGCGATGCGCTCGGCGTTGACGAAGTTGACGGCGCCACCAAGGATCGGAGTCAGGACGCCCTTGACCGCGGCGACCGCCGCTGGCAACTGCAGGTCGTCCTCCATGCCCCAAAGGTCCACCTGCACCTTGTGGACAGGGCGATTGAGCAGTGCCGAGGCCAGGTTGCCGAGCCGGTCCGCCAGGCGCAGATACGGCTCCCCCTGCGGACCTGCCGGACGGAAGGGAAGATTGACAGCGGTGACCGCCAGCGACCCGTCCAGAGCGGAAAGCAGCATCTCCACCGTCTGGCGCGCGATGCGCTCCTGCGCCTCGGATGTCTGGGCGCCGATGTGCGGCGTCGCCAGCACTTTGGGGTGAAGAGTCAATTGGGAGTTCTCGGGCGGCTCGACCTCGAACACATCCAGGGCAGCGCCGGCCAGGTGACCGCTGTCCAAGGCCTCCACCAGGGCGGCCTCGTCAACGATGCCTCCGCGCGCGCAGTTGATGAGCATCGCGCCGGCTTGCATCCGAGCGATAGCGTCCGCGTCGATGAGCCCTCGCGTCGCGTCCGTCAACGGCACGTGGACGGTGACGAAGTCCGCCGCCTCGAGGACCTGCTCTAGAGTTCCCATCTCGACGCCCAATCGCTCTCCTACCGAGGCGTCCAAGAACGGATCGTAAGCGACAATTTGCATGCCGAATCCTTGGGCTCGAGCCGCGACCCCCTGGCCGATACGCCCAAAGCCGACCACGCCCAGGGTCTTGTCTTGCAGTTCGATGCCGATGTGGCCCTTGCGGTCCCACTCGCCGCGTTTCATCGACGCATCGGCTCGCGCGATATTGCGAGCCAAACCCAGCATCAGGGCCATAGTGTGTTCGGTGGCGGACAGCAAGTTGGCGGTCGGCGCATTGACCACCAAAATCCCGCGCTCGGTGGCCGCCGCCAGGTCGATGTTGTCGATACCGACCCCGGCACGAGCAATGACTTTGAGTCGTTGCGTCGACTGCAGATGCTCGCTCTTTAGCTTGGTGCGGCTGCGCACGACGACGGCGTCAAAGTCGTTGAGGAGCTCGCCCAGTCGCTCGCGGTCTTCATCCCGCAGCTCGACCAAGTCGAGGTCGGCGGCCTTGAGCGCCTCAATGCCTTCCGGCGCCAGCGGGTCGGCCAAAAGGATGCGGTGTCGGCCGCTCACGAGCCGACCCCCAGAATGTCGTCAATGACCGTCAGCAACTGCTCCAGATCTTCCATGCGCACCTCGGCCATATGACCGATGCGAAAACAATCTGGCTTCCACTTGCCGTAGCCCGAGCCAACGGTGTATCCGCGCGCCGTCAACTCATTCACCACCTGCGGCCCGGTGCCCGGCTCGCGTAGGCGAAATGACGTCACCGTCATCGAGCGGGCGCCCTCCGCGGCGCAGATCGCCATGCCGCGCTCGGCGGCCCAAACGTGGGTGCGGTCGCGCAGATCTTGATGCCGTTGCCAGCGCGCTTCCATGCCCTCTTCGAGAATGACGTCGAGCTGGCGGTCGGCCGCAAACACCGTCGACATACCCGGCGTCGTGATAGTGCCCCCGGCAGCGTGCTTGTCTCGATAGCGCAGGATGTCGGTATAAAAGCCTCGATTGGAAATCGACTGCGCCCGGCTTTCGGCGCGCTCTGACAGGCTGAAGAAAACCAACCCAGGCGGCATCGCTAGAGCTTTCTGACTACCGGAAAGGACGATGTCCAAGTCCCATTCGTCAGTTTCAACCCGCGAACCGCCCAACGACGAAACGGTATCGACGATCACCAGCGCGTCACTGTTGGCGCGAACCGCCTGCGCCACTTCCCGCAGCGGGTTCTCGACTCCGGTCGAGGTGGCGTTGTGAACCACCGTGACCGCTTCGTAACCGCCGTTGGCAACGGCCTCGGCGACGACATCGGGGTCGACTGGCTCGCCCCAAGGAAAGGGCAGTTCGTCGGCCTCCAGCCCCAGGGACTGAGCGATGTCCAGCCAGCGCTCGGAGAACGCACCGTTGGTGATGTGCAGTGATTTTCGCAACACGGTCGACTGCAACGCCGCCTGCATCAGCAAGGTCGAACTGCCGGTAGCGGTGAAGACCTCGCGCTGGGTGCGAAAGACTTTTTTCAGACGGGGCGAAAGAGTCTCGTAGACGGCCGCGAACGCCGGCGAACGATGTCCCAAAAGTTCCTGGGTCATCGCCTGTCGCACCTCTTCCAGAACGTAGGTTGGCCCAGGTAAGAAAAAGCGAATGGTCTCGCGCATTTGATGATTCCTTGTTGTTCCCAGCTCTCGCCCTCTACGCCTCGCCCTCTACGTCTCGTGCTCTACGTCTCGTGCTCTGAGTCCACGCCACGCACCAGAACAAGGTCGCAGCCGAGGAAGTACTCGCGAATCAAGTCCTTGAGGACCGGCGCACCCCGACGCGGCTTGTAGGCGATGGTGCCTTGGTCGCCGACTTCGACGGCACGAAACACTCCTTGGATGGTGGAGCCGAACAGCGCTTGCGGCACAGTCACGGGGGATCGCAGATCCAACCAACCGACTCGCGAGCCTTTTGCGGCTTCCTTCTCCACCAGATCAGCGTAGTCAGCGAGCACTCCATCTACATGGATGATTCGAGGCATTTTCATGGCGATTCTGAACCCGTCGAGGGACTGGATTGGGGGCCTCTCTCACCCTCACCCAGAGTACAGCAGATAGGGCTCTCTGTGGACTCGGAAATCGGCTTCGTCAGCGGCAAATCCGGCCCACCATTCTTCGAGTGACACGGAGTCGCCGCCGTCGATTGCACGCCGCGCCTCTTCGCCTCCGGTCAGGAGGTCGATGGCCGGTCTGTCGACGACGAATTCATAGGGGGCGTGGCGCCAGGCAAAGCGATCCCCCAGTGCTCGTCGCAAGCTCAGCAGAAGGTGGAGTCCAAAACGGTAGGCGTCCACCGATTGTGGGTCTGTGACGACGATCTCGACTCCACCGCACACTTCCCCGGCATGCTTCTGAAACTGCGGTCGAAAGTAGGTCGGGACGAAAGACAGTCCCGCCGACCACCGTCGATCGATTCCATCGGCCAGGGCCTGAGGGTCCAGTGCCGGGTGACCGACGAGGTGGAAGGGGCGCGTGGTGCCGCGACCCTCTGAAATCTCGGTCGCCTCGACCAAACACAAGCCCGGATAGATCGCAGCCGTGGCGTGGCTCGGCATGTTGGGTGACGGCGCTACCCAGGGCCGCCCGGTGGCGGGCCAGTGATCGCCTCGCGACCAATCGGCAGGCCAGACACGTACGCCCGACGATTCAACCTCGCTGGCAGCTACTCCTAGTTCCATGAGGAGGATCTCCGCCATGGTCAGTCCGTGGCGCACGGGATGCTGAAAGGCTCCGACAAAAGACGCGAAACTCTCGTCGCGCAGGTTGCCTTCGACATCGGTTCCTCCCAGTGGATTGGGGCGATCCAGAACCCAGACATCGCAACCGGTCTGCCGCGCGGCCTGCGCCGCCCACACCGCGGTCGCCGCGTAGGTGTAATACCTGCTGCCGATGTCCTGGAGGTCGATGACGAGCAGATCTAAGCCGTCGAACGCTCCCGCTCTCGGCCGTAAGGAATGCTCGTCGTTGCCGTAGAGCGAGACCACCTCACAGCCGGTGATCGGGTCGCGGCTGCTGTCGGCCGCCACCATGTCCTGTTCGACGCCGTAGTAGCCGTGTTCCGGGGCGAACAAGACCTTAGGCCGAGCACCCGAAGCTGACAGGGCAATGTGCGCGGGGCGCTGCGCCAGGTCAACCGCCGCTTGCTGGGACAACAGACCGAAGGTTCGCCCGCGTATCGCGGCGATGTCGTCGAGCAGGAGGTCGAGCCCAACCGCGCTCGGCATGCTAGCCAGCTCTCCGATAATCGCCACTCTTGCCGCCCGATTTGGAATCGAGGCGCAGTTGGGTGATCTCGGCCGACTTGTCCACTGCCTTGACCATGTCGTAGAGAGTGAGTGCAGCGGCGGCGCAAGCCGTCAGCGCTTCCATCTCCGCCCCAGTTGCGCCGCGACAAACGACGCGACTGGAGACGGTCACTCCCAAATCGTCTGGATCGAGATCGACCTCAACGTGGTCCAGCAAGATCGTGTGCGCCAGGGGAATCCACTCCGGCGTCCGCTTCGCCGCCTGGATGCCGGCGACACGAGCCGTGGTCAAGGCGTCCCCTTTGGGCAAGTCGCGCAATTGCGCCACGGTTTCAGGTTGCAAAACGACCTTGCAGGAAGCCTCGGCAACGCGAAGCGTGGCGTCCTTCGCCGAGATATCGACCATGCGGACCTCGCCGTCGGAATCGACGTGGGAGAGCTTGCCGTCAGGGAGGCTAGAGTTGGGATCTTGAGGCACGAGATTAGGCTATCAGCCCCGTTCGTTGCGGTAAGAGGGCGGAGCAAGCCCCGCCCCTACTTTCTCGCGATGACCTTATGGCGCGCGTAGGACGTGAACGGTGGCCCCGTCGTGCTCTGCCTCTGGAAAGATTTGCCACGCCCCGGGTCCGACCACAAATCGATCCAAAGGCTCCGGCAGATCGCCCCCCCGTAGATGGCGTAGATCCACCAACTTCCAGCTCTCCGCCTCAGCGAGAAACTCCGCCACCACCTCTTCGTTCTCCTCGGCCTCGATCGAACAGGTGATGTAGCAGAGCAGCCCGCCGGAACGGACCAGCGGCGCCAAGGCGCGCAGACCCTGGAGTTGGAAAGCTGCCAGGCGCTCGACCTCCTGCGGAGTCACCCTCCACTTGAGCTCAGGATGTTTGCGCAGCGTACCGGTGCCGCTACACGGTGCATCGAATACGACGCGATCCCACCCCCCTGCCACCGGCGCCGACCGGCAGTCAGCAACCAATACCGGCACCGATTCACGCCTCGCGGTCGCGAAGTTTGCCTGCATGCGCCGGACTCGTCGCAAGCTCACATCGGCAGCCACAACACTCGCCCCCGGCTCGGCGGACAACAGCGCCAGGGTCTTGCCTCCCGGAGCGGCGGCAACATCCAGGATCCTTTCGCCCGACTGAGGCATCGGCACCAGGGCCGCCGCTTGGCTGGCCTCGTCCTGGATATAGACGCCGAGCGCCGCAACGTCTTCGGCAGAAACACCCTCGATGCGCATGCCGTCAGGCGCAATGGTCGACTTCTCAACTCGGGTAGCTCGTCGTTCCAGGTCGTCACCGACGGTTGCCTTCGACGCCAGAACCGAGAGCCCCTGCTTGGGCCGATTGTTGGCTTCGAGAAGCGCTCGCACTCGCGACTCACCCCAGTGCCCGAGCCAACGCCGCACCAAGAAATCGGGATGGCTGTGTTCCAGGGCCAGATTTTCCAGAGCCAGATTGGCAGCGACATCTTTAGCGTCACCTACTGCAACGAAGCCCTCACTCTGGTCGCGCTGCCGTTGGATGGCCCGCAACACGCCGTTGACGAATCCGGTAACCCCTCTACCACCCACCTTCCTGGCGTCGTTGACCGCCGAGTGCACCACTGCCCGATCTGGCACGCGGTCCAAAAACAACAATTGATAGGTGGCGACTCGCAGCACCGCCAGGACTGTCGGATCGATGCGCTCCAGAGGTCGCGAAGATGCGCGTTCGATCGCGTAATCGATCCGGCGCAGCCAGCGCACCGAACCGGACACCAACTGGCGAAAGAAGCGTGCTTCCCGGCTGTCGGCCCGACTCCGAAACGACGACTCTTCCGCGTCAACGGAGCTGCCCTCCAAGACAGCTTCGAAGGCGCGGGCGGCGGCAAGCCGGGTACTTTGACGTTGATTCAACCTTGTGACTCACCGCGTTGTTGAGATTGTGGTTGTTTGGATTTTGGCTGTTGAGCTTCCGGCTGTTGAGCTTCTGGGTCGCCGATCACGGCGCCAACTTCGAGGCGCAATCCGTTGGCCAGATCGCGTCCCGAAACCGGTTTGCGACCGGGACGGCGCGCCGCTTCGATGGCCAACACACCCTCGCCACACCCCACGAGCAAAGCCCGATCGCTGATTCCGGCCACCACTCCCGGACCAGGAGTTCGTCCGTCGGTCGTTCGAACCACGTCCAGTTTGATGATCTCGTTGCCGTACTGAACTGCCAAGCCCGGCCAAGGCTGGTAGGCACGCCAACGGTCGTAGAGTTGCTTTGCGGTCAGCGACCAGTCGACCTCTCCGTCCTCTTTCTTCAATTGAGGAGCATAGGTCGCAAGTGCGTCTTGCTGCGGCGTTCCTGGAACCCAATCTCGGCTGAGGTCTTCGATGGTCTCCACAAGCACCTGGCCGCCAAGTCGCGCCAGACGTTGACTCAGTTCCGGAGCGGTCTCGGCATCGCCGATCTCAAGTTCCGCACGGCGCAGTACCGGTCCGGTATCGAGACCGCGCTCCATCCACATCGTCGCCACTCCCGTTCTGGTGTCACCGGCGGCAATCGCGGCCTGAATCGGAGCCGCACCGCGGTGTCGCGGCAGCAGCGAAGCGTGCAGGTTGAGGCAGCCAAGCACCGGTAGACGCAGCAACCGCCGCCGAAAGATCTGTCCGAAAGCCACAACAACCGCTAGATCCGGCTGCAGCTCCTCCAAAGTGGAAAGAAACCCCTCGTCTTTGACCGACGGCGCCTCAACAAGGTCGAGACCCAAGTCCTCGGCGCTCTTGGCGACCGGAGAGGCGACGAGAGCCAGACCCCTCCCTTGACTCCGGGCCGGCTGGGTAACAACCAATAGCGGACGCCGGCCGCTCTCCACCAAAGCCTCCAGCGGAGGAACGGCAAAGTCGGGGGTGCCGAAGTAGATGATGCGCTCAACCGTCACGATATGGATGCTATCTCGGTGTCAGTGACGGGTGACGAGTGAACAGTGGCGGCCGGTATGCAACCCCGGGGTCTATCCGCGCGAGCGGGGAACCAGGGGGGCGGGATAGCATCCCGCCCATGTGTGGAATTGTCGGCGTCGTCGGCCGACCTCCCCAGGACCCGCAGTTCATCGAACGCATGACCACCATGCTGCGGCACCGTGGTCCCGACGACTCCGGGGTTTGGCGTTCTCCGCACGCCCACATCGGACACCGCCGGCTTTCGATCATCGATCTCTCCGCGGCCGGACGCCAACCGATGCATTTGGGGTCTCTCACGCTCACCTACAACGGCGAGGTCTACAACTTCCGCGAACTGAGAGAAAACCTGTCAGGTCCTTTTGTCTCAGACACCGATAGCGAAGTCATCCTGCACGCCTTCCGTGAACACGGCCGCGACTCCGTGAACCTGCTCAACGGAATGTTCGCGTACGCCATCTGGAACGAGGACGAGCAGAGACTATTTGCGGTCCGCGATCGACTTGGGATCAAACCGCTCTATTACCGACCGCTGGATGGCGGTCTAGCCTTCGCGTCCGAACTCAGTCCGCTGCTGGAATTGGGTGGAGCCGAAATCGATCGCTCGGCACTGTCCGATTTCTTGACCTACGGCTACGTTCCCGCTCCCAAAACTGCATGGCGGGGGATCTACAAGCTAGACGCCGGGCACTATCTGCAATGGCACGATGGCGCCCTCGACATCCACCGTTATTGGCAAGTCGAACCGTCGAGCGACATTCACGACCTCGACCAGGCAGCTATAGAACTTGAAGAACTGCTTTCGACCGTGGTCCCCGAACACGTGCTTGCCGATGTCCCGGTCGGTGTGTTCCTCAGTGGTGGGTTGGACTCGACCTCAATCGCCAGTTTTTTGGATCGGGCCAAGACCTTTACACTTGGACAATCACAACGCCACCGCGATGAAGCCGCCGCGGCGAAGCGGGTCGCCGAGCATCTCGGCACCGAGCATCGCGAGCAAATCGCGGAGATTCCCAGCCTATCGGCCGCCCTCGACACGGTGGTTTCGACCTTTGATGAGCCCTTTAGCGACTCGTCGGGAATTTCGGTTTGGCTTCTGTCGCGGTTCACCCGCCAGCACGTCACCGTCGCGCTCAGCGGCGAAGGTGGAGATGAGGTCTTCGCCGGCTACCGCTGGTATGGAAACGCCATGACACCGAACGCACGCGCGCTGGATCGCTTCCTGGCGCGGACGATGCCGCCGTTGTCTGGACTCGGGCGCTCGGGGCAACGGCGCTCGACCACCGATCCGTTCTTGCGCTATGCGTCATTTGTCAGCGTGTTCGGACCCCGTCAGAAGGCGTCGCTGGCCGGCGAAGCGTTGGGCGATGAGCCGCGAAAGAGCCTGGAAAAGCTGCACCAGTTCTGGCGCCCGGAACTGCCCTTGCCGCAACGGCTGCAGTGGAGCGACCTCCACACCTACCTGCCCGATGACTTATTGACCAAAGTCGACCGCGCCAGCATGGCCTTTTCGCTCGAGGTGCGCCCGCCGCTTCTCGACCACCGTTTGGTGGAGTGGGCCTTTCGCCTTGCCCCGTCCCTGCAACGCGACCTCGACACCGACCGCGGGAAACTCGTCCTCCGCCGTGTGGTCGAACCGCGACTGCCAGCCGGACATTTGGATCTGCCCAAGAAAGGGTTCAATCTGTCGGTGAAATCCTGGGTCCGGCAGGAACCGCGTGCGTTCGATTCCGCCCTGCGTAGGCTCGACGCCAATGGCATCATCCGCCGGCCGAGGTTCTTCGCCAAACGCAACGAAGCCTGCTGGTGCTTATTGGTCCTCGATCATTGGCTGCGCGAATACGATTCTTCCTACCAGAACTAGCCGTCACGAAAACCCTTCCAGGGAGCATCGACGGTGGTACTGCTTGCCGTTCGACGAACTTCCTTCTTGCCAAAACTTCTTGCCGAAACAGCGGCGATTGTGATCCAATCCCGCCAGTTGGGATCGACCAGCGGTCGCAGAGCAACCTTCCTCACTGAAAGACAACCCACAACAGTCCGTCGAAGTTGAGTTGAGCGTGTTCCGTGCCCGAGGAGAAGAGTCCCGTTTCGCAAGAGTTTCCACGCCTCGAGAACTGGCGTTGGAAAGAAGGGCCGAGGAAAGCGGCCAAGGAGTTTGAGTCCATGTCCAAGAGAATCTACGTCGGCAATCTTCCCTTTAGCGCCACCGAGGACGAAGTGCGGGATCTATTTCAGGACTTCGGCAGTGTTGACTCGGTCAAGCTAATCACCGACCGTGAAAGCGGCCGACCGCGCGGTTTTGGTTTCGTCGACATGGGTGACGGCGCCGACGAGGCGATCGACGCCCTCAACAACAGCGACATGCAGGGTCGCACCCTGACGGTCAACGAAGCTCGTCCTCGCGTCGAGCGTCCGCAGCGCGATCGCTGGTAGACATCCGCCAGTAAAGAAAATCGAAGGCCGAGCCGCCGCGATTCGACCTTTTTCTTTTCGTCGATCCGCGCTGTGATGGCGATTTCTCGCGATCAGTGACAGAATGGCCTTTGAAGTTGGGAACGCCCAGCGACCCTCGTACCTCCCTCCCGCAAATACGACAGTTCTAACCGTCCGAAAGCCAGAGTTGAGTGTTAGCCGTAGGTCACGGTGCTTCTCGAAAGCAAGATTTCCAGACCGTCGAGGTCGGGAGCAACGGCTGTAAAGACAGCCAGGAGTTAGAACCAATGTCCAAGAAAATTTACGTCGGCAACCTACCGTTCAGCGCCACAGAAGCCGAGGTGCGGGATCTGTTCACTGAGTACGGCTCAGTCGAGTCCGTCAACCTCATCACCGATCGCGAGACCGGTCGCCCCCGCGGCTTCGGTTTCGTCGAGATGTCCAGTGGCGCCGATGAGGCTATCGCCGCTCTTAACAACACCGACATGGGCGGTCGTTCGCTCAATATCAACGAGGCCCGTCCTCGCGTTGAGCGTCCACAGCGCGATCGCTGGTAGTCGGTCGGGTTAGCTAGAAATCCAGGCCGGGGTGCACAAGCGCCCCGGCTTTTTTTATTGGGCTCTATTGGGCGCTTCTTCTTATTGGGCACTTCGGAACTGCCGGGCTTGCTCCTCGTACCAGGCCCGAGATCCAGTCAACTTCCAATCCCTTTCCCCGGGATCGAGTGCGACCGCAGCGGTGAGGAGGCCGAAGCGTGCAAAGAGTACCCCCTCTTCTTCTTTCTCGTGCAGGTCGAGCTGGCCGAGGAGTTCAAGACGGCCCTTGCGCCCTCCGTTGAGTTCAAGGTTGCGCAGGCTCACGTCCTGGCCCTCGAGTCGCATTTGTGCGCTGACCGAGACATTCTCAACTGTGAGAATCTGATCGAACCAACCCAGCCTGGGAGCGCGCTGTTCGATCATCGCCGTGACCGGAGTGGTGTCGAGAAGGTCGGCTTCGACGGACGCTGAAACGACAACTGGTTCAGACGGCGACTGGGCGTTGTCGTCGGAATCAGCTTCCGGAGCGGACGCGGTGTCCTCAAACTCACGATTGCGACCCAGCGCAGCGATCGGCCTGGGTGTCCACTCGACCGCGCCTTGATCAACATGCACTTTGCCCCACCAGGGGCGTTCCTTGCCGCCGCTGCGGATGGTGACGTCGGTGATGTTGAGTTCGGTCCCGGCAATGCTGACTTTGCCGTCATCCATCTCCACTACCGGAAAGTTCGCCCGCAGATCGAGGTCGCCGACCAAGTCGAGATCGGTGTAGGAAGCGTCGATGCCCTCTCCGGTGAGCCGCAACGAACCGTTCCCGGACTGTTCGATGCTGTCGTAGGCGAGTTCGGCGGCAAATGTCGCTTCCCCGCCGGTCAAGCTCAGGCCGGTCGCGACCGGAATGTAGGCGCTAAACGCCGACAGGTCGGGAACTCTTGCCGGCGGCAAGCTGACCTCGACGGCGACCCCTTCCGCCGGGCGGTCGATGGCGGTCGAATCATTGGTGATGCGCGCGCTCAGGTTCTCTCCTTGAGCCAGGGTGGCGGCATCAGCGGGACGATAAATGGAAAACGCGTCCAGAGAAGCACGCAGCACGGTGTTGTGAGTTTCCTCTAGGACTTCGCCTACCACTTCCCCGTTTCCCACCGCCCGCAGACCTGCATACTCCACCGACACGATCGGCCCGTCCAGGCGAAAGTGGCTGTCCGGAGCAAGCCAGCCATCAGTGACCTCGATGTCGAGGGTCAAAGGACCTCGACCGCCCACTTGAAGCATCGGCACGTTGGCCAGGTAGGCATCGAGAAATCCCAGATGAGCCGATTCCGCCGTCAGCTCGATGTCGATGTCCAACTCCGCGAGAAGATCCTCAAAGGTGTCGTCGCCGACTAGAAATTCATCGACTTGCAGGGCGGCGTCGAGTTCGACTCCTTCGGCTGCCACCTCATCACCGGAAGTTATAACCGCTCCATTGAAGCCGAGCTTCGACACATCAAAGGCCACCGACTCGCGCACCTCGAAATCGACCCGACCGCGCAAACCGCCTTCACCCGAGACCTGGTAGGGATCGAAGCGAACCCTCCGCAAATCGTCGATCGCCAGACCTCCAAGGGTGATGCGCCAGCCACGCTTTTTTTGCTCCGGCCGAGGCTGGTCCGGCGGGGCCAGCATGGCAACCTCGACCTCACTTCCACCGCCGGCGAAGCGCACCACGTTGAGATGACGTCGAATCAGCGATGGAAGCCAGATCCACACCTGTCCTCGATCCAACACTGCGCTCCAATCGGCACGCCGGTTATGGCCTTCGAGGTGCAGATTACTGACCCGCACCACTCCCGGGAACCAAGTCCAAGCGCTTTCCCACTGCAGGCTCAGCTTTTCCGGCTTGCGGTTGAGCTTGGCCTTGCCCCAATCACTGTTGAGAAACCAGTTGGCACCGATGAGGTACGCCAAGATCAGGAAGACGATGAGTCCCAGCAGCCAAAGAACTGCCTTCGGCAGCTTGGCGAGTTTTGCGATGATCCTAGAACCGCGAACTGCGGAATCGCGCGACCTCTCCTCCGTCACGCGCAGATCCTACAGCGGCCTGGCCCTCGAATAGCGGCCTAGCTCTCGAATAGCGACCTAGCCCTCGAATAGCGACCTAGCCCTCGACGCCGCGTCGCGCCTCGTCCCACTCTTCGAAGAAATCCGCCTTGACCAAGACCTCACGCGGCTTGGATCCCTGTGGCGGACCGAGCAAGCCATCGCGCTCCATCATGTCGATGAGGCGAGCGGCGCGGGAGAAACCGATGCGCATGCGCCTTTGCAGAAAGCTAGCCGACGCCATACCTTCGGCAACCACCAGTCGCGCCGCATCGTCGTAGAGAGCATCGTATTCGTCACTTCCACCGCCGCCCGCGGTCGCGCGCTCTTCGGGTGGAGCTTCCAGAACCGACAGATCCAGTTCCGGAGTGCCCTGACGTTTGAGCCAGCGAATCAACGACGCCGTTTCCTGCTCGCTGATGTAGGCGCCGTGAACCCGTTGCGAACGGGAACTGGTCGGCGGCATGAACAGCGCGTCACCTCGCCCCAGCAATTGCTCCGCGCCGGCCTGATCCAGGATGGTCCGTGAGTCGATGCGCGTGGTGGTGGCGTAGGCGATACGGCAGGGGAAGTTCGCCTTGATGGTTCCAGTGAGAACGTCGACTGACGGCCTCTGTGTCGCAATGATGAGATGGATACCGACCGCACGTGCCATCTGTGCCAGGCGTGCAATCGCAGCCTCGACCTCGGAAGACGCGACCATCATCAGATCCGCCAGCTCGTCGATTACAATGACGTAGTACGGCAGTGGTTGCAGCTCTTCGATCTCTTTGTCCTCACTCTCATCGTCGTTGAGGGCGAGGCGTTTCTGCACCTCAGGATCGAGCACCGCTTTGTTGTACTGGCCGATCGAACGGACGTGAATCTCGGCTAGCAGGCGATAGCGACGCTCCATCTCGGACACCGCCCACCGCAGCGCATTGGCCGCTTTTTTGGGGTCGACCACGACTTCGGTCTTGAGGTGTGGGATATCGGCGTAAACGCCGAGCTCTACGCGCTTGGGATCGATGAAAATGAACTGCACTTCATCGCGCGTCGCCTTGAGCAGGATCGAGGTGATCATGCTCTGCAACCCCACGCTCTTGCCGGCGCCGGTCGCTCCAGCGACCAACAAGTGCGGCATCGTCGCAAGATCTGCATAAAACGGCTCGCCATGCATATTGACGCCGATCGCCATGGTCAGCTTGGAATGAGCTGCTTGAAACTCCTCGCGCTGCAGCAAGTAGCCGAGTTGAATCGTCGAGCGCGAATCGTTGGGCACCTCAATGCCGAGCGTGGAGCGCCCCGGCAGTCGATCGATGCGCACGGAATCGGCTTTCAGTGCCAACGCCAAGTCGTCTTGCAGATTGACAATTTGGCTCACTTTCACCCCAGGCGCGGGTTGGAATTCGAACACCGTGATCACCGGTCCAGGCGCGATTCCTTCGACCGTCCCTTCAACCCCAAATTCAGCGCAGCGCTGGCGGATGACCTCGCCCAGCCGCACCAACTCGTTTTCTTCGATCGCTGCGACCGGGGCATCGGTCACCAGCAGGTCGGCGGGCGGTAGGGCGGTCTTGCCTTTCTTGCCCTTCGGGAACGAGATCTCTTTCTGGGTCTTGGTCGGCTTTTTGACGTCCTGAGACCCCGCGATGCGGCGTACGCCGAAGCTCCCCTCGCCGGTCTTTTCGGTGACACGTAGCGGCAGATCCACTTTCTCAGGCCTGGCCTTCTCACGCCGCTCGCGCGCACGCTTGACCTGCTTGTCGACAACCTTGCGGCGAGCTTTGGCTTTGGCCCGCCGTTCTTTGCGGCGAGTCACGCCCATGTTGACGCCGTCGGCGACAGACTTGGCTTGCCGTCCCCAACGCCCCGCCACTTCACTCATCGTCGATTGCACTAACAGCGCGACGGCGATGGCAACCCCAGCGACGAAGGCAACCAGCGATCCGATGTAGCCGATGCGAGGTTCAGCGAAGGACGACAAGATCTTGCCGATGGCGCCACCGATGGGAATCTCGATGCCGCGCCAACTCAGTGTGCCGAGCACCAAGGCCAGCAACGCCGGCAGAAAAACCAGCAGGGCGAGGACGCCAAAGCCGCGACCGAAAACCGGCTCGAAGCGGTGGCGCCGCAGACGCCGAAACCCCGCCAAAACCATGAGCAAGGGAGTCGCCACAACGGTAACGCCGAAAAGGCCGAATGCGACTGCCGCGATGTTGGCCCCCAAGGTGCCGATGGCATTGCGCACGCCCTCGACCTCCTCGCTGGTGCGAAACAACAAACTCGGGTCATGCGGGTAGTAAGTGGCAAAAGCGATCGCCAGCAGCAGACCGAACGCCAGCAGCAAGATACCCAGGACCTCTTGCCCCTTACCCGGCGCGAGGCGAGATTGAGTCGGTTTCTTGACCGTCGAAGTTCTTGACATGGCAATCACAAAGCTGTCACAGGGGCCACGTCGGCGAAACCATGGTCACCCGCGGTTAACTCTAGCAGTGCCTAACTCTTACACGGATCGGCCGCCATGTGGCCAAAGCGAGGTCCGCGGAGCGAGCGTCCGCCGGTATTTTCAGTGGAGCGACTCGGCCAGCGAGCGGAAGTCGTCCACCGACAGCTCTTCCGCTCGCGACGTCAGACTTTTGCCTTTCGCTTCGAGCCAGGACTGCACCTGCCGTTTGTCCCAATGCGGCGACAGAGCGTTGACCAGAGTCTTGCGGCGTTGGGAAAAGGCTTGCGATACCAACGACACCAGCTCATCGTAATTTGCGTCCGAACCCAGTGAGCGCGGACGCAGCCCAACGAAGGCGCTATCGACTCGCGGTGGCGGCCGAAAGCTGCCGGGCTTGACGATCCCGAGGATTTCCACTTCGGCCCACCAGATGGCGATCAGGCTGAGCAGTCCGTAGTCCTTCGATCCCGGTCGGGCGACCAGGCGGTCGGCAACTTCTCGTTGCACCAGGAACGCCATGCGCCCCTGGCGACCGCATTCGAGCAAGGTCCGAATGATCGGAGTTGCCACGTTGTAGGGCAAATTGCCGACGACGGGCCAGTGACTGGGTACCGCTTGCCAGCCGAACAAAGTGGCATCCGCCGCCAGCCAATGAACTCGATCGCTACGATCCAACGAATGGCGCGCTCGAACCAGCCAATGAAGATCGACGTCGAAGGCGAACGGCCGCTTGCCGGCGGCGACCAAGGCCTCAGTCAGCACGCCCCCTCCAGTACCGATCTCCACCACGGCTTCGGATTCGGTGCGAATGAACTCAATCACCGGCCGGCAGAGGTGGGTCCCAATCAAATGATGCTGTCCAAGGCCCTTCTTGAGACGAGGGCGCTGCAGGGTGGGGCCGGTCACCGCACAACGCTATCAGCCAGGACGCCGTTTTGGCGCCCGTAGCGCGGTTGTTGGCAACAGAAAGACAGCTATATAATTTATTGAATTTAAACGACTTAAAAGTCATCCGCTCAATATCGAAGAGCGGCAACCCAACGGCACCGAGATTGCACAAATTGCTGCGGCGGCGAGGTGCGCCTTCGGGTGAGTTGCGCCGACGCCCGCTACGGACAGCCAACAGCGGGTAATTGAAAGCGAGGAATCGAACATGGAACTCAATCCCCAACTCTCTGAATCGGCACCCCCTCCTCCGGCGGCTGAGGACTTTTCGGCCGAGATCGAAGTCGTCAAGCGGCTGGAGCAGGAGGTTCGCAAGGTCATCGTCGGCCAGACTTACCTGGTCGATCGCATGTTGGTCGGCTTGTTGACCCACGGCCACATGTTGATCGAGGGAGTGCCCGGCTTGGCCAAGACTCTCGCCGTCAAGACCATGGCCGAGGCCCTCGATGTCGACTTTGGCCGCGTTCAATTCACCCCAGACCTGCTGCCAGCCGACCTCGTTGGTACCCAGATTTTTGATCCGTCCAGCGGTGAATTCCATCCCCGTCGCGGCCCCCTGTTCACCAACCTGCTGCTCGCTGACGAAATCAACCGCGCCCCTGCGAAGGTGCAGTCGGCTTTGCTGCAAGCGATGGAAGAGCGGCAAGTCACCATCGGCGACTCCACTTTCACCCTCGAAGAACCATTCATGGTCCTAGCGACCCAGAACCCGATCGAGCAAGAGGGCACCTATCCCCTTGCAGAAGCCCAGGTCGACCGCTTCATGCTCAAACTCAAAATCGAGTACCCGACTCGCGAAGAGGAGGCAGAAATCCTCGACCGCATGATGGTCGAGCGCGAGTTCGACGTTCGCTCGGTGGCTGGCCGCGACGATTTGCTCCGCTTGCGCTCGGCGGTCGAAAGGGTCTATCTCGACGACAAACTGCGCGGGTACATTCTCGACTTGGTGGCCGCCACTCGGCGGCCCGTCGAGCAGGGTGCCAACGATCTCGGGCACTTGATCGCCTTCGGCGCTTCGCCACGTGCGACCCTGTTTCTCGCTCGAGCCGCCAAAGCGTCAGCACTCCTTGCCGGCCGCAGCTACGTGATTCCGGAGGACGTCAAAAACATAGCCCGAGATGTCCTGCGCCATCGGATCATTCCGACATTTGAAGCCGAAGCCGAGGAGGTCAGCAGTGATGACCTCGTCGACCGGCTGCTTGACTTGATCGAGATCCCTTAAACGACCGACGCCGAGAGTTCCGTCCAAGTGGCCGAGAAAAACACCGCCAAGATTTCATCGGATCTGCTGGCCAAAGTCCGGCGCATCGAGCTGACGACCAACCGCCTGGTCGATCAGGGCTTGGCTGGCGAGTACCACTCGGCCTTCCGTGGCCGCGGCATGGAATTTTCCGAGGTGCGCACCTACAACCCGGGCGACGATGTCCGCAACATCGACTGGAATGTCACCGCGCGCATGGGCACGCCGTTCGTCAAACAGTTCATTGAAGAACGCGATCTAACGGTGTTCTTGGTGGTCGACTGCTCCGGCAGCTTGTCTTTTGGCTCGCGAGCCATTCTCAAGCGCGAATTGGCGGCCGAGATCTCGGCGCTCCTGGCCTTTGCTGCAATTCGCAATCAAGATCGCGTCGGCGCCGCCTTGGTGAGCGACGGAGTGGACGAGTTTTTGCCGCCGGACCGGCGCCGCAATCACGTCCTTCGCTTGGTGCGCGAACTACTCACCAACCCGGCCGGCGGGGAAACGGACTTACAAACCGGGCTCGACCAGGTGCTGCGCACGCTCGATCGCAAGAGCGTTCTCTTCCTGGTCTCGGATTTCATTGATGTAGAAGTCGGTAGCGCCTTGGCGGCGGCCGCCCTCCGCCACGATGTTGTGGCCATCGAGATTTTTGATCCCAAGGACCACCAACCGCCCTCGACCAGGTTCCCCGTGCTGGTCGTGGATGCCGAGACGGGCCGCCAATCGATGGTTTCCGGCAAGCGCTTCGGCCGTCGCCTCGCCGAAGCTCGTGCGGCGGACCGAGACGCCTGGTCGGACCGCTTTCGCAAGTTGGGCATCGATCACCTGACCCTGCGCACCGATCGCCCTTACCTGCAGGCGCTGTTGCGCTTCTTCGAGAAGCGGAGGCGAAGGTTGGCGCGATGAGGACCCCAACCGCCATCGCGATGTTGTTGGGCGCTTACCTGGTCAGCCCGATCCAAGCGAGCGAAGTGCGCATGCAAGTAGCCGAAGAGGGCCCGTTCACCGTTGGCGACGCGGTTCGCGTTCTTGTCGAAGTGGATCTGGACCCCGGCGAGCGAGTCGCAACCCCCGACTGGGCCGGCAGTTGGCTGCAGCCGTCAACGGCCCAAGCTGCCGCTGCCGAGCCAACCGAGGGAGCTGAAACCGACACCAACGAGACCCTGCCTCTACCCGAGATCGTCTCTACCACCGCACCGGTCGTCGCCGCCGGAGACGCGGGCTCGACCTGGACACAAATCATCACCCTGCGCTCTTTTCGACCGGGAGCGGTCACCCTTCCAGCACCGGAAATCGGCATCGACACCGGTGATGGTGTGCACACCATCGCGGGCGAAACCATCGGTTGGCAGGTGGAGTCAGTCTTGCCCACGGACCGCCAGGTTTCGTTGCAACCCCCTGCCCCGCTGCGCGACGTTTCCATCGGAAGAACGTTTTGGATCACCGCCACGGTATTCCTCATTGCTGCGTTAGCTACTGCCTGGTTCGCCCATCGAGCCGGTGCCTTCGGCTCCGAGACTGCGAGTCATCGCGTGCGCGACCCGCTCACCGCCTTGCGCATCGCTTTGCGCTCTCTTGACCCTAAGCAACCGGCCGAATCGCACATCGGCCTCAGTTCTTCACTTCGGGACTACCTCGACCAACGGGCTGGAGTTCGCGGCCGCGAACACACCACGTCCGAGATCTACCGAGATCTAAAGCAACTTCCAGTGTCCGACAACTCGACCCAGGAAGTGCGCAAGTTGCTCACCGACTGCGATCGCGTCAAGTTCGGTCGTCATTCAGCGTCACCGTCAATCTTGACCGAACGAGTACGACGGACTCAGACCATCGCCGAAGAGATCGACGCCCGCCTGGCCGCGGAGGAGCTCTCTGCCGAAGCGCGCCGAGCTGCAAAGCAACAAAAAGCCAGTGCCGAGGGGGCAGACGCGGAGAACGCGGCATGAACCTGTTTCGCTTCGCCGAGCCCGGATGGCTGGCAGCGTTGGTTGTGCTTCCCTTCCTCTGGTGGTGGATGCGCGGGAGCCGGAAGCCGGCAGCGTTGCGCTACTCCCGCCTGCCGGAAAGCAAGACTTCGTCGATCCGTGTGCACTGGTCGCGAATCGCCCGCATCCTGGCCTTCGCGCTGATCGTCGCCGCATTGGCGAGGCCGCAACGGGGCATGGAGTGGGAAGAGAGCCTGACCGAAGGCATCGATATCCAAGTCGTTCTCGATGTCTCCGGCAGCATGGCCGCTGAGGACTTCAAGCCACGCAACCGTCTCCACGTCGCACAGGGAGTGGTCAAGGACTTCATTGACAAACGCCCCAGCGACCGCATCGGACTGGTGGCTTTCTCAGGGGTCGCGGTGACCGAGTCACCCTTGACCACCGATCGGCGCTTGTTGGCGGAGTTGGTTGATGGGCTGGACCTGTTCAAACTTCCGGACGGCACCGCCATCGGCGTGGCGTTGGCCACGGCAACCAACCGCCTCAAAGAGAGTGAAGCCAAGTCCCGCGTCATCATCCTGGTTACCGACGGCGGCAACAATGCCGGCGCCATCGATCCCGGAGCTGCGACGGCGATTTGCGCTGGACTCGGCATCCGCGTCTACACCATCGGCGTCGGTCGCGACGGCAAGGTCACCGTGCCCATGCCCCGCATCAATCCGCGCACCGGACGCGAAGAGTTCGTGCGCACTTTGCTCGACGTCGAGGTCGATGAAGAACTCCTGCGCAACATCGCTGAAGGCACCGACGGCAAGTACTTTGCCGCGACCGACCCCAAAGCGCTGCAGAACGTCTTCTCCGAGATCGACGAACTCGAACGCACGCCGATTCAGACTCGGCGCATGTCCAAGTATCGCGAATCGTTTGCGCCGCTGGTCTTGGGTGCGTTGGCGCTGCTCGGGCTACCCACTCTGCTGGCGCCGCTGGGCTGGAGCGTCGAACCATGAATTGGGCGATTCCGGAGCGATTGATTCTGCTGGTATTGGTGCCAGGTCTCTTCATCGCCGGCTGGTGGTGGTGGCTGCGGGCGACTCGCGCCCTATCGATGTGGGCGGGGCGCGAACAGTGGCGCCGCCTCGGCATCGACGCGGCGCGGCGACGTCTCCTTGTGCGCCTTTGTTTGACCGGGCTCGCAGCCGCCGGTCTGGTCTTGTCGCTCGCTCGCCCGCGCTGGGGAGAAACCGAACAACAGGTCGAGCGTATGGGCATCGACACAGTCGTCGTTCTGGACTCTTCCGCCTCCATGAACGTTGCCGATGTCACTCCGTCACGCCTCGACGTCGCCAAAGCACTGCTGGCCAAGTTGACCCGGGAATTGGACGGGCATCGCTTCGCCATCCTGCAAATGGAAGGCACGGTGCGCGCCCTGACCCCAATGACCGCCGACCTGGAAGCGGCTCGTTTGGCGGTTGAAACGGTGCGTGTCGCTTCACTCGAACGGCCCGGCACCGACATCGGCTTGGCGCTGGAGCGCGCAGCAAGACTGTTCCTACCCGGCGAAGAGCGCCATCGCGGCATCCTCTTGATCACCGACGGCGAAGACCACGGCAGCAACTACGAGGCGGCGCGCAGGAACCTCATCGAGCAGGGAATCGCCGTTCATGTTCTCGCCGTCGGCTCTGCGACCGGTGGCCCGGTGCCGATTCCCGGCGCCGGCGCTGGCGCCTACAAACAGGACAACCGAGGCCAAGTCGTGGTGTCCAAACTTGAGGGTGAATTGCTCCAAGAACTCGCTCAAAGCACCGCAGGCGTATTCGTCGTGGTTGAGCGGGCCGGGCAGTCGATCGAACCGATTGTCAGCGCCATCCGCGGCTTGGAGGCCCGATCTTTTGGAAAGGAGACAATCCTGCAACAAAAGGAACGGTTTCAGTTGCCGCTAGTCTTATCGCTACTGGCTTTGGCGGCGGCAGCCTTTGTCCACCCCCTGCGATCGGTGGAGGAACGACCGTGAACTGGCGACCGCACGACGGCGTACTTGTGCTTTGCCTTGTACTCGCGATGCTGGTGACAGTGGATCCTGTCGGGTCGCAAGATGAGATCTCTGCAACCCAACACGATTCTGAAAACGCGACAGAAGAGAGTGACCCGCCGGCGCTCACCACTCGCTCAGCCTGGCAATTCAATACCCGGGAACGAACCGCAGTGGCGAGAAAAGCTGTCGCCGACGAACGCATCGAGGATGCGGTTGAAGCGGCGGAGACTGCGAGCGCGTTGCGCCCGAGTGACCCACTGCTGACTTTCAATCAGGGCACCGCACACCTGCTCGCCGAGAACTCCAACGTAGCGATCGAAGCCCTTGAGAAAGTCGCCAAAGCCGGTGGGAGCACCGCTTCGGACGCCGCCTACAACCTCGGCAATGCCTACATGAAGGCGCAACAGGTCGACGATGCGATCGACTGGTACGAGGAATCTCTTCGCCGCGACCCTTCGCGCGTCGCCGCCAAGATCAACCTCGAACTGGCGTTGCAACAACAGCAACAACAGCAACAAGACCAAGAACAGCAGCAACATGGTCCCGACGAACAACAACAGCAGCCACAGCAGGGCAATGAAGAGCAGCAAGAGCCGGGAGCGGAAGAGCAACAGCAACAGTCTGCCCTACCCCGCTTCCAACCGCGGCCCGACATGACCGCCGAAGAAGCGGCCTCATTGCTGGAGGCCGTCGAAGAGATGGAACGCCAGGCTAGATCCGAGCAGGAGCCCGACCAACGCCGGGCGGCGCCGGGCAATCGGGATTGGTAAAGGACCGGGGAAAGTGGCGAGGAAAAAAGTGGGGCGCCTCTTATCGCTGGCACTGGCGATGTTGGCCGTCAGCCCCCTCCACTCCCAGGAGGACGAAGAGGGGCCGGCACTCTCAGCGCGCCTGGTCCCAAACGTCGTCGGTCTGGGCCAAGAGACCGTTCTTGAAATTCGAGTTGAAGTGAAGTCGATGCGCCTACTGCGCGTTCATCCGCGATTTCAGCTCGAAAACCTCACCACCGTCGCCGGGCCGTTCCAAGAGCAGAGTGTGCAATTCGTCAACGGTTCGATTTCCAACTCGACCACATTGCGATGGCGGTTGCGCCCAACCGAAGTCGGCCCCGGACGGGTCACCCAGATCGAAGTCGATGTCGGCGACCAAACCCTGACCGCGAGCGCCCTGGACATAACGATCCAGGAAGAGCGTGTGCCTGAAGCTGAACCGCGGCGACCACGCGATCCTTTTGAAAGTATTTTCGGGGACACACGCGATCCCTTCCGCGATCGCGCCGCTACGCAGCCGGAGCTGTATCTCCGTGCACAGGTGAACCCCGTTGAACCTTATGTCGGCCAACAGATCCGATACACCCTCTACCTGTACACCCGCAACAACGTCACCGCGGTCAACGCCGAGGAAGTTCCCGGCTTCGAGGGCTTCTGGACCGAGGAACCCCCTGCCGATTCTGTCGCTAAGCGCCCTGAGGAGGTCAGCATCGACGGCAGGAGATGGCTACGGGTGCCGCTGCTTGAGCGCGTCCTCTACCCGTTGCGGCCGGGCGAACTGGAGATCGATCCAGCGACCATGGCCTTCGAAGTGGCGCCCGACCGCAATGGCTTCTTCCGCCGCTCTCAGGCAGTGCGAAGGACCTCTCCCGGCACCCAGATCAATGTCCGGCCGCTGCCGGCGGGAGGACCAACTGGAAGCTCGGTCGGTCGTATCCGACTCGAATCAAGTCTGGAGCCGCAAAAGGTCGAAGCTGGAGAGGCGGCTCAGTTGGTGGTCACGGCGCGCGGTCGCGGCAATCTGCGGCGCATGCCGGACCCGGTATTCGACCCACCAGTGGGAATGGAGATTTATCCGCCGCAGGGGGACTCCACGCACCGCTTCACCTCCGATGGAGCCGAATTCACACGTTCGTGGCGTTGGGTGGTGGTGCCGCAAGAAGCCGGCACTTTCACCTTGCCGAGTCTTTCCGTACCGTACTTCGATCCACGCACGGAGAGTTTCCAGCAAGTCTCGACTCCGGCACACCAGCTCAGCGTGACCCGCCCCGCCACCGCCCAGCGCACGCCGACTCCCCAACTGCCGGTAGCCCAGCTTCATCCCGTACGAACCGTCGCGGTCGCCGCGATCGAGCGACGTGCCCGGCTGCCGGTCTTGTGGTTTCTTATTGCGGGAGTGGTAGCCACGGCAGTGATGATCTGGCGCGACACCCAGGAATCACGAGGTCTACCGCCGAATACAGATTCCCATGGCTCTTCCAGTTCCCTTGGCTCTTCCAGCCGCCTGCCGACGCGCAAAGCACTACAGCAGCAAATCGAGCAGATTTCCGCCAACGACCCGCGCCGCGCGGCGATCGCGCTGGAGTCGGTGATGCGAAGTTATTTGACCGACCGCTGGGGGCTGACCGGAGCCAGCGCCCCGGAAGTTTGGGCCGACACGCTGGCCAACTCGGGCCTGTCTCTAGCGGCACTCGATCGCCTCCGTTCGGTCACCGAGGACATGCACTATCTGCGCTACGCACCCCAGTTGTCGCAAACCGAGCAACTGAGTGAGGACCTCAAGCGTAGCGCCCTCGAATGGACCCAGAGGCTGCCACGTCGATGACCGCTCCACGCCGATACGGCCTCGTTCTCACCCTTATGGTGACAGCTCTTGTCATCACCTCCGCCGGGGCCACCCTCGCTCAAGATCCTGACGCTCTTGAGAGCGCTGGGGATGCCTTCATCGACGGCGATCTTAAGCAGGCTCGGTCGATCTATCTTCGGGAACTCGGTGAATTGCACCAACTCGATGCGCCGACCAGTGCAACCGTGCTTTATAACCTCGGGCGCGTCGACCAGGGTCTCGGCGCCAATGCCCAGGCGGTGCTGTGGTACCGCCGTGCCCTTGCCGCAGCACCCGACGATCCCTGGGCGCAGCGCAACCTTGAGCAATTGCGCGAACAGCTCGGACTACCGGGGCCCGACCCCTGGCAACCCATGGCGGTGTTCGACAACCTGGCCGCGAGGGCCGCGGTGATCGCCACAGTACTGTTGTGGGGACTGCTTTCCTTGCGCTGGATCGCCGGCCGACCGCGTGGCTGGCACCTTGCAATCTGGGTGGGAGTCCTGGCGATTGGCGCCATCGCTCTCCTCGGCGGCCACTACCTCGCTCCGCAACCAGCGGTGCTCATGAGCGAATGCTCGGGGCCGGCGGGGACTCTGCCGGCCGGCAGTGAAGTATGGCTTTCCCAGCTCAACCCGGCGCGCATTTGGTCATCAGCCGGGCGCTTCACCTGTGCCCTTGATGCGCCTCTTTTGGTCGCCTCCGAGGCCCTCCCCCCGAGTCTGGAGACGGCTGCACCCGAGTCCGACGAAGCCCCCAAGGACGAGGCCGCAAGCGAGGTCGAGACTGCCGCTGAGGACAGTCCGCCGTTCGTTTGAACTGACCTCTCCGCCACTGCTACGATCCATTTCCAGCGTGCCTTTCTCGGCCGCTCGTCACACTTGAAACGCCACTTTCCAGCCCTGTCGGAGCCATCATGACCGTAGCAACCGCCCCTGCCCACACCACGCCCTCAGAAGTCCACAGCACCCTGAGCCGCCACATCCTGGCGGACGGATTCGGCCTTGTTCTGGACCTCAATCGGTCGCAGGGGTCGCGCATTTACGACTCCCGCGAAGGCAAAAGTTACATCGACATGTTCGGCTGCTTCGCGACTTCCGCTGTGGGTTATAACCATCCCAAGATGCAGGACGCAGACTTTCTCAATGAGCTCAACCTCGCCGCCGGGTTCAAGGTCTCCAACTCCGACCTCTACACGACGCAGATGGCCGACTTCGTCGAGGCGTTCTCGCGCGCAGTTCCGGCTTCCCTCGCCGGCCATATGTTCTTCGTCGAGGGCGGTACTTTGGCGGTCGAAAACTGCCTCAAAACCGCCTTCGATTGGAAACGGCGCAAGAACCAGGCGGCAGGGCGTTCCGAGGCCGGCGGCCAAGTCATTCATTTTCGCGAAGCCTTTCACGGCCGTAGCGGCTACACCCTGACGCTCACCAACACCGACCCCACCAAGACCGATTATTTCCCCAAATTCAACTGGCCGCGGGTCCACAATCCGGCGCTGACTTTCCCCATCACAGAGGAAGGGATGGCCGAGGTCGTGGCGGAGGAAGATCAAGCTGTAGCGCAGATTGAGGCGGCGGTCGCCGAGCACGGCCACGATATCGCGGCTCTGATCGTCGAGCCGATCCAAGGTGAGGGCGGTGACAACCATTTTCGCGGAGAGTTCCTGCAACGGCTGCGCGATCTAGCCGACGAGAATGAATTTCTGCTGATTTTCGACGAAGTCCAGACCGGTTTCGGCACCACCGGCGAATGGTGGTGTTTCGAGCATTTCGGTGTCCTTCCCGACGCCTTTGCCTTCGGCAAGAAGACGCAAGTATGCGGCATCTGCGTTTCCGACCGCATCGACGATGTCGACAATGTCTTCAAGGTGTCAAGTCGCATCAATTCGACCTGGGGTGGCAACCTCGCCGACATGGTGCGATGCCGTCGCTTCGTCGAAATCATCGAAGAGGACAATCTACTTGCCAACGCACAGCGCGTCGGCGATCAGATTCTGTCGGACCTTCAGACGCTCGCTGGCGAGCACCAGGGCTGGGTGACCAACCCACGTGGTCGAGGCCTTTTCATCGCTTTCGATTTGCCGACTCCGGAAGCCCGTGGCCAAGTCCTCCGTTCGATGCTCGAGTTGGGAGTTCTGGGCCTGCCCTCCGGGCCGCAGGCGATTCGTTTCCGTCCGGCCCTCAATTTGACCGCCGAGGAAGCGGCGAGCGCCCTCAAACTGGTCGATGAAGCCATCGGTCGGGCGCGCCAAAGCTAACAACGCAAGTGCCGGCCACCAAGGCTGCGCTTTGTGACTCAAGGGACAAACTATGTCTACCACTGGCAATGACACGGTTCGCGACGAAACAGTGCGCGGCGTCTTGGAGCGCCTCGGACTCGACCTGACCAGCCCCAATCCCGGTGCATGGGCCGGGGACTGGCTCTCCACCAACGGCGAGCTGATCGAGTCCATCGATCCCACCACCGGCGAAGCGCTCGCGTCGGTGCAGGCCTGCAGCCGCGAGGACTACGAGAAAGTCGTAGCCCGCACTCACGAGGCCTTTGTCGAGTGGCGGCAATGGCCGGCACCCCGCCGCGGCGAAGTGGTGCGCGCGCTGGGCGATGCGCTCCGCGAGCACAAGGACGACCTCAGCGCGCTCATCACCCTCGAAGCGGGCAAGATCGTCTCCGAGGGGCTCGGCGAAGTTCAGGAGATGATCGATATGGCCGACCTAGCAGTCGGCATGTCGCGTCAGCTCTACGGCTTGTCGATGCACTCCGAACGGCCCCAGCACCGCATGTACGAGCAATGGCACCCGTTGGGCGTGGTCGGTGTCATCACCGCCTTCAACTTCCCCATGGCGGTGTGGGCCTGGAATGCCATGGTGGCCGCGGTCTGTGGCGACGGCAGCTTGTGGAAACCGTCCGAGAAAACGCCCCTTTCGGCGGTCGCGGTCAGCCGCATCGCCGCCAAGGTGCTGGAAGAGCACGACGCGCCGCCGATCTTTACCCTCGCCGTGGGCGACCGCCACGCGGTCGGCATCCCCATGACCGAAGACCCCCGCATCCCGCTGGTGTCGGCTACGGGCTCCGTCCCCATGGGTCGGGCCGTCGGTCAGGCTGTGGCCCAGCGCCTCGGCCGGTCGCTGCTCGAACTCGGAGGCAACAACGGCATCATCGTCAGTCAGGATGCCGACCTCGACCTGACCTTGATGGCGGTCTTGTTTGGCGCCGTCGGTACCGCCGGCCAGCGCTGCACTTCCACCCGCCGCTTGTTCCTGCACAAGTCCGTCGCCGCCGACATGAAGCAGAAGCTGATCGATGCCTACCGATCGATTCGCATCGGTGACCCTCTCGATGAAGACACCCTCATGGGACCGGTCATGGATCAAGGCGCGGTCGACGACATGCAAAAGGCCATCGAGGCTGCCGGTGAGCAGGGTGGCAAGGTGCTCTACGGCGGCGGAGTTTTAGATCGCCAAGGCTTCTTTGTCGAGCCCACTTTGATCGAAGCCAGCACCGACATGGCCATCACCTGCGAAGAGACCTTTGCTCCTATCCTCTACATCTTCGAATACGAAGACCTCGACGACTGCATCGCCCGCCACAATGCCGTCCCGCAAGGTCTGTCGTCGGCCATCTTCACCCTGAACGTGCGCGAAGCCGAGCGCTTCCTCGCCGCGACAGGGAGCGACTGCGGCATCGCCAACGTCAACATCGGCACCTCCGGCGCCGAGATCGGCGGAGCGTTTGGCGGCGAGAAAGAAACCGGCGGCGGCCGCGAGGCCGGCTCCGACTCCTGGAAGATCTACATGCGCCGGCAGACCTCAACGATCAATTGGGGGACGGAATTGCCGCTGGCCCAGGGGGTCGAGTTCGACGTGTAGGGAGGCCCACCCGCCCTGCCAGCTCCCCGGGAGCCCGCGAGGGGCTCCCCTACAATCCTCTTTGAAAACAATCGTAGCGCGGGGCTTGCTCCCGCCCGCTCCCCGGGAGCCCGCAAGGGGCTCCCCTACGTTCCTCTTTGAAAACGATCGTTGGGCGGGGCTTGCCCCCTCCCGCTCCCTGGGAGCCCGCAAGGGGCTCCCCTACAATCTTCTTTGAAAACAATCGTAGGGGCGGGGCTTGCCCCCGCCCGCTGCCGAGCCTAGTCGCTCGACAGACCCAGATCCGGCAGGTCGTTGACCATGCCGCTCCGTTTGTCGGCCTCAACTCGGTACTGGTCCACCACCCAGTCACATGCCACTAGGAGCCTCAGGCCGTGGCGCCGCACGCGTCACCACGACCCGAAGCGATCACTTAACTAGTCTCGGAAGTAGTAGTTCCGAGGGCTGCCATCAAAAGCGTCCGCTGGTGAGGCAACACTTCTTGAACCGTCGACCGGAACCGCAAGGGCACAGGTCGTTTCGGCCGAGTTTTTCCTCGAGCAGTTTAAAGCCACCGACAATTCGCGGCCCGCGCTTAACGCGCGTTTCTGAAGGGAACCCTTTCCGTCGCTTGCTAGACGGCTCGAAAGGAGGGTTGGTCGAATGGATCGTAGCTACGCATTGTGCACCTCCCGGGTTGTGAGAGTCGTGCGCCCTCTCGGTGGGAGGCGCATTTCTACCAATGCTCAGCACGAGGGTCAAATGCTGGCGCAAAGGAACCCCACGGCGCCATGTTGCGTTCCGAGCTGAACTCCTTTGCGATCCCCTAAACAAAACCACAGCCTTCGACTCTAAAGAAGTATGGTCAAGACAATACAAAGGAGGAGGCCATGCCGCATCAAGACGTCAATCGCCGCAACTACGTGAGCCGATTTCAACGGCGTTGCAGGTCATCGCTGAGGGCAGCAAAAGTCAGATCATCCAAGCTAGTCCCTACCCTCGTTCTCAAGAAACCATTGCATCTCGCGACCATATTCCGGCTTGCGACCGTACTTACTTTGGCCGTCTTCGGCACCGGACAAGAACTCTTAGCGGTTACCAAAGCCACTTGCATCGTGCACGAAGTCGGCTGGCGAGAGGATCTGAAAGCACTCAAGATCCATTGCACGAGTGGGGAACATTTCTGGGCGCCTGCAACGGACGCCAATCCACAGTGCGCCTACAGGGCATCCTACGACGCGATCAAGATGTGGCAGGCGTCCGCTAACGCCTCGCTACTATCCGGAAAGCCCCTGAGTATTTGGTATGAAACTCAAAGCGGATGCAACACCACCGATAAGGTCCCTCGCGAAATCTACCTCTATCGCTAAAACCTACGGTTGGTAGACATCATGAGCATCAACAGAGGTCGGCTAAGTGTCGGATTCCTCGGCATCGGCTTCGTGCTGCTCTCGAACCATGCATTTGCCGGCGTTGCATTCAACCTCGAAGGATTCGAGCCGTGGCCGCTGAAGAACGGCCAAGTACAAGTATGTATTCGTGCCCCTGAAGACTCGAATTTAAGACTCAAGCAGAAGGACTATGACTCCTTCCGTAAGGACGCTGTAACGGTCCTCAACGAAACCTGGGGCCGGGCGCCCGGACTAAGTTTTAACGAGAGCTGCTCGCCATCGGACCCATCGCAGATCGTTCTGACCCTCACCAATCAGGCGGGTTGGGGGCAGTGTGGCAGCGGAAAGGGTGCCGCGTGCACTGTCGGCGCGTCCGCAACGGATCCCGTTGCGTTTCGCCGTGTTCTTGTGCATGAGGTTGGGCACGGCCTCGGACTGGCACATGAACACCAGACCCCAACCAACCAGCCACTCTGCCTCCGTGAGCAGGTTATCTACGACGGCTGCTTGCAGTGCGCCGATGGTGAATGTTCGGCGCAGGACTACAAGGATTGCTTTTTGTTGGGCACAGCCCCATCACCGGTGGTGAAATTACCGCCCACTGGAGATTACTCGCAGGCGGCCGCCAAAGACCGCCAGCTTCAGCGCGAGCCGGACTACACGGCGCGTGCACTCACCAGGTACGACCCACTTTCGCTCATGGGTTACTGCCAAGTGGATTTCAATGGGCCAGGTGACAGTCACAATCCAACCGTGTTCGACCTACTCGCTGTGGAGATGCTCTATTCAGCAGACAGGAACTACGGCCTTGGCTGTGATGTTGGCTGCCTGCTGACAAAGACCGGTGTAGTGATCTCAAGCACCGGTTCTTTGGTGTCCGAGTGGACCGGTCGCGGCGCCTACAACATACCGATGCGGATCAGCGGTTCCAACGCCAAGGTCTTTTCGCTTGCCGCCAGCCAGCTACCCGCCGGGTTTTCGACCTTGAGCTATACCTTTCGAGATCCTTGGGACAACCCTCGTCACGGAGGCGGAACAGTGGAACGGTCGGACGCTAAGTTCGCAGCGATGGTCTCCTTGTTCACGGCCCAGTAGGCACTACCCACACGGAGTCCGCAAAGGGCACCTTGTTTCCAGGTCGTCCTGGAGTCTGCTGCGGAAGGGCGGAGCTTGCCCCCGCCCACTCCCCGGGACCCCGCAAGGGGCTCCCCTACAATCTTTTTTGAACACGGTCGTAGAGGCGGGGCTTGCCCGCCCGCTACCGAGCCTAATCGCTCGGCAGACCCAGATCCGGCAGGTTGTTGACGATCTCCACCGTCTCCAGACTCACGGTAATCACCTGACCGATGAGGCGCAGGATGGACTTGGGGTCGTCATCGCGGTTGGGGTCGTTGACGATGCCGCTGCGCTTGTCGGTCTTGACCCGGTACTGGTCCACCACCCAGCCCAACGCCGAACGGTGACCGAGGCGGTAGTCCTCGACCTCTTTGGGGATGCCCTCGAGGATCAGTACGTCGTTGTAGCGGATCTTGCCTTCGTTCGGCCGATATTTCATGCGCTCGACGCGCAGATCCAACGGCGCGTCGGGAGGATTCCAGATCTGCTGGAATGGATATTCGGTTTGCGACTGGTAGTCGACGTGGATCTCCGCCAGCCGTTCACCAGCTTTGGCGAAAGGCCAAAATTCCGGCGCGTAGGGAATGCGCGGCAAGGATTTCCTCAAGTTGACTTTGTAGCGCTCGCGGTAGGCCGGGTGGTGCAACACGGCGTAGATGTAGTGGAAGATATCCCACTTGGCAATCGACTCGTCTTGGTAGTGGGCACGGTAGGCGCCCAACGCCCAGTCGGTGAGGTTCTCGTGCCGGTTGGAGCCGTCCGGGTCGTAGGTGTAGAAGGGAAACGACTGGAACGCGTCGCTTGGTGCGCAAAGATGACATTCTGGTATTGCATCTGAAGCTAAGACGCTAAAAGCGGCCCGATGTCCGTGGTCGCTGACAACGACTACGCAGTTACCTCCAAACCCCGAACGCTCGGGAAAGATCCGTTCAAACTGGCGAGGTTCTTCGTTCAAGATCCGATCATAAAAAAGATACTGCTTGCAAAATGGCCGGTAAAGAGACGTACGGACTTTCGAGTCGGCGTACTTTGCTGGTTGCTCTCGAACGAGGTCGAGCTTTAGATCTCTACTCCAGGAGATCTTGGTCGGATCGTTTTCAACAAAACCGTCGACATACGATCGTTTACGTTGGTCGCTTCTGAGAGCTAGCCAGCGAGCAACATGGTCGTTGTAGATCCCGATAGTCTCCTTCATTTGCTCGGCTAGCTGTTGTTTATCGAAGTTGTATGACCATGCGTCCCTATTCGTCGTGACTCCCAAGCTATGAATGTGGAATAAGGCTGCCTCTTCTGCGTGTTTTTTTTGCGCCGACTTGGAGCCCATGATCGGAAGCAGATCGAATTCTGAAGCCATTCCCCCGGTGAGCCAGGTGTGGCTGTCACTAGGCAGCAGCTCTTTCCACTCCGAGCGATTGACTTGTTCTCTCTCTTCCAGATGCCGATACTTATCCTCCTTCCGCCAAAGCTCCTCGCAGCGATGGTAATGAATCGTGGCCACTTCGCCCCCAGCACCCGTTTTAATCAAAAGGTTGATCGAAACTCCGACTTGGACGCCAAAAACATTGTGGGTCGTGCCCGAGAGTTTTGGGTTCTTGCGTACGTTGCCGCCTAAGTCGAGGATGTAGATGGCGTCAAAATCCTTTTGCAAGTGCTTACGCATGCCGTCGGTGGCGATGCCGTCGAGGAAGCCATTGTTGGAGACCAAAGCGACGATGCCTTCTTCGCCAATGCGATCGGAGGCCCAGCGGATGGCTTTAATGTAGGGATCGTCCAGCTTGGACTTGCTCGAAGCCTTGGAATCCTTGGAATAAGTCTCCTTCACCCGCGCATCGATCGCCGGATACTTACGATTCTTGTTGTTGTCGTTCTCGTTCACTTGACCGACGTTGTAGGGCGGATTGCCTATCACCACCCGAATGGGTGCCCGCTTCTGCGCCTCGACCCGCTCCAAGTTGCGCTCGGTGAACAGTCCCATCTGCCGATCTTCGGCCAACTCGAAGGTATCCACCAGGCAGATGCCCGGAAAAGGACGGTACTCGCCCGCCAGCTCCAGATATGCGTGCTCAATGTTCATCGAGGCGATGTAGTACGGCAGCAGCATCACCTCGTTGGCGTGCAGTTCTTGGAGGTACTTCTCGGGCAGGTTGGTCTTTTGGGTGTCGGCGATCTGACGCAGGACGCGGATGAGGAAGTTGCCGGTACCGACAAAGGGATCGAGGATATGCACGCCCGGCGCGGCCAACCCATCCGCCTTGCCGAACTCGCTCTTGAGCAACTCGTCAACGCTCCGCACCATGAAGTCGACGATCGGCTGCGGGGTGTAGACGATGCCGTGGGTGTCGGCCACTTTGACCGAGAAACCCTGGAAGAACTGCTCGTAGACGGTGTTGAGGAAACCCTGCTTCTGCGAGTAGTCGTCGATGCCGGCGGCGGTGGTCTCGATGGCGGTGTAGAAGCGGTTAAGGGACTTCAAGAAGTCGTGGCGCGAGAAGCTCTTGGAAGTGAGGGCGTCGATAACCTTCTCGATTTCGGCGGCGATGACGTTTTTGCGCCGGAAATCGTCGTTGTCGAAGACTTTGCTGAAGATGCGCTCGGTCAAAAGATGCTGAATGAGCATCTCCTCCACCGCCGCCTCGGAGAGGTTGGGGTTGAGAGAGACCCTGCACAACTCGTAGAAGTCGTCGAACGCGGCCCGGAAAGCCTTGTTCTGCGGCCGCTCGGCGCGCACCAGGGCGAGCAGTGAATCGGCCAGTTCGGGAATGCGCCCTTTGAACTCCTCCACCGCCCGCTCCCATTCATCGATGTCGGGTTCTTGGTGTTCGAAGAACAAGCGCAGGGCGTCGACCAAGCCCTGTGGCGCAGTGGCGTCGATATCCAAGACCTCGATCCCATCCTGAAACAGCAACACCCGCCCCGGCTGCCAGAACAGGATGTTGCGCTTGGGATACCCGGCCTCGAACCAGCCTTGGCCTCCTTGCGCAAATCGTCTTTGGCGTCTTTGGCTTCAAACCAGCCGCGGCTGAGCTCGAATCCGTCCAAGATCAACCCATCGGGCCGCAGGGTCTTGGCGCCAAGGCGGACGGTGCGCTCGCGCACAAATCCCCAGCCGTAGAATCTCCTGGCGCAATGCTCCAGCAAAGCCTCAAAAGCGTGTTTGATGCCCAGTTCGTGGTCGATGTGGAGTTGCTCCGCCTCTTCGAGGCACTCGAAGTAGGTCTTGACCGGCTTGTGGTTGGGCTTGAGCCCAAACTTGCCTGAAGGCATGAGCGAAGGGTATGCGCCTGGGAACGGTTTGGGCAAGCTTTGTCTCCCAGAGACATCGATCGCCAAGGTGGTTTTTGTGCTGGCCTCGACCCTACCGGGCTCTCGGCTCGATGCCGTTCGCTCTCGACCTCCATTGTTGCTGAGTCTCATGTCCGCACAACCAGGTCATTCCGATGCAAGCTGCCCCAAGCGTAACCATTAACACTCCCTCACTCGGCCACACCACCAAACATACGAACATGATGAAAAACACCACCTCGAACGCACCAAGAGCGACCCGGTTTATCAGCACGCTTCGGTAGCACCAAACCCACCAGAGGAACAGCAAAAACGTTATTGCGAGCGCACCAGAGAGTCTAGCCGTGCTTGTTTCCCCCTCCCGGCCCAACGCCACAGCGTCAAACGCGACATAGAGGCACAACACGACCCCAAGGTCAACTAGGAGACGTACCCAATTGTAGGCGGCCCTCGGAGTTGCACGAACCACCTCGGTGAACACCGTCATATAGAGATAATCGATTACAAAAAGGCTGACGACTAACACAGACAAGATCAACTTGTCATCTCGTAGTTGATGCCATTGTGCGGAAAAAAGGATGGAGGAAGTGATCGGTAGTAGCGCGTAGAGCATGGCACCCAATACCGCCGGGTACAAAAGCCCGAATAGGGCTTGGTGCCGGAGCTTTGAGGTGAACTGTTGGTCTATCGCGCCCATCGATGATTGCCACTCCTAGCGGACTCCTCTTTACACCTGGAGTCGGAGCAGCTTTGAGTACTAGCGCTTGGCCACGATGTCACGGAAACTGACTGCGTAGTTACCTGTCGCCTCGGTGTCTACATCTTGGGCTGCGATCGCCCAAGTGACTGTGAACCGATCTCCAATATCATTAATATCAACACCTTCGCACCCAAAAAGAATTGTTAATTGGTTCTTGCCGTTAGCCGAGAGCGAAAGTGCACGGTCATTGTCATACCCCCACCTTTTCACCGGCTCCAGACCACCGACATGGCCACAAAAATGCGACAGGTTGTCAGTTGCCGTCGTTCCTTGCTCGATATGGGCGAGTCCGACCAGGTAGTCGCGATCCGACGTGTTTTGGATCTCAAACGTGGCCGAAAGCGTCGTCTTGCTGCCCACGGCTTGCCCCCTCCGACTGGAGGTGTCAGTTCGGCTATGGACTTTGAGGTCGCGAATGGTGATCGTAAAGGGCCCGATTTGCTCGGCGCCCGGCAGAACCAACTGGGTACTCGATGAGTTCTCAGTGCCGGAGTTCCGACTTTCGTAAATCCGTCTGCCGGCGAGAACCTGTAGGTCTCCGCTCAAAGAGATCTTGCCAGTTACCGCGGCGACAACACGGCCGGTTGAGGTCCTCAGCGCCGCTACTGAGAGTTGTGCTGCGTTCCCCAACTCAGTAACCGTTCCGGTAACAAGCACTTCAACGCCTTCAAGCTCCAAACGTTTGGCCGATTCCGGCGAGACTAAGCCTTCGTCAGAGAGTCGAATTTCATCGATGAGTCTGGCGAGCTTGGAGCGATTGAAGAGTTCGAAACCTGGCGAGTTCACTAAATGAACCGAGAATTGGTCAGCGAGAAACCTGCCAAGCCCAGTAGTACCTCCTTCTAGATCGCGGAATTCGACCACCGCGACGGTAGTTGTTGTCCGATCCTGGCTGAGATAGCCCGCTAGTTTCTCGGCCAGCGCTTGGACTTCGTTCTCATATGCGGAAACGGGCGACATCGCCAGTAGAGCTAGGCTCATAGCTGCGATTTGTTTCTTCACGGGTTGACCTCCGACTCATCGAGAATAGACGTATTACGCAGGAACTCTTTGGGAATTCTACTTACTGCGTGTTCGCGGGCCGCTCTATGGGAGCTTCCCGTTCCTTTGACATCGAACTCGAACGGTTCGACGTTGCGGTCCTCGTCGATGTAAGTACCTGAGACCCGGACGCTCGCCGAACGCAATCCTGCGCGCATTTCGACACTATCGAAGACCGCCGGGTAACTTCTTGCGATCAGGGTCCGGCAGTGGTCGCAGATCCCTTCGCGGTCCAGTGAGAGGCGGTCTCCTCGTACCAGCCGTTCGAAACGCGAGCCGTGAAACGCTTCGTCCGCCAGGCCAACGCGTTCGACTGCAATTCCCCGCGAACGCAACTCCCGGCGCGTCAACATTTCCAAGTTTCTGTCGTCGAAAGCGAGGACCAGTCTCGGGCTTGCAGGAGCGGGCCCTCCGCCGTCGAAGTTTTCCCGCTGGCCTTGAACTTCAGGTCCGCGGGGACCTTGCGTAGCAAACTCCGTACTCAGTGACTGTGTGACCGGTTGCGAGTCTCCAGTAGCCGCAGTATGCGTCGATCCTTTGAACGAGCCGTCCGACGGTTCACGCGTCGCACCATTCGGTCGATTTTCTGTCGCTTCGCTTACCCCTTCGTTGAGGCTTACCCCGTTCGGTTGGTCGGATCTTTCCGGCTGCTCTCCATGGATCCGATTCCAAGCCAAGGTCCCCACCACGAAAACCGAGAGTGCGGCTAATGCGGCGCCCGCGAATCTCCGTGCCCTGCGGCTGGCCCTCATCTCAGCCCCGCTTTGGCGTGCAAACCCGGTCGCGACTTGGGCCAAGAATAGCAGCAATAGAGTGAGAGCTAATACAGCCACCGCGCCAACCAACCCCGAAGGCAGCCAACGTTGGACGATTTCAATCAGGGAGTCCAACACACTCTCAGTTCCATTTCATCAATCGTGAATTCGTCTCTCCACGAAACGAGAGCCACCACTCAGGCAACCCACACCCGCCACCCATTCACACCAATCCCGTTCTGGGTCACGAAAAATGTACCACAGCGAAAGTTAGAGCTTCGTGCCGCTATTCGACGCAGAAGTTTTCCTTCGCCATCAAAACTAAAGAAAGCCCGGCTCTTGCGAGCCGGGCTTTGCAAAGGAGGAGGGGAAGCAGGAGCAGCGCGTGGTTATTTCCTACTTCCGCCTATATGTACGTCGAAATGGAAAGGTTGGTTTTCCGTAAATAGATTTCTTTGGCAACCTCCAGCAGGTTCACGATACTGTTGATGAACTCTGGCTCTGAGAGCTTTTCTCGACCCGCATGAGTAACCGCCTGCAAGTCGTCAACTCGGTAGACGCCCTCACCGATTCAGAAGCTCTTCGCTCCTATCTCGACGCCGAACTGCGCATCGAGGCATTGCAAACGTTGGGGTACTCCGGCTCACGCTTCTTCCGCGCGACCGGCTTGAATGCGGCCGGTCAAAGCGAGCAGTTCATCGTCAAACAAACCGTGTTGGCCAAAGATTGGTTTTCCAAGCGAACAGGAGATGAGGTGGGCCGAGAAGCAGCAGTTCTCATCGCTCCGGACTCAAGCCCTTGCACCAGATCTTCGAGCTGCCCTATCGCCTCGTCGCCAGCGAGCCAGGCCGCTTCGCCCTCCTCATGGATGATGTCTCGGAATCGCTGCTGCCGGACGAACGCACTCCATTGCCAGAGAACGTCGAAGCCCTCATTCTCGACACTCTGGCGCGGATGCACGCCACCTTCTGGAACGACAAAGACATCAGCCGGTTGGCTTGGCTACACACGCCCGCAGACTTCCTCCACATCATGGGGCCGCGCGGTCATGACCAGCAAGACCAAAGAGGTGGATCGGCACGGGGCGTCGACGAGGCGGTTCGCCGTGGCTGGCGAGCGGCAAAGGACCTCCTGCCACCGCCGGTTTTGGATGCCATTCATCGACCTGCCATCGAACTTGCCGCCGCTTGGGCGGACCTCCCGCGGACGTTGGTGCACGGGGATACGAAGATCGCCAACTTTGCCGTCTTCCAGAGCCGAAGGCTGTGCGCGATCGACTGGGCGTTTACCGGCTATGCGCCGTGTACCTTTGACATTGGGTGGTATTTGGCGGTCAACGCGACGCGATTGACGCAGAGCAAAGAGGAGGTCCTGGCTCACTATCGTCATCGCCTCGAATTTCACCTCGGACAGAAAGTCACCGACCCGATGTGGGATTGCCTTGAGGAAGCGGGGATCGTGTGCGGCGCCTTGATGTTGCTGTGGTCGAAAGCGACCGCAGTGACCCACGGAACCCCGAAGGCTCGGCTGGAGTGGGATTGGTGGGAATCGCGCCTGCGCAGGTGGGTGGACGAACCCGCGAGCGAAGAACCTGGCACCAGACCACGTAGAACAACACACCTAAAAGTATTGGGACCTAGAGTAAAGGGATTAGGGCCAGCGCTGCGACCGTGACCAACCCAACCACCCAGGCCAGATCACTTTTGGAGCGGCTCCTGAGCCGATCCAGCGTTGGCATCACCAGCGCGGCGGCAAGAACCATCCATGGCGAAGCCAAGAGCAGCCACAGTGGCAAGCTGTGTTTCCAGTCGAAGCCGGCCTCGCCGACCGACAATGCCAGGCCGAGAGCGCATACCCAAAGCAAGAGCCGCTGGATCCGGAACGCGGTCTGCAAGCGTGGCGTTTTCCCTTCCCGATCAGCCATGCACCATCCTCCACGCGGTGTAAAGCGACACCATCGCGAAGCCGATCTCTAGCCAGCGCCCCCGCAAGTGCCGTAGAGTCCACGGGGCGACTCCGGCGCCAACAATCACCCCAGCTAGTAGCCAAGGCACTGACGATAGATCGACCTGACCGCGGTACAGATAGGCGACGGCAGCCACGCCCGCAGTCCAGCCCACCATCAGCGTGCTGGTCGCCACTGCGACTTTCATCGGTCGGGCCAGTAGCAGGCGGATGACGGGCACTTGCACGATGCCCCCACCAACCCCCAGGAGACCCGCGGCAGCGCCAGCCAGCGGCATCGATGCCAGCGCCGCCACCGGTCGGCGAGTTTCGGAATCGTCTTTAACGGTGTTCCTTTTTCGTTTGGGCAAGAGCATCCTCACCGCGACCGCGACCAGCGCCAGAGAAAACAGCACCGCGACGGTGCGCTCATTCAGATAGGCCGCTGTACGGCTGGCGACGATTGCTCCAACCAAAGCTCCAATGCCCAGCTTGACCGCCCAATCGACATCAATGAGACGATCGCGCAGGTAGCCGAGGCTGGCAGAGGTTGAAGTCCCGGTTATCACCAGCAGGCTGGTTCCCACAGCGGTCTGTAACGGCAGGGCAAAGATCAGGTGGAGGATCGGTACCATGACCACACCCCCGCCGATGCCCAAGATTCCCCCGACCCATCCGGCCGCAAGGCCACCCGCGATCAGGGTGACGAGTTCAACTGGCTCGGGCACGACTCAGCCGGAGCGCCGGTCCTGATTGAGACGCTCTTCGATCAGGCGATGCACGCCGAGGCGTTGGAGTTCCGAGGACAGGCGCAGGATCTGATTGCCGCTCAGCCGATGCTCGCGAACAACTTTCTGGACAGTTTCCTTGAGGGCCGCTTCAAAGGTCTCGTCGAGCGGCTCGGCTGCGGAAGGTCGCTTGGACTCAGGGTCCGACACGGGCGTCCGCCGCTTCGTGCATGGTGTCCGGAGCGTACTCGTAGATGAGGGACCGAACGGTCAGCGCCGGCGCAACCTCGATGCCCTCCTCGTAGGACCACATATCGATGGTCTCCCAGGGGCAGTAACGCGCGCAGAGCTGGCAACCGATGCAGCGTTCGAGGTCTACTTCGACCAATTTCATGAAATCGGCGTGCTCGATTCCCGGCACAATCTCGATGCAATCGACCGGACAGAAAGCGATGCAGGCTTCGCAGCCGGTGCAACCGGTTTGATCGATGACGGCGACCTGTTTGGGTGCCTTGGCGCGTGGTGCCTTGTCGACCTCGATTTTCTTGCCGTAAGGAAAGGCCTCGCTCATGTTCGGCTCCAAGTTGCCAGGAGGTTCTGCATGCCGCGCGCATTATAGAGGAGGGGACAACGCCCTTCTCCCGCTCCTTCGCTGCCACGCGTCACCTGTCACCGGTCACTCGTCACCCGCCACCTGCCACTACCCACTACCCACTAGAATGCCGCGGTGATCGATTCTGCATCTCTCACGCAGCGCGTCGCGGCCTTCATCGACGATCCTAAAAGCGAGGATTTCAACGGCCTCGCCTGTGCCGCGGCGACCTGGCAGGCGGAACGCACGCCGGCGCTAAGACGGTTGTGGCAAGAGAGCGGATTGCAGCGGTTCGACGACTGGCGTCGCATTCCTGCCCTGCCAACCCTGGCCTTCAAGAACACCAAAGCCTTCCAAGACGTGGAACCGCTGTTCTCGTCCGAAGACCCCGAACCCGAATCCATCGAATTCCGCAGCAGCGGCACAACTGGAAAGCAAAGCCTGCATCGGCACAGCTTCTTGGACCTTTACCGACAGACGGTTCGCTCGGCTTTTCCTGCGGTGTTGCCCGCCGGCTTTCCGCGTCTGCCGATGCTGTCGCTGATCCCGGACCGCCGTCAAGCTCCTCACTCCAGCCTCGCCTTCATGATCGAACAGGTGGTGGCCGAGTTTGGCGATCAACGATCGGCCTACGCGTGGTCCGACCGTGGCCTCGACGCGCAGGTTTTGCGCTCGTGGCTGGCCACCAGCCAACGCTCCCCGCTCCCGGTGATGGTTCTCACGACAACTCTGTCTCTGGATCGAGCGCTCACGCGACTGGAGCGATTCGGCCTCCGCCTGCGCCTCCCTCCCGGCAGCCGTGTTTTGCATACCGGAGGGGCCAAGACCGAGTCCGGAACGGTCGACTTGGGAGGTCTCGGCGAAAGAGTCCAGACCTACTTAGGGCTTCCAGCGGAGTGCCTGGTTGCCGAATACGGGATGACCGAGTTGACGAGCCAGCTCTATGCGCTGCCCAACAGCGGGAGCGAATCGGCATCTCCCATCTACCGGCCGCCGCACTGGGTGCGCGTCCGCGTTCTCGATCCTGCAACTTTGAACGAGATGGTCGAGGGTGACCCCGGCTTGATCTCCGTCCTCGACCTCGCCAATCTCAGCTCTTCGCTACACATCCTCACCCAAGACCTGGGGGTTGCGGTGGATGGCGGCGTTCGCCTCGAGGGACGCGCCGGTGAAGCTGAGTTGCGCGGCTGTTCCCTGTTGACGGAAAGCCTGTCGGAGTCAGTGGTTAGTGGCCAGTGATTAGTGATTAGTGACGAGTCCGGTATGTCACTGGGAGATTCTTTTCCAGTCTCCTTTTTGCCCTGGTCAATCCAGGTCGAGGGGTTCGATGGCAGGGGCCAACTGACTCCGGCGGGAGCAACCGTTGTTTGCGAACATCTCAAAACGGCCGCGGATGGGCTTCGGACCCGCATCACCCCAGATTGGACCGAGGTCCTATGTCGCTATCACAGCTCGCTCGTGGACCACCTCGACGAGTTCGCGACCCAATGCCGTATTCATCCCAAGACCCTCGCCGCCAGTTGGGAGGAACTCTTTGGCGGGCTCCGAGACTCCGTGGATCACCTCAATACGCTCCGGAACGATAAGGAGCCAGCGGAGGACGTCACTCTAGTCGTGTTGGCCTCCAACATCCCTGGATTGGCGGCTCAATCTTTACCCGTCTTGCTGGCCAGCGGCTCTGCGGTTCTCTGCCGGCCGTCACGTCGCGAACCGTGGAGCGCGCCGCTTTTGGCGCAGATCCTGGGCGAAGTCGACGCCAATTGGGCGAACGCGGTCGCGGTCTGCCCGTGGGACCACGCCGCTGGCAACGCAGATTCCGTTACCGCCGCTGTGCGTAACGGACTGGATCGAGTGGTCGCCTACGGCGATGACGAGTCGGTCGAAGCCATCGGTCGAGGCTACGATCGGGTATCGCAACAGGGCAGCGGATGGTCGGTCGTTTATCTGGACGAAAGGGATATCCGCCCCGACACGCTCGCGCTCATCGCCCGTGACACCGCGCTCTTTGAACAGCGCGGCTGCCTCAGTCCCAGTGTCGTGGTCAGCAACGCACCCGCCAGCGGATTGGTCGAGATGCTGGGCTCGGCTCTCGCCGAGGCCGCCGAGACTTGGCCGGCCGAGACACACCTCTCCACCCTAGCGATGCTGCGGCAGATGCGTGACGAGGCCGTGGCTTCCGGGCGAGCGGTGTCCAGCACACCGCTAGACACGGGATTGGTTGTGGAGTCAACGACTCAAGAAGTTTCGCCCGGACCCGGAGGCCGATGCCTGGCGGTCTATGGCGATCGCAGTCTCGCAGAACTCGAAGCTCTACTTCAGCCCTTTGCCGGCCAGATTCAGTCCCTTGCCACAGCTCCTTCGTCGCTTGTACAGATCGAGGTAATCGCCCAGCGAGTCGGGATTCGTCACGCGGCCGAAACCGGCCGCCTTCATCGAGCTGGATTCGATTGGGTGGCCCAGCAACTCAACTAGGAAGTCTTGTGTGGTCAGCAAACCTTCTAACACTCCGCATTTTTTCGGAATGTGCGGTGTTACCGACGCTGGTCTTTTGAATAGCGGAAAGATTGGGACGGCTTAGCGGCGAGACTGTTGGGCGGGTTTCGCCCGGCTCACGTCACTTAGTCGTGGCTGCGGGCACCTGTAAGGCAAACTGTTTCTAGACAGTCTAGATACCACGCGTAGACGTTGTTCATGCACGTAGCGTATTGGCTCGAACACTTTATCGCGCCCTTAAGTCCTTCGAGCCATGAGAGCCCCAAACAACTAAGAGGCTCCTTGAGCGATCCGTAGCAATCTAAGTAGTCCTGGAGGCGGTCGCTCGTCAGATTGTCTAGGGTACAGTCGTGGGCTCTTTCTTCACATCTATCCTCCAGCCTCGCACGTTCATCGCTGTAGGCGTGTTTGCATTCGAAGTAATAGTGCCAGTTCGTATCTGATTCCAGGTTTGACGAATCTTCTTCAAGTTCTTCCGGATCAGGGGCGTGTTCTTCCCATGGTAATGGGCTCTCGGGAGGCCGGTACCCACTCTCAAGCGCTGTGTAGATCGCGAAAGCCTCGTCGATCGCTTCTCGCGTCGCAGCCAGACCAACTGGAATGAAGATGCCATCTATGAGTTTCACACCTTTTAGATTCAGCCGTTCCTCATTCTCGACGTTGACCGCGCCATCAAATAAGACCAAAGCACCCATCAGGAAGTGCTCTCCCCCGGAGCCACTAAGCACTACCTTACGCGCACTCTTTACACCGAAATCCTCACCAACCAGGGCCGGAATTTCACTGAAGACGTAAAGAACCAGGTCGTCGGTTGGCCCTTCGACGACCACCTCTAACGGTCGGGCGATTATGCTTTTCAGAGTCCTTCGTTCGACTTCTTGGGTCGATTGAAGCCGAAAAAGGCTGGAGGATCCGTGCCTCTGAACCGCATACATGCGAGAAACCGTCAACTCTTCGTAGTCAGCGATTTCTCCGTCAGCCAGAACGGGACTACTCAGCAAAGTACTCGCCAGTAATCCGACAATTATCGCTTTCACTTGTTTTTGGCCCTCCTATTGGTGCCATGAGTCGTGTACATTTACACGTCTCGATAATTCGATTCTCGAATAGTAGCACGGGGCGTAGGCTGGCCTCGCCGCATGCTAAAGTCCTGCCCGCCTCGACCGTTCCGACTTCTCGTCGATGCCCATTCCCAGCCCTTTTCATCTGCGCACGTTCGACCTGTGCGATACCTATCGATTCAAGGACTGGGCGGGGCGAGTCGCGGTCTGCGCCTACGATGTCAACGTTGAACGCGAATACTTCGCGTTGCGCCACACGGCGGGAATGATCGACGTTTCGCCACTCTACAAATACGACCTCGAAGGACCCGACGCGGCGGCAACGCTGGCGATGATGGCGACGCGCAATGTCGCGCGCTTGCGTGTTGGACGGGTGGGCTACACCTGCTGGTGCGACGACTCCGGAATGGTCATCGACGATGGCACGGTCACTCGGCTCAGTAAGCACCGCTTTCGTTTGACCGCGGCGGAGCCCAGTCTGTACTGGCTGCACAAGATGGCCCACGGACGCTACGTCCAAATTCGCGACCGCAGCGAAGATCTGGCGGCGGTGGCGGTTCAAGGCCCCGAATCTCGAGCCGTCGTCGCGGGCGCGCTGGGCGAGGAACTGAACGCGATCAAATATTTCACCGCCAGCCGTTTTGAAGCGCGGGGCTTCGAGCGCGGTGACCTGCGCGGCTGGGTGACGCGCACCGGTTTCACCGGGGACCTGGGGTATGAAATCTGGGTCGATGCCGAACGCGCGCTGGATCTTTGGGACCGCCTGGCAGAAGTCGGCGAGAAACACGGCCTGCAGCCGGCCGGACTCGACGCCCTCGATATCAGTCGCGTTGAGGCTGGATATTTATTGCACGGGATCGACTACCGCGGCGCTCACGAGGAGGTGCGCAAAGACCAACTTTCGACTCCTTTCGAATTGGGCTGGGACTGGATGGTCAACTTCGACCGAGGTCCTTTCGTCGGGCGGGAAGCGCTGCTCAAATTGCGCTCCAAACCCCGGCTTCGCCTGGTCGGCCTGACCCTGGACTTTTCGTCTTTGGTCGATCTTTACGCCGAGTACGACCTGCCACCGCACCTGCCCACCGCTGCATCGCGCGAACCTCTGCCGATCTACAACTCGGCGGGCCGGCAGGTCGGGCAGATCACCAGCCACACCTGGTCACCGCTGCTCAAACGATCGCTGGCGCTGGCCTCGGTTAATCCGCCGTATTCGGAGCCTGGAACTCAGTTGCAGGTCGAACACACGGTCGATTATGACCGGCGCAAAGTCCCGGCAACGGTGACCGCTCTTCCGTTCTACAACCCCAGCCACAAGACTGGCAGCCACCTGACCAGTGGGGCTAAACCGTGACCTACCAACGCCCTCAATGGTCTAGTGCCATGGAAAGCCCGAGATCGACGTCGCAGGGCCGCTATGACGCCATCGTCATCGGCGCCGGCCACAACGGCCTCACCTGCGCCGCATTCTTGGCCAAAGCCGGGCGGCGGGTTCTGGTGGTAGAACAGCGGCCGCGCATTGGCGGCGTCACCGCCAGCGAAGAAGTCCACCCGGGTTTCACCTATTCAGCCTGTTCTTACGTGGTCAGCCTGATGCGGCCTTGGATCGTCCGTCATCTCGATCTGCCGCGGTTCGGTTACCAAATCTTTCCCCTCGATGAGACTTTCACACCCTTCCCGGACGGCAGCTACTTGCTGCGCGACGCCGATTCCGAACGCACGCGCAGAGCGATCGCCCAGTTCTCCCCCGCCGACGCCGAGGCGTATCCCCAGTTTGGACGTGAAATGAGCGAGTTGGGGCGGCGCATTCGTTCGCTGGTCGATGAACCCGCTCCCGACCCGCTGTCGATGAGGCCGGGCAACCTGCGGCGGCTGACTCGCCTCGGTCTCGGGGTGTCCGACGTCAGTGAGACGCTCTACCGCATTTCGACCATGAGCGCGGTCGACTTTCTGCAACGCTACTTCAGCGACGAGCGTCTCATCGCCCCGATGTCGGTATCCGGAATCATCGGCACCTTCCTCGGGGTGCGCTCGCCAGGGACCGCTTACGTCCTCTTGCACCACTACATGGGCGACATCGACGGCGCCTACCGCGCCTGGGGGATCCCGAGAGGAGGCACTGGAGCGGTGGCCGATGCGATTGCCCTGTCGGCCAAGGCGCACGGCGCCGAGATCGTGGTCGACGCCGCGGTCGACAAGATCCAGGTCCGCTCGGGGAAAGCGACCGGCGTGGTGCTTGAGAATGGCGACGAGATTAAGGCCAAAGTGGTCATCTCGGGAGCCGAACCGCGGCGAACATTTTTCGCCATGGTCGGCGAAGAACATCTGGATTCCGACTTCGCCGCCGGTCTCAAGGCGTTCAAGTTGCGGGGTAGCTCGGGCAAGGTCAACCTGGCGCTGGATGGTCTACCGGAGTTCGCTTGCCGACCGGGAGTCGGCCGACACCTGCGCGGCGACATCACCATCGCACCGAGTGTCGAGTACCTCGAGAGGGCCTTTGAGGATGCCAAGCGAGGCAGGTTCTCGCAACGGCCCTTCATGGACATTGTCATTCCCTCGCTGACCGACCCGGGCGTAGCTCCGACCGGCAAGCACATCATGTCGATCTTTGTGCAGTACGCTCCCTACCATCTCGCCGACGGGCCGGACGAATGGCCGCGGCACCGAGAGGCCTTCGGCGACGTGGTCGTCGATACCCTCTCTGAGTACATTCCCAATCTCAAATCTTTGATCCTCCATCGCCAGGTGCTCACCCCATGGGACCTCGAACAGGACTACGGGCTGACCGAAGGAAACATCTTCCACGGTGAGCTGTCCTTGGAGCAACTCGCGTTTCAACGTCCAGTGGCGGGGTGGGCACATTACCGCTCTCCCGTACGCGGCCTGTGGATGTGTGGCTCCGGGACGCATCCCGGCGGCGGCATCATGGGTGCGCCCGGTGCCCTCTGTGCCTTGGCGGTGATGAAGAAAAAGTCGTTATGAGGTGCAAACACGTAGCCATTCTCGGTTCGGGTATCGATGGGCTCGTCGCCGCCCATTTGATGGCAGATCGGGGCTACCAGGTGACTCTCGTCGAGGAAGGTGAACGCATCGGTGGTCCGGCCGCACCGATCGAGATCGCTTCCGGATACCGAAGTCCGTTGCTGCTCGATCGCGGCCGGCTCCGCGGCGATCTGCTGCGCCACATCCATGTTCCCAGGGAGCAGTTCGCCGCTTCCTCGCCAACCCTGGTCGCGACTCCCGAAGGTTGGACTTGCGCCATCGACACTCCCCAAGCGCAAGCGTGGAGGAGTCAACTAGAGGAACTTCTGCCTTGGGCGCAACGCTTGGTCGCCAAACCGGCTCCCCCACTCGACCCCCGGCGTGACTGGCTGGCAGTCGCCGGCGCTGGGCTGGCCACGCGCCGACTGGGAAAGCGCCGCATGCGCCGCCTCCTGCGTATCGGGACCGAAGCGCTGGCCGATTGGCTGCTGGAAAGCATGGACGACGGCCCGGTGGCCGCCTCGCTAGCGGGGCCAGGAATCGAAGGGTCTCCGGTGGGTCCGTTCGCGACCGGAACCGGGTTGCAGTGCCTCCTGCGCCACAGCACCACGGGCGCACGAGCCGTCAACGGCCTGGCGCAACTGATCGATTTTCTAGCTCGGATCCTGCGCGACAAGGGAGTGGAAATCCGCCCAGGAGAAGCGCTAGTCCGCATCGACCCCCCTCAAAAAGACACCAACTGGAGGCTAGAGCTGGCCGAAGGAGAGGACCTCACCTGCGATGCCATCATCAGTTCCGTCGCGCCGCAACGCACACTACTGGATCTCATCGCGCCCCAAAACTTGCCAGTCGATGTCGCCGACTCACTGCGCGCGTTCCGCAGCCGAGGGCGAACTGGCGTGGTGGCTTTGGCCCTCGACTCCCGACCTCAACAGACCCTCAGCGTCCCTGGCGCGATCTTTCAGGCTGGCTGGAACTCACTGCACGATCTGGAAGAGCACACCGATGTCGGCAAACATGGCGACATCGCCGATCGGCCACACCTGGAGATCTCTTTCCCAAGTTCCTGCGACTCGCGGCTCGCGCCCGAAGGGGGCTCGGTGGCCCTGGTGCACGTGCACGGATGCGGCTCGTCAGTCGAAGACGCCAGGCTCGAAGAGATCGCGGTCCAAGCGATCACCGACTGTTGGCCTGAGTCCGGGGAGCAAATCGTGGCTACCGCTACCTTCACGCCAGAGCGCATTGCCGAGGACTACCATCTCCCCGGCGGCCACCTCGAAAGCGGTGAGTGGGCTTTGGATCAGTTGTTGTTCTTGAGGCCGGATGCCTCATGTGCGCGAACGGAAACCCCTATTGCCGGGCTCTACTTGTGTGGCCCCGGCACCCATCCAGGTGTCGACCTCCACGGTGGGTCCGCGCCCTGGGCTGCCGCCGCAGCCCACAAGCACTTGCGCTCGTAGACGGAGCTCGTGCTTTCGATGTCCTGGGATGATGAATTAACGGCCCATAGCGCCTGCCAGCGCCGTCTCAGGCTGCGCCAACTCGGTGCCGAGTTTTGCGATCATCTGACCGTCGCGCAGAACCACCGCAGTCGGCACGCTGCTGACGTCGTATTTGGACGCCTCGACGTCTCCCACAAATCCTCGCGGTAGCCCGTAGTACTCAAACTGGACCGGAGAACCGTCTCCGAGAGCTTCCTCAACTTTCAATACACGGGGCACGAGCTGGCCGCAGGCCGGGCACCAACTGCCGAAGAAGATTCGAATCGTCGTGTCCGGGGCAGCCGAAAGGCGCGCGATGCCGTCAACCGTCGGCTGGTAGGCGTCTCGCAGTTCACCGTAACTCGCGTCATGGGCCACCAAGTCGGCGGCCTGTTGAAAGCCGGTCAGCGGAGGCTTGGGCAGCACCTCGACGCGCCTGCCTGCCACCGAGAATGTCACTCCGGCCCCATCTACCTGATAAGTGCCGTAGGAGTTGGTAAAAGGATTGGCCAAGACGTTGACCGAGCCGTCACCCTGGCGGGCTAGTTTCATCAGTTGGACTCCGTTCACCGAGCCCGCACCGAGTGTGAGCATGACCGGCTCTGGCAGTCCGTCGCTCATGATCAACATGGCGGCTGGCGATTGAGCGCGGTAAATCTCGGCGTCCACGGTCGCGTCATCTACCTCCAGGATCCAGGTCGAGTCGGGGCGGAACCCAGGCTGGGCGGACGCGGCGCCGACCAACAAGAGTCCGGCCGCCAGTGCGGTCAAAGTCAGTGCAGTGAAAGTCGTTCTCGTGCGCATCGATGATCCTTCTGAAGCCAAACTTGCCGAAATTCTCGGTCGGCGGGAATCGGCAGCCGCCTCGCCGAACGGTCTGAGGCAGTCTATCGCCTCGATAAAAACTGTTTTTGCAAAATCCTCGCCGGATCTCACTCCTGCCGCTAACCGTCTAGTTACCCACCCAGCTAGTTACCCACCCAGACTCCGGAGACCGTGTCGGTGACGACTCCGTCGGCAATGTGGAAGCTCCGCGGCAAGGCGCGGTAGAACGGTCTCATCAAAGCAGCCGGCACTTCTCGTACCTGGTAGGCCGGCCCCGCCGTCCACTGGAACTGCAAGATGGCCTCTTCTTCATCGGGTGTGAGCAGCCAAACGCTCTTACCGGCAAGCGAGGCTTGGTTGAGCCCCTCCAACTGGGGCTGCAGGTCTTGGTTCTCAAGGTCCGACATCACGACCCAGTGTTCGCCCGCGGCCAACTCCGGCACCAGTAGCTCAAAACAGGCGCGTTTGCTGGGCGCGGTGCCACCGGCACAGAGATCGGCAAGTGCGGTTCCGGGCCGGAGCCTTGTGGCGATGTCATCCAGCGGCAGATCTGGAGCAAACGACGCGAAGACCAGACCGGCCGCTCCTGTGGCGACGGGCGTCGCTGCCCGCCATTTGGCGACCGGATCTTGCCTGCGGCGGCTGTAGACGAACCACAGAACTGCGAGAGCGGGCACCATGAGTAGAGTGTCGCCCCAAAAGGCCTCGGCTGGGGTGCGTTCGACAAGGGCGCCAAAACAGCCACAGGACTCAGGGTCCGTCAGCTCGCCACGACTCCACAGCCAGTAGGTGCGACCGGTCAGAAAAAGGAAAAACCCGACCAAAGCGGTGGTCACCAGCAACAGCCAGCGACTGCGCAGTCCGAGGATCAGGGCCAACCCGAGTCCGACTTCAACCGCAATCATGAGGACCGCGAGCACCATCGCCGGCAATACGATCGCGAGGCCCTCGCTGGTAATTTGCTGCGCAAACGCGAGCGGATCCAGGGCTTTGAGCACGCCGGCGACCAGTAGGGTTCCGCCCAACACCACTCCGGCTAGGCCGTCGAGAACTCGCATCGCTTGCATCGAGTCGAATCCTATCTCTCTGGGCTACTTAGGTTGGGGCTGCTAGGTGGGGGCTACCTATAGTTGGGACTACTTGGGCTGGGGCGACTTAGAGGTCGCTCAACAACAGGCGAGAAGTGGGCGTGTCGGCGGTCGCGACGTACTCCTCCAGCGGCCCGCAAAACAGCAGTTCCCCTCCTCGCGGGCCTCCGCCAGGACCCAAATCGACAATCCAGTCGGTGCGGGCGAGGAATTCCAAACTGTGCTCGACGACCACCACGGTGTGTCCGTATTCCGTCAGCCGCCGCAAGGTGGTGATCAAGACGTCGATATCGGCCAGGTGCAGCCCAGTGGTGGGCTCGTCGAAGATGAGCAGCCGCGGTCCTTCTTTGGACGCCCGTAGCATCGACGCCAACTTGAGACGCTGACTTTCGCCGCCGGACAGCGTCGAGGTTGGCTGGCCCAGACGCAGGTAGCCCAACCCGGCGTCGGCCAGCAGGGTCAATCGGTTGACGATCGCTTTCGAGTCAGCGAACAATTCCAGCGCCGCGTCGACGGTGAGGTCGAGCACCTCGTCGATATTGCGGCCGCGCCAGCGCACCGACAGCACTCTTTCCTGGAACCTGCGGCCGCCGCAGGCGTCGCAGCTCACCTGTATCGGCGCCATGAACTGCATGTCGACCTCGACAGTGCCGCTGCCTTTGCAATCTGGACACCGCCCGCCGTCAACGTTGAAAGAAAAAGCTCCGGGTTTGATGTCCAGCTTGACCGCCTGTGGAGTCGAAGCGAACAGCCGCCGAATCCCATCGTAGGCCTTGATGTAAGTCACGGGGTTGGATCGGGTCGATCTGCCGATCGGCCGTTGATCGACCAACTCGACTCCTGAAAAGTGCTCCAATCCGAGAATGCGTTCGCATCTTCCCGCCGCGACAACCACTCCAAAGTGGCGCGCCGCATTGCCGTAGAGGGTGTCGGCAATGAGGGTCGACTTGCCCGACCCCGACGCTCCGGCAACTCCCACCAAGGAGGCAGTTGGAAAGTTGACAGTGAGGTCTTTGAGGTTGTGTTCGCTGGCGCCTTCGATGGCGACTTCAGCGCCTTTGGGCAGACGGTGCTTGCGGCGCTTGCGCACCGGCCCCAACTCGCGGCTGCGACGCTGGGAGTGCTTTTTCCAGTTGCGCCGCTCACTCGACCGCGACAAGAACCTTCCCGTTACCGACTTGGACGAACGCAGAATCTCGTCGACCGTGCCCGCAGCCAGAATCTGGCCGCCGTGCTCTCCTGCCCCAGGGCCCAGGTCCAAAACGTGATCGGCGCCGAGGATGAGGACGGGATCGTGTTCGACCACGACCACGGTGTTGCCCTGTTGGGTGAGGCTGCCGAGGATCTCGAGCAGTCGGTGGCTGTCTCTAGCGTGCAGCCCGACGGTGGGCTCGTCGATGACATAGAGCGTCGACGTGAGGCCGGAACCCAACGCCGCCGCCAGTTGCACTCGTTGTACTTCCCCGCCGGACAGCGTGCGCGCGCGGCGTCCCAAGTGCAGGTAGTCGAGTCCAACCCGACACAAGGTCTCGATGCGCCTCTCGAGGTCCGCGGTCGCGGTTGAGACTCGAGCGAGCTCCGCCTCACTCCAGGAGCGCTCGCGCAGCCACTCCAGCAAAGTCGCGAGGGGGAGATCTGCCAGGTCGGCGATCGAGCATCCACCGATCTGAAATCGCAAGGCTTCTTCCGTGAGACGCCCTCCCGCGCAATCCGGGCATCGATCGTAGGAGCGAAACCGCGCCATGAAGACCCGCGCGTGGACGCGGTAGTTCTTGCGCTCGAGGCGGGCAAAGAACTTGTTGAGATTGACGAAGCCTCCGGAACCGCTCCACACCCATTCCTGAATCTCAGGATCAAGATCCTGCCACGCGGTCGCGGTGCCGATGCCCTGTTCCTCAGCCGCGGTCATCAAACGCGCGTGGTGGCGTGAGTATTTGGGGGTCTGCCACGGGGCAAAGGGATTTTCGGCCAGGGTGCGGCTGGGATCGGGAATGACCAAATCGGGGTCGATTCCCTGGACTCGCCCAAAGCCGCGGCAAGTCGCACAGGCACCCAAAGGCGAATGAAACGAAAACAAGGCTGGGCTCGGGCCTGGCGCGACGTCGTCGCATTGCGGGCAGACAAGCCCATTCCGGGCGTTCAGGTTCCAGGCCAAGTCTCGATCACCAAAGACGCGCAGACGCCCTTCCGCCAACCGCGCCGCTTCCGAGACTGCTTCGGCGATGCGCTGGGGATCGCCAGTGGACGTCAGGCGCGCGATCACTAGCGTCAGCGGATCGAATCGAGAGGGCCATCCATCGACCGAGGTCATCTCGACCGCGCCCTCACCGTTCCACCGGCGGCGATATCCGAGTCGCAGCAGTTCCGCCAACGCCCGGTCGGCACCTGCGTCGGGACGTGCTACGTCGGCGCAGACAACAAATCGTTGTCCGGACAATCCCTGCTCTAGAGCGTCGGCCACCGCCTGTCTCGACCAAACCTGGAGCGGCCCATGTCCGTTTCTACACTCGACCTGACCGGCGTGTGCGAACAGCAGGCGCAAGATGTCGTCGACTTCCGACAGCGTCCCCACGGTCGAACGCGCACTTTGAATCGCCACCCGCGGCGTCAGACTGAGCGCCGGCAGAACTCCGTCGATGCTGTCCACCGGTGGGCGCTCCATCTGCTGCAAGTATTGACGAGCGTAGGTCGACATCGACTCGACAAAGCGACGCTGGGCCTCGGCATAGACGGTGTCGAGGGCGAGCGACGACTTTCCCGCGCCGGAAAGGCCCGTCACCACGGTCAATTTGCCGTGCGGGATGTCGCAATCCACCTGCTTGAGATTGTGAGTCGAGGCACCACGGACTTGAATCGCAGATGCCGTCTGGTGCTTGGAATCCGGTTTTTGCATGGCGTCTCGCAACCGGTAAGCATAACGCCCTTTCTGCCTTGTTGATGGCGCCAAAATGTACGGAAGACGCCGCGTATAATTGCGCCGCAGCGTGAGGCCGCGTAGTCGCTTTTTGAATCGATCACCATGTCCCGCTGCAACTTCATTCAGTCAACTTTTCTTCTCACGGCTTTGGCAAGCTCTGCTGCCGCCCTTGGCGACGAAAGCGGCGACAGGCCTCAGATCGAGGAGGAGATCTACGTCACCTCCAACAAACGACAAACGCCTCTAAGTGAGGCGCCGGTCGCCGTCTCCACGGCCTCAAGTCGGGACCTCGAAAGCACCAATATCGACCGACTTGAGGACTTCAATGCCTTTGTCCCGGGCTTGTTGATCAGCAAGAACGATGGCGCTGGAAGAGTGGCTTCCCTTCGCGGCGTCGGCTGGGAAACGGCGCAAAATCTGAGTACCCAGCCGGGCGTCCTTCTCTACGTTGACGGCGTCTACGTCGCCAACCCCCTGGCCCTGGGTACCGATCTGGACGCCGTGGAACGGGTGGAGATCTTCCGCGGGCCACAAGGTACGGAGTTCGGCCAGAGCGCCGTCGGCGGCGCCGTCAACGTCGTGACCAAGTCCCCGGTCTTGGGGCAACTGACCACCGACCTCAACTTGGCTTTCGGCAGCTTCGACCGCATCGACTTGGGAGCCGCCGTCAATGCGCCACTCGGAGAACGAACTGCGCTGCGCGCCTCGCTTCGCAGTTTGGATCGCTCCGGCTATGCCGAGATTCAAGGCGGAACTCTGGGCGGGTTCGAGCTCGAGGACAGAAACAGCCTCGCCGGACGCGTCGACCTCCAGTGGTCATCCGGGCCGGAATCGGCTCTGCGCCTCTCTGCATATCGTTATCGCTCCGACCAGCATGGCGCCGCACAACGCCACCGCCATGACCCCAGCTTGGACGCCCGCCGGCTGACCCAAGACTTTCCCAGCACCTTCCGCCTGGACAGTTCTCGATACTCGGCAGCTTTTAATTGGACCGCCAGCAGCAATCTCTTCTTGCAATCGACTTCAGGATGGCAGCATCTCAAGAAACGGCAGACGGTGGATGGCGACCGGCTGACCGAAGACTTGGTGGCCGTCGATCTCACCGGATTCGGTCCTGCGAACTTCGATGTCCTGCCGGTCTGGGACAACAATTCGCAGGCCTTCAGCCATGAGACAACTCTGTTCGGTTCGCGTCACCGCCTGGATTGGCTTGCCGGGGTCTTCTACCTTCGGCATGCCAACGACAACTTCTTTGTCGAGGTGGTGGGACCGGCACCGTTTTCACAATTTGAAGAGTCAGTGACGAACCCTTCTCCAGAGACGCTGCCGCCATTCGTACCGCCCCTCGAGTTCGTCGAAGATCGCACCGTAACTCGTTGGGACGGTGCCGCCTACGCTCAGACCACGATTCACCTCTCCTCCACTTTCGACTTGGTGGTTGGCGGTCGCTATCAGTCCGACCGTGCGCTGGACGAGACCACGCAGTTCTGGTTCATCGAGTCAGAGCAACGCACACGCGACACGCAGTGGACCTGGAAACTCAGCGGCAACCTGGCGCCGTCACCGCACTGGCTACTTTTTGCGGCGCTTTCCACGGGATGGAAGAACGGCGGACTCAACCCCGGTGCGCTGGTCGGGGGTGCTGAAGACGTGCCACCGGTCTTTGCCCCTGAAGAAGTGCTACTGGCGGAGTTGGGTTGGCGCTTCGCCCGACCCTCAGGCCGAGTTGCTGGCGCGGTGACTCTGTTTCACAGCGACTACGACAATTATCAGTTCATTCAGGAAGACCCGATCCCTTTTGCCGCCGGCACCGGGAACATTCCCAAGGTTGAAATCACCGGTGTTGAAGCGGAGCTAACCTGGACGCCAAACGACTCATGGCGCCTGGAGGGGCAGGTATCCGCCTATGACGGAGAGATCGTCAGCGATTTCGAGGTTCTCGATGTTGTCGACTTTCTCAACTCCGGTGTGGGTCGTTTTTTGCCCGGCTCGGTCGAAGGCCGTCGCCAACTGCGAACCAGCTTGGCCGGCAATCGCCCAGCCAAGTTGCCCGACGCTTTGGGAAGATTGAGCGCGATCCATAGGCAGGAAACGGACGGCGGCTGCCAATGGACTTCCCGCATCGACATCGTTCATCGCGGTGAGTTTCAGTACCGCGTTTTCAATCACCCAGCCGTCGACACCGTTCCGGGCTACACCACGGTCGCCATCTCCTTCGATCGCACGCCAGCCACGAGACCTTGGTCCACCGGCGTTGTGTTGTCGAACCTGTTGGACAACGACGGCGTCAACAGCAGGTTCACCAACCCCTTTGGGCTGCACACCACCAGCGACGAGTTCATTCCTCCCCGCGAAGTTGTGGTTAGGTTCCGCTACCGCTTCTAGGCCCTAGTCCACGCCCTTGCGCTTGGACCGGCGCAGCAGACGACGCCAGAATCCGCGGCGCTTGCGCGGTGGAGGTGCGTCGCGAACCTCTCCCTCGACGTGGCCGATGATCTCGACCTGTTCCGGCAGGCGTCTTGGATCGATACGCGCGGCCATGGCGCGGGAAAAAACGCCCCGGTGTAATGGACAGACGACATTGGGAATGTCGGAAGCGAGGAAGTCTTCGGCCTGCGCGTGAGGGCAACTGGGGGTTGCCAGGAGTCCGGTCAGCGGATCGATCCAAACCGACTCAATCCCAACAGGTCTGCGGAAGGATGGATACCCGTTGACCGGACGCGTAGCCTTGGCGTACTCGGTCCAGATCGGCAGCGCAGCACGGGCCCCACCCAACTGCGTCGCCTGGTTGTCGTCGTAACCCACCCAAACCGCCGTCGCGACCTCCGGGGAGTAACCGGCGAACCAACTGTCGCGGCGCTCATTGCTAGTGCCGGTCTTGCCGGCAAGATCGTCGCCGAGGCCCCACGAACGAGCGAACCTTCCCGTTCCTCGATCCATGGCTCCGCGCAACAGCGAGGTCATGAGGTAAGCCACCTGTGGACTGAGGACTCGTTCCCGAGGCGCCAGGGGTTCGCCTTCGACGAGCACCCCAAAACGGTCGCGAATGCTGGTTACAGCGTGCGCCGTCGGCCGCACGCCTTCGGCCGCCAAGGTCGCGTAGACGGTTACCAATTCCTGAGGAGAGACCTCAAAGGCTCCCAGTGACAGCGACGGATAGGGTTTCAGAGGCGCCTCGATGCCCATCTTGCGCGCGGTCTGAACGATCTGCTCCAACCCAACTTGCATCCCCAACCGCGCGGTGGGTACGTTGAGGCTCCGTTCGACCGCTTGGCGAGCCGAAACCCATCCCGAGTATTCACCGTTGGAATTTTCTGGACTCCAAGTGCGGCTGGCGAACTGGACCGTCAAAGGTTCGTCAACCAGCAAGCTAGCCGGGGTAATGCTGCCGAGGGCGAACGCGGTCGCAAACACCACCGGCTTAAAAGCACTACCGGCTTGGCGCCGCGACTGGCGGACGCGGTCGAACTGGCTAGCGCCGTAGTCGTTGCCACCGACGTAGGCGAGGATGGCACCATCTTCGGCGTCAATCGAAATCAGGGCAACTTCCGGTGGTTGCTTGTCGTTGCGGTTGATCCCGTCGGCGACGCTTTTCTCCGCCGCCCACTGGTCCGGCAACTGCAAGCTGGTGAGAATCTGAAAGCCGGACTGCGACAAATTCTCAAGTTCATAGCGATCTTCAACTTCGACCAGAACCCGGTCGAGAAAGAAGGGCGCACGTCGTCCGCGCAGGCCACTGGTCCTCGCTTCGAGGGGCTCGTGAGCTGCGTCATCGGCAGCCTGATCGCCGATCCACTCCAGCTCCGCCATCCGCCGTAACACCCAATTGCGGCGATCGACCGATCGATCCGGATGTACCGAAGGTAGGTAGTGCGCCGGTGCAGAAATCATTCCCGCCAGCAACGCCGCCTCGGCTAGCGTCAACTCCGCCGCGGGCTTGTTGAAGTAGGCCTCGGCCGCGGCTCCGATGCCAGCCACGTTGACGTCGCCGCTACGGCCCCAGTAGATCTCGTTGAGATAGGCCTCAAGGATTTGCTCCTTGCCGTATCCGGCATCGATCAGCAGGGCCAGCACCGCCTCGCGCGCTTTGCGAACCCAAGTGCGCTCGTGGGTCAAGTACAGGTTCTTGACCAACTGCTGAGTCAACGTCGAGCCGCCCTGCAACGGCCCATCGCCGCGGGCGTTCGAGACCGCCGCTCGGGCGATTCCTTTGGGCGAAATTCCCGAGTGGCTGAAGAAGCGGCTATCTTCCGCCGCCAATACCGCCCGCACGACGTGGTCGGGAAGATCTTCCACTTGGATCGGAATCCGCTCCGCCCCATCGCTCCCCGTCAAGACAGCCAACAACGGGGACGCCAACCGCACGCTCTCGACCGCCCGGCCGTTGCTCTGCAAGGCCACGACGCGGCCTCCGCCGACCTCAACGCGGACGCCAGCCGGTTCCTGCCAGCCCAGTTCGTCGAGGATCGGTTCGGTGACTACGTCAATGCGGTTGTCGACAACTTGAAACGAACCGGTTCGCGGCCGCGTTGCAACCTGGCGCAACCCCCACGAGTTGAGGCGCTCGGCAAGCGCTCCGACCGAACCGACTCTCTCTCCTACCGTGATTTCAACCGGTTGCGCGTAGACATGCGTTGGAACCGCGGCGGTGAACGAGGCAAACTGGCGACTCAGGCGCCAGAATGGCATCAACAGCCAGATCGAGAAGAGAAGGAGCGCTAGGCCGAGACCGAGCGCCGTCCACTTCACCCAGAAATGGCTGAGGAGTGCTTTCGCCTTCGAGCTTTTTTCGGCCCGATCGGATCTCTTTTTGGTAGAAGACTTTCCCGTCCTCGCCGGAATTTTTTTTCTCTTCTTGCCTGGCATCTCCATGGTGCCGCCAGCACCTGTCGGCGGCACCCAATTCGGGTGCAAATCGAGAGCCAGGCAATACTGCGGTAACGCTTGAAAACGATTCAGGCTGTCATCGGCTCGGACTCGAGACCGCCAGCATCCTCGTCGCTCTCATCTCGCTCGACGGCAACACGCTCGTCATCTTCCCCAGTGTTTTCGTCAACTCCGTCGCGCCGCAAGCGCCAGCCCAGCCAAAAGTCGTAGAGCACCGGCACCAAAATCAAGGTCAGGAAGGTGGCCAACGCCAGCCCAAAGATAACGGCGACTCCCATCCCCTGCCACCACTGACTACTCTCACCACCGCTCGAAAAAACGAAGCGTTTGAAATCGAACTCGTAGCCGGTCGAAAGCGGGATCAAGCCGAGGATGGTGGTGATGGCGGTCAAGAGCACCGGGCGAAGGCGCCGCAACCCAGTGGTGACGACGATCTCGCGGCGGCTCAGGCGCCCTTCCTTGCGCTGCTGCTCGGCGTAGTCCAGCAGCACAATGGCATTGTTGACGACAATTCCCGCCAAAGAGATCACCCCCAGACCGGTCATGATGATGCCGAACGGCAGCCGCGTGATCATCAGACCGACCACCACGCCGACCATCGACATCACCACCGAAGTCATGACGATAAACGGCAGCGCCACCGAGTCGAACTTGGCAACCATCAACGCCAAAACCAGAAGTAACGCCGCTCGAAATGCCCAGCCCAAGAACTCTTGGGCCTCTGCTTCGTCCTCGGTCTGGCCGCCGAAGGACAGTTCGTAGCCACGTGGAACGTCGATTTCCGCGATTCTTTGTGCCGCCTCCTGGCGAACCGGCTCGGCGAGCCGCGGCTCGGTAACACCGGCGGTAACCGTAACCATCGGTTTGCGGCCCTTGTGGCGAACGGCGGTGAGCGAGGTACCCCGCTCGATGCGGGCGACCGCCGAAACCGGGACCAGGGCACCGACGGGGTCGGTCACCACTGTGAGACCGGCGAGATCGTCGATCGAGGTTCGAAACTCCGGCGCTAGCCGGACGCGAATCTCAGCTTCGTCCTCTTCTTTGCGATATGTCGAGGCCTCGGTACCGGAGAGCGCCGTCCGCAACATCCCGGCGATTTGCACCGTGGTGAGTCCCAGCCTCGCCGCTTCGGTGCGATTGACAGTGATGACCACTTCGGGGCGGGCGGCATCGAAATCGTCTTCGAGGCCGACTAAGCCCTCGATATCGGCGATGCGTTCGCGCACCTGTGCGGCAATCGCTCCCAGGGTCACGAAGTCGTCGCCCGTGATCTCGATGGCCACCGCGTCACCCACCGGCGGTCCGTCGCTGAAGTAGTCGACGGTGATGGTACCTTCCGGAAAATCCTTGAGTTCGGCGCGCACCTCCTCCACCGTCGCGAACGACGACTGCTCGCGCTCGCGTCGTTGCAGCATGTCGAGGACCACGCGACCACGGTTGGCGTCGCCGCCGGACGACAACCCGAACTGATTGCTCTCACTGCCGGCACCGACATTGGCCGCCAGCACGGCAACATCGGGGGTGTCGCCCAATATTTCCTCGAGCCTGCGCACGACCTCATCGGTCTTTTCGATCCTGGTTCCCGGTGGCATTTCCAGATTGACGAATATTTGGCGCGGATCGGTTTCGGGCACGAATTCAACCCCTGTGCCCAGGAAGCCGTAAGCGAGCATGACGACGACAAAGGTGCCAACCGCCAGCCCCAGCGTCTTCCAGCGATGATCGAGCGCTTTCTCCAGCCAGCCGCGATAGAAGTTTTCGACGCGCAGTTCCCAATTGTCGAGAGTCGCCCGGATGCCGCCCTTCTTGAGGCTGGCGCGGACCTCGGAACCGGAACGCAGAAAAGTTGCCGCAAGAGTTGGATTGAGAGTGTAGGCGATAAGAAGAGAAGCGAGCAGAGTGATGCTCACGGTCACCGGCAGATAAACCATGAAGTCGCCCATGACCCCCGGCCATCGCACCAAAGGTCCGAACGCTGCAACCGTAGTAAGCGTCGAAACGAGAATCGCGATGCCAACTTCGCGAGTCGCTTCGGACGCGGCCTGCAGCGGCGAGGAACCTTCCTGCCGGTGGCGGTGGATGTTTTCGATCACCACCACCGCGTTGTCGACCAACATTCCCACCGAAAGCACTAGAGAGAAGAGCACCACCATGTTGAGGGTCAATCCAGAAAGCTGGATGACCAAAAAGGTGATGAGCATCGAGAATGGAATCGCCAATCCGACCAAGAACGCGGTACGAAAACCGAGAAAGGCCATCAGCACGATGATCACCAGTACCAAGCCGGAGAGAATGTTGTTCTCGAGATCCGACACCATCTGGCGGATGTCGCGAGACTGGTCGCCGAGATAGGTCGCCGAAACGCCCTCGGGCCAGTCTTCCGACTCTTCCTCAACCATCTCCTTGGCGCTGTCCACCACGTCGACAATGTTGGCGCCTTGGCGCTTCTGCACCGTCAGCGCCACCGACTCTTCACCGTCGATGCGCGCGTAGGAGTTGCGGTCGGCAAATCCGTAGCGCACGCGCGCCAGGTCGCGGATGAACACCGGACGGCCGCCGCGCGCCGAGACCACGAAATCGCGCACCGACTCCGGATCTTCAACCTCACCGGGAACGCGCACAGCAAACGAGGTATCACCGAGGTCGATTTCACCGCCGGGAATGGAGACGTTTTCATCGCGCACCGTCTCGACCACATCGTTGAACGCCAAGCCATAAGAGCGCAGCGCACGCGGGTCGATCTCGACCAGAACCTCCCGATCGAGACCTCCGATGATGTTGACCGACAAAACCCCCTGCAGACCTTCAATGCGATCCTGCAGATCTTCGGCGAGTTCCTTCAACACCACCGGTCCCACGGGGCCGGCCAGATTGATCTGGAGGATGGGAAATTCAGCGAAGTTGATTTCTTCAAGCAGCGGTTCTTCGGCATCGGAGGGAAAGTCGACTTTGGCTTGGTCGACGCGGTCACGCACTTTCTGCATTGCGGTATCGATGTCGGTGCCGGAGACGAACTCCAAGGTCACCACCGACACGCTTTCGCGCGAGATCGAGCGAATCTCGTCGAGATCGTCAACCCCTTGCAGCTCGCGCTCGAGCGGATCGGTAATGAGATTTTCAACGTCGGTCGGCGCCGCACCAACGTAAGTGGTGATGATGTTGATCACCGGCACCTGCACCTCGGGACTCGATTCCCGCGGCAACGACAAATAGGAAAGAAGCCCCGAAAGTAACAACGCACCGGCGAGGAAAAACACCGCTGGACGATGCTTGAGGCATAGATCGGTCAATCGCATTTCGACTCCCGCATTCGGCGCCAGCTCGGGTGGCTAGCTCGTGGCCTCCGCCTCGATCCCCGCCGGCTCCGACGCCCGGTCGCCCGGGGCCGAGTCCGGTTCCGGGTCCGGTTCCGAACCGCGAAGCTCAGTGCTGACCTCCATGCCTTCATTGACGCGGTACTGCCCTTCGACCACCACCCGATCGCCGGCCCGCAGACCGGAGCGCACGATCACCTCTTCGCCGAGGATGGCCCCCAACTCGGGCTCGACCCGTCGTACCGTGGAACCGTCGACGACGTATAGGATCTTGCCGGTCTCAACGTCGATGAGCGCAGGCAGCGGCACCAGCAGAGCACCGTCATGGGTTCGCCGCGGGAAGCGAATCTGACCGTACATGCCGGCTTTGAGTCGGCCGTCGCGATTGTCGATCTCCGCCTCCACTTCGAGCGTGCGGGAAGTGGTATCGAGAGTGGCTCCCACCCGCGTGATCTCGCCGCGGAAAACCTCGTCACTGAAACCCTCGACCGCCAGCTCTACCGGCCTGCCGACTTCCACTAAAGGCGCGTCCGGCGCCGCCAACGGCGCTCGCACTTCAAGAGTGCGATCGGCAACGAGTTCGACCACCGGCTGGCCGGGCTGTAAATAATCTCCTACCTCTGCCCAGCGCTGAGCGACCCGACCGTTCCACGGCGCACGCACGGTCGACTTTTCCAGCGCCAGACGCGCAGAAGCCAATCTGGCGGCCGCGATTTCGATCCCAGTCTGCGCTTCCGTCAATGCCTGGCGGGTGATCGACCGCTTGGCAAACAGCGTCTCGGCGCGCTTGGCCTCTTCCGAAGCACGGCGGTGAAAGGCCTCCGCTTCGGCCACTTGCTGGGCTAGAGTTCGCCGATCAATCGAAGCGATAGAGGTGCCCCGACGCACATCGTCTCCGATATCGACCCGCATTGCCTCCACCCGGCCGGGCACTTCCGCAGCTAGGACCGCACGCCGTTCGGGAGCCAGGTCCGCGGGAAGTACGATCCAATCGACCACCGACCGGGGAGTGACTTCAATGACGCCAACCATGGTGGGTTCTGGCTTGCTCTCCTCAACTTGCTCCTCTCCACAGGCAGTTATTGCTATCGCCACACCAAACAGCACAGCCGGCAAGGCCGACAGCCGCTGTTTTGCGAGCCCGCTTCGCTCAGTTTTCATCGTTCACTCCTTGCGAGCCCAGCTCGGTGGGCGCATCTGCACTTGAATTCATCCAGTTGGTATCCGTCGCGACAGTGCCGACGGCCCGGCACAAATCAGCCCAAGCGCTCCACGCCGTGAAGGTTGCCTCGACATAGGCCAATTCGGCTCCCTGCTGCACTTCCTGGGCTGCCAGCAGATCCGCCTGTAGTGCCACTCCTTCGGCATAGGCTTCGGTCGCGACCCGGGTTGCTTCCGTTGCCGCCTGGACCGCAATCTCTGAGGACTCGAGGGCTTCCAAAGCGGCTCGGTAGATCGCCGCGGTCGACTCGGCTTCGGCTTGAATCTGCAACACCGCAGCTATCCGATCTAGCTCGCGCCGCCTCCTCTGACTATCGAAGCGCGCCGCTTCGCTCTCACGACGGCCGCCGTCATAGAGGCTCCAAAAGAATCCCAAACCGACGCGCCAGTCGTCGTAGAGATCGTCCGAGAAGTTGTCCGTATCGGCAACCTGCCGGCCGTAGCGACCGGTCAGATCCAACTGTGGCTTGCGTTCGGCGCGAACGATGATGGCCCGCTGGCGCAACAACTCAATGTCGGCGTTGAGTTGCCGCAATTCCGGACGCTCAGCGATCGCGTTGGCGACAATCGCCTCATCATCCGGAATCGAAGGGAGGTCAGCCGTATGAACCGCCAGCTCAGGCAGCGCATGGTCCCAGCCCAAGATCGCCCGCAACGCGGCGCGAGCGGCGCGAGCTTGCCCGTCGGCCAGCGCCACCTGCGGTGCAACTTGAGCCAATGACGCACGCGCGCGCAAGCGCTCCAGTTCCGTCGCCTCCTCGATCTCATAGCGAGACTCGACTACAGCCAGCGCTTCTCCGCGGGAGACCTCCTGCCGCGCGATGACGTCGCGCCGCTCCACCGCGGCCAACGCGTCAAAGTAGGAGCGCGCCGCCTGGCGCCCGACTTCCAGGCGCGCAACATCAACCCCCGAGCGAATCGTGTGAAGGGCTTGCCGCGCCGCCTTGACGCCGGCACCGACTTTGCCCCACGAATAGACGACCTGCTGGACCTCCAAGCCCACCGAATAGATCTCTTGCACTCCCGGCTCAAAAATGCCGTCCGGAAACTGATCGACGAACTCTTCGAAGTCCGGACTGTTGAGCAATGCTGGGTTGCGGGAGTGTTCCCAGTCGGCGTCGAGACTAATCTGAGGATGAGCCAGCGAGCGCGCCTCAGAGATGCCAAACTCAACCTCGTTGACCCGCTCTTTGGCGGCCAAGTAGATCGGGCTGGTCTCCCAGGCCTGCGCGAGCACGTCTTCAAGACGCCATACGAAATCGCCGGTTGTCTGCGCGGAGAGCCGTGCTGCCGCGAGCACCCCACCGAGAATGAAGATTCGTACTGAGCGGTTCAAGTTCGACCTCCCATTGCCTGCCATAAACGCTGCCAGAGCTCCTCAAGGCGCGGCCCGAACTCCGAAGCCCGCGGCGTCGCAAAGAGCTTGTTGATCAAGATGCCGTCGACCACCGCAGTCCAAAAAAGCGCCAGTTCGCGAGGATCCGAATCCGCCAAATGCGCGCGCTCCATCGCCGCAGCGCACAGACGCTCGACGTCGGAGACCATTTGATTCTGCTCGGAGAGCACTGGCTCGCGGAATCGCTCGCCCAACCTGCCACCAATCTGCGTCGACGCGATGCGAACTAAAGCCACGGACTGTGGGTTCGAATCCGCAAAGGCAAAGATCGAATGGAAATAGTCATGGAGCTGCTGGCGAGGATCTTCGGTGCCTTCGAGATGCCTTTCGCATTCGCGGTTCCAAGCCTCCATGCTTTCTACGACCAGTTTTTGCAGAAGTTCCTCTTTCGAAGAGTAGTAGTTGTATAAGCTGGGTTTGCGGATACCAACTGCGTTGGCAATGCGAGCCATCGAGGTACCGGCAAAACCTCGCTCGGCGAAGAGGGTGGCAGCCTCACTGCGAATGCGTTCCAGCGTCGTCATCGGCTGGAAAAACTACCGAACGGTCGGTAGGTAAGTCAACCTGCCGGGTCATCCATTTGCGTCGGCTCTTGTGGCATAAGATTCCGATGTGCGTGGGGCCGAAACCAAACCACAAGTGGCGGAGTTCGGAGAGCGGTTCTTAACCGCTCCCGATCTGTTCCCAGCCCGTGCTAGCGGTGAGCCGTGGGGCAACGCCGTTGCAGCGGTCGAACTCGCAGGCCAGGTGTTTGAGCTGCAGGGGCTTTCCGACCGCCTTTTGGATCAGTTGCAAAACGGTTCTTTGCCGTGGGTGCAGGGCGAGCAGCCATCGGCCGCGTCGGAGCGACGGCCAACGGTGATTCGCGTATTTCGCGCATCCCGTTCTGATTTCCGCGGCAAGATTCCGGCTGATTTCGATTTCGAATTCGATTTCACGCCGAGTCGAGTCCGATTCTCCAGCTTTCGCAGCATGGCCTTCGTCGATCTGGAGCCGCTGGTCGCGGCTGCCGCGTTTATCCCAGAACCCGCTCCTCCCGACGAAGACTTTTACTACCCCTATGTCCTCGCCAATATTTTCCGCACCGTGGTCGCCTATCGGCTGCTCAAAGTGCCCGGCGTGTTGCTGCACAGCGCCGCTTTGGTCAAAGACGGACAAGTATTTCTGTTCGCAGGGAACTCCAATGTCGGAAAAAGCACCCTGGCACAGGAGTGGACCGCGACCGGTCAAGCGGTGCTTTCCGACGATCTGAACGCGGTGTTCTTGCAGAACGACCGTTGGTTGGTCCAAGCGGTTCCCTTCGCAGGTCGCGTGGCGACTTCACTTGCGACTGCACTCCCCCTCGCGGGAATCTTCACCCTCGCCCAGTCGTCCGAGACCCGCGTCACTGAGGTCTCGGTGGCCCAATGGTCCGGCAACGTGCTCGCCAACACGCCGTTTGTCAACCTCGATCCATATCGCTTTCCCCAGGTCCTTGACGTGCTGGGACGAATCGGCACTCAAACTCGAACCGGCGCTGTCAGCCGCCAGAAGAGCGACTTGGATTTTTCACCCCTGAATGCGGAGCCAGAATGAGCACCTATACGAGACAACAACGGTTTACCAAATCGTCGTCGGCTCGCTACAGGGTCCTAGATGGCGAAGCGGTGGTCGTGGAACAGAATGCCGGCGAAATGATGACCCTCAACGCAACCGGAACCCAAGTTCTTGAGTTGGCGGTGGCCGGAGCGAGTGTTGGAGAAATCGTCGATCAAATATCCAGCGAGTGCGCGGATCCTAATGCCGACATACCGGCCGATGTCGACAGCTTTCTCAGAGAGCTCGAACGGAACTCAGTTCTCGACCGATCGCCGGAAGAGGACGACTAGGACGAACCGGTACCGGTCCAGCCCGGCAAGTGAGAGCACTGCGCGGCGGTCACTTTGGGGCAAACAGCGGCGACTGCCTCCAGCCGGTGTTTACCGAGAATCTTCGGTGGCTCGTATTCCTTGGCGGCTGTCTTGGTCAGTTGCTTGCTCATAACTCTCTTCACTCCCAATGCGTTCACCGCTGCCACTAATCTACTATGGGCAACGCGGTTGAATTCGTCTTTCCACGTTCCAACTGCAGTCGATAGTCAAACGCCTCGTAGGAACCGGTCGCTTGACCGGACTCCAGAAGCGCGCTTCCCGGGCAAAACTGAAGCCCAGAACCGGTGGGCAACCGTCGCTTTACTTCAGCCGCCACTTCAAAATTCTCGTCGCGAATATCAAGCAATTCGGTCGACGGTTCACTCCACATCTCCGATATTCGCCGTTGGTGCAGATTTCCAACCGCGGCCCGCCACTGCACGCATGGATAGACGGTGCCAAACGGATCGATCGTAACGCTGGAAATACCGGCGCCACAGTTGGGACCGGAATAGTCGTCCGCCATCGCCTGTGTTTCTGTTTTAGGTACGATTTCCTCAAGGCGCGCGATCGCTGCGGCAGACGGACGGATACGCAACGGTGTGGTATCTCCGTTGTCACGCTTGGTAATCGTCGGATCAATCTGGGCACGAACTCCCAACCTCTCAGCTAGGGGAAACACGTCGTCGATCTGGTGCTCATTCCAAGAGGTGAGCGGAAAATTGGCTTTGACCCGGATGCCTTCGGCTTTCATCTCCACGATGTTCTCGAGCAGCCGATCAAAACTGCCAGGGACCCGTGTCTGGCGGTCGTGAACTTCGGCGGTGGTGCCGTGAATGCTGACGTCGACAATAAAGGGATCGACCTCGTCACGCAGTCGCCGTACCATCGCCCCGCGGAGCGCGTGGCCGTTGGACTTGACCCGCACGACAAACCCAAGGTCGCGAGCGCGCCCTCCAATGTCGAAAAAATGCGGGTGGGCGAGCGGCTCTCCTCCAGAAAGAGTGAGGGTGAGGACCTGCATTCGCGCCAGGTCGTCGAGAAGCTCTTCGTACTGCGCCTTCGATAGCGCCTTACCCTTGAGATCGATGTCGTTGTAGCAGAAGAAACAGTCCCAGTTGCAGCGATAGGTCAACTCCAACAGAACTGAAGAAAGGCTCCACTGCTGATCGCGGTGGGTCAGTGCATTCACGAATACCGTAGCCCCCAACGGAAAAAAACAAATGTGACACCATTTATGGCCGTTGCCCGCATGCCGCGCGGTGTCAATAAATCGTATTATGGCGGCGTACCGGCCCAAGATCAAGTTGTGCAGGATTTCGAGCTAACAGTCCGGAGAGTCTCCGAAGCGGCATTCGGACACCTCACCGTAACCGTCGTCGACGGTTGTATGGAGCCCTTAATCAAAGATGGCAGTCGAGTTTCTGTGCGTCGTCGACGCCTCTACTGGCCGGGCGACGTGGTCGTGGTACCGGGCCGCAGGGGCCTGCTCGTGCACCGTGTGCTGGGTTGGCGATTGCACGGGCGACGTTGGTGCGTCGTCACCGCGGGCGATCGCAGCAAGACCCTCGACGATCCAGTTCCTCTTGGCCGTGTACTCGGTCGCGTCGTCGAAGGGGATTGCTCTCAGCAAGTGCTCCGCGTTCCCGCCCGCCATCGGATCGCCGCCCTCCGCAGGTTCTGCAACTTCGGCGTCGCGGCGCTACGACGACGCCTGGGCTTTTAGCAACCGCATTACGAGCTAGCTGTCCACGATCTCGGTTGAAAAATATTTCGCTTCTGGATGGTGGAAGACCAAGGCCGATACAGACGCCTCTGGATCCATCATGTCGCCATCGGTCAGTTTGAGATCGATACTCTCGGAATCGAGCATCTTGAGCAGTAGTCGCTGGCCGGACAAGTCGGGGCACGCTGGGTAGCCAAAGCTGTAGCGGCGCCCCCGGTACTTCCCTTTTAGGACTTCAGCCACAGTCAGGTCGGCCGGATCGCCAAAGCCCCAGCCCTGCCGCATGCGCCGATGGACCAATTCTGCCGCTGCTTCAGCCGTTTCCAGACCGAGCGCAGCAAGCGTGTGACTCGCGAGGTATTGACCCCGCTCTTTCAGTTCTCTCGCCACTTCGCCCACTCGTCGATCTACCGTCACCGCGAATATCCCCAGCGAGTCCCCATCCGAGCGCAGATAATCCACCAAGGAAAGTAACTCCCCTTGTCGCTGGCGCGGAAACTCCCAGCCAGACTCTTCGATTCCGTCGACTGAAGCAGCAACCCGCTGCCGTTCAACTCGAGCCTCAACGAACCTCCAGTTTCCGCGCACCGCGAAGCCGTGTTCTATCCAGATCTGTTTCGCTTCTTCGACAGCGGCAGCAACTTGTAAGTATTTCGCGTCGCCGTCGGCGGCCAGTTTGCGGACGGAGCCTCGCAGCCCCAGGTGTTTGCCAAACAACATTTGCGGATTGACCCAGGTCCAGACGTCTTCGGGGTGGAACTCCTCGGAATGCAGCTCTCGATCCGGCATCGTCGGAACGACTTCAAGCGGCGTCACACCTTTTGACACCACCGAGGATCCACGGCTACCGCGATCCGGTCGTGACGCGCTCGAAGAGCGATCCGCTTCCTGTTGTTCTGTGACTTCGAGTTCCAGTTCGGAACGGCTGTCAGGGTCTGTCGCCCGACGCACCAACTCCAGACCCTGCATCGCGTCTTTAGCGTAGGTGCAGAGTCCAGCGTACTCGCTCGAGATTCGCTTGTGGGTAAACCGGCGCGACAAAGCAGCACCTCCGACCAGTAAAGGCACGTCGATATCAGCCTGCCGGAGATCGGCGGCAGTGGCCACCATCTGGTGAGCGCTTTTAACCAGAAGCCCGGAGAGGCCGATGAGGTCCGGCTGGTGCTCGCGGATCCCTTGAATCAACACTTCGCTGGTTACCTTGATGCCAAGGTTGACGACATCGAATCCGTTGTTGGAGAGCACAATGTCCACCAGATTTTTGCCAATGTCGTGCACATCCCCCTTGACCGTCGCCAGCAAGACCCGCCCTCGAGAAGCGGTTTCCTCGCGATCCATATGCGGACGCAACTGATCAACCGCTGCTTTCATGACCTCGGCGCTCTGCAGGACTTCAGCAACGATCAGTTCGTTGGCGTTGAATCGCCTGCCGACCTCGTCCATTCCCGCCATCAATGGGCCATTGATAATCGCCAGCGGATTCGGCCACTGCGCGTCGGCCAAGGCTGCTTCCAGATCTTCATCGAGAAACTCCCGATTCCCCTCTATGACCGCGTTCGACAGGCGTTCGTCCAGAGGCATTGCACTGCGCGGCTTCGCCGTCGTCATCTTGCGCTTGCGGAAATACTCGGTGAAGAGCTGCACTGCGACTTCGGCCTCCGCAATCTCACCTGTCCTGAGTTCGAGTAGGCGGTCGCACAACTCACGGTCGCGATCGGCGATCTCCGCAAAGCGGGCCAGTTTCTCGGTATTGACGATTGCGGCGTCGAGTCCGACGATCGTCGCCCGGTGCAAAAAGACTGAATTCAAGACCTCTCGCCCGGCGGGTGGCAACCCAAAGCTGACATTGGAAACACCGAGAATGGTCGGCGAAAAGGGGAACTCCTTCTTGAGCCGTTCAACGCCCTCCAAAGTGGATGCCGCCGAGCCGACATAGTTCGGATCCCCGGTCCCGCAGGGAAAGACGAGCGCATCCCACCACACATCTTGAGGTTGGATGCCTTCGCTTTCCAGGATCGCCGCGGAACGCCGCGCAACCCCAAGCTTGCGGTCAACGCTGACGGCCATGCCTCGCTCATCGATCAGACCGACAACCACCGCGGCGCCGTAGCTGCGTGCCAACTTGGCCACTGCCCTGAATCGTTGTTCGCCATCCTCCAGGTTGACCGAGTTGAGGACCGCCTTTCCTTGGCACTTCTTGAGCGCCACTTCCATTACCTGCGGATCGGTGGTGTCGATCATCAGGGGCACGCGGACCTTACGCGTCAGCAGGTCAAAGAATCGTTCGACCTCGGTGGCTTCGTCGCGTTCAGGGTCTTGCAGACAGACGTCGAGAACCTGCGCTCCTCCGCGCACTTGCCCGCGCCCGACCTCGGCGGCCGTTTCGAAGTCGCCATCCTCGATCAGTCTCTTGAATTTGCGACTGCCAAGCACGTTGGTGCGCTCGCCGACAAGCAGTGGGCGGTTGTCCTGGTCGAGCTCCGCCGCCTCGACACCAGAGATCAGGGTGCGGCGATGGACCAACGGCTGGCGTGGTTCGCGCCCCGCTACCAGGCCGGCAAGCGCGGAAACGTGTTCCGATGTCGTACCGCAGCAGCCGCCAGCTAGATTGATCCAGTTCTCCTCCAGAAAACGATTGAAAGCTTGAACGAAATCCGATCCCGTCTGCTCGTAAGCGCCATCTTCATTGGGCAAGCCGGCGTTGGGAACGCACGCGACAGGGCAATTCGCCAGATCCGACAGCGTGCGCAATGAGTCCGCCATTAGGTCGGGACCGGTGGCGCAGTTGATACCTAGATAGAGCAAGTCGAGATGCGACAACGACACTGCCAACGCCTCAGCATCTTGACCGGCGAGCATGGTTCCGTTGGGTTCGATGGTGACCGAGACGGCGAGGGGCACACTCCAGCCGGCGTGCGCAAACGCTCTTTGAGCGGCAACGACTCCAGCCTTGATGTTGAGGGTGTCCTGGCAGGTCTCAAGCAGCAGGTAATCCGCCCCACCCACCATCAATCCGAGGGCCTGGATGGCGAAGTGATCGATCAACTCTTCATAGCTGACGCCACCGGTAACCGAAAGAGACTTAGTAGTCGGCCCCATCGAACCGCACACGAAGCGCGGCTTGTCTCCCGCGACTTCGCACACTGCCACGCGCGCCAACCGCGCGGCCTCACGACTCCAGTCAAAAGCATGATCGGCCGCTCCGAACTCCTGCAACACCAGAGGCGTACTGCCGAACGAGTTGGTCTCAACGATGTCAGCGCCAGCGGCCAGATAGCGCCGGTGCACGTCGAGGATCACGTCGGGCCGTGTCACGCAAAGAGCTTCATTGCACCCTTCCCACTCCGGCCGGTCAAAATCCGCGGCGGACAACCCAGCATCTTGCAGCGCAGTGCCGGTGGCCCCATCCAAAACCAAGATGCGCTCGGTAAGCGCCTTCTGTAAAAGCTCGACCCGCTGCCGCCTATCGTCCGACTGCGGTGCCACCGCTTCGGGCATCTGAATCGTCATCTTGATGATCTATCCATAAAAAAACCCGTACCAATCATCGGCACGGGTAAGACTCTCGGACCTTCGTTACCGGCTTACCATGGCCGACCACATCCCCGTCGCCTAGACGAGATAGCACCTTGGGTGTCCGCCCCAGGTTGCCGCGTTCGAAGAAACGAACGCTCTTGATGCAGAACGAAAACTAGCGAGAGAAGCTTAGTGATGTCAAGAAAGAACCCACCGTACACCGCTGGTGGGCCGCGTGGGTTCACACGTCCAAACCTTTGAGAACGCGGCTCACAGCGTTAGCGTTATCCATGACATAGAAATGGAGCGCTGGAGCTCCGCCCTCGAGGAGACCTCGAGCCTGCTGCGTGGTCCATTCAATGCCCACGTCCACGGCACGTTTTGGGTTGGTCTCAACTTCGGACACCAAAGCATCGGGAACCTGACAATAGAAGTTCCGCGGGATGGTGGTCAGCTGGCGCCGGGTCTTGATGATCTTCAAACCAGGCAGAATCGGAACTCCAATGCCGGCACCTCGGCAACGATCGACATATTCGAAGTAAACATCATTGTCGAAGAACATCTGGGTAACGATGTAGTCGGCGCCAGCGTCGACTTTGGCCTTGGTGAACCGAATGTCAGCCTCAAGGTTGGGAGCTTCAAAGTGCTTTTCGGGATACCCCGCAACACCGATGCAGAACGCCGAGGGCTCGGCGTCAAGTAGCCCATCCTCAAGGTATCGCCCTTCATTCATTGCCGCGATCTGGGCCACCAGCTCGGCCGCATAGCGATTGGCGCTACGACCATATCGCAGCGGTTTCTCGAAACCGCTGTCGTCTCCCCGTACCGCCAAAACGTTGTCGATACCCAAGTATTTCAGCTCGATCAAGAAGTCTTCCGTTTCCTCACGGGTGAACCCCTGACAGAGCACGTGAGGAACTGTGTCGATGCCGTACTTGTGCTGCATCAAAGCACAGATCCCCAAAGTTCCCGGGCGCTTACGCTTCACCCTGCGCTCAATACCTTCGGCGGTTTCCTCGTAGCTCACTTGAGCGGCGTGGCTGGTGATGTCGATGAAGGGAGGCCGAAACTGTGCTAGTTCGTCGATGAGAGCTAGCAAGGCTGTCGCCGTTCCGCCGCGCAATGGAGGAATGATCTCGAAAGAAACTAGCGGCCCATCGGCCCGAGCGAGGTGTTCGGTAACTTTCATCGTCGCAATTCCGCGCCCACAGTTTGAACTCAGCTCCGGCGCAGCTTCAATCGCGCCCAACCATATAGGAATCGTAAGCCGGACGCGGCCAAGTGGAACCACCAGCGTAGCCGAAGAGGCAGAAAGCGCGATCCAGCAGGCCAATACTGCTCCAAGCGCCAAGACTCCGGCCACAGGAGCCGCCACCAAGCCCGCCATCCGCCGCCCAGCGGACCTTTGCGACTGAGGCCAGCGGTTCGCAACGTCCATCCGTAATCTGCATCCGTGACCTGGGCCAGAGCGTGGTCCAACACTGTGCGCGCGTTGCTGCCGAGCGTGCTCAAAAAGTTGTGCGCCTCGCCAGAAGTAAAGCACTCAACCAAAGAACGAAAAGCGGCGATTTCCGGCTCGTCCAAACTGGGCGCCCATTCACCGATTTCTGTCCACAAAGGCGCGAGGGGTGTGTTTGCGTCGAGATCGATTAAGTCGCCCAGCGCACCAAACACGCGGAACCCAGAACTGTGCCCTTCTTGGACCCAAGCATGAACCAGCGCGTGAGCAGCAAGAAAACTGCTAGGTGGAAGTGCAAGGGTTGACTGTCGATTGTCCAGCAGCGTTGTTGCGGCCGGAATTCCGGGTACTTCCGTGTGCAACTCGATCACCCCGTGGGCGTCGCTGGCCAGTGGTGGCAGGTGGTGTCCGATTGTGCCTCCAGGGGGCGAGCTGAAGCCAAGCGACCGCAGCCGCTCATGCAACAGGGAAGCGTGTTCGCGAGGGAGGAGAACGTCGACGTCGATCAGTCGGCGAACCCCAGGCGGAGTCATCCCGAGGCGGCGCAACGCCATACCTTTCAGCAAAAGTCCTTGGCCTTGAACCAACGCCAGTTCCTCTTCAATCAGTTCCGCCGCTTGATCGAGAAGCAACGCTTTGGCCTCAGCTTCGATCGAAGAGGAGTTCATTTTTGCGGCTAGGTCTGAGCTCGCTGATCCGAGTTCTCGGCGCCAACGGCCGCCAATTCGTTCCCGCAGTCCAAGTCGTTCGGCGGCGTCGACCAGGTCGTCGACCGAAGCTTGATCGGGGACAACTTGAAAAACAGGGCCGAGAGCGGTACTGACTACCCATTGGTGTGCTGGACTCCAGGCGACTTTTGGCGGGCTAAATCGCATCACGCAGCTCTCGTTAATCTCGAGTTCGCTCCAAGCCCAGAAAGCGCGCGCCAAGCGCGGCTCCGGTCAAGTTCCAGGAAACGTCTAAGAGTTCAATCCCTCGACCTGGCACCCACCCCTGTCCGATCTCCAACACCGAGCTAAAGGCCGCGATCACAGCCCACACCGCCAGAGGTTTGCTAAGTATTCGAGAGCGCCGCAGCAACCCAGCCCCGGCTGCATTCCAGGCGCCGTGAAAGATTTGGGACGCGGTTTCGAACCATGCCAACAAGTGCGGTCCACCGCTCACGGGGTGTGGCGTTGATGAAGACCACATCAATAAGACCGACAAACCGGCCCACATCCACAGCCAATATCGAGCCCACGACTGGTACGATTTCGCCATGACAAAAACGGCAAGGTACCTCATCTCAGGCCTTGCTGTGGCAACGCTACTCCTTTCCGCCGGTACGTACTATCACTGGCGTAAACAGCAGAGTGCAGCTAGTGGTGTCTTCGACCGCGTTGAATTCCGAGATGAACTCAGCTTGGCAAGAATCTCCGTCGCCCGTGCAAACGATCCACTAACTGTCCGCGAGCGGGCGATTCGCGGCCTGTTGGCTTCGCAACTCGCGTTCCCTGCGGTTGAGGAACTCGCGCGAGAAGAACGCGTGGAGCTGCGCGACAAGAGTGAAGAATCTGTCCAGGCGTTATTAGACCTTTCTGAGGCCACATGGCGAGATAACCCAAGTTCCTGGGTCAGCGCTATGGGGTTAGGCGCCGGACGCTTTCTCGAAGGCCTACGTTCCAAAACCGGACTCCAACAATCAGACAAACAAGCATGGTTAGCCCCCCTGTTGCAAGCACAAGCAATCGCTCCGAGGCGAGGCGAAGTCGAGGGGTACTTCGCCCTCGCCTACCTAGAGGTTTGGGGAGATTTGAGCCCTGCGGAACGGCGAGCTGCGCAGCAAACTCTCAAATACGCTTTGCATTCGCAAAGCATGCAAGACGCCATCCTTCCACGTTGGATCCAGCTTCAACACGACTACGAAGAGCTGGTGTCGGTTCTGCCTGAGCTCATCAGGCCGTGGAAGCTTCTAGTTCAGCATTCGATTCAGACACGTCGATGGCGGGATGCGCAACGCGCGAGCCAGTCCCTGCGTTTGGTCCAGGCCGAAGATGCACGCAACCAGATCGCGCGCGCTGTGGCGATGCTTCACGGAGGAGAGTCGTTCAAGGGGACCTATCAGCTTGGACAAGCTCTGTCGCTGGTGGAAGTGGGCAACGAAGGTGTTCCCCTGCTCATTGAGGTCGTGCGGACCTTACCGCCGGGGCCAATCCCGGTTAGCGCCCGGCAAGCTTTCGCGAGATGGTTGGATTGGAGTACACGGCATTGTGTCCTGGCCGTCTGCCCCATCCCGGACGATGTGTTGAGGCGGCTGGCGCTGAGCGGCGAGCCAGACTCTCCTGCCAGGGCCACAGCGGCAGTGCTAACCGGACAAACAATAGAGTCTTCGCCGCAATCCACTCCGGCGTGGAGTCTCTACTGGTTATATCTGCTCGGCACTCAAGTGGACGGTGATGCCCTTCGATCTGAGTATCAAGCAGCCCAGGTCGATCAAAAATGGCGCAGTAGTGCTGCTTTCGTTTACGCAGCTCGGAAGGCAGGACTGGTTACAACAACTGAATTCCCGAGCACCTGGACGCCGGCGGCGTGGTTCTGGGACGGCAGGCGGTCTTTTCTCCCTATGTACGCTCAACAGATAGAAGAAGTGAATCTTCGGCTGATTGGCTCGACCACTGGGGGTTTTGCGTCGATTTGGCTCGATGGAGAATTCATCGACCACGTCGTCGTCGGAGATTCGACAAATATTAGTTTGCCCCTCAGCGAGGGACCTCACCTCATCGAGGTGGAGCGGCTCGGAGGCCAGATTACTCCCGGGTCGGTAGCGTTTGCCGACCGCTAGGCTCGGCGACGACACGGAGGTCCTGCCGACGCCTGGTCGGACAGCCAAACGCCATCCCCACGAGCGCCGCCGCCAGAGTGGCATTAGCTGGCATCGTCAATCCGAACTCGACCGATTCATGGACAACCAACGTTATAAGCACACCCAACGCCGCAACCCCAACGGCGCGATGCCGCGTACGGACACCGTGGCGTATCACAGCTATAGAACGCCAACAAGCGGCGGCGACCCCAACAACCAGAATTACAAACCCCACTGCACCCGCCGTCGTCAGCATTTCTAGCCACGCGTTGTGTGCGTGGCGCCATATATTGTCGGCTGTTGCAGCCGGCTGAAACTCAGGATAAGCGGCGACAAAAGTACCCAAACCTGAACCCGTAGCCGGGTAGGCACGGAACATCTCCCATCCCGAACGCAGTACAGACCACCTGAGATCGCCTTCTACCTGCGCACCGGTAGTTCCCAAAAAACGAGCGAAGCCACGACCGCCGGTCGCCGCAATCAGGGCAACCGCGGCGACCGCTCCACTGCCGAACAGGATTCCGGCGCCGACGCGATCACGCGTGAGGCCAACCAGCGCCAAGCCCTGCACCGTGAAGGCGACGACGAGTGCCAACAGTCCGGCCCGCGAGCCGCTCAGAGCCACTGCACCCAGTAGAAATATCCAAAGAAGTCCGAGTGGAGTTAATGCGACGATGGCACGACCGGTCGTCAAACGGCGGCGGAGTTCCCGCGACAGCCACCAGACCGCGGCTGGCAAGAGCGCAAGTACGAGCTCCAAATGGAGTGAGAAATGATCTGGATTGATGAAGGTGCCGCGCAGCCTTTGCGCGTCTCCCGGTACCGCTACTCCGAGAATCTCTTCTCGTTCATACCACCAATTACTGAGTCCATACAGAACTTGAAAGATGGCGCTTGCAGCCGCCCCGACCCACAGCCAGTAGCGATGGCGCTGAGCCCCCGCGGCGGCGCCAAGCAACAACGCGCAGGCGGCGGCAGCCCATGCTGCGACGGCGAAGGCAGTGAGGTCGCGGGAAACGGTCAGGGGAATCCACTCGGACGCAGCCCCCAAGATCTCCTCGGCAGCGCCTCGTTGCGCGGCGTGGTGAGGCGAGAGTAGGCGGGCAACTGCGAGCGGCAAGCCGACCCACTGCACGACTCCGATTCCGGCGATAGCGAGCAACGCTCCCAATATGATTCGCGCATCTCGACCCAGTCTTGGAACAATCCCGAGAGCGATCGCCCACAGCAGTAGACCACCAACAGTGACCCGCAACCCAGCCGCCCACGTGGCGGTGACCGCGCCGAACGGAATCGCGGCGACGGCCAACATGGTCGCTACCGTTCCCAACCATAGTCGGACCCTCAATTCAGCTATCATCTCATTCGACCGGCGGCTGAGTTCGCACTTTCGGCCAGGCAGGCACCACCTTCTAGAGAGTCTGATCCATTGCGTCGTTTTCCCATCGCTGAGCTCGTACTCGCACCTCTCATCTCGGTTAGCATAGCCGCTGCCCAAAGTTCGAGTTACGTTGCGCCCGGAACGGTCAACGCTAGGCCGACGAATCCACGCGAACAAATTGAGACAGCTATCGAAAACGCTCGCTGGAAATTTGGGCCGTTGAGAGTCGACCCGTGGATCGGTCTCGACCGTGTCGGCTACGTCTCAAATTTGGCTGGGCAATTAACCGATGGCGGAGACTCCAAGGATTACTTTGCGTCGGCGAGCGGCGGCTTGCAAGCATATCTCCCGGTCGGTAGCAATACGTTCTTGACCTTTAACGCGCTGCCCCAATATGCGTGGTGGGCCGACCAAAAAGAGCGGAGAGGGCTTAACCAGCGCTTCGGAGCGTCGTTCCTAGGACTCTTCAACCGATTGCAGGCGGAGGTCACGTTCAACACCGACGAACGCTTGGGAATCTTTACCCGAGAGCTCCAGCAAGAATTCATCCAAACACAGGATTCGTTGGGAGCTGGGCTCAATGTCAACATCTATCGGAGCCTCGACCTGGTTGCCGGATTCCAATCCACGGACATTGAGGCCACGGATGGCTCTGATGCCATTCGTGACCAGTTCTCACCGTTGGACCGCTCTGAGACGGTTGGGCGAGCCGGTGTTCGCCTCCGCACCGGTCGCGCCACGTGGACCGTCGGGCTCCAAGAAAGCGAAAGTGAGTTCGAAGTGGAACGGGATCGATCAAATTCCGGCAGCTCATTGTTTGCTAGCTTGTCCCTGCAAGGCAGTCGAAGTTGGGCCTCTTTGGAGGCGGTCGCACTCGAGCTGGACCCCGAAGGACGAGCCGATCTCGAATCGATATCCGAAACGACCGGATCTATCGACATCGGTCTCGCTTCGAGCAACCGTCGCTGGCGTTTCAACGCCTATTTTCGCCGAGGATTCACCTACGCCCTTTCTCCCGTCCATACTCATGTCTTGGGTACCACGATCGGCGCCCGTTTTGGATACGGTTCGGGGCGTTCTGTGTGGAGTAGCTTTTTTGAAACAGGCAGCGACGACTTTGAGGGTGGCCCGTCGCGAAAAGATGACCACACCGCCTACGGGTTTGACTACTCGTTACCTCTGTCCGAAAAAGCAGCGTTCAGAGCGGGGTTCACCCATCGCGAAGTGGAGAGCCCGGTAGACCCCAGTAACGAGCGGAGTGGTGATCAATTCAATGTTGGTATTGTTTTCACGCCTTTCGGCAGCCTCGGATCAGCTCCAACGATAGGCGCTTCCGGAATTTAGACGTTAACCAGCCATTTTGGCATATAATTTGCGCGGCTTGTACTTAGTCGGGGAACAGGAAGTTCCTCGAGTATCCCGCTATGCTGAAGAACTTTATTGTCCTGGGACTTAGTGTCTTTTGTGCAATGGCCGCGCCGGCACAAACCAGGACTTCCTACGCGGAGTATCTCCTTGGTCCGATGGACGTCGTTCATATTGACGTCCAGGGAGAAGACGAGATCGAAGGTGAATACAGGGTCACCAGTGCCGGCACCATCCACCTACCCTTCTATGGCTCTGTCCACGTTTCTGGGCTATCAGAGAGCGAAGCCGAAGAAGCGGTTTCAGAGGCCTTAGGCGAATACCTGCGCCGGCCGGTGGCGAGAGTGAGAATCAAAGAGTTCAACTCTAAACCAATCTCGGTGCTAGGCGCGGTCAAGGAACCAGGCAAGTTAGACGTTCCGGGACCCATCAGTCTCCTCAACGCGATTATTGAGGCAGGCGGCTTCAGCGCTGACGCGGGTTCCAGCTTGACCGTCGTTCGGCGGGCACCCAACGGGTTGACCGATCGCCTCGTGGTACCGATCGCTGCGCTTGAAGAAGGGCAGTATAGGTATGACATTCCCATATTCAGCAACGACATCATCACGGTCTCCGAATTGGAACCAATTTATGTGTTCGTCCAAGGGGCTGTGGCTCGATCAGGGCGCCAAGAGTGGCGGGCTGGAGAACCGATCACGTTGACGGCGGCGATCGCCTTCGCGGGCGGCCCTTCAGAGCGTGCGTCCAGCAAAGTGGTAATTCGGCGCAACGCTGGAGCTGGCAGTCTCGATAGGATTCGCGTGGACTACAAGGCTCGACCGGACTTTCTGCTTCACAGTGGAGACGTAGTCGAAGTTAAGGAGTCTTTCTTCTGAGCGACGACCTCTTCGCAAACACTTCGCAGGCCGCCGAATCGAGTGGTCTTTTTGATTCGGAGCTGCTTGTCGAGGCGCTCTCGGCTATCCGGAGGCGCTGGCTTTGGATTGCAGCCCTTGCGCTCGTAGGGCTCGGGTATGGAGTGGTCCAATATCTGATCACTCCGAGGCTCTACCAAGCAACGACCAAGATCCACATTCAACGCCGAACTTTGGCACATCTTGCCAACCCGCAGATGGCTTGGTTTGAGGGACTTTGGAATACAGAGTACTACCCAACTCAGTACAAGCTCATCGCGTCCAACGGCGTCGCCCGACGCGTAGTGCGTTCCCTACGTCTGTGGGAGGACCCTCGTTTCGGAGGCGGCTGGCAGCCCACTCAAGGCGACGTAGCCCCGACGCCCGAAGAGGATGAGGCGGCGATCTCCAACTTGTCGCGTAGATTGAGAGTCACTGTCTCTCCGGAGGGAGGCACCGAACTCGTCAACATTAATTTCGTGCACGCCGACCCGGAATTCGCCGCCAAGATAGTTAACGAGTGGGCGGCTCAGTACATCGCCCTAGGTATCGAGCAACGCAGCACACAGGCCGGCGCTGCTGCCAGTTTTTTTTCTGGCCAGATTGAAGACATACGAAACCGAATTGCGGCAAAGAACCGTGAATTGAATGCTGTGACAAGGCAGTCGCAGAGCCTGAGTCTTGACGCGGAGGAAGATCTAGCCGACAAACGCTTGAGGGATTTGGAATCCGATCGTAATGCCGCCGTCACCCAGAGAGTGGCTTTGGAGGCCGCATACCAACAGTTGCAGAGCCAGTCTGCCGAGACGATTGCGCGGACTTCGGCTTCGTCCGAATTGACGCTATTCGAGGCCGAGGTGCGTGAGGCTGAAAGAACTGTCGCGACTTTGCGCGAGAAATATCGCGAGGGGTACCCAGACTTGGTAGATGCCGAGCGCGTCCTTACTGAAGCTAAGAGCGCCTACACCGGCGCAGTCAACAGGGCTGCAAGGGCAGCGCGGCAGAAGGCCCGTTCGGAATATCAAGCCGCCCTGTCTCGCGAAGACAACCTGGCGGAAGAGATTGCACAGGTGCGCGCCAGTGCAACACTGGATAGTAATCAAGCCAGCGAAGCCGGAAATCTGCGTCGAGAACTTCAGGGCCTCAACCAGCAGCTCTTGAGTCTGCAGCAGCAGCAAGCCGCGAGCGCTGCAACTTCCGACCTCAGCGAAGCCAAGGACACAAATGTCCACGTTATCGAGCGCGCCACGATCCCAGGGGCTCCGTTTCAGCCCAACCTACAACGTAGCGCATTCTCGGGAACAGCTCTTGGCGTCCTATTTGGAATCGTGCTCGTTCTCGGCGTTCATTACTTGGACAACACCATCAAAACACCAGAGCAAGCCGAGCGTGTTCTCGGGCTGCCGACGCTGGGCATTATTCCCGACGCCAACGCCAAGGGACGTCGCTACGGCTATCGCTACGGTAAGTACGGCTACCGATACAACTACAATGCCCAAAGCTATGGCGACTACGCCGGCGAGAACACTCTCACAGCAGTCGAGCTGACAGACGACGAAGAACGTAAAATCGAGTTGATGCCGCTTGACCGGCCACATTCAGTACTTTCTGAAGCTTATCGGTCGTTTCGCGCCGCTCTTTTGATGTCGTCTGCTGAAAAGATTGAAGCGATCTCAATCACCTCCGCCGATGCCGGTGAAGGCAAGACCTCAACCGTCACCAATCTCGCCGTTGTCATGGCACAGTTGGGCAAGTCGGTGCTAGTCATCGATGCTGACCTGCGACGGCCACGCTTGCACAAGGTCTTCGAGATCAGCAACCGAATCGGCACCGTCACGGCTTTAACCGGCGGTGCATCGCTGGCTCAAGCGACGCAGGTAACCCAGGTCCCGAATCTCACGGTCATGACGTCGGGGCCGATTCCTCCCAATCCGAGCGAGCTACTTTCATCGGCGAAGATGGACAGCCTGATCGACGAAGCGCGGCGGCTATTCGACTTCGTCATCATTGACGCACCGCCCGTTTTGGCCGTCGCCGATCCAATGATTGTTGCGCGCCATGTCGACGGACTGGTGCTGACCGTCGCTTCTGGTCGTTTGCGACGAGATCATGCACGAGCCGCAAGGTCACGGTTGCAGTTGGCGGGAATCAAAGTTCTGGGACTTGTTCTCAACAGGTTCAGTCCAGACGGCTCGGGGTCTCGCTACCGTCGCTATCGGTATCATTATGATTCCCGCGACCAAACTCGCGATTCTTCGGCCGCTTAATGATCGACATTCATGCGCATTTGCTTCCGGGCGTCGATGACGGCCCGCAGACGATGGACGACACTGTAGAGATGTGTCGTTTGGCCGAAAAGGACGGCTGTACACACATATTTGCGACCCCGCATCAATATCGTGAATGGCCGATGTTGGACCAACAAGCGATTCGTACCCGATCGGCTGCGGTGGCGAAAGCGTATCCCCGCTTGACAATTCTTCCAGGCGCGGAGATACACGTAACGGACGAAGCCATTGACGATTTAATGTCCGAGGCCGGAATTACGGCCGCCGCCCTCGGGGAATCGCATCACGTACTTCTGGAGTTTGGAGCACAACACACCTCCGCCTCGGCCGAGGAAATCATCCACGAATTGCGAATCGCCGACTGGACACCGATCGTCGCTCATCCTGAGTTCGTTCCCTTTCTGGTTGAGGAGCCTGAACTTGTTGGAAGCTGGTATCAGCAAGGCGTTAAATTTCAGGTCACAGCGATGAGCCTTACGGGAGAATTTGGAGTTCGGCCCCGCAGGTTTACTTCGTTCCTTCTCGACAATGATTGGGTTCACTTCGTGGCATCGGACATGCATTCACCAACCTGGAGGCCCCCTGGCCTTTCCGAGGCGCGAGAAGCACTTCAGAGTGGCTGGGGAAATGATCGTGCCGAAGCCCTGACGCGCCGCAACGCGCTGTGTATATTGACCGAGTTCGCTTCATGACGGTAACCAGAAAGACTCGAGCCCTGGGGTTCAGCTTGGGCGTTATTCTGGTGGTTGGCTCGCCGGTGACCGCGCAGGATCTCTATGCCGACCTGTTGGAAAGCGGTAACTCAGCACTGGATCGGGGCGACATCGAGATCGCGATTGCTGACTTGACAGTGGCCTGTTTCGGACTCCTCGCCAGCCCGCCCCAGTTGACAGACTGCCGCTTGGCTCTCGCAAGCGCGCATGATCGAGTTGGCGATGAGTCGGGCTTTCGCGAGCAGTATCGAAATCTTCTGGATTTAGAACGGCGCTTTGGAGCGGTCAGCGCTCTCGCCGAAACCAATCCCCTGAAACGCGTTTTTTTGGACGCGGCTTCTCGCTGGCTGACGCCAAGGGAACTCGAGCAACTGGCCACCCGGTCGCCGCGTCCTGAAACCAAGCTACCAGCGAGGGGATTACCACAAGACACCCCGGCGGAAGTTTCGCCGTCCGCAAGCATCGATCCTGAGCACCGCCCGAGCGACATGGTTCAGAACAGCCCGACCGCAGATGTCGGCGCGGCGCCAAAAGTCGCGAAATCGGAAGCTGTAGACCCTATCGCGGAACAGGGCAGTAGGCCTGACCCCTTCGAAAGCGGCGAGGCAACACCCTACAAGATCCGCCGACGCAACCTCCATCGCCGGATCGCCGAAGATCCAGGCGACGCCGCGGCCCTGCGAGACTTGATGCTGCTAGAAACAGCGGCTGGAGCTGATGGTGACGCGGCAACTGCTGCGATTCGACTGCTCGCTCTTCCGCGGCAAGAACAAAGCACCTACTGCTCTGCACTCGACGTTCTGATTGTCGCGGAAGAATGCCGCGAAGTCGCTCGCTCGTGGCAAACGTGTACTCAAGCGCCGAATTTGGCCCGTGCGACGCGAACATTGACCTGTCTAGCTAAAGTCAACAAAAACGCCGCCAGATCCTATGCTGCTCGACTCCCCGTAGGTCTGCGCTCGAGCCAGGAAATCAACCAAGTCGAAAGTACCATCCAGTGAGGCGAAAAAGAAATAGGAAGACAAAGCGCATTGACGGCGATCACACCTGCGAAGTATTGTTAGGCGGATTGGGGGGTGGTGCCCACCAACCCATCCCGTGTTTCTTTTAATTTTTTGTTTTGTTTTTTTGAGTTTTCCTCGGGGGCTGCGATGAAAGATCATTGGCTTTTTAGATATCTGTTTCGAATAGTTACGACATCTGTGGTTGTTATTGTTTTCGCCCAACCGGCGGTGGCACAAACGATCACTGTGACGCCTGCGGCTTGCGTACCGCTTGAGCCGTTTCATGATGACAACAACCACGCGGTGGTTTCCGCCACCGTGTCTGAGATCACGAGCGACGCGCAAGTTCGCCTGTACTTCCGGCGCATGCATCACGTTGTCGAAGATTTCTATTACACAGTTATGCAACCCGATGGTCGGGGAAACTACTGGGGTGTTCTGCCAGATCCTGAGGACCGCGAACCGGAGCGTTTCGAGTACGACCGCGATGACGAGGAGGATTTGACCGATACCTCACGTGATGATACGGAGTGGGCTGACTGGTGGAAGGCTAAAGAAGCATCGCTCGATCGCAACCCAAACGGCAACCTCGACGACGATTGGATCCGTGAGGCGGCTTCAATTGGAGCGGCGGAAGAGCGCACGTGGATGAACGAGATGACCCGGGACGCGCTTCAAGACTGGCTTGAAGATCTTGAAAACAATCCCACGGAATACTTTGTGGCGACTTATGACTCGCTCGGCAACCGAACGGCTCGCTCAGACATGTACGTCTCTATCGTCGAACCCGATGAGGACGAATGCCATATCTACTCCACTCCACAGCAACTCGGCGAACAGGCCAACATGACGGTGGGTGAAACCGCTGAGTGGCAACACGGGAAGCCATTGTTTCAATGGGAGTGCACCGGCCTGGTTTCAAGATTCGACGTCGAGGCGATTAAGCGCGGTGATGAATCATGCCGCGCTTGTGTCGTCGCGATTCTTCCGGGTTGGGTGCCCGTCGCGGGAGTCGCCGCGGCAGCGGTCGCGGGTGAAGTCGTGGAAGATCCGGTGGTCTCGCCCTCCGAACCGTAGGAATATTTGCCCGGGTGGCCGGGTCTCGAATGAACCCGGACTCACTCATCGCGAAGATCGAGTCTCGTTCGGCAACCGTCGCGGTTGTTGGGCTGGGTTATGTCGGTCTACCTTTGGCCCTGACCTTTGCCGAAAAGGGACTCACGGTCATCGGATTCGACGTCGACGAGCGCAAGGTTGCGGATCTTGCGTCCGGAACCAGCTACGTTGGCCACATCTCCGAAGCAAGGATCCAATCTGCTTTCAACGCAGGACTTCTCTCCGCGACTAATGATGCGGCACGCTTGCAAGAAGCGGATGCTATTCTGATTACGGTCCCGACTCCGCTCGACTCGTCCGGAAACCCTGATCTTCGGTTCGTTGAGGCAACCGCCGAGACCATCTCCACCACCCTCAAAAAAGGCCAGCTCGTGGTGCTCGAGTCCACCACCTATCCAGGTACCACCGAAGAAGTGCTCCGGCCGATTCTCGAGCGCTCCGGCCTCGAAGCCGGCAAAGATTTCTGGATCGCCTACTCACCGGAGCGTGAGGATCCCGGCAATCCCACCTTCTCCACTTCCACTATTCCCAAGGTGATCGGTGCACATGGCGAAGACGCGACGCGCCTCACGAGTGCCCTCTACTCGATCATCGTCCCGCAGGTGGTCACAGTATCGAGTCCACGCGCAGCCGAAGCCACAAAACTGACTGAGAACATTTTTCGCGCGGTCAACATTGCACTCGTCAACGAGCTCAAACTCGCCTACGAAAAGCTCGACGTCGACATCTGGGAGGTGCTAGACGCTGCTGAAACAAAGCCTTTTGGTTTCATGCGCTTTAACCCCGGCCCCGGTTGGGGTGGTCATTGCATCCCCATTGATCCGTTCTATCTGTCGTGGGCCGCTCAGCGCGCCGGTGCAGAGACCGAGTTCATTCGCTTAGCGGGGGAGATCAACAGGCGTATGGCCGATCACGTGGTGGAACGATTGAAGTCGGAGCTTGCGATACGAGACCAATCGATCCGAGGTGCCAAGATCTTGGTCCTGGGGATCGCTTACAAGCCCGATGTGGATGACCCTCGCGAGAGTCCCGCATTCCCGATCATGAAACAACTGCTCGAAGCTGGCGCTCAGCTTAGTTACCACGATCCGTTTGTTCCCGTGCTTCCACAGATGCGAAGCTGGCCGACACTCCCACCTCTACTTTCCCAAGACCTTGAGGCTGACCTACTCAGGGAAGTGGATGCTGTCCTATTGCTCACTGGCCACTCGGACGTAGACTACGAACTTGTGCAGCGTTTTGCTTCACTGATCGTTGATACGCGTGGCAAATTTTCCGGTGACTCTCCTTCGGTAGTCCGTGCGTAATGCCAAACTCTAAGGCGTCCTTCGCATCGTGGTTTGGTTCAGACCCACCCCAACGACCTATGGTAATCGCCGAGGTCGGGCAGGCGCATGAAGGGAGCTTGGCGATCGCTTCGTCGTTCGTCAAGGCTGTCGGAGGTGCAGGGGCCGATGCTGTGAAGTTTCAGACCCATCTCCCTGAATTCGAAAGCAGCAATCAAGAAATCTGGCGCAGGAGATTCAGCAGCCAAGACAACAGTCGCGCAGGCTACTGGTCTCGGACGGGGTTCACCACTCAACAATGGGGTGAACTCAAGGACCAAGCCGAAGAGGAGAATCTCGTCTTCTTGAGCTCTCCATTTTCTGCCGAGGCCGTTCACCTTCTCCAAGGACTCGATATCGAGGGCTGGAAGATCGCCTCCGGAGAAGTGGCCAACCCGACCGTATTGGAGCCGGCCATCGCAACGGGAAAACCAATACTGTTCTCGTCAGGAATGAGTAACTGGAACGAGTTACAAAGGGCCACGGAGTTGTGCCGGCATCAAGCAGTTCCGTTTGCGATCATGCAGTGCACCTCTTCGTATCCAACCCCCCCCGAAGGAGTGGGCCTCAACCTCGTTCAAGAACTTGCCAGCGAGTTCGGTTGCTCGACTGGCTTGTCCGATCATTCTGGAACGATTTACTCATCCCTAGCGGCGACCGTACTTGGAGCTCAGTTCCTCGAAGTTCACGTCAGTATGTCTCGCGATCAGTTTCATCCCGACGGAGACGCTGCAATTACGATCGCCGAACTGAAGCAACTCGTTGAGGGCGTAAGGTTTCTATCCCGATGCAGAGCGCATCCGGTCGATAAGGATGAATCGAGCGCATCTCTGGAAGAGATGAAACGCTTGTTTCGACAGAGCGTGACCGTGACCAGGAACCTCAAGGCCGGCCATGTGTTGGCCTCGGAGGACCTCAGGACGCGGAAGCCCGGCATCGGGATTCCAGCGCAACGAATCGAGTCTCTGTTGGGCAGGAAACTGGCGATCGATGTCAAAAGCGGTCACTTCCTTGCCGAAAGCGATGTGAGCGATGACCAAACGTAAGGTCTGCGTCGCAGTAACGGCGCGGCCCAGTTACAGTCGCATCCGTAGCGCGTTACTGGCGATCGATCGACATCCCCAACTCGAACTACAGCTCGTGGTCGCGGCCTCAGCGCTCTTGGAACGGTACGGCTCGGTAGTCGACTACATTGAGAATGACGGGTTTGAGATCCAAGAACGCGTTTTTATGGTGCTTGAGGGCGAAAACCTCCAAGCAATGGCCAAGACAACCGGATTGGGTCTCCTGGAATTGTCCACGGTGTTCGCCAACTTGTGCCCCGATATCGTTGTTTCGGTAGCAGACCGATTCGAGACTCTCGCCACAGCCATCGCAGCCGCCTATATGAACATACCGGTTGCCCATGTCCAGGGAGGCGAGATCACCGGCTCGATCGACGAAAAAGTGCGACATGCTGTCACTAAGCTGGCCGATTTGCACTTGACCGCCAATGCGGCAGCCTCCACTCGCGTACGGCAAATGGGAGAGTTGGAAGATAGGATCTTCACTACCGGTTGCCCGTCTATCGATGTGGCCGCCGAAGTCCTCGAAGATCCAGTCCTCAACTTCGATCCCTTTCAAAAGTACGGTGGGGTCGGGTCGACCTTTGACTTGAAGAGCGGATACGTTGTCGTTATGCAGCACCCCGTGACGACGAGCGCTGAGTCAGCTCGCCACCAAGTTGAAGAAACGCTTCGGGCCATCCACGGCTTGAAGGTCAACACCATGTGGTTTTGGCCCAATGTCGACGCTGGGTCAGACGGAACGTCCAATGCGATTCGCACGTTCCGGGAAACGCATTCACTCGACAGGTTTCATTTTTTCAAGAATATGGCCCCGACGGATTTTCTCCGAGTCCTAAAGAACTCGGACTGTTTGATTGGTAACTCAAGTGTTGGAATCCGCGAATGCGCGCACCTAGGAATACCGGTTGTCAACATCGGAGACCGCCAATCAGGGAGAGATCGGGGCCCCAATGTAGTCGATGTTGCTTACGACCGTTCCGCAATCGCTGAAGCGGTGCGACGACAACGCGATGCTATTTTTCCAAGCTCGCCGACTTATGGACAACCCGGTGCGGGAGCTCGCATCGCTGACGTCCTCGCGTCCGCACCCCTTTCGCATTCCAAACGCCTCCAAATCCCTTGAAGATTTTAGGCTTGATTCCGGCTCGAGGCGGATCTAAAGGGATTCCGCGCAAGAATCTGCGTGAGTTGGCGGGCCGACCCCTGATCGCGCACACGATCGCTGTCGCGAAAGCCTGTGGAGCATTAAACCAAATCGTTGTGAGCACCGAAGACTCCGAGATTGCGCGAGTCGCAGAAGAGTCAGGGGCTCGGGTCCCATTCATCCGTCCCGCAGAACTGGCTCTGGACGAAACTCCAACACTACCTGTGGTCCTGCACGCGATCGACGCGTTGCGAGAGCCCTTTGACGCTGTCTGCTTGCTCCAGCCGACGCAACCTTTTCGCGAGTCAGAAGACATCGAAGAAGCCGTGAAGGCGCTTGAGAACGACCCAGCCGCTACCAGTGTGATTTCTGTTTCCGAGGTGCCAGCAGAGTTTCACCCCAACTGGGTCTATCGAGTCGAAGGCGGCGGCTATTTGCGGCTTTACTCCGGCGCAACTCAACCACCACCGAGACGGCAAGACCTTGCGCCAGCGTACTACCGGAATGGTTCCATCTACTTGACAAAGACCCAGACTTTGCAGCGTGGCTCGCTGTACGGGTCAAAAGCACTAGCGTTTTTCACAGATCCCGGCGTCAACCTCGACACCGAAGACGATTGGCGAGCTGCCGTTGCGAGACTGAGCGGCTCAAGCGCGCCGCAAACATAGCCGCGGAATAATGTGTGGAATTGTTGGCGTTTGCGGAATAGCCCCCCCCGGCCGCGCAGCAGCGATGTCGGAGGCACTCGTCCACCGTGGCCCTGACGCAGAAGGGTTGTGGACGAGCGACGACGGTTTAGTCAGCCTCGGGCATCGGCGTTTGTCGATCATCGACCTTTCTTCAGCTGGCAATCAACCGATGACGAGTGCAAGCGGCCGATACACGGTAGTTCTCAACGGTGAGATCTACAACTATAGAGAGTTACGAAACGAACTGTCCAATTACTCGTTTCACACCGCTACGGACACCGAGGTCCTGCTAGCAGCTCTCGAACGTTGGGGGCCTGCGTGCTCAGACAAATTGATCGGTATGTTTGCCTTTCTTGTCTGGGACGCAAAAGAGAGGCGGCTACATGCAGTTCGCGACCGATTTGGGGTCAAACCGTTGTTCTATTCACGGCAATCCGACGGCGGATTGCTCCTAGCCAGTGAAATCAAGGCCCTTTGGCGAGCCGGCGTCCCACGACAACCCGATCAACAGACGTGGGCTAACTACTTGGTGTATGGCAGCTACGGCTACGAGAACACCTTTTGGAAGAATGTCCATTCCCTACCCGCGGGCTACTCGCTAGTCTGGGATCAAACGGGGCTATCTATTGGTCCTTGGTACGATCTCGCGAAACGGGTAACAGCATCGGGAGAGGACTCTCGCTCGGACGGGGAGGCGCTCGAAGACTACCGAACCTTGCTTGAAAACTCGCTTGCGTTGCGCTTTCGTTCGGACGTTCCTGTCGGAGTTTGTCTCAGCGGAGGTCTCGATTCGTCCGTCTTATTTGCTGCGATCGAACAAATGGACGCATCGACCCGGAGGATCCCGGCCTTCACCTTTTCGACTGAGTCTGCCGAATACGATGAGCTTCCTTGGGTTGCCAGGCTTCTTGCTGGGAGCCGGCATCAGCTCATCACCGCGACCTTGCGGCCGACTGATGTCCCGAGCCTGGCGGCCGAAGTGCAAAGCCACCATGACCAGCCTTTCGGTGGCGTGCCTACCCTCGCCTATTCGCAGCTCTTTCGAAAAGCTGCTGACGAGGGCGTAACCGTCCTTCTCGACGGCCAAGGTATGGACGAACAATGGGCCGGCTACGATTACTACCGCAACAGTGCGAAAGACCAAATCGTGCAGGGAGTAGCGGGGTCTCCTCTGCGACCAAGAGTCCTTAGGCCAGAATTTGCTGCCCTCGCGAGGCCGCCTGAGTATCCCGAACCGTTTCCCGACCAGCTACGCAACTTGCAGTTGCGCGATCTGACTCGCACCAAACTGCCCCGCGCCTTGCGGTTCAACGACCACATCTCTATGCAAGCTTCTGTCGAACTGCGCGAGCCCTTCCTCGACCATCGCCTGGTGGAAATGGCGTTGCGCCAACCGCGTGAACGCAAGATTCGCAATGGAGTGCAAAAATGGGGTTTGCGCGAGCTTGCTGCACACATGGATCGACTCGGCGGCAACGCTGCAACTCCCAAACGGCCAGTGCAGACACCACAAACTGAATGGTTGCGTGGGCCGCTGGCGCGCTGGGGCCAACAGGCCGTCAACGGCCTGGTCGAAACCGAACCTGAGCGCAGCTGGTTCGATGTCGTTCGTCTAAAAAGAGAATGGGACTCATTCTGTGACAACGGCGGTGATAATAGTTTCTTCGTTTGGCAATGGATCTCAGCCGCTATGCTCGTTGTCGAGAGCAAATGAAATTGATTATAAGACCCCAAGTCAGCCACTGATTGATGCTGGAGAGGCTACTGACCGCTATCAAGCGGACGCGCTTCTTGTTGGGGCGGCATCGAAAACAGCTGCCGTGGATTGCCGCGTTGTTCGTAGTCAATTCAATACTCGATACCGTCGGGATTGCGGCCGTAGGGATTGTTGCTGCATGGATCTTCAACCCCGGAGAGCAGAATCAGCACCTCCTCCAGTACCTGGAGGGATACGGTGGAATCGCAACGGCGGCGATAGCCTTGATCGCCATCTTCGCTGTTAAGAACGGTCTGGCGATCACTGCAAACCGGACCGTTACACGGTTTGCACAACGAATCAGAGAAACTTTGACGGTGCGTGCGCTGGAGGCGTACTTGCGGGCTCCCCACAACCTAAGCCGTACGGAGTCGACTTCTGAAATCATCTACTACATTCAGACCGTAACGCTCCAGTTCTCAGCCGGATTCATTCGCTCGTCACTTAACTTGTTATCGCAGCTTCTGGTCCTCGCGATGATCAGCGTGCTTCTAGCCCGCACAAACTTCGTCGCTTTCGTTGTTGTGGCTGCGCTGTTTGCAGTATCGGGGATCGCGTTTGACAGATTTGTCCGAACCCGCATGCGCCGACTCGCAAAACAGCTAGTTAGTGGCAACACCTCGTTGATTCGGACGATACACCACTCCGTCGGCGCCGGCCGCGAGATCAGAGTTCTTGGAAGAGAAGCCTATTTTCTCGACAAGACAAAGAGCTATGCCGACAGCTTGACAAAGACCAATGTCGCCCGCACCATGCTGTCAGCTTTACCGCGTTATTACTTTGAAACGCTTGGGGTAGTTTGTTTTGCTGTTTGGCTTATCGCAATACAACGTACTGGAACCCCAGCCGAGGAGGCCGCGTTTCAGTTTGCCGTGTTTGGTGCGGCGGCGGTCCGGATGCTCCCTGCAGCATCGGTAATGGCGTCGAGCTGGACAGCTCTGCGCCACGACAAGCACACGGTCGACATCCTTACCCGTTGGTTCGAGCGGCTTACCCCCATTACCGAAGTCGCGGCTCGAGAGCTAGAGCCTCCGAATCTGGCCAATGGCGGCTTTCGATACTTGAAGGCGAGGGGAATCTCCTATCGATATGCCGGTGCCGAACAGGAAAGCCTTCGAGATCTCGGCTTTGAGATCACGCTAGGCGAGATCGTGGGCATATTCGGTCCCTCTGGAGCGGGAAAATCAACGCTGGTGGATGTTTTGACTGGATTGCTAGAACCATCGGCTGGAACGATAGAGCTTAACGACAGCGACGCTAATTCTGTCCGAAGAGGCCGCCACATGGCTTACATTCCGCAGGGGTACTATGTGCTCGACGACACAGTGGCACGAAACGTCGCGCTTGGTGTCGAAGATTCGAGAATTGATCGCGGCCGAGTCGAACGGTCAATTGAGGCAACGGGCCTCTCTGAAGTGGTTCGTTTGCTTTCCGATGGCATTGACACTCGACTCGGGGAATCCGGTGTTCGTCTCTCTGGAGGCGAACGACAGCGCCTGGTGATCGCCCGCGCTCTCTACTATCGCCGCGCGCTACTTGTGTTTGACGAACCCACATCGTCTCTTGACGCCGAAAACATCGATCGATTATTTCGCACTTTGGAATCAATTCGTTCGAATCACGCTTCACTCATCGTGTCCCATGACCCAAGGGTGCTTGACCGCTGCGATCGCCTGTACGAAATGTCCGAAGGACGCCTAATCGAAAAACCTGCTGCGGCCCTCACGACCGAAGAGGCCCCGTGAGTTCTGTTCTAGTCGTGCTGGGGACACGCCCCGAAGCCATCAAGCTCGCTCCAGTTATTCAGGCAATAGAACAATCGGCCTATTTACTCCCTGTCGTTTGCTCGACTGGCCAACATGCTTCGATGCTGAAGCAAGTCTTCGAGATCTTTGAACTAACCCCGGATATTGACCTGAAGCTGATGACTCCGAACCAGAGTCTTGCTCGGCTAAGTAGCCAACTGATCACTGCAATGGATCAGGTCATCGAAGATGTCGATCCTCAATGGATTATGGTTCAGGGCGATACGACAACAGCAGCAATGGGAGCCCTTGCTGGTTTTTACCGTGATAAACGAGTGTGTCATGTCGAAGCAGGGTTACGAACGTACAGGAAGGACAACCCATTTCCGGAGGAAGTCAACCGCCGCCTGATTGACGTAGTTGCCGATCGATATTACTGTCCTACCGATTTGTCCAAAACCAACCTGCGGGCTGAGGGGGTGGATGAGAACCGGATCTTGGTCACCGGGAATACCGTCGTTGATGCATTGCTACAAGTCGAAAAACGCCTAGAGAAAGCGCCCGCGATGCCAGAAGACTTGCGGAAAGCAGATCGTCTTGCACTCATTACGACCCACAGGCGAGAGCACTTCGGTGAAGAATTACAACGGCTATGCTCCGCTTTCAGAACGATTTCGCGCGAAAATCCAAGCGTTCGATTCATCTTTCCGGTGCATAAGAACCCGAACGTTTTCGGCCCGGTGAACGAGGCTCTCGGGGGCATCGATAACCTGCATTTGTGCGAGCCCCTTGACTACCTGCAATTGATTGATGTGATGAGGCGCTGTGAGCTGATTCTGACTGATTCAGGTGGTATTCAAGAAGAAGCTCCGACGTTTAACGTTCCGGTTCTGATTCTCCGCGAAACTACTGAGCGGCCAGAAGGTGTCGAGGCCGGAGTTACGCAGCTTGCAGGTACTTCTCGCGAACGGATTGTATCGATGGCGAGAACTGTCCTGCAGTCGTCGGCTGCCGCTGCTGGATTCGTCAAAGCCACTAACCCATACGGGGACGGCTTGGCCTCTTCCCGCATCGTGACTGACCTGGTCTCTCACTCTCTATAAGTTCGACCAGATCTCCACATGAGAATCTTGGTTACTGCTGTTTGGCTCGATCCGGACTCAACTTCCGAAGGGATCTGCACTGCCAAGTTCCTTCGCGCACTTGCGGAGCGAGGCCATGAGGTGATCTGCCTGACATCTCAACATGACCTCGCCAGAACGGACTCAGTACAGTTAACCAGAATGCAAAGGCTGCTTCCCGGAGTGACGATCAAGCACATTGAACCACTCGACGCCTCAACGCCATCGGCTCAAGGCGCGGACCATATTTCTGCTACGCGTACCACATCCGGCTGGACGAAAAGAAAACTTGGGGCTCTGGTCGCAACGGGGACTGGGCTTAATCTCGATGGGTGGAAGGACCTACTTCTGTGGCAAAGCGCTTTAACCACGTTGATTCAGCATGCGAGGCCAGATTTCATCGTTGCCCGCGGAGCGGGCTCCAACTTCTCGCCCCACCACGCTCTTCTACGATCGCGCACACGGACTCCGTGGGTTGCCAATTACCACGACCCCTTCCCACCAAGTTTGTATCCAGCGCCTTACACCGCTCACAGAAGCGCGATCCAGCGCCAGCTGGAGGCCATTCATGAACGCATCTTGCTGTGTGCAAACGCTTTGAGTTTTCCCTCCAAAAGGCTTGCCAATTGGATCTGCGGGGACAGAATTGAACTGAGCCGAAAGTCCATAGTGCTGCCTCATGTCGCAGATCGACCGTTCGCACCACAAACTGAAGTTAACGACCGATCGGGGCGCGGCTTCGTGTTACTCCACGCGGGGACGCTATTGCGCCAACGGGCCGCGGATGTCCTACTTGAGGCTTTTGCACGGTTTCTCGATGGTGATCCACTTCGTCATGCAGAATCTCAGTTGCAGCTGATCGGTCCCATCCATTCAGAACTTAATAGCGACCGACGCCAAGCGCTGGAAGCTACCGGCAATCTAGTGGTTGCAGACGCCCGAGTGCCCTACGATCAAGTCATGGCTATAGCCAAGGACGCGACCGCCCTCATCTTGCTCGAAGCTCCAGCGACCGAAAGCCCGTTCTTGCCCGCAAAACTAGCCGACTACCTATGGCTCCAAAAGCCAGTGGTCGCTCTTTCACCCACCTTCTCCGCTACGAGAGATTTGTTGGGGTCGGACTATCAGCTGGCCGCAAACCCTGACGACGTGAACGGCATCCTTTTAGCACTTGAGGTACTTTGGCAGAACTGGCGAACGGAATCATTGTCCAAAATCAGCCCACCAGCAGAGGCCCTCAGAGAACTTTCTCCTTCAACTACCGTGCAGCGACTTGAAACGATAGCTCAAGCCCTGAAACCAAGACTTGGTTATGAGTGAGCAACCGCGCCTCTTGCTTGTGCTTACCGACGGAGTCGGCGTACGAAATTTCGTCTTCTCAGGGTTTTTCGAAGAGGCGCTAAAAAGCGGCTCCGTAGTCACCATAGGTCACTACTTTGGCGACAGTGTGGATTTACCCGTAGACCGTTCAGCAAACGTTATTTCTCTTGGGCTTCCTTCGATCACACGCAGAACGGATTTCTTGTTACTGCTCCTTCGGTATGGATCGATGCGCTGGATCAACACGTACGCCGCGCGACGCAACCTAACCCGGCCGATTCTCGGGCCCCTTCGTACGGCAGCCAAACACAAAGTGGCACGCCTCGTATCGCCACTCTTGTGCCACCCCGCTCGGCTTTCTCGGTTGAGAGTTCGAATTCTCGACCGCCTACGACCAAGCCCGTCGGAAGATAGCCTCCCCTGGCAGAATTGGGACCGAGTGCTTATTAGCAATCAGCAGCACGCCACCACTTCACCTCTAGTGCAGGCTGCTCAGGGTCATGGAATTCCGGTCTCGACATTCGTCTCAAGTTGGGACAACCCTACTACCAAAGGATGGGTTGTACCTCGTTTCGATCAGTTCCTGGTCTGGGGTCCGGTCATGTGCCGCGAGGTACTCGACCTGTTTCCGGACGCGAACTCGGACAACGTCCAGATCGTAGGAGCTCCACAGTTCTCCCCTTATACCAATTCGACGATATTCCAGACGAGGGAAGATTTTTGCCGTAACACAGGATTGGAGCCTCACCGCAAAATTGTCCTCTACACCGGTGGAACGCCTGACACAACACCGCAAGACGTTTCTTACGTCAAGGCCTTGATCGAGCTATCTGAAGAAGGTGAACTCGACGGATCGCCGCAGCTGGTGCTCCGCCCCGCTCCAACGGAGGATAAAGGGCGGTTCGCTCAGTTCGAGAACTCACCAACCATTCGTGTTCTGTGGCCGGCATGGGACAGTTCGCGGGGCAGCAGTTGGATGGATATCGTACCTGCTGTTTCCGATATTCAGGTCCTCACCAATCTTCTCCACCACGCAGACGTCAACGTAAACCTTGCGTCAACGATCACTCTCGACTGTGCGGTTCTCGATACTCCGGTTGTAAACCCGACGTTCGATACCGAGCCCTTTGCCCTGGGGCAGCCCGTGGAGGAGGTTTACTACAGATTTGAGCACTACCAAGAAGTTCTACGCGCTCAGGCAAGCAGACTTGCCAACTCCAAAGCGGAACTCGCATTGGCCATTAACTCGTACCTGAGCAACCCCAGTCTTGACCGAAGTCAGCGTCACACTCTCGTTTCCGCCGAACTGGGAGTACGACCCGGTCATGTGCACAAGACGATCCTGCGGGCTCTGAGGGCGATCCCAGACGGACGAACCACTTAGGGGAGCGGGCATCATGAAGTCACCTCGCGTAGCTCTAGCCAACCAGATTGCCGAATTTTACGGATGGCCCTACCTAGGCGACTCGTGCCCGGCCGGCCAAGCGCGATGGCTCGAAGTGAAGAGACCCTACGCGACAACCCGAACCCGCCCTATGTCAGCACGCCATACGTCGAGCGGCAGAACGTCACAATGACGTTTTCCAGCCGATTTGGCTGCATATGTCCCGAAGAGGTTGAGGACATACTGTGAGGTTGTGCGCTCTCGGCTGGTTCGGCCACCGCAACGCTGGCGATGACCGCATCGCCGAAGCGTTGATCCACGCCTTCTCGCCCAACCATGTGACCTTCCTGCCCTTCGCGCCGCTGCCACAGGAGATCGTCAATTATTTTGATGGTGTGATACTCACAGCGGGCACCTGGCATCCCCGCAACGACTTGGCCCTCAGCTTCGAAAGATGGAGCCGCCGAGTTCACGTACCGATTGTTGCGTGCGGCTTGGGTATCGAAGCCATACCGCCGGAAGCCCGTGCCAGCGCTCAAGCGCTAGCCGAACGCGCCGCCTTCGTTTGGCTGAGGGACGAAGAGAGTCGTCTCGCATTGGCGCAAGGGCTTCCCAGCGCGGTCGCCGACCGGCTTCGCGTAGGACCGGACGTTACGTGGGCGTACCCATTCTCACCTGCACCTGCACATTCATCCCCCCGCCTCGCCCTCAATCTTCGAGATTGGCACAGGACAACTTGGGAGCCAAAAAAATGGCTCGAAGCGGCCCGAGCGACTTCGCTACCGACTCATGCCTGGCCGCTAGCGCCCGAAGACTCGGTGGTGCTTCGCGACCTGGAACCTGGCCTTGAGAACAGCTTCGATCCTCGGCTGGCCCGAGAGGCCTCAGTGGTAGTTGGTATGCGTCTGCACAGTCTAGTCTTTGCCTCCCAGATGGGCATCCCGACCGTCGGGTTGGCGTATGACCCGAAGGTCCCTCGCTTTCTAGCGTCGATCGGTCGGTCCCAGCACGTACTAGCCCTCGAAGAGCCGGACCGGCTGCCCGTTGCGGTGGCGGCCGCCATCGCCGAGAAAGACTTAGTCCGCGAGGAACTTCTCGTCCGCCGCCAACGGCTGTGCGAAAGCGCTCAAGCCCTCTTCACCGAGGCCACTGCAGTACTCGAAGCACGGACTGGGCTCCGGCACCGTCTCGCCGGGGGCGCCCTGAATCGAGTTGGGCGCTGGCTGCTGCACCATGGTCACGCGCTTCGGCGCCCAACTCAATCATAGTTTCCACAACCCCAAAGGACGATGCGGTCGATTCGCGGGAGGATATGGTACTCCTGTACCTCAGCCGCCGACTTGGCGAACTAAGTGCTCCTCCCGCGTGAAGATCAACGGGAGTGCTCTCCGGTCACAAAGGTATATTTACTGGACGAGGTTCGCCATGCTTCGTATGGCCAAAGAGGCTGGTGGCCGCGGCTCCTGGTCGAATCTGAAGTCTCCTCAAAGAGAGCCCACCATGCACATAGTTTGGATCTGCCACGAGTACCCCCCGACCGCTGCGGGAATTGGTGTTTTCACCCAGACTCTAGCGCACAAGCTCGTGCAACTAGGCCATTCCTGTTCAGTTGTCGGTGTCTATCCAGATGAGGAAACCAGTGAAACCTGCGACAAAGATGTCAGAGTCGTAAGGATTGGCGGCTCACGGTTCCCCAAGTTGGCAGCGCTGATTAATGCAAGGCGAATCAACAGCTTACTGGCCCGACTTGATGCGGAACATCCTATTGACATACTTGAAGGGCCGGACGCAACGCTCGCGTTAGTTCCGAGATCGCTAAACGTCACCACCGTGCTACGAATGCACGGTGGTCATCGTTACTTTGCCTCAACGACCGGTGAGAGTCCGCGACTGATCAATTCCTATCTGGAGCGTAGAGCGTTTCGGCGGGCCGATCACCTCTGTGCCGTCAGCCGGTACACCGCTGAAGCCAACAAATTGTTGCTCTCGATACCTGAACGTCCCGTGACCGTCCTGTACAACCCGGTCGACATCACCCCGTTTTGCGGATCGGAGAACGCTAACGTGGATTACAACCGATTGTTCTTCTTCGGGACGCTTGTACGGAAGAAGGGGGTCTTGCAATTGATCCAGGCTTTCCAATTGATCGCCGACAAACACCCGAACTTAGAGTTGTGGCTGGCCGGTAAGCCCTGGCGTGACCGGGCAACAGGCGAGTGGTTCGACGAGATCTTGAAGCGAGAGTTGCGTGAACCGTATGAGTCTCGAGTGCGCTTCTTGGGGCCAGTCCCGCACCCTGATATCCCGATGCTACTCGCTACTTCCGGTTTAGTTTGCTTACCATCCATCATGGAAGCACATCCCATCGCTTGGCTGGAAGCGATGGCCGCCGGTCGCCCCCTGATCGCAAGCGACGTGGGTCCAGCGCGCGAGATCATCCGATCCGGCGAGAATGGATTGCTTTGCGATCCGTTTTCTCCAACACATATCGCCGATCAAATCGACTGGGCACTCACCAACCGAGAAGCAACCGAAGAACTCGGGAAGGCGGCCCGAGCTTGGGTCACAGAGCACCTAAGTCTGGACATGTCAGCACAGCTAAACGAAGATTTCTATGGGCGTTGCGCCTCGACACAAGAATCCTTCCTCAATGAGGAGCCCGAGGATCGAACACCCCCAAGGGAGAAGGCGTGACTTGGTTCGACAGTTTTCGTCGTGATCTCAGCCGATATACTGAGTATTCGAACTCCGGAAGACTGTCTCAAGTCTTTACACAGCAAGGTCTGTGGGCCTTATTCCAGTACAGATTCGCTTCAGGAATATTCCACCACTGTCCAAGCTATTTGCCTCGGCGTCTAATACTGACGCTTATGCTTCCGTGGCAGAAGCTTATAGAAATCGCAACTGGGATCTGCCTTCCATATTCTGCAACGATTGGCGATGGCTTGTATTTAGGCCACTTCGGCCCCATCATCATCCATCCGGATGCTACCGTCGGCGAAGACTGCAACCTCTCTCAGGGAGTCACCTTAGGCATCTCAGGAAGAGGGGATAGGAGAGGCTCACCAACGGTGGGAAACCGCGTGTACATCGGTGCAAATGCGACAGTCGCTGGGCCCATCCTAGTTGGCGACGATGTTGTTATTGGGGCTAATAGTTTGGTGACAAAGGACATCGAGTCCGGTGTTACGGTCGTCGGCGTACCCGCTGTCAAAGTAGCCGAAAACAATTCAGCTGCCTACATTCGACCGGCAGAGGCGCACAAATGAAGCTTGCCGTGGCAACCATATGCCCTCACGTGCAAGAACGAGGAGTTTGGTACTCGTATGGCCCTTTCGTCGAGGAACTGAACCGGTGGCACAACCTGTTTGAGCACCTAATCATGGTTGCCCCCGTCGATCAGGGCGAGATTCCTGATGGCTGGAGCCCATACGCAAAATCCGACCAGATTGAGGTTGTCGCGTACCGCAAAAACCGTGGGCATGGTCTGGCGCAACCTCGGACCAGCCTCTTTGAAATCCCAGTAATGCTCAATGCGCTGCAGAGAGCATGTAGGCGTAGCGACGCTCTACACGTACGGTGTCCTGGCAGTATTGGTCTGCTGGCAAGCGCGGCCGGGCGCCTAATCGCCCGCCGCCGCGTAGCCAAGTTTGCCGGTCAGTGGGATGGTTATCCAAGCGAACCCAGAACTGTGCGTTGGCAGCGAAACCTGCTTCGATCTAACTGGTGGGGTGCACCAACAACAGTGTACGCGATCGGCCCACAGCCCAAGCCCCACATAATCCCGTTCTTTAGTACCGCGGTTACTGACGCAGAACTCGCTCAAGCGTCTGCAATCGCCCGTCAAAGGGAAGGTTCTTTGCGCGAACCTCGCGTTCTCTTCGTAGGGCGGCTAACTGCGCCGAAGAGCGCAGATGTCATTCTGAAAGCCGCATCCATCCTTGAACCTCGCCGTCGCCCCAGCAGAATTACTTTCGCTGGATCAGGCCCCGAACTTCCCCGTCTTGAGAGCCTCTCTACAACTCTTGGTTTGAATGGAGTTACTGCGTTTTTAGGCGCCATCACCAGGGAACAGGTGCTCAAGGCGTACTCCGAACACGATGTCTTGGTACTCCCATCGCAGACCGAGGGCTGGCCGAAAGCGCTAACGGAGGCCATGGCATTTGGTTTGGTTTGCGTCGCAACCAACACCGGCATCATTCCTGAAATGCTGGCTGACGGTCGGGGCTTTACCGTACCCTTCCGCGACCCAGAACGATTGGCAACAGTCCTCCGCGAAATCCAAGAGAGCCCCTCAAAGGCAGCGAAAGTTGGCATAAGGGCATCGGAGTGGGCGTCGCGCTATTCCTTGGAACAACTGGAAGTACAGCTTCGGCGTATCTTGGCGGACTCTTGGGGTGTCGATGAAGACCAACTCCGTGCAGCCTGACAAGCGCCTCAAGGTGGCGCACCTCGTCGATTCGCTGGCGGCAGGGGGAGCGGAGCGAGTCGCGGTTGAGATATCCAACCACACCGCGAGTCTTGGTCATTCGGCATGGTTGGTCACGACTCGAAAAGACGGTCCTTTGGACCAAAGTGTGTGCTCTTTGGTCGGAAGGTACCGACTCCGGCGCCGACAACGATTCGATCCGCGCCCCATCTGGAAGTTCGTTCGCTGGTGCCGCAAACAACAGGTAGACATTGCTCATTGCCATGGATCTACGGTCTACGTGGGAGCAGCAGCTAAGCTACTAGGCACGGGGTATTCTCTGATTTGGCACGACCATTATGGCAGGAGGTTGTCGAATCGTAGACTTCGTCTTTTGCCTCTACTGCGTCATACGGTTGATGGTGTATTCGCCGTCAATCGCGATCTAAAGAATTGGCTTCGCGAAAAAGCTCGTTTCCCATGCCCGGTTGGTTTCCTTCCCAACATCTCTACACTCGACATAGATTCAGCGAGGCAGATTGAACTCCCCGGTGAAAGAACTCACAGAATCGTCCAGGTTGCCAACTTTCGCAGGCAAAAGGACCATTTCACGGCTTTCGAAGCGTTCAAACAAGTACTTGAGATCGTGCCGAACGCCCATCTGCTTCTCGTTGGATCCGAGGTTGACGCCGAATATTTTGGCGAGCTGCAGATCTTTGCAAAGCAACTCCAACTGGAGGGCCGCGTACATTTCCTTGGACCTCGCGACGATATCGGAAATATTTTGGTGAGTTGCGCCGGCGGGCTCCTCAGCTCGTCCTCGGAAGGGCTGCCCGTCACGCTCCTGGAGTACGGCCGAGCCGGCCTTCCTGTAGTCTCTACAGCGGTTGGCGATTGTCCCACCGTGCTGGGCGAGGGCAAGCGCGGAATTGTCGTGGCCGAAGGTAACCCGACAGCCCTCGCGGAGGGTCTCATACGGATTCTGACGAGGCCTGAGGATGCCGAGTCGTATGGAACGGCCTTGCGTCGGTATGTTGAGGAGACCCACGGCCCAAGTGTGGCGACAGAGGACCTTCTGAAAAGTTATAAGAGCTGGCTGCGAAGATGAAGGGCGAGACCGTCAGCTTAAATCGCAGGCTCGCGCCAACGCGCAGTCGGTTGCAGGCGAATCTCCTTGATCGACCGCTAGTGGTGCTGGCAGCGCATGTGGTTCTCGCAGCAGCGATACAAGTTGCTCCGATGATCGCAACCTTGCACCTTTACGCAACCACATTCGCTGCCGTCGCCGTGGGCCTGTCTTCCCGCAAGCCGGCACCTACGATCTACGCCGCCGCGTATGTGGCCGGCTCCGAAGTACTCTGGCGCATGCGCGGCGCACTGCCATTGTGGGAATACGGCAAGTATCTTGTCGTTCTCTTGGCGATTTTGGCGATCGCCAAGACACGCCGATTTCAATTGCGCTCTTTGACGGGCGTGTTTTACCTGCTCTTACTACTTCCTAGCGCGATGCTTACATTAAACGCATTGGGATTCTCGACAGCGCTCAGAAAAGCGCTGAGCTTCAATCTATCCGGCCCGCTAGTCTTGGCCGCTGCTGTCACTCTGCTCGGCTCAACCTCCTATCGCAGCTTGGACTGGCGGCGACTGCTCTTGTTCGCGGCCGCTCCCACAGTAGCTATCGCCGGTATCGCCTTCTTCGGCATCCAAGCGTCCGACCAGATCGTTTTTCGAACCGAAGCCAACTTCGCCACCAGCGGAGGCTACGGACCAAACCAGGTGTCCACAGCGCTCGGGTTCGGCGCGGTATGCACCTTTCTTATGGCTCTACAAAACGACCGTTCAGTAAATCCTTGGTTGGTCCTAATTTCCGGGTGGCTCTTGGTGCAAGCTGTTATCACGCTTTCTCGTGGCGGCGTGTTCACCGCCGTTTTTGCGATTGCCGCCATTCTGGTTCACTTCGCCACGACCAAAAAAACGAGAGCTACCATCGGTATCGCCTCGGTCGCCATCCTGGTTGTCCTCCGCATTGCCATGCCATTGCTCAACGATTGGACGGGTGGCGTTTTGGAGCAAAGATTTCAGGAACGCAATACATCGGGAAGAAACCAAATCGCCGACCACGAGCTCGCACTCTTCATCGAACATCCCCTAATGGGAGTTGGGCCAGGAATGGCTTCCGTGCTTCGCGGCGAATTGGAGGGACAGAAAATCGCCTCGCACACCGAAATCTCACGCCTGCTGGCTGAGCACGGTGCTCTCGGCATTTTGGCGTTCCTGTTGTTGTTTTCGACCGGGGTTGGAGTCTTTTTCTCAACGCCCACGAACCTACGAAGAGGCTGGGTAGCTGCGTTTGCAACGTGGACGGTTTTAACCATAGCTCATTCCGCAATGCGGATTGCTCTACCAGGTTTCGTGCTGGGACTCGCCTTTCTCAACTGGACCGACGACCCCGAACAAACTTGAGTGGCGTCGCAGTTTCGTTCATCGGCCCGATGTTGGGGGGCCATCCAGGTTGGACACCCAATCCGGCGGAAGCAATGGCACCGAGACTCAGTCGAAGCATTGAGGTCCGACTTGTCTCGTCGTCGATCAACCCCCTGATGAGGGTGACAGCTACTGTCTTCCATTTGCTGCGCTGCAAAAAGTCAATGAGCTGTGCGGTAGTCATGGTGTACGGCGGTCGGTCGTTTCGGATCGCCGAGTTGAGTTCGCGCTTAGCCCGAGCCTCACGCGTGCCCACCATCTCTTGGCTACACGGCGGCAGTCTTCCGAATCTGGCCCGCACAGCACCACGACGAGTCCGGGCTCTCTTGCATCGATCGGCCACTTGTATAGCACCCTCAAAATTCCTCGCACATGCCTTGGAGCGCCTTGGCGTCGAGATCGAGGTCATCCCCAACCTCGTCGACCTCGATCTCGACCGATTTAGGTTGCGCTCGAAACCTCGGCCCAGAATTCTTTGGATGCGTAAGTTTCAAGACATTTATCAACCGATCGTGGCCCTAGAAGCGTTTAATCGAGTGCGCACCCGTTTCCCACAAGCCCGCATGACCATGACCGGACAAGATCGTGGAATGCTCGACACCACGATGCGTCACGCGGCGGTGCTGGGCTGCGAATCCCACGTTGATTTCGCTGGTTTCTTGTCGGGCGTTGCGAAGCAAGCCGCGTTCTCGAATCACGATATCTTCTTGCACACAAACAGTATTGACAACGCTCCAGTAACGCTAGTAGAAGCGGCCGCGTACGGGCTTCCTATCGTTGCCTCGAAAGTGGGTGGCGTCCCCGATTTGTTGGCCTCAGAAATCGAAGCTCTCATGGTTGCACCCGACCAACCACAAGCCGCGGCAAGCGCGATAATCCGCCTAGTTGAGGAACAAGGATTGGCGGAGCGACTCTCGGTTCGAGCGTTCGATGTAGCCCAGGCTGCGTCGTGGCCAAACATCGCGCCAAAGTGGCAAAAGATCTTCGCCAGCGCCACGGGCAGAGACATACCAAACCTGAACTAGGCAAGCCGATTGATGCTGCAGTCAGCTTACTATCGGCTGCCCTATCGAGCCAAAGTCCTAATTGCGTCTGCGCGAGGGCTTCAGTTAAAACGGTGGCGCTACGGAAGCCAAACAGACCAACTCGTCGAGGACATCCTTGACCGTGAGAACCTCGAACAGAGAGCTTGGCAGGCTCTCGTCGAGAAGCGCTTGCGAGGGATTCTGGAGCTGGCTCTCAGTTCCATTCCTTATTACAAGTCTGTTCACCCAGCTCCAGATCCGAGCGACCTTTCGTCGTGGCCGATATTGCGCCGCAACGCCCTACAAGCCAGCATTGGCGAGTTTTTCAATCCAGCGTTCAACAAGAAAGACTTATTTCGCTGGAATACGAGTGGTTCGACTGGGACTCCGTTGCTCCTCGGCGGTAACCGAAAGTCGTTGACCAAATGGTACGCCTTTTCTGAAGCCCGGTGGCGCAGATGGTATGGCGTTGACCGTACGATGCCTTGGGCCATCATTGGTGGACAGCAGGTCACAGAACCCAATCGAAAGCGGCCGCCTTATTGGGTCTGGTCGCACCCCTTGCACCAGTTGTATATGTCCGCGTTCCACCTGGCGCCAAACACTGTTGAGTCGTACCTTAATGCAATGCGACGACACTCGATCACCTATCTCTATGGATACACCTCAGCCTTGGTCGACTTGGCGCGCTTCGGGCTCGCGAATGACGGCGAAGCTCCGCGGCTGAAGGCTGTCGTTACCAACGCCGAAGCCTTGTCCTCCGAGCAACGTGGCGTTATCGAGTCCTTCTTCCAGTGCCCGGTTCGAGAGACGTATGGCATGGGCGAGATGGTGGGAGGAGCCAGCGAGTGTGAATTTGGAAATCTACATTGGTGGCAAGACGCAGGATATCTGGAGATTTTGGATCCAGGCTCTGACCAGCGCCTTCCTGATGGAGAGGTCGGCCGTATGGTCATCACTGGCTTTGTCAACCGTGCGATGCCGTTGATTCGATACGACATTGGTGACTTGGGTTCTTTGTCGCACGGAAATTGCGAGTGTGGGCGCGTGTTGCCGGTCGTTAAAAGCCTCGACGGCCGCGTTGAAGACTCGGTGCGTACCCTGGACGGCCGCAATGTGAATCGATTCCACAGCATTTATTTCGGTCTGCCTGTTGTTAGCGGTCAAGTTGTTCAAGTTGATCACGGCAGAATTGAAGTGCGCGTCATCCTCCAATCAGGAACACGACTCATCGACGTTGAGCGCTCGCTCCAGAATCGAGTTCGGGAACGGATCGGAAATGACATGGACGTTACGGTCAAGCAAGTACTAGACCTCGAAAAGACTGCTCGAGGGAAGGTCCGCGCCGTTATTTCTAGAATTTCATAGCCCAAACACGTTCGAGCCTGATTTGCGAATCCTCTACTTCTACCAGTACTTCACAACGCCAAAGGGTGCCTATAGCACCCGCGCCTACGAATTCGCGCGTCGATGGGTGAAGGAAGGACACGACGTCACGGTGGTCACTACCGTGTACGACCAATCCGACCTCGAGCCTCAAGGGCTGCTTCGTCGTATGGAGATCGACGGGATCGACATTCGGCTCCTAGGCGTAGGGCTTTCCGCCAAACACGGACTCTCCCGCCGCGTCGCGTCATTCGCGCTCTACGCTCTCGTCTCGTCTTGGTTCGCGTTGACGGCTAAGTACGATGTCGCGCTGTGCTCTTCCGGACCAATCACCGTTGGACTGCCGGGATTGTTGAGCAGTTGGGTACGCCGCAAGCCTATGGTCTTCGAAGTGCGGGATTTGTGGCCTGAAGGCGCAATCCAGCTGGGGATTCTGCGCAACCCTACAATGATCTATGTGTGGCGCACCTTTGAAAAATGGTGTTATCGAGCGGCTAGTCGGGTCGTTGCGCTTTCTCCCGGTATGGCTGACGCGATCGTTTCGTATTGTCGAGGCAAGCTATCGGTGATTCCGAACGCCGCCGACATCGAATTGGCAGATCGCACCGAACCGGACCACCCGAGTGAAGCGGTCGGCCGCGAGAGGGTTCTGCTCTACGCCGGGGCCATTGGACTGATCAACGATTGTAGGCAACTCGTCGACTTGGCTCGCGAACTGCGTGTCCGCGGTGTGTCGGGCGTTCGCATCGATGTCATCGGGGACGGTGCTGAGCGTGCGGCGTTGGAAGCCACCGCGACCACTGAAGGCTTATCAAATATTCGCTTCTTGGGACTGCGTCCTAAGAAGGAGGTTTTTAGGCGACTTCACCGCGCGACTCTGTCGCTGTTTACGGTTAAAGACACTGAGTTCCTCGGAACAGCATCACCAAATAAGGTGTTTGACGCCCTGGCAACGGCGACTCCCGTCATCCAGACATCGCAGGGATGGATCAAGGACCTACTGGACAAAGAGTCGTGTGGAGCAACGGTCGACGGTGACGACCCAAAAATGTTCGCCGAGGTCGTACTGTCTTTCTTGGACGATCCTGAGAAACTCGGGACGATGTCAGTGAACGCGAGACGCACGGCAGAAAGAAAGTTCGACCGTTCGACACTTGCGTCGGAGATGCTTGCCATCCTGGTCGATGCCGCTCAGTCTCGGACGGATTCTGCTCCATGACGTTCATCCCAGCACTCGCCGGGGCCGCCGTTGCACTGATCACCGTACATTTTCTGACGGGCAAGATTCTGCCTTCGCTGAAACGGCTAGGTCTTCGAGACATCCCCAACGAACGTTCCTCTCATGTCGAAACCACGCTTCGCGGGGGAGGAGCTGCAGTGGTAGTCGGTCTTCTAACCGGTGGTCTTCTGTGGAGTTTGGCGACAGGTTCAACAGTGCTCTTGCCCCTTTTTGCGATTATCACATTCTTCGCACTATTGGGCCTCCTCGACGATCTACGGAGCGGGCTTCCTGTCAGGTGGCGTTTTGTGGCTCAGCTCGTGATCGCCGCCGTCGCAACGTGGTGGATGGGACCAGTGAGGTCCCTACCCCTCCCCACCCCTCTCGACATCCCAATTGGTGAAGTGCTGAGCCGAATCATGACGGTGATTTGGATCGTCGCTGCTGTCAACATCACCAATTTCCTTGATGGGATAGATGGCTACGCAGCCGCTCAGGGCCTTTGGACCGGTTTCGGAGTTGCCGTCTACGGTCATGCTTGCGGCTCGGCGTCGACCTTTTTTTTGGGCCTGCTGCTTGCTGGGTCATCGGCGGGTTTCTTGCCTTGGAACTGGAGCCCAGCGCGCGTCTTTCTTGGGGATGTTGGCTCATACGCGATCGGCGCCTGCATAGCCCTTGCCGCACTGACCGGAAAGGACCGAGGAGACACCATGCTTGCCATGGCCATGCTGAGCTGGGCGTTTCTAGGTGACGGCACCCTAACCTTATTCAAGCGCTTGTCAAAGAAAGAACGGATCTGGTCGCCTCATCGAGAGCATCTGTACCAGCAGTTGGTCCAAGGAGGACGGTCTCATTCGACGGTCGTCGTGGGAATGCTCACTTCAGCAGCACCTGTCGGCATACTAGGTGTTGCGGGGCTCGCTCTCGAATGGCCGCTTCTAGCCTGGGGTGGGTTGCTAGCGGGTGGGTTATGGATCGTCGTAACCTGCAACCTCGCGCAGCGAAAACGGAGAGTCACGCCTACAACGTCGTGACTGCAGTCGCGGCGCATGCGGTAGATGGGATGTTGGAATCGCGGTAGGCTCGATCACACGGGGGCACCGTCTCTTGACAATGGCACCCTTCGGATCCTAGTACATCGATAGATTTCAATATTGCCTTGCGAACTTGGTTCCAATCGGCTCGCCAGATCTCATACCGACGGGGTCGGCAGGTTCAGTTTCTCCTGGACTTGTCAGCTCTCGGGTTGTCGTTTTGGCTTTCCTACCTTCTACGCTTTGACTTTAGACTTCCCGACGGTGTTACTCGCGTCTTAGCTGTTCAACTCCCGTTCGCGGTGGTCTGCCAGATGGGAGCTGCGGCCCTGAGCGGTGTCTACAACTTCGTTTGGCGCTATGTGGGGTTTACCGACCTCCGCGCCTTTGCCCGAGCAAACATTCTCTCTGTTTCGTTCTTCTTGGCTTTACGGCTCGGCCTACCAGAACGATTTCAGGACTGGCGCATTCCGATTTCCGTTATTCTGATCAATGCTGCACTCGCATTCGGATCCCTTCTCACCATGCGCGTTGTTCGTCGTTGGGATTTTGAGCGATCGCAACAAAGCCTACGTCGATTAGAGGAACCTCCTGAGCGGGTGCTCTTGATTGGAGCTGGGCAGGGTGGAGTCACAGCGGCTCGCGAGATTCGCCGCCATCCGGAAATGGGTCTGCAGATCGCGGCATTTGTAGACGACGACCCCAGCAAAGTGGGTACCCGAATCCACGATGTACCAGTTATCGGAACGACGGATGACCTCCCGGATCTGCTCCCTGATCTGGAAATCGAGCGGGCTATCGTCACTGTTGGTGATGCGAGCCACGCCGACATGCGCAGGATCGTGGAGATTTGCGAATCCGTGCCCATTCGAGCACAGGTCATTCCAGACTTTCACGAGGTCATCGCAGGTAAGGCCGAGATTCGGCGCGTTCGGGATATCGCAATCGAAGATCTTCTCGGTCGTCAGCCGGTCGAATTGGACCTCGTGTCGCTCAATGATTTTCTGAGTGGTAAGCATGTGTGGATTACTGGTGCTGGCGGCTCCATCGGCAGTGAGCTGTCTCGCCAAGTTCTCACGTTCACTCCAGCGCGGCTCACTTTGGTCGAGCGCTCCGAGGCAGCACTTTTTGAGATTGTTCGAGAGCTTGGTGAGCAGCCGGGGGTTACGTCTTCGATTGCCGATGTGGGTGATCGCGATCGCCTCGATGTCCTCATGAGTCGTGGCCTGCCGGACGTCGTTTTCCATGCTGCAGCCTACAAGCATGTTGGGTTGATGGAGAGCAACGTACGCGAAGCAGTTAGGAACAACAGCTTGGGTACGGCGACCTTGGCGCGTTGCTGCACCGATCACGGCGTGCCGGCTATGGTGCTCATTTCAACCGACAAAGCAGTCCGGCCGTCGTCGGTTATGGGAGCCACAAAACGAATTGCTGAATTGGCTGTCCAGGCCTTAGCAGAAAACAACATCACCCGGTTCGTCGCTGTTCGCTTCGGCAACGTGTTGGGATCGACCGGCTCAGTCGTGCCGATCTTCCGAGATCAGATTGACCAAGGCGGTCCGCTAACAATCACCCATCCAGATGTCGAGCGCTATTTCATGACACCTAGTGAGGCGGCACAGCTTGTACTGCAGGCCGGAGCGATTGGTGAGTCGGGCGAGATACTCATTCTTGACATGGGAGAACCGGTCCGCATTGTGGACTTGGCCGAAGACATGATCCGATTATCTGGACTCAAACCTCACGATGACATCGCCATTGAATACATAGGTTTGCGCCCGGGGGAAAAGCTGCGCGAAGAGCTTTCTCTCGATCGCGAGGAAATGGATGGAACCCAGCATCCCAAGATCTTCATAGGTCGGATCGATCGTGTGAATGCCGACCGACTAGTCGAGTATCTCGACCACCTCAACGAAATCTGCAGTTCGGGCACCGAGGCCCAGCTACGACAAGCTCTGGCGAGCTTTCTCCCCGAAGCGACCCTAATAGCTCCGCGGCGCTCCACTGGAGCGAATGTCGAAGAAGCAGCGGAAACAGTATGAACTGGGTCGGACGTTTAGTGCTCGTGACGGGTGGAGCGGGCTTTGTTGGCTCACACCTGGTGCAACGTCTGTTAGATGAGGGAGCCCGGGTCCGGATTCTCGACAACCTCTCCACCGGGCTGGAGTCGAATCTACGCTTGTTCAGTGACTCGGTGGATTTCATCGAAGGTGACTTGCGCAATGCGACGACATGCGGCCGGGCGACGCGGGGCTGTGAAGTAGTCTTCCATCAAGCGGCGCTGGGATCGGTCCCAAGGTCCGTAGAAAACCCGGTTGAGACGCTGGACGTCAACGTCGTTGGTTCAGCAAGGCTGTTCGAGGCAGCCGTTCGAAGCGGCGTTCGACGTGTGGTGTATGCATCGTCTTCCAGTGTCTACGGCAATTCGACCAACCTCCTCAAGGTTGAAGGTAACGAAGGAATCCCGTTGTCACCGTACGCAGCGTCCAAAGCGGCCCTTGAATCGCTAGCGCACGCATTTCAAATGTCCTATGCGACGGATTTTTTTGGCTTGCGGTACTTCAACATCTACGGACCAAGACAAAGCCCTCAAGGTCCTTATGCGGCAGTGGTTCCACGTTTCTTCGCGGCATGCCGATCGGGCCGATCAATGATCATCTTTGGTGACGGTACCCAGAGCCGAGATTTCACCTTCGTTGAGGATGCTGTCGAGGCAAACTTCCTAGCGGTTTCCGCAGCCGCGGGAGGAGTCGTGAATGTAGCCCGTGGCGCTACTACAACGATCCTTGATCTTGCCGAGAAGGTCGCTGAATCGATGGGACGGTCCGCTGACATCAAATTCACTCCGCCACGGCCTAGTGATGTCCTACATTCGCATGCCTCTTTAGATCTCGCGCAAAAGACACTCGGCTACGTACCCCGCTTCTCGTTAGAAGCCGGTTTGCAGTTGATGGCCACTGAATTCGAACGAAAGTAGCGATAAGTTGTCGGCGTCCTGAACGAGGTCAAACTCAAGCCCGAAGACTTGCACGGGAAACTCTCTGAATTAAGTAGCAACCGGGTTCCCGTGATTGAGCACGGTAGGACATTCGAGGTGCAGGGCACTTTCTGTCGGCGGCGCGCCGGATAAACTCCCGTCGTGCAACGATCCACGTTAGCGTTTGTGAGAGCGCTTCGGCCAGTGCACTGGGTCAAGAACTTCTTGGTCCTGGCCGCTCCGGCATCGTCTGGAGCGATCGTCGAACCCCACACTGCGGCAAACGTCGCCTTGGCCTTTATTGCTACCTGTTCGGTCGCTAGCGCCATCTACCTCGTCAACGACATCGCCGACATTGAGTCTGATCGAGCGCATCCCAAGAAACGCTACAGGCCGATCGCTTCGCGCCAAATTCCAGTCGTGGTGGCAGCGGCAGCGACAGCAGCATTAGCTATCAGTGGCCTGGGTTTGGGATGGTCAATCCGACCCCAAGTTGGGTCATTCCTCTTTCTTTACGCCCTTCTCGCAGTCGGATATTCGCTGGGTCTAAAGAAAGTAGCGGTGCTCGACCTGCTTTTGATTGCCTCGGGCTTCGTAATTCGTGCAGTGGTCGGTGCAAGTGCCGCAAACGTACCAGTTTCAACTCATTTCCTGACTGTTATCGCGTTTGCAGCTCTATCGGTAGCCGCTGGGAAACGCACCTCGGAATTGCACGCGGCCGGAAGCTCAGCAAGCGATGTCCGTCCAGTTCTTGCGCTCTATACAATACCTTTCTTGCACCAAGTTCAGGCCCTTGCGAGTGGAGGCTCCTTGCTTGCCTATTCGCTGTGGGCTTTTGAGCAAGCCTCGACAAAGCCTGAAACGGCGCCGTGGCTCGGACTGTCAGTCGCGCCGATGACTCTGGCACTTCTGCGCTATGTCTTGGCCGCTTCAAAAGGACAAGGGGAAGCACCAGAACGGCTGCTTGTAAGCGACCGTATTCTGACTCTGGCCGCCCTCTCCTGGGCAGTACTGTTCGGAGCTGGAGTCTTGGCATGAGTGCGATGATCAGTTTGAGTGGTTGGGGACGATCTACGCGATCCCACTGCCAGGTCGCACCGTTGGAGTCCAATTCAGTTCCAGACATCTTCGCCAGCGAACCCCGTCGCGGCGTTGCCCTACGCGGCCTCGGCCGCAGCTACGGGGATGCAGCTCAGAATGCTGGCGGTCTGGTGCTGGATGCGACGACGCTCAGTGAACGAGTCCACCTTGATACTGAACGTGGGCGCGTTCGAGTTTCTGCAGGAATCAGCCTCGATACGCTCATCCGAAGGACATTGCCGAAAGGCTGGGTTGTAGCAGTGACCCCAGGAACTCGCCACGTCACAATTGGTGGAGCAATAGCAGCCGACGTTCACGGCAAGAATCACCATAGCGATGGAGCGTTTTCTGCCCACTGCACTTCCATCGAACTGCACACTCCAGCTGATGGACCAGTGACACTTTACCCAGGCGATGAGCTATTTGACGCAACGACCGGCGGGATGGGGCTCACTGGGATCATCACCGAGGCCGAACTTCAACTCGTTCGAATCCCGACCGGCTACGTCCAGGCGGAAACGACCCGCGTCGGCAATCTCGAAGATCTCATCGAACAAACTGTTCGAGCCGAGCAAAAACACCGATTTGCGGTTGCCTGGATCGACTTGTCCGCCAGAGGTTCGGCTCACGGTCGTGGCATCGTCACCTCAGGCGACTATGCGCGAGCGCCGCATCTAGACTCTGAGCAGGCGAGACACCCCCTTCGTTTCGAGGCGCGCGCCGTGGGCGTTGCACCGAACCTCCCCACCGGCCTACTGAACAAGGCAACCATCGCGGTGTTTAATGAGGTCTGGTTCCGTCGCGCAGCGCGCCAGCCATCTCGCTCCATCCGACCCTTCAACCAGTTCTTTTATCCACTTGACGGCATCGAACATTGGAACCGCCTGTATGGACCGCGTGGGTTCATTCAGTACCAGTTCGTCGTGCCGACCAACGCAATTGATACGCTGCGTTGGATCACACAAGAACTGTCGCGGAGAAAGGCGACGAGCTTTCTATCGGTCCTCAAACGCCTTGGCCCAGGTGGCGCAGGACATCTATCGTTCCCTATCGAGGGATGGACTCTTGCCGTCGACTTACCGGCTCTGCCGCGCTTTGCGAAGTTACTTGACGAATTTGACGAGAGGATTGTCGATGCTGGTGGACGCATCTACTTGGCCAAGGACGGGCGCATGCGCGGACGGTATCTGAAGGTCATGTACCCGCGGCTCGAAGAGTGGCGGGCGGTTCGCCGCCAAGTGGATCCGGATTTGATTCTCACCAGCGACCTTGATCGCCGATTGGACCTGAGCGGGCGGCAATGAGAAACGCTTTCGGAGCGCCCAGTACAGCACTCGTTTTGGGTGGCGCCAGTGACATAGCCTGGGCGGCGCTGGAACGACTGGCAGATCGTGGACTGGAGTCGGCCGTCCTCGCGGCCAGATCTCCCAGCACCGTGAAAGAGCGACTCGACGATTCGCGGCTCGGCCTCTCTGCTGTGCATGTCTTGGAGTGGAATGCGGTAGACGCGGACACCCATGAAAAACTAATCGTCCGTGCACAGCAACTTGTTGGTGACCTCGATGTCGTCCTGTGCGCGGTGGGGAGTCTTGGGGACGACAGCGGACCGGGTTGGAGTGTGTCGAACGCCATCGATGTGATTGCTTCCAACTACACTGGTCCCGCCGCTGCTCTACTCGCTGCTGCCAATGAACTGTACGCGCAGCGCCACGGTTGCATTGTAGTGTTGTCGTCTGTCGCGGGAGCCCGCCCTCGCAGGAGCAACTTCATCTACGGTTCGGCCAAGTCTGGGATCGACGCCTTTGCCCAAGGCCTTCGTGATTCTCTCCACGGGTCAGGCATCAACATCCATATTGTGCGACCCGGCTTCGTCCACTCCAAGATGACTGCGGGAATGCCTCCTGCACCTTTCGCCGCCACAGTGGACGAAGTTGCCAAGGCTATCGAGAAGGTCACTTGCTCGCGTACCAGCCGAATAGCCTGGGTCCCTCCCCTGCTGGGGCCTCTCTTTCTTGGGTTGAGAAATCTACCTGCGCCGCTGTGGCGGGCGATTTCAAAGAAGCAATAACCTCTCAGTGTTAGGGTGCATTCAGGAGAAGTGGTGAGAGTTTTGGTAACAGGAGGGGCCGGCTTTATCGGTTCCCACGTAGCCGACGCTTTTCTGGCGAACGGACATAACGTAACCATCGTTGACGACCTTTCAAGTGGTGCGCTGGCTAACGTCAACCAAGAGGCAAGCTTCGAGCAGTTCGACATTCGCTCGAGTGAAGCGCACGACCTAGTCGCGGACGGCGGCTTCGACCTTTTGGTGCATCATGCGGCGCAAATGGACGTGAGACGCTCAACTCAAGACCCACGCTTTGACGCCGACATAAACATCGGAGGAACGCTCAATTTGCTCGAAGCGGCGGTAAAGGGAGGTGTCAGCCAAGTGCTATTTGCTTCCACCGGCGGAGCGATCTACGGTGAGCAAGACAATTTTCCTGCTGACGAAACTCACGCCACACGCCCGGTGTCCCCGTATGGGGTCAGCAAGCTGGCCGGTGAGCGCTACCTTTACTACTTCTTCAATCAATACGGCCTCAACGCATCCTGCCTGCGCTACGCCAACGTCTACGGCGAACGGCAAAACCCACATGGAGAAGCAGGCGTCGTAGCTATCTTCATGCAGCGTCTCTTTGCCGGCGAACCGACGACGATTTTCGGCGACGGTGGGCAGACGCGGGATTACGTGCACGTCTCCGATGTCGTCGCAGCCAATCTGGCTGCTGCCAACCAGACAGGATTCCATACTTACAATATTGGTACGGGAATCGAGACCTCAGTGGCCGAATTGCACGCGAAAGTAGCTGCGGCTTGTGGCATCGACCAGGAGCCACAGTTCGGCCCCGCCAAACCTGGGGAGCAACGACGATCGGTCGTTGACCCTCAATTGGGCAGATCGGAACTCGGCCTATCCGCTGCAGAACCACTCTCAGCAGGACTCAACCGAACCGCCAGGTTCTTTCGCCCCATGGAAAGCTGATCCTTGACCCTGCTCTCGGTTCTCATCCCCGCCTACAACGAGCGTTACACGATTGAGCCACTCCTCGAAGAGGTTCTGCGATCCCCCCTCCCACACGGAACCGACAAAGAAGTTCTGGTTGTCGATGATGGCTCGACTGATGGAACCCGTGAGTTACTTCAACAGCTCGTCAAGCACCTCGATTTCGAGCTGGTCTTGCATGAGAAGAACTCCGGCAAAGGTGCTGCTGTTCGCTCGGCCCTTGCCAAAGCCAGAGGCGACATCGCCGTCATCCAAGACGCGGACCTTGAGTACTCACCGACCGAGTATCCGAAGCTAATCCAGCCGATCCTCGAAGGCAAAGCCGATGTGGTCTATGGGTCGCGTTTTCTCTCTGGCCGCCACAGGCGGGTGCTGTTCTTCTGGCACACAATAGGGAACCGCTTTCTTACCATGCTTTCAAACATGGTGACCAATCTGAACCTTACCGATATGGAAACCTGCTACAAGGCCTTTCGTACCGGAGTCTTGGAAGGCGTACCTTTGCGCAGCCGTAGCTTCACTATTGAGCCGGAACTGACTGCCAAGTTCGCCCAACTTGGATGCCGTATCTACGAGGTACCCATCTCCTACCATGGTCGAACCTATGCGGAGGGCAAGAAGATCTCTGCCAGGGACGGATTCAGAGCGATCGCCGCCATTCTCCGCTACGGACTTTTTCCAGACATTGGGGCAAGCGATAACACCGGACATGCGGTTCTCGACGAACTTTCTGGTACTCCCAAGTTCAATCGTTGGATGGCCGACACCATTCGCCCCTGGGTCGGCCATCGTGTAGTCGAAGTTGGCTCGGGCGCTGGCAATCTGACCCGCCATTTCGTGCCCCGCGATGCTTATTACGCAACCGACATCGACACGGTCCACCTGCAACGACTCAACCGACTATTCGAAGACGACCGGCGCATCGAGGTCGCGGCGTTAGACATCGAACGCGAAACGACGATCGAGGTCCTTGGCAAGAGGTTCGACACAGCGATCATGCTCAACGTCTTGGAGCATATCGGCGACCACAATAAAGCTCTCCACAATATCCGTCAAAGCCTCGAACCAGGTGGGCGAGCAATTATCCTCGTACCGCGAGGGCCTTGGCTGTTCAGCAAACTCGACACAAAGTTGGGACACCACAGGCGCTATACGCCAACGACCCTACGTCAAGCGATTGAGACCGCGGGTCTGGAACTCAAGTCCCTCAAAGGCTTCAACGCCATTTCCACGCCCGCATGGTTAGTGAGCGCAAAGTTGATGGGGCGAACACGACTCGGTGGATGGCCACTGGCCATTCTCAATGCAACCACCTGGTTGTGGAGACGAATCGACCGTTTCTTGCCATGGCCTAGCCTGTCCCTGGTGGCTATCGCTTCAAGAGAATCGACTGAAGCGCGACTAACTTGACTGTGAGCGATCACAGCTCGTCGCGCGCAACTGCTGGGCGGCGTCTTTTCAGCCGGACTCGTTTCAAACGAATCGCAAGTTCGATTCCAGGTATCCGACAGGCCTTTGCGCGAGCAAGGCGCGCGTACTCAAACTGGGCCCTAAGGCGCGCTCCAACAAAGGACATTTTTCGTCGAATCTACGAGAACAACACTTGGGCTGAGACCAAGACTAGGTCAGGGCCAGGCTCAACCCAAGCTCAAACCGCTACTCTGGTAGATCAGCTGCCAAGACTCTTCGACGAGTGGAATGTCAAAACAGTCCTTGACATTCCGTGTGGAGACTTTCACTGGATGCGAGATGTCATAGATGAGACTCTCGACTATATTGGAGCCGATATCGTTGAGGAACTGATCGCCAACAACAGTGCCTGCGTCAAACCGAATGTTCGGTTTATCACTCTAGACCTTATTCGGGATCGGTTGCCACGAGTAGACGCGATTTTCTGCCGGGATTGTCTCGTTCATTTCTCAAACCAAGACGTATGGCGCACACTTTCCAACGTGTTGTCAAGCAGTGCAAGTATTCTGCTTACTACGACGTTCCCCGCGCACAACGCAAACTTCGATATTCCTACAGGCAAATGGCGGCCAATCAACTTAACCGCCAGTCCCTTCTTTCTACCCCCTCCCGCAGAAACGATAAGGGAGAACTGTACTGAGGGAGATGGTCGGTTTATCGACAAATCTATCGGTCTTTGGCGCTTGGAAGACCTCAGGCAACAATTGCGAATCCCACGGAGATTCTCAATCGTGCATGACGAGAGAACTTATGCCAGGCGCTAACACTCAGTCACTACGTTCCGTTCGGTCGGCGAATTTCAGATCAATCGGAGCCAAAGCTCGAGCAGCTGGTGACTCACAGTCACCGACATATGTTCTTGTCTGTAGACTTGCCTGGCCCACGCACCTCTCTGGCGCGTTTTTTCTTTGTTCGCTACTCTCTCCATGGCGCTAGCCAAATTGTCGATGTCACCGTAGTCCACAAGATTTGTAGAGGAACCACCCAAACGGCTTGGCATTGCCCCGACCGGGGTACTGATAATCGCTCGCCCCGCCGCCATCGCCTCCAATCCGGTTATCGGCCCTCCTTCTTGGGGCGAGGATATGACGAAGGCGTCAATGCTGCCATAGAACTCGGCGCGGTTTTGCGGATTTATGTAGCCGAGCCACTCGACCCTGTCTCCTATCCCCAGGCCGTTGCAATGTTTCACAAAATCGGCTCGCCGCGGCCCAACCCCACCGATTCGCATGCGTAGGAGAGGCTGATTCGAAGCCGCCATCGCGAATGCGTCTAGCAGCCAGGGGATCCCTTTTTCATCGGTCTGCCGGCATAGAACACCTACAGTCGCGGCACTCTTGTTTCGCCCCGGCAAAGCTAGTGCCAGAAGCTCCCCTTCAATGCCGTAAGCCCATTGCTCCACGGCCCTAGTCTCACCGCGATATCCGAAAGCCTTCGCGAGAGTAGCCGTCTGCGCATTCGTTCGATGTACCAAGTACGCGCACGCGTTGCAAACGTCGTGAAACTTGCTATGGGCATCTGCTTGTGCGTACTCCTCGTCGACATCGGCCACCTCCCAGTACACAGACGGAGTTCCTAATCTCTCCGCGCACTCGATCGCCTCACTCAAAAAATCCTTTGGTTTGCCAATCAAATGCAGTATCGCGGCATCGCGTATCCGTGCTTGCCCTTGATTGCGCCAAAACCGATCTACAAAAGGCTTTGAAGGAGTACGCGCTATTTGCGGTCCAATCTCCGTTGAGGGCGCCTTGCCCTGGCGTGCGAGGTACAGGCAGTATCCTACCATCCAACAGACCCGTCCCCAGGCGGTACGTCGCCAGAGATCCTGAGCCCCGATCAGGCTCGTCCCGGCGGGCAATGTTGCTCTAATACTCGCGTCCTTTCTAGTCGTAAAGGGCGCGAGAATGTCGACCGTAAAGCCCGCCTGGCGAGCGACATCAGCATGCGCGGCAACCTCCGCTTCCAAACCTCCGTGATGTCCCAAGATGGCAGGGACAATCAAGAGCTTGGCGGGGTCCGCCAAGCTCTTCGTCTTAGATTCCATTGGACTCCTCAAACCTGGATCCGCTCGTGCCTCTAAACTATGCCTCAAAGGTCAGTTGCGGTAGCAGTGATGCTCCACCACCCAGGTCCAGAACATGATGGCGGAGGCCTCTGCCACAGTCCTCGCCCAGTCCCTTGTTATTCGACCCTATGCTGAGGCCGCAGCAAAGCCAGCAATTTGATGATCGCCCTGCGGAATGGATAAGGCAAGCGTGAACGCTTGCCACGATCAAGGACCGCGGACGTCTCTACAGACTGTCGATCTAGGCTGAGCACAAGTTCTTCCATCCAGGGTTCAGGCACGTTGCCGATATGGTGAACATAGGACTTGATAGTCGATAAGCGCCACAAGCCCAGCCGGTCAACCGGCCTGTCCAGCCAAAGCTCCTCCGAGGTACCGCTTACGGCCGTAAGAGAGGGTTCACTCGGAATCGCCTCGACGACCTCGCGCCGAATTGTGAACGAAAAATGACCACAACCGACACAGGCGATGCGGCCGCCGCGTCTCACGATCCTCTGTTTTTCATAGTCCTCGTCGCGAAAGAAATGCGGGTCGCCCACGCTATCGGCGAACTTGTTCAGATCAGCAGCGGAAACGACAGAGGCCCAGTGCAACTCACGTTTGAGCTTGGCCCCAATGATCGTCGCCGATGTATGGTAGTGGACCAGTCTCGGGTTTGGTATTGGCGCTACGGCCCCCGCCTCAGGAAAAGCACGAAAAAGTGTCTCAACCGCTCCCAACCATCCTTCGCAGAAAAGTGTGTCGCTATCGGAGATAGTGATAAGAGGCTCATGACTGGCTCTCGCCACCCCCACAACCGCGTCCACTTTTCCGCGGTTCTCGACGTTAATAACAAGCTGATCCAGCCAACCTAGTTGCCATTCTTGCTCCAGCCGGTCAATCACCTCTTCGCAACAACCGTTTGCAACCAGTGACACGGCTGCCCGACGGTCGAGAGACAGCCGCAAGGACCGAAGACATAGGTCGAGCACGGAAAGTGCATGCTTGAAATACCCGTCGATCTGAGGAATAAAGGTCGGAAGAATGATCCGGTGGAGAACCGGCCCGTCGAGGTCTACAGCCTGTTGACGTTCTTCGTAGCTACCTACCCTCAACCGTGTCCTCGGCTTTTCGGTAGTTCACCAGCTTCTCAATGATTCCGTCCAAACTTAGGAGGGGTTCCCAAGTTAGCAGTTCCTTTAACTTGGATACATCTGGAACCCGGCGTTGCATGTCCTCGAACCCCTGACCGTAGGCTTGGTCATACGGAATCTGTACGATCTCGGAACTGCTGCCTGCAATGGTCCGCACTTTCTCAGCCAATCCCAGGATCGTGATCTCTTCGTCATTTCCGATGTTAAAAACCTCACCCGATGCGGCGTCATTTTCAGCCAACCCGATGATTGCGTGTACCACGTCTTCGACATCGCAGAAACACCGCTGCTGAGTGCCATCCCCATAAACACTGATTGGATCTCCAGCCAAGGCTTGCATCACAAACCGCGGCATGACCATGCCGTAACGCCCAGTCTGCCGAGGACCAACCGTATTGAACAGTCTGAAGACCACGACATGCAAACCGTATTGTCGAGCGTACGCAAGCCCCAGGAACTCGTCGACCATCTTACTGGCCCCGTAAGCCCAACGGCTGTGCCGGGTGGATCCGAGAACCACATCGTCGTCTTCACTAAATGGGATCGACGCGCCCTTTCCATAGACTTCGGATGTGGAAGCAATAAGCGTCTTGCAACCGTAGCGCTTGGCTACACGTAGCACGTCGTCCGTACCCATGATGTTGGTTTCAATGGTGTGGACGGGATTGTCGACGATAAGTTGAACGCCTACGGCAGCCGCTAAATGGACAATCACATCGGCTTCGGATCCCATCCGATCCAATACTTGGCGGTCGAGGACACTAGCTCGAGCGAACTGAAAGCCGTCGCGCCCAATCAGATGTTCGATATTCGCTTGCCGGCCGGTGGATAGGTCATCGATCACCGCCACTTCGCTCTTGGCGTCGAGAAGCTTTTCAGCTAGGTGGCTACCAATGAAGCCAGCGCCTCCAGTGATCAGATATCGTCGCCGCTTCCCGCTCATCTAGATTCTCACTTCGTCGGTCTCTGGCCCGAGCGCCGGCCCGACAGGCTATTGGAAGTATATAGAGTCGTTCCCACTGGCCGATTCGCAAGCTACCGCCTAAGTCGGAAGGCGGTGGCGCAAAAAAATGGCCGGTGCCCAAGGCGCCGGCCATTCGCGAATCGCAAAAGATCAATCAGATCTTAGAAGCCGCCCATACCACCCATATCAGGAGCGGCAGGGGCAGGAGGACTGTCCTCAGGAATCTCGGATACCAGTGCCTCGGTCGTAATCATCAGACCAGCTATCGAAGCAGCGTTGACGAGAGCAGTCTTGGTTACCTTGGCCGGATCCATGACACCCGCTTTGATGAGATCTTCCATGGTATCGGTAGCGGCATTGTAGCCATTGGCACCTTCCTCGGCCATGACATCGCGGACGATGAGGGAACCCTCTTGCCCGGCATTGTTGGCGATCTGTCGCGCAGGCTCTTGCAGAGCGCGAAGCACCAACTGAACGCCAACGGCCATGTCGCCATCGGCCTCAACCTTCTCGACCGCGGAAATGGCTCGCAGGAGGGCCACACCGCCGCCTGGGACGATGCCCTCTTCGACGGCCGCCTTGGTGGCGTGCATGGCGTCTTCGACGCGGGCCTTCTTCTCCTTCATCTCGGTCTCGGTCGCGGCCCCAACCCGGATGACCGCGACGCCGCCGACTAACTTGGCGAGGCGCTCCTGGAGCTTTTCGCGGTCGTAGTCGGAGGTCGACTCGTCAATTTGCGTACGGATCTGCTGAACGCGGCCGGCAATCGCCTGCTTGCGTGCCTCGTCGCCAGCTTCGGTGACAATAGTGGTCTCGTCCTTCGAGATGACGACCTTCTTCGCGGTACCTAGGTCGCTCCACTGGATGTTCTCGAGTTTGATACCGAGATCCTCGGTGATGACACGGCCGCCAGTGAGGATAGCGATGTCCTCGAGCATGGCTTTGCGGCGGTCGCCAAAGCCGGGAGCCTTGACGGCAGCGACGTGCAGTGTGCCACGCAGCTTGTTGACCACCAAGGTGGCGAGGGCCTCGCCTTCAACGTCTTCAGCGACGATCATGAACGGGCGGCCCTGCTTGGCAATCTGCTCCAAAATTGGCAGGAGGTCTTTCATGTTGCTGATCTTCTTCTCATGCAAAAGGATGGCAACGTCTTCAAGTACCACTTCCATGCGCTCGGCATCGGTGACGAAGTACGGGGAGAGGTAGCCACGATCGAACTGCATACCCTCGACCACATCAAGAGTCGTCTCAAGACCGCGAGCCTCTTCGACCGTGATCACACCGTCTTTGCCGACTTTACCCATCGCATCGGCGATGATGCCGCCGACTTCGGCGTCGTTGTTGGCCGAAATGGTGCCAACGTGAGCGATGTCATCACCGGACACCGGTGTCGAAAGCTCGTTAATCGATCCCACGGCCGCGTCAACGGCAAGGTCGATACCGCGCTTGAGGTCCATCGGGTTGGCGCCCGCGGTGACGTTCTTGGCACCTTCACGGAAGATCGCTTGAGCGAGCACGGTGGCAGTGGTGGTGCCGTCGCCCGCCACGTCAGAGGTCTTGGACGCGACCTCGCGCACCATCTGTGCGCCCATGTTTTCGATTTCGTCTTCGAGTTCGATCTCCTTGGCAACGGTGACACCGTCCTTGGTGATCGTCGGCGAGCCGAATTTCTTGTCGATGACCACGTTGCGCCCTTTGGGGCCGAGGGTCACCTTGACCGCATTGGCGAGCTTGGTAACGCCGCTTAGCAGCGCCGCGCGCGCCTCCTCGGAATAGGTAATTTTCTTTGCAGCCATTGCTGTCTATCTCCTTGCCGTTCTCTACAGTTAGCCGAGCACCGCGAGGATTTCATCCTCGCGCAGAATGACGAGGTCTTCGTCGTCGAACTTGATTTCACTGCCGGAATACTTGCCAATCAGGACGCGGTCGCCAACATTGACGTCCATCGCCGAGCGGCTGTCATCATCCTTTAGCTTTCCGGGGCCCACAGCGACGACTTCCGCCTGCTGCGGCTTCTCTTTGGCGGTATCGGGGATAATGATCCCACCCCGAACCTCTTCTTCAGCGTCGAGGCGCTTGACCACGACGCGGTCATGAAGCGGACGAATGTTCACTGATCTATTCCTCCCTACTTGGGTTAAATTGTTTGTTTGGGCTCACTTACGTAAGCCAGCCACCTATTAGCAGTCTCGGGTGGCGAGTGCTAATACTACGCTAGGGCGCAAACAGTCGTCAAGTGGTTGTATGCGTCCAGTACATATGGAACAGGCGGCTTTCAATCGATGTATTCGATCCAAGTCGCTCCCAAACAGGGCGTCCATTCCAAGTCAAAAACCTTTAGGACTTGCACCGCAAGCTGATCACTCTTTTGTGGTCGAGTGCCGTTTATGGCTGAGTTCAACCAGATTGAGGCTATGTGCCATTTGGGGACGCCGAACAATATTTAGTAGCAGATAGTTGCGCCATTCAGGGATTCGCTCTGGTACACCCCACACCGGCTGCGGCCCATCATCAGTAAGCCTGAAAATCGAGTACTCAAGGTCGTGAAGCACTGCAGTGACTCGATCCGCAGCCTCTCTCGTAAGAATCTCCAAAATGATCGCCGGCGCGTCCCTCCGAATCGTCGCAAATGCGCCACGTAGAACCTGGAACTCGAACCCTTCAACATCTACTTTTAAGAGATCGAGAGTCTCAATATGGAGGTCCTCAACAACCTCGTCGACAGTCGTCACGCTTACTCGACCTTGCGACCAACCAGTCTGCCGACTGTCATCACCATTGGTGAAGGCCGAGCGTACGGCAATGCCCCCCGTCGGGAACCAGAAGTCTCGTTCACCTTTCTCGTCGGCAATGGCTTTTTGGACCAAGGTCAATGATGCGGCATTGAGATCCTGGTTCGTTCGCAATCGTCTCCAATTTTCTGGAACTGGTTCCGCCGAAATCACACGGGCGTCAGGGTTGGCATGGAAAGCAACCAGCGAATAGTAGCCCACATTCGCTCCAACATCTAAGACCGCACGAGATTGTCGGGCGAGGTCATAAAAGACCGGTGCGGTTTCGGGCTCAAATCCCAATGCGCCGTGCCAAAACACACGTCGAACGATTTCATTGTCTCCGCTCGACCACAGATGTAACCTCCTTTGATTCGGAAGCGTACGGACAACCAATCCCTGAAACGGAATGTGACGCCTCCCCCAGTCCATTCCGCCAGGGAGTCGAGAAATGATCGGGCGAAGTCCATGTAGCCCTCGGAGAATCAACTTATGGTCGCGAACTGCCCGAGCCAAGTCCAGAATCCGTGTTCTAATGTTCTTGAGCAACATAAGACGATATAAATGGGCTAGGCCTTGCCGGTCTGAATCTCTCTCCGCGATCTAGGAGATCATCCTTGACTGGTCAGCATACCTCCGAATTGAAACGCCGAACCACCTTGGTAGCGGTCGAATCAATGACCCGATCCACCGTAATATTGCGCAAGTAGACGACCTGCTACTCAATCTGTTCAGAGTAGTTCCGAACTTCGCGAAATATATGTTGATCTGAGACAGTCAACTCGACGGTACGAATGCTAGCTCACCGCAACTCCAAGCGTTCGGACTCACCGTGGATTTGGGGTTTAATTTCCCTACTACCCTGCCTGATCCTTTTAGATGGCACGCTATACGAAGGTGGTGATTCCTCCTTGTATCTAGAGCAAGGCGTCGCGTTGGCCGAAGGTACTTTGGACGAGTTTGTAGCGCGCAGTTTGTTTATGCACGAACACTCCGACAACCCTCCAGGACCAGTCCTTTACCCAGTTGGGATGACTCTCACGGTCGCAGCCATCTACTCCATTTTTGGACTGAACGCCTGGGTGCTCAAGCTGACAATGATTGCTGCTTGGGTCGGCACCGTCATTGTCGCGCACACGCTCTTCTTTTCCCGGTTACCTAGTCGCTTTCGATATCTTGCGACATCCTTCTTCGCGCTCAACTTTACGTTCTATCACTCCGCGTCGAGCACCTTCCTTTCAGACATTCTGTTCATGTTTGTGAGCACTTGTGCTCTTTGGCTATATGACTTCCGAAGTCGACGGACTGACGCAATTCTGAGCTTCATTGTTCTGGGCCTTGTAGTTGGAGCCGCAATTACCGTTCGGCCAAACGGATTCCTGCTGGCGCTCGTTTTCACCGTTCTTTGGGCGCGAGACTCAGGCTGGCGGCTCCGAAAGCGCATTTCAAGTATCGCTGCTCTATGGATCGGCATTGGAATTGTAGTCATTGGTCTTTCGTTCTTGCAGCCGGCGATTGACACCAAGTACGTGAGCTACCTGGAGGACGCCTCACTTCGGCGCTTCCCTACCGAACTTTTATACAACCTCGACTTGGTCAAGCGCCTTTTCGCCCATCCGATTCTTTACTATGGAGTGACTCCAATCGTGTCTCTCGGACTTTGGAAGTATTGGAGCGAGAAGAAACTCGACGAGCACGTTCTCTACGTCGTTGCAACCCTTCTCCTCTATTCCACGTGGCCATTTAGAAACGGCGTTCGCTTCCTTTTTCCTATTCTGCCGTTCGTCACCTACGTAGTTTTCTTGGGATTCGCTGTGCTTGCGGATCGCCTAGAAGCGAAACTGAATAAGGGCCTGGGCAGGACTGTCACCACCGCCGCCTTTTTACTGGTCCTTCTCAACATAGGAGGAGGAGTTCGCCACACGGTTATGGCCCTAAACCGCGATATTCCTGCGATGTCCGATTTCGAAGAAATCCAGCAATTCGTCTCCGAGGCAAGATTTCAAGTTGACTACCTCGTTTACGAGAACCCTCGCCCGATTCGATTTGCGACAGAACTCCCCGCGTTGCGCCGATTCAAAGACTGCGCCCCGTCAGACTTTAGAAACAGCCCAGAGGGCGAACCTCTCTTCGTTTTTCGCCATGAATCGCGTTGCCCCGAGTTGGTGTCACGATTGGACCTTGAGCTGGCGGGCGAAACGGAACATTTCGTGGTCTTCCGTTGGCCGGACTCCTCGCCCCTTCCTAGAACGGATTTCCCAGACTAAAAAACACCACATAAGAATCTTCAAATGGCTCCCGATCCAACTTCCACCCAATCTCTAGCCGCAATGGACCAACCGGCGAGGCGTAGCGGATGCCGACTCCTGCACCGAGCTTGATATCGCTGGAATCGTAGCGACTCCAGTCAGCCCACACGTTGCCAGCGTCAATGAACGCCACCCCACCAAGTGCGCCTGAGATCGGAAAGCGCCAGTCAAGGTTGGCGAGGGCGAGGGCGTTGCCGCCCACGGCCAGAATATCTCCTGGATCGCAGTCCCGGCCATTGCTGGGGAGTTGCTCGCAAAGAATCAACGTCTCCCCCAAATCGCCCAACTCGAGGCGACCGTAAGCGCGGTGGCTGCTGCGACCGCCCGACACGAATCGTTCCGCCACGTGAACTTCAGCGGACTCAAGGCCGGAAGGAATGAGACCGAGGTCAGGCAGGAACGAGTCGATCTCTTTGGTCTCGCTGGGGTTGATCCAACCGGCGCGTAACGAACCGGCTAAAGTACCGGCCTTGCCAAGATCCAAGTAACGTGTGAACTGTGAGAACAGTTTGGTAAATCGCTCTTCGGCGGAAAGGATAGCGAAGGCCTGTTCAATCTGAACCAGACCGCTCCACCCACGGCCGGGATCCAAGGCATCGTCGCGACGATCCACAAACAAGCTTGGCGTCACCGACGCGATCTCCACCGGAGCGAGCTCGCGGTCTAGGGTAAATAGTTCATCGGAGGTCTCATTGCGACGCCAAGTCAGCAGCAGCCCCGTGAGCGTCCTCCCCCGCTGCTGGCGCGCCGCGATCTGCGCTCCTGTTCTCGTCAGTTGGAAGCTCTCGCGATCTTCGTCGAGCAAGAACACCGAATAGGTCAAGGGAGTGCGATGGCGACCGATCCACGGTTGGGTCAGCAGCACGCGATAAAGCTGCTCTTTGTCGCTGATTGAAGCATCCAAATTCCACGACAGCGCGCGGCCGAGCCAGTTATTGCGCACGTAGCCCACCAGCCCGCGCAGGCCGTCCTCAGAATCCCAGCCGACACCGTAGGTGATGCGATGGATGGGTGCCTCTTCAACTTCAACGACAATATCCTCTGATGCGGAAAACGGCGCCGCCGGCAAAACTCTGACGTCAACTTCCGAGAACAGTCCCAACTGAAACAACCTGCGCTCTGCTATGAGCATGCGATTACTGGAAAGGACATCGCTGGAATCCAAATCGAGCACTTTGCGCAGGAATCCGGGTTCGGTACGCTGCAGCCCGCGCAGGAATACTTCACCGACGTGCACCTGCGGTCCTTCGAGGACTTGATACTCAACATCCACGACGTTGTCATCGGCTGTTGCTGATGCCTCACCATCGACGATGACCGAACGGTGGCCGCGTTGACGGTAGCGTCGTTCCAATTCAGCGACGCCCGCGCGCAAAACTGACTCGTGAAATGGTCCATTCGGCTCTGTCGGCAGTCCCTTCGTGAGTTCACTGCCGAAGCCCTCGGTAAGGCCACGAAATTGAACCGTGCCGATCGTCGTACGGGGTCCCTCTGTGACTTCAATGACAGCGGCAAGTTCCCCCGTCATCCGGTCCTCTACCGAAGCTTCCACTTGAGCTTGATGGAATCCCTGGCGAACGTAGAACGATCGCACGTTGTCAGCGTCCTCCGTCAGTTCGGTGTCGACCAAAGGCCGCCCCTTCTGGCTCAGCACCAACGTCCGCAGGCGCTCTTCGGCAAACGCTTCGGCCCCTTCAAAACGCACTTCGCGCAAGCGATGCTTGTCGCCGGGAGTCAGTTGGAAGACAACGGAAATCTCGTCAGCGGACTCTTCGATCTTGGTTTCGACAGAGGCTCGATAGAGCCCTTTCCCTTGCATGTAGTCGCGTAGCGCGCGCTCAGTTGACGGAATCAGGGCCAAGTCAAACCCTTGGTCACGAAGGATTGGAATGCCGTCGCGCCGCATCAAGCTCTTGATGGCAAAGCCCTCAAAGTCAACCGAGACTTGCGGCCCAAGCTCAAGCTTGTGGCTGATGTCCACCTGGCTGTTCTCCACTTGAAATTGGGGGTCCAATACCCTGGCCTGGCGATAGCCGGCCGCGAGGAGCGCAACACGAATCGTCTCCGTATCTTCGGCGAGCTGTCGGGGTAAGAAGTTTTTGCCAACGCGGTTCTTGATCCTTCGATCCAGGTCCTCTACCGCGTCCGGCAGCATCGGTTCGTAAGTTATGGAGCGAACGGTGTGAAGTTCACCGGGATCCACCGTAAAGGTCACGGACGAGGCAAACGGTGCGACCTCGCGAACGCGCAGGCGAACGGACGCATTCAAATATCCGGCTTCTTCAAGGGCCTCTTCCAGGCTGTACACCGAGCGCAATAGTCGGTTTTCGACCAGCCGCTCTCCCTGTCTGACGAGTACGCGATCACTCCAGCCCGCGCTGTCATCGGGCAGACCGACGATCTCGACTGACGCAACGTGATTTTCGGGGCGAACCACGAGACGCAACCCCGCAGTACCGCCCTCGCGCGGCTCAACGCGGATCTCGATGTCACCAGCCGGAAGTCGGCTGTGCGCGACCGCCAAAGCGGTGCGCAACGACTCTCTGGTAACGACCGCTATCCGTTCATCGAGTACCGCAAGAATCTCCGATCTGACTTCGCCGCTGACCTCGCCCTCGACCTCAAAATCAGACACCTCCACCCCGTTCCACCGCTCTGGGAGCTGAGCGTGTGCCGGTGCGACCGCAGCCAGACAAAGGATCGCCCGGATCAAGCGAGGTATCAAAAACTTCGCTGCCATTGGAAGTCGACTGCGTAAGTATCGTCGCCGTTCTGGGTCAGGATGACCGAGGTAATCGGCGTCATCTGCCATTCCAACCGCACCACTTGCTGATCGTTCTCGGCGTCGGACGGATCGCTGGTATAGGTCGCAAAAACATTCTTGGAAAGCCGTTTGCCGATCGTGATACGCGCTGAGGAAAGCTGGCCGCTGCTTTCGGTTAGAGGGTCAATTTGCACGCGGTCCAACCCGAACAGCTTACCCACTCGGGCGCCCAACGCCTCGGCCGCTTGACCGGCAATGACTCCCTCCGCAGCCGCACTTTCCGTGGGTTGAATGGAGTCGAGAAGAAGCGGTCTGGTGCCGACCTGTCCGGTGGTTAACAGCGACACGACTTCAAGACTTGGCAGCGAAGGGTCGGAGCTGAAGCCGACCTCCATCGCTTCCAGCGACCCTTGCAGATGCAATCGCACATCGTAGCTGCGCACTCTGCTGCCAGCGACGATGTCAACATCCGGATTGATCGCGTTGGGATCGGAAAAGATCAGCACTCCGCGCTCGACGTCGAAGTCGTTGCCGCGAAAGGTCAGATCGCCCCCAGGCGCCAGGTCGACACGTCCGAGCAACTGGGGCGAAGCAAGATCTCCGCGCACAGACAGGTCGATATCCCCGTTGAGGTTCAGACCTTCGCCAGAGACCCTCAAGGCGCCTTCACCCACGACCGCTAGTTCCACACGCGTCGACCGCAACAGTTCGTCTGCTGAGGCCACCCATTCGCGCTGTCGGACCAGCGCCGAGCGCACCATCTGTTCGACACCGAGGTCGATCGACTCCAACAATACGGCACGATCCAGGCGAACTTCGCCCGAGAGAGTCCGTGCTTCCGCGGTGCCCTCGATGCGCAAGGTGGCGTCGCCACCCATCCACCAGTCTTCCGGCAGATTGAGGTTGACGTCATCCGCCGTCAGGCGCGCGCGATACGAGAATTCCTGTCCTTCGCCAGCTAAAACGACGTCACCCGTGCCAGTGACCTTTCCTCCTCCCAGGTCAGCATGGGCGCGATCGATGATCACGCCCTCTGGCCCGACCAAGAACCGCGTGTCCAGCGAGGTCAAAGTGTGCGGAAAGCCTTCCATCGAGAGAGTCCCGTTTTGCCACAACCCCTGGCCATCCACGACCGGGGCATCACGCGTGCCTTCGATCACGCCGAGAAAGCTAACCGGTCCCTGGGCGGTAACGCCGGGCGCCAAACTGTCGAGCCACAGCGCCGCGACTTCAGCCTGGACAACCCCATCGAGCGCCTGAGTTGACAAGTCAAGGGTGCCGGCAACAAACAACTCGCCGCCGGTCACGGTGTTCTCAAAAAATGCTGACTCCACCTCGATCTTATCCGCCGACCAGTGCGCGAGAATCGGCTCGATTTCCTGGATGTTCTGGCCCGCGACATCGACGTCAACGTCGAAAACTTCGGCATCAACAGTCATCTCCTGCCAAGAGCCCTGTGCCTCCGCACGCACCCGCGCCATTCCGGTGCTTTCCCAAGCGGTCCCGGCAGTCCAGAGGTCGGGACGGATCGCAGCCGATAGCTCGAGGTTGGGCCCTTCTCGTCCAACTGCACCAGTTGCTACGACGCCATTCAGAACCTTGGCCACGTCGCCGTGAGCCTCAAGCACGCCATCAGCAAACTCCACAGCGAGATCCGCCGCGGGAGCGCCTGCCGCATGAGTGACGAGATGGACATGACCGTTTTCGACGAAGTCAGATCCCGTCAAACGCAAGCCAAAAGAAGCACGGTAGTCGGGAGCCACAATAGCAATCGTTCCGATCTCTCGGCCCAGCATTAATTCTTCACTGCTGGCTTCAATCGACCATCCGCCGGAAAATTCGTAGCTTCCGGTGAAGTTGACGGCGCCAGAATCCGTCTGCCAGACGCCGTCTTCGAAACGGACTCGGTCGCCCGCCAGCACGAGTGGCGCCCGAATCGACTTGCCCAAACCGAGGTCGTCCCATCGAGGATTCTTGATCTCAGCGTTGAGGGTGCCGGCGAGCTCCGGGGTCAAAGTCAGTTCTGTGTTCCCGGTCGCGAGGCCGCGCAACGGAAGATCGACTTGAGCCAAGGGCAGCAGCTGTTGGATCGGCCACTCCACTACCCTTGTGCTGAGCGCAGAACCGGCGTCCGCGAACTGCCCCGACGCCACCAACTCGCCGTCTCCCAATCGCAACACGGCCTGCCGAAGGTCGAATCCAGCTGAATTGACTTCGGCTTCGACCACGGCACTGTCGGCATTGAGTGATGCCAACCGCACCTGTTCCAAGTCGGCTTCAAGAACCACAGTCGGGCCGCTTTCCGGACGCAAGATGGCGTCGCCGATGACGGTCCCTCTACCGCGATTGGGAAGCCATTCGTTCTCAAGCCCCACCTGCTCGAGCAAAAAAGCCACGTCTTGAGTCGTGGCTTCAAAATGCAGCTCGCCTTGTCCCTGTTCAACGTCGACCTTGCCTCCAATCGAGGCAAGGTCGGCCTTCGCCGACAACTCTCCAGCCAAATCGATCTGCAACCCAGGCTGAATGTCGAACGGCATTCGGCCGGTAAGAAACGAATCGCCACCTTCCATCAGGCTGATAACCCCTTTGCCTTCGCCACCCCGCCAGTTGAAGTTCGGGAATCTATAGTCCATGGACACAGCCAACGCACCACCACGAGGCAACATCTCCCACCCCAGATCGGAGGCAAGTTCGGCTGTTTGAGCCCCATCTGTCGACAGCGAGAGTTCACTACTTTCGCCGCGCTGCTCTAGAGCCACTGTCCAGGCACTGGCGTACGCCCGCAGAGCATTGCTTTCGACACGCCACTCGTTTGCAGTCCATGAAAACGCCAGCGGAACCGAATCCAAAGTCAGTCCGGCGGCAGCCAGAGTATCGATCGCTCCCGAACCGTTCGCTGCCCAATGATCGTCGTCGTCCTTGCTGACGACTCCGCGGATTTCGATGCTGCCGGATACCGGCACCTCCTTTCCCGACGCCCCCATCCAGGGAGCAAATTGGGCCAGCTCCGCATGTCCCTCCACGTCAAACCGGGCCTCACCTTGGTCCCAGATCCCGTGCCCTCGGGCCCGTATGCGATCTCCTGTGACTTCCAGATCTTTGAGCTGAAAGGAGTCGGCCGCCCACTGCGCCTGTCCCGCGACACCGAACTGAAGTGGCTGCCCCCGCACCGCCACCACCATCTGATCGGCAGAAAATTCTGCATTGGTGGTCGCATCTTCCGAGGTCGTCGAAGTCAATCGCAAGCCATTCAGCGTCGCGTCAAGAGGGAGCCGAATGTCACGCCATTGGAACTCGCCGTCACGCACCGTCAAAGAACGCAGCTCGGTTCGCCCGCCACCTTGGCCCTGGGGCCGGGGTAGGGCGATGGACCCGTCGTCGCGCACACGGACGCGCAGGATCGGTCGTTCGACGACGGCTTCATCCAGGCCGATCTTGCCGCGCACAAGATCGGCCAGCGCCACCGAAGCCGCAATGCGATCTACTGTCAGGTAGTCCTCTGATTCGCCCTCGAGTCGGAGTCCCAGATTCCGCAACTCCGCTCCTAGCGGCAGCCAGGTGACGCTCACGGCTCCCAACCTCACTTGCGAAGCCAGGTTCTCCTCTACCGCAGAGGTCAAACGTTCGCGTAGCAGCGGTTCCGCCAGGAACGAAACCAATACGACCAGCACCAGAACGAAGACGAGAACGACGCCCAATCCTCGCAGCCAGCGTCGTGGTCGGCGGCCGGGTTTCTGTCGTCGAGGTTTATTGCGGTCCGCAGCCACTTGAACGGCGCTCTAGGTTCCCCACCCGAGCTTCCCTCTCAGGCTTGTATAAAAGGCGCCCTCGTCGCCATGGATCAAAGCGACGGTTTCATCTGCGGGCTGAATCAAAACTCGGTCTCGAAAAGCCAAACTGCGCCCCTCTTGACCATCCAAAGTGAGATAGACCTCTTCTTGATCGGTCTCCAGACTGATCGCCAACCCGGCTTCGCGCGGCAGCACCAACGGCCTTTGTGTGAGCGTGTGTGGGCAGATTGGAGTCAAAACGATGACTGGCAATTGGGGATGGATCAAGGGCCCCCCTGCAGACAGGTTATAAGCCGTCGAACCCGTCGGCGTCGAGACGATCAGCCCGTCACCGCGATAGGTCGTGACTGTCTCGCCGCCCACCTCAACTCGCAACTCGATGACCCTGGCCAGGGCACTCTTGGCGATCACGACATCGTTGAGAACCCGGAAACGACTGGTGACCGTCGCACGTCGCAACTCGACGTCCAGCATCGTTCGCTGTTCGCGAATGTAATCACCGTCGAGTACGCTCTCCAGTGTTTTATAGAGATCACTGGCGCTGGTCTCAGTGAGAAACCCGAGTCGTCCCATATTGACGCCGAGTATCGGCGAACGCTCTCCCACCGAACGGCCAACTGAAAGCAGGGTACCGTCGCCGCCGAGTACGACGACGCACGTGTAGCGCTGGAGAGGGTCAAAAGCGTTGTAGTTCGCTGGATCGAGGTGGAGTTTGTTGAACGGGTCGAGCGAGACGGCAATCCCGCGTTCGCGAAGCCAATCCGCCAACTCAACTGCACGCGCCAGCGCCTCCTCGCTGCTCCTCTTGGCAACAATCGCGATGTGGCGCGTTTCAGTCATCATCCGCCTCCACCCGCAAGAATAACGCCAGCGACTCGACGTTGCCTTTGGCGCCGTGGACCGGCGATTCGATCAGCCCCGCCAGGCTCAGGCCGCAGCCCGCGATCGCTTCGACCGCCGTGCGAACGATTTGCTTGCGGACCTTTTCATCGCGAACGATACCGCCCTTCCCGATCTGCTCCCGGCGCCCCTCAAACTGTGGCTTGACAAGGACGATCAACTGCCCCTCGTCGGTCATCAACGGAATAACCGCAGGAACGACCTTGGCCGCGGAAATGAACGACAAGTCCATCACCACCAAGCGACACGGTTCGGGTACTACCTCGCTCGACAGGTGCCGGGCATTGACTCGCTCCCGCACCTCGACACGAGGGTCGGAGCGTAGCTTAAAGTCGAGTTGCCCGTAACCAACGTCAACGGCGTAGACCCGTGCCGCTCCGGCCTGCAACAAACAGTCGGTAAACCCGCCCGTCGAAACCCCAACGTCGAGGCAAGTCCATCCATGTGGATCGATCTCGAAAGCATCCAATGCCGCTCGCAACTTACGGCCGCCCCGGGATACGAAGGGCTCCAGGTTGCCCTTGATTTCGACTTGTCGTGGAGCTGAGACTTGCGTACCCGGTTTGTCGGCCAGTTGACCATCAATCCACACGATGCCACTCATTACGGCGCGACGTGCCTGCTCTCGGCTCGGGAAGTGGCCTTGCTCGAAGAGCCATCGATCGAGGCGCACCGGCATCGTTTATTGGCCAATCATCAGCTCACGGACCTAGTGGTCTCGTTCGACCACGAAATCCATAAGTAAACGCAGCTCCTTGGTGGGACCGGCAAGCGAGTCGACTGCTGAAAGGGTCCGCTGATGGAGTTCGCCGAGCCGTGCAATTGCCCCTTCGCGGCCGTGTATGGCCGGATAGGTGGCCTTGCCTTGCTCAAGGTCCTTGCCAGTGGTCTTGCCCAACGTCTTGGCGCTTTGGGATAGGTCCAGCAAGTCGTCGCGAATCTGAAACATCAGTCCGATGTCCTCGCACAAGGCACCCAACGCCCCCGCATCTTCATCCGTGTAGACCGCCGGCAGTTCGCCACAGAGGCGCATCAAGGCTCCCGTCTTGCCACGGTGCACCTCTTCGAGCGCACTGGCAGATACTGCGCCAGGGTCTTTTGCGGTCAGGTTGATGTCCAACTTCTGTCCGCCGATCAGGCCATGACCACCGATTGCACGAGAGGACAAGATCACGGCCTGATTCCGCTGCTCGGCGGTCGCCGAGGGGGGCTCCTTCGCTAACAACTCGAACGCTAGATTCAGCAACGCGTCACCGGCCAGAATCGCGGTGGCTTCATCAAACGCAATGTGCACTGTTTCTCGTCCGCGGCGTAGATCGTCGTCGTCCATCGCCGGTAAGTCATCGTGGACCAGGCTGAATGCATGGACCATTTCGATCGCTGCGGCCGGACCGGCGAGGACCGACTCCCCCAGACCCAGTGACCGGCCCACTGCCAACATCAAGGCCGGACGCACTCGTTTACCAGGTCCGAGGGCCGCGTATCGCATCGCCTCCGCGAGCGGGCCCCGATCGGCCTGAAGTCGCTGAGCGAGTTCCGGCTCGATCCAATCGCGGACCTCCCCAAGGAAGGACCCAAACTGTGAGCTGTTCATGGACTAGCGGCCGATTCTCGCGCCGGGCAAGGCTTCGTCGACCAGCATGATGGGAATCTCAGAGACGATTGGATAGACGAGACCCGATTCCGCGCAGTACAGCCCGTGGCTCACCTGGGCTTCTTCTTCAGTGAAATACTCCGCGTACCGGTCTACCAACTCCTGCCGGAGCTCGCTTGCGAGCTCAACCAACTCCAGTTCGCCCTTGGTCTTGGGGCAAACTAGGATTTCCAGTAGTTCTGGATCGATGGGCCGTTGTGTTGAGTCGGTTGATGTCTCAGAAGCGGACATGAGAACTCCCAAATGGCGAAAAGCAGGCTACCACAAGGCCTCGTTCGCCCCGAGTCTTGAGAGTCAAGGCATCAAACGGCTTGTGGCATTCTCAGGCCGCACCATTTCGATGGCACGGCAACGCTAGAATCTCTCGATGCCTCGCCGCCCCTCCCTAAGCCCGTCTTTATCGAGGAGAGTACCGTGGTTACTGCTGGCGGCGAGTATTGGGCTGCTGCTGTTGATTGCCCCTCACCGGCGCACCGGCAGGGTCTTTTGGGGAGATGAGGGAACTTACGCCGCCATGGCGGAAAGTCTGGCTGTTGACGGCGACCTTCGCTTCGACGACCACGACCGAGGACGCGCCGCCGCCGGATCTCTGGGTGAATCGCCAACCGTGATCCTGCAACGCGCCGACGATGCTCTCTACTACTCCAAACCGGCCATTTATCCTCTGATCGCGACCCCCTTGTTTCTTGTTGCAGGACGGGCGGGATTCTGGATTACCAACTCGCTGCTGTTGGTACTGACGGCAGGGTTCGCTTGGCGGTCTCTTCGATCGGGTCAGCTACCGTCCAAACACTGGTGGCTGGCCACCTATCTGGGTTGCAGCGCAGTCTTGGTTTACATTGCCTGGTCGATGAGCGACGTTCTCCAGTTCGCTCTGGCTCTCTTGGGCACGGTCGCGGCGGTCGAGCTATGCCGTCGGCGGGTCAGCGGTTGGCAAAGTGCGTTGTCGGCAAGCGCGCTCGTGGCCGGTATCTGTCTTGGTTTACTGTCTGCTACAAGGCCGCCGCAGGCTCTGTTGGCGGCCGGCGTCATTCTCATGATCTTGTGGGCGGGCAAAGTCCGTCGGGCGCTGGTCGTAGGAATGCTCGTCGCCGCGACTTGGGGTGCGAGCACGCTGGTCAACGACACCTTGGTCCACAGCGGCAGTCCTTATACCGCGGTGCGGACTTCTTTTAACGCACTCACCGGCTATCCACGCGCCGCCAATGACGATCTCGCTGAATCACGCCTTGACGTTCGCCTCGCCGCGCATCGATACCAATGGAAACTTGATGGCCGCTTGGCTTGGTCGGCGCTTTACTCGCTGATCGGCCGCCATTCCGGCATCGCAGTCTACTTTCCCCTGTCTCTAGTTCTACTTTTTCTCGCCTTTCGCAATGGCGGCCCGCAGGCTGCTCTGGCAGTCGGAGTGTTGGCGTTGTGGCTGTTTTACCTCTTCTATCGCCCCGGCAACTATTTCGGTGGCTCGGCGGCTGTCGGTAACCGATACTTCCTGCCCTCCTACGGAGTTCTTTTTGGCGTCCTTGCCTGGGCTGATGGGCATTTCTTACGTCAGTGCGGTAAGAAACCCTGGCTGTGGATTTTTACTTGGAGTTTGGCAGCCGTGGTAGGAGCTTCGGCGCTGGCCTCAACGCGCCAGATGGGGTTTCTCGACAACACCAGTCAGAGTCACGCGGCGGCGGGCCTTTTCCGATTCCTGCCCTATGAATCGACTCTTACCGAAACCGAAGGACAGCGTGCTCGATTCTGGGGCCGCGACTACCTGCGCTTCGTAGACAAGCGAACTCAGGTTCACGAAGGGGAGTGGGTAGTTGATTCTTCCGTCGCCGGCGCCACAGAGTTCTTTGTTGCCAGCCACCGCCAGGCAGAGGGATTTCGTTTCGAGGCGAAAGGGGCGCCAGGGACTCTGGTCACGATCGAGTCATGGCTTGGAGGACCGTCAACGTCCGTAGAACTCGTGACACCACAGCCAACCTCAGTCGTTGTCCCACGCTGGAGCCCATGGGTGCGCCATTCGATGCCCTTCGACGCAGCAACCGTATTTTCGATCTACCGCTTCCGCGCCAAGATCGAAACACCGCGACCTGAGGGGAAGGTTCGGCTTCGTTACCTGGGAGTCGTTCCAACTGCGGCCAACAAACACCCAACGAGAGACGACCAAGCTGGTCACTAGCTACTGGCTGCTAGCCACTAGCCACTAGCACTAACTACTAACTACAAATACCCCAACGCCTTGAGGGTCGCGACAGTTTCGTCGTCCAGGCTGATAGCTTCGCCCGACGCTCGACTAGTGAAGTTACGCTCGCGAAGTTCACGTACCATCCTCCGTGTTCTCACATCTTCCACGCGAGACAGATCGTTGGCTGCGGCCGGATCCCGCTCAAGTTCAAATAACTCAACCCGACGAGGAGGAATCTTGCCCAACTTGAGCGCCAAGCAGCGCGGATCGTCACCGCTTCCCAGGCGCTGAGGACTTTGGCACTTGTCGGTCAAGAGCCGAACGCGCGCCCTTCCCGAACCCACAATCGGCACATCTTTCCAGTGGCCTCGGATCTCGAGTTCATCGATGAACTCGTCCTCAACCACCACGGAGACTTGCTTCGGCCCATCAAAAGCAAGTAATTCAAGGTCGGCAGGCCGTTGCACGTCGATGGCGTTGTCGAGCGGCAGCCAGGCACCGTCAGGATCCGAGAGGTACTCGGTCTCGATCAGCATCCAAAAATCGCCATTCTCGGCACTCAGGTGCACGCGTTGTCGTGCTGGATCTGCGGTTTCGGAGTAAGCGAGGCGCGGGCTCGTGGTCGACATCAAACTGCGACCACTAACATTGTCCATGCTCGTCCCCGTCACCAACTCGAAGATGGTCGGCGCCACGTCAACCAATTCGGCTAACCCAAGGACACGCAGGCCGGTGTCGAGATCGGGGTGGATGACGATGAGAGGAACCAACAGCTCCTCCGGGTAGGTCTGTTCGTGTCCAAGCCGCCCGTGCTCTCCAAAGGCCTCCCCGTGATCCGAAGTGACGATGACAACGACCTCATCGATGAGGCCAAGCTCCTCGAGCTCGCCGAAGAAGCGTTCAAGCTGACCGTCAACGTAGCGAACCGAGGCATCGTAGAGGCGGCTGTATGCAGCGACCACCGTCGGTGAGGTGGCGGTAAATCCACGGTTGGCTTCCTTCAAACTTTTCGCGGTTGGCGGTGGCTCAATCTGTTTGTCGCCGACTTCGCCAAATCCGGCCGGCGGTAGGTAAGGATCGTGGATCGAATAGGTGTGGAGAAAAAGAAAGAAGTTGTCTTCCGCTTCCAATCCGGCCAAAAATTCGAGTCCGCGCGAAAAAGTACGCTCGATGTCTCTGTCATCCTGATAAGGGGTGTCGGTGAACTCGTCGAAACCGCGCGCGAATCCAAAATCTCCGTCCATGAATCCGCCTTCGGTATGCCCGGAGGTGCGAAACCCCTTTTTTTGCAACACCTCGGCGAGCAACGGAATCTCGCCGGAAAGCGTCGACGCGGGAGGGAAGACACCGTGCTCCCGGGGATAGAGCCCGGTGAGCATCGACATATGAGAAATGAGCGTCCCCGGGTACTGGGCGACCACTCGCTCGAACAGAATGCCGCGCTCCGCGGCAATTTGATCCAGAAACGGACTGGTCCCGCCCCCGTACCCATAAGCCCCAAGCCGATCGGCCCGTAGCGTGTCGAGCGAGATGAGAATGACGCCACGCGCCGGAGCCAACTCCGGCAGCGTGATCGAGGGACTCTGCTCGAAACCGGTCTCGACCGTCGTAGGACCACCGCATCCGGCAGCAACAGCGACAACCAGGGCTGCGCCAACAGTCGCCTTAGCGAGCGCCGATGAATCCTTCGGTTTCAAGGTAGAGCAAGACCTTGTGAACGCTTTCTTCTGGAGTGAGTTCTGCGGTGTCAAGAACGATCTCCGCGTCTGCGGGTTCCTCGTAGGGATCGGAAATCCCAGTGAACTCTTTGATGATCCCAGCACGGGCCTTGGCGTACAAGCCCTTTCGGTCACGACGCTCACAAACTTCAAGCGCGGTCGCGACGTGCACCAAGATGAAGCCACCATACTGGCCGATCATTTTACGCACCTCCTGACGGGTGGCGTCATACGGCGCAATCGGAGCGCAGAGCGCAATGCCTCGATTCTTGGTGATCTCCGAGGCAACGTAGCCGATGCGGGTGACGTTGAGATCGCGATGCTCGCGCGAAAAGCCCAGTTCAGAGGAAAGGTTCTTGCGCACCAAGTCGCCATCGAGGAGAGTCACAGGACGGTCACCCAGCTCCAGGAGTCGGACCATCAATGCCTTCGCCACTGTCGACTTTCCGGACCCTGAGAGACCGGTAAAGAAGACCGTAAAGCCTTGCTTGGCGCGTGCAGGGTGCGTCTTGCGCAGTTGCTCGGTGACCTCGGGAAATGTGAACCAGTCCGGCAGTTCGCGACCATCGGCCAATCTCGACCGCAGTTCCGTCCCCGACAGCGACGCTGTCTCCTCTCCCTCGTCCACATCGTCAATGGGCATGTACTTTCCGCGTTTGGGCACGAAAACCATCATGCGAAATGGCACCATCTCGACGCCGATTTCGGAGGCGTGTTCGGTCATCAGCTCTTGCGCGTCGTAGGGACCGTAAAAAGGCTGACCCTGAGAATCGACTCCCGGACCGGCGTGGTCGCGGCCGACGATGAAATGAGTGCATCCGTAGTTGCGGCGGATGATGGCGTGCCACACGGCCTCGCGCGGACCGGCCATACGCATTGCCAACGGCAACAGCGAGAGCTCCGCCAATTGAGGCGGATAGTGGCGCTGCAGAGCTCGATAGCAACGCACGCGGGTGTAGTGGTCAAGATCGCCCGGCTTGGTCATGCCGACCACGGGATGAATCAGCAGATTCACGCCGCGACGTTTACAAGCTCGCAGAGTCAGCTCGTAGTGGGCGCGATGCATCGGGTTGCGGGTCTGAAACGCCACTACCTGACGCCAGCCCAATTTGGAAAACCGGCGACGCAGTTCCGCTGGGGTCATGCGCAGAGCACCGAAGTCATAGTGAATGGGGCGTTGTAGGCCGCGCAGTGGCCCCGACACTGCGAACTTGGGTGTGCGCTCGAGCAAATGCGCGGTACCTGGGTGTTTGCGGTCGAGGGTTCCGAATACTTGTTCGGCTTCGGCTTCGTGATCGGGTTCCCAAATCTCTTCAACGTCGACTACTGCCAGAGGCACCCCTTCGGGGTCGCGCAAGACCAACCGGTCCCCGATTGCCAGCCCTTCGGCGGTTTCCTCGTCGATGTTGAGCATGATCGGCAGCGGCCACAGGGTGCCGTCGGCCAAGCGCATGGTCGAACAGACGGACTCGTAGTCGGCGCGGCCCATGAATCGATCCAGCGGCGAGAAACCTCCGACCAGGAGCAATTCCAAGTCACAGATCTGTCTGGGGGTCAGGTCCCAAGACTTGCAGTCGCGCAGTTCATTCTTGAGCTGCAAGGCCTCTCCCGCGGAGAGCATAGGATCCACTAGCTTGCCCCCATAGGGCGAAATGAGATGGTTCATCGTGTCCTCTACGTGATTTTCTGTTTGGAACAGCCGGCCCGGATCGCCTTCGGATTGGCAAGCCTCGTGGCTGTGCGACCCGGCGCGGATGAAACGCAACTTTATCAACCTTGAACCGTTTTCGCTCGCCACGTAGGCTGCGCAGCGATGGCTTTTCGGTCCGGCTTCAATGCTTCGTCGAACGATCGTGGCGCGTGGCTAATCTTTGCCGCACTTGCGACATTCTTGGTTCTCTTCCCGCTTACGATTCAGAAGCCCGGGCTGCCGCTGACGCTCAAGGCTGACGAGCCGGCCTACTACCTGATGGCCGAGAGCATTGCCCGCGATCGCGATCTACTGGCCGAGACCCACGACACACAGAGGCTGTTCGATCAGTATCCCTTCCGACCCGCCAACAACCTGATCGTCATGTCGGACGATGGTTGGAACTCGATCTATTTCGGCAAACCCTATATCTATTCGTTTTTCGCCGCGCCGTGGGTCTACCTGTTCGGACCCAATGGCATGGTGGCATTCAACATGATGATGCTGATGGGAACCATTGCGATGGGGTCCATCTATCTCCGGCGATTCAATCCTGCGGGTCTCTCGCTGGCGTTTTCAGCCGGGTTTTTTCTCATCGCGTCATCGTTTGTCTATGCCTTCTGGCTCCATCCCGAGATCTTCAATTTGGCCTCCATCGCCACTTGTCTGTTCTTCGCCTTTCATCAGCCAGCATCAACGCCGCGAGGCAACTGGAATCGATGGGCTCCACCGCTTTCGGGAGCTGCGTTGGCTTTCGCGGTCTACAACAAGCCGATGTATGCGGCGGTCGGACTTGCCGCGATCTACACTTTTTGGCGGCGCGGGCGCTTCAAGGCGGTGGTCATTTGGCTGCTCGCAGCAGCGTTGGCGATGTCCGCCATTTGTGCAGGCGCCATTTTGATGACCGGCCATCCTTCGGCCTACCTGGGGGTCGCCCGGCGGGGAGTCAATCTCCACGGCGAAGAAATCCCCATCCAGCCGGTCGATCCGGCGGAGATCGTTGACCCCGAAGCCAAAACCGCTAACTCCTTTTCTTGGCTGTTCAAGTTGCCGCCGGTTGGAACTGAGCGCCTGGCCGAAGAAGTGCCGTATTTCCTCTGGGGGCGCCACGTTGGACTGGTGCCCTACTTGCCCTTCTCGGCTCTGTGCGTGGTGCTGTTCCTCTTGCACGGACGCCGGTCGAAAGCCCGTTGGCTCTTGCTGCTGTCGGTGGCAACCATCGCCTTTTATACCCTGATGTGGCTTTGGTTCAACTGGCATGGAGGGGCCGGATTTGTCGGCAACCGCTACTTTGTCAGTGTCTATCCAGCCTTCTTTTTTCTCGTCACCAAATTGAAACCTCGCTGGATGACGGTCGCCGGCTACGCCTTCGGGGGCTTGATGTTGGGCGGGCTCATTTTTACTCCGTTTGGAGCCCCCGTGCGCCAGCCGACACTGCAGTCCCACGTTCGCTACGCCCCATACAGTTGGTTTCCACTTGAATTGTCGATTCGCAACAAGATTCCTGGCTATCAAGGGGTAAGTCAGCAAGATCTTTATTTCGTGGGTCGAGAAGACGTGTTTCGCAAAAGCGGTGACTGGATGTGGACGCACACCGGTAGCCCGGTGGAAGTGTTCGTCTTTGCCTGGCAGCCGATCGAGGAAACCTCCTTCATCATTCGCAGCCTCGCTCGCCCCAATCGCGTGACCGTGACGATGGGTGGCGACCAGCAAGTTGCTTACTTTGAAAATCAACCCGATGCGACCGTAACCTTACGGCCGAAGCGGCCCTACAAGGTCCGGTGGGAGCGCAACCTGAGGATCAAAGTTCCACGCAAACAGTGGGTCTACAAGCTCTATGTCGAGTCGGCTCATGGAGCGTTTCCGCCCGAAGGACAGGGTCACCCACCCGAGTTTCGTGCCGGAGCCCTGCTCTTAAACGTCGGAGACCTCGTAACACTCGATGAGGATGTTTTTCACGCCCGTTGGAGCATCCTCAGCACACCGTCGGTGGTGGGTACGGACTCCGAGTTCGAAGTGACGGCCATGATCGGCAACACCAGCACGGTGACTTGGCCGCACCTCGACACCACTCGCATGGGCGTCACCTACCATTGGCTACGGTCGAGTGGTGATCGCTATAAATGGGACAACGAACGAGCGCGCTTGGCCGCCGACTTAGCGCCGGGGGAAATCGCCTCGATCAACATTCCTATCGTTGCGCCTGAAGAGCCGGGTGAGTTCTTGCTGGCTCTCGACATCGTGCGCGAGAAGGTTGGCTGGTTTTCGCAGCGCAATCCACAATCGGTTCCCGCCCCGATTCCGGTCCGCGTCGTCACTCCGGTTGTCATCGACAGCGATGCGCTATCTGATGAAGCGTCGGATCCCGCCGTCCCACCCGCTGAGTGAAACTCTATCGGCCACGTCCGCGGGCCGCGTCACTTGTCACTGGTCACCCGTCGCTGTTGTCGTCTACCGCTGAGTCTCGGGAACGAGCAACCGTTCGATCTGCGTTGCCAGGCCGGTTTCGGCGTCCACCTCGATCACCGTCGCCGCCAATCTGACATCGCGCTTGGCGACCTCGAAGGGGCGGGGGCGTTGCTGGAGAAACTTCTCGACGACTTTGTCCCCGCGCATGCCAATGACCGATTCGTAGGGTCCGGTCATACCTGCGTCGGTCTGGAAAGCAGTACCTCTAGGCAGAATCCGCTCATCTGCAGTGGGGACGTGAGTATGGGTTCCGATGACCGCCGAAACCCGCCCATCCAAGTAGATGCCCAAAGCCTGCTTTTCACTCGTCGCCTCTGCGTGAACGTCAACAAAAATGACGTTTGCTTGTTCGCCGATCTCGTCGAGAAGCTGATCGGCAACGGCAAACGGCGATTCGACATCCTTCATGAATACGCGGCCCTCAAGGTTGAAGACCCCTACCGCGACCCCGGCGGCAGTACTGCCGATGAAGTAGCGGTTCCCCGGCGTGCCCTCCGGATAGTTGGCGGGGCGCAACAGCTTGTCTTCCTCCGCCAACAACCCCTCGACCTCGCGCTTGTCCCAGACATGGTTGCCAGTGGTAAAACAGTCGATCGGCAGTGCCTCCAAAGAAGCATAGACGTTGCGCGTCACCCCAAAGCCGCCGGCGGAGTTTTCAATGTTGACGATCGTGAAATCGATGTCATAGGCGTCAATGAGCCGATGCAACTCGGCTTCGAGAATGCGACGGCCCGGTTTGCCGATGATGTCGCCGACGAAAAGAATCTTCATGGCTGTTCTTGGACGTGAAGGCCTTTATTTGGCGTAATCGATCGACCGCGTCTCGCGAATGACAGTCACTTTGATCTGCCCTGGGTACGTGAGTTCCGACTCGATTTTCCCGGCGAGGTCCTTGGACAGCCACAGAGCTTTCTCGTCATTGAGTTTTTTGGCATCCACGATGACGCGAATCTCACGCCCGGCCTGAATGGCGAACGACTTCTGCACTCCCTTGAACCCGGAGGCTAGCTCCTCAAGCTTCTCCAGGCGCTTGATGTAGGACTCCAAGACCTCGCGCCTCGCCCCCGGCCGTGCCGCAGACAGCGCATCGGCCGCAGTCACCAAGACCGCTTCCACCGTTTCGGGGTCATAGTCGCCATGGTGGCACGCCATGCCGTGCACTACTTGTTCTGTTTCTCCATAGCGCCGCAGAAGATCGATGCCGATTTCAACGTGACTGCCTTCCATTTCTCGGTCGACGGCTTTGCCGATGTCGTGAAAAAGCCCCGCGCGTTTGGCGATGGCAACGTTGGCCCGCAACTCGGAAGCCATCGTGGCGGCGAGAAACGCAACTTCTTTGCTGTGCTGCAATACGTTTTGTCCGTAAGAGGTACGGTAGCGCAACCGGCCCAAGATCTTGACCAGTTCAGCGTGCACATTGGGGATATTGAGCTCGAGCAACGCGTTCTGTCCCTCTTCCTGGACTCGGTTCTCAAAGTCTGCCTTGACCTTGTCCACCACTTCTTCGATGCGCGCGGGGTGGATGCGGCCGTCCTTAACCAATTTCTCCAAGGCTACGCGGGCGATCTCGCGACGATAAGGATCGAAGCCCGAGACAATGACCGCCTCCGGCGTGTCATCTACGATCAGGTCGACCCCAGTGGCTGCTTCTAGAGCACGAATGTTGCGGCCCTCACGGCCGATGATGCGGCCCTTCATATCGTCTGACGGCAACATCACCACCGAAACTGTGGTCTCCGAAACATAGTCGGATGCCGAACGCTGTACCGCCATCGCGATGATGCGCTGCGCCTCGCTGTTGGCCTTCTCTCGTGCTTCGTCTTCGATGCGCTTAACTAAATGAGCCGCTTCAAGACGGGCGTCATCCTCGATCAGCCGGGTCAGTTCCTGTTTTGCTTGCTGCTGCGTGAGTCCGGAGATCTTCTCCAGCGATTCGCGCTCTTCGACGATGAGTTTCTCCAATTCTTCTTCGCGCTGGCGCGCGCGCTGTTCGCGACGCTCCAAAGACTGAATCTGATCTTGTGTTTGCTTGCGCTTTTGCTTGAGATCTTCGAAGCGAAGATCCACTCCGGATTCGCGCTTCGACAACTTGCGCTCCCACTGTTCAAACTCGGAGCGCTGCTTTTGCGCTACTTTCTCGAATTCACTACGCGCCTGCAGTAGCTTTTCCTTGGCGGCGACCTCAGCTTCACGCAGTTTCGACGAAGCTTCTCTTTCGGCGGCTTCAACGATCTGTCTGGACTCCCGTTCGGCGCGCGCCACCAATCTGCCCGCCGATCTTCGACTTAGGAGCCAAACCAGTAACGCCACCGCGACCACAGCTCCACCCGCGATTGCGATGATCATGTTGGTAGACATCTGAGCGCCTCCTCGCCGGAGAAGGACTCGATTAGTGCGAGAGGTATGCGCACCCCCCGGAGGGCCGTGTGGGAGTCGGGGTTAGAACCTGATTCTCACCAGGTGGGTGTCCGCTCCACGGCCGTTAGCGTCCCCGTAACGCGCGAGGCTGGCACAAGCACGATGGAATAAAGACTCCCGATAAAAAGACGTTGGTTCTACAACTGACTGTCCCGACACGAACCCCTCAGGGGATGCAATCTTCATCTTCTCAACTCGGATCACGGAGTTTGTAAGGCCTGTTCAAGTTGTTGCGAGAGATCCGTAATCCGCTCTCGTACTTCGGTCCGTTCCCCTTCCAGTTCGTTGCGAAGCTGACTGAGTTCGTCCGCCAGATTCAAGGCCGTTAGAACTGCGACCTTGGCCGTATCCCGTGTGGAGATATGGCGAGCGATTTCTCGCATCTTTGCGTCCACCGTACGTGCCAGTTGCTGAAGATCTTCAGCCTCTCCCTGTCCCCGCACGGGGTAAACACCACCAAATATCTCGACCTCTGTTGAGGTTGTGATCTTGTTTGACATTCCCTATCAACTTCACGCCCCGCTCAACCTCGAGCGAGTTGAAGCACTATAGCAGAGCGCCAAACCGGCACTGAGCCCGTGTATGTGAGACTTTTCCCGCCGCTATTGAAGCCTAAGATTCGGCTCCGTCGACGACTGCGCTGAGGCGATCGACCAGGTCCTCGACGCGCTTCTCGACCGCGGCGCGCTCTTTCGCCCACGCCTCCTCGGAGGTCTTGCCGCTGGCTTCCGCACCCTTGAGTTGCTCTTTCAGGTCAGCGTTCTCCGCCGCCAACGCGGCGATGCGGTCTGCGGCGCGCGCCACCAGACGCTCCAATTCAGTCAGCTTTTTGTCGCCCTTTTTCGCCATCCGAATTCCTCTTCCAATCGTCGTCGAATCGTTTCCTGGAAGCCATTGACTTCGTCTTGTGTCAGCGACCTTTCGTCAGCATTGTAACGGAACCAGATGGTGGTATTGACCGCACCTTCCGGCACTCCGTCGCCCAGGTACCGATCCTTAAGACCATACGCCACCAGCTCTTGCGGGCGATGACTCTCAAGTTCGTTTGCAAGCTCGCTCCACGACAAATCGAGGGCATGAGAGAGCGTAATATCGGCAGTCACCGCGGGATGCCGGGACGGAGCCACAACCTCCTTGTCACCGCTGCCTCGCAACGCCTCCACCTTCAACTCGACCGCAAACAGAGGCGCGGCTTCGCTGGTAACAACCTGCCCCATCTGCCCGACAACAACGCCGTGGTCATCGACGACGTGTGCTGCGCTGCCGTCGAGAAAGCCTGGCAACGCCACCTCGCGAAACGACATCTCCCGAGGAAGCAACGTCTCGACATAGCCTTTGAGACGATAGAAGTCCCATTCACGAGCCCGATCCCATTCGCTCCCCGGCAGGCCTCCGGCGACGATGCCCACGAGGTCGGTTTCGCCGCCCACACTGAACGACCTACCGATTTCAAACAGCTCAACCGACTGAGCTCCGCGGCGCAGATTGAATTCCGCAGCGGCGACCAACCCCGGCAAGAGTGAGACGCGCATCCAGCGGTAAGCCTCAGATACCGGATTGCGAACCTCGACCACATCGCTATCGCCGACGAGCGCTGAGAACATCTGATTCAAGTCGGCCGACTCAAACGAAAACGACAAAGCCTCAAGAAAGCCGGCTCCGGACAGCTTGGCGCGCACAGTCTGGTTGCGGTCGAAGCGGAGCGCCTGACCTTGGTCGGGATCGCTCAAGCGGGGCAGCGTCGCGGGAATTGCCTCCAAGCCCACAACACGCAAAACCTCCTCATAGAGATCGGCAGGCCAGACCTCCGGCTCAGGTTGCTCCGAGCGCAAAGCTTCGCGATCGTAATACCTCCAAGTCGGCACCTCGACTGTCCACGAAGAACCGTGCTCTCGGATCCGATAGCCCAATCTGTCGAGGATTTCTTCAGCGGTATCGGGCGCGATGTCGACGCCGGCAAAGCGCGATAGCCGATCGGGATCGAGTCGGCCCACCGCGATCCAGGAACGAGCTGGATCATGCACATCGTTGATGCCTCGCTTCACCGTGCCGCCACCGAGTTCCGCCATGAGCTGGGCTGCGCGCTGAGCCGCCTTGACGCAACCAGCGGGATCGGCACCCCGTTCAAACCGATGGCTGGCATCGGTGTGCATTCCCAAAGCGGATGACCCTCGCCGCACCAGCGTGGGCTCAAAGTGAGCGCTCTCGATGAATACGTTGGTGGTCTCTGCATTCACTTCCGAATCCGCCCCACCCATGATTCCCGCCAAAGCGACGGCTTGGCCATGGTCGGCAATGACCAGAACCTCAGAGTTCAGCTTGCGGTCAACACCATCCAAGGTCGTGAGCAGTTCACCTTGTCTTCCACGCCCCACTCGAATCCCGCCGTCGATGCGGTCGAGGTCGAAGGCGTGTAAGGGTTGGCCGAGTTCCCAAAGAACGAAATTGGTGACGTCTACGATGTTGTTGATGGGCCGCTGGCCGATCGCCTCCAAGCGTTGCTGAAGCCACTCGGGACTGGGTGCTACCGTGATCCCTTCGACGACCACGCCGACATAGCGCGGACAATCGGCGAAGTCCTCGATGCTGATGTCGACATCCAGGCTACCCACCTCCGGCTGCTCGACTTGTGGAGCGCGAAGAGGGAGTTCAAACTTGGCCGCGACCTCGCGCGCAATACCAAAGTGGTTCATGCAGTCCGGGCGATTCGCCGTGACCTCGACATCCAGGATCGAGTCGTCGCCGTGCGCCTCGATCCCCTCCACTGCGAGGCCGACTTCCGTCAGACCGGCGGCGAGCTCTTCAGCTTCGGGCGCGTCGACATATTGGGCGATCCAATCGCGGGAAAAAAGCACTACGAACCCACCTGCCTGAGGAGACGCTGATCGTTGTCAAATAGGTGGCGGATGTTAGGAATCCCGTAGCGAATCATCGCTACACGATCGACTCCCAAACCGAAGGCGAATCCCGAGTAGCGATCGGGGTCGATCCCCTGCCCCGCGAGGACGCGTGGATCCACCATTCCAGAACCGAGAATCTCCATCCATCCGCTCTGCGAGCAAGTCGAACAACCGCTTCCTTTGCAAAAGGGACAGGTGATGTCGACTTCCGCCGACGGCTCGGTAAAGGGAAAGTAGCTAGGGCGCAGCCGCACGCCGGTATCCGGCGAGAACAGGCGCTTGAGGAAGTATTCGAGAGTGCCTTTGAGGTCGCCGACCGTAATCCCCTCGCCGACCGCCAGACATTCAACTTGATGAAAGACCGGAGAATGCCGCAAGTCATTGTCATTGCGGTAGACGCGGCCAGGGCAGACGATGCGAATCGGCGGCTTGCGGCTCGCCATGGTACGAATCTGCACCGGCGACGTATGGGTCCTGAGCAGTCGACCGTCCGCCGTGAACAAAGTGTCCTGCTCGTCGCGAGCCGGATGGTCCGCAGGGAAATTGAGAGCGGCAAAGTTATGGTAGTCGTCTTCGATCTCAGGTCCTTCGGCAACGCTGTAGCCGAGGGACCGGAAGATGTCGACGATCTCGGCGATCACCTGCGAGACCGGGTGCGTCGCCCCAAGCATTGGGGCTCGACCGGGCAGGGTGACGTCCAGAGCTTGGCTCGGCCCGCCAGAACTCGTGTTCAGTTCTTGCTGGAGGCGCTCCAGCTCGGCCTCGATGTGGCCGCGCAGTTCATTGACTGCCTGGCCGTATGCTCTCCTCTGCTGCGGCTCGACGCTGCCGATTCCTGCCAACAGATCGCGCACGATCCCGCGCTTGCGGCCCAGCCACTCGAGGCGCAACTGCTCCCGGCCGGCCTCGTCTTCGACGAAGCTGCACTGTTGGTCGAACCTGCTGCGGTGCTCGGCAACCGCTTCTAGGCTGGTGGCCGGGGCACTCATCGATGATGGATCCCGGTCAGGCGCTGGAGTCGATCGCGGATTTCGCGGTCTCTGCGAGGGAGGCAAAGGCCTGGGCATCGCGAACTGCCAAGTCCGCCAGCATCTTGCGATCAATTTCGACACCAGCCAGGTTGAGGCCGTGAATCAGGCGATTGTAAGAAAGCCCGTTCTGCCGTGCGGCGGCGTTGATGCGCACGATCCACAGTCGGCGAAAGTCACGCTTCTTCTGCCGTCGGTCGCGGTAGGCGAACGAACCGGCACGATCCACCGCTTCCTTGGCTACACGATGAGCCTTGGACTTAAGGCCGTAATAGCCCTTTGCCTGCTTGAGAATTTTCTTGCGCCGTTGGGCGCGCTTGTTGCCTCGCTTGACGCGCATGGGAACCTCGTTTCTGTGAATTGCCGCGGCGACGTTGCGGACGGTTCCTCCGCCGGCGCCGGGATATCCCCGGCTAGCCGGAGATCATTTCCTTAATTTGCTTCGCGAAGCCGCCGGCCACATTGGTGCCCTTGCGCAGCTTGCGCTTCCGCTTAGCACTCTTCTTGGTGAGGATGTGACTCTTCATGGAATGACGGCGGCGCACCTTGCCCTTGGCGGTCAACTTAAACCGCTTCGAGGCTCCGCGGTGGGATTTTTGTTTGGGCATAACTTCTGCTTCTCAGTTGGAGCTTATGGTCTCAAGAATTTCGGATTTGCCGCCCAGACCGCGGTTGGTGCGGACGAATTGGTCATTTTAGAGAATCTCCGCTCTCAATCCAACCCTCTACCGTTACTCTAATACCATTACTCTATAGGTCCCGCGAGCGGCCGGCGATCAGTTCACTGATCGAGGCCGCCCAAGAATCGACATCAACGGCACCCCTGTCTTCCCCGGTGCGGGTGCGGACCGCGATCGTGCCGCTCTCGCGCTCCCGCTCTCCCACCACCAGCATGTAAGGGACCTTTTGAAGTTGAGCTTCGCGGATTCGGTAGCCCAGTTTTTCGTTGCGGTCGTCGTTTTCGACCCGCAAGCCGGCTTCCAGCAATCGCGAGGTCACCGACTCAGCGTATTCGCCGAACTTCTCCGACACCGGCAGCACCACTGCTTGAACCGGAGCCAGCCACACCGGAAAGGCGCCCGCAGTATGCTCGATCAGAATTCCCATGAAGCGTTCGAGCGATCCCAGCATGGCGCGGTGAATCATCACCGGCTGATGAACGTCTCCATCCCCGCCAACGAACTCGAGGTCAAATCTCTGCGGCAGTTGGTAGTCGAGTTGGATGGTGCCGAGTTGCCATTTGCGCCCGAGCGCGTCGGAAACCTGAAAGTCCACCTTCGGCCCGTAGAAGGCGCCTTGTCCAGGATCGACTTCGTATTCGACCTCGATCTGGTCAAGCGCGGCGGCGAGCGCGGACTCCGCCTGTCGCCACAACTCGTCGCTTCCAAGGGATTTCTCGGGGCGGGTCGACAGCTCTACCTGTACGTCGTCGAAATCGAACGTGCGGTAGATGCGGAAGATCATGTCAGCGGCGGTCGCCACCTCGGCCGCGACCTGTTCTTGAGTGCAGAAAACGTGGGCGTCGTCCTGCGCAAACGAGCGCACTCGGGTCAAACCTGAGGTGACGCCACTCTTCTCGTAGCGGTGCAAGCGGCCAAAGTCCGCGTAGCGAATCGGCAGATCGCGATACGACCGCAGCTTGGTGGCATAGATCAGACAGTGTGTCGGGCAGTTCATCGGCTTAACCGCAAAGTCGCGCTCGTCGATCGAGCTGAAGAACATGTTTTCGCGGTAGTTGTCGTAGTGCCCCGACGTATGCCACAGATCAACATCCAGGATCTGCGGCGTCACGACTTCCTGATAGCCGTTTTCTTCCTGCAACTCGCGCACGTAGTCCACCAGTTGGTTGTAGATCGTCGCCCCTTTAGGGTGAAAGAACGGTGTCGCCGGCGCCGTCTCGGAGAAACTGAACAGGTCGAGGTCAACTCCCAGGCGGCGATGATCGCGCGCTTTGGCCTCATCGATCGCTTCGAGATATGCGGCCAGCTCTTTCTTGGTGGCAAATGCGGTGCCGTAGATGCGCTGCAGCATTTCGCCGGTCTCGTCACCACGGTAATAGGCACCCGAAGTGTCCAAGAGCTGGAACGCACCGACCTGCTTAACTGACTGGGCGTGCGGACCGCGGCAGAGATCGACGAACGGGCCGTGCTCGAAGACGGTGATCGTTTCTTCCGCTGGGATGTCCTTGAGACGATCCAGCTTGAGACTTTCGCCCCGCTCCCGAAAGATCTCTTCGGCCTCCTCGCGGCTCACTTCCCTGCGGTTGACCTCATGGCCTTCTTGAATGATTTCGGCCATCTTGGCTTCGATCGCGGCAAAGTCATCGGGAGTGAAAGCGCGGGGAAAGCGAAAGTCATACTGATACTTCTCGGAGTGGTCCTGACGGCCGGCGTCGATTTCTGTCCCCGGCCACAATCTCTGCACTGCGTCGGCCAGGACGTGCTCGGCGGTGTGGCGGATGAAAGGCCCCGCCTCCTCGTCCCGCACCGTCACCAACCGGAAAGCCCCGCCGTCCTGCATCGGATAGCGCAAATCCACCGGGTCTCCGTTGAGGAAGGCACCGACCGCCGCCTTCGCCAGCCCCGGCCCGATCTCCCTAGCGAGATCCATCGGCGTGGCCCCAGCGTCAACTTCGCGCTCGGATCCGTCGGGCAGGGTGAGTGAGATTCTGCTACTCATATGGACTTCGAATATTCCGGCCGTTGCTTTACATTAGCCTGAGACCGCAACCGCATTCGTCGCGAAAGGTCGAAGATGCGCCTGGCCACCAGACGGCCAACCGAGCCCGACACAGGCGTATCCTCGGCGATACGTCGAGGAGGGCGAGGGCAGGCCAACGCCGTGGACGGGAGCATAATCGACCTTGCAGCAGAACGCGGTTGCGATCTCAGGCTAAATTGGTAGGCGCTAGCGGACTCGAACCGCTGACCTCTACCGTGTGAAGGTAGCGCTCTAACCAGCTGAGCTAAGCGCCTAACTTGTCTCCGCGAAGCTTTCGCGGCAACCTCGGCAAGCAAATAAGAGGCGAGATGGTAGGCCCGAGCGGATTTGAACCGCTGACCTCTACGATGTCAACGTAGCGCTCTAACCAACTGAGCTACGGGCCTGTGCCCCAATCAAGCAGAGAAAGGGGCCCCGGCACTCGCCAAGGGCGAGGCAGCCTAACAATCGCTCAGACGCAGTGTCAATGTGCTCTTTTGCGGTAAATTCTGCACAGTTTTGGATTCGAAAACGGACCAGAGCCAAACCGTTGGGGGCTTCACTATGCATAACAAATGCATCTTTCGCCGATTCCCGCGCAGGAAACTCTTGACGCTCGCCGTGGCAGCCGTCGGCACCTTTGGGTATGGATGCGCCACGTCCACTGATCCATCTCGCGTACAGACCTCGGACGCTCAAGCTGCTGCAACCGTACCGGGTGCAGCCAAGGCAGATGCCCATGACGCCGAGGCAGACGTCCTGGACGCACAGTCAAGTGAGCCGCTCCCTCTCGGACTCGCCAACGGATACAGCGGCATGGCAAAACTCGGGGCCAACCGCTACTTGGTTGTCCATGACACCAAAGCGCATCGCGACGACGCTCGAATCGGAATTGTCACGGTTGGCGGCGAAAACGGTCCGCTCTATCGACCCTTGGCGGTTCGAGATTGGCTCGACCCCGACGGTCGATCGAGCGACTTGGAAAGTGCATGTGTCCTGCCGGATCGAGACGACGAGGCCTTGGTAGCGGAGAGTGGCCTATGGGAAGGCCGTTTCGGGCGCATCTTTCACATCAAAGTCGGCACCGATAACGCCGAAGTCCTTCACGTCTTCAAGATTCCGGACCTAGACGACAATGGATCTGAACTCGTCGGCGACAACTATGAGGGGATGGCCTGCATGACTGACAGTCGAGGAAGGATCCTGGTCATCCTGGGTGAGCGAGGAGGCACACGACACAATCCCAATGGCAGTTTGCATTGGGCGACATTCGACCCATCCGGTGGGGTGCTTTCTTGGTCCCCCAACGGCACGGCTGGAGTCAGTGTCTCGGCGCCGGGAGCTTGGGTTTCGATTGAGACCAAACGCGACATCGCCGCCCTTCATCTTGATGAAGAGGGAATTCTTTGGGCCGTCGCAAGTGAGGACGCGGGAGACAACGGACCGTTTCGCTCGATCATCTATGCGGTGGCATCCGTGGATGTCGGAGCTTCCTTGCCGATTCGGGCGACCTCAGCCCCTTCGCCAACGTGGACACTCGATGGCTTCAAAGTCGAGTCCATCGCGGCGCCACCGGACGAACTCTTTTTCGCCGAACTCAGTTTCGCCACCGAAGACGAGAACTTTGGCGGCGTGTGGCGACCGCTCTATCCGGGCGCGGCCGATTGATCGGCGTAGGTCTGCCAAGGTCTGTTATCCTCAGGCTCTCCAATGGACGACCCTGACCCTAGACACGAGCTCCTGAGCGCCACCCTCTTGAGCCCAACCCTCCTGAGCCCGACCCTAGTAACCGCATTTCGAATCTCTTTTCCTGTGCTCGCCCAACGGCCGCGCCGCTGGGTGATTTTGTAGTAGCTAGTGTCCACAGCCGAACACTCTCCATTCGCCATCGACTTACCACCAGGTTGGGGACTTGTCCTCGGCCTCCTGCTGGTTGCGATCAACGGTTTTTTCGTCGCCGCTGAGTTCGCCCTCGTCAAAGTACGAGGAACACAACTCGATTCGCTCGTCAGCGACGGGAATCGTCGCGCCAAGATCGCCCGCGAGATGACCCGCGATCTCGATGCCTACCTTTCGGCGTCGCAGGTGGGAATTACGCTCGCCAGTTTGGCGCTGGGTTGGATCGGCGAGCCAGCATTCGCCCACTTGATTCGACCCTTAGTGAGCTGGATCCCCAATATGACCGAGGCAACCTTGCATTCGGTCGCACTGATCGGCGCCTTCCTGACCATCACCATCCTGCACATCGTCGTCGGCGAGCTGGCGCCCAAATCGGTGGCCATCCGCAAACCCGAGCCGGTGAGCCTGTGGATCGCCCTGCCGATGTGGCTGTTCTACAGAATCATCTACCCGGCGATCTGGGTCCTCAACCACATGGCCAATTTGCTGCTGCGCATCTTCCGCATTGAGCCGGTAACCGAGGCCGAGCTCGCCCACAGTGAGGAAGAAGTCCGGCTGCTCCTATCATCCGATCAGGCCACCGAGCTCTCGGAAGACAAGCGAGAGATCCTCGACAACGTTTTCGAACTCTCCCACCGCACCGCCCGACAAGTGATGGTCCCCCGCGCCGAGGTGGTGTTCTTCGAGGTCGACCAACCGATCGAAGAAGCATTGGCGGTCGCCCGAGAAAGTGGCCATACGCGCTTCCCGCTGTGTCGTGACGGACTCGACACCGTCATCGGCATGGTCCACATCAAGGACATCTTCCGCCTCGGGCGCCAACCCCAAACGCTGACCGAACTCAAGCGCCCCATGGGCTTCGTCACCGAGAACTTGACCCTCGACAGAGCCCTGGCGCGCATGCGCCGAGAGAAATCCCACATGGCGGCGGTGCTCGATGAATTCGGTGGGGTGTCCGGGATCGTCACCCTCGAGAACGTCATTGAAGAACTGGTGGGACCGATCCAAGACGAATTCGACCGTGAGCCTCCGGAGCTCATTCAGCGCGCAGACAACCTATGGGAAGTTTCGGGCAGTATGGTGATCGAAGATCTCGAGGATGAAATCGGCATGGAGGTCGACCACCGCGACGAAGCGACCATCGCCGGGGTGGTGATGTCGGATCTGGGGCGTGAGGCAAAAGTCGGCGATGAGGTCGATGTCGGGCCGCTCTCCTTCCGGGTGGTCGAAATCGACGGCAATCGGATTCAAACGCTACGCGTGCGGCGCACGGTCAAGTCGAGCGAAGCCGAAGCACCTGACTCGCGATAGCCCGATACCCGAGCAAGGCTCGGTGCATAGCGGCGCAATTTTTCGATTCGAGTTTTCCTAGCTTCGAGTTTCCTAGCCAGTTTGTTCGGCGAGGAGTTTCTGCACAGCTTCCACGGCGTCGTCTTTTGCAACCAGATGGCGTTCGCCGTCGCGCCGCTGCGAAATCTCGACGCTACCCTCGGCGAGTGACTTGGCGCCGATGACGATGCGCACCGGAATACCGATGAGGTCGGCATCCTTGAACTTCACTCCCGGCCGCTCACCGCGATCATCATACAGAACGTCGACGCCAGCGACGTGCAGCGCATTGTAGATGGCATCAGCCGCCGCGCTCACCTGCTCGTCGTTGTTCCCGAGGCCGATGACAACCGCCTCGAATGGCGCCAACGGCAACGGCCAGATGATGCCGTTCTCGTCGTGGTTTTGCTCGATCGCCGCAGCCACCGTCCGCGTCACCCCGAAGCCATAGCAGCCCATGATCATCTCTTGAGCCTTGCCGTTCTCGTCCAGATAGGTGCAGCCCATCGACGACGAGTACTTGGTGCCTAGGTCGAAGATATGGCCGACTTCGATGCCGCGATAGAGCTCAAAAACACCGTCGCAGCGCGGACAGGGATCACCTGCCTGCGCCAATAGGAGATCGGCAACTTCAGGCAAGTCGGCATCCACGCCCCAGTTCGCGTCCACCCAGTGTTCATCGACGGCGTTTGCACCACAGGCGAAGTTCACCAGTTCGGCGACGCGTCGATCGGCGATTTTGCGGATCTCGTCGCTGAGCCCGATCGGACCGGCAAAACCCACCGGCGCCCCGGTCTCTCGGACAACGTCGTCTTCGCGCGCCAACCGCAACTGCTGCGCGTCGAGCAAGTTCTTGAGTTTGACCTCATTGACCTCACGATCGCCACGGACAAAGACGGCGACAAACTCCTTCTCGGTCTCGTAAATCAGCGTCTTGACGAACTGAGTCACCGACCTGTCAAGAAACGCCGCGACATCCTCTACGGTGGTCTTGTCGGGGGTCGAGACTCGCTGCGCCTCGCGTCGCTCTGTCTCAGTCACACCCGGCAGCTCCCCCACAGCCGCTTTTTCAACGTTGGCGCCGTAGCCGCAAGCCGAGCACCGAACCACCGAGTCTTCGCCGGTTACGGCCAGGACCATGAACTCGTGCGAGGAAGCACCTCCGATCGAGCCGCTGTCCGCTTCCACCATGGTGTATTCCAGGCCACAGGCCTCGACGATGCGGCAGTAGGCGTCTCGCATCGCCTCGTACACTTCCGTCAGAGAGTCCTGACTGGAGTGGAAGGAATAGGCGTCTTTCATGACGAACTCGCGACCGCGCATGAGTCCAAAGCGTGGACGGATTTCGTCTCGAAACTTGGTCTGAATCTGGAACAGATTGCGCGGCAATTGCCGGTAGCTGTTGATGTCTTTGCGAACGATGTCGGTGATCACCTCCTCGTGCGTCGGACCGAAGCAGAAATCCCGCTGCTGACGGTCCTTCATGCGCAACAGCAAGTGGCCATATACATCCCAGCGGCCGGTTTCCCGCCACAGTTGCGCCGGATGGATGGCGGGCATCAGCAATTCACTGGAACCCGCCCGTTCCATTTCGCGACGAACGATGGCTTCCATCTTGCGAATGGTGCGCCATCCCAGAGGCAGATAGCTGTAGATACCGGCCGCGACTTTCCGGATCATGCCGGCGCGCACCATCAATTGATGGCTCGCGACCTCGGCGTCTGCGGGCGCTTCGCGGACGGTATAAAGATAGTAGTCACTCCAACGCATAGAAGTCCTTCTGTGGCCAAAAGAGCGCTTAGCTGGCGCCCGGGTCGTCGTGCAGATGATCGAGCATTATCTTCTCGCGAGCCAGACCGGTGTTGGCGAGAGCGTCAGCTTGCTCGAAGATTTCGTTGGCTGACTCGATCTCTCCCTGGCCCAGGCGAACGATGCCAAGGAGTTTGCGATGCCCCACATTTTCCCCCACTGCGACCGCCTCTTCCAGTTTTCGCGCCGCTTTCTCCACCTCGCCGCGCCTAAAGTGGACCCAACCCAAAGTGGCATGGACCTGAGACCGGACTTGCGGCGGAGACAACTGGGCCGCTTCTTCGGCCAGGCGGAGTGCCCGATCGAGGCTGTCCTCAAGTTCAACAAGGTTGTGGGCAACCTCGCCGCGGGCAACCGACGCAACAATTGCATCTTCGTCGTCGAACCACCTCTCGCCCCAGGTGACCCCGTCACGCAGTCGTCCCTGTGCTCGCAGAGTCTCGATCACGACCGCCGCGAAGAAGGCACGAACCACTGGGTCGGACTCGCGGCGCACCTCAGCCAGCATCTCATCTCGACCCGCGCCGTCGCTGCCGTCGCGCACCAGGATTGAGGCACGGCGCGCCGTCGCTGCCGCGGTATGGGCGGATAGGTTCGCCTCCAAAGCGGTGGCAAAGGCGCCGTGATCGTGGGCTCGCGGACTCAACTCCAGAGCAGTCGTCAGGGCCTCGGTGCCTCGCTTTCTCCAGCCGCGACGAGCGAATGTACGTCCCAGTTCGTAATGAGCATCATCCAGCATTGGATCTGCGGCGGTCGCCTCTTCCAAGATAGCTGTAGCGCGACCCAACTTGCCCATGCGTCGATAGGTTCGGCCCAGCAAAACCATCGCCGTCGGTACGCGATCGATCTCGACAGCGCGCTCCAGGTAAACAGTCGCTTCACGCAGCTCATCACTATCAGCGCACAACGAGCCCAATCCGAACCAACCCAAAAACCGCTCCGGCCCGACTTCGACGGCGCGCCGCAGTCGTCTGCGCGCCTCCTCCAACCGTCCCGTCTCCTGCAGCAGGATTCCCGAAAAAACCAGCGCTTCATACTGATCGGCGTCGCGCTCGAGTGCACTGGAAAAGTGAGCCAAGGCGCGCTCACGCTGGCCGTCGGCATAAGCCAGCTCTCCGACCAGCGATGCCAGTTCGGGATTGGCCTGATCTAGATCGAGGGCGCGCTCAAGGTGCCGCAACGCCGCTTCCGAATCGAGCGCGGCAAAAGCTTCCAACGCGTCTTCTAACTCGGCCTGGAACGCGGTCAAATCGTTCCCGGCGAAATCGGCGACGATGCGCTCCATCTGTCGCTCTAGAAAGTCGCGCTTCTCCATTGCCAGTAGACGGCCGCGGAGATTGTCATCCCAGACCAGTCGCAAGGCGTCCTCCTCGACCAGCCCCTGTCGATGGAGTAGCGCCTCGATCGCGTCCAAGCCGGCCTGATTGACCAACACGCCGCGCTCCAGACGGCGCAGAGCCCGGAGGCTGCGCTGCAGGCCGCGAACCGTGTTGCGCAACGCGTCCTCGAGCATCGAGACACGCTCGATCAGGTGTTCATCGAGTGACGACTCAGTGGCTACGATCGGGGTTTCTTCGTCCGCAAGGCCGGAGATGACTAAAAGCTGCTTGCCGCAGTCGACGCAGACCTCGGCCTCAAGTACGTTGCGCCGCGAACAATGGGGACAGACGATCATCCCTCATTCGTAGGCGTAGAAGCCCTGGCCGGACTTGCGGCCGAGCCGCCCCGCGTCGACCATTTTGACCAGGAGGGGGCAGGGTCGATACTTGGAATCACCGAGTTCCCGGTGCATGACGCGCATGATGTCGAGGCACACATCCAGTCCAATGAGGTCGGCGAGCGCCAACGGTCCCAGAGGGTGATTCATACCCAGGTGCATCACTTCGTCGATCGCCTCGGGTTTGCCCACACCTTCGTGCAAGCAAAACACCGCCTCGTTGATCATCGGCATGAGGACGCGATTGGAAACGAACCCTGGAGCATCGTTGACTTCGACCGGTGTCTTCCCCATCTGCTTCGTGGCCTTTTCAACCGCTCCGTAGGTCGCGTCGTCGGTCGCCAGACCGCGGATGATCTCCACTAACTTCATCAGCGGCACCGGATTCATGAAGTGCATACCGATGACCTTCTCGGGCCTCGACGTCGCCGCAGCCAAGCGGGTGATCGAGATCGAACTGGTATTGCTGGCGAGAATCGCGTCCGTGCTGGTAACCGAGTCGAGATCCTGGAAAATCGCCTGTTTCACCTCAAGCTTTTCAACTACCGCTTCGACCACTAAATCGGCGTCGCCAAGGTCCTTAATATCGCTAGCGGTGGCGAGATGTTCTTTGGCTGCCAGCGCAGTCTCTTCTTCGATCCGCCCCTTCCCGACCAGTTTGTCCAAACTGCGCTCAATGCTTGCTATGGCGCGCTCCAAGGCCTGTCGATCAACGTCGACCAAAGTAGCTCGGTAGCCGCTGCTCGCAGCAACCTGAGCGATGCCACTCCCCATCGTCCCCGCCCCGACGACACCGATATTGCGGATCTCGCTCGCCATAACTCTTCCTTTTGCCGTACCTCGGCCTCAGCCTCGGCTGATCCTATCTGTTTGCTAAAGCGCGCCCAACGAGCCGACGCGAGCCACGGCATGCCGTGCCGCGGCGCCGACGCCAACGATGGTCAGCAGAGCCCAAAAAATCGTTCCTACAAGCGGCACGAACCTAACCAAATTGAAGGCGACGATGCCGAAGATCAGCGGACCGAGAAAGACTGGCACTGCAAGTCGCCAGCGATCGACAAGCCAATTTCCCGCCTCTAGCGCCAACGCGGCGATACCCCACAGCTTGGCGGCGATCAAGATCAGGATGATCAAGAGGATCATTGGCAGTGCGGCCGCGATCGGCAAGATCCAGGACAGGACCAAGACGAGCAGGAATCCGGACAACACCACCGCGAGTCCAGTCGCGAATAGCCAGCCTGGTCCGGATGACAGTTCAACTGCGGTCCGGCGGAGCGCTCTGGGCGCCACGACGCCGACTGCGACGGCCCAAAGTAGCCAAGCTCCCGCCAACCCGAGTTTTAGGGCCACAATCGCCCGATTCCACCAGCCAGCCCCGAGTACGGGCGCGTCAACCAAAGCCAGTAGACCAGGCGCAATCGAAGGATAGGCGGCCACTTGACCGAGCACTCGAGCCCCGTCTGCGAGCTCGATCTCTCCACCAAGACTGAAGGCGTTGCCCTGGACAACGCCGCCGCTTGCGACTTCAATGTTTCCACCGAGAGCCACAACGTCTCCACTGACGGTTCCCTTGATAGTGGTGTTGCCGCGCACCACGGCGACATCGGAACGAGCTTGTCCGTCGATGACTAGATCCCGCCCAACAGCGGTGAGTGTTTCGCTGGCTACGCTGCCCTCTCGCAGAACCAGGGCCGGTTCGGCTGCAAAGGCAAATTGTGCTGTAACGAGTGCCGCAAAGGCGGCAAGGACTCCCCTCACGATGGAGAGGACTCTATCGCGAGCCAGTCGCTTCCGAAGCTCGACGGCGTTTGAGGATACGACGTGCGAGCAGCAAGGTACCGGTGGCGGCCAGAGCAATACCTACAACGGCACGGGGCTCGAGTGCGCCGCGCACAACGACTTGAAAACCGGCCCACGAGGCGCCCAGCCATCCCCAACCCGCGACCAGCGCGTTTGCGACCAACTGCCCCAAGGTCGAACCGAACGCTGAAAGTGAGGTGTCGGACAGAAACCAAGCCGAGGCCAGAAGAAAAGCAGTCCCCAGGCCCGCTGCCCAACGTGCCCACAACCAGGGGCTGGCCTTGATTGCCGCCATGGTACGAGCGGTGAACTCAGGATCTACCGCGACGCGGTCCATCGCAATCAGAGCATCGAGAGCACGCTCTTTTTGACAATCACCACACGATTGCAGATGTTTCGCCATCTCAGCCGACGGGCGACTCAGTTCTTGGTCTAGCCAACGTGTGCAGGTCTTCATGGTCAGTCTTCCAAGTAGCCGGCCAAATCTTTCTTGAGCAGATTGCGGCCGCGGAAAAGCTTATTCTTTACTGTCCCTAAAGGCATTCCCATGATCTCAGCGATCTCAGCGTACGAAAGCTCGGCGTAGTGCCTCATTTCCACGAGTTCCCGATACTCTTCCGGAAGCCCCCCGATCGCTTCTCCAATGGCGCGGCGCCGCTCCAGGTTGCGGTTGACCACGTACGGATCGGGATCGGGAGATTCAAATTCAAGCTCTTTCTCCCCGGCTTCGCTCTCCCAAACCGGTGCGACGGTTTCGATGCGTCGACGCCGAAGCGAATCAATCGCGGCGTTTTGCGCAATGCGAAAGAGCCAAGTTGAAAATCGGTAGTCAGGATCGAAGCGGTCCAGGGCCCGGTAGACCTTGATGAGAACTTCTTGAGCCAGATCATGAGCGGATTCCGAGTTTCCAACTTTGCGATAGAGAAAGTTGACCAAGCGACCCTGGTACCGCTGTACCAGCAATTCAAAGGCGCGATCCTTTCCAGCTACCGCGTCCGCGACAAGCGCCTCATCGGTGATTTCCGGCGCTGTCACTAGTTCAAAGTACGCAACCGCGGCGAGAATGTTGCGCCATCAGCGAGTAAAGAGAGCACGCCCAATTAGGAACAAGATACCGCCGCCCGCGAGCATCGCCAACTCCAGGCGCACCGCCTCGTAGACGTAGCCCACACCCAGGGCGGCACCGACAATGACAAGTCCGCACACCTGCAAAAACCAACCGAACGTCTTCATTTTTCAACGGCCTGACAGCAGACGCTCACCGAGAACTCGCGGCAACCCCGCCGAGTAGATCTTTTGCGCTGCAGCCTCCTTGTCGTAGTTGACTCGGCGCCACTCGATCGTCCTCTCAGCGCCCCAATTGAGCACTAGATATGCGGCCCGAAAATCACCATCACGGGGCTGCCCGACAGCGCCGGGGTTGACCAGATAGCGGCGGCGAGCATCCAAGCGCAGATGATCTGCGCTCAAGAACTGGATGTTGGAGCGAAACGGCTGTTCGCGCGACTCGACAAAACAAGAAGGGATATGACTGTGCCCAAACAGAGTCAACGGTGCATCACCGGCACGAAACGACAGGCCTGCCGAACGGCTGTCCAGGATGTACATGTCCTCGTCCAACGGAGAGCCGTGGCAGATCACCAACTCAGCCGTTACATTGATTGGCCCTGCCGGCAGGTTGCGAACGAAGTCTCGGTTGCTCCCAGTCAACTGGCGCGCGGTCCATTCGGCTGCGGTTCTTGCCATGTTGTTGAAGGTATCGAGGCTTTCCAGCCCGACGGCCGCTCGATCGTGGTTTCCGCGCACGATCAGCACGCTATCGCCCCAAGTGCGAACACGATCCACCACGGCGTTGGGATCGGCGCCGTAACCGATGAGATCACCGAGCAGTAAGATGCGGTCGAATTCCTCGTTGGCGCAGTCTTCCATTACCGCTTCCAACGCCTCGACGTTGGCGTGCAGGTCAGAGATCACCAAGAACTTCATGCCGCAAGCTCCAGCGCGTCAAACACTCTACGCGTTGTTCTGCGCACGTCTTCCCGCCGCACCACAGGAATATGTAAATCGGCAGTCGTTTCGTAATCGCGTCTCCGTGCTTCAAGCAGTCGGCGCCAGTTGGGGTCCGCGAGTGGACGCCGTACTCTCGATTCACCCTCAAGCCGGCGCTCCAACTCCTCGGCTTCGACGTCCAGCCAGACGACGCAGCCACGGTTGCTCCGCAGAGTCTCGCGATTGAGAGACTCCTCGACGACTCCGCCACCGCAGGCAACGACCACCATTTTCTGGCCTGTGACCTCGTCGAGAGCTTCGCTCTCAAGACGACGAAAACCGGGCTCGCCCTCCTCAGCGAAAACTCGATCCACGGACTTACCGGCGTTGTCGACAATCATGGTATCCAGATCCAAAAATCGCCAACCCAAAACTGCTGCAAGTCTACGTCCCACGCTGCTTTTGCCAGCAGCCATGAACCCACACAAAAAGATCCTAGGCCGAGTCAGATTGACCGGTTCAGCGTATCGCGAAACCCACTCCTCTGCCACCGACCGCGCAGCTGTGATCGCGCCGGCGACCGCAACGATGTTGGCCCCCGACCAACGCAGGTCGGGGACACGATGTTGATCGACGCCACCGACTGCTATGAGCGGCTTGTCGGTAAGGTCGCGGACGGCGTTGAACTCTTCGACACCAGTGGTTCGCTCTGCCTTCAGTTTGGTCGCCGTGTCAAACACCGGACCGAACGCGATCACATCGACGCTCAAACTGTCGGCTGCGGTCTGTACCTGTTGAGGGTTGTGAGTCGACTGGCCAATGTGAAGATGCGGAAACGTCCGACCCACCTTAGCTGGCTTCAAGTCGTGAGTGCCGAGATGAACGCCATTAGCACCCACCATGGCGGCGATGTCCGCCCGATCGTTGATCCACAATCGAGCATCTGTTCCCTCGACTGCTTCGGCGCATGCCTCCGCTGTTTTGAAAAGCTTTGCGTCCGAGGCCTCCTTGTCTCGAACTTGAATCCAAGGCCAACCGATATCGGCCAGATCACGCACCACTGACCCCAATGAACGAGGAGCGCTGCGCCGCGCGTCGGCAATAGCGTAGAGCCTTGGAATGTGCAAAAAAGAGTTAGGTCGAGCTCTCGGTAGGGCTCAGAAACCTTTCCATGAAACGAGTTGACAGTTGCCCAGCACGAAATCGCGAATCGCGCAGGATGCGACGGTGAAGGTCGATCGATGTTTCAATCCCTTCAACTACAAAAAAATCCAACGCGCGGAGCATTCGCAGCCGCGCCTCCTCCCTCGTTTCTCCGTAAGCAATGACTTTGGCGATCAGGGAGTCATAGAACGGGGGAATTACATAGTCCTCATAGACATGCGTGTCCACGCGAATACCGGGGCCTCCGGGCGCATGATAAGTCTCGATCTTGCCTGGAGAAGGTCGAAAATGAACCGGGTCCTCGGCGTTGATGCGGCACTCAATGGCATGTCCGCGGGGTTCAACCGAACCGAAGGGGAGTTCTTCCCCTCGCGCCACTCGGATCTGTGCTTTCACCAAGTCGGTACCGGTAACAATCTCGCTCACCGGGTGCTCGACCTGGATGCGCGTGTTCATTTCCATGAAATAGAAAGATCCATCGCCGTCGAGTAGGAATTCGACCGTTCCCGCGTTCTCGTACCCGGCAGCTTGAGCCAGGCGAATCGCCGCAGCTCCCATTTGCTGCCGCAAGTCCGGACTCAGCACCGGCGAAGGCGACTCTTCGATGAGTTTCTGGTGTCTTCTCTGGATCGAGCATTCGCGCTCTCCCAGTTGTACGCAATTGCCATGTTGATCGGCAAAGATCTGGAACTCGATGTGCCGTGGCTCATCGAGATACTTTTCAAGATAAATATCGGGATTTCCAAAAGCCCGCCCAGCCTCTTCGGCCGCCGTTGCCAGTTGCACCGCCAGGGCATCGGGTTCCCGCACAATGCGCATACCACGCCCGCCACCTCCGGCCGACGCCTTGAGGATGATCGGGTAGCCGACCGTCTCTGCCACTCGATGCGCCTCGTCGGCGTCTCGTAGCGGCTCGCTGCTTCCCGGCAGAACCGGTACTCCGGCCTCTTCGGCGATTGCCCTGGCTTTGGCTTTGTCACCCAAGGCACGAATCGCCGCCGGACTGGGGCCGATCCAGGTCACGCCACACTCCAGCAGCATCTCGGCAAACTCGGCGTTCTCGGCCAAAAAGCCATAGCCGGGATGGACCGCATCCGCCCCGGTAATTTCCGCCGCCGAGATGATCGCCGATTTATTCAGATAGCTGTCGATCGGTGACGCCGGACCGATGCAGACTTCTTCATCGGCATACGTCACGTGGAGGCTGTCAGCGTCGGCCACACTGTGCACCGCTACCGTCGGGATCTCCAGCTCACGGCAAGCGTGGATGACGCGGAGCGCAATCTCACCGCGATTGGCAATCAGTATTTTGTCGATCATCGCAGGGACTCTTGCTTACCCTGCCTGGATTGCGAACAGACGTTCTCCGTACTCGACCGGCTGGGCGTTTTGAGGATAGATCTCCACCACCACGCCGTCGACGTCGGACTCGATCTCATTCATCAACTTCATCGCTTCTACGATGCACAAGACCTGGCCCTCGGTAACGCGGTCGCCGACGCGCACATAGGGATCGGCGTCCGGCGAGGGAGCGGAGTAGAAAGTACCCACAATGGGTGAAGGAACGATGTGTCCAACTGTCTCGGACGTCTCCACGGTCGCAGACGGCTCATCCGCCCTCGGGGTTACCTCTGTCGCAGGCACCGGTGCGGGCGCCGCCGCTTCGACCGGTTGAGTTCCCGCCGCTACCTGAGGTCGACCGTCGATCGTCAGGCGAAATCCCGATCGTTCAATCTCCAAGCCCGACAAGCCCTTGCTTGCAACAAGCTCTAGCAGTTCCTTGATCTCGTCAAAGTTGAGCATGAATACTCCGGTGATTCAGTCCGGCCGCTTCGGTCTTATGATTGTTCGATCCTAGGCCGGGCGCCAAGACGCTGATCATTGCGAATCTGGCGGCCGGTGGTCAATGGGTTGCGTCAACGGATGACATCACTGAGAACGAGTTGAAGCTGTTGTTCCAAAGCCGTCGGTGGGTCGAGACGGCGCGTCAATAGATCTCGCTGAGTCTGGGCTAATCCCCCAACCAACTCAGTCGCGCGCGGGATACCGCGGCGGCAAAAAGATCTAGCCGGCGCAGGAGTTGAACACGCACACGATCACGATTCCTCTCCCCAGCCGCTTTGACTTCAGCACGAAGAGACTCAATTTCCGGATCGTCAGGTGAGCCTGCGGCCAATTCGTTGAGGACAAACTCAGCTTGGCGCAGGTGTCCCTGGCGCAGATAGAGCCGAGCCAAGGTCTTGCTGCCTGCTACCGTCTGCCTGCCCCGATCTTCCAGCAACAACCGCTCAATGCGATCGAAACTGTTTCGAACCTCCTCGTCCTGCGGAAAGACCCGCAGGTACTCCGTCGCCCAGCGATGAGCTTCGACCAAATGATCCAGGGCGAGGTTGGCCTCGACTAGGAGCTTGCGCGCGACCATTTGATCCGGATCGTGCTGGATCGCTTGGAACAACCATCTGCGAGCGGATGCAGGATCGCCTTTTTCGATGAGGAGCCGGCCCAGAGCAACGTGTGCGGAGACCAGATCAGGGCGCTCGTGGGCGACCTGACGATAGAGCGCTACCGCATCCTCGACTTGTCCATCTGCCTGACGACTGCGAGCTTTCTGAAGCAGTTGGTCGATCGTCACGTCAGGCTACGCCGAACGCTATCCAAGGGGCACCGTGACGGATTGCAACGCTTCGCTCTCCCCTTGATCGTTGACCACTTTTAAGCGAGCCGTGTAGGTTCCGGCGGCTGAGTAGGTGAAACTGGTGCTGGCTCCAGTGCTGTCGATGATGCCATCGTTGGTGAAGTCCCATTGATGCGTCAAAGGCTGACCACCAGTACTCGTACTGTTAAAGATGGCCGTGTTTCCGCCACCGTCACTGACGGTAAAACTAGCCTGCGGCCGCAATCGTGCAACAGTGATGGTAAAGCTTCCCTGGATGAGGGCGCTCTCGCTTCCCGCTGTTTCCGCGTTAACCACAAAACTTGTCCCGGTGATTGATGCGACGTCGCTCTCCGTCAATGTCAAAGTATCGATCGCCTGGCCGTCGGCGTCGGTGATGATGGGTCCGCCTTGCGACGCTAACGTTCCAAATGGAGTAACAAAGTTGACGACCGCGTTGGCCAAGGGCGTTCCAGTATCCCCGCGTATCAATGCGAGGAGGGTGATATCACCCCCACCTTCATTCACCGTCGTCGGAGTTGCCTGCAGACTGATAAACGCGGCAAAAGACCCAATCTGAATCGGCGGATTCAAGGTGACCGGAGCCGCCGCGCCTGAGGACACCACCACGTCCGCCAAACCAGCGCGTCCATCTCCGCGCAAAATGGAAGTCGCCACCCCGCGTTCATCCGTCGTCACTACTTCGTCGATAGTGCCAAGTGTGGTCGACACCAGAACTTCCGTTCCTGGATTAACAGGCGACCCATCTTCAGCGCGAGCAATGATTGTGATTACGCTCTGTCCATCAGTCTCAATGAAAGTCGGATTGGCGCTGACGGTGAGAACAGCTCCTCCCGGCGCCACGGGTGTCACTTTGTCGCAACTTGCAGCCAGTAGAGTCGTCAAAAGGGCAGGCAGCAAAAAAGCACTGGGCCGAACTCTTCTCTCCATTGGCGAAGTATACGAGTGCTGGTCGAAAGGATTCAAAGTTGGCAAGTTCACAACAGCGCCGAGGGTCGCACAGCGCGTGCCAACCGCGGTCGCTCTATTCGACTTGCAAAATCAAACTGCTTCCATCGCGCTCGATTGTCGGCATCAAGGGCAGATCGAGGTCGAGCACGACTCGGGCGACCGCACGGTCCCCACTTTGGTGCTGACCGACACGGACCGTTTGCACAGGCCCAGCGCCCGGTTGGGAAGGCGGAATGTCGCCGACCACGACTCCTTTGAGGTCAAGAACGAACCGATGCGGTTCTCGCAATGTAAAGGTTGAAAAGTGGAAACCGCCGTCGCCGGCCAGCGTCACCACAACGCCATTGGTATCGTCCGTAACGACAACCTCGAGCAGCGTCTCGGCCAGCTTCCCCGCCGGCACGGACAGAAAGACCGGCGTGTCAGCGCCGGGCTCGCCGATGTCTGCAATGGATACCTCCTCGACGGTCTCGACTTGGCTGAGCGTGGGTTGCCCGGCATCTTCAACTGGGTCATCAGATTGCCTTGCACCACCTAGATCGGCGGACAGTTCCGGCTCCTCCACAGCAGCTATGGCGTCAAGATCGATCAGCGGCGCTTGTTGTGGCTCACCGAACGTCACAATTAAGTCGTTCCCCTGGTCCTGTACCCAGGGAACGATCGGCCGCACGAGATCAAAGACGACCCTGGCGACCGCATCTGGAGGCCCCGAAAACTGGCCAATTCGAACTGCATTGACGTCCACGGCAGAAGGCCCATCGATGCGGCGGCGGTCAATGGCCAATTCCACTCCTATGAGATCCAGTACAAAGCGATCCGGCTCGACAAGCGAAAAAGCCCGGTACTGCATCGCACCGTCGGCTCGAATCCGGAACTGCCCTTCACCACTTGGTTCTACGAAGAGCAGAAATTCCGCTACGTCGCCTGGCGATGCAGGAGAGAGAAAGGGTGCCGAAGCGGTGCCATACGGCTGAACGCCGGCCAAGACGCGATCCTCTGACGCAGCCGGAGGTATTGCGGTTTCGTCTACTTCGATGGTTCCCTCGACCTCGGTCTCGACCGCCTCCGTTATTTCGGCTGGCGCCTCGACCTGGATCGCGATGGGTATTTCCTCAACCTGGTCGTCACCGCCGACCGAGATTTCTGCGGGCATTTTTTCGGTCGTGATTTCCTCGACTCCACTGTCAGGCGACTCGACAACCGTCAGGTCGTCGGGCTCGGCCGGTGGATCTGGACGATCAGGTGTTTCACTACCTCGATCCTCCGGTTGCCCTTGTCCAGCGGCTGCTTCCAAGGGGAAAAATGTGACGCGGACAGTCAGTCCTTCCGGCACCACTTCGTACTCCGCACCAGCGTCTTCAACGACGATCCGGGTCACGGGCCCGTCGACATCGGTTTCGATCTTCTCGACGACGATGCCATCGATACGATTGACTGGAGTTTCCAGGAAAGACGCTGCGACAGCCCGCAGCAGCCCGAGGACCAGTTTGCCGTCCGACTGGCGGTAAGTCGACCAGCTGACTTCGCGATCGAGTTCCAGAATAAGGGCTGCAGCCCCCGCGGAATCGCGCTGGAGAGTGACGTTGAGGAGTTGGGCGAGTTCGCCAGTGGCCGCCGGCCGCCACAAGAAAAAGCCGACAACGATCAGACAGATAGCTCGCCTCTTGAGCAGTGACTCGAAGCTTTGCCCCCACATTCCCTTCATACTGTACAAGAAACGCGCCATCGGAGCGCTGTGAACCGGCCAACTACGCTGCCAACTTTTTTCAGGCGACTTCCCCTCGCCCCCGAGCCACGCGGGTCTAGTGGTCAGGTTCGGCTAAGGAGTTATGGTGCAGTTGGACTGACAGCCGTCGCCACTCACCAAGTTGCCGTCGTCGCAGGCTTCTCCTGCGTCAACGACGCCGTTGCCGCATACAGCAAGAGTGCAGTCCGGATTACAGCCGGCTCCACCGTCACACTCCTCTCCGAATTCGACAACGCCGTTGCCGCACACCGGCACGTCAAAACACCCTACGTCCGTTACTGCCAGCGCACTGACGGTAGAGGACGTGCGCGCGTCGCGAGCAGTGAAGGTCACAATATAGCCACCTGAAACGGCATATTGATGTTTGGGATGTTGAGCGGTGCTGGTGCGGCCGTCGCCAAAGTCCCAGGCAAATGAAGTTGGCGCACCCGTGGACCGGTCTTCAAAACTGATGAGTCCTGGCTGGTCAACAAAAGCAAAGCAAGCGAATGCTGCCGCCACGGGGAAGTCCACTCCCGGGATCGTCGGCTGAGTCGGCGAATCGGACTGCTTGTCCGCACTGCAGGCACCCAACAAAAGGGACGCCGCCGCGAGAGATGCTGCGACTAGATTCTTCATCGGTTTGCGCGTCATGATGATCTTCCTTCCCACTAGGCGAAGAACTCAACCGTGAATCTGAAAGGAGCGGTCTCGACCGGATCCCCCGACAGAGTTCGACCAAAGAAGATCAGCTCGAACTCAATCAAAATGGTCTCACTACCGGTTTCACTGTCGACCCCACCGTTGAGCAGGCGCAGGTCGGAAAGAGGCGGGTTTACGAACCCTTCTGATGTCAGTACCGGGAGGTTGTTGACGGTTTCCGTCCCATTGACCGGAACAAACCCTGTGAAGCCCCGAACCTGCGTCGGCGGCACGCGAGTCCCGTTGTCGGCGCGGTGGAACCCCACCTGAATTCGCTCCAGTTCTACGTCCATCAGACGGCTCGAGGTTCCCGAAGGGTCGGCGACGATATTGGAAATCGTCAACGACTCGATCGTAATTCGAGGAAACCCAAAGGTCTCAGGGTTGCACAGGGCGACCGCGACTTCACCCAGCAGGCAGTTGACGCTGGCCCCAGTGGGCACGCCATCGAAGTCGGTCACGGTCAGGATGATCCCGCCGGTATCGGTTTTGTCGGTTCGAGTGTTGCATCCGGCGAGGGCGCTCACCAGCGCAACGGCGGCCAAAGTTAGAACAAGTTTGTTTCTCATCACTTTCTCCTGTCCCTTCCTTACAGCCGCACCACCCGAGGGGTGATGAAAATGAGAAGTTCCTGGTTCTCGTTGTTGCGGCGCCGGTTCTTAAATAGGTGCCCCACACCCTTGACCTTGCCCAATCCAGGCACGCGATCCTCGCCGTCGTCACTCGACACTTCGTAGATGCCGCCGATGACCGTAGTGCCACCATCGCGCACAATGACGCGAGTCTCGGCTTCCTTGGTCGCGATCGGCGCGTTGGCTGCCCCGGCAACCGCGAAAGCCGGTTGCGGTTCACGCTTCTGAATTCTCACTTCCATCAATACCGTGCCGTCGGCAGTGACCTGGGGCGTTACCTCTAGACGCAATGTGGCGTTGACGAACTGCACGCTGACGGTGTTGTTGGCAACGGTTTGAATTGGAATCTGCAAACCGCTCTGGATGATGGCGCGTTCGTTATTGAGGATCAGCACCTTGGGTTCGGAGAGAATGTTGATCAAGCCCTCGTTTTCCGCGGCTTGCAAGGCGATATCGAGATTGAAGGTATTGAGGACATTGCCCAGCGAAAGATCGAGGAATCCGTTGCGAGCCCCGGTCAGGAGCGACACTCCTCCGTCGGCCTGAACGTTGTTGGGAAAGACCAGCCCAGTGGTGTTGCCATGCTCGTTGTCCGCAACTCCGGAAAAGCCCCAATCGATTCCTAGGGTGCGTGTGAACCGTTTGGTGGTCTCGATGATGCGAGCTTCGATCATCACCTGCGGTTCAGGAATGTCGAGACTCTCGACCACAGACAGCACTGTGTCGATGTAGGCCGGCAGTTCCTTGATAATCAGAGTGTTGGTCCGGTCGTCGACGATCACCGAACCCCGCGAACTCATCACTCCACCACGCGCACCCAATGCGCGGGCGATCGCTGCGGCGCGGGCGTAGCTGACACGTTGAATCACAGTGGTGAGCGGAACGGCGGCCGCACGGGCTTGCGCAAGGCGTTGTCGTTCCTCTGCTTCCTGGCGCAACTGATCCAGCGGCGCCACTCTCATGATCGTGCCTTCAACTTCGTAGCCCAGGCCGTTGATCTTGAGGATCTGCTCAAGCGCTTGATCCCACGGCACTTGCACAAACTCGACAGTGACGCGGCCGGAGACTCCAGGCTGGACGACCAAGTTCAGCCCCGAGAGCTGTGCCAGACTGCGCAGCACGTCGCGGACATCGGAGTCTTGCAAGCTGAGGTCGATGGGCTCGCCGCTGTAACGCCGCTCTCCACCGACCGGCACGCTGCCGAATCCGGCGGCCGGGTTGGGATCGCTAGTGGCTTCGCCAGTCGTTACGGTCAACTCCTGCTCGCTAAGGTAAGCAGACGAAGTTGCGGCGGCCGCGTACTCGGGGATTTCGACTTGTTCGTCGACGGGTACTACTTCGGCAACCACCATCGGTTCGACATCAACAACTACCGGCTCGCTATCGACTTGGGTGGCGTCCTCCGTCGGCCCCGATTCGGTTTCCGCTATCTCTAAAAGCTGTGCGGTTGAAGTTGCATCCTCGTCTATTTCTGCCTCATCGCTAGCCGTATCAACTATTTCAGCGCCCTCAGGGATCGGTACCTCAGAGATTGGTACCTCCGCGATCGCTTGCTCTTGATCCGGCTCGGCCTCCAGCTCCGCAACTGCGGGCTCGGCTATGGCCGGTTCCGTAGTTTCAACTTCTGCCATTTCAACCGCCGCGGTTTCGACCACTGCGGATTCGGTCTCAAAAGCGTCCCCAACGACCTCGGCTTCATCAGCCACCGCCAGGTCGACTTGCGCTGCCTCTGGAGAATCGGCGCCGAAGCGGACGACAACGCCGTCCGCCACCGTCTCTACCCACGGGACCGTCGCCGACCAGAGATCAAAAACAACCCGAGCAATCGGCTCTGGGCTGTCACTGAATTGTCCGACGCGTACCTGCTTGACCCCCGCCTCATCGATTCCGATCGACCGTTCCTCGATGCCAACCACAGCTCCCTTCAAATCGAGGACAAATCGACTGGGGTCGTCGAGCGAGAACGCGGAGTACTCGAAAGTTCCGTCACCGCGGATATACACCGCCACGTCATCGGCAGCAGTTGCCGCCTCAATGGCGAGAACCTCGCTGCCAGCACCGCTTGGTTCGGGCGAACGGAAGGGCGATTCTGCAGTTCCGTAAGGTTGAATCGCAGTAGCACCCACCTCCTCGGCCGCTTCGGTGGCGGTCTCCGGTGTCGCCTCCTGCGACTCGACCTCCATTGCCATTTCTTCGCCTTGGCCGAGGCTGCGAACAATCACGTCCAGAGTGCGCCCCACCGGAACCACTTCGTGCTCGGTGTCGCCGTCGGCGATACGGACACGAGTGACAGGCCCTCGCGGATCACTGTCGATATCGACCCCTTGAATAACGCCGCCCACGATCGGCGGAATCTCAAGGAACGTTGCCGCGACCGTGTTGGCAAGTTCGAACACCAACGCTCCGCTTTCATCGCGGTAGCTCGCCCAGCTCGGCGTTCGGTCAAACTCGAACCGCAAGTGAGCGATTCCCGGCTCTGATTCGTCTACGACGATGTTCGTCAACTGTGCAATTTCATCGGCAAAACCTGCCGGCCCAGACACAACCAAACACGCGAAAAGCGCAACAATGGTCACGTATCGGGACAAGTCGGATCCTCGAGTACCCATGCCTACTCTCCTCACTGTCACGCTAGTTCTCCGGTCTCAGGTCTTTGACTACGGTCCTGAACGGTCTCAGCGCGGCTGGATCGTCCACCACCTGTTGAAACACGACTTCGTCAGCGCCGATACTGACTACATCGCCGTCGTACAAACGGTCTCCCTCACGCACCAAATAACTTACGGTGCGGTCGGTCGCGCGCACCTGCGCTACTTTTTGCGCTCCAAACGCCATGATTCCCGTGACCTCGAGTTCTCCGATCAACAGTCCCGGAACGCCCTCGGGCCGCGGTCCGCGCGGCGCTGAGCGGTCGGTCAACAACGAACGGAAAGGATCTCGACGATTGCCGGGATCGTATGCTGGCTTGGTCTCTCCGGCGAGCACTCGCCATTCCTCCGAAAGAATGTCCTCGATTTCGGATGGGGAATCGAATTCAAAAAACTCGGGCTCATCGAGAGCCTCATCCAGAATCAGCTCGTCTTCAGAAGCGACGTCCGAGTCTGCGTCGGCCTCCTGTGCCATCGCCTGCGACAGCGCAACCAATAACCCGAGCGCCAGCACTAAGAACCACGTGAGTCGCTTCACGACGCACCTCCTTCGTCCGTCTGTTCCGGTGGCGGCTCTTTATAGATAAAGGTCAGGGCTTGAAAATCGGCGCTCAAAGAGTGGCCAGGTCGTGCCGTGCCTCCGCTACGGGAGCGCAATGTGCGCAACTGCAGGTTGCCGATGTTGATGATCCTGGACAAGCGGCTCACTTCATCGAAGAAGGTCGCCAGGTTGTGGTACCCGCCTTCGACGGTGATGTTGATCGGCCATTCGGTATAAAAGCCACGATCGACAAAATTGGCCGGGCGAATGCGCAAGATCTGAAAGTCCCCTTGCTCGGTCAGACTTCGAATCTGGCGCAATAGCTCCGGCGTGTTGCGGCGCGCGGGCAGGATGCGCAGCAGGCGCTCCAGATCTGCCTCAAGTTCCGCCACCTCGGCGCGAAACTCCGGCAGCTTGCGCTCGGCGCGGCGCCCCTTTTCCACCTGCACGTTCAGCTCCTGCAGGCGGGCCTCTCTGGATTCAATGCCTTCCTCCATCTTCGCCAGAAAGCCGTAGTGCGCGCCCCACAGGAGCCCACCACCCACGAGAACGCCGGCAATAATTCCGTAGTAATAAGGTTTGCCTTCGAGTCCGGTCTTGAACGCCATACGCCCCCCTTACCTCGCCGCCGCTTGTTGGACGTCTGATTGGCCCTCGATCGGTTGCGTCTCGAGGCGAAAATCGAGCGAAAATTCGTACACCGTCGCTCCGCCGCGCCGGCTGCGCCCGCGTCGGCTCTCGCGTAGGACCGGTTCGGTCATGCCGGGGACTTGATCCAAATTGTCGATGAACGCAGCCACCGCGTTGTTATTGAAGGCTCGGCCCTGCACTTGGATGCGGCGACCCCGTTGCGCCACCTGAGTGAGCCAAAGGCGCTCTGGTAAAGAGCGGGAGATGATGTCCATGAGACGAACCGGCACGCCTTGCCGGGCCTTGAGGTCATTGATGACGCTGACCTTGTGTTCGAGATCGGCCCGTTTACGCTCGAATTCCTCGACCTCGGCAATGATCGGTGCCAAGCGGTCGACCTCGACTTGGACCTCGGCAATCTCGGCATCGAGACGATTGGTCTTTTCATTGAGCATCAAGTACCAAGCTAAGCCAGCTATCAATGCAACGCCGAGGAGGCCGAGCAGCCACACCGTAGCCGGGTCACCGGCGATCACGTCCTGAGTGCGCTTGCCAAGTTGGGCAACCTTGGGTTTCTTGTGCTCTGAGAGGAGATTGATCCGAATCACGCCGTATCCCCCGCTTCTCTCATGGCCAAACCGACCGCGACCGACAGACTGGGGCCAATCGAGGCCAGCCAACCTGCGTCGTAGTTCGCGCCTTCGGTATCAATTGAATCCAAAGGATCGAACCGATCCACCGGCAAGCTCAGCTCCGCATTCAACGTTTCGGCCAAACCTGGAGTCAGAGAGCCTCCACCGGTGATGACCACTTTTTCGATCTTGCGCCCGCCCAAGTTGTTGGCGAAGAACGCAAACGTCTTCGCGATCTCTGCGGCGAAATGAACCGCCACGCCGTTCAGTACCTCACGAACCGCTTCGGGATCGCGTCCGTCTTCAAGCTCGCCTCTCTTGGCCGCCTCCGCATCCTGATGCGACAAACCAAAATGGCGTTGCAGAGCCTCGGTGAACTCTCCCCCGCCCGTGGTCAGATCGCGCCACAGAGACGTCTTGCCGTCAACCAGCACGTTGACGTTGGTAACCGTTGCCCCGATGTTAAGCAGTGCGACGACTCCTGACGCACCCGAACCGGAAACTTCTTGAACCGCGTTCTGCACTGCAAAGGTGTCGATATCAACGATCTCTGGCGTACGCCCCGACTGCGTGACGACGGAAACGTAGTCGTTGACCTTGTCCCGTTTCACCGCCACCAAGAGAACATCTTTTGCAGCGCCTTTTTGGCCCAAAACGACGTGATCGAGGCGCACGTCGTCGATGTCAAAGGGAATGTATTGCTCTGCCTCCCAGCGCAACGATTCCGCCAGTTCCTCGTCGTCGGTGGCAGCAACTTCGATGCGCTTGAGGATGACCGAGTGACCTGAGACGGAAGTCGCAAACGAGGAATTTTTGACACCGGTCGAGTCGCACAGGTTCCTCGCTGCATTGACCACAAGACCGGAATCCATGATGGTTCCGTCCACGATCGCTTCCGGGGGCAGCAGCTCGAATCCAACCCGAGCGAGGCGATACCGATCGCCTTGCTTGTTGAGTTCCACAAGCTTGATCGCCGAGCTGCCAATATCCAGCCCAACCACTCCTTTTGATCTCGAGAAGATCATCGCTCTCCCAAACTCCCTAACGGGTCCCTGCGAGGATGCTATCGGAAAAGCACCGCTCCCGCATTAGGCAATTCCGGCGATGCCCACCATAGTCCCCGTTTGTCGACCGCCGTTTTGCCACAAGTGATGCAGCTTGTCCAGTGTGCGGCGCACAGGATCCCGTTCCGAGACCGGCTCGGACGACACTAGAGTCGCATTACAAAGCTCCGCAGAGTTCTTGTATTTTTGCAGAAAAGCTTCAGTTTGCTTGCGAAGTAGATATAATTTCGCCGCTATCGGGGCCTTGTCTCCGGCAAGGACAATCTTGACCGCCCCCGACGAATCCGAGGAATACCATGCCGAAGCGATGTCATTACTGCGACAAGGGGACTGTGGCCGGACGCAGCATCAGTCACGCCCACAACGTGTCCAATCGAACTTGGAGCCCCAATTTGCAGCGTGTGCGCGCCTTGATTGACGGCACCGCAAAGCGCGTCTGGGTTTGCACCAGATGTATGCGTAGCGGCAAAGTGGTGAAACCAGCAGCCCGTTCCTACGAACCTGACGCCACGACTACCTAGGGCCTGTTCCCAGCACATAGAACTATCCAGTTGGCCCTTGAGCAGACGTCGCGCTCCAGGTTCAGGAGGGTTGTCGCTACTCGCCGGGCGTTCCCATGCGCCGCTCGACCCCGAGAACACCGGGTAATGAAAGGAGGCCATCACAGAGGCGGTCGAGGTCGGCTCGATTCGCCACCTCCAGAACTACCGCGATGCGCCCACGGCCTTCTTCTTTGGTATCGGCGGTAATCTGACGAATGTCTCTCCCGCGACGAGCGATTTCGTCGGTCAGTCTGGCCAGCATCCCGGACTCGTCCACCGTCTCAATATCGACAACAACTGGATAGGTTTCGCCCCCCCGACCCCACGCCACCTCAATCTCGCGTCCGGGGTCGAAAAGTAACTTGCCAACGTTCGGGCAATCAGTACGGTGCACGGAAACCCCGCGACCGCGCGTCACATAGCCGATGATGGCGTCGCCGGGTAACGGATTGCAGCACTTGGCTAGGTACACGAGGAGATCGCCATGCCCTTTGACCACCACGGGGCGCTCCCCACCCGGAAGCCAGCGGCGCAACGTGCGGCCCATCTCGTGGGCAATTCCAGGCTCCTCTGGATGCTGCAACACTTTTTCAACCACCGTGCGAGCGGCGATCTTTCCGAACCCGATCTCACTCAAGAGATCGTCCGGCTTCGAAATGCCATTGGCGCTCAGATATGGAGCCAGATCTTCGTGGGCCAGAAAACGCTTGAGACTGGTCGACGACCGGCGCAGTTCTTTTTCCAGTACGCGCCGCCCTACCTCAGTGGCACGTTCTTTTTGGCGCGCGTTCAGCCAGTGGCGGATCTTGGTGCGTGCCCGTGACGTAGCTGTCAGTTCGAGCCAATCTCGGCTTGGAGTGCGAGCTGCGTCGGTCAGGATCTCGACCTGATCGCCATTGCACAGTTCGGTCCGCAGGGGCACCAGCTTGCCGTTGATCCGAGCCCCGGAACAGTGGTGGCCGACATCTGTGTGCACGCGATAGGCAAAGTCGAGCGGTGTCGCACCGCGTGGGAAAGCAAGTACATCGCCTTTGGGGGTGAACACATAGACCTCATCGGGAAACAGGTCGACTTTGAGCGAGGCGAGGAAGCTCTGCGGATCATTGACCCCTTGTTGCCATTCAAGCAGTTGCCTGAGCCAACCGATCGCCCGGCCTTCGTCCTCACCGTCGCCGGGGCCTCCTTTGTAGCGCCAGTGCGCGGCGATGCCGTCTTCAGCGATGCGATCCATTTCTGAGGTTCGAATCTGCACTTCGAATGGCGCCCCTCGATCAGAAACCATGGTGGTGTGCAGACTCTGGTAGAGATTCGGCTTGGGCATTGCAATGTAGTCCTTGAAACGCCCAGGTACAGGCCTCCAACGTTGGTGGACCACACCGAGTGCGGCGTAGCAGTCCTTGGTGTCGCCGGTAATCACGCGAAAGGCAAGGTAGTCGTAGAGCCGGTCGAGAGGAATGCCGCGCTGCCGCAACTTCAGATAGATCGAGTAATAGCGTTTGAGGCGGCTGTTGATTTCGCATTTGATCCCCGCCTTGGTGAGCGCACCTTCCAATTGCTTATGGATGTCTCGGTTGGTGCGCTTGGCCTCCTTGATTCGCTCCTCAAGGCTGTTGCGCAAACGACGGAACTGGTGCGGATAGAGATGGTAGAAGGCCAGATCCTCAAGATCTCCCTGCACCCGCCACATTCCCAAGCGATGCGCCAGGGGTGCGTAGATCTCCAACGTCTCCCGGCCGATACGCCGCCTACGATCTGCGTCCAAATGCTCGAGCGTCAGCATGTTATGGAGGCGATCCGCGAGTTTGATGACAATGGCCCGGACATCGTCAACTGAGGCAAGGATCAGCTTGCGGAAGGTTTCGGCCTGCGCTTCGTCGCGGCGGATGTACTCGTGACGACCGATTTTGGTCACCGCCTCCACCAAGTCCGCTGTCGACTTGCCAAAGGCCTCGACAAGTTCGTCAAAGGTGGTATCGGTATCTTCGATGATGTCATGCAGCAAGCCGGCTTCGACGGTCGCGGCATCGAAACGCTGTTCAGCTAAGAGATACCCGACATAGACAAGATGGGTCGTATAGGGCTCGCCCGATGCCCTTTTTTGGTCGCCATGCCGCTCGACGATGAAGTCATGGACGGCCCCTAGCCGCTTGGCGTCAAAGTCGCGGCCGCTCTCCTCCAGACGCTTGACCACCAAATCCAAACTGACATCTGAACGCGGCAAGACCGGGCTCTGCAGCCCACGAGTTGTGTCAAGAGAGTCGCGCTTGGACATGGTGACTTCCCACCCCGATCGACCGACCGAGTTGAGATGTCAACCAATTATAAGAACCGTAGCGGGTGCGGAGTGAGAAATCTAGGTTGAAACCGTCGCCGCGCGCCCAGAGGCGCGCTTGCCGCCGAAGTACTTCTCCCACAGTAGCGCAAATGGGCTGGCGATATAGATCGAGGAGTAGGTTCCCGCGAGGACGCCGACGAACAAAATGAAAGCAAACCCCTTGAGTACGTCGCCGCCCAGCAACAGCAGTGATCCCACCGCCAACAAGGTGGTACTGGAGGTCAAGATGGTGCGCGACAACGTCTGGTTCAGGCTCTTGTTCATCACGTCGATGAGGGGCAAAGACCGTAACTGTCGCAGATTTTCGCGTACCCGGTCGAAGACAACCACACTGTCGTTGACCGAATATCCGACCAGGGTCAGAAAGCCGGCAATGGTGGTGAGATTGAACTCGAATCCGGCCAAGGTGAACAGGCTCAAAGTGATAAAAACGTCGTGGATAACGGCGACCAGAGCACCGATGCCGAAACGCAATTCGAACCGCCACCAGATATAGGCCAACATTCCGAGCAGTGCCAAACTGACCGCGAGAACGCCGCGCTGGCGCAATTCCGATCCGACCTGGGCGCTGACCCGCTCGGCCCCCAGAATCGCCATCTTGCCGAAAGTTGCTCCTTCGTTTAAGGCGGCTGCGGTCGCCGGCTCAACGACACCCTGAATGGCTTCCAAACCCGGCAGATGACCTGTTTCGCGGCGCACATCGGCGATCGCTTGAGCGACGTTGTCGTAGTGCGCTCGGATCGTCGATGCGTCGCCCTCCACGACCTCTGGGTTTCTCGCCGCCAACCATTCAGCCACCGCATCTGCACCGCTACGGTTGAGGTCCATTCCGCCGACCGTATGCTGCAGCCATCGCTCGCGCGCCTGGTCATCTTCGCAATCCACCACTCGATCGGTCTGCCCTAGCCAGCCATCGAGGGCGGTTTCGATCTGACAACGACGCCGCTCTTCGCCCTCCTCCGCCACCGGCGTCTTGAGCAACACTTCGTGGCTGCCGGCGTCGCCAAAACGTTGAATCAAAGGATCAGCAATGCCCGCGGCCTCTATGACGCCGCGAAGCTCACCGAGATCGGGTTCTTCTGCAAACTTGACGGTCATTTGCGTGCCGCCCGCAAAATCGATTCCCAGATTCAGTTGTTTGCTGAAAAAGACGACGTAGACCCCGATCAAAATCAGAGCGAGCGAGAAAAGCACCCAGTACTTGCGGTACTTCATGAAGTCGATGTTGGTGTCTTGCAGGATTCTCATTCCAACTACTTTCCCGTGACCTAGCTAATTCGCGCGATTGGATTTAGCCCAACTAAATCGAAAGCTCGGCGGCGTCAGCGCTACGGCTGGTCCAGAGGTCAAACAACCAGCGACTGACGAAGATGGCGGTGAACAGAGATGCCAAAATGCCGATCGACAGCGTCACAGCAAATCCGCGTACGGGTCCGGTGCCAAACTGAAACAGGAACACCGAGGCAATCAGCGTCGTGATGTTGGCATCGAGGATCGAGGACAGGGCTTTGGCGAAACCCGATTCGACCGCAGAACGCGCCGCTCGGCCATTGCGCAGTTCTTCGCGAATGCGTTCGAAGACCAGCACGTTGGCGTCGACCGCCATACCAATAGTGAGTACGATGCCGGCGATCCCAGGCAGGGTCAGAGTGAACCCGAGATACGACAAGGCGCCAAAGATCACCACGATGTTGATCGCAAGGGCGGCCACGGCGTTGATCCCCGTGAGTCGGTAGACCAGCAGCATCGCCAAAACCACCAACAGCCCGCCGATCCAGCCGGCGCGAAAGCCCTTGCGGATGGACTCAAGACCCAACGAAGGTCCGACCGTTCGCTCTTCTTCAAACGAGATTCCAGCCGGCAGAGCACCCGAGCGAAGTGTCGTCGCTAGGTCTTCGGCGTCGGTCTGCGTAAACTGGCCCTCGATTAGCCCGGAGTCAGTAATGCGACCGTTGATGCGTGGTGCACTGACGACCTCGCCGTCGAGCACGATTCCCAACGGTTCGCCGATGTTGGCTCCAGTGGCTTCGCCAAACCGCCGCCCCCCCTCAAAGGTAAGGCCGAAGTTGACGATCGGCGTGTTGAACTGACCCAATCCTGGCGAAGCCGCGCGCAGATCGCGACCGGTCACCACCGGCTGCCGTTCCACGGCGTAGTAGTTAATGGGGACTCCCTCGGCAGCCCGCGATGGAAGGATCTCTAAGTTGGGAGGCAAGGTCCCCCCGAAGTTGGCGAGAATCTGTTGCGGGCTGGTCGCGATCGAATCGGTGCCCGGGTACCGCACCATGCGGAACTCGAGAAAGGCGGTCGTCCCAATCAGCCTCTTGACACGCTCGGGGTCGTCGACGCCGGGGAGCTGGACGGCGATGCGTGAACCTCCTCCCACCCGCTGAATTACCGGCTCGGCGACACCGTATTGGTCGATGCGGTTGCGCACCGTCTGTACGACCTGCTCGACCGCCAAGTTGCGCACTTCTGTTTCGTTGCGAGGGGTCATGGTGAACACCCAACGACTGGTCTCGTCGCGACCGTTCCAGTTGGGGATCACTTCGCGCTGAGCCGCTTGCACCGCGGCGCTCGAACCGCTCGCCCCGGTGAGTTCGAACGAGGTGGACGTCAGGCGATTGACCTGCGCACCATTGATCCCACGGTCGGAAAGTTCTCGCAGCAAGATGTCGGCTTCACGCGAAGTCTCAGCGTTGAGCGCGTCCTCCACCTTGACCTCAAGATCCAGGTAGGTTCCGCCCCGCAAGTCGAGCCCAAGGCGAATCTTGTCCTCAGGCGGATAGGCTGAGAGTGCTCCCAAGGCGACCAGACCGGCAATCAGCAGTCCGCGCCAAAGCAAACTTCGATTCACGACTTGGTCTCCCCTTCCATACCAGCGATCGCGGACTTCGCCACTCGTACCCGCACATCGTCCGCAATCTTGAGATAGATCTCTCCGCCTTCGATGCGCGCCACTTCGCCGTAGATCCCGCCGGTGGTGAGGACTTTGTCGCCCTTCTTAAGGCCCTCCACGGTCTGTGCCAGTGCTTTCTGTCGTCGGCGCATGGGAGCGATGAGAATGAAGTAGAAAATCGCGAATACCGCAACCATGGGGACAAACTGCATCCACGCCGGAGCTCCTCCGGCGTCGGCGAAGGCCAAGAGCATCGTCAATTGGTTCATTATCATGAGAGGTTGGTTCGGTCAGATCGGTTTGGGTAAATACGGCTCAACAGGCTCGGACTCGCCTCCGCAACTGAGGCACGCACCTCAAGGCAGAATCTCGGCAAGCACGTGGTGATTCCGGCCATCTCCTCAGGCTTCTGGTGGAGCGCCTGGAAGGGCAGCTTCCGAGAGACGTCCGGACGCGATAGCTTCTCGAAGGCCCTTCATAAAGTCAAGAAAAAAGGCGATATTGTGGGTCGTCGCGAGCACGATCCCGGTAAGCTCCTTGTGTCGTAACAGATGGTGGACAAAAGCCCGGTTGACGGTTCGGCAGGTCGGGCATCGGCACTCCTCATCAATGGGGCGACCATCGGCTGCAAAGCTTGCGTTCTTGATCCTCAGTTCTCCTTGGCGAGTGAACAACATGCCGTGACGGGCATTACGACTCGGCATTACGCAGTCGAATAGATCGATACCGCACCGCACCGCGTGAAGCAGGTCGCCCGGCGTGCCAACTCCCATCAGGTAGCGCGGTTTGTTCGGCGGCAGAAGCGGTGCCGTCCATTCGACCACCCGCGCGCGCAACTCGTCGGGCTCGCCGACGCTGACTCCGCCAATGGCGTAACCGTCAAAGTCCAGCTTTCCGATCGACTCGACTGCTCGCTCCCGCAGGTCTCGAAACACACCCCCTTGAACGATGCCGAAGTATTTCTGGTCACTGGCCCGAGCTTTGTCCCACTCCTCGCAACCGCGCGCCGCCCACCCGAGAGTGCGATCGAGCGCGAGTCCCACTTCTTCTTTTTCGGCCGGCCAAGGCGGACATTCGTCCAGCATCATGGCGATATCGACACCGATCTCTGCTTGCGCACTTGCCACGCCCTCCGGAGTGAGTTCCATCTCGCCACCGTCGAGATGGTTGCGGAACCGAACACCACGCTCGTCGATCGTGCGAAGAGAGGCCAAACTAAAGACCTGGAACCCGCCACTGTCGGTCAAGATGGGGCCGTCCCAACCGGTAAAGGAATGGAGACCACCCAACTGAACGATGCGGTCCACTCCCGGCCGCAAGGCGAGGTGGTAAAAGTTCGCGAGCATGAGGCCCGGTTCGAGATCACCGAGCGCCGACGGGGTCAACCCCTTGACGGAACCGAGGGTACCCACCGGTGCAAAAGCCGGGGTCTGAATGTCGCCATGACGAGTCCGAAGAACGCCGGCGCGGGCCAGCCCGTCACTGGCGTGGACCTCAAACGCTTGCTGATCCGAGATCCCTTGATTGGGACTCAAGGCGTGCCGGTACGCCGTGGTAAATCGACGTCCCGCACGTCGAGTCCGGCCGGTAAGTCGATTTCAAACCGCGCGCCGGGGATTTCTTCGTTGACCCGCACATCGGTGAATTGGTAGTCGGTCACATCACCGTCCGGCTCGACAAAACGCAGTCGCACCGGCACAAACGTCGTCTCATCGATCCACAATTCAAGTTCTTGCAGATGTTTGGCGATGCGGCTGTAGCGTGGAGTCAAGCGCAACCAATATGGCTCCCCTTCTTCGGGATGGGCTTCGAGCGAAATGCGGAAATATTCCAGGAGTTCTTTGATCGACGAACTCGCCCCTAAGTACTCAAGAACCCGTTGGCTTTGCTTGCCAACATTGTAGCGTTCTGCGCGTTCGAGATCGCGATACCAAGTGAGAGCGACACCGTCGTGGATTAGGAGTGTCATCGGCTCCGGTTGCAAGTATTCCCACCTGACGCGGTCGGGCGCCTCGTACGAAAACGTCCCCTCCGCCACCGTCTTGTCCACAAAAAGGGAGCTTTCCTTAGTCTGAACGAACGACGCCGACATCGTTTCGCGCTCGTTGGCTGCGATGCGCATGTGCTCGATCAGCGCTTCCAATCGCTGGCGCGGAATCAGCGTCGGATCACCCGGATCGGCAAGGGTCTCCGATGCCACAAGAAAAGAAGGAAAACAAACTCCAAGCAAAGCGACCACACGCAGGGCAACACGCACCGGGGCCAGAGATCTTGATCGGGAATCGTTCATCGCTGAGATCGCTAGGGAGCAGAAAGCGTGCCAGGAGGGGCCTCTTCCGCGAACAGCCATTCTAGTACAACGTTGGCGGCTTCTAGGAGCTAGGGCCTGAGTAGCTATGCGAACGCCCCATGCTAGTTTGCGCGTTTATGGATGGTGCGGCCCGGCGCGAAAAGTCGATTGACTCCAATTCGGGGCCTCCAAGGGGGCGATTGGCCTCATGGCCCCGCGTCACTGTGGGCTTGGGTAGCAATCTCGGTGATCGTGATGGTTGTTTGGTCGATGCCGCGACTGGCATCTCTCGATACTTGTTGGGAACGGCAATCTCGCCGCCGCTCGAGAGTTCCCCTCAAGACTGCCCGGCAGGTTCAGGAATGTTTCTCAATGCGGTGTTGACCGGCGCTACAAGGTTGGCTCCGGAGGAGTTACTCGGCGTGCTCAAGTCTCTCGAGCTTGAGGCTGGCCGTGTCCGTGGCGAGCGCAATGCACCGCGCACTCTCGACTGTGACCTGCTCTGCTATGGTGGACTCGTCGTTGACCGGCCCGAACTTTCTCTTCCCCACCCCCGCCTGCAAGAGCGCCCCTTTTGGTTGTTGCCGCTTCGTACGGTTGCTCCACGATCACCGCTTCTAGGCGGTTCGAATCGGCGGATTTCGTCGACCGGAACTGCATGGACGAGATGGAGCGCTGGCTCCGCCAGCGTGCTGGCGGCGGCTGGAATTCACATCGCCGAGCCGCCATCCGACGATTGCTAACATCGCCCGCCCGTGCGTTCTTTTCGTGACCCCCTCCACGGTTTCATTCACGCCGACGAATTGGAGACCGCGCTCATCAACAGTGCGCCGGTGCAGCGGCTGCGCTTCGTGCACCAACTCGGGTTCGCTTTCCTGGTCTTCCCGGGTGCCGAGCACAGCCGGTTTAGCCACGTCCTCGGCACCATGCATCTCGCCGGGAAGGTCTACGATGTCCTCGCGTCAAGACATCCAGACCTTTTGCAGGCGGGGCCGACGGCTCGTGATCGTCGGTTGCTTCGCGCCGCGGCGCTACTGCACGACATCGGGCACGCCCCCTTCAGCCATTCGGCCGAGGATTTGTTCGCCGAACCCATCGACCATGAGGAGATGACCCGACGCCTCCTCGCCCACACCGATATCCAGGACGCCTTCGCTAGCCACGGCGACGGCATTACCACCGAAGATGTCGCCGGCATCCTCTCGGGAAGCGAAGATCCCCATCAACAACTCCTATCCCGCATCGTGGCCGGTGAATTGGACGTCGACAAAATGGACTATCTGCTTCGCGACAGCCTCTACTGCGGCGTCCGTTACGGCAGCTACGATCTGGACCGTCTGCTGGAAACCGTCGAGGCGATTGAGGATCCAGAGTCGGGTGGATGGGGCATCGGCGTCGAAGAAGGCGGAGTGCATGCGCTCGAAGCGTTGGTCATGGCGCGCTATTACATGTTCACCCAGGTCTATTTCAACGTCGTCGGCAAGGCTCTGGAGTTGCACTTTCATCGCTGGCTGAGCGCTGACAAAGGTCGACGCTGGCCGACGACTCCAGAGGAATTTCTCAGCCACGACGACGTTTCGACCATGCAACTGATGCGAGACGGAAGCGATCCACACGCCGAGGCCATTATCGAAAGGCGGCATTTCCCGCTGGTGTGGCAGTCGGACGAGCACATGGCTCGCAACACAGCCACCGAAGTACGGGAATGGGCAAAGTCGCTGGAGAAGGAATTCAGCCCCGACAGCGTATTGGTCTCACACGCTTCAAAAGACCCGCATCGGTTGCAAGAACAACCCATCTGGGTGCGCCAGCGCGACGGCAAGCTGCTGTCGATGCGCCAAGCCAGCCATTTCATCCATCATTTGGAGCGCATCGACCGCATCCGCGTTTACGCCGCGCCAGCCTGCCGTGAGGACGTTGCCGCCCGAGTTCGGGACCATGCTGGTTTGAGCGCGGTCGGCTCGATCTAGATAGCTCGATCTAGACGGTTCAATCTAAACGGCGAGCGACGGCGTTTAAACAGCGGCCAATTCCTGCTCGATTTGCTGGCGCCGATAGAGGTCTGCGTAAAGTCCGCCGAGCGCAAGAAGTTCGTCGGGTGTTCCGTATTCGACCAGCCGACCCAGATCCAAGACCGCCACGGCGTCCGCCATCTGTGCCGCGGTCGCCCGGTGCGAGACCATGATGACCGTGCGGCCGCGAAAGTGCCGCCTAAGGCCGGTGAGGATGCGAGATTCTGTTTCCGTATCAACGGCCGACAAACAGTCATCTAAGAGCAAAATCGGAGCGTCGCGAAGCAGTGCCCGCGCCAGAGCGACGCGTTGGCGCTGACCGCCCGAAAGAGTGACTCCACGCTCACCGATTTCGGTATCCATGCCATTAGGCAGTCGTTCCAGATCGGGACCGAGGCCGGCGATATCGGCTACAGCGTGCACATCTGGCTCGCTCGCCGACGGATCTCCCCACAAGATGTTTGCGCGCACCGTATCCGAGAACAGAAAACTCTCTTGCGGCACCACCGCCACTCCGCCGCGCAAGGCACTGAGCCGCCACTCCAAGATGTCGTGGCCATCCAGTAGCAGGGTGCCCGGCCGAGCGTTGAACCCGCGCGACAGCAGTTGCAGCAGAGTGCTTTTTCCGCTGCCCGTTTCGCCGACGATGGCGAGCAGCGAGCCCTCTGCCACAGTCATCGAGATATCCGTCAACACTGGCTCTTCACCATAGCTAAAGCTGAGATTCCGGAACTCGATCTCGCCACGGATCGGACTCCAATCCTGGGCGCCGGGAGACTCCACCACCTCGGAGTCGGCATCGAGAATCGCTTCAATTCGGCGCATGGAGGCCCGGCCGCGCTCAAGCAAATTGATCACCCAACCGATCGCGATCATCGGCCAAACCATCTGAGCGAGGAAGAAATGGAAGCTCACCAGTTCCCCGACACTGAGGCTGCCGGCGCGGACCCAACCGATGCCCTTCCACAAGACAATCGCAAACCCCAGCCCCGCCAACATCTGTAGGGCCGGGTGAAAGGTGGAATTCCAGCGAATCAGCCGCCTTTGACGGCGCAAGTACTCGTCGTTGATGAGCGTAAATGCCCGCAGTTCACTCTCTTCCCTTGCGTAGGCGCGCAACACGCGGACACCACTCAGGTTCTCTTGTACCCGCGTCGACACCACCGCGAACTGTTCCTGCACTTTTTCGAACAGATCATGGATTCGACGACCGATAATTCGAGTCGCCAATGCCACCAGCGGCAAGGGAGAAAGAGCCCACCAGGCCAGCCCGGAATGAATGCGAAACATGAAGAATCCCGCCCCCAGGGCGGTGAAAATCGTGCTGGTGCTGTACATGATCGCCGGTCCGCAAACCATGCGTACCGCGGCAAGGTCGTTGGTAGCCCGCGCCATCAGGTCGCCGGTGTAGGAGTCATGGAAAAAGCGCTGCGCCTGGCGGGCCAAGGCCGAGAAATAGTCGTTGCGAATCTCGAATTCCACGTCGCGGCTCATCGCCACCAAGATGCGGCGTTGAACGAAACTGAAAATGCCCTGAACCAGCGTCACCCCGATGAGCAGACCAGCGTAGGTGAGTATCGCTTTGCGGTCGAAGCCATCGACCAGGGTGTCAACTGCGCTGCCAATGAGGAGGGGCGACATGAGGCCAACGGCGGTCGACAACACGATCGCCACCAGTCCTAACGACAGCTTGACGGGATGCCCGGCGACGTATTCAAACAACCTACGCAGAGCCGCGCTCCCAAGCCAATCCGACGCGGGCCGCCCTTGGATGGATTTCGACAGCTCCCCTACGCCGTGCACTCAACCGCCGAATCGGAGCGCCCAAACGCTCGAACTTCATTTCGTAGTTGGTTCTCGCCCCTTCGGGCCATGAACTCACTTCTTCCACTTCAAGAGCCGGGTATTTTTTGAGCAGGTCTACAACCTCGGGACCATAGGCCGGATGATCGCTGGCGAAGAAAAGCTCGCCATCGATTCTCAACAAACCGACCAGAAAGTCGATTGCCACCGGGTCGAGCAATCGGCGCCGCGCATGGCGGTCCTTGGGCCACGGATCGGGAAAGTAGACGTGCACACGCTGCGCGAACTCACGCGGCAACATCCCTGAAACCACGTAGGCGGCTTCGCCGCAAATCAAGGTGACGTTTTCCAAGCCGCGATTGCGAGCCCGGTCGCGGACCAGGCGGTAGTACTTGGCGGCGACCTCGAGACCGAGGTAGTGACGTCCCGGGTTGGAGGCAGCTTGGTCGAGGAGAAAGCGCCCTTTGCCGAAGCCGATCTCCACCTCCCAAGCATCGTTGCGCAGCCGACGATGAAAGGCTCGCAGAACTTCCGGCGACGCGGGTTGCTCGCTATGTAGGTCGGAAATCAAGACGGGGCGCATGAGTCGATAGTAGAGGCTAGCTCACAGATTGATGCCGCTGCCGGCACCGCGCTAGCCTACTCCGCGCCGCGAATCTGATTGATGTTGGAACTGGAGTTGAGCTTCTCGAATCCACCGACGCCGAACAGCATCTCAATTCCATGCCGCTCACAAACCTCGGTCTCAGGCACATCGTGAGCTGACTGGCGATCACCACCGTTGGCGAAAATAATTCGCGCGCCAGTGTTCTCAGTCGCAACCTGATCGAGCGTGCGGATGATCGTCGGATCATCGTCTATAGCCACCAGGGCCTCATCCACGTAGCGAATGGCGCTCACGACTTCGAGCCGTTCATCCTCGCCCATGATGACCTTGCCCTTCTTGAGCAATTGCTGCCGATCATTGTTGACAACGACGACCAGCTTGTCGCCGAGCGATCGAGCCGCCTCCAACATGCGGATGTGGCCGATGTGGATGGGATTGAAGTAGCCGCTGACGACGACAACTGTATTCATTCTCTCAACTCCAACGGCGGTTGATCGGCGCGGTGGCTCGGAGCCGCGCCGATCGAGCCCTCGAATCGGGCAGCGGTCAGCCTCAAGGCTAGCTTTCGGCCCCTTCCAGCTCTTCCTCGATCATCGCGGCAATGCGATCAAACGGCACCGCACCGGAGATAAAGCGACCATTGATGAACATCGCCGGAGTGCCGCTGACACCGGCTTCGCGACCGGCCTGGAGGTCGGCGGTAACACGTTGCGCATGGCGCTTGTCATCAACGCAAGCGACAAAGTCATCACCGAGCCCGACTCCGGCGCCCATCTCGACAATACGGTCGCGTGACAGGTTGCGGAAGTCCGCAAACATGGCGTCATGCAGTTCCCAGAACTTGTCTTGATCGTTGGCGCACAGCGAGGCCTCTGCGGCTAGACGCGCCTGCGGATGGATGCGTTCGAGCGGAAACTGGCGAAACTCGATCCGCACCTGGTCGCCGTATTCTTCTTTGACGCGATCGATAGTCGGCACCAGTCTGTTGCAGTAGGGACACTGGAAATCCGAGAACTCGACCAACGTCACCGGGGCGTCAGCAGGGCCGAAGGATGGGGCGTTGTCATCGGATGCGACTTCCACACGCAACGGACCATGGAAGTTCTCGACGGAATGAGTCTTGCGCAGCTCGCGCAAAAAGTCGCCGCGCGCCTGCTGAGACCGCTGGCCGGCGAGATGTTGGCGAATGCGCTCGACCATTTGCTCCTTGGGCTGATTGAACTGCCCTTTGCGCTGCTCGTAGAACGCATCCACCTCTTCGTCGGTGGGCTGGACAATTTTGCTGTTGACTTCTGTTTGCAGCAGTTCCGCGACGGAAACCTCGCGGCTCGTAGCCTCCGCGTCCAGCAATGCCTGCTCGATGCGGGCGCCGAGAGCTCGCTCAATCAATTGGTGCTTCTGTCGCTCCAGGTCCTGCAATTGCCCGGAAATAGTCTCTTCAACCTCCGATAACAAAATCTCGGTTCCAGCGACGTTGGCGAGAACCTTCGACCCGGAATCTTCAGAAGCTGTCGGAGCGGCTTCGGCAGCGCACGCGACCGTAGCGATCAGTAGCAGGGACGGTAGAACGGCCCAACGTGTCTTGTTCAAATTCATCTCGATATTTCTCCTCTGTATCGAAGTCTTTGCGCAGTCGCGCTGGCTGGACTCGAACCATAGAGTTTACGTCAAGAACGTCGCACCTACTGTGAGAACGCTGCCTTGACTTCTCGTTCAGCCTCCAAGCCTCGAACATCGAGCTCTGCAGCTCGTCGCGCGGGAATCTCTACCTACCGCCCTTCAGGCGCATGGTTGGCGAGCATCCCTTCAACAATACGGAAGGTAGGGATACCTCGGATGCGCAGAGTCGGACCTTGCAGCAAATCCGCCGCAACCTCCAGCAGCCACGGCCGATTGGTGCGGTCGGCGACCTGCATCAACGCGGCGGACATGCGCTGCCAGGGTTGTCCTGATCTGGCGTCTTTGCCATCGTCTACCGCTACCAACGCAGCCGCGAGAGCGATCGAATCACCCCCCTTTCCGCTGAAAATGCGCTCCAGTTCATCGCTCAATTCAGCAACTCCGGAAGTCTCATCACTGGCACCGAGATAAAAGGGCATCGAGCGGCTGCGCACTGTGGATGGCAGGTCTGAGTCGTTAGGAGTGAGCAAAATGAAATAGCGCGCGGCCTTGCCGGGAGGCTCTTCGAGAACCTTGAGCAAAACATCGGCAGCGTCGGCACCCAGGGTTTCGGCCTCCAACAACACGAACACCTTGGCCCTGGCCTCAAACGGCGCCAAATGTGCTTCGCGTACCCAATTGCGCACCGCGTCGGTGGAGGTCACCGTTGGACGGTCGCGAGCCAGGACATGAAAGTCAGGATGAAAGTGCTCGTCGTCGAGTCCTATGCGCTCACAGTCCGAACACTCCTCGCACGGTCGATCGGCCCCACCGGCATTGCACAACAGGGCTCGCCCTAGATGGACCGCCGCCTGCCCCCTCTCTGAGGCGCTTCCACCATGCAGGATCAATGAGGGGTAGAGCTTGCCGGCGGAGACAATGGCCAGGATCGGGGCCAGTCCGGTCACCACGTTGGCCTCCACGTTCTTCTCTACTCTCACACCGTCAGTCGCAGAATCAACTACCATCGGCTTGGTTCAATTCCCCGCGGTTCCAAACGTCGAGCCATCGTTCCAGCGCTTCAATCGCTCTGCTGGCGGTCTCATCAACGTCGCCGGAAGCATCGATGACTCGAAAACGGTCCGGCTCTTGCGCGACCAGCCATTCGTACCCTTGCTGCACTCGGTGGTAGAAATCGCGAACTTCGCGATCGAGTCGATTGTTGGCACGATCCGATTTGCGCGTGCGCCGATTGGCGGCTTCGGTTCCAAGTTCGAAGAGCAACGTCAGGTCGGGCTTCATTGCGCCAGTCGCCCAAGCGTCGAGTTGCCGCAGCTCATCGAGATCGACTCCCCGACCGAAGCCCTGGTAGGCCATCGTTGAATCCGTGAATCGGTCGCAAATCACCACCTTGCCTTCCGCCAGAGCGGGCCGGATCAACTGGCGCAAGTGATGGCGCCGCGAGGCAAATACCAACATCGCTTCGAGCTTGCCGTCGACATCGTCGGCGGGCATATCGATGAAGCACTCGCGGATGCGCTCGCCCAGTGGCGTGCCGCCGGGCTCATGGGTCGCGAGGTGCTCAATTCTCTGCTGCGCCAACCAATCAACGATGCGCCGAACCTGAGTCGACTTGCCGCTCCCATCGGTGCCTTCGAGTGTGACGAACGCAGGTCTCACCGCCGCAACTTAGCACGCCGAGGCGACCAAACCACTTGCCAAAAACGATTCGCAACCTCCACCTTGACACTCCGGATTCCTCGTCGCAGGATGCGCTCACGGAAACTCACCCCAATGCCCAAAACCAACGCCATTTCGATCCTCGTCGCAGCTCCCACCGGCGACGAAAAAAGAGTCGCTATGACCCCGGACGCGGTGGCGGGGTATCGCAAACGCGGGTATGAAATCGCCGTCGAGAGCGGTGCAGGCACTGGCGCCCACTATCCCGACACGGAGTACGAAAGAGCCGGTGCAGCAGTCGTTGAGCTCGGCGACTGGTCCGGCTTCGACCTCATCTTGACCGTGACGCCCTGGGGACACCGCGGCCTCGAGTCGGTATCCGAGGGAGCGGTTGTGGTTGGGTTCTTGGATCCGCATCGGCGCCAAGATGAACTCCGGGAACTGACCGCCCGAGGCGCCAGCGCCGTCGCCGTCGAACTGGTGCCCCGTATCACCCGCGCCCAGAGCATGGACGCGCTGTCCTCCCAGGCCAGCATCGCCGGGTACAAAGCCGTGATCTTGGCCGCCCACCACCTGCAGCAATACTTTCCGTTGCTGATGACCGCAGCCGGCACAGTACCGCCAGCAACAGTCGTCGTCATGGGCGGTGGAGTCGCTGGTTTGCAGGCTCTTGCCACCGCCAAACGTCTAGGGGCTGTGGTTGAAGTGTCCGATATTCGCGAAGCCGTGCGCGAGCAGGTCGAGTCGCTCGGCGGCCGTTTTATCGACCTTCCGGAACTTGGCGATGCTGGCGAAGGGAGCGGTGGTTACGCACGCGAAATGACTCCGGAGTTTCTCGCCGAGCAGCGGCGCATTGTGGCGGAGCGCGTAGCGGAGGCCGATGTCGTCATCACCACTGCGCAGGTTCCGGGAAAACGAGCCCCACTCTTGGTGACCGAGGAGATGGTGGAGTCGATGCGACCGGGGGGAGTGATCGTCGACATCGCCGCCGCTCAAGGAGGTAATTGCGCACTCACTGCGGCTGACCAGGAGATTGTCCACAGCGGGGTAACGATTCTCGGACCCACCAACTTGGCAGCGGACGCGGCCCACGATGCCAGCCGCCTCTACTCCCGCAATCTGCTCGAATTGGTACAGCACATCGTCGGCGACGAGGCCACCAAGCCCCTCAAACTCGACCTCGACGACGAGATCACCGGACAGGTCGTCGTAACTGACAAAAGACCGGTCGAACGCGATGACGTTCCGCCGCCCGCCGAGAACGAGGAGAGCTGAGATGGGTTCTTTTTTGGTCGCCGTCTACGTGCTGGTTTTGGCTGCATTTCTCGGCTTCGAATTGATCACCAAGGTCCCTCCGACGCTGCACACTCCACTGATGTCCGGCGCCAATGCCATTTCTGGAATTACCGTTCTCGGTGCGCTCTACGCCGCTAACAACGCCGACCCCAAGCTGAGCACTTGGCTGGGCACCGGCGCCGTGATCCTGGCGACTCTGAATGTCGTCGGAGGCTTTCTCGTCACCGATCGCATGCTGGGGATGTTCGGCACCAAAGCCAGGAAAAAGACGGCGAGGCCGGAGGACGCGAGCTAGGTGAGCGCCTTGATTTCCACCCTCTATTTGCTATCGGCGATCCTGTTCGTCCTCGGCATCAAAGGTTTGACTCGTGTCCGCACCGCGAGGCGAGGGAATGCGTTGGCCGCAACCGGAATGTTAGTCGCCATCGTCACCACCGTCCTCGAATTTGACGTCCTTGAACCGACCTGGATCATCCTGGGATTGGTGGTCGGAGCGGCGATCGGCACATTCCTGGCGCTGAGGGTGCAAATGACCTCGATGCCCGAGATGGTCGCCTTGCTCAACGGCTTTGGTGGGTTGGCCTCTGCACTGGTAGCCGTTTCGTTCTTCTTTCTCAACTGGATCGAACCAGAGGCCACGACAACTCTGTTGGCGCAGGTCGGCACTCCGGCAACGGTGAGTGGACTGGCGTCCGTCGTCATCGGCACCTTGACCATGGGGGGCAGTGCGATTGCCTTCGGCAAATTGTCGGGGCGGCTCGCCGGCAAGCCTCTGATGTTGCCGGGCCGCCACTTCGTCCACGCGGCGTTCGCTCTTGCACTGGTGGGATTCGGTGTCTTGACCGCAGTCACGACCCCGGCTGGTGCCGCCACGCCATGGATTTGGGCGCTCGTAGCCATCGGGTTGCTGCTCGGCGCACTTCTCGTTCTCCCCATCGGCGGCGCTGACATGCCGGTGGTGATTTCTCTGCTCAATTCGCTGTCCGGTGTCGCCGCCGCAGCGACCGGATTCGTGGTTGACAACGTGCTCCTGATTATCGCCGGCGCCTTGGTGGGAGCGTCCGGGCTGATTCTCACCCAAATCATGTGCCGAGCGATGAACCGTTCGCTCGCCAATGTTTTGGTCGGTGGCTTCGGCGACTCCGGCGATGTCGGCGACCAGGAGTACGGCAACGTTCGCTCCTACGGCGCAGAGGATGTTGCGTTGGTGCTCGAAAACGCGGAAAGTGTGGTGTTCGTACCCGGCTACGGGTTGGCCGTCGCCCAGGCCCAGCACACCGTAAGAGAACTGGCGAACCTCCTCGAAGCGCGCGGGGTGAAAGTCACCTACGCCATCCATCCGGTCGCCGGGCGCATGCCAGGCCACATGAACGTTCTACTTGCCGAGGCCGACGTTCCTTACGAGCAGCTCATTGAAATGGACCGCATCAATCCTGAGTTCCCGCAAACTGATGTGGTCATCGTCGTCGGCGCCAATGATGTTGTCAACCCGACCGCAAGTGATCCCGGTAGCCCGATCTATGGCATGCCGATTCTCGAAGTCGACCACGCATCGGTCGTGGTCGTCATCAAGCGCAGCTTGAGCCCGGGATTCGCGGGCATCAAGAATCCCTTGTTCGAACTTGACAACACCATGATGCTGTTCGCCGACGCCAAAGCTGCGTTGCAGGATCTGGTCACAGAATTTAAGGAACTCGCAAAATGATCAAGCCGCGACGCAACACCGCCGTTCTCCTGTTACTTTTTGTAGCGGCCGGATTTTTGGCCGCGTGCCAGGAACCGGAGCCAGAAGGGCCGCCCCCGGCCGAGCCATTCGAAAACGCGGCCCTGGCGATCGGAAGTGAGGGCCTCGGCGATTCTTGGGCTCTCGTTAGCAACGAGGATCAGGAACTGGTTCTTTCCGACGGCGGTGATGGCGTCTTGACCATCTCGATGGGAGAGGCCACCTCCAGCCCCAACATTGTTGAAGCGGTGCGCGGCAAGCTCGCCGACTTCGACGCCATGGAGGGCGGAGAGAGCTTTGGCAATCAACAGCTCCAGGCGCCAATCGGTTTGGTCTATACCGCGCGAGGCCGCTATCCGGGCGAATCGGGAACCACCGAAGAATTCTGGGCGTATTGTGTCCACCCGCTGGGGGGACGCCTACTCGAGATGCTGTACACCTACCCTGCCGGCGACGACTCCCAGACCCGCGCTCAGAACCTCATCAACTTGTTCGGCTACCTTGAACCCCGCACGGGCGGCGAGATCGGTAGTTAGCCGCAGTCCACTCGACTACCTCTCAGCCCCCAGTCGCGTAACGGGGTGAATACTGAAGTTCGTAAAGGCGCGAGTAGATCCCACCCGCGGCGAGCAATTCAGCGTGCGTCCCCTGCTCGCGCAGGCAACCCTGATGCAGCACAAGAACGCGATCGGCGCGCTGAATCGTCGACAAGCGATGGGCAATGACGACACTCGTGCGCCCCACCAACAATCGATCGAGAGCTGCCTGTACCAACTCTTCCGTGGCTGGATCGACCGACGAGGTGGCTTCGTCCAGGATCAGTACACGCGGATCGGCGGCCAGAGCGCGAGCGAAGGAAAGCAATTGCTTCTGCCCCACGGACAGCCCCGCACCGCGTTCGCGGAGCACGGTGTCGAATCCCTCCGGCAAGCCTTCAATCGCCGCGAGTATTTGAGCGTCTCGGGCGGCGAGTTCGACTGAGTTGGCCCCGTCGATATCGCCGCTTAGGTTATTGCGGCCTAGGTGAATATTTTCGGCTACCGAACCCGAGAACAGGAACACGTCCTGAAGCACCAGTCCACACGAGCCCCGCAATGAAGCCAGATCCCATGACCTTACGTCGCGATCGTCGAGCAGCACGGCGCCGGTGTCGACATCGTAGAAGCGCAGGATGAGATTGGCGAGAGTGGTTTTGCCGGCTCCCGTATGCCCGACCACCGCGACCGTCTCCCCCGGATCAATACGGAACGAAAGACCGCGCAGAACCGGTTCGTCAGGCAAGTACGAAAAATGGACATCACGAAACTCGATCGCTCCCCGCACCTGCCCGACATGAGCTGCTGTTGGAGACACGATTTGAGGTTGTCGGTCGAGTAGCTGAAAGATGCGCTCGGAGGCAGCCATTGCCGCCTGCAGAATGTTGTACTTCTCGGCCAAGTCCGAAAGCGGGCGATAAAAGCGCTGTGCATATTGCAGAAAGGCCACCAGCACTCCAACTGAGACCAGGCCTTTCCCCGCCAGGATGCCGCCGTACCAGAGAATCAAGCCAACGCCGATGGCGGTGAGCAGTTCCACCATGGGGTAATAGACCGCATAGTAAAAGATCGCCTGGACGTTGGCCTCGCGGTGGTCGTCGTTGATGTCTTCAAATTCTTCCATCGCCCGCTCCTCTGCGGTGAAGAGCTGCACCACCCACATCCCGGTGATGTGTTCTTGGAGGAACGAGTTAATTCGCGCCAAGCGTACGCGCACCTTGCGATAGCTGTCGCGGGCGCGCAGGCGAAACCACACCGTAAGAGCCGCCAGACCAGGCAAGATGGCTAAGGTCAGCAACGCCAGCCTCCAGTCGAGCCAGATCAATACGCCGAGGATTCCGCCGAGGAGGGCAATGTCTCCAAAGATCGCCACCACGCCCGAGGTGAACAACTCGTTGAGCGCGTCGACATCGTTGGTGGCGCGGGTCACCAGCCTCCCGATCGGGCGACGATCGAAAAACCCCACTTCCAGCCGCTGTAGGTGGGCGAAGATTTGCAACCGCAAATCCAGCAGAACTCTTTGACCAAGGTTCTGCATCAACCAACTCTGGGCAAAAAGCACCACAAAGGTGGCGATCAGAGCCGCGACGTAGGCGACTCCAACCCAAGCCATCGCCTCGCTCACGGTCAACGTTTCGTCAGCGAGCATCCCCCGCAGCCACATTCCCGGCTTTGAAGCTGACGAATCGACAGTTACGAGGGCATCGAGAGCGGCAGCGGTCAGCAATGGGCCAACAAGCTGCAACATTGCCGAAACCACGATCAACACCACCGCCGTGACGACTGTCCACCGGTAGGGACGCAGGTACGCCAACAGTCGGACGAAAAGACGGCGGTCGAATACGCGGCCAATAGTTTCTTCGTCGAATTGCGCCGCCATAGCGGCGCACCCTATCAGCGGCCACCGCACTCGAAGTCCTCTGTCGTGGGGCGACAGTGTGACGATCCGCTCTTTCTCACCTTGGGTGCTTCAGTTACACTGCCGAGCGATATTCCGGACCTGGGCGTTCCCGGACCTGGGCGTCCTCAGAGGGTTGTAGCTTTTGCTGACGAAAACGCTCAAAGACTTTCTCAAAGAAGCGGTCGAGCGCGGAGCTTCGGATCTGCACATTACCGCTGCATCCCCGCCGCAAATTCGTATCGATGGCGAGCTGGTGCAACTCAACCATGATCCGCTGCAGCCCTCGGAAACCAAGCGGCTCGCCTATTCGATCCTCACCGACAACCAAAAACACCGGCTTGAAGAGGATTTGGAGATCGACTTCTCTTTCGGAATTCGCGATCTGGCCCGTTTTCGCGCCAACGTCTACCACCAGCGCGGCGCCCTAGCCGCCGCCTTTCGTCAGATCCCATTCGAAATCAGATCCTTTCGCGAATTGGGTCTGCCGCGGGTGGTTGAGTCTCTGTGCGACAAGCCGCGCGGCCTGGTGTTGGTAACCGGACCGACCGGTTCGGGTAAGAGCACCACGCTGGCGGCAATGCTCGACAAGCTCAATCATGAGCGCACCGCGCACATCGTCACCATTGAGGACCCCATCGAATATTTGCACCACCACAAGAGTTGCGTAGTGAACCAGCGCGAAATCGGCCAGGACACTCATTCGTGGGAGTTCGCCATGAAGTCGCTGCTGCGCCAGGACCCGGACATCGCTCTCATCGGTGAAATGCGCGACCACACCACGGTCGAGTCGGCATTGCGGATTGCCGAAACCGGTCATCTAACCTTTGCAACACTGCATACCAATTCGGCACCGCAGACAATCAACCGCATAATCGACATCTTTCCAGCCCATCAGCAGGCGCAAGTGCGCGCCCAGCTTTCACTCGTTCTCGAAGGAATCTTGTGCCAGACATTGCTGCCGCGCGCGTCGGGCGAAGGGCGGGTGATGGCGATGGAAGTCATGATCCCGACCACCGCGATTCGCAACCTGATCCGCGAAGACAAGGTTCATCAGGTCTACGGCATGATGCAAGCGGGACAGGCTAAGCACTCGATGCAGACCTTCAATCAGGCGCTCGCGGCGCTCTACTTCAAGCGCTACATCACCAAGCAGATGGCGATCTCGCGCTCTTCGAAGCCGGAAGAGCTGCAAGAGATCTTCGATCGAGGCCCGGAATCACTAGCCCAAGTCATGGCCAATACGAGGTAATCCCCCAATGCCCAATTTCAACTGGCGCGGACGCAATCGCAACGGTGAGTTGCAGAGCGGAGTGATCGCGGCCGACTCGCGGACGGCGGCGATGACGATTCTCCGCCGGCAACAAATCCAAGTCGCAGGCTTGGCCGAACGCGAGACCGGATGGTTGGCGCGATTGGGTCTGCAATTCAGAGTGCCGCAGAAATTGCTCGCAGTTTTCATGCGTCAGTTTTCGGTCATGCTCGAAGCGGGATTGCCCTTGGTGCAATGCCTCGAGATCCTCAGCGATCAACAGGAGAAGAACAAAAAATTTCGCGCCATCCTCGATGAGGTCCGCTCCGATGTCGAAGGTGGGTCGTCTCTGGCCGATGCCATGGTCAAACAGCCCAAGGCTTTCGACGACTTGATTACTGCGATGGTTGAAGCCGGCGAGAGCGGCGGCGTTCTGGACGTTGTCCTGCGTCGACTAGCGGAATTCCTCGACAAACTGGTCAAGTTGAAAGCTCAAGTTCGATCGGCTCTGCTCTATCCCGCGGCGGTGACCGTGGTCGCTATCATGGTCGTCTACATCATCCTTTGGAAAGTGATCCCAGTTTTCGAGCAGCTCTACGCCGGCCTCGGCGGCGAGATGCCCTTTTTAACCCAGGTGGTGGTGGGCATCTCCAACTTCCTGGGCCGCTGGTCGCCGATGATTTTTCTCGGTGTCATCGTTTTGGTTCTTGGCATTCGTGTCTACTACCGGACGCCACGCGGACGACGTGTTATTGACCGAATCCTGCTGCGCATCCCGATCCTTGGGGACCTGCTGCTCAAGATCGCCGTTGCCCGGTTCGGCCGCACTCTTGCTACGCTGACAGTTTCCGGTGTCCCGATCCTGGAAGGACTGGACATCACGGCGCGCACCGCTGGCAACTCTGTAATTGAAGATGCTGTCTACGACATTCGCACCGAAGTTGAGAAAGGACGGGAACTGTCGGGGCCGATGGCGGAAACCAAACGCTTTCCAAGCATGGCGGTGCAAATGGTCGCGGTGGGTGAACAGACCGGCGCCATCGATCAGTTGCTCACCAAAGTGGCAGATTTCTACGAGCAGGAAGTCGACATCGCAGTCGAAGGACTGATGAAGCTGATCGAGCCGATGCTGATCGTTTTCCTCGGCGTCGTTATCGGTTTCATCGTTACCGCGATGTACCTGCCGCTGTACTCGATGCTGTCAGAAATTAACTGACGGGTAGTCTTCATTCGGCGGTCGCTCCAGAGACGACCATGTACAACGCAATAGTCAGCCTCCGACGGTTGATTTGGTCACGCCTGCTGGCCGCCAGCAGCGTGGCCGTCGTGTTGCTCGCCACACGTCTGACTCCACCAGGCGATGCCCTGCCCCTGCCCCAGGGACAGTGGTTGCTCTACGCCGTCGTCGGGTCGGTATTTCCGCTCACCTTCCTCTACCTCATCTGGCGACGTTTCGGACGCGATCTGGAGCGACAGGCCTATTTTCAGCTTGCCGTAGATATCGTCTTGATCAGTTTGCTCGTGCTCCATTTCGGACTCCGCAGCGCTTTTTCTGTTCTCTACTTCCCAGTTGTGGTTGCTGCTGCCGCCTTGGTTTCTCGCAAAGCAGCTTTCGCCCTCGCCGCCTTCGCTTCGTTCCTCTACAGCGGCCTAGTGATTTCCTTCTACAACGGTTGGCTGCGCGCCGCCGGCACCCCGGATCAGGCCGAAGATCTGTTTCTGGTCGTCTACAAGATCACCGCCCATGTGGTCGGTTTGTTTTTGGTCGCCTTTTTGATGTCGACCTTGGTCAGTAGGAGCGAAACCGTCGCCGGTCGATTAGCCTACGCCGAGCGTCGCTACCAGCGCCTCGAAGACCTCTATCGCAACGTTTTCGAGTCCATCGAGACCGGCGTCATCACCACCGACTTGGAAGGCCGCATCAGCAGCGCCAATCGAGCGGCTTGCGCCTTGTTCGGGATCACGGACCGACCGCAAAATCAGCCGACGAAAGCGTTTCGCGATCGTTTTCCCGAGGAGATCGTGAACTTCCTGACCGCTCCTGTGTCCGACGTTCGAAGCCAGCAATTGGAGGTGTCGATCCGCGGGGAAAGCCGGATACTCGCGGTAGCTGCGCGTCCGTTAGCCAGGGCCGATGGCGTTGCTGTCGGGCGCTGCATCACCATCGCCGACATCACCGAAGAGCGGCGCCTAGAAGCGGAACTGCGCCTCAAGGAGCGCATGGCCGCTGCCGGAGAGTTAGCGGCGGGGCTGGCCCACGAAGTCGGCAATCCGCTCGCCGCTTTGGCCGGTTCGGCACAGCTCCTGGAGGATTCCGGATCTCATTCCAGCGGCGAGTTGAGGCTGCTGGGTGTCATACGTCGCGAGGCCAGCCGACTTGACCGCACGATTAAGAACTTCCTCTCCTTCGCTCGCGGCGGAGAGCCGGTCGTGGAGGAGTTCGATTTGGCGGAGCTGGTTCGTGAGTGTTCCCACCTGCTACGCAATAGCCCGGAATTTCTCCACGACCACCGATTGACATTGCGTGGAGCCGAAGAGCTGCATCCCATCGTCGCCGATCGCGACCAGATGGCACAGATTTTTTGGAACTTGACCCAAAACGGACTGCGGGCGATGCCCGACGGCGGTGTTCTCGAAGTGGAAATGGCCTCCAACGCAGACGTGGTGAGCTTGAAGGTCATCGACCACGGCAAAGGAATCGATCCGCAGGATAAGGAGCGCCTGTTGACGCCTTTTCAGTCGGGATTCAAGGGAGGCGCCGGCATCGGCCTCTCCATCATCTACCGCATCGTTGAAGAGCACGGCGGAAACATTACTCTGACTGACGTGCCTGGAGGCGGAACGTGTGCTGAAGTAGAGTTCCCGTCTGCCGCAGTCCAGCGCGCAGCCAGTTCATGAGTCGAGCGAGAATCCTGATAGTTGACGACGAGGCCGGTCTGCTCGACATGGTCTCGGTGATGTTGGAGCAGGAAGGCTACTCCAGCACCCAAGCTGAATCATTGGAGCAGGCGCGTGAGCTACTTTCTAACGACAGCTTTCAGCTCGTCGTTTGTGATCTGCGCCTGGGCGACGGGCACGGTTTCGATCTGCTGCGAGAACTGAACGAAGACAGTCGAGACATACCGGTCGTCATGATGACCGCATATGCCTCGACTGACTCGGCCATCGAAGCCATGAAGCTCGGCGCCGAAGACTACATCTCCAAGCCATTCGATGTCTCCGAATTTCGTGACGTGGTGCGGACTGTGTTGGCGCGTAGCACGGCAGTTGGTGGAGAGGAGTTCGCCGGCACCACTCGAATCATCGGCCAAAGCCCGGCGATGGCGACCGTGCTGGAGACCATCGATCGTGTCGCTCGCTCCACTTCGACAGTTCTTATCCAAGGGGAGAGCGGCACCGGCAAGGAACTGGTGGCCAATGAGATTCATCGTCTGGGTCGCCATCCCGACGCTCCCTTTCTGTCGATCAACTGCGGCGCTCTTCCAGAGGGACTGCTGGAAAGCGAGTTGTTCGGGCATGTTCGCGGCGCGTTCACCGGAGCGGTGCGAGAAAAGCGGGGCCTTTTTCGCGAGGCCGGCCGCGGCACGCTATTTCTCGACGAGATCGGTGACATGAGCCTGCCGATGCAGGTTAAGTTGCTGCGGGCTCTGCAAGAGCGCACTGTGAGGCGGGTCGGCGGTAATCGCGAGGAGCCCTTCCACGCCCGTGTCATCGCCGCCACCCACCAGGATCTCGACACCAAGGTTCTGGACGGCACTTTTCGCGAGGATCTCTACTACCGTATCAACGTGCTACCGGTGCGCATTCCACCCTTGCGCCAAAGACGTGAAGACATCGGGTTGTTGGTGCGCCATTTCCTGGCCCGGGCGCGGGAGCAAGGGCTCTCAAGTGAGATCAGCATCGAGGCGCTCAACGCCCTCGATCGCTATCGATGGCCGGGCAACGTCCGCGAGCTGGAAAATGTCATCGAGCGCGCCGCGACAATGGCGGGCAAGGCCACCATCACCGTCGAAAGCCTGCCGCCGGAGGTCCGCTCTCCCAACGCGCCCGGCTTTGTCGATGTCACGCTGCCCGAAGAAGGGCTCAACGTCGAGGACTACCTTGATTCCCTCCGTGCCGAGCTAATGCGGCAGGCTCTGGAGCGCTCCGACGGCAAGCAAACTCGAGCCGCGACGTTGGTGGGGATGTCGTTTCGTTCGTTTCGGTACTACGCCAAAAAGCTCGGTCTGACAGGCGGCGGTCGCTAGCTAGGGACTCGACTCGTCGCGGCGACGGATCGCGATCATTTCGCCAACGATCGATACCGCCAGTTCGGCGGGAGTCTGAGCCCCAATCTCGAGGCCAATCGGAGCGTGCAGGGACTGCAAGTGAATCCCAGTGTCTTCCAAAGCGGCGCGGACTCGCTTCACTTTGCGCTGACTGCCCATAAGACCGACGTAACACAGGTTGTCGGTGAGATCTCGGGCCACCCTATTCAAGGCTAGCGTGTCTGTCTCCCAACTGCGGCTGACGACAGCGACGTAGACATCGCGGGCGCCAATGGCTGCACTCCAATCGCTTGACTGGCCGCCTTCATCTTGGCCACCTTTATCCTCGGCCCTTTCAAGGCATACGAATTCGGTGCCCGCCGGAAAATCCTCTGGAAGCCGAAACTCTTCGCGGTCCTCAGCCACCACGACATCGAAACCGCAAAGAGCCGCCTGAGTGGCGACCGCCTGGCCTACCGGGCCGCCGCCACAAACCAACGCAACAGGGTTAGCGGTAAGTGTTTCCATCCAAACCTCAGCATAACCGCCGCAGTTCATTCCCGTGGCAACGCCTTTGGTCGAAGCTTCCGTCAGGTAATAGCGCTCGCGAAGGCTGCGGTCTCCACGGCCCAACATCGCCACCGCGTCGTTGAGCACACGGGCCTCGAACGCCCCCCCACCCAAGTTGCCGAAAGCGTTGCCTTCGGTATCGATCAGCTTTTTCCAACCTGACTTGCAAGGAACCGAGCCACTGACCTCGACAACGTGACAAATTGCCAACCTTCCGACTATGGGAAGGCGCCGAGTCGCCTCGACCAAGACATCAGTTGGCTGAGGAGCTGGATTCATCGACGCTGCAACGCGGGCAGGATCGGCCTCAGTCCGAGGAACTCGAAATCGACGCCTTGCTTGTCGACTTGGATTCTGGATCGCTCGAGGACTTTGAGCTGTCGCTACTTGCCCCCTTGCCATCGCCGCTTTTGGCCCCGTCCGAGCTCGGTTCAGATGAGTCCGACTTGGACTTCGCCTCCTTCTTGTCGGCGTAGTCGGTGACGTACCAACCGCTGCCCTTGAACTGAAACGCCGGTGCCGAGAACAACTTCTCAAGCACTCCGTCGCATTCGGGGCATTTGCTCACCGGGTCATCATTGATGCTCTGCAAAAATTCGTGCACCTGCTCGCAGGAAGTGCACCGATACTCGTAAATCGGCATGGACAGAATTCTTCTTCCGATTGTTTGCTAGCCAGCGGCGGACTCGGTCGAAGCATCGCCGCCGATACGGACCTTGAAGTCCCGACCGGCCTCGGGCCCTGCCATTGCTGGCTGACCGCTCTCGACCAGACCCAGAAGTGCAAAAGCATACAGCCTACGCAAGTTATCCGCGTACATGTGCGGACCGGAAGCCGCGAGTTCTTCAACTTGCAGGTAGCCGTTGACGGAACGCAGGAGTTCGAGATCCTGCGGTGACAAGTCCAAACGAATCGAGTCTTCCGGTCGATGTACTGGGCGCAGAACGCTCTCTGGGCCTCCCAGGACTCCCAGGATGCGACCGGGATCCGAGAGATTCTGAATTCCCTCGTAGATCAATGGTCGCAAAGGCATGCTGCCAACGCCCGATCGATGCGCAGGCTCTCCTGGCTGAAAACTGGCCTCTCCCTCCGACCACTCAAACAGCCCGAGCACAATTTCGCACATCTGCCCCCGGATGCCGTCGCGAACCTGACCTGGAGTCAGAACATCGGCGGCCACCAGGCGTTCGCCCAACTTCAGACCGCTGCCACCTGCTTCCGTGTGCTTCGCCAGGACCTCGCGGCTCACCATGCCAGACTTTTCTAGAAACGCTCCGAGGCTGTCGCGCAGGTCGGTCGATGCCGCGTTGACGATATTTCCCTTGTCGATACTCAGCTCTTTGACCGCAAGCCCGCGACTGACGGTCAAAGTCCCATCGACTCCCAGCCGCTCGATCGCCGAGAGGACTTCGGGAATCCCGGTATCTGTTAGCGAGATCCTGAACTCAGGTGCAGCTTCGTACGCGTTGGGCGCCATTGTGTCGGTCTGCTCGGCCATCGCCAAAAAAAGCGGTTGATCCTACCACCGCATTTCATAACACTGTCGTAGCCATGCAGCCTTCGCTTCCTTCACCACGGCAAGTTTGGTCCACCATCGAACCCCTCATCGAGCCGCTGTCTTTTGGACCGCAATCTGCCCAACATCTCGAGCTGACGCAGGCAGACGGACGCCGTTTGGTTAGCCCGATTTGCGCACAATCCGATCTGCCTCGCGCTGACATCTCCGCCATGGATGGCTACGCCTACCAGGGCGATCTAGACGCCGGCGCGACCTTGAACGTCATCGGCGAGATCGCAGCGGGGGCCGAGCCGAAGGTCGAAGTCAAGCGAGGTGACGCCGTCGCGATCATGACCGGGGGTTGTGTACCTCGGGGGGCAGATCGTGTGGTTCCAGTCGAACAAGTCGAAAAAGAAGCGGGCCTGATCTCGGTAATCAAGCCGGTCAGAGTGTGGGCTCATATTCGCCGCCAGGCCGAGCTCCACGCTCGCGGCGACACGGTCGTTCATCCCGGCGTCATCCTGGATCCCGTCCATCTTGGGGTTGCCGCATCCCATGGACTGGCCAGCGTCGCGGTCGCGCCATGCCCAAGGATCGGCTTTTTCACCACCGGCGACGAAGTCGTCGATCCCTCCCCTGAAAACGGGGAGCTTGATGCAAGCCTCATCTATGACTCCCACACACCCATGGTCCTCGCCGCTTGCCGGCGCAGGGGCGCCGCTGCAGAGAATCTGGGAATCGTCGACGACGACGAGTCGAACCTGCGGGGTGCTTTGCAGCGAGCAGACCACGACATCGTCATCACTTCCGGCGGCGTCTCGGCTGGAAGCTACGATCTGGTCCCCAAGAGCGCGGTTGCGGCCGGATTCGAACCGCTGGTGCACGGTATCGCTATGCAGCCGGGCAAGCCGGTTTTTATCGCCCGTCGAAGCCGTCAGTGGCTGCTTGCGCTCCCTGGCAACCCGGCCGCCGTTTGGGTTGCCTTCCAGCGTTTTGCCGTTCCGCTGCTCGCGGCCCTTGCTGGCGCCGAAACCCCATGGACTGCACATTGTCGGGACGTTGCCGTCACTTCGACGATTCACCCCCACCGCAGCCGCTGGCGATATCTGCCAGCCAAGATTGAGCGGCGTGACGGTAGTGTCTTCGCCGCCGCAAAACGACCGTTGGGCTCGCACGACCTGGCAGCGTTTGCGGGAATGGACGCCCTGCTCGAACTCCCGCCAGGCGACAAAGCCATTCTTCAGGGCAGAATTTTGACCTCGATCTCGGCTGCCTAGCAGCTCAGTTTGTCTATTTGGGTTGGCGGCTGAGGGGCAATCGCGCCAAAAAAAGACCCCGGCCCCTTTAGGGGGGCCGGGTTCCGAGTTGGGGGACAGTGGACTCGTGTGTGTGCGGGGGCGAGCCCACCGTCGGAGTTCCTACCGTGCCAGCCAAACACGGGTTTCGCCCGCCTCGGTTCCTTATTTACTGCATGAGTGGTGCCAAATATTTCGGCGCATTGAAGACTACACAAGATCAATGAAAACAACACTTAGCATTTATTCTTCTTCGCTATAACGGATCCCTTCACAGATCTCGATATGTGAAAAGCCAATAAAGTTGGCGGCGCAAGGCAGTGCAACACACCATGCGCCAACATAGTTGTCGGATCAATTCTGATGAATCGAAACTGTTTTGGGCGATTGGCCAACTCGTTCGGAACAGGAGCTTGGCCGAAACAGTCGCGTGACGACGCTTACGACTTGGCCCAACGAGCCAGCTTCTTGCGCAGACCTTCGCGGCTGATGCCAAGAGTCCGGGCCGCTTTCGACTTGTTTCCTTGAGCGGCCCGGAGGTGGCTTTCAACTACTCGCTTCTCCATCTCCTCGAGCGTCGGCAGGTTGTCCTCGATCCCCCCGGCATGACGCAGTTGTCGAGATAGGTGTTGCGGGGTGACTTCGCCGTTGCGCGCGGACAGCGCGAGCATGCGGTGGGTTTCATTTTCCAGTTGGCGTACGTTGCCAGGCCAGGAATATTCGGCAAGCGCCCGGCGCACACCGTCCGCAACCTTGGGAACTGGCCACTCGTACCGTTCGCATTCTCGTCGCACGAAATGCTCGAACAACAACAGAATGTCCTCTCTGCGCTCTCGCAGTGGCGGAATCTCAAGCAAGACCGCGTTGAGCCGAAAGTAGAGGTCTTCGCGGAAGCGCTTGGCGGCGACCTCGTCGGCAAGCACTTTGTTGGTGGCGGCAACGAATCGAACATTGACCATCTCCGGGCGAGCGCTGCCCACTCGTTGAACTTCGCCGAATTGCAGAGTCCGCAGCAACTTGGCCTGCAGGTCGAGAGGCAGTTCCCCTACTTCATCCAAAAAGACGGTGCCGCCATCGGCCTCGGCGATCATGCCTCGCTTGTCCTGGACTGCGCCGGTAAAAGCGCCCTTGACGTGGCCGAACAGCTCGCTCTCAATCAAAGTCGGTGAGATCGCGGCACAATTGATGGTCTGAAACGCGTTTTCCGATCGACGACTATTGACGTAGACAGCACGCGCCAAAAGCTCCTTACCGGTGCCGCTCTCTCCTTGAATTAAGATCGGCAACTCGGTGGTCGCCACTTGGCCGAGGGTCTCAAGAACCTGAAACATGGTGGAGTGACTCGTCACGATGCCCGAAAACTGATGTCGAGCGCGGAGGTCCCGCTCCAACGCCGTACTGCGCTGCTCCAACATCAGCCTTCGCGTGACTGATTCGAGCGCCTCGGAAGCGAGGTCCAAAATGCGCTGGAAAAGGTCCAACTCTTCTTCGGCGTAGATGCGCAAATCGGGTGTCGTCTCCAAATAGAAGGCGCCGCGCACTTCCTCACCAAACTTAAGAGGCGCTGCCAAGACCGCTCGAATCCCCAACCTTTGAACGCTCTCCTGGCCGGAAAACTGGTCGTCCTCCAACGCGTCCTGAATCAAGATCGGCTCCCCTTGCTCCATGACGTGATCGATGATGGTTCGACTCATGTCATCGTCCTCGGCCTCGCCACCCCATGAACGCACCACCCGTGGAGTCTCGCCCGAAGCGCCCAAAAGCAAAAATCCTCGGTCGGCACGCAAGGTCTTCATGGTTTCTTCGGCGATCGCGGTCAGGAGTTCTTCGTGACTTTGCGCTTTTACTAAGCGCAAAGCCAACTGATAGAGGCCCTCAAGATCTTTCGGCCGATGGTGGATTTTGACCATGAAAGAGCAGACGTTGTAGTTGCAGCAAGAAACTCCGAAACATTATCGGCGACGGCGCAGACCAAACCAAATGGAACAAATGGCTGTAGATCCGACGCCGTGCCACTATTCTAGTGACCCTTGCTCATGCCGCGCCCACGGATTCTCACCGCCTCAACCAATTTGGCTCTACGCGAACTTGCGGCGACGGAGCTGGCTGATACCAGCCTGGACAAGACTTGGATTGTTGCCAGGCATCGCGACGCCGCAAATCGACTGCTCTATTACTTGCTCGACCGTGCCTCCGCTGACCTCGTGGAGGACGGGTCGCAGACCGCCACAGCTTTGGGGGTCGAGCGCGGCACTCTGCTGCAATGTGCGCAGCACATTGCTACCTCCCAACTCACGCTCTCAGGGTTCGTTCCGGCAACACAACTGGGCATCGAAGCCGCGGTTTTGCGGGGTCTCTCCGAGGCCCATAGCGACCTGATCCACCTGGCAGCGATCGGAAAGGCGCACGGCATGGCGAGTCGTTTGGCGGCGACGCTATCCGAGACCAAACACCAAGATGTCGATCGGCGGCGATTGGCGCATGTCGCGCCGGTGGGAAGCGATATCGACAAGATCTCTCGAGCCTACGATGAGGCCCTCCGTGAAGCCCATATCGCCGACTCGGCTGATGTGCTCGATCGCGCCATCACCGTACTTGGCCAGGGTGAGCCCACAATCGATCGATTGGTCCTTTTCGATCACCCGGTCACCAGCACACTGGAAGTTAAGTTCCTGCACCGACTGGCTACCGTTGGAGTGGATTGCCGCGCAATCGCACTGGATCGCGATGAAGCAACGTTGCAGCGCTTGCGCAGAGCTTGGGGCGACGCCGACGAGATCGCCGAACCGACGACCGGGCAAGAGAAAGCCACTTCGGACAAAGGACTCGACCGTTTGCGTTCCCGCTTATTTGCGGGCGGTGAACGAGCGCAGACAAAAGCAGAGGTCGACGACAGCTTCGAAATCGTCGCTGCGGAGGGAGAAGATCGTGAAGCACTCGAGCTGGTCCGTCGCATTCAACTCCAGGCTGAAGCGGGCCAAAGCTACGACCGCTTCGGTGTCGTCGTGCGAACTCCTGACATCTACCAGCCGGTGTTGGAGGAGGCGTTTTCCCGCGCTGACATTCCAGCGCACTTCAGCCGTGGCGTCTTGCGCCCCGATCCCACCGGCCGTGCGTTCCTCGCCCTCCTCAAGTGCAGACACGAGGAGTATTCAGCGAACCGATTCGCCGAGTACCTGTCATTGGGACAAGTCCCATCGTTCGTTCCACAGGATAAGGATGTTTGGGTCATCGGCGGTGACCAAGCCGTTCCGCAGGTCAATGTCGACGACAGTCTCGACCTCGACAGCGCGCAACTGAGCCTCGGCCTCACCGCACCGAAAACCGAATCGAATGGCGCCCCCACCGCGGTCAGTAAAGTTGGCGAAGAACCCCCAACTCGACCGGTTTTTCCGCGCCGGTGGGAGCGCTTGCTGGTCGAGGCATCGGTCATCGGGGGACTGGATCGTTGGCGCGAGAGGTTGGCCGGCCTCGAACGGGAACTGCAACTCCAGTTGAGCCACGCATCGATCGAGGATGGGCCGCGTGCCGCGGCTCTCCAGTCGACTCTTGAGCAAGTCCGCGATTTGCAAACGTTCGCTCTGCCGTTGATTCAACGCCTCTCGACCCTACCCTCGAGGGCAGACATCGGCGATTGGATACCTCTTCTCGAGGATCTCGCACGAACCGCTCTGCGCCATCCGCAACGGGTCCTGTCGCTGCTCGCAGACCTCAGGCCGATGGCGGGCGTCGGTGAGATGAGTCTCGCCGAGATTCATCAACTTTTACAGCAGCATCTAAACGATCTGCGCATCAAGCCACCGGGCTCCCCCTATGGCAAAGTTTTCGTTGGCACTCCAGAGGAATTTCGCGGGCTGTGCTTCGACACGGTGCTGGTTTGCGGCCTGGCTGAAGGGATCTTTCCGCGCAAGGTCCGCGAAGATCCACTGCTCCTTGACGAGGCCCGGCGAAACGTCGATGCGAATCTTGCTACCAATGCCGAACGCATCGCTTCCGAGCGCTTGCGGCTGCAGACCGCAGTCGCAGCAGCGAAGAGTCGACTAGTAATTTCCTATCCAACTTGGGATGGGCTTACAGGCCGAGCACGAGTGCCTTCGTTCTACGCCTTCGACGCGGTTTCTGCGGCCTACGATCGTGTCGACCTTCTCACCGACCTGAGCATCGCCGGAGAGGCTGGCGTCGATCCGAGCGTGGCCATCGACGCCGCCGAGTACGACATTACGCGAACGACTCCGCTGCTCTCCGACAGTTCCTCGCAAATGGGCCAACTCAACTATCTTTTGAGCACCAACCCCAATCTGGAGCGGTCACTGCGGACACGCGGACGCAGGTGGCTCAACTTCCTGTCCAACGCAGACGGCCTGGTCGACCCCGACGACGAAAGCCTCGCTCGTCTGGCAGCCTATCGACTGCGTTCGCGGCGCTATTCACCAACGGCTCTTCAGCACTTTGCCATCTGTCCCTACCGCTTCTATCTTCAAGGTGTCCTACGGCTGCGCAAACGTGAGGAGACTCGCGATCTCGAGCAAATGGACCCTTTGACTCGCGGGAGCTTCTACCACTCCGTCCAGTTTCGCTTTCTTCGCGACCTCACAGCCGAGGCGGGGCTCGAATTCTCCACCGAGCGCGCCGACGAACTCCTGCAAGCCCTCGACAACGCCATCAAGGCAGTCGCGGAGGAATACACCCAGGAGCTTCGGCCAGCACTGCCGGCGGTCTTCAACGGCGAGATCGAAGGCATCCGCACCGATCTGCGTGGTTGGCTTCGCCAACTTCTTTCCGACTCCGACTACGTTCCCAACAACGTCGAGCTGTCGTTTGGTTTGCCGATTGACGGCGAACACGATCCCGCCAGTCGCGACCAACCGGTCGAGATTCTGGATCGCTTACTCGCCAAGGGCTCCATTGACATGGTCGAAAAAGCGCAGGCCGGGGGATACCGGGTTACCGACCACAAGACCGGCAAACCCATCGACACGCGTAGCCTCACCGTCGGTGGCGGCGAGGCGCTGCAACCCCTCATCTACGCTTTTGCCGCAGAACAACTTCTAGGCGAAAAAGTGACCGAAGGACGGCTCTGGTACTCGACCCGCCGGGGCCGCTACAGCAGTCTCACCGTTCCCACCGGTGAGTACCAACGGCAGTCCCTGGCGACGGTTTTAGACACTGTGGATCAGGCGATCGAAACCGGCTTCCTCCCCGCGGCTCCCCGCTCAGGTGCCTGCACTTATTGCGATTACCGCTCGGTTTGCGGCCCTCATGAGGAACTTCGCATCGCCATTAAGGCGCGTACCGCTGCTACCCAAAAGCGATTGGCCGACCTCACACACATGAGGAACATGGAGTGACCCAGACACCCAACTTCACTGATCTGGAGAAACAGGATGCGGTCGCGCGGCAGCGGATCTCCACCGACCTCGGAACGTCGTTCGTCGTCGAGGCCGCCGCCGGCACGGGTAAGACCACCGCGCTCATCAAGAGGCTGGTTGCCGTACTCGCGGATGGAGAGGCAGAAGTCCACGAGATCGTTGCCGTCACTTTCACTCGCAAGGCCGCGGGGGAGCTGAAACTCAAGCTGCGAGTCGAACTCGAACAGGCGCGGTCCGACCTCGACCCCACCTCGGCCCAGTACCGCCACGTGGACCGTTCGCTGGCGCGCCTCGAGGAGGCAACCATCGGCACCATTCACTCCTTCTGCGCTGAGATTCTTCATCAACGACCGATCGCCGCCGGCATCGACCCCAACTTCGTTGAACTGGATCGAGAACAAGCGGATGTGCTGCACGAACAGGTTTTTCGCCGATGGATCCAAGAGCAACTCGGCGATCCGTCACCGGCGTTGCAGCGGACTCTCGCTCGACTCGCGCACGCGCCGGCCTGGCTCTCGGAGCCGCCTTTAGAGCGATTGCGCAGGGCCGCTCTCATGCTGCTCGACTGGAGGGATTTCGACGCCCCTTGGCAACGGCCGGAGATCGACCTAGCTGTCGAAATCGATCGACTCACCGACCGGACTCTGGAAATCGCGGCGATGTCGGAAGGCGGAGGGCAATCCGACCCCCTGTTTCGCTCCTTGGCTCCGGTCCGCGACCTCGCCGACTGGGTGTTGAGGACGGAAAGCGAAGGTGCCCGAATCTATCCAGAACTGGAAGCGCGCCTTGGAGCTGTTCAAAGAGAACTGTCGGGCAATCGCTGGAAGGGCCGCGGCGATCACTACACCCATGAGGTTCTGCGTGGCGACATGCTCGCCGCCAAGCACTCGCTGACTGTCGAGTTGGACGAGTTCGCGCAGCGCTCCGACGCCGACCTTGCAGCGGCTCTTCACTCCGAACTGGCGCCGCTGATGGACGCCTACGACCACGCCAAAAGGCAACTTGGCGGGCTCGATTTCGCTGACTTGCTGCTGCAGACCCGCGATCTGCTGACTCGCGACCAAGATGTACGCGCCCATCTTCAGCGCCAATACAAGTACATCTTCGTCGACGAGTTCCAGGACACCGACCCGATTCAGGCCGCCATCCTCCTCCTGCTCACCGCCGACGACGCCAGCGTTCGCGACTGGCGGCAGGTAACCCCGGAGGCCGGCAAACTGTTCTTGGTTGGCGACCCCAAACAGTCCATTTATCGATTTCGTCGCGCCGATGTCCGCTTCTACCAGCAGATTCAGGATTACTTGCTGGCGCGCGGAGTCGAGAGGCTCTACCTCTCCCGCAGCTTCCGTTCGCTCCAGTCACTACAGCAAACAGTCAACGCAGCATTCGCGACCGCCATGCACGAAGATCATGAGGCAGGGCAGGCGCAATATGTCCCACTCCTCCCGGTGCGCGATCGAGATGGCGACGCCGACCGCGGATCGGCCGCCCAACCTTCGGTAATCGCTCTGCCCGTGCCGCGCCCTTACGGGCGCTATTCGCTCGCCAAAAGCGCCGTCGAAGCTTCCCTCCCGGATACGACTGCCGCCTTCATTCAATGGTTGGTGGAGGAATCCGGCTGGACCATCGAAGACCCCGCCAGCGGCAAGTCCGTCGCGATTCGACCTCGGCATATCTGTCTGCTCTTTCGTCGATTTGTCGGCTGGAAAACCGATATCACCAACGGCTATGTACGCGCCCTCGAGTCACGCGGCCTCCCCCACATGCTCGTCGGCGGGCGTTCTCTGCATCACCGCGAGGAAATCGAAACGCTGCGCACGGCGTTGATGGCTATCGAGTGGCCGAGCGACGAACTCTCGGTCTACGCGACGCTCAAGGGATCTTTGTTCGCTCTGCCGGATGAACAGCTCTTTCTCTACCGTGAGCATGGGGGCAAGCTCGACCCGCTGGCCGCCCGCATTGACGACGCCCGCTTTGCCGATGTCGCGTCCGCACTCGACGTCTTGGCCGCGGCCCATCGGCAGCGCAACAGGATTCGAATCGCCACCACCATCGGCAACCTGCTACGCGAGACGCGCGCCCATGCGGGGTTTGTCCTCCGTCCCGCCGGGCGCCAGGTGCTGGCCAACATCAACCACCTAGTCGGCGTAGCGCGCGCCTGGGAACGGCGGGACGGCAGTTCCTTTCGCGGTTTCGTCGAATACCTGGTGCGTGAATCAGAGAGCTTTTCCACCCGTCAGCCGGCAATCATCGAAGAAACCGATGAAGGGGTCCGCGTCATGACCCTACACAGCGCCAAAGGCCTTGAGTTTCCGGTCGTGATCCTCGCTGACCCCACCACCAACGCCACCAAAGCACCATCCCTGGCGGTCGACGCGGAGATGGGGCTGTGCGCCCAAAGAATTCTTGGCCTTGCCCCTCACGATCTCCTCGAAAGGCAAGAGGTCGAACACACGCGAGATCGGGCTGAGGCGGTGCGCGTCGCCTATGTTGCCGCCACTCGAGCCCGCGACTTGTTGGTGGTACCGGCGGTCGGCGACCTCGACCGCAATGGGAACTTCTTTCCCAGCCAAGGTTGGCTAGCTCCTCTTTACTCTGCCGTCTATCCGAAGCGCGAGCGCTTCCATCTTCCCGTGGTGGCCGACAAGTGCCCTCGCTTTGGCTCGTCGAGTGTCTTGGAGCGCCCAGTCGACATGGATGGCCGTGACGATCATTCGGTACGCCCGGGGCTGCACAAACCACAGATCGGCAACCACCAAGTCGTGTGGTGGGATCCGGCGGCACTCAACCTCGACGCTCCCAGCAACTTCGGCCTGGTACACAAGAATCTTCTCGCCGAGCCGCAGGACGGCGATGGCGGCCGGAAAGAGTACGAAGCGTGGAGGCAGCGCCGAAGATCCTGGATCGAGTCGGGCAGCCGACCCTCCCGCACCGTTATTCCCGTATCGGAGGTCGATCGTTTGCCGGTTCTCCCTCAAGAGGCGCTCGTGACTCCCGAGGTCCAGCACGCCCGGCAACCCGGAGAGCGGCCGCAAGGACGACGCTTCGGAACCTTGACCCACTCGATCTTGAGCCAGGTCAGCCTGGACGGTGAGCCGCGCCGTCTCGAAGCCGCCGCTGATTTCTACCGGCGAATCCACCAGGCCACGGTTGGCGAAGCTGCGGCGGCCATGGTCGCAGTTGAGGCCGCTCTCGCCCACCCCCTGCTCGAAGAGGCATCAAAAGCGGAGCGTCTCGAGCGCGAGTACCCCTTCCTGCACCGCCTCCCAAGTGGCGAAATCCTTGACGGCGTCATCGATCTGTTCTTCGTCGCTCGGGGAACGGTCACTTTGATCGACTTCAAGACCGACCTTCTGCCGGGGAATCCGATCCCGGAGCGCTATGGCCTGCAGATGTCGTGGTATTCAGAAGTGCTTCGAGCCGCCACCGACCTGCCGGTCAAGTGCGTCTTGATGGCCATTTAGCTTCATTTCTAGTTTCGAATGTGCCAAAGATGCGCGATACACCTCTGCAAAAGAGCAGGCATTCGCTGTGTTAGCTTCCTGAGCGGCGAAATCGCAGAGAGGAGAAATTCGATGACCCAACTGAACTTTTTCCGCCAGTGTGCGGCGTACTTTCTGGTCCTGACCCTGTTTGCTGCACTTACCTCCGCCCAGCAACAAGCAGAGCAACCGGCTGTCACGTCCCAGGCGATCACCGACAACCTCTACATGATCACCGGACAAGGTGGAAATCTCGGACTCCTCGTCGGCGATGACGCAGTGGTTCTTGTCGACGACCAGATGGCCCCGGTTTACGGCGCAATCTTGGATGAGATCCATGCCTTAGTAGGTGCCGAAGCTACCGATCGGATTTTCCTCATCAATACCCACTTTCACGCCGACCACACTGGTGGCAATGAGCTGTTCGGCCAATCCGGATCCATCATCATCGCCCACGAAAACGTCCGCGAACGGCTCACTGTCGAACAGGTTGTGCCGTTTTTCAACATGCGCAACCCGGCTCTGCAACCGCAGGGGCTGCCAGTGGTCACGTTTTCGACCGACGTGGGTCTGCATCTCAACGGTGAAGACATTGACGTCTTCTACGTAGATCCCGCCCACACCGATGGCGATGCCGTCGTCCACTTCAAGAACGCCAACGTCATTCATGCCGGAGACCTAGTTTTCTATGGTACCTATCCGTTCATCGACCTTGATAACGGCGGCACGGTCGACGGTTACGTAGACGCCAACCGCCGCGTCCTTGAGATGTGCGGAGAGGGAACCAAAATCATCTCGGGCCACGGACCGCTGCTGGACTGCGAACAGATGGGCGCGTACGTCGAGATGCTGAGCACCACCCGCGACGCCGTCGCGGCGCTCATCGCCGAAGACAAATCGTTCGAAGAAGTCGTTGACGCCAAACCGACGGCCGCATTCGACGAGGCGTGGAGCACCTTCATCACCGCCGAGCGTTACCTCAGCTTGCTCTATCGAGGCCTGAGCCAGAGTTCGGATTCCGAAAACTGAGATTCCCAGCCTAGATATTGAGATCCCCAGATTTGAGATCCCCAAATTTGACATCCATAGATATCAGATCCATAGATATCAGATCGCTAGCCTAGGTCGTAACGGCGTTCACGATGACCCTGGCGGATTCCCAAATCGCCGATCTTGAGCGGTTGGAACGGGCGATGTACGCCGATTTCTACGCCGCGGCATCACCGCAGGTCGCAGGGCAACTCGCCCTCGAAGCCATCGACCTCCCGTTTGGGTTGCGACTGGCGAGCCCACGCGAGAACCATCCCTTCTTCAACCGGGTCATGTTGAGGAGGCCCCTATCCGCTGATGAGGCGGTCGAAATCGAGAGGCACTTCCACCGACTGCAGATCACCCGCTGGATGGTGCAGACTCCACCTGCAGCGAAGAACATCGATTTCAGCCGCTGCCGCAGCCCGATCGTGGCCCTACGTGGCTGGGCCAAGCATGTTCTAGATCGGACTCTTTGGTCGGCTGTGGAGTCGACTGCGCCTCCCGAAGACCTCACCGTACGGAAGGTCCAGCAGAATGAAGCTGCAGTTTGGGCCGAGATCGTGACCCAGGCTTTTGACTTCCCCGCACCCTGCGTACCCTGGCTCGCGGCGCTTGCCGCACGTCCTCAGTGGAAGCTGTACCTGGCCATCGTAGCCGACCAGCCAGCGGCCACCGGAGCTCTTTATCTCAACCGCCGTCGTGCCGCGCTCAACTTCGGCGCCACCTTGCCGGAGTTCCGACGACGCGGGGCTCAGTCGGCCCTCATCCGCCACCGCATCGAAGACGCTCTGGGGATGGGAGTCGAGCAAGTGGTGTCGGAGACCGACGAAGAGTTGCCGGAGCGACCCAACCCCAGCACGCGGAATCTGATTCGACATGGCCTACCGGTCGTCTACGTGCGACCCAACTGGGGGCCACAACTACCCCTTCCACCAGCCTGATTCCCCTTTTGCGAAGTGCTGAAACTTTTTTGAAGCAGTCTTCGTAGAAAACAGAATACTGATTCTGTTTTAATTGGAACTCATGCCCATCGCGACCGACTTACAACTTCCGCAGCAACAACGGAGTGCTGAGAACCTCGACCGCATGCTGCGGGCGGCGGAAGATCTCCTCAACGAAGGAACCTTTGATGACGCCACCGTGCAGCAGATCGTGGACCGGGCCGGCACCTCGGTCGGAGCGTTCTATTCCAGGTTTAGAAACAAAGATGCTCTTTTCCGTACCCTGCAGTTGCGCTCGCTCGAAGGAACTCTCGAGTTCTTTTACGGCATCCTGCACAACCTGAACTGGCGGAACGTGTGTGCTGAGGACTTCGTGCGCGCAGTGGTCACCGGTACCGCCGCGCACTATCGCGAGCACCAAGGCGTTCTGCGCACGCTTTCCCTGCAGGCCAGGCTAGGCAACTCGCAATGGATATCTGAGGCATCCGAACGCATCAACACCGAGATCTATCGCCTCATTGTCGACTCGCTGATGTGCTGGCGAGATGCGATCGACGCCAAAGATCCTGAAGGATCGATCCGGCTGGCTACGACCATCGTCTCATCTACGCTACGCGAGGTTCTCATCTACGCGCGGCCCAGGCTGGCACCGGTCGACGTCAGCCACACCGCATTGATCGGGCAACTGGTCGAGACCTATTTGCTCTGCCTCGGTGTCGACGGTGCCGCCCAACCAGACCCCGATGCGGCCAAGAAATTGGCCAAGCGAATCGCAACAAAACAAGGTACCACCTCAAATGAAGGAGACCCGTCATGAAGTGCATCCGCAAAACCATCGAGTCCCTAGGAGCAATATCGCTGCTGCTCGCGATGAGTCCGTTTGTCGGCGCCGGAGAGGCCCCGGCGTCAGCCACCGGCCAGCTCGACCTCCAAGATTGTTCTCCGCCCGGCGTCGTCGGTTCGGCACAGTGCGCCACCCTCACCGTTCCCGAGAACCGCGATCTCTCCGACGGTCGTCAAATCGCCCTCAACATCCTTGTCTTACCGGCGGTCGAGGAACCGCGTGTGGCGGACCCGATGGTCTTTCTGCACGGTGGACCGGGGGGAGCGGCCACCGATCTCGCCGTACCTTTCTCCAACTTTCGCGGCTGGAAGAATCGCGATCTCGTCTTCGTCGACCAACGGGGCACCGGCCGTTCCAATCCGCTGCGTTGCGACCCGGAAACCTTTGCCGACACCATGCGCCTGGTACTCACATTCGAGTTCCAGGGACTTGAGAAATGCGCCGCGAACCTGGATGCCGACCTGACCCAGTACACGACAACCATCGCCGTCGAAGATTTGGAAGCGGTGCGCACGGCACTCGGCGCCGAGCAGTTCAATCTTTGGGGTGGCTCCTACGGGACCCGTGTCGCGCTCGAGTACGCGCGCCGCCATCCTCGAAGCATACGAAGCATGATCTTGCGCGGTGTCGGTGGAACCACCCTCAATGTCCCGCTCCACTTCGCACGCTCGAGTCAAATCGCTCTCGACGAAGTGCTGGACGACTGCCGTCATAACGAGGCTTGCTCTCGCACTTTCCCCGATTTGAATGACAAGTACCAGGCTACTCTCGCCCGCCTGGCTTCGGAACCGCAGGCTGTGTCAATCACCCATCCAGCGACGCAGACCGTTGAGGAAGTCGAGGTCGGCCGCCAGATGCTCGCGGGCATCGTCCACTATCTGCTCTACGCTCGCCAATCTGCGAACACCATCCCTCTGGTCATCGAGCAAGCATCGCAAAACGAGTTTTCGACCGCCTTGCAGATAGCCACGCAGCTCGTTACTCAACTGGCGCGCCTGGATTTCGGCATGACCCTGTCCGTGGTCTGCGCCGAGGACGCGCCCTTCTTTGACCTTCGAGACGCGCGCCTCCTCGCCGAAAACACCTCCGTCGGTGACGCTTTCGCCATCAATACCATCGAGGCCTGCTCAAAATGGCCGAGAGGCGTGATCCCAAACGACTACCGCCAGCCGGTGCGCTCGGACGTCCCGACAATGCTGATCTCCGGTTCGGCAGATCCGGTGACCCCGTACTATCTCGCCATGGAAGCTACCGAGAACCTCAGCAATAGCCTCCACTTGGTGCTCAACGACGAGGGCCACTCCGGCATCGCTCCCGGCTGCGTGCAGGGCCTGATGGAAGAATTTGTCGCCACAGGCTCCGTCTCCGGTCTTGACGCCGATTGCGGAAGCGACTTCGAACGAGGCGCTTTTCAAGGCGCTCAGTAAAACCGTTTCCTTCGATTTCGAGATGCTGAGAACAGTGATCGGGTTAGCGATAAGGTAGCAGGGACGCGACTACGGAGGGCAACCATGAAACTACAACGGAACCAATCTAGATTCGCTCAACCAGGAACCCCCCTCGGCACGTTGTTGTTTGCCGCGGCACTTTTGGTCGGATGTTTGGGCGCCGAAGCCCCGGTACCGGAGTCGGTGACTCCGCAAGTCGTCGTTGAGCAAAGCGTTCAGATCCCCGTCGACCCCGCCACTACGCCAGAACTACTGCCCAACGCAACAGCGCCGCTGCCGGGAGTCCTCAGCGGCGGCCAGCCGAGCATCGAGCAGGTTCGTGCGCTCGCTGCCAGCGGTTACACCACTATCATCAACACCCGTCTCCACGACGAGGACGATTTTTCCGCGGAGATCGCGGAAGCTGAAGCCCTGGGTATGACCTACGTACAGATTCCGGTCGGTGGCGCCGACGACCTGACCATGGAGCATGTTCAGATCCTTGCCGACGCCATGGATGCGAGCGCGGGCAACGTCGCCATTCATTGCCGTAGCGGTAATCGCGTCGGCGCTCTGCTCGCCCTCAAGGCCGCATGGATCGATCAAGCGCCGCCAGAGGAAGCGATTGAGGTCGGCCTCAACGGCGGTTTAACCCGGCTCGAATTGACCGTGCGCGAATTGCTGGGTCTCGGCGTCGCAGGGTAGCCGCCGTCGGTCTGCAACCGATCTTCACAAAATCCGCTGTGGGCTGCTGATACCCTCCGCCAGCCGAATTGTCCGTTTCTCTACCTGCCCTCAGAACAAGGAGTAACCGATGGCCAACCTTCGACGTGTTGAAGTCGCTATTGTTCTTGCCACTGCCCTGCTTGTCAGCCCTTCCGTCGGACTGAGAGCCGATGACCAAGAAGCTTCCGAGGGTTACTGGCTAACACAAGAAACCCTCGCTGGCCTCGAACTTCGTGGAATCGGCCCGGCTTTGATGTCCGGACGCATCGCCGATATCGCCATAGACCCCACGGACCAATCGACCTGGTACGTCGGCGTCGGTTCCGGCGGCGTCTGGAAGACCACAAACGCCGGAACCACCTGGGAATCCGTATTTGAAGGCCAGGGTTCATACTCGATCGGCACAGTCGTCGTCGATCCGCACAATACGGCGACGATCTGGGTTGGCTCAGGCGAGAACGTCAACGGTCGTCACGTCGGCTATGGAGACGGGGTCTACCGCAGCCGCGACGGCGGAAAGACTTGGGAGAATTTGGGACTCAACGACTCACAGCACATCGGCCGCATCATCGTGCACCCGGAAGATCCCAACACCATCTTTGTCGCCTCCCAAGGTCCACTGTGGTCACCGGGCGGCGAACGAGGGTTGTTCAAGTCCGCCGACGGGGGTGCGACCTGGAACAACATCTTGAGCGGCGGAGACTTCACCGGAGTCAACGATGTCGTCATGCATCCGGAGAACTCCGATGTCCTACTCGCCACCACGCACGAGCACCATCGCACCGTCGCCGCCCTGGTCAACGGTGGTCCTGAGTCTGGGATTCACAAATCGACCGACGGTGGAGCCACCTGGCGTGAGGTCACCGAAGGACTTCCCGAGACCGACATGGGCAGGATCGGCCTTGCCATTTCGCCCCAGCAACCGAATGTTGTCTACGCCACAGTCGAACTCCCCCACCGCAAGGGAGCGTTCCTGCGTACGGAAAATTTCGGTGAAACCTGGGAACAGATGAGCGAGCAGATTGCCGGCGGAACCGGACCGCACTACTACCAGGAGCTTTGGGCCAGTCCGCACAAGATGGACCGCGTCTACTACTCCGACGTGCAGTTGCGCGTGACCGAAGACGGTGGCGCCAGCTTCCGCTCGATCAACCGGCCGTCCAAACATGTCGACAACCACGCCATGGCCTTCAATCCCAATGACCCCGACTATCTGTTAGTGGGATGCGACGGCGGCATCTACGAGTCCTGGGACTTGGGTGAGACCTGGAAGTTCGTTTCCAACCTTCCCCTAACCCAGTTCTACAAGGTCGCGGTGGACTATGACGAGCCGTTCTACAACATCGTTGGTGGCACTCAGGACAACAACACTCAGTACGGCCCCTCGCGGACCGACAACATTCACGGCATCCGCAACTCCGACTGGTCGATCACTCTTTTTGGCGACGGCCACCAGCCCGCCATCGACCCGACTAATCCGGACATCATCTATTCCGAATGGCAGGAAGGAAACCTTACCCGTTTCGATCGCCCCACCGGTGAGATCACCTACATTCGTCCCCAGCCGGAAAAAGGCGCCGCGCTCGAACGCTACAACTGGGATGCGCCGATCTTGATTTCGGCTCACGACCCAGCCCGCATCTACTACGCCAGCCAGCGGGTGTGGCGCAGCGACAACCACGGCGACAGTTGGACCGCGATCTCCGGCGATCTGACCCGCAACCAGAACCGATTGGAACTGCCCATCGGTGGCCGCACGCGCAGCTTCGACGCGGTCTGGGATCTCTATGCGATGTCGATGTACAACACCATCACATCGCTCGGCGAGTCGCCACTTGACGAGAACTTGCTCTACGCCGGCACCGACGATGGGTTGATCCAAGTCAGCGAAGACGGCGGCTCCAATTGGCGCGCAGTAGAAGCCGGCTCGCTACCTGGCTTGTCCGAGACTGCCTTCATCAACGACATCAAAGCCGACTTGCACGATGTCGACACCGTCTATGCTGTTTTTGACGACCACAAGAACGGCGACTTCGCACCCTACGTCTACAAATCCATCGATCGTGGAAGAAGCTGGCGCAGCATCGTCGGCGACCTGCCCGAGCGGCACCTGGTTTGGCGGCTGGTGCAAGATCATGTGAATGCCGATCTTCTGTTTCTCGGGACCGAGTTTGGCGTCTTCACCAGCGTTGATGGCGGCGATCATTGGGTCAAGCTCAGCGGCAGCGCACCCACCATTCCGTTCCGTGACCTAGCGATCCAAAAACGTGAAAACGATCTCGTGGCCGCCACCTTCGGGCGTGGCTTTTACGTCCTCGACGACTACTCGCCGCTACGCGGTCTCAGCGCCGATTCTCTCGATCAACCGGCGGCACTCTTTGCGGTCAAAGATGCCGACTGGTATATCCCTAAGAACACGCTCGACTTCGGCAACCCCAAAGCCTCGCAGGGCGACAGCTTCTTTGTCGCTCCCAACCCTCCCTTTGGCGCCGTGTTTACCTACTACCTCAAGGACGACTACAAATCCGCCAAGGAGGTGCGGCTCGAGGCGGAGAAAGAGATCGAAGCCGGTGACGACGTCGCGTTCCCTGGCTGGGCAGCTCTCGACGAGGAAGCCCGTGAAACAGAGCCGGCTGCCGTACTTACGGTGCGCGATGCTAACGGATCGATCGTGCGTGTTGTCGAAGGCCCCGCGACCAAAGGTATTCACCGAGTCGCCTGGGATCTCCGCGAACCAAGTACAGCACCGTTGCCCGACCTATCGACCCTAGAGGACGCTCCCGGAGACCCGCACAGCGGTCTCCTCGCAGCGCCGGGGGGTTACACAGTACAACTGGGTATTCGAGCCAATGGTGAGATTAAGGATCTCGGACCGACGCAAAGCTTCAACGTCGTGCCCCTGCGCACCAACAGCTTGAGTTCGGCGACGCCGGACCAGGTGGTGGCATTCCAACGCCGAGTCGCGGACCTTTACGGCCGTTTGCAAGGCGCCGTCGCTGCCACTGCCGAACTCAACGGCCGTGTCGAAAAGATCCGGGACACACTGAACTTACGCTCTCCCACTGTAGATCCGGAACTGCTGGCGACGACACGAATGATCTGGAACCAGCTCCAGGACCACAAGAAACACCTTGAAAACGACCAGCGCCGGGTGTTCTTGAACGAGTTCGACATCACCTCGATCGATGATCGTGTGGATTTTCTTTACTACGGCGTGCGCTACTCGACCTACGGACCGACCCCGGCGCTCGAGGAATCGGCGGCAATCGTGGAAGAGGAACTTGGCGAAGTTGAGGCAGCATTGGGCAAGATCCAGACCGAGGATCTACCTGAACTCGAAGCCAAGCTCAAAGCGGCCGGCGTACCATGGACTCCGGGAAGGGTCGTTCCTTAGGACCCTTCGTCATTTCTGCGGCTTCCTATCGTCATTCCCGCGGGTGGGGCGAGGGGGGCGGGATCTTTTTCTTTGTACCTGCCGGCCGAAAGGCGGCGAGCGCTGTTGGGAATCCGAACGTTGGCACTCGCCTTGGCTTCGCTTCACGCCGGAGCGCTTTCTGCCTAAGACCTGACCTTGTCGTGCGCTCGCAAAGACACTTTCGGGCTCGGCAGGTACGGGAGTTGCCCCCCTCCCGGAAACAGATTGTCAGCCCTGCAGGGCTTGGCTCGAGCGCATTGGACTGACCACTGCCAACTGACCACTGCCAACTGACCACTGATCACTAGCACTACCCATACTCTTTAACTCGCGGAGACGGCTCCCGGCCCCACGCCCAAGCCCCCGCCGAGACGACGAACTGCTTTCGTCGGTTATGTTTTGCCTCTTCCCTACGTCTAAAGGACTATGACGGCGCAGACCTTGACCATGACCCAGCCCGCCGCACCCCCCGATCGACCGGACGAGACCATCCTTTGGCAAGCCCTCGCCGCGGGTGATCGCGGTGCCGCGGAGCAACTTGTCGAGGCCACTTACGAGCGCATCTACGGGGCGCTTTTTCGCCTTTGCAACGGCGATGAACCCCTGGCCGCGGACCTGACCCAGGAGACCTATCGCAAGGCGTGGGCCTCGCTGAGCCGGTTCCGCGGCGATTGTGCGTTCTCGAGCTGGCTCTACCGCATTGCCCACACGACTTTCCTGAGTCACGTACGAAGGCCGCGACTCACTCTGCTCGAGGAGCCGGAACGCCTAACCGCACCCGGACCTTCGGCGCACAGAACTGCAGAAGACAAGGAAACCTCGCTTCGATTGCAGCGAGCGATCCTTCAACTACCTGAGGACTTGCAGTTCGCGGTCACGGCTCGCTACTGGCACGAAACGCCGGTGCGAGAGATCGCAGCGCTGCAAGGCATTTCCGAAGTCGGTGTGCGCAAGCGACTCCAGCGCGCCCACCAGCAAATCGCCAACATCCTCAACCACGATGAGGTGACCTCATGACCGCTACCGAGAAAAAGTTCTCGCCCGAAGAAGTCGAACGGCTTCTCGAACAGAGTTCAGCGGCAGCTCCACCGCTCCACTTACTCGATGACATCAAGAACGAGATACCACACGACCCCGCCCTTGCTGTCGGCTCACGAACCTGGGGGTTCAATAGATCCCGCACCTGGATTCTCGCGGCCACGCTGGCGACCGTGGTGGTCGGCGGCTTCCTTGCCCGACGGTTGTCCGACGAAGTGCCCTTTGAGCCTTCCTCGAGCGAGGTCGACGAACCAAGCACACTTGGATACCTCGACCTGGGGACTGCACCTGATTCGAAAGACAATAAACCACCCGTCCAGGATGCGACTCCTAAAGCGACTGAGGCAAAAAAAGCAAAGGAGCTGGGAACGCTGGAAGAAGGCCGTACGCGCACGGGAGCCAGATCAGTGGGTTTGGAGAAGACTCTGCCGCCGACGTCCTTACCGGTTGCCGAAACGGACATCGCCGAGCGCAAGATGGACAGAAGCCATTTGCGCGAGTTGTCTCCTGCCACCGCTCAGCCCGCCGCGCCAGCAGATCAGGAAGGCCTAACGGCGACTGTGGAAGAACTGGAGGCGGCCGAGTTCGCCGACGAGATCGTCATCGTTGGCGAGACACGACCTACAGTGGATACCGTTTCCACCGAATCGGGCGTTATCGTGGAGTCGAGCCGCAGGAAGCGGGTCCGAGATTTCTTTTCCAGAAAGCGCCAGGAGATCCCCAAGCCGGGCCGGGTCGAGGCGCAAAGCGGCTACGTCGGGAGCACCGGCGGTACCGCCGAACCTAACGATCAACCCTACGGCGACATGTTCTTCGACCACTACGGCACCAACCCCTTCATCGACACCGAAGATGATGCTCTCTCGACCTTCGGCATGGACGTCGATACCGGTTCGTACACGGTCGCGCGCAGCTACCTCGATCGCGGTCATTTGCCACCGACCGACGCCATTCGGCTGGAAGAGTTCCTCAACTACTTCGACTACCCGGATTCTGAACCGGAGGAAGGGGACTTTGCCCTGTCGGCCGAAGCGGCCCCATCATTGTTCGGAAACAGCGAAAGACACTATCTGCTCCGCTTTGGAATCCAGGGGCGCGATGTCGCCACTGAGAACCGCCCGCCGGCTACCCTAATTTTCGTCGTCGACGTATCCGGCTCAATGAACCAGGAGAATCGCCTGGGGCTGGTCAAAAGATCGCTTCGCCTGCTGCTCGGCGAACTCAATTCCAAAGACCGCGTCGGACTGGTCATCTACGGCAGTCAGGGTGAGGTCCTGCTGCAACCAACCTCGGACCATGAGCGTATCGAGCGCGCCATTGATCGCTTGCAAGCGGGCGGGTCCACCAATGCCGAAGAAGGCCTGGTGCTCGCCTACGACCTCGCTCGCGAGTTCTACCGCGAAGGCGACATCAACCGCGTCATCCTCTGCTCCGACGGGGTTGCCAACGTCGGCCGCACCGGTCCCGATTCGATCCTCAAGCGCATCGGCCGGGAAGCCGATCAAGGTATCGAACTGACGACCGTGGGCTTCGGCATGGGCAACTACAACGACGTCCTCATGGAACAACTCGCCGACAAAGGCGACGGACGCTACGCCTACGTCGACAGCTTTTCGGAAGCGCGGCGGCTCTTCGTCGAGGAACTCAATGGGACTTTGCAGACCATCGCCTCGGAAGCCAAGATCCAGGTTGAGTTCGACCCGAAAGTGGTGAGTCGCTATCGCCTGATCGGTTACGAGAACCGTGACATTGCCGACGAGGACTTCCGCAATAACAAGGTCGACGCCGGAGAAATCGGCGCCGGACACCACGTCACCGCCCTATACGAGATCAAGTTGCGCAAACGGCCGACGGCCGACCGGCCCTTGGCGACTCTGCGCGTGCGTTATGCCTCCAACGCGACTGAGAACGTCGTCGAGCAAGACCTAGCGGTCGCCCAGGAGAACATCGCGGACAATTGGCAGGTCGCTCCCAGAGGGCTGCAGCAAGCCGCACTTGTGGCCGAATTCGGCGAGATTCTCAAGAAGTCGTATTGGGCCAGAGGAAGCGATCTTGAAGAGGTCCTGCGGTACGCGCAAGAATTGGCACCGCAGTTCGCCGCTGACAGAAAGTTCGCCGAATTCACCGGATTGGTCGCCAAGGCGGCACAGATTTCGGATCGGGAGTAAGCAAATCCCTACCGAACGATCGCTGCCAAACACGCCTGAGATCGGTACAATCGCCTCCGTCCCGGATTCTCATGCGCGCCAGCGGCGTCGCAGTCCCGATTTTTCCGGGGTGGAGCGGCGCACGTGGAGGAGTTCGACAACCGGCCTGGTGAGCAAAGTACGCTCGCAATCGACAATATCGAAATCGAACAACCGATCGCTCGGCTCGGAAGTCGCGCCCTAGCCGCTTTCTTCGACTATCTGTTCCTGTTCTTGGCGCAGATCCTTGCCTTTGTCGTCGCCCGATCGCTGACGACTCTATTGCCCGGTGATCTTGAGGACAACGGCTGGTTTGTCGCCACTATGATCGTTCTTGTCTTTGTAGTCGAGTGGGGCTATTTCGCGGTTAGCGAGATCATCGGGCACGGCAAGACTCTGGGTAAAAAAATCGTCGGGCTACGTGTGGTGAGTGACCTCGGCGAAGCTGCAGCCATCAAGTCTTACATCCTGAGGAATATGCTTCGCACTCCCGACATCCTTGTGGGCGCGTTCTTCCTCGCTTTGGATCCAAGAGCTCGCCGACTGGGAGATCGTTTTGCCGGCACCATGGTGGTTTACGACCCGCCGCCGAAAGCCGCCAAGACCCTGGCGTCGGTGCCCAAAGGGTGGGGACCTCGCGAAATCGCCATTGCGGAGGCGTTTCTCGACCGCGCTGAGGAAATGGAAATCAGCCAGCGCCTGGCGCTGGCTCACAAGTTGGTCGCGCTCGCGGATCGTCACGACCCGACCTTCCTCAATGCAGCCAAGGCGCACACAGTTGACTCGGTCCAGATCTTGCGGCTGGCTTTGCATTCGCTGCCCAATACCGAGCAAGGCGCGGCGTCATCGGACCTCCCACCGACAGAAATGGCCCGAGAGTGAACTACGCGGATTTTCTAAATCGACGCCAAGAGTCGTGGCTCAAGTTCGAACAGCGGCTCAAAAATATCAACTCACTGAGCTACGACGAACTGGAACTTCTTGCCGTCGACTATCGCTTGGTTCTCCAGGATTACGCCCTCGTCCGTAGCCGGTTTCCCGGTACCGGCGTGGTTGACAAGTTGCGCGCGCTCAGCCGCGAAGGTACGCGAAAGTTATTGCGACACCAGCCCTCCAAGTCGCGAGGCGGTGTCGCCCTGTTTTTCTTTGAGCGATTTCCAACAACCCTGCGCCGTCACCTACCCACGATCGGCGTGGCGGCAGCGATCTTCGTGGTTGCCGCTGTCTTCGGCCTCGCGCTGGTCATCGCCCAGCCAGGGCTCACGACCTGGATCCTGGGACCGGAGGCAGTGGCAGATCTCAAGCAGGGCAAGATGTGGACCGAGTCGTTGACCTCAACCGCACCACAGGCGTCATCGTCCGCCATCGCGACCAACAACATCGCGGTGTCGTTGACCGCCTGGGCCGGTGGCGCCTTGGCGGGGGCTTTGACACTGTGGATTTTGATCTTGAACGGATTTCATCTGGGATCGGTGTTCGCGGTAACCATGCACTACTCCATGGAAAAGGAACTTGCGGAGTTCGTGGCTGCCCATGCACCGCTCGAACTGACCATCATCATCGTTGCGAGCGGCGCCGGTTTACTGTTGATGCGTGGTTTGGTTGCCTTCGGTGATCGTCCGCGCGCGGACCAATTGCGCGAGTACGGCACCGACTCGATGGTCTTGGTCGCCGGATGCATCCCCTGGCTGATTCTCCTGGCTTTGATCGAAACATTCTTGTCACCGCGCCCGGACGTACCGGTGGCGGTCAAGATCACTGTGGGGATCGTAATCTTCGCTCTGTTTGTGACCCTTGGGCTGGGTAGACAACGCATTTCAAATGTGGAGGGGACTCTAGATGTCAACGGTTGAGCGCGTATTGACCTTTCGGGAGATTCTGGATCAAGCGATTAGCTTGCTGCGCACAAATCTGCGTTCGTACCTACTGCCGTACGCGCTGATCTTCGGTGTTGCCACCGCGGCGCTGACCGCCGTGCAGTTGGGGTGGATGGGGTCTCTGATGTTCCCCGGCAACGTTGGGGCAACTATCGATTGGCAACTTTTCGGCGGATTCGGCTGCGTCATGGCACTGTTTTGGCTTTTCTATTTCGGGCTACAAACCGGACTGGCTATAGGAGCCGTTTCCTTGGTCGCCGGCCGGTCGTCAAAGGGATCGTTTGCCGCTGCCTTCAAGCCCAAGATCTACGGCACGGTATTCCTGTCTGGTATCGCTATTGTCATCTCGGCGTTGTTTTGCTTTTTTCCCGTGCTCTACGTGGCGCCCGCCCTGGCGTTTATCGTCCCAGTGATGACGGAAGAATCACGGTTCGGTTTCGAGGCCTTCTCCGGAAGTCACGAGCTCGCTCGCTACAACCCGAGAAAGAACTTTCTGGACACCCCGATGGTGCGCGTATTGGGCCTCTTTCTCGTGACTATACTCGTGAGCTGGTTGCTCAGCATGGTGATCGCTCTACCGCTCATGGTCCTACAGCAGATCGCAATATTCGAACAAGTGGTTCAGGAAGAAGGGAACGTCGGCGCTGTTCCCGGGCTCTTGTGGCTGCAGGTTCCTGGGCAGTTTCTGACCGCGGCCGCGCAGACCGCGGCCAATGCTTTCGCCGCGATCGCAATTGCCCTCATCTACTTCGACGTCCGCAAGCGGCGCGACGGAGCAGATCTCGAACAGGCCATCTTGGACTTGGAATCCGATTCTTGACCGGACGGAATGCGGGTCTCGTAGCCCTCGCCTTCCTGGCATTCCAGGTTGCGCTGTTGGCCGACGAAGTCGACACGGACCTCGTCGAGCAGATCTACGAGTCGACACAGATTACGGAATCGACACCGTCGCCAGGACCGGTCGCCTATACCGGCCACTTGTGGGGTGAACTGTTGCGGCGGATGCTGTTCAGAGGTGGGGATCTAGCGACCAAGGTCTTGGGTATTCCGTTGGCGGTTTGGAAGGTCCTCATCTATCTCGTTGCTATCGGCTGCCTGCTCATCCTCGGTGCGCGCCTGCGCAGGCTATGGCGGCACCGCTCCACCGTGGAGCCCGAGGTGCCCGGTGTGCTCGTCACTGAGGATGAGATGGCGAAACCGGAGGAATGGTTGCAGCGCTTTCGCGACGCACTGGCTGCGGGCGATACCACCACCGCCCTCGAATGCGTCTGGTGGTGGGCGGCGACCACGGTTGCTCCACGCGGTTTGGCCGGATCCTGGTCGACTTTCGACATGGCGCGGGCTCCCGAAGTCAGGCCGGAAGTGGTTCCTGTTCTCAGAGATGTCGACCTTCTGGCGTTCAGCCCTCGCCCAGCGAGTACGGTTGAAGTCCAAGCCCTGCAGCAAAGGCTCGCGCAAGCGCTACCATGAGCAGGAACCTCCGATTGGTCGTCATCTTGGCCGGAGCCGGCGTCGTGCTGCTCTCGATTGGCCTGCGTCCAGAGTTGGGAACCCCAAGTAGTCTGTCCAAGACGGCGGATGGATGGCTGGCGGCGCGGCTTTATCTTGAAGGTCGAGGAGACACGGTCGAACTTCTGGATCATTCCGATGTCGCCAACATTGGAAGTGGCACTCTGGTAACCGTATTCCCGTGGAGTTCACCCTATCTGGGTGATTCTGCCGAATCCTATTGGAGCCACGTCCGAGCCGGTGGCAACTTGATCATTGCAACCGGCGTCGCCAATACAGTCCTTCAAGAGCAAGTACTCGACAGGTTTGGCTTTGCGACAACCACGATCCGCGGCAAGCCACCGTTGCGCTATACGGACTGGCGTCGTTATCACCGGCAGACGGCCAACTTAGTCTCGGCCAACTCGCAGCACGAGATTCAAATCCCTTTGCCGAGGGACGCTGCGGTATCTCCGAGTGGCGCCGACGTGTTATTCGAAGACCAACGAAGCGGAATTTCGGTTTTTGCGCAAGACGTCGGCCGCGGAACGGTTGTCGTGTTGCCGGCCGCCGTTTTGGACAACTCTGGTTTTCGTAACGACGCCGGCCCCGTACTGCTCGAGGAACTTCGGCGGAGATACGACAACTCCTGGGTCTTTGACGAATACCACCAAGGCTTGAGAGCCCAAACGTCGGGCGAGATGACCGCGATCGGCGCCGCGACACGAGCGTGGACGATTCAGATCTTGATGCTCTACGTCGTTGCGCTCGTGGCGTTGTGGCGACCGTTTGGTGGTTCCTGGCCGGCGCCGCAACGCTCGGCGGGAGCGACCGCCCAGTATCTGCTTGGGCTCGGAGCGACCCACCAACGATTGAACCATTTTGGCGATGCGGCGAAGCATCTATTGGCTCGCTTGCAACTCTACGATCGCCGGTTTTCGGCAACACAAACAATGACCAATCGAGCTGACGGCGTCAGTAGCGGAGCGGAGCTTGTCTCGCTGGCGCAAGATGTCGCCGACGATCGACACTGCCTTCCGAAAGGGAAACGATGACCATGGATGAACGCATCGAACACGAAACTTCGACAATTGATGAAGCCACCGCGAACGCGATCCACCTTTTGCAAGAACGACTCGGCGAGGTGGTCTTGGGGCAAGATCAGGCCATTCGTCTTGTAACCGCGGGATACGTAGCCGGAGGGCATGTGTTGCTCGAGGGGATCCCCGGAATCGGCAAGACCTTGCTCGCGCGTACCTTCGCCCGGCTTTTGGGCCGCAGTTTTTCGCGCATACAGTTCACACCGGACTTGATGCCAGCGGATGTTGTCGGCTCCAATATCCTGCGTCCCGGGAGTCAGCAGTTCGAACTACTGCGCGGGCCCATTTTTAACGACGTTCTCCTCGCCGACGAAATCAACCGCACGCCACCCAAGACTCAGGCTGCTCTGCTTGAGGCAATGCAGGAACGCCAGGCCACGATCGACGGAACTGCACACCAACTTCCCGACGATTTCTTCATTATTGCTACGCAAAATCCGCTCGAGTTTGAAGGCGTCTACCCGCTGCCTGAGGCTCAGCTCGACCGGTTCCAACTACGTATCCCGATGGGATTGCCCGACCTTGAAGCAGAAATGACCTTGATGCGTCAGGCGGTCGCCGGTGACTTGCAGCTCGACCAACGCCAACAACTCGCTGAACCCGTCCTTGAGAATGGCGTATCGATCAGGCGCGCAGCGTCTGGAACCCATGTGCGAGACGACATTCTCGAGTACGTGCAGCAACTTGCGGTCGCGGTCCGAGAGTCGCCTCACGTCGAATTGGGCCCCAGTCCGCGCGCGGTGCTGGCGCTGCTTGAAACTGCGCGGTCACTGGCGTTGCTAGGCAACCGTGCGTTCGTCATCCCAGATGACGTCAAAGAGGCCGCCGAGCCTTGTTGGGCTCACCGTATTCGCTTGCTTTCCGAATCCGAATTGGAAAGCCACACTCCCTCGACAGTTCTTGCCCAAGTAGTCGAGTCGGTGGACGTTCCGCACTAGAGGAAAGCGGTGTTTCGACCTCGTTTCTTCGTCATCCTTGGAGTGGCGACGCTTGCGGTTGCCGCCGGAGTCGTAGCTCCATTGCTGCTCCACGCGGGGCTGGCGCTCAACGCTATCGCCTTCCTGTTGTTGGGTTTGGACTGGTTCCTGGCGCGCCGCATTCGCATCCACGCCGACCGTAGATGGCCGCCTTTGCTCGCGCAAGGGACTCCATCCCAACTCCTTGTCACGGTGCTATCAAGCCGCGGTCGGCTGACTCGTTTGCAGCTCAGAGAGGAGTTGTGCTCCGCCATCGCCATCCTTCCGACCCGACTCTCGCTTGTCCTGGAACCGCGAAAAGCCAGCAAGTGGCACATCGATCTCGTGCCGAGCATCCGAGGCGATCACCAAACCGGGGCTCTCGTGGCTCGTGTCGAAGGACCACTAGGCATCGCAGCGCACCAGCGTGTTCTCATCGAGCCTGAAACCGTGAGTGTTTACCCTCGCATTCGCTGGGGCGGCAAGTTGGGTGTGTTGCTTGCGCAAGCGGCCCGCCATCAAATCGGAGCCAATGAGATCGGCAAGCAGGGTCTCGGAGGAGACTTCTATGCGCTTCGCCATCACGTCGCCAGTGACGGGTTGCGGCCAATTCACTGGCGGGCATCCGCCCGACACCAGCGCCTGTTGACGCGCGAGACGACCCACCAGTCGGGAGCCCACGTCTTAATCTTGCTGGATCGCTCGCGGACGATGCTCGGGCACGAACGCGAGTTTTCCAAACTCGACTACTCTCTGGCTGCTTGCTTGGCACTGGCCAGAGTGGCATCGGGTCGCGGTGACCGAGTCACACTGCTCCCTTTCGCCGACCGTCCCGACGCTCCCGTGCCGTTCGGCAACCATTCACAGCAATGGTCAAAGGCATTTGGCCGCCTTTACGGCATCACCGCATCTCGCGTTGAACCCAACTTTGACGTCCTGGCGGAACGGGCGTTACGAGTGGCCCAGCCTGGCGCGACGACCGTACTGATGACCTCCATCACCGACCTAACTACCACAGATTTGCTGCGCCGCGCGGTGTCTCAGCTGAATCGGCGCCACCAACTCTTGGTGATCAATCTTGAGGATGCGGATCTCAGGAAGCTGGCTTCGGCTCGGCCTGACGAATCAGTTGAGGTCTTTGCACAGGTTGCCGCGCTCGGTATTCAATTGCAGAACCGCGCCCTCGGAGTGACGATGAGTCGATCGGGGGTCCGTATGGTGAGCTGCTCCGCGGACACCCTGGCGATGGGCACCGTTTCGGCATACTTGGAGGCGGCAGCGGGAATCCCGGCGCAACGAGCGAGGGCGACCGTCACTGCCTCGGCGTAGAATCTCGAAATGGATACGACCCCGGCAATCGACCTCAGTGCGATTCGTCGTCCCCATCCCAACCTCCTCAAGTACTACATCTTGTTGTCGCTGATTGCGGGGCCGTTTTTCTTTGTCCTTCTCGTGCCGCTGTTCTTCAAGTACCACACCTTGCACTACTCCTTCGACGAAGAAGGCGTGACCATGGGCTGGGGGAAGTTGTTTCGGCGCGAGGTGCGGCTCAACTATGCGCGCCTGCAGGACATTCACCTCGCCAGCAACGTCGTCGAACGCTGGTTTGGCCTCGCTCGCGTGCAGTTGCAGACCGCCAGTGGCTCGGCCAAGCCGGAGATGACCTTGGAGGGTATCCAGGAGTACGAGTTGGTGCGGGACTTTCTCTACCGCAAGATGCACGGGGACGAGCCGGACCGACCCGAGAGGGGTGAGTTATCGACTGCGGAATCCCATGACCTGGCCGGCGTATTGAACCAAGTGGCCGACGAACTGGCGGCGATCCGCAAGCTTCTGGCTGGCGACCAAGGCTGATGAGCAAGACACTGCGGCGGTATTTGCTCGCTTTCCTGCGCATCTCCGAGCGACCCGATCCGCCCGAAGGATCCGAGCAATCGATCTCGATGTTCCGGGCCTCGACCAAGTACTTCTGGTACTCCGCCTTGAGCTGGGCTCTCAGGCAGGCCGGGCTGTTGTTCGGTTTGTTGATCCCTCTCGGCATCATCGATCGAATTGTGAACGTGCAAATCGGTGGCATCACGGCAATCCCTGAAACAGTGGCTGGAATCCCGTTTAAGGTTGTTGAGGGCCTGGTTGGGATTTCGGCAGATCGACTCATTCTCTGGGCTCAAGTGCTTGCTTTCACCGCGTTCGTCATTCAGTTCGTAACCAGTGGCCTGTTCCTGCGCCTGGCCTGGGAAATGCGTTGGTACATCGTCACCGACAAAGCAATCCGCATCCGCGAAGGACTTTTTCGAGTCAATGAGCAGACCCTGACCATCGCCAAGATCCAAAACCTGCGCATCCACCAGGGGCCACTGCAACGCCTGTTCGGCATTGCCGACCTGGAAGTTCAGACCGCAGGCGGCGGAGGCGGATCCAGCAGTAAGAGCGATGATGAACACAAGGCTCGCCTAGGCCGCTTTCGCGGCATTGAAGGTGTCGAAAGTTTGCGCAATCGGTTGCGCGCCTTGCAGGTCCAACACGGTGACACCGGCTTGGGTGAACGACCCGCGCGCCGAACTCGGAGCACCGCCGCCAATGGTTCCCGCGCCGCGGCCGAGAAGCTGCTGCAGGAAGCGCGGCTATTGCGCCAGAGCCTCTCCGAGCAATCGGTTTAGACGCAATCCGCGTCACCACGGTTACGAACCGCCAATCTCGACTGTCTTGTCCGAGCAACACGAGGCCTTTCCCGAACATCGACTCTGCGGGAGTTGCTCGGAGGCGGGGACTACTTGACCGCGTCTTCCAACTCGTCGGCGATCGCTTCCAACTGCTCGCGGGTTTTGCCGTCGAAGTCGCGACAGGCGACATCGCAAAACCCGGCCGCGAGTTGGACCTGGTCGGCACCCGCCATCACCTGGTCACCGATCTCAAACAGAATATTGTCTTCCTTGTAGATGTGTTGGGTGAGGAGCTGCAAATAGCTGCTTGCAGCCTCGCAGAATTCGTCCTGAGCTGCCTTGCCTTCGTCGGCGTCAAAGCCATCGAGTGCCGCAGCCATCCGCGCGACCAAACTACGGCCGATTCTGTGCTCCTCGAGCATCACTCCGATGGGCCCACCCTCGCGGGGCACTCCGCGCCGTTCTAACACCGGAAACAGCAGGTCCTCTTCTTTGGCGTGATGGCAGGCATCGGCGTAGAGGCGGAAGAACTCCACGCCCTGGGCCAGCAACGAGGTACGCGGTGGCGCCCCACGCTCCATCTCTCTGACGAGCTTTTCAAGCACCACGAGCATTCTCTTGATGACGCGATGTTCGGCCTTGAGTTCTGCGGTGGGACTGGGCTGAGTGGCGGTTGAAGTCATTGGTTCCCCTGCCTTGAATCTTGTTGACGAACGAACGTTCGTTAAAATACCATATCCACATGGTTGAATCGCATAAACGCAACCGCGAGCGGCAACGGATCCTGGCGGCCGCGGCCAGTTTCATCGCCACCGAGGGCTACCACGGCATGACCATGCGGGGATTGGCCAAAGAAACCGGACGCAGTCTGGCATCTGCCTACAACTACTTCTCTTCCAAAGAGGAGATTCTGTTCGCGCTGCAAAAAGAGGCGTTTCAACAACTGATCTCAACCACCGAGTCTTCGCTTGAGGGGGTCGAGTCGGCCAACAGCCAGCTCAGCATCTTGATCCTCAACCACCTCACTTACTTCTCGCAGAACACCGACGTCATGCGCGTGCTGGTGCACGAAGCCGGATCGCTTCCCGCGGAGGGGCGCGATCAGATTCGAGCCCTCAAGACCCGCTACTTCGATCTAGCAAGTCAAGTGACTTCGGAAGTCATTCGGCAAGGCTGCGGGCACGTCGGCGCCGTCGGCAAACCCGCCAGCAAGGTTGAAGTGGAGCGGCTGACTTACTGCCTCTTCGGCATGCTCAATTGGATCTACGGTTGGTACCAGCCCAAGCGCCATGGCGATCTCCCGGAACTGGCTCGCACCATCCACCGGCTCTTCTTGTGCGGAGCGGTTACCCACTGTCCCGAACAAGAAGCGGCGACTGAAGTCGACTTGACCAAGACTCCCATGTTGCCTCCGTTGCTCGGTATTGGCGCGGATGCTCTGGGCAAGGGCGACTGAATGACCACCGAGCAAATGTTCTCCTGGCAAATGACCGAACCCGGTCAACCACTGGTCTTGAACCGCCGCCCGCTGCCGACGCCTACAGCCGACGAGGTCCTTCTCCAGGTTCGGGCTTGCGGCCTATGCCACACCGATGTCGCCTTCCTCTATGGCGGTGTGCGCCCTAACGCCGAGCTTCCTTTAACTCTCGGCCACGAAATCGTCGGCACGGTCGTCGCCACCGGAGTGAAGCACACAGACATGATGGGCCGCGACTACGTGGTGCCGGCGGTATTGCCCTGCGGAAACTGCGACCTGTGCGCCGCAGGCCGGGGCAACGTCTGCAGATCGCAGAAGATGCCGGGCAACGACTTCGACGGCGGCTTCGCCTCCCATTTCCTGACTCCCGCCCGTTTCCTCTGCCCCTTACCCCAAGACGCCGGTTCGATCGAGGACTACTCGGTGGTTGCCGACGCGGTGTCCACCGCCTACCAGGCAGTGGTGCGCGCCGAAGTCGGGCCGGACGACATGGTCATCGTGGTCGGTGCGGGAGGAGTCGGCACCTTTGCCGCTCAGGCCGCCAAACACCTGGCCGCTCATGTGGTCGCAATCGATATCGACGACGCGCGGCTCGAAGCCGTGGGCTCCTCTCTCGACCTGGCGATCAACAGCGCCGAAACGGACGCGCGTGAAATTCGGACCGCGGTGACCGGCTACGAGCGCCAGCACGGTCTCCCCTCACACCGTCGCAAGATTTTGGAGTGTTCGGGCAGCGCCGCAGGTCAACAGACCGCGTGGTCCCTTCTCGCGCACAATGCCACGCTGATGGTGGTCGGTTTCACCATCGAGAAGACCCCGCTCCGCCTTTCCAACCTGATGGCATTTGACGCCACCGCTCAGGGCAACTGGGGATGTCTGCCGGAGCACTACCCAGCAATTCTCGATCTCGTAGCGCAGGGCGCGATTCAACTCGACCCCTTTGTAGAACGGCATCCGATGAGCTCTTTGAACGATCTGCTGCGCCAGGAGCACCACACCCGCCGTCCAGTCCTTATCCCGGATTCTTAATCGACTCTTCGAACACCCAGAAAGCAAAAACCAAGAGCAATGAGCAGCCTAAAGAATCACGAACTTCTATCCAACGTCGAGTTTTCCAGTATCCACTACGAGCATCGTCCACTGATCGATGCGAATGGCGCCCCAGTACCGGATCTATTCAACGCCTGGATCATCTTCGACAACCCCAGCCAGCTCAATTCCTACACCACCGCCATGGTCAAGGAGACCATCCTTGCCTTCCGCAGGGCGTCTGCCGCGAGGGATGTCGTCTGTGTCGTGTTCACCGCGGTCGGAGAGCGAGCTTTTTGCACCGGTGGCAATACCGCCGAATACGCCGAGTACTACTCCGGGCGGCCGCAGGAGTACCGCCAGTACATGCGCCTGTTCAACGACATGGTGACGGCGATCCTGGAGTGCGACAAGCCGGTCATCAACCGCGTCAACGGCATGCGTGTCGCCGGCGGCCAGGAGATCGGCATGGCCTGTGATTTCACCATCGCCGCCGACACCGCCGTCTTCGGCCAAGCCGGCCCCAAGCACGGCTCGGCTCCCGACGGAGGGTCGACCGACTTTCTGCCCGGGTACGTCGGCTTTGCCAAGGCGATGGAGTCCTGCACTCTGTGCGAACTGTGGAGCGCCCACGAAGCGTTACGCCTGGGGCTCGTGAACGCCATCGAGCCGGTGTTGGTCGAAAACGGTGAATTCATCGCCAATCCGCGGGTGGTGACCGACCGTTGGCTCGACGCTTTCGGCCAAATTGTCTACGGCTCGTTTCTGCAAGGTGACGAACTCGCCGCCGCCAAGGTGCGGACAAACGCTTGTGAAATCGATTTCTCTCGCCTCGATGCAGCCGTCGAACAACTGGCCTGGAAGCTGGCTCTGACCCTGCCGGATTGCACCACCAAGACCGTCGAGTCGGTGCGCAAGCACAAACTCCAGCATTGGCACCGCAACCGGGAGAGCAACCGCGCCTGGCTGGCACTCAATATGGCGACCGAAGCCAAGGCGGGGTTCCCCGCTTTTCATTACGGCGAACGCGGGCGCCGTGAAGTGGACTTCCTGGACGCCCGTCGCCGCATCGCCCGCGGCGAGGCATGGGACGACGATCTCATCGCCGCCATTTCGCCCCACCGAAGCAAGGACAAGGACGCCTCATGAGGGAACCGGTCTTTACGGAGTGGCAGGGCCGCGATCTAGACGAGGCTCTCGACCTCGCCACCGACTTAGTAGAGGACGCCGCATACCCCACCGTGCGCTCCTGGCGCGATCAGGGCGGGAAGGTGGTCGGTCATTTCCAGGTCTACTTTCCGGAGGAACTGGCCCACGCCGCCGGCATGCTGCCGGTCAAGATCCGCGGCAGCAACCTGCAGGCGACCCAAGCGGAATCGCGTTTCGGTTCCTACCTTTGTTCAATCCTCAAAACTTCGCTGGAACTCGCGCTCTCCGGCAACCTGGAACTGGATCTCTTCGTCAGCCACCCCATCTGCGACGCGGCGCGCAACCTAGCGGCCGTTTGGGGCCGCAATGTCGACTATCCAACGCAGATTCTTTACCTGCCGCAGAACGCCAACTCCGCCTACGCTCCCACCTATCTGCGCGGCGAATATGACCGTCTGCTCGGCGAAATGGCCGAGATCGGCGGACGCGAGGTCAGCGACGAGGACCTCGCCGCGTCGATTCAAGTGTTCAATCGCAACCGCCAATTGCTACGCGAACTCTACGACATCAAGCGCGATCGTCCATGGTTGGTCTCCGCGGTCGAAGCCTACGTACTGGTGGCTCTTGCCGGCATCCTGCCGCGCGAGGAACACAACCAGTTCCTGGAGTGGGTGTTGCCGCAGCTTCACCGCCGCCAGCGCCGGCAGCAAGACCGCATCCGGGTGGTGTTCGAAGGCGGTTTCTGCGAACAGCCGCCCATCGATCTCATCCGCACCATCGGACGCTCCTGCTACGTGGTCGATGACGACCTCCTGATCGGACTGCGCTGGATTCTCGAAGACATCGACGCCGGCGACGACCCTCTTGGCGCCCTCGCCACCGCCTACCTCGAACAGTCTTCGTACAGTCCGGTGCAGCACGATCTGCGCAAGCTCAAGGAGAAGATGCTGCTGGAGCGGATCGCCCAGTCGAAAGCGGAGGCGGCGATCGTCACCGCCGCCAAGATGTGCGAGCCCGGACTGGAGGAGCAGGTCGCCTACACCCGCGCCCTGGACGAAGAGGGCGTCCCCTATTTCGTCAGCGAATTCCAAGAATCGATGTGGAGTTTCGAGCACCTGCAACTGCAGCTTGAGACCTTTGTCGAGAACCTGATGTTCGCTTAACCAATTCGAGAAGATGACCATGAACCCAAGCTCAGAAACCACTTCTCCAGAGATTCTCGGCCGCGGCAACTCGGAGGGCGCCTTGCTGTTCAGCACTTGGTTCTCCGATCTCACCGAAACTGCCGACCAGGAGGGCTCCGCCGCCTACGTCTTCGTCATGGGTAGCCTGGTCGAAATCCTGCGCAGCTTCGACCTACCGGTGGTCTTTCCCGAGATCAACTCTCTGCAGACCGCAGTACGCCACGTCGCCCATGAGTATCTCGATGAAGCCGAAGACTACGGCTACTCCCCCGACATCTGTGGCTATGTCAAGGCCGATGTCGCAGTGCAACTGGGGGGTGGCAAGCACCCCGCGGGAAAAATTCCGCGGCCTTCGATCGCAGTGCTGACCAACGCCTGCAACACCTACATCAAGTGGGCGGAGATCTGGGAACGACTCTACGACACCCGAGTCTTCACCCTCGATATCCCTGGCACCCGCGGCGCCGGCTCCCTGGCAACGCTAGGGTCCGTCGCAGGGGGCAGCGTCAGCCACGACAACGACCAGCGTTACGTCGAGGCTCAAATCCGCGAGCTCATCTCCACTTGCGAAGACATCACGGGTAAGCGCTTCGACATCGACCGCCTGCGCGAGGTCCTCGGACACTGCAATACGGTGTCCGCGTCCTGGAAACGCATCATCGATCTCAACCGCACCCAGCCGGCGGTATTCAACGCCCTCACCGACGGCACCATCTATCTTGGCGTCGCCAATGGCCTGCGTGGCACCCCTGAAGCGGCCAAGTATTTCGCCGACCTGGTCGAAGAAATGGAGCTCAAGGCCGCCGAGGGCATCGGCACGCTGGACGAGGAAACCTACCGCCTGACCTTCGTCGGCGTGCCCTGCTACCCGATCTTTCGCCGCTTCAACGAAATGTTCAGTGACTGGGGCGGAGTGTTCGTCAACTCCACCTACCTTTGGTTTGCGTCGGGAGGCGGCAATCTGGGATTTCAGTACGACCTTGAGCGCCCCATCGAGAGCTTGGCCGAGGGCGTACTGCTGGCGACCCGCGATGCCATGGACTCGATGTTCTTCAACGATCGCATCGTCGGCGCGATGATCGAAGACTTCGCCATCGACGGCGTCGTCTACCACCCGATCAAGAGCTGCCGCACCGTTTCCACTGGCCTCGCCGACGGGAGAAGAGTGCTGATGGAAGAGCACGACGTGGCCACCCTGTTTCTCGAATCCGACATGATGGACCGCCGGGTGATCTCCGAAGCACAGATGAAAAATCGCGTCGACGCCTTCTTCGAGGGCCTGCAGAGTCGACGGCTGCGCAGCGGCATGGCCGGCGCGGGAGGAAACTGATGGCATATGCAGCGGGAGTCGATGTCGGCTCCACCCAGACCAAAGCCGTAGTTCTCAACGAAGGCGAAGAAATCGTCGGCCGTTGCCTCATCGATACTGGGGCCAATGTCGTCATCGCGGCGGAGAACGCTTTCGAGCAGGCGCTCCGCGATGCCGACATCCGCGAGACCGAAGTCGAGTTCGTCATCGGTACCGGTTACGGTCGCTACCAAATCACCTTCGGCAACGATCAGGTCACCGAGATCTCGTGTCACGGACGCGGCGCCGTGCATATGTTTCCCGGCACCCGTACGGTGATCGACATGGGCGGCCAGGACACCAAGGCCATTCGCATCGGCAAAGAAGGCATGGTTGACGACTTTTGTATGAACGACAAATGCGCCGCCGGGACCGGGAGGTTTCTCGGTGCCGCTTCCACCGCTTTGGAGATTCCGCTCGAAGACCTGGGGCCGACCGCTCTGCAGGCGACCAAGGCGGTCCGTATCTCCACCACTTGCACCGTCTTCGCCGAGTCCGAGATCCTCTCTTGGCTCGGGCGTGGTAAGAAGATCGAAGACATCCTCAAGGGCGTCCACGATTCGATCGCTTCGCGTTCGCTGGGCCTGTTGCGCCGCGTCGGCATCGAACCCGAAGTCACCTTCACCGGCGGCGTCGCCAAGAACATCGGCATGATCGCGACCCTGGAAAAACAGTTGGGCTTCTCACTCAACGTCAGCGACGACTCGCACTTCATGGGAGCGCTGGGGGCGGCGCTGTTTGCCATGGACCGCATTCGCGCCGGACGACGGCCGGGACACCGACAAACCTCCAAACGACTCGCGGAGGCCTCATGACCTATACCGCTGGACTCGATGTCGGCTCGACCTACACCAAAGCGGTCATTCTCGACGGCGACGACGAGGTCGTCGCCAAGTCGATTGCCCGCACCGGTTTTCGCTTGCCGGAGGTGTCGCGGCGACTGTTCGATGAGTGCCTCGCCAACGCTGAACTTTCCGAGGAAGACGTCGGCTACGTCATCGCCACCGGTTTCGGGCGCCATCAGGTGCCCTTCCGCGACGCCCAAGTCACCGATCTGACCGCCACCGCTCGCGCGGCCTGCCTGCTGTTTCCCGGCACTCAGACCGTGCTCGACATCGGCGGCCAGACGATGAAAGCGTCGCGCCTGGATGACGCGGCCAAGGTCAAGTCCTTCCGCCTCAACGACAAGTGCGCCGCTGGGACCGGAGCCTTCATCGAGAAGACCGCCAAATACATGGGCTACTCCACCGAAGAGATCGGGCCATTGGCGGCGACCTCCAAGCAGCCAGCCTCGATTTCCGGAGTCTGCGCCGTCTTCGCCGAATCCGAGGTCATCAACCACCTCTCGCTCGGCCGACCGCCCGCCGACATCATGCTCGGCGCGATGGTTTCGCTCATCGGCCGTTCGGTACAGCTCATGAAGCGGGTACGCATGGAGCCCGAATACACCTTGGTAGGCGGAATCTTGCGCTTTGAATCTCTCGCCAGAGAGATTCGCGAGCAACTCGGCGAGAAGGTCAACGTACCCGGGGGCGATATGGTGCAGTTCGCCGCCGCGCTCGGCGCCGCCTACCTCGGCAAACAGCGCGTGGGGTTGCGCGCGCCGTTGCCGACGGGCGATTCAAACTCGCTCGCGGCCAGCGTCTGATCCAATACCGCCTGAGCCAAACCACCTGAGCCGAACTGAGCGCCATGAGCATCACCGTCGATCACGCTAACAACGTCTGCAAGCTGACCCTCGACCTGCCGCCGGGCAACGTCATCGATTTCACGGTCGCTCGGGAACTGGAAGCGGCAATCCTCGACTGCGGCAACGACTCCGACCTCAAGGCCTTCGTCATCAGTGGCAACGGCAAGAACTTCTCGTACGGGGCCTCCGTCCCCGACCACCTGCCCGGCCAAATGGAAGAATTTCTGCCCCAGTTCCACCGCCTGTTTGCGGCGCTGGCGGAAACACGCGTACCAGCCGTCGCCGCGGTACGCGGTCAATGTCTGGGCGGAGGCTTCGAACTCGCCGCTTTCTGCCACTTCTTGATCGCCGAGCCCAACGCCAGGTTCGCCGTGCCCGAGATTCAACTCGGGGTGTTTCCACCCGTGGCCTGTGCTCTCTTTCCCTGGCGGCTGGGTGGCGCCGTGGCCGAGGACCTCATCCTTACGGGACGCAGTCTCGGCGCCGAGGACCCCAAAGCGTGCGGCCTAGTCACCCAGATGTGCGGCGAAGGGGAGCTAGAACAGGCCACCGACGCATTCGTCGAAGATCGTCTGCTGCCCAAATCCGCCAGCAGTCTGCGCTTGGCCACCGAGGCGGCGCGCAAGACACTCTACGGGGAATTCTTTCCCAGTCTGGAGAAGCTGGAGCAGCTCTACCTGGAAGACTTGATGGGCACCCAAGACGCCAACGAAGGCATCCAGGCGTTCCTCGACAAACGCCCGCCCGAGTGGCTCAATCGCTAGCGGGGAGGTAGGGGAGGCCCTCGCGGCCTCCCGGGAGGGGGCAAGCCCCTCCCCTACCGGAATATCGCATTGACGGTCTCGCGTAGGGGAGCCCCTTGTGGGCTCCCGGGAGGGGTAAGCCCCTCCCCGAATCTAGCGGCTCGGACGGGTTCGCAACGCCGATCCGCGCCTGCGCCGATCCCGATCACGATCTCGGTCGTCGTAGCGATCATCGCGATCGTAGTCGCGTCCGCGGCGGGAGTCCCTGCGCTTGTCGTACTTGTAGTGCTTCTTCTTATGCTTGTAGTGCTTCTTCTTGTACTTCAAGTAGTAGCCAGGCTTGCCGTAGTGCTTGTCCCTATACCTGCGATCCCGGTAGTGACGGTCCCGATAGTAGTGATCGTGACCGCCGTATCCAAAGGTGATGTAGAGCCCTGACCGGTACGGACGATGCCCGGAAAACCGATACCAATCGGAGATCGCGTAGTCGAGACGCCGCATGCTTTCGTGCAAGCGATAGAAGTCGCGATCGACGTGGCGAATCGCATGCAAATCGCGGCGACTGTGGTGCGCTTCGCGATAGGCGCGCGTCAGGCGTTCAAAATCGCGACCGAGGTGACGATCCCAATAATGGGAACGTCGGACCTCGTGGTGAAAATGCTTCGCCGCCCGGCACAGTTCATACAACTGATCCAAAGCTCGCGCCTCGCGGTAGTCGCCATGATGGGCGTAACGCTGGGCGTCGCGAAACAAGTCGTTGGCGGCGTATTCAACGTCACGGGCGAGAGAGCGAATCACGCGTTCATTGCCACCTAGATTTCTGCCATAACCTGAATTTCTGCCGTAAGGGGATCCCCATGCCATAGCCGGCAAGAGCAGCGCGGCGGTGGTTGCGGTGACGATTGCGGTGCGTTTCATGGTGACCTCCTTTCGGTCATGTAGCGACAGTAAGCCGCAAAGCCGATGCCAAAAAAAGAGCAATGGCGAAGAAGGACAGTTACCTGCAGTGTCTCAAAAAGGTGACGCCATTTAGGTCGTTTCTACAAAACCCGCTTGCCCACCCGATTAGCCCTCTGGACATCCTGAGTGGTCAACGCTGATTTACAATTTGTCAATTACAGATAGAATTCGCGCGTCCAAGGTAATCGGATTGCAGCCGGACTTGCGTAGTTGGCTATGCGCGAAGCCTATTGGAGGCAAAGTGAGCACAGTTGAGATTGTAATAGCACTGGCCCTCGGCGTCGTGGCGTCGCTGATAGCGGCTATAAGATTCAGACACGTGCGACCAATTACGAAAAGGGTCGCTCGCGTCTTTGCTGCGCGTGGTTACGTTTTGTGCCACAGAGAATGGCCGCTGACACGTATCCACAATCTCACATGCAAAGCCCAGAATCGACTATGGATCCTTCAGACGTGGTTCCCTGATTGGTCAAACGAGTTCGCCACATGGAAAAAACTCATGAGACGACTCGAAAACGAAGGCCCACATAGTAACTTCGAAATGAAAGTCCTGCTAATGGACCCGTCACTGTATCCAAGTCGTCTTCGTGCACGCTCCGACCTCCGGGACATCAAAATAGACACCATTGACATGTTCTCCATGCAGCGTGAGGAGGAACTAAAGGAGTTTGTCGCAAAAAAGAGGGATGGGAAGGTAGGGATACGCTTTGGGCTGTTTAACAATCTGCCGTTTGGGCCGATCTATGTTGTCGACGACCATGTCTTCTTTGGCAGCTTTGTGTCGCATAGAGATGCCATGGATTCAGTTTGCTTTGAGACTACTGACTCCTCTATTCCGGGCAAAGAAATTATCGCTTCATTCGAAAACTCTTGGAAAACACGCTGCAGTGAGATTCAACCAAGTTGGGAAAGAAGAGAATTGCGGTCAACCATTAGGGCGGAATTCAATGCCGCTCGAAAGATGTTCTCGAACTTTCATCTTCTGGGCTCTATTGGTCCCCAAAAACCGATCTCAGATGACTTCCGAGCTTGTCTTAAATACGCACTCGACGGACCAATTCAGACAGTGGTACTTGCACGACACGCGCGGCCACTCAACTTAATGCTGAGGGGATTTTTTCTGGGCTCCTTTCTGTGAAGATCTGCGAGGATGGGCGACGATCAATACAAAAGTTTTCTGCGGATCTTGAGATACTTCGAACCGCGAAGTGGAGAAGGATATATTGCTCGACAGCGCTCCGAACGTACGAGACGCTTGTTGGCCTGACGGACCCACGGGAAATATCTCCTAGGCGGGAACTGGACGAGAGATATATTGGCGACTTCGAGGGGATGAGTAAGTCTGAGGTTGTACGTGATCACCCGCGGGTTTGGGATTTTTTTTATGAGCCTCCGCACGGAGAAAGCTACGCCAGGCTGTTTCGCAGAATGAACGACAGTGTAGGTAATGGTTCAAGTCTGCTAAGTGAGGTCGCAAGTAAGGGTGCAGAAGGCCGCCAAAACACACTGCTTTGCGTTCATGAAGGGACGATCAAGATCTTTCGACTACTCGTCGAGAGTACTAGAGAATTCAACGAAGGAGAGCTCAACCACATTAAAGACGTCGATGTCTCTAACCTCGAAACGCTCGTCTACGTAAACCTGAGCAGCCTTGAAACGGACTCAGCAACCTCTATTGAAAAGGACCGAATGCGCAAAACCGTGCGGCAAGCCAAAGAGCAAAGTGTTGTGTCGCGCCTATTAGCATAGACGCGTACTGAAGGCTGGCATTGAATCCTCTCGACTCTTGGCGGCTTGCCGGCCGAATGTTTTCGTTCCATCGTCACGAGATTTTCCTGCGGCGCGATGGTAGTGGCCTCTGCCACCTACTTCTAATCCATGGCTTCCCCACCGCCTCCTGGGACTGGCACCGCCTCTGGCCCCATTTGATCGAACGCTTCGACGTCGCGACTTTCGACCTGCTGGGCTTCGGGTTTTCTGACAAGCCCCGTAAACACGATTATTCGCTGTTGGAACAAGCGGACTTGGTGGAGGCGCTCGCCGATCACCTCGGCTGGGAGGATTTCCATGTCCTCGCCCACGACTACGGCGATACGGTGGTGCAGGAGCTGTTGGCGCGGCAGCTGGATGGCGAGCCCAAAGTGCGGTTGCGAACTGCGACTCTGCTCAATGGCGGTATTTTCTTTGACGCCGCCAAACCGAGGCCGATTCAGAAGCTGCTGCGCTCACCGATTGGCGGCCTCGTCGCGGCCCTACTGAACGAAAAACGATTCAACGCCAGCTTCTCGCGCGTTTTTGCGCCCGAAACCCAACCGACTCAGAAGGAACTCCAGGACTACTGGCGCCTGGTCAGCCATGACGGTGGTCATCGCATCGCTCACCGCCTCAGCCGCTACTTGGACGAGCGAGTCGAGCACATGCAGCGCTGGCGCCGCGCCCTGGTGGAGGCCCCGGTGCCGCTGCAGTTCGTCGCCGGTGACCTCGATCCAGTAGCCGGGCAATCGATGATCGACCGCTACCGCGAGCTCATTCCGAATGGTTCTTTGGTCGTTCTGCCGGGCGTCGGTCACTACCCGCAGATCGAGTCTTCACGGGCGACGTTGGAGGCGTTTATCGAGTTCGTCGACGGAGCTGTGTAGTGCGCGCAGTGTGGTTTGAGGGCGGCGCGGTTGAAGTGCGGACGCTGCCCGACCCGCAACCACGAGACGGAGAGGCGGTGGTTCAAGTGTCGCTCGCCGGAATCTGCGCCACCGACTTGGAACTGCTTCGCGGCTACGCTGGCTTCAGCGGCATTCCCGGCCACGAGTTCGTCGGCAGGGTGGTCAAGGGGCCGGCGCAACTGCTCGACCAAAGGGTGGTCGCCGACATCAACGTGGCTTGTGGGAGTTGCAGAGAATGCCGGCAGCAGAATCAGCACCATTGCCGGCAACGGGCGGTCCTCGGCATCCGCGATCGAGCCGGCGCGTTCGCCGAATACATCTCGGTCCCGGCAGCCAATCTGTTTCCCGTCCCGACAGACCTCACAGATCGCCAGGCGGTCTTCGCCGAACCGCTGGCTGCCGCCGATGCGGCGGTTGCTGAGGTAGCCAGTAGCTCCGGTCCAGTCCTGGTGATCGGCGCTGGCAAACTGGGACTGTTGGTAGTTCAGTGCTTGCTGGCTGATGGAAGAGCGGTCGTTCTAGCCCGGCGCCAAGCCACTCCCTTGCCAATTCCAGTGCACCGCAGACTCGATCTCCTGGTCGCCGACCAACTCCCGGAGCGGTCGTTCTCGACAGCCATCGAATGCAGCGGCAACCCGGAAGGAGCGCGCCTAGCCCTCAGATCGCTACGGCCCCAGGGCACGCTAGTGTTGAAGTCCACCTACATACAGCCCCTTCAACTCGACAGCGCGGAGATCGTGGTCAATGAACTTCGACTGCTGGGCTCGCGGTGCGGTACGATGGCACGAGCTCTCAGCCGCCTTGCCGAGGGACAAGTCAATACAGAGGCTCTACCGAGCGAGATCTTGCCTTTGGACGAGGTGGTGGCGGCCCTGGATCGAGCCGCGCAGCCCGGCCTTTTGAAAGTCCTTCTCAACCCCAACTAACCAGATCGACCAGCCGATCAACGATGCCGGAGTCCGTTGCAAAATGCCATCAACCGCAACCCTTGGCCCCCGCTTTCCTCAGCTCAAGTTGATCGCTGCAAGCATTCGTTCCGGGTTCCAAATCATTCTGTGTTTGGTGACGGTGACGATGGCGGGATGCGCGTCCGAGGGATGCTCTTCCAAAGAAGGCGAAGTGGCGCCAACTGCGAACGACATCGAGACGAGGCAGCAGGCGGATACCGAAGTGCGGCCTTTTGCACGTCCGCTCGCCGATTATCGCTTGGAGCGAACCGCGACGAGACGGTTGCGCGGAGAGTATCTCGTCAACGGAATCCTGCGTTGCGCCTTGTGCCACTCGCCGCGCGACTGGAGTCAGCCGGGAGCGCCACCGGTCGCGGGGCTGGAGATGGCGGGAGCGGTGTGGGCCGACATTCCCGACCAGAGCTACCGCATGGTCGCTCCCAATCTGACCTCGGATATCGAACACGGCGCCGGTGGGTGGAGTGACGATGCGCTGGCGCGTGCGATTCGCGAAGGAGTCGGCCACGACGGCCGAGCCCTCAACCCGGCGATGCCGTACCAGACCTTTCGCCGACTGTCGGACGAGGATGTAGCCTCGGTGGTGGTCTACTTGCGCTCTTTGCCGGCCGTTCAAAGCGAACTTCCCGAGCGGCTGGTGTCCCAAGAACGCCAAAGCGAATATGACGGGATCCCGACGCCGCTCCTCGGTGCGGTCCCCAGCCCGGACGACGACCTTTTGGCGCGGGGAACCTACTTGATCGCCATTGGCGAATGCCTCGGCTGCCACACCAACTGGTATGGCAGCTACAACCCGGGCATCTTCGCCGGCGGCAACTTCATCGAGCGACATGGCGCTCCCGAGCAAGAAAACGCCTACTCCACCAACATTACACCGGCTCCGTCTGGCATTCCTTACTACGACCGAGACCTGTTCATCCGTTCCATCCGCGGCGGTACTGTCGTCGCCAGACGACTGCGGTCCACGATGCCGTGGGTGGCGTTACGCAATCTTACGGATGGAGACCTCGACGCCATTTTCACCGCACTCAGCGCTTTGCCTCCACGCGACCACTGGGTGGACAACAACGCTCCACCAACGTTTTGCCCGCGCTGCGAGACGGAGCACGGCGGCGGCGAGCGCAATCATGCCTGGCAGCCGCCGGCCCATGACCCGTTGCCGGCGGCGCTGCTCGAGCAGTACACCGGCACCTATCGGTTTGACGACGGCACGGAACTCACTTTCGTTGTGCACGAGGACTACTTGGAGTCGCCGCCCACCGGGCGTCTGTACCCGCTCTCTGACGATCGTTTCGCAACCGTCAATTGGGGCAATAGCGTTCGCTTCGAGCGAGACACGGCAAACGAAGTGACCGCCCTGATTTCTGAAGATCTCGATCAGTGGCGGGCAGTGCGAGTCGGTTCTTAGGGGCGTCAGTCGGAGGTCACCAGGCGGCCTCATCCGGCATCGCTGCGCCAAGACACCGGTCTTCCCTAGCCGTCGATCGCAGCGAACTTCCGCGCCATCGTCATTTTTTTGTTGCAATCCCACCTACAGGTGGGAAAATCACTGGTGATGCTTGAGGTCATGGATCTCACCCCCTCGCTCGCCAAAGAGGACTACAGCGAGCAACTTCCTTTGCTGCAACGAAAGGCCTGGCGGCTGCAGCGAGCGTGTTGGGTGGCCGGAATTCCGACCATATTGATCTTTGAGGGTTGGGACGCTGCTGGCAAGGGAACCATCATTCGCAAACTGACTTCGCGACTGGAGCCACGGGGTTACGAACTCCATCACACTACCGACCAACCGCGCACCCATGAGAGCGGCTTGCCTTGGATGTGCCGGTTCTGGACCTCCATCCCGGCGCGCGGTTCGATGGCCATCTACGATCGCAGTTGGAATCGTGTCGCGGTGGAAGAAAAAGTCAACGGCTGCGAGGAGCTGCGCTGGCGGCGTGCGTTACGAGACATCGGCGACTTTGAGCGCACCCTGACCGACGACGGCTACGTACTCATCAAGTTCTTCCTCCACATCAGTAAAGAAGAGCAAGCTGAGCGATACGACGCATGGAAAGAAAACCCTGGCACAAGCTGGAAAGCTCTAGAAGGGAGCTGGCACAAGCCCAAGCGCTACCAGTCGCGACTCTGCGCCACCGAAGAGTTGCTGCAGCACACTGAGTTTCCCCACGCCCCTTGGCGGTTAGTGGCCGCAACCGATCAGCGTTGGGCCACCATCGATGTCCTCGCGCACCTCACCGAAACGCTGACCCAAGTGCTCGTCGAACGCGCGCCGAGCGCTCTTGAGAATGGGGAGGATTCGTAGGTGCTCAACCAAGTCGACCTCGGGCAGCGACTGGAACGCGACGAATATCGGCAGCGGCTGCATGAGTTGCAATTGCGCGTCGCGCACTTGGCGCGCGACCTTTACCAGCAGCAACGTACGCTGGCGATTGTCTTCGAGGGTTGGGACGCAGGCGGCAAAGGCGGCGCCATTCGCCGCATGACAGAGAGCCTCGACCCACGCGCATTTCGAGTGCTGGCCTATGCGGCGCCAACCGACGAAGAAAAGGCCCATCACTACCTGTGGCGCTTCTGGCGGCGACTGCTGCCTCCGAGCGAAAAGCAGATCTTGATCTTCGACCGCAGTTGGTACGGACGAGTCTTGGTCGAACGCGTCGAAGGTTTCGCCCAAGAGGAGGAGTGGCGGCGCGCCTATCGCGAAATCAACGACTTTGAACGGCAGTTGGTCGACGCCCAAGCGACGGTGATCAAGTTCTGGTTCCATATCGACCAGGACGAGCAACTGCGCCGCTTCGAGCGCCGCAAGCGTGTACCACACAAGAGCTGGAAACTAACCGATGAAGACTGGCGCAATCGCGACCGTTGGGATGAATACGAGCAGGCCGTCCAAGACATGTTGATCAAGACCAGTACTTCGCAAGCACCTTGGACCATTGTCGCCGGTAACGACAAACGTTGGGCGCGAGTGCAATCGCTGCAGACCGTGGTCGACGCTCTCGAGGCGTGGAAGCAAGAGGCCGCGTCGTGAGTCAACTCACTTCGACCGTTATCGACGGCAATGAGGCAGCCGCCTCCATCGCTTACCGCGCCAGTGAACTGATCGCCATCTACCCCATAACTCCAGCCTCACCGATGGGTGAGCTGTCGGACGCATGGGCCGCGCATCGTCGAACCAATCTCTGGGGCCTGGTTCCGGAGGTGGTTGAGATGCAGTCGGAAGGCGGAGCCGCCGGAACCGTCCACGGCGGCCTGCAGGCTGGCGCGCTCGCCACCACTTTCACGGCGTCGCAGGGTCTCTTGCTGATGATTCCCAACATGTACAAGATCGCCGGTGAGTTGACTCCGTTCGTGCTCCATGTCGCGGCGCGAACCATCGCAACCCACGCCTTGTCGATCTTTGCCGACCACTCCGACGTCATGGCGGCTCGGCAAACCGGATTTGCGCTGCTCGCGTCGTCGTCGGTGCAGGAAGCTCACGACATGGCCGCTGTCGCCCATGCGGCAACGCTCACCTCGCGTATTCCGTTTCTCCACTTCTTCGATGGATTCCGCACCTCGCACGAATTGCAACGCATCCAGCCGGTTGACGACGCGGCGCTGCTCGCACTTCTGGATGCCGAAGCAATCCGCGCCCACAGGGAACGTGCGCTGACTCCCGACCGGCCTGTCGTCCGCGGCACGGCGCAGAATCCCGACAGCTTCTTTCAAGCCCGCGAGGCCGCCAATCTTTACTACCAACAGTGCCCCGACTTGGTGCGGACGGCGATGGCGAAGCTGGCGGCCGAAACCGGTCGGCACTACGAGCTTTTCGAATATCACGGGCATCCCGAGGCCGAGCGCGTCGTGGTGGTGATGGGCTCGGGCTCGGAGACCGTGATCGAAAGCGTCGACCGATTGATGGATCGCGGCGAGCGCGTCGGAGTGATCAAAGTACGGCTGTATCGACCGTTCGATCTTTCCGGCTTTGTCGCCGTTTTACCCGAAACCACCCAAGTGCTCGGCGTGCTCGACCGCACCAAAGAGCCCGGCGCACCGGGCGAACCACTGTTTCTGGATGTTGTAGCGGCGACCAACGACGAGGTCATGGGCCACCGTCCACAACCCAAAGTCGTGGGTGGACGATTCGGCCTGTCGTCCAAGGAGTTTCACCCAGGACACGTCGAAGCGATCTTCGACAACCTCGCCGAAGAACAACCCAAGAAATTTTTCACCGTCGGCATCGTCGACGACATAACCCATACTTCCCTGCCCAAGTCGCCCTGGGACGGCCGCGAACTCGAAGGACGCACTCGTGCCGTCTTCTACGGTTTGGGGTCCGACGGCACGGTTAGCGCCAACAAGAACACCATCAAGATTTTGGGCCGGGAGACCGACCTCGAAGTCCAGGGGTACTTCGTGTACGACTCCAAGAAGGCCGGCGCCGTCACTGTCTCTCACCTGCGCTTCGGCGACCGCCCGATTCAGTCGCCATACTTGATTCGCCAAGCAGATTTCGTCGCCTGCCATCAGTTCGCTTTCTTGGATCGCCTCGACATTCTCGAGGTTGCCGCCGAGGGCGGAGTTTTTCTTCTCAATGCGCCCTTTTCGAAGGATGAAGTCTGGGAGGAATTGCCGCGCGAAGTGCAGCAGCAGATCCTTGACAAGGGGCTGCGGCTGCATGTGATCGACGCCTACAAGGTCGCCGCCGAAGCGGGGTTGGGGCCGCGCATCAACACTGTCATGCAAACCGCCTTTTTCGCCCTTGCCGGCGTGTTGCCCTTTGACCGGGCGGTCGAGTGCGTGCGCACCGCGGTCACCAAAACCTACGGCAAGCGCGGACCGGTCTTGGTCGAGCGCAACCACGAGGCCATTGACGCCACGCTCAAGGCGCTGGCAGAAGTCGACCTCACCGGCCGTAGCGCCACCGGTAAACCCATGCCTCCGGTGGTGTCCGAGCAAGCGCCCGACTTCGTACAGAAGGTCACGGCGGTGATGCTGGCGCAGAAGGGAGACCACCTCCCGGTCTCGGCATTTCCAGTGGACGGAACCTGGCCCACCGGAACCAGCCAGTGGGAAAAGCGCAATATCGCCGCCGCCATCCCGCTTTGGGAGCCGGAAGTCTGCATTCAGTGCAACCAGTGCGTGCTGGTGTGCCCCCATGCAGCTATCCGCGCCAAGGCCTACGACCCGGCATGTCTCGAAGACGCGCCTGAGTCGTTTCTTTCCACCGACTATCGGGCCAAGGACCTCGGTGGACACTCTTTCACCATCCAAGTTGCCCCGGAAGATTGCACCGGATGCAACTTGTGCGTCGAAGTCTGTCCGGCCAAAGATCGAGCCAACCCACGCCGCAAAGCCATCAACATGCATCCTCAATTGGCAGCGCGTGATCGCGAACGTCAGAACTACGACTTCTTTCTCGGGCTTCCGGAGATGTCTTTCGACGGCGTTCCGCGTCTGGATGCCAAGGGCTCGCAGTTTCTACAGCCCTTGTTCGAGTATTCGGGCGCTTGCGCTGGATGCGGCGAAACACCGTATATCAAGTTGCTCACTCAACTTTTCGGCGACCGTCTGCTGATTGCCAACGCCACTGGATGCTCGTCGATCTACGGTGGCAACCTGCCAACCACGCCCTACACCGTCAATCAAGACGGTCGCGGTCCGGCTTGGTCCAACTCGCTGTTCGAGGACAACGCCGAGTTCGGGCTGGGAATGCGTCTGGCAGTCGACGCCAACGCCCGCCTCGCCCAGCATCTGCTCGGCGAACTCCAAGACTCCATTGAAGGAGAGATCGTGGCCGGGCTTCGCGAGGTCGCCGCCGAGCCGGTTGCGATCGAAAGGGCTCGTGCGCAGGTCGCTCAGTTGCGTGAAGCGCTCGCCGACGTTGACGACCCCAAGGCGCGCCAATTGGAGACCATCGTCGACTACCTGGTGCCCAAGAGTGTGTGGCTGCTCGGGGGCGACGGTTGGGCCTACGACATCGGCTATGGCGGACTCGACCACGTCCTCGCTCTGGGTCGCAACGTCAACGTCTTGGTCCTCGACACTGAGGTGTACTCCAACACCGGTGGTCAGCAGTCCAAAGCGACGCCGCTGGGCGCGGCGGCCAAATTCGCCACTTTGGGCAAAGAAACCGGGAAAAAAGACTTGGGAATGGAGGCGATGGCCTATGGGCACGTCTACGTCGCTCAGGTCGCGTTCGGAGCCAAATACAACCAAGTGGTACAGGTTCTACTCGAAGCGGAGGCCTACCCCGGACCCTCATTGGTTATCGCCTACAGTCCGTGCATCGCCCACGGCTACGATCTGTCGCAAAACGTCGAGCAGCAAAAGCGCCTGGTCGCCTCGGGCCTGTGGCCCCTCTACCGCTTCGATCCGCGACGCATCGAGTCGGGCGTTCCGCCGCTCCAGCTCGACTCCAAGCAGCCGTCAACCAAGGTCTCGTCATTCACCGAACACGAAGCGCGTTTTCGCATCGTCGAGCGGCAGGATCGCGACCGCTATCGAGAGCTGTTGGGGCGAGCGCAGGAAGCCGCCGATCAGCGCTGGCGTGTCTACGAGCAGCTCGCCGGAATCACCTACGAGGAGAGCCCGGAAGACACCGACGAACCCAGCGGCGAGGACACTCCGTCATGAACCTCAGCACCAACTACCTAGGCCTCAAGCTTCAACATCCGCTGATGGTCGGCGCGTCTCCTCTGGCCGATGACTTGGATCAAGTGCGACAACTCGAAGACGAAGGCTCGGCCGCCATCGTCATGCACTCGCTATTCGAAGAACAGATCGAACGCGAACAGTTCGCCTCCCAATTCGCTTTCGACTACGCCGCCGACTCTCACGTCGAGGCGCTTTCCTACCTGCCGGAACCGGAGGCGTTCGCGCTCGGACCCGATGAGTACCTGGAACAACTGCAACGTGTTCGCGATGCAGTCTCGATCCCGGTCATCGGGTCGCTCAACGGCACCCACGCCGGTCGTTGGCTTTCGTACGCACGGGCCATGGAAGAAGCTGGGGCCTCGGCGCTCGAACTCAACAACTATCAAGTCGTATCCGAATTTGCGCTCAGCGCTCAGGACATCGAGAACGAATTGGTCGAAATGGTGCGGAGCGTCAAAGAGCGCGTCGGCATTCCGGTGGCGGTCAAGCTCGCTCCCTTCTACTCCGCTCTGCCGCATTTGGTCGCGCGTCTGGTCGAAGCCGGCGCCGACGGCGTCATCCTCTTCAACCGGTTTCTGCAACCGGATGTCGACCCCGAGCTATTGGAAGTCGAGCGTCGCCTCCACCTCTCAACTCCGGAGGAGCTTTCTCTGCGGCTCACTTGGCTAGCGATTCTCTACGGTGAGACCGGCGGATCCTTGGCCGCCTCGGGGGGAATTCATGCTGGCGTCGACGCGGTCAAAGCGCTGGCCTGCGGTGCTGACGCCATTCAAGCGGTGTCGGCGATTTTGCGCCATGGGCCGAAGCGCATCGGTGAACTCGTGGGCGAGTTGCAAGGCTGGCTCGACGAAAACGAGTACGAATCTCTGCAGCAGTTGCGCGGGGCTCTCAGCCTGCAGCGTTGCCCCGATCCCGAGGCCTACCGCCGAGTCAACTACATTCGCATTCTGCAGAGTTGGCGTGGTCTAGACTCCCACCATGGCTGACAAAAACGATCCAATCCAGCGCTTCCAAGCGCTTCTTGACCGCGCCTTCGCTGCCGAAATTCCCAACGCCGACGCCATGACGCTGTGCACGGTGAACTCCGATGGACGACCGAGTTCGCGGGCGGTGTTGCTCAAAGGTCTCGATGAAACCGGTTTCGTTTTCTATACCAATCTCAACAGTCGTAAGGGGCAGCAACTCGGTGGCAACCCCGCCGTGAGCCTGACCTTCTATTGGCGGCAACTCGACCGGCAGGTCCATGTCGAGGGCTCCGTCACTCTCGTTTCGGAGGAGGAGGCGGACGCCTATTTCGCCACCCGACCGCGCAAAGCCCAGCTCGGCGCTTGGGCGTCACAGCAAAGCGAGTCCATGAAAAACCGTAGCGAGCTGCTGGCGCGGGTCGCCAAGTACGAAGCGAAGTTCCTCGGTCGCCAGGTATCTCGTCCACCCCACTGGTCGGGATTTCGCGTCGCTCCAGAACGCATCGAGTTTTGGGAGGCGGGCGCCTTCCGGCTCCACAAACGAACGCTCTTTGAAAAAACCGAAAACGGCTGGGACAAATCCACGCTCTTCCCTTGACGGAGAGAGTCGACTGCCACCGCGGCCCATCATCATGCCCAACATCATCGAACCGTTCCGCATCAAAGTCGTCGAACCCATCCGCATGAGCACGCTCGAAGAGCGCCAGGAAGCTCTGCGCGAAGCCGGGTACAACCTCTTCAAAGTGCCCGCTTCCGCAATCATCATCGACCTTCTCACCGACAGCGGTACCGGGGCGATGAGTTCCGAACAGTGGTCGGCAATGATGCGCGGCGATGAGTCCTACGCCGGCGGAGCCAGCTTTCGCCGCTTCGAGAACGCGGTCCACGACATCACCGGGTTCCGCCACGTCATTCCTACCCACCAGGGCCGCGCCGCCGAACGCATCCTGGCTTCGACTCTGTGTCGCCCGGGCCATGTCGTTCCCAATAACACTCACTTCGACACCACCCGTGCCAACATCGAGGCAACCGGCGCAACCGCATTGGATCTGCCCTGCAAAGAGGCTGACGATCTCTCGGAGCGATACCCCTTCAAAGGCAATATCGATCTTGAGGCGCTCGAGTCCTGCTTGAATGAAAACGAGGACAAGGTGCCCTTCGCCATGATCACCCTCACTAACAACGGAGGCGGCGGTCAACCCGCTTCGATGGAGAACATCGCCGCGGCATCGCGTCTCTGCCGCGATCGGGGAGTGCCCTTCTACGTCGACGCCTGCCGCTTCGCCGAGAACTCGTTCTTCATCCAGCAACGAACCGAAAACTATGCAGGCAGCTCACTGATCGAGATCGCACGTGAAATTTTTTCGTACGCCGACGGCTGCACCATGAGCGCCAAAAAAGACGGCATGGCTAACATCGGCGGCTTTTTGTGCAGCAACGATGACGCCCTTGCCCGGCGAGAGAAGGAGATTCTCATTCTCACCGAAGGCTTCCCCACCTACGGCGGTCTCGCCGGTCGCGACCTGGAAGCGATCGCCGTGGGTCTCTACGAAGCTCTCGACCAGGACTACCAGACCTACCGTGCGGCTTCGACTCGCTACCTCGGCCAGCACGTCGCAGAACACGGAGTCCCGATCGTGCAGCCGCCGGGCGGCCACGCCATCTACATCGATGCCGAGGCGATGCTGCCCCACATTCCGCCATCGGAGTTTCCCGGCCAGGCTCTGGCGTTGGAGCTCTATCTCGTCGGCGGAATCCGCTGCGTCGAGGTCGGTTCGGTGATGTTCGGCTCACGTGACCCCCAAACCGGCGATGAACGCCCCGCTCCACACGAGTTGGTTCGCTTGGCCATTCCTCGGCGGGTCTACACTCAAAGTCAGATCGACTACGTCGTCGACACTTTGCTCGCGATCCACCGGCGCCGGGAACAACTCCGTGGCGTACGCATCGTTGAACAGCCCCCGGCCTTGCGCCATTTCAGCGCCATTTTCGAACCGCTCCACTAGGGCCTGTTCACACTACCTGGTAGGCGCAGCCAGCGGCAGTTTTTTAGCCTGGTAAGGCCTTCGGCGCTTGGTGTAGCCTCGCTACAGTAGCGCCGGACAACGCAGGAGGACGGAAAACCGCCCTGGCCCACCGGGTTCCCTTCCATAGTGGCGAGCCCCTCGCCGGCGCTCGGGCGTTCGAAGTCGGCGCACACCCCCTGTGCTACAGTAACCGCGCAATTTGTTAGCTCGAACTCGACTGCGCCGCCGCGCAATTGCGGCCTGAACGCAGAAATCGAGTCATTTGATCGTGAGGAGGACATCGTGTCAATCCGTGAACTCGACCTTCAGCTCCGACGGAATCTCCGTGCCGTGCCCGTCCAGATGTATGAAACAAGGAGAAGCGCATGACCAGCAAGCTCAACTATTACGACGTCCTTGGAGTCCTACTTCCCGGTGTGTTGGTGGTCGCCGTCCTGACCTGGCTGCTGCCGATGGACTTCGGGGCCGCTTTTAAGGGTGTTCCCGCAGGCCTTCTCACAATCACCGTCACCGGGATCGCCCTGGTGGCGGGACAAGCCGTTCACGGTCTTGGCAGCTTGATCGAGCCGTTGCTATTCCGTTCTTGGGGCGGCGTCCCGTCGCATCACTTGCTTTCCGACTCACCCATCGGCGCCCACTACTTGCCAGCGGCTTCAGTCAAGAGAATTCGCAAAAAACTCGAAGCCGAGGTGCCAAAAGGAAAGGCAAAGGACCTTTTTCTTTACGCCCTTACCGCTGCCGGTGGTGAGAAAGGCAGAGTTGGAATTTTCAACAGTCTTTACGCGCACCATCGCAGCCTGTTCATCGCCAGCTTGATCACCATCTTCGTCATCGCATGTCGATGGTCGACGGAGCGAATTGCGGAGTTCCGCTGCGAGTTGCTTATCCTCGCCATCCTCCTGGCTCTGCTCTTTTGGTGGCGGGCTCGTGCCCGCGCCTACTACTTCGCCCGAGAAGTTCTGTTGGCTGCTGAGAAGGAACTCAAATGATCGCCAAACATAAACCGAGCCTGGCCTGTGCGGCCCTAGCCCTGACTCTCGTTGCTCCACTTCGGGCAGAGACGGAAGATGAACTGGCAACGAACCGCAATCCCGCCCCAAAACGCATCGTCATCTGCATGGATGGCACCTGGAACAGTCCGGCCAAGAAAGTAAAGGACGACGATGGAGAGGAGCGCTTCAAGGCATCCAACGTACTCAAGACGTGCCGTGCCGTTAAGGCCCTCGATGACGTGACGGCGACATTGGTATTTACCGGCCAACCAACCGATGGAGAGACGGTCACTATCGATTCTGTGAACTACACCTTTCAAGAGCAACTCACCGAAGTCGATGGACACGTTCAAATTGGGAAGGATGAAGTCAAATCGTTACAGAACCTCCTATATGCCATCAACAAGAAAGGACACAGAGGACGTTATGCGGACTCGACGCCGCGCCACCCATCTGTAGTTGCACGAACGGTTCGTGGCAATCCACGTAGCATCGAAATCGTCAGCCGTCCAGATTGTCCATACTGCGACCCGTTTGCTGTTGAAGAGGGGTTGGCAAACGGCTACTGGATTAGCAAGAACGAAATCGCGACCCGCATGAGAAAACAGGGTCTCGATCCACGAACCGGCATCTCCCAAATCACCTACTACGACCTCGGCGTCGGCGCCCTGCATAAGTTTCCAGGCTTTGCCAATCGAATCCACCGAACAGTCGATAAATTGTTTGGAGGAGCTGCTGGCGCAGGTTTCGAGGGCAATATTGAAGACGCCTACACGTTCCTTTCCCTCAACTACCGCGAAGGCGACGAAGTCTTTCTATTCGGTTTCAGTCGCGGTGCCAGCTCGGCTAGAGGTCTATCGCGATTCATCGATTGGATGGGAGGTATTCCGCCGCCTGAAGACGCGTATTGGATTCCCGAACACTTTGACGCCTTCATTCGGGGGGCATCGTTCAAGTCAACACGTAAGGCTCTTCTCGAAGAACGTGAGCGAAGGCGAATCGCGGCAGGAGACGAGCCCGAAAAAGCCAAGGAGAAAGCCCAGGAGACCCTTGGGGTCATTGTTCCAGCGAGGGTCAAGTTCCTGGGCGCGTGGGACACCGTCTTGTCTCTAGGCGGCCGTCGTACAAAGGCTTTCGTCGGCAAGTCGCCGGCGCCAGCGGTGGACCACGCACGCCAAGCGATTGCCATTGACGAGCGGCGTGTCGCGTATCGTCAGCGGCCGTGGACACAGCCTGCCGTAGAGCAGCGGAACCAGACGCTGGAACAGCGCTGGTTCGCTGGCGCTCACTCCAACGTTGGTGGGGGCTATCCACAACAGGATCTTTCCAATATCGCGCTTCGATGGATGGTCAACGAAGCTCGTGATGCCGGCTTGGGCTTCGACTGGAACTACTTTTGGGATCGCTCACGGCGCGGCGAATCGGAACCATACGACGGCAAGCTCTACAACTCGAACAAAGCATTCTGGCGATTCCTACATACGATCACGTTCCGGCGTGGCAAAGGCGTACGCCCTGTAGAGGTTTCCGAAACTGCGGGGCTCACCCTGCACAGATCCGTGTTGGAGCGTCTGGCGTCGAGCGAAGTCGAATATCGACCCAAAAACCTCCTCCGCTACCTGGCCAGCGTCCCCGATCTCGACACCTTCCTTGACACAGTCCCAGGGCTCCCAGACGGTTTCGAACTGCCCGATGACGTTCTCGAAGCCATCGAAGCGGAGCGCTAGTGTCTTCTTCCATCGAAAGGACATTCTCATGACCATCCAAGCCGGCACCCTGGCCTACATCCGCCGCGAGAAGGTGAAATACAAGCCTCTTAAGGCCGCACGCAGCTTTAAGAAAGTAAAAGAGAAGGTTCCGTTTTTGTGGGGAGACGCCGTCTATGTCATCTCCACCAATAGCCGCTCGTCGGTGGTGTCCGCGAAAGGACACCACTTTCGCATCGAAAACAAGGACTTGATGGAAGAGGGCATCTTCTGCCTGTGGCAGATTGACTGCGGGCAAGGAGACGCCGGCTTCATTCGCTTTCCGAATGGCAAGACCATGCTCATTGACTGTGGCCCCGGACCGATGATGAGCAACAGTGCCGCCGAGGCTTCCTCATTTTTGTTTTGGATGCGCCACGTCGACCAGTCCTGGCGAGACGAATTCAAACATCAAGACGGCCCATTTCAAATCGATGCTGTGGTTTGTTCCCATCCAGATTACGACCACTTCGGCGGTTTCCTGAAACTGACCTCGGCCCTCAAAAGCGGGTGGTTCAGCTTCGGCACGGTTTACCACAACGGCCAAGGCCGCTTTAATGGCACACCCACCGCGTTCAAAAATGGCAAAGGCATGTCGCAGCTCGGCCCGGTGGAAGGGTTGGGCAGTCCCGAGCTTTACCTCACCACCTTGCTCGACGGGTTCGACGACGTTGACAAGTACAAATCGGCGCGCGGTGGGAGAAAGTGGAAGCTGTCGGGCAGCTACGCGACCTGGCTGACCGACCTTCTCGCTCTCCAAGGGCAAGGCGTTGGCCGACTCCAGCGCGTGCACTCGGGTATGGGTACCCTGCCAGACTTCGACGCGGGCCCTGACGCAACCGTCAAGGTTCTCGGCCCAGTCGACGAGTCGTGGAAAGGCAAGCCGGCGCTACGCTACATCGACCGCGAAAGTAAAAGCTCGATGGAGAAACCATCGCTGACTCGAAATGGCATGTCCGTTGTGCTGCGCATCGACTACGGCGATGTGCGCATGCTGATGACCGGCGACCTCAACTTCAACTCGCAGGCGCTTCTCCTGCACCACATTCCTGCGGTCGAGTTCAAATGCCACGTCGCCAAAGCCTGCCATCACGGTTCAGAAGATGTTTCCACTACGTTTCTACAAGCAATGGCACCGATGGCCACTCTTTTTTCCAGCGGTGACAACGAAACCCACGCTCACCCCCGCGCCAAAGTTCTCGGTATGGCGGGCGCTTATACCCCGGCTGCCATGACCGGCAAGAAGAAGTTTCTCGACCTCGAAGAACGCAAGTACGTCGCGCCACTCATCTATTCCACTGAGCTTTCGCGCTCGGTCCAACTTTTCAAACCCGCTGGCCTGGAGAGGAAGGGCAAGGCCGTTCGTGGCGCGACGCTGAAAAGCAAAGGCGCCGGGGGCCGTAGCGGCCCGAAAAAAAAAGTGGTGGACTGGCTGCTGGTCGACAGTTTGGTCTACGGCCTGATCAATGTGCGCACCGATGGCAAGAAGGTGGTGATCGGGGTTCTTAAGGAAGGCGAAGGAGAGGGCTTTCAGGTCGAGAGCTTCAGAGTGTGAACACCCACGACCCATATCGTCTTTGTTGCAGCCGAAAGTCCGGGGAATAGATCATGAAACAGTCACTCACTCTATACGCGCTGAATGCCACCATCAAAGAGTTTGACGACGCGATTCGTAGCGAAGTCCTCGAGGGGAAGTTGGAGACTTTCGACCTCGATTCGAAAAAATCTGGGTTCGAGGCACGCCTGTACAGCGTTCCTCAAGACACGAAGGAGCCCAATTGGGCGAAGTTCCTGCGCGACGGCGGATTCCACGATTTCAAAGCGACCCCAACGGCAATGAATCGCGTCGCGCTCATCCTGCGGCTGAAGAAGAAGGATGGCGGCGATCTATTCGCTGCAACGTTCGGCAGCGGACGCTTTCTGCTAAGGCCGACTGCCTACAAGAAGGGATACGGCCTTCGCGTCGCACTCAACACCATCTACGACGGAAACCAAGAAGGCATCACCGAAAGATTGCGCCAGATCAAGGCTACTCACGTGGCAGGGAATACTTTTCACACTAGTCGCCAAGCCAACCGAAATGCGGCCTTTCAGGACTTTGAAATCGACCTAACGACAGATCTTCTAAATGGAGTCGTAGGCGCTCCGTCCAACGCAAAGCGATGGGGTTCCCGCATTAGTGGCGGAGACTCAGTAAGTATCCACGTTGTCGATTCCTTCGTCGGAGGTGGTGGCACCGTTGGCTTGCTAGAAGCCTGCAAGCGTTTACGCAAAGCCAGCAGCAGCACCGTCTATAAGACAAGGTTCACCCAACTTGACCAGATTCGTGGAGCGCCCAACGCAATAATCACATCGCTTGAAGACGCTCTTTTGACCAAACTCAGTCAATCTCCACAGCGATTCGTATTGGCCCCGCCTCGGCTAATCGATTTCGATGAGGCTGCACAGTTCTCTTTTTCCATTGACACAGAAGAACTGTTCGATGACTTACGAATCGGAGACTTTCTAAATGTGCTGAGAACCAAGAAAAAAAAGCTCTCAGTCAACACGCTCAAGAAGCAGAGAGTGCGAGCGTTCGACTCCGCAGGCATTCAGGTCTACGACTGGGGACTATTCGAGGTGCTGGATGGGGAGTTCGAACACGACGACCGCACCTTCCTCCTCGTCAACGGCCAGTTCTGGGAAGTCGACAATGACCTTGTTCGCACTCTGAACAACTTCGTCGACTCCTTGCCTCCATCCGAAGTTGAATTGCCACCTTCGAAGAGGGTGCCATTCGTGAAGGACGACGGCACGAAAGCGATCCGCGAAGAAACTGAGGGCGAATACAACATACGTGCGGCGAGAGAAGGCAAACACGCACTTATGGATAAGAAAACCGTCAAGATTTCCTCTTTTACCGATGCGATCGAAGTCTGCGATGTATTCACCACCAAAAAACAGTTTGTGCACGTAAAGCGGAAATTTGGTTCGTCTTTATTGAGTCATCTGTTCGGCCAGGGTGCTGTATCCAGTGAGCTGTTTATTCGGAGTCCAGAGTACCGCCAGAAGACTCGCGAGAAACTCGACGGGCACTTCCGAGACCTTATCCCCGCCGGACACCCGGACCCAGGTGACTTCGAAGTCTGTTACGCAATTATTGGTCCCTGGGAAAACAAACCTCCATCCAAGAAACTGCCCTTCTTCAGCAAGCTCAACTTGAGGCGTCATGTCGTCGACTTGCGGACTCTTGGTTTCAAAGTCACCTATAAGAAGATCGACTTACCTAAGATCGCACCAAAGTGAAGTTTTGCAGTGAAAAGGCCCGGTCGCCGAGGCGACCGGGCCCGAAGGGGGTAAGCCTTTGGTCCGAAGGCTTTACCAGCTGTAGCCGACCCCGATGTCGACCATGTCGGCATCGTAGTCGTCGAAGTCAAACCGGACCTCGTCGTAGTCGACCGTGCGGTAGCCAAGTTGCAGCACGTAGTCGTCAAAGACTCCAACCTCGATGTAGCCGCGGAAGTCGTCCCGCTCAAGGCCGAAGGAGCCGTCGTTCTCGTACATGCGTACCTCCGCACCAAGCGTCAAGCGGTCGTTCGCCTTCACCCGACCGCGAGCGTCAAAGAAGCTCGAGTCAGCTAGGTAGCGAATGTCGAAAACGTTGGTGAGAAAGCCAGCTTCCACCGCTTGGCTGACGCTGCGCTCAGCATCGACCGCCGAGTACCCCACCGAGAACGAGAACCGATCGTCGCTACGGCCGAGGCGCACAGCGGTGATATCGGTATCCGACACCCAGCCGGAGTCATTGTTCTCGTAATCCTTCATGGTGAGGGACCCTGATGCGGTCCATCCATCGCCGAAGCGATAACGGCCACGCACCCGGTAGCGGGAGCGGTCGGTTGGTGTGGCGAGGGTGAACGGATCGTCGAAGGAATTCTCTTCCAAATCGACGGTCAACTGGAAGGCCTTGGACGGGCGCCATGCCGCCCCGGCATAGAAGCCGGTGCGATCGGTCTTTTCGTCCTCGGTCTTGCCGTCGCTACCCAGTGACCACTCGGCGTCGACATCGCGAGATTCTTGCGCCAAACCGACGTGCAAAGTGAGCTGCGGCGAAGCGTAGAACTCGACCCCAGCGCTGAAGCCGGTGGTGTCGATCTGCCAGTCGCCGCTGCCGAGATTGCCGGCCCAGGCAAATGTGCCATCTTGGTCGACGCTCTGTTGGCGAGCACCAGCCACCAAGGCGACCCGGTGGGTCGCCAAATAGGTCAGCTCGATCTCAAAGCGGTCGGCATCACGATCGACCGAACCACCGCCGGTCAAGCTTTCGCTAAACGGCAGGCCGCGAAAGTCGAATCCTTGCGATTCGAGGCTGGCGCCGGCGTCCATGTCCAGACTTTGGATCAGGCCGCTGACGCGGATGTTGAGCTTGTCGTTGGGATCGGCTAGCAAACGCACCACGTGGGTGTTACTGGACAAGTCGTAGGGTTGATCGAGGAAAAAGAAGTCGAGAATTGTCGCGTCTTCAGGATCCTCACCCAGTGAACGCCCCGGCAAGAAGATGTCGTAGGCGTTGTCGTAGTCACGGACGCGCTCCTCCAATACCAACGTCGCCTTGTCCCATGCGTAGCGAAACGCGCCGTAGTACGAGTTCATCGACTCGTGAATCGGACGATCGAGCTCAAACTCGTCACGCGAGACGTCCAGCGTTGTGGTCGATTCGCCGCGCTTGGTAAACCGATCCATGCCAAACGTCAACTGTGCCGCCTGGCTCAAGTTAATGTCGAGCTTGGCGCGATCTCGCACGCGCTCAAAATCGAAGGTGTGGAAGTCGCCGGCATTAGACTTGGTCGGATTAAACAATGCCGGTGGCAGCAGCATGTCGTAGTAGAAGTAATCGGACTTGGTGCGGTTGTACGTCAGGTTGTATTTGCCGTACTTACGCACGCCGAAGTTGATGGCCTCAAAGGGGTCGCCGCCGAGATTGGTGACCTCGAGCCGCACCTGGTCGGCGAACTTACGGTTGCTACCCTGGGGCACCAGGTTGAAGTGAAAATCGAACAGGCGTGGTCCGTCTTCGAGGTTGAAATCTTCTTTGAACTTACGATCGGCGCCGTCGACATCGACGCTGCGAACGCCAATCGAGAAGCCTCCGGTGAACGTTGTCTGGGACGGCTCATCGGCAGCCAGCCCGGTGACAAGCAACAAGCCGGTGGCGAGGCCAATCAGACTTTTGATCTGTGCAGTCTTCATCATGACCTCCTATTGCAAGAAGTAAGGATCGAAGTTCGATCCGTGGATTGCGGAGTGGCAGTTGACGCAGTTGGTCGTGGTGTCGAAGCGCGGCGGAGCCACCGGGCTGAAACCAGCGTGGAACTGCGGCACTTCGGCATGGCAACTGAAGCAAAGTTCGCCCCCATCTTGGTTCGCCAGCATGTGGCGATTGGGAGAGCCATGAGGTGCATGGCAAGCCGTACAACCTTCGACCATCACCGAACCGTGTTCGAACACAAACGGTCCTTCTTTGTCGGTGTGACAGCTAACGCAAGGCTCCTTGGCCGTGCTGCTCAGCATCGCCCGCTGCGCCGGAGCATGCGGATCGTGGCAAGAAGTGCATTCCAGAACGCCCTCGTGCAAGCGATGGCGTTCGTTGAACTCGAATTCGACGAACGCCTCCTGATGGCACTCGTGACACGTGGCTGACGAACCTCCAACGTTCGCCAACTTGGCCGCAGCTTCGATGCCTTGCAGCAAGGGCGGGCCGGCCGGAGTGGCACTGTGAATCGAGTGGCAGTCGCTGCACGACATGCCTGCTTGGGCGTGTGGCGAAGCAACGTAGCGGGGGTGCGAACTCTGATGACAGCTGAGGCAGGCCGCCTCGGTAGGCAGGGCGTCGTCGAAAGTGAACATGGTGCCCTCACCACCCTCTTCCTCGAGGTGCTGGGTGGCGTCGCCATGGCAAGCCTCACAGCTCACCCTGGCCGCAATTCCAGCCTCTGACAAGCTCCAGTCGGTGCCTTCAAAGATTGAGTGGGGCCCCAGTCCGGCTGCCTGAACGTACTCCTCGTGGCAGTCTCCACAGACCTGCATCGCGGTCTGCGCGCCTTCATCTTCGGTTTCGGTGGACCTCGCCAACCAAGGTGTAGCAACAGCGACTGTTGCAGCTAGGAATAAGATCTTCCACCGCATTGACCTCTGACCTCCTGTTCTGAACAACACGAGGTTGCGGATACGTCGATCGCGGGGTTGTCAGCCCCACTGACACTTAGCCCAACCTGAAGGGTATTTTAGCATGTGGTTGGCTCATTCTCGGGTAAAATTGGATTGGAGTGGACTGCTCCTCATAAATTGAAGGACTGACTATGAGAACCTCCAAAGAACTTACTCCTGCCTTGTTTCTGGCTGGATGTTGCGCGGCACTCGTGTTCGTGCTCGCCTCGGCAGTCGGTGCCGAAGAAACAAGCGGCGATGAGGCCGAACAACTCTTCGTCGAAACCTACAAATGCGTGCGTTGCCATGGGGTGGCGAGCGCCGGTTTGGAAGCTACTTCAGAAAAGATGAAGAGCACTGACCTTGGCGGCTACACCAGCGACGATATGGCCACCTTGACCAAGTTCTTGCGCAAAGAAGAACTCAAAGAAGACGGCACCAAACACAAGAAGACTTTTGACGGCAGCGACGAAGATCTAGCGACGATTCTGGATTGGCTAGGTACTCTGGAAGCCAGTTCGTTGGAATCCGCTCCGGAGGATGGGTAAGGAGGTCCGATGAACCTGCTTTTCCTGTTGGGCGCGGTCGCCGGCTTGGCCGCGCTCGGCCTGGCGCTGACCCCTAACTTCTCCGTCGGACGGCGCGGAGCGATCCTCGGCTTTCTAGCCTTGTTTGCGCTCCCGCTCTTGGTCACCGCCCTCAACGCCAACGTTCATTTGGAACACTCCAAGTCGACCGACTTTTGCCTCTCATGCCACGAGATGGACGACTACGGCAAGAGCATGTTGATTGATGACAGCGAGTATCTGCCCGCGGTGCATTACCAGAATCATCTAGTTGATCCGGATCACGCCTGCTACACCTGCCACACCACCTACACCATGTACGGCGACATCGACGCCAAGATGAAGGGCGTGATGCACGTATGGGTGCACTATTTCGGGAAAGCACCGGACGAAATTAAACTCTACGACCCCTATAACTCGCGCGAATGTCTCCACTGCCATCAAGGTGCGCGTTCGTATGAGGAAGGGGAAGACCACATCGACGAAGCCGAAGCTATCGCCTCAGGTGAAACCAGCTGTCTGGACTGTCATGATCTGGTTCATGACGTGGACGAGATCGACAACTTCGACCTGTGGCAGGAGGGGGCGCGATGAGCTTAAAGCAAGGTGCCGTGTTGTCACCGAAGGGCGCCAAAATCGTGCGCGCCTCGGCAATCCTCATTGCCATCGGAATCCTGGTGCAAATGATGACTTTGAGCTGGGCCAAGCCGACCGGTTTCTTGGTCTTCGCGTTGGTCGGCGCGGGGCTGGTCGCGTTGGGCGTGCTGGGGTTCCTCTGGTCGCGCTTCGTTTAGTTCAGCGACGGCAGCGATTACAGACCGCGGCGCTCCTTGCGACCGCGTCGCTTTGCATGCTGACTCCTCTTACCGCCGAGGAAGGGTCTCCAGTCCAGGTTCGTTCTCAGCTACCGCCGATACCGACTTGGCCGGGCGAGACTCGCAGCCTCATCGCCGACGCAGCTGACCCTTGGGTCACTCCCGCTGAAGCTTCCGGCCTTACGCGCACGCCGCGCTATGCGGAGACCGTCTCGTTTGCGCGCCGGCTGGCGGAGGCGGCACCTGAGGTGTCGATGGTGTCCCTCGGCCAGAGCGACGAGCGGCGCGACATCTGGATGTTGGTCGCGGCCGGCGGAGCATCCACGCCCGAGGAAGTGCGAACCAACGGGCGTCCCACGGTCCTGATCCAAGCGGGAATCCACGCCGGCGAGATCGACGGCAAAGACGCAGGCTTGATGCTGCTGCGCGACCTGACGGTCGGGGGTAAGGATCCCGAAGAGCTGCTGCATAGAGTGAACTTCCTGTTTATCCCGATCTTGTCGGTAGATGGACACGAGCGCTTCTCACCCACCAACCGCTTCAACCAGCGCGGCCCGGAGGCCATGGGATGGCGCACCAACCGCCGCAACCGCAACCTCAACCGCGACTACGCCAAGCTCGATACTGCGGAGATTCGGGCGGTGGTTGCGGCCATCAATTCTTACCAGCCCGACCTCTACGTCGACGTTCATGTCACCAACGGCGAGGACTATCAGTACGACATCACGTACGGCTGGAACTTCGGAGGATGGTCGCCGGCGATTCGCTCCTGGCTCGACGACCGCCTCCGGCCGTTCGTCGACAGTGAACTGGGCACGGCCGGACACATTCCAGGCCCACTGGTGCTCTCGGTCAACCACCGCGACCTGTCCGACGGCTTCTGGGGTTGGTCCGCTGGGCCGCGCTTTTCCAACGGATATGGCGATGCTCGGCACTTACCCACGATCTTGGTCGAAAACCACTCGCTCAAGCCCTACGACCAGCGCGTGCTCGGCACTTACGTGTTTCTCCGCAGCGTCCTGCGCCTGTTGGCCGAAGACATCGAAACTTTGCGGACCGCCGTTGCGTCCGACAGTGAGCGGCGCATGCCAGAGGTTCCCCTGGCATTCGGGCCCGGACCCGACTCTGCAGTGGAACTGGACTTCGCCGCCATCAAATCGCGGACCCGTCACTCTGAGGTCACCGGAAGCGAAACCATCGACTGGCTAGGCACCGGCGAGATCCAAAAGGTCAAACGTATCGACATGGATCAGCCACTCTTTCCGATCGTTCGACCCGCCGCCTACTACATTCCAGCGGCCTGGGCCGACGTCGCCAGTCGGTTGCGGCATCACGGAGTCGAACTTGAAGAGATTCAAGAGCCCTTGACGGTCGACGTCGAAATGTACCGTCTTCCGGAAGCCCGGTTGGCAGACGACGCAAGCCCGTCCCTGGTCGGGGCGACCAACCCGTTCGAGGGTCACGCTCGCGTCGATCCTGGAAGGCCGAAGATCGAAGCCCACCGGCGCACCTTCACTCCGGGATCATTCAAAGTGTCGACCGACCAACTTCTGGGCGACTTGGCGGTGCTCCTGCTCGAACCGCAGGCGCCCGACTCGTTTTTTCAGTGGGGTTTCTTTCTCGAGATCCTCAACCGCACTGAGTACTACGACGATGACGCCATGGAGGCCACCGCCGCCCAGATGCTTACTGCCGACCCCGACCTCAAACGAGCTTTCGAGGCCAAGCTCGCCGAAGACGCGGAGTTTGCAGCCGATCCAAATGCGCGGCTGATGTGGTTCTACCGCCAGACCCCGTACTACGATGCGGAGTACCTGCTCTACCCGGTGGCTAGGTCACACTGACCCTGCATCCGCCTGAGGCGGATCGAGTTGCGGCGAAGTGGAATAACGCCACTACGGTGGTCCGCAATAAGATCCGCGAACCACCGTGGACCGCTAGCGCGGTCGCAAGGTCGCTCTTACCAGAAGATCACCACCAGGATGCAGATCAGGACCGGGATGGTGATGATCACCGTAATCCAGCGGCAGACCCAACGCAGCACCCAGACGCAGACCCACTTGATGCAGCAGACGATAAACCCGAACCAAGTCCACGGGTTGATCCAGATGATGCGCCGCCAGCACACGATGATCGCGAGCGGCTGGCGCACCCAGGTCCTTCTGCAGACCAGCCTCACCACCACATAGGTGATGAAACCGATCCAGCAACAAAGTAGGATTCTCCCTCCCCAAAGAAGCGACGGATAGCGAAACAGAAGAGGCAGGGCCAAGCCCTCTCCCGAGGCGAGCGCGCCAAAAAGGCTGTTGAAAGCGTGCGCCACCAAGTTGTAGGTGACTGCGATCGCTCCCAAGCCCTCTAGCGCGTGGGCAAAGTCATCAAAGACCCGAGCATTGGGGTTGCGCGCGACATCCGCGCTTTGTTGTTCGCTCACGAACACCTCCTTTGGGTTCGGCTCTGCCCGGCGGGGGCCGCCGCGACCGAGCCAATTGTCGTCGTAAGACCAGCTCAGTGTAAGTGTTTTGCATAGAGAGCGCAAAACAACCCGCCCGTGCAGCACTCAAAAAGATCCGAAAGATCGGTGGATCACCGCTACGGAAGAAGGCCTGATCCGCATTTTCGGCTTCAAATTAATGCGGATCCCCACCCCACTCCCCTACCCCCGCGGGGATGACTAACTAATCCCCGTTGGTGACCCCGAGCGACCTACTTGCTTTGGTACTCCTGGGCGGAGGCAACCCCGCATCCGCCGCCTTCAGAGGCATCCCCACAAGCACCTGGCAAGCCGCGAGCAGGTCACTCGGGACTGGGTGCGCAGTGGGGCTGAGGTGGGCGCCTACGGTGCGAAGTAGTCATTGCGCCCACCGCCCTCTTGAGCGGCGGATTTAGCTAATGGTTCGGTTCGCGCTCCAGCCGTCGACCTCGTCCCACCGTCCCCACGAACTCGCCATCCCGTACCGCAACTTCCCCGCGCACGGTCACTGCGCTCGGTCGTCCCTTGATCTCCCAGCCTTCAAAGGCGCTGTAGTCGGTGTTGATGGTGTGGGTCGAGGCTGAAATCTCACCGCGGTAATCGGGATCATAGACCACCAGGTCGGCGTCGGCCCCCGGCTGGATCGTGCCTTTACGCGGGTAGAGGCCGAAAATCTTGGCCGCCTGCGTGGAAGCGCAGTCGACGAAGGTCTGGAGGTCGAGGCGCCCATTGGCGACGCCCCGGGTATAGAGCAGGTTGACTCGGTCCTCGAGGGCTGGAATGCCGTTGGGGATCAAAGTGAAGTCGTCCTTGCCCATGGTTTTCTGATCGGCGAAATCGAAAGGAGCGTGGTCGGTCGCCAAGGTACTGATGAAGCGCTGGCGCAGGCCATTCCACAGCACTTCCTGATTGGAGCGATCGCGTAGCGGCGGCGACATGACGTACTTGGCGCCTTCGAAGTCGGGGCGCTCAGCGTAGGTCATGTCGAGCAACAAATATTGAATCAATGTCTCCACCCACACGCTGACGCCGCGATCCTTGGCCCGCATCGCCGCCGCCAGAGCTTCAAGACAACTCAAGTGCACCACGTAGACGTGGGCGTCGTGGAGTTCGGCGAAGGTCATCAAGTGCTGGGTTCCCTCAGCCTCGATCAGGGGCGGGCGCGAATGGTAGTGCCATTCCGGACCGTTTTTGCCCTGAGCAATCAGTTCCTTTTGCAGCTCGAGGACGGCATCTGCATTCTCACAATGGGCCGCGGTGATGACGCCGAGTTCCTTGGCCAGTTTGAGCGTGTGGTAAAGCTCCTCATCCGGAACCCCGAAGGCGCCTTTGTAGGCGAGAAAGACTTTGAATGACGACACGCCCTCCTTTTCGACGATGTGCCGCAGTTGTTCCGCCGCACTGTCGTCAAAGCGGGTCACCGCCATGTGGTAAGTGAAATCGCACGCCGACTTGCCCCTGCTTTGGCTCTCCCAAGTGACAAAGGCATCGCGCGGTTGTTCATCGCGGCTGGGAATGCAGAAATCAATGAAGCAGGTCGTACCGCCAATGAGCGCTGCGATGCTCGCCGTCTCGTAAGTATCCTTCGAGAAAGTGCCCATGAACGGCAGGTAGATGTGGGTGTGCGGATCGATGAAGCCTGGGAAGACGTACTTGCCGCTGGCGTCGATGACTTCCGCGTCGGGTGCCGCCTCCAAGTCGGGGCCGATGCGCGTGATGGTTTCGCCTTCGCAGTAGATGTCGGCGTGGTAGCGCTCGCTGGCGGTGACCACCTCTCCGTTTTTGATCAATAGGGCCATCGATTGTGCCTCCTGGTCAGGATGATTCGCGTCGCTTCGCAAGCGACGCCACAGGCTGCGCGCAGTTGGGCTCGGAAGTCTCGCTGCAAGCGCTCTGGAAGTTGTTCAAAGTCTTGGCAGATCGGCATGCAGCAGCGCGAAGGCGAGTCGTCATTTCGAAAGTCCAATCACGACAAGCCGTCTTCTGGGTCCAACTGCGTTTGCCACCTACTATCCGTTGCTAGTCCCGATGCCAGACATCGCCCTCTCCCGGTGCGTGCCAACGTGAGGTAACGACCTTCTGGCGCGTGTAGAACTGCACCCCTTCCCGACCCTGCATGTGAAGGTCGCCGAAAAACGAGTAGTCCCAACCGCTAAACGGGAAGTAGGCCAGTGGCGCCGGCACACCAACATTGATGCCGATCATTCCCGCCTTGACCCGATGCGAAAACTCGCGCGCGGCCTTTCCGGAATCCGTGTAAAGACAGGCTCCGTTGCCGTAAGCCTGCTTATTGGCGGCCTCGATTGCGGAGTCGAGGTCGTCAAACCGCATGACATTGAGAACCGGGCCGAAGATCTCTTCGTGGCAGATCTGCATGTCATCACGCACGTGGTCGAGAATCGTCGCGCCTAAGTAAAAGCCATCGTGGCCGTTGACGTTAGGATTGCGCCCGTCCACGCGCACCTCGGCACCCTCGTTGGCGCCGACCTCGATCAACCCATGGATACGCTCGAGGTGTTCTCTGGTGATCACCGCCCCCATCGCGGCACTGGGATCGCGATCGGTGGCGCCAACCTTGATTTGCGCCGCCTGTTCGGAGAGTGGTGCGAGGAAGGGTTCGGCCACGTCTCCGACGACCACGGCGGTCGACGCAGCCATGCAGCGCTGGCCCGCACAGCCGAATGCGCCGTCGATCATTCCTTCGACCGCCTTGGGGATATTGGCGTCCGGCAAGACGAAGACGAAGTTCTTGGCTCCGCCGGCCGCCTGTACACGCTTGCCATTGGCGGTGCCGGTTTCGTAGATGTACTTGGCTACTTTTGACGAGCCGACGAAGGAAATCGCGCGCACTTTGGGATGGGTCAGCAACGCGTCGACGCACTCGCGGCCGCCGTGGACAATGTTGAGCACTCCTGACGGCAATCCCGCCTCGATCAGCAGCTCGATCAATCGGTTGCCGGTCAACGGCACTTTCTCGCTCGGTTTGAGAACAAAGGTATTACCGCAGGCGATGGCCAATGGATACATCCACATCGGGACCAAGGCCGGGAAGTTGTAGGGGCAGATGCCGACGCAAACGCCTACTGGCTGGCGAATGGTCGTGCAATCAATGCCCGTGGCGATGTTCTCCAAGCTTTCGCCCTTGAGCAGCTCCGGCGCTCCACAGGCGTACTCGACCACCTCGATTCCGCGGCGTACGTCGCCACGCGCTTCGGTCAGGGTCTTGCCGTGCTCGCGGGTCACCAGTTGGGCCAGTTCCTCGAAATGGTCTTCGAGCAGCATCTTGTAGCGGAACAGGACCCGGGCGCGCTCGATCGGAGGCGTCTCCATCCAGCCCGGAAAGGCCCGTTCGGCTGCGTCAACCGCGGCCTCGACTTCGGCGGCGCCGCACATCGGCGCCTCAGCGATGATCTCGCCAGTCGATGGGTTGTGGACTGGATTGCCGGCACCTTCGATCTCCTGCCATTGGTTGTCGATCAGGATCGGACACGGAGTCAGCGTCGTTTTTGTGGGTACTTCAGTGGTCATGGCAGTTTTCCTCGTGTGATTCAGGGATGCGCTGGAATGGGCTCCATCTCACCCTTGTCGACTCGCTCCTGATAGGTCTTCCAATTCATCGAATCCCGGCCGTTGTCGATCGCAGTCATGGTGATGCAATCGTCCACCGGACACACCAGCGAACAAAGGTTGCAACCGACACAGTCGTCTTCGCGAACTTTGGGAATGGCCTTAAAGGGTACTCGGCCGGGACCGAGGCCATGGCCATTGGGGTCCACCAAGTCAATGCACTGATGGGCGCCGTCCTCACAGGCGATGTAGCAGAGATTGCAGCCGATGCACTTGTCGTAGTCAATACGGGCGACCCTCTGGTAGTTGAGATTGAGACTCTCCCAGGTCGTGACATTGGCCGTCGCCCGCCCTACCAAGTCGTCGAGATTGCGAAATCCTTTGGAATCTAAGTACTCGTTGAGACCCTCGGTCATGTCGGCGACGATGCGGAAGCCGTGGTGCATGATCGCGGTGCAGACCTGCAAACTGCCCGCGCCCAAAGCCAAAAATTCGGCGGCGTCTCGCCAGGTCGAGATGCCTCCGATTCCCGAGATCGGAATGCCGACCTCGGAGTCCGCCGCACAACGCTGCACCATGTTGAGGGCGATCGGCTTGACCGCCGGTCCGCAGTAGCCGCCGTGTGTGCTCTTGCCGTCGACCAGGGGCTCCGGGACGAAGGTATCCAGATTGACCTGAGTGATGCTCTGCACGGTGTTGATCATCGAGATCGCGTCCGCGCCGGCGTTGACCGCGGCCCGCGCCGGGCGCGTGATGTCCGTGATGTTGGGTGTGAGTTTGACGATAACCGGAATCTCGGCCACTTCCATGACCCAACCGACAATGGTCTCGATGACATCCGGGTTCTGTCCCACCGCGGACCCCATGCCGCGCTCACACATGCCGTGCGGACAGCCAAAGTTGAGCTCGACGCCATCGGAGCCGGCGTCGGTGGCTTGCTTCATGATGTCGTGCCAGTTGTCCCTGGTGTCGGTCATCAAGGACGCAATGACCGCGTGGTCCGGCCAGCGGTCTTTGACTTCACGAATCTCCCGAAAGTTGGTTTCGATGCTGCGGTCCGAGATCAGCTCGATGTTGTTGAAGCCGACCATGCGCTCGGGCCCCAGATTCAGCGCCGAGTAGCGGGAAGAGACGTTGACGATCGGCTCACCGATAGTCTTCCACACCACGCCGCCCCAGCCGGCCTCGAAGGCGCGGTGCGCTTGATAAGCGGTGTTGGAAGGCGGACCGGAAGCCACCCAAAAGGGATTCGGCGACCGAATGCCGGCGAAGTTGGTTTGAAGATCAGCCATCGGCATCTCCCTGTTGTGCTCCCCGACCGGCGTAGTACTCGCGTTCGAGGGCCGGCACCCGCACCGGTCGATGGAATCCGGCGCCAAAGTCCTGTTCCGCTCCCAGGCGACTCTTTTGCCGCAAGCCGCCGAAATCCTCCGCAGTGAACTGGGCATGAATGGCGTGCGCGGCGCGCTTGCCTTCGGCCACCGCATCGACGACCTCGGAGCCGCCGTTGGCGGCGTCCCCGCCGGCGTAGACCCGAGCTGCAGCCGTCGCCCCGGTGGCGAAATCCCGCTCGATTTCGCCGCGTTTTGAGAACTCGACCTCCGGGAAGATGCGCTGCACTGCCTGCTGCATACGCTGTTGACCGAGGGCCTTGATGACCATGTCGAACTCCATGTCGACGGCGTTGTCGATATCCGTCTCGATCCTGCCGTCGGAGCCGACAACGGTCGGGGCCACCCGCAGTCCGGTCACGCGCTCGTCCCCAAGCACCTCGATCGGCTGGCTGAAAAAGTGGAACTCCGCACCGTCCCGCTTGGCCAATTCGTACTCGAATTCGTAGGCGGGCATCGACTCGGGGCCGCGACGGTAGATCACCGCCGCCGCCTCAGCCCCCAGCCGTTTGGACTGAGTCACCGCGTCGATGGCGGTGTTGCCGCAGCCGATCACCGCCACCCGGCGACCGACCGCCACCTCATGCAAAGGTCGAGTGCGAACCTCTTTGATGAAATCAAGAGCCTCGACCACGCCCGGCAGGTCTTCGCCGTCGATCCCCAGGGAATACGTTCGCCCAAGGCCGACGCCGAGGAAGACCGCAGCGTAGTCGCGGAGAAGCTCCTCGCCGGAAACATCGTTACCGACTTCGATTCCGGTGCGAATCTCGACGCCCAGGTCGCGGATCATGTCCACTTCTAGCGAAGCGGTTTGCGGTGCCATCTTGTAGTACGCAACGCCATAGCGGTTCAGTCCGCCAGCCTCCTCTTGCCGCTCGAAAACGGTCACCTGGTGTCCAAGCTGGGCGAGCTCGGCGGCGCACGACAGGCTCGCCGGCCCTCCGCCGACGCAAGCGACGCGGTGCCCACTCTTTTGATCCGGAACCGCCAGGACAGCAGCGCCGTCGGCCCAGGCGGCGTCGGTGGCGTGCCGCTGCAGACGACCGATTTCGATCGGTTTGTGATCGCGGTCGAGCATGACGCAAGCGCCCTCGCAGAGCACCTCCGTCGGGCAGACCCGAGCGCAACTCGCGCCCAGCGCATTGGCCTCCAAGATGGTGCGCGCCGCCGCCATTTCCCGGCCCTGCGCTATCTGCTTGATGAAGGTCGGAATGTCGATACCGGTCGGACAGGAGTAGATGCAAGGAGCATCGAAGCAGTACAGGCAGCGCGCCGCCTCGACCCGCGCCTCCTGGTCGCTGTACGCGGGAGCCACGTCGGCCATGTTCTCAGCCGCCGTCGATGCGTCGATGCGAGGTCGTAACGTCATCACGCCTCCCCTACAGCTCCGACAGAGCCTGGTCCAACACCTCAAGCATGAAGCGAGTGTCGTCCGCGGTCAGGCACATCGGCGGCTTGATGCGCAGGACGTTGCCGTGAAGTCCGCCTTTGCCCAACAACAATCCCAGATCCTTACAACGTTCGAAAATCTGCAAACACTCCTCGGTCGCGGGCTCCTTGCGGCTTCGGTCTTTGACCATTTCGACCCCGAGCATGAGGCCGGCTCCGCGCGCCTCACCGATGACATCGTGCTTGTCCTGGAGCGCGCGAAATCCGCTGAGCAGTTCGTCGCCACGGGCGGCGGCGTTGGCCTGGATGCCATCTTCTTCGATGACCCGCAGCACCGCCCGTCCGATCGCACACGACACCGGATTGCCGCCGAAGGTATTGAAGTGGATGCGCTGGGTCAGCGAAGAGGCAATTTCCGGTGTGGTTACCACCGCCGCCAGAGGAGCGCCGTTGCCAATGCCCTTGGCCATGGTGACGATGTCGGGCATCACGCCGTGGTTTTCAAAGCCCCAATAGTTACTGCCAGTGCGTCCGAATCCGGTTTGCACCTCGTCGGCGATGCACACGCCGCCCGCTTCGCGCACGATTTCGTAGGTCTCTTGCAGATAGCCGTCGGGAAAGACCACCGTCCCGCCCACGCCTTGGATCGACTCGGCAAAGAAGCCTGCGATGCGCCCTGGCGTGGCATGGCCGATCAGGTCGCGCACGTCCTCGGCGTACTTGTGCCCGGCATCCGGATCGTCGTGTCCCCAGGGTCCTCGATAAGGGTTGGGGTTGAGGGCATGGTGAACCCCAAACGCATGCGGCGAGTTGAATTTCCAGGTGCTGTGCGCGGTCAGTCCCATCGCCGAGGCAATTCCGCCGTGGTAGGCATTGCGCAAAGCAATGAGATCGTAGTTCCCGGTATGCACGCGGGCCATGAGGATGGCGAGGTCATTGGCCTCGGAGCCGGAGTTGGTGAAGTAACAGACGCTGAGATCGCCCGGTAAGCGCTCGACCAGCTCCTTGCCGTAATTGGCGATCCCCGGGTGGTAGTAAAGCGTGGTCGCGTGTTGCAACGAGTCCAGTTGCTCCTTGGCCGCCGCCAAAACCCGTGGATGACTGTGCCCGACGCCGACCGTGGCGATTCCGGCGATGCCATCCAGATAGCGCCGGCCGGTTTCATCGTAGAGGTACTGCATCGACCCCTCGACGATCATCACCGGATCCTTGTAGTACATCAGCAGTCCGGGATTCAGGTACTGCTGGCGCAGGGCGCGCACTTGGTCGCGCGACGGTCCGGCGTAGGGCTTCGGCGTGTGGTCGTAATCAGGAAGTTGTGGTGCGGTCATGCATTGCCCTTTTTTGGAGTCAGCCTTTTTTGGAGTCAGCCTTTTTTGGAGTCAGCCTTTTTGGAGTCAGCCTTCTTTCATCAGCAGCTGTCTCTCTTTCCGCTGTAGCAGCCAGTAGACGACGAACGCCACTGCGAAGCCGATAAACCAAGCGTAGTCATATAAACCGGCAAAACGACCGGCCCAGCCGCTGGCATTGAGCACTCTGATAGTGACCAGGAAGCCGGGAACGTTGACCGCAACGGCAACCACCAAGGCGATCATCGCCGGTACCGAGAAACCGCGGTGGCGCCCTCTGGGCCGGTAGAGCTCGGCCAAGTCGAGGCCGGCTCTGCGAATGACGTAGTAGTCGCAGATCAGAATCGCCGCGATGGGTCCCAGCAATGCCGAATATCCGATCAGCCAGGTAAAGACATAGCCACTGGGATCGGCGAGTAGTTTCCACGGCATCATCAAGATACCCACCAGGCCGGTGACAAAGCATCCAGCGCGCATGCCGATGGTGCTCGGCGCCACGTTGGAGAAGGCCGTCGCCGGAGCGACGATATTGGCGGCCATGTTGGTGGTCAGGGTTGCCAGCAGTAGAGCAAAGATCGAGACGATCATGACGCCAACACTGTCGAAACGCGCCAGCAGGTCGACCGGATTCCAGATCGCCTCGCCGAATACCACCACCGTGGCACCGGTAACGGCAACCCCAATGAAAGCGAAAATCGGCATGGTGGTGTTGAGCCCCAGCACCTGGCCCCAAACCTGATCGCGCTGCGACCGGGCCTCGCGAGTAAAGTCCGGAATGTTGAGCGACAGGGTCGCCCAGAATCCGACCATGGCGGTCAACTGCGGGAAAAACACGTTCCAAAACTCCGCCGAACTCGCGAACTGTGATTTTTGCGACAGCATCGGTCCGAGCCCACCGGCAGCGTTATATCCCCACAGAAACAAGGCCAGCCCCAGAGCCATCAGCAGTGGTGCACCCCAGTTTTCAACCCACTTGATGGAGCCCATTCCCTTCCAGATGAACAGTCCGACGTTGATCAGCCAGAAGATCAGGAAACAAATGAACTGCGCTGCATTGACTGACACCGCCTGACTGCTGAGAAAGCCGATGACCGGACTGTTGGCGAGGCCGGGGAACGCCAGTTGCGACAGACTGTAGATGGCGCTTCCTCCAATCCAGGTCTGGATGCCGAACCAGCCACAGGCGACAACGGCACGAGCCAGGGTGGCGACGTGGGCGCCGTTGATGCCGAACGCGGCGCGGGCAAAGACCGGGAAGGTAATGCCGTATTTGGTGCCGGCGTGGGCGACTAGGATCATCGGTACGACCACAATCAGGTTGCCGAGTAGGACGACCATGATCGCCTGAGCCCAGCTCATGCCAGCGTTGATCATCTGTGCCGCCAGCATGTAGGTGGGAATGCACACCGACATGCCGATCCAAAGCGCGGCGATGTTCCATAGGTGCCAGCGGCGCTCGGAGGAACGCACCGGAGCGAGATCGGAGTTGTAAAGACCTCCTTCTTGGATCTCCGCTAGCTCGGCTGCGGTCAGATCCGACCGCAGTTTGGAATCAAAAACGCCGGAACCACTCAGTGCAGACAAACCAGCTCCTTGTCCGGATCAGAGGTTGGTCAGCTTGTCGTAGGTTTCGGGTCGACGGTCGCGGTAGAACTGCCACACGTTGCGCACTTCGGCGATCTCGTCCAGATTGAGATCGGCGACCACCAGTTCGTCTTGATCGCGGCTGCCCTCGGCCAACAACTGACCCCGCGGGCTGCAGAAATAAGACTGGCCGTAAAACTCACCGATGTCCCAGGGTTGCTCGCGGCCGACGCGATTGATCGCACCCAAGAAATAAGCGTTGGCAACGGCGTGGGCCGGCTGCTCCAACTTCCACAAGTACTCACTCAAGCCCGCCACCGTCGCCGACGGATTGAACACGATCTCTGCACCGTTGAGCCCCAATGCACGGGCGCCCTCCGGAAAGTGGCGGTCGTAGCAGATATAGACCCCCACCTTCCCCACCGCAGTATCGAAGACCGGATAGCCGAGATTGCCTGGACGGAAGTAGAACTTCTCCCAAAAACCCGGCGCGCAGTGCGGAATGTGGTTCTTACGGTACTTGCCTAGATAGGTTCCATCGGCATCGATCACCGCCGCGGTGTTGTAGTAGACGCCGGGTAGATCGACTTCGTAGATCGGAACCACCAGTACCATGCCGAGGCGCCTGGCGGTTTCGCACATGAGCTGTGTTGTCGGCCCGTCGGGAATGGGTTCGGTGATGTCGTACCAGCGGGTCTCCTGCTCGGCACAAAAATACGGTCCGTAAAAAAGTTCCTGCAGACAGAGGACCTGCACTCCTTTTTCGGCGGCGTCCTCGAGCATCGCCATGTGCTTGTCGACCATGGCATCTCTGATTTCCAGCGGTGACTCGCCGCCGTCCGGCGTGACCGTCGTCTGAATCAACCCGCCTTTTACCATTCTTGCCAAGAGTCACCTCCCGTTCATCTATGTGCAGGATCTAAATGCTAGATCTAAGCATCATCGTCTCAGCATTATGCTGGATCGGCCTGTGAGCTCGCCAGCGAAGACCCACAAGAGTACAGGGAACTCTTGACCGTTGGTCGAGTTCGCGGCAGGCTCACGTCGCCAAAACGGAGGAATCTGAAGATGCGCCAGCCCAATCCCAAGACTCTCAAGCTCACATCCCTCTCCCTGGCGCTGGTGGCAGTTGTGGTGGGCTGCACAACCACCGATCTACCCGCCCCCGAGATGCCCGACATCACGCCAGTCGAACCCCAACCGGCGACCGAGCCGAGCGAAGACGAGATCTTCCACGAAGCACTGCATTGGAGCCGCAACTCGGCCGAGCACCGGGCAATTTATGAACAGACTTTCAAAGTGGCGCTCGAACGTCTAAAAGAATTAACCGAGGGCAAAGAACCTGGTACCTGGGCTATCTCCAGCGACGCCGATGAGACCCTGATTGACAACTCCCTCTACGAGATCGAAAACAAAAAGAGGGGCGAGTCGTTCAGCGATGAGAGTTGGGGAGCGTGGGTGCTGCGCAAAGAGGCCGTCGCCCTCCCCGGCGCCATCGATTTCACCAACGCGGTCAAGAACATGGGCGGTGTTGTCGCGGTGGTCACCAACCGCAAGTCGCATCGCTGTGAAGCCAGCGCCGACAATCTGCGTTCGATCGGCGTTGTCTTTGACGTCGTACTTTGCCGCCACGGCGTGCGCGAGAAAGACCCGCGCTGGGACGCTCTGCGCAGCGGTCGAGTTTCGGACTGGCCCGAAGCCCAACTCAACCGGCCCGAACCACTTCCTCCCCTGGAGGTCGTGATGTGGCTGGGCGACAACATCGGTGACTTTCCACTCCTCTCCCAGGACGTTCGCAAACAAAGCAGGCTGCCCGAGGAATTCGGCGACCGCTACTTCGTCCTTCCCAATCCGATGTACGGGTCGTGGGAGGACAATCCCAAGCAATAAAGGCGTCGGCGTAGAGTCCCGTCACTCGCGTCATCCCGGCGCGCGGCAGGGAGCGGGGCCGGGATCCCTTCCTGGGCCGGCCATCAGATTCCCGCCCACCACCCGCACCCCGCGGGAATGACGAACGTAGGGAGGGGCTTGCCCCTCCCTCTTCGTAGCCGCGGTGAAACTAAGCGAACTGTGCCGTCTCGGTCGACTCAGCCATCGCCGCCGTTTCAGCACTGCCACCAGTGATGACTTCCTTGACCTGGTCGAAGTAGCCGGTGCCGACTTCGCGTTGGTGCTTGGTGGCGGTGTAGCCGTCGACTTCGGCGGCGAACTCGGCGTCTTGTAGCTGCGAGTAGGCATACATGCCGGCTTCTCGATAGTCGCGCGCGAGATTGAACATGCTGTAGTTGAGGGCGTGGAAGCCGGCCAGAGTGACGAATTGGAACTTGTAGCCCATCGCACCCAGCTCGCGCTGGAACCGGCGGATGGTGACGTCGTCGAGATGCTGGCGCCAATTGAAACTGGGGGAGCAGTTGTAGGCCAAGAGTTGGTCGGGGTAGCGCTCGTGAATGGCCTCAGCGAAGCGCTTGGCTTCTTCCAGATCAGGGGTCGAGGTCTCACACCACAACAGGTCGGCGTAGGGAGCGTAGGCAAGACCGCGGGCGATGGCCACGTCCAATCCGCCGGTGATGCGAAAGAAACCTTCACTGGTGCGCTCACCGGTGAGGAATCGATGGTCGGTGGGGTCGATGTCGGAAGTCAGCAGCTTAGCGCTGTTGGCGTCGGTGCGGGCAATAAGGACTGTCGGCACGTTGAGTACGTCGGAAGCGAGCCGGGCGGAAACCAAGGTCTGCACGAACTGGTTGGTCGGCACCAGGACCTTGCCACCAAGGTGGCCGCACTTTTTCTCGGAAGCGAGTTGATCCTCAAAATGAACGCCTGCGGCCCCAGCCTCAATCAGGGCCTTGGTGAGTTCGAAGGCGTGCAGTAGGCCACCGAATCCGGCCTCGGCGTCGGCCACGATCGGCGCCATCCAGTGCACCGAGTCGTCGCCCTCGGCGTGGTGAATCTGGTCGGCACGCATCAAGGTCTGGTTGATGCGGCGTACCACCTGAGGAACGCTGTTGGAAGGATAGAGACTCTGGTCCGGGTACATCTGACCGGCAAGGTTGGCATCGGCCGCGACCTGCCAGCCACTCAGGTAGATCGCTTCGAGACCGGCTTTGACCTGCTGCATGGCCTGATTGCCGGTCAAGGCGCCAAGAGCGTTGATGTACTCACGGCTGTGCAGCAACTCCCACAGCCGTTCAGCGCCGTTGCGCGCCAGGGTGTGCTCGACTGGGAAACTGTTGCTTAAGCGAGCCACGTCGTCTTTGGTGTAGGGCCGTTTGACATCGGTCCAGCGGTCGGGTGCGGTGGTGTTGGTATCCATGGCTTTTTCCTCCTGGGCAAAGAGTCTGTTGCGTTCTAAAGGCGCTCTTTTGTCGTTCGTTTTCAACCTGATTCGACCTCGGACCCGTCACTGAGGAACGGCCGAAAATCAGGTTCGCAGAACAAGTCACAGGCTTCATCTGCGGCGCGGGAGAAGGCCTCCCGCTGCTCAGCCGTGCCTTGTTCGAGTTCTTGGTGAATACGGGATAGTTCTTGGGCGAAGGTGTCACGAACCAAGCTCTCTGACACCACCTCTCCACCGTCCAGTGCCACTCTGTGGCGTAGCCACTGCCAGGCCTGGGCGCGCGAGATCTCGAGTGTGGCGAGATCCTCCATGAGGTCATCCCAAGCCACGCAGCCGACATCGCGGTTCCACCCTTCGAGGTAGGCAATGCCGACACGAACGTTGGTGCGCAATCCATCGAGCGTGCGCGGACCACCACCCTGGGGAATCAAGCTCTCCGAGGGCACCGGGTCGGGAACCACGCCGAGCTGGTTGTCTTGGGTGAAGGCGGACAGTGCCGGGCCGATGAAGTACGGATGAGACACCCAGCAGCCGTCATGTCCAAGCGCGGACTCCCAGCGTTTGTCTTCGACGACCTTGGCGGTCTGCTCCTCGCGCCTCTGGACGGTTCGGCCGGGAGTAAAAGCCGCCATGCCGCCCATGGCGAAAGCACCGTGGCGGTGACAGGCACGGATGAGGTTAAGAGCGTAGGCGCGCATCCATGGCTGTTGCATAGTGATCGTGGCGCGGTCGGCCATCACTCTGTCGGAGTGCCCTTTAAGCACCTTGATATCGCTAAAGATCTTGTCCCAGCGGCCAACGTTGAGCCCGGCGATGCGCCCACGCAGTTCGTAGAGAATCTCCTCAACTTGCAGAGCCGCTGGCAACGTTTCAATGAGAAAGGTCGCGCGTAGCGAGCCCGACGCCAAGTCGAGTTCTTCTTCGATGGCCCCAAACAGAGCGTTCCACCAGCGCGCCTCCTCGTAGTGCTCGGTCTTGGGAACGTAGAACTTCGGCGTCTTGCCTTGGGTGAGCAAGATCTCCGCGCTCACCGCGGCGCTGGCCGCGAGGTCGAAGAGGCCGGCACTGACCGGCTTTCCGTCCACTCGCAGGTTGTTTTCGGCCAAGTGCAGGCCGCGGCACCGCACCATCACCAAGGGCATGTCGTCCGGATCGAGACGGTAGACCTTGCCTTCGCGCCCAGCGGTCGCCGCACGGGTGAAGGTCAAATCGCCGCGCGCAGAGCCAAGCAGGTTGTGGAAACCCGCGACGACGTTGCCCCACGAAGGCTTCATCGAGTCCTCGAAATCGAGCATGGCGCAGTCGGCGCGGTCGCCAGCGGCGTTGCGGCTGAGCATGTTGATGACCATCTTGGGGTCAGAGATCGGCCCCGTGATCTCGACCCGTCGGCAACGCAGATCGGAGGGAAGGTCGGCCACCAACCAGTCGCCCTCGACCTCCTGCCGCACTGGGTGTACGGGACGCTCCGGAAGCTCTCCCCCGTCCCAGGCCTTTTGGCGCGCGACTCTCGCTACCAGCAGTCGATCGCGTTCCCCACCGAACCGTCGCTGCAGCTTGGCCACCAACTCGACTGCCCGCGAAGTCAGGATGCGTTGCGCCGCGTCGGTCCAGGCCCCAGCCGCAATTTCGACCCCAGGCGTGATCTCGATCCAAGTCGCGCTCTGGGCCGACCTGATGTCCGTTGTTGGTTGCGTGGCTGTGGTCAAGGCCGTTCTCTCAGCAGGGATCGTCGTATTCGTTGAAGCTGCCCGTCCCGGGACCGAATAGCACCTGGACCTCCCCCACCGAGACCAGCAGCGGCCGGTCAACCGTTTCAACGTCCGGTTCCTGAACTTGGGGCGGAATGGTGGATTGAGAAGCTTTGTAAGTCGCGTCGGTCTTGGTCTCGGTAGGCGTCGTCATGCTGGGTCCTCCTTGCCGTTCGGGCCTCGCCGGCCTCGTGACGGGCACATTACACAGATGCGAACTTTCTTGTCAAGCGAAATTTCGCTAATAAGGAAAATCCCCTAACACTCCGCTAGAATTCGCTGCGAGCGAAAATGGTCTCGAATACTGACAATCCCCGTTTCGTTCTCGGCCTCAAGATCCGCCGACTGCGCAAGCAACAGGGGCTGACGCTGAAAAACGTTGCCGATCGAACCGGCATCGCGGTCTCGTACTTGAGCGAGATCGAGAAGGGAAAGAAGTACCCCAAGCCTGAGAAGTTGATGGTCTTGGCTGAAGCCCTTGGGGTGAGTTTCGACGAGCTGGTTTCGTTGCAAGTGAGCGAAGACCTCGCGTTCCTCAAGAGCGCGCTCGCCTCGCCGTTCTTGCGCGATTTTCCTTTTAAATTGTTTGGTTTCGACCTCGAGGACGTATTCGGTCTGGTGAGCGACGAACCCAAGCGCGCTGGCGCGCTGGTTCACGCGCTGGTGGATGTCACCGAGTCCTTCGACCTCGATCACGAGTCGTTTCTCCTCGCCGCTTTGCGGGCCTATCAGCAACTGCACCACAACCATTTCCCCGAACTCGAAGAAGCCGCGACCGAGTTTCGCGGCGAAATCCAAATAGAGCCGGGACAGCCCGCCTCACCCGATGTATTAGCCGAAGTCCTCACCGACAGGTTTGGTTACCAGCTCGACTGGGACGCCCTCGCCGCCGACCCTAAACTTTCTAGCTTTCGCTCCGTCTTCCAACCCCGCAGCCACCCGACTCTCTTTGTCAATTCCAACCTGCTCTCTTCGCAGCAGGCCTTCGTTCTGGCGCGTGAAATCGGCTATGCCACTCTGGGGCTCAAAGAGCGCGCCTTGACTTCGTCGTGGCTCAAGATCGAGTCCTTCGATCAGGTTCACAACAACTTTCAGGCGTCGTACTTTGCCGGCGCGGTCCTACTCGATGCGGTTACGGTCACGTCTGATATCGCTGGGTTGTTCGCGTCGAGCAAGTGGCGACCGAACCACTTGCATCGCGCCATGGAGCGATTTGAAACCACCCCGGAGACCTACTTCACCCGCCTAACGCAAATCGTGCCCAAGGCGTTCGATCTGGAACGGTTTTACTTCGCCCGCCTCAGCAACGCGGCAGACGGCAGCGCCGCGATGACCAAACTGCTCAACACCTCCGCTCTGCCACTCACCCGCGGCCTCGGGCTCGGCGAACACCATTGCCGACGCTGGCCTTCGTTTCAAATGCTCGCCGCCGCATCCTCGATCGCGAGACCAAAGCTGCTCGTCCAACACAACAATTTCGTCGAACAAGACCTACGCTTCCTAGCTCTGTCGGCCATACGGCCGCTGGCTTTGGATGCCTCGCGCCAATCTTCGGTCACGATCGCCTGGCAACTCGATGAGGCCACCCACAACACCATTCGCTTCGCCGAGGACCCTTCCATTTCGTCGATCGAAGTCGGCCTCACCTGCGAACGCTGCCCCCTCTCGGATGACCTCTGCGACCAGCGCGCTGCTCCAGCATCTCGCGTGCAGGCGATCGAAGAACGTGAACGCCGTGAGATAGCTCTTGCCGGTCTTGCGCCCCAAGGTTAGCCGGCCAGCTTTTCGGCATCGGTGACCACACGACGCATCCCTACCCTCCGAGTGCTATAGGAGGGTCCTGCAGGCGAGTTGAGGTTTGACAATTGCTCCTACGATAGGAGACGCTGTGGGCAGCTGATTCGCTCTAGATGCCTTGATACAGGGGCTCTGAAATAGCGACTCGTCTGCCTGGAACGCCCGAGCTCGGAGAGCTGGGCGGTCTCTGCGTATGAACGCAGGGTGAGACTTAAACCTTCTACGGCGCACTAGCTCGGCTGCGCGAGAACACACCTCGCAGCCTTGGAGGAATGCGCCTATTCACCACTCACGTGCGGGGGTGAGGAATGAGCGATTTTCGAATTGTGGGGTTGAGAAGACTTCCGTCTGCCTTCGTGGCGGCGTTTTGGACCAGGGTCAATGACGTAATTGACTCGGGTGGCCGGAATGCCCTCGTTACTCGGGCATCACAAGCGGAGATGTTGGTTCGTCTCTACTACGTTTACCTGATGGTGGCCTCCTACGGCCGCATCAATGAAACGACCAACGCGTGGGCGAGGGATTCTCCGGTTCACCGGCGTCTTGACCTTGCGCTTACGTCCTGGATCCCTCTTGATACCTGGCGGGAAATCGCCGTTGGGTGTGCGGTATTGATGCTAGCAATGTCCATGCTGGCCGCAATGATCCCTCGTTGGCGCGGTCCCAGAATCATCGCAATTTGCTCATTCCTACTAACGGAAGCGATGGGGTTCGACGAAGCAGAAAAAATTTCTCACGCAGCACATCCCGTGGTGTGGGTCGGAATCGCCTTCTGTTTCTTGCCGAGCTTGAAGAATGATTCGAGCGAGCATCGCCGCACTTACCTTGCGACCTTCTTCGGTGCTCAAGTGCTCATGTGCCTGTTATATACCTGTGCGGGGCTCACCAAAGTCATCGGCATCGCTTATGACTGGCATGAAGGAGTCACATGGCTCAATCCAGAGGCTTTGCCCTTGTTGTTCGCCGACAAATGGAGGGGCAGTCACCAGTACCTCGCCGCTGCATTTTTCTTGTCGAATCCATGGGCTAGCTGGCTGTCAAGTGTAGGCGTTCTCTATCTGGAGGTCGGGGCGCTCTTTGCGGTGTTTCGGCCTCATCTGCACCGACCGTTGGCACTTGGCCTTCTTCTCATGCACGCCGCGATCTTGGTGGCTATGCGCATTGTGTTTCGGCCATCCGCGTTCATCGTCGGTTTGCTCCTGTTGTGCTCGCCCTTTGCGCCGGCAAAGCTGCAAATGAAAGAGACAATTCTCGATCTCCCCGTAGTTCGTTGTCTGTACCAGTGGTTCAAATCACGAACTGCAGCAGCGGCGCACGGAGACCGCCCGGGAACATCTTCGGGAGACGCTCCATGGATACCCTCCTCAAGGGTTATGAAGCTTTGGATTCCCGTGTTTGTGGTCGCGTACCTTTGCGTGGCCTATGGAAATCTTGACAAGCGCGGAAGATCTGCCAGTGAGATCTATCCGGTATCCGCCATGCCAATGTTCATGCGTATTGATAGCAGCCAGGAAAATGTCAGGAAGCTGGCCCGAATCCGCAGCCAGCCGGCGAGCGCCAAAGAGAGAAGAAAGAACGCCATCAACAATGGAAGAGACACTCGATAGGTGCCATACACGAACGCCTCTGAGTCGGCCTCAGGTCGATGGACCGCAAGTGAGGTGCTGACCACGTAGTCGATCCGACCGAATTCCCATGCGCTATCAACGCTCACGTCGCAAGTGGCAGCAGATCAGAAAAGGGAGAAACACTCCCGTGCGCTACCCAATCACCCGCGCCACGAGTAAGGAATATGGGAATCGTTCCTGAGCACTTCCGAAGGAAGTGCGACGACCGATGACCTTGCGGCCTGCCACTTGTTACGCGAGTAGCGGAAGCGCATGGGAATCGAACCCACCCCTCGAACCGATCCGGAACGAGACTACGATTTTGAAGATTGCTTCGAATCAACAAGCCCCAATAAGAGACAACTCGTAACCACAGCTAAATCAACAGCTTGTGAGCTTCCACGTTGTTGGTAAGTGTTGCCATGAGTGTGCCATCGTCCCCTCGCTTGCGAGCATCCCGGAGGAACCATCAACCCAACTATCCGCTGCCTGCTGCAACCAAAGAAGAGGGTCGCCTCACAGGCTGTATAATCACTCGCGTTAGAAAAAACTTGCTTCTGAACAAGGAGGGAAGCCAGTATGTTTCGATTTTCGAGCAAATCAACGCTTGCGATCCTTGCGTTCGCGTGCGCATCAGTCCTTAGGGGAGGAGGCGGAGCAGCACTCGACTTAGTCGAAGAGAACTCACAGCCGCTTTTCCCAGAGTTCGTCTCCACTGCCGAGGGCGTCTATACGCCTTACAGCTGGGTGACGTTGGATGCACTAAACAGCGACCCAAAGTATTCAAAGGCTCTTGCAGGGACTCGATCTCAGGAATTGTTTGAACTGCACGGTGAAGTAACAGAAGCGGGTGAATCAGACTGTTCAGAACTACAAGAAGTTGTGGATTTCAATGAACTCCTGCCCGCTCGCGAACTCAACTCACTTCACGACTACCTCAGGAACGAGGGTGGCGTGGTTTCTTTCACCATTGAGGCGACAAAGACTGGGTTCTATTTCGGGGTTCCCTCTACCATGCTCGCGCTCCGAAGCAATTGGGCGAGCGACAACGCGGAGCCGACATTTGTCCGTGAAGAGAGTCTTCAATATGCCGTCGTGCCAAAAGCAGACGTTCAGTTTGGCGATGTCACGGTGTGCCAGCGGCAGGAAGGGTTCGACGAGCTCTATGAGCCGGGCATCCGTGTTCTCTATTTTCCGCGTTCCGGCAATTCCAGCGAGATCTTGCAGTTCCACGACAGGCATGAACTAGTTGTTGAATCCGCCGACAACGCAGCACAACTCCACGCTCCCGAAGCGTTCTATGTTGATTCAGACTTTGCTAGACCAGGCTTTCAAGCCGTTGAGGACTTCTTCTTAAATGAACTAGAAGTCGTTAAGCCCTTCGCCCCCAGCAACGGAGGTGAAGAATGAACTGGAAGTCTCTAAGTCTACTTGTTCTGGTTGCGGTCGTGAGCACCCAACCAGCTAGTGCTGCCGGCTGCTCAAACGGTACAGAAGGCTATCCAACACCGAGAAATGTCAGCAATATCGGGGTGACGGGTGAAGGCATCTCAGACTTCAACCTCGGTCAGGCTGCCAATGGTTGGAATAGTGCCTGCAACACGGCCAAGATGCCCTATACAAGAGTCGGAAGCGGAGACGTACAGGTTCGAGTGAAGAAATTTACCGGCAACTCTGGAAGAGCCTCGTGCGGTGATTGGACGCCTCAAAAAGACCCAAATACGGGCAAGTTGAAGGGAGGGACCATCCGTCTTTGGGACAAGGCGATGTCAGGTGGAAGAGTGTTCACTTGTAATGTCGTGGACACTCTCAAGCATGAGCTGGGGCACGTCCTTGGCCTCAAGCACTCAGGCTGTGCTGGTACCATCATGGGACCTGCTAGACACAAGAATTACGTCCTGCAGCCACGCACAATCGAACCAGAGTTCTGTTTCGATGCGGAAGCTAACTGGTGGACCGCAGCAGAGCAGCAGGCCGCAGACATTCAATGGTGCTTCAACAAGCAAGATGAGTGCTATTCACCGCTTATCGTTGACCTTGGTAAAAATGGGCTCAAACTTTCGAACCGCAACCAAGGGGTCTGGTTCGATATCAACGCGGACGGCGCCGCTGATTTAACGGGATGGGTTAAGGGCGAAGATCCATTGATCGTCTGGGACTTTGATTCCAGCGGAGAAATTGAAGGCGGACAGGAGTTATTCGGCTCTTTCTCAGGATTTTGGCCGGACATTCCGCTCAACGGCTTTTCCGCACTATCTCGTCTCGATTGGGAAGAAAATGGTGGAAACGCAGACGGTATGTTCAGTGCGGCTGACGAAGCTTTTTCCCTGCTGCATCTGTGGTACGACGACAACGCGGATGGGAAGACTAACCCGGGTGAGCTGGTGCCATTAGCCGGCGTTGTGGAGTCCATTTCTCTACTTGGCGTGGAGACGCCAAATGGCGGACAGAAAGCTGGTCATTGGCTAATGCTGAAGTCATTCGCTACTCTCGTTGGAGGCGATCGAGTTTATGTATACGACGTGATCTTCCAAGCCGAAGACGGGTAGGCAAAGATCGACACTCATAACTGCGAGGGGCTGGCAATTGCCAGCCCCTTTTGTGTTTAGATCAAAGCGCCTACAGCACTAACTCCACTTAGTGGCGGAAGCGCATGGGAATCGAACCCACCCCTCGAACCGATCCGGAACGAGACTACGATTTTGAAGATTGCTCGAAACCAATAGGCCTCAACAAAAACCAACTCGTAACAACAATAAAAACAACGACTTGCACCTACTTGCCTTGTTGACAACTGTTGGCATGAGTGGCCGTTTCTTGAGTCAACTGTGCCATGAGTGTGCCACTGAACTGACCCTTCCCGCTCAGTAGTGCTCGCTCACGTCTTCAGAACTCAGGTATGCCTACGGCAAATGGGAGAGTTGGTCAGGGGACGATTGCTGACCATTAAAGGACCAAGAACGCCGTTTCCATCTTCACAAGAGATCTTCGACTTCTCCGTCATCCGTTAGGAAAGCTCCCGCACCTCATAAAGGACTGGACGGTGGCAGTACAGAGCTACGTCGAAACCGACTTTTTAGAAAGTGGTGGCATACGAACTTCAATCATCGTAGAACGGATGCTTCGTCCACTACACCCGCGCATATCGCCTGCTCACAGCAAGCGCAAAAAGAACTGAGATCATTGTGAGGCCAATGAATTCGATGAAACTCCTGCCCATACCTGAAATCGCGCCGGCCTGGAGCATTGGCGCTTGGATAGAAAGCTCTTCAAGTCGGGGCGGTTGTCGGACAGCTACGCGCATCTCGGCAACTCCGTTTTTGATTGGAACTGTTATTGGTTCTGCGAGTACCCGTTCGTAGACCTGGCGCTGTCGTTGGTCCGCTGCCCGAGACCAATTCTGACGCGTTCCCCAACCTACCCCGGCCATGTCGGCTGCGAAGTACCTGAGGAGCGTCGGTGGACTCGCCCAGGACAGTAGCCGTGCCAGGCTGTACGATTTTTCTTCAATTCGCCTTCTTCGGTCGAGGGCGGCCTCGATCGCGGCGCCGCGGCCGGAATAGTAATTACGCCATTCACTTGAGGCTTGTAGCCGAATTTCCTCCCAATTGTCCATGATGCCCTTGGTGCTGATGGTGTTTGGTGCCGCATCGGTTACATCTCGAAAGGCCTGGCCCAGCGCTAGAGCAAGCTCTTCTTCCGCTGCGAGGGAAGTCTCAGATGCCAGATACGGCTGCTCCTTAGACGCATTCTCAGCTACCCGCTGAGTCGCCAACATGAGTAATCCTGGCAGGGCAATCGCGACAACCGCCCAAATCGCGATCGAGAATGCGACGCCACTACGAACATCAACTGCGAAACTCGAAATCCATGCGCCTAGACAGTAGTACCAAAACAGAAGTGCAAAGAGTCCAAGGCCGACCAGGGTTATGGTTGCAAGCTCGTGGAATCCACCGAACGACCCCACCGCCCAAACGACTAAAGCTGTTATTGAGAGCAATAGAATGACCAACGCACCGGCAAACCCGGCGCCAGCTGCTAAATGCCCGGCGATAATCTGTCTGCGAGAAGCGCCCATTCCTGCCAACATTTCCATCGTTCTTTGCTCTCGTTCCCTGGGCAAGGAAAGTGAACCGAGTACCAGCAACACTAGTCCTCCCATTTGTGCTCCTACATCGAGCAGGTCCGATTGATCGGTTGTGCCCCCAGTTTCGGCCATACCGAGTTCTTGCAACGAGGGGCCCTCAATTAGCCCAATCTCCGTGAAGAGCCAGTATGCAGGCTCCTGGGTGACGGCGCGAACAAGCGTGGCACCTCGACGAGGTGGCTTGATCAACGAGATCGCCAGGCGCTCATCGAAATCTGTATCAGGGTGATCTATTCCACGGTAACCGCTTTGTTCGGCGACTCTACTTGCGGCCTGGGCCTGGTCAAGCAACCCAACATATCCTTTGACCTCGCGCACATACTGGTCTGATGATCGGTATGCAGTCACAACCCCTACAACGGTGACACACAAGAACAGCGTTACGAAGGTGGGATCTCGAATGGTTTCGAGGAGTACCCGACGGCTTATCGCAAGCCACTGGGGCGGGCCTTCGGATTGCTTGATCAGCATGAAATTGCCTTGCGAATTTCATCGGGCGATACTGCCGAAGCTTCCGCGTCCAACGCAATACCGCTCGTTCCCAAGACGATGATGCGGTCACCAAAAGATGCAGCCCATGTGATGTCGTGCGTTGCCACGACAACCACGGCACCCTGCCCCCGCAGTCGCTTCAAGAATGTTGTCGTCTCATCGACCCCAGGGACGTCTAAACCAGAGAGGGGTTCATCTAGAACGACTGCGGCTGGGGCAACAAGCTCTAGAGTGGCAAGGAGAATACGGCGTCGTTGGCCGCGACTTAGCTGCGAAGACGGAACATCGTGGCGATGCTTGGCCAGCCCTGCAGACTCAAGTGCTTGAGACAAAGCCTCTTCTGAGACCTTCTTTCGACTATGAAGCGCTACCAGAAACTTTACATTCTCAATCGCAGTTAGGCGGGGATAAAAATCCAGACGATCAGGGACAAAGACGATCGCGCCTGACTTCGGTTGCTCATTATCTAGGTATATCTTCCCTTTGCTGGCAGTGAGAATTCCTCCGAAAAGGCGCAGGAGCGTTGATTTTCCAACACCGTTGCGACCCATGAGGCATGTGATGCGCGAGCGACTGCAGCCGCAATCGAGATCCCTCAGGACCGGAGTATTAGCTACGTACGAGAAAGAAAGTTCCCGGGCCTCGAGCACGTCTAAAACCTTGCCCGGCGAGCTCTAAGTGCCAAGAACCCGAGAACAGCAATACCCGCGATCAGCACAAGTAGCACGAGGTACTTCTGGCCAACGCCAGCAGGTACGACTCTTATTCTCAGGCGCTCAGAGTATGACGACGGTTGACCAGGATTCTCTTCATATTGCAAGTCCATGCCTATTGTGTAGTCGCCCTCAAGTGTGTCGGGGGGGATATCAACGACGACAGTCCTTGATATCTCGCTTCTTGGAGCTAGTGTCTCAATCAACTCACTCTCTGTAGCACGCCATGATTGCGGTGTGCTCGCAAGCACATAAATACCGGATGCTTGTTCGCTGCCACGATTCCTAACTTCATAGTTGATTAAGAGCTCATCGCCGGGACGAGTCTCGTAGTACAAAGACTCTGGCTCAAGCGCCAGCTCTGCTTGACCAAGAACAAGTAGACTCAAACTGAGTGAGTCCTGTGGTTCTTGATTCGATTCGTCCGTTGCCGCTACCGATATCTCTACAGTTTCACCGGAGGTGAGCCAGGTACGCGGTGAATCCGGCAAGGTCACACGAAGTTCGACTCGCCTCGACGGGACATCTTCGGTGAGAACGATCGTCTGAACGACGCCATCACTTTCAAGGTCTACAACCTGACCATCAATCGGCTCGTGTGAAGACTGGACCGACAATTCAAGCGAGGCAGATCGCGCACTACCTAGTTCGAGTTCGAGCGGGAAAGCGACGGTCTCTCCAAATACTCCCCGTAGGGCTGTATTTGTCGTTGTGAGTGTCGCGGAAGGACCAAGTTTCAGCACCGGGACAACCTGCTGCGTTTGCCCGATGGCTGAGTTGATAACGATCGCAACCGTGCGGGCTTCGCGAATGATCTCAAAAGATGCGACCGCTCTCGTACCAGGGCCGATCTGTTCGATAGTGCGGCTATACGGGAAGGTCAGAATCTCGCCGGTGTCGCTCGCAAGTACTCGAACTTCCACGTTATGAAGAGAGCCGCCTGGCCCTAATCCAATCGAACTGCCCTCAATTCCGAGAGACTCGATCCACTCCACGCCTTGTTTGCTATGTTCAAGTTCGACCCTCAGAACAGATTCGGAACTTCCACTAGGGTCCATAACAACTCGTCGCACCTTCAGGACACGACCTAGCACCGTCGAACTCTTTGTCGCTGCTGCGATTACTTGGAGTCGTGCATCAACGAGGCCCGCTTGAGCTTCCCCTAGTGTTTGCTTCGAGACGAGCCCCAAGCTGGCCAACTCTTCGAGCCGAGCGACCCTCTCAGCTTCGAGTCTTGTCCTATTTACAGCACGTAATAGGTCCACTTCTTGCTGCGCATGGGAACCGCCTGGCGAAAACCCAACAAGGGAAAAAACAATGGCAGACAGCCAACCAAGCGTTGATCTATGTTGGTTGAACATTGCTTGTCAAGCCTATCGGCTCGTGGCACAAACGGCTGCCCATTTGTCGAAGAAGCGTGCGTCGCGAGCGAAATCTTGAGGAACCGGGATGTAGGCGTCCACGACTACATTAGATGCAATGACTGCAACTAGAGGGGTGGCGATTCCTTTCGGCACTTGGTCAAAGCGGACCAGCGAATCGACACCACGCCCGAGTAGCTGCGTCTCGTAGGTGGCTGATTCCTCCACCGGCAACCCCACGGTAGTTTTCCACCTTGCATTCTTTAAGCACTCGTTGCGATTGATGCCTTCGAGAGCCTGATCCACGCAATTGGTACAGTCTTGTGATCGGCTGAGAAGTACTACTTCAAAAGGGGATTTGACCAGCCGCGGATCATAGGGCTCAGCGGTGCGAAATGGAAGTTCCTGGCCGACCACACGTTCGACCGTTTCCAAATAGGACCCTTCGATGATGGAAAATCGGTTGCTCTCCACGTAGTCCGAGAGTCTTTGGTCCGCTGCCCGGGCACGCCAAAACGCCAGCGCGGCGATCGCCGTCACAGCGAGGATCAGCGCGATTTCCACCGCATCGAATTTTCGTTTATTACTCATGATGCAGTCTCCGAGTGATCACTTGTTCGGAGCGTTATCTCCTCAAGGATGGCCGTACCACCTGCTTTTGAAAGGAAAGAGACACTATCTGACGATGCGCCGATCAGAAATCCCTCCACAACATTAAGCTCTAGGACGGCTTTCGATTCGTCGTCGAGGTCATAAATTTCTAAGAAACTCTGGCCATCCGTCGCAATCTGTCGATACAGAATGTTCTCTGGTGAGCACACCATCCCCAGGACCCGGCTTCCCGTCAGTCCCAATTCGATCACGGGGTTTACTGTGCGTTGAGTTGCAGCTTTCGAAATCGAAGACTTGATTGCCTGCTCCGGGAGAACTTCGAAGTCAGCCAATGGACCGAGTGGCTGGGTGGTGCGCTGCGTCTTGAAGTTGTGACCAAGAATTTGCGAATCGTTGATATGTGAGTAATACAGCGAACCATCTTTACAGACCGCGACACCGGCGTTCGCCATTCGCGACAAAAGTGGAGCACTCGGGCTTGACGTTTCGCGGCGCAATGCCTTTCGCCTAGCTGGATCGATCTGAATGACTTCTTGTCCTTCTGGTTTCCACCTGTCGGCGATAAGTAACGCACTCCCTATGGCGTGGAAGTACTGCGGAGATACGGCTGTTCCCGTCCCGTTCTCCCACTCCACCTCACTCACCTTGTACTCTGACCAGCCAGCTGACGGGCTGAGGTCGATGACTACCGGCTTCCAACGAGGTTCGGCGCGAGCTGTTACGACCTGGCAACCATCGATTGCTCCACCCAACAAGACAGGCCCAGAGCTCGGGCCATCGATAGCCTCGCGTAAACAGCCAGCATCAGTACAGCGTAGAAGCCACAAGCCTGAATCTGTTGTACCAGCAAAGGAATCACATGTAGGAACCAGCGCATCAACTTTGAACGGAAGAACCCAGCTAGTGTAGGTATCGACGACGGTAGTTGAGTTCGTACTATCTGCCGCCTGAGTATTTTCGGACTCGCCGGTTGGATCGCCGCACGCTGCCAGGCAGGCAGCGACAAGGCCAAGTATGGCGAATGGTGTGATTGAATTTCGGCTAGTTGCATTGCAAAAGCTATCCGACCACATAACAGTCAACTTCCTGAGCTAGTTAACTGGTTTGATTACGGTGTCGGGTGAAGGGTAAATCCCCCGCCGCCACCACCTGGACAGCTGCAATAAGCGTGTCCACCAGAGGTACAGACCTTCTGCGTTAGCTCACCAGCGCCGTTGTAGGTGCAGGTGACATGCCATTGGCCGGCCGCCAACGGCTGGGTCAACTGGCTAAGACCAATAAATGAAGCTGCGCAAAATAAGACCGCAAGAACAGACTTTCTAATCATATTTTCTCCTCTTTGTTATTGAAATAAGAACCAAGGCCACTGCCAGTGGCCGGATAGCTGCCACTTGAAACCGGAAAAGCTTTGTCACCTTTGGAGAGACCGAGCACCAAATTTTCACGTCATCAGGGGACCGTGCAAAGATGGTGCAAGCCGATCCTGAGCTGCTTGGCATGCAAGCGGAAAACGTTCTGCATATAGAATTGGACCCCCTCCAACGTAATCGGTTCCCACCAACTCTAGGCGGTCCGACCGCCTAATTTTGGAATGGCGAAACCCTACCATACGAAGAACTAGCGCAACTACTGTGAACACTCGACGCTTTTTCTGCGTCGTTTCGCTTGTTGACCCATTCACCTGGCTTCCTGCGGAACACAGTACGGTCTCGGCCCTTGCTCATAAGAGAAACCTCACTTTCTAATGTGAACAACAGTTTAGCAAAGGATGATGCGGATCACCGGCCCGTTTTTTAGCACCTCTGCAGTTCTTAGCACTTGCGCTGTCAATTCGTTTCCTATAGAAACCTGTTGTCAGTCAAAGATGGAACTACAAGCGCTCGTGCAGAGTCTTGAAGTTCAGCGCCGGTCTAAGGCTGCTAGGAAGATGTCTGGTGATTGAATATGTCGAGGATTCAGGGTGCGAGACGCGCCGCTCTTGAGTCGCGGCCGGCTGGTCCTTGCGGGGGGAGCGGCTTGAAACGGCGGATTTAGCGTAGATGGAGGTTGTTGTGGGTCTGAGTACAAAGTGGAGAGTGTTCACAGTAGTTGCGCTGGGTCTACTGGTTGTCGCGGCATGCTCGAAAGACGCGACCGCAAGTTCGTTTGAGCGCTCGTTCGAGTTCAGTAACCACCCCGATGATGAAGTACTCCACCTGCGAACAATCAGTTCGCAGCTGATGGACCCGATGCCCGAGATTCGCCTCTATGGCGACTGCCGGCTCGAGCGCACCTGGGTCGCCGAGGGGCGCAGCAAGGAACGTGCACCGGAAGCAGCGCACATATATCTTTCTGACAAAGAATGCACAGAACTAGTTCGACAAGTTACTGACGCAGGACTGGTCGACTTTGACTTCGATCGCGAACAACGACGGCGACGAAGGTATAGCTCTCCAGACTACGGAGAAATCTTTTACCGAGTTAGCTTGACGTCATACGAAGGGCCAAGCGGAACGAAGACCGAGCCGTTTTCAGTGTTCGGGGGTGTGCGCCCGGACGTACTGCGGAAAAATCGTGAGCGTCTGCAAAGCACGATGTCTACAGACGAAGTGGGCGAGCTACTGGCAATTACGGAAGCCGTTCTTGACCTGTGGAAGCAACTAGACAAACGGGTTGATGCGACAGACGGCAGTTAGCATAGCTGTCATTTTTGCCGTGTTCGGTCTTGCGGGGACGAGCCATGCCGGATCGTATCGAATTGCCGATTGCAGCGGTTCGTTCAACTGCCAACTCACGACTCCACTCAACCCACTTTGTGAGGCAAATAATCAACCACCACCATGTCCCGGAAACGGCGATGTGCATACGGTGCGACCGTTCGGAATTGTGCACCCACTCGGGTTTACGGGTGCCGGTGGAACGATTCAAATCGACATTTGTGTCGAAGATCCAATACTCAAAGACGTTGTGGCGCGCGCGGTTGCGACCTGGAACGCCTTGGTACCAACTACGGGCAACTGCATCAATTGCGCCCGCGCAGAAGACGGCAGTCCAGCTGGAAAGATCAATGCCGAATCGGTCGTACTCCACGAACTCGGTCATTGTGCATTCGGACTCGCCCATGTAAACAGACCATGGAACTTTGACACGGGACAACCACCGTATACGGAGCGGAGCGTCACGATGTCCGCCACCGTTGAGCCTGTTTCCAATGCAATTGATATTGGTTCGGACGAGGTGACGGTGGGCATGACCCTCTTCAAGCCTATCCTTGGATCAAGAGACGACAAGCACTGGACCGACGTCAACATCGATGTTGCTGATTCGATTTCATGGTTTCGATCGGTAGACAACAATCCGGTAATTGTTGATGGCCTGACCATCGATTCCACGACCTACAAACGTTCGGTCACCTCGTCGACTGGGCTTCCTGCTGGTGACGATTGGGGAGCAAGCGCAAATTGGGTCGTCGCTGAGTCTCTTGGTGTTTCCGATACACAGGCAGTTATGTACAGCACTATTGCGCGCACCATGGAAGCCACCTCATTGTCGGCCGACGATGTGAACATGGTGAGAATGGCCATGACGGGAAGTGACCGGCTTGCAGGTACGGCAGATGACTACACGGTCAATCTATCGGTCGTTGCGTGTGGCCAGCCTCACGACATTGCAATGAAATACGAACCGCTCACATTCGGCGCAGGAGTGTGCGACAACCAAGAAATCGACTACGCATTCGCCCAGAACCCACTCCTGGCCATTCACTACGTACTCAAGAATGTCGGTGGTCCGGCGACGGTTACGCTCAACTCAAACGAAAGCTGGGACTTTGGAGCGCCAGATATCAGTCTTTCAAAGACAGATCACGACGTGACCGCAAACCCTGGTGACACGATTGTGTACACAATCGGTGTGTCAAACATCGGAGATGCGGACGCCGAAGGAGTGACGATCACGGAACTTGTTCCAGTGGGAACAACGTTCAATGCTGGGGCGAGCAGCGCTGGCTGGACCTGTGCGGACGGGGCTCCAGCTGGCTCCCTATGCGATCTATTGGTTGGCACCCTTGTAGTAGCTCCAGTGCCGACTGACTTTCTGTTCGCCGTGGCAGTTAACTCGCCTGCTGAGGTTGGAGAAGTGTTGAATGCGGTGACGGGCTCTGACAACGGAGTCAATGGTGCTGATCCAAACCAAAGCAACAACACGGCAGACGACTTTACGCCCATCAATGTGCCATGCAACGGAAACACGGACATCAACCTAACGTCGCCTGTGGGCGATCCGACAATCGTGTACGAGGCTTGCAACTCGATTACTGCAGGCACCAGCTACACGATCACGACGGGACGCGATGTTGAATTCCGAGCCCGAAATGTCATCGCCATGACCGATGGGTTTGATGTTGAAAGCGGAGCGGTCTTCAAAGCAATTCTTGATCCGCTTGCTGGACAGACAGCGGCCGCCACAGCTGCAGGTTCCTCCGTTGGCAACTAAGTGGGTCGAGGATACGAACGGATTCTTATGGCATCCAACAGATGAACGAGCTTCGTGAAAGGAACGCCTGACCGGCTCCAAAGCAGCTCACGATGAAGACATATGGATATTGACCAGATTCAAGACCTCGACAGCGGCGCCAAGTTTTACGTCGCGGATCTTCACATTCATTCGTTTGCTGGGTCGGATGATGTGAGGGATGAAGCGATGACACCCGAGGCGATTGTCGATGCGGCTGTCGCGGAAGGTGTGCGGATCATCTCGATTACTGATCACAGTTCGGAGACCAATGTAGGAGCAGCTCTGGCCCACGCCAAGAATCAACACAACGATGAAGTCTTCGTGATTCCCGGCGCGGAGATTTCTTGTCCTGAGGGGCATCTCCTGATCTATTTCTCTCCTAGTTGTGTTGTCTCACCACGTTGTTCAGTAAAAGGAGTTGTCCATCCGAGTTTCTTCGGAGAAGCTGATTGGGAAGTAACCGATCAGCACCCAAAGGAGAACCCGGATGGACATTCATGAGAATGCACGAAGCTGCCCACGAAGTCGAGCCCTGCTAGTGCGTCGAGTCCTTGAGGAGGGATGGACGGTGCGAGAGGCCGCTGAGGCCCAGGGCCTCAGCGAGCGATCAGCCTATCGCTGGTTGGCCCGCTTTCGAGCCGAGGGTACGCCTGGGCTCAAGGACCGCTCGTCTCGGCCTCACCGGATACCGACCAGGACCCCAGAGGCGATCGTGCACAAGCTCATTGAGCTGCGTTGTCAGCGCTTGACCGGCAGTGAGATCGCCGCTCGTCTGGGCTTACCGCGCTCGACGGTAGGGAGGATCCTTAAGCGTGCAGGGCTGGGCCGGTTGGCTTCGCTTGAGGCTCCTGAGCCGGTGCGCCGCTATGAGAAGCAGTTTCCGGGCGAGCTGATCCATCTGGATATCAAGAAGCTGGCGGCAATCCGCAAGGTCGGCCACCGGGTCACTGGCAACCGGCGCGACTGCACTCCTGGGGCCGGATGGGAGTTTGTTCACGTCTGTGTGGATGACCGCTCACGCCTGGCCTATGTCGAAGTGTTACCGGATGAACGGCAGGGCTCAGCCATCGCGTTCTTACGTCGTGCTGTGGCCTGGTTTGCCAGCAAAGGGATCCAGGTCCGGGCGGTGATGACCGACAACGGCCCTTGCTACATTGCCAAGCGCTTTGTCGCTACCTGCAAAGATCTCGGCCTGGGCATCATCAGAACACGCCCATACCGACCCCGCACCAATGGCAAGGCCGAGCGCTTTATCCAGACCCTGATGCGGGAATGGGCCTACCGATGGGTCCACCAAGACTCCCGACAGCGTAGCGTGCGACTCAAGCTATACCTCCACTTCTACAATTTCCACCGTCAGCACATGAGTCTTGATGGATTGCCGCCAATCAGTAGGATCACTCACCTGAACAACGTGCTGAGAATGCACACCTAGTGAGGCTCCTGTACTCAATGACGTGATCGGCAGATTGAATATTGAGGGCGACCGTGGACAAGCTAGTTCGTACACCGAGCAAACAATGCCTCAAGTCATGAAGGAGGTCGAAGAGGCAGGAGGAATATCCATCGCTGCCCACATTGATACGCCGACTGGCTTCGAATGCAAACTTTCCGGCTACGGATCTACTAAGAAGTCTATCCTCCGAAGTCCGAATTTGCTGGCAGTCGAGATTCGAGATACTGAAAACCTTCACTGGTACACAGACGAGGATGAGAAGCAAGGTCCAGGGGCCGGACGACGGCAGCTCCTGAAGGCTCGAAGAGACGATCTTCCCGGCCATCCTTTCTTGGCGCACGTTCAATCTAGCGACGCACACAAGTTGAGTGATTTCGTCGCGGCAGCGAGAGAGGGAAGGCTGACATGCCTCAAGATGCAAGACCTAAGTTTCGAGGGATTTCGCACCGCTCTCGTCGATGCTGAAGCAAGAGTCCGAACCCAAGCAACATTGCCAAGTTCCTTACCCAGAGTTATCGGCATGCATCTTAAAGGTGGCTTTCTTGACGAAAGCACTTTTCATCTGAGCCGCAATCTAAGCACCGTCATTGGAGGCCGCGGCGCTGGCAAATCAACAGCCCTGCGGAGTCTCGCTTACGCATTGGGGTCGGATGAGGAATTTGGAGAGCAGGATAACTGCCCTACCCATGCGACTGTCTATTGTCGCGCCACGAATCGCGCTACGTACCGGATCGAAAGAACGAGGCATCAGACAGCTAGTTACTACCTGCTATCTGATGATGGCGACGAAGAGATTGACAGCTTGCCGTTCAGAATTGAGTACTACCGCCAGAACTCCTTGGCTGATGTGGCGAAGGACCCTGAAGGAGAGCCACAACTACTGCAGGGATTTCTCGACAAGCATCTGAACTTGGACGCCTTGAACGATGAAGAACAAAATTTGTTGAGCGAATTGGAAGTGAATAGTGCCCAAATGCGGCCATTTGAAGCTGAACTTGCACGACTACCTTCGGTTTCCCGGAAACTCGCTGAAACCACCCAGAAACTCCAGTTGGCCGAGAGAGGCAAGATCCCAGAAATCGCCGACTTGCAAAATCGTCTTCTTGCAACGAAAGGCGTTCTTGATGACTTGGATGAGAACGCCGACAGTTTGGAGCAGGGGGTGTCTCTGGAAGCCTGGACCGACGGCTTCGAACCAATACTTGAGGTGGCGGTTGCACTGGACGAAGGCGAGGAGAGTAACTCGTCAAAGTTCATTGAAAACACAGAAGTAGCGAATCGAGTAGCCGCCGCTCGACGGCTTCTGGAAGAGCTAACTGAGTTTATTGGGCAACAAGAGTCAACATTATCCGAGAGATTTGAGCGGGATGCAGGCAAACTAAGAAGAATAAAGGCAGAGCTTGAAGCTCTCATTGGCCCGGTAGAAGAGGATCTCAATTCACGCATCAAGGCTCTTAGTGATCTTGGCCTAAAGGCAGAGGTTGCTGAGTTGACGCGACTTGCAAAGCAAAAGCAAAGACACATTAGGCAGAAGCAAGAGCTAAGCAAGAAGCAAAAGGAGTTCGAGGAACTTCTACGGCATCGACAACAACGGTTGAGGAAGTTACAGGCCACCAGACAGTCAATCGCTGAGCGTCGAGAGAGCCAAGCCAAAGCATTAATGCCGGTGCTGGACCGAATAGTTTCTGACTACAAGACCGTCGTTCGTTACGACCAGTCGGGGATTGTAGATGAGTTCGTCGAAGCCGTTGGCAACGCCATGCAGGGGACCAATTTTCGGAAAGAAACAGCACACAGTCTCTGCGAGCAGTTGAGCCCACAAGAATTGGTCGAGATCGTTGGAAGTCAGGATTCAGAAAGACTCGCGGAGTTGATTGGTGGAGGCGCCAGAAAGGACTGGGCACCTCACTTACTCGAACGGCTCGGGCAACTCTCGAATCTCCACAAACTTGAGGTTGTATCGAAGCCAGCGAAGCCTGTGATTGAGGTTGTTTCCCGTGACAACCAAGATCCCAAGACGTTGACTTTGGGACAATTGTCCGATGGTCAACGACATACGGTTCTTCTGACTATCGCAATGTTCAACGAGGCCTACGAACCTCTTGTTATTGACCAGCCTGAAGATGAGCTAGACAACGAGTTTGTCTTCAGAAGTGTTGTTACGACGCTTCGCCAAATCAAAGGGGGGCGGCAAATCGTCGTCGTCACCCATAACGCAAATATTGCGGTCTTAGGTGATTCAGAGTTGATTGTTCCGTTGGCTCGCGATGGGGACGTCGGGGCAGTTCTTTCGGAGTCGTGCGGGTCGATTGACAGCCCGAAAACCAAAAGCAAGGTTAAAAGTGTTCTCGAAGGAGGAGAGGATGCTTTTGAGCGGCGGAAAGCCATTTACGGGCACTAGGGCCCAGATTCTAAAGAACCTTGTAGGCTCAGGCGCTTCGGTTGACAACAGGCAGTCCATCGTAGCCGACCCCTTGGAAGTAGGGGGAGGCGATTCTCTTGCTAGAGTTATGGTCGAAAGTTGTGTATGAGGTGAGGAGAGGTGGCGTATCCTGAGTCCGGTCTTGAGGTCGGATTCAAAAGCCTTCAAAGAAGGAGGATACGCCGTTGAGCAAGAGTAACGTAGTTTCGATCGACCGAGAGGATGGCCCGCGGGACGCCTTGACAGAGGTGCTTCGTCAGGGCTCTCGCCTACTGCTTCGAGAAGCGCTGGAGGCCGAGGTGGCGAGCTTGTTGGCCGAGTACCGAGAAGAGACGACCGAGGACGGTCGCCGGCGCCTGGTGCGCAGTGGCTACCTGCCCGAACGCGAGATTCAGACCGGTATCGGCGGCGTGCGAGTGAAGGTGCCTCGAGTGCGTGATCGCTCCGGCGAGCTGGTGTTTCGCTCGAAGATCGCGCCCCCGTACCTGCGGCGGGCCAAGAGCGTCGAGGAGCTTCTGCCCTGGCTATATTTGCGTGGGGTTTCGACCGGGGACTTCTCCGATGCTCTGGAAGCCCTGGTCGGACCCAACGCTCCAGGGCTTTCGGCTCCGACGATCAGCCGGCTCAAGAGAACCTGGGGCCAGGAGTACACGGCATGGCGCACGCGAGATCTCTCCTCCAAGCGCTACGTCTACGTGTGGGCGGATGGAATCTATGCGAAAGCCCGATTCGACGACGCCAAGCTATGCCTGCTGGTACTGATTGGCGCCACCGAGGACGGCAAGAAGGAGCTGATCGCGGTCGAGGATGGCTACCGCGAGAGCGAAGCCTCGTGGCTCGAGCTTCTACGCGGCCTCGAGGCCCGGGGGCTCACCATCGAGCCGAACTTGGCGATAGGCGACGGCAATCTCGGCTTCTGGAAGGCCCTGGCCCAGGTCTGGGGCAACACCAAACGCCAGCGCTGCTGGGTACACAAGACGGGTAACGTCTTGAACAAGCTGCCCAAGGCGATCCAGCCCAAGGCCAAGCAGGCGCTGCATCAGATCTGGATGGCTGAGACTCGGAAAGCTGCCGAACGTGCCTTCGACGCGTTCTTGGCGGCCTACGAAACCAAGTATCCGAAGGCGGCACGCTGTCTGGCCAAGGACCGGGAGGCCTTGCTCGCCTTCTACGACTTCCCGGCCGAGCACTGGCCGCATTTGAGAACGACCAACCCCATCGAGTCCACCTTTGCCACCGTGCGGCTGAGGACGGCTAAAACCCGCGGCTGCCTATCGCGAGAAACCATGCTCTCGATGGTCTTCAAACTATGCCAGAGCGCTGAGAAGCGATGGCGCCGACTGCACGGCTACAAGAAGATCGCCGACGTCGTCCAAGGAGTCCAATTCCAGGACGGAGAACCCATCAACCGGATCGCCGCCTGAATCGCCCATACACCAGATTTGACCATTGCCCCTCTTGCTAGCCCAGCAAAGACAAATCAGTTCTTCGCAAGGTGAACCGAAATACACTGGAGGAGCAGACATTGTGACTAGCGAAATCAAGACCTATTCGGATTTGATACAGAAGTTGTCCATCTTGGAGTTCGTAATGATTCTCGGTGCAGCGATATTCTTCGCAGACATATTCGTCTTTCGGCACTTAGGTATAGGCATCATGCACCTTCCATGGTCAGGCCTGCAGTCATTCACGATCGGCCAGATTGCCTCTGGGGTACTCATGTTTGGTATCGCCATGACAATGGGGCTATACATGTTTCGATGGATCGCGGTTAATACGTTGATCCGTGGAATCGCCCAGTTTTTCAAAGACGCAACGGGGGTATTGATTGAACGGACCCATGAATTCAATCCGATCAACTCGTCTTGCGATGCCCTTCTGGAAGGCGCAACTCAACTGCCGGAACGAAACATATCTCACTACTGCTTTGCTGCGACTGTGCTCTGCATCGCCGACCGCTGGGTGGTTTCAGACAATAGCGTGGCTGCTGAATTGTCGACGCAGTTCCATCATTTGCCAGTGATTGGCCGTTTGCCTGTTGGGCTGGCCGTAGTGCTAGTTCTTGGGCTCGCAGTGCTTCCTGACGACCGCCTTACCTGAGATGGCGATCTTGAACACCAAGAAGTGGTTGCAAAGCCGAGGGCTTTCAACCCGGATTTCGGTCGATGGATCTATTGGGCCTTTTCAGGAAGAAACTCGGCAACTGGCCTCCCGTAGATCTCTGCAAGTTTGACAAGTTCAACGGGGTCCAGTCGTCGCTCTCCAAGCTCGATTTTTGAGACCCAGGTCTGATTGACACCGATCTCTGCCGCGACGTCAGACTGGAAAAGCCCAGCCTCCAACCTTGCTGCTCTGAGCAATTCAAGCATGTGTTCGTAGCTATCGGGATAGCGGGATGCCATTCGGCAATCCTGCAGCCCATATTGGGGTAGCCCAAGATAGGCTACCCCATGTTAGGCTATGCACTCGGATGAAATGGGCCAATACCCGGGAGGGTTGAGATGCAGATCCATTCTCGTTTCGCCTTGGCGATTGCTGTCTCTCTTGGGCTTGCATGCAGTGGTGGAAATGGTGGAGGGGCAGGAAGTCCGACCGCGCCGAGCACCTTTTCTATCTCTGCGGCAGGCGTGACCGCCGTATTTCACCAGGACACGGTCACCATTACTGCGCAAGGATGTAGTTCAACAGTGACATGGTCTGCGCCCGAGGGAGCACCAAGCACCGGTCAAGGAAACACGTTTGAGGTGTTTTGGTGGCCTGGGTTCGGAGAGCAAACGGCTACCGTGACCGCAACATGTGGCGGTGAGCAGCGGGCTCTTGATATTGATGTTCTATTTCGTGCTGGTGTTTGCGGGTTTGTCGAAACCCTCGTAAGCCAGTGTTCAAGCAGAATAAATCTCGTAGACGGTGCACGAAATGGCTATGACCACGAGATAGCGATTACCTTCCGCGCCTTCATTCGACGTGGCGACGGGAGCATTCGGGTAATAGGAAAAGAACCAAGCATAGTTCCGAGCTGGTCTTCCCTAGCTACAAAGAATGGCGGCGTCAGGATAGACAAACGAGACGGTTCAACCGAATGCACCGGCAATATTCCAGGGCATACACCAACCGCAGAAGCGTGCGGCGAAGCTGCTGGAATCCTTTTTAGTTTCTATCGAGCAAGTGCCGGACTTATCGATCTCAGTGCCAAGTTGCGTCCGGACCAACTGTTCGAAGGTGAGGAGTTTCGGCACCAGCTAACTTGTATCGAGTGTGGCTAGTGTAGATAAGTAGCCACGGGATTTAGGAAGTTACCAATGACCCCAAATGCATTGCTAGATGCTGGAAGGCGATTCCTGTTTCCGATGGAAATATATGTCAACCGAATTCAGAAGGTCCAAGGTGTTGGCTCTACCGGAGACGAAGTGTCGCGTGCCACTGTTTAGAACCTGTCGAGGCTTTACGCACGGCCTACGACTAATCGTCTACAAAGGCCAAGCTTGAACTGAATGAGAAAAAAGATGATATACTTCCATCAGTATTGAGCAACGAAGTGCTCTGTGCACTTCCTTTTTGAGCACAAGCCGCCGGAAACGGCGGCTTTTTCATTCATGGACGGGGATTGTGATCTTAAGAGATCGGTCAGTAGGCCCCGAGACGTAGTTCAGCTTCAACTTTACATTGGCTGAATTAACAGGACGATCAAGCTGCCGCACAATCGAAAACGCTGTCGGCGCGTGGCGAGTTACCGCCCAGCCTTTACCACCCACGTAGCTGGGCGCCCTGAAATGCTTGGTAGAGACGAGCTTGCCTTTACCAATGTCCGGTTGGGAAAAACCGGACACATCGGTGAGGCTCGCCTCCCAGCTTTGAATGACGGCGGGGGTCTCCGATTGGTTAGTGAGCAAAACCTCGATACGAACCGCATTGTTGGTGACAACGGCGAAAGTCCCCACAGTTTCAAGACTCGCTTCGTATCTGAGCTGGTGCTGGCGTTTGTTCAGGCGCCAAATAAGGACCGTAAGAAGAGCCATGACAGTTGTAGCAACAGCCATAACGACTGTAGAAACCACCATCCAGGTGTCTGGGGCCGCAGCCAGCTGAGTGTCCACCATAACTCAAGGATACCGAATTCCTGCGCCGAATTGGGCGACCTGGTCTCTGTAGCTCTTGTTCAACTGTCAGTGGCAGAGGATTCGGGGGGATGGGTCGAGTCCCTGAACACTATGCGCCCAACGAGGAACCTAGCGTTTCATCAGTTTCTGCCGTCTTGGCAAACTCAACAAGAGAATCCACAATGGATTTAACCTCCTCAGTTCGAACATCGTCCTGAGCAGGGCACATATCAGGGACGCACGCATAATTAGCCACCCTTTCGAAAGGGAAAGAGAGCTCAACCGTGAGCTCGTTTCTCGAAAGTGTGCGGTTCGAACATAGCTCTTGGAGCAATCGACGAAATTGTTCGCTGTTTTCCTTTGGATCGCTCAGCAGTGGGCTTTGAGAGAGTTCGAACCATTCTTCGATTTCTTTGACTACCTGCTCTGGATTCCTCTGTTCTTGGGCGAGTCGGCGTTTTGCAGTTGATAGCTTCTCGGAGATCTGCTCCTTTGTAGCGAGATAGGTTTCGCGATCGACGTCTCCATCGACAAACGCTGTAGTGAGCCGGGTTAGGCGTTCCTCAAGTCGTCCTTGCTCTCTTTTGAGAGCGGCTATCTCCGATGCAGAAGATAGGCGGGTGCTTTCGGCTTTCCGCTCGAACTCCTGTCGAAAAAATGAGAGTTCCTTAGGAGAAAGCTGGCAAGACTTGAGAACCTGCACTGTCTTTGAAGTAATCGCTTCCTCTCGGATCGTCTTGGTTGGGCAGGATCGTCTGTGACAACGGTAATAGACGTGTCCTTTTTGGCGCTCCGGTGTGAGTACTCGATTGCACAGCCCACAGTTGAAGAGGCCGCGAAACAAATAGTTGTGCCTCGTACTTCCGCGGACGCTCTTGCCGGCGAGCGCTCGCTGTACCGTGCGGAATAGAGCGTCGGTAATGAGCGGTTCGTGTTTGCCGGGAAAGATCTCTCCGGTGCTCTTGATGAGAATAGTTCCCTTGTAGAACGGGTTGTGCAAGATCTCGGCGATCTTGCTCTTGACGACCTGTTTGCCACCGCGGCTTCTGAGGCCGAGACGATAGAGCTCGCTGGAAAGTGCTCGCAGACTCCAGTTCCCAGTTGCGTACAGTTCGAACGCTTTGCGGATCAAAGGTCCACGAACCGGGTCGATTCGCTTAGGAAGGCCTTTTCCCGGAGCCGCTAGGTAGCCAAATGGAGTTGCAAACGGATAGAGGCCTTGCTTGAGTCGAGCTAAGTGCCCCTTCTTTGTTTCTTCGCTCAAGTTGCGGATGTAGTCAGCCGCGACAACAGCTTGGATGTCGGCGGAGAGGCGACCACCTCGCGAGGCCAGGTCAAGGCTCTCGTGTGCAAAGTGCACCTCGATTCCTTCGTCCATGAGTTCGTTCAGCTCAGCCCAGTCGCGAAGGTTTCGCGCTGACCGGTCAATTTTGTGGACGATGAGGCCTTTTGCCTCTCCTTTTCTTAGGCGTTTGAGGACATCGGTGAATACTCGACGCCCGCGTTTGGCGGCGGTTTCCTTTTCCTCAAACCATGCGCTGATTGTGAGGTCGTGACGAGACGCGTACTCATTGATCGCTTCTTTCTGGGCGGCGAGTGAGACACCTTCGCCTTGTTTCGCGCTGGATACGCGCGTGTACCCGAAGTATCGGGTCATAAGTCGTTATTAATTAGAGGTTTGTAATGGGTCGACCGTCTTCATCGTAGGCCTCGAAGTCGACCCCGTCAACTCTCTGCTGCTGGTGCTTTGCATACGCTTCGAAGACGATTTGGACGAACCCCTCGATGCGTTCCTCGGCGTCCTTGAGTTGTTCTTCGGACGCATCTGGGTACACGTCTTCGAGCTTGATGGTCATGACTCCAGAGTAGCCACAACACGGGTGAAGTCCAGCCCCCCGATTTTGACTCTCAGTCAACATCGGGGGTCTTCTGCGCAGCCTTGTGAAGCCGTACCGTGGATTGGATGAACACCGATTTCGAACAACTCGCCATCGAATACCACCAGAGTCTTCCTGGCTTGGTACGAGCGACACTTAATGACAGTGGGGTGAGCAATGCAGTCATTGACCACCACCAGATCGGTTGGGATGACGAGTGCATTGCCGTGCCGGTGAGAAATGCTTCGGGGTCGGTGGTGCTTTTCGAGAAATGGCAGGACGTAGGAGTTCCGGTTGAAGAGCTTGGGCACATCGAACTGTTTCCCTGGGCGGCCGTCAAGCGACAGCCACCGTTTGCCACCTATTGCGAAGGCATCCATGAAGCCCTTGTGGTCGAAAGCTGCGGTGTGCCTGCAATTTGTGCAACTGGTTCTGGTCGGTACTACAAGGCGCGAGCCTGGCAGGGTGACCTGGAAAAGATCTCCCTCCTGATCGTGGCACTGAAGAAAGGAAGTCGTCGAGATCGTCGGAAGGGTCGATTGTCTCGGGCTGAAGTCGAAGCCAAAATCCTCAGTTCTCTATCCAACGCTCGCAGCATTTCGTGGCACGACGAGGTCAAAGACGACAGCGGTGCAGCCGCGTATGCAGCGTGCGGAGGCTCGGTTCGAGACTGGTTGCTAACGCACGCTCCTCCGCATGCCTAAGCCCACGCGCACATCGCCGTATGTCGTCATCTACTTGGATGCCCGCAAGACGCTCAAACTGTCGATGACCGAGTACGCGCTCGTGGAGATGATCGATCGACTTGCCGGAGCCAAGAGTGCGGCCCCTGGCTGGTGCTTCGCATCTAAGAAGTACCTTGCGAATGCGCTTGGAATCACCGAGCGGAGCGTCTTTTCGGACATCGCGAAGCTTGTTGAACATGGGCTTATTGAGCGGCACGAAGAGCGTAGCCAGCTTCTCCGACCGACAATCGTGTGGACAAACTGTGTACAGCGGTTCAGGGATCGAGACGCTGCATGAGTAGTTTTTTCTATTTGAGCCTGAAAATTCTTCACACAATAGCTATAGCTATATAGATAGGGACAGATATCTATACCCCCAACTTGACTCCGAGTCACAATCCGGGGGCTTTGCGGATTCGGATCGACGCGTATTCTGACTAGGTAGGTATGAGTTCTTTGTTACACAACTACTTGTCGACATACCGCAAGCGGGCTGGTTTGTCCCAGCAGGACGTTGCTCGCCTGGCGTCTGATAGCTCATCGGGTGCAATTGCCAGAAACGAACTTGCTAATCGTCTACCGAGCCTCAAACTCGCGATCGCCTATGAGGTCATTTACGGCGAACGTCTCGCCAAGCTCTTCGCAGGTCTCTATGAGGAGGTCGAGGCTGACATCGCCGACCGTGCGAAAGAGCTTCTGGAAGAGATCGATGCTGAAGGCGTCGGCCCTCGACCCAGAAAGTACCGTCGTTTGTCTGAGATCGCCTATCCAGACGATCCGGTCATCGTGCCATGGACGGAGGACTGATTCGGGCGATCGCGCTCGATGTCCATTCGCAGAGACTTGGTTGGGTGGTTCTTGAAGGATCAGAGCGCCTTGTCGAGTGGGGCACGAATGCTCTGAGCTATGCGTGTCCGAGCCAGTTGCACGATCGTTTTCGGGGCTTGGTTGATCGGTTCGATCCAGAACTCTTGATTATCAAGCGATATCAAACGCATGGATCATCGAAGGCAAAGCAAGCGGTATCGGCGCTGGCTGAGCAGGCCCTCGATCTTGAGGTCGGGGTACGGCGAGTCTCGCGGGGCGACGTGCGCGATCAGTATCGAAGTGTCGATCCGTTCACCAAGTACGAAGTCGCGCGAGCAATTGCACGGGTGTTCCCGGAGCTGTCGGATCGTCTGCCACGGCGTAGAACAGCGTGGCGACGTGAAGATAATCGTGTGCTGCTCTTTGAAGCAGTGGCGATTGGTACGACCCAACTTGCTCGCGAGCACCGCGAGCGTTTCGCGAAATAGCTAAGGACAGCTTGCTTTCGCTCGGGTGCATGAAGCGCCCAGGGGAGAGGTGTGTCTGGAGCACAGAAAGGAGGTGATGAGCATGCAGAGCGCAAAGACAGATCGGGTGACCGGAGTCCTGGTTGCCCCAAGGGTTGGGAGCGATGCGCAGGCAATGCTCCGACTCTCTAGCGTTTCGGACGTTGAGCTGGTGTCGAGTATTGGCGACGTGTCAGCTTCTCAGGTCGAGCAGATGCTTGACGTGGTGGAGGGGGTCGGCGGTTTGATCGGCCTCTCAGTTCGTGGCCTTGTCAATACTGGCCTTCCCAGACATGCAGCCATCCAATTGGCAGCGGCAGTCGAACTGTCCATCCGATTGGCTCAAATCGAGTCGCTCAAGACGCCCGTGCTAGGCGACCCCCAAGCGGTGGCGCGATATCTCTTTCTCAGATATCGCAAACCAATGCAGGAGGTCATGGGCGCGGTGTTTCTGAATCAGCGCAATCGGGTGTTGTCGGATCGGGTGTTCTTTGTCGGCACGCTCACGAGAGCTGCCGTCGAGCCAAGACCGATTCTTCGGGAAGGACTCTGTCGAGGCGCAGCGGGGATCATTCTTTTCCATACCCATCCGTCTGGCGATCCAGAGCCCTCGGCTGAAGACATGAACTTCACCAAGCGCCTGGCACATGCGGGCGAGATCATGGGAATTGGGCTTGTTGATCATCTTGTCTTGGGTAGCCCCAACGATTGGGTATCACTCAGAGAGCGTGGTGGTTGGTAGTGGTGTATGAGGCTCTCCTTCGGGAGGGCCTTTTTGTTGGCACAAAAGGGGGGCTTCCCCAAGCTTGCTGGACCTGGACAATGGAGGGATGGCAAAACGAATTACCTATCTTGGATACACGAACGCGCGAGCGAAGCTAACGCGCTTCGGGATCAAGGAGCGCGATCGATTCAGTCACATCCACATTCTGGGCAAGACGGGTACGGGCAAGTCAACGCTCTTGGGTCAAATGGCGTTGCAGGACATTACCGCGAGAGATTCGGCAGTGATCTTGATTGATCCGCATGGGGACTTGGCGCAGGATGTGAGGGGTCAAGTTGGCGAAAGTGAGCGGATGCTCTTCTTGGACGGCACGAAGCCAGCCTTTAGTTTCAATCCGCTGAGAGGTGTTGCTAGATCGCAGCAGCCCCTCGCCGTAGCGGCTTTGGTGTCAGTCTTCGCTCGTCAGTGGGAAGACTCCTGGGGACCTCGTGTCGAGCACCTGTTGCGAAATTGTCTGTTTGTTCTGGTGGCACAGGGCGATGCGACATTGGCCGATCTGCCACGACTATTGCGAGATCGTCAGCTACAACGGGATTGGCTTCGGCGTGTGCAGAACCCGCCGGTTGCCGACTTTCTTCTCCGAGAGTGGCCCACCTATTCGCTGAACTTTCGAGGGTCGATGCAAGCACCGCTGATGAACAAGCTCGGGGCAATGCTGTCTGATCCACGGCTGCGAGAGATCCTGTGCGGCGATGGTGAGCCGTTGCGGTTGTCGAGCGTCTTGGGAAGGCAAAAAGTGCTTCTTGTGGACACTTCTAAGGGAGTGATGGGAGAGGGGCCGTCGCGAATGCTCGGCTCGCTCCTGTTGGCCTACATCGCTTTGGCCGGATTGGCCCGCTCGTCAGACGAACCCGTCTTCGTCTATGTGGATGAACTTGGAAGTGTCGCAACGACGTTTGTGGCGTCGATGCTTGAGGAGCTTAGAAAGCGGAAAATTGGACTGACGTTGGCGCATCAACACCTGTCTCAACTGGGGCCCGAGTTGGCTGACGCGGTGATTGGGAACGCTGGAACCCGGATCGCGTTTCGGCTAGGGAGCAAGGATGCTGCAGTCCTAACAAGGGAGTTTGTGCCGCAATTTGCGGTCGAGGACTTTCTGAACTTGCCGAACTTTGAGTTCTATCTGCGGTTGTTGATCGATGGAAGGCCGAGTTGGGGATTTAGTGCCAAAAATTCTTCCTTCCCGAACTTGTCAACTCAGTAGCCGGACGCAACGTTCGCCGCGACCGTTCGTCCATGTGGAGGTCAACAAGTCTCCATCGCGGAGTGACGTCCCATCGATGAAAAGGAAGATGCCTTGAAGTCCCTCCAACTTCTTCGCCGCCGCAACCAAGGAATCGATCCGAGCTTTTGTTGTAGTCACCGTTAGCACTCGAAAGGTCCTAATGCCAAAGTGCTTCGTATGAATGCCTCGGGCGAATGTAGCGTGATAGGTGACGAGTTTCTTGAAGAAGGAAGTGCCTTTGAAATCCCCACTCGTCACACTCATCGTTCCGCGATCAGCTTCCAAGAAGAAGTAAGCCTTGTTCTTTCCTTGAGGGAGGTTCATGTAGTGCAGGCCGAAGATACCGTCCGGTGTTATTCCAAGATCACGATGACTCGCAACCGGTGCGCGCCAAGACTGGGGATACTTAAGCTGACGTGTTTCTTCTGGGCAGTTCTCCAAGATTTCGAGCCACGGGATAACACGTACATCGTTGTGTCGGCGACATGAGATTTCAAGCGCGATCATGATCGAAGACAACAGCAACGTGTGATGGAAAAACTGGGGCTTGATCGCCCTATTCTTCGCACTCCAGCTAACTGTGGATCGATTCTGTTCCCCCAGGCCAGCCAAGAGATCCGCACCCTTGTCGCCAAGTGCGTAGACCATCGGACGTGTACCTGGATGTCGATAAATGTCAGCAATCTGCACACGTGGTCTGTCGAGATATCTTCCGTGATAAAGCAAATGTAGTCTCCGGAGCACATTCTGACGACTGCTAGATCCAAGCAAGGCAATAATCTGGTTCGAGTCAAGCAAACGATACTTCGACACACTCCGTACGATCTCAAGATCACGTGGAGTAACTCGGAAATTGCGCTGCTTCACGCGCGCATATCGCGGGCTTCTTTGCAGGTTCTTCGACACCAACCTACTCGAGAAAGTCCTTGTCCGACGGTTCTAGATCCCGAACTGATTTCTTGGCTGCATCAAGGAGTTTTCTGCGTCGATCTTGGAGAAGAGACTCTGCTTTCAACCTTGGCAGCGCATGGTTGCATTTCTCATTCGTCAATAGCTTTTGTTCCTCGACAAACTGCTTGGATACACCTGCTTCTTTTACAAACGGAACTCGAATCTGTGTCGGCGCTTGCTGGAACAATTTGACAACGGCTTGCTGAGTCGACAAACCCACAAGCGTGCTCATGTGCTGCTGCACTTGTTCTTCAATCGAGTAAAGGACGGTGGGTAGCCACTCAAATACCGGAGCCAATGACTCGCTCCAACCATCAGTCGAGGATTCATTGAGTTGTTGACTGGCCGTCTCCGTTTCCGCTGGTCCTTGTTCTCCGCCGTATGCCCTCTGCGTACTAAGGCTCGACCCAGTTGAGAATCCTTGTGCGTCAGCCACACTCCATAACCGCTTGACAATGTGGTCAACGGTGACCGGCTTGTCCATCGAGCGCTTAGGTCGTTCGTAATCGATCTCTCCGAGATAGAGAGCGTTCACAAGTTCCCCGGCATCACGAGTCGGCAAACCCCCAAACACAACCTTGTTCGGGATCTGCATGATCGCGCTCTCGACAGCCTCCCCTCCGTAGTGCCGAACCTGACCAAGATTCTGGTGCGCTGCAATCAGCCAGAGTCCAAACTTTCGAAGCTCAGTGACGATTCTCTCCACATCGTCATTGAGAAACTGGTGGCATTCGTCAAGGTAAAGGAAAAACGGAGGACTTACGTCAGGCTCACGTAGTCGCGCTCTTGAATAGAGATCACTCACCATCAGTGACCCGATGAGCCGTGCAGTATGTGGTGGTAGTCCCCCAAGATTAATGAGAACTACATCGCCAGACTCCATTGACGCTGAGAAATCAAGCGTGTTCTCGGTCTGCCCAACCATTGTTCGCACCATTGGATGGCGAAGAAAGCTCGCCAACCGATTGCGGGTACTCTCTGTTTGCTGGATGAATTCCGAGGGAGGTAGAGCGCCCAGGTAGCTCCATTCGTCTTTGACAAACGGATCCCTGATCTGCGAAACGAGGAAGTCACGCAACATGCCAGAGGCAAGCAGGTCAGGGGCTTCTCGTAGTGTTAGCCCTTGCTCGCCAAGAGCAAAAAAGAGAGCTGGAAGAACCCGCATCAGTCGCGGAGTCTTACTCATGTCTTCCCCACCCCACACTTGGGCGCACGCTTTTACCATGTTGTCTACTGCTACTGCGACGTCATCAGTTTCCATCCCTGAAAAGCTCAACGGGTTGTAGCCAAATAACCAACCGCGCAAAGAGGGTTCAAAAAGAACAACCTTTCGGCGATCAAACCACTCGTTGAGGGCGCACCATTCTGTAACGGCGTCATAAAGAGAGCCGTGTGGATCAATCAGACAAAGACCACTGCCTGACTGGATGTCTTGGCGTATCAAATGCTCAAGAAACTTACTCTTGCCGAGGCCAAACTGTCCCAGGACATGGAGATGGTATTGCCGCGATGATGACGGAAAAACTACGCGATTCTCGGTATCGGTGCTCTTTCCAAGGAAGATGTCTGAGCTCATCTCCGAAGACGATCTAGCTCCGTGTCTCGCCGATGTTCAAGCTGTGCAACTAGCAACTTCTTCTGCTTTTCGGAAAGATCCTGACGGCGTTGAATGCCTTCAATTTCTTTGTCGTAGCTCGTGATAATCGCAACCTGCCTTTTTGTAAAAAGTCGCGTCTTCTCCATTGCCCGTTCGCCTTCTGAAGGCTTGCTCGGTAGTTGCGGCGGCGGCGGGTTGTTAACCTCTTTAATCTGTTTCTTGAGGTTCTCTTGTTCTAGATCTGCGCGAAGGCTCTCCGTCACGTGCTCCTTCTCTCGCAACTCAAGCTCATGGGTGGCTTCTTGCTCTCGCAGTTGAGCCTGTTGGTTCGCTTCAAACTCCGCCTGTTTCCTGCCGTCAACCAAAGTTGCGTCGTAGGTCGATTTTTCCTCGGAAAGATTCTTGGAAGTGACAGTGTTTACCGCTAGCTCTCGGTTTCGGAGAGCCTCTGCCAGTTCGGTCTCCGACTTGAGTACTTCGGTTTGCGACTTAACAAGCTTCTGCTTCATACCCAGCCCCAGCGCAACTTTCTCCCACAGTGACATCGGTTGCGCAACGATTCCTGGGCGCTCGATACGCTCGACCGTTTCCGAAGTGTCCATCGGACTGTCCTTGTCTGCTGTCATGGTCGTTGCATCGTACCGCAAGGCACCGTCACTTGAAATTGGAGTCCACTTCAAGAGCAGGAGTTGCCAGCCCCAATATGCAGCGCACACCGGTAACGTCAGTAAGTAGACCCACGCGCCTCCACCAAGACCGAGTAAACCGTAAATGCCATAGGCGACAAGGTACGACTTCGTAGATGCTCTGCGCGACCGAGCCTGAGCTAACGTGTAGGCACATAGCGCAGGTGACATCACGAGAAATGGAAAAAGGAGAAGTTGAAGGTACGGTGGCATACCTTTATCTTCGGCTACTGGTTCTTTGCTCGCTCTGACCGGGGCCAGCGTCGCTAGGTAAGGCGGTCGTGTGCTGAGGCCAACACCAAGGTGCTTGAGCTCGACATCACGGCCATGCACCCAACCTGCCATCTTGAAATGATCCGGGGTGACACGAAACCAGCCACCGTAGTACTGATACAGCTCTAACAAGCTTTCGGCAGTTGCGAGCGTTGCCAGTACCTTTGCGTCAGTATTGCCTTTCGCCCGTATATGTACATCCGGCGTAACTGTCTCTCCTGTCATTGGGAGCCTAAATAGCTCGACATCCCGCGCCGAGAACCAAGCCCACCCAGTTCCACCTTCAACGAAGGTTCCAAACCAGCGGCCGTGGCGAGCCATGATTGACGCACCCAGCAAGTCGCCCCGTTTGAATCCAGCAGCCGGCGAAAGTCGGTCGGATGGCCCTTTTCGGTACAAACCATCTCGAACAGCAAAGTACTCATGCCGACCTCGCAAATCTTTGCTGCATGCGTTGTCAGGATCGCCCGATGATTCGAATACTTCTAGGTCGGCGCCTGCATACCAACGACCACGTGGCGAATTCAAGCGATAAGAGCCATCTTGAACGGCGTAGACCTCTCTCGGAACTCCACGATGATGGAGCGCTTCACGCAGAGGAAGTGCGCAAAATTTCACTCGAAACGTCTCTCGGTGTTCGAGATAGGCATCTTTGATGTATTGAAGGTACGCAGCGTCCTTCGAGACTGACCGTTGGTTGATCAAGGAAAGCCGGTAGCGCGGGGTCCATATTGAAGGCTCGAACCCGTCCGGTGTGATCCTCGCGTTTCGGTCCTTGATTTCCCACACGCCAATAGGAAAAGAGATCTTGCGATAGGACAGAAATTGAGCGGGATCGCCGTTTTTATCCCTTAGGTCAAGTTTAAGATCGCCCGCTGGCTCCGCATCCAGCGGAAACGTCTGAGCAACCGCCGCGTAGACGAAGAGTAGAGACGCCAGCCACACGAAAACCGCCCTTGACAAAGCATAACTCATTGTGTTACAATAACTTACAGAATTATACATCTCCTGTGAGAACCGGCATCTAGCCCCGCAACAAAGCGGTTGAGGGTCTGGAATACCGATGTTCTCACAAAGAAGGAGATGTCAAATGACGAAGTCGTTTCTAATGGAGTTACTCACCGTCTATACGCACTTGTTCATCGTCCGTGATCATCTCGGCGGCGCGGTGGAGTGGATACGTTGGGCGCTTGAACAGCATCCCGAGTTGAGTTCCGAGGGCATGCAGGAAGAGCTCGATACTCTGGCAGAGTGGAAGATTCCTGAAGAGGTGGATGTTCCAGAGCTTGTCAAGCTGATCCCCCATCGAGACGTTGGCAAGGGAATGAGCTACGACCAATTCGCCCGACGACTCAAGGGACTTCGTGAGGAGTACCGCGATGTCGCCCCGATGCTTAAGGCGGTGTAGCGCCGAAGTTGGAGGCGATTGAGCCTCCCGACAATGTCCCGATCGCAGTGGCGGTCGGGACTTTTTTCTTGGGTCTCTCTGGCGTCGTCGGAAGCCGATTTTGGCCCGCCGACCCCTCGGCGGCTGCCAAATCGAGCGGCCGGCTTCGGGGCTTTTGCCCTTTCTTGTTAGTAGCAGCAAAAGACGCGAAGTCGGGCGCGAGCCCGACGACGCCAGAGAGACCTAAGACATTGTTTCCAAACAACCTAATTCGGTCTCCTACCCTACAAACCTAGTTTGTAGGGTCTTTTGTATACCTATATACTCCGTAAGTTGCTGTATATACAGCACTTACGCTTGCAATTCTCGTCTTCCATTGCTAGCTTTTCTTCGTTGCAGTGAACGGAGGATGATCCACCATGAACTTTCAAGATCTTCGTAGTGTCAAACAAATTGTCGACGCATCTCGACCGAGTGGACCCAGTAGCAAGCCTGCGTTAACCGAAGGAAGCCTTCGTTGGTTAATATTCAACGCTACGGAAAACGGCTTGGATCAAGCGCTCGTCAAAGTAGGTCGCAGAGTCATGATCGACGTTCAAGCTTTCAACACGTGGCTTGAGAGCCGTCGAATCGGAAACTAGCTAAAAATCTTTTTGTTCATTCGTGCCACAACGTCACTGGTGTGCTGTTCCGTGAGGTGCGCATACCGTTTCACCATCGCCAATGTCTTGTGTCCAAGAATCTCTGCAATCTCAGCCAACGTCGCCCCATTCATGGCGAGGTAGCTCGCAGCCGAATGCCGGAGATCATGAAACCTGAAGTCCTTAATGGAAGCGTCACGCAGCGCTCGCTCCCACTGCTTGCGGGGGAACAATGGCCGACCATCGGTACCCGCAAAGACAAAGTTTGAATCCAAGCGCTCAACTTTCTTGAGATCCTGAAGCACACCACGAGCGAACTCCGACAATGGCAGCGCTCGCCGCTCGTCGTTCTTGGTGTGGTGCACAACCGCAACGCCCCGAGCAAAATCAACGTCCTTCCACGAGAGCTGAAGTAACTCTTTTTGGCGCGCTCCCGTGGACAGTGCGAGCACTACCAGTGGATAGAGACGGCGATCCGAACTTTCCTTGCAGACGGCGAGTAGTCGAATGCGTTCTTCATCGGAAAGAAAGCGCACTCGACCTCGGGGTTCTTTGAGGCGGCGGACTCGGCGAACTGGATTGTGCTCCAACCACTCCCACTCTCGCACCGCGATTGAAAACGCGTGGCTCAAAGCGCCGAGGTATCGGTTGACGGTCGCCGGAGCGCGTTTTTCGTGGCGCACCGTCGTGCCGCGGGCGAGCGCATCGCGTTTCTGAGCGACTAGTGGCGGCGTCACGTCCGCCAAAACGTGAGCGCCGATTTGCTGTCGCCACCACAGAAGATGCCTTCGCTGTTCTCTTGCGGTTACCTCCCGCTTTGTCGGGAGCACCTCCTCGAAGTATCGATCAACCAACTCCTCGAGCGTGTGCTTCCTCGCCTGGCTGGTGCGAAAGTACCGGCCTTCTCTGATTGCTGCCTCGGTTTGCTGTGCCCACCGATTGGCGTCGGTCTTTCGGTCGAACGTCGCCGACTGCACTGGGTAGCCCTTGAGGCGCACCATGACCCGATAGCTGGTCTGACCGTTCCTTGAGGTCCGTTTTTGGATCGTTGCCATCGGTGTCGAGTCTCGTCAATTGTTGAGATTCAGTGTGCCATGAGTGTACCATGGAGCCAAATCCGGACACCGCAACCACGTCACCTGCGCTTGACGCCTCAGAAAGAAGACATCAAAAGTGGTTTATTTTTAATAACTTAAATGGCGGAAGCGCATGGGAATCGAACCCACCCCCCGAACCGATCCGGAACGGGACTACGGTTTTGAAGACCGCGGGAGGCACCAGCCCCCGAGCGCTTCCATTCGACTAACTTGGGTATGGACGTTTTGGCGAGTCGCGCAGGTTGGCCACGGTCGAGTCTTGCAACATCTCCAGACAGCTTTCGCGCGCATTTTTCCACATATGGTGGAGAGTACAGGGGTCGTCGTCAGAACAGTCGGCCAAGCCCAAAACACAGTGCTTCCACGCGTGAAGACGATCGAAGGGGGCCACAACTTCGTATACGGTGATCTCTTCAGCAGCCCGCGCCAATCGGAATCCGCCACCCAGACCTCGCCTCGACTCAAGCACCCCGTGTTCACCGAGCACGGCCAGGAGTTTTCCAAGGTAGTTCTCAGGGGCACCTATGCTACGCGCCAGTGACGCGGCGCCTAAATACTCCCCTTCCCCGGCTTGAGCGAGGCGCTGTACGGCATTAACCGCATGTATCGCTGTCTGGGAAAGCATGCTAAAATCCTACTTACTCATGAGATTATACACAACAACACAAACCACCCTTGGCGCGGCCGTTCAGCCGTCTATACCCGGCTGATCCTACATCCAAGCGCCGACTCATGAGTGACTCGGAGGATCTTATGAAGCTTAGATGGATTTCGGTACTTTCCTTGGCGGTCTTGATGGCTGCCCCAAACACTTTGCAATCCGACGAGGCCGCGAGCCTCAAACAGGCTCTGAGCGAGGCCGATGTCGGCCTCAGTCTCCACTACCGCCTTGAAACGGTGGACGACGACGCCTTCGCCAAAGACGCCACAGCGTCGACTTTACGCACTGTACTGTCATACAAGAGCAAAGAGTTTCGCGGCTGGACCTTGGATCTTGCTGCAGAGAATGTGGCGGTTATCGGAAGTGACGACTATCGCAACGCCGGCGCGGGCAGCCTCAGCAATGGGGTGACCGATCGGCCGGTGATCGCCGATCCTGCGATCACCGCCGTGCATACGGCCGCTCTGTCTTACGCCAAGGACAGCTTTCGGGGCACTCTGGGTCGTAAAGAGATCAACTACGCCGACCAGCGTTTCGTCGGCGCGGTCGGCTGGCGCCAGCATCACCAAACCTTTGACACCCTCGAACTGGGTTATCAGGTCAACGACAACGTCGACCTGACCTATGCCTTCCTTGGCAAAGTGCACCGCATCGTCGGTGCCAGCGTCGATCTGGACGGCCACCTAGCGGGGGCCAAGTTCGGGCTCGGTGATGCCGGCACCCTGCGCGCCTATCTGCTCAACCTTGATTACGAGGACCTGATTGGATTGTCGACAACGACTCTAGGAGCTGAGTTCGCCGGTGCCCAGCCATGGGGCGAAGGCCGCAAGTGGCTCTATGAGATCGAGTACGCGACGCAAAGCGATGCCGGGGACAACCCTGGCGATATCGACGCTAATTATCTGCACGTCATGGGCGGCGCGCAGTTCAGTCCGGTCACCCTCAAGGTAGGGATGGAGACGCTCTCCGGCGGCGCCGACGGGGTTTTCCGCACGCCGCTGGCAACCTTGCACAAGTTCAACGGTTGGGCGGACAAGTTCCTCGCCACCCCAGGCAACGGTCTCGAGGATTTCTATGTCTCGCTAGGGGGCAAGCACGGCAAGTGGAGCTGGGCGGCGATTTATCACGACTTCAGCCCCGAGGCCGGCGGTGGCGACCATGGCAGTGAAGTAGACGGATCGCTGAGCTACAAGACGGATTGGGGCCAGACCTTCGCTCTCAAGACCGCCTCCTACTCCGCCGACAATCACTCGACCGACGCGACCAAGTGGTGGCTGTGGACGCAGGTCAGCTTCTAATCGACGGCCTTGAGCGCCGGAGTCGGGTTCTCGACTTCAGCAACCGGCTCCGGCGTACAGGCTTCAGGGATGGGAGGTGCCGGCCGATCCGCCGGGGCTGTGGGCCGGCGCCGCAGAACGACGACGACCGCTCCCAGAATCAACGCCGACGCGACAATTGTCCGCATACCAATCGGTTCACTGGCGATCAGCCAGCCGAGCAACACGGCGATGACCGGATTGACATAGGCGTAGGTCGAGATCACCGTCGGATGCGTGGTACGCAGCAACCACGAGTAGGCGCCAAAAGCCACCATCGACCCAAAGATCATGAGGTAGAAAAACGCCGCGATCGATGCCGCAGAAAAAGTGCTTGGGTCAACTCCGAGGTGTTCGCCGCGCAGCAATGCCAGGGCTCCCAACCACAACCCGCCGGTCAGCATCTGCATGCCCGTAGTGAGCACTGCATTCTTGGGCGCCGGCGCGTCGCGGCCGTAGAGCGATCCGGTGGCCCAAGATGCAGTACCCAAGAGCACAACCCAGGGAGCAAACCACGGCGCCGGCTGGTCCGAGACCACTCCCCCGCCCAGCGCCAACAGTACGGCACCGACGAATCCGATACTCAGTGCTACGTAGGTCTTCCAACCGGGGCGATGGGTCTCTCCAGGCCAGAGGCCCAGCAGCAACGCCACTACCAGCGGTTCGGTGGCGATCAGCATCGCCACAAAACCGGAGGCCAGCCATTGCTCTGCCCAAACCACGGCCCCATTGCCACCCAGAAAGAGCAGTCCACCGACGATCGCGGCCGAGCGCCAGTGGCGCATCGTCGGTCGCTCCGCTCCTCTCACCCGAGCCCAAACGTAGAAGATCAATCCGGCCACCATAAACCGCAGCCAAGCCGACAGAAATCCTGGGATAGTCTCCAGGAGGATGCGGATCGCCAAATAGGTCGACCCCCAGATGACGTAGATGGAGAGCAGAGCGGCGATGCGCTTGCCACCCAAGCCCGCGAACATCGCCGTCATTCTTCGCCCTTTCGCAGGGGCAGCCGAGCGGTTTCCTTGTGAGTTTCCAAAACGACAGTGGTTCGGGTCGACGTGACACCGTCAATGGATCCGAACCGTTTGCGCAAGATAACCCCCAGTTCCTGCGTGCTCGCGGCGCGAACTTTGACCAAATAACAGTCCTCTCCGGCGATATGGTGCACTTCCAGAACTTCGTCCAGGATCGCCAAGTCGTCACCGACACGCGTTTCTCCCGCACGCTCCTGGGTGCGAACGAAGACGAAGGCCAGCAGTCCCAATCCGACCGCTTCGGGAGCGACCGCGGCGTAGAATCCGGTGAGAACCTTGCGCTCTTGTAACCGGCGAATCCGTTCCAGCACTCCCGAAGGAGTCATGCCGACTTCGCGCGCGATTTCAGAGTTGCTTACGCGCTCCCCTGATTGCAATATTGATATTATTTCTAGATCTCTATCGTCAATCATAGATAAATAGTAATGATAATTATTAATTTGTCAATGATCTCAGCTCGATCATTGCGTCTATGAGTCGAAACAAGGCAACTCCCAGATCCGCGGTCCAGGCAACACCGGGAGCCGTTCGCTCGGTGCCGCTGCCGCCCGGCGCCGGCATCCCCTATCGCACCCTACTCGCCGTTGACTCGTGGGCGAACCGCGTCTTCACTTCGCAATGGAACCCGCTCTACAAGACCGGTCCTCTGGCGATGACGTTTCTGGTGCTGACGCTGCTGACTGGCATCTATCTCTTTTTGCTCTACAAAGTCTCGGATCCCTATGGGTCCGTCGCCCGACTCGACGCCACCTGGTTCGGCGGCTGGATGCGCTCGGTGCACCGCTACGCCGCCGACTTGACGGTGGTGGCCGTGGCGGTTCACGCCCTGCGCATGTTCTTGTCGGGCCGTTCATGGGGTCCGCGTGCCCTGGCTTGGATCAGCGGCCTGATTTCGCTGGGAGTCTTGCTCTTTTGCGGTTGGACCGGGCTGGTGATGGCGTGGGACGTCCAGGGGCAACTGGTGGCCCTCGAGGGCGCGCGCATCGCCGACCTGCTGCCGATCTTCTCGGAGCCGATCAGCCGATCCTTTACTCAGCCCGAAGTCATCGGGCGATCGTTTTTTTTCATGAACCTGTTTCTGCACGTGGCTCTGCCGCTGGGCATCGCCGCTCTCTACTGGCTGCATGTCTCACAGGTGGCCCGCGCGCAGTTCTTTCCTCCCCGGCCTCTTCACTACGGCGCCATCGCCGCGGTGCTGGTTCTGGCCATCGTCGTGCCGGTGCCGCTGCCCCCTGCGGCCGACGTCCTCACCGTACCCGTCAACGTTCCTCTCGACCTCTTCTACGCCTTTTGGTTGCCGCTAGCGCGCTCGGTATCGCCGCTCATCCACCTTTTGACCTGGGTTGTCGCCGGAGCGATTCTGTTCTCGGTTCCGTGGTGGTGGCGGCCCAAAACCCACACCATTGAACCTTCTGTCGTCGACGAAGAGCACTGTACCGGCTGCGCCCAGTGTTATCTCGACTGCCCCTACGACGCCATCTCCATGATCGCTGGCGCCGGACAGTCGTCGCACTCCGATGCTGTCGCGCGGGTCGATCCTGAGGCCTGCACCGGCTGTGGCATCTGCGCTGGGTCCTGTGCGCCGATGGTGGTCGGGCCCGCGGGGAGAGCCGGCCGCGACCAGTTGCAAGTGGTCAAAGATTTCTTGAGTGACGCCACTCCAACTGGCAACGAAGTGGTGGTGGTACCCTGCAACTACGGACTCGGAGAGTCGTGGAAAAGTCCGGAGGGCGCTGAGTTTCTCCGCCTCTCCAGTGGTTGTTCGGGCTCGGTTCACACTTCGGCGATCGAGTACTTGCTGCGTTCGGGAGTGGGTGGCGTCATGTTTTTGACCTGCCCGGAAAGGGACTGCCTCTATCGAGAAGGGCCGCGCTGGTTGCACGAACGCGTCCACAACGACCGCGAGGCAGAACTCCGTGCCCGGGTCGACAAACGCCGCGTCCGCATCGCCGCGTTTGCCCCCGGCGAGGCTGAAGCAGCCCGCAAGGCAGTCGAGACCTTTCGTTGCGAAATCACCGAGCTCGACGACGTGGTGATCGAACGGGACATTCATCTCGATCGCGACTGCGAGGTTCAATATGTCGAGCTCTAGGCCAGCGGCGGCGAGGATGGCCACCTGGGCATTGCGTGCCGGAGTGACTGCGGTGCTGCTCGCTGGGGTGGTCGTTGCCGGTCAGATTCCTTTCGGAAAGCCCAGCGACAAAGCTGTCGCGCGGCTGGCCTTGCGAACGGTCCACACCCGCCTCGAAGTATGCCGCGATCGCACCGCCGAAGAACTGGCCACTCTTCCCACGCACATGCGCCAACCCCGGGTCTGCGAAGGGATCTCACCGACCTACCGACTCGTCCTTGAGGTGGACGGGCGCGAGGTCCTGACCGCCGAGGCAGATGCCGGCGGCGCCCGTGGCGATCGGCCCCTCATCGTCGACGAAGAGGTAGAGGTTGACCCGGGATATCGCCAACTACGGGTATCCATGGCCCCAGTTCAGACCAATGCTGCCCTGGATGAGGCGTCGTCAGCGGCTTGGGCCGAGATCCCTCGCTATGGGCTCGAACAATCCGTTGAACTGACCGCAGGCCACATCACTTTGGTGGTTTTGGATCAGGATGCGAATCGGCTCAAGATCTACTCGCCATCGGCCGATAAGATGTAATCGCTTTCTACACGTCTCAGTACAAACGGCTCGACCGGGCCCTCCGCTTCGCAAAGTAGGGCGCCGCAGAATTCACTGAATTCGAAAAGCATCAGGCCGCCGGCCGCCGCGTTGACGTGAAAGTGACAATCCCCCGTGGGTGTCGTCACTTGGACTCGATAGCCGTTCCCCACCCATTTGCCAGCGGCCCCAGTCAATTCGCAGGTGGCACCGCTGAGCGTCGTCCAGCGGCCTTGAACACGGGCCGACCCGTCCTCCACCATGGCTTCTACTTCAAACCGATCGGTGACCTCGACTTCCACCGGCTCGTTGCCGTGAAAAACAAACACCTTGTGAACGCGCTCGTAGTCTCCGGCAACCGAACTAGAAGGCCGATCGTTGGAAGGTGCCGTGCACGCAATCATCACAGCGATCGCCATGGTGGCCAACAACCTCATGACGTGGCCAATATATAAAGGTGGCGGGCGCCTGTCGGCGCCCGCCGGAGAACGAAAGACAACTCGTCGAAGGCCTAGTAGACGTCGTGAGCGGTGTTGTAAACGTTGAACTTACCCGTCGGTGTATCCAGCCAATCACCCTCGAGACGAGCAATCTCTTCCAAACTCTTGTCGTCGTAAACCACGAGTTGTCCCTTCGGGTCCCAACCTGAGATCCACACCTCGTCTCCCTCCCGGTTGTATTCAAAGTGCACGGTGCGGCCGTAATCGGTCGGCTGCCAGCACTTGTGTACCGTGGCCTCTTCCTTGGAGTAGACGCAGATCTGGCGGGTCAGGTTCTCGTCGGCGCTGAGCGAGAAATCCATCCACACCCAGTTGGAGTAGGGATGGGTCTTGAGGAACAAGCTGCCCGATGAAGGCAACTCGATCTCGCGCACGACTTTCCAAGCGTGCTCGGGACTCCCCTCGGGATCGGCGCCGTAGACGGCCAATTTGCCTTCGCCCAAATGAGTGCTGGCATTGACCCAGCCATATTCCGGATCGAGCCAGTTGGCGCCGCGGCCCGGATGAGGCTTGATGCCAGTCTCAAACTTGGTGACCAGTTTCTTCTCTTTGACGTCGACGACCACCATCTGGTTGCGCATGTTGGCGGCGACCATGAAGTAGCGCTTGTCGTTGTCCCAGCCGCCATCGTGCAGGAAGCGCTCGGAAGCAATCTTGGCAACCATGGGGAAATCCGGCTTGGAGTAGTCCACCAGGGCGACGTGCCCGGACTCTTTGAGGCTGACCACCCACAGCGGGTCGTAATGGGAAGCGACGATCGAGGCCACGCGAACCTCGTCAAGCTCCTCGTTGGTGTCGTAGGTCGGAGTCAACACGCTCGAAACGTGCAGCGGTTCCAAGGTCTGGCCGTCGAAGACCACGTACTGCGGTGGCCAGTAGCAGCCCTCGATCACCAACTTGTCTTCGTAGCCCTGGTACTTGCTGGCGTCCACGCTGCGCGCGTCGTAGCAACCCTGCACCTGAGCCACGAGGGTTGGTGTCTCCGTCCACAGGTCGATCATCGTCACCCGGCCGTCGCGCCCGATGGCGTAGAAGTAACGACCGGTCGAAGACGAACGCAGAATGTGCACCGCAAAACCGGTATCGACGATGGCGATCTGCTCCTTGGTGTCTCCGTCGATGATGGCGACCTGGCCGGCATCGCGCAGAATGACGCCAAAGTAATCTTCCCAGTCCCGATCCGTCTGTGGCCCAGTGGGCCGATCGGCGACCGGAATCCTGAGGTCCCAGGTTTCGCGAATCTCGTCCAGATCCAAGCCCGGTGGGGTCGGCGGCTCTTGCTGAATGTAGGCCGCCATCATGTCGATCTCTTCCTGACTCAGGATGCCCATGCGGCCCCACGGCGGCATGCCGCCCGGCAAGCCGTTGTTGAGGATCGCCTTGATCGAATTGGTACCGATTTCGGTCGAGCGGGCCGGCTGAATGTTGGGGCCGGTGGCGCCGGCGCGCAGGGTGCCGTGGCAGCCGGCGCAGCGGTCAAAGTAGATGTCCTTGGCTTGCTCGAACTGCCCTTCATTGAGTTCCATTGGCGTGTTGTCAACTTCCGCAGTCTCGGCCTGGCTGGCGTGATCGATGTAGGCCAGAACCTGCTCGATCTGCTGCGCGTTGAGGTTCGAATCGGACATCGGCACGTTGTTCCACTCGGCGAGCAACTGCTGCCCGAGAGGATCGTTCTTGCCCATGCCGATTGGATCGTCGATCCACTTGACCAGCCAGTCACGATCGCGACGCTCCGAGATGCCAGCCAAGTCCGGGCCAATGCCGTCACCTTGGCCCAATGTATGGCAAGTAACGCAGTTGCGGTCAAAGACCTCTTGCCCGGCTTTGGCGTCAGCGCTCATCGCGCCTTCGCCGCCCTTGGAACAGGCAAAGCTCAAGGCGGCCAATGCGACCACTCCGCCGATGACCACCCGATTGCCGAGATTCTTGGTTTGCATGATTAACTCCTTCTGTCGGCCTCTGGATCTGAGGTGCGATCCAGAGTTTTGCGCAAATCGCATGCGCTTGTCGTATTTTATCGAAAAACGCTTCTAGGGCAAGCTCCTCCATACGTAGGGGAGGCCCCTTGCGGCCTCCCACGAGAGGAGACAAGCCAACCGTAGGGGGCGGGCTTTACGCCCGGCCAGGGAGGGGGTAAACCCTCCTCTACATCGATGGAGCAATGCGCGCGTAGGGGAGCCCCTTGCGGGCTCCCACGAGAGGAGACAAGCCAACCGTAGAGGCGTCGCTTTACGCCCGCCAGGGAGGGGGTCAACCCTCCCCCACACCGCTCAATGTCTACGAAGCCACCGCCTCAACCGCCTGCGCAATCCAACCTGGCGGAGGCGAATTGAAGGTATAGGCGATGCGAGCCTCACTGTCGAGCACGTAGACCAGACCCGGGTGGACGATTTCCCCCGTCGCCTCGTCGCGCTCGATCGGCATGTTCCAAGCGTCGAGCACCTGGAGCACCGATTCAACTTCCCCGGACAACACCCGAGCGGGAAGCTCGGCAAGACGCCACGACTCAACCAAGCTCGGCAATGAACTGGGAGTGTCGCGCCAGGGATCGAGGCTGACCACGACCAGTTGCGCGTCGGTGTCGACCTGCTCGATAGCCTGCTTGGCGGTGTAAACGATGCTGGGGCAAATGGTGGCACAGTGAGCGTAGGCAAAGGTCACCACCGTCGGCCGACCGGCCAAGTCGCCGACCTCAACTCGGTCGCCGCGCTGGTCGGTCAGACCGAGTGCCGGAGCAACGCGATCGGTGCGTGGGTATTCGGGCGGGAGACTTACGGGCAGCTCGGGTTGATCGAGGGCAAAGGTCACGGCGCGCGCCGCTGCCACCCGCTGTCCGACCCAAACGGCACCCACAAGCGGCACCGCCGCCAGCACGGCGATGGCAGCTTTACCAACCGTCGAACGCGACATCGCTTTGAGGCCTTGGATCAGGTCCCGACCCCACACCGCCAGCAGGAAGCCGAGCACACCCAAGGGACTGGCGATCAAAGTGATCCAACCCCAACTGTCCGGAAGCCCGTTGGCGAGGGTGCCGAAGCAGACCTCGCGGGCCACCGCCAGCCATTGGGGCGGCGACTCGAGCTCGACGAAGGCGAGCGCCCACAGCGCCACCGTGATCGCCAGCCACAAGAACAACGCCCCCACCGCGAACCGACTCCCGCCATCGGGAGCCGGCCGCACGAGGTGTTGCTCACCGTCGTAGAGCTGGCCGTCGCTGACTTGGTCATCGACGAATTGGTCGTCGACGAATTGGCCGTCAACGAATCGGCCGGTGCTGGATCGCACCATCAGCGGAAGCCCATCAACAACAGCCGGTCATCAGCATCAAGAGCCCGTCATCAACAGCTTGTCATCAGCCGATCTTCCACACCATCGACAGAAGCTTCCAGTTGGTGAAGTAATAGAGGACGAAAACGGTGAGGAACACGCCGACCAGGATCACCGTGCCCGGTGTCCCCTTCTCGTGCACTTCCTCAGCCGAAACGCCGTCCTGCACCTGCGGCGGGAGCTTGGCGATGCCCTGCGGGATACCCGACATGCCGGGTTCCAGTTGGGTGAGATCGATCTTCCTGCCGAAGAACACCGACAAAACCGCGATGAGCACGTAGATCACACCGGCCAGGGCCGCTAGGGGCGCCACCGATGCCGATCCCCGCCATCATGATGTCGACCGCGGGCGGAAACTCCATTCCGAACGGAGCGTCCGAGAACGAAATGTCCCAATGCCGACGCGGCACGCCGAAGATCCCTGAGAAGGTCATCGACATCGCCATCATGGTGATGCCGGCGGCAAACAGATACGGCTGAATCTTGGCCAACTTCCACAGCGCCACCTTTTTCTGGAAGATGAGCGGAATGACGTAGTAGGTCAGAGCCATGAACGCCAAGGCGGTTCCGCCGACCACGGTGACGTGGAAGTGGCCGGGAATGCGCAGAGTGTTGTGGCCGAGGATGTTGATCTGCTCGGTTCCGAGCGTCCACAACCGGTGACACCGCCGAGGAAACCGAAGATGACCAGCGACAGAAACAATCCCGAGAACCCTGGATCGCTCCACGGTGCTTTCTTAAGCCATTCAAATTTTCCTTTGACGAAGCCGCGCATGCGTTGGCCGAGTTCGATGCCGGCCGGCACCGTGAAGCCGTGGATCATGCTGGCGAGCACCGCCAAGTACATCGCGTAGCTGGTGTTCCACACCTTCCAGGCCGGGCCCATTCCTGGGTCCACCAACAAATGATGCGCCGACGCCATCGAGATGAAGGCGATGTAGAGGACGAAGGCCCAGCGGCTGACCTTTTCGTTGAGCACCACGGCACCCACCGTCAGACCGCCGAGCAGGTACCAAACAGCCACCATCGCCGCGAC
>CBDCXF010000002.1:0-607500 GCA_965223755.1 Candidatus Multivoradales bacterium
TCGCCAACCTCAAATCGGCCCTGCTGCTGGCGACCAGCAATCGATCCGAAGCGGCTGTCGGCTACGCCACCATGGACGGCGATACCTGCGGCGGACTGAGTCCCATCGCCGGCATCGACAAGGACTTCCTCCTCGGCTGGCTGCGCGCCAAGGAAGCGGACATCCCTGCCTTGCACCTGGTCAACAGTCTGCAACCGACCGCCGAACTGCGACCGCCCGGATCTGGACAGACCGACGAAGCGGACCTCATGCCCTATTCGCTGCTCGAACAGATCGAAGACGCGGCCATCCGCGACCGGCTGAGCCCGCTCGAGACCTTTCGTCGCCTCACTTCCAAAGTCGATCTGGAACCGGCGGCCCTGGCTGAGTACATCGCCCGCTTCTTCCGCCTGTGGTCGCGCAACCAATGGAAGCGCGAGCGCTACGCACCTTCATTTCACGTCGACGACAAAAATCTCGATCCTAGGACCTGGTGTCGTTTTCCCATCTTGTCGGGCGGATTCGAACGCGAGCTGGCGGAACTGGCCGCCTACGTCGCCGAAGAAGTGAAGATCGAAAGCTGAGGAGAGTCGGCGTCTTCGCCGCTCACCAAGCCCGCCGCCCCCACCCCCAAAAGCCGCACTCCCCGCTCCGCCGCCTCGGTGCGATCCAGCAGTTGGCGAGCGACCTGCGCGACGAACGCCGCCTCGGCGGTCGGCATTGCCGAAGTCCGAGAACGAGTGACGGTCTCGAAGTCGGGATAGCGCACCTTGATGGTGACGGTACGCGCCAAGAACTCCCGCTTGGCCAAGCCATCGGCCACCTGGCTCGCCATGCGATCCAGGTGCTCGAGCATTTCTTCGACTTCGACCACATCCTCGGCGAAGGTGCGCTCACAACTGACGCTTTTGCGACGGCGCACGGTTGCCACCGAGCGCTTGTCCTCGCCGTGCGCGAATCGGTGCAACTGGGTGCCGAACTTGCCGAAGCGCGTCTCGAGCTCGTCGCGGCGCGCGAGGCGCACATCTCGCACCGTGCGCAGACCCAGGTCGATGAGCTTGCCCTCGGTGGCCGGCCCCACCCCGCGCAAGGAACGCACCGGCAGTGGGTCCAGAAACGCCTGCACTCGCTCCGGCTTCACCACGGTGAGCCCATCCGGCTTGTCGGCATCCGATGCGATTTTGGCGATCAGCTTGTTGGGACCGATGCCGATGCTGACGGTGAGTTGCAGCTCTTCTTTGACCCGCGCACGAATCGCTTGGGCGATGGCGGTCGCCGATCCCCAAGGTTCCAAGACCTCGGTGACGTCCAGGTAGGCTTCGTCGATCGACACCACCTGCACCACGGGAGTGAACTCGCGGAAGATCGCAACCACTTCCGCCGACACCTTTCGGTAGCGTGGAAAGTCGGCGGGCAGAAAGATAGCCTGGGGACACAGACGATGGGCGCGCGCCGAGGGCATCGCCGACCGAACGCCGAACTTGCGCGCCTCGTAGCTGGCCGCGGCCACCACGCCACGACTCTCCGGGCGTCCCCCAACCACCACCGGCTTGCCTCGTAGTTCGGGATCGTCCCGCTGATGCACCGAGGCATAGAACGAATCCATGTCGCAGTGCAGGATGCGTCGGACAGGGTCTGCAGCAAAACTGTCTGCGACAGAACTGTCCGTAGCAGAACTGTCCATGCTGGAACTGGCCATGAACCGAACTTTAAAGCACGCCCGATCCCCGCGGAACCAGTCGCTACTGAACTCGGTCTAAAGCGCAGTACTGCATCCCGACCCAAAGGTAGCCGAGAAAAAGTACAACCAAGGCTGCAATGAGAAGTGCTGTCATAGGCGTAATTTACGCTTTTTTTACGCACAATGCAACCGGAAACCGAGAGTGGTGCGCGTGGTGTGGGTGCCTGATCGATCCTGGAAGCTCATCGAGCATTGGTTTGTTCTTCATGACGAACTGGGCATCGCCAAACGAACCTGCCAAGCAATCGTTACCCGTGTTGCAAATCGAGCTCGTATTTCTCGGCCTTGCAGTGCCACATGCTGCGGCACACCCATGCAGTACAGGCGCTCCGTAAAGGGGTGAATCTACGTGCCCTTCAAAAAAAACTTGGGCATGATCACATCGAGACGACCATGATCTATCTCAATATCTCGCCTGAGGATGTGGTAGCGGAGTATCAGGCGAAATGGTGATGGCCTCGTGGAGATCAGGTGTGCTTTCTTGCCCTGATCAGAATTCCAAGCAACACAGCAGCACATGCCGAAATGGTTGCTAGAACAAGAGTCGATAACAGTGGCGGCTGTAAGCGATGAGCGACTATGTGATCAACCAAATTCGCTGCATAGTTCAGCAGGTTGGCTACAGCCACAAATAGGAGCACCGCCCAAACAGCAACAGGTGTTTTCAGGTATCTCTCCCCTTTCAAACACCACCCCAACACCCCAAGTGAAGCGATCGCAAGAACTGCTGCTGCTACCGAATAACTTGGTTCTGTAATCCAAGACACTAGAACAGGACCTCTCTACTTGTTGCCGCCCTCAATTACAGCTCGTGTACCAGTGAGTGCAGCTACCAACAGCACCCAAAATTGCTGAGTCGTGCGCAAGGATAGCAAACACACAAGCAGGCGATAGCGTTCCACATGCTGCAGCCAAACCTGCGAAACTTAAGAGGTAGCCAGCAACTCCTGCTGCACAGAGAGTGAAGTCCCAGCCACATCCTGCTGGCATGGCAAGAGAGTCTTCCATTTCTGCCATGCCAGACAAGAAGTCTTCGCTATACCATTCTTTCAAGTTCGCTGCGATGATCTCGTATGGTTTGGTGTTGATCTCGTTGGGGTGAACCTCCAACCCAAGAGCAACTCGGCGCGCTCGACCTGCGGAATGATCGGTGTGTTGACGGCCTTCCTGGTCCCAGGTTGTAAAAGAAACAGGCTCGCCAGACTTTGGGTCCAGTTTCACCTCAACTCCCAGGTGAGCGCCAAATAGGAAAGTCATCCTGGTTTTGCTTACCTTGGCCTCAACCTCCATCCTCTCGCCCCAGGGGCTTTCGTATGTGAAGTAGTAACGTTGAACCCCTCGATTACTGTCTGCGGGTCTCGATATCTGGATATTGAAACCATTCGTGGCCTCAAAAGAAACGAATTCCCGTCCTTCTCCAGCTATCAAGGGAACGACGCCCCCGAGCGGAATCATCCCTACAACCATTGCCAAGGAAAGGAAAACAACCAAGTTTTTTCGCAGCATTATGCAGCCCTCCTTAAAGGAAACAACTATCGAATCGATTGAACTGTAGCATTAGAAAGGCCCCAAAAACGTGTGCCGTATATCACAGGGTCTGGTCTCTTGACACCCCAAAAAATCCTTACCTTGAATGCTAGACCCTTGCTCGTTCTGAGCCAGGGATTTTTGTTCCCCCACAGCTAGAAAAGGAGGTTGTCCAATGCAACAGCGTTGGGTTGCTTTTGCTGCGCTCAAAGACAGCTCGACTTCGAACAGGTGTTAGGGCGGTAACCCATTGATCTTCAAGGAAATGGTGAGCAACGGCTTGCCGTCTGTCCCCTAGCCCCCACCAGGGCGTGAAGAATCGCAGCTCGTTCTCGGTGCATCTTGGCAAAGGCATCTGGCGGTGCTTTTCTTGCGGTGCATCGGGCAACGTCATTGATCTCGTGGCGCAGATGGAAGAAGTAACATTTTGCTGATTCTGCACAGCCAGCTCGCCGAAGATTTCAGTGTGGCTACTGAGGCTTCGCCAAAAACCGCTCAGAATCGCCGTGTAACACTTGCGCAAGGCAATGGCATTTTGCGTCCGAGAAGCGAAAGGACGTTGCAATCAAAGTACTAAGAAAATCAGTTAAAGGCCGCTAGCCCGAGCGGCCAAGGCGGACGATGGCGACTGCCAGGCCGGCGAGGACCACTAATCCGCCAAGGAGTTCTTGTGCCAGAACGGTGATGACGAAAACCTGTGGAAAAAGCGCTGTCATCAGCGTCTTCATGGTCAAAGTCATAGGCGGGTTGAGGAACACCGTGAGCCCCACCGTCGAGGCCGGCAGGTGCTGCAACAGCCAGGTCCACAGCGCGAATCCCACGACGGTGCAGGGGATCGCCAGATAACCCACCGCCAACCGTCCGGAAAGGTCCAGCGCCCGCAGATCTCCGATCACGCGTGGTAGGAAAGGCGCCACCATCAAGCCGCTGATGACGATGCCGATGTAGGTCCACACCAGGGGCGCGATGGGTTCGTCGTCAGCCTGCTGTTCAAACGTTTTCTTGGTGACCACGGTATAGACCGACCACGAAGTTGGTGCCAGCATCGCGGTCGCGACGATCAGAGGATAGGGCACCGTCAAGCTGCCTCGAGCCGAGGCGATGATGGCTACGCCACTCAACCCGATCACCACTCCCAGCCAGCGCCGCCCGGAAATGTGTTCGTGCAGGAAGATCGCCGAAAGCACCGCCACAAAAAGCGGTACCAAAGTGGTGATGACCGAGGCTACCGGCGCCGGCAGCCCTTGCGCCTGCGCCGAATAGATGGCCAGGTTGTAGATCGGGCCGCCAATGGCGCCGCAAAGCAGCAAACGCCCGGGCCAGCGGCGGAGAGCGGTCACGGTCTCGCTCCAGCGCCAACCGACCAAATAAATCGCGATCGGCAGCGCCGCCGTCACCATCCGCCCGATGGTCAGCCCCAAGGGCGAGAGTCGAGCCGCCTCTCGCTCGCCCCCCAGGAGGAAGCTCATGGCGATAAAGCTGCTGCCCCAGACGGCGAAGAGCAGGAACGTCGCAGCGGTCAGAACGCCGTTGGAGGGCGATGTCCGCCGATCTTGAACGGTCAAGCGGCTCCGGTGATTTGCACTGGTTCCTTTCCCTGTGGCCTCTAGCCGCCTTCGGTCTGGCCTCGCGGCTCCAGGACTTCCGCCAACTCGTCGGCGGGCAGCACGTCCTGCTCTAAGCACAGTTCGCGGATGGTCTTTCCGGTGGCGTAAGCCTCTTTGGCGATCGACGCCGCTCGGTCATAGCCAATCTTGGGAACCAGTGCGGTGACCATCGCCAGAGACTTCTCCACCATCTCGTTGGCGCGCTCACGATCGGCTTGCAGCCCGGCGACACAGTTTTCGGCCAACAGACGGGAGGCATTGGCGAGAATGTCGATCGATTGCAGCAAGTTGTAGGCGATCACTGGCATCATGACGTTGAGTTCGAAGTTACCGGAGAGTCCGCTGAGCGCGATCGTCGCGTCATTGCCGATGACCTGTGCCGCCACCATCAATACCGACTCCGGAATGACCGGGTTGACCTTGCCGGGCATGATCGAAGAACCGGGCTGCAGACTCGGCAGCACCAACTCGCCCAAACCACAGCGCGGCCCTGAACCCAGCCAGCGAATGTCGTTGGCGATTTTGGTCAGCGACACGGCGACGCCGCGGGTCGCCGCCGAGGCGTGGACGGCGGCATCCTTGCCTCCCATGGCCTCGAACTTGTTGGGCGCCGGGACGAAGGGATGCCCGGTGCGGTCGGCGATGCGGGCGATGGCGGCGTCGGCGAAGCCGGGAGGGGCATTGAGACCGGTTCCCACCGCAGTACCCCCGAGCGCCAACTGTGCCAGCAACTCCTGCGACTGGCGCAAGCGCTCGATGCCATTGCGCACCTGCTGGACATAGCCCGAGAAGCCCTGGCCCAGGCGCACCGGAACCGCATCCTGCAAATGGGTCCGACCGATCTTGACGATGTCGTCGAACTCGGTCGCCTTCTCATCCAAGCGGCCGGCTAGGGTTTCCATTGCCGGCAGGAGGTCTTCTTGGATGGCGCCGTAGGCCGAAACGTGGATCGCGGTGGGAATGGTGTCGTTGGACGACTGTCCCTGGTTGACATGGTCGTTGGGGTGAACCGGACTCTTGCTCCCCACCTCGCCGCCGAGGATCTCGATGGCCCGGTTGGCCACCACCTCGTTGGTGTTCATATTGGTCGAGGTACCCGACCCAGTCTGGAAGATATCGATCGGAAAGTGCTCGTCGAGCTCGCCGGCGATGACTTCTTCCGCAGCTTGAATGATCGCCTCGGCCAACTCCGGCTCGAGTTCGCCGCGCTCTCGATGCACCTCGGCCGCAGAGACTTTGATGGTCCCCATGGCGGCAATAAAGCGACGGGGAAAGCGCAGTCCGCTGACCGGGAAGTTGCGCCGCGCCCGTTCCGTCTGCGCCCCGTAGTACACCTCGGACGGCACCTCCATCTCGCCCAAGCTGTCGCGTTCGATCCTGGTGTCTGTCATGGCCAATCCTCTTCGAGAAACTATTTTTTTGAGAAAGCTGGTTCTTGAGAAAGCTGATTTTTAAGAGAGCCGGTTTTTTTGAAAAGCAGTTCTTGAGAAAGCTAACCACCTTCGGTGATCTCTTGCAGCGAGCGAACCGTCCACTCACGCTGTTGCAATGCCGCGATGGCACCGACCGCGGCGCGGGCGGCGGCCAAAGTGGTAATACACGGCACTCCGTGGCGCAGTGCCGAGCGACGGATCTCAGACCCATCTTCGCGGGGACCGCGTCCGGTCGGGGTGTTGATGACCAGATCGACCTCACCGTTGCTGAGACGATCCACCACGTGCGGCCGTCCCTCGGACAATTTTCTCACCCGCTCAACCGTAATCTGGCTATCTTCGAGCGCCCGCGCGGTCCCTTCGGTGGCCAAGATGTCGAAATCGAGACTGGATAGGCGGCGAGCGATATCAATCGCTCCCGCCTTGTCGCGATCGCGCAGGGAAACGAATGCGGTACCCCTTAGCGGCAAGCGATTGCCGGCGCCGATCCACCCCTTGGCAAAAGCTTGTTCGATGTCGCCAGCCGCCCCCATGACCTCTCCAGTGGCCTTCATCTCGGGGCCGAGCACGGGGTCGGATTCAGGGAAACGCGAGAAGGGAAACACCGGTGCCTTGAGAAACACCCCTGGAACGTCAGGCTCCTCCTCGAAGCCGACCTCCGCCAAGGTGGCCCCAGCCATCAACCGCGCCGCCAGTTTGACCAGGGGCACTCCCACCGCTTTGGCGATGAAGGGCACGGTGCGCGAGGCGCGCGGGTTGACTTCGAGCACGTACAGCTCGCCCTCGTAGACTGCCGCTTGCACGTTCATCAGACCGACGACACCCAAATCGACCGCCAGATCGGTGGATAGCCGCCGCAGTTGATCCAGGAGGTCGTCGCCAATGCTGTAGGGAGGCAGCACCGCGGCCGAATCACCGGAGTGAACTCCGGCCTCCTCGATGTGCTGCAGAATGCCAGCAACCACCGCCCGCTGGCCATCGCAGAGCAGGTCGAGGTCCAGTTCCACTGCGTTCTCGAGATAGCGATCGATCAAGATCGGATGTCCGGCCGACACCTCGGCCGCCTGCTTCAGATACCCGATCAAGCTGTCCCGCTCGTAGCAAATCGCCATCGCGCGGCCGCCCAGCACATAGCTGGGGCGTACCAACACAGGGTAGCCGATGCGCTCGGCGACCTCGATGCCCTCCTCGATCGACAAGGCGGTGCCGTTTTCGGGTTGGCGAATGCCCTTATTCGCCAGCAAGTCTCCGAACTGCTGCCGATCCTCGGCAAGATCGATCGCCGCTGGCGGCGTACCCCAGATCGGCACACCCGCTTCGGCCAAGGCGCCGGCCAGTTTGAGCGGTGTTTGTCCGCCGAGTTGCACGATCACCCCTTCCGGCTTTTCTTTCTCGACCACCGCCAAGACGTGTTCGACGGTGAGGGGCTCGAAGTAGAGTCGGTCGGAGGTGTCGTAGTCGGTCGACACCGTCTCCGGATTGCAGTTGAGCATCACCGTCTCGAAGCCTGCCTCTCGCAGAGCGAAGGCGGCGTGGACGCAGCAGTAGTCGAACTCGATGCCCTGACCGATGCGATTCGGCCCCGAACCCAAGATCAGAACCTTGCGGGCGTCGGTCGGCTCGGCCTCATCTTCGACTCCAAAGGTCGAGTAGAGATACGGCGTGCGCGCCGGAAATTCGGCGGCGCAGGTGTCGACGCGTTTGAAGACCCGGCTCAAGTTGGCGCTTTCGAGGCGCCGCTCGACCTCGGACTGAGGGCACCCCAGAGACTTGGCGATGCGCGTCAGTGTCACCCCACTCAGGACCGCCTCGTGCAGCACGCCATCGGGAACGCTTTCGACCTCCCAGCAGCCGAGTTCGGCTTCGACCTGGACGATGCGCAGGATTTCGCGCAAGAACCACGGATCGATGTGCGAGATCTCGGTGACTTCCTCGACCGTCCAGCCCTGGCGTAGGGCGGCAAAGACGGCGAACAGGCGCTCCCAGTTGGGGTAGGCCAAACGCCGCCGTAGCCGCAGCGGGTCGGCCATGCGCCGCTCTCGTTCGGCGGTGGAATCCAGTTCCAGCGAAGCGAGCGCCTTCATCAGCGCTTCGCGGAAGGTACCGCCGATGGCCATCACCTCTCCCACCGACTTCATCGACGTACCCAGTGTCGGCGGAGTGTCGGGGAACTTCTCAAAGGCCCAACGCGGCACCTTGACCACGGTGTAGTCGAGGGTGGGCTCGAAGGCAGCGTAGGTCTCGCCGGTGATGTCGTTGGGAATTTCATCGAGGCGGTAGCCGACCGCCAGCAGCGCCGCAATCTTGGCAATCGGAAATCCGGTGGCCTTGGACGCCAGCGCCGAACTGCGCGAGACCCGCGGATTCATCTCGATCACCAGCCGCTCGCCGTTCTGCGGGTTGATGGCGAACTGGATGTTGGACCCACCGGTCTCGACGCCGACGCGACGGATCACCCTGAAGGCGTCGTCGCGCATATCCTGGTATTCGCGGTCGGAGAGCGTCTGCTGGGGAGCGACGGTGATCGAGTCGCCGGTGTGAACGCCCATGGCGTCGACGTTCTCGACCGAACAAACGACGATGGCGTTGTCGGCGCCGTCGCGCATCACCTCCAGTTCGAACTCCTTCCAGCCCACCACCGACTGTTCGAGCAACACCTTGCGCACCGGACTGGCGTCGAGGGCCCGTGCCACGGTCTCGTCCAGTTCATCGCGGTTGAAGGCCACTCCGCCCCCCTCGCCTCCGAGGGTAAAGCTGGGCCGAATGATGATCGGGTAGTCGATTTCAGCCGCGATCTCTTGCGCCTCTTCGAGCGATCCGGCGTAGCCGCTCGCTGGGACCGCAAGGCCGATCTCGATCATCGCCTGCTTGAATTCGAGCCGATCCTCCCCCAGTTTGAGCGCCTCGACCCCGGCGCCGAGCAGTTGGACGCCGAGGCGTTCGAGTACACCTGCCTCATCCAGCGCCAAGGTGAGGTTGATCCCGGTCTGTCCGCCAACCGTGGGCAGCAAGGCGTCCGGGCGTTCCCGTTCGAGGATCTTGGTGACGGTCTCGACCGTGAGCGGCTCAACGTAGGTCCGATCGGCGAAACCTGGGTCGGTCATGATCGTCGCCGGGTTGGAATTGACCAGAATGACGCGATAGCCCTCGCTGCGCAGGACGCGGCAGGCCTGGGTTCCCGAATAGTCGAACTCGCACGCCTGCCCGATCACAATCGGACCGGAGCCAAGGATCAAGATCGAGGAAATGTCAGTTCTTTTGGGCACCCGAATCGGCCTTCCGCCAACAGCGTCAGTCTAGCTGGGAATTGGGTCCCCTGCAGACCCAATTCCGCTACCATTCCACCCATGCTTCAGGTCCACCCAGAGATCTTTGAGCGCTTTCCGGGAGTGCGCATTGGAATCGTCGTCGCCGAGGGGGTCGACAACACTGGCGACACCACTGCGATGGAGCCAGATCTCCGCCGGGCTGAGGAATCGCTGCGGCAAGCCTTCGCCGACACTCCGGTCATCGAGCACCCCAACATCGCCTGCTGGCGCGAGGCCTATCGTGAGTTCGGCGCCAAACCCAAGAAATATCCCTCCTCGATCGAAGCCATGACCCGGCGGGTCCTCAAAGGCGATTCAATTCCCTCCATCAGCTCCCTGGTCGATCTCTACAACACCGTTTCCCTGAGCCACATCCTCCCGGTGGGCGGCGAAGATCTCGACAGAATTGAAGGTCCCCTGACATTGCGCTTTGCCGGTGAAGATGAGCCCGAAGTGTCTCTCCTCGGAAGACCCGAACCGCAGGCACCCACCCCAGGCGAAGTGATCTATGCCGACGACGTCGGTGCGGTGTGCCGGCGCTGGAACTGGCGCGAGGCGGCACGCACTTGCATCACCACCGAAACGCGCAATGCCATTTTGGTAATCGAGGCCGTGTCCCACATTCAAAGTGTGGCCCTTGTCACTGCGCTCGAAGAACTCGCAGATTCGATCCAGCGACACTGCGGCGGAGAATTGACGACCCGAGTCATCGACGGAGCTGAGTAAGAGCAACATCCGGCAGCGATTTCTTCGACTCGGGTGCTAGGGGGGGTTGCGATTTTGAAGTCCCTTTCCTAAAATAACTTTCAAGGACCAAAGCGTCCGCATTTCGGGAACCACCTCATTGCGTCCGCAGTGAGTGTTTTGGGTCCCACCGCGGAATCGATTCATTCGGTTTCGTCACGTCTCTTTTCCTACCGGCTGCCCTAACCGGCAGTCACATCCAGCCAAATTGAGGACCGGGGCAACTCGGTCCTCACCCGTTTAAGGGTATTTATCCAGCGCGAAGAGCGCGCGAAGGGACGATGCGCGTGGCGCGCAGAGCCGGGACCAACGACGCCAGAGCCCCCGCGGCCAGCGACAACGCGGCGACCCAAAACAAGTCAGAAGCGCGAAGGTGAAACGGGACCGCGGAAAGGAAGTAGACCGCCGACAACTCTTCACCCAGACGGATTACCTCCCAGCGATCCAAGAACCAAGACAACACGGATCCGATGAGCAACCCCAAGCCTGTCCCGACAGCGGCGAGAAATAGCCCGGAGGAAAAAAGTGTCCAGCCCAGCGTCCGCCCATCCAAACCGACCGCAGCCAGCACCCCGAGATCCCGCCGGCGCTCCCGAATCAGCACTACCAAAGCCGAAGCGACGTTGACTGTTGCCACCAACACGATGAGTCCGAGAAGCAAGAACAGCAGCACCTGCTGGCCGGCCAAGGCTTCGAACAGCGCTTGGTTGGCGATTCTGAAATCCCGCACCTCGTAGCCGCGACCAACAGCGTCCTCAATCGCTGAACGAGCGGCGGCCAAGTCTGCATCGTTGGCCAACGCGATCTCGATCGAACCCGCGGTCGAGGTGGCGGTCGTCAAGTAGTCGCGCCCGACGATCACCCACGAGCGATCAAACTCGTGGTACCCGGTCGACACAACATCTTCCACCGACATCAAGCGGTAGCGAAACTGCGGTCGTGCTCCCGACACGTCCAGCAGCATCAAGCGCACCGACGCGCCTTTCTCAACCTGCAGTTGCTTCGCCAGTTGGGGGCCGAGGACGATCGAGTTGGGTTCCGTCAGGGCAAAAGTGCGACTCCAGAAACGCGCCCCGGAATCGACCCCGCGGACGGTGACCGGTACTGCCTGCCGCATCCCGCGGACGCCCGCCAGGGACCCCTGTCCGTAGGCAACACGCTCGACCGAGCGCACCGAGTCCAGCCCCTCGAGCGTCGACGCGACTGCCTGAATGTCTTCTTCGGATAAACGTGAGAACGGATAGACGCCGAAATCCGCCCCACCCACCAAGAGACGCTCTTCCAGTTCGTGGCGGTAACCGCTCATCAGCGCCATCGCCACCACCATGGCCACCACCCCGAGCCCGGTCGACGCCAGCGCGACTCTGGCAGTGCGGTGCCCGAGAAGACCCCGACGCCCAAACACAAACCTGGTCGCCAAACCCCAGGACAGATTCATCTGGAACCGCCAACTCCGATCACTGAACCAGAGGCGACCGCGCTCAAGAAGTCATCGAAGAGACGACTCGCATCGTGGGGTCCGGGCGCCGCCTCGGGATGGTATTGAGTCGAAAAAACGGGGCGTCCTTCGAGCACAAATCCCTCGGCGGTACCGTCGTTGAGGTTGATCTGATTGACGCGGCATCCCTCGGGCAAAGAATCGGTCTGTACCGCAAAACCGTGGTTCTGGCTGGTGATCAGCACCTGCTCGGTGTCGAGGTCTTGGACGGGCTGGTTGCCGCCGTGGTGTCCAAATTTGAGTTTGAAGGTGGTTCCACCGAGCGCCAGTCCGAGCAGTTGGTGACCGAGGCAGATACCGAAGATCGGGACGCCACTGTCGACCAGCGCGGACACGATCTCCACGATTTCGGGTAGCGCCGCCGGATCGCCCGGTCCGTTGGAGAGCACCACCCCGTCAACCCCCAAAGCCAGCGTATCGGTGGCAGAGGTCATCGCCGGCAAGACCGTCACCCGCGCTCCGCGAGTGGTGAGCATGCGCAGAATGTTGTGCTTGACTCCGAAATCGTAGACCGCAATGTGGTACCGCTCGGTGCCGTCGGCCGGCAGTTCCAATGCCTCGTCGCGAGTTACCTGCGGCACCAGCGCCCGGCCTTCCATGCTGGGCAGCGCACGCACCTGTTCCAGGACATCATCTTTGCGAGCGGCGTCGCTGGTCAGAGCTCCGCGGAGGGCCCCGTGCGTGCGCAACAGACGAACGATGGCTCGAGTGTCGACCCCTTCCAGGGCGGGTACTTTGCCCTCGCGCAGATAATCGACCAGCTCTCGTTCGGCGGCGTGGCTCGACGCCCGAGGAGTGAGCTGCCGCGCTATGAATCCTTCGACCCAGGGCCGATCGGATTCGGCCACCGCGTTCTCCACACCGTAATTGCCAACATGCGGCACCGTCATCACCACGATCTGACCGCAATAGGACGGATCGGTGACGATCTCCTGGTACCCCGTCATCGAGGTGTTGAAAACGACCTCTCCAAAGCAGGTTCCCGGCACCGGCATCCACCCCGCGAACTCCGAGCCATCTTCGAGGATCAACCGTCCCGGAGTGCGTGGGGCTCCGGTCGGCGCAAACAACGTGGACATGGGTTCAGCCGGCGGCGGCTACAGCAATTTCCCGGTCACAGACCGCAGCCCATTGGTGCAGATCGGCCATGAGATCGGCGAGCGCGGCCGGTTCGAGCGCCTGGCGGCCATCGGAAAGAGCTTCCATGGGTCGATCGTGGACTTCGATCATCAGCCCGTCGGTACCGGCGGCGACCGCCGCACGCGCCAAGCTCGGCACTTTGGCGAAGTCGCCAGCGGCGTGGCTGGGATCGACGATGATCGGCAGATGACTGGCCTTTTCGACCGCGGGCAAAATTGCTAGATCAAGAGTCGCCCGGGAATGATCTGAGAGGGTGCGAATGCCTCGCTCGCACAGCACGACTTGGTCATTGCCTTGCTCAAGAATGTACTCGGCAGCCAGCAACAGCTCGGTCATGGTCGCCGCGAAAGAGCGCTTGAGCAAGATCGGCTTGCCACAACGCCCGGCGGCTTTGAGAAGCGAGAAGTTGAACATGTTGCGGGCGCCGATTTGCACCATGTCGGCAACTTCGGCGACGCGCGATAGGACGTTGACATCTATCGCTTCGGTCACGATCGGCAAACCGACCTCATCGCGCACGCAGGCCAAGATATCTAGGCCGGCGTCGCCCAGGCCCTGAAAACTGTAGGGGCTGGTGCGTGGCTTCCAGGCTCCGGCCCGCAAGGCATGAGCGCCGGCATTCCGCACCTGGCGGGCAATGCGAACTGTTTGCTCGTAGCTCTCTACCGCGCACGGCCCGGCAATAATGACCACCCCCCGAGCTCCAAAGGCGACCTCACCAACCTGGACGATGGTGTCCTCAGGCTGGATCTCGCGCGAAACCAAGCGATAGGGCGGCCCCACGGGAACCACCTCGTGGACCCCTGGCATCGATACAAACCCGTTGACCTCAAGGGGGCTGATGTTGCCGGTCACGGCTATCACCGTACGCTGACTGCCGTCGATGGCCGTGGCAGCCAATCCGCGCTCCTCGACGCGCCGCACAACCGCGTCCACCTGTTCGCGGCGGGCATCCATGCGCATAACGATGATCATGAGGGGATTTCCTAGCCGGGAGTTTCGCCCGAGGGGTTGGTATCATAGCAACGTGTTTGCTCTCCATGCGTCTCACCGCGCGCCGACTTCGTCGGCGACGCAAATGCGTTCTCGATACGCCAAAAGTGCCGGTCTTGGCATCCTGGTAGCGGTCGTCCTGCTGGGCGGGCCAATCTGGGCCGACGTGGTCATCCTCAAAGACGGACGGCGTATCGAAACCCGCGAGCCCTACCGCGTGGAAGGAGACCAAGCGATCTTGGTGCTTGCCAACGGCACCGTTACCACCTTGCCGGTCGCCTCGGTTGATACCGAGCGCACGCGACAGGAGAACGAGGCCGGCTATGGCTCCGCACGAGTCATCGAAGGCCGCGAGTCGCGGCCGGTTCAGCGTTCGGCTCCGCAGCAAAATCGCAACCAGTCGGAGCTAAGCGCAGTTGCCTCGCAACGCCGTCTGCGCGCCACCCCGTCGACCAATCGACCAACGCCAGTGGCGCCGCGAGAGATCGTCCGCCAGCCACTGAGCGACGAGCAAGCGAGCCAACTTTTGCGTCGCCTATACAACTCGCAGGGATTCACGGCCGAGCTTTTTGAGGGCTCAGCTACGGGAACCGCCATCGCACGCCTGACAACCGACAATGAAAGCGATGTCTTTCGTGGGCTGGTCACCACCGCCCTTGCTCTACTCGAATCAAGCGAGAAGCTGGAATCTCCTCTCGCGGTGGTCGAGCTGGAAATGCGCACCAGTGACGGAGGTCAGGCGGGTGATTTTCGCATCACCCACGACCGCGCTGAGGCTTTGCGCTCGCGGACCATCTCTCCGCAAGCGTTCTACGTTCGGTACGTCGAGTTTTAGATCGCCCTCGCCTTAGATCGCCTTCCTAGTAACAACGCGCGAAGGATTCGCGATCGCCTCCGCTCTAACTCATCGGACGGCTTCGGTCCCGTTGGCAAGAGCTGGGACCAGCGGTAACCTTGAGAGACGGGCTTTGAAGAGGGACCTCTGATGTCGAGCGAGCAGCAGCTTTCTAAGACGCTCATAGACGCAACGTTTCATTTCGTCACCAAACTGCGCAAGAAGTTCAACCTCGGGCACTCGCCCTCCGAGTTGGAACAGAGCCTCAATCGAGAATCGCCGATGTTCGAGGCGCCGCAACTGGATTCCAATCTGCTCGCCACCATCGGTCGCATTTCACCGCAATTCCGCCTCCAACAAGACGAACGATCACGTCGGTTTTGGGAGCTCAACCAGAACGGGGCGTCGTGGGGTGAGTACCGCGCACTGCAACCGTTTTTGGACTGTCTTCCGGCTCCTTCGAACGCCCTCGATATCGGTCCCGGATTGGGGCGTAGCACTATTTTCTTCAGCCGCCTTCCGGGCTGGGAGGAGACCCGTTTCGACCTCTATGAAGGCAGCGGCGACTCCACCAAATACACGCGGGCCGGGCCTCGATTCGAGGACTCTTTTTGCGGTGACTTTGACGCTCTCAAACAGCTCCTCGCCCACAACCAGATCGACCACCGCACGCGGATCTTCGACGCCCAAACCCTCGACTACCGGCTGGCCGGCCTACCGGGTCCCTACGACTTCCTCTACTCCTTCTACGCCATCGGGTTTCACTGGTCGATCGAGCATTTCTTGGACGAACTTCTAGGCCTCATGCACGACCGTTCGATCGCTGCGTTCACTTTGCACGACCGCTTTGACGACCTGGGAGTCGTCGAACATCTGCCCCACCGTATCGTCTCCGCGCGGCAGAGTTGGCCGCGGGGAAGATGGTGCCGGTTATTGGTTCTAGCGAAAGACGAAGCGGTTCTTGAGAACTGAGATGCGGCTATTCGTCCGAGTCGCCTTCCTGCGACAACTCCACCAACACCCCGCCGGCCGACTTGGGGTGGACGAATTGCACCCAACAGCCGCCTGCACCGCGCGTCGGCTCGGGGCGCAAGACGTGTAGGTTGGCTTCTTCCAACTGGCGCTGGGCCTCATGGATGTCGTCGGTGGCGAAACAAATATGGTGGATTCCCGGTCCCCGCTTCTCCAAAAAACGTCGCACCGGAGACTCGGCGGTGGTCGGTTCCAGCAGTTCGATGCGGGTATCCCCGACCGGAATCATCGCCACCCGCACCCCCTCTTGTGGAACCTCTTCGATTTCGGAGATCTCTAGACCTAAGGCGCCGTAGAAGCCCATGGCTTCGTCGATGGATTCGACCGCAATGCCAATGTGGTCAACGCCACGAATGTTCATCAGCGCAAACCCAATTCAAAAATTGCGTCATCAGGGAGCTCCCAACCCCTCGTAGGGGAGGAGCTTGCCCCCTCCCGGGAGCCCCCCGCAAGGAACTCCCCTACCCCGTCCAACGTAGGGGAGGGGCTTGCCCCCTCCCGGGAGCCCACAAGGGACTCCCCTACGCCGTCTAACGTAGGGGAGGGGCTTGCCCCCTCCCGGGAGCCCACAAGGGATTCCCCTACCCCATCCAACGTAGAGGAGGGGCTTGCCCCCTCCCAGGAGCCCACAAGGGACTCCCCTACCCCATCCAACGTAGAGGAGGGGCTTGCCCCCTCCCAGGAGCCCACAAGGGACTCCCCTACCCCGTCCAACGTAGGGGAGGGGCTTGCCCCCTCCCAGGAGCCCACAAGGGGCTCCCCTACGCCAAAAGAGGAACGGCTTTTGCCGGTTGCGAATCGGGGCACGGTCAACGAGGATTGAGGAGATCGCGAGCGATTACCAGCCTCTGCACCTCACTGGTGCCCTCACCGATCGTACAGATCTTGCAATCGCGGTAAAACTTCTCGGCACGATACTCCTTGATATAGCCGTATCCGCCGTGGATCTGTACGCCTCGTTCGGCGCAAAACACCGCCGCCTCGCCGGCGTAGAGCTTGGCTTCAGCCGCAAGACGGCTGACCTTCGCGCCGCGATCCATCGCGTCGGCTGCCGCCAGAACCAGAGCTTCCGAGGCGGCGACGCGAGTCGCCATCTCGGCGAGATGGAACTGAATCGCTTGAAACTTGGCAATGGCTTTACCGAACTGCTCGCGCTCTTTGGAATAGGTGACGGCGAGGTCGAGGGCGCCGCGCGCGGTGCCGAGCCCCAGTGCGGCAATCGAGATGCGACCGCCATCGAGGATCTTCAACGACTGAATGAAGCCGTCTCCCAAATCGCCCAGCAAATGATCCTCGGGCACGAAGCAGTCTTCGAGGATCACCTCTGAGGTGTCGGACGCCCGACTGCCAAGTTTGTCTTCCTTTTTCCCGGCCCGGAATCCTTCCATTCCCTTCTCGACCACGAACGCCGAAATGTTGTGGTGTCGCGGACCGTCCGGATCGGTGACGGCCAAGACGACGCAGACATCGCCGACTTTGCCGTGGGTGATGAAAGTTTTAGAACCGTTGACCACCCAGCCGCCATCGACCTTGTCGGCCTTGGTGCGCGTGCCAGCGGCATCGGACCCCGCACCCGGCTCGGTCAGAGCCCAGGCGCCGATCTTGCGGCCGGTCGCCAAGTCGGGCATCCAACGCTTGCGCTGCTCTTCGTTGCCGAACTTGTAGATGTGCTGACCGCAAAGCGAATTGTGCGCGGCCACCGACAGGCCGATGGAAGGATCGACGCAGCTGATCTCATCCAGGATGAGCACGTATTCAATGTAGCCGAGCCCGGCACCTTCCAATTCCTCAGGCACGAGGACGCCGAGGAAGCCCAGTTCGCCCATCTTCTCGAACAGTTCGACGGGAAAGTGCTGTGCCTCGTCGATTTCCTCGACGATGGGGTCGATTTCCTGACGGGCAAAGTCGCGAGCGGCCTCGCGAATGGCCTCTTGTTCTTCGGTGAATCCGAAGCTGATGTCGTTTTCGGTGGTGGAAGGTGCAGGTGCGGCGGCAGTGGTCACGGGGTGGTTCACTCCTCGGGCTGAAGGATAACTTACCGAAGGTTGTCAGTGGTCAGCGGTCAGTGGCGAATCGCAGTACTGACAACTGCCTACTGACTACTGCCTACTGACTACTGACTACTGACTACTGCCTACTGATAACTGCCTACTGATAACTGCCTACTGACTACTGACTACTGACTACTGACCACTGCCTACTGATAACTGCCTACTGATAACTGCCTACTGACAACTGCCTACTGACTCCTGTCCACTGAATCCACAATCCCGACAATCATCGCCCGCACCGGTGCGTTGTCATCGATCAGGATCTGTCGGGAGGAATTGCCCTCGTCCAAAACCAAGACCACTTCACCGATGCCGGCGTCAACGGAGTCCATCGCCAGGACGTGACCGCCAGCGGGTTGGAGATCGGGGTCGAGCCACTCGCAGAGAAGGAGGCGCTGCCCGTCTTTCACCGGATGGTGAATGGTCGAGGTGACGGTACCGGTGACGCGGGCGATTTTCATGGACTAGTGGATCGTGCCAGTGGTTAGTGGCTAGTGGCCTTCTTCAAGGAGTTTCCCGTTGGACGTCGTCGACGATGCCGATGATGGCGTGGTCGACCGGGACGAACCAGGGATCGAGGGCGACCGCGGCTTCGCGACTGGCCACGTAGTAGATCTCTGCGCCGACCCCGGCCTGATCGGTGGCGTCGGCGGCGACGAAGCTCTCCCCTTCTTTCTTGCCATCGGAGCCCAGCGGATCGACGAGCAGGAATCGCTTTCCCTCCAATCCTTCGGTGCGCATGGTCGCGACCACGGTGCCGATGACGCGCCCGAGTTGCATCGTCTAGCCCTTGGCCTACTCCTTGGCTCCGACGCGCTTCGCAAACAACGGCGCCGCCGCGAGGTTCTCCCAGACTTCGTCGTCGAGTTGGGCCACGACTCGCGTTGCAACCAGCTCGGGGCCCTTGAGACGCCCAACGCCGGCGTCCATCGCCGCCTCCACCTCGTGTAGGCTGCCGGAGAACAGCAAATAACCTTTGCCGCCCAGACCGTCCGCCAATCTCAGGGTCGGCAGGGTCACTTGCGCGCTCTTGACCCCGATGTCGGCGACCTCCAACAGACTGGATACGGTCTTGGTCTCGACGATCCCTAGAGCCTCACCGGCTTTCTGGGCTTCACTGGCTTTCTGGGCCTCACTGGTTTTCTGGCCCCCAACGGCTCGAGCTGCGTTTGTGGTCAACGCTTGGACCACCGCCGGATCGACATCGGGCAGGAAGACGCAATCGAGCGGATGAGCGACCAAGCCGGCAGCTTCCTGAGCTTCTTCCACCGGCCCGACTTCCCCGGCGGCGAGAATGAGGAACTTTCCCGGCTGCACCGTACCCAACCGCAGCCGATCCAGTGGCGCTCGCTTGGCCATGGCGTCGGCAGCGGTGATCCCCACCGCAATCGACTCGTATTCGAGCAGCAATAGAGCCGGGGCATTCATCAGACGATTCCCACTACACAATCCCCACTACACAATTCTCAAGCTGCCAACCACCGTCAGGCGGCGAATACGTGAAAACGTCCGCGGACGACTCAGTCCTTCACCGGTTGGGGTGGCGATCGAAAAGGAAGTAAAGCCTTCGCCGAGCTCACCAAGCCCCGAGAAGTTGGAGCTGTTGGCGACGAAGATCGAACAGTTCATGCGCCGCGCCATGTCGGTGATGATGTCGACGTTGCGCGAGTAGACCGAAGCGGTGTGGCGGAAGCCGTGTTCGGCGGCCACCGAGAGCTGAATGCCGTCCTCGGCGTCCCGAACGCGCACCACCGGCAGCACCGGCATCATCTGCTCGGTCCAAACCAGGGAATGCTCGCGCGGCACTTCAGCGACCACCAGTCGCACCTCTTCGCCAACTTGCACGCCGATCTCCGCCAAGATCTTGCTGGCGTCTTGGCCCACCCATTTACGATTGATGCGGCCCGGCTTGTTGGCCGGACCCAGCTCTTCGAAGATCACCCGCTCAAGCTGTTTGAGTTCGTGTTCGCGCAGCACGTAGCCGCCGTTCTTACCCATCGCCCGCACCAGTTCGTCGGCGATCGAACTGACCGCGAAGACCTCTTTCTCGTCGGTGCAGACCATGTTGTTGTCGAAAGATGCGCCGCGCACAATCGACATCCCGGCATACTGAATATCGGCGCTGTCATCGACCAGCACCGGTGGATTCCCCGGGCCGGCCGTCACCGCCCGCTTGTCGGTTTTGAGCGCCTCGGCAACCACACCCGGACCGCCGGTCACCAGCAGTAGCCGGATCTTGGGATGAGACATCAGTCCCTGAGCCGACTCGATGGTCGGCTCGGCGATGCAGGTCACCAAGGTCTTGGGACCTCCGGCGGCGGCGATGGCTTCGTTGATCAGACCGACGTTGGTAGCCGACACCCGCATAGCGGCGGGGTGGGCATTGAAGACGACTCCGTTTCCCGCCGCCACCATGGCGATTGAGTTGTTGATCACTGTCGCGGTGGGGTTGGTGGTGGGTGTGATCGAAGCGATGACGCCAAACGGAGCGTATTCGGTGAGCATCTGGCCCTGGTCGCCGGTCACCACCTGTGGCTCCAGGTCCTCTGGTCCCGGCGTCTTGGTCGTCACCAAGCGGTTCTTGACCATCTTGTCGGCGACCCGCCCGAGGCCGGTCTCGGCGTGCGCCGCCCGCGCGAGATCGTCGCCTTTTTCCAGCATCGCCGACCGAATCGACTCGATAACCTGGTAGCGACGCTTGAGCCCCATGGCAGCGAACTCTCGCTGCGCCGCGAAGGCAGCTTCAACCGCTTCATCAACCGAAGCGTAGGCGCCGGTCGGGAAGGTATTGCGTGGCGAAGATTTGGAGACAAGCTCCGGTGGCGGCTGGGATAGCGGCTTGCCACCCGCAAAACGCGCCCGGACGCGTTCGACAATGACTCGCGCGTCGGATTCGGGATTCCACGAGCTGCTCGGCGCCAACTATTCTTCCCCTTTTCGGTAGACCTGCTTGTCGCCCACTTCCCAGCTATCCACGATCGCCATGATTACCGCGTCGCAGGGCCGGTCCTGGGTGGCTATCGTCTGCCGCGCCGAACTGCCCGTCGCATAGAGGACAATTTCCCCGTCGCCGGCTCCAACCGCGTCCACAGCGACGACATATCCGCCGGTCCTCTTGCCGGTCTCGTCGATCTGCTCGACCACCAGGAACTTGAACCCTTCGACGCCGGGGTCTTTTTGGCTGGCGACCAGTTGGCCGACCACCTTACCTAGCAGCATGGGTGTCTCCTTGTAGGGAAGGGGCTTGCCCCTCCCGGGAGCCCACAAGCGGCTCCCCTACGCCGTCCAACGTAGCGGAGGGGCTTGTCCCCTCCCGGGAGCCCACAAGGGGCTCCCCTACGCCATCCAACGTAGGGGTGGGGCTTTCCACCTGCCGGGAGCCGCAAGGGGCTCCCCTACGCCGTCCAACGTAGCGGAGGGGCTTGTCCCCTCCCGGGAGCCCGCAAGGGGCTCCCCTACGCCGCCTTCTTGTAGGGGAGGGGCTTGTCCCCTCCCAGGAGCCCACAAGGGGCTCCCCTACGCCGCCTTCTTGTAGGGGAGGGGCTTGTCCCCTCCCGGGAGTCCACAAGGGGCTCCTTACATTGGACCTTCGAAACATCAACCTATTTTTTAGGTGGACGGCCAAGGGGCAACGATGTATCCACATTCGCATGCGGACGCGCGATGACGTGCGTCGCCACCACTTCACCGACCTTCTCGGCACCGCGAACGCCAGCATCAACGGCGGCCTTGACCGCCGCGACATCACCGCGAATCACCGCTGTGACATACCCGCCACCGGTCTTTTCGTAGCCCACCAATTCGACTTTGGCCGCCTTGACCATGGCGTCCGACGCCTCCACCATCGCGGTGAATCCGCGCGTCTCGATCATTCCTAGTGCTTCTGCCATTGCCTACTCCTTGCGCCCAAAGGCGATTCTTTCCGTGATTCCTATTTCTCGATAGCCCGGCCGTCGAGGCCTTCCATGGCGGCGACTGCAGCACGCCAGCCCACGTCGATGTCGCGTTCCTCGCCGCCGAGGTAGACGCGACCGAACGACCCGAAGGTGCGCACTTCCAAAATATTGATGTCGGCGGCCTTCTCGGCCTCGTTGGCGGCCAGCGCCGCATACGGCGCCGGCTCCACTTCCATGACGTAGAGCGTCTGCCCGGGGATGATCATGTGGCCGTGCCGCATACGGTTGATGAGCTGGACTTGATGGTCATCGACGGCGCGCACGATCTGGCTCGAAGCCACCCGCGGTTTGAGCCGGTCGGATTCCTTGAGCCCCAGCTCGTTCAAAATCGCTTCACCCGCGGCGCGGGTCTCCGCCTGGTCTTTGGAATGGACTTCAAGCAGCCCGAAATAGCGCTCGACGATCTGCATACCAGGGCGCACTCGGGTCGCTTTCAGCGCCACGTCGGTTAACCGATTGATTTCAATTCCAGGGGAGATCTCGACGTAGAGCGAAGCATCCCCGGCCAGCGGCAAAAAGCCGGACGCCACAGTGCCGAGAAAAGCCGCGTACTGCGGCTGCAAGCTGTCCAAAAACACGTACGAGCGCAGATCAATATCCGCCACTGGCCTCTTCCTTTCCTGAAACGATGGCGATACCAGCCGAAGCGCCGATGCGCGTGGCACCGACCTCGATGAATTCGCGTACCTGTTCTGCGGTCTTGATTCCGCCCGAGGCTTTGACCTCCAAGTCGCCGCCCACCGCCTCGTGCATCAAGGCGACGTCGTAGAGCTCGGCTCCTCCATGTCCGAATCCGGTCGAGGTCTTGACGAAGTGGGCTTTGGCCGATTTTGCCAGCCGCGAAGCGATGACCTTTTCCTCATCGGTTAACAGTCCGGTCTCAAGGATGACCTTGCACACCGCGCCGACCTCTCGGCAGGCGTCAGCAACCTTGGCGATATCCTCTTCCACGGTCTTGTAATCGCGGCTCTTGAGCGCGCCGACGTTGATCACCATGTCGATTTCGCGCGCTCCCTCGCGCAGGGCGCGGCGCGTTTCCATCGCCTTGATGTCGGCTGCGTGCGCTCCCGAGGGGAAACCCACCACCGATGCCACCCGTACCTTCGACCCGCGCACCCGGGAAGCGGCTCGGCCCACCCACGCCGGGTTGACGCAAACAGCGGCAAAACCGTACTGCATGGCCTCGTCGCAAAGCTGATCGATGTCGGCGGCGGTGGCGTCGGGTTTGAGCAGCGTATGGTCGATGTACTGCGACAGATCGGCCGGAACGCGGCCGCCTTCGCCGTTATAGGAAACCCGTTCAGCTCCGGTTTCAACAATGGCGCGGACTTTGTCCGAGCAGCACGCAGCGCAGCTTCCTTCGCAGTCGCTGCACTCCGTCGAGCAGCCGTCCTCGCCGTCGGCTTCAAGAGCCGCGACCACGCGTTCGGTGATTTCGCGGATGAGTTTTTCTCGATCGGTCATGCGGAGTCTCGGCGGGCGCCAGCGTATTTGCGCTCGATATCGGCAATCTTAGCGACTCGTCGACCATGACGCCCAGGACCAAAAGGAGTCGCCAGCCAGGTATCCACGATTTGCAGGGCGAGGGCGCGTCCGATCAGTCCGGCTCCGAGCGTCAATACGTTGGCGTGATTGTGGTCGCGGCTGTTGCGCGCGGAAGAAATGTCGTAACAAAGAGCCGCGCGCACTCCGGGCACCTTGTTGGCCGCCATCGCTGAACCGATCCCGGCTCCATCCACGACGATGCCGGCGGCGGCCTCTCCATTGGCGACCTTTTCCGCCACTGCAGCGGCGAAGTCCGGATAGTCGACAGACTCTGCGCCATTAGTACCGCAATCCAGAACCGTCAGCCCCTGATTGGAAAGGTGCCCGACGATGATGTCCTTGAGTTCGACTCCGCCGTGATCGGCCCCAATTGCCACGCTCCCCGCTGCATCTCTGGTTGAACGCCCTACCCCGGGAGCCTCGTCGGACCGCAAGGCGTCATCTACCGCCTGGGCTACGAGGTCACGAATCTTGCTGGGGTCGGGGCTCAAGCCATCTCCGGTTGCCGCCTTACTCAGTTGCTTGACCTCTCAAGCTACAGTCAGCGGGTCGTCTTATTTACCATATTTGTGAAGTATCGTCGCGCTAGCTCACCGGCTGGATGTCGAGGTCGGTGTAGTAGTGGCCGAGAATGTCGCGAAATGTAAGCCCGCGCAGACCCATACGGTAGGCGCCGCGCTGGCACATGCCGACGCCGTGCCCCCAACCACGACCGCTGAAAATCCACCCCGAACCAGCATCGCGATCGCGACCTCGACTGGCGGTAAACCAAGTCTCCTGGAGGTCCAGAAACCAGCGGATTGAAAGGCCTTCGAGCCGCCGAACCTGGCCCTGACTGCCCAATAGCTCAAGGCTCTTGACGCGGCCGGAAACGCCTCGTTCGCCAATGTGCAGCGAACGCAGACGGAATCCTGGGAACTCGGCCGCCGTGCGGCGGGCAAGGTCGGCGTCGGAGCGAAACTCCCGCCACACTTTGGTGCCGGGCGCATTGCGGATGCGGGCTTTGGAAGTGGGAACGACCACTGCACCGACACCCTCCCCCACCCGCAGCACCTCTAGAGGGTCACCAGGAGACAACGGCCGGGCGACGCCGCCCAAGAAGTGCCAAGGAATCCCAGGCTCGATCTCGAAGACCGCGGACCCGGCGGCGAGGACTTTCGAGCTTTCCGGCTGTCGGCGGAGAAAGCGGGCGTCCGTTTCTTCGATCTCGCCGACGCGCACCGCGACCAGATAGAGCAGGCGTCGCAGATCCGCCAGCCGTACCCGTCCCCGGCCTCGGACCAGGTCGCCCCACGCCTGGGCCAGCGGATCCGAACTCACGAACGCCTCCTTATCACCGAACATAGTCGGGTCGGCGACAAGGTCCAGCGCGGAGCGCAAGAAGCGAATGACTTCGGGACGATCGAAACCCCGCAGTTGGTCGGCAGCCGCCGCATATCCGGCCCGTTCCACCATGCGTTGAAACGACTGCCCGACTTCCGCAGGATTCGACCCCAAATCGCCGATCAGAGCTCGAACCGCACGACTTTCGATAATTTCCCAGCCACTGTGCCGCGCCACCGAGGTCGAGCCACCTTCGATGCACGGCACTCCGCGCAGATACCGGTGACTCTTGAGCGGAAACACCGTCTCAACATCCTCGGTATGGCCGCCACAGGTCGCAGTGTAGAGGGTGTCGGCGATCTCTCCGTCTTCGTCCACCAGTACCAGGCCGGCCGTTTCCCGCACCGCGCGATCCGACAGCGGATGCTCCGCCGATACCCCGCCAAAGACCTGGCAACGAGGCGTGGCGCAAATGTCAAACCCCTCGGCTTCGAACTCCCCCATGTTGTGCAGCGCGTATGACCTGGCCGCGATCGCCTGCGCTTTGAGCGTTTCCAGATCGTCGTAGATGCGCGGTCCCATTTCCCGCGGGATGACCCCGCGCAAATAGCTCTCAAGATCGGTCACCAAGATGACATTGAGCTTGCCGCGGCGATTGATCCCGACTTCGATCGAGCCGCGATAGGTGGTTCCCGCCCATCGAATCGGCCCCCCATCGCGGCGACGAATCCGTACCGGGCCGGCAGAGCGGCGGGTTCGCGAGGCGGAGACTTGGAGTTCGATGTCGCCCAGCTCTCCCGGTTCTTCTACCACCCAAGCCTCGCGGCCGGCGGCCTGCTGGCGGGCCTTTGCGGCTTCGGCGTCGCTTCGACGCGTCCACCGACCGACGCGCACTTTGGTCAGACCGGTGTCGGCATCGAAGGCGAGATCCCAAGGCAAGCCGGTCGCCCGGCCCATTTCGCGCGCCAAGGCGTCCGCGCGGTTGGGTTCGCGCACCGCCCCGACTTGCAGCCGGTACACCCACGGCCGCGCGACGCTGCCCTGAGGTCGAACGCTGACCCGCACACTGGAATCGACGGCCGCTCCTTCCACGACCACCTCCAATGTTGTGGCTTCGCGCAGATCGACACGGTCACGATCGGTGGCCAGGCCGACGCGGACCTGCACCCCATGCCTCCCGGCGGCCTGCGAGCCGACTCCCTGCAAGTCAGCGCCCTGCAAATCGGCGCCCTGTAAATCGGCGCCCTGTAAATCGGCACTGCCAGACGACAACGCCAACAAGAGAAAAGCGCCTGCACTCGCAGCCGCCAGCAACACACCACTCCTACGCAATCGACCGACCGCCATCACCACTTCTCAATGACTGCCGCTACGGAGCGGTCTCTTCCTCGACCGCCACACTTTGGGTTGGAGACCCGGTCCCTTGAGGGTCTTGCGCAAGAGCGATCGCGGCCCCCCAGATCAGAAAGATCACGGCGCCAAAGGCCACGCCCTGAACGAGAGTGGAAAGGACCTGAGAGATCCACCAAGTCGCACTTCCCGGCGTCAAGAACATCTGCGACGACCAGGTGCCGATGAGAATCACCAGCAGGACCGCGAAAGCGAGGAGAAAGGCGATGCCGGTGAGCAGAATCCAAGCTCCGCCGCGGCGCATAAAGCTTTTGCTGCCCTGGCGAATCCCTGCTGCCAAAGGCAGAAAAGACAGGTGCATCTCGACCACCCACCACCACAGCCAAAGCAGCGACACCAACAGCAGCAAAATCAAGATGGCGAAACAACCGGCGATCAAAGACGCCCCTTCCGTTGCCTCCCACAGAAAACCCGCAAGGAGGAAAGGAGCCAACGTAACCGCCACCAGGACCAGACCGCCACCGATGCGCCAAGCCATTAAACGCCAGACCAAACGGCCACCCCAACCCCCGAAATCGGCCCAGGAGAAGTTTTCAAACCACGCTGGAGTGAGATCCGAACGCGTCGGGGCTTGGCGGTCGCCTGCCGCAAGCACTCCTAGGGCTCCACCGTCGAAAAACGTTTGCAGGGCGAGCTGCACCAAGGTACCCAACAGACCGACCAATAAGGCACCCGGCCATGCTGCTGGGAGCTGGTCGAAAGGCGGCGGCTCGGGCGGCACTCCCCCCGCAAAGATGTCAACGCTGGTGATCAAACCGATATACCAATCCCACAGGCCCAGTATCTTGAGTACGCCATAGGCCATGCTTGCCCCGACGACCAAGGAGACCAAGCTCTTGATGATGAGGGTGAGCAAAAGCCGCCAGTTGCCGCGCAGATTGAGAGCGCCGCGCTCAAAGCAGGAGAAAGTGGTTCGTGCCATTGTCGGTGAACAGGCCCTAACTGAGGCTGTTGGCCGCCTTCTGGCCCGCAACCTCGCGTCGGTAGTCGCCGGCCTCGAGCGCGATCGGCTTCACCATCTCAAAGAGCCGGCTGACCAGGCGCAGTGGAATGCGCGCGGCGAGAGTGATGTCCCGGTTCTCCACCTGCTCGGTGGCGGCCGGCTCGCGATCCAATGACACCTCACGGCGAAATTGTTTTTCCTTGGGCAACGGGTAGTTAGAAGTCAGGATCGTCGGTCGGCGGGCGTTGTAGCGGCTGTTGATGAGCAAATCGAGCTGGTCGAGCTGCCACGAGCGCGGCTTTTGGGCTCCGATCTCATCCAGGACCAAAATCTCGGCACTGATCGCCGGTCCCAGCACATCCTCTTTTTTCGCCACCGTGTCATTGCGAAATGTCGACTGGATGTCGTAGATGAGGGTGGCAAAGTCGGCAAAGTAGCCGCGCACGCGGTAGCGATCGAACAGCTCTTTGAGAATCGCCACCGCCAAATGGGTCTTGCCGGTTCCCGGTGGTCCCCAAAACAACAGTCCAGTGTCGACGAACGAGCCGTCCCGCTGGATGAACCGTTCGACGTATCTTTGCGCCAGGGCCTTACCCTCAATCAAGACCGGATTCGTACCGGGATCGAAGTTGTCGAAATTGCAGCGTTCATGCCGTTTTGGGATCGAAGCGGAGGCTCGCGCCCCCCTCTCCACCTCGGCCGCGCGGCAGGTACAAGGCTCGGCGGTACCGGCTTGTCCGTCGTCCGCAATCACCCACCCAAGCCCGCCACAACGGGGGCATTTCGAGGTTGCAACGGTGCTTTCTGCGCCTCCCTCCGGCATGGGTGGATGGTAACAGGAATAGATAGTGGTCAGTACCCAGTGGTCAGTAGGGGCGGGGCTTGCTCCGCGCTGCTCATTTAGGAACCCGCTACGGAAGGGCGACACTTGCCAAAGTCGAGACACTCCCCACCCCCCGCCAAAACGACGGAACTCGTCTCCGTGACCTCGAATTCTCACCTTCTGCGTTAAGAGAACAGTCAGACCTGCGGACACGCATAAGGAGGATACGGACATGAACCAGTCGATGACTACTAGTAGCAAGTCCCGACCCCTTTTCGGAGCCGCTTTCACCGTCGCGCTGGCGCTGTTCCCTGCTCTCGCTGGAGCAGACTCTGGGACCGGTCCCCGTGGGGTTTCCCCCGGACAGGCCCATACCGCCACCACCCTCTCCAACTCCTGCCCGACCTTCTCATGGAGCGGAATCGAAAACGCTGGCGGTTACGATCTCATCCTCTACCGGGTCGCCGAGAACGGCACCCTCGAAAGCTCGCTACAAACCCAGGTACCGGGAGGGGCGACTTCCTGGAGCCCCGCCGCTGACCAGTGCCCGGCGTCGGACGCCCAATACGCCTGGGCGGTGCGGGCCAAGGGCGCCAAGGGTAATGGCCCCTGGTCCGAGCCCTTGTTCTTCGCCACCGCGGGCATGCCCTCCGATGATGAAGTGCGCCAAGCTCTAGCCGTCCTTGGCCGCTACCGCCAAGGAAAGAGGGGCAACTCCCCTGGCGAAGACGTTTCCGCCAACGCACACGCATCGCAGACGCAGGAGCGCCCATTCCAGGAATCGCCGAAGACAGGACCAAACGAAAAAAGCAAGAAGCCGGTGCAGATCCTCGGCGTCAACCGCGCTTTGACTTCATCCACCGTCGGCGAACCGTCCCCTCAGGTGGTCACCACACCGTCGCAGTTCTCGCTCGCGATCGACGGCGACTTCGATCTGGGCGGGTTTGTGTTCAAGAACGGCGTTCCGTTCCTTCACAACGACGGATATGGCAACCTCGCGATCGGGGATTACAGTCTTATCGACAACTCCACCATTGGTTACTTCAACACGGCCGTAGGCATCCAAGCGCTTCGCTACAACACCACTGGTACGGGCAACACGAGCGTAGGCGGGCAAGCCCTTTCCCTCAACACCACTGGTGACTCCAACACGGGCGTAGGTGCCCGGGCGCTTCACCGCAACATCGATGGTACCGGCAACACGGGCGTAGGTTTCTACGCCCTTTACTACAACGCTGGTGACTCCAACACGGGCGTAGGCTCTGAAGCGCTCACCTCTAACACGTTCGGCAGCCAAAACACGGGCGTAGGCAAGCAAGCCCTTCGCCACAACACCAATGGTAACTACAACACGGGCGTAGGCAAGCGAGCCCTTTTTTCCAACACCACAGGTCACTACAACACCGCTGTAGGCGATTACGCCCTCTCTTCCAACATCACTGGATTTCACAATACGGCTATTGGCAGCAGCGCGCTTTTCCACAACAAAGGGATTCAAAACACAGCCGTTGGCCTGCAGGCAGCACGCAATGTCACCACAGGAGACCTCAACACCGCAGTCGGCCTCAACGCGGGGCTCAACTGGTCGACTGGTGACAAGAACATCGCGCTCGGCTTTGGAGCCTACGGAGCCGTCGGCGAATCGGGCACCACGCGTATCGGCGGCAGTGGCAACCAGACGCGTGCTTTCATCGAAGGTGTTCACGGAGTCACTGTCGCTGGAGGAACGCAGGTCTTCATTAAGAGCGATGGCCAACTTGGAACATCGACCTCTTCAGTGCGATTCAAGCAGGAGATAGAGAACCTTGGATCGAGCCAGAGAGAGAAGTTGCTCGATTTGCGGCCCGTGCAGTTCCGGTTCAAAGACGAGTTGGCCTCAGAGGGCGACAACCCGATCGAGTACGGGTTACTCGCCGAAGAGGTGGCCGAGGTATTTCCCGAACTCGTCACCTATAAAGAAGAGCGACCTTACTCAGTCCGCTATCACCTGCTCGCGCCACTGCTGCTGGCAGAAATGCAACGCCAAGAAGGTGAGCTAGAAAGACAAGAAGACCAGATCGTCGATCTCAAGCGTCAGGCGGCCAACCGCGACCGAGACTACCGGAAGACCGTCGCCGAACTACGGCGCAAGCTTGAGAAGCTGGCGAAAAAGAAGCGGTATCGGTGAGTAGTGGTCAGTAGGGGCGGGGCCCCTCGACTTCGCTCGGGGCAGGCTTGGTCTGCCCTGCCAACAACAACTGTAATCTCAAGCGAACGAAGGGAGTCGAGAGATCTGGTGACCAGTGACCAGTGACCAGTGACCAGTGACCAGTGACCAGTGACCAGTGACGAAGATACGCATCCGTTGTCACTCCGTCATTTTCGTCTCTTGGTCACTCCTTCACATTGGGAAGAAGCAAACCTTCCCCTACGGCGCCTCGTCTCCCCCACCCAGATCCCTCGACTTTGGCTTCGCCTTCGCTCGGGATGACAACAGTTCGGTTCCGTCCACGCCACTCGTCACTTTCGTCACCTCGTCACTCTCTCCCTTGTCACTCTCTCCCTCATCGCCTGTTGCCAACTCTCGATAGAGAAACGCTCTCGCCTTCTTCCAGTCGCGTTTTACGGTGCTGGCCGAGGTCCCGACCACCCCAGCGGTTTCCTCCACCGATAGGCCGGTGAAAAAGCGCATCTCGACGATACGGGCCAAGCGTGGGTCCAGGCGGTCCAGGCGGGTCAACGCCTCGTCGACGGCGAGCACTTGCTCCGCCCGGTCCTCCACCGCGAACGAGCCTTCCGTGGGCTCGATTCTGGCGCGATCGCCACCGCGTTTTTGCGCTGACTTGCGGCGCGCATGGTCCACCAAGACCTGGCGCATGGCGCGTGAGGCCACCGCGTAGAAGTGGCCACGGTCAACGAAGTCCTGGCCTTCGCTTCCCGCCAGTTTGAGGTAGGCCTCGTGCACCACAGCCGTTGTCTGCAGGGTGTCGCTCGCTCCCTTGGCCTGTTGCCGCCGCGCAAGAAAGCGGAGCTGCTCGTAAATCAGCGGAACTAGACGGTCGAGCGCTGCGCCGTCGCCGCCTTGCCAAGCCGCCAGCAGTTGGGTGATCTCTCCTTCCGGATGCTTACCGCTCACCTTTCGTCCTCAAAGCGCGCCGGACAGCCTAGTCGCTCGTGACCCCCGGAGCAATCCGATTGCGTTAAGAGAGCGATGGACAAGCCCATTTCGTGAACGCTCGCCCTGCGGCCCCGCGCCGAGCTCAAGCACGCGAGCCAGAAATGCAAGAGGAGAATCGACCCAATGACCAATCAAAGAATCGCGCGCGGACTGGCCGCCCTATGCATGCTTGCCGCTCTCTCGACCGCGGTGGCCGCGCAAGGCGTGGCCGTCGGCAACACCTATATCCGGCTGGAAAAGCCCACCGGAGCAACGGTGCTGCTCGATCACGACGCGACGCTCTACCTGGGCGGCCCGACGGCACCGGGACTCATCGAGCTTAGGGACGAGAGTTACAACGGCACGGTTTTCGTCGATGCTGAAACCGCCGATATTTTTCTCGGCTTGTGGGGACAGGATGGCGACCTGATCTTGTGGGACAACGATGGCACTTCGCTGAATCCGTCGGTTCACCTCGACGGCAACCAGGGATGGGCGAAGCTCGGCAACGCCGGGGGCAGCGAAGACGGCGACCTGTGGATCTACGACTACAACGGCGACCGCTCCATCTACATGGACGGCAACACTGGTGACGTGGTCAATGACAAGCTGGGGGGGAATGGTCTGGTCAAAGCGTGGGCGAAGATCAACGCCAACGGCACGGTGCACAGTTGCTGGCGGTGCGATCCGAACAGAACATCCGCACAGACTTGCGGCGGCGCCGGGATTCACTTTTCCTACAAGGTCTCTTTCCTACCCCTTGGAGCAGACATCCAATCGCGTCCCCGTCTTGCAACCCTCGACGGCTTTGAATCTGGCGAGTCCAGTGGCCAGATCGACCTGATAGGTAACACTGCCAGCGGGCAGACCGACAAGATCGGCGTGTACACCAGAAACTCAAGTGGCGATTGCGCCCATCGCGGCTTCACGCTTTTCGTTTTTTAGGGGCGGACGATGCAACGACCGTTGAAAACTCCCGTAATCTGTTTCACTCTAGGTATCGCCTTGGGCGTCGCTGCGCACGCAGCAGAAGACACGACAGATGAGCCGGTACAGGTACAGGCAGCCCAAAGGGCAGACCTCGAAAACGCCGCGCTCCGCCTCGCCGACCCAGCATCAGGTGGGCAGACCGCGGCACTGTACACGGTGATCCGCCTTGCCGCCGTGCCGGGCGCGGTCGCGGTGGATGCGCGCGACCAGCTCATACGCGCCACCGGTCATCCCGACCACCGACTGGCTCGCCTCGCGGAGCAAGCTCTACACGACCTCGAGCACGCCGACCGGATCGCCCCGCAAGAGAGCGAGGCAGTGCTGATTGCCCGCGCCCAACGGCAAGACTTTGAACGCGCCCGCACCACCCTGCTTGAGTCCGATGCGACCGCGGGCCGTCGGCGCGGCGCCATGGCGATGCTCGCGCATCTGGCCGCCGTGGCGCCGGATTTGGCCGATGAAGCGCACCCGCTACTGGGTGATCTCGCTAGAGACTCGGACGCTGCGATTGCGGCGTTGGCGGAGGTCGCTCTGGAGGCGCTTCAAGGTCGCTCGCCCGACCCACGCCTTGCCGGAGCCGTGTCTCCGCTGCAACCCGTCTCCTGGGACTTGATAGCCGACGCCGAGACTGTTGCCTTGCTGAGCGGTGAATCCCCAGGCAAGAGGCTGCAAGGATTGGCGGTCCTGGCCGAGCGGATCGAAGGAGCGTGGCACGCCCGCGGATTCGGCGCTGCCCCAGCCCTCGATGACTCCACGGCGCTCCTGCTGCACGAACTAGCGCAGGATCCAGATCCGCGCCTTGCCTTCCAGGCGCGTTCGATCCTCTCCGCGCTGGCCGGAGATCGTCCAGCCCTGCGCGGCGTCTACCTCAGTCCAGAAGCGCGGCGATCCTACAACTCCGGGAATCCCCGTCCATGAAATGGTCACAAGCTTTGGCGGCCTACTGCACCTGGAGCACCGCCTCGGCGCGCCGGATCAGCCAGTGGTCGCCGCCCTTGGCCTCGCGCAGTGCTCCGAGACTGACCCGCATACGCTCCCGGTCCTCCGTCCCCGGCTGGGTAGCCTCGAGAGACGCGCGGTAGAAGAACTCCGCCTCGGCAACGCGCCAGTCGTCGGGATTCATCTGCTCGTTGCGGATCGTGTACGCCTCCCGAAGCAGCGGCTCGGCATCCACAATCCGACCCTGATCGAGGCGCAATAGCCCCAAGGCAATGAGCATCTCCGCGGTGCGGATGTGCCGCTCGGGGTAGACGCCACGAGCAAGTTCTAAACCCGAGGTCAAGGTTTTCTCAGCCTCGGTGATCTCTCCCAGCTCGATCTGCACCAAACCCAGATTGCGCACGCTCTGAGCTACGGCTTGATTGGCCTCTCCACCGGCAAGACGACGTCGGATCTCAAGACCCTCACGCACCAGTGGCTCGGCCCCCGCGGGATCACCCAGCTCGAGTCGGATGACGCCGATGTTGTTGAGGCTGGAGGCGACACTCGGATGCTCGCGGCCGAGCTTTTGCACCCAGATCTCCAATGCCTCCCGCATGTATTCCTCGGCCTGTTCGAAGTCGGAGAGCCGGTAGCAGAGCACCCCATAGTTGTTGAGGCTGGTTGCCAGATCGGGGTTGTCAGGGGCCAACGTTTGGCGGCGGATGCTTAGCGCACGCTCGGAGATGGGTCTGGCCGCAGCCAGGTCGCCGCGTCGCTGCAAGTGCATCGAGTAGTTCTCCAAGGGAAAAGCTAGCTGCGGATTCTCTGGGCCGAAGATCTTCTCACGCAGGTCGATCGACCTGCGGAAGAACTCCTCGGCTTCGTCGAAGTCTCCGCGTGTGGAGAGCAGGGAGGCAAGGCCCAGCGCCGTACCAGCCAAGGAGGGGTGATCGACCCCAAGGACGCGTTCCTGAATTGCCAGCGCCTTGCGGTATAGCGGTTCCGCTTCGTCATAGTTACCTTGGACACGCAGCACCGCCGCCAGGTTCGCCATGCTGTCGGCAGTTCTCTCCGCTTCGACCCCGTGCTCTGCGCGCTCGATCGCCAGTGCTCGGCGATGGAGCTTTTCCGACTCCTCGTAGTCGCCACTCCCCGTGACCGCGTTGGCGAGGTGCGTCAATGTTTCGGCCACCAAAGAGTGGTCGCTACCCAGCAGCCGCTCACGCACCGCAAGCACCTGGCGGTGCGCCGTTTCCGACTCGGCATAGTCCCCGCGACTCCACAGCAAAACCGCCCACCGGTCACGGGCAGCAGCAGCTTCCAGGCTGTTGCTGCCATAGAGGTCTTCGGTTTGTTCGAGCGACCTCTTGAGCAACGGCTCCGCCTCGTCGTCTAGACCCAACCGAACATAGAGCAGCCCGACGGTACCGAGAAGTTGTGCCTGAACTTCGGGCTGCCCGGCGAGTTCGGATTCGATCCTTTCTGCGCCGCGATCCAGCAGAGCGCGGGCGGTGACGTCTTCGCCGCGAGCAACCGACGGGTCGGAAGCCTCGAAGAGCTCCAGAACGAAGTCCTTGACTTCCTCCGCCTTGCGGGCCTCCAGAGCACGGGCGCGCGATTGCAGTGTGGTTCCCGCGAGGCCGGCGGCGAGCGCCCCGATCACCAGCAGCGTCGCCGCGACGCCGACCCGGTGACGACGCACGAACTTACCCGAGCGCACTAGCGCCCCTTCCGAGCGAGCGCGGATGGGACGATGCGCCAGATGGGCCTCGATGTCCTCGCGCATCGCCTGGGCTGAGGCGTAGCGTTCTTCTGGGATCTTGCGCAAGGCAGTTCCGGCGATCGCGTCGAGGTCGCCGCTGAGACGCCGCCGAAGCCCGGTTACCGATTCGCGGCGTAGCGACGCCGCCTCGCCCTCCTCCTCGGACACGCAGCGAGAGGGAGTCATCGGATCTGAGGTGAGGATCGCGTCCGCCAGTTCGTGCCTGCTGCCGGAACCGACCTCGAAGGGGCGCCGTCCGGAGAGCAATTCGCACAGCAAGACTCCGAGTGCGTGAATATCGGTCGCGGTTGTAACCGGCCGCTCCTCGATCTGCTCGGGCGCCGCGTAAGCCGGCGTCACTGGCTGGTTGCCCCCCACTCGGGTCAACTCCGCACTTTCGTCAGTGAGCAGCTTGGCGATGCCGAAGTCGACCAGCTTGATGTCGCCGTTTTCGGCCACCAAGACATTAGATGGCTTCAAATCGCGGTGCACCACCAAGCGGCCATGGGCGTACTGCACCGCGTCGCAGACGCGTGTGAAGAGTCGCAGTCGGTCCTCGATCCGCAAGCGGTGACGGTCGCAATGTGAAGTGATGGGCTCACCGTCGACGTACTCCATGGCGAAGTACAGACGGCCATCCTCAGTCACACCGCCATCGAAAATGCGCGCGATATTGGGGTGCTCGAGTTGCGCGAGCACGCGGCGCTCGTGTTCGAAGCGGCGCACCACCTCCCCGCTGTCCAGTCCCGGTCTGATGAGCTTGAGGGCGACTCGATTCTCGAACTGCCCATCGGCGCGCTCGGCCAGGTAGACCACCCCCATTCCACCCCGTCCGATCTCTTCCACGATCTCGTACGGTCCCACCCGCTCTTGGGCCGACTCACGGACCCCACGGTCGACCAAGCCGCGTTCGCTCAGAAGCGTCGCCAAGCGCTCCGCCGCGGAGCCATCCACCACTCCCGGCTCGCGCTCGGCAAGGGCGGCGAGCTCGGCAACCTCGGCTCGCAGCTCCGGGTCTTCGATTTCCCGCTCAAGCCAGCTTTCGCGCTCGGCTACCTCGACCTCAAGAACGCGGTCGAGCCATGCGGAAAGCTCACGCCATCGGTCGGGCCTCATGGCCCGGCTCGATGCAGTGGCCCGGGAGCGGAAATCGCCCCGTCGTTCGGCATGCTGAAATCGTAGCAGGAGCGGCCAATGGCCAGGGGCGACCGTGAGATGTCAGGGTGATCGCGAGATGTCGTCTCGAGCGACCGAAGGGAGTCGAGAGACCTGGGGGGAGGTCTTGAGTTTCCAATTCCCGCTCACCGACTACCCCACCCAGATCCCTCGACTTCGGCTTCGCCTTCGCTCGGGATGACGACCGTTCAACCCCCTCCACGTCACCCGTCACTTCGTCACTGGTTACTGTTCATCCCGGCGAGGGACTGTGCGGGGGGCCGGGATCTTGCTAATGGCTAGTGGAGATTGCGCTTGCCCCGGCGTGTGGAAGGGTTGGAGGCTGGGATCATTCGCCACTAGCCACTATTCACTATTCGACTATTTCCTCACCAACGGACCGGAATCGATCTCGACCAAAGCATGTCGCCGATCGACGCCGGCGCGGCGGTCGCCCATCTCCCGGCGGATGAACTCCGACAAGCGGCTGACTTCGCCTTCGAGCTGGTCGAGTTGCTCCCTTAAGCGAAGGATGACGTCGACGCCGGCCAGGTTGACGCCCATGTCGCGGGTCAGGGCGAGGATGGTTTCGAGACGCTGGATGGTCTCGTCGTCGTAGAGACGGGTGTTGCCCTCACTGCGCGGTGGGTTGATGAGTCCCTCACGCTCGTAGAGGCGCAGGGTTTGGGGATGGATGTCGTAACGCTCAGCGATGACGCTGATCATTACGGTGCGGCGGGTTTTCTTAGCTGCCATGGTGATTGGTTGTTTGCAGTCAGTGAATCGTAACCCGTAGGGGCGGGCTTTACGCGCGACCGCGGGAGGGGACAAGCCCCTCCCCTACAGGCCCCATCGTCATCCCCGCGGGCAGGAGGGAGAGGGGCGGGGATCCGAAAACAACTCGCAGGCGGCGGATCGGCGCCGTAGGGGCGGGCTTTACGCCCGCCCGGTGAGAGGGGGCGAGCCCCTCCCCTACAGGCCCTATCGTCATCCCCGCGGGCGGGAGGGAGAGGGGCGGGGATCCGAAAACAACGCACGTCCAGTCCGTCATCCCCGCGGGGGATAGCGAGGGGGGCGGGGATCCCGGCCCCCCAACCCAAACACCCGCCGGGATGACAACCGGCCCCCCACACAACCCTCCGCCGGGATGACGAAGAACGGGAGGGGACAAGCCCCTCCCCTACAGGTCTCCGACCCAACCGCCAACTAACTGGCCTCTTTGGCCTCGTCCTCACCCTCATCGACATACTCAGCGTCAATGACCTCATCGTCATCGTTGGCCGCATCGGCGGCCTCAGGACCAGCGTCTTCCGCCGCGCCCGCAGCCTCGGCCTGATACATGATCTCGGCCAGCTTGTGCGACGCCTGGGCGAGGTTGGTCATCGCCTCTTCCATGGTGGTGGCGTCATCGCTCTCGAGCGCGGACTTGGCCTTTTCCAAAGCCTCGTCGAGGGTCGCCCGGTCGCCTTCGGCCAGCTTGTCGCGGTGCTCGCCCAAGCTCTTCTCGGTCGAGTAGACCAAGCTGTCGAGCTGGTTGCGCACCTCGATGGTTTTGCGCCGCTCTTTGTCTTCCTCGGCGTTCTCTTCCGCCTCGTTGACCATGCGGTTGATCTCGTCTTCCGCCAAGCCGCTCGACGCGGTGATGGTGATGTTCTGCTCCTTGCCGGTGCCCTTGTCCTTGGCCGACACGTTGACGATGCCGTTGGCGTCGATGTCAAAGGTGACCTCGACTTGCGGCAGGCCACGCGGCGCCGGCGGAATCCCCACCAGGTGAAAGCGACCCAGCGTGCGGTTGTCACCCGCCATCTCGCGCTCACCCTGGAGCACGTGGACCTCAACCGAAGTCTGGTTGTCGGCCGCGGTCGAGAACACCTCACTTTTCTTGGTCGGAATCGTGGTGTTGCGCTCGATCAAGCGCGTGAACACGCCGCCCAAGGTCTCGATGCCGAGCGACAGCGGAGTGACGTCGAGGAGCAGCATGTCCTTGACGTCGCCTGCGAGCACGCCACCCTGAATCGCGGCGCCGATCGCCACCACTTCGTCCGGGTTGACGCCCTTGTGGGGCTCCTTGCCGAAGAACTCGGCGACCTTCTTTTGGATCAGCGGCATGCGGGTCTGACCACCGACCAGGACTACCTCGTCGATCGCGTCAGCCTTGACCCCGGCGTCCTTGAGCGCCTGTTTGCAGGGCTTGAGCGACCGATCCACCAACTCCTCAACCATCTTCTCCAGCTCCGAGCGCTGCAGCTTGACGTGCAGATGCTTGGGGCCGGAAGAATCGGCAGTGATGAACGGCAGGTTGACCTCGCTCTCCGAAGCGGTCGAAAGCTCGATCTTGGCCTTCTCCGCCGCTTCCTTGAGGCGCTGCATCGCCATCGGATCGCCCGACAGGTCGATGCCCTGGTCTTTCTTGAACTCGGCCAGCAGCCACTCGATCAACACCTGGTCGACGTTGTCGCCACCCAGATGGGTGTCACCGTTGGTCGACTTCACCTCAACAACGCCGTCGCCGACTTCCAGGATCGAGATGTCGAACGTACCGCCACCGAAGTCGTAGACCGCGATCAGCTCGTCGGCCTTCTTCTCCAGGCCGTAGGCAAGCGCCGCAGCAGTGGGCTCGTTGACCAAACGCTCGACTTCGAGGCCGGCGATCTTTCCGGCGTCCTTGGTCGCCTGGCGCTGGGCATCGTTGAAATAAGCCGGCACGGTGATGACCGCCTTGGTGACCTTCTCACCCAGGTAGTCTTCGGCCGCCTGCTTGAGCTTGCGCAGGATCATCGCCGAAATCTCGGGCGGTGAATACTCCTTGCCATCGGCCACGACGCGGACATCGCCGCTCTTGTCGTTGACCTTGTACGGCACCATCTTCATCTCTTCCGAGACCTCGTCGTAGCGACGCCCCATGAAGCGCTTGATCGAAAAGATCGTGTTCTCGGGGTTGGTCACCGACTGGCGCTTGGCCACCTGGCCCACCAGCCGCTCACCGCTATCGGTAAAAGCCACCACCGACGGCGTCGTGCGGTTGCCCTCCGAATTGGCGATCACGGCCGGGTCCGAACCCTCCATCACCGAGACCACGCTGTTGGTCGTTCCTAAGTCAATTCCAATAATCTTGCTCAAAGCTCAAATCCTCCGGGTGCAAACTCTTGCGAGAAGCCCACTGCTCGTTGCCAAACTGGCTGAATCCCAGACCTAACTAGCTCGATTTCAGAGCTCGATTGTCGGCCTGGTACGTGAGAAATGTTAGATGAGTGAGTTCATCACTGTCAAATTTGTCACGCACCTTATATGACAAATTTGCGCTCAGATTTATTCCCGGCGGTTTTATCGCCACGGATACACCGTGATTTTGTCAATCATGTGGTTTCAAAACGAAGAATTTCACGTGAAAGTCCAGCACTCCTAGGTCTCTACAAAGAAATTGCAACGCGGCTAGTGCAATCACATAGAATAAAGCCGTTTCCGCTGAAGAAACGTGCGAGTTGGTTTGTGGGTATTTTTTTCTTCCTCGTCCTAGTACTTGTCATAGTCATCGTTACTTACTCTGCAGGGCGGAGGGAATCGACCTCAATCCAACGTATGGAGCCGACTGAAAAAGAGATACTTCCGCAGTTCACAACCTCGGTATCCATGGGAGGTCGTCCAGCGATCGAGGGCACGCCTTCGACGAGCCAGCAGTGTTGGGTGCCACCAGGAACAGCGGCGGCTCTCGCAGGAAGGGCCATTGGCAACGGATTCGTTTATGTAGGAGAGAACCTGCCTAGTGTGTCGGAATGGGGAGGAGTCGAGCCTGCGCTGATCGACCCTACCCTGCCCCGGAGTGACAGGCCCGACAGGGCTGGCGAAGGCATGAGCTACTGGCCGGCCTATTCGACAATCCCCCCTGGCTCACGCTCTGCGTACTTGGAGTGGCTTGCAGACGGGCGATCAGATCCGGACACCTACATCGGCTATGTTTTCCTCTACTACTACGGACTCGAGCGCCGCGTCTTACACGATGCTAAGAGCATCCCTGCGGCGAAGGAAGAGATTCCGCTGATTGAATCCGAGATCCGCCGCCTACTATCAATCTATGGCGAGAACAGATCCTTTGCTGGATATGCAGGTCAATTACTCGAGTACCTTACGGTTACGGCGGAGGGGTGGCAGCTTGCTGACGCGCCGCCACTACAGGAAACGTTCGGCCGTTGGTTCGGCATCGGATTCCAGGTTGGGGTTGGTCACCTCGCCCTGCACGGTCAGCCTCTTTCCCCCGAGTGGGCCCTTGCGTGGGCGAAGCAGGATCCAAACATCAGATCGAGGACACCTGCGCGGCGCTGCCGGGAGGAATTCGACGAGTTGTTCCTGATCCTCTATAGGCGCAAGTTTGGTGAGGGATTCAAGATCAAGCCGTGCAAACGAACCGTTGCCGCTGTCTACAGGCCAGCCAGTGCGTCATTTGACGGGAACTTCTCATCAGGGACCCCGTACCCTGCCGTCACCCGCCTTGTCGGCCCAAGACGGAAGGTTGCAGAGATCGTTGATGCCTGCTGCGATGCACTCGACCCCTTCAGCCGGTGGCTTGGCAGGAACCCGGACGGGCGAGGGACGTTGCTTTCGGCCAGTCTCCTGCCAGCTGAATTGATTGAAACGCGAGCTCCTCGCGCGTTCTACGAGATGCGCAACGAGTTGCGCCGCCAAGTGGGCGAGAAAACGTTGACGGTTCTACCCGCGCGAACGGTGTTCCGGCACTGGTTCACGGGCGAGAAAGAGAAGCTGACCAAGAAGGAGACGGTTGAGGCCGCACACTTATTCGGCCACGCCGGGTTTGCGTTCGAGCCCGACGTGCGGTTCTCTGGCCCGAGGATATCCTGCAAAGACAAGATCGTCCTCTTTCCAATTAGCGATACAGATCACCGCGCACCTTCGTCTGACTATTCGGCCGCCGCGATTCTGCTGCACCTCGCTTCGCTTGTAGCGGTCGTCGACGGCCAGGTCTCGGGCGACGAGAGGCAACATTTGCGCGACCATCTCGCAGACAGTCTGCAACTCAGTGACATAGAAAAGACACGTCTAGCAGCACATCTTGAATGGCTGCTGGTACAACCACCAAGTACCCCAGGCGGAAAAAAACGCCTTGAGAGGCTGCCTCCGGATCAAAGACGGTCCGTGGGTGAATTCCTCATAGCGGTCGCTTGGGCCGATGGGCGTGTCGAGCCCGAAGAGGTGAATATCCTGACCAGGATCTTTCGCCTCCTGGGCCTCGACCCTGGGAGCGTCCACCAATGGCTCCACAGCCATCACGCATCGCCTGACCTGGGCCCTGTGTCAGTCGCTGCGGGAGGGGATCAAGTGCGAGGTTATGAGCTGCCTCCGCCACAGAGCGACACTGACGCGACCGATGACCGCGCAAAGGTACGGCTCGACTTGGCGGCAATCGCAGCCAAACTCAAAGAGTCAGAGCGAGCCGCGGCAACCTTGGCCAGCATTTTCATTGACCCCGACGAAACCTCGTTTGAGGGAGCTCCGGTCGCATCCGAGAAGAGCCCAGTTGAGGGCCTCGATTCGGTTTATTTTCAGCTGCTGCGCCAGCTCGCTGAACAGGAGTCCTGGGCACGCACCGAATACGATGAACTCGCCGACTCTCTGGGGCTCTTGCCCGACGGTGCCCTAGAGCTCCTGAACGAAGCCGCCATCGAAACCTGCGACGAGCGCTTGTTTGAAGGCAACGACCCCATAGAAATCAATGCGCAGGTTGCGCAGGAGATGATCACTTGGCCATGAGCGACAAGATCGGCAGTCGAGATCGAGAAGCGATTATTCAATCCCTGCGAGCCGGGGTTGTCCCGCGCCGAGGCAACCGGCACGTTCAGGTCGGACGTCATCGGGAACTGGAGGCGCTGCTGCGTGACATCGAGCGTATCGCCGACGGCGGATCCGGCATCCGTTTTGTCATCGGCCCCTTCGGCTCGGGAAAGACCTTCTTTCTTAGCCTAGTCCGTACAGTGGGGCTGCGTCGCAAGCTGGTCTCAGTCCACGCAGATCTAGCACCGGACCGGCGGCTCTACTCGAGTGGCGGACAAGCACGGCTCCTCTACGCCGAACTGATGCGCAACATGGCGACCCGTTCGCGACCCGATGGGGAAGCGCTCGCGACGGTGGTTGAGCGCTTCGCCACATCCGCCGTACGTGACGCCCGCGAGCGCGATGTGGATCCTAGCGTGGTGATCCACGAGCGGCTTGAAGTGCTCTCCAAAATGGTCGGCGGCTTTGATTTTGCGCACGTCATCGGTGCTTACTGGAAGGGACACGACCTAGGAGACACCCAGCTTCAGAACAGCGCCGTGCGCTGGTTGCGGGGCGAGTTCTCCACCCGCACGGACGCACGCAAGGCGCTCGGAGTGCGCACCATCATCGACGATCACAATGTCTATGACCACCTCAAGCTGTTCGCCCGGTTCGTCCGACTGGCTGGTTACGGTGGGTTGCTGGTTTGCTTAGACGAGTTGGTCAACCTCTACAAGCTGGCAAGCGGCCGCGCGCGAAACTCCAACTACGAGCAACTCTTGCGGATTCTGAACGACTGCCTTCAGGGTTCCGCCGAGGGTCTGGGGGTACTATTAGGTGGAACGCCCGAATTCCTCACTGACACGCGGCGCGGGCTCTACAGCTACCAAGCGCTCCAATCGAGGCTTGCAGAGAACACATTCACCAATGATGAGCTAGTCGATCTGAGCGGTCCAGTCCTCCGCCTCGCTAGCCTGACACCAGAGGATGTCTTCGTCTTGCTGCAGAAACTGCGGCACGTCTACGCTAGCGGAGAGGCCGAGCGGTATCTCATTCCTGACGAAGGGTTGCACGCTTTCATGGAACACTGCTCCCACCGGGTGGGTGACCGCTATTTCCGGACACCACGCAACACGATCAAGGAATTTGTGAGCCTGCTCGCTGTCCTGGAGCAGAACCCGGGCGCCACATGGCAGACGCTGCTGCCCAACGTGCGAGTCAAGGCAGAGGAAAACCCAGACCTCAAGCCTCTGCCCGAGGACGAGGAGGCCGGCGGCGTAGCGGCCGGTGGTCCCGGCGGCACTACTGCGGAGACCACACCCACCAACAACCGCGCTGAACCGGAGCCGGAGTGCGACGACGATGACGAGCTGGTCTCGTTCCGACTTTAGCGTCGATCCTACGCGCTCTAATAGGCGGTCTTCCGCCTCTTTCGACCTGCTTGACGAGCAGGTTCGTCGCTGGATTTGGGAACAGGGCTGGTCGGAACTTCGGGACATCCAAGAGGTGGCAATCCGGAGCATCGTCGAGCGGCGCTCGGACCTGATCATCGCGTCGGCCACCGCCTCCGGCAAGACAGAGGCGGCTTTTCTACCGATCTGCTCAGAGCTGCTCGCCACAGAAGAACAGCCGGGCATCCGGGCGCTCTACGTCAGCCCGCTCAAGGCGCTAATCAATGACCAGTTTCACCGTATGGAGGACCTCTGCAAGGAGTTGCGGATCCCGGTCCACCGTTGGCACGGAGACGTGCCATCAGGCCGCAAGAGGCAGCTCGTCGAGCGGCCTGGTGGCGTCCTACTGATCACACCTGAGTCACTGGAGGCACTGTTCGTGAACCATGGGCATCGCATGCCAGCGTTTTTTGCGGCGCTGGAGTGGGTCGTTTTGGACGAACTGCACGTGTTCATCGATACCGACCGCGGACGTCAGCTCCAGTCGCTTCTCCACCGCCTCGAAATCTGTCTCAACCGCATCGTGCCACGCGTCGGTTTGAGCGCCACCCTGGGTGACATGTCCCTGGCCGCCGAATACCTGCGCCCCGGTGAGGCCGAGGGGGTAGAGACGATCGTCTCAAGTGCCACGGGACAGGAGGTCCGACTGCAGGTCCTTGGCTACGTCTCCAGAAATGGCCACGCTGACGGCCCATCCGACGCTGGTGGACCGACCGATGCAGAGCAAATAGCGGACCACCTTTTCCGGACGCTACGTGGCGCCGACCATCTGGTATTCGCCAACAGCCGAAGAGCAGTCGAGGAGTACGCCGACCGGCTGCGGTGCCGTTCGGAGGCAGAGCGGGTGCCAAACGAGTTTTTTCCCCACCACGGTAACCTGTCACGTGAGCTGCGTGAGGACCTGGAGCAGCGGCTCAAGGACCCGACGGCCCCCACGACCGCCGTCTGCACCTCCACGCTTGAGCTCGGCATCGACATCGGCCAGGTCTCGAGTATCGGCCAGATCGGGGTGCCGTTCTCGGTCTCAAGCCTTCGCCAGCGCCTAGGCCGCTCCGGCCGCCGAGACGAGCCCGCAACCCTTCGGTTCTACGTCCGCGAACTCGAGATCACACCCCAGACCCACACTCTCGACCGCCTTCGGGTCGAGCTTGTCCAGGCGGTAGCCATGGTCGAGCTCCTCATCGAGCGATGGTGTGAGCCGCCTACCGACGGCGCCCTCCACCTGTCGCCGTTAGTTCAGCAGGTGCTCTCACTCATTGCCGAACGCGGAGGGATCACCGCTCAGGAGGGGTGGCGGGACCTGTGCCGGTCGGGGCCGTTCGGCGCGGTTGACGCCTCGCTTTTCGCGTTGCTGCTCCGAAGCATGGGAGCGCACGATCTTCTCGTCCAGTCCGAGGACGGGACTCTCCTTTTCGGCGAGAAGGGAGAGCGGATCGCCAACCACTTCAGCTTCTACACTATCTTCGAAACTCCCGAGGAGTTCCAGGTACTCGACCGCGGCAGGCAACTAGGCACGCTGAGCGTCGACTACTTGATTGCGGAGGGCCTGCATATCATCTTCGCCGGTCGGAGGTGGCACGTGGTTTCAGTCGACCCCGAGCAGAAGATCCTATCGGTCGTCCCGTCCCCGGGCGGTAGCGTTCCAGGTTTCGCTGGGAGTTCCGGCGGTCCAATCAACGACCGCATACGAACCAAGATGCGAGAAGTGTGGGAAGGGGCAGATTCCCCTTCCTACCTGAATCCGGAGGCGCGGAGACTCCTCAAAGAGGGCCGCTCGAACTTTGTGCGGCTCGGACTGGAGGCCGAGTGGCTAGTCAGCAGCGGCCAAAACACAATACTGTTCCTCTGTCGAGGCGATACGATCACCAACACTGTAGCGCTACAGCTCCTATCTCGAGGACTCAAAGTCTCCGTCGAGGGGCCGGCGATCGCAGTCGGCGGCGTCACTCCAGCAAAGGTTCGGGCGGTTCTCGGCGAGCTGGTGCAAGAGGGGGCCGCTGACCCGGTGGCACTCGCAGCACAAGCCTGCAACCAGCGGGCCGGCAAATACGACTGGGTCCTCGACGAGGAGCTGCTTGACGCGAACTACGCCTCACGCGCCCTCGCCACAAAAGAGGCGCATCGGGCGCTACAGCGAGCGATTACCGAATTTTCCAGGGAATCATGATAGTCGGCTTAGTCAAGATGCGTCGATCGTAACTTGTACGGCGACAGATGGAGCCAGCACCGATTGGCCCCCTTCCTCCTGGGCCACTCCCCAACAACCCTCCCGCATCGCCGACAGGGGAGGGGCTTGGCCCAACGACGTTTTCTCTGGCTCTAGGCTGTTATTCCGGCGGGAGGTTGTGTGGTGGGCCGGGATCCCCGCCCCCCCTGTCCCTTCCACCCGCGGGGATGACAGATCGGAAATGCGGCGTCTACGGATCCCCGCCCCACTTCCTCACACCCGCGGGGATGACGGAGGAGCTTGTAACGACTTCTACTACGTCGGCACACAAGAACTCGGGGCGTATTTGCTGACTTCGGACAAGGGGCTGGAGGACGGGTATGGGTATTGGGCGGAAGTGGGTAGTGCTGGTGGTTAGTGGCTAGTGCTAGTGGACGGGGTTCTGCTGGCACGCCATAGGATTGATAAAACGTAGGGCGGGGCTTGCTCCGCCCATCTATTCAAGTGGGAAAGGCAAGCCCCCGTACGAACTGCACCCGAGGCACATCAGTTATCTAGGCGGCAGCAGATCAAAAGGAATGTGAAAATTGTAAATTAAATTGACAAATTTCATATTCAGACGTAGGCTTCCTCTGTGACCATCCGCCGTGATGCCGCTCCCCGCATTTTGGCCTTGAGCCAGTCTTTCCCCGTTGTCACCATCACCGGCCCTCGCCAATCGGGCAAGACGACGCTTTGCCAAGATCTCTTTCCGAACAAGCCGTATCTCTCTCTTGAGTCGCTCGATCTGCGCGACTACGCGTCGAACGATCCACGGGCCTTTCTGAAGGAATACCGCGATGGTGCTGTGATCGACGAGGTGCAGAGAGTTCCAGACTTGCTTTCGTACTTGCAGACCGAAGTCGATCGAGATGCCGAGCCTGGGCGATTCGTCCTTACGGGTTCCGCCAACTTGGCCCTCTTGCAGTCGGTTTCTCAGTCCCTGGCCGGCCGCACGGCACTGATCACCTTACTTCCCTGTACGCGCGGTGAGATCGAGCGCTTCTCCGACCCTCCAGAGACACTGGCTCCCAAAACACTGTGGGAGCACATTTGGCGCGGCGGCTTCCCGGCTATTCCCGACCGCGGTGTAGCACCCGGGGATTGGTTCGAAGCCTACATTTCGACTTACGTCGAACGCGATGTACGGCAGATCACCAATGTCACCGACCTGGCTGCATTCCAGACTTTCCTCGAATTGATGGCCGGGCGCACCGGTCAGTTGCTCAATCTCTCGCAGGTGGGCAGCGACGTGGGCATCACCCACAACACCGCAAAGGCGTGGCTCTCGGTGCTCGAAACAGGTTACGTGGCTTTCCGCCTGCGCCCATTTCACGCCAACGTGCGCAAGCGTCTGGTCAAATCACCCAAGACGTACTTTTACGACACCGGATTGGCTTGCTTCTTGATCGGCATTCGCTCGCCGGACCAATTGGCCACCCATCCACTGCGCGGACCGCTTTTCGAGAACTACGTTGTCTGCGAAGTCCTCAAATCGATCTTGAATCGTGGCAACCGGCCCCGGCTTTCGTTCTATCGCGACCACCAGGGACACGAAGTCGACTTGCTGGTCGAAAGCGGCCCCGAAACGATCGCTGTTGAGGTCAAGTCCGGGCGCACGATTGCTAGTGACTTTTTTAGGGATCTAGACTGGCTGAGCAAGCACGAGATGGTCGCGGATCATGGAGTTGTCAAGCCAGTTCTGGTTTATGGCGGCGTTGAACGGCAGCGGCGCAGTAGCGGTGAAGTCGTGCCGTGGCGAGAAGTTGGAGACCTGGACTGGGGATAAGGATGAGTGGTCCGGTGGCCAGCGATAATTTGTAGGGGAGCCCCTTGCGGGCTCCCGGATTGCACCTCGTGGGAGGGGACAAGCCCCTCCCCTACGGCTCCCCGTCTATTCAAGCTTAGGGCGGGGATTAACCCCGCCCCTACTGCCTTATTGCCCGAGTTCGAAAGCCCCCGGAAGGCTGAGATCGCCCGAGAGGACATCGTAGACCTCGTATACGCCCAGCGTGGGTCGGGTGGTGTCTTCGAGGTTGACTTCGAGGTAAGCGGTCACCGCGTCGTAGCGGAAGTCCTCCAGGCCGCGAATGCGCCAGGACGGGACCGGTATGCGCAGGGTGTCGCCGCGAAGGACGACCGAAAAACCCGGTGAGTCGAGATAGATCGGCATGCCTGGACTGGTGGGCGGCAAGACGGCCTCGGGCGCGGAGTCGCCCACAGGCTTGACAGCTAGCCCCCCAGGGACCCGCTCATCGGACACCAAGACGACCCAGTGGCAGTGGAAGATCAGCCCATCGCCAAGGTTCCTCGTGTCGCCATCCGCATCCTCATCCCAAAGCGGCGTGTCATCGAAATCGGGATGGGAGGTCGCGACGAGCGCCAAGGTTCCTTCCCCAGGCGCAAAACCAACCTGCTCCGGCTTGAGTGTGGTTGGGAAAACGTAGGCCAGGACCGGCGCTCCGTGCATTTGCCCGGCCGCGCTGGGGCGGGTCGCGCCTGCTTCCCCCGCCACCTTGAGTTCAAAAACCACGAGGTCTAGATCCGCTTCGTATCGCACCGCGGCGTCCTCAAGGTCAAGGTCTGGTGTCTTCGCAACTGGTTTCACCTCCGCTGCGGCGAGCCCGTGACCACACACCGCAACCACCAGACCGACCATCAGAGCTGGCATCAGGTTTGGTATCAGGTTGGGGATCTTCCGAGGTTCAGGGTTTTTCCAAGGTTTTAAGTTCTTCATGTTTTTTCCACGGGCTGTGCCCGATTTATTTAGTATCGAGTCGATACTAAATAAATCCCCGTGTTTGTCAAGGTGGTGTCGAGTCGATACACTTTTTCGGTGCAACGACAGCTCTATGAGGTCCTCACCCGCATCACCCGTGTGCTCCAGGCCGAGGAGCGTGCGACCACAGCCGGACTGCTTCCTGTCCAGCTGCATGCGCTTGAATATCTGGCGCGCTGCAATCGCTACAGTGACCGACCTGCAGCCGTCGCTGAATATCTGCAAGTGACTAAAGGGACGGCGTCCCAGACTCTTCGCGTCCTCGAACGACGCGGGTTGATCGACAAGCGCAGGGACGGGCAAGACGGCCGAGTCGTCCGGCTCCGGCCGACTTCGAAGGGGCGTCGCCTGCTCCAGCGCACCACTCCACCGCCACCGGTCGAGGCTGCCCTAGCGGGCCTAACGAAAAGCGAGGAGGCGGGACTCCAAAAATCCCTCGAAGTCCTGCTCCGAGGTCTACAGAAAGCCAACGACAGCCGTTCCTTTGGCGTCTGCCACACTTGTCGGCATTTCCTTCGTGAAGACGCTGGGAGTTTCCGCTGCGCGCTCACCTCGGAACGGCTCTCGACATCCGACAGCAGCCTGATCTGTCGCGAGCACGAACTGGCTGAGTAGCTCTTGCGTAGGGGCGGGGCTTGCTCCGCACCGCACCGCACCGCACCGCACCGCAAACATCGATACACAAAAAGGGGAGGACCCAAGGCCCTCCCCTACGCCTCCCACTCCCAGCCTGGACTTTGTCTACTACGAGTCCGCCACGCTACACTCCCGCACCGAAGATGGAGGAGGGAAAACGATGCTGATTTGGAAGGGCGCAGGCATTCTCGTACCGCTGATCGCAGTCGTGTGCTTCGGCGCCGTGGCGGTTCTCGTCAGTGACAGTTTCGACACCAACTACGGCATTGTCATCTCACAGCTTGTTGCAGGAGCTGTGATTTGGGTCGCGGCCGGGTTGCTGAGTCGTGGCGAAACGCGGACTCTTGTCGATCCAGAGACGAACGAGCCCGTTGTTCTCAAGAAGACTCACAGCTTCTTCTTCATACCGATGAAGTACTGGGCCTTCATTCTGCCCGCGCTGAGCCTCCTCTTTTTGGTCGCATAAGTCGGTTTTACCGCCGCCTAGGGTTGGTTGGCTGGCTGGCTGGTTGGTTGGTTAGTTTGCGCTGGGGTCTCAGCCCCACTCAAACCCCTCGGCTGGCCCGCCACCTCGCTATCCCGCCGGAACCGAGGGCCGGCGGACCGAGACCGGGAGGGGGCAAGCCCCTCCCCTACGCGCTGTCCACAACCTGTCACCGGCAATTCCCTGTAGGGGAGCCCCTTGCGGGCTCCCGGGAAGGGGCAAGCCCCTCTCCTACGGCGTCCGAAACAGAACCAATGCGAGGGAGGGGATCAACCCCTCCCTACGCCTGATACCGGCCGTACAGATGGCGCTCTATACTTCTCCGTTCCAATTAGCCGATAACACTGAAAGGCATTCCATGACCCCGATTCCCAAAGGCCAATACCTCAAGCGCTCACAACCGATCTGGCTTTCTGCACTTTGCATTTGTACCCTTCTCGCAACCTCCGCGGCCTTGGCCGGGGACGAGATCTGCACAGGATTTGGTCCACAGACCCCAAGGGACATCGACAGAAAAGAAGGCACCAATGCCCGCGTCTTTTCTCTCGCGCCCGACTCCAGTCAGCTCAACCTCTGCAACATCCATTTCCACAACCACGCCGAACACAAGGCGGCGGACTATGCGCTCCACGCCAGTGATGGTGTTGACGGCCCAGGTGTCGAAGGCATAGGCGGTGGCTACCAATGCAACATGAGTGAATCGCTTTCGGATGAGGAGTTGGCCCCGGCTGGGAATGTTTGCCACGGCATGCAGCCAGGGGACACGGTCGAATTTCACTGGGTGTATTCGTCTTGCGACGTGGCTCCAGGCGAAGGCCTGGGCTCCTGCCTCAGCGACACTTGCGCCAACCCAAATCTCCGGGTCGAGGCGCAGGTCTTTGTCCTGGTTAATGACGGCGGCGTCAATCTAGCGGATTTTGTCGAGACCGTAACCTCCGAAGATGGGTATCACCAACCGCAGGCTTTACCCAACACAACCGGTGATCCGGTAACTTTCCTCGGATCGACGACCGGGCCGAAGTACACCGAGCAAAAGTGTTCACCGCTGCAGGTTTCTTGGAGCGTTCGTCCGCTCTGCGCCAAGCTCGACATCAGTTCGTTGGGAAGGTGGTGTGAGGGCAACGTCTTCAATGAGGATCACGCCCATGGAGTGCGGAAGCTGGTGACGAGTCCGGAATTGCTTTCGAGCATCGAGTAACTTTCTGCCCTCGTCATCCCGGCGAAGGCGAGGGTGGGGGGCCGGGATCCCCGCCCCACTCACACCCACCCGCGCGGAGGACGAAACCTAAGGGCGGGACTTGCCCCGCCCTCGGTTCACAGGCCTCAATGTCAAAAGAACGGGAGGACCAAGGCCCTCCCCTGCCGCCGCTCCGGCGGCCTCTCGAAGGTAGGATCGCGATATGCAGCGCATCAGAATCGGATCTACCAACCTCAACGCGACCAAGGTTTCCTACGGTGCCTGGCCGCTTTCGGATAGTTCACCCAGACCCACGGAAGCAGAGTCGATCGAAGTCATTCACGCCGCCCTCGACGGCGGCGCGACCTTGATCGACACCGCTGATGCGTACTGCCTCGACGACAGCGAAGTCGGACACAACGAGCGGCTCGTGGCCAAGGCGCTGAAGGCCTGGTCTAGCCTGCCCGGGTCTAGCCTGCCCGGGTCTGGCCTGGCCGGGTCTGGCCCACGCGCATCGATCACGGTGGCGACCAAGGGCGGGTTCATTCGTCCCAACGGCACTTGGACTTCGAAGGCCGATCCCGCACACTTGCGTTCCGCCTGCGAACACTCGCTGCAATGCCTCGACACTGACTGCATCGACCTCTACCAACTGCACGCTCCCGACCCCAGAGTGCCTCTGGAAGACAGCGTTGGCGCCCTCGCGGACTTGCAGAGCGAGGGCAAGATCCGCCACATCGGTCTCTCCAATGTCTCGGTCGCCGAGATCGAAACCGCCCGTTCGATTGTCGACATCGTCAGCGTGCAAAATCGCCTCAACCCGTTTTTTCGTGAGGCCGTGCGCGACGGGGTCGTCGACTACTGCGACCGCAACGGTCTTGCCTTTTTCGCCTACAGCCCAGTCGGCGGCGGCCGCCTCAACAAGAAGCTCCCTCACATTCCGGAACTGCAGGCCATCGCCGAGCGCCATGGCGTCTCCAACCACGCGGTGGTCCTGGCTTGGGACCTGGCGCAAGGCGAGAGCGTCGTCGTTATTCCAGCCGCGCGCAAGATCGAACACGTTTTGGACAGTCAAAAGGCCGGGGAGATCGAGTTGAGTGACGAGGAGTTGGCGGCGATCGATGCGGCGGAGTTCTCGACCGCTTAATGAGGGTCTACGTGTCGTCCCGGCGCCCGTCATACAGAAAGTAGTGAGGGAGCGGGGCCGGGATCCCCGCCCCACTCGCACCCACCCGCGGGGATGACGAACTAGGTAGCAACGAGTGACGTAGTGACGAAGCAGTCGAAATCTACGTCACTACCTCACTACGTCACTCGTCATCAGTCACCAGTCACCAATTGGCGCCCCCTTCCCCCAGATTCTTCGACTCGCTGCTTCGCAGCTCGCTCAGAATGACGAACGGGCGACTTGCTACGATGTTCGGCAATGACCCGCTCACGTCGAGTCTTCACAGCAGCACTTTCGCTTTTCTTCATTGGAAGTGCGATGGCTCTGGCCGCTCCGACCGACAAGCCCGTTCTGCATGCCCGGCACTGGCTCGCCATCACCGGCAAGCCACTGGGAGCGAGCGCTGGAGCGCAGATCTTCGCCCAGGGCGGCAACGCCGTGGACGCCGCCTGCGCCATGCTGGCGGCAACGTCGACGATGTGGGACACGCTGGGTTGGGGCGGGGAGACGCAAGCGCTCATCTACCATCCCGGTGAGAAGAAAGTCATCGGTATCAATGGGCTGGGAGTGGCTCCCACCGGGGCCACGGTTGAATTTTTCCGCAAGCAGGGGCTTCTCTACCCGCCTGAATTCGGACCGCAAGCGGCGGTGACGCCGGGAACGCCAGGTGCGCTGATGACGATGTTGGCCGAGTACGGCACCATGTCGCTGGCCGAAGTGCTGGCTCCGGCACTGCAGATGGCCGAGGGTTACCCCATCGAGGCACAGCAGGCCAACAATATGGAGCGCAGACGCGAGATCTTGGCTCAGTGGCCCAGTTCTCGTGCGGTGTTCCTGCCCCACTGGGATGCATGCGCGGCAGCGTCCGAAGATGGAGAACCGGCGGACGATTGCCGAGTGGCTCCGCGGCCGGGCGAGATCTTCCGTCAGGGCGATTTGCACCGGACCTTGACCAAGCTCATCGAGACGGAAGCCGATGCGCTGACAGCCGGCAAGACGCGCGCGGAAGCGATCTACGCCGCTTACGACCGCTTCTATCGCGGTGATATCGCCCGAGAGATTGTCGAGGCGGCGAACCAGGCAGGTGGGCTGTTCACCCTGGCAGACCTCGACGACTGGCAGGTCTATCTCGAAGAGCCGGTGTCGATCGACTACCGAGGCATTGAGGTCTACAAGCTCACCCACTGGGTGCAGGGCCCGGTGATGCTGCAGGCCTTGAACATGCTCAAGAAGCTGGATCTGCAGCCGATGGGCTACAACTCGGCGCTCTACATCCACCTCGTCAATCAGGTCATGAATCTCAGTTTTGCCGACCGCGACTTCTACTACGGCGATCCCTACTTTCCGCCCGAAGAACCCATTGAGGGGTTGCTCTCGGAGGAGTATGCCAAGCATCGACTGCTCGAAATCGATTGGGAGCAAAACGACGCTGACGCAAAACCGGGGAATCCCTATCCATTCCAAGATGGTGAGCACCCGTTCCTGGATCTGCTGGAGTCCTGGAGCAATATTCCGCCAACGATGGAGGCTGAGGGCGAGGAAGGCTGGCAGCAAACGTCCTTGTCCGCCCCTCCCGGCATGACCGCCGATGAGGCGTTCGTGGCAGGAACAACGTCCATCCAAGCCGCCGACGCGGAAGGCTGGGTGGTATCGATCACCCCATCGGGGGCCTGGGTGCCGGCCTTCATCGCTGGCGATACCGGAATCGGCCTGTCGCAGCGGATGCAGAGCTTCGTCCTCGACGAGCGGCTGAATCCCTACAACGTGCTCGAACCGGGCAAGCGTCCGCGAGCAACCCTCACTCCTGGATTGGCACTCAAGGATGGCAAGCCGTATTTGTCGTTTGCAGTCCAGGGCGGCGACAGCCAAGATCAAAACCTGCTGCAGTGGTTTCTGAATGTGGTCGAGTTCGGCATGAACGCCCAGGAGGCGGCCGAAGCGGCCAACTTCAACTCCTACCAGATGCAGTCCAGCTTCGGCGCCCACACCGCCGAGCCGGGAAGGCTGGTGGTGCGGGCGGACACGCCGGAGTGGGTTATCGACGAGCTGCGCGATAAGGGCTACCGTGTCGAGACCCGGCGCAAGACCTCGGGGCCGATCACCGCCATCGTCTTCGATCACGAGAATGGGACGATGTGGGGAGCGGCGAGTGATTTTGGGGAGGACTATGGCGTTGGGTGGTAATCGGAAAAGGGAGGGGGCAAGCCCCGCCCCCACCGAGAACGAGGGCCGCGTAGGGGAGGGGTTTACCCCCTCCCGCGCTGCTGGCATCCCCGGCGACACGCCCATCGACCGCCTCCGCGCTCTCATCGCCCATCTGCGAGGCCCCGACGGCTGCGCCTGGGACCGCGAGCAAACCATCGAGTCGGTGCGGCCGAATCTGCTCGAGGAAGCCCACGAAGTCGCCGCCGCGATGGACGGTGGCGACTGGGATGAATTGAAAGAAGAACTGGGCGATCTGCTGTTTCAGGTCGGTTTTCTGGCGCAGATGGCCGAGGAGCAAGAACGATTCGACCTCGACCAAGTTACCGACGCGGTGGTCAACAAGATGATCGCCCGCCATCCGCACGTGTTCGGAGATGAGGTGGCCGAAACCGCCACCGACGTGCGCCGCAACTGGGAGCGGAGGAAGCGTGATGCGAAGGAGACCGGCTCAGCCCTGGACGGCGTGCCGTCGACTCTTCCCGCGCTAACCGGCGCGCTGCGACTGTCGCAGAAAGCCGCGGCGCTGGGCTTTGACTGGCCGGATACAGACGGCGTTGTCGACAAGGTTGCCGAGGAAGCACGTGAGTTGGCTGAGGCAGAAAACGATCGCGACTTGGCCGATGAATTCGGCGACGTGTTGTTCAGCCTGGTCAACCTCGCCCGCCACCTCAAGCTCGACCCGGAAGGAGCCCTTGCGGCGGCCAACGCGAAGTTCCGCCAGCGGTTCGGCGAGTTGGAAACGGTCGTCGCGGAACGCGGTCAGAAAGTTGGGGATTTGAGTTTGGAGGAGCTAGAGGAGGTTTGGCAGGAGGTGAAGGGTGGTTAGTGGTTAGTGGTTAGTGTGAGATAGCCGTCAGTCTTCCCCGCGGGTGGGAGTCAGGGGGGCGGGGATCCCGGCCCCACACCCAAAACCTCCGCCGGGATGACGAAAGGTACCGTCACCTGTCACCCGTCGTTTCATCACCTTCTTTAACCCGCCGGGGCGCCGGACCGTTCTAGTAATGCGCTAGCGGTGACGAACTCGAAGCCGGCTTCGCTCGCCTTGGGTACCCACTCGCGCAGGGTGTCGATAGTGACGGCGTGGGGGTGGCCGATGACAACCGCGTAGCCGTCACGTTTGGCGATGTCCATCGCCCTGCGGAATTGCCCGGCGATCCACTCCTCGGTGCGCTCGCCGTCCAGGAACACCTGCCGCTCTACCGTCGGCACGCCGAAGCGACGCGCGGTCGCGAAGCCGACACTTTGGGCGCTGGTGCGGGAGTCCAGAAAGTAGAGATCTCGGCTGTCGACGACGGTCATGATCGCCTCCATCGCCTCCCGATTGGTGGAGAGCTTGGAGCCCATGTGGTTGTTGACGCCCACGGCGCCTGGCACAGCATCGATGGCGGCGGCGGCGGCGACCGCTAGCTCGCCGGTAGACATTTCGTCGCGCAGTGCACCAGGGCCGGGATTTGCCCCCGTCGCCGGCTGCATCGGAAGGTGACAGATCATCTCGTAGCCGCGCTCGCGGATCGCGGCCACCACTTGCGGCGTTCGCACTTCAAAGGGGAGCACCGCGTAGGTCACCGGCACCCCCAACTCGGCGATGTCGGTCACGTCACTGACCCGACGGCCGAGGTCGTCGATGACCAGCGCGATGCGCGCGGTGCCGACGACCGCCTCGAGGGAGCCATCGCTCGCAGGAGGCTCGGCGCGGGCGACTTCTGGAACCGGGTATTCGCCCGTCTCCGGCGTTGATTCCGGCCTTTGTTTCGGTGCTTGTGCGCCCTCGTCCGTCTGTTTCTTCTGCGAAGGCTCCGTCGAGGACTCGGTGTGCCGACCGACTTCCTCACCCTGCCGGCCTGGGAACCAATCTCCGAATCCGCCTCCCAAGTAATACCCAGCGCCAAACACGCCAAGACCGACCGCGATCCAAAACGGCCAGATCCACGCCCGGGCTCGGCCGGATCGCCGCGAGCGTCCGCGGCGGGTGACGCGCGACGACCTCTTGGTGCTCCTTTTCTTGGTCGCCTTCTTGCGCGCGGTCTTCTTCGATGCCCTCTTCTTGGTCATAAAACGAGATGAATGTCGATGTCGCGAGACGCTCGCTAGCTAGCGGCCCTATCACTCGCAGCCGCTCGTCCAGCGGCCGATGCAAGCGACCAGTCTAGGCGACTACGGATTGCGCTGCTAGGCGGCTCGGCCGAGTGTGAGGGAGCTGAGCTCGGCTAATCCGCGCTCTTCGGTCAACTCGTCGAGCGTCGTCTCCTGCTGCGAGTAGCGCCGATCTCGACCGGTGACCACGATCTCAGGTTCCAATGGGATGCTCCAGTCGCCTTCTTCCACCGGAGCAAAGAACCCGGAGGCGGTGCGCATAAACGCCCCCTCACCCACCGGAATCCAAGCCTGGCTCCCAAGGTAACCGAATGTGCTCTGTCCGACGGTGGCATGGCGTTCGGCGAGGAGGCGAGCCGCGAGTTCTCCGGCACCATGGGTACCGCGGCTGACCAGAGTGACAACTGGGCCGTCCCAGACCACTTCGGTACTCGCTTCGACCCGCTCGCGGGTCCCTTCGCGCCCAACGAAATCACTGGCTCGCTCTCCACCCAAGACGGCGGCGAGGTCGGTTGCGGCTTGGTAGTCACGGCCCCATGCCCGTCGCAAATCGACCAGGACCCCCTGCAAGCCACGCTCGCGCGCCTCGGCAAGGACGCCGGCTACTTCCGCAACCGTCGCTTCGGTTGTCTGGTGAACGCGCAGGGTCAGGAACTCGCCGTTCGCTTCGGCCCAGACCACGGGTTCCGCGGCCTCCTGTGGTTGCAGGGTGGAGACCGTCTGCTCGCCTCCGCGCAAAATGCCGACATCGAGGCCTTCGCCGAGGTCAGCCAGGCGCATCTCGACGTCCCACAGCGGCAGGTTGCGCACGGCGGTTCCGCCGATCTCGGTAACGATGTCGCCCGGTTGGATCTCGGCCTTGGCAGCCGGACTTTCCGGCAACACCGAAACGACGAAAACGACGCCGTTCGAGTGCGCCAAAACCAGTCCGGAAGCGGGTGGCGCGCCTTCGTTGGCACGCAGGGTTTCGACGTGCTCGGCGGGTACGAGAGTGCTGAACGGATCGAGTGCGTCCCCCAGACCTTGAAACGCGCCGGCCATCAACTGGCCGAGATCGACTTCGTCGACGTAGGCCTGGCGCACCAGGCGCAGGACATCCTGAAAGACCGGAAACTGTTTGTAGTAGTCGTCCTCTCCGGGATCGCCGGCGACCGCAAAAGAGGCAACGGCGAGCGGAATCAGCAGCAGCGCCGAAAGGGTGATCAATAGGATGCGTGCTCGGTTCATGATGAATGGACTTTCGATTGATCGTTCGGCGCTGCTAGCGGACCCAGCGTGAGGGGTCCTGAGGACGATTTTCCAGGCGAATTTCGAAGTAAAGCGAACCCTCGGCACTGCCCACGGGCTGCTGCAAAGCAACTATATCCCCCTTGCTCACCCGCAAACTGGCGAGTCCCGCATAGAGACTGAAGGCATCACCCGGATGGGCAACAATGGCAGTCAAACCGAATCCTTGGAACATCGCCGCATAAACCACCTCTCCTGCATATACGGCGCCGACAGTCTGTCGTTGCCCGGTGAGGTCGTATTCGAGGCCGTTGTGCGGCACTTTGGTCTTATAGCGCGGATCCATTTGCGGCCCGAAGCCCTTGGCGACGCGCGCCCGCACCGGCGGTTCCAACACCCCTCGAAAGCGTTGAATCGGCGTCTCGCCGGCAAAGGACCTACCCTGCAGCAGGCCGATAAACTCGTCCAAACGTCGCTCGCGATCCACCAACCCGGCAACCGTTTGCGCCAGTTGCGTGCGCTGACGGCGCACCTGCGTCAAAGAGCGAGTCTGGCGGCGATAGGCCGCAATCAGCTCCTGATTGCGCTGTTCTTCCTGGGTCACCAGCGAGGCCAACTCCACCTCCTGGGCGTCGAGTCCGGAAAGCAGTTCATCGAGGCGTTGCTTTTGCTCGTTGTAGGTGGCCCGTCGCTGGCGCGAACTGCCGACGAGGTAGCGCAGCCAACGCACCTGGTTCATCTCATCGCCGCTGCTGTTCATGGTCATCCAGCGCAAAGCCGAACCGGCACTCCAGCCGTGCAGTCGTTGCGCCGACGCCGCCAGAAGTTTCTCGGTTTGGCGCAGGCGCACTTGCAACGCCGCGGCCTCAGCCCGCGACTGTTCCAGGTGCTCGCTAACCGCAGAGCGCCGGGTGCGCACTTCCGCCAGTCGCGCTTTCTGCAACTGCAAATCGACCTCGATGCGGGTCAACTCGTGCGATCGGTTGCGCTCCTCGCCCTGCAAACGGTCGACCTGCTGGCGCAAGCGTGAGATCTCTCCCCGCACCGCCTGCAACTCGGCCTCGCGGTCGTCAACCTGCACTTGTGCGATCAAGCCGACCGGAATCGAGCTTGCAACCAAGACGGTCACTGCAGCCAATGCGCGGCTGATGAAGATATTCACTGACGTCATGCTACAGAAACTCAGAGCCATCCAGATGCCCAGGTGGATTTGCAAGCGCTCGCAGATCGCCGCATAAGTGCCCTATTTGGACCGTTTTGTGCGTGCTACCATCCGCCCCGCCATTATGCATAGTTGCAAAGCAAGACTTGTTCCGGCGCTACTGGCAACGATCGCTGCGATCGCGTTCGCCGGTTGCGGAGGCCGCGGCCCCGAATGGCCAACCGACAATTCCCTGGTCGTCATCCTCGAGAGCGCGCCCATCAACCTGGATCCGCGTGTCGGCACCGATCAGTCGTCGGCCAGAGTATGGGAGCTGATCTCCAACGGACTGGTGACCAAAGACCCGCAAGGCAATCTCGTCCCGGATCTGGCGGAGTCGTGGGAGGTTCTCGACGAAGGTACACGGTGGCGCTTTCACCTGCGCGACGGCGTGGTTTTTCACGATGGCTCGGGATTTGACGCCGAAGACGTACTGTGGACCTTTCAGTCCACGCTCAGTGGCCGCGTCAGCTCCGCCAAGGTCGCCGCCCTGGAGCCGGTTGAGCGCATCGAAGTGGTCGACCCGCTGACCATCGACTTTCACCTCAAGCGTCCGCACGGCCCCCTGCTCGCCGACCTCACCAGTTATATGGCCATCGTGCCGGGAGGAGTCTCTCCGCGGGCGATGAATCGACATCCGATCGGCACTGGGCCGTTCCAGTTTGAATCGCGAACCCCGGAAAAGGTCGAGTTGGTGCCGTTTGCCGACGCCTTTGAAGGTCCGCCGCAGTTTTCGCGACTTACGCTTAAGGAAGTGGCCGATGCCACGGTGCGAGTCCTCGAATTGCGGCGCGGCAGCGCTCAAATCGTCGTCAACGGACTGCCGCCGGATTCGGTCGGTGGTTTTCGCGGTAACCCGGCCTACCGGGTGGATGTCACGCCGGGCTCGAACTACCAATACATCGGCTTCAATCTCGAGGACCCGATGCTGTCCAAAGCGGCGGTGCGGCGGGCCATCGCCCACGGCATCAACCGCGACGAACTGGTGGGCAGCCTATGGCAGGGCCTGGCGTCGGTGACGGATTCGATGATGCCTGCCGGGCATTGGGCGCGCGCCGACTTGACTGCCAATCCCTACGACCCAGAACTCGCCGTACAACTGCTCGAGGAGGCCGGTTTTCCCGACCCCGACGGCGAGGGACCGGAGCCTCGATTGCACATCACCTACAAGACCTCAACCAGTGAGTCCGGGAGACTGCAAGCGCAGATCCTGCAGCAAATGCTGGCGGCGATCAGCATCGAATTGGAGATTCGCAGCTTCGAGTTCGCCACCTTCCTTCAGGACGTACAGCAGGGCAACTTCCAAATGTTCAGTCTGCGCTGGACCGGCGTCCTCGACCCCCACCTGTACTACCTGACCCTGCATTCGGCCAGCATCCCGCCCAACGGCGCCAACCGCGGACGCTTCCGCCATCCTCGCTTCGACCAACTGATCGAACTCGGCGCCCAGGCCTTCGCGCCGGAGGATCGACGCCCCTTCTACGTCGAGGCGCAGGAGATCCTCAATCGAGAACTCCCCTACATCAGCCTCTTCCATACCCAAACCGTGGCGGTGCGGGCGGCCGGGATCGAGGGTTATGTTGGGTATCCGAGCGCCGAGTTGTATAGCTTGAAGAAAGCTGGCTGGGGTTCTTGAGTCGTGCGGGAGCCCACAAGGGGCTCCCCTACAAGAGCCCTTGCTGTGAATAGTTGAAGGGCGGGCATGACGCCCGCCCGAAACCTTCAATATCGAAAACGGAGACTCTTTAGTCGCCGAAGCTCGCCATCGCTTCTTCTTCGGTGTCGAACACCTCGAAGACGGTGATGAGCTGGGTGATCTGCAGGATGTCCTGGACCTTGTCCGGCAGGTTGACCAACTTCAACGAGCCTCCTCGGTTGGAGACTGTTGTGAAAGCGGAAACCAACTCACCGATTCCGGAGGAATCCATGGTGCTGACTCCGCCCAGATTGATCAAAAGCTTGGTTGCGCCAGCGTCCAGCGCACCATGAACTGCCTCGCGCAAGGCCACATCCCCGGCTCCAATGGTCACTTTGCCGGTGACCTCCAAAACTGTGAACCCTGAGTGCTGATGTACTTGAATACTCATTCTGATTTCTCCTCGACCTCCGAAGACGCGGCGGCAGCGGCCATCTTTTTGCGCATGGTCACCACCGTTCCCGCCGGCTGGAAATCATAGTCGATGGAATCCATGCACTGTCGCATATAGAAGATTCCGCGTCCGTTGGGGCGTAGCAGGTTCTCCGGGTCGCGCGGATCCGGCAAAAGATCCGGGTCGAATCCCTGCCCCTCGTCTGCAACTTGGATGACCAGCTCGTCGTCCTCTGCCTTTAGTGACACTTCCACGCGTTTGTCCGGGTCCTCCCCATTGCCGTGGACAATCGCATTCGCTACCGCCTCGCGGACGGCCAGTTCCAACCATGTTTCAACTTCACTGTCGAGTTCGAGGCCTTCGAGAGCCTGGTCGAACACTCGCTTGACCAGGTCGACATTGGCGACCTCGCTTTCGATCGACATGTGAAGCTCAGAACAACGGCCGGACACGGCGCAGAGTCTAACTCAGTCGACATTCGTCGGCCTGCTGAAGTTCCACCTAGCCGCCGGCGAACTGAGTCGCCAACGGCAGCACGATGAGAAGCTGAATAGCGTCAAACCCCGCGTGCGCCGCGACCGCCGCCCAAATGCTCTGGCGGAAACGCGCCAACCAGGCGAAGATCAAGGACAGCACCGTCACCCCGACCAACATCAGAGGTTGGCCGTAGCTGGCGTGGGCGAGGACGAAGAGCGCGGTAGAGAAAGCAATGCCGATGCGGGGCTGCAGAAAGCCGCGGAAGAAAAGCTCTTCAAAGAAGCCCGCGGAGAGGGCCAAAGCTAACCGAGCCAGCCAGGGCAATCCTGCAATCAGCAACACCGCCTTGGGCGGTCCGGTCTCAACCATCTCGTTGAATCCGGAAGCGGTGACGATGCCCACCGCCACCGCCATCGCCGCAATCGCCACCACCCAGGCCAGGCAGGCGGCCAAGACCCCAAGAGCGATCTCTAGCACGGTCGCTGGGTCCTTGAGACCAAACTGGCGCTGAAAGCGAGCGCGCGGATCGACCGAGCGACCGAATCCGAGCCAGTACCATGCCCACAAAGCGATCAGCAGCATCGCGTGCACCTGGAACAGGGCCGGGATGGGGATCTCTTCGGGCGGCTCTTGGGTTCCGACCAAGGCCATGCCGAGAAAAATTCCGATCCAGAAGACCAGACCCAGGACTCCGATTGCGCACCATCGCCTCCACGGTGCCGCCTTGAACTGCGGTGGCAACCAGCCCCGACGAGCCATGACTTGATCGAGGACAATGGAGGTCAACGCCGCCGCCAATATGCTGAGGATGACTTTTGTCATGGTTCTCCAGTCTCGGTGTTCCGTCTTCCCGCTTCTCATGCGGGTGCGCGGATTGTATGATCCCTGCGACCGCTGCGCTGCGCTGGCCTCAGCAGGCTTGGTTCTGTTCACGGGGTGGCTTCTGGAATTGTGGCGCGTGATGAGGAGGCAGTTGCCATGAAGACTCTATTGACCTACATCTACTCAGCTCTGGCGATTGCGGCGCTTTCCGCGGTTCCCGTCGCCGCGCAGGACGATCAAGCTGCGGCCCAAGCCCCGACCAAAGAACGCAAGGTTGAGTGGCGCGCGGGAATTCGCTTCGGCCAGCATGACTTCAGCGAGGCCGAACAGAGCGTCGACGCTGTTTTCAACGGCGATTCCGCCTCCCTGTTCGGCTTCCAGGTTGAAGCGCAACTGCGCTCCGGGCTGTTCTTCGGCCTCTCAATGGAAAGCGGAGGCATCGACGGCAAGCGGGTTGTGCTGATTCCGAATGCACCGCCGATCCAGACCAACATTGATGAATCTCTGGACATCGACCCTCTCCGCCTCACCGCGGGCTGGATGTTTCGCAAGGACGAAGCCTGGGCACCGGTGGTCGGACTTGGCTTCACCGACATGGACTTCACCGAAGAAGGTGGCGGCGAGACCCTCGACGGCAGCGGTTCGGGACTGCACTTAATGGGCGGTATCCGCTACCAGCGCGATCGTTTCTCGATCGGCGCCGAGGTCATGTTGACCTCTGCCGAATCCGATGAACTGGCCCAAGGCGGTGTGACCCGAGTTTTCGGTGAAGACGACCTGGGTGGAACCTCGTTCCACCTGGTGGCCCTGTTTCATTTCTAGGAAGCCGGCCCATCCCGGAAGTAGCCGCTTCCGCACAATCGGCGCGACCGACGCGCCCGCAGGAGTTCGTTTCCCATGAGCCGCTCTCTGGGCGTCGATTTTCTCTCCATTGAACCGCTTCTCTCCGAGGAAGAACGCCTGGTCGCCGAAACCGTCCGCGAGTGGGTGGATGACCGAGTACGCCCGATCATCGAAGAGTGCCATCAGGAGGCGCGCTTTCCCAAAGAACTGATCCCCGAAATGGCCGAACTCAATCTGTTCGGTTCGACCATCGACGAGTACGGCCTGCCCGGCCTCAACAACGTCGCCTACGGTTTGACTATGCAGGAACTGGAACGCGGCGACTCGGGCTTGCGCAGCTTTGCTTCGGTGCAGAGTGCCTTGGTCATGTACCCGATCTACGCCTTCGGATCGCAAGAGCAAAAGGACAAGTGGATTCCGGCCCTGGGGAGCGGCAAGGCGATCGGCTGTTTCGGCCTCACTGAACCAGATTTCGGATCCAATCCGGGCGGCATGCGCACGACCGCCGTCCAAGACGGCAACGAGTGGGTTCTCAATGGCGCCAAGCAGTGGATCACCAACGGCTCGATCGCCGATGTCGCGGTGGTCTGGGCGCGAACGGACGACGGAATTCGCGGTTTCATCGTCGAGGCCGGAACGCCCGGCTTCACTGCTCCCGAGCAGCACGGCAAGTTCTCGTTGCGCGCCTCGGTGACCTCCGAGCTGGGTTTTTCCGACTGCCGCATCCCTGCCGACAACCTCTTGCCCAAGACCGAGGGAGTCAAGAACGCGCTGATGTGTCTCACCCAGGCGCGTTACGGCATCGCCTGGGGAGGACTGGGCGCCGCCATCGATTGCTACCAGACGGCGCTCGACTACACCAAGGAGCGCATCCAGTTCGCCGGCCAACCCATCGCCAGCCACCAACTGGTTCAGGACAAACTGGTGTGGATGCTGTCGGAGATCACCAAGGGCCAGCTCGTCGCTTTGCAAATGGGCCGACTCAAGGATCAGGGCAAGATCAAGCACTATCAAGTGTCGTTCGGCAAACGCAACAACGTCTGGGTGGCGCGCGAGTGCGCCAAGATCGCCCGGGACCTGCTCGGAGCCAACGGCATCGTCGATGACTACCCCGTGATCCGCCACATGCTCAATATCGAGTCGGTCTACACCTACGAGGGAACCCACGACATCCACGGGTTGATCATCGGCGCCGAAATCACCGGCATCCCGTCGTTCAACCCGCCGCTCAAGGATTGAATATGGCTTTCCCCACCGAAGACCTGATTGAAGTCGTCGAATTGGCCGCAATTGCTGCTGCCGATTGGACCGGCTTGGGTAACGGCGAAGCGGCGGACCACGCCGCCGTCGAAGCGATGCGCGAGCGTCTCGGCGACCTCAACGTTCGCGGGCGTGTGGTGATTGGCGAAGGCGAGCGCGACGAAGCGCCGATGCTGTACGTCGGGGAAGAATTCGGAGCCGGCGGGGCCGACTCACAGCAGGTCGACATTGCCGTCGACCCGCTTGAAGGCACCAACTTGTGTGCCTACGACCGCCCCGGCGCGACTGCTGTCTTGGCGGCCTCAAGCCGTGGCGGCCTATTGCACGCCCCGGATATCTACATGGAGAAGCTCATCGTCGGTGCCGAGGCCAGAGATGCAGTCGATCTCGACGCGTCGGTCGCCGAAAACATCCACGCCATCGCCAACGCCCACGACGTCGAGGTCCGGCAGATGACCGTGGTCGTTCTCGAGCGCGAGCGACACCAACAATTGATCGCTGACTTGCGGGCGACCGGAGTGCGCGTGCAACTGATCGGAGACGGTGACCTCTCGGCTGGCATTTCTGTCGCCGTCCCCGGCACCGGCGTTTATGCAGTTTTCGGTATCGGCGGAGCGCCGGAGGGCGTCCTCACCGCCGCTGCCATGCGCTGCCTCGGTGGAGAGATCTTCGGCCGGCTGGCGCCGCTCAACCCCGCTCAACAACAACGCGTCCGCGATCTCGGCCTAGAATCCGAGCTGGATCGCATCTACAGCAGTGCGGAATTGGCCTCCGGGGATGAAGTCGGCTTTTTCTGCGCCGGCGTCACCGACGGGCCGGTGGTGCGCGGCGTGCGCGCGGCCGGCACCGGCCATCGAGTCCACACCCTGGTCATGCACTCGGGCGTCGACCGGCTGCGCTTCGTGGATTCGATTCATCCTTTTTCCGCTTATCACGCCCCGGTTTGGTAGCCAACCCACCAAATGTCATCCCCGCGGGAGGGCGTGTGCGGGGCGGGGATCTCGGGGCGGATTACTCGGTCGTCTTGAGCGACCGAAGCAAAGCGAAGGGAGTCGAAAGACCTGGGAGGTGGCTGATCACCTGCTCTCCCCCTCCCAGATCCCTCGACTTCGCTCGGGATGACGTACATTGTCATCCCCGCGGTTGGTGGGTGTGGGGCGGGGATCCCGGCCCCCCTCTCCAACCCCCGCCGGGACGAGGTTGTCGTATTCCTCGCACCAAAACATCCACCTACCCCCATCGTATCTAGGCTGAGCCCTGCAGGAAGCGGCTCATCCCAAAAGAAGGAGAAAAGGAAATGAACAAGCGGTGTCGCCACGCGCGGATGGCTTTGTCCGCCATCTTGGTCCTCGGCCTCGCCTCCGACGCGATGGCCCAGCAAGACTTCAACCCCGACGATGTGCGGATTCCCTACCAAAAAATCGTCCTCGACAACGGCTTTACCGTCCTCGTGCATGAGGACCACAGCGTACCGATCGTCGCCGTCAACATGTGGTACCACGTCGGTTCACGCAATGAGAAGCGCGGACGCACCGGTTTCGCCCATCTCTTCGAGCACTTCTTTTTCAACGGCAGCGAGAACCACCCCTTCGGGTTCCGCGAGGCCATGGACGACATCGGCGCCAACAACCGCAACGGCACCACCAACACCGATCGCACCAATTTCTTCGAAGACGTCCCGGTTTCGGCTCTCGAGCGCACCCTCTTCCTGGAGTCCGACCGACTCGGATTTCTCGCTGGATACATCAATGAAGAAATGCTCGAACGCGAACGCGGCGTGGTGCAGAACGAAAAACGACAGGGCGAGAACCAACCCTATGGCCGCGTCTTCGGCCGCATCGTCGAGTCGATCTACCCTTACTCGCACCCCTATAGCTGGTCGACGATCGGCAAAATGGAAGACCTCAACGCCGCCACCATTGAAGACATTCAAGAGTGGTACGCGAGCTACTACGGCCCCAACAACTGCGTCATGGCGCTGGCCGGCGACATCACCAAAGAGCAGGCCGAGGAACTGGCCAACAAGTACTTCGCCGAGATTCCACCCGGACCGCCGATTCAAAAGTACGGCGCCTGGGTGCCCAGCTTCGACGCCAACGTCCGCGACGAAATGCAGGATCGGGTGCCGCAAGCCCGCATCTACCGCGTCTACCACTTGCCGCCTTGGGGTGAACGCGAACTGCACGACCTCGAGCTCTACGCCCAGGTCTTGAGTGGCAGCAAGAGCGCCCGCCTGGACCGCAGTCTGGTATTCGAAAAGGAACTCGCTACCCAGGTGACCTCCTTCGTGTGGGACAAGGAAATGGGCAGCAACCTTTTCGTCATCGTCACCGTCAAGCCTGGAGCCGACGTCGCCGAGGCGGAGCGCGCGATGGATGAGGTCATTTCGACGCTGATCGAGGAAGGCCCTTCCGCCGGTGAGCTGCAGCGCGCGCAGTCGCGCATCTTGTCGGGCTTCCTGCGCGGCACCGAGAGGCTGGGTGGATTTGGCGGACGCTCCGACATCCTCGCCGAGAGCGAAACCTACGGCGGCGATCCCGAGGCCTACTTGACCCGACTCACCAACCTGATGGCCGCCCGTCCGGGTCAGGTCCAAGAAAGCAGCAGCAAGTGGCTCGACGCGCACCATTACACCCTCACCGTCCTCCCCTATCCGGACTTGGCCGCATCCGGCGATGGCTATGACCGTTCGACGGTGCCCGAACTCGGAGAGGCCGGCGAGGTCACGTTTCCGGAGGTGCAGCGCGCCAGCCTCAGCAACGGCTTGGAAGTTGTCCTCTTGGAGCGCCACACTGCGCCCTTGGTCAACATGACTCTGGCAGTCGACGCCGGCTACGCCGCCGATCCCGACGGCGCGGCCGGTCTGGCGTCATTGGCGCTGGATCTCATGGACGAGGGCACCGCCAGCCGCGACGCGTTCGCCATCGTTGACGAACTCGATGCTCTGGGCGCTTCGATTTCCACCGGCAGCGCCCTCGACCAATCCTTCGTTAGGCTGCGTGCGCTGTCGCTCAATCTCGCTCCAGCCCTCGATATCTACGCAGACGTCATCCAGAATCCGTCCTTCCCGACCGACATGGTGGCCATCAACAAGCAACGCCGGGTGGCCACCATCGGGCAGGAAAAGGCGCAGCCGATCAACGCTGCCTTGCGCGTCACTCCCAAGCTGCTCTACGGCGAAGGACATTCCTACTCCAATCCTCTGACCGGTTCCGGATTCGAGTCCACCGTCGAAGCGATCGATCGCGACGACCTCAGCCAGTGGCACCAAGCTTGGTTTCACCCCAACAACTCGACCCTCATTGTGGCCGGAGATACCACTCTTGAAGAGCTGCTTCCGCAGCTCGAATCGGCATTCGGAAACTGGCCGATGGGTGAGGCGCCCAGCAAGTCCGTCAGCGAAGTGGGGACGGCGTCCACCGGCAAAGTCTTTCTCCTCGACAAGCCGGACGCCCCGCAGTCGGTGATCGTCGCCGCCCATGTCTCCGAACCAGGCGGCCTCGACGAAGACCTGGCGATGGAAACCGTCATCCGCAACTTCGGCCGCATGTCGACTTCGCGCCTCAACCGCAATCTGCGACTCGACAAACATTGGAGCTATGGTTCGTTCGGCCTGTTGTGGGATGCGCGCGGTCAGCGTCCCTTTGTGGTCGTCGCGCCGGTGCAGTCGGACAAGACCAAGGAAGCCATGGTCGAGGTGCTCAAAGAGATCAACGATATCGCCGGCGACCGACCGGTGGTCGGCGAGGAATACGACAGCATCATGCGCAACATGACGCTCCGACTCCCCGGTCGCTATGAAACGCTGGCGTCGCTCGAAGGCGCTGCCATTGACCTCGTCAACTACGGCTACGATCCGGAGTACTTCTACAACTACTCGGCCAACGTCAGCGGCCTGCGAGAGGACGACCTCGCCGCCGCAGCCGCCAAGTTCATCCGCCCTGACGAGCTGTTTTGGGTCGTCATCGGCGACCTCGCACAAGTCGAAAGCGGAGTGCGCGAACTCGACTTCGGCAAGGTGGTGCGCCTCGACGCCGACGGCAATCCGACGGAGTGATCCCGGCCCCCCGACGCCCAGAACGCCGATCATTCTCGGTTGTAGGGGAGCCCCTTGTGGGCTCCCTTGGGCGAGGATCAGCCCCGCCTCTACCCATGTCATCTTGAGCGAGCCGCGAAACGGCGAGTCGAAGGATTTGGGGATGGGCGGTTGGAAGGTCGATCGAGCCTTGGGCTGCAACACCCCCACCCAGATCCCTCGACTCCGCTCGGGATGACATTGAGGTGTCGCGCTGCGAGGGTAATGCGGGATCTGGAAGACAAGGCCCTTCCCTATCGTCGTTGTCGTCTTGAGCGACCGAGCGTAGCGAGGGAGTCGAAAGACCTGGGGGTGGGAGGTTTGAGACCACCCCAACCCATCCCCTTCGACTGCGCTCGGGACGACATTGGGGTCGTAGGGGAGCCCCTTGCGGGCTCCCTAGGACGGGCGAGCTCGCCCTGAGCGGCGGCGTCCAAGGGCCCCGCCCCTACGAGGCACGTTCAGCGGGTAAGATCCCGCCATGATCAAACCCGACCGCTGGATCCGCCAATGGGGTGAAAAAGGCGGCGCGGACCCGTTCACGCCCGAGCAGGTCAACGCCGCCAGCTACGACGTTCGCGTCAGCGACCACTGGATCTGCCCCACCCGCGACCCGGCCGAATTCACTAGCGAAGCAGTCAAGCTTTTTCCCGGCGAGGTCGTGCTCGCCTCGACCATGGAGTACGTCAAGATTCCACGCGATGTCGCCTGCGATCTGAAGCTCAAATCCACCCTCGGGCGGCTGTGGATCAACCACTCTCTCGCCGGTTGGTGCGACCCGGGTTTCGAAGGTCAGATCACCCTCGAACTGCAGAACCTCGGCCCGGAACCCTTCGTTCTCGATGCCGGGCGGCGCATCGCCCAACTCATCTTCATCGCCATGGAAGAAGAGCCGGAAGTTGCCTACGGCGAAGAGGGTTCGGGAAGTCACTATCAGGGACAGACCGGGACGACGAAAGCGAGAGCCTAAAAGGCGACCGCCAAAATTGAGCCACGAACGGGGTTGCCTCTTTTCATCGGCCTTCAGTAGGATCGCGCCCGTGCCTAGCTCCTCGACGCGAAACCTGTTCGGCTCCACCCGTCTGCGACGCGTGCGACGTTCATCGCTGCATCTCCAGGGAGCTAGCGTAAGCCCGTAGTTCACAACCAAAATCGTGGATCAGGAGCCCCTAGCTCAGCTAGGGGCTCTTTTTTTTGTCAGGAGAACTTATGAACACGAATGTCGCAAAGATCGAGACCGACCACATACAGACCCGAGAGCGAGTCCTCTCGGCGCGACGCATTGTGATCAAGATCGGCTCGGGCGTTCTGTTCGGCAAAGATCGTTCCGTCGAATCGCAGATTCGCTGCTACGCCGCCACGGCCGCAGGCTCACTTCAAAACGGGCGACAAGTTGTATTGGTGACTTCCGGTGCGGTTCGAACCGGCTGCGACTTGATGGGAATATCGCCTCAGAATCTGGACAGCACCGACCACTCCACCGCCGCGGCTCTGGGGCAGAGCCGCTTGGTCGCTTCGTTCTACAGAACGCTATCCGCCGCCGGCGTGCGGTGCGGACAGCTCTTGGTTTCGCGCCGAGACATCGACGAGACCACGCGCAAGCTCGACTTACTGGCGACGATCGAGAGCATGCTCCAACGCGACGTCCTCCCTTTGGTCAATGAGAATGACGCCCTGACTCATGGCCGCGGTGACGACGCGTTTCTCGACAACGACTCGCTCGCGGCCTCCCTCGCCATCGCACTCAATGCCGACCTCTTGATCCTCTTGACTTCGGTGGCGGGGATCTTCTTTCGCGATCCCATCGCATCACCATCGGCCCAGATCGTCCCTATTCTGGACGAAAGTCAACCCGTCATCATCGAAGGCAACACGACTTCGATCGGTGGGCGCGGCGGCATCCAAAGCAAAATCCGATCGGCTGTGCTTGCGAGTCGTCACGGGTGCGCGGCGGTGATCGCCAACGGGGAAAATCCGGCCACGCTCTCCCACGTACTCGCCGGCGAAACCATCGGGACTTGGGTACCGCCATTGATCTCCAACCAAAAAAGGGGCGTGCAATGAGGAACTGCGACGACTCGCTCATCGAGCTCGTGCGTGGGGCGCAAAGAAACCTCATGAGCGCTCCCAGGGCGCAGCGTTCCTTGGCGCTGGACGAACTCACTCGAATCCTCGATCAACGTATGGAGGAGATCCTCGAACGAAATCAACGCGACCTCGCCGGCGCTACGTCAGCCGGCCTCTCCAACAGCTTGATCCAAAGATTGAAGCTGACAGAGGCCAAGATTCGAGGTCTGATCGACGGCATTCGCCATTTGGCTGGCGGGGAGGATCCCATCGGCAAGACGCTGAAACATACGTTGCTTGACGATGGCCTGCACCTGAGGCAAGTGACGACACCGATCGGCGTGCTCCTGGTGATTTTCGAGAGCCGTCCCGACGCGCTCATTCAAATCGGCTCCCTAGCCGTGCACACTAGCAACGCGGTGATTCTCAAGGGCGGCAAGGAAGCGACCGAATCCAACACCATTCTCGCCGACTGCTTGGGGCAGGCGCTTGGCGGAGCCGGGCTCGATCCGAGCGTGATCCAGCTAATCACCACCCGAGACGCTGCCTACCAATTGTTGCGACAGGAGGATTCGGCCGACCTGGTCATTCCCAGGGGCTCAAAAGAGATGGTCCAGGAGATTCAAAAGTCCACCAGCATCCCAGTTCTGGGCCATTCGGATGGAATCTGCCACTTGTACATCGACGAGTCCGCGTCCGTGGAAACCGCAACCGCGATCGTTGTCGACGCCAAATGCGACTATCCGTCCGCATGCAATGCGGTCGAGTGCCTCATCATCCACCAGAACTTCTTGCCTCGCATCCGGCCTGTCGCAGAAGCGCTCAACCAGCGCGGAGTCGAACTACGCGCCGACCCGCAATGTCAACAGTTCATCCCCTGGGCAAAAGCCGCGGGACCAAACGACTTCTCAACCGAATGGGGAGACCTGGTGTTGTCTGTTTGCGCGGTCGACTCCACAGCCGATGCAATTCGTCATATCAACGAATTCGGCAGCGGCCACACCGACGCCATCGTCACCCACGACCCGGACTCGGCGGTTGCATTCGTCAACGCGGTCGATTCCACTTCCGTCTTCGTCAATGCAAGTACGCGTTTCGCCGACGGATACCGTTTCGGCCTGGGAGCAGAGGTGGGGATCAGCACCGCCCGAATTCATGCCCGCGGGCCGGTCGGTGCCGAAGGGCTGCTGACGACCCGGTGGATACTCCACGGGCAGGGACAAACCGCGTCCGGCTACGGTCCCACCGGCAAGGCGTTTAAGCATCTTCCTTTTCCACTCGATTCTCAAATTGGACCCATTTTATGAGCGCAAAAAAAGCACTTCTCGCATACAGTGGCGGCCTCGACACGGCTTGCATCCTTCGCTACCTCTGCAACCAGGGTTATGACGTCGTCGCTTTCCTCGCTGACGTCGGGCAAAGAGAGGACCTTGCCACCGCCGCAGAGCGGGCAGCGGCCCAGGGGGCTTCCGCCGTCGTCGTGGCCGATCTCCGAGAAGAGTTCGTCGGTGACTTCGTGTTCCCGGCAATCGCTGGCAACGCTGTCTACGAAAACAGATATCTGCTGGGGACGGCTCTGGCGCGACCTCTCATCGCTCAGCACCAGGTTCGTACCGCGCAGAGTTGCGGCGCAAAGTTCGTCGCGCACGGCGCAACCGGCAAAGGCAACGACCAGGTTCGGTTCGAATTCGCCTACGCCAGTCTCGATCCAGATATTTCGATCATCTCTCCTTGGAAAGATCGGGAGTTTTTGAATCGGTTTCGCGGGCGGCAAGACCTGCTGCGATACGCCGAGGAGCAAGGCTTGGATGTCGAAGCAACCGCCTCCAAGCCCTACAGCACCGACGAAAACATCATGCACCGCAGTTATGAAGCCGGAGTGCTGGAAGACCCTCAGATGGCCCCACCCGCAGACATGTACCAGTTGACGATGTCACCGCTCGACGCCCCCGACACACCCGAAGACATTACGATTTGGTTCCGCGACGCTAGGCCTATCGCACTGGTCGAAGATGGCACCGAAACGACCGATCCACTGCAGTTATTCGAGCGACTCAATGACCTCGGCGGGCGCCACGGAATCGGCCGCATTGACATCGTCGAAAATCGTTTTGTGGGAATCAAGTCGCGCGGTGTATATGAGACTCCCGGGGGGACCATTCTCCACCATGCTCTTCGCGACCTGGAGGGCGTGGCGATGGATCGGGAGGTGCAGCGGTTGCGGGATACTCTCTCACCCAAATTTGCGGAACTGATCTACAACGGGTTCTGGTTCAGTCCCGAAATGGACTTCATCCGCAACGCCTTCGCCAAGTCGGAAGAGCTCATCGATGGCGAGGTTCGTTTGCGTCTTTACAAGGGCAACGTCATCGTGCTTGGGCGCAGTTCCACCAGCTCCCTGTACGACGCCAACCTCGCGTCAATGGACTTGGAAGGTGGCTACGACGCCACTGATGCGAAAGGATTCATCCGCGTGAACTCACTCCGACTGAAGGCACACAGGATCATTTCCGCCACAGGACAGCCATCGTGAGACTTTGGGATCGAGGACATCTATTTGACCGGTCGGTGGCGGAATTGACCGTCGGTCGCGACCCGCAGTGGGATCTCCACTTGGTGCCGTACGACGCCCTGGCGAGCGCCGCCCACGCGGCGATGCTGCAAGGAATCGATCTCTTGTCGGCCTCGGAATTCGCTCGATTGCAGGAAGAATTGCGGGCGATCGCGGCCGACGCGATCGCGGGCGAGTTTGCCATCAGCCCCGATCATGAGGATTGCCATACTGAGATCGAGAACCGCCTCACCGACAAGCTAGGCGATGCGGGTCGCAGGATTCATACCGGACGCAGCCGCAACGATCAGGTCATCGCCGCCCTCCGCCTATGGGCGCGAGAACAACTCGTCGAAGTGACTGCCGATCTGATCGAGATCGTCAACGTCCTTGGCGATCTGGCCGTCGAGCACGCGGAGACTTCGATCAGCGGCCGCACGCATTCTCGGCAGGCAATGACAACGACGTTCGGCCACTTCTGCGCCGGCTATGCTGAAGGCTTCTTAGATCATCTGCCGTGGCTTACGGCCGCCTACAAACATGTCAACCGATCACCGCTGGGCAGCGCCGCCGGCTACGGCGTCGCCGTCGACCTGGATCGCGCCGCCGTCGCTCAACGGTTGGGTTTCGGCGGCATCCAGCGCAACACTCTCGCGGTTCAAAACGACCGCGGCCGCAGCGAAGCACTGGTGCTCAACGTCGCAGCTTCCATTCTTACGGACAGCGCTCGTCTGGCCCGCGACCTAATCGATTTCTCCCGCGACGAGACCGAAATCGTTCGGCTTTCCCAAGAGACGGCAACCGGCTCCAGCATCATGCCGCACAAGAAGAACCCAGATGCCTTGGAGATCATTCGGGCGACCGCGACACGTTGCCGTGGCTATGCGGGACAAGTCGCCGAAATCTACGCCGGAGTCGGCGCCGGGTATCACCGCGACCTACAATTGACCAAAGAGCCCTTCTTAGACGGCGTGCTATCCACGAGGAAAGCGTTAAAAGCAATGCTGGCCGTGCTGCGCGGGCTGGAGGTCGATCGTGACCTAGCCAAGCAGGCCGTTCTACCGGCGGCGGCGGCTACCGACGCGGTCTACCGTAAGATCCTCTCCGGCACTCCATTTCGAGTCGCCTACAAAGAGGTGGCGGCCGACCCGGATAGTTCCTATGGGGTGAACTACGCCGAAAGCTGGCGCCAAAGAACCCATGTCGGAGCGCCGGGAGATCGGGACTTCTGTTATTTGGGCGAGCCGCTGAACGCGGCTTCTGACTGGCTCACGGCCTGTCGTTCCGCCCACCAAGAAGTCTGGCACTGGTTTTTCGACGGCGACGCCCCGCCACGGACCTAGTCAGCCGTCGGCTCAGGTAGGCTGGCCGCGAAGGGCTCCGAAGGCAGGCTCTTGCGAGCCGGCTTCCGAGCATCTCAAATTGGAGAAAGACAATGTCAGAACACCGAGCCATGATTTCGTGGAACCGCACTAGGGACGACTTCGATTACGACACCTACTCCCGCGACCACACCTGGCACTTCAGCGAGGGGGTTCAAGTGCCGGCATCGGCAGCCCCCGACTTCAAGGGCGGCACCGGGGCGGTCGACCCGGAGGAGGCGATGGTGGCGGCGCTTTCGAGCTGTCACATGCTCACATTCCTGGCGATCGCGGCCAAAAAGCGGCTGCCGGTAGCGCGCTATGACGATTCAGCGGTTGGTCACCTCGAGAAGAACGAGGAAGGCAAACTGGTCCTCAACCGCGTTAAGCTTCGACCCACAGTTGTATTCGATGACGGGGTCGAGGTCTCGGCGGAAGATCTCGAACGACTCCACGAATCGGCACACCGCAATTGCTTCATCGCCAACTCGGTCAAGACCGAAGTTACGATCGATTCCGGAGAATGACGGTGCGCGAGAAAGTTCAGCTTGCGGACAAGTTCGCTCAGTTCACCGAAACCTGGTCGCCCAAGATCGTCGGGGAGACCAACGGTCAGTACAATCAAACTGGTCAAACTGGAAGGAGAGTTCGTGTGGCACGCCCATGACACCGAAGACGAGCTCTTCCTGGTGGTCTCTGGGCACCTCGATCTGCACCTACGCGACCGCATTGTTAGCCTCGATCCAGGTGAGTTGTTCGTGGTGCCCAAGGGAGTTGAGCACCTTCCCGTCGCCACGCCGGATACTGAGGTCATGCTGATCGAACCCAAGTCCACGGCCAACACCGGAAACGTCATCGACGAGCGCACCGTTGCGGTGGAAGACCAAGCCTGGATCTAAAGACCAGGTATGGATCAAGAGACCGGGTCTGGATCTAGAGACCGGGCCTGGATCTAGAGACCAAGCCTGGATCTAAAGACCGAGTCTGGATCTAGAATCGCTCCGTGAGACTCCTTCGATATCTCCTTGTTCTCGATCTTTTCGTTCTCGGCCTGGGTTTGCCACTCGCCGTCAGCGCCGAAGATCCAGAGGCCGAACCGGCTCCTTACTTAGTCGTCCTCGGAACCGCTCAAGACGGTGGGGTGCCGCAAGCGGGGACGGAGGACCACCCCGGCTGGAATGACCCCCAATATCAACGCCGTGTGGTCAGCCTTGGCTTAGTTGACCCCGCAACCAACCAACGCTGGATCTTCGAAGCCACGCCAGACTTCCCACTGCAGTTTCGCCACTTGCAGGAGGTCGCCCCGTCGGACAATCCCCGCGACCTCGACGGGATCTTCCTCACCCATGCGCACATCGGCCATTACACCGGCCTGATGCACTTGGGGCACGAGGTGATGGGGGCGAATCGCGTCCCGGTCTACACCATGCCCCGGATGGCCGAATACCTGTCCACCAACGGACCCTGGAGCCAGTTGGTCAACTACAACAACATCGAACTCCGACCTTTGGCCCACGCCGTAGGGGAGGGCCTTGCGCCCTCCCGCGATGCAGTCCGGCTCAACGACCGGTTGTCAGTCACCCCGTTCCTAGTTCCCCACCGCCAGGAATACTCTGAGGTTGTCGGCTACCGCATCGACGGGCCAGAGAAATCGGCTCTCTTCATTCCTGACATCGATAGTTGGGAAGAGCTCGACGAGATGGGTACCCGCATCGAAGACCTCATCGCCTCGGCCGATGTCGCCTACCTCGACGCGACGTTCTTCGACGGCAACGAACTTCCCGGCCGCGACATGTCCGGGTTTCCCCATCCTTTCATCGTCCACAGTATGGAGCGCTTCGCTGATCTACCAGCCGATGAGAAAGCAAAGGTGCGGTTCATTCATTTCAACCACAGCAATCCGGCGTTGTGGGAGGGCAAAGCGAGACGATCGATCTCGGCCGCGGGTCACGACATCGCTGCTGCAGGAGAACGCGTTGCTCTGTAAAGCTCGGCGAGGCACATACCCGGTGCCAAAGATCGCTCTGCAGGCTGCTCTTCTGGCCGCCTTGACAAGTGGTTGCGTCGTTGCTTCAGCGCTCGCGGTCATCACGTCCTGGCCGGACGCGACCGATAAGCTTGGCACATGCCTCATTGAGCGCGCACGGGAACTTGCCGAATCAACGGAACCGGCTTCCGAAGCGACTTGCTCTATGGACACGAAGGGAAGTGCCGTGATTCTCCTGTTTCCCTCCAATCCGGTGTCGACCGCTCAACTGACCGAGGTGGGAGCTTCTCGTCGAGAGATCGACGCGGTGAATTCGCTCCAATTTGACATCGGCCCTTATCAGCGCATCAACGTTATTCCAGGTGACCCCGAGATTCGACCCCAACGCTTTTCACTTCGCAACTCGCAATCGGTTGCGATCCTCGAGCTGATGATGTGCCGTTTTGAGCCAGGGCCTATCCACTTCAAACTAGAAAAACGAGGAGGTAGCGTGATTGTTTCTGACTTGGAGTGCTCCTAGTTTGCAGATAACAGCCATCGACGACAACGGTTATCTGCGTGTCTAGGCAACATCGGTTGTTTTCGCTACCTGCGATACCGCTGCTGGCAGCCGCGGCCGCACTCGCGGGCGAGCCCATCACAGCCACCTTCCTCGGCAACCAGGCCTTCAAGATCTCCGACGGCGGAACCACCCTCTACACCGACTTCCCCTACCAATCCGGTGCTCACGGCTACATGCGGTACGACGAGTCTGTGCTCGAACCCACGCCCAACTCCTACTGCCTCATCACCCACGGCCACCGCGATCACTTCGCCGCCGAACTGGTGTCCCGTATCGGCTGCACTGTGATCGGTCCGGCTAGCGTGCTGATCGAACTGGGGTCGCGGAATGTGCTCCCCTTGGAACCTGAAGTCCGCCTCCCGGGAGTCACGGTCCGTCCGATAGAAACACCTCATTCGGTGGAGCACTACTCGTACCGCGTGAATTGGGGTGACGTCAGCTTCTACCTCACAGGAGACACCGAAGAGCTGGACGCCCTGCGTGCACAACCCACGGTCGACGTACTCTTCATTTCTCCATGGCTCTACGAAACCGCACTCAGGCGCCAGGCTCTGCCACAAGCGGCGCAGGTGTTGATTTACCACCACACCAGCAGTCAACGAGTTCCAAGCTGTCGGCAATGTGACGGCGACGACGAATGCATTCCCTGCCGAGTGCCGAGGCCCGGAGAATCGTTCACTCTCGCAGCCGTGCCCGGCGACGCCACCCTGCAAGGGGCCCTCAGGTAAAGGCGGTTAGGGTCGTGGCTGCGAGTAATCGACGGTGTGGTCGCATGAGCCGTCGTCCTCGCAGTCGTTGAGGCCGTCCTGATTCAGGTCCCAGCTTGGATGGAGCCCCGCTTGATACTCCGAGCAAAAGGTGGCTCCAAACTGTGTGTCGGCTAGGCCCGCTGCGCGCGCCTCCGCTTCCGACGCGTAGCGGTTGCCAGACTCGTCACAGAACACAGTGTCATCCGAGGATTCTTTGGGGTTTGCTATCTCAGGTGCAGCTACGTCAGCTAACTTGTCGTTCCGGGCGGCAATCAGCCACGCTACAAGAACAAGCGCGAGCAGTACGACGATGGCGAGTGTTCTCTTCATGTGTTCCACCGCAAACATTCATTTCTTGCCGCGCCGCACCCTACCAGGCGTCCATCTCCTCAAACCACAATCGAGGACAACCTATAGATAGACTCTGGCGCTGAAGTTCTGGCCTGGAATTCTGGCGTTGGAATTCAGAGTAACGACCAGGCCCAGGTGACCGCATGAGCGACAATCCGATGTTTCAGCCCCGGGATCCTGACTTCGAAGTCAAGGTTCGTAAGAGCTTCACAGAGCAGGAGCTCATGACCACCCTGGGAGCCAGCATCCGCGACATCCGGCCGGGCTCGGTGCGCATCGACATGCCCTACTCCGAGCGCTTTACCCAACAGCACAAGTTCATGCACGCCGCAGCCATCGCTGCGATCGCCGACAGCGCTTGTGGCTACGCCGCCTACAGCCTCACGCCGCCGGGAACGGACGTGCTCTCGATCGAATACAAGATCAACTTGCTGGCTCCGGCCCAAGGCGACCACTTCCACGCCGTCGCTCGGGTCAAGAAGTCGGGCCGCACGGTGACCGTGTGCGACGCCGATGTCTTTGCGACGACCGATGGTGGCGAGAAACTAGTTGCGTCGTTGACCGCATCGATTATCTCCATTGCCTCGAAAACTGATCCTTCCATCAGTTGAGCCTTTTTCAAGGCGGCCACGAGCGAATTACCAGGCTCTGATGCAATTGGAGCCAATGGGTAGAGCAGCATTCTCTCGAAGGAGGCTCCTACTCGGATCGGCCTGCTCCGTAGCCCTGGGATCCGCCTATATCTTCAAGCTCGAGCCGGAGTGGTTACAGGTCGTTCGTCGGACGCTTCCCATCACGAATCTGCCGGCGGGACTCACTGGCCGCTCCCTCGTCCAAATCAGCGACATCCATATCGGGACGCGCGTATCCGACTCTTATGTTGAACGCTGTTTCCGAATCGTCAACGACTTGCGCCCCGACATCGTCGTGTACACCGGCGACTTCATCAGTTACGGGCCTTCGATCTTTGGTCAAGCCGAGCGACTCCTGCGCAACGCTCCCCTGGGGCACACTGCGACTTTCGGCATTCTCGGCAACCACGATTACGGTCCGAACTGGGCCCATGTCGATATCGCCGAGCGACTGTCAGAAATACTCGCCCGAACGGGGATTCGTATGCTCCATAATGAGATTGGCGAGGTCGACGGTCTGCAGATCATCGGCCTGGACGACCTTTGGGCCGATCGATTCGATGTGATGAAAGCGTTGCGAAACTACCAACCGGAGAGACCGGCGATCACCTTGAGCCACAACCCAGACAGCGTCGATCTCGACGGCTGGGATTCATTCCGCGGTTGGATCCTGAGCGGACACACCCATGGCGGACAGTGCAAACCGCCGTTTCTTCCACCTCCGTTGTTGCCAGTTCAGAATCGACGCTACACCGCCGGCGCATTCGAGCTAGGGAACGGTCGTCGTCTTTATGTCAATCGCGGCGTCGGCCACCTCACCAAAGTTCGCTTCAACGTCAGACCGGAAGTGACGAGGTTTGTTCTTGAACGAGCGTAGACGGTTTGTGAGCACTGGCCAAGCGGTTGTCGTGGCGGTCAGCTCGTGCCCAAGTCACAATTTCTCTAAATCTCCTCAAAGCAGTATCCACCTTCTACAAGGCCGCGGAGTCGAGGGCGACGCTCACGCCGGGGTTCGGGTCCAGCACCGATCGCGGCTCCTCCGCTTCGGTGATGCGCCCAACCTGCGTCAAGTGCACCTCATTCACGCCGAACTCTTCGACGAGTTGCGAGTGCGCGACTTTGACATCCGCCCCGGCCAGATGGGCGAGAACATCACGACACGTGGAATCGATCTGCTGGGTTTGTCGGCTGGCGACCGCTTGCGCCTTGGCGAGGACGCCGTCATTGAGATCACCGGTCTGCGCAATCCTTGCCGGCAACTCGACCGGTTCGCGCCAGGGCTCAGAAAGGCCGTGCTGGAAATCGACGATGACGGGAACCTAATCCGCAAAGCCGGGATCATGGCGATTGTGCTCAAGGGAGGCGTTGTTCGACCCCAAGACGCAATCGAGATCACTCGCCGACGCGACGACCGAGTTCCACTGCAGCCGGTGTAGCCAAGCGGTAGCGCAGCGGCCATTCCTTCGCCTCCCCCGCATAGTCCACCCCCACTCGGGGACCATGCACGACCCGGTCTTCACGCACCAGGCGCCCGGGAGCCAGGTGTAAACCTCGGCCTTGAAGCCCGCGCTGATTGCACCGTCCGTCAATCGCCATGGCCTGACAGAGCATGGCCGGGCCACCCGCCAACCGACCCGAGTCGGAACCGGCCTTCAGCCCGCGGCGGCGGCGCATCGTGGCCTCACCTTGAACCGGTCGACCGGCCCTGACCAATACCGCGTCAGCGACGCCTTCCTCGCCGCAGACCACATTGAAGCACCAGTGCATGCCGTACACGAAGTAAACATAGGAACGGCCCGGCGGGCCGTACATCGGCTCAACGCGCTGTGTACGGCGTCCAAAAGAGGCGTGACTGGCCGGGTCGATCGCACCCAAGTAAGCCTCGGTCTCGGTGATTTCCAAAACAGTGATGGCGGAGCCGACCTCGCGCACCAGATGCCGGCCCAGCAGGTCGCGCGCCACTTCGAGGGAAGATCGCCGATAAAAGGATTGTGGAAGAGGCTTCAACCGGCCGCGCTCGCTGACTCGCCGTCGTCAATGGGATGTTTGATGACAACAACAGTACGGTCATCGGCGAGAGGGCGACCATCCAAGAACTCGTCGACGTTGGCGAAAATCTGGTCCACCGCATCTTGGGCGCTGCAGTCGCGACATCCCTCGACTGTAGCGACAAGGCGTTCCATCCCGAACTCCTCCCCGGTTTCTGGGCTCTCGGCTTCCAGAATGCCATCCGTCACCATGACAATGGTGCAGCCGGGCCTCATGTTGACGAAGCCTCGTTCATAGGTGGCCTCGGCCAGAGGGCCGAGCACAGGCCCGCCCGCCTGCATCTGCCGCACGGTACCGACCTCGTCGATGAATAGCGGCGGCGGATGCCCGGCGTTGACGAAAATGAACAGCCCGTTGCGTTCCAATTCGCCGTAGAACATCGACACGAAACGGCTGGTGAGAGCTCCATGGTGAATGATGTAGTTCATGCGCTCGACCGTGCGCACGATCTTGAAGTCGCGCGACAAACCCATGCGCAGGCCCATGTGGATGTCGCGCACTTGCAGGGCAGCGGCGAGGCCGTGCCCGGAGGAGTCGGCGATAGCGGTCCCCATGATCTTGTCGCTCATGGGAATGAAATCGTAGAAGTCTCCACCGACGACATCCACCGGCTCACTGCGAGCGGCGAAGTCGAATGCCCCAAACTTGGGCACCCGCCTAGGCAAGATCGAGGTCTGAATGCGTTTGGCTTCCGCCAGTACATCGGCGATGCGCTCGCTACGCAGCTTGTCGTTGATGGAGTGGCGAAGAACGCCCAGCGCGTAGACGACGTCATCTGAGTTGACGTCTTCGGCAGTGTCGAAGGCAACGATGAACGCCTCGCCACCGATCTCGATGGCGGCGAATTCCTCGACTCCGAGCTTCTCTTCCAACTCCAGGTCGGTGCGGGGATCTCCCTTGCCCATGTAAATGACGCGATTACAGATCGCCAGCTCGATCGGTGGATATTCCGCGGCGACGCGAAGCCCGCGGTTGCCATCGTCGTCGGGAAAGGTCGCGATCAGGCGGTAGTGATTCTTGCCGTCTCTGCGATAGACGCGCGAGCCGGTGATGCCGAGTTCGTCGCGAAACTCCGCCACCACCGCGGCGGCAATCTCGCGCAGAGATTTTTCTTCGTCGACGACGGTGCCCATACCAATGTCGACCACTTCTTCGATCTTGGTGAGTAACTGGCGAAAATCGACGTTGCGTCTGGTCATGGGTAGTTCAGGCGTCTGCGGCATCTCGCATCAAGAAACAATGCGCGGATCGATTATGTTCCTGAGTCAGCGATCAGCGGCCGCTTCCATCCGATGTGGTCGAAGCTGCGCCGATAGAACTCGAAACGACAGACCTAGATCCGCCCACCGCAGTGTAAAGCCGGCTACGAAATCAGCAAACCGGCGATGGTCGCCGTCAGCCAGGACGCGATGGCGCCGCCGATCATCGCCTTGAGGCCGACCTTGGCGAGGTCACTACGCCGTTCCGGGGCGATGGCGGACATGCCGCCGAGCTGAATGCCGATCGAAGAGAAGTTAGCGAACCCGCACAGAGCGTAGGTTGAGATGATCGTCGCGCGGTCGGAAAGCGCTTCATTCTGAATGTAGCTACCGAGGGTACCGTAGGCGACGAACTCGTTAAGCGACAACTTGATGCCCAGCAGGTTGCCGACCTTGGCGGCATCGGCCCACGGCACGCCCATCAACCAGGCAAGAGGCGCCAAGATGGTGCCGAACAGCGTCTGCAGCGAGCCCGGGAAGAACCCTTTGTACTCGCCGACTACCGGAGATAGGCCGCCGGATCCGTACTCGACGTACTCGCCGCCCAGCATGCGCCCGTCGACCCAGCCGTCGACGAAGTTGAAGAACACATCGACGACGGCAATCAGGGCGATGAAGCCAAGCAGCATGGCACCGACATTGACCGCCAGTTTGAGTCCGTCGGTGATGCCCGAAGCCGCCGCCTCGATGACATTGTCGCCAGCTTCAATTTCGGGCAAGGAGACGTCACCCGCCGTCTCCGAGTGTTCTTTCTCCGGGTAAATGATTTTTCCGACAACGAGTGCAGCCGGAGCCGACATGACGCTGGCGGCGATCAGGTGCCCCGCCGGGACTCCCATTCCAATGTAGCCGGCCAGCACGCCTCCCGCGATGGTGGCGAAGCCGCCCACCATGACGGTCAAGAGTTCTGATTTGGTCATTCCCGGCAAAAACGGGCGAATGAGCAGCGGCGCCTCGGTCTGGCCGACGAACATGTTGGCCGAGCAAGACAGCGTCTCGGCACCCGACGTCCCAATCGTCCAGCGCACGAAGCGGCTGACGGTTTCGATGACCTTCTGCATCACCCCCAAGTAATACAGGACCGCCATGAACCCGCCGAAAAAGACGATCGTCGGGAGCACCTTGAAGGCGAAAAGAAAGCCGAAACCGGGCCAAGTGTCGACCGACGGAAAATAGTGCTGAGGATCGGCGAAGTTGCCGAAAAGGAAGCGCGCGCCGTAATCCGAAAGATTGAGAAAAGAAGCAACTTTGTCCGAGAGCACCGAAAAAATGTCGCGACCGGTGATCTGGTTGGCGATCAGATGAGCGACACCTGAGGCGACCACGCCACAGGCCGCGTAACGTTGCCAACTGGCCTGCCGAGTCCAAAAGGCGTTGACCACCATGAGGAGCAGTAACACGCCGATCAGCGGTAGAAGAAGCTGCGGTGCTGCGAATCCGGCCACTGCCGCCACGACCACCGCGGGCAGAGCCGTTGTCGCCAACGCCAGCGGATCGATGCGTTGGCCGCCAGGGCGGGAAATGAAAGCCAGCATCAATAACCCGAGTATCACCATGCCGGCAAAACTCCAGAAGTCTTGCCGCAGGATGATGAGGGCAAACAGCAACTGCAACCCCATCCCCCAAATGACGGTGCGAAGGGGAAAGTCCTTGCGGTGGTAGGAGATTAGCCAAGCAATGCCGAGCAGCGTAATTAGGCCGAGACCACTAACTAGGTTCATTCCCTCTCCTTGACCGGTGGCGTGGGGTGTCCTGTTTCCCGTTCAACCGTCCGCGCGGCTACCGCGAGTTCTCTATGAAGCGGTACATCTCACCGTCGGTGCCGAGGACCAATGTGGTTTCCTCATCGACCGTGGATTCCAACGTCTCCAGTGTTTTGAGGAACTGGTAGAACTGACGCGAGTCTCCACTGCGGTCGTAAGCGCGAGCGTAGATCTCCGTCGCCTCGGCATCGGCGGCACCGACGATTTCCTGTGCCTGCCGGTAGGCTTCAGATTCGATCTCCTTGAGATCGCGCTCCATCTCACCGAGGATGCGGTTGGCTTCCCCCTGTCCCTCCGAGCGGAAGCGAGCGGCGATGCGTTTTCGCTCGGCGATCATGCGTTCGTAGACGGTGTGGCGCACCGCCTCGGTGTAGTTGATGCGCTTGAACTGCACGTCGAGAATCTCGATGCCGAGGTCGCCGGTGCGGGCTTGCGCCTTGGCCAGAATCTCGCGGCGAATTTGCTCGCGGCCACGAGCAATTTCCTCCAGCGTCCCGGTGGCCTCGGGCTGTGACTCGTCCTCCAGGGGCTCGCGGTTCGACAGGCGTACCACCTCGACCAGATTGTGGCTGGCGATGACATTGCGGGTTTCGCCGTCGAGGATGTCGTCGAGTCGCGTTTGCGCGCCGCGCTCATTGAAGAGACGCTGAAAGTACTTGAGGGGATCGGTGATACGCCAGCGCGCATAGGTGTCGACCCAGATGAACCGCTTGTCTCGGGTCGGCAGCTCGTTGGGGTCGCCGTCCCATTCCAAGAAGCGTTTGTCAAAGCGATGGACTTTCTGGATGAACGGAACTTTGAACTTAAGACCGGGGGTGGTGATCGGCTCTCCGACCGGCTCACCGAACTGGGTGATGATGACTTGTTCCCGCTCGTTGACGACGTAGATCGCGCCACTGAACACCAAGGCGAGAACCAAAAGGACTGCGATCAGGGCGGCGCGAATCATTGGCCACCTCCCTGCCGCGTCTGGCCGCCCAGATTCAACAGTGGCAGCACGCTGTCGAGGTCGTCATCAACAACCACTTTTTCTCCCGCCGAGGGGATCACCTTGCCCATGGTTTCTAGATACATACGCCTGCGCGTCACCTCGGGGGCTCTCGCGTACGCGGCATAGATGTCGGCGAAGCGAGCCGCCTCACCCCTGGCGCGGTTGACCCGGTCGAGGGCGTAGCCGCGCGCCGACTCGATCGCCTTCTGCGCCTGACCGCGGGCGTTCGGGATGCGTTGGTTGTAGGCCTCTTGAGCCTGATTGATCAAGGTCTCACGTTCTTGTTCCGCTTCGTTGACCTCGTTGAACGAAGCCTTGACTTCGTCCGGCGGATTGACATCTTGCAGTACCACCTGATCGATCTCGATGCCGGTTTCGTACTGGTTGCAGGCGGCCTGCAGACGCTGTTCCACCAGATCGGCGATCTCCTGGCGACCGATAGTGACCACTTCATTGACGGTGCGGTCGCCCACGACCTCGCGCATCACCGCCTCGGATAAGTCGCGCAACGTGTCTTCGACATTGCGCACCCGGAACAAATAGCGCTCGGGATCGACGATGCGGTACTGCACTACCCATTCGACGACCGCAGCGTTGAGATCTCCGGTAAGCATCAAGGCCTCATCGGGAACGCCTCGGAACTGGCTGCGGACACCAGCAGCAACGGTGCGAAAACCGAACTCTTCTTTCAATTGGCGCTGAACCGGTACACGAATGACGCGGTCGATCCCGAAGGGAATCTTGAAGTGCAAGCCAGGGTCGGTGGTGTCGATGAAGCGCCCGAAGCGCATCACCACGCCGACTTCTTCCGGCTCAATGGTGTAGAAGCTGGTGAACAACAGCACCACTGCCAGGACGATCAAGGCGAACACGGGCAAACGCCCCGCCACCTTGGGGATTTTGGGGATTTCAGGCCAATCGATAGTTTGTGCCATAGGGTCTCGCTTTCAACTGACGCAGGGTACCGAAGTGGCGCTGTCGTTGCCACCCCCAGTGACGACGACAAAGATCTGCCACGGCCGCAGGCGCACCGCTCGTCTTCCCCGCGGGTGGGAGTGAGGTGGGCGGGGATCCCGGTCCCACTCCCAAGCCCCCACCGGGATGACGCCGAGAGAGTGACGTAGTGACGTGTGGCGACGCCGGGGATCTGTCACTTGTCACCAGTCACTTCATCACTACATTCGTCATCCCCGCGGGTGGATGTGTCTGGGGGCCGGGGACCTGGCAGAATGCGCCGGTGCGCATCGACGCCGAAAACAGCCGGCTGGAGATCTCCGTCGCCGACCTGCTCGAAGCGGGCGCTCGCGGCAGTCTCAATATCGGACAGCGCGGCGGCTACGAACGCATGTGGATCGGCCAAGCCATCCACACCCGCTACCAGGACGAACAACGCCAACTGGATCCGACTTACCAGAGTGAGGTTCCCGTTCGCGCCGTTGTCACCGTTCGGGGTTGGGAAGTGGTGGTGCGCGGCCGCATCGACGGATTGCGTCGAGACGGCGACCTGCAGCGCGTACAGGAAATCAAGTCGGTGCGCCGGGATCGGCCGCCGTCGGTGGCGACGATGGAGATGTACCGGCAGCAGGCGGCAGCCTACGCCTGGATGTTGGCGCAAGAGGATGACTCCGGAACCGTCGACGCCGAACTCGTCCTCGTCGACACCTCGGGCTATGGCGAAGAGGTCGAGGACCTCGAGTTGGATCTGGTCGCAGTCGACCGCTGGATTCGAAAGCGATTGCAGCGCCTGGTCGGCGATGCACAACGCCAAGCGCAGCGCAGCCGCGAACGCGCAGAGGCTGGCGCTCGACTGAGTTTCCCTCATACCGAACTGCGCCCAGGGCAAGAGAGCATCATCGAGGCCACCAGCCGCGCCATCGAGCACGGTGAACATCTGTTGATTGAGGCACCCACCGGCCTGGGCAAAACCGCAGCGACTATTTACCCGACGCTCAAGGCAGCCCTCGAGCAGGATCTGCGCGTTTACGTTCTGACGGCCAAAAATCTGCAGCAGGAGATGGCACTCAAAGTGCTTGCGGTGCTCAACTCAGAAAGTGCCTTTTCCAGCTTGCAACTGCGCGCCAAGGCACGCATGTGTGCCAACGACGAAGTGGTCTGCCACGAGGACTATTGCCGTTTCGCCCGCGACTACTTCACCAAACTGCACGCGAGCGGTGTCGTCGATCAACTCGAAGGGGCGGGCGACGTGCGCCCGGACGAGATTTTCAACCTGGCCGGCCAATGGGAGGTCTGTCCCTTCGAGGTCAGTTTGGAGCTATCGCGCCGTTGTCAGACGATCGTCGGCGATTACAACTACGCTTTCGATCCCTACATCTCGCTGCGCGACTTCGGCCCCGAGGGCAACCTCGAAGACAGCATTTTGATCATCGATGAAGTCCACAATCTGGTCGAACGGGCTCGTGGATATTGGAGCCCGGAACTGTCGGCCTCGAAGCTGCGGGAGGCGGCCGACTTCGCCGCCGGCAACGGCCCGAGCGGTCCGGCGGTCGCCCATCTGGTGCGCCGCATCGCCGACGCCGTAGACGAATCCGTCAACGCAGCCTTCGCGGATCAAGTTCCCTCGATCGAAGAAGTCGAAGGCGAGATCCCGGAAGACGCGTTGACGCGGCTGCGCCCGGACTTCGACGACGCCTTCCTCGACCACCTTGAGGCGCTACGTGCGTCCAAGGCGCTGACGGCCGACGATCCCTTGCGCGAGCAGTACTACGCCTTCCAGCGTTTTATGGACACGCTCAGCGAATCGAGTGGCGAATCGGGTTTCAGCCGGGTGCTGCGGAGGCGAGGTAGCGAGCGCAGCCTGCAGATACTTTGCCTCGACCCCAGTGCTTTCTTGCGGCGGGTGCTCGAAAGGGCTCGTGCCGTCATCGGCTTGTCAGCCACGTTGTCGCCTCCTGAGTTCTACCGCGACATGCTCGGTCTCGAGCCCCACCGGTTCGCCTTCGAACGCATACCGAGTACCTTCCCACCCGAGAATCGCGCGCTGGTGGTCGACGACGGCGTCTCGACGCTGTGGCGAGATCGACCGGATAACTACGGTTTGATCGCTGAGCGCCTGAGCGCCTTCGCCGAGCAGATCCCCGGAAACGCACTGGCGCTGTTTCCGAGCTACCAGTTTCTGGCCGAGATCGCCTCACGTGTGCAGGTGCGTGGCAAGCGCATTGCCGTACAAGAACAAGCCAATTCCGCCACCGACCGCGAAACTCTGCTGGCGAACCTCAGCGATGGCACCGGCGATGTTCTGCTCCTGGCGGTTGCCGGAGGCGTGTTTGCGGAAGGAGTCGACTACCCCGGAGACATGCTCAAGGCGGTTGCCGTCGTCGGCCCTGCCCTGCCTCCTGTGAATCTCGAGCGCGAGCTGCTCAAACAACACTTTGAAGAAAAGTTCGAACGGGGCTTCGAATACGCCTTCGTGCTTCCCGGAATGACTCGCGTCGTGCAGGCGGCGGGTCGATTGATTCGTTCAGATACGGATACCGGGGTCATCGCCCTTTTGGGCCACCGCTTCAAACGGGCGCCCTACGCCAACTATCTCCCCGACGAGTGGGTTCCCGACGAAGGTCCTCACGCTCTGACCGGCGTACCCGAACAGGCAGCGAAGGCTTTCTTCGCCCGCGACTTGGACCACGTTCCGTCGTAGTGGCCGGCCTCTTGACAGGTTTAACTTTGCTTGAGATCAATCGTTTATGAATGTCTTTCTTTTCAGCGCCGGATTGCTGACCGTGGCTCTCTGCGGCGCACATTCCTATCTCGGAGAACGGCTGCTCCTCGGACCGTTGTTTCGACGAGAACTGCCGCGGCTGCTGGGCAGCCGAACGTTCGCGCGCAGTACCCTGCGCTTCACCTGGCATCTGACAACGGTGATTGGGGCGGGAATCGGCATTTGGATCGCCGTTCTGGCTTTTGCGACGTTGACTCAGCAAACGGTCTGGAGCCTGCGATTTTTCTCAGTGATGTTCGTTGCCTGCTGCCTTACCTCGCTCATCGGCGCGAGGGGTAAACACTTTTCCTGGTACGTGTTCCTGGCGATCGCTGCGCTGACCTGGTTCGGCGCCAGCAGCTAGCCGAACCGGTCTCTCCCCTACTCTGCGGCTTTGCTTGAGAGCATATTCGCCTCAACCCGGAACAGCGACGCGCAAGGCTTTGGGCAAGACTCGGATCTCGACGCCATCGTCGTTCACATTGAGCATCTCTTCCCCATCGCCGTACATCGGAAGCGTCCGGTCGAGGCGCACCGTGGCCCGGCTCGAGCGAATCATGTCGACCGCCGGGTGGCCGACGTGCTTGCCCTCGTAGACCTTGAGGAGCAAAGGAATGAGCCGTGGCTTGAACGCCTTTTTGATGCGGACGAGATCCAACAGCCCATCGTCGACGCGGGCGTCCGGCGCGATCTTCATGCCGGCGCCAAAGCGCCAGCAGTTCGCCGCCACGAAAGACATCGCCTCGCCGTCCCAGGTGCCTCCGTCGTGCTCGATGGTGTAACGGGGCGATTTGAACCCCACTAGGACCGCAACAGCGGCAAGCGGATAGCCCAACGCGCCGCGAAAGATTTTCTGTCGATTGGCGAGGCGTGCCGAGAGACTGTCGATACCGACACCACAGTGAACTGCGAAGTTGACGTTTCCGGCACGGCCGAGATCGACTCTGCGAATGCGCCCCTCAATTGCGGTAGTCAGGGCCGAATCGAAGTCTCCGGAGACGCCCACCGAAGTCGCGAAGTCGTTACCCCGCCCGAGAGGAATCGGAGCGATGGCCGTTTCCGACTCGGCCAATTCCTGCACCGCGTGGTGCACCGAGCCGTCGCCGCCCACGACGACAATCCGCTCCGCGCCTTGGTTGCGCGCGTTGGCCACGGCACGACGCAAGTCGGCGGCACTGTTGGTGATGTAGAAGTCGCCGCCGGTCTTGCGGGCGGCGTCCTTGAGGTCGGCTATGCGAACACTCGACCGCCCTCGCCCCGAAGTCGGGTTGACGACGAATTGGATCTTGGAAGGCACGGTCAGGGGGTGACAGGTAACCCATCCTGGTTGCCGCTGCCCAGGTGGTCGGAATCTAGATAGTGACGGGTGACGGAGTGACGAGTGACGCCAGAAAATGTGAGGTGCGGATCACCAGTCACTGGTCACTGGTCACTGGTCACTGGTCACTTCTTATCTTGAATAGAACTCGACGACCAACTGCTCTTCGCAGATGACCGGCACTTCTTCGCGCAACGGCGAGTGCAGCAGAGTCGCTTCGTAGCCGTTGTCGGCAACCGTCAAGTAAGGAGGCAGAGTCACCGCGACGCGGCTCTCGTTGAACATCCTCAACTTCTGGCTCTTGGCGCGAATGGAGATGGCGTCGCCCGGCTTGACGCGGTAGGAGGGAATGTCAACGCGCTTGCCGTTCACTTCGATGTGCCCATGGCCAACGACCTGGCGCGCTGCGTAAATGGTGGGCGCGAATCCGGCTCGGTTGACGAGCGAGTCCAGGCGCGTCTCGAGCAGCATCACCAGGTTTTCGCCGACGACCCCCTTCATGGCGCTGGCGCGCTTGAAGCTGTTGTGGATCTGGCGTTCGGAGACGTTGTACTGGTAGCGGAGGCGCTGCTTCTCCAAAAGCTGCATGCCGTAGTTGGACATGCGGCGGCGGCGGCGCATGCCGTGCTGCCCCGGCGGATAGGGTTTGCGCTCGCGGTACTTCTCCGCCTTGTCGGTCAACGCCACGCCGAGCTTGCGCGACATCTTTACTTTTGGGCCGTTGTACTTCACTTCATTCCTCCGTGACCGGCAACCCTTCGACGGGCACGCTCGGTCCTGGCCGCTTCTTCAGCCAGCGTCTCGACAGGTTCTGACAGTCGGATTCTCGACAGACAGACAGCGCGCTCGGCCAGCGAGCGCGCAGGAAAGGGGATTTTCTAATGAATGAACTCAAACTGTCAATGACAAATGACGGGAATGCGGAAGGGAGGAGCCTTTGTTGTACCTGCCACCACGAAAGACGCCGAGTACCTCTCAGACTCCACAACCCAGTACCCGGCACAACCCAGTACCCGGCACACTCAGTACTCGGCACACTCAGTACTCGGCTCGGTTTTGCTTCGCGCCGGATCGCAATCGGACCATCAATCAACCAGCCATGCGCTAGCAAAGACGCTTTCGGGTGCGGCAGGTACGATGTTGCCCACCCTTCCAAGAATGAAAGGCGATTTTCTGCAAGGCGGCTCGATTGGCTCCCGGACTCCACTTGGGCAGGGCCTCTACCGCGTCCGCCGGACCGAGAGGCCTCCCCGCAAGCGCTTGGCATCATCCTCTACGAACTGAGATCGACCCGGTGCGCAGCGGGGCCGAGGTGAGCGCAAGCGCCCAAAGTTCGTGAAGCGCTCGCCGTCCTCTCGACGGCGAACGCTTTACCTACGCCACTACATTCAATCGCGGCACCATACCCTGATTCTCAGGGGTCAACGCATGCTGATACTCGTCGGCCAGAGGCGTGGTGTCGTCGCGGCTGACCATGCGCTCGTAGAGGTTGGTGCGCTGCTTGGGCTCGTAGCCGGCCTCCCGAATCAGATGCTCCATCTCGTCCTGACTCATCTGATAGGCAGTCCCGGCCGCCGACACGACATTCTCCTCGATCATGATCGAGCCCATGTCGTCGGCGCCGAACTGCAGCCCCAATTGGCCGATCTTCTTGCCCTGCGTCACCCAACTGGTCTGGAGGTGTTGGATGTTGTCGATGAAGAGCCTCGACACCGCCAGGGTGCGCAGATACTCGTGAGCGTAGGTTTCGGGAATCTCCTGCATGTCGGTATGCTCGTGCTGGAAAGTCCAGGAAATGAACGCGGTAAAGCCGCCGGTTTCGTCCTGCAGATTGCGAATGCGCTGCATATGCTCGACCCGAGCCTCGATCGGCTCGCCCATGCCATACATCATCGTCGCCGACGTACGCAGGCCGTTCTTGTGCGCCTGCCGCATGATGTCGATCCATTCCTCCGAGGAGCACTTGGGGTAAGCCAAAGTCTCTTTGCGAATCTCGTCTTCGAGAATTTCCGCTCCGCCGCCCGGGATCGAATCCAAGCCGGCGTCCTTGAGGGCGGCGATGACGTCATAGAAGGACATCCGCTCCTTCTTGGCGATGAACTTCACCTCTGGAGGCGAAAACGCGTGCAGGTGGATCGCCGGATAAGCTTCGCGCAGGCGGCTCAGTAGATCGGTGTAATACGACAGTGGCAGATCGGGGTGCACTCCACCCTGCATCAAAATGCCGGTGCCGTGCAGCGCCAGCGTCTCCTCTACCTTCTTGGCAATCTCCTCGAACGGCAGTAAATACCCTTCCGGGTCCCCGGGCTCGCGGTAGAAGGCGCAGAAGCGGCATTTGTAGACGCAGACGTTGGTGTAGTTGATGTTGCGGTCGATGTTGTAGGTCGCGACTTGAGGATCGTTGTGCTGATTGCGCACCTCGTTGGCCTGCAACCCGAGTTCGATCAGATCACCGGTCTGGAGAAGGCTGAGGGCGGTTTCTGGGTTCATGCGCATGGAAGTTTGCCTCGTGCACCAATCCTAGAACGCCAATTCCAAACACGCCACGGTATCGGCAAATGCCAACCAATGGCGATTCTCAACGCTACAATATCGGGTGCCTACCGAGGCTCCGTCACAACGGTCAGATCGGTGCCAGCCACGCACATGGCGATAGTCCCGACACGCCCGTCTTGGACGGAAACCCGTAGTAGAATCTTTGGGCTGGGCGCTCAATTGAGCCTCTCTTTTCATCCCAGCGATCAAAATCTCGAAACGTGCGCCCTACTGCTCTTCAAGAACCTCCTCGTACCGGCTCGCCGAGCGCGCAGAATCCCCAAGAACTCCCTCAACAAGGTCCTCCCCTGCCGGTCTCCGTAGACTCGGACACAGTTGAAGAACAATTGCCGCCACGCGAGCTGGGACGCATCGTCGGCGAAAGGCCGGGCCCGGTCCTGGTCGTCGTCGCCGCCCTGCACGGCAATGAGCCGAGTGGAGTGGAAGGGCTCAAGATCTTGTTTCGAGAGTTTGCCGACGTGTGCCTGGATCGCGGCACCGTGATCGGCTTGGTGGGCAACCGCAAAGCGCTGGCGCAAGATGTGCGCTACATCCACGAGGACTTGAATCGCATCTGGACACGTGAGCGCGTCGAGGCGGTGCGCTCGAAAGCATGTGCTTTGGAGGCCGAAGACTTCGAGATCGCCGGCTTGGATCGCGCCCTGCGCGAGGCCCGGCAATGTGGAGTGGGTACGCCATACGTGCTCGACCTGCACAGCACTTCAGGCCCGGGCAGAGCGTTTACCACCCTCGACGACAGCCTGGTCAATCGGGATTTCGCGCTGGCATTCCCAGTACCTCTGGTGGTCGGACTGGAAGAGCAGCTCGCCGGCACCCTGCTCAACTATCTCACCCGCGAAGGCTGGGTAAATGCTGGCTTTGAGTCAGGGCAGCACACTGATCCGGATTCAGTAACCCGGGCGCGCGCCGCGATCTGGATCGCGATGGAAGCGGCAGGATTGGTATCAAGGGAGCGTCGCCCCGAGATCCAAGCGGCGTACAAAGCACTGCGGTCGGAACACCGAGGGATGCCAAAAGTCGTGGAAGTACGCTATCGGCATCACATTCGAGCCAACGACAACTACAAGACGTATCCCGGATTTCGGTCATTTCAACCTATTGCAGCGGGCGATCGGATCGGCAGCGACACCAGTGGACCCGTGGAGTCGCCCCAGTCCGGCCTGTTGCTCATGCCGCTCTACCAGACGCAAGGTGAAGACGGCTTCTTCGTCACTCGTCCAGTGAAACTGTTTTGGTTGCGACTGTCGGCTCGGCTGCGGCCCCTGCGCCTGGACCGCTTCATGCGCTGGTTGCCCGGCGTTAGCCTGCACCCGGAGGTTCCGCGAACTCTGGTGGTCAACCGCCGCTATGCCCGTTGGCGAGCCCTCGAGATATTCCACCTGTTGGGTTTTCGCCGCGTCGGCACCGAAGGCGAAAAGCTCATCCTCGAACGGCGCTAGGCAACTACCCGCAAACACTCCTCTTAGCTCAAAAGAAAAACCCCGGGCTCGCGGCCCGGGGTTCTTGGTATCGGTCTGTATGAACCTGACGCTTAGCCGTCAGCCTCATCGCCTTCGTCGGCGTCACCGTCACCACCATCACCGCCGTCTTGCGGAAGGCTCCACGGCGGAGTGATGCCGATCGAGCGCGCGTAGGCGATCGACTGGCCCAGGTGCTCGTGAGCGTGGCTCATGAGGATCATGATGTAGGCACGCTTGGACTGTGGCTCCGGCCCAAAGAGCTGTACCTCGGTGTCGAGGTCTTCGATGGTCGGCAGAGCGCCCTTGGCGTATTCAAGAGATTTCTTGAGCTTGGCGATGACATCGTCCTTCTCCGTTACTTCAGCTTCCCACTTTTGTAGCAGCGAGAAGGGGCCGCCTTCTTCCTGGCTGGGAAGCTCTACGCCTTCGGGCAGTTCGGCACCGAGGAACGAAGGCAACAACAGATTGACGCCCACAAGGTGCATGAACACCTCACTCACGGTGCGAACTTCTACGTTCGGGCGCCAGTCGAACTCCTCGGCAGGGATGGCTTCCGCCAACTGAATCACCCGGTCGGTGGTGAATTCGAGATTGCCAATGACATCCGAAGTAAATCCGTCCTCCGCCACAGCCGCGGGGGCAAAGGCGATCGTACAGAGGAGCGCCAACGCGCCCGCAATCGATTTCTTCATCTTCGTCTCAACTCCTTCTTCTAGGTTGCTTGTCCTTCTAGGTCAACGGGATTCGCGGAAAGTTTCCGCGCACAGTCAAGTTTACGATCCTCGACGGCCCCTGGTTGCATTCATCGCCGCCAGATTCACCGCAGCAAAAAAGGCGGGGCAAGCCCCGCCTTTTGAACGTCAATCGGGCCGGTCGACTACCAACCGCAGGTCTGCCCCTCGTTCTTCTCGTTCAGCCACTCGTGCAGCGGTGCGAAGTAGTCCAGGATCGCGGTCGCGTCCATCTCGCGCTGTCCGGTCAGCACTTCGAGTGCGTCCGGCCACGGCTGACTCTGCCCCATCTCCAGCATTTCGTTGAGTTGGGCTCCGGCCTCTTCGCTACCGTAGATGGTGCAACGGTTGAGCGGCCCTTCATAGCCGGCCAGTTCGCACAGAGAACGGTGGAACTGGAACTGCAGGATGTGGGCAAGGAAGTAACGGGTGTAAGGCGTGTTGCCGGGCACGTGATACTTGGCGCCCGGGTCAAAGTCGGCCTCACTACGCTCGACTGGAGGCACGATGCCTTGGTACTGCTCGCGCAGATCCCACCAGCCCTGGTTGTACTCGTCGGTGCCTATCTCGCCCGAGAACACCTTCCAGCGCCACTGGTCCACCAACAAGCCGAAGGGCAAGAAGGCGACTTTGTCGAGCGCATCGCGCAGCAACAGGCCGATGTCTTTGGATGCCGGGGGCTCTTCATCGATCAAGCCGAGTTCTTTGAGGTACGCGGGGGTGACCGAAAGAGCGATGGCGTCACCGATGGCCTCATGGAAACCGTCGTTGGCGCTGCCGCGCAGAATGAGCGGCTGTTGGTTGTAGGCGCGCTGGTAAAAGTTGTGGCCGAGTTCGTGGTGAATGGTCTGGAAGTCCTCGGCGTCGACCTTGATGCACATCTTGATGCGCAGGTCCTCTTCATTGTCGACATCCCAAGCGCTGGCGTGGCAGATGACCTCACGGTCCTGCGGCTTGACGAATAGCGAACGAGTCCAAAAGGTGTCCGGCAGCGGCTCAAAGCCCAACGAGGTGAAGAATGCCTCGCCCTGCTCGACCATCTTGATGGCATCGTAGCCGTTGTCGTTGAGCAGTTGTGTGAGGTCGTAGCCTGGGTCGGCGTCGCCCTCGGCAACGAGGTCGAAGACGTTCCCCCACTGCTGGGCCCAAATATTGCCCAGCAGATGCGCCGGAATGGGACCGTCCAGTGGAACAACGTCCTCGCCGTAGTGTTCGGCGAGCTGGGCGCGGACGTAGCAGTGCAGTGACTCGTAGAGTGGTCTCACCTGGCCCCACAGGCGATCCAACTCGGCGGCAAACGCATCGGGATCCATGTCGTAGTCGGAGCGCCACAGCGAGCCGGTGTCGGAGAACCCCAGCTCCTGAGCGCCCTGATTAGTCAGCTCGACGAACCGCTCGTACTCGTCGCGAATGGCCGGCGATGTCGTGCGCCATTGCACCCACGCCTCTTCCAACTCGTCGGCGTCGCGGCTCTCGGCGAGGATCCGGGTGATGTCGACGATGTTGCGGCAGCCCTCGTCTCCCGGCTCGGAACCGTCCGGACACCAGGTGGCACTGCCGTAGTTGGAGTCCATGCGGGCGGCGATCTGCGTCAATTCGCGGGTGAGGTCGGGGTCGCCGGGAGCCGGCATTGAAAAGCCACGCTGACCGACGGCGATCTGACGTGCCACCAATGGATCCATGCCCTCGACATCGTTGAACTTGGCCGCTTCCTTGGCGAACTCGACCGACTTGGCCAGCGCAACCTCGGTCGCTTGCGCCGAAAGGATTTCCGTATCTTCGGTGATGAAGTTGGCCTGTACCCAAGCCGCCCGCGCCGCGCGGTTGTAGAGATCGGCGAGCTCTTCACTAGCTTCGGCGACAAACTCGGCGGCATCTGCGGCGGTTGGTTCCATCTCTGCCGGAGCGGCCATCTCTGTCGACTCCGCTCTTTCAGAGGCTGCCTCCGCAGCCGGTGCGGTTGGCGCCGTAGCGTCCTGCACCTTGACGTTGAAGAGGCAGCCCGAGGTCAGCAAAAGGACCACCAAGGGGCTCAGTAAACGCATCTGTGTCTTCATCGATACTCCTAACGACTAGTAGTGAATTGCGAAGGGCTACGCGGCTTGTTCAAGTTGCTGAGCACGAGCCAGAAAATCCTGCAGACCGAGCTCTTCCTCGGCGCCAAGACGGTAGTGCAAATGGCGGGAGAGGTAAGCGTGCGCGGTGGCGACATCGAGCCCAAGCTCCTGCGCCGCGCGCGACTCGATGGCCGCGATCTCGGAGATGCCGAGTTCCAGGCTGCGCTGCAGCAGGCCGATGACTTCCGGGTCGCCGGCAATCTCCCGTCGTGCCGCCCACACGGCGAACACAAAGGGGTGCCCGGTGAGGGCTCGCCACTCGGCGGCGAGATCGAGCGACGGATAGCGCTCGCGATCGATCTTGAGCGCTGGGTCGCCGATGACCAGAGCGGCGTCGGCGCGATCGAGCATGTCGTCGATCACCGGTGCCGCTTCCACCACCTCCGGAGTGACGCCGTAGCGCTCCTTAAGCAGGATGCGCACCAGCACTGCCGAGGTGCGGCTGTTGGTGTCGAGAGCGACGGTGCGGACCTGTTCAACCGGGCGCGGACAAACCAGCAGCACGCTGCGCACCTCGTGTGCCGAGGCAACACAAAGGCCTGGCAAGCGCACGATTTCGGGAATGCGGAGCAATTCGACCGAGGGCACCAGGCCAACATCGAGCGAGCCGTCAGCAAGACCGTCCGCCACTTTGGAGGGGGGCAGATAAACGGGAGCAAACTTCGCCGGATCGAAACGCTCGGTCAACAGCGACCACGCCAGTGGCCAAGCGTTGAGGTAGTCAACGACGCCAACTCGAATCCGGCTCGAATTGTCTGCTGCCATACACCTACTTCTTCGACATCGCGTTCAGGAAGTCCTGATTGCTATCAGTCTTCTTAAGCTTATCGAGAAGCAGCTCCATCGACTCGACAGTTGAAAGCGGGTTGAGTACCTTGCGCAGCACCCAAACGCGGCGCAACTCGTCCGCCTCCATGAGCAGCTCTTCCTTACGGGTGCCCGACTTGTTGATGTCGATGGCTGGGAAGACCCGTTTGTCGACCAGTTTGCGATCGAGGTGGATCTCACAGTTACCGGTGCCCTTGAACTCCTCAAAGATGACATCGTCCATGCGGCTGCCGGTATCCACCAAAGCGGTGGCGATGATGGTCAGAGAGCCGCCCTCTTCGACGTTGCGCGCGGCGCCAAAGAAGCGCTTGGGGCGGTGCAGGGCATTGGCGTCGAGACCTCCGGACAGGACCTTGCCCGAAGGCGGCTGTACGGTGTTGTAGGCACGCGCTAGACGGGTAATCGAGTCGAGCAGGATGACCACATCCTTGCCGTGCTCGACCAACCGTTTGGCCTTTTCGATCACCATGTCGGCCACCTGTACGTGGCGGGTGGCCGGTTCGTCAAAGGTCGAAGAGATGACCTCGCCGTTAACCGAGCGCTGCATGTCGGTGACTTCTTCCGGTCGTTCGTCGATGAGCAGCACGATCAACGCGGCTTCAGAGTGATTGGCGGCGACCGAGTGCGCGATCGACTGCAGCAACATCGTCTTACCGGTGCGCGGCGGCGCCACGATCAGGGCACGCTGTCCTTTACCCATCGGTGTCACCAAGTCGAGCACTCGCGAACTCATGTCCTTGGGCTGTTCGAGGTTGATGCGTTCTTCTGGATAGAGAGGGGTCAGATTGTCAAAGAAAATCTTCTTGCGAGAGACGTCCGGGTGCTCGAAGTTGACAGCCTCGACCTTGATCAGGGCGAAGTAACGCTCGCCGTCCTTGGGCTGGCGCACCTGTCCGGAAACAGTGTCGCCGGTGCGTAGGTCGAAACGCCGGATCTGGCTGGGGCTGACATAGATGTCGTCCGGCCCGGGAAGATAGTTGTACTCGGGTGCGCGCAGGAAGCCGAAGCCGTCAGGCAAGCACTCCAGAACGCCTTCGGCAAAGATGCGACCGCTCTTTTCGGTCTGCGCCTGCAGGATCTTGAAGATGAGGTCCTGCTTGCGCATATTGCCGACGCCTTCCACCTCGAGTTCCGAGGCGGTATCGGTCAACTCGGCAACGCTCATTTCCTTGAGCGCACGGATGTCGAGCATCGGCCCGTTGCCGTTGTCTTGGTCGCGCCTGCGGCCACGCCCGCGGCCGCGCTTTTCCCGCCGTGGTTCCTCGTTCGATTCCGGCTGCGGATCGGATTGCGACCGTTCGCCTTCGAGCTGAGGGGCTTCTGTTGTTGTCGTTGTTTCACTCATGAATCACTCCCCGGGCTTGCACGCTTCCACTGCCGCGTCGATCGCGGACCAGAGTTCACGCAGCCCTTCACCTTTGACGGCTGAGAACGGAAGGATCCCGTCGTCGGTGAGGTTAAGGCGTTTTCGGATCTCAGCCAACGCTCCGAAGCGCCTGGACCGATTGACTTTGTCGATCTTGGTAGCGACGACCAATGGCTGGTGGCCATAGCCCCCCAGATACTCATGGGCTTGGACGTCGAGGTCGGTTGCCCCGACTTTGGCGTCAACGAGCTGAACGACCCGCACGGCGTCCTTGCCACGCCGAAAGTAGGAGTCCAAGAGCTTGGCCCACTGGCGTCGCTCCAGCTTGCTCGCTTTTGCGTACCCAAATCCTGGTGGATCAACAAAGTAAATCGCGTCATTGATGGAATAGAAGTGAACCGCTCGTGTCCGGCCCGGTGTCGATCCGACTCGGGCCAGTCCTTTGCGTCCAATCAGGCGGTTCAGCAGACTGGACTTGCCGACGTTCGATCGACCCACGAAGCAAAACTCGGGCCGATCGTCGATCGGGAACCTACCCCCGTGGCTGACGACGTGTGCAAGGCCAGCTGTTTTGACTTGCATTTTGCACCTGTTTGCCGTCGAGCACGGGCTGCTCGGTTGCCGCCGGTCCCGCGGACCGACAGAGAGTCAAAGAGCAACGGAATTCGGAAGACCCCGAAACAGAAAACGCGCCTGCTAGTGAGCGACTGATCCGGAGTCTACGGGGGATTCCGACGGAGAGTCTCCGAACGATGCGTCCGAAGTGGTTACGGAAACCAAGTCCCCGTCAAGCGCATATCTTAATACATCGTCCATGGTTTCGACCAGATGTATTTCCAGAGTCTCGCGCACTTCGTCGGGAAGCTCCTCGAGGTCTTTTTTGTTCTCCGAGGGAAGAATGATCTCGTGGATGCCGTTGCGGTATGCGGCGAGCAGCTTGTGTTTGATGCCGCCGACCGGCAGCACCCGGCCGCGCAGAGTGATCTCCCCGGTCATTGCGACGTCGCGGCGCACCGCAACCTTGGTCACTGCGGAGACCAACGCCGTTGCCATGGTGATGCCCGCCGAGGGACCGTCCTTGGGAATCGCCCCTTCCGGCACATGCACGTGAATGTCGGTCTCATCGAAGAACTGTGGATCGCGGCCGAGCTCGGCGCAGCGGCGGCGGGTGTAGGAGGCGGCGGCGCGCGCCGACTCCTGCATCACCTCACCGAGCTTCCCTGTCAACGTCAGCTTGCCCTTACCCTGGACCAGACTGACCTCGGTCTCCAGCATTTCGCCGCCGAACTCAGTCCAGGCCAAACCGATCGACACTCCCACTTCAGGATCGTTCTGCTGGCGCCAGGGCCGGAACTTGATCGGCCCAAGGTACTCTGCGACATCATCCCCGCCGATGCTTACAGTGATCTTCTCGCGCGCCTTCTTGTCGGAGGTCTTTTCAACAATCTGGCGCGCAACCTTTCGGCAGACGCGGGCGATCTCGCGCTCCAGATTCCTGACTCCGGCTTCGCGAGTGTACCTTTCGATCAAGACCTTAAGCGCCTCGTCCTCAAACACCAGTTGCTCTTGACCCAGACCGTGCGCTTCGAGCTGTTTGGGGATCACGAAGCCGCGCGCGATCTCGAGCTTTTCATTGAGGGTATAACCGGTGAGTTGGATCACCTCCATGCGGTCTTTGAGCGCCGGAGGGATGGGGTGCGAAACATTGGCGGTGGCGATGAACATCACCTTGGAGAGATCGAACTCGGTGTCCAGATAGTGGTCGACAAAGGCGTCATTTTGCTCCGGGTCCAGCACCTCGAGCAGCGCCGCCGACGGATCGCCGCGAAAGTCCATCGACATCTTGTCGACTTCGTCGAGGAGGAAAACCGGATTGACCTTGCCGGCCTTCTTCATCAGTTGGATGATCTGCCCCGGAAAGGCGCCAATATAAGTACGGCGGTGGCCGCGAATCTCGGCCTCATCGCGCACGCCGCCGAGCGAAAAGCGTACGAACTTGCGGCCCATCGCGCGGGCGATGGACTTGGCCAGCGATGACTTACCAACTCCCGGCGGACCGACGAAGCAGAGAATCGAACTCTGTGTCTGCTTGGTGAGTTGGCGCACGGCGAGAAACTCCAAGACGCGCTCCTTGATCTTTTCAAGGCCGTAGTGGTCGGCGTCCAGGACTTCCTGAGCTCGTTCGAGGTCGAGGTTTTCGCGGCTGGTCTTCTTCCACGGCACCGACACCAACCAGTCAATGTAGTTGCGCGACACCGTTGCTTCGGCCGATACCGCCGGCATCGCCTCAAGGCGCTTGAGCTCTTGCTCGGCCTTCTCACGTGCGTCCTTGTGCATCCCGGCCTTTTTTATCTTCTCGCGCAGCTTTTCCACGTCGCTGGCGCGATCGTCCTTGTGACCGAGCTCTTCGTGGATCGCCTTGACCTTCTCGTTGAGGTAGTACTCCTTCTGCGCCTTCTCCATCTGCTTCTTGACTTGAACGTTGATGCGTTTGTCGATGTTGGCTTTCTCAATCTCGACTTCGAGCAGGTCATGGACGCGCTGCAGGCGCTCGTAGGGGTTCAAAATCTCCAGCAGCTTCTGCTTCTCGATGGTCGGCACCATCAGAAACGCGGCAAGGGAGTCCGCCAGTTCCGCCGGTGTATCGGCTTCAATGGTGGAAGCAACGCCCTCGAGGGTCGCGTGCTGAGCGACTTTGGCGTACTGCTCGAACGCCTCCAGCACTTTGACCATGTAGGTTTCGACCGCGTCGTCAGCGGGGTAATCAATGGTGAAGGCTTCGCCAGAGGCATACTGGGCCCCTTCGACATCTTCGATTGCCTTCATCTCAGCGCGCTGTTTGGCGCGCACCATCACCCGGACGTTGCCGTTGGGCAGCTTGATGTCTTGCACCACCTTGGCGACCACTCCGAGAGCAAACATCTCGTCGAATTCCGGCTCGTCGATGCGCGGGTCGCGCTGTGCCGCCAGAAAAATCAGTTTGTCGTGCTCGGTGAGACTCTTGCTCAAGGCTTCCACCGAAGCTTCCCGGCCAACGATGAAGGGCCCCATCATCCCCGGGAACACCACCATGTCGCGCAGCGGCAGCAACGGCAGGCGGAATTCTTCCGCGGCGACAAAGCTGGGGTGAGTTGAAGTCGTTTCTTGTGGCTTTTTCTTAGCAGCCATATTGGATCTTTCTCTTTGCCGGCGCACACACCGGCTCGTTTCGCTTCTCTAGCCGGCTTTCTTTAACAGTGCCAGCGAGTGGTCGCGCTTGTTGACAATTTCCTCAGTGATGACGCACTCGGAGATATCCGCCTGCGACGGAATGATGTACATCAAGTCGAGCAACAAGTCTTCGAGGATGATGCGCAATCCGCGGGCCCCCACCTTGCGTTGCAGGGCTTCTCGCGCGATCGCCCGCATCGCTTCCTCGGTGATGGTGAGGGTGACGCCTTCGAGCTCGAACATCGCCTGATACTGCTTGACCAGACTGTCTTTGGGCTCCTGCAGGATGCGAACGAGGTCTTCCTCTTCCAGGTTGTCGAGCGTCGCCGTCACCGGCAGCCGGCCGACGAACTCCGGAATCAATCCGTACTTGACCAAGTCCTCCGGCAGCACGTGGGCGAGGACTTCGCCGACGCGCTGTTCCCGACTCTCTTTGATCTCGGCGCCAAACCCAAGGGACTTGGCATTGAGTCGCTTTTGAATCTGCTCTTCGAGGCCGACAAACGCGCCGCCGCAAATGAACAGGATGTCGGTGGTGTCGATCTGCAGAAACTCCTGGTGCGGGTGTTTGCGGCCGCCCTGGGGAGGTACGTTGCACTGGGTGCCCTCGAGGATCTTGAGCAGCGCTTGTTGTACGCCTTCGCCCGAGACATCGCGGGTGATCGACGGATTGTCGATCTTGCGCGCCACTTTGTCGACTTCGTCGATGTAAACGATGCCGCGTTGCGTCTTTTCTTTGTCGTTGCCCGACGCCTGGTAGAGCTTGAGGATGATGTTTTCGACATCCTCGCCAACGTAGCCCGCTTCGGTCAGTGTCGTGGCGTCGGCGATCGTGAAAGGTACTTGCAGCACTCGTGCGAGCGTTTGTGCCAGCAGTGTCTTGCCGGTACCGGTGGGGCCGACGAGCAGAATGTTGGACTTGTGCAGCTCGACATCGTTCTTGGGGCGTTCGGAGTGCTCGATGCGCCGGTAGTGGTTGTAGACCGCCACCGAAAGCTTCTTCTTGGCGTCCTCCTGGCCGATGACGTAGTCATCGAGCAAAGCCTTGATTTCGCGCGGTTTGGGAAGCTCGGTCTCAAAAACCTCTTCGACCGCCCGATCCTCGGCGATGATGTCGAGGCAGATGTCGACGCATTCGTCGCAAATGAATACCGTCGGACCGGCGATCAACTTCTCCACTTCACGCTGGCTCTTGTTGCAAAAAGAGCAGCGCAGTGTTTCGTCGCCGGTGTCCTTCTTCGCCATGATTCCTCCGTCGCCAACCGCCCTCTCCCCTGCATTTGTCTATGCAGAACAGGGGCCAGCGGCGAGCTATTCCCGGCCCTGAAACGGCTTCCAGACGGCTAGGAACATGTTCCCAAGGAGCATATTACCTACCTTGACCGAGTTCGCAACCGACTCTCAGTGCAATCTCGTCGTCACCGTAATGATCAGCCGTTGTCGGGTCTCCGCTCCATTACACGGTCGGCGAGCCCATATTGGACCGCGTCCTCGGCCGTCAGGATCTTGTCCCTTTCAGTGTCTTCATGGACGCGTTCCACCGTCTGCCCGGTGTGGGAAGCGAGGATCTCGTCCAGCCGCGCTCTTAACGCCAACATGTCTTTGGCGTGAATTTCGATATCCGTCTGCTGACCGCCCAGCCCTTGAAGCCACGGCTGATGAATCAAAACGCGGCTGTTGGGCAACAAGGTGCGCTTGTTCTTGGCGCCAGCGGCCAATAGAACCGCCGCCATCGACGCCGCTTGCCCGACGCAATAGGTGGCAACGTCGGGTTTGATGTACTGCATCGTGTCGTAGATCGCCAACCCGGCGCTGGTCGAGCCGCCCGGTGAGTTGATGTAGAGGGAAATGTCGCGCTCGGGACTCTCCGCCTCCAGGTAGAGCATTTGGGCGATGATCAAGCTCGCCCCGTCGTCGTCGATGGGACGACCGAGAAAAATGATGTTGTCCTTGAGCAGACGCGAATAGATGTCGTAGGCGCGTTCGCCTCGGTTCGTCTGCTCGACGACCATCGGTACCAGCATCAATTATTCCTCCTCGCCGAGGCTGTCCTCGGCGGTTTCTGCTCGGCCGGCGCCGGTTGGTTCTTCTCCGAGCAGTTGCGCCACCGTGGCGCGTCTGCGCAGGTGCCGGCGCAGGCTTTCCAGCCTACCGGAATCGGCCAGCGACTTGCGCATGGCTACGCTTGAGACCTTGCGTTCGCGAGCTAACTGTCCGATCGCCGCCTCCAAGTCCTCGGCCGCCGCCTCGCTGCCAAGGTGCTCGGCGACGGCGTCCAGCAAAAGCCGCGCGCGTAACCGTCCTTGCGCCCGGGGTGCGAAGTCTTCCGCCACCTTCTCCCATTCAATGTTGGCTTTTTCCAGATCGACGCCTTGATTCGACAACATGCCGGCGTACTCGTTGAGCATTTCCTGGATTTCAGCGTCAACGGCGCCAGGTGGAACGTCAAAAGGATGGCGCTGGGCCAACTGCTCGAGCATCGCCGTTTCGCGTTGCGCCGATCGATCGTACTCCTTGTTGGCCCGCAACTGCTCGCGCAAGCCGTCGCGCAATTCAGCGAGGGTCTGGTAGCGACTGATCTTCTGCGCCAGAGCGTCGTCAAGTTGCGGCAGAACCGGCTCTTTGACCTCGAGCAGTTCGACCGTGAACGGACGCACGATCGGCCCATCTTCCTCTTCGCCTGGGCGGGTGAAAGATTCCGTGGTGCCGACCTGCTGCCCGCGCAAGGCTTCGCTCAGCTCCGGCCACACCGTTTCCTCGCCCACTTCCAACATCACCGGCCGCGGATCATCCTCCGCCTCGCCTTGACGAATCTTGACACTGACCATGTCGCCGTCAGCGGCGGGCCGCTCGACCGGTTTCCAGCCGGAAGCCTGCTTGCGCAAGGCCTCGAGGGCCTGTTCGACATCGTCGTCGCTGGGTTCGATCTCGACCTCCGGCAGATCAAAGTTGTCGACGTTGCGAATCTCGATCTCCGGTCGGATTTCGACCTTGGCCACGAAGGCGAACTCCTCGTCGGTCCATTCGACGTCGCCGAGTTGCGGTGCGACGAGCGGCTCTAGCTGTGTCTCAGCCTGAGCTTGGTTCCAGAAACGCGGGATGATCCGTTCGAGGGTTTCCTGCCGAATCTCTTCCATGAACTGGCGCTTGACCAGGTCCAGAGGCATCTTGCCCTTGCGGAAACCGGGCGCTTTGGCTTTCTTGCGATAGGACAGAGCAACCCGTTCTTGCTCGGCGTCGACCGCGGCGATCGGCACCTCCACCGACACCTCTTTTTGCCACGGGCCGACTTCTTTAACTGCGCGCACTACGCTCATCGTTCTAATTCCAATTCTGCCGGTATGACGGTTTGTTGAATATCGATGTGACCGCTGGCGGTCAACTGGTGCGAAAGGGGGGACTCGAACCCCCAACCCCGAAGGGACTAGATCCTAAGTCTAGCGCGTATGCCAATTCCGCCACTTTCGCACAGCTTGCATTCTTCACCAGCCTTCGGCCTTTCGCCATGAAGGTGGCGAAGAACGCAAGCTTGACAGATTTCAACGATTGCGCCGACCATTTCGTTGCCCATCGGCATTGCCGTGACAAAAGCACGATTTGAGGCATAACGTGGTGAGTTGGGATGTCTCCCGTGGAGCTTCCCTTGAAGTGACGGGCAAGAATGTCGGCCACAAGTCACGGCAAGCAACCGAAGTCTACGCGCACTTCGCACCGAACGCTTTGAAGCGTGCGGCTAACGAGCGAGCCAGTGTGATGCGGGAGGCAGTCTCCAAGAGTCAGACGATGCAGTCACGGAGATATAACCGAAAGTTGTGTATGAGCTGGTAAGGCGGCGTATCCTGAGCCCGGTTTTCAAGCTGGGTTCAGTAATCCAAAAAAGGAGGATACGCCGTTGAGTAAGAGTAACGTAGTTTCAATCGAGAGGTCAGAGGGTCCGGAGGACGCTCTGAGCGAGGTTCTTCGCCGTGGTTCTCGGTTACTTCTTTGTGAAGCGATCGAGGCCGAGGTAGAGGGTTTCCTGGCTCAGTACCGGGGCGAGAAAACCGCCAGTGGTCACCGGCGCCTGGTGCGCAATGGCTACCTGCCCGAGCGGGAGATCCAGACGGGGATCGGAGGTGTCCCGGTCAAAGTTCCCCGAGTGCGTGATCGTGTAGGCGGCTTGCAGTTTCGCTCGAAGGTAGCACCGCCATTCTTGCGCAGGGCCAAGAGCGTCGAGGAGCTGCTTCCCTGGCTCTACCTGCGGGGAATCTCGACCGGGGACTTCTCGGACGCTCTGGAAGCTCTGGTGGGTCCCGAGGCTCCTGGACTCTCGGCCACGACGATCAGCCGCTTGAAGCGAGTATGGGGCAAGGAGTACGCCGATTGGCGTACCAGAGACCTTTCAAGCAAACGCTACGTCTACGTCTGGGCCGACGGGATCTACTGCCAGGCCCGGCTCGATGATGCCAAGCTGTGCCTGCTGGTGTTGATTGGTGCCACCGAGGGTGGCGAGAAAGAACTCATCGCCGTCGAGGACGGTTACCGGGAGAGCGAAGCCTCGTGGATTGAGCTTTTGCGCTCTCTAGAAGCCAGGGGCCTCACTTTTGAGCCCAAGCTAGCCATCGGCGATGGCCACCTGGGTTTCTGGAAGGCCGTCTCCAAGGTCTGGGGAAATACCCAACACCAGCGCTGCTGGGTGCACAAGACCGGCAACATCCTCAACAAACTTCCCAAAGCCGCCCAGCCCAAGGCCAAGCAGGCCATCCACCAGATCTGGATGGCTGAGACCAGGAAAGAGGCCGAGAGAGCCTTCGATGGTTTCCTCTCAACCTACGAGGCCAAGTATCCGAAAGCGACCAAATGCCTCGCCAAGGATCGCCAGGACTTGCTCGCTTTCTACGACTTCCCAGCAGAGCACTGGGTCCACCTCAGGACCACCAATCCGATCGAGTCGACCTTTGCCACGGTCCGCTTGAGAACCGCCAAGACCAGAGGCTGCCTATCGAGGCAAACCATGCTCTCGATGGTCTTCAAGCTCTGCCAGAGTGCCGAGAAACGATGGCGAAGGCTACAGGGCTACAGACGACTCGCCGACGTCATCGAAGGAGTCCAATTCATCGATGGACAAAAACTAAACCGGATCGCCGCCTGAAGTCACGATCACGCAACCGCTGACCGCGCAGAAACAACGTCATTTTGTGCAATACATTGCGTCGTGCATTTCTCGATGTTGTTGGCAAAAAAAAGTCGGCCGCAAATCACGGCAAGCAACAAATATCTTTGCTCACTTGCGCCCAATATGCTCAACGCGGGGCTAAACGAGCTGGCAAGTGTGATCCGAGAGGCGGTTACGCTGGAGTGTGTTGCTTGTCTCTCATCGCCAAGAGAATGATACGTCTCTTCTACAGTGGGTCGCACTCCTCCATGCAGAACCTGATTCCGTCCCCAAGATCAATGACCTCGCAACAGCAATCAACTCCAATCCACTCACCAGGACAATTTGTCGGGTAGTTCGGCTCAAAGTTATCGATGCACTTGGTGACCTTTTTTTTGGGGCCAGTGTGCTTGATGATGAGGGAGGAACGATCGATCGTAGTCGGGTACACCATCGTGTAACCCCAGTAGCGAAGAGTCTCTGACCAGCCGCACTTCCTGTACCTCTGATTGCCAGAACCAGCGCAATGGTTGTCTCTCTCTCGACACGTTATGGTCCGCCCTTCTTTGTGAGGCGCGCTGTACACAGCCCCCCAGCCGCGACCTGGGACTGGGCAAGGCTGCCAGATCATTGCCTGTACACACCAGTCATCGTCATCATCAAGCGCCTTGTAGTCGGTTCCGGTCGCTGTCGTAACGATTTGAAACTTGCCATACCGCTGAGTCGAGCCTTCCCATACTCCAATACCTTCAACAGTAAAGTTGATCGAATATTGCCACTGGGCCTCTTTGTACGGATACAAAGTGACGGGCACATAACTCCCGGCCTGCAGTGCGGCGCTTCCTAGGACGACTAGGCCCAGCATCAGTGGCACGAAAATCCGTTGATTGGGTTGCACCTGACTCATCGTAGCTCCGTCTCCATCATGATCCCTACGTAGTCTCTTACCCAGTCATGAAGGTAGCTTCGCAGTGCTTCCCAATCACTCAAGGTGAGTTCGCTCGCAAGCTTCGTCAAGAGTGGTACGCCTACTAATTTGCCGAGTTCAACTGAGTTGATTCTCGCGAACTCTCTGGCTTCATCATCGCTTATCTGCAGTAGTGCTGCGACTGCCTTCAAGTTGCCTTTCTTCGCTTGTTTGGTCGCTCTTTCGAACAACTCATCCACATCCTGAGCTGGTCTTTCTTGCAGCATCGCCTCATAGATTCCTGCAAACAACCTGTCAAGGTGCCGGTCACGAGCATCTTCCCGAGCTAGCCTCAGCTTGTACTCGTCACAGGCGACGAGTACAAGCTCTGCGCCGTCTCGGCTAACTCCATCACCGATGAGCTTCTCCACTACTACCTCCCGGTACTCAGGAGCGTCTACAGCACCTATCGTTGCCGATAAGAAATAGAGCGCCTTCCACATTTGCACAAGTTCCGGATTTGCTGCTGGGTCGACAAACTTCACAATTTTGCGACGCGTGAGATCAACTTCCGGGACACGGCCCTCTGCAACCGCAACGTTGTATCGCTGCAGATGTCGCTCGTGGTCGCGCAACGCTTCTTTCAAATCCTGAGGTCGCACCTCATCATTGGTGGTCTTCCAGGCCATCTCATTGCCCGAGTTTTCGGCGCTCGCGCCTCCAACCAGCAATACAAAAGCAACAACCACCCAAGCAGTACGGTTCCTGTCCATCCTTTTCAATGCCCCCTCATTTCGTTATTCGCGGAGGAACGGCCAAACGACCGCGTCACCACGTCAATTCACCTAATGCAAAAAAAGTACAAGAAAAACAACTCGCGGCGTGTGACAGCCATCACAATCCGACAGGCGGCCCGCTTCCTCAACCAATGCGACGGCTTGCAAACTCCCACAGGGCGTCCATAATGGTGGTCAGTTCCCGCTTTCGAGTTTCGGACTGATCTGTGGACACGTTTAGGACGCAGGGAGCATCGGCGAGGATGCTGAACGGCTTCGCTGGCTCAACGGCAAGCTCTCGCTCCGAGAGCGTGCGGTTCGAGGTAACGATGCGCAGCATTCGCCGCTTCTCTGCGTCATCTACATCTGCATAGGTTTGTTGAGCGCTCGATGCGAGTTCGAGCGCTTCTTCAATGGTTTGGCGGATTTCCTCTATGGTGTCGTTGGGCTCGTCAATCTGTTGCTGGAGTTGTGCTCGCTTCGTCGTCAGCTTTTTCTTGGTCTTGCGGTAGAGATCGGATTCAATGTCGCCGTCAAGGTAGCCGTTGGTGAGGCGCTCTAGGCATGCCTCGATGCGGCCCAACTCTCGTTTCAGGCGCGCTTCCTGCTTCTCCCTACGTGCTCGTCCAGCAATTCCTCTCTCGCAGTCTTGGTCGGGCATCCTTTCGAAATTCGCTGCCCCATAGCGTCAAAAATCCCACTGGCACAAGGCCAGCGGAGGTATCTGCGACTTGTGAACGGTCACAGTGACACTCGGCGAAACCTCAATATGTGATTACCCGATGAGTACTGCTGAAAAACTGAAGATTTCGCGACATCGCGAAAAGCGTTGTAGTAGGTGGTGGGCCGCCAGGGACTCGCTCCTGTGGCGTGAGGGGGCGTGGGGACCGAGTCCCGGTATCAACCTCGTACGTTTGATCGCCTCCCAGACTTTTTACGTCATTCATCGGTCGACGTTGGTGAGCCGCCAGGGACTCGAACCCCGAACCCGCTGATTAAGAGTTTTTGCTGAACACCTACGAGCAACTTTGTCCTTCCTTGAATATCCAATGAATCACTGCTCGTTCTCTTGATTCGATTGGCCCAAGTATGCCACGATATGAGCCTCGGTGATTACCCCGTGATTACCAACCGCATCCACTGACTTTCTGCTACGCATGAAAAAGAAACTCACCAAGCGGACTATAGATGCCTTGAGAGTCCCTGGAAAGCCCATATTCGTCTGGGATACCGAGGTCACGGGCTTCGGCCTCAAAGTGCTTCCCTCCAACACCAGATCGTTCGTCTTCCAGTATCGCGTACCGGGCCACGGCAGAGCCGGGACTGCACGCAGAGTCACACTCGGGCGCTACGGTGACCTCACCGTCGAGCAAGCCCGAAAGATTGCGGCGGAGATGCTAGTTGAAGTGAAAGCTGGTGGTGATCCATCGGCGAAACGAAAGACGGCCACGTCGCCAACTGTCAAGGAACTGTGTGAACGCTTCCTGTCTGAATACCTCCCGAGCAAGAAACGACCACCAACCGACTCTACCATTCGCAACTACGACAGCCTCGTGCGGTGCCACATCGTTCCTAAGCTCGGAAAGCGCAAAGTCAATACGGTGAAGCTCCACGACATCGAGCGATTGCACCAGAGCCTTCGTGACCGTCCCTATACGGCAAACCGCATGCTCTCGGTGCTGCAGCAAGCCTTTGATCAAGCTGAAGCCTGGGGCTGGCGGGAGCAGCACACCAACCCTGTGGTACACGTCGATCGCTACCCCGAGGAACGGCGTGGTGCCAAGAAAGATGTGATGCTCACACCTGACCAGATGGCAGCCCTGCTCGATGCCGTTGACCAGTATGAGCAAGACACTGGCGATCCATACCCGTGTGGAGCCATTCGACTTGCCTTCTGGACAGGGTGGCGTATCGGCGAAGTGCTCGCTTTAGAGTGGAGCAATGTCAACCTTGAGACGGGTATCGCACGGCTCGTCCGTACCAAGACCGAAGCCGAGGAGTACCGGCAACTACCCGATGAGGCAGTGCAGGTTTTGAACGCACTCCCAAAAATGGCCACCAGCCCCTACGTGTTTCCTGGAGTCGGTGCGACAGGCCACCTCACGACCATCAAGATATCGTGGCAACGCATCAGGAAAGCTGCAGGACTCGACAACCTTGAAGGGCTGGGTGCCCTACGGCTGCACGACCTGCGGCACAACGTCGTCTCATGGGACGTTTCCCGTGGAGCATCGCTTGAAGTTGCGGGCAAGAACGTTGGGCACAAATCACGGCAAGCAACCGAAATCTATGCGCACTTTGCGCCCAATGCGTTGAAGCGTGCGGCTAATCAGCGTGCGAGTGTGATGCGGGAGGCCGTCTCGAAGAGCCAGACTGCACACAAGAACAAGGGTTAGTTGTTACTAATTACTCGCTTCGCGACTCTCGTGTTTTGCTGAGGATGATCGGCGCTCCAAAAATCCGAGGCTTGCCGCCGGTGACAACTTCCCCAAGCGATTCATCGCAGCTACTTGGGCCTCTTCAAATCTCCAACAGTCCTTCGCAAACTCAGGCTCCCTACATGGAACGAATAGTTCGTCATCAACCTGAAGGCTTACCATCAGAAACAACGCCGCAAATGGGGTCAAATCTCCGTCTCCGAGCGCAAAGAATCGGCAACGGGCCTCATGCCGTAGAACTGGTCCGTATCCAATGTTCGCATCAAAAAGGACATCCACCACAACATTCCGCGAGGATGTCTCACTGCGAATAAGATCAACTCGTCTGTACGGAGATGACGGCGCTAATGTCTCTTGGAGCGCAGCCTCACATGCCAACTCATACGAACCAGCCGACGACGCGTCAGCGTCCTCGTAGCTACACCCACCTACCCAAATGGTCGCGATGAAGAAAGCGAAACTTGGCCACCGGCTAGGGTAGACGTTACATAACCCCAACACCTTACAAGCTCCAATCTACTCCTCGGGACTTCCGTATTCCACGGCAAGCTCAACAGCCGGGGCTTCATCGAAGTTGATCGGCTTGGCAGCATAAAACAGCGACACCCCGCCACCAGTAGACTTCTTGTCAAGAAACCAATAGCCGGTGTTACTGACGGCAAGCTCTGACAAATTCTTTGGAAGATCGTGCACGTTGAAGGAGGTCATGCTCCAATCTACGGGATCAATCAGACCTAGTTCCCATCCCTCCGCCCCCTTTGCTAAGACGGCAAGTCTAGACAGAGTATGGTCCCAGACGATGTCCGCGATCAATGGTTCGACCGAAGCCACAAGGACCACTTCAGCGGTCGCCCGTACGTCCTCGGTGAGGCTCTTACCTGCTGTCTCGAAATGATCCTCAATGAGCTCGTTCTTGATTTCCTCTGAGGCTAGTCGCTGCTCTTCATCCCACTCTTCAGGTTCTTGGAAGAAACGCACCTTGTCATAAAGAACGACACTACGTTCCAAGTCATCATTCAAGACATGAATTCTAAAGTTGCCGCGCTCTGCAGCGAAAATCTTTGATTCAGACGTATTTGCAGTGGTAGTCGTCTGAAAGACAGCTGCCCCATTGCGAGAGACACGGTCGTCTCGATCAAGTGGGAGCCCCTCTGCTGCATCATCGAAATCATCCGGATTGCCGAGTTGTAATCGAGAAAGTCTTTGCTGTTTCGGCGGGTTCCAAGCGGGAACGCGGCTCACCAACACTTTTCTCTTGAACGGAATCGCATCAACGCCGTAGAACGACTGAACGACACCGGTCAGGTTGCCGAGTTGGTCAAACAAGACTACCTTACCCATATCAGTGAGGACCGCATGCTGCGACTTGCCAGAAGATAGTCGTGTCCCGATTTCGCCATCGTTGAGCGTTGCCTGCTGCCCAAGCAAACCAGCGAGAAACCCACCCTCCTCTAGTTGCAGCTGCGTTTCTCCAGTGATTTCTCCGCTAGGAGTTATTGTCCTTATGCTCCACTGCAGTCCATTGAATAGCAGGACGCCTTCCCGACCAGTGGCGACAGACCACTCTCGGCTGCCATTGGCTAAATAGCCACCAATTTCACCTTTGACTTCTCGAGCTGAAAGAGCTGGAGCTTCTTCGACTAGGTCGGAAGCACAAACAACCCCAACAGTGGAGACGGCTGCAACTCCGATAATTGCTACTTGGATCGCTCTCGCAGTCAGCGACCTAGTAGCGCGCGGTGGCGACGTCATCAGCAGGTGACGTCGCGGTAATAGAGCGTCTTGAAATCGTAACCTTCGTTGTAACAAGAGTACCTAACACCGATCATGCCTTCGCCACTGCAAAACCAGTTGGTGATGTGACACCAAGCAAAGGCGCGCTCTGCGCCGAAGCCAAGACCACAAACAATCGCAAACGTTGCGAGGCCAATTCTTACTCTTTTTTTCATGGAACTACTCCTCCACTTTCTCTGACTACCTATTCCGATTCGTGCGGTCGTGCGCCTGGCTACGGTTCACAGGTGGTGTCGCGGTACGTCAAGACCTGAAAATCGTAGGCCTCGTTCACGCACCTATATGCAACATGCGCGTATCCATCAGTACAGCTCCAGCCTATGTACCAACAATGAGCAAACGCAGCGTTCGTCCCCAGAGCAAGTCCAAGCAACATCAGGAACCCCACTCCGAGAAATCTGACTCTCTTCTTCATTAGATTGGTCCTCCAAAATGACCTTGGCTGCAGAAACAGCCCACTCCTTAATCTGACGCAACGGAAAGTAACACTTGTACTCACGCACCGCAACTATGTGTTAGTGGCCACGCAATTTTGCCGGCTTGCAAACTCCCACAGGGCGTCCATAATGGAAGTCAGTTCCTGCTTTCGAGTTTCGGACTGATTGGTGGACCCGTTTCGGACGAGGGAAGCATCGACGAGTATGCTGAATGGCATCGCTGGCTCAACGGCAAGCTCTCGCTGTGAGAGCGAGCGGTTCGAGCTGACGATTCGCAGCATTCTCCGCTTCTCTGCGTCATCCACATTTGCATAGGTCTGTTGAGCGCCCGATGCGAGTTCGAGCGCATCTTCGATGGTTCGACAGATTTCTTGAACGGTGTCGTTGGGTTCGTCGATTTGCTGCTGGAATTGTGCTTGCTTTGTGGTGAGCTTCTTCCTGGTGTCTCGGTACAGCTCTGACTCGATGTCACCATCAAGGTAGCCGTTGGTGAGGCGCTCAAGTCGCGCTTCGATGCGACCCAGCTCTCGCTTGAGCCTCGTTTCATGCTTCCCTGCCTCTTCTTGATGCGTGGCTGTTTTCTGCTCTAAATACTCACGTGCAAAGTCTTGATGTGGACAACCGAGGGTGACCTTTTGGAGCAATTTCTCCACGTGCTCATCGAGCAGTTCTTCCCGTGCGGTCTTGGTCGGGCATCCTCGCTTCTGGCAGCGGTAGTAGACGTGGCCTTTGTGGCGTGATGGGACGAGGAAGCGGCCACACAATCCGCAGTTGAAGAGCTTGCGGTATCGGTAGTGGTGAGTAGTTTTGCCGACGATCATCTTCCCATCGAGGATGGTTTGGACTTTCTCGAAGAGCCGGCGTGAGACGAGCGGCTCCTGCTTGCCCTGGTACACGGTGTCGTGCGTTGAGAGGTCAATCAATCCCATGTAGAAGGGATTGCGCAGGATGGTGCCGACTTGCGATTTGAAAACGCGCTTGTGCCCCTTGGTGCGAAGCCCCAGGTCGTAGAGGTGCTCGGCCAGTGTTGCGATGCTGTACTCCCCCGTGGCGTAGAGCTGGAAGGCTTGCTCAATCAGAGGGCCACGAACGGGGTCGATTCCCTTTGGCTTGCCTGGTCCTTCGTCGGTGTAGCCAATGGGTGCGGTGAAGGGATACAGCCCTTGCTTGAGTCGTCCGGTATGCCCCTTCTTGGTTTCCTCGGAAAGATTCCTGATGAAGTCGGCTGCGATGACGGCTTGGAGGTCAGCCGAGAGCCGTCCACCCCTGGTATTGAGGTCAAGAGATTCATGGGAGAAGTGGACATCGTAGCCCTCGTCCATCAGCTCACCCAGGTCTGCCCAATCGCGCAGGTTCCGGGCACTGCGGTCGATCTTGTGGATGACGACACCGCGTGCTTCGCCCTTCCTGATACGCGAGAGCATGTCGGTGAAGACGGGCCTGCCTCGCTTGGCGGCGGTTTCCTTCTCTTCGAGATATTCGATGATGGTGATGTCGTGGCGAGAGGAGTACGCAGCAATAGAGTCACGCTGCTCACCGAGCGAGGTGTTCTCTCCTTGCTTTTTGGCGTTGGACACGCGGACGTAGCCGAACAGTTGTGTCATGCATGGTGTGGGTTAGAGCTGGTATTGGATTCGACCCTTTCAAGGTACGCCTGGGTGTTGGACTCGTCAAGCGATGCTTTTCGTCTGCGCTTGTGTGCGATCTCGAACATGAGGTCCAAGTACGCGGTGAAGCGTTCCTCCGCATCTTGGCGTTCCTCGTCAGGTATTCCTGGAAACAGCTCGTTGAAGCTCATCGTCATACCGTAGCGAGGGTTAGATGCTCTAGGAAAACAGCCCAACCTGCCCGTACGGCAGGATGTGCTGGTTGCACTGTCAGGATGCCAGCGATATACAGAAGTGGATGCGGAACAGTAGCCATGCACCCAGGGTAGCGAGCGGGTTGGCGTGACGGGTAGACGGCATGATGTTCCTGCTGGGCAAGTCCTGACGTGTTGCTGTGCTGTGGATATCGCATACGGTGATGGTGTACGACAGCGCTGGAATTGGCTCGGGCAACATGTGCGCAATCCGCACAATGAGCCCTATACCACCGCGTTGGCGCTCCGTATGCTGATTGTGATCCCAGGACGGAAATGCGTCACGTGAACTCGTGTCGCGGAGACGAACGTGCGCTCACGTGCGCACTTTGCAATCAGTCCGTATTGTTCCCTTGTATGTCCCATCCTGAACCAATCAAAAAGCACATCGAAAAGTGGAGCACGAGGAAGCAAAAGCGACCAGTATCCTCACGGCGCTACGTCACGCTCGACTTCAACGCGCGGGCTGCCCTTGATATCGACGTGAGAGACCTTGCGCTGGCGCTCACCATTGAGGGCTTGGCAAAGAAAACGGGGTCGTGCTTTGCATCGCAACGCTACCTGGCAGAGACCATCGGCGTATCAACACGTACCATGCAGCGTCAGATCGTGCGGCTGCGCAAGGCTGGACTCATCGAGGGAAGCGCCAAGAAATTGGCTCCTACGAGTGAGTTTTCCAAAGTGGTCAACACGTTCAGGGAGCAGGACAAGATGCCCGACAGAAACCGACAATCTGTCGCCTGAAGTACGACAGAGTGGCGGACATATAGCTATATAGATAACTAAAGAATACTAAAAGGATATTTGGGCGACAGATTGACGAGTGGGTGAATCGCGGGTCTGGGCGAAGTGCGGATTGAGGTGGCTAGAAATTGATCGAGGTCGTTACCGAAGTCGTCAGGGATTGCCAGCGTTGATGAGTTCTCCCAGCAGGAGGCCGAGGTAGTCATGTGACCACCGTCAGTTTGGCACGAATTGGACCAACGCAATCCATCGATCTCGAAGATTGATCGCTTACCACGTGCTCCACGAAAGAGCAGCTCTCAACGCTCCTCGCAGGCCTCTACCAGGTAGACGAGGCCTGCGTCCGAGATCGTGGTGAGACGCTCTCTGAATGATGAAGTGGTAGCGGCGACCTGTCGACGGTGGCTCTATGCCACCTTGCGTCGAGTTCTTTCTAGTAGCTGTTGTAGACGCTCGCAGCGCTTGGGCGTACTGTATTCGTCGAAAGCGTTGGGAAGAGGTACCAAGTCACCTTGAAATACCTTGAATTGCTGTTCGACCCAGTACGGGCTGGCTGGAATCCTCCAACGTAGCTTAGAGGGCTTGTGACTGATGAGGTACATTCCAGTCTCACATACGAAACCGGGGTTCAGGTTGAATTTCCGCCTTCCGTTGCTAGAGAAGTATCGCTCGATTTCCATCGTCTGCTGCTTGATCGCAATAAAATCATCGATTACAACCTCGTGAGCGAACACGGCAATTCCGGTTTCGAGACGCTCACCCATTTCCAAACGATAACTCTCTGGAGCAATCCATTTGGCTGTGGTTGGCCCCCAATAGTCTGCCATCGGCCCAAAACCATGCTCTAAACGCCTACGCAACTCAAGATCGAGCTCCGGTTTAATTGACTGCTGTCGAGCAATGATTCCGACGAAGAAGTTTTGAGAAAGATTCATGAACGATAGAGTTTCTTCGCGGCGTAAAGGGCAGCAGTATCAAGTCCCGCGATGAGGGACTTGAAAGCCCATGTCGCTAGAAAAAACCAAAGAAACTTACTTGGTGTTTCGACCGGCTGAACTCCCCAAAACGCAATCCCTAAAAAGATAGCTGTGTCAATCCCTTGGGATATGAATGTCGAGACATTGTTCCGAAGCCAAAGCTTCGCTCGACCGGTCCTACTTAGAATCGCATGGTAAACGCCGATGTCAAGAAGATTGCTGACAAGATAAGCAACGAAAGAACCAAGTATCAGGCGTGGCAGGAAGGTGAAAGCTGACCTGTAGGTCTCAGCGCTTTCAATCGGAGCATTCATGACGGTCCATAAGGCCACGAGGAAAACCCCTTGCCCAAGCAGACCAGCCCAGACAGCATGTCGGGCGTCGGATTTGGAGTAGAACTCTGAAAGAAGGTCTGTCACCACAAAGCACCCGGCGTAAATCGGTACGGCAAGGTTCATTAGGATTACAACGTTATTTATTTCGCCTAGAGCAAAGAAACTGCCAGCGAAAACGTTTGCGGTAATCAGATATATAGGAAGCAGTGCAACAAGCCATTCCCGGCCAGCCCGCATTACAAAAACGGGCAAGAAAAAGCAGAGCAGCGCCAAGCCAAGAAACCTTCCGATCAACTTGGCATCAGCGAATAACGAAAACAGTGGTTCGATGGTTGTGAGGTCAGCCACTTTGATACCTCCTGTGTATTGCCTGCAAACGCCTCATTTCATGGACTGCTTGATCTGATGGTAGACGACCCATCCAGTCAGCGTTCAGTCGGACCTTAAGTTGATATTTGTTGTCGGTAGACTTTTCTATGGTCGGATGGCTGTTCGCCTGAAACCCTTTTACGGTATCGGACGACACGTACAAAGCGACAGGTATCGGATGTGGCTCTGCAAGCTGAACCCACTTCATTTTTCCCACCAATGCAGAATCAAATGTTGGATCGGTCAGGAGCATTTGCTTCAAGACTTGTGCATACGACGCGTTCTGTTGGAAGAAGACAACTGACTGGCATATGTTCAACTGTTTCTTCAGCAGACCGTAAGCGCCTGCTTCATCCTGGAGTAGGTCTAACGTCGGTTCGCATGCGATCCAAACATGGAGGACACCTTTCATATACGCTGCCTGGCGCCCCCAGATATCGTGCAATTGGTCGCAATGGCGGAGAAGCCCGTTGAGAATGTCCTCAAGCAGTTGTTTGTAGTCCTCATTCGGTAGTCGTTTTGGGTCTCGCAGTTCATCTCGGAGAGCCGAACCGAGATTGTCGAGAAAAATAGTGGGCGACCTGAATTCGCCTGAAAGAAGCTCCTGAAGTAACGCTCTAAGTCGCTGACTGGCCGGCTGTGGTCGTGAAACAAAAACTTCCGTGATCGACGCCTTGTGTCGATCCCAGATCTTGTGCGCAGCGTGAGTCTCTTTGAACACTTCGTATGTACGCTAGTCAGCACTACCGCGACCAGCTCATCCCTTTGCTGAGTAACGGCAGGGTAAAGAGTCAGTGCTAGAGATGTCAAGTTGCTCACCGTGTCTGGAAAGCCGCAGAAAGCATGCCAGTTTGTCCACAGCCGGGTTGGTTTGGCCTAAACCAAGGAATCGATTCGCGGATAGAACACGAATCGAGTGGGGCAGAGTCGATCTTGTTTTCGAAGCTCTGGGGAAGGTTGCTGTTGAATTCGAGAATATTTCGAGGGATCTGCCGACTACGAGTTTCGAGTATGTAGTGTCTTTGGTATCCGAGCAGTCTTCGATCAGGAAGTTAGGACAACGGGTCGACGGGGAACTCTATCCGCAGCGCGAAGCGTCCGTACAGTTCCCCTGCAGGAATTCAAAGAAGGCCTCGCATCTCATACTAGTTCTGCTCGGCCTTCTGCCTTAGCACCGCCGAACCAAAACAAAGAACCAAGACGCACGCGGCGTAGGCGAGCCGCTCGACTCGCCACCAAAATCTCTCGAAAATCCCGCTGATACAAGAGTGGTAGAGGGACCGGCGACCAGTGAACCTCACAGGTTCGGCCCTACGAAACCTCAATCTGTGATTACCCGGTGATTACTACCAAGAAATTACAATTTTTCACGATATCGCGAAAAGTATTGTAGTAATTGGTGAGCCGCCAGGGACTCGAACCCCGAACCCGCTGATTAAGAGTCAGCTGCTCTGCCAGTTGAGCTAGCGGCCCACCGGATCGCGAATGATATGCAATGGTCTGGGCAGTCGCAATAGAGCGAAAAGGGAGTTCCGAATCGAAGCGCACAGTCGGACAGCGAAGAATCAACCGCCCTGCACAAAGCGAACGATTTCTAGCCGGTCGTCGGGCGCCAAGGTGACTTCTTTGTAGTCGTCGCGGCGGACGATTTCGCGGTTGTGTTCCACCGCAACAATGCGCGGATCCAGACCCAGTTCATCGAGCAAGGCATCGATGGTCAGACCCGGATGCCACTTTCTCGAATCGCCGTTGACGGTCACAGTGACATTGGAAGAGGCGCCGTTCATCATTACTAAAGTCTACCTGCCCGGCTTGGGCTCAGCCGGATCCCTTGAGCTGAGTGGAGATGCACACGGGCTTGACCAATTCAGCAAAATTCGCCGCAAACACCGACCAAGCACAGAAGGCCGGCGATTGTGGGAGGCATTTTTTGCCTCCCACAATCTTGGTCAGACTACGTAATAGCTCTGCTGCGGATGACGAACACCTGCAGCGCTAACGAATTAGTTCGTGTTGACACAAAGCTCATATTCACCATAACCGCTTGCCGAAACGACCTTCCATCCGTAGCGGCCGGCTGACCCAGAATAACTGATCTGTTCTTCGGGTCCTGACTGCTCCGACGACGCCACCAGCAGCCACCGCCCTTCGAAAGAATCGTACTTATAGAGATAAAGGTTGAAGTCGCCGTCAGGCGCGCCGTTTAGCGTGCCGTTGATGATTCCCGCCTCGGTCTGATCTAGCCGGTGCCGCTCGTAGTCTCCTTGACCGGAAAGGTACCCGTCAAATTTTTTGTCGCAAAGATCGTCGCAGTCGACAACGATCTCGATCCAATCGACACAAAACACCTCGTCGAATCCACCGTATTTGTTGGTGACCCGGAAACGAACCGTCGTCTGGGGGGAGATAAACGCGGAAATGTCAATCGATTCGGTACCGCTGTCAAATCCGTAAATTCCAGTGAAAACCCGCAACGTCGTCCAATTGACGCCATCCGTGGAAATGTCGAGTGTCACTTCGTCGTCTGGATCAACGTAATTCCCCGCGAGCCAGCCAAAGTTAAGCTGGGCCGAGTTGGCTCCGGACAGATCTGCCGTTCGCTGTGCGCTTGGCTCGGCACCCGAGTCAGGATAGTCGTCAAGAGTCAGAAAGCCGGCATGGACCCGCACGTTCCCTGACGCAGCACCCCCGCCAAGCGGGTCGTCCTCTTCCCAGGGCCCCGACCACGGCAGGGAGCCGTCGTTCCCTTGAAACGAGCCGTCGGTCGAAAACCGGTCCTTGTGATTGCCATCGACGCATTCCGACGGAACTTCGTCGCAATCGATAACAATCTTGATCCAATCGACACAAAACACCTCGTCGAATCCACCGTATTTGTTGGTGACCCGGAAACGAACCGTCGTCTGGGGAGAGATAAACGCGGAAATGTCAATCGATTCGGTACCGCTGTCAAATCCGTAAATTCCACTGAAAACTTGCAACGTCGTCCAATTGACGCCATCCGTGGAAATGTCGAGTGTCACTTCGTCATCTGGATCAACGTAATTCCCCGCGAGCCAGCCAAAGCTGAGCTGCGCGGACGCGGCGCCGGAAAGATCGGCCGTTCGTCGCACACCTGGCTCTGTGCCAGAATCGGGGCGGTCGTGAAGGGTCAGCAGCCCGCCATGGACTTCAACGTGCCCCGATGCAGCGCCGCCGCCCAACGGATCGTCCTCCATCCAGGGGCCTGACCACATCAGCGAGCCGTCGTTTCCTTCGTACGAACCGTCCATTGAAAATGTGTCTTTATAGGTGCCGTCTATGCAATCGGGCATGCATTCAATGCTCCCCTGCTCGACGAGAACCCACGAATCGAGGCGACCGTCAGCAACGTCCGTCACACCTAGACGAAAGGTGGTTACCTCTGGTGCCGCGTCGACCGGGGATGTCGCTGTTAGCAAATCGGTATACCCATCCGCTTCATTGTTCTGTGGACAGGGGGCGGCTCCGTCTGGAGTACTGCAGTCGTTGTTAGTGAAGAGATCAGGGTTCGAATGATCTTCGCCGATTATGTTGTCGCCCGACGCAGTGCAATCCGTGTCCGCCAGATCGATGGCTCCGTCGCCATCATCGTCGAGGCCGTTAGCGCAAACGTCGAAAAATTCTGAGCCGCCATTAACGGTGTTGATCGACACTGGTGTGACGCCATCGGGAAGGATCGCGGCATTATTGTCGTTAACAAACAAACCAAACACATCGGTGAAGACAAAGCCGACAAAATTGTTGTACTCGTCGGAAGCAAACTGGTAGTTGAATTGAACCGAACCAGGGGTCGGGCAAGTCAACGCAAATTCTAGAACGCAAGCGTCAAAAGTTTCCGCGCCAGGGACCAAACTTCCCAACTGATCGTCCCCGGCGTCAAAAGGAGACTCAAAAGATGTCGTGATGAAATCTGAGCTGTTGGGGCCAACCAGATCGACCGCCATACCTGTTGACAGGACGATTCCGGAGTCGATGTCGAAGTCGGCAGATAAACCTCCCGAAAAAACGCCGGCGCAACGCGGATCACCTTCGAGATTGACGCTGCCTGGCACTACTTCCGCGTTTCCGCCCGCGACCAGCGAATCAACCAGAATCTCAGCTGTACTCGGCGCCGTAATCTCTATCCCGTCCTGGGCATGAATTGGATCTCCAGACGCCAACAGCCAGAGCGCCGACCCAACGAGCCACAAAGCCGCGCCCCCTGCCAATTTTCCTCTTTTCCCACACCCCCACCCAGCCATCGACACAAAAAAACACTTTGGGTATTTGTGCACCGCATCTCCTCCTTAAATTAAGGCAAACAAAAAAAGCATGCGTCAACGCACGCGCCCGTGAATCACGGGACTATTTGGAACGGGTGATTTCTATCACACTCTTAGATATGTGATCAACAGCACTGTCGACTCTCGCTGGTTGCAGCATTGACTCGGGACATCCCGCAGTTGGAATCGCCTACGCAGACGCAAAGGAAACAGAACACCTCCGTAGTTTGTCGACTCTGGAGCGGCGAGTCGGACGGGCTCGGGTTCGAGTTCTCTCCCAAGATGGACCGGTCAGGAAACCCCGCACCCATTGCCGGGGCGTAGACCGGTCTTGACCCTGAGATCGGCGGTATAGAGCCGCGATACCTGTCACGCCGCGTTGGACGCCCGTGATCGAAGCGGGCTTTGAGCCGAAGTTCGAGCCAAAGTAAAACAGTTGGCCGACCAAGCTGCCTTGCCACGAATCGCCCAAGCCTGGCGCAACCAGACACGAACTGGTTTGGTTTCGGTCTCAGCCCGAGACCTGCGGCCGAACGTGACGTGAGTGCCGCTTTTCTGACGAGCCTAGAAACCCATGTGTTCGGCTTGCGGTCGGCCCGATTACTTCAGTTCGTCCGGATCGCGACCAGCGCAGAGAACAAGTGGAATCAGACGAGAAAACGCGCGGTCGCCTCGCCGCCGTGCCAACGCGAGCGCAGCAGGAGACCGCCTGGGCGGACGCTCGGGATGTCGCAGGCGAACGAGGCGCAGCCGTTGTCGTCGGTAGGGCCGGCCATCAGCATCTTGCTGGGGCCCAGGATCCGGAAACACTCCACTTCGATCTCGGCTCCAGCAACCGGCGCTCCGTTGTCGTGAAGGAGTTGAGCGGTAACGACGCCGGAACCTTCAGCCACGGCCTTACGCATGGACGCACTGTCAATGCGAAAACTCGCCGGCCTTTGTTTGTGCGCTCGCTGGCCGCGGACAAAGGCCGCCAACCTCGCCACCAGGCCCCCTCCGGGGCCGGCGGTCTCTTGGTCCGTGCCCTCGATTTCTTCGCTGAGCGAAACCACCTCGATCGCTTCGTCCTCGCCAACCCACAACTCCAGAGACCCTTGCTGGAGCCTCTCAACGATGTCTTGGTGCAGTTGCTGTGTTTCTCGCTCGTCTCCGGCGGCGCGGTGCGCGTAGACCACCTGACCACCACGGTAGACCAAACTCTCCACTCCACCCGGAATTTCCTGGGTTTGCACGTGGTAGGTGCTATCCCCAATGGTGACGTCGGAGTTAAACCCGGCCAATATGTTCCTCCTAAGCGGCATTGTCTGGCCGGTTCGAGCGTGAGACAATGATTCAAGTCACACCGGGCTGACGATGACGTCATCCGGGAAGAGTGCGAGTATTGCAAAGGCTCTCTTCGACCATCTAAAGAAACAACTCGGAGGACCACGACGATGGCAGACCAGGATGTCCTGGTGGAATATAGCGTTCGCGATGGCGTCGCATATATGGTGTTGACCGATCCACCAGCCAACACTTACACCCACGAGATGATGCGCCAGTTGGACGAGGCGATCTTAAAGGCGCGTTTCGACGAGAACGTGCACGTCATCGTTCTCACCGGACGCGGTGACAAGTTTTTCTGCGCCGGCGCCAACATCAACATGTTGCAGACCTCGGACCCGACCTTCAAGTACTACTTCTGTCTGCACGCCAACGAGACTCTGAACCGCCTCGAACACACTCCGAAATTGGTCATCGCCGCCCTCAACGGCCACACCGTCGGCGGAGGTCTCGAGATCGCCATGGCCGCCGATCTGCGCATTGCCAACAAAGACTCGGGCAGCGTCGGACTGCCGGAAGTCAACCTGGGTGTGTTGCCCGGTACCGGCGGCACCCAGCGCCTGGTGCGTATCGTGGGCAAGCAGCGAGCCATCGAACTCATGGTCAGCGGCCGACTGCTCAGCTACGAAGATGCTCAAGACCTCGGCGTTGTCAGCGAGATCTACGACGGCGACGATTTCGAGGGTCACATCCACGATTACGCCAAGTCGTTTTGCCCGCCCAACCGTGCCGCCAAGGCGGTCGGTCGGATCAAGCGGTCGGTGCAGAGCGGCGCCGAAGTGCCCTTCGAGAGCGCCCTCGCCATCGAGCGCGAGTTGCAGCAGCAGCTCTTCCAGAGCAGCGACGCCAAGGAAGGCCTCGCGGCGTACGTCGAAAAGCGCAAGCCGGAGTTTTCGGCGAGCTAGGTCGATCCATCGATTTCGTCATCCCGGCGGCGGAAAGTGCGGGGGGCCGGGATCCCCGCTCCCCCCTGACCCCACCCGCGGGGATGACGAAACAAGGGTTCTCTAGTGACCACCATCGTCACTCCGTCACTCCGTCACTTGTCACTCCATCACTTGTCACCAATGCCCAAAACCCCCGTCGTCCTCGCCGCCCCCGTTCGCACTCCAATCGGCAAGTTTGGCGGGGCTCTGTCACCGCTGACCGCCGCCGATTTGGGGAGTGCAGCAGCGACGGCGTGCCTCGACCGGGCGGGCCTATCCGGAGAAACCATCGATCAGGCGGTCTTCGGCCACGCTCGCCAGGCCGGCGGTGGTCCCAACACCGCGCGCCAGATCGCATTTCGAGCCGGCGTGCCGGTCGAGCGCCCCGCGTTCACGGTCAATCAGGCGTGCGGCTCAGGGCTGCAGGCGATCTTCGCCGCCGCCCGCGCTATTTCGACCGGTGAGGCCGAGGTGGTGCTCGCCGGGGGCACCGAGAGCATGTCCAATACGCCCTACATGTTGCCGCGCGCCCGCTGGGGCTATCGGCTCGGCCACGCTGAACTCACCGACGGCATGTACCGGGACGGGTTTAACGATCCACTCTCCGGAATGGTCATGGGCGAAACCGCTGAAGAACTGGCTGTCGACGAGGGCGTAACACGCAAAGACGCGGATCGCTGGGCGGCCAGCAGCCAGCAGCGCTGCCAGGAAGCGCGCGCTGCGGGTCGATTTGAGCGCGAGATCGTGCCGGTTGAAGTGGCCGGGCGGCGGGGCTCGGTAACGGTCGACGGCGATGAACATCCCAGAGACGACGTCACCGCCGAAGGCTTGACCAAGCTCAAGCCGGTCTTCCGCGAAGGCGGTACGGTCACCGCTGGTAACGCCTCCGGTATCACCGACGGTGCTGCCGCTCTGATCGTCGCTTCCGAGGAGGCGGCGGAGAGGCTCGGGCTCGAAGTCGCGGCGCGGCTGTTGGATTGGGAAGTAGTTGGGGTCGAGCCTCGGATCATGGGCATTGGCCCAGTCCCAGCGGTCAACAATCTGCTTGTGCGCCAAGGTGCAGAGCTCGCTGACATCGATTTGATGGAGCTGAATGAGGCCTTCGCCAGCCAGGTTCTCGCCTGCCTCAAGCACTTGCCGATCCCCGAAAAGAAGGTCAACCCTGACGGCGGTGCGATCGCCCTCGGACATCCAATCGGCTGCACCGGCGCGCGCATCTTGGTGACCCTGATCCACGGCCTCGCCGAGCGCGGACTCCAATGCGGCATCGCCACGCTGTGTGTCTCCGGGGGCATGGGGCTCGCGGCGTTGATCGAACGCCCAAGCGCAACATGAGCGCCGGCCGTCAGGACCAGTTCAACCGGGGAGGGGGCGAGCTCCTCCCCTACAGCCACTCGACGCGGGAGGGGGCAAGCCCCTCCCCTACAGCCACTCAACAAGGGAGGGGGCAAGCCCCTCCCCTACAGCACTAACCATTAACTACTAGCACCAGCCAAGGAGACCTGCCATGTCTGACATCGTCTTGATGGAACGCGACGGTCGCGTCGCAATCTTGACCTTCAACCGCCCGGACAAGCTCAATGCTCTGTCGGAAGCGGTCCGCCAGCAAACTCTCGAGTACCTCGCGGAAATCGAGAAAGATGATTCCATCGGCGTCGTGGTCCTGACCGGCGCGGGCGAAAAGGCGTTCGTCGCCGGGGCCGACATCAGCGAGTTCGAAGGCCGTTCGCCGTTCGATCAGCGCGAGGCCATGGCCAGCCCGCGCATCTTCGATGTCATGGGGACCTTTCCCAAGCCGGTGATCGCCATGATCAACGGCTTCTGCCTTGGTGGCGGGTGCGAACTGGTCTTGTCGTGTGACATCCGTACCGCGTCCTCCAGCGCCCGCTTCGGCCAGCCCGAAATCAACCTCGGCCTGATCCCCGGTGGCGGCGGTACGCAGCGCCTGACCCGCCTGGTAGGACTCGGCCAATCCATGCGCCTAATTCTCTCCGGCGACATGATCCCCGCCGATGAGGCGCTGCGCATCGGTCTTGTCGACATGGTGTTCGAACCGGAGAATCTGCGCGAAGAGACGCTCAAGCTGGCGGCGAAAATCGCCTCCAAGAGCCCGCTGACTCTGAAAGTGGCCAAGGAGGCCGTGCGCGCCAGCCAGAACATGACGGTGGACGCAGGCGTTGCTTACGAACGCGACCTATTTTCCCTGTGCTTCTCGTCAGAAGACAAGGAAGAGGGAGTCGACGCGTTCCTCAACAAGCGTCCGGCGGAATGGAAGGGTCGGTAGAGCGGCGCGAATGCCCGCACGCGGGCCCGCAAGCTATAACCTTTCTAAGCCGACTTTTTTACACCAGTTTTTTTACAACAGGCTTGAGGGTAAAACCCCTCCCCTACGGCCAACGTATCGATACTCGGCCGCGGGCGGGTGGCGTCCGCGCAACTGACAAAAACGCTATTTCACGTTTAGGAACAAGGAGATCGAATGCAACGGACGCGAATGATAGTGGGAGCGATTGCCGTATTAGCGACGGCGGCTCTCAGCGCACAGAACATCACCGGGCTTCCCCGGGTGAGTCCCCACGCGCAGACCACGCAGAAGGTCGGCATCTCGACCATCACTGTCGACTACCACCGCCCCTCGGTGAACGGTCGTGAAGTATTTGGGACGCTGGTCCCCTACGACGCGGTGTGGCGCGCAGGCGCCAACGACAACACCACCATCACCTTCTCGGACGACGCCACCGTCGAAGGCGAGGCGCTGGCGGCCGGGACCTACGGTTTGCACATGATCCCGGGTGCTGAAAACTGGACCATCATTTTCAGCAACAACAGCACGTCTTGGGGCAGCTTCTCTTACGACGAGGCGGAAGACGCTCTGCGCGTCGAGGTCACTGCGGTCGAAGCGCCGTTTCAAGAGCAGCTCTCCTACGGATTCGACGATGTGTCGGCGAACGAGGCCACCGTCTACCTGCATTGGGCCGACCGCAAGGTGCCGGTGACCGTCGCGTTCGACACCCCGGCATTGGCCGTCGCCAAGATCAACAACGACCTGCGCCACCTCCCCGGCTTCAACTGGCAGGGCTGGAACAGCGCCGCCAACTACTGTCTGCAAAGCGGCAACGATCTGGAGCAGGGCCTCGAGTGGTCGGATCGCTCGATCCAACTCAACCGCAACGCGGTCAACTTGTTCGTCAAGGCCGGCATCCTCAACGCTCTCGAGCGTGGCGACGAAGGCAAAGAGACCGAACAGGAAGCGTTCGACCTGGCATCCGAGCAGCAAGTCAATGCTTTCGGATACAACTACTTGCTCCAGCGCAACGACGTCGACCGTGCGATCGAGATCTTCCAATACAACGTCGACAAGAACCCTGAATCTTGGAACGTCTACGACAGTCTGGCCGAAGCTCAAGCCGCTAAAGGCGATACCGGAGCGGCGGTGGCCAACTACAAGAAGGCCCGCGAAATGGCTCCCGAAGCGCAGCACGCGCGCATTGATGGAATCCTCGCTGGGTTGGAGAGCTAAGCTAGGTTGGAGAGCTAAGCTAGGTTGGAGAGCCAAGTTAGGTTGGAGAGCTAAGCTGGGTTGGAGAGTTCGCTAGCCAAAAGTGAGTTCCATCCCACTGGATCGGAAGCTCATCAGTTAGCGTTGACGAGGGCGGAGCCACGGCTCCGCCCTTTTGTGACCTGCTCGTCGCTTGTTTACCGGTTTACCGGGAGGCAGCCGCTTGGCGAGCGCGCGGCCAACGCACTTCGAGATCGGCTCCCACTGGGGTCTAGGACAAGTCGACGAGAACGTCTCGTCTGACGGCGTAGCGCGAATCGGTCGCGCTCAAGCGCGGCTTCTGCTCGCTCAAGATAAACAAAATGACGGATGCGCACATTGCGGGGGGCGGCAGCAACAGCTTGCGCACTCGGCGTGTTCGGCGCACTCCCCTCCGATTGGCACGCTCCCGCACGGGCTTTGCGCCACTGCCGGAGGAGGTAGCACTGCCGTCGTGATCAAGGGCAACGACGCCGCCAGGATTGCCCCCAAACCCATTCTTCTACCCAACTCGCGCCGTGTCATCCCAGAGGACTCCAGCGGAGTCGGTGCTTCGATCAGATGGGCTCGCCGAAGGCGATTCCAGGCAACTTCCACGACGCGCGGGTCCGCCGGCAACTCAGACTCATCGGCGATCGAAGCGGCGATCTCTTCTGCTGTAGTTGCTCCGTCCGAAGCCTGAAGCACCAGCCAAGCCACTCGATTCAGGTTGTGGATCCGTTGACGCCGCTCGTCGTAAACCACGACTTCATCTTCGAGGTCGATCGCCCGCCAAGCTCGCCGCGACTTCGGCAAGACAGTTCTTTCACGGTGTTTCAAAAGACGTCTCCTCCATCAAACAAAACTTCGTAGATTGCCCTACGAAACAGAGGCTCCAGTGAAGCCACTTCCAACTTGCTTCTTCAGTTTAGCAGAAAAGCGAGACCGCACAATCCCATCGAGGGTAACGGTACGTTTTCAGCAGCCTTCCACGAGTCAGCAGCCTTCCACGAGATCGGCAGCTAGCGAGCGTCGAAATGTGTGACGCATTGCACACCTCCACAAGGTGTGACAAAGTGCACACTTCCTTAAAGGTCGGGGCGGTTGGCGCCCTGCCACCTTTTTTTGTTTTTTGTCTTTGGAGGGACGACAATGCATCTGAAAGCAGAATCCGGTTGTGTGTCGGGGGCAGTATTGCTCCGGCAGAAGGCCTTAGCATCCATGTGCCTCGGTCTAGCCGTGGTGTTGGGGCTGGTTGCAGCTCCGCTCGGCGCGCAAGGGGGACTGGTAGTCACGAACTCGCAAACCGCGGACGCCCTGGCCCAGCTAATCATTGGCACTGACTCGGCCCAGATCGTGCCCGGCACGGCCAACCTGATCGGCGATGGGAACTGCACCGGAGTCTTTACCGGTGGGCTGAGCGCGGGTCTCGGAATCGAATCCGGAGTGATCGTGGGCAGCGGTAGCGTGTTCGACGCCGTCGGCCCCAACGATAGTGACTTCACCAGTACCACCTTCGCGACGCCGGGAGACAATCAACTCGCCACCTTGGTTCCGCAGGCCAACACCACCGACGCCTGCGTACTCGAATTTGAGGTTACCTGCCCGTACGACGGTTATCTCAACACCACCTATCAGTTTGGCTCGGAGGAATTCAACGACTTTGTCGGTTTCGGCTTCAACGACGTTTTCGGGTTCTTTCTCGATGGCACGAACATCGCTCTGCTGCCGGACGGCACGACCGTGGTGTCGATCAACTCCGTAAATGGCGGCTCGGAGTTTCTCGGTACCTGCACCAACGGAGTCGACGATGACGGTGATGGTCTAACCGACTTTGCCGATTCGGATTGCACCACGCCGGAGGACAACATCATCGGCGAGGACAACTCCAACTCGCAGTTCTTCACCAATAACGATTGCAGCACTCCAGACGGCGCAGCCGTGCCCTGTGCATTGAATATCGAAGCAGACGGGCTCATCGATCCCCTTGTGGCCTCCGGCGCAATCACGGCTGGTGTCCCTGCGATGTTCCGGATTGGCGTTACAGACGTCGTTGACGGCCGCCTCGACTCGTGGGTGTTCATCGAAGAGGACAGCATCCACTGCTCCGCCTTCGAATGCCCCAGGACCCCAGGCTACTGGAAGAACCACCCAGAGAACTGGCCAGTCGACTCCCTGGAACTCGGAGGAGTTGTCTACGATCAAGCAACGCTCATGGGTTTCCTGAACTACCTCGACGTAGACGACGATGACAACATGGACATGTCCATGAAGCTGGCCCGGCAACTGACAGCCACTAAGCTGAGTCTGCTCAACGGCAGCGATCCTTCGATCCAAGCCGTGGTCGACGCGGCGGACGACTTCCTGACCATCTATCCACCAGGCAGTGACCCGCAGGGACAGGCGAAAGACGACGGAGAACTGCTCAAGGATCTATTGGACGATTACAACAACATCGAGAGCGGCTGCATCTCGAGCCACTAGCAGCCACTCGGCAGCAATCTAGATAAGCGGCGACCGCGCCGCGGTGCGCTGACTGCAGACTCTGCGGTCAGCGCACCAAAGCGGCTTTTTTAACGCCCATTCTCACCGCGATCGCAGTTCCCGTCGCCGGCTCGGCGCCGGGCGGACGAACCAAGGTTGCGCACCAACGACGACGCTACAAGCTGGTTTTCGATTCCGTATTTATGCCTTCGCGTGCCGAGGCGAAGAACCGGTCTTTTCTTCACTGTCGTAGAGCTCTGCCATCAAACGAATGATCCCATCCGCAGCTTCGTCGGCTTCGCCGCGAAAACAACGGATCCCGCTCGCCCCTTTTACCGCTCGGCTCAACCACTCGAAGGTGTCCTCTGGACGCGACCGAGCAGTGACGGCGTTGCGGACGAGCGTCAGCAGGGACTTTCCCAACGACAGAGGTGTTGGACGCCACTGACCGTCCTCGCGCCACTTTGCATCCAAAACCAGACCGACTGGAATCGGGGCATCGCCACTTTCAGCTCCAAGTTCGGCCGCGGAGACGCGGACCGTTCGACGCTTTTTACGCAGGCTCATCCTTCGCGGATACGGGTGGACCATCCCGCGAGCATCGACGAGCGCGAACTCGTCCGAGTAGTAAGTTGCGCCGCGCTCCATAAGCGCCTTGACGAGGGTCGACTTGCCCGCCCCGCTCACTCCCGGCATCAATACCGCACGGCCGCCGATAGCGACAACTCCAGCATGGACGAATATCTCGTCTTCGGACAACGCCGCGACCCGGAGTGCGAGATCGTTTTCCATCTGTTCGATGAGTTGCTCCAATCGCGCCGTGCGCGAGATGCGGCGCGGTCCCACATAGAGCATGTGTAGCAAGCGCACGCCTTTGCGGGGGCCTGGTCCTCCGACTCGCAGTGAATAGAGATGGTCCAAGGTCTTCCCTCGACGTCGTTTGGCGCCGGGAGGAAGGGCGTCGTTTAACTGCGAGAAGACAGCATCGTCATTGGTTCGTATCGCGAACCGAACGCCGTGGCTTTCAAAGGCTCTCTCGGACGCCCAACCTAGGCTGTCCAAAGCCTCCATTCACGGACTTTTTTCTTTGCCCTTGCGTTCCTTCTGGGTGGCTGTCGCTGAGACTGTCCTGGAGTCAGGATCGACGGTTGCCTGGCCCCTATCTTCTATGCTTGGCATCTGGCTCTTCTATGCTTGGCATCTGGCTCTTCTATGTTTGGCACCCGGTCTTTTATGCTTGGCACCCGGTCTTCCATGTTCGACACCAGAAGATTTTAGCATTCAGTCCCACGCCTTCCCTACGGTCTCATTACCGTACGCAAGGCAAATCGCAAGACGCTAGCACTTGCCTTGAGCCAATGACTGATATGTTTTACTCATGGTTCAACGGGCGGCTGTCGTGTCTCCGACCGGCACCGGTGCAGCGAAGCTGGCACGACCGCGCTCTTGCCGGGGACCGTTGCGAAGGGCAACCCAGTCAAGCCAACAATGCGCGCAACTCAACCTCAGATCCGCTACAGAGCGCCAGCGCAACGATGGGGCCCGGAATTTCGTTGGGTTCTGGAGGCGGCCTTCGGCCGCGACTTGCCGCGAGAATGCGGGGTCTCTGCTGAGGCACTGTCCGCCGCGGCCGACCAATTCGGCCTGGCCCCGCGCATTGGAGCCCGTTGGAATCAACAGTTGCGAGAACGCCAGCCCGAACTGGCCGCTTTGTTGCGGGACAGACGTCGCGAGATCGCCGAATCCTGCCTGCGTCTGGATAGTGGATTGGATCATCTCGATGACAAGCTGGACGAACTGGGTGTCGATGCGTTGGTACTCAAGGGAATGGCCCTTCACCGGTTGGGCTGGTTGCTCCCCGCCGGGAGGAGAATCGCAGACATCGACGTGCTTTTGGACGAAGAGGCGGCGTGGGAGCTGCAGCGCAGACTCACCGCCGAAGGCTTCGCTGCGCCGGATTCCACCACCAGCACCAAGCATTTGCCGCCACTGACCAGCGCAACGTGGGGCGTCATCGAGATCCATACCCACTTGCAGGGGGTCGGTCTCGACGCAGCGAGCACCGAGTGGTGGAATCTAAAGCAGCACGGATTGGGGCCGCGCTTCGGCCGCCGTCTTTTCGCTCCCGATCCAGCTCTGTTGGGCGCCCACGCCGTTGCCCATTGCTGGATCACCGAAGCGCACTTGATCAGCGACCGCGTGTTCAGAATGTTCGCCGACTTGGTCGACATCAGCGAGGCGTCGCCGGACGCCGCTTGGTGGCGCAAGGCTCAAGAGTGGCTTCCGTCCTTGAGCATGGACGAGAAGAGTGCGATCGGCGGCATCATGGCGCGCTGGGCGAGAACCGGGCAGGAACGCGAATCAGGCGCGCCACACGATCTCTTCAATCCCGAGACGTGGGAGGCTGCGGAAAGGGCCATCGCCGACCACGCGCTCGCCATGGCCACCGATCGCAACTACAAGTGGAGCGTACGCATACGCAGGCTTGAAGCCCCGACTCTAAGCGGCACTCTGGCCAACCTCAGGCGATTGCTTTGGCCGAGCAGAGCGGTTCTCGAAAGCCTGTGGCGTAGGCCGGAGCCTCTGCCTTCGCGGGCAGCCCTGCTAGTCAACTGGTTCAGCCACACCACGCGGTCGGCGACTCGGTTCTTATGGGGAAGGATGCGAACCGGGTTGGCGCTTCTAAAAACCAAGCGTACTTAGACCGCTCCCCGATCTCGAAACGCTATGGCGCCGGGGACCGACGCGAAGAGCTCCAGCGCACCACCAGATCTGCGCCGACCGGCTCTCGGTTGCGCGCCTCCACGCTCCCTCCCAACGCCTCCACCACCGTTCTCACGATCGACAGACCCAACCCAGTGTGCTCGGCTTTGCCGCCACCATCGGGTCGATAGGAGAAGAAGCGATCGAACACACGCGAGAGATTCTCGGACTCAAACCCAGGACCCTCATCCCAAACGACGATCGTAGGCTGGCCGTTTCGGGTCTCAACTCGCACTCCCACGCGCTTGTCCTTAGAGGTCAAGCTGGCTGCGTTGTCGATCAGATTCTCGAGCACTTGAACGACCCGCTCGGGTGGCGCTTCGATCCATCGCGGCGCATCCTCGGTGCCCTGCAAGTCGATGTTGCGTCCGTGGCGGATGCGCGAGCCGGCAACAGCCTCTTCAACCAACCGGTTGAGATCGAGAACTTCAGTGGGCTCTTCCTCGAGGCGAGCGTCGATCAGCGAAATCTCGCGCACGGCCGAAATCATGCGCTCCATGCGAGCCACTTCGCGCTGGATGAGATGTAGCAGCCGGTCGCGGTCCGCCTGTTCTTCGACTTCGCCGAGCAGTTCGCTAGCGTTGCGCACCGAGGCCAGCGGGTTCTTGAGTTCGTGGGCCACGTCGGTGGCAAAGGACTCAACGAAGTCAACATGGTGGCTCAGGCGTCTCGTCAGTTCGGCAAGCGCTCGACTCAGATCACCGATTTCATCGGCTCGGTCGAGCCCGCGCAGTTGGCCGCGGGGTCGGCCGCGGTGGTCGACGAGTTCCACGGCGTCCCGGCGCAGTTGCTCCAGAGGACGCACCAGTGAAGCCGCCAGGATCAAGCTGAGAACGGCGGCGACGGCCAAAGACAACAAAAAGACGCCGAACATTCCCAGCCGCACTTGGTAAAGAGAAGCCAGGATTCTTACCGTCGATTGCGACGCCACCACCGCTCCGACGACCCGGTCTTCGCCGCGAATCGGCAGCGCTGAATAGAGGGTCAACGAACGCTGACCGCCGGCGGAAGCCCGCGTTGCGGCCCCATAACGGCCGGCAAGTGCTTCGCGCACTTCCCTGGTCATCCAAGTGCCCGGCGGCGGCAACGCCGAGGGCTCGGGCACCGCGCGCAACCCAAACAGCGCTCTCTTGGCCTCGACCACCAGCGCACCCAAGCGGTAGAGAAAGCGGTCCCGCACATCTACCTCTCCAGCCCCGTCACTCACCTCGTCCTCGGAACCCTGTGGTGCCAAAACGGCAGTGTCGGCGACGATCTTGCCGGTCGGCAACACTACGCGCAGCCGGGCCTCGACGCGGCCGCCCAATCGACGCAAAAGAGCCTGCGCTCGATCGGCATCGAGTTCGTCACTACCACCGAGGGCGGCGGCGGCGAGCCGAGCCTGTTGCACCATCGACCGCTCCTGTTGCTCGAGCAGGACTTTCTCGTAAGCCTCCAGAGACAACAGTCCCGCCAGTGGCACAAAAACGAGAAGCGAGTTGAGCGCCAGAATTTTGACCAGCAAAGGCCATCCGCGAGCGCGGAACCGACGGCTCACGCGGCTTGCGGTTCCCGGTAGCGGTAGCCGAGACCATGCACGGTTTCGATGCCGTCAAAGCCGGGGTCGACTTGCGCGAACTTGCGACGGATGCGCTTGATGTGGCTGTCGATCGTTCGCTCGCTGACGTAGACATCGTAGGGATAGCCCTCACGCATGAGTTGCTCGCGCGTCTTGACGTGACCGGGGCGCCGAGCCATGGAAAGCAGCATCAAGAACTCGGTCACCGTGAGCTGAACCTGGTCATCTCCCCAACGGACGGTGTAGCGATCGAGGTCGAGAGCGAGACGGTCCACGTGCACCGCCTGGGCGGGTTCCGGTTCCGCGTCCGCCAGAGCAAGACGGCGAAACAACACCCGCACTCGGGCTTCGAGTTCGCGCATGGAAAACGGTTTGACCAAGTAGTCGTCAGCTCCCAGTTCGAGCCCCAAGACTTTGTCCAGTTCGTCGTCCTTCGAGGTCAGAAAGAGGATCGGCAGGCGCGCGGAGAGCTGCCGCAGGCGGCGGCACAGCTCGAGTCCGTCCATGCGCGGCATCAGGATGTCGAGAATGGCGACATCAGGGAGCCGAGTTTCAAAGGCCTCCCAAGCGTCTTTGCCGTCGCTATAGGTTCTAACCGTGTAGCCGTTGCGTTCCAGCGCCAGACCAACCGTTTCCAGGATGCTGGGCTCATCATCGACCAGCGCTACGGTTCCGTGGCTGAGTGTGCTCATCGTTGCCTCCTCGACTCCAACCGTCGGCAGCGCCTCAGAGTGCACATTTCAGACCGGACCCGCAACCAGGTCAAGTGTGCCGCGGAATTGCCACACGACGCCCGCAACTCTCCCCGTGGGGTCCAAGCCACGGTCATGTCGGCGTACTGAAATGCCGTTGATGAGGCGCTCCGCCGTACTCGACCCACCGTTGGATGCCTGGCCCGCGATCGGGCGCGCCAGCGCCACTGCTTGGCGCCGGACGCTTAACCTCCTCGTCCTCGGCGCGCTTGCGGCCGCACCCTACGGAGCCGCTATGGGGTCGTGGCACGGTGGGCGCCTCGCCATTTACGCCGCCATCAAGCTGCCCGCCTTGTTGATCTTGACCTGGTGCTTGGTTCTGCCGTTCGGTTGGACGCTGAGTAAGGCGGCCGGCTCTCAGCTCTCCATCGCGGATCTCGCGTTGATGAGCGCCCACCCGATTCTCGGGGCTGGGGTGGCCCTGATCGCACTGGTGCCAGTCAATCTCCTGTTCACGGCTTCAACTCCCAGTCCCGACCCGTCGCGCCCGGCAACCCACAACCTTCTCTACGTCCTGCATGTCGTGGTCGTCGCGGCGAGCGGGTTGCTCGCGACAGGATCTCTGCACCGCGTTCTGCGCGAGGACCTCGGCACCGTCGGTTCGCGCGTGGATTTGGGCTCGTTGGTGCACAAAGGCTGGCTGGCGATCTTTGCCTTCGTCGCCGGGGAATTGGGCTGGGCGTTGCGCCCTTTTGTCGGCAATCCCTACCAGCCGATTTCCTTTCTTCGCCGAGATGCCTTCGATGGCAACGTCTACGAGTTCATCGTTACCGACATTGTTCCCCACTTCCTGAATTCATTTTGAAGGAAGGAGACGCCCATGACCCCACTTCTCGAAAACGCCTCGATCTGCGCAGGTACATTGTTCGACCACAGCGTCGAAAGGAAAGTATCGACCCCAACACTCATGGCGTGGAGCCTGGGAATTATTGGCTTCGGCTTCGCACTGGGCACCTACGCCGGACTCGGTGAAGCTTGGCTGGCGGCGTGGAAGCTGCCTGTGGTCGTTTTGCTCTCGGTGGCCATCACCCTGCCCAGCCTGGCGGTGTTCTCAGCCCTCACCGGAGGGCGGTTCTCAATTCGCAGCTCGGTCTACGTTGCGGCTCTGACCATGGCCCTCGGCGGCGCTTTGCTCTTAGCCTTGGCTCCGGTGATGTGGCCGTTCGCCGCCTCAAGCTGGTACCTGGGTTGGTCGGTCGTGGTCTCCTTGGGTTTGGGGGTCGTCGGACTCGCCGTTGCCGGAGCGCGCGTCAGCACCGTCGTCGGAGCGGGTAAAAAAGGCTATGGATTGTGGTTGCTGCTCTTGATTCCAGTGATCCTGCAAATGACGACCACGCTGAGACCGATTGTTGTACGCGACGCGCCCCGAGGTTCGGAACGCATGTTCTTTTTGGAGCACTTTGCCAAAGCAGCGGAGTTCCGCGCCGGCGCCCCCGACTAGTTGTGTTGTCTCACCACGTTGTTCAGTAAAAGGAGTTGTCCATCCGAGTTTCTTCGGAGAAGCTGATTGGGAAGTAACCGATCAGCACCCAAAGGAGAACCCGGATGGACATTCATGAGAATGCACGAAGCTGCCCACGAAGTCGAGCCCTGCTAGTGCGTCGAGTCCTTGAGGAGGGATGGACGGTGCGAGAGGCCGCTGAGGCCCAGGGCCTCAGCGAGCGATCAGCCTATCGCTGGTTGGCCCGCTTTCGAGCCGAGGGTACGCCTGGGCTCAAGGACCGCTCGTCTCGGCCTCACCGGATACCGACCAGGACCCCAGAGGCGATCGTGCACAAGCTCATTGAGCTGCGTTGTCAGCGCTTGACCGGCAGTGAGATCGCCGCTCGTCTGGGCTTACCGCGCTCGACGGTAGGGAGGATCCTTAAGCGTGCAGGGCTGGGCCGGTTGGCTTCGCTTGAGGCTCCTGAGCCGGTGCGCCGCTATGAGAAGCAGTTTCCGGGCGAGCTGATCCATCTGGATATCAAGAAGCTGGCGGCAATCCGCAAGGTCGGCCACCGGGTCACTGGCAACCGGCGCGACTGCACTCCTGGGGCCGGATGGGAGTTTGTTCACGTCTGTGTGGATGACCGCTCACGCCTGGCCTATGTCGAAGTGTTACCGGATGAACGGCAGGGCTCAGCCATCGCGTTCTTACGTCGTGCTGTGGCCTGGTTTGCCAGCAAAGGGATCCAGGTCCGGGCGGTGATGACCGACAACGGCCCTTGCTACATTGCCAAGCGCTTTGTCGCTACCTGCAAAGATCTCGGCCTGGGCATCATCAGAACACGCCCATACCGACCCCGCACCAATGGCAAGGCCGAGCGCTTTATCCAGACCCTGATGCGGGAATGGGCCTACCGATGGGTCCACCAAGACTCCCGACAGCGTAGCGTGCGACTCAAGCTATACCTCCACTTCTACAATTTCCACCGTCAGCACATGAGTCTTGATGGATTGCCGCCAATCAGTAGGATCACTCACCTGAACAACGTGCTGAGAATGCACAACTAGTCATTCTCGTCATTCTCGCCAGATTCGTTTGACGCCTGGGCGCAAGACAATCACAATGGAGCGATCAGGAGTCAGCGGGGGGCTCCCTTGCTTTGAATCGCGCGGCAATCGCTGCCCGATATTTATGGAGGAACCGTGGGCGACACACTCTCGCACCGGCAAGACAAGCAGCATATACGCGGGTCAACGGCCAGTGAACGGAAGAAGACACCACTGCAGGCGAAGTGCAGTTACTGCTTCAAGACGGTCGCCGTGCCGCAGGGAAAACACCATCTACTGGCTCGGTGCCCTCACTGCCGTGAAGAGTTCCAGGTTGTGAGTGAGGAGACCAGTCGGCTGGCGCAGGAGTACTTGCGTTCTATCGCCCGGCAAGTACCGGACTGAGCCGACCGTCGCCTCAAGAGGCGACGCTGAGAGTCGCAGAGGTGACGTCGGGGGCGTCGCCCCACATGCCCTCAAGACGGTAGTAGTCGCGCGCCTCGGCGTCGAATACATGCACTAAGAAATGGCCGAAGTCGACCAAGACCCAGGCCGCGTGATCGTATCCCTCGATCGCCAAAGGCTTGGTTGACGCGACACGCAGGCGATCCACAACCTCATCGGTGAGAGCCTGTACTTGTCTTCGGTTAGTGCCGGCGCAGATGACGAAGTAGTCGGTAAAGTCGCTGACCTCGCTCAGGTCCATGACCCGTACGTTGTCGCCTTGTTTGTCGATCAGAGCCGCCGCCGCCAGTCGAACTTCTTGGGGGACGGCGCGCTCTATGGGCTGGGGCTTCATATATAGAGGGAATACTTGCGTGCGTACTCTAGCACTCGCGGGTGCAGATCGGTGGGTTCCGACCCTGCCCCAAGTTGAGCGCGAATTTCAGTGGAAGACACGTTTACAGGCTTGTTTTCGATCCACGAGATTCGCTGTGCGCCTTCTCGCGCGACTTCGCTCGGAACCTCACCGAACTCCGGACAGTCACCGCACGGCCGCGAAAAGACCAGAATCTCGAAAGCCAGCAGATCCTGCCAGCGTCGCCAGGTGGTCAATTGCGCCAGCGAATCTCCGCCGATCAAAAGTACCCAGTCGGTGTCCGGATGTTGATCGCGCAGACCTTCCATCGTGTCGATGGTGTAGCTGGCCCGATCCTGGCGCAGCTCACGGGATGAGACCGTGGCCCAGTCGAGATCCAAGAGCGCCAGCTCGGCCATCACGTAGCGGCGCCATGCCGGCGCCAGGTGAGTTGCATCTTTGTGTGGCGGAATGGCGGTCGGCACGAACAGCACCAGATCCAAACTCCCCGCTTCGCGGGCGAAGTCGGCGATTTCGACGTGAGCCCGGTGGATGGGATTGAAGGTGCCTCCTAAAACGCCGACTCTCATTCCTCTTCTTCCGCCTCGGCCAGAGTATCGCCAATCCAATTGAGCAATCGATCGAGCCCGTCGCCACGCACGGCGCTAATCTCCAGCAGCGGCAGTTCCCGGCTGGCCGCGGCCGCCTTTAACTGCTCGCGGCGCTCCTCGTCGGCGACGTCCAACTTGCTTCCAACCAAGATCCGCGGCCGCTCCAGGAGGCTGGAGTCGAAGGCTCGCAATTCCTGCTCGATGGTCTGCAAGGACTCTTCGACACCTTCGTCGCTCTGCGTGAGCTCTACAAGATGCACCAAGACTCGGCAGCGCTCGACATGGCGAAGAAACTGATGACCGAGGCCAGCCCCTTGGGCGGCACCAGCAATCAGACCCGGCAGATCGGCAACCACAAAGGGGTCGTCGACGCCGAGTTCGACGGCGCCCAGTTGCGGAACTAAGGTCGTGAATGGGTAATCAGCGATCTTGGGACGCGCCGCCGAAATGCGCGAAATCAGAGTCGACTTGCCGGCGTTCGGTAGGCCGACCAGCCCCGCATCCGCGAGCAGCTTGAGCTCCAGGCGTAGCGAGCGCTCCTCTCCCTCGGTCCCCGGCTGGGCGTAGCGGGGCGCCTGTTGAGTCGAAGTGGCAAAGCGTGCGTTGCCCTTGCCTCCAATCCCGCCTTTGGCGATCACCAGCCGTTCACCGGTCTCTCGGATTTCACCCAGCGGCTGATTGGAATCGCGGTCCAAGACAATCGTACCCAGTGGCACCCGGACCTCGGTATCGGTTCCGGAGCGGCCGGTTTTGTTGGAGCCCTCGCCGGGCCGCCCTTTTTCGGCCGCGAATCGGGTCTGATGGCGAAACGGATAGAGAGTGTTGAGATTGTGGTCGCCAACGAGAACGACGGAACCACCGTGACCGCCGTCGCCTCCCGCAGGCCCTCCTTTGGGCACGAACTTCTCACGCCGAAAGGCGACACAGCCCGCCCCGCCGTGGCCACCCACCACGTGGATTACGGCTTCGTCGATGAAGTGCAACTTATTTGTCGGAGTCGGCCCGCGATCGAACTGCGTCCAATCAGACTGCGCCCAATCAGATTACTGCGCCCAATCAGATTACCTAGTTCGGCACGACGTGGACGATGGTCTTGGTGCGACGCTTCCGGCCGTACTCAACCACGCCGTCGACGAGGGCAAAGAGCGTGTCGTCCTTGCCTCGACCCACGTTGTCGCCCGGCAAAATCTTGGTGCCGCGTTGGCGGACCAGAATGGTCCCGCCCTGAACCTGTTGGCCGCCGTAACGCTTGACCCCGAGGTATTGGGGATTGGAATCGCGGCCGTTGCGGCTGGATCCCTGACCTTTTTTATGAGCCATCTCGGGTTCTCCTATCCCTGAATCGAGTCGATCTGGACGCGCATCAAATTCTGACGATGCCCGGCCGTGCGCCGGTATCCCTTGCGTCGCTTGTGCTTGAAGACGCGGATCTTGGGGCCGCGCACTCGATCCAACAACGTTCCTTTCACCGACGCTCCTTCGACCACGGGATTACCGACTTTGGTCGAGTCGCCGTCAGACAGCAAGAGGACGCGATCAAACTGAACTTTTTCGGTTTTTTTACCGGTGGTCTGGGTCAGCTCAATGTCGATCACATCGCCTTTGGCGACACGATACTGCTTTCCACCGGTTTCGATGACTGCGTGCATTTCAGGACTCTCCTGGGATCGCCGACTCCATGCGCAAGAACACTTGAAGCGCCGTCGGCGCAAGATACAAAATCTAGCATTGGCGCCGGCCCGAGGTCAACGACTATCCTGACGCTGCAGTTCTATGGCAGCTAACGGAAAGATAGCCGTCGGGTCGAACCTCCCGCGACAGTTAGAGGCTCGTCTTCACTTTCAAGTTTGAGCAATCTTAACCCCTTCAAAAGGCCTTCTAAAATTCCGCGCTCTCAGTTTCAGGAGTGGTCAGAGTCCAGGGCTCCGACCTCGTGAAGCGAATTCGAAACAGCCTTGGCGTTGCACTGCCGTCGGTCGGAGGTACGTGCTAGGCTGAGGGACGTGCAAGGCATCATTGCTGTTCGTCGAGCAGTGCTGGAAGTCACGCTATGAGCTTGGCTATAGCGGGCCTCGGCGCGGCGCTGCTTCTCGGTCACGGCGGCATGGACTCCCCCATCAAGGAAGTCGTCGCATACAGCCGCGAGGTGCAGCCCGGCATTCCATCGGGACCGGGCGTGGAGGCTTCGCCCGAGCGAAGCCTGGAAACTTTGTACTTTGTCTATGTGGTCATGCGACAGAACTCTGTGCCGACCGCCGCCAGCGTCTGGCTCAAGGGCAAACTCCACGATGCCGTGCTCGAGGAGGTGTCAACACCGGTGTCCGTCGAGCGCGACCCAGTGGTACCCAACGATGACCGGATCACGCTGGTCCTCGAGACCTCTTCGCCGACCTATCGAATACTCCTTGGTGAGGAGCACCCGGGACGCCGCAAGAACGAAGCTGAAAATGACGCCGCCCGAGACGACGACCTCGTCGTCGTACTCACCATTGCGGGAACTCGATGGTGCGCCAGCGTCGAGACCATCGAGCGACTACCCCCCGTGCCCGGGATGTGATCGTCTCAAAGCGCCACCACGACCCGCCTAGGGGAGAAGCGCCGCCTGCCAGACGCCGCGGCCATAAGTAGCCGCCCGAATCTTCTTGGCTCCGTAGTGGATCTCCAGATCATCGACGATCACATTCGGCAGCCCCCATTTGTAGGGAACCCAGTCGGTTAGGTGATCGTTGTGGTAGTAAACGCCCGCATCCGTGCCTATGTATAGCCCGTTATTGGTCTTTTGATGCACGATTGTGTTCACCGGCATATTGGGCAACGTGCCGCTGATGTTGCTCCAGTTGGCGCCACCGTCGCACGACCTGTAAACCTTCTCGCCGGAGTTGTAGCCGCTGAAGGTCACAAAAACGGTACCGGGGGCATAGCTGTGAACAGCGATATCCGTTAGATAGTTTCCTGCAACCGGGAGCCCGGCCGTGATATCGGTCCAACTGCTTCCACCGTTGGTGGTCTTGTACAGTTTGTTGCCGTCCCCCGCATAGATGAACTTGGAGTTGCTCGGCGCCACCGCCAGCGCTGTGAAGCGGCTGATGCCGGAGAGCGAGCCGCTGATCGCGGTCCAGTTCGTACCTTGGTTCGTGCTCTTATAGACCTTGTCGGTGCCAGCGTAAAGCGTGTTCGCGACCTTCGGATCCTGGGTCCACGGGGTCACCCAGGCACCGCCGCTCGGGGTGTTGATGTTGGTGAACGATGCCCCGCCGTTGGTGCTGCGATAGAGGCCCCCATTCTGGATGCTGGCGTACATGACCATGGCGTTGCTCCAGTCGATGAAGCTGTCCATGCCGTCGGCGTTGGTCACGTTGCTCCAAGTGCCAGCCGAGAACTTCATGTTGCCGTTGTCCTGCGCCCCAGCGATCATGACGTTGGCGTCGGTGGCGGCAACACCGAGCCGGTAGTACTGGGTGATGGCCAAGGTATTGTTCAGACTGGTCCAACTGGTACCGCCGTTGACCGTCTTGAACAGACCACCATCATTGCCGCACAGAATCGTGCTGCCGCTACCGGGATAAAACTCAATAGCGTGGTTGTCCACGTGCCCCGCCGTGGGAACGCCCGACCAACTAGCACCGCCATCAGTCGTCTTCTTCATGTTGAATCCAGCCACGTATACGACTTTGGAGTTGACTGGTGACACAGCCAGAACGTTGTCGTAGTAGCCGTAGAGCGTGACACCAGGCGGCGAGGTCGTGGCCCAAGTGGACCCAGCGTCGGTACTCTTCTGAACAGTTCCGTTGGTACAGAGCGTGTAAAGCGTCTTGGGGGTGCTACGAGCGATTTCAATGTTGTAGCGGCTTCCAGCGCACGACGCTGTCAACGTGCTGAAGCTCGCGCCCGCGTTGGTGCTCTTGTGCACCTGGGTCGTGGTGGCGTAGACGATGTTGCCGTTGTTGTGCTGGAACTCGACGTCGAAGGTGCTGGTCGTCCAGATCTGTGTCCAACTAGCGCCGGCGTCGGTCGTTCGATAAAGCCCGTTGCTGGTGGCCGCGAGCAGGATGTTCCCGTTCTTGGGATGAATCACCAGTCGGCGGATGGTGCGATTCTGACCCACCGTCCACGTCAAACCAGTGGCTGCCCAGGTGTTGCCGCCATCGGTGCTCTTGCGCACCCCCACGCTGTAGGTGCCACCCCAGAAAGGAGTGCTATACCCGAAGGAGTCGCTCGTTGCCGCGTACACGATCTGGGGATTGTTGCGGTCGATGGCAATGTCGCCGACGCTCAAGGTCGGTTGGAAATCGAACTTGGGCACCCACGTCGCCCCGCCATTCGTGCTCTTCCAGACCCCGCCGTCGGGCGCCCCTATATAGATGATCTTGGGGTTCTTGGGATCGAACTCGATGGCGTTGACGCGACCCATGTTGGTGCCCCTGACCGCGTCCGACGGACCCATCGGCGTCCAAAAGGGTATGAGTGGAAAGATGATCACCTTGTCCAAGAACTTCATCTCGCGGGCTTCGAGCAGTTGGATCCTGTCCATCCCTTGCGGAAAAGACTCAGCCTCAGCTCTATCCTCGTACTCGGCTCTCTCCTCAAGCTGGGCTCTGTCTTCGAATCTCAACTCAAGCGGATTGGGCTCCTCCTGGCTCAGCAACAGCTCTCCGTCCACCTCTGGTATCCGTGCTCTCGCTGCGTCGATCTTTTCGAAGTCCCAGCGCCCGCTGGGATAGAGGCGTGGCTCGGCGAACCACTCCCACCGTTTGAACAACTTGTATTCCTCGACGGCGCGGCGGTCACCGATTTCCTTTTCGCCGTACTCAAAGACCGGCTCTACTTTGTAGAGCCGCATATCCATGGGGCGCTCCTCGTAATAGGCCTCAAAGGCCTCCTTGTAGTCCAGGAACGTCAGCTCCCTCTGCGACTTTTCGTCGAGGGCCCGTGCCCACTCTTGGGCGACCGCGGCCTGCGCCAGCAGGACTAGAGCTGCCAGAACAAAGAAGACGGCGCGCGCGCGAGTGCCGCCGTGTGGAAGGATCGTTGCAGTCAACATCAGAGTCACCTCCGAACGAAGTCGTTGCCCGCCCTACACTGCCAAATGCTTGGAAACCAATGTAAACGTGCGCTCTGACCTTGTCAAGCTCTTTTCGGGCTCGTGACCAGCCCGGTCTTGGAAAGGTGGCTCGGTAGCTAAAGGACCAGTGGGCTAGTTGGCCTGGCGGCTCAGGTCGCCGACCGGCTGCTGCGGACGGTCTCTTGACGTTTTCGCTCGCACCGACGTAGCCGAGAACCGCAGGCTCACCGTTGTTCCGCCCAGCACCGTTGTCTCCGGCCAGCCCAGGCGACCTTCCGCCACCTCCACCTTCGCGCCGTGAGCGTCGGCAAAACGACTCACGATTGCCAGGCCGAGGCCGGTGCCGCCTCGGCGCTTGGAATAGAAAACTTCGAAAATTTTGTCTCGCTCTTCTTCGGGCACTCCTGGACCGCGATCGCTGACCGCCAGAATCGCCTCCTCACCCTTTTTGGCTCCCCACAACCGCACCACCTCTCCGCCGGCCTCTCGCGACACGGCGAGAGCGTTGTTGAGCAAGTTGTAAATCACTTGTTTGGTTTGCTCTTCGTCGACCCATACCGCTAAGTCGGATTGCGGGCCCTGTAGCTCGAGCCGAACACCTGATTCTTCAAAGGCGCCGCGCGCCAGATCCGCAGCTTCCGCCAAGACTTGATCGACCTGCAGCCATTCCCGCTCTATCGGCCGCGGTTTGGCGTAGGCGAGAAAGTCGGTCACCAGCCTTTCGAGCCGCTTGACCTCGGAGCGAGTGATTTCAAAGAGCCTGCCGCGCGAATCGCCGGCGCCTTCCTCGAGCATCTGCAAATTGAGGTTGACGGCGTTGAGGGGGTTGCGAATCTCGTGCGCCAGTCCAGAGGCCAGAGTACCGAGGTAGGCGAGTCGCTCCGAAGCCACCGCTTGTTCTTCCAGGCGGCGGCCGCGGCGATAGAGCCACGACACGGAGAGGTAGGCGATCAACAACAAGCCTGTGGTCAGAACCGCAACGATCCCGGCCATGCGCAGCAGATGCAGGCGCAGATCTTCTACTCGCTGCGACAGTTCCTGACGACTGAAGCCGACCACCAAGGTCCCCATGCCTCGAATCGGAACTTCCAAGTTCGACGCCCCGGGAAGCGCCACCCGCAAATCCGACAGCTCCCCGCGTTCCGACGACTGTTGCTGACCGGCGCCACGTGAAAACACCAGCACTCCGTCTGAGGTGCGTACCAAGACCGATTCGATGTCCGTGCGACGTGCCAGCGCCGCCAGTTCGGTCTCGAATCCGGGTTGGCGGATCACCTCGGGAAGCTCGCCGGATTCCTCCACCCGCCGGCTCAACTCATCGGCAACCGCCTGAGCCTCCACCCGCGTCTCAAGCAACACCCGTTCGAGTTCCCGCTGCGACAGGCTGCGGAATAGAAACCAACCGAAGACGACAAAGTCGAGTAAAAGAAGGATGGCGAAGACCACGGTCAATACCCGTACACGACGCACGAAGGTGGCCGCGGCCGAAGTCGAATTAGGAGACGTGTCTTGCACGAAAAATCAGCCTACCACCGAGACCTTCGTTGGTTCTCGGCTGCCGATAGCGACGCGAATCTTGTGCCAAACACCGCCACCCGGCCGGCCCGACGCTGGTTTGCTCACTGATGACGCTGGTCTGCTCACTGATGACGCTGGTCTGCTCACCGATGACGCTGGCCTGCGCACTGATACCGTACCGACGTGGAGCCCACGACCAACGAGCCAAATCGAGAACAGCCCGTAGTTATTCACCTTTCCGGGCCACGCCGAGGCACTTTGGAAAGACTCGTCCTCTCGGCGGCAAATGAGTGGTCCGTCGCCATCGGCACCCACCCAGGCAGCGGCATTCGCTTTTCGACTGCGCGCCGTGGTGTCGCGCCGCGCCACGCCGTCCTGACATACAACGGGTCCAACTATCGACTGGATGTCGATCCGTCGGCGCGGGTCTGGATCAACGGCCAACCGATGCGGAGCGCGATTCTTGACAGTGGAGATGTGCTCGAAATCGGCGACGACGGCCCGGTAGTGCGTTTTCGCGTGTACCCGGGTGACCGGCCCATTCGCAAGTCGGTTGCCGAGGTGTTCTCGGATTGTGTTGGTTGCGCCAAACACGGTAGCGAGGGCGTCCTGGACAAGGCGCGTGTGTTGCTGGGCGGCATTCCGGCGGAACTGGCGACGCAAACCTCGGTGCTCTTTCGCATCCTGACCATCGCCGCCATTGCCGCTCTCGCCTTTACCACCTGGTCGCTGGCAAGACGCAGTGCCCGACTCGAGGACCAACTGACCACCGAACAGCAAAGAGTGGGAGGCTTGGCCGCACTTCTCGAACGTTCCGAAACTTCAATGTCCGACGAACAAGAACTGGCGCAATTGCGGGAGGCATTTGACGACCGATTGACGGCCCTTGAGGAGCGCTCCGAGGCCGAGCAGCGGATCGTGTCCGAAGCTGTACGGTCTGTGGTCTACCTGCAGGGCTCGTACGGGTTCGTCGAACCTGAGAGCCAGCGGATGCTGCGTCTGGTGGATTCGGGGGCGCCGGGGCTGGTGGTTTCGGGTCCGGACGGTACACCGATGACCACCTTGGAGGGCAGCGGCCCCATCATCGACGTGCGTTTAACTGGCACCGGTTTTCTTATTGGAGACGATCTCGTTCTCACCAATCGCCACGTCGCATTACCCTGGGAATTCGATGTAGACGCCCAGAAGGTGATCCAACAGGGATACCAAGCCCGACCGATTCGCTTTCTCGGCTACCTACCCGAGATCGCTCAGCCCTTCGCGGTGGAATTCGTCGCGGCCAGCGACGCAGCCGACGTCGCTGTTTTGCGCTGCTCGCAGGTGGCTAACGAGTTACCGGCTTTGCCGATTTCTCAGGCTCCGCCGCGACTCGGCGACGGCGTTCTGGTGTTGGGCTATCCCACTGGTGTACGGGCGTTGCTGGCGCGCGCCGACCGCGATTTCGTAACCGGCCTGCGCCGAAGAGAGGACCTCGATTTCTGGAAGATCGCTGAAGCCCTCTCGGCCGCGGGACACATCGGGCCGCTGGCGAGCCGCGGCATCATCAGTCAGGTGAGTCCAGAGAAGGTTGTTTACGACGCCGAAACGACATCAGGGGGAAGCGGTGGTCCGGTGCTCAGCCTCGATGGCGAAGTCATCGCCGTCAACGCCGCGATCATTCCTGAATTCGGCGGATCGAATCTGGGAGTTCCAGCCTCGTTCGCGCTGGATTTGCTCGACCAAGTTCAAAGCCTGAAAGCCACCGACGAGCCCGGTGAGTCGCCCGCCCCGGCGCCGTAATAGTCGGACCGAACCACGCAGGATCGTGAACTCCACTGATTGACCGACTTCCGGTGCGATAGCTACTATCTTCGGCGACGGTCGTTCGAATCACTCCAGGCACAGAAGAACCTATCGAGAAGGGGATTTTCCGCCAGTGCACAAACCTCGCGCACAACTTACCGCTCTTTCGGTTGGTGTTCTTGTGGTCATGGTGGGTTGCTCCCTGGGCCCAACGGACTCATCCGCGGCGTTGATCGCTTTGGAAGATGACATCGGCGGCTTCAACGAACTGGTCTCGGTCGACAACGCCACCACGCAGCAGATCCTCGAACGTCTCTTTCTGGATCTACTGATCGAGGGTCCGGACTCTTCGCAGGGGCCTCCCAGTTTTTCGCCCCGCCTCGCCGAGCGGTTCGAGATTTCCGCCGACGGCAAGGCGGTCACTTTCTATCTGCAACCGGACGCAACATGGAGCGACGGCGTGCCGGTGACCGCCGAGGATGTGCGCTGGACTTGGCAGGCACAGACGTCACCCGAGGTGGCCTGGGATTTCGTCGAGACCAAGCGCCACATCAGCGATGTCGAGGTCGTCAACGACAAGACAGTCCGCTTCCATTTCAGTCATGCCTACGCCAACCAGCTTGTTGACGCCAATGAAGGTGTGGTGTTGCCCAAGCACGCCTGGAGCCAGTTGCCGTTCGGGGAGTGGCGAGGGGGCGAAGACTGGTTTCGCGAGCACCTGGTCGTCAGCGGTCCCTACGAGGTCGAGCACTACACGCCGGAAGCGGAGCTGATTCTCGTCGCCAACGACCGCTACTTTGAGCCAGACTTGCCGACAATTCAGCGGCTGATTTTTCAAGTCATCCCGGATGCCAACGCCCGCGTACGGGGGCTTTTGGCGGGCGAGTTGGATTTCATCCCCAAGTTGCAGCCCTTTGAAGCATCCCAAGTTGCCGAGAGCAAGGTTGCCGAGCTCGTCGCCTACCCACACCGCCAGTACGACTACATCAGTTGGAATGTGCGCGATCCTCTGCTGGCGGACCAAGCGGTGCGCCGGGCGTTGACCTTGGCCATCGATTGCCAAGAGGTCATCGACACGCTGCTTTCGGGCTACGCGCAGCGCTCGACCGGGCCGATTCTGTCAACAGTCTGGGCGCACAGCGGCATCGAGCCCTGGCCGCATGACCCCGAACGTGCGCTCGCGATATTTGGTGACGCCGGTTGGAGTCCGGGGAAGGACGGCAAACTGCGCGATGCAAATGGCGATGTGCTGGGCTTCTCCCTCGCCTTCAACGCAGACAACGCCTTCCGCCGCGATGCCGCCGCCATGCTGCAAGAACAATGGCGCCGTATCGGAGTCGAGGTGACCTTGCTGCCGGAAGATTTTGGAGTGCTGTCCGAGCGATTGGAGTCGTTCGGCCACCAGGCCTACCTCGGCGCGTTTCTCATGGATACCTCGCTGGACCTCACCGTCGTTTTGCACAGTTCGGCGATCGACAACGGCTACAACTTCTCCGCTTGGAGTAACCCGGAGGTCGATCGCCTGATCGATCGAGTCAAGTCCTACGACGACATTCTCGACGCCCGCGGCGATCTGGCGCGCATCCAAGAGATCGTTCATCAGCAGGTGCCGATGACGTTCCTGTGGGAACCCATGCGCATCAATGCAAAGTCGACGCGCCTCACGAATGTCGTACCCAATCTCATCGACACCTACGCCAACATGCGCAGTTGGCGACTCGCGGATCCACCGACCTCAGACATGCCGGCCGGATAAGCTGGCGCCATGATTCGAGTCGTCGGTCGCCGCCTCGTTGCCGCTTTGGTGCTGGCGTTCCTGGTCGCCTCAATCGTCTTTTTCGTCACCCGACTGGCCCCGGGAAGCCCGGTCGCCAACCTCAGCGATCCGCGCGTTTCTCCCAGTCACCGTGACGATCTCGAACGTCTCTACGGACTCGACCGGCCTCTATTGGTTCAGTACGGTCGGTGGCTCGCGGCGACGGCAAGCGGGGACTTAGGCACTTCGTGGAGTCACCGCGCTCCTGTGACCTCGGTGTTGGCACGGCACCTCCCCACCACCCTTGGCCTCGGGACACTCGCGCTTGCCATCCAGTTTGCGATCGGCATCGCCCTTGGAGTTTTCGCGGCTCGCCGACCGGGAGGGGCCTTGGACCGCGCCGCGCTCGGCTCGGCACTGACGCTGTACGCCCTGCCCTCATTTGTGGCGGCTCTGCTGGCGATCGAGATCTTCGCGGTACGGCTCAACTGGCTGCCCGCCGGTCAGCTCCACGCTCCTGGTTGGCGTGAGTTCTCGCCGCCGGCTCAGTTCGCAGACGCTTTCGTGCACTTGCTCCTGCCGGCAGCGGTGCTGGGTTTGGGCGCTTGCGGAGCGGTCCTACGCTTCACGCGTGACGGCCTGGTGCGCGAACTCGCTGCTGAATATGTGCGCACGGCCCGCGCCTCCGGCCTCGCTGAATCGCGCATCCATCGCTTTCACGCGCTGCGCAACGCCGCGGGGCCGCTGATTCAACTCTTGGGCGCTTCTTTGCCGCTGGTCATCTCCGGCTCGGTGGTCATCGAGGTCATCTTCTCGCTCCCTGGCCTCGGACGCGTGGCCTACGACGCAGTGCGTTCCCTCGACTATCCCCTGACCGTCGGCGCCGCGCTACTAGCCGCGTTCGCGGTCGTCCTTGGCAACCTCATCGCCGATGTCCTCCACGCCTGGGCCGATCCACGGGTTCGCGACGAGATCGCGGAGGGTCGGTCATGAAGCGGAGTACGGCCGCTGTCCTGGTCTTGCTCACGTTGACGGCGTGGCTTGGCCCCGCGCTCGCCCCACACGACCCAGTAGAGCAATTCGACCCAGTGCGGCTCGCCCACCAACCTCCTGGCTTCGAACTGTACGGTCCGGACGGTCCGCGCTTCGTGCTCGGCTCCGATGCCCTGGGGAGAGACGTACTCTCGCGCACTCTGCACGGGGCGCGCACCTCCCTGACGGTGGCCATACTGACCTTGGCACTGACCGTCACCATCGGCCTTGTGGTCGGCACGGCTGCTGGGCTCGCCGGCGGCTGGGTCGATGCCGTCCTTATGCGTGGCGTCGACGCCATGATGGCCTTTCCTCGACTTTTCTTGGTCCTGCTGGTGGCGGTCGTGGCGCCGCCGAGTCGATGGCTGGTAGTGCTGGTCCTGGGCGCCACCGGTTGGATGTTCGCGGCCAGGTTGGTGCGAGCCCAAGTGCAAAAGATCAAACAGTACGAATACGTCGAAGCAGCGCGCACGAGCGGCGCTTCGTCGTGGACGCTGTGGAGGCGTCACGTGCTGCCGGGGGTCGCGGCGCCGCTAGGAATCGAGGCGTCACTCAAGATCGGCGACATCATCTTGCTGGAATCAGCACTGTCCTATTTGGGCATTGGAGTCCCTCCGCCGACGCCAAGTTGGGGCGGCATGATCGCTGATGCCGCACCCCACTTCTCCACTGCGTGGTGGTCGTTGATGGTCCCCGCACTGGCGATCGTTTTGACCGTCCTCCTGCTCAACCTTGTAGGCAGTGCCGCGCGGGGGCCTGCGGTCGAGGACGCACGACTCAACTCAGCCCGACTCCGAACGGACTGAACCGCAGCCGGCCATTCATAGATCGGTCAGTCACCGTTCGGCACCGATAAGCTCCTTTTTGCACATGCTCACTTCGGAGTTCGACTACTACCTCCCCGACCGTCTCATCGCTTCGGACCCCGCTCCTCGCGGCCGAAGCCGCATGCTGGTCCTCGGCGATGGCACCCTTGCGGACCTCGAGGTCGGCCGACTCCCCGACCACTTACGCGCTGGAGATGCCTTGGTCGTAAATGACACCCGGGTGATTCCAGCCAGATTGTTCGCCAGAAAGGTGCGGGCCGAAGACCGACATGTCGATCCTCCGGCCCGACTCGAGCTGCTGCTGATCGAAAAGTTGGACGACACCACCTGGACCACCCTGGCCAAGCTCGGCAAGCGGGCCCAGCCCGGGACTCGTTGGGAGATCACTGGATCTCAGGGAACGGGGCCTCAAGAAACGCTAGTCCAGTTCGAGGTCCTCGGCCGCGACGAGGTCGAGCGCGGGGTCTTCAAGATTCGTTTTGAGACACCCATCGACGCGCACCTGGAAGCCATCGGCCACGTTCCGCTGCCGCCTTACATCGCGCGGCCCGATGCGCCCGCCGACCGCGAGCGCTACCAGACCGTCTACGCTTCCCGCGACGGTGCCATCGCCGCTCCCACCGCCGGCCTCCATTTCAGTGAAGAGCTCTTAGCCGACATTCGGGAATGTGGCGTCCAGCTCGCGCGCGTCACCCTCCACGTCGGCATCGGTACCTTCAAGCCGGTGACAGCGACCCTGGTGCACGAACACAAGATGGACGCCGAGCGCTACGAGGTTGCAGACGAGACCGCCGAGGCACTCAACCGCAGCCGCCGTGACGGCGGACGCATCGTCGCGGTGGGTACAACGGTCGTCCGCACGTTGGAGTCTTCGGTGGATGAAGATGGTGTCTTCCACCCGGGCGGTGGCAAGACCGATCTCTTTATTCGTCCCGGCTATCGCTTCCGCGCTGTCGACGCCCTGCTCACCAACTTCCACTTGCCCAAGTCGACCCTGCTGATGCTGGTCTCCGCCTTCGCGGGCAAGCAGCGCGTGCTGGCTGCCTATCGCCACGCCATGGAAGCCGGTTACCGGTTCTACTCGTACGGCGATTGCATGTTCATCGACACCCCCGCTATGCACACCGATGTCAGTTAGGCCTGAGCACCGTGTCGTCATTGTCGGCGGCGGTTTCGGCGGCTTGAGCGCCGCTCAAGCCCTGGCTCAGACTCCGGTGCAGGTGACGTTGATCGACCGGCGCAACTTCCACCTCTTCCAGCCTTTGCTCTACCAAGTTGCAACCGGCGGGCTGTCGCCCGCCAACATCGCCGCTCCGCTGCGCCGCATCCTGAGCGAACAAGCCAACGCCGAAGTCGTTCTCGGTGAAGTCAAGGACTTCGATCTCGCCGACAAAGTTGTCCATCTGACCGACCGCGACATCGCCTTCGACAGCTTGATCGTCGCCGCTGGCTCGCGCCACGGCTACTTTGGCAACGACCACTGGGAGCCGCTGGCGCCGGGGCTCAAAACGGTGGAGGACGCGACCGAGATTCGGCGCCGTCTGTTGATTGCCTTCGAAGCGGCGGAGGCCTCGGACGACGAAATCGAGCGGCGGGCGTGGATGACCTTCGTCATCGTCGGCGCCGGTCCTACCGGGGTCGAGCTGGCGGGCGCTCTCGCCGAGCTGGCTAAATACACCCTGCGCCACGAGTTCCGCAATATCGATCCGGCCGAAGCCAATGTGGTCTTGGTCGACGCCGGGGAGCGCGTCCTTCCTGCCTACACCCCGGACCTTTCAACCAAGGCGCTCAAGTCGTTGCAACGCTTTGGTGTCGATGTGCGAACCGGAGCGCCGGTCATCGACGTGCAACCTGACTATGTCGTGCTGGGAGGCGGCGAGGAGAGTGACACCCTGCCCACCCACACCGTCCTTTGGGCCGCCGGAGTGCAAGCATCCCCGTTGGCCGACGCTCTGGCCCGCACTTCCGGTGCGGCCCTCGACCGATCCGGGCGCATACAGGTCGGTCCCGATTTGACCCTTCCCGGCCATTCCGAGGTCTTCGTCATTGGGGACATGGCAACGGTTGACGATGCCTCCGGCAAGCCGCTGCCCGGCCTCGCCCCGGTCGCGATGCAGCAAGGCAAATATGTCGCTCAAACGTTGAGGAGCCGGCTGCGGGGAGAAACCACAGGCGATCCGTTTCGCTATCGAGACCGCGGCACCATGGCCACCATCGGTCGCTCCGCAGCGGTGGCGATGCTGGGGCGCTGGCGCTTCTCGGGACTGCCGGCGTGGCTGATGTGGCTATTCGTCCACCTCATGCAACTGGTGCAGTTCGAGAACCGCATTCTTGTGGCCTGGCAGTGGGCCTGGAACTACGTCACCTGGAATCGTTCGGCACGCCTGATTACCGGTTCCAAACCTCTCCTGCGCAATCCCGCCGGATCGGAACCGAACGACTAGGGCCTGTTCAGCCCTTCGTCTCCGCACCCCGCACCCGGCTTCCTCCCCACACCAGTGCATACCGCCAACTTCCTGGGGCGTGGCTCGAAACCACCGAAATCAGGACCAAGAACACCAATACCCACGGCTGCCACGACCCCAGCAGAGGCCAGGAGACCAGCAGCACCACTTTGAGCAGTACCACCGCACCACGAACCTGCAGCAACATCGCCGCGCTCTCGTGCAGATCCAGGAGGAGAAGCAAAACTCCCGACGCCACCGCCGCAACCCACCACGGTTGGACGATCGTGGATTCAACACCGAGCACTGTCCCTCCAAGAAGCACGCCCACCAAGGCCACGTGAAGTGCACGCAAGGCGATCTTGACGCCGCGGCGATATTCGAAAGAACGAGGCGTCTCGGGGAAAACCAAGGAGCGAATCGACCGCATACCCAAATCATGGCACGGGCATCAGGGCACGGGGCCCTGCCGGACCCCACGCGCTCGGCCGTTGCAGTCTCCGAAGAAACCCATGGCCTTTACTGTTTGTCGTCCAAGGCGAGCGTTTGATACACGGGCGCTACGAGCGCCCAATTCTGCTCCCACTCCTCCGCCCGTGCTTCGAAGAAGATGAGGTAGACCGTGCCCGTCGTTGGGTTGGACAACCACAAATAGTAGGTGCGCATCTTGACGCCATCTGGAGTCGAGTCGAGGACTTCCAGCCCGGTGGCAATGAACGGATCGCCCTCCTGGGTCCCCTGGCGGACCACCGTTCGGCTCTTGGCCAGGTACTGTGCCATTTGCTCGGCGAACTGCTGCGGGGGCACTCCCCGCTTCCCCGGAATGTCCGTCAACTGGTTGATGGTGATCCCGGTTTCGAACTCACCGCTGGGGAAGATCTCTTCCTTGGTAATGAAGCACGCAGCGGTGCCGCCCTTCTCAGCCGCCAAGAAATGCCAATCCGGCGGTACCAGGAACTGGGCGTTCATCAGATCGCAGGAATGCCAGGTGTAACCCTCGGGAGTTTGATCGACCGGTCTGTTTCCTGTGGAACTCTGAACTGGCGGCAATTCTCCCTGTGCTGCCACGGAGATGACGTCGAAACACAAGGCCAAGCACAACCATAGGACTCGTAGACAGTACATCCTCATTCTCGTCTGTTACGCGATCCAGCGTTCGACAGGAGGCTCCAGAAACTCTTCCACCGGGATCCCGCCACTTCCAACCAAAAGACTCCGCGCCGAGCCGAACTGTTTCAGAAACGCCGCGATTCCGGCCGGCCGATCGCGAACGCGGCCGCTCTTGACCTCGATCGCAGTAAGGGACCGTCCGGATTCGACAACGAAGTCCACCTCCGCATTGCGATAGCGCCAGTAATACAGTCGGTACCGCCCCGGCACCGCTTCCGCCGCCAGATGAGCTCCGACCGCGGACTCGACCAGACGGCCCCAAAAAACTCGATCGCCCAGTGCGGCGTTGAAATCCATGCCTGACTGAGCGGTCAACAAGGCGGTGTTAAGCACTTGCAGCTTGGGGCTCGACGACCTCCGGCGCGCCTTGCCTCCCGCGTACCTCTGCAGCCCCGTCAACGTGCCCGCCGCCGACAGCAGCTCCAGATAGTGGGCCAGGGTGGTGGTGTTGCCGGCGCCCGTGAGCTGTCCCAACATTTTGTTGTACGACAAGATCTGACCCGAATAGGAACACCCCAACTCGAACAGACGCCGTAACAAAGCCGGCTTGTCGACCCGCGTGTGCAATAGAACGTCACGCGAGATGGTGGTTTCGATCAGGGAATCCAGGATGTAGCTGACCCACCGGGACTCGTCCTCGATCAAAGGCGCCGCCCCCGGGTAGCCACCGAAGTAGAGGAACTGATCCAAAGACCAACCAAACGCCTCGCGCATTTCGGCAAAGCTCCAGTGCGGAAGCCGCAGGACCTCGAAGCGGCCGGCCAAGCTCTCGGTCAACCCGCGCTCCACTAGAAGTGGCGCCGACCCCAGAACGACGACTTTGAGAGGGATCTCGATGCTCGTGTCCTCGTCCCACAGCCGTTTGACGATCTCGGACCACTGGTCGACCTTCTGCACTTCATCCACAACGAGGATCGCTCCACCGGAGTTCTCCGCCTCGACCCGTGCCGCTTGCCACTGCTGCTCTAACCAGACGGCGTCGCGTACCGAAGGCTGGTCCGCGCTCACGTAGGTGCACGGTTGTCCCAGCTCGTCAACGATCTGGCGGACGAGCGTGGTCTTGCCTACCTGGCGCGAACCGGTGACCGCAATGATGAAGCGGCGTGATTCACGCAAACGTTGGGCGAGAACCTTTCCTTGCGGACGGGTGTAGCCGCCCCGTTTACTCATCACATTGAGTATTTTTACTCAATGAATTGAGTAAATCAACAATACGCTGTGAACAAATGACTTAGACGCGCACTCGCGCCAGTCCTACGCCCTCTTCGATCCTCTCTCGCCACACCTCAAGGTTCTCGCGGGGGATCGCCACCCACTCCGAGAACACACGACCCGCGGGAGCGAAGGGCAGTCCCTCGCGGCTTGCGACCAGTTCCGCCAGACGTTCTTTGTTCAGCTTAATCACCAGATTGCCAGTCTTGCGCTCGATGGTGGCCAGGAACTCGCCTCCGACTCGCAGGCAGGCGTGGCCCATGAGGGTGCCCTTCTCGATGTCGGACTGAACCAGGAATTCCTCGGCCAGCTCCCAGAAACGGTCTTGAGCGGCGCTACTCACCGGTAACGCCCTTCGCCTGCTTGCGCCGCTGCCCGGCTCCGATCGCCAAACCCAATGCCACTCCGGCTCCGATTCCGACCGCGATGTTGTTCATCGCGACTCCGATTCCCGCATCGATGGCGATTCCAATCGCCAGCCACCTGCTAGCCTGATTCGGATTTTCCATCGGCGGTGGCGAGAATCTCACATGCGATTTCCTCATCACGAGCGCGGTTGGCTTCCACTCCAATCGATTCTGTCCGCAGGTACTCGAGTTGGTCAGCAAGTCTCTTCTTACCTGCGCCACACGTAACCATCGAAACGATTGCTTGCGCATACCGATCATATTCGTCGCGAGGCCAATCCTCGACAAGGCCAGCAAGGTTTATCGGATCCCACTTTCGGAGAATCGCCTTGACGAGGCGAACCTTTCGCAAGGCGTCTTTCTTTCGCCGCTTCTCGTGGATGCGCGATTGGAAGCCGCCTGCTGCTTGACTCACTGCATCCTTTCCCGTAAACCGTCCCGATGACACCTGCCCGCGGAGAGACTACACCTGTCCGCGAACCCGCCATCCTCTTCATTTTCATCACCATCTTCATCGACATCCTTGGCATCGGCATCATCATCCCGGTCCTCCCCGAATTGGTGAAGGGGTTTGTGGGTGGGGAGACGGCGGTGGCGAGCCGCTACTACGGCTGGATCGCGGCGGTGTACGCGCTGATGCAGTTTTTCTTCGCGCCGGTGTTGGGATCGCTCTCGGACCGCTTCGGGCGGCGGCCGATCTTGCTCGGCTCGCTGTTCGGGCTGGGTATCGACTACATCATCATGGGGCTGTCGACCTCGATTTGGTGGTTGTTTGCGGGCCGTACCCTGGCGGGTATCTTGGGGGCGAGCCACACCACCGGCAACGCCTACATCGCCGATATTTCGACTCCCGAAGACCGCGCCCGCAATTTCGGATTGATGGGCGTCGCTTTCGGATTGGGGTTCATCTTCGGGCCGGCGCTCGGCGGCCTGCTCGGCGGCATCGACCTCCGGCTGCCGTTCTTCGTCTCCGCCGGCCTCGCCCTGCTCAACTGGCTTTACGGTTTCTTCATCGTCCCGGAGTCTTTGGCGCCCGAGAATCGCAGCCCGTTTGCGTGGAAGAAGGCCAACCCCGTGGGCAGCCTCAAGGTGCTGCGCTCCTACCCTCTGGTCTGGGGCTTGGCTCTGGCCTTCGTGCTCATGGTGATGGCCCAGCGCGGCCTTGAGACCACTTGGGTGCTCTACACCGGCCACCGCTACGGCTGGGATGAACGCACCAACGGCCTGACATTGGCCCTGGTCGGAGTCACAGCAGCCATCGTGCAGGGGATGCTAGTCAAACCCACAATCGGCCGGCTGGGAGAGCGCAAAACCATCTTGCTGGGACTGTGCGTCGGCATCGGCGCCTTCCTCGGCTACGGCCTGGCGACCCAGGGTTGGATGGTGTGGCCGGTGATCGTGGTTGGATCGTTGGGCGGTCTGGCGGGTCCGGCGTTGCAGGGACTGGTCGCCGGTACCGTCAGCGCATCGGATCAGGGCAAGATCCAGGGCGCGTTGACCTCGCTGATGAGCCTCACCGCCATCGCCGCGCCGCTGATCTTCGTCGGAGGGGTGTTCAGCTACTTCACCTCGGAACGGGCGCCATTTGCACTCCCCGGTGCACCGTTTCTGCTCGGTGCGGTGTTGATGGTGTTTGCTTTGGTGGAGCTGTTGAGGCTGTTTCGGCGCCTGCCTGAGCCTTCATCAGCCGCAGGTTCTTAACTCCGGCCGTTCCGCCACCTGCGGATATCAACCACCAATTGGCGCCGCGTAACTCCTTCGCCGCAGACGTCCAGGTACTTTCCGAAGGTGTCAAAGTGCGGAATCGATGAATTGTGAATCCACTCTGTCTTGAGGCCTCGCTGCTGTCCCCAGTGCGCCAGTTCATCGACGCCGATGTCGCTGTAGACGTGGCACATGAGAGCGCCCTTCTCGAGTCCCAACCGCGGCAGGTCCCGTGGCGCTCGGTGGTAATGGAATTTGATCACTTTGTTCTCAAGGCGTGTAGGGGAGCCCCTTGTGGGCTCCCGGGAGGAGCAAGCTTGCCCTGAGTGGCGTCGAAGAGCCCCTCCCTATCAAGGTCGCGACATACCTAGCTACCGTTAGTGCCACCGTTAGTCCGCCGCTGAGTAGTAGGCGCCCGTAGGCGGACCGGCCATCAGCGCCATGGCTTTGGTGAAGGTCCCTTCCGGAACGTTGGCAGCCGAGGCGCGGTGAGCGTCTTGGTCACGCCAGACCTCGATGACCGCGATCTGTTCTGGATCGTCGATGCCGCGTAGGAGCTGCGCGCTGACGCAGCCATCCGACTCACGGATGTAGGACAGGAACGACTCGATCAAGGCGTAGAGCTCATCGCCCGATCCGGGTTTAGCTTGAAAGTGGTTAATGCGGGCAACTGTTTGGGAGTCACTCATGGCTCGCCTATCACCGCAGCCGACTCAGGCTGCGCAGCCCTCGTCCTTGACAATGCGCTTGGTCGAGGCTGGATATCTCTCAAGCAGCTTCTCGCTACGGGTTGGGCGTGGAGTGAAGTCTCCGCCGCAGTTGGGACAGACGCCTTTGAGTACGGTCTCGGCGCAATCGCTGCAGAAGGTGCATTCGAAGGAGCAGATCAAGGCATCTGGGGTGTCCGGTGGTAGGTCTTTGCCGCAGCATTCGCAGTTGGGTCTGAGTTCGAGCATGGGTTCTCCTTGGTTCTGCAAGCCTGCCACAACGGAATAGATCCCCGCCCCCCAAACCACCCACGCGCGGAGAGGACGCCATCCTCCCAGATCTTTCGACTCCCTGCGGTCGCTCAAGATGACATGGCTTGGCGCCTCTCGATGAGCTCTCACGCCACCTTCCCGGCCAGCATCGGCAGTTCCCAAACCACGGTACGCAAGCCAACCCAACGCGGTTTGAGTTCTTCCATCAACGGCGCGACCGGATCCTTTCCGACTGCGTTCCGATAGCGATTCACCGCCGACCAGGTCCCTAAATACCCTTCGAGATCGGCGAGGTCCCACTGCGCGGCCATCGAAAATTCGGGAGTGGCCACTCGCTCAAACGGAAAGGGAATGTCGCGGTAGCGGTTGTCGACGTAGCGCCGTTCCGGCGGCCAGTATGGACCCACGGTCTGATTGGCGAAGTGATCCAGCAGCGGATCAACGTCGGCGCCGGAGGAAAAGAAGGGATAGGTCCACGCCGCGACGACGCCACCCGGTTTCGCCACCCGCCGCACCTCGCGGTAGAAGGCCTCGAAGTCGAACCAATGTAACGCCTGGCCAACGGTGATGAGGTCAACGCTCGCCGAGCGCAGCGGCGCTGATTCGGCTTGCCCACCGAGGCGGTGAAAGCGCAGCCCGCCAGTAGCTCGCGTCATCTGGGTCAAGCTGGCGTCCGACGCGACCACTTTTGAAAAATGGGGCTCCAGTCCGCGCGCGGCCTGCCCGCTGCCGGTAGCACAGTCCCAGGCGAGGTCGTGGGCTGGCGCGACCTCCGCCAGCCACGCGAACAACGCATCTGGATAGGTCGGACGGTGGGCTGCGTAACCTTTCGCGACCGAAAAGTGATCCTTGAACCCCATCGACAAAAGCTATCCGTCGCGGGTGTTGGACGACAAGCGCACTAGGTTTAGCGCCGTGGGTTCAGCGCACTGGGTTTTGGCGCACTGGGCTTAGCAGGCTGGGTTCAGCGCCCTCGTGAAGGAGCGGCCGCGCTATTCCGCGGCCTCTTCCTCCATCTCCATCTCGACATCCATGCCGGCGTCATCCTCGCCCATGCCCATGTCCAGATCGATGTACCAGCGCCCATCGATGCGCACAAACGCGCCCGGCTCGCCGCCAGCGGAGGCGGTAGCTCGATCTCCATCGATGACGAGATCCTGAAGACCGCCTTCAGGAGCCGTGAACATGTCGCCGGGACCGGAATCTTCTTCGCCATCGCTGGGCAGTTCCTCCATGAACTGCATCAGGTCGGCAAACAGTGCCGGCGACCCGAGAACCTCAGGGACCTCGTCACTTTCATCCAACTCGCCCATCGACTCTTCGGTGATGCCGTATTCGGCGAGCAGATCGTTGAACATCTTTTCGAGATCGCCGACTGCCGCGGATGCTTCCTTTGCTGCCTCTTCGGCGGCCTCTTCGTCCCCAAAGGCCTCAGCCATGCCCTCCGCCATGCCTTCGCCCATCTGCGCGAAAGCGACCATCATGCCGCCCATGCCAATGAACATCGCATTCATCGTTTTCAGCCCGTCCGGCGCCATGCAGGCGGCGATCTCCTCCCAGTCTTCCGCCTCGGCGCCAGCGATGAAGCGATCGTAGACCGCCTCTGGGCTCTCGCCACCGGGTTCGGGGGCACCGAGCGTTGGAACCGTTACGAGAAACCCGGCCAGCGAAATGGCGAGAATGCCCCGCGTTCGCAGATGTTGTTGCCCAATCATGACGTCCTCCTTTTCTTTGCCGCGCCACGAAGGTAGCGATCGCGCGGACGGCAACGAACTTCTAGGCGCCGTCGAGACGGCTAACAACGCGGACAGCGAACGGTCTCTATCGCCATCATAGCGTCTGCACTTGCGGAACCGCGGTCGCTGCATCCTCGGCGGCCTCGTCCGCCTGCGACAAACCGATGAATTCGATCACCTCGCTGATGACCACTGGGTATCTGAGGATACGGGTATGCCCCAGCCCCGAAAACGCCCGCAGCTGCGCGCCGGGCCAGTTGGCAACCCACCTCTCGGCCTCGCTCAAGGGCACCTCGCGGTCGTCATCGGAGTGGATTGCCAGCATCGGTTCGTTGCGGCGACGAGCGTTGGCAGCTAGCACATAGTCGTCGAACCGGACTTCAAAGCGGCGCTCGGCGATCCTGCGGAACTGCTCGTAGATGCCCTCGTCAAAGCCCAGCTCGACGGTGGTGCGCTTGGTGGCGTGGATGACGTCGTCACTGACACCGATAAAGACCAACCGCGGCGAACCCGATGCGGATTCGAGCGCCGGCGGAACGATTGCGCCGCCCATGGAGTGGGCAACGATGGCATGCACCGGACCGTACCGGCGCAGAGCCTCTTCAACCGCCCATCGCGACTCCGGCAGCGAGGATCGCTTGCCCTCGGATTCGCCGTGACCCGGAAGATCCAGACCCACAACACGAAAACCTTTCGCAACCAGCGGGGCGATCAAGCTCCCAAGCTGCGACCCACGACCCGCCCAGCCGTGAACGAGGAGAACCGTTGGTCCGGATCCCTGCCTCCACGCCGCGATCTCCCGGCCACTCGCGTCCCAACGCTCTTTGGTTACATTTTGGGTCCATTCCAGCTCGCGTTGTGGGATTCGTGCTCGCGGTGGACGCAGAAACATCTCGAAGAACAGGCGCCCGGCGGCGGCCGGAGCCACGCGATGCACTGAGTTGGTAATGGCCAGGATCCAGGGTGGAATTATGGGACGAACGGTCGTTCTTTTTTCAAGCACCATAAGATCTCGGTTCCGATAAAAAGTACAAAAACTGATTCCTAGCCTCAGGCCTGTGGGTGGGCGCTCTCAAGCAACCGTTCGAAAGCGATCTGAGCACGCTCCTCGGCGCGCGGATCGCGCATCAGGCGTGAGGCGTGGTGAAAAGCCAGAATAATGGAGTAAAACTCGTAAGCGAATTGCTCGGCGTCGAGATCGCTGCGAAAGTGCCGCTCCTCGATGGCGATGGTGGCGGCGCGAGCGAGGCCGTCGAGCCACGTCTGCTGGTAAGCAACCAGGCGGTCGCGCAACGGCCCTTCACGGTCATCCAATTCGTTGGCCGCGGCAATAAACACACAACCGCCGGAAACGTATTTGCCTCTCGCCCAGTCCAGCCAACGGTAGAAGAAGGCCCGTACGCGAGGTTCTCCGCGGGGCTCCTTGATGGCTTCGCGGACCACCTCGTCGGTGTAGCGGGTCACCGCTTCTTCCAGCACCTCCAACTGCAGCACTTCCTTCGACCCAAAATGGCCGAACAAGCCACTTTTGGACATCGCCAGGTCGTCAGCCAAACCCCCGATGGTCAGCCCTTCAAAGCCGAGTGAGCTCACTCGGTCGACAGCCCGGGCCAAAATCGCGTCTCGAGTTGCTTCACCCTTGGTCGCCACGACCGGACAATATCCGAACGTTCGTTCTTTTTCAATTTGCAGGTTGTTTTCTGAATCTCTCTCGAGCTGCCTGCTTTGGACGACGGAAATCGTGACCTCGTAAAGGACTCCTTGCCGCCGGGCAGTGGTTTCCTGTCAGGTCCACCGGGCCTGCCCGGCCGTTCTTCCCTTGGGGACCAGCCACTCGCGCCTGGAGCGGGTTCGGACTCTTGTCCCCTGTAGAACGGCGAGCGCCGCGCTTGTGTGACTTTTGGTGTCTTAGGCGATCTTTAAAGGCTACGGCAATCCGTTATGCATTGCGCGGCCAGAACCACGCCACCAGGATCGGTACTAGGAAAAAAACCAGGAGCACTCCCATCGCCAGAAGCGGTGCTACCGGGATCGCGGTTTGAAGTTCCTTGGGCGTCAGGGCGAACCAGAGCAAAAGCAAGCTGGGCGGACCGCCCAAGTAGAGTGCTAACAGCGCCCTGGTTGGGCGTGGCAGGGGGTAGGCGCGCAGACGCAACCGGTAGACGTTGCCGGCCAGCCAGCCCAAACCGCCGGCAACCGCAAAGTAGGTCCGCAGAGTGGAATTAATGTAGCCGGAAAGGTCCAGCCAACCAAAAGCGGCGAAGGCGGCGACCGCCCAAGCGCCAGCAAAAATCCCCAGCAGGCCTGCTTCGAGTTTCCTCACTCGGTCGATTCAGAGGCTGGGGTCCAACGCAGAATGGGGTGGCGTGCCGCTTGCGCTTCGTCGCACCGCCGCACCGGGCTGGAATGTGGCGCTTCATGCAAGATATCGGGATCGGTCTTGGCCTCATCGGCGATGCGCAACATGGCGTCGATGAAAGAATCGAGATCCTCCTTGGACTCGGTCTCGGTCGGCTCGATCATCAAGGCTCCCGACACGATCAACGGGAAGTAGATGGTGGGGGGATGGAATCCGAAGTCGATCAGCCTCTTGGCCACGTCCATCGCTGTGATGCCGAACTCTTGCTGTTTGTCATCGCTGAATACGACCTCGTGCAGGCTTGGCGACGCGTACGGCAAGGCGTACTCGGGCTCGAGGCGTTTGCGGATGTAGTTGGCGTTGAGAACCGCGAGTTCCGACACCCCCGCGAGGCCTTGGCCGCCCAAGGCATAGATGTAGGTGAGAGCGCGCAAGAGAATGCCGAACTGACCGTGAAAGGCACGCGTCCGGCCGATCGACTCAGGGCGGTCGTGGTCGAGGTAGTAGACCCCGTCCGCATCTCTCTCCACCATTGGCGCCGGCAGGAAGGCTTGCAGTGAATCCGCGGCGGCCACCGGACCGGCCCCAGGACCACCACCGCCGTGCGGAGTCGAAAAAGTCTTGTGCAGGTTGAGGTGCAGTACGTCGATGCCCATGGCCCCCGGCGTGGCGCGCCCGACAAAGGCGTTGAAGTTGGCGCCATCGCCGTAGACGTAACCACCCTTGCTGTGGACGATCTCGCTGATCTCGAGAATGCGACTCTCGAACACCCCCAAGGTATTGGGTACAGTGAGCATCAGCCCAGCCACGTCTTCGGTCATGTGCCGCGCCAAATCGTCAACGTCCAGGCGGCCGGAATCGTTGGAAAGCAATTCCTTGACCTCAAACCCCGCCAAGTGGGCCGAGGCTGGATTGGTGCCATGCGCGGAGTCGGGGATCAGGATCTTCTTGCGGCCTTCACCGCGAGCTTCTAAGGCGGCACGGATCATCTGCACGCCGGCAAACTCGCCCTGCGCACCGGCCGCGGGCTGCAGGCTAACCCGTGGCATTCCGGTGAGAGCGATCAACGCCTGCTCCAGCTCCCACATCACCGCCAAACAACCTTGCACCGTTTCTTGCGGCTGCATCGGGTGGGCGTCGGCAAACCCGGGCAGGCGAGCGACCCCTTCGTTGATGCGCGGGTTGTACTTCATAGTGCACGAACCCAGCGGATAGGTGGCGAGGTCGACGGCGGTATTCCGTCGCGACAAGCGCGTGTAATGGCGGATGACGTCGACTTCGGACACTTCCGGCAGATCGGTGATTGGCTCGCGCTGGGCGTCAACCGGAATCGCGATGTCAAGCGCTGGATCGCCCTCGTCGAGATAAGGCAAGGTAACGCCAACGCGACCTTCCTTGCTGCGCTCGAAGATCGGCGGCTCGTCACGCCAGGCAATGAGGGAGCGCTCACTCATGCGGCAACCTCCTTGGCGATCTCCAGCCAGCGATCCACATCTTCGCCAGTGTGCACTTCGGTGACGGCAGTGAGGAAGCAATTCTCCAGTCCGTGCATGTCTTCGAGTGCCACGCCAGCCAACACACCGGCCTGGCGAAATCCGGCCAAAACTTCGTCAGCCGGTTTCTCGGTGCAACGGACGGTGAATTCGTTGAACGACGGACCTGAGAAAACCAGATCCAAGCCCTCTATGTCGGCGAGACCGAGTCGCAGCCGGGCCGACCTGCGAGCGTTGAGCTCGGCCAGGGATCGCAGTCCGGTGCGCCCATGCAGCGACAGATAGATCGTCGCCGCCAAAGCACACAACGATTGGTTGGTGCAGATGTTGGAGGTCGCTTTTTCGCGGCGAATGTGCTGCTCGCGAGTGGCGAGAGTGAGTACGTAAGCTCGACGACCGTCAATGTCGGTGGTTTCGCCCACCAAGCGACCCGGTACGGCACGCTTCATCTTGTCGGTCGCAGCCAGAAACCCCAGCGACGGACCGCCAAACGAGACCGGAATTCCAAACGACTGCGCTTCGCCGGCCGCGATCGAGCAGCCGCTCTCACCGGCCGACTTGAGCAATGCCATGCTCAGCGCCTCAGTGGTGATGGCAATCGCGTGTGCACCCTGAGCGTCGGCAACTTCCGAGATCGCCGACCAGTCTTCGATGACTCCGAAGTAGTTGGGTGACGGCACCACGACGCAGGTGGTGTCGGCATCGACGGCCATTTCCAGGGCTCCCAGATCGACTCGCCCGTCGGCACTCCAGGCGACCTCGACCAACTCGACATCCAGCTTGCGCACGTAGGTTTCGAGAGTTTCTCGATAGTGCGGATGGAGCGAAGCCGCGACCACGATCTTGCGCCGCTTGCGTTGCACTCGTAGCGACATCAGAACGGCTTCGGCGCAGGCCGAAGCCCCATCGTAGAGCGAGGCGTTGGCAACCGGCAGTCCGGCCAGCGCTGACATGAAAGTCTGGAATTCGAAAATTGCCTGCAGCGTACCCTGCGAGGTCTCCGGCTGGTATGGCGTGTAAACGGTGAAGAACTCGGCGCGGTGCAGCAGGTGGTCGACGGCGGCCGGCGTCGTGTGCATATAGGCACCGGCGCCGAGGAAGGTGCGTCCGCGATCCACCTGGTTGGACGCAGCCAGCCCGCCGAAATGCCGGCGCAGATCCTCATCACCCAGCGGCCCCAACACCTCTGGAGCGTTATCGAGCAAGACCTCGGCCGGAACCGATTCAAATAGCTGTTCGACCGATTCGACTCCGATCGCCGACAGCATCTCTCGACGGTCGGCGTCTCCCGCTGGAAGGTAACGATGTTTGGGAGTCTCCAAGTTAGGACTCCGAGTCGCCGGAGATGAAGGCGCGGTAACCGTCGGCATCCATCAAGTGGTCGACTCCGGCGCCTTCGGCGGGAGCGATCTCGATCAGCCAGCCGTCACCATGAGGGTCTTCGTTGAGGAGCTCGGGACTGTCTTCGAGTTGCTCGTTGACGGCCACTACCCGACCGGCAATCGGCGTATAGATCTCAGCGACCGCCTTGACCGATTCCACCGTACCGATCTCGTCGTCGGCGTCGAACTCGGAATCGACCTCCGGCAACTCGACGTAGACGACTTCGCCCAGCTCATCCTGCGCAAAGTCCGTGATGCCAAGCCGATAGTTGTCTCCGTCAGCGCTCACCCACTCGTGTTCTTCGGAATAGCGATAGTCGTCCGGATACATCCTGTTCTCCTAGAAATCTAATGCAATGGAACCTTTGGCTTGAGATTTTTGTTTCGAAGGGTTTTCGCTCGACTCGCCGCGATTCGTCCGGTCCATCCTATGACTTTTTCACCCTTGGACCCTCCGACCTAAGACTTTCCAACCTAAGACTTTCCAGCTCGGCGGTAGAAGGGTGTATCGCAAACTCGCGCGCCCACCGACCGACTGCGAATCTCGACTTCCACTTCGTTACCCACGGTAGCCCGCTCAGGTGCTACATAGGCAAGAGCAATGGCCTTGTTCAGAGTCGGACTCATGGTTCCGCTGGTGACCACCCCCACAACTTCACCGTCGGCGAGGACTCGGTAGTCGGCGCGCGGAATGCCGCGATCGGTCATCTCCAATCCCACCAACTTGCGCTGAACGCCAACAGCTTTCTGTTCCTGCAACGCCTCACGGCCGATGAAGTCTCCCGCCTTCCACTTGACGACCCAATGCAGCCCGGCTTCCAACGGCGTGGTTTCGTCGTCGAGCTCGTGTCCGTAGAGAGCCATCGCTGCTTCCAAACGCAGGGTGTCGCGCGCCCCCAGGCCGCACGGCAAAAGATCAACCTTCTGACCCGTTTCGCGGAGCTGCTGCCACACCTCTGGGGCGTCCTCATTGGCGATGTAGAGCTCGAAGCCATCTTCGCCGGTGTAGCCAGTGCGCGAGATGATCGCCCCTGAACGGCCGACGACTCCGTTGGCAAAGTGGTAGTAACGAATCGCGGAAAGATCGGTCTCGGTCAAGGTCTGCAGAACCTCCTCCGCCGCCGGTCCTTGCAGGGCCAGGAGTGCGGTGCCCAGACTCAAGTCGTCGACGGCTACGGCGCCTGCGTGCTCCTGAATCCACTCCAGAGCGCGGAGCCGATTGGAAGCGTTGACCACCAACATCCACTCGCGTTCGTCAATGCAGTAGACCAAGATGTCATCGATGTAGGTGCCGCGCTCCGTCAGCAGGCCGCTGTAGTGCGCGCGCCCTGGCTTGAGGCTCAACACATTGTTGGGGGTAAGCCGCTGCACCAGCTCCGTGGCACCGGCACCGCGGACCGCGATCTGCCCCATGTGGGATACGTCGAAGAGGCCGGCCCGTTCGCGCACTGCGCGATGCTCATCGATCAAACTTCCATAGCGAACCGGCATGTTCCAGCCTGCAAACTCGACGAAACGAGCCCCTTCTTGGCCGTGGACGGCGTGAAGGGGTGTCTGCAAAACTTGGCTGTCGGTCATAGGCGTTTCCAGAGCTGAATGAGGCGGCAAACTATCACAGCGCAGAGGCGTTTCTCACCACGTCAACAGCTCCGCAAGCGCTCGCCACCGAGGTCACTAAGTTGCTCAAATTCAAGGCCTTATGCGCCCAGTTCACATTTTCTGTGGATACCCGACCTGCTACTGCGAAATCAAGCCGATGACTTTCCAAGGTCGATAATCGTAAATTATTGATAAATAAACACTTAAATAACTTCGCACAGCCTCTTGGGCGATCTGCATAAGTGCCTTGACCAGCGCGACTTGCAGGTGAGCCAGGGGCTTTTTCCTCAGGCTTATCCACAGATGCCTGTGGACATCGTTGCAGTGCTCTAGCCGCGAGATCCGCGCCGCCAATCCCAGCTCAGATCGCGCTCGAAACTGCCGGATTCGGGATTGAATCGGTGGCGACGCACGTGCACCTTCTCGCCATCTAAACGCACCCAATAGCAGGAGTTGCTTCCGCGCTCGCGCCCCCTGCCCCGGTTCGACGTGGCGGTGCCAGCGTGGAGGATGGGAACATCGACTTCGACTCTCGGAAAGGTGTCGCTGGCCCATGCCATGTAGCTGATGTGCAGGTGTCCGGAGAGCACCAGGTCCACGGAATGGCGTGACAGAGCCTCCACCAACCGACCCGCTCCCGACAGTATCTTGCGCGGCGAGGAATCAGGGCCCGGAACGATCTCATGGTGCACCACCACCACCTTCCATCGCTGGCCGGCCTGGCTGAGGCGGTCTTCGAGGCGCGCCACCTGCCGCGCGCTCACGCGGCCGTCTTTGACCGTCGAACGGATCGCCGAGTTCGCGCCAATGACCACGATGTCGTCGTTCTCCCAAGTCGGCTCCAACTCGGACGAGAAGTGGTTGCGGTAAGCGGACAGCGGCGCCAGCCAGCGCTCCCAAACTCGGTATTGAGGTACATCGTGGTTGCCCGGCACAGCCAAGACCGGCGCTGGCAAGTCGTCCACAAACTCCCGCGCCGCAGCAAACTGCGACGGTTTGGCCCGTTGGGTCAGGTCGCCGGATATAACGATCAGGTCCGGTGGCTGCGCTGCCACCCAGGTGTCGATCGCCGACCGCACCTCGGCGCGATGCGGAGGTCCGAAATGGACATCCGACAGGTGCAGAATTTCGGTCACAGGATTGGGGGAAGCTGAGAGGTCCTAGCGCGGACGGCCGACGAAGCTGTCGACCCCTTCACTGAGGCCAGCGACCGCCCCATCGAGGAGATCGTCGAGCATTTCGCGCCCGTGTCGACTGCCGAGAAGATAGCCGAGGCCGGCGGCGGCGCCGATCGCGAACAGAGGATGGCGGCGAACGATGCCTCGCCAGTCGAGGTCGACCGGCAGGACTTCGTCCACCAGTTGGTCCAGCAGCGAGGCGTCTTGGCCGCCGGTAGCGTCAGTGTCCGGCAAGCCTGTACGCTGACTGGTAGCTCGCTGACTGGCGGCCTGCTGCTGGGCAGGTCGTTGCCGGGCCCAACCCATCAACGGCGGCCGCGAATCAACAAGCCCAGCACGAAGCCGGCCGCGGCCGCGATGATGACCGACCGGCCGGGGTTGTCATTGACATAGGTCGTGACATCGTCGGTGAGGTCATCGAGGTCCTTGCGGACTCGGTCGACTCCCGCTTTGAGGTTGTCGACAGCGACTTCGCGGGTGGCGCTAGAACGCTCACCAGCGGCTTTGGCTACGTCGGAGACTCGACGCCCAACCCGACCGCCGACTTCACTCAGCTTTTGGCGGGCCTGATCGACGCGTCCGGACCCTTCGCTTTCAGAGGTGAGATCTGAGGTGTTTGCAGTGTCTTCCATAGGTACAAGCATACCAGCGCGCCACAGAGCTTGGCGCCGCTGTGATGCCAACCATGGGGTGACTACCAGCTCCGGTCTCACAGGTACGCCACAGTGGATTCTGTCGCTGCGTTGGGCTCAAGTAGAGACCTGCACTGCTTCGCAGCGGGGCGATTCAAGTCTCTTTTCGACGAATTTCGTAGACCGGATGCTCGGCAAAGATCAAAGTATGGCCAGTCATGCGGCACCAGGCAGGCAAGTCTGTAGCCACGCCCGAGTCATGGGCGGTGATCCTGAGCGTGTCGCCAGGGCTTAACTGATTGACTTTGCGCGCCAAGTCGAAAACAAAACGCCCGCAACCGGCATTCCCTGCGTCCCATTCTCGCTTCATCAAAGAATCTCCAAATTGTGCTTCGTTGTGACGGGCAATTGTCCTGCTAGCTAACTTGCATAGAATAACCGCAGTTGTCCTTCGCGAGGTGTGCTGTTCGGCGAGTAGCCGAACAGCGTTGGATTTTCCGCAGTAGAAAGGAAAGAAAAGGAAAGACTATGGAAAACAAGCAAAAGATCGTTCTGGTGATTTCGCGAGGCTTCGATGACGAGCGCTCGTCGGTGGCCTGGAGCATTGCCAACGCCAGTGTTGCCTCCGACTTCGAGGTCACTGTTTTCTTAGTGGCTGCCGGAGTGGACTGGGTGCGCAAAGGCGCATCTGGTGAGGCCCGACTCAATCCTCTCGATCCCCCCATTGGAGAGATGATCGACAACGTAATGTCTAGCGGCGGCGCGGTTCTAGTTTGCCCTCCCTGCGCGAAAGTTCGAGGTTACGACGAGGACAGCCTCGTCGAGGGGGTCACCTTGGCCGGCGCGCCAGCCATGCTCGAAGTTGTCAAGCAGGGTGCCAGCACCTTGAGTTTTTAGCCTGACTGTTGGCTCAAGGACAGGTCAGAGACGGCTCTCGATGAGATCCGGGAGCGGCGCAGGTTCGTGCATGGAGGATTGTTGCGACTTCATTAGTGGATGTGAGCTCTCCCAACACCCGGAGGTCAAACGTCTTGAAACATCAGTGTTGGGATGTGATTACGGGGGAACGAGTTGGACCACACGCGATCAGGTAGACGACTTGGTCGGCAGTTTGGAACTCGATGCGGACAGCAACCTTCTCGAAATCGGAGCGGGTTCGGGATGGCCGGGGCTGCTAGTAGGCCAGTTGAGCGGCTGTCTCGTCACGTTCCTCGATATCCCCCTCAATGGCCTCGCGTACGCACGGCAACGGGCAGACACAGATGGTCTGGCTGCCAGAGTGCACCTCGTTTGTGGAAGCGGGACGGCGCTACCGTTGCCTGACGAGGCTTTTGACAAGGTCAGTCACTCTGACGTTTTGTGTTGTCTGCCAGACAAAGCTGAGATGCTTCGTGAATGCCGCCGTGTCGCAAACGCCGCGGCTCGCATGCACTTCGCTGTCCTTTTGCCGGCCCCAGGAATCTCGCAAGCGGCACTCACCGAGGTCATTGAAGTGGGTCCTCCTTTCGTGACGACCGATGGCGATTATGCTCATCTCTTGACTGCAGCCGGCTGGTGCCTTGAGCGGCGCGAGACGGTCAGCCATGAATTTCTCGCCAGTCTTGAGAGTTTGTCTACTGGCTTGGAGGCCGAATCGGAACTGTTTGCGACGGTGATGGGCCCTGACGTATTCGAGGGGCAACTTGAGAAGCGAAAGCGCCAAGCCGAAGCGGTGCGCCGCGGTTGGTTGGTACGCGAAGTCTTCTTGGCTTCCGCCTGCTAACGTGCAGTCGGCTGCTCTAGTGGAACACCAGTCCCAGGACTTATTGGTTCAGGAGGCGTCCATATCGGCGGCCAGTTGATCCGCATTGGCCTGAAGTGGCACAATCGCCGGCCCGCCGTGGGGCAGTAGCTCAGCGGGAGAGCACCACGTTCGCAACGTGGGGGTCGAGGGTTCAAATCCCTTCTGCTCCACCATTCCTCCATTTCATTTCGGAATGTTGGCCCAGAAGGGATTTTGCCAAGCAATTTGGCACCTCGTGCCAAATTGGGAACAAATCCCTCCGAAGACTCAACCAATTTCCACTCACCCCCGGAATGTTGGCCCAGAAGGGATTCTGGGTGACGGCTTGGCCAAAGTCCAAGGCGGAACATAAATCCCGACGAGAAACCACCGTCCTCCATTTCAGTCTGGTGTCGTAGAAGGGATTTTGCCAAGCAATTTGGCACCTTGTGCCAAATTGGGAACAAATCCCTCCGAAGACTCAACCAATTTCCACTCACCTCGGAATGTTGGCCCAGAAGGGATTCTGGGTGACGACTTGGCCAAAGGCCAAGGCGGGACACGATCCCTCAGTAAATCGACCGAACCGTTTCTCCGTTTTACTCCGAAATTTCGAGCATGGCTTCGTAATCCGATCGTTCGACATCCTCGAACTCACCCGGATAGGGATGGACGTCAACCAACCGAATTGTGGTCCCGTCGATCTCAGTCTGCCGGTCGTCATCGGTCTTGGTGCTCAGACGCAGTCGCTCCCGTTCACCATCCAGCTTCCAGACTTCGAGGTGCACGACTGCCTCGCCTTGCCAGATGCACTGCGCTCCGCGTGGGCAACGGGAGTCTTCAAGATCGACCCACAGCATGGTCAGGTCCTGGATCGTTTGTTCGACGTCCAGTTGCAAAAGAACCGTCGTCGCATCTTCCGAACCCTTCTCGTCTTCCCCTCCCGAAGATTGGGGCGTAGAGCCTGCCGGCGAGGCAGCACCGCTGCTCGAACCGCAGCCGACGGCTCCCGTCCAACTCATGACTACCAAACCGACAATAGCCAGCCATAACGTTCGCTGAACCGATTGTGATCGCACGATTTTTCCCTCCGAGTCGACGCTAGCACGCATCAATAGGCCGCTACACCCATAGGCCTCACCGATCCAAGGTACGATGTTGCGACCCTTAGAGCCCAACAGCGATAAGGTGGCCAACGAGGAGTTTTCAATGAAGGTAGTGATCTTGGCGGGAGGTTATGGAACTCGCCTCAGCGAAGAAACCGGCGTACGCCCCAAGCCGTTGGTGGAGATCGGCGGACAGCCGATTCTCTGGCACATCATGAAGATCTATTCTGCGCACGGCCTCAACGACTTTGTTATCTGCTGTGGCTACAAGGGTTATCTGATCAAGGAGTACTTTGCCAATTACTTTCTGCACACCTCAGACGTCACCTTCGATGTACAGAACAACGAAATGGAGGTGCATCGTCGCAGCGCCGAGCCTTGGCGGGTGACGTTGGTGGACACCGGGCGCGACACCATGACCGGCGGGCGCATCGGCCGCGTTCGCGAGCATCTCGACAATGCACCTTTCTGCCTCACCTACGGCGACGGGGTCAGCGACATCGACGTAACCGCCGAAATCGAGTTTCATCGCAGCCAATCCGCCTGGATCACCTTGACCGCCGTCCAGCCTCCCGGCCGTTTTGGAACCTTTGAACTTAAGGACGGCCAGAACAAGATCCACTCGTTTCATGAGAAACCGGACGGCGACGGAGCCTGGATCAACGGCGGTTTCTTTGTCTGCGAGCCCGAGGCTCTGGACTTGATCGATGGCGACGACACCATCTGGGAGAGGGAACCGATGCAGAGAGCCGCCCACAAGGGACGCATGGCGGCCTACCGGCACACCGGCTTCTGGCATCCCATGGACACCCTTCGGGACCGGCAGTATCTCGAAAATCTGTGGGCTGACAGCCCAGCCCCTTGGCAAGTCTGGGACTGAAGACCGAATATGGGACTGAAGACCAAATCTGGGATTGAAGACCAAGTTTGGGACTGAGGACATAAGACTGCAGGTATCGAATTGAGTGAAGGACGTCGGCTGACATGAGTATCGACTGGATGGCCCTGGCACCAGTCTTTTTGCTCGGGGCTCTACTCGGTCTACTGATTGGTTTGGGCGTCGGCCTGGCTCGCAGTCGCAATTTGGAAATTCGACGAGCTGCCGAGATCGCGCGGGCCGAGGAACGCCTGCAGCTACAGGCGGAAGCAGCCGGCCAGCAAGAAGAGGTCTTTCGCGGTGTCGCCGCCGAGGCGCTACGCACGCAGAGCGAGCAGTTCCTTCAGTTGGCTGAACAGCGCCTCGCCACCGCCCGCGCCGAAGCCGGTAAGGATCTCGAACAGAGGCAGACAGCGGTAGCGCAGTTGGTCAAACCGCTGCAGGAGACCCTTGGACGCTTGGAGACCAAGACCGCCGAACTTGAGCGAGAGCGCGGCCGCGCCTACGGTGAACTGGACAAACATCTGAGGATTTTGGCGTCACAAACTCAGGGGCTGAGCCAATCCACCACCGAACTTTCGACTGCGTTGCGAGGCACGACGGCGGGCGGCCAGTGGGGTGAGATGGCTCTGCGCAATCTCGTCGAGTTGGCCGGCATGACCGAGCACGTGGATTTTCACAGCCAGGAAACTCTCGAAAGCGGTGGGCGCCCCGATTTGGTCGTCAACCTTCCGGGAGGTCGACGCATTGCGGTCGATGCCAAGGCTCCGGTGTCGCCCTATTTGGACGTACTGGCGGGAGACGCCCAAGTGGATCCCAGTGAGACTCGCGCCCAGCTCGCCAAGACCATCCGCACCCAAGTCCAGCGCCTGGCGGCGCGCGGCTACGCCGAACAACTAGTCGGCGAGATCGACTACGTGGTGCTGTTCCTCCCCACCGACGGTCTACTTGCCGAGGCATTCAAGGCCGATCGCGACCTGCAGGTCGACGCCTACAACCGCAACGTCATGCTGGTAACGCCGACAATTCTCGTCGCCTTGTTGCGCACCGTCGCGTTTGAGTGGCAACGCAATGCCTTGGAAAAGAACGTCGAAGAGATCGGCGACTTGGCGGCCACGTTGATCGAGCGAACGGCGAACTACGCCAACAATCTATCTGAGCTGGGCACCAGTCTCGACCGCGCGGTGACCGCATTCAATCGCGCCGCCAATTCTTTCCGTACCCGAATCCGGCCGCTGCGGCGCCAACTGACGAGCCTCACCAGCGGCGACGAGCCCACCAAGAAAGAGCCCCAGGAGATCGGACAGCGGGTATTGGAGATGGATTCGGAGTCGACTGGCGACTGGGAAAACTAGGGTCTGTTCAGGGCTAGCGGCGCGCACGCGGCCGCTGCGAATTCGGATGTTCGGTCATGGGGTCGATGCGCACGACGTCGACCCGCCGGCGCTCCAAGCCCCTCTCGGTCTTGGTCACCACCATCAGATCCTGCAGGTAGTCGCCGACGGCGATGACCAGCTTGCCACCGACCGCGAGCTGATCGACCAGCGGCTGTGGTATGCGCTGCGGCGCCGCCGTCACCAGGATGCGGTCAAAGGGGGCCTTCTCAGGCCAGCCGCGGTAGCCGTTGCCGGTGTGGACCTCGACGTTGTCGTAGCCCAAGTCGCTGAGACGTTGCCGCGCCTGCCGAGCGAGGCCCGGCACGATCTCAACTGAATAGACTTCACGCGCCATCGACGCCAGCACCGCTGCCTGATAGCCGGATCCAGTGCCGATTTCGAGCACTCTTTCGCTGCCGTCCAGATCGAGCAGCGCGGCGGTCAAGGCGACCAAGTACGGCTGTGGGATGTGCTGTTCTTCGCCAATCGGCAGCGCCACGTCGTCATATGCGCGAGCGCCAACGTCACCGGACACGAAGAGGTGGCGCGGCACTTCTTGCATGGCGCTGAGAACGCGAGGATCGTCGATGCCCCGTGAGCGCAACTGCAGCTCGACCATCTCGCGGCGCTCACCTTGACGTTGATCGAGCAACCAGGGGTCGCTTGCCACGAGGCAAGCAGTCATCGCCAACGCGCCGGCAAACCAGACCGCAACGATCTTGTAAGGCCCGTGTTGTGTTCTTTGGGGCAGCATCCTCACCACTTCGATTCTTCCACAAGCGCCGCCTTGAAAACGTTTGTCGCGGCACCTCAAGCGGTTTGTGCAAGGGACAAGCCAGACTCGGTGTAATGGGCCAGAGTTCATACAATACGCGGGTGCGCGTGCATCTCACCAATCTCGGTTGCAAGCTCAATCAAGCCGAAGTCGAGGCCATGGCGCGGGGGTTCTCCGCCCGCGGCCACGAGGTTGTCGATGAAGTGGCTGACGCCGACGTCCATGTCATCAACACCTGCACCGTCACTCACGTCGCTGATCGGTCGTCGCGCAAAGCCGCACGCCGGTCTTCTCGTGACGCGCCGCACGTACGCACCGTGGTGACCGGCTGCTACGCCACCGCAAAGGGCCTGGAAGCAAAGGAACTTGCGGGAGTGGAGCTTGTCGTTCCCAACGACCGCAAAGACCAACTCGTTGGAGAAGTCGAAAAGACGTTTCCCGAGTTGGCCGGCCTCGTCACCGAGCGTGAATCTCCTTACGGGCCGCTGGGACTGACGGCGGGACGGGCGCGCGCCGCGGTCAAAATCGAGGACGGATGCAACATGACTTGTTCCTTTTGCATCATCCCCTTCACCCGCGGCAACCAAGTCAGCCGCCACCCCGATGAAGTCTGCGACGAGATCGGCCGCTTGGTCGCAGCCGGTCTGCGAGAAATCGTCCTCACCGGAGTGCAGATCTCGTCCTATCGGCACGGCGACTTGCGCCTGGTCGATCTGGTCAACCGGATTCGACCGCTCCTCGGTTCTGCCCGACTGCGACTCACTTCGATCGCGCCCTGGAACTTCGACTCCCGCCTCTTTGGACTATTGGAACGAAGTGAAGTCTGCCCTCACATCCACCTCTCGCTTCAGAGTGGCTGTGACGCCACCCTGGAGCGGATGAAGCGTCCCTACACCGTGGCCCAGTATGAAGAGCTGGTCGACCGGATCCGTACCGCACAGCCACACGTGGCGATCACCACCGACGTCATCGTCGGCTTCCCCGGCGAAACCGATGAAGACTTCGCCGACAGTCTAAGTGCGGTTGGGCGCATGGGCTTTGCCAAGATCCACGCTTTCCCCTACTCACGACGGCAGCAAACCAGGGCCGCGAACATGGAAGGTCAGGTCCACCCCAAAATGTGCCGCGAACGAATGGAGCAACTGCTTGAGGTCGCACGGGAGGCCGAAGCCCGTTTTCGAAGGCGGCAAGCAGGTCGAGAATTGGACGTCCTCTGGGAAGGAGCCGACCAAGATCACGCGGTGGGCACCAGTGGCAACTACGTCAAGGTGCTCGGAAGCATCGATCGAGCGCATTGGCCTGGAGTTGAACGCGCTCGCGTCAGCATGGACGAAGGAGGGGCTTTGTGGACCGCGTAGCTGTGGATTCGGATCGGCCGGGCGCCAAAACCCGACAATCGCCTGACGCGAAAACCCCGAGGCGTTCCCAGTCTTCGCACCGGGAGGTGGTCGAACGTTTGCGCGATGGCATCGCAACTTCGTGTGCGGACGCCACCGAACTGGTCTGGATCGACAGCTCGAGGCTGTCGCTGGGCAGTCACGGTCGCTCAACAAAGGTGCGCTCTCTGGGCGAATGCACCCTGCTGATACGAACCCTGGAGAACGGTCGACTGGGATCCCATCGAGCTGTGCTCACCGACGACCTGTCGGTGCGCGATGCTGTTCGCCACGCGGTCGCCGTGGCGCGAAGCCGGCCAGCCAGCCCCTTGAACGGTTTCGCTGAGCCTCCAGAGCGTGTTGAAGTCGATCGTAGTCTCCACTTCGATCGCGCCCTAGCCGATCTCGGCGTCCGGCGGGCAAAAAAACTGCTCGGCGAGTTGGGCCGGCGTCGCGAGCGCCATGCCTTGCGCTGGGGCACCACCGATCTAGTCGTGCTCAACAGCAACGGACTTGAGGCGCGCACGCGTGTCACCGGCGCCGCTCTCGAGGTGTGGAGTGGTCGGCGCATGGGGGCGGGACGGGCCGCCGGAGCTTGGAGAACGCTGGACACCGAGGCGATGCAGACGGTTTACGACCGCGCGCGGGCTCGTGACGCCACCGGCGGTATCTCGGATCTGCCGCAAATGCCGGTGCCCGTCGTGCTCAGCAGCGAAGCTGCCGCCAAGCTGTGGATCATGCTCCATGATGCCGCATTCACAGCCTCCGCCTACCGGCCTGAGGGTTCCCTATTGCGCGAGCAAATGGGCTCGCAAGTCTTTGGCGAGCAGATAACTCTCTATGACGATGGATCTCATTCCGGCCACTTGCCCTTCCCTCTCGACTTCGAAGGCCGTAGCAAGCAACGCACGCTGCTGGTTGACCAAGGGGTGCCCAAAACACCGGTTCTGGACTTGCGTCAGGCGGCGATCTACGGCCTCCAACCGACAGCCCACTCGGTGGGGGGCAAGGACGCCCGCGCCATGCACCTCGGGCTTGAGAGCGGCGATCTATCGCGGCGCCAGACGCTCGAGAAGGCGGAAGGTGGACTGTGGGTCGGCTGGATCGATCGTGTTGAGTGCTTCGACACCAACAGTCTGGGATTTCGGGCTCGCGCCTCCAACGTCCGCGTGATTCGCGGCGGAGAACTCGCCGACCCAACCTCCGACCTGATTTGGGAAGACAACATGCTGCGGGTGGCGTCAGAGACCACCGCTCTGGGTGCCGAGGTTTTGGACTGGTGCCCGGACAGTCTGCTTGGAGGCTGGAGAGGACCGGAGATGATCGTGCCCGAGGTGAGCGGATTGGTGGTTAGTGTTAGTGGGTAGTGCTGGTTATTAGTGCTAGTGGTTAGTGCTGGTGGTTAGTGGCTCACTGGTCACTGGTCACTGGTCACCCGTCACTATCTCCACCGCGCCACCACCAAAGTCTCGTCATCGGCTTGGGGCGCGCCAGTGGAAAACTCCTGTACCGCGGTGCAGATGCGCTCCACGATGGTTTCGCAACTCTCGTTTCGCGCTTCGCGCAAGACCTCTTTGAGTCGGTCCAGACCGAATTCTTCATCGTCCGTCGATTCCGCTTCGGTAATTCCGTCACTGTAAATGCACAGAACGCCGCCCGGCGTAAAGGCAGCGGTGTTGGTCACATAGGGCACGCCGGCGATCATCCCCAGAGGCATGCCCCCAGGTCCCAACTCCTCGATTGCTCCATCAGGCGTGATCAGGAGCGCTGGGTTATGGCCGGCGTTCCCGTACACGAACTCCGGTGTGTCGCCGCCGACGGTGGCAATGAAGAAGGTCACGAACTTATTCGGTGCACTCGACGCCGCGATGTGGTCGTTGAGCCGGCTCAACAAGTCTTCGCTGACGTCGACTTGATCCAGAAGCAGTCGCAAAGCCGAGTAGATGGTCGACACCAGGAGCGCTGCCGGCACGCCCTTCCCCGACACATCACCGACCACCAGAGCCACCCTGTTTCCAGTCATCTCGATGAGATCGTGATAGTCGCCTCCGATATGGCGAGCGGAACGGCTCCAGGCGGCGAACTCGAACTCGTCCAAAGTCGGCAGTCGGCGCGGTAAGAGACGCTCTTGAATCTCCGCCGCCAGTTCCATCTCGCGCTCCATCCGTTCCTTGTCGAGCGCTTCGCGGTGGAGTCGAGCGTTCTCCAACGCGATCGCCGCTTGGCTGGCAAAGAGACCTAGGGTTGGAGCGTCGGAATCGGCGAACGGCCCGACTCCAACGCGACTTTCCTTGTCACCCACCACTAGCAGGCCGAGCTGCCGGCAGTCGGCCTCAATCGGTCGCGCCAGGACATGGGCAACGCCGGGCAAGACTTCAGCCCCGCCGGTGTCTGTGAGCAACTCGCTGAGGACTTCGGAATCTAGATCGATGAACGGCAATGCGTCCCCGCCCACCGCTCCGGCCAAACGCAACCCGGCTTCCTCGGAAAAATAGAGTGCCCCTCGACTGGCGTCGAGGAGTGCAACCGCGCGCAGCAGAATCTCATCCACCAACTGCTCACCGTCGAGGGTGGAGGCAATCGCCAATCCGACATCGTAGAGCGACTGCAAGCGAACGTCTTCGAGCCCGGCCTGGAAGCGCCGGTGTTGAACCTCGCGTTCCAAATGACGACCCCGCAACAGCGCGGAAACTGCGGTCATCGCTATGGGGTTCGACGCCGAGAGGTCGGCGCCCGGGCTGAAGGCGACGATGCCGCCGTCGACGCGTACCGCGGGGCCGTCGTCATCCCCGGTCCAGCGTTCCGCCGTTCCTTCACCGACGTGCAGCCAGCGCACGTGATCGCCATGATCGGAGGTGACGTAGATCGCAGCTCCCGAAGCGTCGTAGTGCGCGCGCAGCTCTTCTAGAACTGTGCGAATCTCGTTGGTAGTCGATCGCCCCGCGGCGGAAGAACTACTTCGCTGCAAGCGGCGCATACCGCTCATCTTTAACTATCGGACGAGCCGGATGCGTCTGCGGTGGCCGTGGTCGCCAATTCCTGAATGGCGGTGGTTTCGTCGTCGTAGATGCCCGCGTACTGGGCCAGGCCCATGATGTGAAAGGTCTTGGCAATGGTCGGCGTCAGGTCGCAGAAAGCCATGCGACCGTCTTGCTCGATCATGTTCTCCAGAACCTCGATCAGGATCGAAATGCCAATCGAGTTGACGATCTTGGTCTTGGCAAGATTGAGCAGCAAGGTCCGCTCACCGCCATCGATGAGATCGGTGGCGAAGCGGGCGATCTCTTCGCCTCCCTGATTGTTGATATAGCCATCGGTGTAAATGACCGACAAGCCATCCCGGCGTTCAACGTTGACTTTGAGCGAATCCGTCATCGTTCTAGTCCTAGCGCATCTTTCTCATGATGACCTTAGTTCCGCTCCCACTGGATTGGAACTCTACCTCGTCCATCAGCCCACGGATAATCTGGACTCCCCAGCCTCGCTTGCGCTTAGCGTGAATCTTGTCTTCGATCCGGGACTGCTCTACTGCATCTGGAGCGAAACCAACGCCGCGATCCCGCACTTCGATCTGCAAGAACTCGGGTTTGACGCTGAATCTCAGATGCACTTTGCCATCGCGAGCCTGACTATGCTCGATGACATTGATGCACGCTTCAACAACAGCGATCTTAACTTCGTCAGCCTTATCGACATCGAGGCCCATGAAATCGGTAACCGCGGCAGCCGTTTCGCTTGCCGTCACCTCCATGTCCGCCTCGATCGGCAGCGTGACTTCGACCTCCTGTTGCTTCTTCGCTGGCATCAGACCGGCCTATTGTCCGCTATGTGGCCATGGAAAGCCACAGTTCGCAGGCCAAAACAAACAAGAGCGAACTGTCATAAAGAAATCGAGCGCAAACTCAAGCGCTCTCTAGAACGCCAGGAACATTTGAAGCAGTATGACCGCGATCGGCGCGATGGCGTCGCTCGCCAGCAACAAACCGAAAACGATGACACCTGCGGGCGCCCACCCGGCAACCAAAGACGGAGTCTGCGTAAGAGTTCGAGTGCGTGCCGCGCCTTGCATCGTCCTTCTCTAAAGGCAAGAGCGCTGCCAACCTGATGAGAAGCCAAGGAGGAAGACTTAAGTCGTTTATTTTCTTATAATTGAAAAAGGATAGACAAAAGCGCTCGCAATCCGCGGCCACCGTAAATGCGACATAATGCCGCGATTTTCGACTTCCTTGACAACAATCCTCGAAAATAGTCACAAATCGCCGCAATATTTGCGGAAAGGGACAAACCGCCGCATCTGCGGCATAATGCCGCGCGACTCGACTTAGCTAGAAGCCGCGGCGTTGCAAAGTGCGCCGATCGATGCCCAACATCCGCGCTGCACGGGACTTGTTGCCATTGGCGAGCTGCAACACGCGCTGGATGTGGCGGCGCTCAACGGTACCGAGGTCCAGAGGGGTGGGGCCCATGGCATCGGGCGCCGAGCCCAGCAGCGAACGCACCAGTTCAGAACCGACATCGCCCTCGCCTGCGAGAGAGAGCGCCGCTTCAACCAGGTTTTTCAGTTCCCGAACATTGCCAGGATAATCGTGCGCGACCAGGAGAGCGAGTGCCTCAGCCGTAAACGTCGGAGGTTCGATGCCTTCGCGTCGACTGAACTCTCGGGTGAAGTGACGGATGAGTGGGGCGATGTCTTCATGTCGCTCCCGCAGCGGAGGCACACGTACCTCGACGCCCTTGAGACGGTAGTAGAGGTCCTCGCGAAAAGCCCCTTGCGTCAACTTCGCCTCGAGATCCTGGTGAGTCGCCGACACCACGCGCACGTCAACGGGAATCGGCGCCGAACCGCCGACACGAGTGATCTCTCCCTCTTGCAAAGCCCGCAACAATTTCACTTGCAGCGCCGGCTCCAGGTCACCGATCTCATCCAGAAAGAGCGTGCCCCGGTCCGCCAGTTCGAACTGTCCCCGGCGAGCGCGGACGCCGGTGGCGACCCCGCGCTCAATGCCGAACAGCTCGCTTTCGAGCAAGGTCTCGGGAAGCGCGGCGCAATTGATGGCCACCAACGGACCCGGACGTCCCGACAGTCCGTGAACGACCTTGGCCATCAATTCTTTGCCGGTGCCGCTTTCACCACGAATCAACACGCTGATGCCGCGCGGCGCCACACGGCCGAGCACTTCCATCGCTTCTTGCAGCGGTCGCGCGCGCGCCACGACTTTGGTACCGACATCGACTTCACTCCAGGCGGCGCGCAGCGCCCGATTTTCCTCTTCCAAGGCCTGGTTGCGCTGCGCCAGAGACTGAAGACGGCGCTCGTTGGCGATCGCCGTCGCCATCAGCACCGCGGCAGATTCGAGGAATCGACGGTCTTCGAGCTGGAAGGCGGCCACGCCCCCAGCCCGGTCTTCTTTGTCCAGCACCACCAGCAGGCCGACACACGCCGACCCACCGACCACCGGCACCGCGAGCAGGTGTTCGTACCGGCGCCCGAGAAACGTGCCCTCGGCGAGCTGCAGAGTGCGTGTCTCTTCGACAACCCGGTTCCAAACCCCACTCTCGAGCACTTCCTGGTGCACCGGGAAGGGCGGCTGCCAGCCGACCTGGGCCACAGCGCCGCCGACCTCGTCTTCGTCTTCACTTCCTGCGACGGGGGTCCGGCCGACTGCGAACACCAGCGCGGCGGAGGGATCCAAGACTGCGGCAACCCGCTCGAGGACTTCCTCGACCAGAACCGACTCGGGGCCCGACAGATGTAAGGCGAGATCGTAGAGCGTCTCCAACTGCAGCGTGCGCCGCTTGTCGCTGAATGTGACTCCAAAGGGACTCATTGCTGTAGATGACGCAAACGGAAGCGTCGTAAAAGTTTAGCGCACTGTTGAGCGTATTAGGGACAATGAACTGAACAAGTTCTTAGCCTGCTTTGCGAACAGCGCAGCAAACCCGCCTAGCCCAAGGCTACGCTCAAGTAACGCCCGGTGTGACTTTTGGAATTTTTGGCCACCTCTTCCGGCGTTCCTTGGGCGACGATGGCGCCTCCACCGTCGCCACCCTCAGGCCCCAAGTCAAGGACCCAATCGGCGGTTTTGATCACATCCAGGTTGTGCTCGATGATGACCACCGTGTTGCCTTTGTCCACCAGCCGGTGCAACAGGTTCAGCAATTTGGCGATGTCGTCGAAATGCAGGCCGGTGGTCGGTTCGTCGAGCAGGTAGAGAGTGCGGCCGGTGGAGCGTTTGCACAGTTCGCGCGCCAACTTGGTGCGTTGGGCCTCGCCGCCGGACAGGGTGGTCGCCGGCTGGCCCAAGCGCAAGTACCCCAAACCCACGTCATCCAGGGTCGAGACAATGCGCTCGATCGAAGGAATGTGGGCGAAGAAGGCCCGCGCCTCCTCCACCGTCAAGTCGAGGATGTCGGCGATGCTGTGCCCCTTGTAGGTGACCGCCAGAGTCTCGCGATCGTAGCGACTGCCGCCGCAGACATCGCAGGTCACGTAGACATCGGGCAGAAAGTGCATCTCGATCTTGAGTTGGCCGTCTCCCGAGCACGCTTCACAACGTCCGCCCTTGACGTTGAAGCTGAACCGACCCGGCTTGTAGCCGCGCGCCTTGGCTTCCGGCGTCTGCGCCATGAGGTTGCGGATGGGGCCAAAAACATTGGTGTAGGTGGCCGGGTTAGAGCGGGGCGTACGACCGATCGGACTCTGATCGATGGCGATGACCTTGTCGAGGGCATCTAGACCGACGATTTCGCGATGTTCGCCCGGGCGGTCCTGCGCCCGGTAGAGAATGCGCGCCAGAGCCGGGTACAGAATTTCGTTGACAAGACTGGATTTGCCTGAACCCGAGACGCCGGTGACCGCGACCAGTTTGCCGAGAGGAAAGATGGCGTCGACGTCCTTGAGATTGTTGTGGCGAGCGCCCAACACCGTCACCTCTCCCCCATTGCCCTCGCGCCGCTCGACGGGGGTGGGAATCTCCTTGTCGCCGCGAAGATACTGGCCGGTCAGCGACTCCGACGAAGACTCGATCTTGCCCGGCGGCCCCTCCCACACCACTTCGCCACCGTGAACACCGGCTCCGGGACCCAGGTCGACGACCCAATCCGCGGCTCGAATGGTCGCCTCGTCGTGCTCCACTACCAGCACTGAGTTACCCAGATCCCGCATCCCCCGCAGAGTTTCGATCAAGCGGTCGTTGTCGCGTTGATGCAAGCCGATCGAAGGCTCATCCAGGACGTACAAAACCCCCATCAGCTTGGAGCCGATTTGGGTTGCGAGGCGAATCCGCTGGCTTTCGCCACCCGACAACGTCGCCGAGGACCTCTCCAGGGTGAGGTAGCCGACGCCAACGTCGTCTAAAAAGCGCAGCCGATCTTGGACTTCCTTGAGTACCTTGCCGGCGATCTGCAGTTCGCGCTCATCCAAAGACAGTTCATCCAGAAGCGCCCGCAAGTCACTGACCGACAGCCGCGCCCAGTCCGAGATCGAGGAGTCGTGCACGCGGATCGCCAAGGCCTCGGGTTTGAGGCGATGGCCGTCGCACTTGGGACACACCTGCACCGACATGTATTTCTCGATCTCCGCCCGCACCACCGCCGAATCGGTGTCTCGGTAGCGACGGGTCAGCAGAGGAATCACCCCCTCGTAAGCCCCCTCCCAAGAGTAAGCCGACTTCTTTCCCTGAATTTCAAAGGTGAGTTCTTGATCGCCGCTGCCGGTGAGAATCGTCTCGCGCGCTTTGGCCGGAAGATCCTTCCAAGGCTTTTCAAGATCAAAGCCCATCGCTTCCGCCAGTGTCTCGACCATGCGCATGCGCCACGACTTCGAACCGGCCGGCCATGGCGCAATTGCCCCGGCCGCTATGCTGCGCCCAGGATCGGCGATCACTTTGTCTGGGTCCACCCGCATCAGGGTGCCGAGGCCGGCGCACTCGGGACAAGCGCCGTGAGGACTGTTGAAGGAAAACAAACGCGGCGTCACCTCGGCCAGACCCGAGCCGCAATGGGAGCAAGCGTAGTTGCGCGACAGCAGTTCTTCGTCGAAGCCCTCGGCCGCGACGGCCAGCAAACCGGAAGAGACGTTCAGCGCAGTCTCAATCGAGTCCGCGACCCGCTGCTCGATCTCCGGCTTCATCACCAGGCGATCGATGACGATGTCGATGTCGTGGCGCTTGTTCTTGTCGAGTTCCGGTGGATCCCCGGTGAGATCGACCTTCTCCCCGTCTACGCGCGCTCGCAGGAAACCCTCTTTGGCCATGCGCCGCAGTTGGCGTTTGTACTCGCCCTTTTTACCGCGGACATAGGGAGCGTAGAGGACGAGACGCGTGCCCTCGGGGAAGCTCATCACCCGATCCACCATCTGCTGCACCGTTTGCGGCTCCACCCGCCGACCGCAGTTGGGGCAATGAGGTCTGCCAATGGAGGCAAACAGGAGCCGCAGATAGTCGTGGATCTCGGTCACCGTGCCCACCGTCGACCGTGGGTTGCGCGACACCGATTTTTGTTCGATCGAGATCGCCGGCGACAGACCTTCGATGGCGTCAACGTCGGGCTTCTCGGTCTGTTGCAGGAACTGCCGCGCGTAGGACGACAACGACTCGACATAGCGCCGCTGCCCTTCAGCAAACAAGGTATCGAAAGCGAGCGATGATTTGCCCGAGCCGGAAACCCCGGTGACCACAACCAACTGGTTGCGCGGGATCTCGACATGGATGTTCCTTAGGTTGTGCTCGCGAGCGCCGCGAATGACGATGCTGTCCACCAGTTACCTCCCGCGCGACATCGCCTCTTCGGCTTCCCGATCCATGATGCGCTTTTTCGCGGCCAGTCGTTTGTCGTGCAGTTTCTTGCCGCGCACAACCGCAATCTCCACCTTGACCAAATGCCCTTTGAGGTACATGGCCAGGGGCACCACGGTCAGGCCTTTGCGCATCACCACCTCTTCCAGTTTGGCGATCTCACGTTTATGGAGCAGCAATTTGCGGCGGCGCTCGGGGTCATGGTTGGCGTAAGTGCCGTGCGAGTATGGGGAAATGTGGACTCCCACCAGCCACGCTTCGCCATCCCGCACCTCGACGTAGGCGTCACGAAGCTGCACGCGCCCCTCGCGAATCGACTTCACCTCGGTGCCGGCGAGCGCGATGCCAGCCTCCAGCTTCTCCTCAATGTGGTACTCGTGGCGCGCGCGCCGGTTGGCGGCCAGAATCTTGCGACTCATCGTGTTTTCGTATTCGTAGCGTGGCCCAGTTCCCGGACCGCCCAAATCCAGAACCGCCCAAGTCCAGAGCTGCAAAGTCTACCTGCAACGGCGGAGGAGCCGACTCGCAAAAGGTCAGCCTGAAAATAAAGAATAGGAATTGAGTGTCGGCAAGGCGGCTGGAGCCACTGCCTGCATGATCGATGCGTTATACCAGCGCCAATGACCATGCTAGATTCTTCGAAATGAGCGCTTTGGGCGCCCTCCACACCCGAGTGCTGGTCACCGCATTCGTTCTTCTCGCACCTCCGATCGCAGCAGCCGGCGAAGGGGATGCTGCGATCGCGCAGTTGACCGCAGTGGTTCGCGAAGGCCGACTCCTAGCCGATCTATCGGCTACCAACACCCTCAACCTAAACCTTCTCAAGCGGCTCGAATCGGGGCTACCGGTCACCGTCGAGTATGAAGTGCAATTGCGCGGACAACGCCTCGACAAGAACAGCCGCTGGTCGCAGACCGCCTCCCTGACGCTAGAAGCGGTTTATGACGCAGTGGCTCGCGAGTACGCCATCAGCCGCCGTGTCGACGGTGAGTTGGTCAGCGTCGACAGTGCCCGCGACCTGGAAACGCTGGATCCGCTTCTTTCCGGATTCGAGAAGATGCCGGTGTTCTCCGTCGAAGATCTGGACTTGGCGCAACCGGCAACGGTCAAGGCCCGCGTCATCGAACGCCGCCGGCTCTGGCTGTGGATCATTCCAACCGTTTCGGCGTCCGACTGGGTTGAGGCGGCGGTCGCCACCAACGAAGGAAACGAGCAAGAACCGTGAGCCAACCGGGCAAACCCCCTCGCTCCCTGGACGGTCGCCTGATTCTGCTCGGCGCCATCATCCTTCTCATCAGCCTGCCCCTGCTCTTCGATCTCTTCCAACGCCAAGCGGATCCCTTCGGCAGCTCAGGACTCGAGGGCTCCACACTGTGGATTCTGCTGGCGGTGACGCTGGTCGCGGCGCTGGTGCTTCTCGCAGCAGTAGTGCGCACAGCGGTGCGGCTGTGGATGAAGCGGCGGCACTTCGACCATGGCGTGTTCGGTTCCCTGTGGACCACCATCTACGGCGCCTCATTGATCGCCCTGGCTCTGTGGCTGGGGGTCGGCTACTTGATGATCAAGGCCTTGGAGCGAGCCTGGTCGGACCCTGCAGTGCAAACGGTGCTGACTCAAGGCAACGCGCTGGCGCAGTCCTTCGCCAACGAAGTTGAGCAAACCACCGCGCGCGATGTGCGGCTGGTGGCCGACGCCACTCCCAGCAACCTGCTCGACCAAAGCCCCACCGGTCTCGGGACCACGCTGCGTGGTTTGCGCGAACGGTTTGAACTCGATTATCTGGCCCTCTATGAAGGACGAGAGTTGGTCCACGCGGTACTCGACCCGCAAGCTGGCATCGGCACTCTGCCGGAACCGGGCACGACCTTCCTCGACAACGTCGCCGCCGCGGGCGAAGGGCTGCGCATGCCCCCGCGACAACGTGGCCGCCTGGTCATCGCCGGCCGTCGCCTGACCGAAACCGACCCGCCATCGGTTCTCCTGGTCGGTAACGTTCTGGAACCACACGTCGTCGACCAGCGCCGATCGCTGCTCGAGTCCTATCAGGGATTGCGGCGACTCGAACTGGACAAAGAAAAGTGGCTGGTTCTGGGCTACGGACTGTTGCTGTTGCTGGGCCTCCTTGGACCGGCGATCACCTTCTTGATTGCACGCGCCGTCGGCGATCACTTCGACCGCTCGGTGGACGCCCTCGAAAGAGCCACCGATCGCTTGGCGCAAGGCGACTTGGAACACCGCATCGACACCGAGTCGGAAGACGAGTTAGGGCGACTGACCGCCCGCTTCAACGCCATGGCCGATGAACTCGAAGCGCGCGGATTGGCTCTGTCGAAAGCACACGCTGAAACCCAGACCGAGCGAGCTTTGGCACGAGCGGTCAACGAGGGCGTCGCGTCGGGCGTGATCGCCGTCGACAACTCGGGTCTGATCACGGTCATCAATAGAGCCGCACGCGAACTCCTCGCCCTCGGTTCGGAGCCGGTCTTGGATCAATCGGTGCGCGACATCCTGACTGCACGCGGCTTGGACGAAATCGCCGACATTGCAGAGGGCGCCGACGGAAGCAGCGACCGCCAGGAAATCCGCGCCGCAGTCGGCGGCCGCTGGAAGATGTTTGCCGCCACCCGTCGCGAACTGGTCGACACCGAGGGCCACCACAGCGGTCGCGTGGTTGTTTTGGAAGACCTCACCGACCTTATCCAGGCCAAAGAGAGTGGAGCCTGGCGCGACGCCGCGCGCAAAGTCGCCCACGAGATTCGCAACCCCCTGACGCCGATCCAACTCTCCGCTGAAAGGCTGAAGCGCAAGGCGGTTTCCGGGGACGCCGACCTCGCCGCCACGGTCCAAGAGGCCTCGGACACCATCGTCGACGAAGTGCAGACCATGAAGCGGATGGTCGACGAATTCTCGCAATACGCTCGACTGCCCGCGCCCAACCCGGTGCCCACGGATGTCGACGAACTGCTGCAGACGACCGCGCGTTTCTACCGCGACATCAAACCGGGCGTGAACGTCGTCGCCCAGCCCAACGGCCAGATCGACGACGTCTTGATGGATTCCGACCAGATGCGCCGCGTTCTCAACAACCTGGTTGAGAACGCCGTTGACGCGGTCGCCGACACCGGCGAGCCGGGTACCGTCACCCTCGCCGCCCACCCGCTTGAGGGTGATCTGGTAATCGAAGTCAAGGACGACGGCGTGGGCCTCACGCAGGAGCAAAAAAGTCGCATGTTTTTGCCACACTTCTCCACCAAGAGGCGGGGCTCGGGATTGGGTCTGGCCATCGCCGAACGCATCGTCAGCGAGCATCGGGGACACATCGACGTGCGCGACAACCAGCCCCACGGCACGGTCGTTTCGGTCGTTCTACCCCGCAACTAGTTGCGCCCGGCCGCCACTCGGTTCGACTCTCGGACAGCCGTATAATTCACCGATGACAGCACCCCCAACGATGGAGCCCATAGAACGGCTCCAAGAAGGCATCAAGAACGCCCTCAAAAGCGGCGACAAGATCCGTTCTTCCACCCTTCGCATGCTGCTCGCCGACGTCAAGAACGAAGCGATCGCACAGGGCCGGGACCTGACCGACGACGACCTCGTCACCCTGGCGCGGCGGGGTATCAAACGGCGCAAAGAAGCAGCCAGCCAATACCGGGAAGGCGATCGCGTCGAACTCGCCGAAAAAGAAGAGGCCGAAGCCGCGATCCTGGAAGAGTATTTGCCACCTCAGGTCGATGAGGAGATCTTGCGCGCCGCCATCCGGCAGTTCGTCGACGAGCAGGGCCTCGAAGGTCCGCGAGGCATCGGCGCGGTGATGAAAGAGATGATGTCGCGTTACGCGGGCCAAGCCGACGGTTCGGTCATCAGCGCCATCGCCAAGGACATCCTCACTTCGTAAACGTCAACTCTGGTGTCCAAACTCATCGTCGGCACCGCCGGCCACGTGGACCACGGCAAGACCCGGTTGGTCGAGGCCCTGACGGGTATCGATTGCGACCGCTGGGAAGAGGAGAAGCGTCGCGGCATCACTCTGGACTTGGGATACGCCCACCTCACTGACGGTGATGTCCAAATAGGCTTTGTCGACGTACCCGGACACCAGCGCTTTCTGCACAACGCCTTGGCGGGACTCGGAGGCATCCGTGCGTTGCTCCTGGTGGTGGACGCGGGTGAAGGTGTGCGGCCGCAAACCATCGAGCACCTCGAGATTGCCGGGCTGCTGGCGATCGAACACCTGGTGGTAGCGATCACCAAGATCGACGCCGTAGAGCCTGACTGGGTCGAGCTGGTCCGTGACGAGGTGCGCGGCCTGTTGCAGCGCCACGGCTACTCCACCGCGCCGATTTTGACGGTCTCGGCTTTGTCAGGTGAGGGAGTTCAGGAGTTGGCCACGACGCTGCGCCAACTCGCGATCGACCTCGGGCATAGGCCGCCGCGGCCGCTACGCATCCCCGTCGATCGCGCCTTTCAGGTGCGTGGACAAGGCACCATTGTCACCGGGTCGCTGGTCGAGGGTATGGTGAGTGTCAGCGAGGAACTGGCGATCGACGAAGGTCAACGCACTGTGCGTGTGCGTAAGATCGAGGTCCACGGACAAGAGCGAGATCAAGCCAGCAGCGGCGAGCGCATTGCCCTGCAGGTCGCCGGAGCGGCACCGCAAGAGGTGCAGAGAGGCACGCAACTGACCCGATCGGGCAGCTATTCGGCGTCGCGCTCGTTCGCGGCACGGTTGACGCTTCTGCCCTCGGCGGCGCCACTGGAGTCCTCTCAGGACTTGCGCATGCATCTTTTTGCCGCCGAGCTGGCGGCGCGCCTTCGCCCGCTCGACGGCCCCATTACGCCGGGAGCCAGCGGTTGGGTGGAAGGAGTCCTCGCTCGCCGCGTTCCCATCGCCGTAGGAGACCGAGCCATCGTTCGCCGACCCTCGCCGAAGGCCACTTTGGGCGGACTGCTTGTCGTCGACCCTCTCTGGCATCGGCCGCGCGGCAAGCGACTGGCAACGGCGATGCGCTGCCTCGCGGCCTCGAGCGACACCATCGACACCACCCAGCAGATCCTCTTGTGGGCCGAAGCCGGACGGTTGGGCGGAATCTCCGCTGGCGACGCAGCACGGGCGCTCGGCGTTTCAAAGGAAGAGGCCGCACGCGTTATTCAGCGAATAGCCCAGGACGGCCGCCTCCTGCAAATCCCATCCCCAAACTCGACTTCCCCAGACTCAACTTCCCCAGACTCGATTCCCATAGACGCGACCTGGATCTCACCGGCCGTGTTTCAGGATCTTTCAGAGCAAACCAACTCGCTGCTGAAGCAATTCCACCGGCGGAACCCCATGGAACCGGGCCTGTCCAAGGCGGAGTTCGTGCGCCGACTCTTGGCTCGGGCACCAGATGCGCAGAGCTACCTGCAGCTTCTGGCCGACTCCAGAGCCATTTCGGTTGACGCCGAACACGTCAACCTGCCCGGTCGGGCACCGGCGCTCGATTCCGGTCAAGAACGGCTCGCCGAAAAGCTCGAGAAGCGGCTCTCCGACCTCGCCTTTGCGGTGCCTTCGCCACGACAACTGGCCGAGCAACTTCAAGCCAATCCGAAGGTCGTTGAAGGTCTCCTCCACCATCTGCGCCGCCAAGGTCGAGCGGTCAAATTGTCGTCGGGACTGTGGGTGGGCACATCGACGCTCGATCGCGTCACCGAAGACCTCCGCCAAAGCGGGTGGTCGACGTTCACCGTGGGTGAATTCAAGCAGCGCTACGATCTCACCCGAAAATGGGCGATCCCGGTCCTGGAGTATCTGGACAAAATGCGCGTCACGGCGAGGCAGGGCAACAATCGAGTGATCCTCCCGGCCAAGCCGCGATAGCCGGTCGGCTGCCCGGCCACTAGACTTCGGCCAAATGAGACTGAAAGACTTCGCTCTCTTCGTTCTGCGCGTTGGCATCGGTGGCGCCATGCTCTACAGCCACGGAATCCCGAAAATTCTCAACTTCACCCAGTTGTCCGGGAGTTTTCCCGATCCGCTCGGCGTCGGTTCGACTACCAGTCTGGTCCTCGCCATTGGGGCTGAGGTGGTTGCAGCGCTGGCTCTGATTCTGGGGTTCTATGGGCGATGGGCCGCGGCGATTCTGACCATCAACATGGCCGTGGCGGCATTTATCTTCCGCGCCGGCGAGTCATTCGCCGATCGAGAGCTGGCGATCGTCTACTTGATTCCGTTTGTAGCTTTGATGATCGCCGGTACGGGAAGTTGGTCGGTGACGCGCCCCAAGCGCAGCTTGTCCGGACCGGTCGCCTAGTCTGGTTGCCCGGTCTGGTTGCCCAGTCTGGTTGCCAGTCTGGTCGCCCAGTCTGGTCGCCCAATTTGGCCATCTAGCCTGCTCATCCAACCTGGCGCACCCTCCCCGAGACGCTACTGACGGCGCCGCGGCAATGGACAAAGCAGCGCCCCCTCGTGCACCAGCAGCCACTCTTTGACATCGAGCCCACCGCCGAAGCCGACCAAGGATCCATCGCCGCCGATGACACGATGGCAAGGCACGACGATGGGAATGGGGTTGTCGCCGTTGGCGCGTCCGACCGCGCGTGCAGCTTCCAGCTCAGACACAATTACCGCGATGTCGCCGTAGCTGCGGGTCTGGCCATAGGGAATCTCAAGGAGCTGGTTCCAGACCTTGCGTTCAAACTCAGGGCCGCGCAGATCCAGAGCCAAGTCAAAGCGGCGGCGTTCGCCGGAAAAGTACTCTCCAAGCTGGCGGCATACTTCACTCGGCGCTTCCTCGTCATGCGATGGTTCAAAACCGATCGCCGCCAGCGAATCGATCCAATGGGGCAGCGAATCGTACTTGCGCAAAAACTCGATGCGCAGCAAGCTCCCGCCGGCGCCGGTCACGATGCCGAGCTGGCCAACCGGGGAATCCATTGTCGCGTAGTGGACCGTTTCCATCGGCTTCTCAAATCAAGTCCAGACGGCCCAATCCAGAAGGCCCCGTTCAGGTGGCCCAGTTAGGTGGCCAGTTCAGGTGGCCAGCTCAGGAAGCCAGTCAGGAGAGCCTATCTAGGAAGGCCAGTCTAGGAAGGCCAGTCTAGGAAGCTAGTGTAGTGCAGCATTTTTCCAAGCTCTGCGGCATACCTCTTGCACATTGGCGCAAATTGGCGCACATTGGACGCATAACTGGCCTTGGCTCCAACTCGACTCCAAATCGAAGCGACGACTCGACAACATGCACATTCTTCGAACCCTTTTTGCAGCCCTCGTGCTTTTTGGCGGGGTACTGCCGCCGGCGCATTCGCAGCAGACTCCGCCGAACGAGTCAGATCAACGGCCAACGTACTTTTACATCGACGCTGAACTCGCCCGCAGTTCCGAAATCCTTTCCGTAGCGACAGCTCTGGCCGAGCGTAGCGAGATTCTGGCCGAGCGAGGTGAGGTCGTGGTCGTCGTCGCTGACCCCGAGCCACGCATTCACTTTCGCGGCAGCGACCCCTTGGAGGTTCGCCAAGGCCTCTCCACGCTTGGGTTGCGGACCTTCGGTGACGCGCGCATAGCCAACCACCGTGAGGAGTTCGCCGAGGCCGGAGCGGCGGCCACGGCATCGATCGAGGTCCGCTCCGAGGCCGCCCGTTCCGAGGCCGATCTGCTGCGGTCGCGAATCGAGACTTTGGTGCTGTGGATGGCCGACCACGCTCCAGGACCGAGCGGTGCGTCTCTCCTCCTCTTCGAGCCGGCGATCGGAATCGATCCTGAGGACTTTTACCAAACTACGTCCAGCATGCCGCTGGTGATGGAACGGGAAGTCAGATTGGTTGCAACCGCGTACGGTTGGACCGTCGCGCCCATCATTCCCTACAGCGAACCTGAGCGCAGTATTGCGCCGATCGGCCCGTCGGCGGTCGGCGTTCGCGTCGGCATTCCCTGGCAAGGCACCGACACCAGCTTCAATCCCGATCTCAAGCTTGAGCCCGACCTCGACGCTCACCAGCGTCTGGCAACCGATCCGAGCTTGGTGGTTCAAGCAGAAAGTGATTGGGGTCCGGTACTGCGGCAACTGCATGCGGCGGCTGGGGCCATGACACTCGACCGGGAATCTGCGACGCTCGCCAGCGACACGGTCATTCGAGCCCGCGGCCGCGCTTTTCTGCGCGGAGACGATGAGGGAGCATTGCCGATCGATGCCACGCTGAGAGCAGCCGAGTCGGGATTCGACCTCGCCGTCGCCATCGACCCGGAAGCCGTCTTTACGAGCGACTCCCCGGTGTGGCTGCACGTGCTCGCCTACGACGAGTTCGAACGTGCCAATCTCACCAGCCATCGCTGGCCGGCAGGCACGACGAGTTGGAACTCTCGGCAGTCGATTCCTCGAGACGCCGACCAGATCGTGGTGTTCGTCGGTTCTGAAGACGCTTCGTTGTGGGGAATGGCCTTCGCGACCGAACGCGTCGATCGGTCGAACTCGTTGGCTGAGGCCGCACCGTCGCTGACGATCCCGAACTTGCCCGCGATCGGACTTACCGGGCGCCAACGCTTCACCGTGGAGTCGGCACCGGAAGTCGCCGCTATCGAGGTCCTCCTCGACGGCCGCAGAGTCGATTCCGACGGCCGCAGACCCTTCGAGGTTTCGATCCAGTTGGGGAAAGCGGCGGTTGAACACAGCCTCGTCATCATCGGCTACGACGAAGACGACAATGAGATCGCCCGCACCGGACGTACGCTCAATTCCGCCGACCGCTTCAGCGTCGAGATTGTCTCGCCCCTGCGTTTGAGCGCCGGTGCAGTGGATGTCGTGGCGCAGGTGACCACTCCGAACGACCGCGACTTGCGAGCGGTCGATTTCTACTGGCAGACCCGTCATTTGGGCACCAGTACCGAGGCCCCACATCGCCAGCGAGTGTTGGTGCCGCTGGACGCCAAAGAAGACGGATACGTGCGGGCGGTCGCCACTCTAGAAGACGGTCGTGTGGCCGAAGATATTCTTCTCGCCGGTCGAGAGAACTTCACTACCGCCGTCACCGTCGAGTTGATGGAACTCTACGTCGTGGTTACCGACCAAGACGAGCGGCCGGTGCGCAATCTCGGGGAGGACGCCTTCGAGATTCTTGAAAACAGCCGGCAGCAAGAAATCGAGCATTTTCGCGTCGCCGGCGACTTGCCTTTGACCGTCGGCCTGGCGATCGACTCGTCCCTGTCGCTGTTTCGCAAACTCCCGGAAGTGCAACGGGCAGCCACCAGCTTTGTGCGCAATCTGGTTTCCAATCGCGACCGCGCATTTCTGGTCGGATTCGGCGATCGAGCTCGCCTCGAACAACCACCGACATGGGATTTGAATGGCGTCGCTGGCGCCATCTCCCGGCTTGAGCCTTCCGGCAACACCGCGGTCTGGGAAGCGATCAACTTTTCTCTGGGGCAACTTGAGGCAGTCAGCGGCCGGCGCGCGCTGGTTGTTTTTTACGACGGCGACGACGAAGACCTTTCCTTCAACTTCTCCACCACTCTGGAGCGAGCGCGTAGAAGCCGCCTTCCGGTGTACCTGGTGGTTCTCAACGACGAAGCCGCGCGCACCCAGGGAAAGGGCTTCGCCGTGCGCTCGCGCATCGGCAGGCTCGAGAAGCTCGCCGCCGCAGGCGGCGGCAAAGTGTTCTATGTCAGAACCGATGACGACCTCGAACCGGTCTTTCGCCAGATCGGGGAGGAACTGCGTTCGCACTACCTGCTCGCCTACTACCCAGAAGATCCATCACTGCAACCGGAATGGCGTCCGGTCCGAGTGGGCATCACCCGCGACGGCCTCAAGGCCCGCACCGTCGAAGGCTACGTGCGGTGAATCCAAGCAGCCGGTCACTCACCGCCACAATTTGTCTGCTCGTCGCCGGCTTGTTGCTGGCCGGCTCCTTTTCGAATCGCGCAAAAGCCGCGGCGCAGTCTGACCCCCACGAGGCTGCGGTGGCGGCGATGATCGACGGCCCTTCCGGCGAGATCGCGGTGGAAGTGGCCTTCGAGGAGACGAACCCAGAGGCCGTCGAGGTCCTGATTCGCGCGTCTGAGGTGCGGGCAATGGACTCGACAGCTCTGCGGCTGACCGCCTGCTTTGCCTTTGTCGACCATCCCGATCGGTGTTTTGACTCAGCCGGCACCGGTCAAACCATCGGCCGCCAGATTTGGGCGGTGCGCCTGCTCGCCGACCTGCCGGACGATCCGGTCGCGGTCGGCGTGCTGGTGCGAGAAACAGGGCCGGACGGAGTTGAGCGCTTCGGTAGCGGGTCGGCGGATGTGAGCGCTGACGAGACACTTCGGATCTATCTTCCAGAGATTCTCGACCTGCGCCCGACGCCAACCCAACCGGTCGCTGCAAGCTCTACTCGCAGCCAAACCCTGCGCCTGGTTGCACCGCCTGATGCGATCTTGCGGGGCCAACAGACCTTCCGTGTTCTGGTCAGCGATCCCAGAGTCGTTGCCGTGCTCTTCGAACTGAACGGTCTCGGAGTCGACGTCGATCGCCGCGCTCCGTTCTCGGCGCGAATCGACCTCGGACCGGACGGCGGGCAACAGAGAATCACGGCACGGGGTTTGGGCACCAATGGTATCGAGATCGGCAGCGACGTCGTGGACATCAACGTCCGCCGCCAACGCGACCGCGTCCGCCTGGCCGCTGTCGGTGGCGCCGATGACCGTCTGGATGTGGAAGCGCAAATCACTGTGGCCCCGGGGCGAAGCGTCGAACAAGTGGTTTTTTCGTTCCGCGACCAAGAAGTTGCCGTCGATTCCGATGCGCCGTTTCGCGCCTCGATCGCCATCGGCACCCCACAACCGAGTGACTACATTCAAGCCGTCGCTCACCTCGACAACGGCGACACCATTGAAGACGTGCTCCTGCTCTCCGGCGGGTCGACGGGAGAGCAGATCGAGGTTTATTTGACCGAGATCTTCGTCGTCGCGACAAACGGCGATCAGGAGTTAATCGAAGACCTAGAGGCTGGTGAGATCGCCCTTTCAGTTGGCCGGCGAGCGCAAGCAATCGAACGTTTCGCGCGGGCCGACGAACTGCCGATCACAGTCGGGCTGGTCATTGACACCTCCACCAGTATGTTCCCCCTCATTCCCGACACGCAGGCAGCGGCGGGACGTTTTCTGAGTGGTGTTCTTCGCCCAGGGGATCGCGCGTTCATCGTCGACTTCGCGACTGTACCCAGATTGGCGCACGCGGTTAGCGAAGATCAGCGCAGCCTGATCAACAGACTCGCAGTGCTCAACGCCGATGGCTTTACGGCGCTGTTTGATTCGATTGTCTATTCGACTCTGGAGTTTCCGTCCGATGGGCGACGCCGTGCGCTGATCGTGCTCACCGATGGCGACGACTACAAAAGCAAGTTCGGACCCGGCAACGCAATCGAGCATGCCCTCGCCGCCGGATCGCCGGTCTACATCATCTCGCTCGCCGGTATTCAGCTCGGCAGCCATCCCTACATGCAGTTCAAGGACGCGGGAAGCGGGGTGCAGAAGATCGAGCCTCCTCGCAAGCGAGACCTCGAGTTGGTCGCCGACGCCACCGGCGGCCGGGTCTTCTACCTCACCGACCGCTCCGAATTGCAGGCCACCTACGACCAGATCCTCAAAGAACTCACCCATCAGTATCTGGTGACGTTTTCGACCCCCATAGAACTGACCGAAGAGGAACGCCAGCGTATCCGAGTCGAACCTGCTGCGCGCAACCAGCGGGCCAAGAGCCTCCGACTTCGCTTTACGGTGGGACGACCTGAGTCCCGATGAGCGATCGCCCCATAGGACGACTGCTGCTGTGCGTTGGACTGAGTTTCACTTTCAGCGGAAACGTCACCCTCTTTGCCGCCCAACAGCAATCCTGTCCAGGCGAGGACCCAAACGGCCCAATACGGCTAGAACAAGCAGCGGCGGCTACTACTGGGTCGGGGCCCGGAGCCAACCGTCTGCGTATCGATCCCATCGACTTCACACCCCCCCTCCTTGAGTTCAAGGTCGAAGCAGACGGACTCTCAAGAGTCGGGTTCCGAGACGCGGTCCTCACGATCTGCTTTCGCCTCCAATCGGTCACCGACCTCTGTCGCGAGTTCCTTGGCGGCGATCTCCCCAAACCTAACGGTAACGGCGAGTGGGCGATGCGCATTGGCCAGCAACTTCCCTACCAGCCACTCGCCGCCGGTGTCGTGCTGACTACTCCCGGCTACGCGATCAGTGGAGTCGCCTACTCTTCGCCTCAAGCGCGGCAAGCCGTTATCGAGGGAACATGGGAAGAGCCAGATGAACCGATGCCGAGCGTCCGCATCGTGCCACCACAGATTGAAGGCAAGCGAAAGCGTAAGGTCGCCGTGCTCACCACCAGCCCCCGGATCCGTGAGGTGGTATTTGAAGTCGACGGTCAGCGCATGGCCGTCGACGAAGAAGCCCCTTTCTCAGCCCGAATCGCTCTACCCGACGCCACCGCGAACCCTAGGCTGGTGGCGATCGGCTATGACTGCTGGGGCGTCGAACTGGCTCGTGACGAACTGGCGCAATCGCCAACCGCACCACCACAAAACCGGAACATGCAGCTACACCTGAAAGGAATCGACAGTGGGTCTGTCAGCCTTGAGGCCTCGTTCGACCTACCCGAATCGGCGCAGGTTGAGCGTGTCGACTTCACATTCAGGAACCGCCGTACACAACTCCACGAAGCTCCGTACGCTCTCGATCTTGGAAGCGTACCGCTGGAACCCAGTGATTTCGTCGCAGTGCGAGCCCGTCTGAGTGATGGCACAACCCTCGAAGATGCGTGGCTGGCGGGCGCGGGCGAAAGCATCGCCGTAACCTTGACCGAGCTATTCGTGGTCGCGGAAGAAGGCAAAGGCAGACTGGCAACCGAGTTAGCAGCAAAAGACCTTCAACTAACTCTAGGACGCCGGCGCGTGCCGATCGAAGAGATGATCGACGCAAGTGAATTGCCGCTGACCGTTGGCTTGCTGCTTGACCTATCAGCAAGTATGGGCGACCTTATGGACGACGTTCGTCAAGCCGCAACAGGATTTCTGGCTTCCGTGTTGCGAGACCAAGACACGACTTTTGCGATTCAATTTGCAAGCCACCCGCAAGTCATACACGATCTCACCTCAACCCACCTCGACCTCACCCAGGACCTCGCCCGTGCGCGCGCGGGAGGTGCGACCGCGTTGTACGATGCCCTGGTCTATTCAACCTTGGTATTTCCCGCCGACGGCCGGCGCAGAGCGGTAGTCGTCGTGACCGACGGGCGCGACAATTCCAGTCTCTTCAGCCGCGCCCAAACGGTCCAACACTTGAGGCAAGCAGGGGTCGTCGTCTACATCATTTCGCTGTCCGATACCGAGGGCTCCTTGCAGGCCGGCTTGACCTCAGCCTCGGACATGGAGGGCATCGCACAACAACGCGCCGAGCTACACAGCCTCGCGCAAGCGACCGGCGGTCGGGTCTTTCAGCTTCGCGATCCCCGCAAACTTGACACCGCCTACCAGCGAATTCGGGACGAACTCACCGCCCAATTGCTCATTACCTTCTCCACTTCTCACCGACTGAGCGCAAAAGAGCGCGGCCAGATCCGTCTGGAACCGGTGGCGGGCAAAGCTCCGAGGGGCTTGCGCCTGCGCTTCACGGTCGGGCGGCCGGCCGAAAACTAGCTCCGAGAAATCTGTTTGATCGAGACGGGAGGCGGGGCTACGATGGACTACGCTAGTCGGAGTTGAGATGTATAGGAGGAACCCATGAACCGCAACAAAAACCAAGCCCGGCCGACAGCGAGCCTGGTCTTCGTTTTCCTGACCCTTGCCGTTTTGACGCCTTTGTCTTCCGCTGGCGCGCAGACCTGCACTTCCGACTGGGCCCGACCCTTTGTTTGCTCGGTCAGAGTAGGAGTGGGAGCTCCGGGAGAACGACTGCGCGAAATCCGAGCCGACGACCGCCTTTCGATTCCAGCACGAGGCTCGCTCAATCTTGTCGTCCAGGGGCTCGATCAGTTCGGCCGTTCGTTCCCCTCCGACCGTATGCGGCCTGGCCTTAGCGGCGACAGCGGTTGTTCCGAACTGGTCACCTGGGAGACGCAGGGGGACACCGGGTACGAATTGGTAGCTGGCTCTCGGCGCGGTTCCTGCCGTCTTCTGCTTTGGATTCCTGGCAATCTGAACCTCGAGTGGGTCCTCAACGTAGAAGTCATTTCGGCGGTTGCAGATGGGTACACACGGTCTCAGGCAGAAACGATGATGACTTTTCTGTACCGGGGCATCCTGGGCCGGGATCCGGATCCGTCCGGCTTGCAGAACCAAGTCGCTGAGATCTTGCGCGGGCGATTGCGAGACGTCGTCGTGGGTATGTATGCAAGCAGCGAGTTTCTAACTCGGCGAAATCATCTGACCCCGATCGAACAACTTGACCAGCTCTACCAGGCATTGCTGGGACGCGAAGTCGACTCCTCCGCCGTGCGTACCTATCTGAGCGAGATGGAGCGCGGGCGGTATCCCGATGTTGCGCTTCACCTCCTCAGCTCATCCGAGTTTGAAGATCGCCTCCTTGACGCAGTCAATTAGACCGGAGAACCGAATTTCATGACCGACTACAGCAAGCGCTACCAGACTCTCGCCACCAACGCGGTTCACGCCGGACGGCCGCATCCTCCGGTGGAAGATGCGGTAACGACGCCCATCTTCCAGTCGTCCAACTATTTGATGGCGGACGAAACCGACTATGAAGAGGTCCGCTACGCACGCCTCAACAATTCGCCGAACCATCACGCCTTACACGGCCGTCTGGCGGCGCTTGAAAACGGCGATGCAGCTCTGGTGGCAGCGAGTGGGATGGCGGCTATCTCTGCAACCTTGTTGTCGCTGTTGAGCCAAGGAGACCACGTTCTTACCCAGTCCAACCTCTATGGCGGCACCCAGACGTTCATCGAGCACGATCTTCCGCGCTGGGGAATCCAGCACACGGCGGTGGATATGGCCCAGCCCGCCAGTTGGGACGAGGCCGTGCGGCCGAGCACCAAAATTTTCTACTTCGAGGCGATCTCCAACCCACTGGTGGAAGTCGGCGATCTGGAAGCGGCCGTCCATTTCGCCAATCAGCACGATCTCACCACAGTCATCGACAACACCTTCGCCACGCCGGTCAACTTTCGCCCGCTCGATATCGGCGTCGACATCGTGCTCCACAGTGCCACCAAGTACCTCAACGGCCACAGCGATATTGTCGCCGGCGCCGTCATCGGCAGCGAAGAACTGGTCGCCGGAGTCAACTCCAGTCTGGTGCATCTGGGTGGTTCTCTCGACCCACACGCCGCCTTTCTCCTCGATCGCGGAGTCAAGACACTCGAAGTCCGGGTCGAGAAGCAAAACAAGAATGCCCTCCATCTCGCCGAGTTTCTCGCCGGCCACGATCAGGTTCGTTCTGTCCGCTATCCAGGACTGCCTTCCGATCCCGGACATGAACGCGCGCGGCGCTGGTTCAGCGGTTTCGGAGGCATGCTCTCGTTCTATGCCGCGGACGCCGCGCGGGCCAAGTCGTTCCTCGACCGGGTGAGGATTCCGCTCCATGCCGCCAGCCTGGGTGGAATCGAGACTCTGGTCGTGCAGCCATCGCGCAGCTCGCATCTGGGCATGGCCGAAGCGGACCGTGAGCGTTTGGGAATCACCGACGACCTAGTCCGAGTCTCGGTGGGGATCGAGGATGTAGGAGAGTTGATCGAAGACTTCGATCGTGCGCTAGCTCCTTAGACTGCTAAGGAAAGAACCGACGGTTGGCTGAGAACAGCCGATATCCCCAGGAAGCGACCTGCGACACCACCGGTAACCCGAGCAACCAACCAGTGGCCTTTCGGTTGCTGCTCAGTTGCAGCTCCCGGATTGCGTTGATTCCACCCACGGTCGTTTCTTCCTCTGGATCGTAGACAAGCATCTGGCGATCGATGCCTTCGTCGACCATCTTCTGAGCGAGCTCACCCTCCAGATCCTGGAAAGCGACAATGCAGTGGGGCGTCTCCCACTCGCGCTCGTCCAACTTGGTGGCGACACGGGTGCAAACAGGACATTCGCCGTCGTAGACGACGAGACGTTCGTTTTTGTCGGCGTTATTCATGGAACTACTTCTCGCGCGCGATCCCGCGCCTAGCCAGTCAACAACGCCAGGACGCGTGCCGGATGATCCGCCGCCTTGCCGACCCGCTTCCAGTGCTTCTTGACCACCCCATCCGGCCCGACCCATGTGGTCGAACGGATGACGCCGATCTTCTTTTTGCCGTACATCATCTTCTCGCCCCAGGCGCCGTAGGCCTCCATGACCTCTTTGTCCGGATCCGACAGCAGGGTAAATGGCAGTTCATGATTGGCGATGAACTTCTGGTGCGACTCGCCGCCGTCGGGGGATACGCCCACCACTTCAGCTCCAGCGGTACGAATTTCGTCCCAGAGGTCGCGAAAGGCACAGGCCTCCTTGGTACACCCCGGCGTTTCATCTCTGGGGTAGAAATAGAGGATCAAGTCACGACCGCGGAAGTCGGACAGTGAGGTTTCTTTGCCGTCTTGGTCCTGGAGAGTCCAGTCAGGTGCGGGTTTTCCCTCGGTGATGGTCAGAGTCGCCTCCTTCTCAATGTCCTCTAGCAGTTGTATGTCAAGCAAGTCTTTGGTGCGCCCGGTGGCCGATTTGTTTCGGCGTAGTTCCTCTATGCCGAGAAAAGGAATCATAATCCCAGCAACCTGTACCTCGACTCAAGAATTCCACGCGTCTTCAAAGGGAACGCCGGGTATCTCCGTCAGCAGACCGATGCGCCGCGGAGGTTGGCCGAGCTGGTAAACCTTTCCGGGAATCTCAAAGTCGGCCTGCTGAACTCCATGTCCTTCGATGGGCGCTCCGAACTCCCGCAATGCAGCGACGACAGCCGCTGCATTCTTGGACGTTGTCCGCACAAGGATGTCCAGATCTCCGGTTGCCCTGGGCACACCGTGTACGGCCAACGCATGGGCTCCCACGACAATGTATTCCACACCTGAGCCGTTGAGAGCGATCAGTATGTCAAGGAAGTCCCGATTGAATCCGGAGGCGATCGTCATGCGTCAAACCGCACCACTCGTCCGGGGGATTCGCCACGGTCATACTGAGGAATCGGTCGACCAGACAAGGTCCACGATTGCCGGGCGAGTTCCCACATCATCGCCAAACGTTCTGCCGGCGTGGTCGAGACGCGCAGGTTGGCACTCGGTTCGGCGCCCAGCGCGTGGGATCGCACCGGCCAGGTGCGGCGCTCCAGGGCACGAGCTTCGCGAGCACTGGCCGTTGATTCCATCGCCCTATTCTATCGTTATCTCAAGCAAACGATTGGCCAATCCGCAGACGGTTACAGGATGGTCCTAGACCGCCGTGACTCAGATGTTCTCGTCGGCTTCGCTTCACCCTTTTGCCTCGTACCAGGTGGCGCCGACGCCCACATCTACCACCAACGGAACGCGCAAATTCTCAACTCCCGACATTTCGTCGACCACCATTCCGCCTACCGCTTTTACATCGTCCTCCGGACACTCCAGCACCAGTTCGTCATGGACGGTAAGGAGCAACGCAGACTGCTGGTGTTCCTTGCGCAACCGACGATCCACCGCGATCATCGCCAGCTTGAGGATGTCGGCAGCGGTGCCCTGGATGCGGGCGTTGATGGCCATGCGGCGGGCGTTCTCGCGCACCGCACGATTGCGGCTGTTGAGGTCCGGGAGCCAGCGCGGCCGGCCGTGCAGAGTTTCGACCTTCTCTTCTGCCTCCGCCTTGGCCAAAGTCTCATCGATGTAGTCCTGGACTCTCGGAAAGCGCTCCATATAGGTGTCGATGAAGGTCTGCGCTTCCTTGGGCGAGATCTTGAGATTCTTCGACAGACCCCAGGCACTCATGCCATACAAAATGCCGAAGTTGATGACTTTGGCGGCGCGACGCTGCTCGGCGGTGACCAGATCGGGGAGCAAACCCAGAACCTTGGCCGCGGTCGAACGGTGGATGTCCTCACCGGCTTCAAAAGCCGCGATCAGTTCTTCTTCCTCGGCGATGTCGGCCAGCAGCCGCAATTCAATTTGGCTGTAGTCGGCCACCACGAGCTGGTATCCGTCGCGGGCGCGAAACGCTTTGCGGATCTGCTGGCCGCGTTCCGTCCGAACGGGGATGTTCTGCAGATTGGGATTCGAAGAGGACAGCCGCCCGGTGGCCGCTCCGACCTGGTTGTAGCGAGTGTGGAGCCGGCCGTCTTCACCCACCAACTCCGGCAGCGCCAGGATGTAGGTCGAAAGCAACTTGGACAGTTCTCGATGCTCGAGAATCAATTTCGGAATCGGCAGACCGCGATCGGCCAGTTCCTGCAAAGTGTCAGCGGAAGTCGAGTAGCTCTTGGTCTTCTTGGTTTTTTTGAGCACCGGGTAGCCGAGCTTCTCGTAGAGCACTTCGCCCATCTGTTTGGGTGAGGCAAGATTGAATTCTTCTCCTGCCTGTTCGTAGATCTCGCCCTCGAGGGTGGCCAGTTCGCCTTCAATCTCCTCTCCCATCGCCGCCAGAAAATCGCAGTCCAATTCGATGCCGGTCTGTTCCATGGCCACCAGAACTGGAATGAGCGGTTCCTCGATCTCTTCGTAGATCCGCTGAATGCCCTCGTCTTCATTCTCATTGACCAGTTCAGCGAGTTTGGCCACCATCGCCGCCCGCTCACCGGCCCACAGGGCCATCTCCGAACCCCCCGGCATCGGTTCCTGTCCCTTGGACCATCCGGCGTCCTGGGTCGTCATCATTTGGTGCTGGAAACGCTCGAAAACCGTCTTCTCCAACTCCAACCCTCGATTCCCCGGTGGAATCAACTGGCTGAGAACCATGGTGTCCACGAGGCGGCATTGCGGTCGCTGTAAACCCAGCACTTCAAAATCGGTTTTGACATCGTGCCCGGTCCAAACGTGTGCCGGCTCGGCGATCCAAGTCTGCGCCAGGTCGAGAAACGCTTGCCGTAGGCCGTCTCGCCGAAAGTCACAGTAGAAATCTCCTTCGCTGGCCGCCACGGCGACTCCAGTACATCCCTGTTCGTTCCAGGCCGAAACGACCCAACGATCCAGCCCCGCCAAGCGTTGCTGCAGATCCGTTTCGCTGGTGACTTCTTGCGCGGCTTCGATACCCAGCCCCGAGCCCACCGATACACCTTCCTGCCGCAGTTCGTCGAGGAGGGTGAAAAACTCCAGTTCCCGTAACACCTCGCCCAGCGCTTCCGGGTCCGGTTGATCGATGGTGAACTCGGACAGATCGAAATCGAGCGGAAGATCGGTATGGATGGTGACCAGTTCTTTCGACAGCTCGGCATCGGCGCGATGTTGTTGCAACCCCTCCCGGTAACTCTTGCGCTGCACTTCCTCGGCATTGTCCAGCAACTGCTGCAGCGAACCGAACTCTTGGATCAGACCAACGGCGCCTTTGGCGCCGATGCCTTTGACGCCCGGTACGTTGTCGACCGAGTCGCCCTGCAGCGCGAGGACATCAACGACCTGATCCGGCGGCACGCCGAAATCGTCTTCGACCTCTTGTGGACCGTACGATTTGTCGCGACCGGTGTGGTACAGCGACACGTGCGGCCCGACCAGTTGCATGAGGTCCTTGTCGGCGCTGACCAACACTACATCTACCCCCTCGTCCTCGGCTTTGGCGGCCAGCGTTCCAAGCACATCGTCGGCTTCGTACTGCTCCAGATCGACCACCGGAATGCGGAAAGCTTCGATCACCCGCCGCACCCAAGGGATCTGTACCGTGAGTTCGTCGGGTGTCGGTCGCCGGTTGGCTTTGTACTCGGCGTAAGCCTCGTCGCGCACGGTCGGTCCGGCGACGTCGAAGGCAACGCCGATGTAGTCAGGCTTCTCTTCGCGCAGCAGCTTGCGCAAGATGCGGATGAAGCCGTAGGTGGCGTTGGTGGGCAGCCCGGTCGAATTGTTCAGTTGCCTGATGGCGTAGAACGACCGGAAGATGTTGGAGTATCCGTCGATGAGAAAAAGGCGGGGTCGGGCCATGGCGGCATTCTACTGGCGCTTACGGCCCCGGGCCGCAGGCATGGAAAGCGCAATCGTTGGATAAGATCTCGGCCATGGCAGGTCGTGACACCAAAGGTCGGAAAGCATGACCGGATTCCTGATTTGGCTGGCCGTGGGTATCGCCCTCGGCCTTCTGCACCGATGGCTGCCGGGGGGACGGCCGGCGTGGTGGGCAGCCCTTGTTGTCGGGACGCTCGGCGCAATCGCCGGTGGCTTGGCCGCGACCATCCTCGGGTTTGGCGGAGTTGCAGTTTTTGACGCCCGCTCGACGGTGACGGCCATCCTCGGCGCCTTCGTCGCGCTCAATTTCCAACGCATCTTTTTTGCCCAGCGCTCTGAATAATTAGCACCCCGAAAAAGCCAGCACCACTAAAGACCCAGCGCCCGAATGGCCCAGATTCCCGATGACCCAAGACCCAGTATGAATCGACGATTCCTCCTTACCTTTCTCTTCGCAATTGCGCTGGCAGCATGCGACCGTCCTGTTGACCAGGCGTCCGCTCACCGCTTGGCGCGGGAGGGTTACGCCCAACTCGAAAACGAGGACCCTGCGGCAGCGGCCGAAATCTACGCCGACCTTCTTGAGTTGCTGCCTGAGGATCCGGCGCCGCACGGCAACCTGGCGCTCAGCTTGCTGCGCGCCGATCGAGCCGACGAGGCCACTGATGTCATTACGGCGGCTGTGGATCGGTTCCCGAACGACTCGTCGCTCCTCGGCATTCTCGGCGTCGTGCAGCAGTGGCGTGGCGAGGTCGATGCGGCGCTGGAGTCGTTTTCGCGCGCGGCTGAGTTGGACCCCGAGAATCCCGAAAGCCAGTTCGGGCTCTACCGCATTGCCGACCAAATCGGAGCAGATGAAGATTCCGCCCGAGCCCTGGATCACCTATCCAGGCTGCGACCGGAAAACCTAGTCGTTTTGCTAACTCTGGGAGAACGTGCGCTCGCTGGGGGCGACCGGGCCGAGGCGAGCCGCGCATATCTGCGTGTGCGCGAACTTTCCTGGGGCAACGAACAAGCCGCCCAGATCGCCGACATCCTGCTCCTGGCGCTGTCGGACGACGACCTCGAGGCGGCGCGGACGCCCAGCATTCAACTTCGCAACCTGCTCAAGATCACCCCCTCCTATCGACAGAGCCTGCGCGAACTTGATACCGGCATTCAGGGCATCCCCATTCGCACCCTCAATACGCTCGAGTCGATTCCACCGCTACCACCGCCCCTGGATCTCTCTTTCCAGCCGCACACCCTCCGCGAGGGGCCTCACCAGCAGGTCGAAGTGACCTTCTTGGGAGACGACCGTAACCCCGCTTGGGTCGCCCTTGCAGCAGACGGAGAGTTGGTTTCCAGTGCCGGAGCCGGTGTTCCGTCCACCGGCACGCAACTCCTGATCGCTGACTTGAGCAATGACGGTTCTGTCGACACGATCGTCAGCTCAGAGACTGGAGTCGAGGCGTTTTTGGGTCGCAATGACGGCGCGTTCGAGGTCTGGGACGACCACGGACTGCCGGCGTTGGGAGCCTCCGGTGCCGTCGCGGCGGATCTCGACATCGAGGGTGACTTAGATGTCGTTCTCGCTTCGGGATCAGGCCTGCGTCTGTTCCAAAACGCCCTCACCGGTTCCCTTCGCGATGTCACCGAGCACTCGGCCGCCCTGACGGACTCCGCCGGAGTCACGGCGATTGCGGCTACCGACTTCGATCAGGACGGCGACCTCGACCTCGTCGGATCGACAGAGTCGGGAATCAGCCTCTGGTCCAACCTGCGCCAGGGCGAATTTGAACGCCAAGTCCTATTCGAAGCGCCGGCGGCATCGGCGATTGCCGCGGCAGACCTCAACGGCGATCGCCGCTTCGATCTCGCCACTGCAGGACCTGAGGGACTGGCGCTCTATCTCAACGGCGAAGACGGCTTCGCGCACCAGACAATCGGACAGCCTGGCGAGTTGGTTGCGGTCGCGATCGGAGACCTGGACGCCGACGGCAGGGCCGATGTCGTCGTCGCAGGACGGGGCGGCGTCTTTGCGGCGCAAAACGGAGGAGATGGCTTCGCCGACCCAGTACAGATTTATAGTGGACCGGCTCATGATGTGACCTTGGTGGACATTGATCGCGACTGCGATCTGGACATCCTCGCCGCCACCGATGACGGATTGATTCAGTTGGAGGCCAGCTCGGACACCCCTTACCGCTGTTTACGCGTGGCGTTGCGAGGACTCACCGAAGGCAGTTCCAAGAACAACGTGCTGGGGCTGGGCAGCCTGCTCGAGGTGACCAGCGATGGTCGAACGCAGACGTTTGAAGCACAGGCTGAAGAGACTTTTGTCGGCCTGGGCGAGGCGGATACGGCGGAGTTGATGCGTGTGGTGTGGACCAACGGGGTGCCGCAGAACCGCTTTGACGTCGCTGCCGACGTGACCGCGGTCGAAGAACAACTGCTCAAGGGAAGCTGTCCGTTCTTGTACGTCGCGGACGGAGACGGCTTCCGCTTCGTCACCGACCTGCTTTGGGGCGCTCCAGCGGGACTGCCGGTGGCGGACGGCGTGTGGGCTAGCGCGGACTCGAGTGAGTTAGTCCACATCCCCGGCGCCCAACCGCAAAACGGTCAACTCGAACTCAGAGTCACCGAAGAGCTCTGGGAAGCTGCGTTCTTCGACCTGACGCGATTGTGGGTGGTCGAAGTCGACAACGATCTGGAGGTCGCGTCCAGTCTAAAGATCCTTCCCGGTCGGAGCACGCCGGAGAGCGTCCATGCCACCGCGCGGACACGGCCGATCGCTCAAGCAATCGACGCCGCAGGACGTGACGTCACCGAACTGGTGCGGGCTCGCGACGACACCTACGCCGACGGCTGGCGCCGAAGTCCGTACCAGGGTGTTCCGGCCGAACCATGGACGATGGAGCTGGACTTGGGCGTAGCGCCAGACGCGCCAATTCGCCTGCTCGTCGATGCCTGGATCTTCCCCTCCGACGCCAGTCTCAATCTCGCCGTCGGCCAGCGCGGCGACCTCGCCCTGAAGGCGCCGAAAGTCGAAGTCTTGGTCGGTAGCTCCTGGCGACCGTTCCTGTCAGAAATGGGTTTTCCGGCCGGCAAGACCAAGACCATGGTGGTGGATCTGCCGACACTCCCGGAAGGCGCCCGCCGAGTGCGCATTGTCGGCAGCCAGTGGCTGTCTTTTGACCGCATTGCATGGAGCACCAGTCCTCGGGATGAAGCGGTCAAGATCGTCGCGCAACTCTTGCCCGACGACGCCGATTTGCGCTATCGAGGGTTCTCCGAGCTGGTTCGCGTCGCCCCCAATGCTCCGCACTCGTTCGACTACCAGCGCTCTAGAGAGCGAGCACCCTGGCTTCCGTTTGCCGGTAATTACACCCGCTACGGCGACGTTCGTGAACTTCTGGCTAATGCCGACGACCGATCCGTCATCATGGCCGCCGGCGATGAAATGCGCTTGATCTTTGACCTCGACCTGCCGAGACTCGCTCAGGGCAAACGCTACGAGTTCTTCCTCGAAAGTCACGGATGGGACAAGGACGCCGACCGCAACACCTACCAGGCCGCGCAAGTCGAGCCGCTGCCGTTCCGCGCCATGTCGGGCTATCCCTACGGCCCGGACGAACAGTTCCCCGACGGGCCGATCTACCAGGCCTATCGAGACCAGTGGCTGACGCGAGAAATCCGTAGCAACTGACATCCGTGAAGGACGCCAAGTTGGCGGCTCGCAACCACTGATCCGGTACGCAGGCCGCGGACGCCCCGGGGCAAGTCGGCGAAAAAGCCCCTGCCACATGCGTTTCTGGCGCAAGACAATAATCGGGCACGCCCCTTGCTTTAGATAGTTTTCGCCTCAACTACCTCCTTCTGGGGCGGGGTGGTCGGTCCGCCTGCCGACCACCCCTTGCTTTTCTCCTCCAAACCCACACGATCGGTTTCACGTAACCTTGGTGCGAAGGAGAGCTTTATGTCACCCAGATTCCCCCGCTCCATGTTTCAATTCCTCAAGGATCTGGAAGCGAACAACAACCGCGAATGGTTCAACGCCAACAAGGCGCTCTATGAAGATGCGGTCGTCGAGCCTTCATTCGCCTTCATTTCGGCGTTTGCGCCCCAGCTCAAAAAGATCAGTCCGCACTTCAACGCCATTCCCAAAAAGACCGGTGGCTCGCTGTTTCGCATCTACCGCGACACACGGTTCTCCAAGGACAAGACCCCATACAAAACCCACGTCGGCATTCACTTCCGGCACAAGAAAGCCAAGGATGCGCATGCTCCGGGTTTCTACCTCCATCTCCACCCCCAGGGCAGCTTCATCGGTGCAGGGATATGGCATCCGGACGGCCCGGCTCTGGCCAAGATCCGCGCCGCGATCGATGCCGATGGTGGTGGCTGGCGCCGTGCCACCGGCAAGCGCCTGCGCGATCACTTTGATCTCGCCGGTGACTCGCTGGTGCGGCCGCCGAAGGGTTTTGACGACGATCATCCCCTGATCGAAGACCTCAAACGCAAGGATTTCATCGCAGTCACCAAACTGACCCAGAAGGACGTTCTGGCTCCCAACTTTGTCGATGACTTCGCGGCGCGCTGCGGGAAGACGAAGGGGTTGGTGCGGTTTTTGTGTGGAGCGCTTGAGGTCGAGTTCTAGGGATCAGTCAGCGGCCGATGGCTATCGTAGAGGCGGGCTTTACGCCCGCCCGCGGGAGGGGACAAGCCCCTCCCCTACAAGAAGGGGACTCCATCGCGCGCACCGTCCTCCGGGACGGCGGGTGCAAAAGAGATCCCGCCCCTACGCGACGTTGTTCGGATCGTCCTTCGCCAACGAGAGAAACTCCGTCTCGCTCAAGATCTCGACCCCCAGCTTCTCCGCCTTCGTCGCCTTCGACCCAGGGTCGGCGCCGACGACAACGTAGTCGGTCGAGCCGCTGACCGCTGAAGTCACCTTGGCGCCGGCGGTTTCCGCCAGCGCTTTGGCCTCGCTCCGCGTCATCTCGACCAGAGTTCCCGTAAATACCACTCGTTTACCGGCGAGCGCTCCCTCGGCACCCGGATCGGGTGGAGTCGCCCGTCGCGGATGCACCATCTCAAGTAGGTGGTCGAGAGCCTCACCGATTTGCGGGTTGGCGAAGAACTCGACGATCGCGGTGCTCATGCGCGGACCGACGCCGTCGATCTTCTGTAGCGATTCGGCATCGGACCGTCGAACCCGATCGAAATTGAGCAAGTGATTGGCCAGATCTTTGGCAACCGTGACGCCGACCTCGGGAACACCGAGGCCATAGAGAAATCGGTGCAGTTCCGGCTCGGTCGCGTCGCCCAGGGCGTCCACCAAGGCGTCGGCGGATTTCTCGGCAAATCCAGGTAGATCCTGAAGTCCCGAGGACTCCAGGCGGTAGAGGTCGACCAGCTCCTTGACCAGCCCTTCCTCGACCAACAACTTCGCCGTCTCGCCTCCCAAACCGGCGATGTCGAGGGCGTGACGCGACCCATAGTGGATGATGCGGCCGCTGAGTTGCGCCGGGCAAGCGAAGGCGTTGAGGCACACGGTGTAAGGACCTCGTACCGACAATTCAGTTCCGCAGGAGGGACAACTGATTGGCATTGAAAACACACCACTCCGCTTGCGGTCGGATTCCTCGATTCGCTCCATGACCTGTGGAATCACATCGCCGGCCCGCCGCACGCGGACCAAGTCGCCGACTCTGATGTCCTTGCGTTCGATGTCCTCGCGGTTGTGGAGGTTGGCGCGGGCAACCGTTACCCCACCGATCTCGACCGGATCGAGGATCGCCACCGGCGTCACCACGCCGGTGCGCCCGACGCTCGGCAAAATTTCGAGAAGGCGCGTGGTCTCCTGGCGCGCCGGAAACTTGTAGGCAAAGGCCCAGCGGGGATGGTGGGAGGTCTCGCCAAGCCGCGCGCGCAGAGCAAAGTCATCGACTTTGATGACGATTCCGTCGATCTCGTAGCCGAGTTCGTCGCGCGCCTCGCCAATCTCGCGGTGGAAGGCCAGAATTTCATCGACGGTCTCCAAGCTGCGGACGCGATCGTTGACGCGAAATCCCCATTCGCGCAAGGCCTTCGTCGCCTGTGACTGACTCTCAACGCCGTGCAGCCCCTCCGCGTACAGGATGTCGTAGCAAAAGGCTTGCAGCGGCCTCTGGGCGGTCAACGTCGAGTCGAGTTGGCGTAAAGCGCCGGCTGCAGCGTTGCGGGGGTTGGCGTAGGGCTCTCGGCCGGCGGCAATGATCTCTTCGTTGGCAGCTTCGAAGTCGTCGTGATGAATGATGACTTCGCCGCGAACCGACAAGACCCCCGGCGCTGCACGTTGACCGGTACGCAATCGGAGCGGCACCGATGGGATGGTGCGTGCGTTCTCAAGAATGCCCTCACCCCGCACGCCATCTCCGCGGGTAGCGGCATTGATCAACAGGCCGTCTTCATAGATTAGTTCGATCGACGCTCCGTCCAGCTTCGGATCGACAACATAGCCGATTCGGTCCACTTCGAGTCGTTCCTGCAGGCGCCGATCGAAGCGCTCCAGAGCCTCTGACTCCTCACCCGAATCGAGAGACAGCATGGGGGCGCGGTGCACGACGGTCGGGAACCCCTCCAAGACGACTCCCCCAACCCGCTGCGTGGGCGAGTCCGGAGTCACCAATTCAGGATGTTCGTCTTCAAGTGCCTTGAGTTTGTGGAAAAGCCGATCGTATTCGGCGTCCGAAATCTCCGGGGCATCGAGCGCGTAGTAGAGGTACTCGTGGTGTTGAAGCTGCTCGCGCAGGGCTTCCAGTTGGGCTTGGATTGAGTCGGTCACAACGCTTGAAAACGGGGGCAAAGCAGGCCCGGTCGAATGATACGGTAACCGCCTTATGGCGCTGAGAAAAGAGCAACTTCCCGACATTCAAAAGGCCCTCCGAGATGCCGACCTCGACGGCTGGTTTCTGTCCTGTTTTCAGTTCAACGATCCAGTCAGCCTCGACCTTCTCGGCCTTGCCGATCACGACTTGGTGTCGCGGCGCTGCTACTACTTGATTCCGGCGGAGGGTGAACCGCGGCGGCTCTGTCACGGTCTGGAACCGGAGATGTTGAGCGGCCTTCCCGGGTCCCTTTCGTTTTACACCACCTGGCGCCAGCACGAAGAAGGGCTGCGCCAGTTGCTGCACGGCGTAAGCCGGGTGGCCGCCCACTACAGCCCCAACAATGAACTACCGTCGATTTCACGTCTGGACGCCGGAACCGCGGAGTTCTTGACCGCTCAGGGCATAGAACTGATCTCGGCCGCCGATCTGGCTCAGCAATTCGTCGCCGTGTGGAGCCCCGAGCAACTGGACTCGCACCGCCGCGCCAGTACGCATCTGCATGAGATCGTTCGACTTGCGTTCGATCAGATCTCTCAAGCACTCCGCGCCGGCGAAGAGATCGACGAATACACCGTGCAGCAATTCATCCTCAATCAGTTCGACACCCGCGGCATGATGACCGAGGCCGACCCGATCGTGGGGGTCAACCGCAACGCGGCGGATCCCCACTACCAGCCCAATGTCGAAGTCACCGAACAGGTGCGGAAAGGCGACTTCGTGCTCATCGACCTGTGGGCCAAAGAGACTGGGCCAGGCTCGATTTACGGCGACATCACCTGGTGCGGCGTCGCCGACTCGGCGCCCACCGACCGGCATCAAGAGATCTGGGAGATCGTCCGCGACGCCCGCGACGCCGGCCTCGAACTCGTCCAAGACCGCTATCCGCAGCACCCCGTCGCCGGATTTGAAGTCGACGACGCAACCCGCAACGTCATCGACGAGGCTGGTTACGGTGAGTACTTCATCCACCGAACCGGACATTCCATCGGCGTCACCGACCACGGTCCGGGCGCCAACATTGACAACTTCGAGACCCACGACACGCGGCTGTTGTTGCCGATGACCGGGTTTTCGATCGAGCCCGGAATCTATCTAAGCGAAGAGTTTGGCGTGCGCTCGGAGATCGACGTGGCGTTGACTGCCGACGGGGTCGAAGTCACCGGCGGCGAGCCACAGATCGAGCTGATTCGGCTATTGGAGTAGCTCCAGAGGTGAGCCTTCGCTCACCATATCCGTGCGTGTCGCAGTCGCGGCCTCAGTTCAGCTCGATTTCAAGCAGGCTTTCTTCGACCGAAGGGTAAACCGCATCCAGCTCAGCCTGGATTTCGATGGTTTTGCCCAATGCGGTGAGGATACGACAGTAGGTCTGAACCTCTTCGGTCGAGAGGACGCGGCCGGTGCGGTCTTTGAGCCACTTGTGTGGCACCTGATAGCCACCAATCCGGTATTGCCAGAGGTCTTCAGCGACCGGCGCGAAGTACTGACCGGGGTTGATATACACGCGCTCACTGTCGCCGTCCCAGGTGAAACCGGCGGTCTTGTTCTTCGCCACCCGGTTGGCTGCCACGTCTTCGGAAGTCTGACCCTCAAATCTGACCGCCGGTGGGTCCAGTTCATCGGACTCCAGAAGATGCAATTGCACCAGCCGCTCGCCCAGCGCGGCCATCCGCTCGAACACCTCGCGTTCGGCGGTGAAGGGGATGCGTGGGAAGTCGATCTTGAGAAAGTCGGCGTAGGTCGTGCGGTAGGTGGGAGCGTAGAGAACAGCATAGAGGTAGTGGAACAAGGTTTCTGGCATGACCTTCGCGCCGAAGTGCCTATCCAGGAGAGGAAGGAGCTTCGGATGGAGGTTGGGGCAGCGGTCGCCCGAGTCGTGCTCAGAGAATAGATCGTTGTGAGATTCCAGAGAGTAGAGGAATAGTGGGAAGAAATAGCTACCATCGTAGGCGGTCACCGCTTTCGCGATTGCGAGCGCCCGTGTCGCAAACGCGCCGAACTCCATCTTGTGTTGTCGAGGAACTAGCAGGCTAACGTTAGGACCCGCGAGCACATGGCCCATGACGTCCTCTCTCCGACGATCAACTACGCCAGCATCATAAAGCAACCACCGGAGATCAAAAGGACGATACAGGCATTGCGAGATTTTGTCCGACCAGTTTGGATTCCGACCGAGCTCGGATCTTGCCTGCGCTATGTCGAGATTGTCAGTTCTTGTTAGAGAAACGACTTGACGGAGTAAGTCATCCGGCAGGTCTGACTCCAGGAACGTTCTGACGCGCGCAACCAACGCTTCCTTATCGAAGGCGCTGACGAATCGATCCCTATGGGTCTGCAATCCCGTTACACGCTGCCTATAGAAGTTCTCAATGGAAGGCCACGAAGAATAGGCTGCTGCCAGCGTAAAGTCCTGAGGTGCGAAGACGAGAAACCCTGTTCCCTGGGCCAGAACGGACCAGCCAGTATTTCCCACGCCGTGAGTATCGAGCCAGCCGTACTTGTCCTGGCGTTTTCCCCAGAGTTCGGCGTGGTGGACGGTGGCAAGGGTGTGCGAAGGCGAGCGCCCTCCCAGCTGCTCCGCTTCCGGCTCACTCCACTCGCCTGCGCTCACAATGACTTCCTGTACGGCGTCTTCTCTCCTCCGTTTGATGAAGAACGAAATTGCTACCCCCTGGCGGATATCGAACACATTCTGGTCCTCACCACCGTCCGGAGCCCGCTCCTTCTTGAGCGAGTTCCCGTGCAGGTCCAGCACCCGGATCTCGTCGAACGTTTGCATCAGGTGCCAGCGCATCCCTCGGAAAGTGGGGTTGTCGAGCCAGGAATGGTTGGTGATCATGCCAACCACCCCGTGTCCAGCCTGCTCGATCTTCCACTCGGCGAAGCGCAAGAACTTGACGTAGTCGTCCTGCAGCCATTTGGGGTTTCGCTCTTTGAGTTTGTCTTTGCCGCCAGGTTCCACCTTGTAGTCATCGATCAGATGCGAGATCCACTCGCCCGTGTTCGCGGAATGACCCGAGTAGGGAGGATTGCCCAGCACCACCAAAATAGGAACCTGCTGCTTAACTTCGTGCGCATGCTCGGCCTCCTCGGCCAACGCCGCAGTGCCAGGGATGTTCGTCTGCTCCTTCTTCTCCATCTCCAGAGTGTTGGTGAGGTAGAGCTTGAAACGCTCGTCATCGGCCAGACGGTGGCCGAGCTGCTCGAGATAGAAACCCATCTTGAGGTGACCGACGGCGTAGGGCGCCATCATCAGTTCGAACCCGTAGAAGTTCGCTAGCACATGGTCGCGCAGGAATCCCTCCCGGTTACCCTCGCCATACTTTGCACCGTACTCCTCCACCGCCTGCTCGGCGGCCCGGGCGACAAAAGTCATGGTGCCGGCGGCCGGGTCCAACAGCCGCACCGAGGCATCGGCCAAACCATCTGCGAGTCCGAACTCGTCCTTGAGAATCTGGTGCAGAGACCGCACGATGTACCCCACTACCGGCTCGGGGGTGTAGTAGACGCCACGCCGCTCTCGCTCTTTAGGATCATATTCAGCTAGGAAGGTCTCGTAGAAGTGAACGATGGGGTCCGACCCCTTTCCCTCGTGGTAGTGGCGATCGAGGATCGCCCCAGCGTCAGCAGCCCGTAGTAACTCGATGATGTCGTCGATGATCCAGGCGAGTTCTTCGGGCAGGTCGCCGTAGGAGAGAAACTCGAACACGTCGTGTAAGACACCGATGGTGCGCGGAATGAACTGGACAGCCGTCTGGCGGGTGAAGGTTGTCCCCTCTGGAACCCTCGTTCGCGCCGCAAAAAGGCCGTAGGTGATGGTCTGGGCATAGAGATCCGCAAACTGCGGTACGGTCAGTTCGGCAACCAGAAACTTGCGAAAGGCATCGTAGAAGCCTTGCAATCGCCCGTTCTGTACGGCCTTGAGTCGCTCCAGAACCATGTTGTCCAGAAAGCGGGTGCGCCGGGCCAGCTCCTTGGCCAGATTGGGAGCGTCAAAGGTCTTGGGTAGCGAGAAACTGAAAAACTGGGTGAGCAAGGCCTCAAGTTCGGCGACGTTCTGCGCCGGCGGAGGGTACTGAATCTCGTTCAGCACGAGTGCTTTCCCGGCCTCCACCTCATCGGCAACTTCCCCATTGCGAAACAAACGAAAGGTGCAAAAGTCGGTAAGGATGAGGTTGGGAAACGCGGCGCGGTAGCGCTTGAGCTGCTCGCTGCGCGTAATGTTGGCGAGTTTTTCGCCGGGCTTCTTGGCCTCGATGTAGCCGATTACTTCGTGCTGGCCCCTCCAGACGCGGAAATCCGGATTGCCCCCGGCGGTTGGGCGAGGATTGACGGTAATGTGAATATCTTCGTGACCTAGTTCGTTGGCCACTTGGGCCAACAACTCGGCCATCGAAGGGTAGAAACTTTCCTCGCGGGCGTCTCCGGCCTTCCCGGTATCGTGAAGCGACGCAAAATAAGTCTTAAGAACCGCTTCGAGGCTCATCTAGATTCTCCGCTGTGCCCGAGATACGGCGCGGACACGCTGCCGAACATCTTGACCGTCACCGGACTATGCTAGCCGAGTTCGGTCCCTCTAAAAACTCAATCGACGACGAGCGCAAGTCCCGTTGATCCGCCCCAAAGGTGTGCGAGGGGATCACGTCAAGTTGATGCCTAGAAGTGTGAACGCACGAGCAGCCACAGGCGGGTTCGCAATCTGATCGACCTCCCTGACCGGGTTTCTCCGAGGCAATCGTTCGCCAACTTGACGTAGACGGCGAACCTGCGCCAGTGCCTATCATGTTCTCGTATCGTGATTCCGGGTAGATCGTTGTCGCCGCGGATGCGGGACGCCTCGGCGTGCGCCAGAATCGTGGCTAAGGTCCCCGAGAGCGTCGACGCGGCGTCGGGCTCGCTCAACACGCCTATTGCCTGGCTAAGCTTGAGCGAACGTTCGGCGGTCAACTCGCCCTGGAAGGCCACGCGCCGTAATAACTCGAAGAGTCCGTCCCAAGCATCACGACTCCATTCGAGCCGCCCATGTTCATCGGCAAGCACCATGTGGGCCGGCTGACCTCTTGGTGAACCATCCAGGGCGCTTTCAACTTCAAACTGCAACCGATTGAGTGCCGTCACCCGTTCTCCCTCGACCCCGGGTTGCAGGGCAAAGTCGAGTGCGGTCCGGGTCACGGTCAATACCGCTTGTAGCCGCCGTCGGCGGTTCGCCTCCACCAGTATGAGCCCTGGGGCGAAGTCGCCTAGCCACTGGCGTGTGACTTGGCCGCACAAAATCTGTGCTTCTTCGAGAGTTAGGTCGTCTTTGGGCGCCTCGATGTGATCGACGAGGCGGGCGTGGCGGCTTCCCAGGAGGCCACGGTCGTCACTCCGACCAGGTCGTTCGTCGGCCGTTCCCGGCCGGCCCTGTTCGGCAAACTGGCGCGCGCTGTTGAGCAGATCTTCCTTCACCGTGCGCGGATTCTGACACGGCGCAGGTGGCTGGAAGCGACCGGCAAGAGACTTCCTTGATAGGGTCCGCTAGCCTTGCGCACGCTAGCCATGCACGAGTGTGCGGCACCCTTACCAACCAAAGGAATACAACCGTGTCGACTGCAACCTCTTCTGGTACAGCTCAATCTCGCGGCTCTCTTTTACTCTGGGGAGTCCTCCCGATCGTCCTGCTCGCCCTGCTGCTCGCCTGGGTGTTGATGACCAACCCCCTCGCCGACCTGAGTAGCGCTCAAGGCGGCCCCGGCGCGCGCCTGACTCCGGCCTTTTTGTGGGGCTTCGGGCTCATCGGCCTGTACGTCGGTGTGCTGCCGGTGATGCTCGGTCTGGTGTGGCGACCGTTTCTGGCTCGGCTCGGCAGGGCCGGACGCGATTTCGTTCTTGCCCTTACCATCGGCCTCCTGGCTTATCTGGGGTTTGACACCGTTGAGGACGGCATCGAGACCATGGAAGAGGCGCTGCCGATGCTGACAACGATCATCCTCTTTCTTGGCGTCGCCGTCCTTGCTTATTTGGCAGTCGAGGCCTTCTCGCGTTGGGCCGCGCGGCGTGACGCGCAAAAGACCGATTGGACCACTGCCATGCTCATCGCGCTCGGTATCGGTCTGCACAACCTCGGCGAAGGACTGGCGATCGGCGCTGCTTACGCTCTAGGGGAGGTGGCTCTGGGAGCCATCTTGGTCGTCGGCTTTACTCTCCACAACACCACCGAGGGTCTAGCGATCGTCGCTCCGCTGTCCAAAGAGGCGGAGGTCGGGATCGGCAAGTTGCTGATTCTCGGCTTGATCGCCGGAGGGCCGACGATCCTTGGCGCTTGGCTCGGCGGCATGGTTGTCTCGCCGATTACTGGGGGCATCGCGTTGGCTTTGGGTGCCGGCGCCATCGCGCAGGTCGTGATCAGGCTTTTGGGAACGGTGACCGAGGACCGTTCTTTTAAGACTTACCTGTCCTCACCGGTTGTGCTGGTGGGGTTGATCGTCGGCGCCGCGCTGATGTTTGTGACTGGCAAGATCGCCGGCTGATCGGCGACCCCCAAAAGAACGGTGTTGCGGGGCGGGTCCCCGCCCCCCCCCAACACACCCACCCGCGGGGAAGACGGAATCGCTCGACACCTGCCCGTCCGCTGGGAAGTGGATGGGTCTACGCCTCGAAGCTCTCCCCCGGCTGCAGGGCCACCACCTCGACATTCAACTCTCGCTCTCGAATCTCCGCCTCGAAGGCGGCAGGGGTGCCGGCGAGGACGGGAAAGGTGCCCCAATGGATCGGAACCACCTTGCCGACTCCAAGCATGCGGGTTGCCTTCGCCGCCTGGACCGGGTCCATAGTGAAGTGGTCGCCGATGGGCAGGAACGCCAACTGAGGCTTGTACAGCTCACGGATGAGCTGCATGTCCGAGAACAGAGCTGTGTCACCGGCGTGGTAAAAATCGATGCCCTCGGGATCGCGAATCGCGTAGCCCATCGCGGGTCCACCGTAGAGCATTTTGTCCCCGTCGGCGATTCCCGACGAGTGCACTGCCAGCACCATCGACACCCTCATTTCTAACACCTGCTGCGTGCCACCGATATTGCCCGGCGAACAGTTCTGGACACCCTGTTTCTCCAGCCAGTGGCAAAGTTCGAATGAGCCGACAACGATCTCCGGCTGGTACTTGCGTGCCGTTGCAACTGCATCTTCGATGTGATCGAAGTGGCCGTGGGTAATGAGGATGGCGTCGACGCGATCGAGATCCTGCGCCTCGTCCGGGCAAGCTGGGTTGCTCTGCAGCCAAGGGTCGATAAGCAACACCCGGCCGTCTTGTCGCGTAACGCTGACGGTTGAATGTCCGTGGTAAGTGAAGGTCTTTTTCATTGTACGGCTCCCTAGGGTTTTCAATCCAACCCTAACTCAGTAGCCATTCCAGTTCGGAACGATCTCCCACGATCGGAGCTTTTCGGGTGAGATCTCACAGTAAAATCGGATAATTGACTCCTATTTATTTGATAAGCTACTTCGGTGATTTTCCCCTCATCCCGACCACTCAACACAGCGCGCCGCCGCATCCTCGGCTTGGCGATACGTGTTGTCGTCTGGGCGCTGATCGGATTCCACGCTCTCCTTTTTGCCCAACGGCTCGCTGACCTTTCGATTGTTCAGCCGGCCATTGCGGCCCAGTGGTTGGCAACGGTCGTCCTGCTCGCATGGGGCTGGCGCCACCTAAGGCGCGGCGGCTCTCTGGTCGCCGGGCGCAGCGCTCTAGCGTTTTGGATCTTGGTTTTGGTCCTCCATGCCTTCGCGTTGCAGCCCTCCACCTTGCCGGTCGCCGAGGAAGCGCCGACGCTGCTGAAGCTACTGGCGTTCGTTTCTCTGGTGGTCCTCGTCGGCCTGACCGCACCGGTCGTTAGCCGGTCGCACAATTGGACTGGGACCGGCCATCAGCGTCCGACCGACGCTGACCCTCTGCATTGGTTCTCCGGGCGCGCACCGCCCGCCCTTAGCTCCAGCTAGGAGCCCTTCTCACTCATCGACATTGTCGAAGCCGTCACGTGTTGTGGCGGCGCCTCAGCAAACTCTTTGAACGAAGGAGAACCCGATGCAGGGCACACAGCCTGCAATTGAAACCGTGTCCCGTTCCTCCATGATGGAGGCCATACACCACCTTCCAATCTTGACGACCGTCGTCGCCACGATTTTTTGCGTGGTCCTTTTTCGCCGCTACCGCCAACGAGGCGGACTGCACCTACTGTGGTGGGCCATCGGCATGGCCACCTATGGCATTGGAACTTTGACCGAATCCCTGACCACGCTTCTCGGCTGGCAAGAGGGAATCTTTAAGCTTTGGTATGTCTTTGGAGCCTTCCTCGGCGGCTACCCGCTGGCGCAAGGAAGTCTGTATCTCCTGTCCAAAAACAAGAAGTGGGCGCATTTGTCTGTGATCGTCGTTATGACGGCGATCGCGATCGGCGCCTTGGCCGTGGTGTTGTCCCCAGTGACTCATCCGGGCACCGACGCCCGCCTTTCCGGCACGGCACTCGGCTGGCAATGGATTCGGGCCATGACTCCGTTTATCAACATTTATTCAGCCATCGTGCTGATCGGAGGTGCAATAGCTTCGGCCCTGCGCTTTCGCCGCGCTCCTGAACTTCGGGATCGCTACCTAGGAAACATCTTGATCGCCCTTGGGGCGTTGCTGCCGGGAATCGGCGGCACCATGACCCGCATGGGCTATGTGGAGGTCCTTTACGTGACTGAACTACTTGGATTGCTATTGATCTTTGCCGGCTACCGCCTTTGCGTAGCCGCTCCGCGGCCCGCTCTGGCCCAGCCGGCAGCGATCGCCTTACTTCTCTTTGCTGCTTCGAGCGTCAGCGCGCAGACCGCGTCTGACGCGGCAGCCACAGATCCAACGACGACCGAGGTCGAGGCTACGGAACACGTCTACTACGGCACGGTGACCGTCACCGCCACCGGCAACGCGTCGGACACACATCAGGTTGCCCAGCCGGTAACCGTGCTCAAAGACATCGACCTGCGCCTCGCCGACAATGCCGCTGACCTGCTGCGCTGGGAACCCGGCGTTGACGTCGATGGAGTCGGCGCGGTGCAAATGCGGCCGGTCATCCGCGGCCTGCGCGGATTGCGGGTTCTCTTCCTCGAAGACGGCCTGCGCATGAACAACGCTCGCCGTCAAACCGATTTTGGCGAAATCAGCGGACTCGTTCCCAATGAGCTAGTCGAGCGAGTGGAAATCGTACGCGGAGCCGCCTCGGTGCTCTACGGCACCGACGCGGTCGGCGGCGTGGTCAACATGGTCACGCGGCGGCCGGCGATGGGGGAAGGTTGGGTCGGTAATCTCCGTCTTACCGGAGGCAGCATCGACGAATCGACCAAGATCGCCACCAACGTCGGCCGACGTACCGAGAAGGGGGCGTTTTCGGCATTTTTTGGTATTCGCGACGCTTCCGACTACGACGCGCCCGCCGGCACCTTCGGAGACATTCGTCTCGATGAAGACACTCCCGTGATCGACTCCGGAGTCGAGGATAGCTACTACGAAGTGGCCTACGAGCGCGATTTGAATCCATCGCACAGTCTCATCCTTTCCGCGCGCGGCTACTCGGGCGAGAACAGCGGCTTCGGCCTGGTCGATCCGAGCCTTCTCGGCGACGACACGTTTCGCATCCGCATCTTCTACCCGGAACAGGACTTTCGAAAATTCGTCGCCACCCACTTTGGCGTTGATCTCGGCTGGAGCGACACGGTCGAAACCAAGATCTACTTCCAGAACAACGAGCGCCAGTTCGTCAACGACATCGACATCAATATCGGCCCGATCTTTCCTGGAGCGCCAAACTCTGGAATCGAGGCAGATACCCTCAACTACACCGATCTCGACACTTGGGGCGTACGTTCCGAGGCGGCCAAGGCGGCGACCGGCGGACTGTGGACCTATGGCATCGAACTTTTCAACGACGACTCGTTCAACACCGATCAATCGGTGACGACAACCACGATCCGCTTTCCTTTCCCGCCGTTCGAGTTGTCCTTCCCTTCCACAGATGACGTGGCCAATACCCCCAACGCCACCAATTCCTCGACGAGCGGATTTGTGCAGTACGAACGGCTGCTCGGAGATCGGGCTCACTTCAGCGTCGGCAGTCGCTACCAACGAGTCGCAACGCAAGCCGAAGCCACTCCGGGCTGGGATATCAACGGCCTCGACTTTGACGATTCGAAGTGGGTTGGAGCGGCGACTTTGCGCTATGAGCTGCAGGATAGCCTGCAGTTGGTCGCCTCCGCCGGCACTTCGTTTCGCGTTCCGAGCATCGTCGAGAGACTGTTCTCGGGTCCGGTTCCGGAAGGCAGCGGTTACCAGATTCTCAACCCAGAGCTCGAATCCGAAACCGGCTTCAACTTTGATCTCGGGGTTAAATACCGTGGACGTCGGAGCTTCGCCGAGATCACCTACTTCCAAAATCGCCTCAGCGACGGCATTGCGCAACACTTCCTGAGCCAAGAAGAAATCGCCGTGCTGCCGCAGGAAACTCTCGATGAAATTGCCGTGCTCGGCCGCCATGTGTTCGTGGTGCAACAACGCAACATCGAAGAGCTCGAGTATTCGGGCATTGAGCTCGCGGGCGGTTTCGACTTCGAGAACGGCGTCAGCTTGGGCGGCAATTTCACCGCCCTCGACGCCGATCGCACCGACTCGGCCAATCCGCCGACGGGTGAGAGCTACGACAACAAGACCAACCTATATCTGCGCTACGCGCCGCTAGCGAGGCCCTACTACGTCGAGTACCGCCTACGGCACTCTCCAGCCAGCGACTTTCCACTGGCGCCCAATCAAGCGCCACCGCCGTCGGGGTTGGAGTTGCCATCGTTGACCGTGCAACAACTCGCCGCCGGTTGGACCTTCGCGACCGAAGGCCGCATCGGCCACCAGTTCAATTTGGTGATCGACAACTTGAGCGATGAGCTTTACGCCGAGTCCTCCAACACTGCGTTCTTTCGCCCGCAACCGGGTCGGGGTGCACGGCTGAGCTATGCCTTGACTTTTTAGCGCCGGTCTCAGTTCATCAGCAAGGCCGATCCGATTCCATCGGGTCGGCCTTTTTCTTTCTAGCCGCCGCCCGATTCGCCGCGAAGTAAAACGTCTAAACTCAAGCGGCAAGGTCCCTCATGCCGCATGACCTTCAGACAGTCGCCGTTTTTCACGATGTCTCAACAGCCCATGTTGCGGCGGCTTTTCTGCGTTCGGCGGGATTGCATCCCAAGATCTACAACAATCAAATGGCGCACGTAAATTGGGGGTGGCTTCCAGCTCTCGGTGGACTTCAGTTACGTATCAGAAGAGAGCATCATCAGCTCGCAAAAGACCTGCTTGGCAATTACCAAGCCAGCGTCGATCAAGATCTTCCAGAGCTCCTTGAGTACGAGCAACTGACCTCCCCTCTTCGACTGCGAAGACCCTTGCTCGGGTTCGTCGCAATCTGCATTCAGCTTGGACCACTTGGACTACCTCTAGCTGTGTTTCTAATTCTAGCTGTGTTTCTAAGAGACCGATCTAAACAGGCCTAGAACACCAAGTCCCCGGCGCCACGAATCAACCGCACGCGCGGTAACGCCAGAGCTTCCTGGGTATCCGAGGCAGCTAGAGCATCGACATCCTTGAGTTTGCCGAAGTCCAGTCCCGTCGCTTCTTCGATCTTCGAGATCTGCACCTGATAGGTGCGGAACTCGCCGAACACGAATGCCGCTTCGGTAACGTCCTTGATGATCTCTCCCTGGCTCAGCACATAGCCGGCGGCGGAAAGCTTGTCGGTGTCGGCGTTGATCAAGACCGCAATCTTCCAAAACTCCTCGGGAAGTTGCACCAGGCCGCGGTAGTCACGGTCGCTGTCGCGGAAGACCGGCCCGGTGAACACCGACACCTTGAGGTCCTTGGCCTTGGCGCTATCTAAAATGTGATCCTCAAGATCGACCCAATCCCGGCGGTTGAGGTCTTTGTGTTGGGGAGCGGCATTGACGTAGTGGAAAGTATCGTCGTTGGCCTCCTGAGCTTCTTCGCGAGTCCCCCACACCGGATCCAGCCGGCGCACCATGTGCCCGCGGTCCAGTTCGTTGTGTTTGTAGATCTCATTGCCAAGCTGCAGATCTTCATCGATGCGTAGATCGACGAACCATTTGTCGTTGGAGCGAAAGGCGCGGCGCGCCTCAAGACCGTTGATGTTGACTGCGGTGAACAAGGGCAGTTTGCGGCTCGAGCTGACCGCGACCGAGAAGTGGCGATAGTCGAGCACGGGTGAGCTCTCGCCGTTGCCGATGTCGTGGGCGGCGATGTCATCTTGCCAACCACCCAACCCCGGCAGAAGAACCGCGAGTTCGTCATCGCCCAGGAAGTTCGCCTGATAACCATCGCGACCGGCAAAGAAACCCGGATCGTGGCGACCGTCGGCAATCGCTTCTGGCTCGGCGGGCGCCGGCACGGAAACCGAGGCACTCAGACTGGCGAGTGCTCGCTTGATCGAATCAGTCCTGACGGCGAAGTTGCCCTGCAAAAACGTCCCGGCGAAGTGCAATCCCACCACCTGGCCGCTGGCTAGGTCCACCACCACCGACCCGGAACTGCCGCCCAAAGTGGTGCAATCGTGCACGAAATAGTGTTCGTTGGGGGTCGGGAAGCTGACCTTGCCCGGCGCCAACCGCTTGACGTCGTAAATGTCTTGAAACAGGCGCCGCATGTCGTCGAGGCCGTTGCGACTGTCAAACGCGGGATAGCCGATAACACCGATCTCCTGGCGGTCGGCAACCGCGACATCGGACAGCGGCAGGGGATCCGGCAGAGCCTGATCGGACGCGATTTTGAGCAGGGCGATGTCCGGCTCGTCTGCCCCCGCCACATAGAGAATCTCGTCGACGCGAATCTCTTGCGCCACCGGAATCTGAAATTCCTCGCGAAAGTCGACTTGAGCGCCGTAGGTCGCGCCTACGACATTGCTGGCGAAGGCAAAGCCCCCCGAACCGTCGGGCGTTGAGAACAACTCGGCAACGTGGCGATTGGTGACGACGATGTCGTCGGCGATGATCCAGCCGGTTCCAGCCCAGTCGAAACTGAAGTGATTGTGCAACTCGATCCGACCAACGCGGGCGATGGCGTTCTCGACGTTGGTACGGTGCAGACGAAGTACATTTCGCCAGATCCGGCTGTCGGGAGGGGTGAAGGTACCGTTCTGCACCAGCAACGTCGGCCTGCCTTGGGTGAGCACGATCGCCTCCTCGGCGGCGCCCGGCATCGGCGGGATCGGGGGTGCCGGAGCGGCTCTCTCCAGCGGCGGAGCTTCCACGCCGCGGCTCGGGGCCGGCGCACTTGCCGATTCCAGAACTCTCTCCACCGCATCGCCGGAGACGTTCAATCCAGCGGGTACTGAAAGGCGGCCGCCAGCGGCGCGGTCCCGGATCTCTTCGACAAGGTCTGCATCCTTGAGTAGGGATTCGAATTGGTGGTTCATGGTCAATGCTCCTTCAAGACCCTAGAGCTCGGGCGCTACATCGACAATCAGTCGTAGATGCCGCACCTTCCCGACCTACTGGGGCTGTCCAACTTTCTCGCGTGCACGGCAACCGTAGCACGACCACTACGCGGGTGCGGCTACATTGGTAGGGCCCCGACGGGCCACAATTTGTTTAGTCCAGAAAGTTGACTGAAGCGATACCTAGAAAGGCAAGTTGTCGAGACGTTTCCGAATCATGAAAGTAGTCGAGGTCGCAGCTGTAGCGTGTGGTGTTCGGCTCAATCAGGATCGCCGCACCGCCGGCTAGATAGGAATCGAAGGTCCGATTCCGCGACAGAAGCATTGCCAACTTGGTCTGATGTTCGGTTAGTGGCATAACTTGCTCGCAGCTTCCCAAGCATCTCTACCGCCGTTCTGGCGGAGTTGTGCCGCCACCCAGGCAATATCGGATGACCGCACCACGTAGTCAGGATCGAACGACCAGAAACACTCGGCGTGAAACCGCCGGTACGCCCTTCGCGCTTCGCGCACCCGGACCATGGCGCGCGCTGTATCAGAATCCAGCGACCTACGGCTCTTGCGTCCGCCCCTGCGGCCGATTTCAGCTAGATAAGTTTGGGTCGTTTTTTCCATAGAATTATCATAACCCGCTTATGATAAAATTCAACTCCGCAAATATGTTCCATCAGGCCGGAGCACTCAGTCCTGAATCCTGCTGAGGCGACGGACTCTGAACTATTACGACTTCTTTTTGGAGCGAATCGTATTGACCGTCCCACAAAGTGTGAATTCAACGATCAACAAAAACCTGATCTAGATCCAGGTTGCCACCCGAAAGGATGACGCCGACACGATTCACTTTGCCAGACAGTAATCGCTCGAGGACGACGGCCATTGCCACTGCCGCAGAGGGCTCGATGAGCTGTTTGGTGCGCTCCCAAACGACCCGCATGGCGCCGATGATCTGATCCTCAGCCACGGTCACGATTTGAACGCGTTCCTGGCGGAGGATTTCGAAGTTGATCTCACCCAGACCGGTGAGGAGTCCATCGGCAATGGTGTTGGGGTTGTCCTGGGGCAGCCGTTCACCCGTGGCGAGTGAGCGGGCGGCGTCATCGGCTCCGAGGGGCTCGGCGCCGTAGACCTGACAGTTCGGCAGCAGGCCATGAGCGGCGATGGCCGTTCCGGCAAGGAGGCCACCTCCGCCAACCGGGGCGACGATGGCGTCCAGTTCGCCCACTTCTTCGATCAATTCCAGCGCCGCTGTCCCCTGCCCAGCAACGATGTGAGGATGATCGTAAGGAGGCATGAAGACGCCGCCGGTTCCGGCGAGTACACGGTCGCAGACCTCCCGGCGGGACTGCTCGTTGGGCTCGCAGGGAATGATCTTGCCGCCGTAGCCTTCCACCGCTCGGCGTTTCACCGGCGAAGCAGTCTCCGGCATGACGATGTGGGCTTGCGCGCCGATCGACTGCGCCGCGAGCGAAACTGCCTGGGCATGATTGCCCGAGCTGTGGGTGACGATGTGCTGCGGCCAAGGTCGCGGTAAGCGGGCGACAAAATGGCTCGCGCCGCGGATCTTGAATGCCCCGATGCGCTGCAGGTGCTCCCCCTTGAGCAACACTTCACAACCACAAATTTGGTTGAGCGATCGGCTGGTGATGACGGGGGTACGGTGGACCTTGCCCTCAATCAGTTCCGCAGCCTCGCGAACCATCTGAAAGTCCACTGCCGCGGTCATGCGGCGACCGTCCCGCGGATACAAGCATGATGGAATGGGGTCTGCATGCGAGGCCAATGATGCACCATCGCGGCGACATCACCAAAGGGCTGATAATTCCTACTCTGGCGACGCTAGCTCTGCTGTGGGCTTGCGCCGAAGCAGAGCCCGCATCGACCGCAGGCGCGGGCCAAATCGGCCAAACTGGAACCTCATCTGATGCATCTGGTAGCTCATCTGGCGGCCAGTCTGGCGACCAGTCTGGCGGTGAGGCCGCAGGAGCGACGAACTCCCCCGAACTCAGCGAACTCGGAAGCGGCTACTTCGTCTGGGAAACCAACCGCAACAAAGCGTGGCGGCTGTGGAAGAAAGACCTGCGTGGCGCCGCGCGCCAGTTCGTTGCCGACGAGCCGGGCCGGCAGCACTGCTGCGCCCACATCTCCCCCGACGGCCAGCGCGTCGCCTATTTGAGCCTGCAGGCTCCGGCCAACGATTACGCCGACGGTGACGTCGCCGGAGAACTGCGGCTGGTGGACCCAGAAGGGCAACCGCTAGCCACGATCGGGCCCGCGCGCATCAACCACGAGAATCGTGCCGCCGTGTGGGTGGACAACAGTCGTTTGATCTATATCGACGGACAGGGGCGCACAGTCGAATACGACATTGGGTCAGCTACATCGACTCCGATCCTGGATCGAACCGAAGCCGAACACGGTTGGCTGGTCAACGCGACTCGAACCGCGGCGACCATGGGGTCCCCGAGTTTCTCCTCCGTCAACGGCAACACCCTGTCGCGGGCGACGCCGATGCCCGGCTGTCAGCCCTATTTCACTCATGACGGCGAATGGGGGTTTTGGGCCGGTGGTGCGGGTGGGCCGATCTACGGATTGCGCCTGGACACCCGAAGCCGCAAACCGATACTGCTCAAGGACGATCCACGCCTCCCCCACCCGTGGCGTTATCTCTACTTTCCGATGGTGTCGCGCGACGGCGCTTTCTTGACTTGGGGCGCGTCGCGAGGCGGACACAGTCACCACAAAGTTGATTACGAAATCTTCGTTGCCGAGATCGATCCCGACACGCTCGAACTTGTTGGACCACCGATCCGCGCCACGCGCCACAAGGCGGTGGACCGCTACGCCGACATCTACGTCGAGCCCTCTGCGCTCGGAACCGTGCGCGGTGAGGCTCCTCTGCGCACCGCCTGGTCAGCGCCGTCTGGTAGCGGCTGGCAATGGGATTTCGGCGATGGTTCAACGGCCGTGGGCAATGGCGCGTCGCATGTTTATGCACGTCCAGGGTTATTCTCGATTCGTGCCTCCAATGGCAGCGAAACTTTGACCGGTCGCGCGGTAGTGCGGCCTGCAGCACCTCCTTCGTTGCTCGCAACATCGGTCCTTGACGATCGCCACGTCCGACTCGAGTTCGACGAAGCCGTGGCCGCTGATTCGATCCAGGTTGCAGGCGGGGCGACCGTGGATTCCAGTGAGGGCCGCACGGTCACCCTCCGCCTCTCTGCACCACTGCAGGAGTTCATCGAACTGACTCTCACCGGAATCGCGGACACATTCGGCAACGAAGCAGCAGCCGCCATGGCTATTGAACTGGATCCGGCCCTGTGGCCGATCGAGCGCGACTCCACCGTCGCTGTGTGGTCGGGGGTCGAGGGCTTCAACATCTTCCGCGACCCCACAGCCGGCACCGAGGAAGCGCTGGTTGCGTCTCGCAAAGGGCTCGCCATACCCGCGGCGTCGGGTGGCGTGCGCGTGGGTGGTGGCTGGCTCGAAATCGACGCCGATCAGTCCAAGCAACTGGTCGAAGTCCTCAAGGGCACCAACGAATTCACTGTGGAACTTCTCGTCCGGTTACAGGACGCAGCATCCGGTGATTTGATCAGTTGGGGGCTACCGGTTCCGCGCAATACCGACCTTGCATTGACCTTGAACCGCGGTGCCCTGGCCGCCTATCTGCGCGGAACCCCCACCAGCCGCCCGCTGGTGCAACCGCAACGTAGCGGCAACCTGGCCGCCGGTCTGCACCACTTGGCGATGGTGTTCAACCCCGGAGAGTTGGTCATCTACGTCAACGGTCGAGAGGCGTCGCGGCACGGCGATTTCGCCGGCGACCTGTTCCACTGGCAGCCCAGAGTTCTCCGTTTTGGCGGTCGTGAGGGAGGTACAACAGCGGACCTGGCCGGAGAGATCAACGGCTTCGCCCTGCACCGGCGAGCCTGGACCGATGAGATGATCGCCGATGCCTCCCGTCGGGCACTGCGTGCCTACGACGCTACGCCCCAGGTCTGGCAGGTAACAGCGACGAAGATCGCGGCCACCCCCAAACCGAGCCTGGAAGAAATCTCGCCCTACCGCGAAGCTCTGGTTGCCAATAGATACCGGCTGGAGAATCCTCCAACGGGCTTGCCGGTGGAGCTGGCGGTCGTGGAGTGGGCGATCCTCGATGGCAAAACGCTCGCTGATCCACCAGCTACTCGGCGGCTCGAATTGCAGCGGTTTAGCGATCTACAGGCGCTGGAGGGATTGTTCCTGGCCAACGGATTCGAAGGCGAAGAACTGTATTACTCGCCGCCGAGACCGTGAGGTGCGGCTGTATTCCGTAGCGATGGGCCTTACGTCCGCCCGGGAGGGGCAAGCTTGCCCTGAGCGGAGTCGAAGGGCCCTTCCCCTACGCATGCGCTCCGCAAAAGCGCCTTGGGGCAGATTGGAGCAAGCGTCGGTCAGATCGGCGCGACCGCAGTGAGGAGCGCCGCAGGCATACATAGAGTATGTTGAGGACGCGACGAGCGAGGACCCGCCGAGATGGTTGGCGATCGCTCCAAGATGCCGCCCGTCAGAGTAGCCAAGCCTAGCGATGGTCTTTAGTTCCCACTTCTTCCTCTACTACTTCCTACCCCTGGCGTTGGGGCTGTATTTCCTTGCCCCCAAAAAACTGAAGCACTTGGTACTCACCGGGCTCTCGTACGGTTTCTACGGTTGGTCGAACCCCGCTTTCATGGCGCTGATGGTCACCTCGACGGTAATCGATTACTTCTGCGGTCGAGCCATTGTCGGAGCGGACGAGAGACTGGAACCCGGCACACCGCGATCTCGCAAGCAAAAGACGGCGGTGACGATTTCGATCGTCGCCAACTTGGCCCTGCTCGGATTCTTCAAGTACTTCCATTTCGCCGTGGATTCCTACAACGGAATCGCCTCCGCCCTGGGCCTGCCGGCGGCGGCGCTGGACAACACCCTGCGTGTGGTCCTACCTCTCGGCATCAGTTTCTACACTTTCCAGTCGATGAGCTACACCATCGATGTCTACCGGGGGCACGCCCGCGTGCTCACCAACTTCATCGACTTCGCCTGTTTCGTGTCGATGTTTCCGCAATTGGTGGCCGGCCCGATCCTGAGGTTTTCGGAAATCTCGGAACAGTTGCGCTCCCGCACCCACACCTTGGCCAAGTTCGCTCGCGGCGCCGCCTGCATCAGTCTGGGGATGGGCAAGAAGGTCTTGCTCGCCAACCCTTGCGGCCGAGTCGCCGATTTCGCCTTCGACGCGGGTGTCGTCGACACTGCAACGGCATGGCTTGGAGCGGTCGCATACGCGTTTCAGATCTACTTCGACTTCTCCGGCTACTCCGACATGGCCATCGGCCTGGGGCTGATGCTGGGCTTTCGCTTTCCCAAGAACTTCGACTCGCCCTACCACTCCAAGTCGATCACCGAGTTCTGGCGCCGCTGGCACCTGTCGCTGTCGACATGGCTGCGCGACTATCTCTACATTCCGCTCGGGGGCAACCGCCTCGGTATTTGGAAGACCTACCGCAACCTCGCCTTGGTCATGCTCCTGGGTGGGCTGTGGCACGGCGCGGCGTGGACCTTCGTCGCCTGGGGAGCGGCGCACGGGACTCTGCTGGCGATCGAACGAGCTCGCGGCGGCCGTGCGCTGTGGTCTTTCCTACCCCAGCGGCTGCACATGGCGGCGACCTTTATCGTCGTCCTTTTCACCTGGGTGCTGTTTCGCGCCGATTCGATTGGACGCGCCGGCAACTACCTCGCCAGCATGGTTGGATTGGGTACGCCGTCGGCAGCGACGCCGATTCTGCAGTCCCTCATGCTGCGCCCGTACTACCTGGTGACCCTCGCAGTGGCCGCTTTGGTGACTTGGCTGGGAATGCAAACCACCGATTGGACGCGGCAGTTGGATTGGCGCAAGGTTGCCCTCGCCGGCGTTGCTTTGGTTGTTTCGGCAATCACTCTCGAAACGCAGGACTACAACCCGTTTATTTACTTCATCTTCTGATCGATATCCACTGACCGATGGCGAACTCCACTCAACCTCTCACTGCACGTCACGGACGGCGCGACATCGGCCGTGGGGTCGTGGCTCGTCCGTTGGCGGTGGCGACAACCACGGCGTTCTTGGCTCTAATCGGCTCGCAAATGATCGCAACCTTGGCGCAGGGAGTCCTGCCAAAGGCCTCCTCGACCTGGGTCGGTTCGGTGGTGGAGGCGTTAACCGGCCCCGCCAGCGACCAGCAAAGTCGCAACGCTCGCGTCCACGGTGCCGGCGAAGCTCTGGAAGAAGACTTGGTGGACAGTTCGTGGCTGCGATCGGCGGTGCGGCAATGGGGTCAGGCGGTTCTGGTGGATTGGGGTGGCGTCGGCAACACCCAGGTCTACCTCGGTGAGCCCGCGGAAGGAGGGTTGCGTTGGCTCTTTTTCACTCCCGCAACCGACCACCTCCTGGCTCCCGATTTCCTCAACCGGGGCGTGCAGCAACGCCGGGCCAAATCGGCGAGCGCTTGGGAACGGATGCCACAGACCGATCCGGTCGAGACGCTACGGGAGTTCGCTGGGCATTTGCGCCAGCGAGGCATTCACCTGGTGGTGCTTCCGGCGCCGTCAAAGGCGATGGTGGTACCCGGGCGCCTGGCTCCGAGGATTGCCAGCGGGTCGATTGCCCACCCCTCATACCAAGCCTTCCTCGACCTGCTCGAGGATGACGGAATCCAGGTGGTCGATTCCTTGGCGGCTCTCAGCGCCCACGAGACCTCGGCTCCCTTCCTGGTTCAGGATTCCCACTGGACGCCCCCTGCCCTGGATCGAGTGGCGCAAGCCACTGCCGATCAAGTTCGACCTGTTCTCTCGCCACAAAGTCGTCCGCCGAGATACCGCCGCCGGACCTTGACTGTGTCGCACCACGGCGACCTGGTCGAGCTGCTCGGAATGCCCACTCGTCGCACTCTCCCAGAGGAGACCGTCGAAATCCGACCTGTGTTCTCAGGCAACCGTCCGTGGCGCCCCGATCCCAATGCGGAAGTCCTGCTCCTCGGCGATAGCTTCGCCAACATCTACTCGCAAGAGGCCCTTGGCTGGGGCACCGGTGCCGGATTTGCTGAACAGCTCTCGTTCCACCTCCGACGACCGATCGACAAAATCGTCGTCAACGCCGGCGGCGCACACGGGTCGCGTCAGGCCTGGGCGCACGATCTGGCAACCGGAGCTCGATCGCTGGACAACCTGAAGGTCGTGGTCTATGAATTCGCCGCGCGTGAGCTGTCTTGGGGGGATTGGCGAACCATCCCCATTCGGTAGCCGAATAAGAGATGGGAGCGATGATGCAACAGGATTTCAAACAGCGATCTAGACGGCCCGGGATGTTCTTTCTGCGGCTGAGCCTTGCGTTCATCCTCGTCGTTGCTTTTCTAGGGTTCGGATGCGCTCAACCAGACCCCACCCGGACCTTGACGGAAGAGGAGCTCGCCGCGGTACGGGAAGCCAATCTTGCTTACCCCGAGGCCTGGTTGGCCGACGATCCCGGTGCCGTACGAGCAGCACTGACCGCCGACGCGGTGCTGATGCCTTCGGGTGGCGTCGATCCAATCGAAGGTATGTCAGAGATCAATCAGTTCTTCTGGCCGAGTGATGCACCGGTAACCCAGGTAACGGAGTTTTCGATGCAGCCACAAGAGATCGGCGGGTCGCCCACACAAGCATTTGCCCGCGGCCTCATGAGCCTGCAGTTCGATCTCGAAACCGAAACGACAATCGAGAGCTACCGCACTTCGGGCACCTATTTCATGCGCCTACGCCCCAACGACGAAGGCCAGTGGAGCATCTCCCACTACATGTGGAACCACCCCGCGTGGCAGGTGGTCGCAAGCCGTCCCAAGGGTTAGCTTCCGTGCCGCTTAGGCCTACTGGGATCGCGACTGGGATTGCGGCGCCTTCGCCCAAGCCCGTGACCAGGCCTCGAATTGCTCGCGCACGGCCTTTTTCTTGGCCAGGGGTTCGAGCGACACGACGCCGCCGTTCTTGATCGCCAACTTGGCTAGCTTGCGCGCCGCCTTTCCGTCGGAGCCGCTGAGGACCTTGGCGCCGCGATAGAAATTGGCCTCATAGCTCACCCATTCCTCAAGCGTCATCGATCCTGGGTTGGTTTCGAGGCGGGTCGGCCACCGCTCCAGGTCGGAGAAAAATCGCCCTACTTCCTGTACCCGACTGGGCTCACGAATGGCCAGCACCTCCCAGGCGGCGAGGTGAATCGCCAAGCGCATCGCGACCGGGGTATCGGCGGTCCACCCCGTCTGCCGCAGCATTGCAGCGGCGCCTTCTAGCTGAAGCAGCAAGTCGGTGGCTGCCAGCGCGTCGGCGCCCTCCGGAGGTCCGGTGAGGGGCGAACCGGGTAGCGGCTGGGGCGGATGGCCGAGCAGCCGGGTCCACAGCGCCGCCAGTTCAAGATCCCCTTCGGCGGCGATGGCGATTCCATCCCCGGTGACTCTGCCCGGGATGCCGTAGTAGGGACCGGCGTTGGCTTCTTCCCAATCCGAACGAGTCAAGCAGTAAACGGTCAAGTGAATCGGATACTGAGTCCACTTGCGCAAGTCCTCGGCCATGACTTCGAGCCGTCGCTGGACGTGCGCGGCCCGGTCCAGAGTTCCCGGCGAGTACATTACGTCGACCGTGTCGCCAGCAAGTCTGAGCAGTTGAACGTCGGCCGGAGCTACGCTGGGTAACAGCAAGGCACAGAGCACGCAACTCAACAAGGCGCCGGATCGGGCGGTACCCCTATAGGCAGGCGACATGTTGGGATCATACGGCATGGTGGTTAGTGGTCAGCGGTCAGTGGGCAGTGGGCAGTGGGCAGTGGGCAGTGGGCAGCAACGCGAGCATAAACCCGCCCCTACGCCGGATCGAGATACAAGGGGAGGGGTTTATCCCCTCCCGGGCGGGCGTAAAGCCCGGCCCTACGTACCTACATACCGCACCAACATCCCATAGACTTCCACCAACGCAAGACTTGGCAGGACAACGGAGAAACGAACTTGGATATCAGTACCATCACCGTTCTCGGCGCCGGCACCATGGGTCGCGGCATCGCCCATGTGGCCGCTCAAGGCGGATACCAAACCCACCTCTTTGACACCCAGGAAGCCGCCCTCGACAACGCCGAAAAGACCATCCACAAGAACCTCGACAAGGGGGTGTCGCTGGGCAAAGTCGATGCCGATGTTGCGGCGACCGCCAAGGACAGCCTGAGTACCCATGCCGACCTCGCCAAGTCGGTCGCCGACGCCGACTTGGTGATCGAGGCCGTGCCGGAGTCAATGCCACTCAAGATCGAGGTCTTCGATCAAGTGGTGAAGGCGGCGCCCGAGCATGCGCTCCTGGCTTCGAACACCTCCGGTCTGTCGATCACCGAGATGGCCTCGGCTACCGATCGACCCGAACGCTTTGCCGGGATGCACTTCTTCAACCCGGTCCACTTGATGCGGCTGGTCGAGCTGGTCAGCGGTCTTGAAACCTCCGAAGAGACTCTAGACCTGATGACTGAGGTTTCCGCCCGCATGGGCAAAGAAGTGGTGCGGGTCAACGAGTCGCCCGGCTTCGTGACTTCGCGTATCAACGCGCTCATCGGCAACGAAGCCTTCCGCATGCTCGAACAGGGCGTCGCCTCACCCGAAGACATCGATACCGCTCTCAAACTGGGCTTGAACCATCCCATGGGGCCGTTCGAAATGGTGGACCTCGTCGGCCTCGATGTGCGCCTGTCGATCTTGAAGTTCCTCCACGAGACCCTCGGCGACACCTACCGGCCGACGCCGTTGATGGAGCGTTACGTCAAAGCCGGTCGGCTCGGACGCAAGACCGGGCGGGGCGTCTACAGCTACGATGCCGACGGAAAGCGGGTTTCCGGTTGACGGCGACGCGACAGGAACGCCTGTATACAAGACAGATGCGAATCGGCGGCAAATCTAGCGCTTAGCTTGCGCCGGCGAGATCGCGCACCGCTCTTTCCATCGCCTCAACCGTACGCTCGCTATCGTCCTCATGGAGGGAACACAAGGCGATGCGGAGGTAGCGCGGCGCGATCGACACGACGCCCACCGACTCGACATCGAGTAGCCGTCGTCGCACCTGCTCGGCGGTCAATCCCAAACGTTCCGGGATCTCGACCAAGGCGAAGCAGCCGGAATTGCAGGCGAGCGGAAGCAGTAAGTCGCGGTCCAGGCGGTCGAGAGCGTTGCGCACACGACGGTAACGGCGCCCCAGTTGCACCCGGATCGCTTCGATATCGGCGACGGTTTCTTTCGCTTGCAGGGCTTGCAACAGCACAACCTGCGCTGTCGCCGCCGGAGAGCCCAACAAAGCACGGGACATGCACTTGATCTTGCTCTCAAGGATGGTGGCGAGTTCGCTGTCGACCGGTAGGCCAAAGGTAATGAAGCCAACACGGCCACCGAAATAACTGAACTCCTTGGTGCCACCGTCCAATTTGACCGCCAGGAGGTTCGGGTGCCGAGCCGCCACCACATCCCAAAACACAGACTTGGGATCGCAGTCGTCTTCGTAGACCAGTCCGGCATAGGCATCGTCAAAGATGGCCACGATGGGCCGCCGGTCTGCCGCCTGCAGCAATCCGTTCACGAAAACTCGACGCTCCTCATGATTGGGGAAGTAGCCACCGGGATTGGATGGGAAGTTGACGATGGTGACCGCCGGTTTACCTTCCGGTAGGCGATCCAACGACTTTTGCCAAGCATGAGGTTGAAAGACGCCTTCAACATAGGCCTCTTCGCTCTCGATCACCGCGCCACGACGCAGGGCAAACATCTGCGCGTAGTTGCCCCAGAAGGGAGTCGGCACCACCACCGACGTCTCCTCTTCGGCAAAGATGTCGGCAAGCAAGCTCAGACCGTGGCTGAGACCTACGGTAACGACCGGCAAGGACGACGGGAGTTCGTCGCCGATACCGCGCCGTTGCCAAGCGCGCCACGCAGCGCGCATTTCGGGCAGACCGCCGATCGGTGAATAGAGGATGGCACGGTCGCGATCGACGATGCCGGACAACGCCTCCTCGACCGCCGACAGAGCCAAGGGGCGGCCTTTGCCGTCGGTGATCTGGCCGATGGTCGCGTTGACCTCCTTGCCCCTTGCCTCTGCCGCTTGCTCGGGGATGTCTGCAGGCATGGTCGCGGCACGACCGAGCGCGGAGAGACACTTCGCCAGTTGCGGATGATGCTCTGAGAGAAACTGCCACTGGCGTTCGCCCTCACTCGCCGCCTGGTTGGGCACGTTTCAAGCTCCTTGTAGCTTTCGTTCGCGATGTCTACGACCTAGCCAGCATCGCGACTCATGACGAACCTGAGTCGACTCACCACACACGCCACTCGGCCGCCGTAGCTGAGGCAGTCGAAGCGTGGCGCGGGGCTGTGGACGGCCCGATTGCCCCAGTGATCCCACTGAGCGCCGTGGCCAATTGACTCAATGACGAATCGCGCAGGGAGTAAACCCTTTGCCGGCCGTGAGACTCGACCGCCACCACGCCGCCGCTGAGCAAAACCTTGAGGTGGCGGGAGATCGCCGGTGCGCTGATCTTGAAGCCATCCCCTAACTCGGTCGCCGACTGGGGTCCAGCGGCCAGGCGCTCGACGATCTGCCAGCGCACCGGATCGGCCAACGCCTTGGTCGTCTGCACGATTCCGTCCACCTGAGCACCACTCCTTGTGGGCGTCTTTTTGCTGGAGCTTGCCCTTTTGACCTTGGTCTTACGCTTCGCCTTGCTCATAGGCACGATCTTAGTGCAGGTCGGCGAGGCGGGCGAATTCCGCCTTGGATTCCCTGTCTGCCAGAAATCTGAAACCTTCCAAATCATTCAAACGTATGTTTGAATTATCGCGGCACCACCGCGAGGAGTCCCGATGAGTCAGGCCGACACCACCCGAGAGCGCATCCTCGATACCGCCGAGAGACTGTTCAGCGAACACAGCATCTCCGACACTTCCCTGCGCGCGATCACCACCGCCTCGAAGGTGAATCTCGCAGCCGTCCACTACCACTTCGGATCCAAAGCAGAACTCGCTCGGGCAGTCGTAGCAAGACGTCTGGAGCCTTTGAATGACGAGCGAATGAAGCGTCTGCAGGACGTTCTCAAGCAGGAGGACGGGAACGTCGAGGGTATTGTGCGCGCCTTCGTCGAACCGGCACTCAACACCGCCATTGAACACCCCGCAGGACCGCGGTTCGCCCGCATGCTGGCGCGCGCGCTGGTGGATCCGCACAAAGACATTCGCGCTGTGGTTTTCGATGCCTTTCGCGAAACCGGGCCCGCTTTTCGCGCCGCCCTGGGGCGGGCGTTACCCGAGCTGTCCGACGACGAACTCAACTGGCGCACTCAATTCATGGTCGGATCGTTGGCGCACACCGTCACTCGGTGTAGCTCGGATGACGATCTGCCCATTCCGGTCAAGCGTGAAGACGCCGCGACCTTGAGCGCACGACTCACGCGTTTCTTGACCGCCGGATTGACGGTCGAGGAGGTACGACGGTGAATCTGAAAACCGTTGTTGTTGCGGTCACGCTGATTGCCTCTGCCTGCTCGGTTCCGGTTTCGAGCCCGGAGATCGATGCGCCACAGCCGCCACCGGCTTGGACTTCCCCGCTGACCGCCGACCTTGAATCCCATCCGCGGTGGTGGGAAGCATTTGAGGCGCCGGGCCTGACAGCGGCGATTGAAACCGCTCTCCAGGAAAGCCCCACGCTCGAAGCGCAGAGAGCCCGACTCGAAGCCGCCGCGGCGCAGGCGCGCATCGCCGGCGCCCAGCTCAAGCCGCAATTCGGCCTCGGTGTCAACGGAGCCAGACGACGGCAGAACTTCATTGGCCTGCCCATCCCCGGCTCCGGCGGCGATGTTCTGACCTCGACCAGCACGACCGTGGGCGTTTCTCTCGACACCTCTTGGGAAATCGACCTTTGGGGACGCGGCCGCGCTGCCAGAGCCGCAGCCGAATCTGGAGTGGTTGCCAGCGAAAGGGACCTCGCCGCAGCCCAACTATCGGTTGCGGCACAGACCGCCAAGGTCTGGACGGCGCTGGCGGAAGCCGCGGCCCAGGTCCGATTGGCGCAAGAGACGGTCGACAACCGCGATCGCGCCGCCAAGCGTATCGACCGTCGTTTCGAGTTGGGCATCGCCTCGGCTCTGCAAGTGCGGCTGGCCCGTAGCGAAGCCGAAACCGCCCGCGCCGATTTTGCCCAGAGCGAGCAAGCCGCCGACGCTTTGCGCCGACAGCTCGAAACCTTGCTGCGCGGCTATCCGGAGGGATCTATCGAGGCCGGGCCGCTCCCCGAGTTGCCGCCTTTAGCGAGTTCCGGTTTGCCGGCCGAACTCATCGCCCGCCGCCCGGACTTGCAGGCTCTTGAGGCACGGCTGGCGCAGGCCGGTTTCGGGCTCGCCGAAGCTAAACGCTCGCTCTACCCCAGGCTCAGCCTCAATGGCTCCATTGGCCGCACCGGCAGCGAGATGCAGAACTTGTTGGAGAGCGACTTCGACGTTTGGAGTCTCGCCGGCGGTTTGCTCCAACCTCTATTCCAAGGCGGACGTTTGCGGGCTGGAGTCGACCTCGCTGAAGCTCGGGTCGACGAACTGGTCGCGCTCTACGTGCAGACTCTGCTCGAAGCCTATCGCGAAGTGGAAACGCGTTTAGCGGCCGAGTCAACGCTCGCCGACCTCGAAACTGCCCTCGCTCGCGCCGAGGAAGAAAGCCGGGCGGCGGCTGAACTCGCCGAGCGCGAGTACGCGCGCGGGGTCAGCGACTACCTCACCGTGCTGCGGTCGCAAACCGACAACTTCAACGCTGCGCGGCGCCGGTTGAGCGTCCGGGCGCAGCGCCTCACCAACCGCATCGACCTCCACCTGGCTCTTGGCAATGGACTCACCATCCCGGCGAACTCCGCGACGGACGACTCGCAAGGAAACTCTGAAGATGTCTAGATCGAGAAAAAAATGGCTGTTGCCGCTGGCGATCCTCGGCGGTTCAGCCGCCATCGCCATGTTTGTAGTGGCCTTGCGACCGGCTCCGCAGACGCAGGAGCGGCCCAAAGTGCTGCCCATCGTCGAGACCATCGCAGTCCAGCCACAGACGATCACCGTCACCGTCGAATCGCAAGGAACGGTTGAGGCGACCACCGAGACGACTTTGGTCGCGCAAGTTCCCGGCACCATCGAAAGCGTCGGCTCCGGCTTGGCGGATGGAGCCCTTGTGCGTGCAGGAGAGGTGCTGGCGATCATCGACCGACGGGACTACCAGCTCGCGGTGACTGGGGCCGAGGCGGCGCTGGCACAAACCAAACTCGGCCTCGAACTGGAGCAAGCGCGTTCGGCGGCGGCGCAGGAGGAATGGAGGGAACTGGGTAAAGGCGAAGCACCGCCGCTGGCGGCGCGCGAACCACAGGTCGCCGAAGCCCAAGCCGCAGTCGCGGCCGCAGAAGCCAACCTCGAACAGGCGCGTCTGGCCCTCAACCGCACGCATATCCGTGCCCCTTTCAACGGCAGGGTGCGCGCCAAGCTGGCCGATCGCGGGCAGTACGTCGCCCCGGGGACGCCGGTCGCACAAGTGATCAGCACCGACCGCGCTGAAATTCCCCTAACCGTCGCGCAGTCTGACCTCCGCTTCCTGAAAGCCGGCCTCACGACCGCAAAAAACCCCCGGATTCCCGTCGATGTCACCAGCGACGGGCAAGGCCGCTGGCCGGCCACGATCGTTCGATCGTCCGGAGAAATCGACCCGCGGTCGCGGATGATGACCGTGACGGCCGCAATCGACGACCCGCTCGCGCTTGAGCGCGACGGAGCGGCTCTACCGTTCGGTTCGTTCGTGACTGCCGCGATCCAAGGCATCGAGGTGGACGGCATCTACGTGCTTCCGCGCTCGGCGTTACGCGGCGAGGATCGTGTTCTGGTGCTGAGCGGTGACACCTTGTCATTCCGACAAGTCGAGGTTTTGCGTATCGAGGCCGATCGCGTCTTGGTTCGTAGCGGTCTCGATTCCGGCGAAGAGGTCTGCGTCTCGGCGCTCGAAGCGCCGGTCGACGGCATGCGGGTCGCCTTGCGTAGCATCGAAGTTGAAGAACAGGACGAGGTGCGGCCGTGAACAAGATGGTCGCTTGGTTCGCCGAGAACGGGGTTGCCTCCAACCTACTGATGGTCTTCATCTTGGTAGCGGGAGCCCTGTCACTCACCACCCTCACCAACGAAGTCTTTCCTGAATTTTCTGCCGACCAGATCTCGGTGCGCGTTACCTACCCAGGCGCGGCGCCGGAGGAGGTCGAGGAAGCCATCGTGCAACGGATCGAGGAGCGCGTTCAGGATCTGGAGGGAATCGAAGAGATCAATTCCACCGCCAGCGAGAACGTCGGCACGGTATTGATCAAAGTCGACGAAGGGGCCTCGGTCGAAGAGTTGCTGAGCGATGTCAAATCGAGAGTCGACGCCATCGACACCTTCCCGGAAGAGGCCGAAGAGCCGGTCATCGAAGAAGTCGTCATTCGCCGCCAGGTCATCAATGTGGCAGTGGCCGGGAACGCCGAAGAAAAGACGCTGCGCAGCATCGCCGAGCGCATCCGCGAGGATCTGTTGGCGCGACCCGAGATTTCCCAGGCCGACACCGCTGCGGTGCGCCCGTTTGAAATCTTGATCGAAGTGTCGGAGAGCGCCCTGCGCCGTTACGGGTTGACTTTCGATCAAGTCGCCAACGCCATGCGCCTCGCCTCCCTCGACCTTCCAGGCGGTTCGGTGGACAGCAGCGCCGGCCAGGTTCTACTGCGCACCGAGAGCCAAGCCATGCGCGGCGATGAGTTCGAGGTGTTGCCACTGTCGACGCTTTCCGATGGGACACGCCTGCAGGTCAGTGATGTCGGGCGCGTCGTCGACGGATTCGCCGAAACCGATCAATCGGCCCGTTTTGACGGCAAGCCCACCGCCATGGTCCAGGTTTACCGCGTCGGCGATCAGGACGCGATTGCCATCGCCGATTCGGTCAAGGACTACGTTGCCGACGCGCAGCGCTGGATCCCTGAAGGAATCGAGGTCACGACTTGGCAGGACGACACCAAGATTCTGCGCAGTCGCTTGAACCTGCTATTGCGCAACGGCCGCGCCGGTTTGATCTTGGTGTTTCTGGTTCTCGCCTTGTTTTTGCGACTGCAGCTCGCCGGCTGGGTGGCACTCGGCATCCCGATCTCGTTCCTGGGGGCCATCGCGCTGATGCCCACTCTGGACGTGACCATCAATCTGATTTCGCTGTTCGCCTTCATTGTCGTCCTGGGCATCGTTGTCGACGACGCCATCATCGTCGGCGAAAACATCTATACCGAATTTCAAACCGGTCACAGAGGTCTGCCAGCCGTGATCTCGGGCGCGCAGCAGGTGGCGACGCCGGTGACCTTCGCGGTACTCACGACAGTCGCTGCGTTTGCCCCGCTGCTCAACATTCCCGGCGCCACCGGCAAGATCATGCGCGTCATTCCCTTGATCGTGATCCCAACGTTGGCGTTCTCGTTGATCGAGTCGTTGTTGATTCTGCCCAACCATCTTTTGCACGTTTCTTTCGAGGAACCCAAGTCGTGGTTCTTCGGCGGCTGGCGCAAGATCCAATTGAAAGTCAGCGCCCTGCTCAACTACAACATCGAGAACTGGTACAAGCCGACTTTGGAGCGCGCCATTCGCTGGCGCTATGTAACCGCGGCGGCCGCGGTCGGGGCACTGGTCGTCACCGGTTCGCTCATCTCCGCCGGCCTGATCCGCTTTACTTTCTTTCCGCCGGTTGAAGCCGATAATGTCGTTTCGCTCCTCACCATGCCACTCGGCACGCCCGCCGACACCACTTCGACCGCCATGCGCCAGATCGAGCGCGCGGCACTCGAACTCGAAGAGGAGCTGGAGGCCGAGTACGGCGAGGAAATCGTCTCCCACATTCTGACCTCGATTGGCGAGCAGCCCTACCGGGCGGCCCAGAACCGCGGCGGCAATAGCGATCTGCCGGTGGCTGCGCCGCATGTGGCCGAAGTCAATGTCGAACTCACCCCCGCAGAGGACAGGTCCATCACCAGCCCCGAGATCGCGGCCCGCTGGCGCGACAAGTCCGGGCAGATCGCCGGCGCGGTTGAGCTGTCGTTCGTGTCGTCGCTGTTCAGCACCGGTGACCCGATCGACGTGCGGTTGTCGGGGCCCGACGTCGAGGCGCTGTCTCAAGCAGCTACAGAACTCAAAGAACGGCTCGGCACCTACGCAGGAGTCAGCGACATCACCGACTCGTTCCGCGCCGGCAAGCAGGAGCTGCTGCTCAACATCACCCCCGAAGCACAGGCCGCCGGGCTGACACTCGGCGATGTCGCGCGCCAGACGCGGCAGGCGTTTTACGGAGAAGAAGTCCAGCGCATTCAGCGCGGGCGGGACGAGATCAAAGTCATGGTGCGGCTTCCAGAGTCCGATCGCAAGTCTTTGGCGGCGCTCGAGACCCTCCGCTTTCGCACTCCGACGGGAGTCGAGGTTCCCTTCTCCACCGCGGTGGACGCCGATCTCACCCGCGGTCCAGCGACGATTCAAAGAACCGATCGCCAGCGCGTGGTGCGCGTTTCGTCGGACCTCGACGTAGAGGTTGGCAACGCCAACCAAATCCTCAGCGATCTCTCAGCCAACTTCCTCCCCGACCTCGCCGACCGCTACCCAGGCCTGCGGTACGCCTACGTCGGTCAGCAGCAGGAACAGCGAGAAACGATCGGCGGCTTGGTGCGCGGATTCACGCTGGCGCTGATCATCATTTATTCGTTGCTGGCGATTCCCTTCAAGTCCTACCTTCAGCCGGCGATCGTCATGTGTGCGATTCCGTTCGGGCTGGTGGGCGCCGTCTGGGGGCATCTGGTGATGGGATACGACCTCACCATCTTGTCCGGGTTTGGAGCTGTCGCCCTCACCGGAGTGGTGGTCAACGATAGTCTGGTGATGGTCGATTTCATCAATCGGGCGCGGGCGGCGGGAGCGTCAATCTTCGATGCCATTCGCCAAGCAGGGGCGCAGAGATTCCGTCCCATTCTGCTCACCTCCTTGACCACCTTCGCCGGCCTCACACCACTGCTGCTGGAGCGCAGTTTGCAAGCTCAGTTCTTGATCCCGATGGCGTTGTCGCTGGCCTTCGGAATTTTGTTTGCCACCGCCATCGTGCTGGTGTTGGTGCCGACTCTCTACGCCATCCTCGAAGACTTGCGCGGTCGCGAGCTGGGCGACTCAGAGGTCAAGTGCGAGGACTCCGATCCTCCCTACCTGGAAGATCTCGATCCCCAGCCGGCGACCTAGTCTCCAAAACGAAAGTGGGCCGGAGGGTCTACCCCCCCGGCCCCGGGATCCGGTTTTTCGTCAAGCTCGCCTGTTTTCAAGGCCGCTTGGCAAAAGACCTCCTGTTTACAGGCTCGGCTTGTAGGTTGCCACCGAATCGTTCATGCGCGTGGCCTGCCCACCCGTGAACTCATCCATGCAGGCATCGTCGGTGTAATCCATGAAGTTGGTGATCGGATCCAACCCCGCCTGGGCGCAAGTGTCACGCCCCACCGGGCAGCCGTAGGCCGCGCTGGCCTCGTATGGGGTATCGGCGACACTGTCGCCGGGGGCGTTACAACCACCCTGGAAGGTGTGGTACAGCCCCAGGTAGTGGCCGACCTCGTGGGTACCGGTGTCGCCCTCGTCGTACGGCGCGGCGCTACCGCCGGGCAAGCTCGAGTAGAGCGCCACGACGCCGTGCATGAAGCTGTCCTCGGGATAGTCCCAAGGAAAGTACGCGTAGCCGAGGATGCCACCGCCGGGCTTGCAGGTGTAGAAGTTGAGGTTGTGTGCCGGGTCGACGGCCAACGAGCGCTTCATCTTGCGCTCGGCGCCGCCGCCGCAGCCGGTAAACCAGCGGTTGTTCTTGACCCGATTGATGCCGCCCATAGTGAACGAAAAGCCGGTGCCGGCGTAAGCCGCGTTGAGCACGTCCAGTTGGTCCCAGAGCATCGCGTCGGGAATGTTGCCCTCGACGCCCTTCCGTTTGTCGTCCTGGTAGACGACGTGAAACCAAACAGGAATGGGACCCGCCGCCTCCATCGACGCCCCTGGCTGCACGCCCATCATGGAACGGAATTCGGCAATGCGTCGATCGATCGCCGCTTGCGCAGCCGGATGGGGATCGACCACCGCGCAGCGCGAGCCGCGAACGATGTCGCCATTCGGACCCCGAAAATGGATATCACCGGCAATACCGCCCGGGGGGGCAGCGGTCACGGTGCCAGCGGCGAGCAGTGAGCACAGCATCGCCACGGTGAGACGTTGATTCATCTTCTCCTCCTTTTACTGAATCAGTTTTGTGCGCAAGCCGTCGGTCGATCGAGACCCTGCGTCTCAATTCTCCGACCGCTCCCTTCTACGAACGGCGCCAGTCTAGGAGGACTACAGAACGGACACCAAGGACGGCCGTCACACTTCGCAGTTTTTTACAACAATGAGTCAGGTCTCCAGGCAGGGCACTAGGCCAAATCGCCTGCGAACAAGCAAGAACTCGGATTGCGATCTAGAGATATCCCAATGCACGCAGGCTTTCCTCGGTCGCCGCGTCCATCTCACCGATCTCCTCCCCTTCCTCCAGCCGCACTCCGATGTCGATCCAGGAGCGTAACTGCTGCCACAGCCAATCCGCCTCGAGGCTGCGCTCGCCAGCCAGATTGAGGTGCTCGCCCGGATCGGCCACCAGGTCGAACACGTACTCGGCGTCCGGATTGCGACCCCGGCCCTGCCCCATGCCCCAACGCCCACCACCGCGGCTGCCCTGGCGTGGAGCGTGTACCACCTTCATGCGTTCGGAACGTGCCATGAAGATGCCCCCTTTGACCGACGATGCCGCCGCGAACACGACTTCTTTGTCAGGAGTGCTCGCACGCCGGCCACCGACCAAGTATGGCCACAGCGAGTCTCCCAAGACCATGGCGTCGGCGCCACGATCGACTAGGGACGCGAGCGTCGCCTGTAGATCGACGTTGTCGGTGAGGGCGTCGACCCTTCGCGGTTTGATCTTCCCGGGCCACCAGAACACCAAGGGGATGCGAAGCATCTCGTCATACAGGGTATATCCATGCAGCACACCGCCGTGTTCGAACAGTTCTTCTCCGTGATCTGAGGTCAAGATGAAGAGAATGTCTTCGGGCTCGTAGCGTTCCAGCAATGTCGTCAGCAGATCGCCAATGTGCGCGTCGTTGTAGGCGACGCTGGCAGCATAGAGCCCTCGCAGGCGTTCCTGGTCGTTTTCATCGACTTCCACACGTAGCGTGCGGATACCCTTCAAAGTGGCGGTGGAGCCGCTGACCGTTGAACCATTCTGAGGGACCCATTCGCTGAGGTAGGGCTCGGGCGGATCGTAGGGGTTGTGCGGATGTACTGTCTGGATGTGCAGGAATGCGCGTTCGTCGGGACCCAGGCTGTCCAGCCAAGCGAGGGTCTCGCGGTGAATCACTTCGGCGTTGTTGTTGTAGCCGGCTCGGCGACGACTCTGGCTGCCGCGCCACAGAGTCCTTGAAGAATCGGTCTCGAAGCCCGCGGTCATGTTGAGCCACGACGAGACGTTACCGTTGCCCGAGAACAGGCCCGAGCGGTAGCCGTTATCTCGGTAGCGCTGGGCGAGGGTGCGACCGTTTTCTTTGACTAGCTTGCGCCCCCCCTTGAGCAGGAATTTCTGTCCGGTGAGCAAACTCTTGGTGGAAGGCACGGTGTTGGGCGCAACGCTGAAGTGGTTGGTGAAGGTCGCTCCCTCATTGGCAAGACGATCGATGGTAGGAGAAATGCCCTCGGGGCCACCGAGATGCCCCAAGTAGTCCGTGCGCAAAGCATCCATAATGTAGAGCACGACCAACTTCGGCGGCTCCGGAGGCTCGACCGCTTGCGGCTCCTCTTCTTCTCCGACCGACAGGGTCAGTCCTCTCCATTCAGCCGCTGGACCCTCTCCCTGCGCGACGAACTGGACGCGAACAAACCCGCTCGGCAATCGCTGCGAAAACTCGCCGACTCCCCCTCCCGCTTCCGCCGACCAGGCAAAGACTTCTTCTGTCCCCTGTGAGGTCTCCACCCGCACGCTGAATCGCTGCCCAGCACTAGCGCTTGAGGGAGGTCGAAAGCTCCCCCGCAATTCCCCGGCGCTGTCCAGCTTGCGCACCACCTCGGCGATCGAATAGCCGGTCTGGACGAGATCGCCGCGTGCACTGACGTCTACCTCGCCCGCATGCAACGGGTCGTCAAAGGTCATCGATTCCAGAACAAGCTCGGCATCTTCCGGTACCTTGAAGTCGATCGTGTGGCGGCCAACCCCCAAGTCGGCACCAATTGGAATGCGAACTCGCTTGCCAAGCGGCCGCGGAAACCAATCCCCCCCGTCGACTCTGGCCTCAAACTGTCCGCCCTCACGAGGCCGGACGCGTGCCTGCAACCGGGCGAAACGCTGCCGCGACTCCAACTGCACAAACTGAACGCGGGCTCCGTCGCGGGCCTTCAGCATCACTCGACCCCTGCGGGCGTTGTCGCGCCAGCCGCGCACAAACCGATTTGCGGCCTGTGAGGCCGGCAGAGCCGGGCCGGAATCCTCGGTGAGCACCGTCGGTTGGTGAACCGCGTCGATAAGCGGCTTGTCGACTCGCCCAGGCCCACATGCGAAAAGACCAAGGCCGAGGATGACAAAGCCGACGCTCAGGCCAGAGGGGTATCGAAACCCGCTTCGCGGGTTGAGTGTGCGCAGTTGCTTTTCCATCCCCTCATTTTAGCGACTTCGAGCAGAACGTCCGGTCAGTTGCTCGGCGCCGCCCCAACCGGTCACCCACGGACTCCCGAGTCGGGGATCGCTGACGAAGCCACGATCGGTGAGGCTATGAAGAAACGCTACAAGGTCCGCTCTCTCGGCCGGGGTTAAGTAGAGGGGTCGTATGCGGTCGCTCTTGCGGCGGTTGGCCCGGCCAGCCCTGCCTCCGGCGTTGTAGTGGTCGATCGCCTCTTCGAGGGTAGAAACACTTCCGTCGTGCATATAGGGAGCGGTCAGTTCGATATTGCGCAGGGTCGGTGCACGAAACCGGCCCATATCTCGTCGTCGCCCGGTTTGTTCCACGCGGCCTCGATCGATCTCAGGATAGCGTCCGCGTCCCAGGTTATAGAGCCCGGTATTGTGGAATTGAAGAGGCCGAAAAGGGCGTTCAAACCAACCGGTATTGCCAGCGAAATTGAAGCCGCCGTGGCACCCGGAGCAATGAAGGCGGTCCGAAAAGAACAACTTCCACCCACGAAGCTGAGAGGGCGACAGCGCCGACCGGTCGCCGCGCACAAACCGGTCGTAGTGAGAATCGGCCGAGATCAGTGTGCGTTCGAACGTCGCAATCGCTTTGATGATATTGCCAAACCGAATGGGATCCGCGTCAGCCGGAAACACCTGCGAGAACTGCTCGCGGTAGTGCTCGTCTTCAGCAAGTCGCGCCAGGACTTCTCGTTCTCGACCCGAGATGCCCATCTCGATCGGATCCAGACCGAACATCGGCACCCGCATCTGCGCTTCCAGGCTGGCAGTCTCGCCATCCGCCCAGTTGAAGGCGCGGTTATAGGCCACGTTGGTCAGGGACATGGCGTTCCTACGATGCTCGTCACCGGTGGCACCGATTGCCCGCGCTCGACCATCGGTGAACGCTCGGTGCTGCTGGTGGCAACTGGAGCAAGCGTAGGCACCGTTGCCCGACAGCCGCGAGTCGTAGAAGAGATGGCGACCGAGGTCGGCTTTGGCGAGAGAGTACGGGTTGTCGCCGGGGGTGCTTGGAACTGGAAACTCGACCGGCCTGGGAGCCGAGGTCGCCGCAACTTGCGCCGGTTCGACGCCTGCAGCCACCAGCACCGCGGTGGCGACACAGCCGGCCGCTATGGTGGCGCAAACGCGAAGCACGACGGCCGCAGACTCCAACCCTGATGGGAAGGGCAGGCTAGTTCCAATCGGATCCGACGGCGCCAGACGCCGTCGTGAGCACTTCCGCCCGCTCCTCAATCCAGGCCGACAACTCGGCTGCGGCAGCCATCTCGGCGTTGTTCTCGTCAGCCGCCCAGACGCGCACCGCCTCGAGAAGCTGCCCCGCATATTCGGAGTCCATCGCCGCCAGCCTGTCGTAGGCCTCGCGCGCTGCGTCCAGACGCCCCAAACCCAGCAAGGCTTCGGCGCGGTACTCCATCGCCTCCGGATAATTGGGATTGAGTTGCAGCGCGATGTCATAAGCGGTCATAGCCTCTTCGTACCGCCCCAAACGGCGAAGCGCATAACCAAGGCTGCCGTAGGCTTGGTAGTAGTCGTGCTTGTTAGAGACCGCGTTCTGAAAATGGCGCACCGCCGCCTCAAACATTCCGTCGCGCTTCTTTTCAGCCTTGAGGCGCTTCTTGTCTGCGGTCGCCTCGTTTGCCTTTTCATCCGCAGCCAGGGCACGATCGCGGTAGCGCAACCCGGTATTGAATTCTTCGACGGCAGTCTGTTCCGGCGTCTTGACTGGTTCGGGGGTCTCGGGAACCGACTGCCTGCTACTGCCGGCAGCAAAGGCGGGCGCCGCCGCCACTAGGCATAGAGCGAGAGTCGTCACATAGGTTTTGAGTCGGATCATTGCAAGCCTCCTTCGGTCACAACAGCTCTCCGGTCAACAGGTGTTTATACGATACTCAGCTCGCCCTGGCTTTGACCAGCACGCCGGACGCGAACACCGCGCTTCAACGTTCAACTGAAGTGCCATCGCCCTTGCAAGTCAAGGACACTTGACTGAAAGACAAGTCTTCTTGTACAGTCGCTGTGTCAAATGACATTGACACAAAGACAAGGAGATTGAACATGCCTCGCAACACACTCGGCTCATTGATCAACTGCATGAGTCCCAAGAACACTCGACGCTTTGAGCTGCGCGTCGCAGTGTGGACATTGTTATGGACGGCCGTTTGGGTCACGGTCTTAGCCGGCTTCAACAAAGGAACCCTGACCCTGGGAGCGACCGGCTACTTCGCCATCGCCATGACCATCGCCCTGGGCGTCGCAACGATCTTGTCGTTCATTCGGCTGTTGAAAGAGTCAGACGAACTGCAGCGCAAGATCAATTTGGAGGCGCTGGCGTTCTCGGTGGGTGTCGGCGTGGTCGGAGGATTGACTTACGAGCTGCTCGCCGAAGCCGGCGTCGTCGACCCCGACGGGCTTTCCTTCATCATCGTCGCCATGATGCTCAGCTACTGCGGCGCAGTCATCGTCGGCCACCTGCGCTACTCATGAAGAATCGACTGAAGGTTCTCAGGGCGGAACGCGACTGGACGCAAGCCCATCTCGCCCACGAACTCGGTGTCTCTCGACAAACCGTCAATGCTGTCGAGACCGGAAAGTTCGACCCCAGTCTGCCTCTGGCCTTTCGCATCGCCCGCTTGTTCGCGCTCCGAATCGAAGAGATCTTCGAGCCGAATCACGGCGCCGACCGAGTTTGAAAAGTCCTGGTAGCGTAGTTCCATGTTTTTTGACCTCAGCAGCGCCATCGATGTCCTGAGTCGCACACCTACCGTGCTCGACAGTCTGCTCCGCGAGCTTCGCGAACGAAAATGGAGTGAGCTCAATGAAGGCCGCGACACGTTCAGTCCGTTCGATGTCGTCGGCCACCTCAATCACGGCGAGCGAACCGACTGGCTCGCCCGCACCAAGATCATCCTTGAGCACGGAACGGAGCGTCCGTTCGATCGCTACGATCGATTCGCCCAATATCGGGAAAGCGAAGGTAAGACCATGGAGGAACTCCTGGACGAGTTCCGAGACTTACGGGCTAACAACCTGCGAGAGCTACGGTCGCTCAACTTGACAGACGAGCAACTTGATCAGCAAGGCGTGCATCCAGGGCTCGGCGAGGTCACTTTACGGCAACTGCTGGCCGCATGGGTTATCCATGACTTGGGGCACATTGCCCAGATTTCCCGGGTGATGGCAAAGCAACTGACCGACGACGCCGGACCCTGGATTGAGTATCTGGCGGTGCTGCGGGATCGGCCGGCGCCCAGCGACTAGCGAACAACGGCTGAAATCGGTGTAGCCTTCGGCCGTGCGTTCCTACCTCGACTTACTGCAACACATCCTCTACCACGGCGTCGACAAGGAAGACCGCACCGGTACTGGAACGAGGAGCACTTTCGGTTATCAGTTGCGCTGCAATTTGGCTGACGGGTTTCCGCTGCTCACAACCAAAAAGCTGCACACCCGCTCGATCTTCCACGAGCTTCTTTGGTTTCTCTCGGGAGACTCGAACGTCCGCTACCTCAAGGAGAACGGCGTCCGCATTTGGGACGAGTGGGCGGACGAAGATGGCGACCTCGGACCGGTCTACGGAGTGCAGTGGCGTTCGTGGCCGACGCCAGACGGCCGCACCGTGGATCAAATCAGCCGAGTCATCGAGGCGATTCGTACCAGCCCCGATTCCCGTCGCCACATCGTCAGCGCCTGGAATGTTGCTGAAGTCGAGAACATGGCTCTGCCTCCGTGCCACACCCTGTTTCAGTTCTACGTTGCGCCAGCGAACTCCGGAACGGGCAAGCTTTCTTGTCAGCTCTACATGCGCAGTGCGGACGTTTTTCTCGGCGTACCGTTCAACATTGCCTCGTACTCCCTTCTCACCCACATGGTCGCCCAGGTAACGGGTCTTGAGCTAGGCGATTTCGTCCTCAGTTTTGGCGATGTGCACCTCTACTCCAACCATTTCGAGCAAGCACGCAAACAGCTCGGTCGAGAGCCACGAGCTCTCCCCCGACTCCAGCTCAATCCCGATGTCACCGACATCTTCGAGTTTCGCTACCAAGACATTGAAGTCCTCGACTACGACCCGCATCCGGTCATCCGCGCTCCCATAGCGGTCTAGCCGCCAGCATTCGCGATGAAGAAATCCATCATCGTCGCCATTGCCTGGAACGGCGTTATCGGTCGCGACGGTGGCCTGCCTTGGCACCTTCCAGAGGACCTCAGACATTTCAAAAAGACCACCATGGGGCACCACGTACTCATGGGACGCAAGACCTACGAGTCAATCGGCAAGCCACTCAAAGGTCGTAAATTTCTGGTGGTGTCCGCCAGCGGCTTCGAACTGGAGTTGGCGGAAGACACCCCTGCAGAAGCGGTAACGGTGATCGAAAGCCTCGAGTCAGCTTTCGGCGTCGCGGCGGAGCGAGGCGAAACCGAATTGATGATCGCCGGCGGCGCGCGCGTCTACGAGCAAGTGATGGACGATGTAGACCGGCTCTATGTCACGCGCGTCGACACCACATTCGAAGGCGATGCCTACTTTCCGTTCATCGATTCGGATGTGTGGGAGTTAGCGTCGGAGCGCTACCACCTACCCGATGACAGGAACGATTTTCCGATGCGCTTTCAGGTGTGGGAACGGAAGTAGCCTCTGCCATCTGGTGCCGCCCGGGTCAAGAGTCTGCGCGAGGACACCAGTGGTTTGAGACAGGGGTAGGTATTAGTTAACACACAAACGACACAAAGGTAATCCGCGGTCCAGTCCTACTGTCGCACAATGGCGTCGATGAGAAAGGCGGTCGTTATCCGAGAACGTGGTCAGTCTTGGCCAGATTCGATTACAAACTCAGCCTTGCGCCGCCAGAAAGTAAAGGACTTGAATGTCTAGCGGAACGAGAGTTTTTGTTACGAAGGCACGGGAAACCGCCTACGGCGAGGCACCTAAGAACGGTTGGCGAGAGATCAGACGCATCGGCGGAGGTGCCTCGGATGAGATCACCTACGAACAATCGGCCGTCGTTCGCCCAGATCTGATGTCGGAAATCGGATTGGCGGTTGACCGAGGAACGAGCTATTCGATCGAGGATGAGTGGGCATATGCCTCGCATTCGGACGAGATTGAAGACGTCCTGCGGAGTGATCGAATAGAAATCTCGATCGACGCTTCGCTCAGCGCGACAGCAGCGAACGCCACAATCACGGGAGCAGCGGGGGACTTTGTAAACGTGCTACCGGGAATGCGTCTGCGGTTCTTCGAGTTCGAAGCCAACGCCAACCCCGACGGGTTCTTCGATGCCACTGTAGTTTCGAAATCTGAGGATGATTCCTTCATCACCGTGTCAGGAATCGACCTCCAGGATGAAGGTCCGGTAGCCGAAGCCAAAGTGCGGGCGACCATCTACCGCAACGGAACGACCCTGCATTCGGCAGCGGTCGAGCTGGACTACCAAGACCTAACCAACCACTTTTCGCTCGGAGTCGGTCTGCTGGCAAACGAGTGGGCGTGGACGTTTTCTCATCCCGGAAAGATCACCACAAACTTCGGCTACATCGGTAAGTCCTTCGGCTATGGCAACTTCACGCAGATGCGGGGACAAGTGGCTCTTAGCGACCATGCGCGTTCGACGGACAGCTCTCGATCCATGCTTGCCTTGATGGAGGGGAACGCCCCTGTTGGTGTCTGCGTTCAGGAATTCTCACTCCACGTTTCGGCACCAGTAGATCTCAAAAAGTGCGCAGGACAGTTGGGATCGGTTGGTGGCCTTTCGCAGGCGCTTGAGATCGGTGGCTCATTCTCGGCATACAACGACTCGGCATTCCAGGCACTTGACCTCAAGCGCATTGCTGGAACCGAAACGTCGCTTTCATGGGAGGTGTCGGCACCTACCGAACTCTCATCGACTCATTTCTATCTACCGGGCGTGTTGATCACCAAGTCCACTCCCAAAGGGTCAGCGAAAGATAGTCAGGTGATGGTTCCAGTCGAATTTCAGACCCATGCGAACGACGGATTTCAGATTCAGGTCACCGAACTGCCGTCCTCGCCGGTCGCGATTGTTCCACAGACTATGACCATCGATCCTTTAGTCGGTGTAATGGCCCTGAGCCCGGCCATCCTGTACCGCTCGGATGAAGGTGTCCTCACCGATAGTGACGGTGTGTACGAGTGGCAGGACCAGAGTGGTAGCAATCGCCACGCGACACAAACTACGGGCTCCCGCAAGCCAGCAATTGTTGACGGTTGGATATCGCCCGATGGTGTGGACGATCGTCTCCATTTCTCGCCGGGCATTTCGATAGGCGGCCCAGATGCGTGCGACGTTTACATCGTTGCAAAAGAGCCAATCAACGCTTCCGAAAACATAACCCCCTACAACTTCATCTACGGTGGCACGCCACGTCCAAACCTCGGCTACTACCATTCCACGAATGGCTCACAAGTAGCGCGGCTGGAGTTACACGGTTCGACCGTGAGAAACGTTACTCACGCCACTGGGCTCAGCATCGGAGATCCCCCTATTCGCAGAGTCTTGCATGGTCACTATGACGGCGCAGGCCTAATGGAGCTGGGATTAGACGGTACTGTCGTAAACAGTGCAACGTACACAGACACGCTGTCCCACCCAGTCGAGTCGATCCACGGCTGGGGTAATCAGGGACACCAGTACGCGGCAATTGTGGTTTTTGATCGAAGTCTGATGCAAGAAGAGCGAGACACCGTCGCTTCAGCATTGGCGTTGTGGGCAGCGAAGAACACTGCCGTCTAAGCCCCTGCTATTGGCGAGTGCTCTGTTAGAGAGACCCGACTGCTACCCCTCGCGTCGACGCTTCATCAAATCCCGCAGTCGCGGACGGCGGCGTCCTTCCTCATCTCCCTCGGCTTCGTCGCCCTGCATGCCTTCCATTTCGGACATGTCGGGCATGAGTTGGGTCTCGGTGTAGTCGGCCGGGATTTCGAAGGTTGAGTCAGGGATGTTCTCCTGCCGCAGATCGGTCACCTCGGTGGTGGAAGTGGAGCGTGTCGCGCGGCCCTTTTTGTTGGTCATGGTCATATGGGTCACTGACTTCAGCGGCACGCCCTCGACCTTGCTGAACTCCGCCTCCATCATTTCGTCCAGGCCTTCGAACATGCCGGTCATCCGCTTGTCGGGTCGCATCCAAACATCGAACGCTGGCGTCGCGATGCTGTCGTTGGTCCACATCTCCTGTTCCATGTCGACTTTTTGCTCCTGTTTCATTCCCATGACCGCCATGCGCATGGTGTAGCCGGAGCGAAAACGCAGATGTTTGGTGCTGTAGCCGAGGATCGGCATCCCCGGCCCCTCGCCTAGCTTCTCGCTGTAGACATCTGTGAACTCCATGCGGAACATATTGCCCATGCCCTGCATAGCTTGGCTGGCGAAGTTCATCATCTCGCCGAGGTTGAACTCGGCGTAAGTCTTGTCTTCGGTGTTGACCAGATACATCAGTTCACCGCCGTCCTTGGTCAACATGTAGGTGCCAGGACCGAAGAACCCCGTTTCATCCCCTTGTGAGAACTCAATCTTGGCCGCGTCGCCTTCCGCCCACACGGCGACGGTCATTTGGCTATCGCCGCGGTCATCTTCGGAGTCGGTAGTGGTCACCGCTTCGTAGTAGTAGCCGGCGTTGGCCGTCGACGCCAATAAACCGAGAACACAGGCACCGACCAAGAAAATCTGTTTTGCTTTCATACTGGTTTCCTCTCAAACAGTGCAACAGCTCTCATACGAGCCGATTTTCCTCACTCCGCTACGACAAAGCGTAACGCTATTCTGCGGCGCCTCCAAATCGCTGTCGCCGGCAGTTCTGGGAAACTCGAATTCTGAAATTTTGGTTGGGCTGTTCAGCGGCAGGTGTCCCGCTACTTTTTGAGCCACATGCTTTCCAGCTCCGCGTAGAACACGATCCGCATGGCACCAAATCGCTGGCGTGCGGATCTCCGATCGTCGGTCATCGACGACCGGTACGGGCCGCGAACGCCTACGGGGATTTCTAACGGGTCGCTCGGAGAGAAAAACGGAGCCACGGCGAGGACGCCAACTGGGTTTGTTGTGTTCCCACTTCGGACTCTTCAGCAGTACCCAAGGTCGGCCGGTCAAAGACCTCGTGAACACGGTTGCCAGCAAGATCTTCTAGATCCCGGTGTACCCACAACGCAATTTCGTTTTGCTCATTCGGCCCTTCAATCAGGAGGTGATCGCCCGCCGGTGCAACTTCGCCCGGTATTGATTCGGCAGGCGATCCTGCCGCCAAGCGGATCCAACGCTCTGCCAGGTAAGGATCCAGAGACTCCCGAAAATCCACGCGCCAAGGGGCTCCCGCGACAGACGGCTCCACAATCCGCCAGCGACTTGGATCGATTGCGCTTCGGTCCGGCTCAGTGGCGATGAAATGGTGTTCGTAACGGTCCGATCCAGATCGCTCGACCACCAAGGTGTATGCGTGGCCGGGAATCAGTGGAGGGCCCATGGCCAAGTTGGGGCCGACGCCGCGCTTGATCCGCCCCGGATGAAAAATGAGCGTCAGTTGGCGTCCATGGGGGTCCCAAAGGCCTTCCGGAATCTCGACAAACGGCGTGTCAATCCATCGCTCATCCGTCTCATCGCGCAACCGCACCCACCGGTGAACGTTCTTTGCAAAGACCGGGCGGGAGAATTCGACATAGAGGCGCAGTGCATTGGCCGGCAGATGAGGGACCGCCGGCAGCACCTTGACGACTTCGGCGACTGTGATGTTCTTACTTTTGGTAGTTCCATCCCACTCTGCAGACTGCCGTCCCACAGACTGCCGTCCCACAGACTCCCTTTTACTCTCCAGGAGGGCACAGTAGGTTCCGGCCGGATCGAGGGGAAACTTCGGCCGCAGCCGCAGTCCGCGTTCAAGCACTTCGACCTCCGCCATCATGGGAGGAATCGAGTCGGCTGCGGAGCACGAACCGATGCGCGCACTCAATCTGAATTGCCGAGGCGACGCCAGATGCGACCCGATGAACTCCACCACCAAGCCGTAGGCGTCATCTTCACGCCATTGCAGGCCGTGTTCGTCGGCGAACGCGGCAGGCACCTGGACCGCGATCAAGGCCAGGACGACCGCCTGCGCGACGGTACGAGAGCGCAAGATCTTCGTCAAAGCCGACTGATGGGCAAGGCCACCAGATCCATGGTTCCGGCGTTGGTGCGCTGTAGGGCGACAACCGCTTGATCGGTGAGAAGGTCGAGCTGCTGAACCCCGGCTCCGGAACGAATCTCGTATTCGAGACCGGCCGCGTAGCCTTCGACTGCTTCGGTGATCTCGCCTTCAAACTCAGCCACGTCCTCGGGCTTGACGATCATCAACGGCAGGTTGCTGTTGGCAATGAGAATGCGATCCTGGCCGTCTTTGTTGTAGAGCACCATGTCGAGGGGGTAGTTGCCGGAACCAAACTCGCCGATGGTCCGGCCTTTGACGTGAGCGCCATCTTCCAGTTCGTCGATCTCAAAAGTGACGAAGGGAGTGCACAGATAGGCTGCGAGAAGTTGCGTTGAGTCCTCGAACTCGTAGGGCACGAAGGTGCGCACCGGGGCATGAGTCTCATATTTGCCGTGGGCGCCGTGAAAGACCTCGAGAGAGCTGGCCTGGGTGCTGTCCGAGAACGGATAAGCAACCTTCCACATGGTGGAGGCGAACTCCTGATTGGAAAGCCCGGCGACGTAAACAGTGCCGTCGTAATAAACGAGGTCGGTGATGGCCTCACTGCGCATGGTCGCGTCGGGCTTCCACGGGTGAGGATCGTCGCCGACCGGGTTCGGCAGGTTGACGGTGGTCACCGCCAGGTCCTTAAGATCGACCACGCCGATTTCCCCAGCAGCCGAAACGGTCACCAACACCTTGGCGTCGCCCAAATCATTGGGCAACTGCCACTTGGAAACCCAGTTGCCGCGGGATCGAGAAACTGCGAGATAGATGGTCTTGGTTTGAGGATGCACCGCCATGTCGTGCACGACGATCTGTTCGGCGGTGGTGCCGAGGCGAGCGGCGACCTGGGTTTCGAAATTGGCGACGACGGTACCGCCGTAGGGGCCGATCTCCCACGCCTGCCGGTCGGAAGCGCCGAGGTCGACGGCATAGATCGCACCGGCTTTGCTATCGCCGATGAGTAGAGTGCCGTCCGGGTGGAAGGCGAGTGCCGAAATCGAAGTCGGCGCAAATCCTTGGTTGTCAGAGTCCTCTTGAGCTGACGCAAACGACGTCAAGGTCAAGACAGCGAGCAAGACAGTTGTTGCGTTTCGAGCCAACTTCGATCGCACGATGAACCTCCTGGTTTCCCCTATGTCTGTTACAAATTGCTTGTCCGTTGCAGATTGCCGCTACGGGAGGACCGATTCCCCGAATTGATGGCCGGCATACGCCAACCGTCAAAAGGTACGGGCAGCACCGCCTGACGGTTGCACCGCTGGCTACAGCGCAACCGCCGGGCGGACGATGAACTAGGGCGAGATCTGTTGGACCCAGGCCGCCATCACTTCGTCGGAACAACCGAACTTGCTGTGCCCACTGCCCAGGCCCAGAGCCTCGATGATTTGCTCGCAGCTACAGCCACCGGTGTCCTCGGTGGTGTAGGTCAACGGCGTTCCCGACCCGCGCACTTCGGTGTCGAAGGTTGTATCTCCGTCGACTAACGCGTAGTGGTTGGGTTTGAGTAACTGCGTCGGCACCGACTCCGGAATCATGGTGTCGGCGCAAAGATCCTCTCGGTTCTCCACTCCATCGCCGTCATCGTCGAGGAAGCTCTGGACGAAGAGCACCAGGCCGTCGTGGTCGGCGATGCGCAAATCGCTGCCGAAGTCGAGCAGCAGATTGACCGGCGCGTCGACGTTGCCGCGCGCGAACTGGGTTTCAATCACACGCGGATGAATCGACACTGAGGTGAGGATGTGGTCGATGGCTTGCGAGCTGCCGGCAAAGTTGAACGAGTAGCGATCGGTCGCCGGCACCGACAGCACTTCGTTGCGCAGGTCGGGATTGACGGCGTCAAACGTCGCCGCTTCGTCACCCAGAGGATCGAGGTTGCCGGTTATCTGCCCCAGAACATCGACGTAACCATCGGTGAACTCAAAGGCATTGAAGTCACCCGCAACGACAATGCGGCGGGCGGGATCGTCTGTCTGTAGTTGTTGCACGAACTCGGAAAGCTCCCGCGCTTGTTCGAAGCGCTTGAGACGAACGCGAGTGGCGCTCGATCCCTCGATACCGCTAAGCGAGCGCTGGTGTACACCGATGACGGTGATGTCGAGGGGTGCACCATCACCGATATAGGTCGCGTCCAACAGCAACGGGGGTCGATCGTTAAGCAAACTGCCGTCGAAGAAAAAGATCGTGTTCTCGCCGAACTGCTCGACGTTGTTAACGACGATGCGGTCGTTGCGAGTGAGGAACCCGACATCGATGCCACCGACGTCGTTGCCTTCGAGCAACCAGGCCGTGTAGACCAACGTAGCGTCGTCACTGGCGATGCGCGCAGTCAGGTCATCCAAGACCGACAGGCTCTCGACTTCTTGCACCACCAGGACATCGGGGGCATCGAGGACGTTGCGCACCCAGTTCGAGATCTTGCCCAGGCGACCCTGATACTCGAGCGGATCGACGACCTGGTCATCCACCAGCGGATCGTCCATGTCATCGAACAAGCGCTGCATGTTCTGCGTCGCCACCGTGAGCTCACCCCACGCACGCATCCGAACCGGACGCGGCAGCGTGGGTGGCGTGCCGAGTACGTAACTGGTCGGCCACACCTGATAGTCGCCAAAGGAGAAGCCCAGGACGCCTTTGGCCTCGATCACTTGGCCGCCAAAGACATCCACGTCGGCCAAGGTCAGCCCGTCGGGATCGAACTCGAAGATCTCCGGGTTGCCATCCCAAACCGGGAGGCCCGCCAGACCTGGGTATTCGATTCCCGGCTCGCGGAAGGCGCGATTGGGTCCAGCAACGACATCGACATCGCCGAACCGGTCACTGGGCGCGGTGGCGACTCCGTCGAAGGTCACCAACATGCCCTCGAATCGTTCGAGCTCGTTGTCCGGTTGTGGCTGGTTGGGAGATGGATTGAGCGCCACCGCAGCCGGCAGAGCGCCCGTTCCGGTCACCACTACGCTTGAAACGCCAGACAGTTCGGTGAAACCGAAGAACTCCTGCACCACCGCCGAGACATCGACCAAGTCACCAACGGACACGCCCGGTGCGCCCCCGGTGAATACAAAAATGCCGTCCGAGGTGTTGGCGTCACCGTCGGTGCGGGCCACCGGCGTCTGCATGAAGAAGCCGTCAAAACCCACTGCCGTCACCACGTTCTGTTCCGTGATCACTGGCGCGTTGGCAATCGGGCTCACCAACCCCGGACCCTGGATTTCCCAAATCTCGACTTCAAGCGGAGGCCCGAGGAAACAGTTGCTGTCGTCGGTGCTGTTGGCTTGACCCGGGGTGACACATTGAATGGTGAAATCGGAGCTGTTGTCATCGCTGTCCGAACCGTCGGGGAGACGAGACAGGCCAACGTTCTGGTCGCCGCTCGGATCCGCCGGAGCGCCGCCGCCTTCCGCGTACGGCGCCGCAGTCACACCTTCATAACTCACCGCGTCGAGAATCAAAGAGCCGAACGCCAACGCCACGGCGTCGGGCGAGCCGTTTTGAATCAAATTGGTATCGGGAGAGACATCCAAATCGCAGTCCGGCGTATTGGCGGCATTGGCGCAAACGACATAAAAGTCGCCGGCAGCGAGCTGTACGTCGGGTAGCGCGAACGAGCGGTATTCGGAACCGGTGGAGCCGTTGGCAAACACCAATTCGACGCCCAGTAGATCGACGGCCGATGCGCCAGGATTGTAAATCTCGACGAACTCGGCCGCGTCGGTGCTGGGCTGGTCGTAGTCGACCTCATTGATCACCAGATTGGGCGGACCTGCGTTGGCGCAGTCGCTGGTAGCGCTGCTGTTGGGCAGGCCTGGCGTCGCGCAGCGCAGGGAAAGATCGACGTTGTTTTGGTTGCTATCGGTGAGGTCGGGAAAACGAGAAATGCTCGCCAGGTCGACGCTGGAGACATCGACGAGGCCGGCGCCCGATCCTTCGGTGTAGGGCGCACCGGTGTCCCCCTCATAGCTGACCGTATCTAAGATCGAACCGCCGGAAACCAGCGCCACCGCGTCGGGCGCGCCGTTCTGAATCAGGTTGGTATCCGGGGAAACGTCCAGATCGCAAAGGCTGACCTGGGCCGCGTTGCCGCAAACCACAAAGTAGCCTCCCGCAGGAAGGTTGACCGCCGGCAAGGCCACTGTACGGTAGAGAGACGCCCCGCCGCCAGTGCCGTTGAACATCTGAATTTCCACGCCGTCCAGACTCACCGGTTGGGTACCGAAGTTGCCGATCTCGACGAACTCCGCGGCGTCGGTTCCGGCCTGGTCGTAGTCGATTTCGTTGATCACCAACGTCGGCGGTCCAGGGGCGCCACAACCGCTGTCTGCGGCTTGATTGGCTTCACCAGGAGTGATGCAGCGCGGTGACAAATCGACGTTATTGACATCGGTATCGACGCCATCGGGAAAACGCGAGATGCCGAGGAAAGCAGTGCTTGAAGAATCAATGAGACCGCTTCCGGATCCCTCGGTGTAGCCACCGCTGGTGTCGCCTTCATAGCTCACCGTGTCGACGACAGCTCCGCCAAAAGCAAGAGCCACCGCATCGGGTGCGCCGTTTTGCACCAAGTTGGTATCCGGCGACACGTCGAGGTCACAGTTCACGGTGTTGGCGGCATTGGCGCAAACGACAAAGTAGTCTCCGGACGCGAGGTTGACCGCGGGCAGATTGATGGTCGAGTAAATAACTGCCCCGCCGCCGGAACCGTTGACCAACTGCAAGCTATAGCCGCTGAGGCTAATCGGTGCGCCATCTGGGTTCTTGATTTCGATGAACTCGGCGCTATCAGTGCTGGGTTGATCGTAGTCAATCTCGTTGATGATCAAGTCCGCAGACGACGCCGATGCCATCCCCAGAACCATCCCGACGACCTGTGCTGAGGTCAATAAAAAGCTAAATCGATTGCGCCTTGACAACATTTGTTTCCTCTCCTTGCGGCGGATTTCCGCCGGTTTGCTTTCGCAAGCTCGCCTGATTCGCCGACTATACACATCGGTGACTGACCACGACCATGTGCCAGGTCACAATCCAGCAACGAATTCCTGTCTTTTCCCCACGGAAGTGGTCTCCACATCAGTTCTCGCGTGGTGGCGGAAGTAAAAATGGCTGCTGGCATATAGACAAATGGCATCTAGGTTGCACTTTCCGTGGCCTCGAAATCATCGCCACGAGCTGCGATGGTAGGCGCGCACCAGGAGGCACCATGAGGCGGTTTCAGTCAGACAATCGCAACCATCGCGGTATCGGTCATCGAGCAAGAGGGGCGATCCTAAGAACTTCCGCCGTTGGCTGGATCTTGGCTACGGGAATTGTCGGCGCGGCGCTTGAAGCGCAGGCGGGCGCTGAGGACGCCACTTCTTTCTTGGAGCGCATCGACGTTCAGATCGTCAACGTGGATGTCGTCGCAACGGACAAACGCGGAGTCTTCGTAGCGGGCCTTACAATCGACGACTTTCGTCTCGAAGTGGACGGTCAGGAAGTCCCGATCACCAATTTCTACAGTTCGATCTCCGAGCAAGTCGCCTTCGCCGAAGTGCGCGGTGTCGAGCCCGGATCCTCGGCCCCGGAGGGCACTCCGGTCCGCCCTCTGCCGCGCACAACGGCGGTTTTTGTCGACCACGACAGTATTCACCCATCGTCGAGAAAGAAGATGCTCACCGACCTCCGCGAATATCTGCGCTCGGAGGGGGTTCCGGGTAGTCAGATGATCCTCTTCAGTCTGCACGGCAACGTCGGAATCAGAGCTCGACCCACCGCTTCGGTCGACGAACTGCTGTTCGCGGTCGAAGACCTGACCAAAGAGGCCAGCGGGGGCGCTTTTCGAGCCTCTGAGTTCCTGGCAGCCGCTCGAGAAGTGAGTTGGGAGGTTGACGGCGACTCGGCGATGGCGGTTGCCGAACTTCACGCCTCACGCGTCCTCGAACGCGACCTGCGCACCCTCGAAGGCATTGGTTCGGCAATCGATTACCTCGGTCCTCTGCGGGGGCCCAAAGCGCTGGTCTATCTCGGCGGGGGCGTCACTGAACGCCCCGGGGCCGGGCTGATGGATTACTTACTTCGCAGATTTCCCAGTACGGATACACGGGGCGCGGGGTCGAGAGTTGCACTCGATGTAGGGACGAATGGAGCACCGGCGACCGCCCCCCCGGTGAACATTTATGGCGACCAGATGGTCTCCGCACTCGACCGCCTCGCCAACCGCGCCAATAACCAACGCGTCACCCTTTACTCGATCACCGCCTCCGACGGCCCGCGATGGACCAATCCCTCCGCAGGAAATACCGACGTCGACGGCACCCAGATCGTCACTCCCAACTCAATCACCTTGGAACGCGCGGCTCAACGGGCGGCCATGAACCGCATGACGCGGCCAACCGGCGGATCCTCGTCGACCTACCTCACCGGCATCCTGGAGTCGATTGACAACGACTTCGACAACTTCTATTCGTTGGCATTCATGCCCCAACAGCCAGGTGCGCTCAACCGCGCCAAAGACATCAAGGTCGAGGTGGTCCGGCCGGGCATCGAGGTCCGCTACCGACGCAACTACCGACCGCTGAGCCGCAGAGAACGGCTCAGCAACCACGTACGCTCGGCCCTCGCTTTCGGAGACGCCCCCAACCCTCTCAACGTACGGGTCGAGAAGGGTGAGAGCCAGATTGCAGGCAAAAAACGGGTGCGGCAGCCTCTACTGGTCAAGGTACCGATGGAACGAGTCACCCTGCTTCCCAAGGACGATGTCCATGAAGGGGAACTGTTCATTTTCCTCGGGGTTGAAGACGAACGCGGTCGTACCGCGCCAGTATCGGTCAAGATGCTGCCGATCCGCATTCCCAACGAACAGTTGGACGCAGCCTTGGCGCAGGACGCCGGTTATCCGTTGGCGATCGATCTCAACGCACTCGGTCACAAAATCGCAGTGACGATCCACGACCGTTATGGAGGAGTGACCTCGACGGCGTTGGTGTCGGTTCCCGCCCCATCGTAGGTGGTTGCCTTCTAGCTGCTTGATTTGCTGTCGAGTTCTTTGCTGTCGAGGCTGACGGATTCGACCTGGGCGCGGTGCCCTTGCACCGCCGTGCGCTGCAAGTAGATTCCGAGTCCCCTAAGGGCGCCGAGTTCCTCGCCGCCTCCAGCGCGACCGGGACCACCGTGCAAGGCCTGCGGCATTGCCGCACCCGATCCCATTGCCGCCGGAGCCGAAGCCGCCGAGCCCAGATAGATGCGGCCGGTAGCGTGGCCGACATCGGCGACCAGGTTGCGTTGCCAGCCTGGATCGTCGGAGTACGCCGAAGTCACCAACGTGCCTCCGCCGAGGGCGACGACTTCCGCTCCTTCCCGCGCCGAGCCGTCGTAGCTCATCAACGTGGCGACCGGAGCGAAGACTTCCCGCTCGTGGACCACCTCCACACTGCGAGCGTCACCGCATTTCAACAATGTCGGGGCGACGAAAAAGCCCCTCTCGGGGGTGGACCCCTGGTACACGACGTCGGCGTCAAGCTGATCGATGCCGTCAACGGCGTCGGTCTTTTGAGCGGCAGTCGCCAAGGGTCCCATCTTGACGCCTTCCTCTGCCGGGTCGCCGGTCACGGTGCGTTCGAGCCGGCCGACTAAGTCCCTTTCAACCTCACCCGCACGAGTCTCCGGTACAACGACGCGACGGATCGCTGTGCACTTCTGCCCCGCCTTTTGCGTCATCTCGTGGCAAACCTCGCGCACAAACATTTTGTAAGTGTCACTGCCGCGCTCGACATCCGGAGCCAGGACCGCGGCATTGAGACTGTCGGCCTCGACGTTGACGCGCACCGAGGTGGTTGCCAAGGCGGGAATCGAACGCAGCTTGCGGGCGGTGTCGGCGGAGCCGGTAAAAGCGAACGCATCGTCGCCACCCAAGCGCTCGAGCAGATCTCCGGTCGAACCGCAGACGAACTGCAACGCTCCAGCCGGGAACGCTTCGCTCTCAATCAGAATTTGAGCGACACGCTCGGCCACCAGGGCGGTAGAGGTCGCCGGCTTCGAGATCGCCGGCACGCCGGCCAAGATCGAGCAAGCCAACTTCTCCAGCAGCCCCCAGGCTGGGAAATTGAAAGCGTTGATGTGAACGGCGACACCACGGCGCGGGGTCAAAATGTGCCCCGCCCAAAACTCCTCGGTCTTGGCGAGCTGCACTCCTTCACCATCCACCAAAACGTTGTCCTCGGAGAGCTTCTTGCCCAGGGAACCGTAGTAGGCAAGGGCGAAACCACCCCCGTCGATGTCAAACGAGCCGTCGCCCTGCGTGGTGCCGTTGTTGATACGCGACAACTCGAGCAGCTCGTCTCGATGCTCGCGCAATATCGCCGACGCAGTCTTGAGCATCGCCGCACGTCCTCGGAATCCGGCAGCGCGCAGTGCCGGGCCGCCGATATCGCGGGCATAGGCATAGACCTCTTCAAAATTCACCCCTTCGCTCGATACCTCGGCAACCACTTCTTCGGTCGACGGATTGTGGATCGCTATGCCGCTGGCAGGGCGGTGAGTGCGTCCGGCAATAAAGCTGGCGAGAACAGGTACGGACATTTTGGCCCTTCTAGCGAAGTTCGAAAAACGGGATCTGACGCGACGACTGTGAGATGACGACCCTAAAGACGCAGGGTCATCTTGGTCATGTCGTGCGTTCCACCCTCCGGATCGGTGCCGTAGTCAGCCACCGTGTACGACTCGAAGCCCAGTTCGGTAAGGGTGTCGATGGCGTCCCGCTCGAGGTCAGATACGAGCATACAGGACAGGTACTTGAGACCGTTGTGCCGCGCGGTATCGATGAAGTGGTTGACCAACAACGTGCCGAGACCGGCACCGCGATAGTCGGGGTGAATGAGCCACTTGATCCGTCCGACGTGGCGCAGAGGACCGTACTCGCGGCGGTGCAAGGTGGCGTCGGCAACGACTTCGGAGCCGGCAAACGCGAGCAGCGGAAAGACCTTGCCGTAATCAATATTGGCCGCCCAGGCGTCGACGAGTGAACGTTGATCGATGCGGTCCCATGCGAAATTGCGGGTTTCATCTGGAAGGCTCTGAAAGAAGGCGAAGAGGGCGTCGGCGTCGGCCTCTTCAAAGGGGCGAATTTGCACTTTGCGCCCATCGCGCAGTACTGCGATCTGCGGGTAGCGGCTAAGCATGTAGTTTCTTCTCCTATCTAGGTCCCGCCCGCCATTTCGGGGGAAGGACTGCAGAATATACCAGCGTTTTGTAGGCTCAATTTCGACTATTCTCTCGATGTGCCCAAGGACCGCTACGCCAGGATCTACGACGTCGTTCGGCTCGTCCCGCCGGGGCGCGTCGCCACTTATGGGCAGATCGCCGCGCTCGCAGGCAAGCCGGGGGCACCGCGATGGTCCGGACAGGCGCTGGCGTCGTTGCCGCCAGACAGTGACGTCCCCTGGCACCGAGTGCTGAACGCTGCCGGCAAAGTCAGCCTTCTTGGTCGCCGAGCCGATTACCAGCGCCAACTCCTGTCCGCAGAGGGCGTGGAGTTCTCCGACGCAGGAAGGGTCAACCTCGATCGATTTCAGTGGCGTCCGCGCCTGGTTCTCTGAATCCCTTTGGCGCGATCGAGTCGATCTACTCAGCGCTCAACGAATCGCGAATCTCCGTCAACAGCACAACCTCCTCGCTGGGGCCGGATTCCTCTTCCTCCTCCGCCTTCCACTTATTGATCGTGCGCACCATCATGAACACTGCGAAGGCGACCAGTAGAAAAGTAATGATGGCGTTGATGACGACTCCGTAGCCAATAACGACCGCTCCCGACTCTCTGGCCGCCGCCAACGAACTCCAATCGGTCCCTTCGCCACTGGCAAGAACGAAAAAACGATTGGCGAAATCCACCCCGCCGGTCACCAAACCGAGAATCGGCATGAGAACTTCGTCTACCAATCCTTTGACGATGGGCGTGAACGCCCCTCCCAGAATGATGCCGATGGCCATGTCGAGGACATTGCCGCGCATCGCGAACTCTTTGAATTCTTTGAACATTGCCACTTCCTTTGCTCGTTCGGTCGCAATCGGCGACGGACCCGGAGTCGCCGCAGATCTGTGGCACAATTGTAGTTACAGTTGGTTGTGAGGGGATACGCGGCATCCCGCCGTGTCGCACAGCCGTAAAGGAGGTTATGTGAGTCTCGAAAGTCTTCTTATTTTCCTTATCATCGGTGCCGTTGCCGGTTGGATTGCCGGCCAGATCATGAAGGGCCGCGGCTTCGGTCTTGTCGGCAACATCGTTGTCGGTATTGTGGGTGCGTTTCTCGGGGGTTGGCTTTCGGGCGTACTCGGTTTTTCTCTCGGCGCAGGCATGGTCGGCAGCATTCTGACTGCAGTAATTGGTGCCCTCGTCTTATTGTTCATAGTCGGCCTCATTAAAAAATAGGCCCACTCGACTCACAGATCCCTCTGGCGCGGGCCAGAGGGATCTAACCCCGTCTGAAATCCTGAACCGCAGCCGGCATTTGGTCCGTAGAGCTAGTAGCCGCAGATGTATCGGTTGGCGATGCTCGTCAGCCGGCAAAGTTGACGATTCCAAGCATAGTTAGGAGACCTATGAATCTCACCACCATTGCACGTTATGTCGTGGGACTGATCTTTGTCGTTTTCGGGGCCAACAAATTCCTTCATTTCATGCCGATGCCAGAAATGGCGGGGGCTGCCGGCGAGTACATGGGAGGCCTTGCCGCTGCGGGGTACTTCTTCCCCGTGCTCGCCCTAGTCGAGATCGTCGGGGGACTGGCGTTGCTCACGGGTAAGTACGTACCTCTGGGCATCACACTCCTGGCCGCCCCGATCGTCCAGATCCTGTTGTTCCACACCTTCCTTGCAGTTGACCCGATGGGCACTGGGATGGCCGTCGTGTTAACCGTGGGCGCCATTCTCATCGCGCGCGGCTACAAGGACCGCTTTGCGGGCGTTCTCTCCCCGTAGAAGCTTAGTCCTTCACCAATTCAGAGCCCGCCTCGCCCATGACAAGGGGCCAGGCGGGCTTTTTTGCACCTGGCGCCAGCCGCGAAAGAACGATTCCTATCGCGCTTTTGCCTGTAGACTCGCGGCCATGAGTGACGGAGAGTGGACTGCGGTGGCCAGTGCTGCAACCGAAGAAGAAGCGGCGGTGGTCGTCGGCTTTCTGCAGTCGCAAGGAATCACCGCCATCGTCGACTCAGAACGCTTCGATCAAGTGCCAGTCAACTTCGGCGATTTGGATCCGATCGCCATTCGCGTTCCTGCCGAATTCGAAGCCCGGGCTACCACCCTGTTGAGCGCCCAGAGTGCCCCAGCTCTAGAGGAAGAATAGTCGCCGACTCGTAGCCAGATGAGCGACAGCATCGATCCGCGCAGATTCCTGGGACTGGGCGAACGGCAAAGGCGAACGATCGCTGTCGCCGCCACCACGCTGGCGGTCGTCATCATCGTCATCGCGCTAGGCGCTCTGTTGTGGCTTGCGGCCTCCTTCCTGCGGGCGTTCTCCTCCGTCTTACTGCCACTGGCGGTGGGAGCGGTTGGCGCCATGGTCTTCCATCCCTATTTTGGGTGGTTGCGCAAGCGAGGTCTGCCCAAGTTTTTGGCTTTGGCGTTGGTGTTGCTCTCGATTGCCGTGCCTCTGGGAGCCTTTCTTTGGTTTTTTGGTTCGATGGTCGTCGACCAGATCTCGCAGTTCATTGACCAATTCCCCAAAATGCGCGACACCGCGATCGAGAACGCACGCACCAAATGGCCGCAGGTGGTGGCCTTCTTCCAAGAAAACCCGTGGGGGATGCGCATTCGCGACGCGTTGGAGGAACAGCAGGCCGAGATTCTCGATGGTCTCGGTCAGGTTGGTGGAGGTGCCCTCACCGTCGGCGGGCGGATCTGGAATTTCATCACCTCGGCCTTTGGCTGGGCGGTGGCGCCGATTTACTTCGGTTTTTTCCTGATGACGGAGCCCCGGAGCGTCCTCGAAGTCGAGCGATTTCTGCCGTTTCTCAAAAAGCACACTCGCGAAGACGTAGGATTTCTTACCCGCGAGTTTGTCGAAGCCATTGTCGCCTTCTTCCGCGGCCAACTGATTATCGCCTTCTTACAAGGCCTGATGTACGCCATCGGCTTTTCCCTGGTGGGACTGCGCTACGGCTTTGTTCTGGGGCTGGCGCTGGGGTTTCTCAACATCATTCCCTACCTCGGTTCAATCGTCGGTCTGGGCGCTGCGATTCCCCTTGCCTTACTGCAACCGGATGGCGGTTGGGTACTGGTGGCGTGGGTGCTGGGAGTGTTCGTTGTCGTCCAGACCATCGAGGGGAACTTGCTAACGCCCAAAATCATGGGAGATCGAACCGGTCTTCATCCGGTGGCGATTATTTTCGCCATTTTTTTCTGGGGAACCGCCCTCGGAGGCATCCTCGGCATGATCTTGGCGATTCCACTCACCGCTTTTCTAGTGGTGTTTTGGCGTTTGCTGCGAGAACGCTACATCGCTGAACTGGTTTAGCGTTTGAAAACTTTTTCGAAACGATTCGGATCCGCATGATCCCGATCTGCAATTAGGAAGCTGCCAACAGAGGAGAGCCATGTCCAAAGAAACGACCGCGCAGTCTTACGACAACCACCGCCGCTACGTTTTCGGCTATCACGTCGTCCTGATCGCCATCGCGCTGATCACCTTGATCGCATCCATCTATCATCTCGCCACATCGTGGGGCGAGGGGCGTACGCTGGAAGCGGCGATTCTCGTCGGCCTGGCCCTGGCGTTGGCCATCAACGTCTATTACACCCGCACCTTCGCTCTCAAAGCCCAAGACCGGGCGATTCGCGCCGAGGAACATTTGCGACATTTCGCCTTGACCGGCGAACGCCCGGACCCGCGCATGACGACTCGCCAGGCGATTGGGCTGCGGTTTGCCGATGATCAGGAGTTCGTCGAGCTGGTCAACCGCGCCATCGACGAAAACCTGTCGGAAAACGCGATCAAGAAGTCGATTCAGGTTTGGCGCTCGGACGTCTACCGAGTCTAACCGTGGGAGCACGTTCGGCCCAGGGACAGTTTTCGCTCCCGGCTGAGTACTTCCTGAGCCGCAAGATCTTTGACCGCGAGACCCAACTGGTGCGGCATTCGTGGATCGCACTGGGGGCAGTCCAAGAGTTCGCCGTCGGCGCAACGCCGGTCGAACTCGAGGGTCATCGACTGGTGGTTCTGCGAGATCAAGAGGAGGTCTTGCGGGTGGTTCACAACAGTTGCCGCCACCGAGGCACTATCTTGTGCGAACAGCCAACTACAGACCAAACCCGCCTCGTTTGTCCCTACCACGGTTGGTCGTTCGGCTTGGACGGCAGCCTCAAGTCTGCCCCCCACATGGCTTCCACGGAAGGGTTTTCCGTCGACGACTATTCACTCCTGCAGGTCGAGTCCGAGGTGTGGCAGGGGATTCTGTTCGTTCGTTTTGCTACGGATAGCTCGCAGCCGACCCTCGAGCAGTTTCTGGAGCCGCTGACGCCGCACGTGACGCCTTGGAAGATTGGAGGTCTGTCAGTCGCACACCAAACCCACTACGAGGTCGATGCCAACTGGAAGCTGTTGTTCCAAAACTACTCCGAGTGCTACCACTGCCCCATTCTGCACCCGCAACTGAACCGCCTGACGCCGTTCCGCGACAGCTCCAATGTCTTTGCCGATGGACCGATCTTGGGTGGCCCCATGGAACTCGCCGACACCGATGGCAGCATGACGACTTCCGGTCAGCGCTGCGCCCCGCTCCTAGAGGGTCTAGACGCCGGCCACCACGGCCGCGTCTACTACTTCACCGTATTCCCCAACCTCTTCTTGAGTCTTCACCCGGACTACGTGCTGGTGCACTGCCTGCGGCGCCTCGATGTCGATCGCACCGCCGTCGACTGTCGCTGGCTGATTTCGCCTGAGACCGCGCCGGAGGATTTCCAGCCGGCGGTGGAGTTTTGGGATACCACCAATCGTCAAGACTGGCACATCTGTGAACGGATGCAACAGGGAGTTTCCTCTCCGGTATATGAGCCAGGCCCATATTCCGATTTAGAGAGCCTCCTAGCTGCCTTCGATCGCGACTACTTGGAACGGTTGGGCCAGTAGCTAGTGGTCAGTGGTTAGTGGTCAGCGGTCAGTGGTCAGTGGTCAGTGGTCAGTGGTCAGTGGTCAGTGGTCAGCAAACAATGGTCACCCACTAGCCAGGGGGTTTCTACCGTAAGCTGACGCTGGCCTCGCCGATGCCAACGTCGACGAATATCTCCCGACCGTTCGCCTCTCCATCCCACTCAAGCTCCGAGCCGATGAGGAAGGAGCGCTTGCCGTCGAGGTAGCCGTTGTCGCTGCGCAGCTCGGCGTCACCGATCCCTGCGTCCAGATGCACATGACCGGTACCTGCCTCAGCCGCGCGCACACTGACCTCGCCGATGCCGAGGTCAATGCTCAAGTTGCCGCTGGGAGCATCGATGTCCAACTCGCCAACCCCCATATCGACAGTAAGGTCGGCGCCTTTCGGAACCCGGACTCTGGCTTCGACATCAACGTTCTTGAATCCCCGCTTGGGCATGCCGACGAAATCCAGATAGAGATTGTCACCTCGCTTTTTCCATTCCACGTCGACCTCGGCAAAACGCTCTTCACAGCGGCGCTTTCTGCTTGCACTCAATCCCGCTTCACAGTCGACGCGCAGATCCACTTCGACTGCACCCGTGTCTGTGGTTGTGATCTCAAGTTCGCCTATCGAGAAGTCCACCACCAACTCTTCGCCGCTGAAGGGATGGGCGCTCTCGACCTGGCGGTCGGCCAGCGCCGGACCTGCGAGCAAAACCGCAACTGCGAGTATGGGGGCTATCCTGTTGATCATCCTTGCCTCCTTCGGCTGAGGGTCTTTTACCGTGGTATTCGACTCCGTGACCTCTGATGAAACAGTACGGAACGAATTGCGCGCATGTTTCAACTGAGGCCCGTCAGCAAACTGAGGCCTGGCAGCAAGTAAAAAGGCCAGCAAGTAGAAAGGCCCAGGGCCGATCTATCGACCCCGGGCCTCAATGGTTCGCGTCGATGGCGTTGGGTTACTTCTCAAAACAACCCAATCGCGCCTAAACGCTCAGAGAGGGTATCTAGAAGCCAGCCACCTCCAACGAACCGCGTTTACTACTAACCACTGGATCACCTCCTTTCTGAGCGTATGCCGTGCGGCAGGACCCAAACCCGCCCGAGTCGCTCGGCCGCTCAAAAACCAACCGACCCGCCGCTCTGTAGAGTGGCGTTCCAGAACGCACCACCTACGGTCGCGGAACTACGCGGGAATACTGGCCCAGGTGACAAGCCCCGTCAAGCCAAATCCCGTAAACCGGCCTCTACCGCGAAACAAGGGTACCTGGCCGAAGAGGCCGCGTCAGATAAGGAGAAGGTAGCTATCAAACGGCTGTTGTCAGAGCCGTTTTTTCTTCGCGGTAAAATGGCGGTTCTGGATTTTTTTGGAGGAGAGTCCCATGGCCAATACCCCTTATCCCATTTTCGGTCGCCGTCCCCGCCACGGTGGACAGGCTCCGCGTGCACGGCGCGGTGGTGGCGGCAAAATGCGCCTTATGTTGGCCTTAGGTCTCGCTGCGTTCTCTTTGCTTTCCTATTGCCGCACGCGCACCGAGAACCCCGTCACCGGGGAAACTCAGTACGTCGATCTCTCCCCCGATCAAGAGATCGCTCTCGGTCTGCAGGCCGCCCCACAGATGGCGCAGCAGCACGGCGGCTTGCACCCGGACGCCGCTGCGCAGCAACAGGTCGACGATGTCGGCAACGCCATTGTCCGCAATTCGCCGGCGGGTCGGACGCCCTACAATTTCGAGTTCCATCTCCTCGCAGACCCCAACACAGTCAACGCTTTTGCTCTCCCGGGCGGGCAGGTTTTCATCACCGCTGCGCTCTATAGCCGCCTCGAGTCGATCGGTCAGTTGGCCGGCGTCCTCGGCCACGAAGTGGCTCACGTGGTCGGACGTCACGGTGCAGAGCACATGGCCAAGGCAAAGCTGACCCAAGGACTCACCGGGGCGGCCGTGTTGGCCACCTATGACCCTTCCAACCCGCGCTCACGTGGCTCCGCAGCCGTCGCGGCGATGATCGGCCGCATGATCAACATGAAGTACGGCCGCGAAGACGAACTCGAGTCGGACAACTTGGGCGTCTGGTTCATGTCCGACGCCGGCTACGATCCGCGCTCCATGGAACGGGTGATGGAGATCCTCGCGCAAGCGTCGCAAGGACCGCGCCCGGCCGAGTTCTTCTCGACTCATCCCAACCCGGATCGGCGCATCGAGCGCATTCGCGCGGAGATCGCACGACGATTCCCCGATGGGGTTCCGGCAGGGCTGCAGCCGTAGTCGGCGCAGTCAGCCGAGGAAGCCGGTCAGTCGAGAAAAACCAGTCAGCCGAGGAAAAGCAGCACTGCGGCGCGCCAGGCCGGGATAAAGATGTAGCCGATCAAGTTCCAGGCGGCGACGATTCCGACCCACCCAAAGATCGGCTGCCGCATCCAGTCGCTGTAGACGGCGGCCCACGAAGAAGGCAGAAAGAGTGGTAGAACGGCATGCCCGTCCATCGGTGGCAACGGCAATATATTGAAGACCGCCAGCAACAGATTGAGCGAAAAGAGAATCGACAAGAAGGCCGCGATAGCGCCCCAACCTCCCTGACTGGACGCCTGTACGACGGCGTCGAACCCGGAACCGGACGGCACCAGCCAGCCAAGTCCCACTCCAACCCGCATCGCCAGTCCGGCGGCAATCGCGAGCACAACATTCGACGCAGGACCGGCCAGAGCCATCCAGGCCGCTCTGCGCGGAAAGCGCGCCGCCCAGTGCGGATCGTAGGGGGCGCTGGCCCAACCAAGCATCCAACCGGCCAAAAAGAACGACACAATCGGAACGATCACCGTCCCCAGCGGCTCTCGCTGGATGTGCGGCAACGGATTCAGTGTAACTTGCCCTCCGCGGTAGGCGGTCGAATCGCCCAGCCGCCATGCCGACCAAGCATGAGCCGCTTCGTGCACGGTGATTGAAAGTAGGAACGCCAGATACCAAATCAAACCCAGCGCGAGCATCTGGCCGTCGAATCCATCCATCGCGCAAGGATACTTGAGGGTGGCGGTGGGCGGTGTGGGCAGTGGGCAGTGGGCAGTGGGCAGTGGGCAGTGGGCAGTGGGCAGTGGGCAGTGGGCAGTGAAGAAGCTAAACCGGTTAACTGACAACTGACAACTGACAACTGACAACTGGCAACTGGCAACTGGCAACTGATAACTAACCACCGGCAACTGATTAAGAACCTTGTGTCCTCTTAACCCAGGGGGATCATCGCCGGTCCGGCGCTGTTGACAAAAATGATATCATTTTAATATCGTTTCGATATTGGCAATTTGCTCGAAAGTCAGGTCGCCCGAAAGGAGTCACACAATGATTCGAGAGAAGAAAGTCCAAGCCGCTTCCGGATTCTTGATGTTCGGCGTTCTGCTTCTCGCCACAGCAGCGTTGGTCTGGCTGTTTGTCAACGGTACCCTGATAAGAAATCCTGCGCGCATCGGCAGCGGGGCTCTGGCTGCGTGCGCGCTCCTGTTCTTTTTTGCAGGGTTCTTCACTGTTCACCCCAACCGACCCCAGCTCTTGCAGCTGTTCGGGTCCTACCGCGGCACCGCCTATGACGCCGGCTTGCGCTGGGCGAATCCGCTCTTGACCAAGCGGAAGGTTTCGGTGCGGACGCGCAATTTTGAAACCGGCAAGCTGAAAGTCAACGACCTGCGCGGCAATCCGATTGAGACCGCCGCAGTCGTCGTTTGGCGCGTCGTGGACACCGCCGAAGCGATCTTCAACGTCGACGACTACCGTGACTTTGTGCATGTGCAAAGCGAGGCGGCGTTGCGCAACCTGGCCACCGGCTATCCCTACGATGCTCACGAAGGGGAAGAGACCTCGCTCACCGGAAACACGGCTGAGATCTCCGAGCAGTTGCGAGGAGAGGTCCAGGAGCGTCTCGCTGAGGCCGGCATCGACGTTCTCGAGGCTCGCATCAGCCATCTTGCCTATGCACCCGAAATCGCCGCAGCGATGCTCCAGCGCCAACAGGCCTCGGCGGTGGTCGCCGCGCGGCAGAAGATTGTCGAAGGCGCCGTTGGTATGGTCGAAAGTGCCCTCGAGATGCTTTCCGAACAGGACATTCTGGAACTGGACGAGGAGCGCAAAGCGTCGATGGTTTCCAACCTCCTCGTCGTGCTGTGCAGCGACCGCCACACCCAGCCGGTCGTCAACACCGGAACGCTGCACAACTAGACTCACTCTGTGGCCAAGCGTAAGTCCTTTCCGCTGCGCATCAACCCGCGCCTCTACGACGTCCTCAAGAGGTGGTCGGACGACGAATTGCGCAGCGTCAACGGTCAGATCGAGTACTTGCTACTCGATACCGTCAAGAAGGCCGGTCGCTGGCGAAGCAAGGAGAACGCGGAGGACACTGAGCGAGCAAAGCGACCGGAAGCGGCTAAGTCGCGGGAATAGACCCGACCGTGGAACCAGGAGGAACCGCCATGTCTCGAAACAAGCACGTTGAAATAAACGGAGTCCTCGTAACGGTCGTTGGTTCCTTCGCTGTTCTCGGCGCCGGTCTCATCTTCCTGTTGCCGGTACAGCCGACCGACCGACTGGTCTGGATTCCTGTAATCATCGTTGCGCTGATCGGCGCGCTCATGGCAAGAACCCGGATCGCCGTAAATGCTGAATCCGTGACCATGCAGTTCACGACACCGATTCCCCGTCGTGTCGTCAATGTTGAAGACGTACGCTCCTGGCACATCGTCCGCGTCCCTTGGTGGCTGGGCTGGGGATTTCGATTCTGGCCGGGGTGGCGCTGTTGGAGAGGTGCTGGTGATTCCGCGATCGAGTTCAAGATGCGCGGCGGCTTCAAGTTGCAGATCGGGTGTAAAGATCCTGACCGTGTCGCGAGTCTCCTGCGCACTCACGATTCATGGCAGAGCCGCGAAGAGCGGTGACATTGGCGTGGCTAGATTGGGCGCGCAGCGCCTGAACTCCCGCGCCGATAGGCTAGTCGCTAGGATTGCAAGCTAGGAGGAGATCTTGCAGCAACTCATTGACTGGTTCGTCGCCCAAAACCCCATCGTTCAAGCCCTTCTCGCAACCCTGTTCACTTGGGGGGTGACGGCCTCGGGCGCGTCGCTGGTTTTCTTCTTCCGCACCGTCAATCGCAAAGTTCTCGACGGCATGCTGGGCTTTGCCGCGGGGGTCATGATCGCCGCCAGTTTCTGGTCCTTGTTGGCGCCAGCGATCGAAATGTCGGAAGACATGGGAGCTATACCTTGGGTGCCGGCAACGGTCGGTTTCCTGCTTGGCGGCCTGTTCTTATGGGCGCTCGACAAAGTCCTCCCCCACCTGCATCCCGGCTTCCCAATTGAGGAGGCGGAAGGCCTGCCGACGCAATGGCGCCGCGCGGTGCTTTTGGTCTCGGCGATCACCCTCCACAACATTCCTGAGGGCTTAGCGGTTGGAGTCGCGTTTGGCGCGGTGGCGGCTGACCTTCCCGCAGCAACCCTGGCCGGAGCCGTTGCTCTAGCCGTGGGCATCGGCATTCAGAACTTTCCCGAAGGCACAGCGGTTTCGGTGCCCTTGCGCCGCGAGGGCATGAGTCGGGGACGAGCGTTCGCCTACGGTCAGGCTTCCGGAATGGTCGAACCGATCGCTGGGGTGCTCGGAGCCGCCGCAGTGATCGCAATGCGACCGATCCTCCCCTACGCTCTAGCCTTTGCCGCCGGAGCGATGATCTACGTCGTCATCGAGGAATTGATTCCGGAGTCACAACTCGAGAACAACACCGATCTCGCCACTGTCGGTGCCATGTTGGGTTTCGCGGTCATGATGACTCTCGATGTCAGCCTTGGCTAGGAGCTCGGTTCGTCGTTACATGAACGATCTCCAAACCACCACCCTGACCTTTGACTGCTACGGCACTTTGATCGACTGGGAGGAAGGGATCTGGCGCCAACTGGAGCCCTTCGTCGGCCACCTCGCCGATCGGGACTCCACACTGGCTCGCTACGGTGAAATCGAATCAGAAATCGAACAGGACCGACCTCGGGAGCTCTACTCGTCGGTTCTTCGCAGGGTGTTTCGGCGCCTGTGCGCGGAATACCAAGTGCCCGTCAACGATGACGCTGTGGTCGAGTTTGGAGCTTCAGTTGAGCACTGGCCGCCATTCACCGACACTGTCGAAGCTCTGGGCCGTCTCGCTCGTCACTTTCGATTGGTCATCCTTTCTAATGTCGACGACCACAGTTTCGCTGGCAGCGAGGCTCGTTTGCAGACCCCTTTTGACGCCGTCTACACCGCCCAGGCCATCGGCAGCTACAAGCCCGATCCACGCAACTTCGACCATCTGCTGGAACACGAGCGCAGATCTGGAATCGAACCCGAGCAAATCCTGCACGTCGCCCAGAGCCTCTTTCACGATCACGTGCCCGCACTCGCCGCGGGCTTAAGGACCTGTTGGGTAGATCGCCGGCGTGGACGTGGTGGTGGCGCGACCCCGCCGGCAAGCGGTGTACGTCCGACCTACCGAGTCGAAACACTGGCCGAACTCGCCGACGCTGTCGACTCGGGCCAACTTCCTCCCCGTGGCTGAAGGCGTCCAGCAACGTTCACTTCGCGCCGGCATTCTCGTCGGAGGCGGTAGCCAGCGCATGGGGGAACCGAAAGCCCTCAAATTGTTCCGTGGCAAAGCAATGCTGGATCGCATGGTCGGAGTGATGTCGCAAGTCGCTCCGGTGACTCTCCTTGGCGAGGGCGAAATTACGACCGCAGCGACCGATCTGCCCCGGCTCGACGATGACTCCAGATTTGTCGGACCATTGGCCGGGGTCGCCAGCGCCTTTGCGCAATCTGGCGACTTCTCAGAACACAGCACCCTTTCAAAATACAGTCATTGGCTGATCGCGGCCTGCGATCAGCCTTTGCTGGGTGTTCAGGCCCTTCGCTGGCTACTCGATCAGAGCATCCCCGACGCTGCAGCGATCGTCGGCGAGACCGACGGGTGGGTGCAACCTTTTCCCGGCCTCTACCAGCCCGGTTTCCAAGCAATCCTCGAAGCCGCTCCCCACGACGCAACGATCAGCGGACTCCTGGCGCAGCCGCATGTCGTCCGTGTCCCGATCCCTGGTTCTTTGACTGGGTTCTGGTCTAGCGCCAACACACCCGAGGAACTCCAACGCCTCGAACGAGCTGACGAAGGCGCTAGGGAGAGATGACGTCTGCGCCGAGCTTCTCGCGCAGTCGATCGTTGATCCACTTGGCGTCCCACCACTCGGTGGGATTGACCTGCTCCCCTCCAACCAACACCGTGTAGTGAAGATGATCGCCGCCGGCGAGTCCGGTCTCGCCGGTACGGCCGATGGTGACCCCCTTGGCAACCTCCTGGCCTTCCTCGACATCGATGGCCGAAAGATGGGCATAGAGGCTCATCAACCCATAGCCATGGTCGAGGACCACGGTGTTGCCGTAGATACCGAAGTAGCGGGCCAGCGCCACCACTCCTCCGTTGGCTGCCGGAACCGGAGCTTTGCGCACCGAAGCCAGGTCAAAACCCAAATGGGTCTGTCGATCGACCTCGGCCCCCTCGAATCGATAGGTGCGGCGGTCGGCGAAACTCGACATCACCTGGCCGTTGGGCAAGGCCTGAAAAGCACCCTGCCATAGGAACTCGCTACGGCTATTGGCTGCCACCTCCCGCAAAGTTGTGGCGTTCTGCGCGCGCAAGTTACCGTTGATCTCCAGATAGTTCTGCAATAGGTCGCCGTGATCAGGGACCTCCGGAGTCGCGGCGAGAATTTCCGGCACCACCTTCTCCAAAAAGGAGGTCGACAGTTCGATGTCGTCGCTGGTTGGCGGGCTCGGAATCAAGCGGTCGACAAAACGGCGTTGGTTGGTCATGCCCGCATCGTTGGTGGCCACCAAGCGAACTGCTCGCGGATCATCGACATCGAAGGGCACTGCAAAAAGTGAAAACCACTCGTCTTCACGGCCCGGTACCGGATGGCCAGGGAAGAAAGCCTCGCCAACTTCGACGCCGCTCTTGAGGGTTCCGTCACTAACCCGATACACCACCGTCTCGGAGCCTCCCTGACGGGGGTAATGGTGGGAGGAAAGAACGGCCAGTCGGGGTGCAGAACGCCGGATCGGTAGGGTCAAGGTTGTCACCGTTGGCGCCGGCCTGCGCAGCCATGTGCGCGCGGGCCAGGCCGAGACTTCCAGGACAGCTTCACCGCCTTCCAGACCGGCAAGTTGCTCGCGAGCGATCTGAGCTTGCAACTGTTCGGAAGCTGTACCAGAAGCCCAAAGCTTCCAAGCACTGGGAGGGTCGTAGTCCTGTTCGACCAGAGTCTGCGCGTTCTCACCCTGACGCAAGGACACCGCGATCCGCTGCAATCCACGTCCCGAAGAGCGCGCCTGAATCGAGGCAGCATTGTCGCCACCCAGAGCTGGGTAGGTAGTGGTTACGTCGAGTTCCGGCGCCCCGCCGACCCGCAAGCCCAAAACGACTAGGAGGAGCAGGACGACCGCCACGGGAATCAAAAGAACGAGGTTGCTGCGACGGCGCGGCGCTCCGTAGTTGGGTTCAGGATAGAGACTTTTGCGACTTGCCATGCTTGTTCCTCTTGCGCTCAAAAACGACCTGCTGTGCCGGACTACAACTCACTAGCAACCACTCTATGGCGACCACTCAGCGGAATCGCTACCCTAAACTATTTCGCCAACCCTGCTCTATACGGAGAGCCTGACGCCTACGACTCATGCGAAACTAGATTCGATCGGCACCGGTACCCGCGGGACGCAGTGTTGCCGTACACGGTGTCGAGCTTGGACCTTTTGTAAGGAAAAGTGATGGCGCTGTTTCGCAAGCCGACTCTCACGAGCCTGGCCAAGACCTGCGGTTGAGCTGCTAAGTTGAGCCCGGTCGGGCTCCAAGAGCTTCTCGCAACACTTCCGGGGCAACAGGACTCCAATTTGATTGTGGGTCCGGAGACTCTGGACGATGCCGCTGTGTACAGAATCAGTGACGACAAGGCCATCGTTGTCACCGCCGACATCATTACGCCCCCGGTCGACGACCCCTTCGTGTTCGGCCAAATCGCCGCCGCCAACGCGCTCTCGGATATCTACGCAATGGGTGCCGAGCCGATTCTCGCGCTCAACTTGCTGGGATTTCCCGAAGGTCAGCTACCAGCGGACACCATGCGCGGGATCATCGCCGGAGCCAGCGAGCGTTTGCAGGCTGGCAGAGTGCTTCTTGGCGGCGGCCACACCACTCGGGATGACGAACCCAAATTTGGACTTGCCGTCGTCGGTCAAGTGCACCCCAAAGAAGTGTGGTCCAACGCTGAAGCTCGGATCGGCGACGCCCTGATTCTGACCAAGCCGATCGGCACTGGCGTGCTCCTCAACGCCCATGTTCGCGGCAAGCTCCACGAAGACGACCTGTCGCCAGTGCTGGACATCATGATCGAGCTCAACCGTCGTGCCGCAAAAGTCTTCCGTGATTTTGAGGTCCACGCCGCCACTGACGTCACCGGATTTGGGCTCCTCGGGCATGCCACTGAATTGGCCCAAGGATCCGAGGTTACCGTGCGACTGCGCTACTCCGACATTCCGTTCTTTCCCGGCGCCAAAGAGAGCTATGAGCGTGGCATCACCACCGCAGTCAACCTTGCCAACGGCGCCAACACAGCGGCAACCACCGACTATCGTGTGGATCTTTCCGACGCCGAGCGGGAGCTATTGATCGACCCACAAACCAGTGGTGGTCTCTTGGTGGCATTGCCCGCGGATCAAGCTCAGCCCGCGCTCGAAGCACTCACCAACGTCGGTGTCGATTTGGCCACGGTCGTGGGTTCCGTCGCTGCCTGCGACGAGAGCCGATTCGTCATAGTCGAGTAGCAATGTCGAGTAGCAATCTAGGCCGCGCCTTGACCCTGCCCCGATGGGAGCAATTGGCTGCCAGAAGACCGCTCGCGGCTCCCGGCGTTCGTACGTAGCTGCTCGCCTTCGCGCTGCTGCGCGCTCACTATCTAGAACGATCACTCGCCTCCCGGCGCTGGCAGCGAGACTTCTGGTCACCAATTGCTCCCATCTGGTTTTAGCCCAGGCGCCGGCCGTTGAGAAGCAGAGATCGCCTACAGCAACCCAGGCAGGATCGCCCGCCGTTCAGATGGATAGTCCGCAAACGTCTGTCGATACCAGCGGTGGTGCGCCACCGCACGGGGCACCAGATTGGCGAACGTCCACACCCAAAAAGCCAACCCCGCCAGCGACCAACTGGCTATCGCCCAGCCCGCCCATTCGATGACTTCGCCCAGGTAGTTGGGGCTGCTAACCCAACGGTAGAGGAAGCCCTGCGGGACAGCGTAGCCGTCGCTTTTCGTCGCCAATCGCCGCAGAATCGCATCCGAGCGGTGGTTGATCCATGCGCCTAGCGCCATGATTGCGATGCCGATCCAGAAACGCGGATCGCAAAACCAGCTCGCTGGGTATCTCCCCCAGGGCGCGGCGATCCGGCTGACAATCAGCCAGCCGCTGATGAGTTGAAATGTGAACGCCATCGTTGCCACCGCCAGCGGATAGGGCCGGGCGCCGCGGCGCAGCCGCAGAGGGTAGATCAGCACCCGGTAGACGTAGTGCGCCAACCACAAGCCGATGAGTACGAGTCCCGGTCCGCGAACGCCGGCGAGGAGGACCACGCCGCCAGTCCACCACAGCGCCGGCGATTCCATCACCATCCACGCCCAGCGGGCCGGCACCGTGGGCCCCCAACCCGAACGTAAATGACGCCCATAAGGGGCGGAGATGCGGAACAGCAAGACGAAGGTGACGGCGGCGATGGCGATCCACGCCCACGCCAAAACCCGGTAGGCGTCTTGCGATAACAGCAGTTCAGTCACGGGGTCCAAAAGGAGTCGTGGCTGCGGCCGGAGGAGCGGCAGAAGGATCGACTTCCTTTTCTTCCAGCTCTCGAGAGGGATCCTCGCCCGGATTCAAGAACAGATCCTCTTGCAGACGGTGTTGTTTGGTGTAGAGCTCGCGATAACGCCCGTCCATGGCCAGCAACTCGTTATGGGTTCCGCGCTCGACGATGCGTCCGCCCTCGACCACCAAAATCTGGTCGGCGTCGAGAATGGTCGACAGCCGATGGGCGATGACGAAGGTCGTTCTTCCCTGTTTGAGGCGGCGCAGTCCTTCCTGGATGAGCAACTCGCTCTCACTGTCCAAGCTCGATGTCGCCTCATCGAGGATCAAAATCCTGGGATCCGCGAGCATCGCCCGCGCAATCGCGACGCGTTGCCGCTGGCCTCCCGACAGCTTGACCCCGCGTTCCCCGATCACGGTGTCGTAACCGTCTGGAAACCCCTGCACGAACTCGGTGCAGTGGGCGAGATCGCCGACTGCTTCGACCTCACTTCGATCGGCATGAGGTCGGCTGTAAGCGATGTTTTGAGCCACGGTACCGTCAAAGAGAAAGTCGTCCTGGAGCACGGCGGCGAGGTGGTCGCGATAGCTCCGCAGATCGAGCGAGCCGAGATCGATGCCATCAACCAAAATGCGGCCGTCTTTGGGCGGACGGAACGCCATGATGAGCGCGATCACGGTGCTTTTGCCGGCCCCGGAGGAACCCACCAGCGCGGTTGTGGTTCCGGGTGCGGCTTCAAACGATATGTCGGCCAGGACGTTCTCGCCCTCGACATATTCGAAGTTGACGTTGTCGAAGATGATGTGCCCATCGACCTTATCGAGTCGCCGCTCCCCACCCCGCTCGTCTTCGGTGGGCTCGGCGAGAATCTCACGCAAACGGTCGAGGCCGGCGAACGCCTCGGTAACCTGCGTTCCGATCGAACTCATCTGAATCAGCGGCGTCACCATCATCGCGGTGAACAGGACGAACATAGTCAGGTCGCCACCGTTCATCCGCCCCCGCAGGATCTCGCGTGCCCCCAAAAGTCCCATGGCGATTCCGCACACTCCAAAAACCAGGCTCGAGACACTGGTCAAGTTGGCGACCCCAACCATCGATTTGACGATGTTGCGCAGCAGCTTGTGTGCAGCATGGGCAAAAACCCGATCCTCGCGGCGTTCGGCGGTGTAGGCCTTGACCTGGCGGATACCGTTGAAAGTCTCGATGAGACGGCCGGTCATCTCAGCGTGGAGTTGCGCGCGTTCTCGAAACAGCGGGCGCAAGCGCCGGAATCCAAGGGTCATGGTGGCCCCGAACATCACCAGCAAGACCAAGGTGATCGTCGTCAGCCGCCAGTTGAGCCACAACAGGACCGCCAAGGACAGCGATGAGGTGATCAGCCCCCCGAGAAGCTGCACAAATCCGGTGCCGATGAGATTGCGAACCCCTTCCGCATCGTGCACGACGCGGGTGGTCAGCTCGCCGGCTTTGTGGTCTTCAAAATACTTGACCGGCAAGCGGGTGACGTGTTGTTGGACTTTGAGGCGCAGGTCGTTGATCGCTCGTTGCGCCGAGATGCCGAGCAGAATCGCCAACGTCCATGACGTCAACGCCTGAACCAAAATGGCGCCACCGGCAACCAGGGCAATCTTCGGCAGCAGATCCATGCGGCCCTCGCCGATGACGTCGTTGATCAGGAACCGCGACGTTGCCGGAGGCACCAGTCCAGCCACACGCCCGACCGCCAGAACCACCAGCCCCAGACCCAGACGGCGACGTTGTTGCCAAATGAGGTCCTTGGCGGCCCTCCAGGCCGTTGTGAGTGTCAGTCGTTTTTTTCCGCTCACGATTCCCTCTCGCCGGCGCATCCTACTGCGAGGCGGACTTGCCCACCGCCTCACCGTCTCCAGTGAGGCGTCCCGAATCTCCCAGAACCAACTCCGAATCAGAAAATCTGAAGCGAACCCCTCTGCTATATTTGGTGGTTCAAGTCGGGTTGACGCTCGCATTTCATGCCTGCACACGAGCAATCCGAATGACTACTGATTTCACTCATTCTTGAGAGGAGAAAAATATGTCCGTAGCCAAGGTTTCCGAAATCACCGCCACTTCCAAGGACAGCTTCGAAGACGCCATCAAGCGGGGCATCGCACGAGCCGACAAGACGCTCGACAACATCACCGGCGCCTGGGTCAACGAGATGAAGGTTGTGGTCGAGAACGGCGAAGTTGCCGAGTACCGCGTCAACATGAAGGTGACTTTCGTTCTCAAGAGCTAGTCATCGGCCATAGGTAGCAACTAGCTATCTAGTTGCATAAAAAAGAGAGTTAAGACGGGGGGACGCTCTGGCGTTCCCCTGTCCTTTTTCTTGGCACTAAGACCTGGCCGCTCACGAGTTGATTCAGACGCCAGTTCCATGACCGTCAACCACGATCCATGGCCGTGGCGCCCACCTCTGAACATCGCCCATCGAGGTGCCTCCGCGGTGGCGCCCGAGAACACGCTTGCCGCCTGCAATGCAGCCATAGACGCCGGCGCCACAGCGGTCGAGCTGGATTTGAGAGCTGCCGCTGACGGCACCGTCGTCGTCATCCACGACCCCACCGTCGCCCGCACCACCGACGGTGCCGGGCGAGTTTCCAGGTTGACTCTGAAAGAGATCAACAGCTTCGACGCTGGAGCCTGGTTCTCATCCGATTTTGCTGGGATCCACATCCCAACGCTACGTGACATCCAGAAACATGTGCTGCCGCGCATTCCCTGCGTCCTGCACGTCAAGGGCGGTGCCCAGTTGGCTCGCCGCGTCGTCGCCGCCGTGGGCAGCGACCTTCGACCGCGGGTGACTATTTCGAGTTCTCGCCTTAGTACTCTCGCGGCAGTCGCCGATACCGGTGTGCAGCGAACCTGGATCAGCTACTGGCGCCATTGGCTGGGCTGGTCGCGAGTCATCGCCAAGGTTGCGGCCCGGCGCGACATCGACCGGGTTGCGCCCAAGGGCTCTACCGTGACCCCAGCAATGGTGGCGGCGATTCATCGCTCCGCCGTCCAGGTTCGCGCCTGGGGCGTGGAAGCCGATCTCGACTTGGCGACCCATCTGCTGGCCGCCGGGGTCGACGGGATGACCTTCAACGATCCGGCTGCGCTGCGCGCCGCGATCGAAGAAGGCACCGTTTCGCAAGCCTGAACCACCGGCAAAAGCTCTAGACTTCGGTCTCGATGAGCTCTTCGATCCCCAACGTCGTCGCCTCGGTGCGCCACTCCACTCGATTCCGTGCTCTGGACGAGATGCTCGACCTGACCCAGTTCTTCGCCATTGTCGAGGAGGAACGCGAGCGTTCCGGCAAGACCAAGGACGACTTTCTCATCGCCATTAAACCCAACTTCATGATGGCGGTCCGGGTTGAAGACCCGCCTTTGGTCTACACCGATCCGCAGATGGTCGAGCATTGGATCGATCGTTTAGTCGATCGCGGCTACCGCAACATCCGAGTGGTGGAATCCCAGAACGTCTACGCCTTGTGGTACCACAACCGCTCGGTGTTGAGCGTGGCGCGGACGATTGGATTTTCCGGTAAAAACTACGAGCTTCGCGACCTCACCAACGAACAATTCCCCTACGACTACGGTAAGGGCATGCTGGGCCGACATTTCGCCGGCGCATCGTGGCGTAACGCCGACTTCCGCATTTCCTTCGCCAAGAACAAGACCCACGATGTGTCGCGTTGCACCTTGGTGATCAAGAACACCTACGGCTGCCTGCCCGCCAGAGACAAGTTCACCGAGTACCACCGCAAGCGGGAGGTCGATGTCGTTACCATCGAAGCGCTACGCCATTTCCCGGTGCATTTTTCGGCCATCGACGCAAGCTGGAGCCTGGACGGCCCACTCGGCTACAAAGAAGGCTTTGATGTTGTCCTTGATGACAAAGGCAACGTCATTCGTGAAGGCAACATCCACAAAACTCAAACCGTCATTGGCGGGCGCGATCTGGTGGCAGTCGAGCAGGTCGGCATGTTGAAAATGGGACTCGACCCCAAGAAAGACAAACGCTTTTACAAGTTGGCGGCTGAGGAATTCGGCGAACCCGAATTCGAATGGGTGGGCGACAAGTCTGTCTACGAAGGCTGGCTCAACGTCGGCGCAGGTACCGCCGATGCCCTCGACATCGGCGAAGAAATTCCCGTCATCTCGCACTTCCTGGGCCAATCCATGTCCCACGTCGACCAAGACCTCTTCCCCGCCACCACTCGCGGCTGGCTGCGCCAGCTCGGCCACTACTTCGGCCGCAAGGCGTTCATTCGCAAAGTGCGCGGCCGCAAGGGTGTGTGGGCGTCCAAAGATCGCCTCTCGTAACCAACCTCGACTGGCAACAAAAAGGCCCGTCGCCGAAGCGACGGGCCTGAAGTTGTGAACGGGTTCCTGAGTTAGTCGTCGAGACGACGGTTCAGGAATTGAGCTGCCTTGTCGCGTCCACCGAGACCGAAGGCCAGGGCCAGCGCCAACGCAACACCACCAAGCACCGCCGAGACGGCGACTTGCACCACTTCTTCGCCGACGCCCATCTGGCTGAGGCCCATGCTGAAGGCCAAGAAGACGATGAAGTAGTTGGCGATCATCGACACCAGTTTGCCCTGCGGATGGGAGGACAACAGGTCGCTGATCAGGCGGCCGACATAAGCACCGATCGAGAGACCGGCGACGATGATGGCGAGGCCAACCAGCAGGTTGGGCAGGTAGGTCAACAGACCGCCCACCATGTGCGCGAGTTCGTCCATATTGAGGGTCGAAAGCGCCTGCTCGGCGGTGAGCAGCAAAATGACGCCCATGACCACGGCTCCGGCAATCGCCGACAACGAAGCGCGCCCTTCCTTGGGCTTGAGGAAGCCGAGACCGAGCTTCTCAGGCAGGCTGTCAAAGCCGACGCCTTCGAGAAAACTCTGCACCACTCCACGAATCGCTTTGGCAATGTAGTAACCGATGCCGATGACGATGATGGCGACAAACACCAAGGGCACCGCTGACAGCAGTTGCTGCAGGGTCGCCTTCACCGGACCGGAGATTGCGTCGATGCCGAGGTTGTCCACCGCCGCGATCAAGATCGGGATGAGAACGAAGAAGTAGACCACCGCACCAATGATGTCGGAGAGGGCCTTTCCGCCGGTGTTGAAGCCCCATTTCTCGGCGAAGCGATCGAGACCGGCAACCGCCAGCAGGTTGACGACCACTTCACGCACGAAAGTCGCCGCCCACTTGGCAATGACCACCAAGATTAGCGCCGCGATGATGTTGGGAATGAAGGCAAAGACCTTACTGAACATCTCGTTGATCGGCTGCACCAGGGACTCTTGGCCGAGGGCCTCGAGGAACAGCGGCAGAGCGAGAACGAGAATCAGATAGAAGAGCAACCTGCCGACCTGGACGCTGGCGCCAACCCGCTCACCTTCGACAACGCGCTCGGGAATGTAGCGCCCGGCCCAGTTGTCGAAGCCGACCGCGGCAAGTCCCCGAGAGGTCAAAAAGCGAACAGCGCTGGCAATCAACCATGCCACCACCAGGATCAGTAGAGCCTGCAGCAACGACAGCACGGCCGAGCCGATCTGCGTGAGAACGTTCTGGATCGGGGCTGCGACCATGCCCAAGTTGAGGGAGTTGAACGCGGCGACCAAGCCGCCTAGCATGATCACCCATTTGACGACCGTCCCGGCGGTCGCTTCGATGTCACCTTCGGCGACTTTCTCGATGCCAGTGTTGGCGGCCAGTCGGTTGTCCCAATCCGTCGCTCGAAGGCCCTTGGTCACCCAACCACCTATGATCGATCCGACGATCCAAGCCACGAGCAAGATCGCCAAAGCGATCAGGATCGGTATCAGCATCGGACCGATGCGCTTGAACGTCTTGACCACGCCGTCAGTCCACAGGGCCTTGCCGCCTTCGACGACACCGGTACCTCCCTCGGCGACCACATCACGGGTCGCCTCGACCGCTCTGCGGCCTTCACCCACCGTGTGGTCGATGATGCCCGTTGTGACCTCCTCTGCGGCGTCCACGGCATCTCCCGTGGCCTCGGCAACTTCTTCGCCAGCCTCGCCGACCGTTTCACCGGCGGCCTCGACTCCCTCTGTAGCGGCATCGACGGCATCATAGGTTGCGTCCACAGCGTCGTGCGCTGCTTCTTCAACCGCCGACTCCTCCGTGGCGACGTCTTGGGCGACCAAAACCGGGCCGCTGAGCGCCAGTAACAGCGCCAGCGCACTCAGTGTGAGCGCCCCAAATGGGGTTGTCCTTTTCATGCTTCAATCCTCCTTGGCAATGGGCACCTGACCGAAACGTCAGGCCGGAAAACGCGAAAACACATCAAGCCGCCGGCTGTCATGGCTCAACGGCCCTCCAATAAGACCATTTTACCCCGACAAATCGTGACTTTTTGCACTTTTGTCACTTTCGAGCATAAGTAAAATGTGAGAGAATTCGTTGGACGGACAAGCCAATGTGGAGTCCGCCGTCTTTGTTATCTAAAGGGAACCGTTTATGTCCTCAATTCTTGAAGCTTTAACCTCTCAGATCGGCGGTGCCGAAATGGGTCAGCTTGCCAGCATTCTCGGCGCCGACAAGCGCCAAACGCAGTCAGCCGTCCCCGCCGCCCTGGCCACTCTGCTGGGAGCATTGGGTGGCAACGCCACCAACCGTAAGGGCGCTGACGCGCTTCATGGTGCGTTGCGCAAAGACCATGATGGCAGCCTTCTGAACGACCTCGGCTCGTTCTTGGGTGGCGGCCAGACCAGCATGGGTGATGCGATTCTGGGCCACGTTTTGGGAGGCCGGCGCCAGTCGGTCGAGAATGAACTCAGCAAATCGACCGGTCTGGATGGAGCTGCAATCGCGCGGCTTCTTTCGATGCTCGCACCGATGGTGCTGGCCTACCTCGGCAAGAAACAGCGCCGTGACAACCTCGATGCCGGCGGCCTCGCCGACCTGCTCGGACACGAGCGTCGCCAGATTCGCCGCCAGCCGCCACAAAACCTCGGCGTCCTCGGAGCCCTCCTCGATCAGGATGGCGACGGCGACGTCAAAGACGATCTAACCAAAGCTGGAGTCGGCCTGCTGGGCAAGCTCTTCAGCCGTCGTTAAGTAAGAAAGACAACCATCACAACCCCAACTCAGTAGGAGGAGAAATCCAATGGGATTGATCGATTTTGTAAAAAGCGCAGGGCAGAAGCTGTTCGGGCTCGGTCCTTCAGAGGAGGAACAAGAAGCCTCCGTCGCAGCGACTTTGACCCAAGCTGTCACCGACATGGGCTTTGAGGTCGAGAACCTCAACATCACCTTTGACGATGGCGTTGCCACCGTAACCGGCACCGTACAGTCGCAGGCCGACCGCGAGAAGGTCGTCCTCGTCGTCGGCAACACCGAGGGAGTCGCTCAGGTCGACGACCAGATTGAGGTCGTCACACCGGAGCCCGAGGCCACCTATTACACCGTCGTGTCGGGCGACACGTTGTGGAAGATCGCCAGCGATCACTATGGCAACGGCTCCAAGTACCCGGTGATCTTCGAGGCCAACAAGCCGATGCTCAGCGATCCGGACAAGATTTACCCTGGTCAGGTCCTGCGCATTCCGCCCCTCGCTTCTGAGTAGGCTGCGGATCAAATAGGCTCTAAACAAGGCCGGTCCTTCGGGGCCGGCCTTTTCTCTATTCCTCACTGCGCCACGCCCGCTGGCTGCCGACCCTCTAATTTGTAGATAATTGCGCCGTGAACACGGTCGGTGAACTGTTTGAGGCCACTGCACGGCGCCATCCGGCGCGAACGGCCCTGGCCTCCCCAAACGAATCGGGCTGGTCGGAAATCTCCTGGAGCGACTACTACGACCGTAGCCGCGCCATCGCCACGCGCATGGCAGCGCTGGGAGTCGAGCGCGGCGACCGCGTCGCCATCCTGGGGGCCAATCGAGTCAAGTGGTTTCTCACCTGCCAGGGCGCGGTGCTCGCGGGAGCCATCCCGGTGGGCCTTTACGTCACCGCCAGCCCCGATCAGTGCTCCTACATCATCGGCCACTCCGAGCCGAAATTGATGGTGATCGAGAATCGTGAGCTTCTCCAGCAGCATCGTTCTTGGCTGCGCCAGCGTGGGCTGCCGGTGGTCTTAATGGAAGGCGACGCCGACGGCGCTTCTCCTTGGTCGCACCTTGAGCCGAGCGACGGTGGGTTCGACGCCGAACTGGTTGGTGCTCGTCAAGAGGCGGTCGGACCGGGAGATCTCTACGCGTTGATCTATACCTCGGGCACCACCGGACACCCCAAGGCGGTGATGCTGACCCATCACAACGCCACCTGGACCGCTGAACGGTTGGTCGAGTCGTATGACTTCGCTCCCGAGCACCGCGTGCTGAGTTACTTGCCTCTCTGTCACATCGCCGAGCAGATCGTCTCCCTGATCGCGCCGATGACTGTCGGCGCGTCGTCGTGGATGGTTCCCAAAATTGAAAATCTGGGGGATGCCCTTCAGTCGGTGCGTCCGCAGTTTTTCCTCGGCGTGCCGCGGGTATGGGAAAAAATTCAGGCCGGAATCGAAGCCAAGGTCAGTGGGGCCCCAAAAACGAAGCAGCGCCTGTTCCGCTGGGCTCGCGCGGTCGGGTTCGAGGCCGGCTGCCGACTGCAGCACGGTGAGAAGGCGCCGCTGATGACTCCTTTGGTCCGCAAACTCGTACTCATGCCGTTGCGCCGCCGCCTCGGACTGGACCGCGCGCATGTCTGCGCGACTTCCACCGCACCCATCGGCCAAGCCACCCTCGATTTCTTTCTCAGCTTGGGGATCCCTTTGCTCGAGGTTTACGGCATGACCGAGTGCACCGGCCCCGCCACCTTCTCCACCCCCACCGATTTCCGCATCGGCCGTGCTGGCCGCTGCGTGCCGGGCGCTCGACTGCGCATCGGTGACGGGGGCGAGATCCAGATGTCCGGACCGCATGTGTTTGCGGGCTACTACCGCGATGAAGAAGCGACCAAGGAAGCGCTCACCGAGGACGGTTGGCTGCGCTCGGGCGACCTCGGAGAGCTGGACGAGGAAGGCTTTCTACAGATCACCGGGCGTCGCAAGGAACTGATCATTACCGCCGGAGGTAAGAACATCGCCCCGGTCGCGGTCGAACAGACTTTGCTCGAGATTCCAGAGTTGGCGCAGGCGGTCGTGGTCGGCGATCGCCGCAAGTTTCTAGTCGCCCTGCTGACCTTAGACCCACACATGGCCTTGCAGCGCGCCACGTCATTGGGCAGCAAAGCCACCGCCCTGACCGACCTGGCTCACGACCCCAAGCTCCGCAAATACCTTCAAAAGGCGGTGGAAAACGCCAACCGCAAACTCGCGCGGGTTGAAACGGTGAAGAGATTTGCCGTGCTGCCCAACGAGTTCTCCATCGATGGCGGCGAACTGACCCCCACCCTCAAGCTGCGTCGCGCCGTGATCAACAGTCGCTACGCCCGTGAGATTGAGGACCTTTACGCCGAATCGGCGTAGCCCTCATACCCGCTCGCTCGATTTCTAATTAACTTTCTTCGTCGGAGACCGACTCGGCCACGCGCCGATAGTCGCGGTTCCAATACAGCAGTGGAGCCTCGTCGGCGCGCGGCACCGCACTGGCTTCGACGTGGCCGACAAAGATGGTGTGGCTGCCGGCGTCGTGCCGGGCGTGTATCGAGCAGTCCAGCCACGCCAGCGCATCTTCCAGCACCGGCGCCCCGGTGGCGGCGGTCTTCCAACTGCCGACGGCAAAACGATCCTCGTCTTTGGTGAAGGCGAAGCGATTGGAAATCGGCTCCTGATCCGCCGCCAGGATATTGACCGCAAAGACAGCATCTTCTTTGTCGAGGAGCTGGTGGGCGTAGTGGCGACGAGCGATCACCACCGCCACCAAGGGCGGATCCGCCGAGATCGAGGTGAAAGCCGAGACGGTCAACCCGTGGGTTTCACCCCTTGCGCGGATGGTGACCACCGTGACTCCCGCCGCGAAATGGCGCAGCCCATCCCTAAACGCATCAATCGAGATCGACATCGGCGTCAGCCGGACACGCGACCGATTTCGGCGGCCGTCGCGTACCAATCATCGCGAGCCGCCTCGAAACGCTCCCGCAGCCGCGCCAGCTCATTCTGCGCTTTGCGCAACTTGTCGCCGGTGGACACCCGCGCGTTCTGCATCGCCGTTCGCAGCTCGATGTGGAGGCTGTCGACTTTCTGCTCTAGACCCTCAAGGCGCGCCCAAAGCGCCTCAACGCCGGCGCGACGTCCGAGCTCCAAACGCCGGCGAACCTCCCGCAATCGAGCTAGTTCGATGGTCTCCGGCGGCGTCCTGCGCAGATGCCGAGCCCATCCGATCTTGGACAGCGACCAAATAATCCACTTGCCAGGATCGAAGTGCCAACCCCGGTATCCGTTGCGATAGTCCGTCTGAAATGTATGGTGGAAGTTGTGGTAGCCCTCACCAAAAGTGAGAAAGGCGACCAGTCCACTGTCTCGAGAGCTATCGCCCGAGTTGAAGGGTTGACGGCCGACATAGTGGCACAGTGAGTTGATGAAAAATGTGCACTGCAAAATGACCGACACGCGCAGAAGACCCGAGACGAACAGCCCAGAGACCAATCCCGCAACCAGCGGACGACCTACAATTGCCGCATGTGTCAAAGCGATCAGTATGGGGACACCCAACCCCATGGCGAACATGATCGGGCGAATATGCCGGTCTTGCCAAGCCAGAAACGGGTCGCGCGCCAAGTCGGCAACGTTGTCCCTCGACAACTCAGGATTGCGATAGTGCAATAACCAGCCGACGTGGGCGTGAAAGAACCCCTTTTGGACGTTATAGGGATCGTAGGGGTCGCCCTCTTGATCGGTATATTTATGGTGGTATCGATGTTCCGACGCCCAGCCCAAAGCCGAACCCTCAAAACTGGCAGCGCCGACCATTGCCGTGACCACCTTGACGACTGGGTGTGCTTCGAACGAGCGATGGGCAAACAGGCGGTGGTATCCGACGGTGATCGCCAACCCGGTTGCGTAACCGGTGACGATGAACAGTACAGTGTCAAAGGTCGTCCAACCCCAAGTTGCGACGTAAAACCAGGTCCCGGCAATTCCAAGGACCAGCGCGCCGAACAAAAAAATGGTCGTCGGCCAATTGATAGCTCCCGGTTTGTGTTCCATGGCTTGTTCTCTCTTCGGTTCGTTGTGGCTAACGAGCTGACTTCCGTGGGGGGACCGTACCACAGGAAAACCGTCATTCCGAGATACACTCGTTACCCTCGGTTGGGATTGCTCGGAGAGGTCAATCACTAGTGTCCTTTGTTGGTCAGAGGCTCGGAAATTTCGAGATCCTCAGTATTATCGGTCGCGGGGGGTTTGGCGAGGTCTATCGCGCTCGCGACGATCGCTTGCGTCGCGAAGTGGCGATGAAGTTTCTACCTTCCCAGTACGCCGACGATCAAGCGGCCAAGACTCGCTTCCTGCGGGAAGCTCGCGCCGCGTCGCGGTTGAATCATCCCAACATTTGCACCATCTACGAGATCGATGAAATCGATGGGCATACGTTCATCGTCATGGAACTCATCGAAGGTAAGAGCATGTTCGACCACATCTCCGGTTCGCCGTTGATTCTCGACGACTTCTACCATTTCGCCCTGCAAACCAGCCGCGGGCTGGCGGACGCTCACGCCAAGGGTCTCGTCCACCGCGACATCAAGAGCACCAACCTCATGGTGACTCCTCAGGACACCATCAAGATTCTCGACTTCGGTCTGGCTCGGGTGACTCGTACCGAGAGCGGCGACGGATCGACGGGATTGACGTCCGACGGAGCGGTCCTCGGCACCGTCGGATACATGGCCCCGGAACTGCTGCTGGGCAAGGATGCCGATTCGCGTGCCGACATCTTCAGCGTCGGTGTCCTTTGCTATGAAATGCTCACCGGCAAGCTGCCGTTCAAAGGCAAGTCGGTCTATGAGACGGCCAACCGCATCCTGACCCAGGCGCCGATGGCGATCTCCAAACTGCGCGAGGTCGCCCCCAACGATCTTGTCAACCTCATCGCCCGGATGCTCGAACGCGAGCCCGACGACCGCGTGCAGAAGATGGAGACGGTGCTGACCGTGCTGCACCGCTTGTCGGAGGAACGCAAGGCGGTGGAGACCGCTGCATACACCGATCTCACAGAGGTCGGAATCGCCGATCCCCAAGGGCCGTCTCTGGCAGTGCTGCCATTCGGCAATCTCAGCCCAGATCCCGAGAATGAGTTCTTCGCCGATGGGCTTACAGAAGAATTGACCACCGTGCTCGCCAAGATCGAAGGACTGGCGGTCGCGGCGCGCACGTCTGCTTACGCTTTCAAAAATCACTCGGGCAACGTGCGGGAGGTTGGTGAACAACTTAAAGTTGCCAACGTCCTCGAAGGCAGCGTGCGCAGGTTCGGCAACCGGGTGCGCATTTCCGCCCAGTTGGTCAATACCGCCTCCGGATACCAAACCTGGTCCGGTGTGTTCGACCGCAAGATCGAGGACATCTTTGCTCTGCAAGAAGAAATCGCTCGCACCATCGCGCGGCAACTGCGCATTGAGCTGATCGGCCAAGACGACAAACTGGTCGAGGCTCGCACCCAAAACATCGACGCCTACAACGCCTATCTCAAAGGCCGCTACTTTTGGAACCGGCGCTATGAAGCGGGCTTGAAAAAGGGCATCGAGTTCTTCAAGCACGCCCTGGAACTCGATCACGACTACCCGCTGCCCTACTCCGGCCTAGCGGACACCTACAACATGCTGGCGTTTTATTCCTTCGTCGATCCACAGCAGGGGTTTCCAGCAGCCGAGAATGCCGCTCGCAAAGCGCTCGAACTGGATCCCGGTCTTGCCGAAGCCGAAGCCGCCCTGGGCTGGACCGCCTCGTTCTACGAGCGCGATTGGCGTCAGGGCGCCAAGCACTTTCAGCGCGCCATCGAAATCAATCCCAATTACGGTAACGCCTATTTCTGGTACTCGTTCTTGCTGGTGATTCAAGGTCGCCTGCGCGAAAGTTTGGAACAGGTCAAAAAAGCTCGCGCTCTCGATCCGCTATCGGCGATCGTCGTCTCCGGCACCGGTTGGCTGCTCTACTTCCACCACCAGTTCGAGATCGCCATCGATGAGGTCAACGCGTGCCTCGAACTCGACCCTTCGTTTCCGGTCGCCGACTTATTCTTGATGTGGAACTACTACGGCAAAGGTGACTACGACCAGGCGATCGTCCACGGCGCCAAAGCGGTGGAGACCATGCCTCTGTCGACCACCCGCGGCATGTACGGATGCGCGCTGACCGGCGCCGGTAAGGTCGACGAGGCGTGCGCCGTCGAAGAGTCCCTGCGCAACACCGAGGAGGCCTACGTCTCGCCCTATTTCCTGGCGGCGCTGCAACTCCACCTCGGCGATACCGAAGCCGCAGTGGAGAATCTCCAGCGCGCGTACGACAACCACGACAATCACCTTTGCTTTATCGCTGTCGACCCGTTATTCGACGACTACCACGGCGAAGACTGGTACCGGGACATGGTCAAACGCATGCACTTGGCCGACACCGACACCCGCCTCGCTTTGGAAGGTAAGCCGGCACCCAACCTCAGGCCGCAAGACACCTCGCGAATGATCTGAGCGCGTTTCTGGCTCCAGACCAGTTCCGCGGCTAGAGGGGCAGCCTAGAGCCCGACGACCTCTGAACCCTGATCGATCGATCTCTGGAAGACGCAGCGAAAGCTCTCGAGCGTTCCAGTACGGTCCATCTGGTGGGCGCAGCCCCACAGATAGAGCAGGAACAAGCGCACCACCCGCTCGCCGAACTTCTCCGCCAATTGCTCCCGATTCGCCTCCAAATTGCGCGCCCAGGCGACCAGGGTCAGATAGTAGCTACGGCGGTCGTTGTGCACCGCCACCGGCTCGAACGATGTTTGGTTCGCCGCCGCCAACAGTTCGGGCAAAACCACCGGCGTGTGGTTTCCAGGGAAGACGTAGCGGTAGGTGAAGGACCGCACCGCGTATTTCTTGCGATTGGCGGCAAAGTCCATGTAGACGAAGCCGCCAGGGCGCACCAGGTGCTCGAAACGCTGAAACAGACGCTCGTAGTCGGGGAGATGCTCCATCACTCCGAGAATGATGATGGCGTCGTACGGGTCTTCGGTCTCGTATTCGAAGATGTCGGCGTATTCGGCTTGTAACTGACAGGGCATATCGTGGCTCTTGGCGAACGCGTCCAGATGCTTGAACTGCTCGTGGGAAAGGGTGAGCATGGTCGAGTTGATGCCGCGTTGCCCTAGGTACTTTTCGGCTGCTCCCCAACCACCACCGACGTCGAGGATGTTGGAGCCTTCCTTGAGCCGGCAAGCATCGATGATGTACTCCAGTTTGTTGACCACCGCTTGTTCGAGAGTCTCGTCCTCTTGGTGGTAGAGCGCCTGCGAGTACAGGCCGATTTCTTTGTCGAGGAAGGTGAAATAGAACTCGTTGCCGTAGTCATAGTGCTGCGGAATCCACTCTTTGTCAGCGCCGACTTGACCCCGCAGCCAAGGAGTCAGAAAGCGCCAGAACGACCACCACGGCTGGCGATCGCTCAACGCCGTGCGCAGCGACAGCGCCTCGATCAGATCACCCTCAAGATCGATGTCGCCCGCCAGGTAGGCCAAACCGATTGAGCTCTCATCCATAGAAGCCAGCGCGGAAACCGCAGAGGGTTTGCGCAGATGAATGGTGAACTTGGCCGGGTCGCCGGGTGCTCCTCCGGCCCCAAGACTCGACCCGTCGGGAAAACTCACCGCAAAGCGCGGCACATCCTCGCCTTTGAGGTGCCGTTCGAGAACGCGCTCCACTTTGGCCGCCTGGCCAGTTGGGTTCGCCATCACCGCAGTCGCTTCATTCGCCTGCATCGCTCCATTCCTCCGCCCGAAGGCGTACTGCCAATAAGCGCCCGTAGCATACAGCTTCCGCCACATTCGCCGCTGATCGGGGAATGTGGCCGCTAGGACGGCTGCAAATGACCGTGGGCTGCGTCGCCCATTTCCTGACCGTCCGGAAAGTACTCGTTCCACCGGCGACTCACCAACTCGGATGTCTCCTCGTCGGCAAAAAGCTCATCGGGAAAACCGACGGGAAGACGAGCATCCAACACGATCGGAAGCTCATAGGCGATGTGATTGTTGACGATGTTGGCACTCCCCGCGTGGAGGTCTTGGGCCGGATCGAGGCGCGTGAACGTCGTCCACAGGAAGTTGGCCTCGGAGGCGACGGCGCGCTCGACGTCTTCGGTGAGGACGATCAGCGGCCACTCCGCCAACGAGGAAAACGCGGCGACCTGGCGGGCAAGATCCGGAGCTTGCGCTTTGGACGCACCCTCGATCACTAGGCAACCGGGGCAGAACACCTCCGCTTTCTCGGTTCCTTGCGGAAGCCCACCCGAAAAACGAGCCGGCAACTCTCGAACGCGTTCGCCGACGCCAGCCCATAGCGCTTTCGAACCGTGGTTGATGCGCGGGCCGGCGTAGTCGAGCGTGTCCATCGAAGTGTTGCCGAAGACAAACAAGTCGGTGCATGGATCGGTCCGCGCCAGCAAATCCTCCAGAACCGAACGGAACTGGCGCAGGTCCTGCGGTCGGTCCAGCAAGAGCAGGAACTTGGTCAATGACAACTGACCTTCACCGAGAATGCGGAAGCCGCTCGCCAAAGCCTCGCGCTGATAACGGTCGCGAACCACAGCCGCCGCCAGCGAGTGGTATCCGGTTTCACCGTACGACCACAGGTCCCGCACGCCGGGCATCACCACCGGAAAGATCGGCGACAGTATCTCCTGAAGCAGGTCCCCGAGATAGAAATCCTCTTGCCTGGGCTTGCCCACCACGGTGGCGGGAAAGACGGCATTCTTGCGGTGGTACATGCGGTCGACACGAAACACCGGAAACTCATGCTCGAGCGAGTAGTAGCCGTAGTGGTCGCCAAACGGCCCCTCGGCACGGCTTTCGCTGGGATCGACGGTGCCGACGAGACAAAAATCAGCGGCGGCGGGAACCGGGTGTCCAACGGGGGGACGCCACACCGGCAGCTTCCCGCCCAGCACCAGCGAAGCCAATAGGACCTCTGGGACATTTTCGGGGAGCGGCGCCACCGCCGACAGAATCATGGCCGGGGGTCCGCCCAGAAACGCAGTCACCGGCAGCTTCTCGCCGCGCTCGGCAGCCTGAGCCAGGTGATAGCCGCCCCCCTTGCCGATTTGCCAGTGCATCCCGGTGGTCGAGTCATCGTAGACCTGCATGCGGTAGACACCAAGGTTGGGAGGGCCGCCTCCGGGGGGCTCGGTCAGAATATTGGGCCAGGTGAGGAAGGGGCCGCCGTCTTCGGGCCAGGTGGTGAGCGCCGGCAGCCCGCTCAGCCGGGGTTCCCCAGACACTTCGGCAACTGCCGCATTGGAGCGAGTTTTGATCCCCAGGCTGAGTAGCCTGCGTACCAGATCGCGACGTTGCCAGAGATCGGACAGCGCGGGAGGCATCGACCCTTGGAGCAGGGACACCGCCTTCTCCACCCACACCGACGGATCGCCGAAGGCCAACTCGAGCCGCCGCCGCGAGCCAAAGAGGTTGGTGGCGATGGGGAAATCCGAGTTCTTGGTGCGGCGAAAGAGCAAAGCCGGACCGTCGGCGGCAATCACCCTGCGGTGGATTTCCGCGACTTCAAGGCGCGGATCCACTTCGGCGTCAACTTCGGTCAATTCTCCGGCGCGCCGCAGGATGTCCAGAAACTGATGTAAGTCAGCAGGAGCTGTCACCGGCCAAGAATACAGGCAGCGAATCGAACTAGACTCTCGGGTATGAAAACCCGCCTCGGCCGCAGCTCCGCGCAGCTTTTGATTCTTGCTGCGGCTTGTCTGGCGATGGCCGTGGGAGGTTGTGGCAAAGGCGATTCGAGGCCTTTGCGAGTCGCCGCGGCGGTGAGCTTGCGCGATGTCGCCAACGATCTGGCGGCGGCGCTCGAAAACGAATTCGATATCGAAGTGGCGACCGCGGCCACCGGCACCCTGGTGCGGCAAATTGAAGCAGGAGCGCCGTTCGATCTGGTTCTGGCCGCCGCAGCCTGGCCTCTCGAAACCTTGCGACAAGACGACCTGCTAACCGGAGACGAGGCGACTGTGGCCTTCAATTCGTTGGTCTTGATCGCCGCAGAACCTGACATCGACAGCTTCAATAGCTTCGCCGAGACCGAGGGCTTGCTAGCCATCGGCGATCCCCGCTACGTGCCCGCCGGGCGCTACGCGCTCGAGGTATTGCGCCAGCGACAACTGGAACCGGCGTTCGCGGATCGCCTCGTCTACACCGCCGACGTTTCCGCCATCGCCGCCCACGTCGAAGCCGGCAGCGCGCGAGCCGGCATTGTCTACTCCACCGAAGCGCGGAGGTTTCCGAATTTGACGGTGGTCGAATCGCTGCCGACCGCGGACCGACCGCGCGTCGTTGCCGCCACCCTGCGCGGGCCGCAGCCGGAACTCGCTACACGCGCTCTCGACTTTCTGCGCTCTGACGCCGGACAAGCGTTGTTCCGCCGCCACGGATTCACCACGTGATCTTGGATTGGTTCCCGGTTCGCCTGTCACTTCAGATCGGCGTCACCGCGCTGGCGCTGATCTTGGTGCCGGCCTGCCTCCTGGCCTGGCTCGGAGCCCGCGGCCGACTGCGCGGAGCCCGGTTTTGGGACACGCTGTTGTTTATACCGCTGGTGCTTCCACCCTCCGTGGTTGGCTACCTGCTGGTGCGAAGCTTCAGCCCGCGCAGCGCCATTGGCGGCGCCCTCGAATCGCTCGGGATTCAAGTCCTGCTGACGCCGCTGGGAGCGGTGCTGGCTTCCAGCCTGGCCGCCCTCCCTTTACTGACCAAGACCCTGCAACCGGCCTTTTCCGCGGTGCCGAGCCAGTTCGAGGAAGTCGCCGCCAGTCTGGGGCTGAATCCGCTGAGAGTGTTCCTGAGAGTCACCGTTCCGGTTTCCTGGCGAGCTCTCGTCGCCGGCTCGGCCTTGGCGTTGGCTCGCGCCATTGGCGAGTTCGGCGCGACCCTGATGGTCGCCGGCTACGTTCCCGGACGCACCAACACCATCCCGCTCGAAATCTACTCCGCATACCAGGCTGGTGAAGACGAACGCGCCGCTTTTTACGTCATCGTCATGGTGCTGTTCTCGGTCGCGGTGGCGACCCTGAGCGCCCACTGGGGTCAAGCGATCGCGGGGGCTAACGGACGCAAACCCGTGCACAAGGCCGGCAACCCATGAGTCTGGAAGCGCACTTCGCGACGGACAGTCCCGATCGTCGCCATCGCGTCGAAGCCGACTTCCGCCTCGAGCGGGGCGTGCTGGTCTTTTCGGGGCCGTCCGGAGTCGGCAAGACCCTAGCTTTGCGCACCGTCGCTGGGCTACTCGCCCCGACCCAAGGGAGCGTCGTCTTCGGCGAAAGCGTCTGGGATCGCGCCAGAACCGGGCACCGTGTGGCAGTGCACGAGCGCAACCTCGCCTACCTGCCGCAACAACCTTCTCTGTTTCCCTTCACCAGCGTCGCTGGCAATATCGGATTCGGGGTCGACAAGAAAACACGCGACGCGGTGGTCGAAGAGCTAGCGGCGCTGGTTGGCGTCGAAGAGTTGCTGGGGGAATTGCCGGCGACTCTCTCGGGCGGCCAGCAACAACGAGTGGCAATCGCCCGTGCCCTAGCAACGCAGCCGCAACTGCTCCTTTTTGACGAGCCCTTTGCCGCCCTCGACCGCCCGGCCCGGCGCGCCTTTCTGCCCAAACTTCGCCGCCTGGTTGAAGAGCGTGGGATTGCGGCAGTCGTCGTCACCCACGACGAAGAAGACGAGCGACTACTCGCCGATCAGGTGCTTTCGTTCGAGTTGATCGCTCCGGGGCGGGGTGTGGCCGAGATGGCGGCGCGTTAGTCGGCGGCCGAGTCTGCCCGATCTACCGAAACCCCTGATCTAGCGAACCACCGATCTACCGAAACCACCGTACCCGCCACCTCTCCATAGCTCAGCGCGCTGGCCAGTTCCCCCTCACGCTGACCGTTGATCAGCCACGACGAAATCCCTCGCGCTGCGAGCTGCCGCACCGTCTGCCAGCGCAACTTCATGCCCCCGGTGACATCCACCGCCGCCGAATCTCCAACGCTGACGTCTTCCTCATCGCCGGTCAGCCTGGCAACGGTACGGCCTTCAGAATCCAAAATGCCATCGGTATCGCCAACCCAGATCGCCCGCTCGACAGGAATCTGCGCGGCGATGAGCAGAAACACCTCCTCGGTCGAGGCGATGCGAGCCGAACCATCGCTGACCCAAACCACGTCCCCCATGGTCACGGGAGTCGCCCCTGCCGCAAGGGCGGCGTGCAGCGACACCCAAGAATTGGCCTGCAACTCGTCGTCACCCCAATGACACCAAGCCGCGGGCGGCATGCTGGCGGGAGCCATCCCCGCCGCCACCAGACTGTCCAAAATCAGACTGTGTAGACGACGAGCCGCGAGTTGCGTCTGTACCGCCGCCTCTTCTTGATCCGCGTTGAACCTGCCGTCCTTCGCCCCGGTCTCAGACGCCGCAAGATGGCCGAAAGATCCGCTGCCGTGACCGACGATAATCGGCGTCGCCGCTGTCGCCAGCTCCGAACTCAAGCGCTTCACGACTGCGGCTCGCAGCTCTTCGCGACCGCTCTTGACGGTAATGACGCTGCCGCCCAATTTGACCAGGGTGACGGCGCTAGCTGCGGCGCCTGGGGAGGTACTCATGATGGATTCAAGTAGTGGTCAAGTCGGATTCAGGACGAGGCTGCCGACTCGTCCAGGAAACGAGCGCCCGGCCCGGTGCGATCGCGGATCACCCTCTCGACCACTCCGAGATCGTCGAGGGCATCGACCACCGCCTGTTCTTGGTCCGGTTCGCACAGCACATGGACGTTGGGCCCGGCATCCATGGTGAAGCAACACGGCACTCCACCGTCGCGCAGTTCCTCCACCCTTGCCAACACATCGAGGGTTCCCGGTTTCCAATAGATGATTCTTGGCTTTGCCGACATGGCGATGAGGTGCAACTCCATCGCTTCTTCCTCGACCGCCTTGATCAGTCGCTCGAAGTCTTTTTGCAAGATGGCCCGGCGCACGATCTCGGTGCGCGCCGGCAACAACTCGAGACGTCGCGCAAAATGCGAGCTCGACGACGCCCGTTTGTGACCTTCAAGAGACGAAACGTCTTTGGGCTCTGCGTTCACCACCGCAATGACATCGCACAAGGTCCAGTGGTCGAACGGGGCCACCACTTCAATCTGATCCCGCAAACCCCGCGACGGCCACTGCACGTAACCGCCGGCGAGTGAGCGAGCGGCCGAACCGGAACCGCCGAGGAGCGCAAACCCCGGACCTTCGCGTTGACCCAGGTGGTGCCCCAACGCACCGCAAGTCGCCACCGCCAACGCGGCAAATCCCGAGGCTGACGACGCCAGCCCGGCTGCGGCCGGAAAAGTGTTTTCTGTCTGAACTCGGAAGCCGCCGCGGACAATACCGAGTCGTTCGCGGATCTTTTCAACATGGGCGACCACCGGTTGTCGAAAGCCGTCAGGGGCGGAAGCTGCGGCACCGTCTTCGGTCAGCCACACCTCCGTGCCCTCGCCTTCGGGGTCGTACTCAACAGTTGTTCGCGTCCGCGCGTGCGTCAGGGTCATCGAAATCGAGGCGTTGTGCGGTACCAGTAGGGCCTCGTTGCGCAAGCCCCAATACTTGATGAGAGCGATGTTCGAAGGCGCGATGGCAGTGGCTTTCCGTTGCACTGGTTTCTCTGGTGCCTGGCTTCCCGATGTGACTGGCTTCCCGATGCGACTGGCTTCCCGATGCGACTAGTTTTCCAATGTGACTAGTTTTCCGATGTGGCTAGCTTTCCGACGTACCTGGTTCCCGTAACGCCTCGGTCCCGTTGTTCCTGGCGTCTGTAACGCTCAGCGTCCAGGCTTCATGAAACTGTGACCTGCAGCCCCGGGCCGCCCAAGGGCGCATTCCAACGCTGCCATCCCGACGGCAAGTCGGGCCCAGGAACGGTTACGCCCAAATCGCTGTCGGAATAAACCAAAAGGCAGCCGGCGCCCGCCCCACGGATGGCCCCGGCTCCACTCACCTTGGCTACCCCGCCACGATCTTCCCAGGACCGGACCCAATCGGCAACTGCAGCCGGAACAACCCCGATTTTCTCCAATTCCCGCTGATAAGAACGCACGGGAGGACGCGGGTCGGCGCCGCTGCCCAGAGCCTCGAGGAATGCTTCGGTTAACCCGGCCATGCGCTGCCACCCGACGTACTCGGCGCCACCGGTGCGTCGGCGTATATCTTCAACCACCTCGCCGGTGCTCTGTTCACTCGCTCCTGTGCTCACCACTACGGGCAGGACTGATTCGTTGACGTCGACCGGCCGCGCGGACAGCCGTTGCCGGTTGCGCTCGCAACAAACCACGCCACCGTGCAGAACGGTGTGGTGGTCGATGCCCGACGGAAAGCCGTGTTGCCGCCGTTCGACTTCTCCGACGACTTCGGCAACCACGTCAACATCGACTCCATCTGTCGCCTGGCTCCAGAAACCATATAGCGCCCCAACGATGGCGGTAGCCACCGAAGCCGAGCTGCCCATCCCAGCACTCATCGGCAACTCGGACTCGATCCGCAAAGTCAGGTGGCTCGGATTGCGATTGAGGCGTCTCGCCGCTTCTCCAATCGCCAACTTGATCAGCCGCCGTGCACCGCCCTCCCCGACCAACTCCTTGAGGCGCTCCGGCGTGGGATCCTCGGAGTAGGTCAGCCAGTGGCCTTGAGCTGCGACGGTGGTCTCCTCAATCTCGCCGGCCGTCCAAAGTCGCCGCTCGCCGAAGTTGACCAGATCGGCAACAACTCCAGAATCTTCCGCCTCAGCGACCGTCGCCGTTGTGTGGAGCCCGATCGCCGCCACCACCGCCGGGAACCCGTACACCGCCGCGTGATCACCCATGAGGATGACCTTGCCGGGGCAAGATGCTTGCGCTGATTTCACGGGTTAGTGGCTAGTGCTAGTGGTTGGTGCTAGTGGTCAGTGGGCAGTGGTCAGTGGGCAGTTTTCGGCCGTCAGTCGTCTTGGGGGCCGCGCGCCAGCTCGCGGTGCGCGCGCGCCAGATCCGAAGAGGTCAGGGCGGCCAGAAGCGACAGCTCTCCGCAGAGTACTGCCGCACCGAGGATCTCCGCGAGGCGCATCGCTGCTTGACCGGGCGCGTCGGGGTCGGCGGCGACTCCGAGGATCTGCAGACACTCGCGCTGGGTGGCCAAGCCTGTGCCGCCGCCCACCGCCCCCAGCGGCACATCGGGCAAATTGACCGCGATGTGGACTCCGCCGTTGCTGCGGTCCACGGTGGTCACCCCAATCGCGGCCTCAGCGACTTGCGCTGGGTCCTGTCCGGTGGCGAGAAAGAATGCCGCCAGCACGTTGGCAAAGTGGGCGTTGTAGGCCAGCGTCCCCGCCGCAATCGACCCCACCAGATTCTTGCGCCATTGCACTTCAAACAGCGCTTCAGCGTCGGTCTTGAGACACTGCGCCAGGCTTTCGGCGTTGATGTGAGCTTCGGCGTAGATCCGCTTGCCGCGCCCTTCGAGAAAGTTGATCATCGATGGCTTCTTGTCGACGCAATAGTTGCCGGAAAGCGCCACGCATTCGACGCCGATTTCAGAACCGATCTCTGGCGCGATCAGCTCGCGCACCACGTGATCCACGGCGATGGTGGCCATGTTCATACCCATGGCGTCGTCAGTGTGGAAGCGAAACCTCAGAAATACCGAAGTGCCGAGAATTTGCGGTCGGATTTCCTGCAAACGCAAGTGTCCGCTGGTGGATTCCGCGGCGGCGCGAATGCGTTCGAAGTTGACCTCAACCCAATCGACGAATTGGCGCGCCTCATTCAAACCGGCGACGCGAAAGACCGGAGCGCGGGTGATCCCGACGTCCTCGACCATCACCGTTACGCCGTCGCCCTCGTTGACCGCGCGGCAGCCGCGGTTGACGCTGGCAACCAGAGCGCCTTCGGTCGTTGCCAGGGGTACCCACACCGGTTCGTCCGGACTCATCATCTCGCCGCGGATTTTGACCGGACCGACGATGCCGATCGGGATCTGCGCTACCCCAAGCAAGTTCTCGCAGTGCCGAGCCCCGGCGACCTCCGGGTCGAACGAATAATTCGCCAAATGCTCGGTCGAGGCTCCGGTGATGCGCGCGATGGCGCGGCGGCGCACCTCGGCACGCTCAGCCTGGCTCAACGTCTCCGGCAGCTCGCGCAGGCGCACCTCCCCTGCCGCCAGCCGGTCCACCCAAGTCTGTAGAGTGTCGGTCTGCAGAGTTTCGGTCTGTAGCGCATCCTTCCGTTTGCGCGCCGTATCGCTCACAGTGCAACTACCTCCACCTGCTTCAGTTCTTCGACTGTGCGGGCGCCACTGCAGAACATGGCGATGCGTAGCTCCCGGATCCAGCGCTCGGCTTCTTCGGCGGCTGCTTCCGCGGATTCCATCGCCGGAGCCAAAAACGGTTGCGCCGCGCCCGCCCATTCGGCCCCCAGAGCCAACGCCTTGGCCCCGTCCAGCCCGGTCCGTACACCGCCGCTGCCGACCAACTGCAAGCCCTCGATCGTCGCCAGCGCGGAGATCGCCGTCGGCGTCGGCGTTCCCCAGCTCGAGAAAACTTCGCCCAGTTCGCGATCGCGCGCGCGCTGAGCTTCGATCCGAGCCCAGTCGGTGCCTCCGCTACCCGCGACGTCGAACATGCGCACACCAGCTTCATACAGCCCTTCGACGCTGTGCCGATCCAGCCCGTGTCCGATTTCCTTGATCATGACCGGCACCGGCAGACCCTCGACAATCGGCGCCACCTTCTCGACTAAGTTGGAGAAGTCGGTCTGTCCTTCTGGCTGAATCGCCTCTTGCAAAGCATTGACGTGGAACGCCAGCACGTCAGCGTCCACCATCTCGACCGCGCGCCGACATTCGTCCAGTCCGTAGCCGTAATTGAGTTGCACCAAGCCGAGGTTGGCGATGATCGGAACCGAGGGCGCCGCGTCACGCACTTGGTAGGTGGAAGCCAGGGCAGGGTCCTCGATCGCCGCCCGTTGCGACCCCAGTCCCAGTGCGGCGCCAACTCGTTCGGCGGCCGCGGCCAGATTGCGGTTGATCTCACCGGCTTGGTCGGTTCCACCGGTCATGGCGGTGATGATCAGAGGCACGGCCAGCGGCTTGCCGGCGAGCTCGCTCACCGTCGAGACGTCGTCCATCGAGATCTCAGGCAACGCTCGGTGCACCAGCCGCAGGCGGTCGAAATACCGCTCCTCGCCCTGCATCCGCCGATCCAAGGCGAGATCGATGTGCTCGGACTTGCGCCGACTCAACCCGTCACCGGCCACTCATTCCTCCGTCACCTGCCACGTCGTCACTCGTTCTACCGTCACTCATCACTAGCCACTAGCACTATCCACTAACCACTATTCTTCTTCCGTCGGCCTCAGAAATGGCACAACTTTCCCTTCCGGCTTTCCCGCCGGCTTGGGTTCGTTGTCGTCGGCAGCCTCTTCTCCGGTTGGCGCCGAGCGTTCCTCGATGCTCACTACCGCCGGCGAAGTCGAGGATTCAGTCGCTGCAGTGCTCGCGTCGCCTCCCGTTTCGAGCGTGCCGTCGGTGAGCACAGACTCGAAGCCGAAGTCCGCAGCAGGATCGGCAAAACCGCGAATCGCCGGCCAGGCGATGCGCAGCGATTGCCGTTGGCCGCCAAAAGCCAGCACCACGTCGAAGCCTTCGTCGTCCGTCGCCAATTCCCAAAATTGGTGCTCCAGCACCACCGTCATTTGCTCCGGATAGCGCTCCCGCAAGCTGTCGGGAAGGTGCACCCCAGGCGCGTGAGTGTCGAAGGTGATGTAGAGGCCGTGCCCCTCGGGCAACCCCTTCTCGGCCACTTGATTGACGGCGCGGCGAGCCACCGCGACCATCGCCTCCGCCACCCACTCTTGGTAGTCGAAACCGCTCACGCTGGCAGGTCCCCCGAAACTTCCCGCCGACCCTCCTTGCGGTCTAGGCGCTCCAACTCCAAATGCTCTAGATGTGCCGCGACCTGACGCATCGCGAGGGGCACCACAAACGGCGGCAGCTCTTCGTCATAGGCGGCCTTGACCAACTGACCTTTCTTCCTCACGCCACGTTCCCAGGCCTCGCGGATGCGCTCCTCGCGCTTGCGGCGGTGCCGCAATGTGCGCTCAAACACGGCATGCCCGTCCAGCATCGGCGGCCCATGGGCGGGCAGCATGACGCCAAAGTCAAGATCGCGCAGACGCTCCAACGAACGGTAGTAGTCGCCCATGTTGCCAGTCGGGGGATCGATGATGATCGTACTCACCCCCGAGATCATGTCACCGGCCAGGACCCAACGTCGATCCTGCCCTGCTGTAGCCTCAGAATTTGGGGCCCCAGAATTTGGGACCTCAGAGCTTGGGTTCACAATTGCCAGGCAGATGTGCCCTGGCGCGTGTCCAGGAGTGTGCAACACCTCCAGTTCCATTCCCGGATCGCCAGCGAGCGCGACGCGCTCACCGTCTTCGACTGTCCGATCGATGGCGATGCGCCCACGAAGGAGTTCGGCTGTTATGGGATGGGCCACGATCGAAACGCCGAGTTCTTGAGCTAAGGCCTTGGCCCCGCCGATGTGATCAGGGTGGTGGTGGGTCAGCCAAATTTCGCGGATGGACGTTCGCCCGCCTTCGAGCTCATCTAGGCCCCGCAGCAACCGCTCCTGCTCTTCGCACAACGAAGATCCGGGATCGATGAGGATGCGCTCCTCACCACCCACGACAACGCAGTTGGTGGTTGCGGCCGGCGGCAACGTCAGTGTGCGCTGGGGGAACAGCAATACATCGGGCTGAAACTCGATACGCCGGAAGGGGCCAAGATTGGCTTCTTGCGGATCCACCAGCCGATCGAGCCGATCCAGACTGTCCTCTGCCAACACCCGCAACAAGTGGCGCACCGGTGGGGCGATCATGCACCCGCCTGTGTGCCATCGCTCCAGAGCCTCTCCGGGATCGATCCACTCGGCCGCCTCCACCTCTCGCTCCCAAGGCCGTGGCTCGAGCCCATCGGCATCGAGGAGAAAGAACCGGTTGTCGAAACGCATCGGCCCCAAAGGTGGGGTCAGCCAACGCCCGGCGTAGGTCAGCTTGCCGGCATCGAATGGCCCGTACTTCTCGGCCAGATCTGCGATCGTCGTCTCTTTCTGACGCAATCGGGCGAGATCCGCCTCGTTCACCTCGACAAGTTCCTCACCGACCCACCATCCCATCTCCTCCACCAGCTCGCGCAATGCCGCCGCCACCAGCCCCGGGATCAGCAACTCCCCCAACTCGATCCCATCCAACATCGCCTCCGGCAACGCCCCCATGGGATCCGTCTCCGGCGGCACCGCCACCTCCCCGACAACCTCCAACGCCGCATCCCCCGAGGCCAACCCTCCACCGGGGAACGCCCACCAGCCGCCCATGAACCGCTGCGCCTTGGCTCGCTGCATCCACAACACCTCAAGGTGCCACCCGAATAATGAGTTGTCCTCAATCCGTCGATACGAAACCACCGCTGCCGACGCTCTTGGCGGTTTTGGCGACACTACAGCCAAGCCTTGAGCAGCCTGGAGTACGGTTTCATAAAGTCCGGACATGGGGGCGTAAGTCTAACCACCTTGATGAGTAAAGCTCGCCTGCCCTGGCGGCGCGGCCCTGGCGCGTGAAGCCCCAGCAGCCGACTCAGCATCCGACTCAATCTGACTTGGCGCGGACCCTCAGGCGACGAATGGCCTAGGAGGCGGGAAAGACCCCGAGGGGAAGGCGGCAGTTAAATTCCCCGCTTTCAGTAGCTCTGACGCCTCCCGATAGGCGCTAACGAAGTATCCATATGCCTGGTACAGAGACTGCCTCACCTGCCGCGAAGCGCAATGGAACATCGGTGCCGAGGACTTCTTCATCCTGATTGGGCGATGCGTAGCTGTGCGATCCGGCAAAGGCTCAGTGCCTTCCACCGTATCCTTTCTTAGTCCATCTTCGATTATTCGCTCAATCAATTTTCTTATGCGCTGCGCTCTCACTTTGCGGGACAGGTGCGCCCAACAGGGAAGAGGAACCAAATGCACTCGTTCGCGCACGTAGACTGCCGGACTGCGGCCACTCCGTACCTTCTCCCAGTACTCATGAGTGCGCCTACGCCACCGTCCCGTGAGAGTCGTTTGGCCTTTGGTTAGCGCCTCGGCCGATTGTGCACCAGGCCATTGCCTCGGATCAGAGACCAACCCTTCCTTAACCCCTTGCGAAAGCAAGTACTGCATCCGCCCCTCTTGCGCAGCCGCCTCATCGCTCACGACGATGGCCTGATAGCGCCTGCCCCAAAACTTCTCACTCCAGCCATGCATACGACCCAGTTCGCGAGCAATGTTGCTGTTGAGATAGCCCACAAACTGCGCCATCCGCTGAGCATCACGTACCGAGATCAGCAGATGGTAGTGGTTGGACATGAAGGCGAAAGCGTGGATCTCCACCGGGTAGAGCCTTTGCGCCCTGCCCATCACGCCAAGAATGACCTCATTGACTGCAGGCGATGGCTTTAAGAGATACCGGCCCTGAAACGTCCGCGTTGTGATTTCAACCAGCGTATCTTCAACCGGAATGAAGCGAAGTCTCCTTCCCATGCCCTAAGAGACGCAAACCCACTCCTTCAACTCCCATTATTCGGGTGGCACCTCTTCCGGGTGGGGGGGGCTTCAGCTGGCACCTCTTCGCCTCTTCGGTCTTTCGTCGTGGGGGGGGCTTCAGCTACACATTGCCGGAAGATCAAGGGCCGCTTTACGCGTCACACGTTCAACACTGCTAACAGATCTGTCACTGCGAGATAGGTTATCCAAAGCCCTGACATAGCTTCGACAAAGCATGCGATTCTCGCGTAGGACACTGGCTTGTAGTTTATGTCCTGCAACCTCAACAAAGTTACCATTTGTGGAATCTTAAGGAACCGGCCTAATGGGAAGAAAAACATCTGCCAACTGCAGAAGAGGCTATTAACGAGCACGCCCTTCACAGACCTCTGTTCAGCGCGAGTTAAATACGCTTCAGTTTGCTCTGAGTCTTCCATTTCGGCTTTCTGAATTCCGCACCACCGAACGTTTAGGAGCCCCAAGACGGAATAAAAGGCCGCAAAACCTAAAATGAGCACCGCTATGCAACCGAATAACCTTCCCGGAGCCCCCCCGTAACCATGCGTTACATCATGGAGCATCCAGTCAAAGAATCGAGCCAAGCCATTTTCCTTCAAACTCCGTGCAACCCGCCTCTCATAAACATGAAATTGTTGAGCCAAGTCGTGATAGCCGTACCCGGCATATTTCTCGGCGAGAAGCGTATAAGAGTTCTGCTGCTGGCGACGCTCAAGCTTCCAGTGTCTTGTGCGGGCTGCGGTCGGTCCGTGCTCAGTCTTATCATCCAGCTTTGCTCCATTTGGCCACAGCAAGTAGCGAAAATCGAGGTGTTCGAAATCCCAGCCAGCCATCTTGGGCACAGAGATTCTGGCGCCTACAAAGGTGGTTTCGGTGATTTGAGAATTGCTGAAATCTAAGTCTTGAAGCTCAGCCCCGTCAAACCCTCCATTGATGAACACACTTTCTTTGAATGAGGTGTCGCTTAAGCGAGCCCCCGGAAAGAACAAGCCAACGCCCTGCGCTTGATAGAAATCGACTCTCTCAAGCTGAGCGTTCCCGAAGTTCAATTCCGAGAATTCAACATAGGAAAAATCGCAGCCTTTGCATGTGGTATACAAAAAGTTGACATTCGACAGAGTTCCTCTAAATCTGACGTTGTTGAGCCTCGCTTGCAAAAATGACACGTCTGCAATCATCGGTGCGTCGGATCTATTGCTCTCGCCGAAATCAACGTGATCAAGGCGAGCGTAGTCAAAGGTCGTGCCACCAGAGAGCACCACCCCTTTCGCGCTAACGTTCGACAGATGCGCGCGGCTCAGGTCAACATTATTGAGTTCGGCCTCGTCAAAGACCGCGTAATCCAAGTGCACGACGGCACCAATCTCCGCGAGCACCGATACGTTCGTGAGTGTTTGGCCTGAGAGATTGACCGATCTAAGGTCCACGCTTTCTATGCCATCGATGCTTGCCTTAAGTTGATCGAAATAGGACTTATCGTTCGTGTTGAGGGCGTAAACGAGTTCTTGAATCTCCTCGCTGGTCCAGGTACGCGACTGTGCGACCACGGCCTCGCCGACTCCCCAAGTAAATGCGATAAACAACCCTGCAACAAAGGGTGACCTACCTGGCAATGTCGGGCCTCAATAGGATCTTCAGTGCGGTGCATGCCTTCTCCACCAATAAGTTCATGCACATTCCCCCGAGCCCCGCCACAAGAACAGCCGCATACAACAGGTCGTAGTTTGCTGAGTTGCTCGCTATCGTAATAACACGGCCTAGCCCTTCGGTCGCTCCTAACAACATCTCAAACGTTATTGAAAGGATAAGTGCTACTCCTGCCGAGACCTGGACTCCCGAAAGAAGACTCGGTAACACAGCCCTCGAATAGACGAATTTGATCCTCGCTAGTATCGGTAAATCCAATGTTTCAAGCGAGTCTGTGGCCTCACGCGATAACGAATTCATTCCCTCAAGCGTGTTAATCAGTACAGGCCATACGCATCCGTACGCGACGACAAATAATTTCGAGCGAAGCCCAATGCCAAGACCTGCGGCTGCAACGTAGATCATCACAGACGAAGGCAATGGTCTACCAAAGTCAACGAGTGGTCTAACCGCCGAGTGTACGAGTTCGCTTCGAGCCATGGTAACCGCTATGACCGGCCCAATCGCCAGTGCCAGAAAAAGACCTAGAAACGCAGTCGTCATTGTAGTCAGGAGCCCGAATAACAACGGACCTGGATCCTCTAGCAAGTGAACGAGAGCTCGCAACGGTGAGGAAAAGCCGATGCTATTGATAGCGTCTGCGCGGAGAAGGAGTTCCCAAAGCGCAACAAATGAAAATACGCTCACGGTACCGACCGCAAATCGACGAGTTCGTCTCACGCTAGCCATTCAAGTCGCTTCGGACTGGCGATTCCTTCGGATAGTCCATGTCTTCACGCAGGACACGATCTATTTCGGTTCGATACATAGCCCAGGCCTGTTCCCTACTTGAAGCGAGCCTGTCTAGTGAACGGCCTTCTACTGGGGTCGGAAGCAGTGTAGTTCTTGGACTTTGTCCCGGCTGAAACAAAATGATGACGGAACTCGACATCTCTACAGCCTGGTCGATGTCGTGAGTAACGAGCAAGATCGCCTGACCCCACTCTTGCCGTTGTTTCATAATTATTTGCTGCAGTCTTTTTCGGTTTACATAATCCAGTGACGCAAATGGCTCGTCCAAGACCAATAAGCCAGGCTTATTGACAAAGGACCGAGCCAACGCAATTCTTTGCTTCTGTCCTCCACTTAAGCCGTACAAGCCACGGTTGAGAAAAGATTCGCTTTGGCTCTCCTTCTCTAGGCCTGCCGAAGCTATTCGATCCCTAACAAGCCTCTTCAGAGCCGACTCTGACAGCGCTGGGCTAGCAGCAAGCGCTACGTTACGAAATACACTGAGCCATCCGAATAGGCTCTCATTGTAATTCTGAAAGACTGCAGCAAGATCTGGGTTCGAGGGTCGAACTTCATCCCCATCCCAGTTAACCTGACCTTCGTCGGGTCGAGATAATCCGAGAGCCAATCTCGCAATAGTGCTCTTTCCACGCCCTGATAGACCAACAAGAGAAGCAACCTCTCCACGTCTTACGAGAAATGAAAGATTGCGAACGACCTCGACGGGAGGGCTCGGGTAGGCAAAGCTTACTGCCTTGAACTCAAGCACTATACCTAGTCGAGGGGGTTTCTCAATAGCTCACTTGCAGCGATCTCTCGTTCAATCCAGCCGCGTAACATCAACTCCTCAACGACTTTCGATATAGCTTCCGGAGCCACATTACTCTCTAGAAGTGGCAGGCCAACCGAGGGCAGCAAGTCTTTGGGAATTTTTGTGAACTTCCCTATGATGCTTCTCGACTCGCTTGGGTAGTCATGAATATATTGAGTCGCCTCGTCGAAAGCCTGTACAAATCTCGCCGCCAGATCTGGGTTGCTATCGATCCATTCCTCATAGGTGACGTAGGTTGCCACGAGCGCCTTGTCCTCAAGGGCCAAGTATTGATTTGCGAGAACGCGTGCCTTGCCTGACGAAACGGCCAAGCTTATGAATGGCTCGACCGTGGAAATTGCGTCAACTTCCCCTTTTTCAAGTACCGTGTTCATCACCGGGAACGGCACTGGCCTCAAAATGACAGCTTCGTCCTGCAGCCCAAAGCCATCTAGATAACGTTTCAGCATTAGTTCTTCGATGTTTCGCAGGGTATTGACTGCAACAGTTTTACCTTCAAGGTCAGCACCAGACTCAATAACAGACTCCGCCTTAACCAAAATTGCGTGGTTGATGTTTGCCGGCGTTTCATAGGAGGCTCCCGCAAGAGCGACAAAACGCATACCTTGGGCATGAAACAAAGTTAGCGAGACCACGTTTGAGAACCCGATGTCTACGCCATTGGGCCCTAGGACCTCCAAGATCTTCGCTCCACCCGCCATAGGAATAAGTTCGAGTTCTATGTTGCGCTGGGTGAAAAAGCCGCGATCAATTCCGACGTACAGTTGTGCGACCTCAGCGATCGGGATGATCCCTACGCGTATTCGGTCGACCTGAGTTTCTTCCGTTTTCGAAGAACCGCATCCGAACAAAGCAGCACATGCCAACGCCACGCAGAACACCTCGTGTTTTTTCATGATTCGACGTCCTTTGCTACCAATAGGGGTAAGAAATGATAGCCAAAGCTCGAGTACAGCATCATCGCGACCTCCACAGAACGCGACGAATGAATTGCCTGAAAGGTCGAGGCCGGGTGTCGCAGAGCCTGGTTGTCAAAATAGTCGTTCACCAGCAGAACCTTTTTTATCGAATGGCGGATGCACTTGTCGTGAGCAATAGAAAGGCGTGCTGCGAACTGATCTGGTGTTGACATAAAAACAACCAGAATCTCCTTTGGCTCTTCGTCGGTTCCGGGCAAACAGCTGATTACCTCTGTGAGATTTTCCAACACATATCGTGGGGGAGGTTGCTTAAATGAGTAACGTTCTGACAAAGAAGCTGGAAGATAGTCTTCTTGTTCGAATTCTTCTGCAGCCCACTCAAACATCCGATAGGCTGCTTCTGCCTGCTCAGTTGTTTCAACTTGCAACCAGTCGATAACTAGTGCAATTGCGTCGCCACGAATGGTGGCCTCCTTCCAAGTGCTTCGCCACGAACAACACGGCGCACTCTGTCGAATTCCGCGCCATTGTCACCAACTCTAGGTTGAAAGTCAAACTCTTTGTCTCGACCTCCATCATGACGGCATCGGCCAATCTGCGAGCATGCAGTTGTTGCGGAGAAGACCATCTCTTGAGCCGCGCATCCTTCTTTTGTTCTTAAGTTGGCACCTCTTTGATTCTTCGGTATGCGCTCTTCCACCACACTTTTACGCAATACCGTCGTCGAAAAGCCTCTAGTACCTGTCTCCTCCCACCAACTTGTGTTCCAACATGTCGGCTGTCGTCGTAACAAGTTTCAATGGCCGCTCAAATTCATTCAGATCTAAATTCTCCAAGGGCACTGCGTGTCTGAACGTGACGTGGTCCCCAACGGCTCCGACGCCGCCGCAGACCGTGTCTTCAATTTCCCTTAGGAGTGGTACAAGTGGAACATCCTCAAGAGGACCAAAGGGCGACTCAATCTGCACCCACTCTTCCTTTCCCTCCATCAAGACCATGTGCTTGAGGACCACCATTTGCGAACGCCCTCCCGGAACCTCAAACAACATCATGATCAAGCCTTTGCTCTCTTGAGCAACTTTGTAACGCGATGCCACGTGTCGCCTAATATTCGCCCAGCTACTCATATTCACCTCCTGGTTTTTTTCTCCGTGTCTTGCTCTCAAGTGCGATGAAACGAGGTTATTACTTGCCTAGAGGAGCGGTAGCCTTTTCTTGACTCTCAGTGCTCGACTGGAATTTCCCCAGCGTTTCCTAGCAGCTCGTATGGCCACTACGGGTGGCTTTCTCTCTTCATCACAGAGCTGATACATCTCCATGCCAGGTATGTCGTCGCGTCCTCAGACATCTGATCACTCTCCATTCAGTTCCCTAGCTCGCAGTGCCGCTACCAAGTGTTCTCGTTTCCTGTCGCAGAAGGCGAGAAAAAACTTGCGCCTGACCACGAGTCGAATCGCCAGTGGCAACCGCTCGTGAACTTTGCTGAACGACGCCTCAAAGAGGTCCTTGCTCTCAAGCCCGCGCCGGACTGTGGGCAGAGCTGAACTCAGCATGAACCGCTGGATCTTTGGCCACTGAGTCTCTAGCATCGCATAGGCTTTTTCGTTTGCAGTCGCAGCTGCGCGTGAAGTTGTTTCGGAAGCAGATACGGCCTTCGATGCTGCCGAGGACATGACCTGCTTAGCCTTCACCCGAGCGTCCGTGACGAGCTCCGACTGGGCATCGAAGCCCGCCGCCTTCTCTGTGGCGGTCCGAACAAGCTTGCGGAACCCACGAGCGCCCTTGGGGAACTCGCCAAAAACGGGGTGCTTGTCGCATTCCATCCATTCGTTCCCGTGACTTACTAGCGTCGAGGGGCAGACTTGTTCTCGAATTTCTCGTTCCGAGTAAGGGCCCTCAGGTTGGCCTTCTCGGAGGATCCAAAACCTAAGTCCGCTCACTTGCCAGACTTGCTAGCGATTCCAAAACGTTGCCTGACTGACGATGTCTCTACCGTCCCACTAAGAACTTGTAGCGACAGCCAGGGCAGGAATTTCCCTTTTTGCCATGCCTACTGCACCACCAAGCACCACATTTTGGGCACCTCGCGAATATCCTTCCGCTTCTATTAGTAGCTCCACATCCGGACGCCGCGCATTGAATCACTGCCATTTCGCTTCTCCTCGGTACATTAGGTATTGCCCGACATCAAGTTTGGTACCACGACCAAACTAGAATCCGTTCCGCTGCAAGAATCGCCGCTAATGTATCAGAAGATACGCGCAGTTGTCACTTGAACGCCACGCTCGCCGATTCGGCCAGGCATCGCTGCCCCGCGACTTCACGTATCTAGAGTCCTCGATTACCATCCACCCATGCCCCTCCCCCCCTCCTTCGCTACCGCCATCACTAACGTCACTGGTTCCGTTTACACCACCCTCGCAAAAAAACTCGCCAACCATAAAGGCGAGGTGTACTCCTTCCACGTCGGCGACACCTGGATGGAGCCCGCGGAGGGATGTCGGATGGAGGATTTGCGGGTCGAGGAGTTCCCGGGGATGCACCGTTACACAGCGCCACAGGGGCATCCGGAGTTGCTGTCGACGCTGCGGGAGGAGTTGGGACGGCGGCATGAATGGGATCTGTCGCGAGACCAGATTCTGATCGCCGCGGGGGCGACGGGGGCGTTGGGGGCGGTGGCGGGAGCGATCCTGGATCCAGGCGACGAGGTGCTGTTGGCGGCGCCGTACTGGCCGCTGATCGCCGGCATCGTGCGCTCGTTTCGCGGGGTGTCGGTGCCGGTGCCGATCTTCGCGCCGCGGCTATCTGGGGACGACATCATCGCCGCGCTGGAAACGGCGACCACCGACAAGACGGTGGCGGTGTACTGGAACACCCCCAACAACCCTTCGGGCATGGCGCTGACCGCGGACGAGGTGGCGGCGATTTGCGCCTGGGCACAGGGCCGCAATCTCTGGATCCTGGCAGACGAGGTGTACGAGGCCTATCAGTTTGCAGATGAGGTCGGGCCGGCCTTCAGTCTCGCCCCCGAGCGCACCTTTTCGACCCATTCGTTTTCCAAAACCTACGGTATGGCAGGCAATCGTTGCGGCTACGTGGTTGGCCCTGGTAGGGCCATTTCAGCCGCGCGCAAGATCAGCACTCACACCTTCTATTCGACGCCAACGGCATCGCAGCTTGCGGCGACCCGCACTTTGACTTTGCCGGCAGCGTTCGAGTGGGTGGACTCGGCCCGGGCCAAATACCAGGAGGTGGGCTCCCGCTGCGCCGAGATGCTGGGAGTTCCGGCGCCGCAGGGGTCGACATTTCTGTTTGTGGACGTCGGCGATTGTTTAGGTGACACGGATTCAGCCGATAACGGCCCCAAAACGGGCCTGAATGCCCTGCTGGAAGATCTGGCGGACCTTGGCCTGTTCCTCGCGCCCGGACCCAGCTTCGGTCCCTATCCGCACCACGTGCGCATGTGCTTCACGGCGACGCCACCGGACGTCACTCTGCGCGGCTGCGAAATCCTCGCCCGCGAGTTGGATCGACGGCGCAGCTAGCCCCGATCAAAGGGTGTATTAAAGACCCGTATTGGCGCGGTGTTGCTGCACCGGGATGGCCCGGCGCACTTTGGCAACCTGGTCGAGATCGAGGTCGGCGGCAATCCAACCCACACCATCTGCGATCTCAGCCACCACTGCGCCCCAAGGATCCACGATCATCGAGTGGCCGTGGCTGTGGCGCAGTCCCTGGTCGTCGTGGCGTCCGGTCTGCGCCGGGGCCAACCACCAACACTGGGTTTCAATTGCTCGCGCACGAATCAAGGGCCGCCAATGGTCTTTGCCGGTGCGGGCGGTGAAAGCCGAAGGAAGGGCAATGACGTTGGCGCCCCCATTAGGAGAATTCGTAGCTACCTGGGCGCGGAAGAGTTCGCCAAAACGTAAGTCGTAGCAAACCGACATCCCCAGCCGCAGGTCATCACCGATTCCGGCGACGACGACTTCCCGTCCCGGCGCCACGGTGTCGGATTCCATGAAACGCACCCTCTCTTCTTGCCCTTCGTCGGCGATGTCGACATCGAAGAGATGGATCTTGCGGTAGACGGCGACCCTGCTGCCATCCGGCGCGTAGAGAACGGAGGTGTTGTAGCAGTGGTTGGAATCGGGCCCGACTTCGTTGAAGGATCCGAGGAGGAAGTAGACGCCCAAGTCCGCGGCGAGCGCAGCGAATCGGCTGGCAGTGGGACCGTCGAGGGGCTCGGCCGTGGCGACTTTCTGTTCGTGCGGACCGAGAAAGTTGGTGTTTTCCGGGGTGGTGATCAGAAGCGCGCCGTCGGCTGCCGCTTCCCGCGCGCAGGTCTCGACTTGCTGCCAATTGGCTTCACGATCGGAGGTGCAGTTGAGTTGGATGACGGCGGCGCGCACGGAGCGAGGATACACCCTGCCAAGAGAGTCGTTTTTCTTGGGATCCCCGCCCACCAAACCACCACCCGCGGGGATGACGAATAGGCCTGCCGCCGCGGCCTCGGGACAGTTGTCGTTCCGAGCGAACGAGGCAGAGCCGAGAGAGTCGAGGAACCTGGGGGTGGTCGCATGAATCGAAGACCCCCCACCCAGATCCCATTCGACTCGCTAGTGCTCGCTCAGGGTCGATCAGGATGACTATGAAGAAGGTCCCCGCCCACCAAACCACCACCCGCGGGGATGACGAGCGGCGGACACCAGCATTCCGTTGTCGATGTAGGGGGGATTGCCCTTCGCGGGAGCCCACCAGAGGTCGCCCCCTCCCAGATTCCTCGACTCCCTCGGCTTCGCCTCGTACGCTCGGAATGACACAGTTTAGGCTCACCGAAGTGGGACCCAACTGATGCGCTCTACACATCTTCCTAAAACTGGAAATCTGATCCACTCCGGCATCGATGCCGGACTTCATCTGGGAGCGCAACTCTCAGTCGACTTCGGCGGTGAATGCCTTGATCTGGCGTTCGGCGAGGTGTCGCCAGGCGAGCCGCTGACTCCCGATCACCGCATGCCGTGGCAGTCCGGATCCAAGCCGCTGACGGCGGTGGCTATCGCCCAGTTGGTGCAGCGAGGGCTGGTCTCTTACGACGACCCCGTCGCCGAGCACATCCCGGAATTCGGGCAGGGTGGTAAGGAAAAAATCATCATCTGGCATCTCCTCACTCACACCGCCGGCATTCGCATGTTCTCGACCGGTTGGCCGCACGAACCTTGGGAACAGATCATCGCGACGATCTGCAAGCGTCGACTCGAGCCGCGCTGGGTTCCGGGCGAGAAAGCCGGCTATCACCTGGCGTCGAGCTGGTTCATCCTCGCCGAGATCCTGCAGAGAGTGACCGGGAGCCGCATCGCGGAGTATCTGGAGAGCCAAGTCTTCGGGCTGGTCGGGATGACCGAGTCGTCATTGGGAGTAGCGAAGAAGGACTTTCCGCACGTCGCCCCACAACTCGCACCGGTCTACAACGCTGAAACTGCGGCCGAGTCGGGCTCATGGGCCTCTAGTCCTTGGATGCGGCATCCATGGACGGACCCCAGCCATTTGACGCAACCGTCGCCGGGGTCGAATGCGGTCGGCCCGATGCGCGATCTGGCGAAGTTTTACGCTGACTTACTGAATCGTTCTTCCGCACCCAGTCGCCTCTTGCCCGGCGAGGCCATCGCCAACCTTCGTCATCGCCATCGTCGCGGTCTCTTCGACCACACGTTCCAGGCCGACATGGATTGGGGCTTGGGATTCGTCCTCAACGCAGCGGAAGGTGCTCCGGAGACCATGCCTTACGCCTACGGGCCGCACGCCTCGCCGCAGGCCTTCGGCCACAGTGGATATCGGTCGGTCGTCGCTTTCGCCGATCCGGAGGCCGACTTAGCGGTTGCGATGGCTTGGAATGCGACTCCGTCCGAGGGCGAACATCGGCGGCGGTGTTATCGGACGCTGGAGGGGTTGTATGAGGATTTGGGATTGGCCTGACGGAAAGCAACGCGACTCCCCACCCCCAGGTCCTTCGACTACGGCCTACGGCCTCCGCTCAGGACGACAGAGTCGGATCCCCGCCTCACGCCCAACCCCCGCGGGGATGACGAAAGGGGCCAACCCAGGAGCAATAAGAACGCGATCCCGTTCTATTGCTGAACCAGGATATGGGTAAACCAGTAGGTGCCACCCTTTTGGGCGACGCCGACACCGATGACTTCGAATCCCTCTTTGAGGATGACATCACGGTGGGACGGGCTGTTCATGATCTGAGTATGGGCGAAGGCGGCCGGATCGTCAGAACCGCCAACCCGAGCGAGCGCCTCTCCCGCGACTCGAAAGGGAATGCCAGCGTCCCGCAGCCGGTCGGCAATATTGCGGCCCTGTGGATCTCTGTGGCCAAAGAACCCCAGGTCCCGCATCGCCTCGCTGTGGCCGCGAGCTACGGCGCGCAGTTGCTGCTCGGTTGCGACCCGCGAAAGGCTATAGGCGGTTCTTTCTACGTTGACCAAAACCTCAGCCTGGTCCTCGAAGATCGTGACCGTAAAAACATTGGGCGGACTGGTCGGAGTGCTGCTTCCCCCACACCCGGCGAGAAGTGCGACCCAGAGTCCGGCGACCATGAGCGTGCGGGGTACGCCCCGCCTCATGCAGGCACACACTGGCAGGATCGTAGCGACGACCCGGCAGTAGTGGAATAACGGCCGTCACATGACGGCGGTCACATGATTTCGGTCACACCAGGACGGTACAAAGCAATATGGGGCCTCTTGAAAGTTGGCGGGAGGGGGCGAGGCCCGCCCCTACATCGTGAAACGCGCCGGGAATCGTAGGGGAGCCCCCGGCCCCGCGCGCGTCCAACCGCCGGGGCAGGCTCTTGCGGGGTCCGGGCGGGCGCAAGGCCCGCCCCTACATCGGAAATGCGCCGGGAATCGTAGGGGACCCTCTGCAAGCTCCCGGAGGGACAAGCCCCGTTCCTACCCCGTCATCCCTGCGGGAGGGGTCATGACGGGCCGGGATCGACGCCGCTGCGTTGCAACACAGCATCCAGAGCCCGATCCGCCTGGACACGGATTTCGCCGAGGTCCAAGTGCGCGAGTTGCCGGTCTTCGACCAACAGCCGCCCGTCAACCACGACGTGCCGGACGTCGGCGCGAGAACTCGAAAAGGCGATTAGGTCATGAGGATCGGCGCGGTCATTCCAGGACTCGGGCCGTGACCGGTCCAAAACCAGCACGTCGGCGGCGCGTCCTTCGGCCAGTGCGCCGGTGGTCGAACCCAGACCGAGAGCCTGAGCGCCTTCGCTCGTCGCGAGACGCAATGCGTCCAGGCCGTCAAATGAATCAGGGCCGTGTTTGAGATGTTGCAGGAGCCCGGCGAGGCGCACTTCGGTCAGAGCGTCGAGATTATTATTGCAGGGAGTGCCGTCGGCGCCGACTCCGACCGGGATGCCGGCTCCGCGGATGCCCACCACGTCGGCAATGCCGGATCCCAATTTGAGATTCGAACTGGGGCAGTGGACGACACTGAAACGTGAGCCGTTGACACGGCTGTAGTGACCGTGTTCGAGCTGGACGCCGTGGGCAATGCTCAGGCGGCGATCTAGAATCCCGCTTTCGTCGAAGTACTCGATTTCGTCCCGGCCACCCTTCAATTGGCGCACGAGTTCCGTTTCGTCTCGTTGCTCAAGGGCGTGGGTGTGGATCAGCCAACCACGACTTTCGGATATCTGTGCTAACTCGCTCCACAGCGCGTCCGAACAACTGAGGATAAAGCGAGGGTTGAGGCCATATTGCAGGCGATTCCGATCTCGACCATGAAACGACTCACCCAACTCCACGGTATGGGCGAGCGTGGTATCGGTGTCCTCCCGCATTTGGGTCGGTAGGGCCTCGCCGTCATCCATCAAACACTTGCCGGCGATGACGCGCAGTCCGGATTCGTCGAGGGCGCGCAGCAGCCCCGCAGCACCAGGACCGATGCCGATGTCCTGTACGGTTGTGGTTCCCGAAAGCAGGCATTCCGCGGCGCCGACCAAGCCGCTCCGGTAGGCGGTTTCGTCATCGTGGCCGGATTCGAGCGGCCAGATGCGTTCGCGCAGCCACGGCAGCAAGCATCGGCTTTCGGCCAAGCCGCGAAAGAGCGTCTGGCCGAGATGGACGTGCCCTTGGATGAGTCCGGGCAGGACCCAACAGTCGGTGACGTCGAGGCGGCGGATGCCTCTGACGTCACCCCGATCAAGGCTATCCAAATCGGCGCCGATCGCCGCGATGCGCCCATCCCGGATCAGGATGTCGGCCGATCGAACCGTGGCGTCGGCATCGAGAGTCAGGACGGTGCCGCCGTGCAGCAGAAGATCGGCGCGCTGAGGAAGGCCGCGAGTAGGCATGCGGTGGGGCATTGTATCCCCGCCCCCGTCACACCCGGCCGCAGAGATCACGAGTAGGGGGCGGCCCTCCCTACTTGTCGTTCCGAGCGAGCGGAGCAAAGCGGAGAGAGTCGAGGAACCTGGGGGATGGTTGTCGGTATCAAAGATCTCCACCCCAATCCCATTCGACTCGCTAGTTGTGTTGTCTCACCACGTTGTTCAGTAAAAGGAGTTGTCCATCCGAGTTTCTTCGGAGAAGCTGATTGGGAAGTAACCGATCAGCACCCAAAGGAGAACCCGGATGGACATTCATGAGAATGCACGAAGCTGCCCACGAAGTCGAGCCCTGCTAGTGCGTCGAGTCCTTGAGGAGGGATGGACGGTGCGAGAGGCCGCTGAGGCCCAGGGCCTCAGCGAGCGATCAGCCTATCGCTGGTTGGCCCGCTTTCGAGCCGAGGGTACGCCTGGGCTCAAGGACCGCTCGTCTCGGCCTCACCGGATACCGACCAGGACCCCAGAGGCGATCGTGCACAAGCTCATTGAGCTGCGTTGTCAGCGCTTGACCGGCAGTGAGATCGCCGCTCGTCTGGGCTTACCGCGCTCGACGGTAGGGAGGATCCTTAAGCGTGCAGGGCTGGGCCGGTTGGCTTCGCTTGAGGCTCCTGAGCCGGTGCGCCGCTATGAGAAGCAGTTTCCGGGCGAGCTGATCCATCTGGATATCAAGAAGCTGGCGGCAATCCGCAAGGTCGGCCACCGGGTCACTGGCAACCGGCGCGACTGCACTCCTGGGGCCGGATGGGAGTTTGTTCACGTCTGTGTGGATGACCGCTCACGCCTGGCCTATGTCGAAGTGTTACCGGATGAACGGCAGGGCTCAGCCATCGCGTTCTTACGTCGTGCTGTGGCCTGGTTTGCCAGCAAAGGGATCCAGGTCCGGGCGGTGATGACCGACAACGGCCCTTGCTACATTGCCAAGCGCTTTGTCGCTACCTGCAAAGATCTCGGCCTGGGCATCATCAGAACACGCCCATACCGACCCCGCACCAATGGCAAGGCCGAGCGCTTTATCCAGACCCTGATGCGGGAATGGGCCTACCGATGGGTCCACCAAGACTCCCGACAGCGTAGCGTGCGACTCAAGCTATACCTCCACTTCTACAATTTCCACCGTCAGCACATGAGTCTTGATGGATTGCCGCCAATCAGTAGGATCACTCACCTGAACAACGTGCTGAGAATGCACAGCTAGTGCTCGCTCGGGGTCGCTCAGGGATGGCCATAGGAGAGGATCCCCGCCCCACGCCCAACCCACCCGCGGGGATGACGAAACCAAACCAACTACCGGCGGGGCCAAAGACAGTCTTCCCGGCGGATGGAAGGATCCCCGCCCCCCGCACACCCGCCCGCGCCGATGACGAGCACTGACCGTCCGGGAGGGCGCAAGGCCCTCCTCTACACAGGCTCAGAAGAACAAGGGGTCGGCTAGACTGCCTCCACCATGCTGGACCGCTGGTTTCGACTGCAGGAACGGGGCACGACCGTGGGAATCGAGGTACGCGCGGGGGCGGCGACCTTCCTGACCATGTCCTACATCTTGTTCGTCAATCCGCAGATCCTGGCCGAGACCGGCATGCCGGCCGGCGACGTAGCGGTGGCGACAGCTCTAGCAGCGGCCATCGCGACGCTGGCCATGGGTCTTTGGGCTGACTACCCCTTCGCCCTGGCGCCGGGAATGGGGCTCAACGCCTACTTCACCTACGGCGTCGTCCTTGGAATGGGGATCGATTGGCAAGTGGCCCTCGCCGCGGTGTTCGTCGAGGGGGTGCTGTTTCTGCTGCTGGCGATGAGCGGGGCGCGCTCGGCGCTGTTGCGGGCGATTCCCCAGCCGCTCAAGCTCGCCACCACCGGCGGAATCGGCCTTTTTCTCGCCATCATCGGATTTCAGAATGCCGGCTGGATCGTCGATCACCCGGCAACTTTGGTGACCGCGGGCGACATCACCAGCCGCCCCGCCCTGCTCGCCCTCTGCGGTTTGCTGTTGATTGCAGCGCTGATGACGCGCCGCGTTCCCGGAGCGATCCTGATCGGCATCGTATCGATCACCGGTGCCGCTTGGCTGCTGGGAGCTGCAGACGCCCCCGCTCGGTTTTTGAGCTGGCCGCAACTGCCTAGAGAAACGCTCTTTGCCCTCGACTTCAACGGCCTTCTCGCCGGTAAGACGTTGATGGTGATCGCGGCTTTTCTCTTCGTCGACATTTTTGACACTGCCGGGACTTTGATCGGTGTCGGTCGATTGGCCGGCCTGCTCGACAAACAGGGGGAATTGCCGCGCGCTGACCGCGCTTTCGCCGCCGATGCAGTGGGAACTTCGGCTGGCGCCCTGCTCGGCACCAGCACGGTGACCAGCTACGTAGAATCGGCCACCGGCGTCAAAGAAGGTGGCAAGACCGGACTCACTGCGGTGGTCGTCAGCGGTCTGTTCCTGCTTTCTCTTTTCGTCACGCCCCTGCTCATCGCCGTCCCGGCAATGGCTACGGCGCCGGCTTTGGTGGCGGTCGGCGCGCTGATGATTCGGAGTATTCGCAACCTGGATTGGAAGGCACCCGATGAGGCGGTGCCGACCTTCCTGACCATGATCAGCATGCCATTGACCTATTCGATCGCCAACGGTATCAGCCTCGGCATCGTGTCGTGGGTGGCGCTCAAGCTCTTGACCGGCCGGCGCCGCGAAGTGCACCCCATCTTGCTCGGCGCCGCGGTGGCGCTGGTGCTCTTCTACACCTTTCGCCAAGGATCGAGCTGAGGACTTCGTGCCCGAGAAACTCCAAGCTGTAACCGGTGAGCGTGTTGCTCTGGCGGACGGAATCGGGCCGGCCACCGTGTGGATCGAGCGCGGCCGGATCGCCGCTATCGAAACGGGTCGGCTGACCAACCCAGGGACCGCGATCCTGGACGCAGGGACTTCGCTCGTCTTTCCAGGCCTCGTCGACAGCCACGTCCACATCAACGACCCCGGTCGAGCCGACTGGGAAGGCTTTGCAACCGCCACTCGGGGTGCGGCCGCCGGCGGAATCACAACGGTGATTGACATGCCGCTGAATTCGACCCCGGCAACCACCACGGTCGAAGCGCTGGATCGCAAGCGCCAGGCCGCCGAAAACAACTGCTGGGTAGATGTCGGATTCTGGGGCGGCGTCGTGCCGGGCAATGCTGGCGAGATTTCCGGGTTGGCTGAAGCGGGAGTCTGCGGCTTCAAGGCATTCCTGGTGGACTCTGGGGTTCCCGAATTCGAGGCGATCGGCTTCGAAGAACTGCGAGAGGTGGCACCAGCGATCGCCGCAACCGGCCTTCCTCTGCTGGTCCACGCCGAACATCCAGGTGAGATCGTCGACCCGATTGACCTTTCCCCAGGCCAGCGCCGCGAGTACGCGTCCTACCTGGCGAGTCGGCCGCCTCGCGCCGAGGTCGTAGCGATTGAGGGGTTGATCGGCATTGCCGCGGAATCGCGGCTACGGCTGCACATCGTCCACCTCGCCACCGGACAGGCGCTGGCCACGATCCGCGCTGCCCGCCACGCCGGGGTTTCGGTCACCGTCGAAACTTGTCCGCACTATCTGACCTTCGCCGCTGAGGACATCGAGGACGGACAGACTCAGTTCAAGTGTGCGCCGCCGATCCGCGACGCGAAGGAGCGAGAAGCGCTGTGGCAAGCACTCCTGAGCGGCGACATCGACTTCGTCGCCACCGACCACTCCCCCAGTCCTCCGGCGATGAAGCAGCTCGAGTCTGGGGACTTCTTCACCTCTTGGGGCGGAATTGCTTCGTTGCAGCTTCTGCTGCCGGCGGTGTGGACCGTGGCGCGGCGCCGTGGCGTGACCGTCGACCGGCTAGCCGAGTGGCTGTCGGCCGGGCCGGCTCGACTCGCGGGACTGTCCGATCGTAAGGGTGGGATTGCCACCGGTCATGACGCTGACTTTGTCATTTGGGACCCGGATCAAACTTGGATTGTGGATGGTGAGCGGCTCGAACATCGCCACTCCGTGACGCCCTTTGCCGGTCGCGAGTTGTTGGGTGTGGTGCGGTCGACGGTTCTGCGGGGTGAGGTGGTGTTTTCTGAGGACAGTGTGCGGGCGCCCGCAAGGGGCGCCCCTACGACGCCTGCGTCACCATTGCCAGAATCAACGTAGGGGCGGGGCTTGCCCCCGCCCGAGGGAGGCCGCAAGGGCCTCCCCTACGATCCGATCCGCAGACAAACGTAGGGGCGGGGCTTGCCCCCACCCGGGAGCCTGCAAGGGGCTTCCTTACAGGGTCATGGCGGGGTTTAGGCTCGATCGTCATGGCCGACGATCGTTCCCGACAATTCGTAATCCCGCCAATCGTCAACGAGACCCGCGCGCACGGGATTGTTCAAGATGTACTCAGCAACGGTCGCAACCGATTCTGAAGACCGCAGACCGTGATCGAAGAAACTTCGTTGCCAGAGTCTTCCGCTTCTACCAGTGGCATACCAAGTTCTCGCAGTCATAGACTTCCATCTACCCACAAGTCGAACTAAAGAGCCCCCTGAACCAATTGAGACTAGAAGGTGCGCGTGGTCGGGCATGAGGCAATGGGCGAGCACTGTGTTGGTCTCAACCGCTTCTTCCATTAAAGCAACGCATCGCCGGGCGAAGACTCGGTCTTCAAAGGCGCGCCGGCGCCGGTAACAGCAAGTCGTTACGGAGAAGATCTCACCGGGACGTGAATAGTTTCCGATGGGTAGGCGGATGGTTCTTCGACGACGGAACTCTGTCACCAAGATGGGGACGTGAACTGAGTCGAAGATCTTGCTGCGTGGGCGCCCGCAAGGGGCGCCCCTACGATCACAGACACATGCAGGGTCGGGGCTTGCCCCCGCCCGAGGGAGGCCGCAAGGGCCTCCCCTACGATCCGACCCGCAGACAAATGTAGGGGCGGAGCTCGCCCCCGCCCGGGAGCCTGCAAGGGTCTCCCCTACAGAAGCGGTTGCATTGTTCTATGCTGACGATGACCAGCATGCAGCTAGCCATGAACGACTTCCTCGACCTTCCCAACCTAGCCAGCGAACGACTCGGGGCCGAGGTCTTGGTCGCCAACGACGACTTTTTCGCCGGCAAAGAGAACCTGGTCAAAGACACGGAGGCTGTCTGGGATGCCGATCGCTACACCGACCGTGGCAAATGGATGGACGGATGGGAGACCCGTCGGCGGCGCGAGGAAGGACATGACTGGTGCATTTTGCGCCTGGGCGTTCCTGGAGTGGTCCGCGGCGTGGTCGTCGATACCGCCCATTTCAAGGGGAACTATCCCGAGAGTTGCTCGATCGAAGCCTGCGACTTGCCGGCGAACGCGCTGCTTGAAGAGGTCACGGCCTCGGGCGTCGAGTGGTTCGAGATCTTGCCCAAGTCCGACCTGGCCGGGGACTCCAAGAACGCCTTCGAGGTCGACTCGCCCTATCGCGCCAGTCACGTGCGTTTGCGCATTTATCCCGATGGCGGCGTGGCGCGGTTGCGGGTCCACGGTGAGGTCGTGCCTTCGACGCGACGGCTCGCGGACTCCAACTCCGTCAATCTGCTGGCGCTGGAGCTGGGAGCGCAGGTTCTGTCGGCGAGTGACCGCTTTTTCAGTTCGCCTGAGAACTTGCTTCATCCCAGCGACCCCGCGGGAATGCACGATGGTTGGGAGACCAAGCGCCGCCGGGGTCCCGGCAATGACTGGGCGATCTTTCGCCTCGCCGCTCCAGGAACGGTGACGCGCCTGGAGGTCGACACCTCGTTCTTCAAGGGCAACGCTCCCGGGAGTTGCTCAGTCGAGGTCTTGCGAGCCGGCGGAGATGCACCAGGGGTCGACCCAGACTCCGATTGGGAAACGCTCCTGAGCCAAACACCACTCAACGCCGACCACGTGCATGTTTTCGACTCGCTGAGAATGTTGCCCCGTCCAGTGACCCATTTGCGGCTACAGACCTATCCAGACGGCGGCGTGGCGCGGCTGCGCGCCTACGGTCTGGTTGAAGGAGGAGCGGCGCCGCGACTGGCGCTGCGAGAACTTAACTCGCTTCCCCAAGGTCGCGCCAAGAAGCGCTTTTTTGACTGCTGTGGCTGTGCGTCGTGGGCCGAGGCCATGGCCGACAGCCGTCCGTTTGCCGATTCCGCGACCCTCCATAAGACGGCTGACGAGGAAGCCGACCGCCTGGATGCGCCGCAATGGCAAGAGGCGTTCGCGGCGCACCCGCCCATTGGCGGCGTGAAGGCCGAACGCCCCCGAGGCGAGACCGCGGCGAACTGGTCGCGCACCGAGCAAAGCGGAGTCGAGTCCGCCGAGGAAAGCACCGTCTCTTCTCTCGCCGAAGCCAACCGGGCCTATCGAGATCGCTTCGGCTTCGGCTTTATCGTTTGCGCCACTGGCAAGAGTGCCGACGAGATGCTGGAGTCGTTGCAGGAGAGACTCGAAAATGAGCCGGACGAAGAGTTGGCGATTGCGGCAACCGAGGAACGCAAAATCATGCATTTACGGCTGGATAAGTTGCTGCTGCAGGACGACTGATTTGACCTACAGGGGCGAATAAGCATGAGTGGAATCACGACTCATATTCTGGATATCTCCCACGGTACGCCCGCAGGGGGCGTTGTAGTCACGCTAGAGATTAAGGATCTGAAAATCAAAGATCTGGAAATCAAAAAACCGGGCGGCTGGCGACGGTTGGGCGAAGGCCGGACCGACGAAGACGGCCGCGTCGGGGACTTCGGCCTCGACGAGGCGATCATCCCCGCGACCTACCGCTTGACCTTCGCCACCGGCGACTACTTCGCCGAGCGGGAAACCGACACCTTCTATCCGCGAGCCGTCATCGAGTTCGAAGTCCAGGATCCCTCGCAGCATTACCACGTGCCGCTATTGCTGAGTCCGTTTGGGTATTCGACTTATCGGGGAAGTTGATCCCAAGTTGCCTTCAAAGTGACAAAAGTGTAAACTTTTATCGCTTCACGACGGAGGGAACGATCTATGGGAAAAAGCACGACTTTGACCGAGGCGCGGCGCCACCTCGGCGCGATCGTACAGCGCGCTGAGCATGCCGGAGAATGGCAAATCATCACCAACCACGGCCGCGAAGTAGCCGCTGTCGTGCCTATTGAAGATTTGAGAGCATTTCAAAAGCTTCAAGACGAACTCGACCACGAGGCAGCAGTACGATCTTACGAAGAGGTCCAAGCAGGCACTGCCGATCTAGTTGAGCTCAAGGATCTGCCTCCGATTTCCGATTGAACGTGGCCATCCGCGTCCTGCTCGATGCTCGCGCTCAGCGCGAGGAAGCAAAGCTAGATCCGCAGGTTCGGCGGCGCGTGCGGCGCGCATTGCAACGGCTCGCCACGGGTGACCAACGTAACGTTCGGCAACTCAAACAGCACCCGGTCGGAACGCACCGCCTACGCGTCGGCAAAGACTGGAGGGTCATCTTCTACCGCTTGGAGGATGGTTCTATCGTCGTGGCACGGATCCGACACCGCAGACATGCTTACTGATCGGTCGGTTCCAGGCAGATCAAGCTAGTGCCGACCACTAGTGCTTCAGAGGTAAACGAGTTTCGAAAGGCACATCACGCATCAGCTTTTTGAGCTTTGAGATCGACAGGGTGCGCTGGCCGTTCTTCTGCATCCGACTGGCTTCCTCCCAAGCCAATCAACCAGGACCATTGAAAGCCTCCGTCACCTTGCCATTCTTCCGACGCTGGAACAACTCCAAGCCGTAGCGACGTGCGGCGAGCATTTCTCCGGTACTCCCACTAGGTGACCATCGGGAGTAAATCGCCTTCTTCTTGGAGAGAGTTCCTCTAACGTTCCAACAATGTTGTAAAGCTCGCGAATGAGCTCCTAAACGTCTTTTCTAACGTGCGCTACGACATTGCTTAACGGAAACGCTTGCGAGGATTCAAATCAAGCAACCCAGCGGGCTTCGAGGATCTTGAGAAATGACTTTCCCCGGATCTCTTCGAGCGAAAGGCCGGAGTCCTGGACCGCCCTTTCCTCACTGATCGCTCCACAGTTGACGGCGCGCAGGAAGTAGTTGAGCAGCCCCTGGCCGGTGGCGGCGTCGTCAAAGACATCGCCCACCAGCGTCGCCTGAGCGGCCTTGCCGACGAAGTTGCTGAGGCGCTCGGCCGCGGCCTCGATGCCCTCGAGAAAGAACGCGTAGACGGCAGCGTAGCGAGTCGGCAATTGCGCCGGGTGTAGATCCCAGCCCTGGTAGTAGGCGTGTTCGAGCGAGTGGCGAACGTGGTCGTAGTGCAGGCGCCAGGCGTCATGAACTGAGCGTCGATTTTCGGCCTCTTGTTGGGGGCTGAGAGCGTCGCCTTCGGGCGCCCGATGTGGCGCCACCGGCAACACGTTGGTGGCGCCGTCACTGAGCCAAATCCCCGTTCCGCCCAAAGCCACCTGCATCACGTGACGGGCAAAGTCGCAGGCCGGATGAGTCATGTGCTGGTAGGCCGCGGTGATGTCGCACGAGGCGGTGTAGTCGTAGGTGCCGAAGTGGGCCGCGCGGCAGCGACCTTCGCCCGCCGCCACCAGGTCGGGAAGAGCGATGCGGCCGCTGGCGTCGAAGATCGACTGCGGTGTTTCGACCATGAGCTCAAACGAAATTGGTGCGGCCAACTCGAGGCGGGATTCCAACTGGGTCAAGAGAGCGGTAAGGGTCTCTACCTGCACCGGACTGGTGACTTTGGGCAAGGTGATGGTGAAGCCGGAAGGCAGCCGCCCCTCGGTTTCTGCAACCAAGGTAGATAGAAACAGGTCCAGGGTGCGCATGCTGCGCGCCTTGAGATCGTCGCTGAAGGGCTTGATGCGGATACCCAGAAAGGGCGGCAGGCTGCCTTCGGCAAAGCCGGCCGCAGCTGCGCGAGCAGTGTGCTCGGCGTCGGCGTCTTCTTCCGCGTCGGGCCGATTGCCGTAGCCGTCCTCGAAATCGATGCGGAAGTCTTCGACCGGTTCGTGCTCGAGTTTTTCGCAAACCTTGCGGTAGACCCGCGACGCCAGTTGGGGATCTAGATCCAAAACCTCGGCGAGAGTCTCGGCGTCCGGGCCGTATTCGTCGAGGGCTCGGCGCGCCAGGGCGCCGAGTCGCTGTGCGGTGTTGCGCTTGAAGATCTGCGCTCCACCGTAGACGGTGTGCACCGGCTGGCGCTCACCCGAATCACCGGGACGAAGGCGAGCGAACTCTGCGTTGGCAGTCGCCAGCCGAGCCATGAGGGGCGCCAGTTCGTTGTCGCTGAGAGTGGGTTTCTGGGTCATAAATCTTTTAGTCCGCGTTGGAGCGCCTCATCGGGCGAGTTCCAAGACCAGGCGGCGCACCACGCGTTCCAACACGTGGCGACGGTAAGCGGCAGTCGATCGTACGTCGTCAATGGGCTCGACCGCGGCTGCAGCGAGGCGTCCGGCCAGATCCGCGGTTTCGGCGGTCGCTTCACGGCCCTCAAGCTCTTCTTCGACCGAAGTCAAGCGCAACGGCACCGCGGCTACACTGCCAGCCGCCAAGCGAACGCCACGAAACTTTCCATCCTCGACAACAGCTGCCGCACACACGACGATCTTGCTAATCGCCTGAGCGGCGCGCGTGCCCACCTTGCGGAAGGCCTGGCGTAGCCCCGCGGGCGGAGTCGGCAGATGCAACCCCACCAGCAGCTCACCGGGTTGCAACGCCGTCTGGCGGTAGCCGGTATGGAATTGCGCGTAGGAAATGCGCCGCTCGCCCTGGGTGCCAGCGATGATCGCCTCGGCATCAAGGGCCAATAGCACTGGCAGCGAGTCCCCGGCCGGACTGGCGTTGACGGCGTTGCCGCCGATGGTGGCGCGATTTTGGATCTGCCAGGCGCCGATCTCAGATGCTGCCTGTACTAAAGCTGGATAACGCTCCCTGATCTCCGCCGCGTTGCGAATCTGCGAGAAGGTCGTGGTCGCGCCCAAGGTCAAGCCATCATCGGAGGCGTGAATTCCCCGCAACTCGGGGACCCCCAAGAGATCTATGACTCCCGGAAGGTCGGACCGCTCCTCCATCTCGCCGACCATCAAGTCGGTGCAGCCCGCCACCGGCCGCAGTTCCGGGTCGGCACGCAGAAAGCCGAGCGCCTCAGCCAGGGAGGAAGGCGTGGCGACGCGGGTCAAGACCGCCCCTCCGCTTCTTTGTCTACCGCTCCTTCGTTCGGCTTTCCGTCTTGGGTCCTCCTCTCCTCAACCAAGGCGCGAAAAATGCCCTCATAGCCGGTACAGCGGCAGAGATTGCCGGCGAGCGCGTCTTGGACTTCGGCGCGTGACGGCCTTTCCTCGTCCTCCAGCAGCGCCCACGCTGTGACGATGATGCCCGGCGTGCAAGCGCCGCACTGGACGCCGCCGGTTTCGACGAAGCGATCGAGAAAAGCTGCCCCCGGACTCTCGGCAACTCCTTCCACAGTCATAACCGCCCGGCCTCGGCATTGCATCAGCGGTACCAGACAGGAAAGAACAGGCTCTCCGTCCAGCAGTACCGTGCAAGCGCCGCACTCCCCTTCGCCGCAGCCCTCTTTGGTGCCGGTAGAGTCGAGGTCGCGGCGCAAGACATCCAGAAGCCGGTCCATTGGGCCGCCTTCCACCGCGATTTGTTCGCCGTTGAGGCTGAACTCGACCTTCATGGAGAACTCAACCTCATGAGGCTTCTTCCCTGTGGGAGGCGGCGAAGATCCGTTCCGGTGTCGCGGGGATCTCGTCGAGATGGACGCCGAGGGCGCTATCGATGGCGGCCAACGCCGCGGGAGCGCCGCCGTCCATGGGCAGTTCGCCGACACCCTTGGCGCCGAACGGGCCTCCCTCCCACGGCCGTTCGAGCAGTTCCACGTCTAGGACCGGGGCGTCCTTGGCGGTTGGAATGATGTAGGTGGCAAGTCGGTCGTTGAGGTAACGGCCGTTGTCCACTTTGATCTCTTCCATCAACCCCCAAGCCACCGCCTGTAGCACCCCGCCCTCGATCTGTCCCTTACAGAGGGTGGGATGGATCGCTTTCCCCACCTCACACACCACCGTGACCCGCTGCGGCCTGACGTCGAGGGTGTCCGGATCCACCTCGACTTCAACTACGTTGGCGCCCCAGGCGTAGGTGGGGTAAGCGCTGCCCTGGTAAGTAGTTTCGTCGAAGTCTTGGTCAGCAGGTGGCTCGTATCGGTGTTCGATCTCGAGGGCTCCGTGAGCGTCGAACACCTGGGTTGCGATGTCGCGGAATGACCGATCGAGGCCGTTACCGTCGCTGAGGCGCCCGTCCCTCACACGAAACTCGTCGTTCACATCTTCGACCGCTATGTCTTCGATTTGGGCCCAAGCGCGCACGATTTCATCGCGCAATTTGCGGCAGGCGTGGACCACCGCACCGCCCACCACCATGGTGGTTCGCGACGCCACGGTCGGCCCCGAGTCCGGAACCTGAGAGGTATCCGGAGCGGCGAAGGTCAAATCGTCCGGGCCTAGGCCAGCCGCTTCGCGCGCCATCTGGGGAAAGATCGCCACCGCTCCCTGGCCCATGTCGGTCATCGCCGTCTGCACCTCGATGCGCCCGTCGCTGAGCAAATGAGCCCGAACCGGCGACTTCATCCGCCGTTCGCCGTTGCCGGTGAAGCCAGCGCCGTGGAAGAACAACGCCAAGCCGATCCCAGGACGCGCGGCTCCATCGTCGCGACGGCCTCTTTCCAACTCGATCTCCTGCCATCGACGGTGAAAGTCGGTTTTCTCGACGACTCGCTCGAGGCAGAGGCGGGCCGAGGTCGTTTCGTCCAGAACCTGACCGGTGGGCAGTCGATCGCCGGCTTCGAGGGCGTTGTGCAAGCGAAGTTCCAATGGATTGAGCCCGAGTTCGCGCGCGATGCGATCCATATGGCGTTCGATCGCGAACTGCGTCTGCGGCGCTCCAAATCCCCGAAAGGCCCCGTTGGTGGCGGTGTTGGTGCGCAGCGCCCGGCCGCGAACGCGCACCTTGGGACAACGGTAGGCGCCGGCGGCATGCAGCAAGGCGCGAGAGAGAACCACCGAGGACAGGGTGGCGTAGGCGCCCCCGTCCATGGTCACGTCGATGTCCATGGCCAGCAGGCTGCCGTTTTCACTCACCGCCGTGCGGTGGCGCACCAGCGAAGGATGCCGCTTGGTCGTGCCGATGATGTCCTCATGGCGATCGTAAACCATCCGCACCGGCTTGCCGCTCGCCTGCGCCAGCAACGCGGCGTGGATGGCGAGCATGCTCGGGTAGTCCTCTTTGCCGCCGAAGCCACCGCCGACGGCTGATGCGCACACGCGCACCTGATCGTCGCTTATCTGGAAAGCATGCTTGAGCGACTTCTGAACGTAGTAGGGGCACTGCATGGTGCCGACGACGGTCAGAACGCCATCCTCAAACCAGGTGGTAATCCCCTGGCATTCGATATAGATGTGCTCTTGCAGGCCGGTACGGTAGGTGCCCTCTATGATCCGGTCAGCGCTTTCCAGCACGGCTTCAACTTCAGAGTCACCGAACTCCAGACTGTAGAGTGGATCGTCAGCATCCGCGGATTCCAGATCGACAATCGCGGGCAACGGGGAGTATTCAACCTCGACAAAGCCTTTCGCTCGCGCGGCCTCGAGTGGGTTGGCGGCGCAAATCAGCACCACCGGCTCACCGACATGCTGAGTTTCTTTCTCCGCCAAGATCGGCCAATCGTCGGTAATGAGCTGAACCCCGTTGGGTCCCGGCAATTCGGCTGCGGTGATGAAAACAGTGTCTGCTAGCGCCGCTTCGCGGTCGATGCGGATGGCGTCGATGCGCGCTCGCGGATGCGGACTGCGCACGGTGGCGCCGTAGAGGCCATCGAAGGGTAAGTCGTCGGCGTAACGAGCCGCCCCAGTGACTTTCGCCATGCCGTCGGGGCGTGGGGGGCTCTGTCCGATCAAGCTCATCGACGGGCGGCAGTGTGTAGCAAAGGGAGTGATGGGTGCAACCCACGTCGCCCCCGCGGCCTGCCCGGCGTTTCCAACTCGTCATCCCCATGGCCTGCCCCGGCGGGGGTTGGGGCGTGGGGCCGGGGATGGCTGGTTGGGGAGCGGGGATCTTTCTTGCACCCACCGTCCCAGAGGACGGCGCGCGCTGCTCAGACTCCAAAAAAGAAGGCGCTCGCCTCAGCCCCGCTACGCGCCGGATCCCTGACGGACTATCAGCGACTTGCCATGCGCTTGCGGGGATGCCTCGAGCCCGGTGGAAGCGGAGGTTCCCACCCACCCAAGAAACGGAAAGAGCCGAGTCACTGGTCACCAGTCACAACTAGTCACTGGCAACTAACCACTAGCCACCAACAGCTAAACTCCTACCACCATGGACTTCGATTTCAAAGAATGGCTCCACCTCCTCACCCGCTGGTTTCACGTCGTGGTCGGCATCATGTGGATCGGCCAGACCTATTTGTTCGGTTGGATGGATCGCAATTTGGAGGAGGTTGAAGACGAGGAGCTCGAGGGGCGCCTGTGGATGATCCACAGCGGCGGTTTCTACAGTGTAGAGAAGCAGAAACTGGCGCCCAAGAAACTCCCCAAGATCCTACACTGGTTCAAGTGGGAAGCGGCGCTGACCTGGATCAGCGGCTTCACTTTGTTATGGGTGGTCTATTACACCGGCGGCGTTTTGGTGGAGTACGGCTCGGACACCAGTGTGGCGATGGCGACGATGATCGGACTTGCGACCCTGGCGGGCGGCTGGTTGGTCTACGACACCCTATGGATGTCGCCGCTGGGCCGCCGCGAAGGCATCGGCATCCTCATCTGTTTTGTTCTCGTCGTGGCGATCGCCTGGGGCCTGACCCATTTCTTGAGCGGCCGCGCCGTTTACATCCACATCGGTGGCCTCTTCGGCACCATCATGGCCGCCAACGTGTGGATGCGCATCCTCCCGGCGCAAAAGCAACTGGTCGCCGCCGCTGAAGCGGGTAGTCAGCCCGATGCGACGTTGGCCAAGCGCGCCAAACAGCGATCCAAGCACAACACCTTCATGTCGGTGCCGCTGATCTTCATCATGATCAGCAGCCACTTCCCCACTTCGTCGTACGGCCACAAGTACAACTGGGTGATGTTGGGGATGTTCGTGTTGTTGGGTTGGTTGGGTCGGAAGTTGATGGTCGCAGCGGATTAGTTGTCGGGCGGCAACGTCCGCCTCGTTAGTAAACGCCGCTTCTTGCGCCAACTTTCGTCACGACAATTTCCCTATTCATATCGTCGATAAAAGCGATCACCCTCCACTGACCAAAGCGGTAGCGCCAGTGGTCACGATAGGCGCCACTTAACGGCTTCCCGCGACTGCGCGGGTTGTCCAAGATCGTAATCACATCGAGAGCATCGAGAATACGGAGTTGAACCGGCGGATCGAGTTTGCGGAGGGATCGGCGACCTGATGACGTGAACTCAATTCGCCACGGCGCGCTCTTGCCGGCGCGCCTCATCTTCGAGTTCCGCCCTCAGCTCTTCGGAACTCCACCTCGGACCTCCCCGCTCAATCGCTTCGATGGAGTCGGCGAGATCCTCTAGGTCTTCGATGCTGTCCACCAGAAGCTGCCGAAGAAAAAAGGACTTTGTTCGCCGTGTGCGCTGTGCGACCGCACTCAAGCGATCTGCAAGCTCCGCAGGTACTCTGCAAGTCAATGTTTTTTCTTTTTGCTTTTCGTTCATGAGAGTGCAGTCTCAGTCGAATCGAACTGATATTACATGTAATACGCGAATTGATACAGCCCTCTCTGCCTGTAAATGTTTCTGGTTTCACTTCTGCCCTCAATTGAAGGACGTGACCTACGGGCGAGATCCTGCGGCAAACTCCGGCCCACACACTTCTTTTCTCTGGGGAAACGGATTCGCTCTGCGGGAGCCCGCAAGGGGCTCCCCTACATTTCTCGGCTAGCTATTCGTCATTCCCGCGGGAGGGTGAGTCGGGGGGCGAGAATCCTGAAGAAGACCCCGGCCCCACACTCCTCCTCCGCCGGCGAGACGAGATAACTTTGTGGGAACTTCACCTGCCAGGGAGACGGATCAGACCACGGGTCAGCGACGAAGGCTGGATCGAATAAATCGAGAAACAGCCCACTGATAGCGAAAGCCGCCAAAACGGTGGACTTCCGAATGGCCGGCATTGGGCACGACCAGGAGCTTCTTGGGCTCGACGGCGCGCGCATAGAGCTCGCGGCTGTACTCGAGCGGCAGCACGCCGTCGGAGTCGCCGTGAATAAAGAGCTTGGGCATGGTCAGTTCGGCGACTTTCTCGACGCTGCGAAATTGGTTCTTGGCGGCGTAATGCAGCGGAGCTCCAGGAAAGGCGCTCTTGGCGGCGGCTCTCAGGTTGGTGAAGGTGGACTGGATCACCATCGCCGCAACCGGGCAATCCAGGGCGGTGTCGATGGCCACCGCGCCGCCGAGGGAGTGCCCAAACAGAACGATCTTAGTGGGATCCTGTTCAAGGTCTTCGGTGAGATATTTGTAGGCAGCGCGGCCGTCGAGATAGAGGCCAGTTTCGCTGGGCGACCCTGAACTCCTGCCGTAACCACGGTAGTCGTAAGCGAGGACGTTGACGCGCAGACGTTTGAAGTAGCGCAGGGCGGAGAGCTGCTGGGCGATGTTGCCGGCGTTGCCATGGCAAAACAGCACCGTGGCAATGGGGCGGCGATGCGGAATCCACCAACCGTGCAGATCGACGCCGTCGCTGGTACGAAACCAGACATCGCGGGCGTGAACACCCACCGATTCAGGCTGCCAGATCCCCGCTGGATAGGCCTCGGGGCGAAAAACCAGCTTCTTGTGCAACAGCGCTCGCAAGGCGTGCAGAGCACCGACTCCACCGACCGCCATCGCCGAGGGCACCGCCAGGGAACGAACGACGCTTCGCTCCTTTTTCGCAGCGTTCTTTGGGTCGTCTTGCTTCTTGCTCATCTGGCGTCCATCGCGAACGAAGCCAACGAGTCATCTGTCGTCGTCGGCTACAATTCTATCGATGCAATTTACACACCGTATCTTGACGGGTCTGTGTACCCTTGCGCTGACTTTCCCCCTGGTTGCTCAACTTGCGGTTGCCGAGCCGGCAATCGCCCAATCCGCGGAGCCGCGGGTTGATTTACAAGGCGTGGAAATCAGTCCCGAGAATCCCGTCGCCGATACGCTGTGCCAACTCTGGGTCACCATCCGCAACGGCGGCCAGCGTCATGCCTCGGCGTTCGATTTCTCGGTCAAAGTCGCCGATCAAGAACTCCCCGTCTACGGGAACCACACCTTTCTTTTCCCCGTCGCTCCCGGCGAATCGCGGCGCATCCGCCTGTTCAACTTCTGGAGCAGTGAGACCGGCCGGGCTTTCCCGGCTGACGGAAACCTAAAAGTCGAAGTGACTCTTCTCCGCGCCGGCTGGTTCGACCGCTCCGATACCGACGACGAAATTACTTGGACGTTTGCCGGCGATGTCGATCTGTCCACGAGCGAGACGTCGGCCTCGGTTTCGGGCACCGAGTAACCGTTGATTGGCGCCGGAGATTGTAGGGGCGCCCTCGGGCGGGGTCGAGCCGCACCCCCTACATTTGTGGATAGGATGCCCCTGCCGTCGCGCATTTGAGGCGCGAAGGCGCTGAAAACTTAATGTCTATCGAAATCCTACTTTTACTGGCCATTGTCGGCTTCATGATCCTCGCCTTCGCGCGCGAGTGGTTGCCGGTCGACCTGGTTGCATTCATCAGTTTGGGCGCCCTGCTGGCGTTCGGCCTAGTCAGCGTCGAGGAAGCAGTCGCCGGTTTCAGCAACCCGGCGGTGGTGACCATCATGATGATGTTCATCCTCAGCCAGGCGTTGGTATCGAGCGGCACGATCTCGAAACTCGGCCACCGCATTGCCACCATGACCGGCCAGTCCAAGACCACGGCTTCGATCATGTTGCTCTTGGTGGTCGGAGTCCTCTCCGCGTTCATCAACAACACGGTGGCGGTCGCGGTGTTCCTCCCGGTGGCGGTCCACTTGGCGCACCATTTTCGTTTCAGCCCGTCCAAGATCCTCATGCCGCTCTCGTTCGCCGCCATCATGGGCGGTACGGCGACCCTCATCGGCACCTCGACCAACCTGTTGGTCAAATCTTTGGCCGAGGAACAGGGTGTCGAGACCATCACCGTTTTCGAGTTCATGTGGCTGGGCGGAATCCTGTTCTTGATCGGCACCATCTACAACGTCCTGGTGCCACTGCGGTGGTTGCCTTCGCGGGCGATCATTTCCAGTCTGACCCGCAAGTACCACCTCACCGACTACCTCACCGAACTCCGCGTACCCGAGGGCTCACCGCTGGTGGGCCGCACGGTGTTGCAGGAAGCGATCTCCGAGCGCTTCAAACTCACCGTGCTCGAGATCCTGCGAGGCAAAGAGAAGATCGCCGAAAACTTGCGCAACACCCAGCTCACCGCGGAGGACATCCTCATCGTCGAAGGGGCGGTGGAAGACATTGTCTCGTTCCGCGAACAGAAGGGCCTTTTGCTCCTCACCGACGTCAAACTGGACGATGCAGAACTTTCGGACCGCAACACCATCCTGGCCGAAATGCAGCTTTCGCCGACATCGTCGCTGGTCGGATCGACGCTCAAAGACATCGACTTTCGCAGAACGTTCGGGTGCTTCGTCCTGGCCTTGGGGAGGACTGGGGAATCCATCCGCAAGAAACTCGGCAAGATCGAACTCAAGCAGTGGGACACGTTGCTGGTCTTCGGGCCGCGAACACGCATTGAAGCGCTATACCAAAAGCGCGACTTCGTGCCTCTGGGCGAACTCGACATCCCCATCAACCTGAGCAAGGGATGGTGGATCGACGTCGCGATCATTCCTCTGGTGGTCCTGGTCGCGGCGCTGGGCTGGATGTCGATTCTCAAAGCGGCGATTCTGGGCACCGTTGGCGCTTTGGCGATGCGACGATTGACCATGCGCCAGGCTTACCAGTCCATCGACTGGTCGGTGATCTTTCTTCTCGCCGCCACCGTGCCGTTGGGCGCCGCCATGGAGAACACCGGATTGGCGGGAATCATCGGCGCCTGGCTGTCGAACATGGGGCAAGCCTACGGACCGGTCTTCCTGCTGGCAGCAATGTTTGCCGCCACCAGCTTGCTGACCTCGTTCTTCTCCAACAACGCCACCGCCATTCTGATGGTGGCGATCGCGGTGTCGGCCGCGGCGCAGATGGGCATCGACGCCAAGCCCCTGATCATGGCAGTCGCTTTCGCCGCGTCCACCTGCTTCATGACCCCCGTCGGCTACCAGACCAACGCCATGGTGCTCAATCCCGGCAACTACCGGTTTACGGATTTTTTGCGCTTCGGCTTGCCGCTCAACGTTCTGTTCTGGATCGTGGCGACGTTGCTGATCCCCGTCTTCTGGCCGTTTTAGCGGTCGATTTGTCTGTTCGTAAGACTCGTTGATCCCAGGTGATCGAGATGGGCGTGCTCAACGCCAATCCCCGCTCCATTTCTGGCCAACATCTGACCGTCTCGTCGGATGTAGTCCTTGTCCCAGGTGAGGGCGGTGCCGAAGGCGCCCTGGTCGTAGCTTCTGACCACTTGGTTGTCGAAGTCGCGCAGCATCCATCTTGCCGAGGTCTGGAAGTTGGAGCTGTCGGTCTCCAGGACGGCGACGCGCTCATCGTCGGCGGTGTAGAGGTAGTACTCGTTGTCGTTGGTGTCTTGGAGGCGTTGCTGCATGTGCAGCTCGTCGTAGGTGTAGGTGGCGGTGCCCCATTGGGTGAGATTGCCGGCGTTGTCGTAGGTTATGGGCCTGCTCAAAGTCCTCTGGAGGCGGTTGGTGGAGCTTAACTCTCAGGAAGTGCTCCGTAGCGTGGAGCGAAAAGAGAATAAAAGAACCCAGCGCTCGCACCGACAAGCATTGGATAGAAAAGATATACCCAGTGTGTCCACAGTGGTGCCCACCAGCCGACAAGCGCCGCGAAAGCTATCAGCCCCACTACTGCTCCTACAGCCCAGAATCTACTCGCTCTCAGCCATTTTGTATTTCGCCCTGAGCGAGGTACGAGTGGGAGAAAGAATATCGCTACGCAAATGAGGCTGACCGGGAATAGCAAGGCACTCACATCACGAAAAGCTGGCGGGAGTGACGACATCAATTTCGAATTCTCCAGGGTCGAAAAAAGGATGCCGATCAACATGATGAGCACAAACGACAAAGCTACTACGCCCGCGATTAGTACTGGGTACCATCTGCCGATGGTTGACCATTTTGACCATGGATCAAACCGAAGCAGTACTGGCACAAAAAACACGGCCCAACTGCCCACAACAAAAAACAGCGAGAAGTACGCAACGGAAAAATCGTCGTGAGTCAATTCGAAGAAAGAGGACAGGAGAGATAGTCTAAGCATCCTTACCTTCACTCGATCTCCGGATTCATATGCGCTTGGTGCTGCTGAGCGATGAAGATGGTTATGGTTGCTTGTATTGCTCAAACTCCTTTTCCGCCTCATCAAACCACTTCATCGACTCTCGGTAAGGGAACTCTTCGCCGGGAATTGGAGGCTCAGTTCCAACGAAAAATGTCTCAAAGGGTTGTTCACTGCTGAGTTCGGGCTGGCCGATTGCGATGGCAGTACCGTGGACCACGTTATTGAAAACCGCGGGGTACTCCGGTCCTTCAGCCCCTTCATATTCGGTCGTGCAGGCTTCTTTGCTCGCCCCCCAACAGTATTCGTCGGGGCGACTCCACCCCGTCGGGAAGCTAGAGGAAGTGCAGAAGCGACCGTTCCGATCAAACTCAACGATGTGCCAAAGACCATCCTTGGCCATTGGATCGCAGCCCGGAAACTCGTATCCAGCCATGACCCATCCTTCGTATTCTTCTGGAATCACATAGCGCGTGGGCAGACGGCATCCTGCTGAAAACAACAGAATTAGAGCCGCCACGAACCCACCACGACGGAGACGATCAGTAGGTTTCACTCTGTATCCTCCTCTACATCGATTGGTGAAATGATCGGTCGGACCTCGTCTGCGACCCCGTCAAAAAGGCGAAGGTACGGAGTTCCCGCTTCCTCAAGCCTCAAGAGTCGTTCGTGCTTGGTCGGGAGCTTGTTTCTAGACCAGACACCGGTGACCCCGGTCGAGGAGACCTGGACGCCCTCTAGAGCGAGTTGCTGAGCAACGCGCAGCGCTCCGTGGGTGGGGTTCTTGAGACTGTAGTCGAGAATCGCTTTCTCGATCTCCTCTGAAACCCGGTTGGGGTGAGTTGCCCTCAAGCCGAAGACTCTCACTTTCCGTCGCCAGTTTCAGGGGGTCAGCTCACCTTGGTTCAGATGAAACTCCGCGAGTTCTTGAATCTCACACTGCATAGCTTCCTCGTCCGGCTCAACCTCGTATTTTTCCTTGATGTCGTCGAGGTCCCATGAGATGTCATGGAACGGATGAACGGTTTCGTCGAGCTCAAGGTCAGCGCTTCCCGCCATCAGAAAGATCCTTTCAGACGCTTCAACGATGCCAGTACCACCGGCGAGGAAAGACTCGGCTACCCGGATACCCTCCCTTAGGACCCATTCGTGAGACCAGAACTTCGCCAATAATTACGGTGCCCTGTGTCGGTGAACTCTTGACATAGAACCCGAATCATTCCTCCTCGTCCAATGCAAGCTCTTGCAGGCGTTTTTCGAATTTTTCGATCAGAGCCTTCGCTGCCTTTTTGGGTTCGTTGTGCTTCAAATGCCATTGGCCAAGTGCTTCGATTTCTCTCTCCATAGCTTGAGTGTTGGAGCTGTCTCCGTACTTCTCCTTGATTTCATCGACATCCCAGGAAATGCTGTAAAAAAGGGATACTGAGTCGTCCAATTCAAGTCTCATACCGGTGTATTGAGCCATCAGATCGATTCTGGACGCGGCCACGGCGACGTTGAGTTCGTCATTGATCACTCCTCCGGCTAGTCGTATGCCTTCTTTCAGGGCCCATTCTTCTGTCCAAGGGCGTGTCATCATTGTGCTCCTATATCCCTTATGGGTTTCTCATTCTTAAGCCGTAGTTCTACGAGTTGTCCTGTCTTCTCGTTCCTGAAGGCGCGTGCTTGGACTCGAGTACCAGAAGGTAGTGTATGGACTTCTTTCGCAGCGACCTTCACCCAATCCGATGGTCGGCCTCCGTATTGGCTAGCAAGCCTCTCTGCCTGTTTGAGGACGACTTTTGAGTCACCACCAGCCAGAATTATCCCCCCACCTTTCGCAAACTTCGAAGCGCCCTCTCTTAACGCAAGGCTTCTTGCGAGCTGAACGGCATCGGCGGCGTTACTTGCGCGACGTGTGTTACTCGTTGCTTTGACGACATCGGCGGCTTTGTCAACAGCTCGCCCTGCTTTGATGGCGGTTCCCGCTCCACCTGGAACGAATGGAGCGATGGCGGCGGCTGAATCCACAATGATGCCACCAGTGTCGAGGAGTGCTGCTCCTACGTTGCCCTTTCTGACGTTGTCAACCAGGCTTACTACGCCTATACCTATATTGGCGATGTCCCAAGCAGTTTCAAGAATCTCTCCGTCGGAGTCGATGTACTTGACAGGGTTGTTTTCGACGTAGGAATACCGATTCCAGCTTTGTGGATTCATCCTGAACGCACTGTTGAGGGCAGGATCGACGTTCGCAAACCTACCCAAATACGGACTGCAATACCTGGCATGCATGTAATCCAAGTCCTCGACGCACATCTCAGCCAAGAAACCGGGTTCTGGAGACGCGGTTTCGGGTCTATGTGCGGGAGGAGAGCTAGGACCCATTTTCTTTTAGCCGCGCCGATTGTACCGGCTTGAGATTGCGGCTAAAGAGAAGTGACGGTGGATATGGACGAGCTGACGTGCCAGTTGACGTGCCATCCAGCGGCCCCAAGCTGCGCCGCAGAGCCAAGTCCTCAGCTACGCTTCGGACCGGGGCAGACGCATCGGGCAAAATCCCGTGCCGGCCGCCCCCCTCTCCCTGGCCCATCCGTCCGTCACGGTCTTTAGCATCTCGCTGTCCGATAAGGCGCCTTATCCGTACCTGCCCCTCTTGGCTTCCTGCGGCTTGGGCTCTCGGCTACGCCTCGAGCCTTTACATAATGGGCACTATGTAAACTTGGGGCCGCTTACCGTTATCTCGGGACTGGGGCAGCAGTGGCCTCTGAATCGCTAGCCTTTCTAAAGCCAAAGGCAGCGGCTAAAGAGAAAAGGGCCGTATTCGAGGTCAGGGCCTGGCGCCTCGACCCTCCCGCTCCCACAAGGCAAAGAGATCTCGGGCGGTGTGGATCAGGCCATGGACGACGACTTGGTCGGCTTCGACCTGGTAGATCAGACGGTAGCGCCCAACGAAGATCTCGCGCATCTCCATTTCCAAATCTGCGAGTTCATGGATTGGCCGCCCTCGATGCGACAGCTCAGCCAAAGAGCGAGCTGCATCTCGAGCCTTGCCGGCGAGCTCGATCGCTGCCCGTGGATTGTCGTCGGCGATGTGGTCGGCGATCTCTTCGAGATCGTCCCAAGCGGGTTCGGACCAGACTACTGATCGAGCCACTTGGCCATCCGCTGTTCGACTTCGTCCTGGGTCAGGACCCGGCCCTCTTCGACAGCCTGCAGGCTTTTTTCGATCTTCGAGCGGACGTAGATGCGGTACTCGATGTCCTCAAACGAGACGTCGTCGGGGAGCTTTTCAAGCAGGTCACGGACGGCCTCTTTGGCGGTAACGCTCATGGCTTTTCCAATCTTAGCTGCTTTGCTCACGCGTCAGGAGCGCCATCAGTGCTATCAAGATCCACTTTCCGCCTTTTAAGCCTCGCCCCGGGATGGGTCTTCTCGTGGATCTCTTTGAGCTTCCTGATGGCCACGTGGGTGTAGATCTCGGTGGACTGCAAGGTGGCATGACCGAGCATGCTCTGGAGATAGCGGATGTCGGCTCCGCCTTCGAGCATCAAAGTGGCCATGGTGTGGCGAAGCATGTGGCAGGAGCCTTGTTTTTCGATCCCCGCACTAGAGACGTAGTCTCTGACCAGTTTGGCCATCCATTGCCCTTGAATGGGCTCGCCGCGGTGGCCCAAGAGGAGAGTTCCATCATCGTAGCCGCGCACCAGGTGGGGGCGCGCTTCATTGAGGTACTTCTTTACCCAAGCGGCGGCGCGCTCTGAGATCGGGATTAAGCGGTCTTTCTTGCCCTTGCCGCAGCGCACCAGGACGGTCCCGCCGGCAAGGTCTAAGTCCCTGACCGCGAGCTTTTCAAGCTCTCCACGCCGCAGGCCCGTCGAGTAGAGGATCTCAAGCATGGCCCGATCGCGCAGTCCCAGGTGGGTGGTGAGATCTGGTTGGGCCATCACCTGTTCAGCTTCTTGAGCAGAGAGGATGGCTCGCGGCAGCCGCCTCTCGCCCTTCGGCAAGTGAATTCTGGCTCCGGGATTCTCATCGAGGTGGCCTTCTTCAAACATCCAGGTAAAAAGCCTCTTGACCCCGGCTAAGCGGTCGCTCTGGGAGATCGAGGAGAGCCGGGTGCCATTGGGCTTTTTCCAGCGGTAGAGATGGCGCTGATAGCTTTTTAAGACTTGATGGGTGACGAGCTGGGGGTCGGTCAGGCCCCGACGCTCACACCAGACCAAAAAGAGCCGCAGTTGGACTCTGGTGCCCCGGATGGTGTGGGGCGAGTAGTTGCGGATTTTGAGGTCCGCGAGATAGTCGAGAGCGTAGGCGCCGATGGTGCCCGGATCGATGGTGGAGAGATCTTCGATCCGCTTGGCGCGCTTTTCTCTGCCATCAGCCATCGCCGCCAGGCCTCAAGTACGATGCAGAAATCTCGAGTTGTTCGTCCCCTAGAAGTGCATTTTGGGGCTGAGACGGAGGATTCGGCCGGTTTTCCCTGTCACCATTGGCCTTCTGCGGCGTTTCAGGGGTCCGCCACCTGCCCGACACCCCGCCGTTTTGGGGCCGTTTTGACCCCGTCAGGTGGGGCTTTAGGTCCGCCACCTTGGGGTTTGACTCCGTCACCTGGCCTGAAGAGTCCGTCACCTTGAGCGATTCGGTGTCGATGAGCTGCGCCAGAAAAGGCTCTCCTTCCCTTTCCTCGCCTTCCCACACCAGCTCGTAGACAAAGCTCTGGCCGCGCCCACCACGATGAGTGAGCACCACCTCGTGCTCGGCCAAGCGCTCTAAATGGGTGCGTGCCTGGGTCAGGCTTACTCTCAAGGCCAGCACCACATCACGGCGACTAAACAAGAATTCCTCACGCTCTAAATCGCGACGCTCACACTCCCCGGTCACCCAAAGGCTGAGCGCTTTCAAAAAGCCCCGTGTCTGGGGCGCTAGCTCATCGAGAGAGCGGCCTAAGACTTCGCCAGCCAGGCGGTTGGCGATCTCGATGTCAGAAAGCTCCACCTCAATGTACTCGACCCTCGTGCCGCGATCGGTGGCGGTCTTCTTGGGCCGCTGGTACTGGTGCAAAAGGGCGATGGCGTCGATGAGGGTCAGGTACTTCTCGTGATCTCTGCGGGTGCGGGTCTGGCTGTTTAAAAAGGTCAGCTCCCGGGCTAAAGGGTTGACGACGGGGATGGGTTTGAGCATCCGCTGCAGGTTGCGGTGTAGGGCAACGAGAGACGATCGACGGCGGCTCCCAAGCATTCCATCGAGAGTCCGGCGCTCTCGCTGCAGGCGGTGGATCGCCCGCGTCTGCTCTCTGGACTCATCCACCGTGAGCACCAGACAGCGGTTTAAAAGCTCCTCGTCGATCTCGATCGAGGTGGTGGTCAAGAAAAGCATCACCGGCCCCTCGACCCGGTACTCGTGAGTGACGAGCTTCCCCGTCTCTGGGTCTTTGCCGGTCGAGGCGATGGTGAGCTCACCCTCGGATTGGAGGAGTTTGAGAGCGTAAGAAGCGCGCTCCGCGCCTTCTTCCTCCACTAGAGCCAGGATCTTGTGTTTTAAATCCATCTCGCCCATGTAGAAAAGGCTCTGTCCCGTCATTGCCGAGTACTGGACTCTTTCTTCCGGGGGGATGAAAGCCAGAATCGCCTCCATCAAAGACGACTTGCCCGCCGCCGAGGAAGACTGGATCAAGAGTGCCAGCGGGGAGTCGAGCTTCCTCGAAACGGCAGCTAAGTAGCCCACGAGTTTGTTGGTCTCCTCGCCCACGATGCCGCAGCGGGAGAAATCTTCAAGGATGCGGCCTAATAGGTTGGGCTTTTTCAGGTAGGCCAGCGCCGAGTGCTCATCCTCTGGAGTCATCACCGGTGGCTCTTCGCGCTGAGGCTTGAGGCTTTCTTCGATCAAACGCTCCTGGTGCTCTTCTAAGGTCAGATGGACGGTGCCTAAGTCGCGTTTGATCGCCTCCTCTTTGAGGTCCAGCTCCACAGCCGCGTGCTTGATGAATGCCGCCCGCTGGCGCGCAGCCACCAGGTCCACGGTGTCTAGAAAGAAAGCCTTACCTCTGCTGACACGCACCACCACTTTCAAGCGCTCGAAAGAGAGATTCTTGGGCAAACCCCGCACCTTCCAGTGGCGGTCGCCGATGGTGGTCTCGAAAGGGTCGAAAGATTTCGGGGCGGCTAAAGGAAGAGGAGAGGTTTTCTCTTTAGCTGCCTGCTTTGGCTCTCTCATCGGTTCAGCAGACTCAAGCAGCAGGCCCAGAGACTCACTGGCTGGTTGGACCTTTACGGCGTAGGCGTTAGCGTCCATTCCCTTGGGAAAGAGCACCCGTGAGCAAGCGATGCCTTCGGCGGAGAGCTTCTCGGCCAGGGCCTCGGCTGCCTCGTCCCCAGCACGGTCCCGGTCGTAGGCGATGAGCATTTTCTCGATCCCGTGGGCCTTCAAAGCCCCCAGATGCTCCCCGGTAAAACCCTGGATGCCGTAGGAGCTGGTGACGTGGGGGAAACTAGCCACATAGAAGGTCAGAGCATCGAGCAGGGCCTCGCACAGGATCACTTCTTTGGAGTCCGCGAGGCTGGACAAGTTCCACACCCCTCGCCGGGGGCCGGGGAGGTAGAGGTGCGCAGGGCCCTGGCCCCTGCCGATACGGCGACCGTAGAGGTTCATGACCGCGCCGTCGGAGTCAAGAATCGGCACCACCAAACACCCGCCCAAATGCTCGTGCCCGGTCGAGCGCAGTACTCCCAAGACTTTCAAACGCTCGCGCTTGGCCGGATCGAGGATCGATCCCAGGCTGCGGTCGGCGTAGCCGAGTTGGAAACGCTCGATGACGTCGTCGTCCTTGAGGCCACGGCTTCTAAGGTACGCAAGAGTTGGTTCCGAGGCCAGGAGGCGCTGGTGATAGTGGGTGGTGACTTCTTCGAGGAGCTGCTGGTCGTCCTGGCTGGGTGCTGGTGGGTTGGGGGGAGCCTGGCTCTGTGGATTCCGGAGCTGCCGCCGAGGGAGAGGAGCCACCGGAGCGGCTCCCTGGAGCGTTGCCACCGCCTCCCGGAAACCCACCCCATCGCGCTTCATCACCCAGTCGATCGCCGTCCCTCCCATCTGGCACGCCCCCAGGCAGTGCCACAGATTCTTCTCCGGAGTCACCACCAGAGAAGGCTCCTTGTCGTCGTGGAAGGGGCATAGGCCGATGAGGTCCCCGCCGTGGCGTTTCAACGTCACCCCACTGGCCTCGACCAAGGCTGCGAGGTCCGTGTCGCGTTTGAGGCGCTGGATCTCAGAATCCGGGATGTGGGTCAATTCCGCCTCCAGAGAGAAACCTTGTCAAGAGAGAATAAAGAGCGTTTCACGCGATCTAATATATGCGTGTTACGCTACATCGTCAAGGCGCATCCCGCACGCGCCTAAACTGGAGGTGTCCAAGTGGACTACTACTTAAGCGATATGGAACGACAAGAACTTCAAAAAGCCTTTGGCTCCCGTGTCAAGACGCTCCGTAAGCAGAAGGGTTGGACGCAGAAAGAGCTGGCCGCTAAAGCCGATGTCCGATCCGCGCAGCTCAATAAATACGAAGGAGGGCTCCACTCTCCGCCTTTTGAGACTCTTTTGAAACTCGCCGAGGCTCTCGACACCTCGATCGACTACCTCGTAGCGGGCGATGAGTCCGAAGAAATCCCGCTACACAGCCAGAGGCTGTTGGAGAGATTCCGGGAACTGCAAGATTTTGACGCCGACGATCAGGACACCGTCATCAAGCTCATCGACGCCCTCATCGTCCAGAGGAAACTACAGGGCGTCGTGCAGGCTGCCCGGTAGACCAGCGACTTTACTTATACCGGTCAAACTCCCTACTAGCTTCGTCAAACCACTTCATCGACTCTCGGTAGGGAAACTCCTCTCCTGGAATGGGGGGTTCAGTTCCGACAAAAAACGTCTCAAAGGGCTGTTCTCTATTCAGTTCGGGTTGGCCCAGGGCGACAGTCGTGCCGTGAACTACCTGGTTGAAGATCTGAGGATATTCGGGTCCCTCGGCTCCATCGTGTAGGTTGGTGCAAAACTCTTCGTTCATCTCCCAACAAAACTCGCGCAGGCGACTCCACCCAGTTGGAAAGTCGGACGAAGTACAAAAACGGCCATTCCCATCGAGCTCAACGACACGCCAAAGCCCATCCCTAGGCATCGGCTTGCAACCTGGAAATTCGTAGCCAACGACAACCCACCCTTCGTATCCTTCTGGAATCACATATCGAGTGGGCAGACGACATCCCACCAACAACGACAGGACCAGAGCCGTGACTGCCCCTCGCAGATATCCGTGCCAGCGCTGACGATTAGTGCTCACCGCGTTTTCTCCTCTTCATCGAGCGGAGTTGGCAGCTTGATTGGCAGGGTTTCATCTCCAACGCCTGGAAATAAGCGTAGGTACGGGGTTCCCGATTCCTGGAAATCCATTTCCCCCACCACCTCCCCAGCCTCGTTGATCACTTGCACATTCGTTGACGGAAAACCATCCACCGTCACCGCGCCACTGACGTTCCCTTGAGCATCCACCACCACGACCACCGAGGTATTGATCGCCGGTGCTCCAGGCGTCATGGGATTAGTGCCGGCCACATCCATCGCGAAGAGGGTGGCGCCTCCTTGCAATCTTGTCGCGCCAGCTTGAGCAGTTGGAGAGCCAATCGTTTCGTGAACTGTCTGCCCACCGACCATAAATTTGGTGCTTTCTGGTTGAAACGCATCCGCTTGCCCAAGCAAAGCATTTCCCGGTGCACCCGAAGTCTCAAAGCGAGCCGATGCCACCACTTTGGGGCCATTGTTGAACGCTGCCAGTCCCGGAATGACCGGGATGTTGGCTCCCCGGACCTCATTGATCACCCGCACCTCAAACTCCTCTTCCCCATTGGGATCGACAAATCGAAGCGGGTTGTTTCGCGCGTAGGTAAACCGGTTCCACTTCTGCGGCAGCCGCAGCGCGTTACGCCGCTCCTTCGGGTCGGTGCTCGTAAACCTCCCCAAATACGGACTGCAATACCTGGCATGCATGTAATCCAGATCCTGCCGGTCCGCCTTCAAGTTCCCATCGATCTCTGCCACAAAGTGCGCTCCGCTGGTGACGGCGAAGTTCTCACCCAACTCGATCCGTTCACCCGCGGTAAATCGCACTTCTGAAGCGGAGGTCACGGACGTGTCCTGCGAGGTGATGGCATCGCACCCGGTTCGTTGTTGACCCGTGGAGATAGTTTCGCCATTGATGACGGTTGTCCCTGATCCGCACCCACCCGACAAATGCCCGTCCCGCTCATGCCCAGTGAACTGGATCGGTTCCGGGTCCATGGTGGGAATGGTGACTTCCTCACCGAAAGGCAGGTAGTCGTGGCGTTTGGCGGCCGAGGCGTTGGACTTGGTCCAGTAGCGCGGGGTGCCGAGGTGGTCCAAGTGGGCGTGCTCGGTGCTGCCGTTGGAGAGTTTCCTCGCCAACATCTGGCCGTCTCGTCGGATGTATAGATGCTCAAATGCATCGCAAAAATCGGCTACCTAAATGTCTGTGCCTAGTTCCACTGCTAGTAGCATTAGAATTCGTGGCTGGAGGTCTTTTTTCTTCACTCGGGTGGAGCGATTTTCTACACCCTCCCAAAAAGTGAATGCAAGATCCTGCCGGACTCCTCGTCGACAACGACTTCCTGAACGCCCTTGGAACCGTTTAGGCTGGCCTTTGTAGAGACCTAGTCTTCGATATCCGCACCATCCCAGCAGGCGTTGTCTTCGTCAAAAGGGGTGTCTCTTGCTTGGACAACGTCGGCAGCAAACTCGCGAACCAGCGACTCGATTTCGCGAAGAATGGGATCCCAGGACGTGCCTCTTTCGGTCGCAAGGATCCGTTGCTCATGCCAAGTGCTCACACGAGCCTCCGACCAATCACTGAGACGGAAGCGGCGCTTGAGAATAGCTGGTTCAACAAGTGATCCGGAAACTATGTATACCGCTAAGGCGTCACCGCGTACGATTTCGTGATTGACAGCAATGTGCAGGTGTGGAATGGCGTCTTCTGATTGCTGAATGTTACAAGCTGAGAGGATTTCAGAGGCGTAGTCGGTTGCTGCACGTTCGAGCGCATCTTGACCATCTTGGCCGAACTCGCGCCGGGTCAGAGGGGCAACCACCGATAGCCGGACATCTTTGACAGTAGCGAGTTCTTCTCGAATTAAGGTACTCGCGGAAGTCTGTGACAAACAAGCAGGTAAAAGTGTTGCCAAAGCGGCGCCAGTCGCAACAATCCAGCCTCTCCGCAAGATCTGGCTTCTATTGGTCGATATCTCTTTTCGGTGTGTCATTTTCCAGTGCTTCCTCGGCGAAATCATCTGCGTATTGCTCCAAGTCCGAATCATTGTAGTCCTCAACAGTAGGCGCCTTCTCGGCCTCTGCCACATCTGCGATGTGCTGCTCTGGATCTACAAGAGCTTGTTCTACATGCCCTAGCTCATGAACCTTATCCTTATTGCTGGCCCGCGGGCCAAGAGTGATCTCCGCCCGCTTGAGCTGGCGCCCTTGCCCGAGAAGCACTGCCACAGCCTTGTTTCCTGCCTCACCTTCACCAGCTGCCGTGTATGCATCCCTGAGTTCCTGCGCTGTTGGCTCTCGGAAGATGTTTGTAGTTACTGCTCCTCTCTTTGTACCAGATCCCGAGTGAACCCCAGGGTCGCCTCGGCTAACAATCAAGTCCCTTCCTGAGCCTGGAGCAAATGCTGTCAGGACGGCTCGGACTCTTGAGTTTCTCAAGGCACGTTTTTCATAGAATTTTCTGTCTTTTTCGTGTGCGTAGATAACATCTTTACCATCCGGGTCGATGAACTTAATTGGGTTGCCAATAGCATAAGCGAACCTATTCCATCGCTTGGGGTTTCTTGTAGCTACTTTCTGACGCTTCGGATCCACCCCCAAAAACCTCCCCAAATACGGACTGCAATACCTGGCATGCATGTAATCCAAGTCCTCGACGCACATCTCAGCCAAGAAACCGGGTTCTGGAGACGCGGTTTCGGGTCTATGTGCGGGAGGAGAGCTAGGACCCATTTTCTTTTAGCCGCGCCGATTGTACCGGCTTGAGATTGCGGCTAAAGAGAAGTGACGGTGGATATGGACGAGCTGACGTGCCAGTTGACGTGCCATCCAGCGGCCCCAAGCTGCGCCGCAGAGCCAAGTCCTCAGCTACGCTTCGGACCGGGGCAGACGCATCGGGCAAAATCCCGTGCCGGCCGCCCCCCTCTCCCTGGCCCATCCGTCCGTCACGGTCTTTAGCATCTCGCTGTCCGATAAGGCGCCTTATCCGTACCTGCCCCTCTTGGCTTCCTGCGGCTTGGGCTCTCGGCTACGCCTCGAGCCTTTACATAATGGGCACTATGTAAACTTGGGGCCGCTTACCGTTATCTCGGGACTGGGGCAGCAGTGGCCTCTGAATCGCTAGCCTTTCTAAAGCCAAAGGCAGCGGCTAAAGAGAAAAGGGCCGTATTCGAGGTCAGGGCCTGGCGCCTCGACCCTCCCGCTCCCACAAGGCAAAGAGATCTCGGGCGGTGTGGATCAGGCCATGGACGACGACTTGGTCGGCTTCGACCTGGTAGATCAGACGGTAGCGCCCAACGAAGATCTCGCGCATCTCCATTTCCAAATCTGCGAGTTCATGGATTGGCCGCCCTCGATGCGACAGCTCAGCCAAAGAGCGAGCTGCATCTCGAGCCTTGCCGGCGAGCTCGATCGCTGCCCGTGGATTGTCGTCGGCGATGTGGTCGGCGATCTCTTCGAGATCGTCCCAAGCGGGTTCGGACCAGACTACTGATCGAGCCACTTGGCCATCCGCTGTTCGACTTCGTCCTGGGTCAGGACCCGGCCCTCTTCGACAGCCTGCAGGCTTTTTTCGATCTTCGAGCGGACGTAGATGCGGTACTCGATGTCCTCAAACGAGACGTCGTCGGGGAGCTTTTCAAGCAGGTCACGGACGGCCTCTTTGGCGGTAACGCTCATGGCTTTTCCAATCTTAGCTGCTTTGCTCACGCGTCAGGAGCGCCATCAGTGCTATCAAGATCCACTTTCCGCCTTTTAAGCCTCGCCCCGGGATGGGTCTTCTCGTGGATCTCTTTGAGCTTCCTGATGGCCACGTGGGTGTAGATCTCGGTGGACTGCAAGGTGGCATGACCGAGCATGCTCTGGAGATAGCGGATGTCGGCTCCGCCTTCGAGCATCAAAGTGGCCATGGTGTGGCGAAGCATGTGGCAGGAGCCTTGTTTTTCGATCCCCGCACTAGAGACGTAGTCTCTGACCAGTTTGGCCATCCATTGCCCTTGAATGGGCTCGCCGCGGTGGCCCAAGAGGAGAGTTCCATCATCGTAGCCGCGCACCAGGTGGGGGCGCGCTTCATTGAGGTACTTCTTTACCCAAGCGGCGGCGCGCTCTGAGATCGGGATTAAGCGGTCTTTCTTGCCCTTGCCGCAGCGCACCAGGACGGTCCCGCCGGCAAGGTCTAAGTCCCTGACCGCGAGCTTTTCAAGCTCTCCACGCCGCAGGCCCGTCGAGTAGAGGATCTCAAGCATGGCCCGATCGCGCAGTCCCAGGTGGGTGGTGAGATCTGGTTGGGCCATCACCTGTTCAGCTTCTTGAGCAGAGAGGATGGCTCGCGGCAGCCGCCTCTCGCCCTTCGGCAAGTGAATTCTGGCTCCGGGATTCTCATCGAGGTGGCCTTCTTCAAACATCCAGGTAAAAAGCCTCTTGACCCCGGCTAAGCGGTCGCTCTGGGAGATCGAGGAGAGCCGGGTGCCATTGGGCTTTTTCCAGCGGTAGAGATGGCGCTGATAGCTTTTTAAGACTTGATGGGTGACGAGCTGGGGGTCGGTCAGGCCCCGACGCTCACACCAGACCAAAAAGAGCCGCAGTTGGACTCTGGTGCCCCGGATGGTGTGGGGCGAGTAGTTGCGGATTTTGAGGTCCGCGAGATAGTCGAGAGCGTAGGCGCCGATGGTGCCCGGATCGATGGTGGAGAGATCTTCGATCCGCTTGGCGCGCTTTTCTCTGCCATCAGCCATCGCCGCCAGGCCTCAAGTACGATGCAGAAATCTCGAGTTGTTCGTCCCCTAGAAGTGCATTTTGGGGCTGAGACGGAGGATTCGGCCGGTTTTCCCTGTCACCATTGGCCTTCTGCGGCGTTTCAGGGGTCCGCCACCTGCCCGACACCCCGCCGTTTTGGGGCCGTTTTGACCCCGTCAGGTGGGGCTTTAGGTCCGCCACCTTGGGGTTTGACTCCGTCACCTGGCCTGAAGAGTCCGTCACCTTGAGCGATTCGGTGTCGATGAGCTGCGCCAGAAAAGGCTCTCCTTCCCTTTCCTCGCCTTCCCACACCAGCTCGTAGACAAAGCTCTGGCCGCGCCCACCACGATGAGTGAGCACCACCTCGTGCTCGGCCAAGCGCTCTAAATGGGTGCGTGCCTGGGTCAGGCTTACTCTCAAGGCCAGCACCACATCACGGCGACTAAACAAGAATTCCTCACGCTCTAAATCGCGACGCTCACACTCCCCGGTCACCCAAAGGCTGAGCGCTTTCAAAAAGCCCCGTGTCTGGGGCGCTAGCTCATCGAGAGAGCGGCCTAAGACTTCGCCAGCCAGGCGGTTGGCGATCTCGATGTCAGAAAGCTCCACCTCAATGTACTCGACCCTCGTGCCGCGATCGGTGGCGGTCTTCTTGGGCCGCTGGTACTGGTGCAAAAGGGCGATGGCGTCGATGAGGGTCAGGTACTTCTCGTGATCTCTGCGGGTGCGGGTCTGGCTGTTTAAAAAGGTCAGCTCCCGGGCTAAAGGGTTGACGACGGGGATGGGTTTGAGCATCCGCTGCAGGTTGCGGTGTAGGGCAACGAGAGACGATCGACGGCGGCTCCCAAGCATTCCATCGAGAGTCCGGCGCTCTCGCTGCAGGCGGTGGATCGCCCGCGTCTGCTCTCTGGACTCATCCACCGTGAGCACCAGACAGCGGTTTAAAAGCTCCTCGTCGATCTCGATCGAGGTGGTGGTCAAGAAAAGCATCACCGGCCCCTCGACCCGGTACTCGTGAGTGACGAGCTTCCCCGTCTCTGGGTCTTTGCCGGTCGAGGCGATGGTGAGCTCACCCTCGGATTGGAGGAGTTTGAGAGCGTAAGAAGCGCGCTCCGCGCCTTCTTCCTCCACTAGAGCCAGGATCTTGTGTTTTAAATCCATCTCGCCCATGTAGAAAAGGCTCTGTCCCGTCATTGCCGAGTACTGGACTCTTTCTTCCGGGGGGATGAAAGCCAGAATCGCCTCCATCAAAGACGACTTGCCCGCCGCCGAGGAAGACTGGATCAAGAGTGCCAGCGGGGAGTCGAGCTTCCTCGAAACGGCAGCTAAGTAGCCCACGAGTTTGTTGGTCTCCTCGCCCACGATGCCGCAGCGGGAGAAATCTTCAAGGATGCGGCCTAATAGGTTGGGCTTTTTCAGGTAGGCCAGCGCCGAGTGCTCATCCTCTGGAGTCATCACCGGTGGCTCTTCGCGCTGAGGCTTGAGGCTTTCTTCGATCAAACGCTCCTGGTGCTCTTCTAAGGTCAGATGGACGGTGCCTAAGTCGCGTTTGATCGCCTCCTCTTTGAGGTCCAGCTCCACAGCCGCGTGCTTGATGAATGCCGCCCGCTGGCGCGCAGCCACCAGGTCCACGGTGTCTAGAAAGAAAGCCTTACCTCTGCTGACACGCACCACCACTTTCAAGCGCTCGAAAGAGAGATTCTTGGGCAAACCCCGCACCTTCCAGTGGCGGTCGCCGATGGTGGTCTCGAAAGGGTCGAAAGATTTCGGGGCGGCTAAAGGAAGAGGAGAGGTTTTCTCTTTAGCTGCCTGCTTTGGCTCTCTCATCGGTTCAGCAGACTCAAGCAGCAGGCCCAGAGACTCACTGGCTGGTTGGACCTTTACGGCGTAGGCGTTAGCGTCCATTCCCTTGGGAAAGAGCACCCGTGAGCAAGCGATGCCTTCGGCGGAGAGCTTCTCGGCCAGGGCCTCGGCTGCCTCGTCCCCAGCACGGTCCCGGTCGTAGGCGATGAGCATTTTCTCGATCCCGTGGGCCTTCAAAGCCCCCAGATGCTCCCCGGTAAAACCCTGGATGCCGTAGGAGCTGGTGACGTGGGGGAAACTAGCCACATAGAAGGTCAGAGCATCGAGCAGGGCCTCGCACAGGATCACTTCTTTGGAGTCCGCGAGGCTGGACAAGTTCCACACCCCTCGCCGGGGGCCGGGGAGGTAGAGGTGCGCAGGGCCCTGGCCCCTGCCGATACGGCGACCGTAGAGGTTCATGACCGCGCCGTCGGAGTCAAGAATCGGCACCACCAAACACCCGCCCAAATGCTCGTGCCCGGTCGAGCGCAGTACTCCCAAGACTTTCAAACGCTCGCGCTTGGCCGGATCGAGGATCGATCCCAGGCTGCGGTCGGCGTAGCCGAGTTGGAAACGCTCGATGACGTCGTCGTCCTTGAGGCCACGGCTTCTAAGGTACGCAAGAGTTGGTTCCGAGGCCAGGAGGCGCTGGTGATAGTGGGTGGTGACTTCTTCGAGGAGCTGCTGGTCGTCCTGGCTGGGTGCTGGTGGGTTGGGGGGAGCCTGGCTCTGTGGATTCCGGAGCTGCCGCCGAGGGAGAGGAGCCACCGGAGCGGCTCCCTGGAGCGTTGCCACCGCCTCCCGGAAACCCACCCCATCGCGCTTCATCACCCAGTCGATCGCCGTCCCTCCCATCTGGCACGCCCCCAGGCAGTGCCACAGATTCTTCTCCGGAGTCACCACCAGAGAAGGCTCCTTGTCGTCGTGGAAGGGGCATAGGCCGATGAGGTCCCCGCCGTGGCGTTTCAACGTCACCCCACTGGCCTCGACCAAGGCTGCGAGGTCCGTGTCGCGTTTGAGGCGCTGGATCTCAGAATCCGGGATGTGGGTCAATTCCGCCTCCAGAGAGAAACCTTGTCAAGAGAGAATAAAGAGCGTTTCACGCGATCTAATATATGCGTGTTACGCTACATCGTCAAGGCGCATCCCGCACGCGCCTAAACTGGAGGTGTCCAAGTGGACTACTACTTAAGCGATATGGAACGACAAGAACTTCAAAAAGCCTTTGGCTCCCGTGTCAAGACGCTCCGTAAGCAGAAGGGTTGGACGCAGAAAGAGCTGGCCGCTAAAGCCGATGTCCGATCCGCGCAGCTCAATAAATACGAAGGAGGGCTCCACTCTCCGCCTTTTGAGACTCTTTTGAAACTCGCCGAGGCTCTCGACACCTCGATCGACTACCTCGTAGCGGGCGATGAGTCCGAAGAAATCCCGCTACACAGCCAGAGGCTGTTGGAGAGATTCCGGGAACTGCAAGATTTTGACGCCGACGATCAGGACACCGTCATCAAGCTCATCGACGCCCTCATCGTCCAGAGGAAACTACAGGGCGTCGTGCAGGCTGCCCGGTAGACCAGCGACTTTACTTATACCGGTCAAACTCCCTACTAGCTTCGTCAAACCACTTCATCGACTCTCGGTAGGGAAACTCCTCTCCTGGAATGGGGGGTTCAGTTCCGACAAAAAACGTCTCAAAGGGCTGTTCTCTATTCAGTTCGGGTTGGCCCAGGGCGACAGTCGTGCCGTGAACTACCTGGTTGAAGATCTGAGGATATTCGGGTCCCTCGGCTCCATCGTGTAGGTTGGTGCAAAACTCTTCGTTCATCTCCCAACAAAACTCGCGCAGGCGACTCCACCCAGTTGGAAAGTCGGACGAAGTACAAAAACGGCCATTCCCATCGAGCTCAACGACACGCCAAAGCCCATCCCTAGGCATCGGCTTGCAACCTGGAAATTCGTAGCCAACGACAACCCACCCTTCGTATCCTTCTGGAATCACATATCGAGTGGGCAGACGACATCCCACCAACAACGACAGGACCAGAGCCGTGACTGCCCCTCGCAGATATCCGTGCCAGCGCTGACGATTAGTGCTCACCGCGTTTTCTCCTCTTCATCGAGCGGAGTTGGCAGCTTGATTGGCAGGGTTTCATCTCCAACGCCTGGAAATAAGCGTAGGTACGGGGTTCCCGATTCCTGGAAATCCATTTCCCCCACCACCTCCCCAGCCTCGTTGATCACTTGCACATTCGTTGACGGAAAACCATCCACCGTCACCGCGCCACTGACGTTCCCTTGAGCATCCACCACCACGACCACCGAGGTATTGATCGCCGGTGCTCCAGGCGTCATGGGATTAGTGCCGGCCACATCCATCGCGAAGAGGGTGGCGCCTCCTTGCAATCTTGTCGCGCCAGCTTGAGCAGTTGGAGAGCCAATCGTTTCGTGAACTGTCTGCCCACCGACCATAAATTTGGTGCTTTCTGGTTGAAACGCATCCGCTTGCCCAAGCAAAGCATTTCCCGGTGCACCCGAAGTCTCAAAGCGAGCCGATGCCACCACTTTGGGGCCATTGTTGAACGCTGCCAGTCCCGGAATGACCGGGATGTTGGCTCCCCGGACCTCATTGATCACCCGCACCTCAAACTCCTCTTCCCCATTGGGATCGACAAATCGAAGCGGGTTGTTTCGCGCGTAGGTAAACCGGTTCCACTTCTGCGGCAGCCGCAGCGCGTTACGCCGCTCCTTCGGGTCGGTGCTCGTAAACCTCCCCAAATACGGACTGCAATACCTGGCATGCATGTAATCCAGATCCTGCCGGTCCGCCTTCAAGTTCCCATCGATCTCAGCCACGAAGTGGGCTCCATCGGCGACAACGAAGTTCTCACCCAACTCGATCCGTTCACCCGCAGTAAATCTCACTTCTGAAGCGGAGGTGACGGAGGTGTCCTGCGAGGTGACGGCATCGCATCCGATGATTTGCTGGCCGGTGGAGAGGGTTTGGTTGTTGACGGTCGTGGTTCCCGATCCGCAGCCACCCGAGAGGTGTTCGTCTCTCTCATGTCCGGTGAATTGCAGCTGCTCGGGATCGAGGAGGGTGACTTCTTCGCCAAAGGGCAGGTAGTCGCGCCTCTTGACGATGCTGCGGTCTGGGAGCGACCAGGCTCTGGGGGTGCCCAGATGGTCCAAGTGAGCATGACGGGTTTGCCCGCCCTGGACTCGGGCCAGGAGCTGGCCTTCTCTTCTGATGTATTCCTTCTCTTGGGTGAGAGCGGTCTTGAAAGCCCCCTCGGTGTAGGTCTGGAGAATCTGGTTATCGAGGTCTCTGAGCATCCAGCGACCCGACATCTGGGTGTCGGAGCCATTGGCTTGGAGGATGCCAATGCGCTCGTCGTCCGCGGTGTAGACGTAGGACTGGTTGGTGTTGTCATCTTTGAGGCGGTTCTGGACGTTTAAGGCATCGTAGGTGTAGGTCGCCGTGCCCCACCCGGTCAGGTTTCCCGCGTTGTCGTAGGAGATGGGGCGGTAGGGGGCGCCCATGAGGCGGTTGGTGGCAGGGTCGGTGGGATTGGTGCGAGGAAGGCCCATGGCGGAAGCGGCAATGCGGTTGCCGAAAGCGTCGTAGGTGTTGGTTTCGGTGGCAAGCCCGTTGCTGGTGCTGACTTCGCTGTAGGTCAAGCGGGAGACCGAATCGTAGTCAAACAAACTGGTGCCGATGTCAGTAATGTTGCCTGCGCCGTCATAGAGGTAGGTACCGGTGTCAAATTGAGCCGAGGTTGATCCGGTTGTGCGAATTCTCGCCGGGCGACGCATGCGGCTGGGATCGGCGTGCCAGACGTCGTCGACGTTGTTGGCGTGGTCGATACGCGAGAGCATCAGGTTGGGGTGGTAGTCGAGGGTAGCGTAGCCCACCACCGAGTCGAGCAATCCCTGGTCGTACTGGTACTCGACTTCCGGCGTGGTGCAATCGCAGGTGGATGGGTAGCAAAGCCAGGTGTCTTGGCCGATGTCGTCCCAGTTGTAGCCGAGGGTGAAGAGCAAGGCGCCATCGCGGTAGGTGTCGCGCTTGGACACTCTGCCGCCGGTCTGGCGGTAGGTGTAGATCTCTTCGATTTCGACTGTCGGGGTCCCGGAAATCCCAGGGAGGCGGTTGAAGCGGCGCGCTTTCCACAGCTTGCCGCGGCGCTTGTCGGTGGTGCCGGTCTCTTCGCCGTACTCAAATTCCTTAAGGGTGATTCCACCACCGCTCAACGAGGTGATTCGCTCGGCACGATCGTAGACGAAGGTAAGGTTAGTGCCAGCATCACTCTTCTGAGTGGCGTTGCCACGGGCATCGTAGCCCGAGTAGGTCACAGTGGCTGATTTCTCCGGATGAGTCTCCGACGTGAGAAAACCCCGTCCGTCGTATTGAAACTGGCGATTCTGAGTGGTCACGCCATCGGTCATCGACACCGACGTGAGGCGCCCCGCTGGGTCGTAGCCGTAGGTGGTTACCGTGCCGTTCGCCTCGGTGACCTTAAAGAGACGTCCTTGACGGTCGTACTCCTCCGTGGTGGTCTGCGGCACCTCACCGCTGCCGGTCTGAATGTTGACCGTGCGGTCGACGAGTCGCACTCCCGTGTAGGCGAGGCTGACCGCGTGGGCGGCTCCGTCCGGCGGCACAATCGTGCCCGCTCGGCCGAACTGGTCGTAGCTTTGGTAGTCGGTCCAACTCGCCGGCGCCCCCGTCCAGGTGGTGGAGACCCGGTCGGTGAAGCCGCGGACGGTGTAGTCGGTGTCGCGCCGGTTCCAGTCGATGCCCCCAGGCAAGCGCCGATCTTCTCGCATCACCCGCCCCATACCGTCGAAAAAGAGTCGGCTTTCGGTCATTTTGACCACCGCTTGAGGTCCGCAGCTCTGCTGCGAGCCGCTCCACTGAATGATGTCGACTTGCGCCGGGGTGCTTCCCGAAGCGTTGATGTAGACGTATTCCGTCCTCGCTCCATGCACGCCGGCTGCGGGTTTGGCCTCGATTGGGCGGCTAAGGGAGTCGTAGTCGAAGTGAGTTGCAACCTCGGCAGAGTCGCGAGACACAGTAGGCAGCCCAGTATTCTGGTCAATGTCCTGGTCAAGGAACTTGAAGCCAATCCCTGGGCCGCTGGCGTGGTTGTAGCGGCTCCAGCGCACCGAGCCGTAGGCGTCCGTATAGTCGTGCTGGATTTCGTAGACCTCCTGGCTGGGAAGACTGATGGCGCATAAATCGGGATTGCTGGTGTTTAGGGTGGCCTGGTTGTCGCCACCGAAGTAGCGTTCAAAGGTCGTGTTGCCATCGCTGTCGCGCAAATACTGCACCACCGCGTCCTTGGCTTGGCGCCCCGTACTGGCCAGGGTCCGTCTGCGCTGCAGATAGCCGGTGGCGTTTTCAAAGCAAAACTGCTCCTTGTAGGTCGTGCCGCCCTCGCTCACCGTGCGCTCATCGTAAGTCTCCAGCACCCACGGATCGCTGGTCGCAGGGGATACGTAGCCGCCACTGGGGTAATTGCCGGTCGCCGAGTCGTAATTGGTCGTCGTGGTGCGGACGTTCCCGGAGTTGAAGTTGCCGTTGGTGGTGGCGGTGCGATAGTGCCCCAAGCCGTCGAAGCTGGAAAACACTGTTCCCGCATAGCGGTTGCCGTCATCGTGGTAGATGGTGCGCTCTTCTTGGAGCCGGCGGTTGGTGTTGTGCTCGTGGCCGAAGAGAGTGCCCGGCATCGGATTGTAGGTTCCCCAAACCGGCAGCACATCGTGGTCGTAGAGGATTCGCTGGGTCCGCGCCGGGCTGCCGGAGCACTGGTAACGGGCGTTGTAGGGGTCATCGGTGCTCTGGTCAACGCTGGTTGGATAGTGCACCACCGAATCAAAGAGGCCGCCTGTGGGTAGGTTGCGGGTGAAGGGCAGGCCGTGATCCCACTGCGCCTGTGCTGAGGTATAGCGAGTGTTGGCGCGGAAGTAGTGTTTCGAGCAGCTCCCGTCCGGGTAGGTGACGAAAGTTCGGGTCTCGTGCGGATGGTCGTCCGGGTCGGTGGTATAGCCCACCGGCTGAGGCCACATCTCGTTGTCGTAGCGCCACACTCCAGTCGGGCCGTTGGGGTCGGTGACGGTGCGCTTGACCACCGACAGCCCTTCCACTTTGGTGAACCAGCGGTTGAGATCCGGCGTGCAGCCGATCTCGTTGCAGCCGTCGGCCGAGGTGAATCCCTCAGCGGGGAGGTACCAGTCGCCGTACTCCCAAGAGATGGTGCCCAGAGTCGGCAAGGTCAAGTCGGTCAAACCACCGCCGCAGATGAGGTTGGTGAGCGTGCCGCCGAAGGTGGTGGTCATCTCATAAGTGGAGCCGTCGGGCAGAGTGAGGTCGTCCAAGAGCGGCAGAGTGTGCCAGACCGAACCTCCAGCGAGGCTCTCGTTGCAGATGTAGACGCTGCGGTCGGTGTGGGTGAGGTCGTAGGTGGCGGTGGTGCCGTCGAAGGCCGCCAGGTTGATTTGCTTGAGGCGCAGGAAGGTGGCGAAGTTGTTGTCGCCCGCGAACACCAGGGTATGGCTGCGACCGGTGGAGTCGGTGAGCGTCCACACCCAGTCGGCGCCGTTGAAGTTGATCGAGAAATCCAGCGAGTTACCAAAACGGTCCTCGATCTTGGTCGGCCACCAGGGGTGGTTGACGAAAGGGCCGCGCCAGAAGTGGTGCTTGGTACCGTCCGGGTATTCGATGAGAACGTTGTCGGCGTCGACTTCGGTCAGCCGCAGATAGCTGCCGTCACGGGTATAGAGTGTGGACGTCGAACCATCGTTCTCGCCTTCGTGGAGTTGCTGGTAGAAGTAGTGCTGGCTGCCGTCCGAGTCGACGTAGAGCCATTGGTTGACGGTGTTTTGCCAACGCAAGGCGAGCGGGAGATTGGATTGGGGCGGCAGAACCATGCCGAAGTGCATCGACCAGCCGATGCCGGCGTTGGAGTCGATTGCCGGGTGGCCGATGCGCTCGGTGTACTCCCAGTAGCGGTTGGGGTCCGAGGACGGGACGGTGTTGGTTTCGTAGGTCCAGGCGTTGGAGTTGTAGTGGAGGGTAAAGCGGTAGGAAAAACCGCCACCCACCGGGTACTCCTGGCCGATGGGGATGGCTACGGTGAGGTTGCCGTTGAAGAGCGAAACGTTGTCCAGGTCGCCGACCGCGTAGGCTTTCTCAGGCGTGAACCCCTTGGCGAAGTTCTCGAGATCTTGAGCCGAAGTTGGCTGGACAGCTAAGAGAATGGATCCGACACCGACGGAAACCCCAACAACACAACGAACAAAACAACGCATCTAGCCCCCTCCACATAGAAGACGCCCGGCGGACGCCGGGGGTTCCGAAGACCGCCGGTATTAGGATGCATGAACTATACGAATTCCGTATAGGAGATGCAATGTTTCAGAGTGACTTCTTCTATTGCCAAGACTTGTTCTATTGCCAAGACTTGCCGGTCCTAACGCAAGGAGTCCGACAGAGTCACGTATAAATTGGGCCCAACGGCGGCCTATTGGCAAATTCAACCGTGGCAAAATTCAACGTTCGCGAATCGGTTGCTGGACTGCGCGCGCCGGTTTCATGATCGTCGCATGAGAATGACAACCCTTCCTCCCAAATCAGAAATGGTGACGGCTTTCTTGGGCCGCGACGCCAGCTACGAAGGCATCTTCTACACCGCGGTACGCACGACGGGGATCTTCTGCCGGCCCAGTTGCCCGGCGCGTAAGCCCAAACCCGACAACGTCGAGTTCTTTGCCAGCAGCGGCGAGGCCCTGCACGCGGGCTATCGACCGTGCAAACGCTGTCAGCCGCTCAACCCGCGCCAGACGCCTCCGTGGATTTCCGAGCTGATGGATCAGGTCGATAACGAGCCGGAGAAGCGCTGGCGCGACCAGGATCTGCGCGACTTGGGCTTGAGTCCACCTCGGGTCCGCCGTTGGTTCCAAACCCACGTGGGTATGACTTTTCACGCCTACAGCCGCGCCCGCCGCCTCGGCCGCGCTATGGGTCAGATTCGCCACGGCGACCGCGTCACGGACGCCGCTTTCGACAGTGGCTTTGAGTCCTTGAGCGGTTTCGGCGAAGCCTTCCAGCGCTTTGCCGGACACAGCCCGGTAGCCAGTCGCGAGGCCACCGAGATCTACGTCAGCCGCATCGACACGCCGCTGGGCTGGATGGTCGCTGGGGCCACGGATGGTGAGGTGGTCCTGCTGGAGTTCGCGGACCGGCGGCAGCTTCCACGCCAGATTCAGACGCTGGCGAAACGCTGGAATGCGGTCATGATTCCCGAATCGACGGCGCTGTTTGCCGACCTCAAAGAGCAATTGGCAGCCTACTTCGACGGCGATCTATGCCAATTCGACTTGCCACTCGCGGCTCCTGGGACGCCGTTTCAAGAGACCGTTTGGCAAGAGCTGCTGCGCATCCCCTACGGGGAGACCCGCAGTTATTCGCAGATCGCAGAAGAGCTGGGCCGACCGCAGGCAGTGCGCGCGGTGGCCCGAGCCAACGGCGACAACCGCCTGGCGATCCTCATTCCGTGCCATCGCGTCATCGCCGCCAACGGCGATCTATCGGGCTATGGCGGCGGCGTGTGGCGCAAGCGCCGCATGCTTGAGATCGAGTCGGGTCAGTCGTCCTTGTAGACGACGCCCTCTTTCATCACAAAGGAGACGTCTTCGAGGACGGAGATATCTTGCAGCGGATCCCCGGCGACAGCGATCAGGTCGGCGATCTTGCCGACCTCGACGGTCCCGAGTCGGTCGTCGATCATGAGCAACTCCGCGGCCACCCGAGTCGCCGACTGGATCGCCTCCATCGCCGGCATCCCCGCCTCCACCATGAGGCCGAACTCACGACCGTTGTCGCCGTGGGGGGAGACGCCGCAGTCCGTGCCGAATGCGATCTTGACGCCTGCGTGGTAGGCCTTGGCGAAGGTCTTTTTGATCTGCGGACCGATCGCGGCGGCCTTGGGCCGCACAACCTCGGGAAAGTAGCCGTCGATCTCCCCCTTTTCGCCCACGAACTCACCGGCCAGGATGGTCGGCACGTAGTAGGTTCCTTGCTCCTTCATCAATTCGATGACTTCGTCGTCCATGAGCGTGCCGTGCTCGATCGAGCGCACGCCGGCTCGAATCGCGCGCTTCATGCCTTCGGCGCCGTGGGCGTGAGCGGCAACGTGGAAGCCATAGTCGGCGGCGGTGGCGATGATCGCTTCCAGTTCGGCGTCTGAGAATTGAGGATTCTGGCCGCTCTTGGCAACCGACAGGACGCCGCCGGTGGCGGTGATCTTGATGAAGTCGGCGCCCTCTTTGTATCGATATCGCACCGCTTCGGCCGCCGCCGCTGGACCGTCTGCCACTCCTTCCCGCGGACCGGCGTCAACAGCCAGATCCGAACGAAGTCCGCTGGTGGGGTCGGCGTGGCCGCCGGTGGTGGCGATCGATTTGCCGGCGGTGAAGATCCGCGGTCCCGGTACCCATCCCTGGGCGATGGCGTCGCGCAAGGCTACGGTTGTGGCGCCGGTATCGCCTGGATTGCGCACGGTGGTGAAGCCAGCCTCAAGGGTTCGCTTGGCGTAGACCACCGACCGAATCGCGTAGGTCGACCGCTCCTTTTGAACTCTCTCAAGATAGCGGTTGGGACTGAGCTCACCGTCGAGATGGACGTGCATGTCCATCAGGCCCGGCAGCACGGTGGCGCCGGACAAGTCGATCAAGGTGTCGTCGCTGGATGGCGTCTGAAAGCCGTCGTGAACGGCGGTGATCTTCCCTTCGTTGACGACCACCGTCACTTCGCTCCTAGTTTGATCGGATACTCCGTCGATCAACCGACCGGCGTGAATCCAGGTTTCTCCGGCGGCGGCTCCGACACTGGCACCGACGCTGATGAAAAGAGAAGCGATCAGGATATGAACAGGCTTGGCAAAGCGCATCTAAAGACTCCCGTCGGTCGTTTCGCTACTTGGGTCGACTGCGCCATCGTTCAAGACGGACAGCACACGTTGGACGTTTTCTGCGGGGGGCTCGAGACCGGAGATCACCAGACTGGACGCCTCGCGGGCCGGAGCTACGTAGCGCTCGTGCATCGGGCGCACGTGATGGTGCCACTGGTGCAGAACCAGATCTACGGAACGGCCTCGCTCCTCCAGGTCGCGACGGATGCGGCGACTCAGTCGCACGTCCGGAGGAGTCGCGACATAGATGAAGGGCTCGAATAGAACGCGCAGGCTGGGCCGAGCGCCGATCAAGATGCCTTCGACCAGCAGGAACTCCGCCGGCTCCAGAGGTTCGGTTTCCTCGGTGCGCCGATGCGTAACCAGGTCGTAGACCGGGATGGCAGCGGTCTCGCCGCGCACCAACTGCTGCAGGTGTTGTTCCATCAGTTCGAAGTCGAGGGCATCGGGATGATCGAAGTTGTGCCCCAGGACGTCATCGTCACTGTGCCAATCTAGATCGTAGTAATAGCGGTCTTGGGTCAGCGTCCGCGCCCGCGCGCCGAGGGTCTCGGCCAACTCGTTGCAGAACGTGGTCTTGCCGGAACCGGTGCCGCCGGTAATGCCGATGACCTTCATGTGTTCGCTTCTTCTCCTTGATTCCATCGGTCGATGACCTCGCTCAAATCCGCCAACCGTTCGATGATGGCGTCCGGCCGAGGACCCTGGTCGTGCGCCGATCGCAGCCAGACCGTCCGCAGGCCGGCCATCCTACCGACCGCGACATCGACGTTCTTGCGGTCCCCGACCATCACCGCGCGCTCCGGCTCGACATCGAGGTCGCTCAAGGCCTTTCTGACCATGCCTGGCGAGGGCTTGCGCGTTCCCAGGTCGTAGCTGAAGCAGTGGCTCGCAAACAGATCCCACAAGCCACCCCGTTCGAGAATCGGTCGATATACGGAGCCCGGCAACGGCACGTTGGACACCAGGCCACACTTGCAACCCCGCTCGACGACCCCGGCCACAACCGTGCGCGCTTCCAGAGTGCTGTCGAGCTCCTCCGCGTAAGGCTCGAACCAGGCCTGTAAGAAGGTTTCGTCGTCGAGGTCGGATCGCGCCGCGCGCCGCAGCCGGTCCAAGTGCGGAGTCCAGGAAGCTTCTCTTCCCATCTGCATCCGTCGCGCGTGGTCGCGGCGCCAGGGATTGAAGACCTGGCTTTCGAGGTCCGTTTCACTCCAGCGGCCTCCGCGCCAGCGAGCCACCGTCAGGAGACCCAACAGCGCCCGGCGACCTCGCCAGTCCTCTTGCTGGGGCGGCAGACCGCCGCCGACACCAAAATCGACCAAGACCCCACCCATGTCGAAGAGGACCGCTTGAACTTTCTGATGACTCATACTGACAACTGACACTAGCCACTGACCACTAGCTGTGCATTCTCAGCACGTTGTTCAGGTGAGTGATCCTACTGATTGGCGGCAATCCATCAAGACTCATGTGCTGACGGTGGAAATTGTAGAAGTGGAGGTATAGCTTGAGTCGCACGCTACGCTGTCGGGAGTCTTGGTGGACCCATCGGTAGGCCCATTCCCGCATCAGGGTCTGGATAAAGCGCTCGGCCTTGCCATTGGTGCGGGGTCGGTATGGGCGTGTTCTGATGATGCCCAGGCCGAGATCTTTGCAGGTAGCGACAAAGCGCTTGGCAATGTAGCAAGGGCCGTTGTCGGTCATCACCGCCCGGACCTGGATCCCTTTGCTGGCAAACCAGGCCACAGCACGACGTAAGAACGCGATGGCTGAGCCCTGCCGTTCATCCGGTAACACTTCGACATAGGCCAGGCGTGAGCGGTCATCCACACAGACGTGAACAAACTCCCATCCGGCCCCAGGAGTGCAGTCGCGCCGGTTGCCAGTGACCCGGTGGCCGACCTTGCGGATTGCCGCCAGCTTCTTGATATCCAGATGGATCAGCTCGCCCGGAAACTGCTTCTCATAGCGGCGCACCGGCTCAGGAGCCTCAAGCGAAGCCAACCGGCCCAGCCCTGCACGCTTAAGGATCCTCCCTACCGTCGAGCGCGGTAAGCCCAGACGAGCGGCGATCTCACTGCCGGTCAAGCGCTGACAACGCAGCTCAATGAGCTTGTGCACGATCGCCTCTGGGGTCCTGGTCGGTATCCGGTGAGGCCGAGACGAGCGGTCCTTGAGCCCAGGCGTACCCTCGGCTCGAAAGCGGGCCAACCAGCGATAGGCTGATCGCTCGCTGAGGCCCTGGGCCTCAGCGGCCTCTCGCACCGTCCATCCCTCCTCAAGGACTCGACGCACTAGCAGGGCTCGACTTCGTGGGCAGCTTCGTGCATTCTCATGAATGTCCATCCGGGTTCTCCTTTGGGTGCTGATCGGTTACTTCCCAATCAGCTTCTCCGAAGAAACTCGGATGGACAACTCCTTTTACTGAACAACGTGGTGAGACAACACAACTAGCCACTGACTACTAACAACTACCTCTGACATCCCGGACAGTAAAAGGTCGATCGGCCGCCTGTGACCACGCGACGGATCGCGCGGCCGCAGCGGCGGCAGGTCTCGCCCTCGCGACCATACACCGCGTGTTCGATCTGAAAATAACCGCTGCCCCCTTCTCCATCGCGAAAATCGCTGAGAGTGGAGCCGCCAGCGTCGATCGCCCTCCGCAGAGTCGCGGCAACGGACTCGGCGACCCGGTCCCAGGTCGACGCCGATACGCGGCCGACCGAGCGCGCTGGATGCACGGCGGCCAAGTGCAGAGCCTCGGAGGCGTAAATGTTGCCGACCCCGACGACGACCGCCTGGTCCATCAAAAACTGCTTGATCCCGACCCTTCGGCCCCGGGCTCGTATCGCCAGCGTCGCGCCTGAGAAGTCCTCCGCCAGCGGCTCGACTCCCAACCGCCGCAATTCGGGGGCTTGGTCCAGATTCGCCGTTTCGAGCACCAGAGCCAACCCGAAACGGCGTGGATCGCGAAAGGTCACCACCGAACTGTCGTCGAGAGTGAATTTGATGTGCTGATGGGGCTGAACGGCCGGCTCGTCCGGCGTCCAGATCATCTGGCCGGTCATCCCCATGTGCATCATCAAGGTGCGCTGGTTGTCGAGATCCAGCAGTAAGTATTTGGCTCTGCGACCGACATCTTGGATTTTGGCGCCCTGCAAGCGAGGCCCAAAAGTGTGCCGGTTGATGGGGCGGCGCAGGCGCGTTTCCAGGACTTCGACCCCTGCGATCTCCCGGCCCACGCAGTGGGGAGTCAGGGAGCGGCGCAGAACTTCGATTTCGGGGAGCTCGGGCACCGTGACACGCAGTCAGTTTTAGCCGCGCCGGGCTAGTGCCGAGCTACGGCCTGGCCGCCGCCTTGCCCTCGAATAAGGGCACAGAATTCGGCAACGAGGACATCCAAGGCGAGTTCGGGAACCCGGCTGTCGCCTTTGAGGCGGCGTTCGGTTTCGAGCACCTTGCCAGCCAAAGTGTCCGCCGCGCCCGGAGCCAGACGCGAAGCTGCAAGGTAGGCACGGTGCAATCGGAACGGATGCAAGGACCGGAGCCCTTCGATGCCATCTTCTGAGGCGATCACCGGCGCCAGCTTCTGCTTGAAGCGCGGGTAGAAGTCGAGTCCGCGCTCGACGCCGGTTTGCTGCAACCGCCGATCGATCCAAGCCATGTGGCGGCAGTACTGCGCCAACTGCGAAAAAAAGCCCAGCCGCGCGGCGACCGGATCCTCGGAAGCGTCCACGAGGCGGGCCAGACCGCTCAAGGCTCTGTCTGTTTGCCCTTCGCCAACCGCGTCGAGGACACGAAATACATCCTGATCGCCGCGGTCGACCACCGCCGACTGCACGTCGGCGCGCGAGATCGCTCCCTCGGCGAGGCTGGCCAGCTTGCGATATTCGGCGACGAAGCGCGCGGTAGTCTCGGAATCGACGCTGCCGCTACGGTCACGGGGTTTGCGCTTGAGAGTCCGGCGAGCCAGCTCAGATGCCGCCGCCGGGTCGATTCCAACCCCGGTCTCGCGCTCAAGTTCTCTCAGGAGCGGTTCCAGGCCTTGCCAATCGCCACCGCGCCCGGCAGTGATTTCCCCTACGGCCAAGACTGCCTCGGCCTTCTTGAGTCGCGCCGCCAACGGATGATCTGGGTTGACCGCCGACTCGACCAGAATCAAGTGGTGTCCCTCGGGCAGACCCGCGTCGACGATGGCGATCAGGCGATCGAGGACGGCTTCGGCGTGACTGGGTACTTCCTGGGCCCGAGCCGCTTCGAGTAAGTCTTGCAACTGACGCCGGCGCTCTTCGACGCGCGCCGCACCGATGCGTCCGGAGGCTCCCTTGAACGCTTTGTCGGGAAGACCGCCGATAGCCTCCGCCGCCGAGCCGGCAAAGGGATCGATGCCGTGCATGCGCAGAGCGTTGTACAAACGGGTCGCCCCCCAGCGCTGTCGCGAACTGAGTTCGGCTTGCGAATCCGTGATGGGGTCGTCGAGAGCGGCGTCAATGAGGGCAGCGGCGGCGGATTTGTCGGCCAATAGCGCCGACTCGAATGCGACAACCACCTTCGGTTCGTTGAATAACGAATAGGTTTCGAGGTCGTCGAGCACCGCTGTCAGAGATTCGCGATGGCGCGCCAGGGTGTGCAGGCCACTACCGCCGGCCAGTTGTTCCGCCAGCGCCACCGCTTTCGGTTCTGCCAGGGACGGATCGCCGACGACTAGATGGATAGGAGATGCGGCAAGAGGGGCCGGAGGACTCAGCTTCCGTTCTCCGGATCTTCGCGCACCGTCCATACTGGACGCAGGATGGCGGCGACGAGTTCTTCCGAGACCTGTTCTTCTTCGAAGTCCAGTTCGAGGGCGTTCCACGCCCCGCACTCGCCGCAACGCCCCGACCAGTCGGGGTGAGGCGCATGGCATTCGGTACAGCGATAGTCAGCTTCGGTCAGACCGGCGTGCTTGACGCAATGGCGGTAGTGCTCCGCCGCTTTCGCTCCGTCACCTCGGCGTTCGGCGATGCGGGCGATCAACAGGTGGTAGGTCGGCGAGTTTGCAAATGGCTCAGCGATCGCCTTGAGGACCTTGCCCGCCTCCTCGTGCATCTCCAGACGGTAATAAAGGCGGCCGAGAAAGAACTTGGCCACAAGGCCATCTTCGCGCGCACTCAGCTCGTGCAACCGATGGATGGCGTTCGCGGGATCTCCGATCTCGATGTAGTGATCCTCGATACGCTGCAAAAAAGTCGGGCTTGCGGTCTGTTCGTAGCCGCGCTGCCATTCGTCAACGGCAGCTTCGTTCCGCCCCTCGATCGCCAGGACTTCACCGAGCATGATCGAAGCCGGTGCGAAACTGGGCTCTTCGTCCAGCAGTTTGTGGAAGATGCGCTTCGCTTCGTCGTTGGAGCCGTCGTGCAGGGCCGCGACCCCCCGCTCGTAGTCAAGCCCGCGCCGGAGGTCCCGTTCTCCAGCCAGATCTCCGGCTCCCGCCAGCGCTTCAATCCGTTCCTGCAGTTCGAAAGCGCGCTTCCAGTCTTCCGCGGCCATCGCTTCGCCGCGCTGCGCGCGCAAGACCCTCAGTCCGGACCCCGAGATCTCACGCAGTACCCGGCCGCGCACCTCGACGGCGACATCGGGTTCGCCCGCGGCGGCGTAGTCTTCCGCCAATTCGTAGAGGAGGGCGACGCTTTGGGGATAAAGAACTGACGCTTTGCGGTGCACCTCCAAAGCTTGGTCCAGTTTGCCCGCACCTCGCAGAGCCGCGCCCGAGCCCAACAGCGCCCCGAAGTCTTCCGGTCGCTCTTGGAGCACCGACGCGAATTCGCCCTCGGCGCGGCTCCACTGGCCATCGGCGAGCGAATCTACAGCCCGGCGGTAGAGAGAGCGAGTGGCTTCGTCTTGGCGCTTCTTGCGGCGTTGTTTGCGTGCGTCGAGGTCGCGGCGCACGGTGTCAAAAAGCAACACCGCAACGGTCGGCAAGAAGCCGAGGAAGAAGACCGCCAACAACGCGCCGTAAAGCGGCACCGATCGGCTTGAGGACAGCGCGAACGGCTGCGTCAGCAGGTCGGCATTGTGCTTGTGCAGGTAGGACCCAAGCACCACCGCCAGCAAGGCCACCAGGATGAGGAAGAAGGTGCGAAACTTCATCTAGCCGCGCTCGTTTTCCTCTCGTTCCTGGCAATCCACGCACAGTCGCGCCCAAGGCACAGCTTCGATCCGTGCCTGCGGGATCTTGGCGGCGCACGACTCACATTCGCCGTACGCACCGCTGTCGAGTCTGGCTATGGCGTCTTCAATTTCGGCCAGGTGATCGTAATCGGCGCTCGAGAGAGCCAAAGTCAGGTCCTTCTGATAGGCCGCCGTCGCCTGATCCACGGGATCTTCGACTGTGTCGGTTCCAGACCGCGATTCCTCGATCTCTTCGTGGTAGATCTTCAACAGTTCATTGCGTTGCGCCAACAAGCGTGTGCGCATTTTGTCGAGTTCTCTAGACCTCACTTGCTTCAACTCCCTACGACATTGGCTACGTTGGAGCCGCCTAGCGGTTCCGTTGGCGGTGATACTTTATGCCGCGAAGCTGCGCAATTCCACGGTAGATCTGCTCGTACAGCACCAACTTGGCCAAACGGTGCGCGAGGGTGACCGGACCAAAGGAAATCACCTCGTTGGCTTGCGTCAGGACACCTTCGCCGAGCCCCAGATCGGAGCCGAGTACAAAGGTGGGGCCGTGCGGCGTTTCCATCCAACGCGACAGCCGCCGTGCCCACTGCTCTGAAGTGAGACCTTTGCCGCCCTGGTCCAAGGCGATGAACGGGTTGACATCGTGGTGCTGCAGAATCGCCGTTTCCTCCCGTTGCAACCTGGTCGCTTCGTCGCCACCGCGCACGCGAACCTCTACCTCACTGACCGGATAATGGCGCTGGATGCGCTTGCGATAGTCCTCGAAAAGAGGCTCCCATGCGGCCTCCCGATGCCGGCCGGCCCATAGAATTTTGATCTCACGCATGTCCGATTCCTACTAGTTCGGCAGCGCCGAATCGACGCCCTCCCCATGGTAACCTTCGGCGCTCCAATGACGGCCCCCGAACCCAGCGAACAGTCCCGGCGCGCGCGGCGCAGACGAATGACCAAAGTTCTCGCTTTGGGTGGCGCCGCGGTGGGTATTCCGGCGCTCGTCAACCTGCTCATCGCCCGTTCCACTCAGCGCATGAAACAGGCAAGTTGGGGCGATCCGAGTCGGTATTCGTGGCGATTTGGGGAAATCTCTTTTCAAAAACTGGGCGAAGGCGAACCGATCGTCCTCCTGCACTCCTTGGGCCCCGGTCATGACGGCAGTGAGTGGCGCACAGCCGCCGAACTTTTGGCTCAGTCGTACCGCGTCTACGTACCGGATCTACTCGGTTGGGGCCGCTCGCAGCGACCCTCGTTGGTTTACGACGACTCGCTTTACATCCGCTTTCTGTCCGATTTTATTGACGATGTCGTCGGTCAACCGGCGATCTTGTTTGCCGCCGGAGTCACCGCGCCCTACGCGGCCCGCGTGGCGCTCGATGAACCCAACAAGGTCGACATGCTCGGCTTGGTTCATCCTCCCGCGGTCGAAGGCGTTGCGCCCGAACCCGATCTCAAGGATGCGCTCCTGCGCAAGCTCCTGCGCACGCCGATCCTCGGCACTTCCGCCCTCAACCTCTACACCAGCCGTCGCGCCATTGAAAACCACCTTCGCGAAGTGGTGTCGGCGAGGCCCGAACTGGTGGCGGCCAGTGACACCGAGCGCTTCTACACCTCGGCCCACCAAGAAGGTGCCCACGCCGCCCTCGCCTCCTATCTGTCGGGTTTTCTCAACCATCAGATCGGCGAAGACGTGGCCCGCCTCCAGCAACCCCTGTGGCTGTCGTGGGGCCGCGGCGCCCAAGACGAGAGTGTGCGCCTGCAACTCGAGAGCTGGCTCAAAGCGCAGCCGGCAGCCGAAATCGATGTCTACGACGGTGTCGGCATGTTGCCGCATTGGGAACTGGCCGACGAGTTCGGCCAGCGGGCGGTGCGCTTTTTGACTCAGGCCGCTACCGTCGCCGGCTGACCCAACCTCATGTCTCGCAATCCCTTCCCGAAGGCCCGTTCGGGGTACCCGTTCCCCGCGCTTGAGCGGGAAGTCCTCGACTTCTGGGAACGCGAGGACATCTTTGCCAAGACTTTGCAGCACACCCGGGACGGGGCTTCGTTCGTGTTCTACGATGGCCCGCCGACCGCCAACAACGTGCCCCACGTCGGCCACGTAGTCACCCGAGTCATCAAAGATCTCTTCCCGCGGTACCGGACCATGCGCGGCGACCATGTCGAACGCAAGGCCGGTTGGGACACTCATGGCCTGCCGGTCGAAATCGAGGTCGAGAAAAGTCTCGGCTTCTTGGGCAAGGAGCAGATCGAGGCCTTCGGCATCGCCGAGTTCAACGCCCGTTGCCTCGAGAGCGTTCACACCTACGAGGCGCAGTGGCGGGCGATGAGCGAGAGGGTTGGCTACTGGATCGATCTCGAAAACCCCTACTTCACCTACACCAATCAGTACATCGAGTCGGTGTGGTCATCGCTCAAGTCCCTGTGGGACAAAGGCCTGTTGGCCGAGGGCTACAAGATCCAGCCGTACTGCGCGCGTTGCGGCACAACCCTGTCAAGCCACGAGGTGGCCCAGAACTACCAGGAGACTTCCGATCCATCGGTGTGGGTGTTGTTTCCGGTCCGTGAGGGACAAACGGTGCGCCAGCTCGACGGCTCCGAGGTCGAGCTTCCGGCGGGAACCAACCTCATTGCCTGGACCACCACGCCCTGGACCCTGACCGGACACACAGGACTCGCCGTCCATCCCGACTTCACCTACCGTTTATTCGCCGACCCACGAGACCCCGAACGGCACTTCATTGCCGCCGCCAATCTCGACAATCCGATTCCGTTGGTCGTTGACCAAGACGGCAAGCCGGTGCAGCTCGACCTGCGCGACCGACCGGCAACGCTGGAGCTCGCCGGAGAGAGCTTGGTGGGGCTGCGCTACGACCGGCCCTTTGCGACTCCCTTCGACGCCGCTGACGAATCGACATTCGACCCGCCTCCCAACGACGAACATGGTTGGGCGGTGTTGGCCGCCGACTACGTCACCGTCAGCGAGGGGACGGGGATCGTCCACACCGCTCCCGCCTACGGCGCCGACGACTACCAATCGGGGCGCAAATACGGCCTCCCCTTCTCGCTGACCGTCGACGACGAAGGCAAGATGATGGACCTCGAAGGGATGAAGGAGGTCGCCGGACTGTGGTTCAAGGATGCCGACGCGGTGCTCAAGGCCGACCTCAAGAATCGTCGATTGCTGCTCGCCTCGCAGAGCTACAGCCACAACTATCCCTTTTGCTGGCGTTGCGACACGCCGCTGCTCTATTACGCCTCCAAATCATGGTTCGTGCTCACCACCAAGCGCGCCGAGCAACTGGTCGAACTCAACAAGGCCATCGGCTGGCTACCAGCCCATGTCGGGGAGCGGCGTTTCGGCAATTGGCTTGAGAATGTGGTGGATTGGGCGCTCTCGCGCAAACGTTATTGGGGCACGCCGTTGCCAGTGTGGCATTGCAATCGTTGCGACCACACTGATGTTGTCGGTTCCTTTGCCGACTTGTTCGCCCTCGCTGAGATCGACGCTCCGACCGATCTCTACGACCGTGAACAGTTCGATCCCCACAGGCCCTTCGTCGACCGCTATGCCGATCTCGATTCGGGAGATGCCCGCTTCGTTTGGCCTTGCCCCGACTGTCATGAAGGCACCGTCGGCCGAGTCGAAGACGTCATCGACGCCTGGTACGACTCGGGGTCAATGCCCTTTGCGCAGCACCACTACCTGCCCCACCTCGGCGGCGACCAAGGGAAGGGTTTTGATCCCGAAGAAAAAATCGGGTTTCCCGCTGACTTCATCTCGGAAGCGGTGGACCAGACGCGCGGATGGTTCTACACCCTGCACGCCCTTGGCGTGCTGCTATTCGACTCGGTCGCCTACAAAAACTGCGTCGTACTCGGACACATCAACGACGAGACCGGCCGCAAGATGTCCAAACGACTCGGCAACGTCGTCGAGCCCATGGAGGTCATCGAAGCAAACGGCGCCGACGCCATGCGCTGGTACTTCTGCGTCAGCAATCCAACCGTCAACTCACGCTTTTCCGCCAAATTGGTGCGTGAGGCTGCGCAGAAATTCCTGCTGCCGCTGTGGAATGCGCTGTCGTTCTTCAGCATCTACGCCAACCTCGACGATTGGCATCCCTCTTCAGACAACGACGGCAGTCACAGTACCAGCCCTTCGACGCTGGATCGCTGGCTCCTCTCGCGCCTCAACCGCCTCATCAACGAAACCGGTGAGCATCTCGACGGATACCGTGTTGCCGACGCCGCACGGGGGATCGAGGTCTTCCTCGATGAACTCACCAACTGGTACATCCGGCGCAGCCGTAAGCGTTTCTGGGCCGGTGACGAGGGCGACGCACTCGACAAGGAAGCTGCCTACCAGACTCTGTACGCCGCTTTGACCACTCTGTCGAAGTTGATCGCTCCTTTCGCTCCCTTTGTCGCCGAAGTACTCCATCGGGATCTGGTGCGCAGCCAAGACCCCAACGCCGCGGAAAGCGTGCATCTGACAGCGTGGCCCGAAATCGATGAGTCCGCGCTTGATGCCGATCTGGAGCAAGCCATTGGAGATGTGCAGCGCATCGTCCGGCTCGGGCACGCCGCCCGCAACAGCCACTCGGTGCGCACGCGCCAGCCCCTTGCTTCGGTGACCGTTATTTCGGCTGACCCGGAGTTGGCCGATCGCGTTGCGCCCCATCTGGAACTCTTATGGGACGAACTCAACGTCCGCGAAGTCGCGTGGGCCGAGGATCGGTCTCTTTTCGTGAAGCATCAGATTCGCCCCGTCTTTCCCAAACTGGGGCCGCGCGTCGGCAAAAACATGCCGGCAATCAAAAAGGCACTGGAAGAAGCCGACGGCGACCGGCTCGCAGAGCAGATCGAGGCCGAGGGCTCGATCACCGTCCACGCCGGCGATCAAGAATGGACGCTCAGCAGCGACGAGGTGGAAGTGGTGCTCAACGAACGCGAGGGAGTCGCGACCGAAGGCGACCGCGAACTACTGGTGGTCCTCGACACTCAACTGGATCAAGACCTTATCGACGCCGGACGGGCCCGCGAAGTCGTGCACAAGTTGCAGACGGCGCGCAAAGCTCAGGATCTGGAATATGCCGACCGCATTGAAGTCGCCTACAATGCCGACCCCGAGTTGGAACGCGCCATTGAAACCCACCGAGATTGGATCGCGGGCGAGACCCTGACGACTTCATGGACCCAAAAACTTGTCGATGAGGCTCACTCAGAGTCCGTCGATGAGCTTCCATTCTCGTTTTTCATTACCGTGCAGGAGTCGCCCAACCGAGGGTGAAGCCACGGAGGAGAGACCCCCGAGGAGAGCCCCCTCAAGGAGAGCCCCTCAAGGGGAGCCCCTCAAGGAGAGCAAAGGCATGGCCGGAATCTTCAAAGCCTACGACGTACGCGGGGTCTACCCCGACCCATTGAACGAAACCATCGCCGAGCAGATCGGGCGGGCGTTTCCGCTGGTCTTGGATCGAGACGATCGAGCCAAAGGGCACGCGGTGGTGGTCAGCCGCGATATGCGCAGCCACAGCGACCCTCTCTCCGAGGCGTTGATCCACGGGCTGACTACGGCGGGACTCGACGTCATCGACATTGGACTCGCGACCACACCGATGAACTACTTCGCAGTCGGTTTTCTGGATACCGCCGCGGGGATCCAGGTCACCGCCAGCCACAACCCCGCTAAATACAACGGCTTCAAGTTCTCCCGCCGCGGTGCTCGCCCGGTTTCGGGGGATCATGGAATTCCTCTCTTGGAAAAGACCGTGGCCAGCGGCAACTTTCCCGAGCCGCACCGGATCGGGCGGGTCTCTTCTCAAGGGATCTTCGAAACCTACGTGCAGTGGGCGCTGACTTTCTTAGATCGCTCAGTCGATCGGCGGCTCAAGGTGGCCATCGACGCAGCCAACGGCATGGGCTGCATCTACCGGCCGATTCTGGAGCAACTCGGCATCGAAGTGGTGCCGCTCTACTTCGAACTCGACGGTACCTTTCCCAACCACGAGGCCAATCCACTCAAGCTGGAGAATTTGCGTGACTTGAGCGAGCTGGTGGTCGAAAGCGGCGCCGACCTCGGAATTTGCTTCGACGGCGACGCCGATCGCGCCGCGTTCGTCGACGAGACCGGCGCCCCCGTCGGTAGCGACCTCATCACCGCCCTCATCGCCGGCGAGCTGCTCGCCCGCGAACCCGACAAACACATCCTCTATGACCTGCGCTCGTCCCGTGCGGTCGCCGAGTACATCGAGGAGAAGGGAGGCGTTCCGGTGCGCGAGCGCGTCGGCCATTCCTTCATGAAGGCCACCCTGCGGGCGGTTCAAGGACTGTTTGGCGGCGAGCTAGCCGGACACTACTACTTTCGCGACGCCAACCACGCCGACTCCTCCATCCTCGCCGTCATCGAAGTGCTCAATCTGCTGCGCCACAGCGGCGGCAAGATGTCCGAGGTCGTGGCCCCCTTATTGCGCTACGCCAAGAGTCCCGAGGTCAACTTCGAGGTCGAGGACAAGCAGGGCAAAATCGACGAACTCGCGGCCGAGTACGGCGACGCCGAGATCGATTTTTTGGATGGAATCACCTGCTCCTACGAGGATTGGTGGTTCAATGTGCGTCCATCCAATACCGAGCCGTATTTGCGGTTGGTGTTGGAGGCGAAGGATGAGGAGAGCCTGGCGACGCGTCGAGCTGATCTCGAAGGCCTACTTGGAAATCCAGTCTGACGGAAGCAAATTCGAGAGCGTGCTCGTTGTGCGTAGTTCAATGACTACATTCACAGGCAGGCAAGGACGCTCTGTTACTGCTTTGTTTGTAGCATCTCTCTCGTTGCTGATCGCCTCATCGTCGCCCGGCCAGACCGCAGCTGAGGACGCGCTCAGCCTGGCCGCTTCAGCTCACCGAGAAGGCAATCACCGCAGAGAACTGAAAATCCTCACCAAGGCAGCGAAAGCTACTGACAACCCCAAAGTTCTCTTTTGGTTGGCCGAAGCTCGGCTTGAGAACGGCCTTACCCGGAAAAGCGCGTTCGCCGCCGAAGCAGCTTGGAAACTGTCTTCGGATTCGGTCCTTAGAGCCGACGCGGCGAGCTTAGTCGGCAGGATCTTGTTCTTCTCCGCGCAACAAGATGGCGGAGAAAAAGGTACCTACGAAAAAGCGCGGCGCGGTTACGCAAGGGCAGCCGAATGGTTCCGAGCAAGTACCAACGACGCGCCTGAGAATGGTACCGCTTGGTTCTTTCTCGGCTTAGCGCTTAGTGCAGCGAACGATCATTCAGGCGCCGTTACCGCCATGCGACAAGCACTTCAAAATAATGTCGATAGCTCCTGTGGAACACGAGCCAAAGCACTCATTACTAGCTGGGAGGAGCTCCTGACAGCAAATGGAGGAAATCTGGACCAACATTTCGTTCCGCCGGAGGCTCTGGAGCGAACGCAGCCGAGATATACAGAGAACGCACGGCAAGCAGGCTTCAGTGGAGCTGTTACGACTTTGGTCCTGCTCAACCAATCAGGCGCGGTCGAGTTTGTCTGCTCATTTAACCAGTTACCCTATGGACTGACCGAGCAGACGGAACAAGCCCTCCGTCGCTGGGTCTACGCACCACCCATCGGCTCACCCAGCGGTCGTCCCATTCCCTTCTCTTTTATCGTAACCACCGAGTTCTCAGTAACAAGATAGATCTGTTACCGCCTCGCCAACCCAACGAAATACACCAACTGCAGAATCCCCATCAAAGCCGCGGCCACATAGGTCATTGCCGCCGCGTTGAGAACTTTGTCCACACCGGTGCGCTCGTTCTCGAAAACAATTCCTTGTTCCACAATGAGCTTTTTGGCTCGGTTGGAGGCGTCGAATTCGACCGGCAAGGTGACGAGTTGGAACAGCACAACGGCGCTGAAGAGCGCCACGCCGGCCCAAATCAGACCGCTGCTCTGCATGAACATTCCCACCATGAGGATGAGAAAGCCCATGCGCGAACCGGCACTCGCTGTCGGCACCAGCAACGTGCGCAGGCCGAGGGCCGGATACTTGGTGGCGTGTTGGATGGCGTGACCGGCTTCGTGGCAGGCGACCCCTACCGCGGCGATCGACCGCGCCCCGTAGACCGGCTCTGATAGAGCAAGCTTCTTGGTCGCCGGGTTGTAGTGATCGGACAGCATGCCCTTCGACCGGGTGACTTCGACGTCGCGAATCCCAGCGCTGGCGAGCAGGCGTTGAGCTGCTTCAGCACCCGTCATCCCGGACGACGCGGCGACACGGGAGTATTTCTTGAATGCGGAACGTGTTTTTGCCGCCGCCCACATCGATAGCAGCAGAGCGGGAAGAATCATTAACCAATAAGAACCCATAAGAGTTTCTCCTCTCGCTTAGCGTAACAACCACGTGCGCTAGTCCATTCCAACCGTTACTTTTACCGAGAGCGCCGCGGTTTTGAATCGATAGAAGTCTCGCTGCAAGCGTCGGGCGCAGCGGCTGCCTGAGTCAATATTAGGAGCGCGGCAGCGCGAAGGCGAGCGGGTCGCTGTAAGTCCGAACAGCGCGAGCTGTCTTCTGGCGATCAAAACCGCAGCGCGATCCGAGCGAAGGTGATTCGCCTCGAGGAGAATGCTAAGTTCCTGACATGGCAAGTCGACAAATCGCGATCGTGACCGGAGGAACGCGAGGCATCGGCCGCGCGGTCGTTGAGCAACTGGTCGCCGAAGACTGGAAGGTGTGGTTCTGCGGACGATCACCACAATCGGTCGGACAGGCGCTCGACGCCTTACACGATGTCATCGACCACGTCGCTGGAAGAGTCGTGGATGTCACCGATGCCGAGGCGGTCCAGGCCTTGGTCGAAGAAGTCCTCGAGCATGAAGGACGCATCGACCTTCTCGTCAACAACGCCGGCGTGGGTTACTTTGCCTCGGTCGATGAGTTGTCTGCGGAAGATTGGCGACGGGTGCTGGCCACCAATCTGGATGGCGCTTTCTACTTTCTGAGTGCGGTAGCTCCGGCCATGCGGGAGCAGCGAGCCGGGTGGATCATCAACATCGCTTCGCTTGCTTCACGCAATCCTTTTGCGGGAGGTGCCGCCTACAACGCCAGCAAGTTCGGACTGCTGGGCATGTCCGAAGCGGCGATGCTCGACTTACGCGGCGACGGCGTCAAAGTGGTCGCGGTGATGCCGGGCAGTGTGGCCACCGAATTCAACCTCGCCACCGGCGGCGACGACTCCTGGAAACTGGCCGCGGAAGATGTCGCGCAGGCGGTGATGGACATCCTGCGCTACCCGGATCGGGCTCTACCGAGCCGGATTGAGCTGCGGCCATCGAAGCCGCCCTCGGCAAAATAGTCGATAGAACCCATCGGACGAAACCACTGTAGCCCTCTTCTTGCATTAACGGTGTAGTGGCAAAAACTGGATCCCCGCCCCCCGCGCTCACCCCCGCGGGGATGACGGATGGTTGGGGCGGGGCTTGTCCCCGCCCTCTCCTTGAGTTGACGGTGTATTGGCAAAAACGGGAGCCCACAAGGGGCTCCCCTACTTCTAGCTCCTACGTCCTAGCCACTAGCACTACCCACTACCATCTCACCCCAAACACCGGCCCCGCCAGCGCCATAAACACGGTCGTCACCAAAATGATGCCGAGAAAATTGAACCAGATCCCGGCTCGCACCATCTGCCGGATGGTCACATAACCGCTGCCGAAGACGATCGCCTGCGTCGGAGAGGCTACCGGCATCATGAAAGCGCAACTGGCGCTCAGCGTCGCCGGAATCATCAGCAACAGCGGGTCGACGCCGATCGAAGTTGCAGTCTGGGCAAGGATCGGGAGCACCAGAGCTGTTGTTGCGGTGTTGCTGGTGACTTCGGTCATGAAGGTGAGGATCAAGCAGACCGAAAGCACCATGACGACCGGATGAAGTCCGGCCAGGCCTTGGGTCCAGGTTCCGATCACTTCCGACAATCCAGATCGAGCAAACCCGTCGGCAAGGGCAAAGCCACCGCCGAAGAGCAGCAACAAGCCCCACGGCACCCGTTTGGCCGTGCGCCACTCCAGCAAGTGCTCCCCTTCATGGTCGCGCGAGGGAATGGCAAAGAGAAGCGCCGCGGCAGCGATGGCCACCGACGCGTCACCAACTCCGGACATCCCGAGGAGCGATCTCCAGCCCGGTATGTGCAGGGAACCGAGTTGCAGGTCGGAACCGGTCACCCAGGCCAAAGCGGTGAGCGCAAATACAACCCCCACGATCCACTCGTCACGCCGTACCGACCCCAGTGCTCGCAAAGCACGATCGATGGAACTGCCGCTGGCGAAGAGATCCCCGCCGCGGAAGCGAAATACGATCCGTGTGAGCAGCCACCAGCCGGTGACCAGAAAGACGATGCCGAGCGGCAACCCCATGACCATCCAGCTCCCGAAACTGAGGGGATGATCGGTCAGTTCGCTTTGTAGTTCCAATAGCACCAAGTTCGGCGGTGTTCCCACCAGCGTCGCCATGCCACCGATATCCGCCGCATAGGCGATACCCAGCATCAATGCAGTACCCAGCTTGGCCACCCGGCGTCGCTCTACCCCGCCGTCCGAGGCTTCGCGGAGCACCGCCAGGCCGATTGGCATCATCACCAGCACCGAGGCCGTGTTGCTGATCCACATGCTCAAAAACGCAGTCGCCAGCATGAAGCCCAGAACCAACCGAACCGGGTGACTGCCGACGGCGCTGACGATGTTGAGCGCGATGCGACGGTGGAGCTGCGATCGCTGCAATGCCAGCGCGAGCAAAAATCCGCCCAGAAATAGAAAGATCACCGGGCGACCGTAGTTGCGGCCGACGTCATCGAGGCCGGCGATTCCGAACAGCGGTAGCAGTACCAGCGGGAATAGAGAGGTGACGGGAATGGGTACGATTTCAAGAACCCACGACAGCGCCATCAACACCGCGATGCCGAGCATGGCCGCCGCCGGATCGGGAACCCCAGATGCCGCCGCGATCGCAGCGACCACAACTCCGACCAGCGCCACCAGGGTCAAACTGAGACGCGGATCGGCTAGGCGCTTGAGGAATCGTCGTTTTATAACGGCGGCCACCTGGGCACCCTACCGTATGGGCAGTAGGCAGTAGGCAGTTGTCAGTTGTCAGTTGTCAGTAGGTAGTGGGCAGTAGGCGGCGGGGTTGGAGAGGATTAGTCGGAAGCCACAAGGGGATCCTCTACTAGCCACTGACAACTGCCCACTGTCCACTAGCTAGCCACTAGCTTCCGAAAACCGATGCTCAGCGTGCGGTCGGTATTGAGTTAGGAAGTTGTTCTAGCAACGGCCACGGGAGTAGGACTCTCGCCGAACAGAAGAGAAACAAGCGTGAACGCAATCGGGCCCACGGGCACGAGTCCGAGCTATCGAAGCACGTCTATCCAAATTGGAATCCTCCAGCCGCAACTGGGACATTTCGTCTGCTGCTAACCGGTTACTCTTCACAACTTCAGCACGGGAAGAGGAGCCAGGGAAGAAAGGCATCGTCGATATTCCACATCAGGCAGACTTTACGTGGAGCACCTAAGTGTCCGACACAGCCTCATTTATACTGAGGCGAAACTCGAACCCGCCTTTAGCACCCTTAAGGCCACTCGTCTGACTGAGAGTCTTTGCAGACGAACGTGATCTGTTGGGTGGCTTTATCCGAACCGTCTACGTTTATGGCGTGATGAACGCTCGCCACTTCGCCGCGTGACGAAATCATGTTAGTCGATCCGGGCTCAGGGTTGGGATGCAATACATTAAGGCGCTCGCCTATTTGAGGCGCGATTGCTTCGGACCCAGGATTCTCTACTGTGACGTGGTCAATCATCGTCCCAGAACTGTCGTTAAACTGATAGTAAAGCTTGTACAGCGATTGACTCATTTGCACTCCTGTTTCATCCCAAACTCAAACGTCGTCTTCGCAGGCCGTGGTCATTGCTCCTCAAACAAACTTGATCCTGACATTGAACTCCCTCCACATGCGCTCGATAATTCCGGCCTCACGAGGATTCTGCATGGATTTCTCTATCCGCTTGTCTTTGTTCTCATCGTGGAAAAGGTAGTAGACGAACTCAAAATCCCCGGAAAGCGTGTGTATGATGGACTGTCCAATTCCTTGCTTTACAGTCGATCCGTGCTGGCTTTGCTTGTACTCAACCGCGATTTTGCGAGGATTCGTGATGATGAAGTCAGGGTAGTTTCTTGCTCCAAAGGTAGGTGGCCGTTTTTCTCCAAACTGCCCTTCTTGGCCCTCCCAATAGAATGAGTTGTGCGCCTTTCGCACGGCATCCGCGTAACCCTCGGCAGCGAAGTACTCTTCCAAGTACCGCAAAATCAACGGGCGAATTTCCCCTTGGATCACCAATTCCGACTTGGTCCGCGTATCGCGTCTAAATTGTCGGTTGTGCGTGATGGACTCATGGAGTCCATCGAGGAAGTCAGTTGCTTTCGCAGACTTTCGTTTCATACAAGCCGTCCGATCTAGTGACCGGTTACGTTTTACTCAGACGGCAAGCAATGTACCACGGGGTGCGACGACTCGGGGTCTCCCCCAACTACCCTCGCGACCAGCTACTAACAACTGCCAACTAGCCACCAGCACTAACCACTAGATCGCCCCAAGGGGCTCCCCTACTAGCCACTGACAACTGTCCACTACCCACTAGCTTCCAAAGTCGGTGTTCAGTCTGCAGTCGACGTTGAGTTAGGAGGTGGTTGCTAGCTACGGCTGGGAGCGAATTTCAGCTCCTGGCTGGCGCAAGTTTCGCTGCTGCGAGTATGCCGCAGATGAAGCCGAGGCCGACCAGGCCAATCCAGGCATACCTGACTCCCTCCCAAGAGAGCAGGCTTGGTGCCGCGTTGAAGGCGTAGCCCTCCAACACCATTAAGAACATGAAGATCAGAGCGAGTTCCAGCCAGTCCTCTTCGTTGAAAAATAGCCGCCTCACGGTCCTTGTTACTAACCCAACCCCAAAACCGATGCCCATCCAGATGATCACTGACATCTCGCTAGGCCCTCCATCTCAGTCCCCACCACCGCTGAGGACGGCAAATAAGCTGCTGACAGCCAGCCCAAGCACTACTATGGCAACGCCTATTAGAGGCTCATCCTGCTTCGAATGGAGCCAAGCTCCCAACATTGACGCGCCTAGTCCCGCGACGACAATCAGTAGCCAACGTCTCAGTGGGTTCGATCCGAATTTCACTAGGTATGGCCGACCCTCATCTCAGTCTCCTCCGCCGCCCGCGCGAGCATCTCCAGCGCAAAGCGACCAGCGTCAGTCACTGTGGATTCAATGATACCGGCGATTCCACCGCGGCCACGCTCCATCCAGTACTGATATCCCTGTAACCACTGGTATACGGACCTTAGGATGCAGCGCGCCTAGACAACAAAAAGGGAGCCCACAAGGACTCCCCTACTGGCACTGACAACTGACAACTGCCCACTGACCACTAGCCACTAGCACTAACCACCAGATCGCCCCAAGAGGAGCGTCCCTACATGTAGCTGTCTGGGTGGGATACATTCTACAACGACGCTACAACAGTATCGCCGTAGAGAACCGTCGGCCCCTGCGGAGCGGCCGGAGAAAGATCGGCCGCCTCAACGGTGACGAATACCGCTTCGACGTTGCCCGGAATGTTGGGCATGAAGGCCTCGCCGCGGTTCCCGACCACTTCGACTGTGCCAACTGGCACCGGCTGTCCGTCGGCGCGCAGCCAAACGCGATAAGTCTGGCCCTCCTGCAGAGGACGCAGGCCTTCGACGGCGAGGAAGCAGCTTGGATCGTCGCCGCCCATGTAGAGCCATCCACGGGCTCCTTCCGCGTCTCCTTGGGCAACGAGGTCGCAGGACTCAATACTTCCAGCAGCGACGAAGTCGACGTAGCTCCCGCTCACCGCCGGCACTGACACCTGACGCAGGTTGCCCAAATTCTCACTGAACTGTTTCTCACTGAGCTGCCGGTCGGCAAGTTCCTGACGTAGGCTGGCAATCTCGGAGTCACGGCTGTTGACCTCGTTGGCCAACCAAAGTGAAGTTCCGAGCAACGCCACCGCCAAGACGGCGGCCCATCGCATCGCCACCGCGCCCCAGCCGGATTCAGGCGCATTGGCTTGTTCGGAGGGAGCGAATTCGACAACGTTGCCGGTCGGGTATTGTGAGTCGTTGATCGAAGCCCGCTCGCTGTCCGTGTGGATCTGCGCACGGATGCTTTGCCAGGTTTCCGGCAACGGGGCCACCGGTTCCAACTCCAGGGGCAAAGATCCCCATACTTCCAACCAACCGCGCTCACCAGCGCTACGGGGGACCTCATCCCCATTGCGCTCGAGCAGTTCGCCAATGCGGTCGGCCTGCGCTGAGTCCAAGTCAATCGAACGGGTCTTGTAAGGATCGTCAGTCACAATAATTCCTCAATGTCCGCGGCCAGCGACTTGCGCAGCTTGTTCATCGCCAGAAGCGTCCGCGTTTTCACGGTGCCAAGAGGTATGTCCTCTCGCTCCGAGATCTCCCTCTGGGTCAGTCCGCTGTAGAAAGCTAGTTCAAGTACTTTGCGCTGTTCCTCAGGGAGCTTGGCGAGCGCAGCGCCGAGACGCTTTCGCCGCTCTTGATTCCATACGTCCGCCATTCCCTCTGGGGATTGGTGTTCATCGCCTTTTTCCTTGTGCGCCGACGCTACCGTCCGCGCCACGACTTTGCGGGTGCGAATGCGGTCGATGGAGCGGCTTCGAGCGATCAGTGCCAGCCAGGTCGAAACTGAAGAACGCTGGCGGTTGTAGCGGTCGGCTTGACGCCACGCCTGGACAAACACCTCCTGCAAGATCTCTTCGGCTTCGCCGTAGTCGCCAACTACTCGCAAAATGAGCGCTTTGAGCATGCCCGCATACCGCCGGTAGATCTCTTCGAGAGCACGATCGTCGCCGGCCGCGACTCGTCCGATCAGAGCCGCTTCTTCAGCGGCTTTGGTCTTGACTTGTGATGGGCTTTTGTCACCCATGGCACGTTCCTACGGGGTGGCGGGCTAGGATAGCATGCGATGTTGGAGCCAAGAATCGCCGTGTGCGGGGGTGCGAGCGCCGACTCAGAATCCCTAAAAGTCGCCACACAAGTCGGCATGGCATTGGCGGACGCGGGCGCGGTAGTGCTCACTGGCGGTGGCTCCGGAGTGATGGCGGCAGCAACGCGCGGCGCCCGAGAAAGAGGTGGAATGACCGTCGCCATCTCTCCCGCCGCTGCCCAGCCCGTAGCTCCAGGAGCTGTTGAAGTGGATCTGCCGATCTACACCGGTTTCGGACAAGGTCGCAACCTGGTGCTGGTACTCTCGGCGCAGGCCGTGATTGCGATTGGAGGAGAGTGGGGAACGCTTTCCGAAATCGCCCTGGCGCAAAAACACCGAATCCCGGTTGTGGGACTTAACACCTGGAAGGTCACGGCTCCAACCGCCGACCTAACTGATTCATTCACCACCGCCGAAAATGCCGCAGAAGCGGTCTCCGAAGCCCTCCGTCTGGCGGAGGCCAACCAACGATGAGCGAAACCACCAAGACATCCCCCGATCCGGCTGACTACCCCGATCCCGCTGATTACCCCGATCTCGCTGATTACGGAGTCCCCGCCATTCGGGTCATGATGATGCCCAAGGACACCAACGCCCTGGGCACCATCTTCGGCGGCCTGATCCTCTCCTACATCGACCAAGCCGGAGCGGTTGAGGCGCACAAGTGCACCAACGGCCGTCTGCTGACCGTCGCGGTGCATGAAGTCGACTTCGTCGCACCGGTGTTTGTGGGTGATTTGGTCAGCTTTTACGCCCGCACCCTGCGCCGCGGCCGCACTTCAATCACCGTGCACGTGCTGGTCGAAGCCGAGCGGCGGCTGCGCGGCGGCGAGAAGGTCATCGTCACCCAAGCAGAAGTGATCTACGTTCAAGTCGACGACAACGGCAAGCCAAAACCGCTGTCCGAAAACGGGGCAGATGACGGTCCGTGCGACGAAGAATCGCCCTCGGAATAGTGCGATAGCATCCGCCGGCCATGCGTAGCCGTCCTTCTCCCCACGCAGTTCCCGGCCAGATCGAAGTCATCACCGGAGGCATGTTCTCCGGCAAGAGTGAAGAACTGGTGCGCCGGCTGCGCCGTGCCTTGATCGCCAAGCAGCGCATTTTGGTCTTCAAACCTTCCACCGACACTCGGCACGAAGACGAACAACTGGTGACGCGCGACAACCGGGCTCTCGACGCCACGTCGGTGCCCGATTCGCGAGCGTTGATCGCCCAGGTCGGAGACGACATCGATGTCGTTGGCATCGACGAGGCGCAGTTTTTTGACAACGGTTTGGTCGAGGTGGTGACGGAACTGGCCGACCGCGGCGTTCGGGTCCTGGTCGCCGGCCTCGATCAAGACTATTTGCGCATCCCTTTCGGTCCCATGCCGGAGCTGCTCTCGATCGCCGAGCACGTCGACAAAATGCACGCTGTTTGCGTGCGTTGCGGCGCTAACGCCCACTATAGCCAACGCATTGCCGGGGGCGCCGAGCAAGTCGAGGTCGGCGATGACGAGCGCTACGAGGCGCGCTGCCGGCATTGCTACGAGCCGTATCAGCCCTAGCGAGCGCTCCCACCGAGTCGTGAGTTCTAAGACGACAAGTTCCAAGGCCGCAAGTTCCAAGACTGCGATCTTCACCTACCGAGAGGCGCTCGAGGTATTCCCGGAAGTCCAGCGTCTAACGCGTGAAGCAGTGGCCAAGATCGCGGCGATGAGTCATCGACTGCGCAGTCGAGAAGAGCTGGAACAGAAACGGACCGAACTGGAAGCCGCGGCCGAGGCAACGGTGGCCCAATGGCAGCGCCACATCACCGCCCTCGGTTGCCTGCCCAAAGAGGCATGGCTGGTCGATTGGGATTGCGGTGACGGCTATTACTGCTGGCAGTATCCCGAACCCACCATCGCCCACTTCCAAGGCTACAACGACGGTTTCGAAGGCCGGGTACCGATTCAATAGTGGTTAGTGGTTAGTGGTTAGTGGCTAGTAGTTAGTGGGCAGTCGGCAGTGGGCAGTGGGCAGTGGACAGTGGCTAGTAGCTAGTGGGCAGTCGGCAGTGGGCAGTGGGCAGTGGACAGTGGATAGTGGACAGCGTAGAAGGGCTCCTGCACCCCACGTCTTCCCCCTCCCAGATCCCGTTCGGCTCGCAGGCTCGCTCAGGGCAGGCTCCTCGATTGCGGCCTGACGGCCTCCACTCGGGATGACATCCTTGAACAACCGTAGGGGAGCCCCTTGCGGGCTCCCGGGCGGGGACAAGCCCCTCCCCTACGCTGTCACCCGTCACTCTTCCCTCCCCTAGCCCACTCCTCCAAACATCTCCACCAACCGGTCTACATCCAGGCCTCCCAACCCTTCGACAACCTCCTCAGCCAGCTCTAAATGATCGCGGTGGACGGTGTGCGCCACGCCCAGGCGCCGCAGGCCGGCGGCGTGGGCCGCCCATAAGCCCTGGGGCGTGTCTTCGATGGCGAGCACTTCGTGCGGATGGATCATCCGCGACGGCAGTGGCGGAATGGTATTGAAAGCGGCGACGGCGTGAATGTACCCCTGGGGATCGGGCTTTCCCTTGCTGACGTTTTCCGACGAAACGACCACTTTGAACAGATCGGTAATTCCCATTTGCCCCAACGCGCCTTCGACTTCATCGCGCAAGGCTCCAGTCACCACGCCGAGCATCAGCCCTTTCTCATCGGCGGCTCGAACCAGTTTGGCAACTCCTGGGAACTCAGGAAATCCAGACTCATCTACGACCTGACCGTAGAGTTCGGCTTTGCGGCGTACCATTTCGTCGACTTGCGCGGCGGGCTCCTCAACACCTTGCGCGCGCAGCACAACATCAAAGCACTCGCGGTCGGAGACTCCCAAAAGGCGCCGCGCGTAGAAGGCCGGTGACACAGATAAGTCGTTCTCCGACAATACCTTGCGCACGAGCTCCAAGTGCAGGGGCTCGTCGTCGACCAGCACCCCATTGAAATCGAAAAGAACCGCGCGCAGCACCCAGCTATCCTAACCTCGACGCTAGGGGTCTGCGGGTACAGGCGACTGCGGATATTTGACTCACGGCCCGGCGCTGGCTAGTTTGTGTCTGCGGGAATGCAATCCCGCAGCTTCTTGTTGCTGCTTGCAACAACACTGAGGACTCTCATGCAGCCCGAAACGCAATCCGATCCAGCAATCGAAACGCCAGCTTTCCCGGAACCGGCGACGACGAATACCGAAAACGCACCCATCGGCTTGACGCCAAAGGCGCTCAAAATGGTTCGCCTTACCCGCGACGAAGAAAAAATGGACCCTGACGCGGGTCTTCGCGTCGCCGTTCGCGGCGGCGGTTGCAGCGGATTCGAATATGCCCTCGATTTCGATACCCAGGCAAGACCCACCGACATCGTCATCGAGTACGACGGCCTCCAAGTGTTTGTCGATCCAGTCAGCGGACGCTACCTACAGGGCACCATCATCGACTACGTGATGGGCATGACGGGTACCGGGTTCAAGTTCCACAACCCCAAAGCCGTGGGAACCTGCGGCTGCGGCTCCTCGTTCTCGGTCTAACCGGCAGTTCCTATGGGGAGCCTCTTGCGGGCTCCCGGGAGGGGGCGAGCCCCTCCCCTACAATGCCCTACTCGGCGCCAGACGTAGGGGAGCCCCTTGCGGGCTCCCGAGAGGGGCAAGCTTGCCCCGAGCAACGTCGAGGGGCCCCTCCCCTACGCGTCACCCGGCACTCGTCACTTGTCACTGGCGGGCGGGGGCGGGGCCTTAAGATCCCTTCGACATCACCTGCCGGTAGAGCCCTCCGGCAACGATCGCGCCCAGCAGCGGACCGGCAAAGTAGACCCACAGCAGGTTGAAGTTCCCAGTCGCCATCGCCGGCCCCAGTGAACGCGCCGGATTGAGGCTGGCTCCGGTGAGCGGACCTCCCATGAGAATGCAGAAGACCAACGTCAAGCCGATGGCCACACCGGCGAGATTTCCGCCCTTGCCGCCAACCGCAGCATGCAAGATGGTGTTGACGAGGAAGAAGGTCAAGATGGCTTCGAGGACCACCGCAGCGGCCACGGTGACGCCGTCGCCCGGTTGGGTTAATCCGAGGCCGGATTCAGCACCGCCGAGAAGCCAACGCAGGGTAAACGCGCCGACCGCGCCGCCAAGAAGCTGGAAGACGATGTAGCTGATGGCTCGCCCAGCATCAATGTGACCGGCGGCCCAAACCCCTACGGTGACCGCGGGATTGATGTGCGATCCCGAGATATGGCCGTGCGCATAAGCGAAGGCCAAAACCACAAGGCCATGGGCCAAGGCCACGCCAATCAGACCGCCAGCGCCGATCGCTCCCGCACCCGCTCCGATCAAAATGAGGGCAAACGTACCGATGAATTCAGCAGTCAGTTCTCTAGCCATCGATTTCCTCCTTCGCCGACGAAGTTTGTCTTTCATTCTCCAGCCGGAGCCTCGGAGTCCACCGAAGCGAGCCCGTCCGCTCCAACTCGACAGGACCCTATCACCAGGATTGCGGCGCCCTGGTCGGCGACCAGCGAGGTTCTCGCATCCGCAAACTTGCGTTTGAGCAGCGCCAGCCCGCGACCTTCTTCGACTCCTAAAGATGTCGAAAAACTGGTGATCCGGCCAACGACTTCGTCGCCGGTCTTCACTTCCGCGCCCGCGCCGATCGACGCTTTGCCTTCAACCGCGCACAGCACCCGCTGGGCCTGACCGCGATAGTGGAGGCGCGCAATCACTTCCTGGCCCAAATAGCAGCCTTTCTCGTAATCCACAGCTCCGTTCAGCCCCACTTCCTGCGGCAACGTGTCAACGCCGAAGTCGACTCCCCATCGTGGACCGCCCGCAGCAATCCTGGCGTTCTCGAGGGCGCGATGCCCGATCCACTTTGCCACGACCAGGTCGGCAAACTCTGGGATGAACGTCGCCGCAATGGAGGCCGAGATCCAAAGGCAATAGCCCGACAACCCAAGCAAGCTGCCCGCTTCGCATTGCACCTCAGTACCCGCAATCGAAGATCGTAGGTGATAACCCGGCCCCGGCAAGTCGTCGATCAAGCGACCGAGCTGCATCTCCGCGGTAGGCCCCAGCACCCAAATCGGGATCAGATCGTCCAGGGGCAGAAGTTCGACATCGTCGGCGATGACGTACTTGACCAGGTGCTCGCGCACCGAATTGCCCTCGCCCGGAGGCACCCGCAACCAAATCCGATCTTCGTGGCCCAAAAACGTCGCGTCGGCCAAGATGTGGCCCTTAACTTCGGTGATCAGACCGTAGACCGACACATCAGCCGCGAGCGATTGCGTGTTGGCGGTGCAAAAACCGTTGAGAAACCGGCGAGCATCGCCGCCAAGCGCCTCGACGCGACCCCATGCGGAACCGTCGTAGAGTGCACAACCGTCGCTCAGCGCTTCAATCTCGCTCGCGACGTCGCCGTAGTCACCCGGGACGTCGTAACCGCCTTCGGCGATCCAGTTGGATCCGCCCAAACTGCGGTGAAATGCGTCCAGAGTCAGGGTCTTGCTCACGGCGCGACTTTACCTCGCTCCATCATTGCGTAACTGACCTACCTTTAGCGGCCACGCCTTACTAGCGACAAGCGGCAGCAGTCGAGCCATAGAAGACGGCTCGCGACATTCCAACTCCGACAACGGAAGCTCGCCTTCGCGCTGCTGCGCGCTCAACATCTCGGACAATCATCGACCTCACTGGCGCTGGCAGCAAAGCTTCTGACGGCCCGACTGTTCCCGCTTGAGTGTTAGACATGCAACCTCGTCGATAGAATCCCTTGATGCGCGATACCGCCAGCACCCCGTTTGAAGCGCGTTCGCGCGAGGGCAAAACGCTCTACGGCGCGCTCGACCTTCCCGTCGGCGAGGACCGATTACCGGTCATCCTCATTACCCACGGGTTCAAGGGATTCATGGAATGGGGCTTCTTCCCTTACTTGGCCGAACTCCTTGCTTCACGAGGGTTCGCCGTGGTGCGCTGGAACACCTCTGGGTCGGGCATGAAGCCCGGTGACGAGTTGGTCACCGATGAGGAGGCTTTTGCCACCGCGACCTTCAGCCGCGACGTCGACGAGATCCTCGACATGATCGAGCACATCCCGCAACTGGTTGGAGAGCGCACTGGAGAAAAGTACGGTCTATTCGGCCACAGTCGTGGAGGCGGCGCGACGGTGGTGGCGGCCGCCGATGTCGTGGCGAAATCGAACTTCGTGGCTGGCGCTCCAGTTTTGAGCTCTCTAGCCACTTGGGCTGCCATCGCCACCTTCGATCGGCTCAGTGACGACGAGAACGCCTTCTGGGTCGCCAACGGATCGGTGCCCGTGGTCAACGCCCGCACCGGCCAGGAGATTCAGGTTCGGGTCGAGGTTCTCGAGGACCTGCGCGCCAACGCCGACCGCCTAGATATCGCGCGCCGAGCCGCCGAGATCGATATTCCGTGGCTTGTGGTGCACGGTGAAGAGGATGCGACCGTCGACCGCGGCGACGCCCGACGCCTCACTCAGGCTTGCCCAGCAGCCGAATTGGTGGCGGTCCCGGAATCGGGCCACACCTTTGAGGCTCGCCACCCCTTTCAAGGACCGACGCCCGGCCTCATCCAGGCGCTCAATGCCACTCAGTCCTGGTTCCTGAACCATCTCAGGTAGCCAGTCACTTCAAATCATTCCAATCGCCGGAGTAACCCTATGGATCCCCATTTTCACGGAGTCGTTTTCAAGCTCTCCCCTTTCGAGGTCGCTCGACGCCTGGCGTACGACTTTCCGCTGTACGCGGTTCTGGATGTGCGTGAAATCCAGCCCTTCGTCGAGGGACACATTCCGGGTGCCATCCCCGATCCCCGTCATTTGCCGGCGGCTGGCGAAGTTTTAGTCGTCGGCGAGGACGACACTGACGCCCGCGTCCGTTCGGCAAGTCGTGAGCTGTTGGCTGCGGGCCGACGGGTTACCGAGGTCGCCGGCGGAATGAGAGCTTGGAGGGTCAACAAGCTGCCGCTAAGAAAAGGCGCCTTCACCGCCCCAACCGAGCTGTCGGCTGATACCGCCAAAGGACACGACATCGTCTTTTGGGATGTCGACACTCAAGTCGACTTCATGGATCCCGACGGCAAGCTCTACGTGCCCGAAGCGGAAACTCTGACTGACAACCTCGCCACCTTGACTCGGCTGGCCGATGAACATGGGATCGCGGTGGTCGGATCCGCCGACGACCACCAGGAATCCGACGAGGAAATCTCCGATCGGCCGGACTTCTCCGCCACCTACCCGCCGCACTGCATGCGGGGAACCGAGGGCGCGGCGCGCGTGCCCGCCACCGACCGAACGTGGACCGCCGAGCTCGGACACCAGCCGTTGCCGGTGGCGGCGATTGCGGCGATCGCCGACCAAGCCCACCCGCGTGTGCTGGTGCACAAGAAACGCTTCGACGTCTTCTCCAATCCCAACACCGAGCCCCTGGTCGCGGCTCTGGCTCCCGAGCACATCGTCCTCTACGGCGTCGCTCTCGACGTCTGCAATAAGGCTGCGGTGGAAGGGCTGCTGGAGCGGGGATACACCAACCTCACCGTGGTTACCGACGCCACCAAACCCATTCGTGCTGAAGCCGCGGAGGATCTACTCGCCAGTTGGCGGAAGCGTGGCGCGACGCTGGCGACGACCGCTGAAGTCGCGCGTCAGATCACCGGCGAGACGGAAGAGGAAGAGTAGGTGGCTTGGAGGCCCCTTAGTTTTTGGGGGCCGACATTTCGAAACACTGCCGACCGGGTCCATGCGCCCATTCCGTCGGCCCGCGGTCTTCACCAGTGAATGTGGCGCACAGCTCGTAACGTTCCTCATTCAGCCGACGGTACTCGTAAGAGTCGTCTGTTTGTGGATCGGTTGGAATCGTCATCCACTGATTGCCCCGCCGCAACGCGTCGAGAGTGCTCGGAAGTTGCTCGTGTTCGAGAATGTAATTCCAAACCAGCCCCTCTATGGAGCGTAAATCTGCGACGCGCTGCCGATCTTGATTCCGCTCGCGGGTAGCACTCGGGCTTCCCAACACCCACAATGAAACCACCGCGATGACTGCCATCGCTATTGCCAGCCCAGCCAGTAAGTACTTCTGCGATCTCACTTGAATTCCTGCTCGGCGCTGCGCATCTCCCGCAGGTAGTACACGAAGGCGCCTCCGGCGAGTACCGCCACGACGAGAACCTTGAGGATGAATTGCGCCGTCACGTCCCCGCCCAAGAAGTTATAGAGCAAAGTAGCTACATCACCGACCAGGAACCCAACCGCGATCGCCAGGCTCAAATAGGTAAACCATTTGCGCGTCGGCGACGCGCGCAGAGCGGGATTGCGTGCAAACCGCTTTCCGCTAACGCGATTGAGGACTAAGAACAAAGGCAGATTGACCAGCACCATCGACACCGGCCAGCGCAGCGCGTCGGTATCGCCAGAGTTTCGGCTTGGAATCTTGAGGTCGATGAGCTCGAAAACCAGTCCTCCGGCAAAAAACAACGCCAAACCCAAAGACAAGTAGAGCAAGAAATAGAGAAACGCCTCGTAAGACGAACCGGAGGCGCGATTGGCCGGCACCGGTAGCGCGAATTCGGTCTCCGACCATTCGGCGAGAGCGTCCTCGATATCCGAGCGCGACCAGGAAGCTTTGCTCAGCGCGCCGTGGATTTCATCCCGGCTGTGTCCTTGTTTCAGGGCTTCGTAGACGAATCGCTCCAGCGCTTCTTTGTCTTTCATTTCCTCGTCCTTGACTCCGGCTCGCCGTCGAGTGCTTGGTAGGTAACCAGCCGGTAGCTATAGCTCTGAGCATCACGGATCTTGCCAGCAATCACTTCGTGCAGAAAGTCCGTCCAAATCGTGTAGCGATCTACAAACGTCCGCGCTCGCTCGACATCGCCCGCGTCCTGAATCGCCAAAATCTCCCGCAGCAGCGATTCGACCGCCTCAGGATAGCGGTCGTAGTGAATTGAGAGCAGGCCGGTGTCGGCATCGAAAGAAAGCACTCCGTTCTCCAAAAAGTAGTTCCACTGCATCAACTGCATGGTCCCATAGGCCTGCTCGCGCCGCGGCCGATTGCTCTGCAACACGCGCAGGATGCCTCCGGCGTAGATTCCGCGCAGGGTCTTCTCGTCGTGCCGCCCGTCGGCGCCCAGGAGTCCAGCGGCAAAGAGCGACACCAGATCCGACTTCATCTCTTCATACAGATCCGCCGTGTCCTGCAGCGCAACATCCAAGTCCCTCCCGTCAGCGGTGCGATCGACTCCCAGATAGTGCCCCACTTCGTGCCACAGGGTGCGCTGGAAGTTGGACTCGATCAGCAAGTGATCGCGAAACTCGGGCTCGACCGCTGCCTGATAGCGCTGCTGCGCCAGCTTGAAGAGTTCGGGATGGGTCATGATGTTGGAACGCAGCAGAATGGTGCGTCCGTACTTGCGGGTGTGGACAGCATCGTTGGGCAGGATGGTGGCCGTATTGGTGCCACGAGCCTGCCCAAAATCGGCGATCACCTCGTAAACACCCACGGGAATGTCGTCGCGCACTTTCTTGTGGCGTTCGTAGGGGAGCCGATCTTCGATCTCCTGCAGGCTGCCCAGGGCGGCGGCAACGTCACGGCTGCGCTCGATGTCGCGCTTGAGCAAACTGGTGCTGTGGAACGCTTTGACCCCAAACAACGCGTCGTCATAGGTCTCGTAAGAGCCGATCTGTGCGTTGAGATTGCCGGTGAATCTGCCCGTCACCCAAGACGCGTCGCCCGCTTCGTAGTCGCTGGTCAGCAGGTCGACGGCGCGGTGGCGTAGATAGGCGGCAAACTCCGCATCCTCCGCCTCAAGCTTGGACGCCGCTGACTTGAGCAGTCCCGAAACCTCGATGAGTTGGTCGGCATAGGCCACTGCATAGGGTACGACGTAGAACCCTTCCCCGGGCTCGCGCTCCTGCAATTCACTACGCAGGTCGGCGTGCAAGTGGTCCAAGACCGGATGTCGGATCAAGGCGGCGAGATCGTGCTGCTGGTTCTGGGCGGTGTTGCGACGAACGACAGATCGAACCGCTGTCAGATCCGAAGCCATCGAGCCGCCGCGTGCGATCACCTCCTCGAGCTCACCGCGCTCAACATGCAGTGGATAGACGTTCTTGCCTGGGCGCTCCATCGGCACCTGGAGAAACGGCCGCCGCTGGTTATCCAAGGTTGTCGCAATCGGACCTTTGAACAAGCGGTAAAGCTTGAGCAGATTGCGCGCGTAGGCCGGCTCCCACTGGGAGTCCTCTCGCTGGCCGAGTTCGAGCAGCTTACGCGCCGGCTCAATTGCAGCGTAGCGTTGGAACTCATACACGTCGTGCAGGATCCGGCCCGCCGCGAGCAGATCGTTGAGCGCTTCGCGTTCCGCCTCTGTCAATCCGGAAAGATCGGGCGCCAGATGAACATCCAGGGTCTTGTCCAGAATTTCCTGTACGTCATCGGGACTGAGGATCTGCGGTTGTTCGGCCGCCGCCGCGCCGGCCACCGTCAGCCCGGCTGCCGCAATCACGGTCAGAAGAAAAGCGAAACGTCCCATAAAAACCTCCCCGGTCATCCTAGCGTGGCGCGATCTCTCGGTGGATAAATGGAACCGCGGCGGCTCGGCGCCCGTCTAACTGATGATGGACCATGAACCAGAATCGTCGGAGATCACCATGACTTACCAAACGGCGTATCGCACTGTCGTACTCCTCGCACTCTGCTTGATGATTCCAAGGCTGGCTGCCGGAAGGGATGAGACCCGTCAGCAGGAAAAGACCGTTGGCCCCTGCAGTCGATGCCCAGGCGTGTTTGTCGGTATGCCCGACTCCTTGCCTTCGCAGGCAAGCATCGCTCCGGAGGATGAGCCAGGCACCAAGTTGAAGATCTCCGGTGAAGTGCGCGATGTCTCCGGCGACGCCGCTGCAGGCATTATCGTCTACGCTTACCAAACCGACGACCGCGGAAATTACCCCACCGATCGCCGCTACGTGGGAACGGCAGCAGCCCGTCACGGACGTCTTCGCGCCTGGGTTCAGACAGACGCCCAAGGCCGATACCGATTTGAGACCATCCGACCCGGCGGTTATCCCGGTTCCGGTATTCCGCAGCACATCCACATGCACATCATCGAACCCAATCGCTGTATCTATGGCATCTCGGACATCAACTTCACCGACGACCCGCGCCTGTCCGACCGTGCCCGCCAACGCCTTACCACCGGCCGCGGTGGCAGCGGACTGGTTAGTCCGACGCAAAACGATGACGGCAGCGAGTCCGTCACCCGCGACATCGTCCTGGGGGAAAACATCCCCGGCTACGACGAGTGCGGCTGACATTGCGGTCGACCTAGGCGGTCCGTTCTCGAATAGACGGGTGGCTGCCGCAGGATCCCCGCCCCACTCCCACCACCCGCGGGGATGACGACCGTGTGGACGTTGGGGAGGGGCTTGCTCCTCTCGTCTGCACTGGTGCACCGAATACAGGCCGAGGCGAGCGCACCGGATAAAGTCAGAATAAGTGCGAGCCGTCTTCTGGCCCGCGGGTGCCCAACTTTCAATGCCTCATATCCCTCTTTCCGAATTCACCTTCAAAACCTCCCGTTCCTCTGGACCCGGCGGGCAGAACGTCAACAAGGTCGAAACCAAAGTGACCCTGCTCTTCGACCTCGACGCCTCCCCCAGTCTCTCGGATGACGCCAAAGAGCGCATTCACACCGCTCTTCCAGGGCGCATCAATAAGGAAGGGATTCTGAGGGTGACCTCCAGCAAGTATCGAAGCCAAGCGGCGAATCGAGAAGCGGCGATCGAGCGTTTCTATGACCTAGTGCTGGAAGCCCTGGAACCCAAAAAGGCACGGCGCAAGACCAAGCCTTCGAAGCGGGTCAAAGAACGGCGTCTGGAGAACAAACGGAGGCGGTCGGAGACCAAACGCCTACGGCGCTCCCCTCAAATCGATTAGGCCCGGCGGGAGGGGCAAGCTTGCCCTGAGCAGCGTCGAAGGGCCCCTCCCCCGTCTCGTCACAAACGAGCGGGTCCGGCCCAGCGCCGCACATACTCATTCACACGGAACTTCCGCCGCGTATTGGCGCTCGACATGTAGCGCACTTTGCCAAAAACCGGACGCTCCGGACCCCAGGCCCGGTCGTAGCGACCCAGGACCCAGAAGATGCCCGAGTAGGAGTTGGGGTCGCGGCCGTCGAGGGCGTACTTGTTGTTGAGGTGGATCATGATCTCGGCCGCCTCTTGCGGCGACCGGCTCCAGTGGAGAATTTTTTTGCCCCACAGCATGCGCAAGTAGTTATGGATGCGGCCTTCAGCGGCCAACTGCCTTTGGGCTGCGTTCCATAGTTCGTCGTGAGTCGACGCCGATTCAAAAGCGTCGAGGTCGTAGGGGTGGGGTCGCTGGTCGTCTGCATGGTCCGCGAGCGTTTGCTGAGCCCACTCCGGCAGGGACTCGTAGCGGTCGTAGTCGGACTTGCGACTCGCCATGTTGAAGCCCAGCTCGCGCCACGTCACCAGTTGATCCAGGAAGGCCTCGGCGCCCTCACCCACTCCCCACCAGCCGCTACGCTTGCCGCGCAGAGGCCCGGCCAGCCGATCTGGCTGCCACTTCTCCGCTCGCGCGATGGCGGCGAACACCTCGTGAGCGCCGAGGTGACCGAAGTGCAGATACGGAGAGATCTTGGCGCCGCCCTCTCGATCGAGATCTCGTGGCGGCGCGGCGTAGCGTGTGAGGCGATGCTCGATGAATCGATGTAGGAGTTCGCGACCGCGCGATGTCCCCCCTGAGTTCGCGGCCCGTGAGTTCGCGCAGGGCCGGACGCTGTGATCGATGGGAATCTCGCTCAGCAATCGTTCCATTGGAGCCTGCAAATCGGCCACAGGCCACCGTTCTTGCACTGTCGGCGGAAGCTTGGCGCCGCCGAGGTCGGCGCCGCTACCCAACGGATCGGTTTGCGGAAACACCGAAAGATGCTTGGCCAGTTCGCGCTGCAAAAAACGGCGGAAGTCGACCGCGCGTTTGTAGGTCTTGTCGGCGATCCGCATCGGTAGCAGGCCGTTGCTGTCGACCGCTTCCATGCGCACTTCCAGATTCTTCGCCGCGGCGTCCACCATCCGCGGAAGAAAGAATCCCGGCGTGTCGTCGGTGACGACGACGGCGGCCCGCTTCGCCAACTCCGCCAGAAGACCCGAAGCGGCATTCGGCGCCGGTTCGAGGTAGGGAAAATAAGAAATCTCGAGCCTAGTTAGTTTCTCGGCGTGCTCCCGCATGCCGTCGACGACGAAGGCGTGAAAACGGTCGCTCGCCCACCGGTAGTCGACTCGTAGCGGCTCAAAAACCAGCAGCGGCAAGTCGAGTTCGCGGCAGCAGGCCACCGCGCGATCGAGGGCAAAGTTGCCGGTCAGCCGCCGCTGCCCGACCATCCAATAAAGAACGTAGTCGGCGGAAGTTTGCGGGATTCGGGAGTTGAGTGCGCGAAGGCGTGCGTCCGGTATTCGCATGGTCGCTCTAGGAGATTCGACCACAGACCCGATTTCGTTTCGTCCATGCGACTGATAGCGGTCGCCTACCGCCAATTGGGAGGCTTCTTGGTCTCCAGAAATGTGGCGATGCCGTGTTTGCAATCCTCAGTGGCGCGCGCCGCGGCGTTGGCCGCTTCGGCAGCGTCGAGCGCATCGCTCAGAGGCAAGCCGTGGACTTCCAGTAACAATCGCTTGGTTCGGGCGATCGATTCCGAGCTGGCCGTGGTCAAGATCTCCTCAACCAGCTCCAGGGTCGATGATTCCAGCGCATCGTCGGCGACGACCCGATTGGCGAGGCCCAACTCCAGCGCCCGGTCCGCCGATAGCAACTGCGGATTGAGCAACATTTCCCGCAAGTCGCGGCCGCGTACGCGCAACGGCAGAAATGTCGCCACTAATGCGGCTACAAATCCGATGCGCACTTCACTGTAGAGAAAGCGAGCCGACTCAGTGGCGACGACATAGTCGTTGGCGGTGGCCAGGCCGCAACCACCGGCGATGCACGACCCTTGCACCATGGCAACGGTGAGCGTTTCCTGACGCAGAATCGACTCGAACAGATCGCGCAATGCTGCCGAATCGCGTGCGTTCTCTTCCGCGCCGGCGTCCTTGAGCGAAGCCAGATGGCCGAGATCGGCGCCAGCGGAAAAATGCCTCCCGTTGCCGCGCAGCAAGATCGCGCGCACGCCCTCTCGGCGCCAATCCCGGCTGTAGATGCCGGTCAGTTGCGCGCTCAGCGCCGGCGACAGCGCGTTCGCCTTGTTCGGTTGGTTGAGCGTGACCCAGAGAAGGTCGTCTTTGCGCTTGCTGAGGATTAGGTCATTTGAGACTGGATCACTGTGGACTGGGTCGCTCGTAGCCCGATCGGTCATGGCGCAAGATTATCGCGACCTCTACATCGTTCAGCTCCAATTACGGACACATCGGCCGTCCGTAACTTAAGAGGAGCCAAGCTGACCCGCTTCGCGGTATCCTCATAACAGGCTACCGCGGTCGGGAGGGTTGCCGATCCGCAGATTGGCTGCAGCTCTAGCTCTGTTGAGGTGCTGCCGCAAATGCGACAGAAACCTCAGAAGGGGTGAGGCGGGGGTGGAGAGATTCCCCACACCTCTAGCCAGAGCGAGAGCAACCGCGAATGTGGTCATCACGTTGGTCGCGTATGGATTCGAAGGAATCCTGGCGAGGATGTCCAATGCAAGCCTCCTTGACCTAACCATGGTCCGAAGACCAAAGTTTCGGATATGCGGGCAGCCTGGCCCCAATGGCCAGAGAATACCGAAATAAAAAAAAAAGCCAATTTGGTCTATCCCCCTCAAGAGTGCGAGGGTGTGGACATGGGCCGCAGCACCCATCGTCCGGAGTACCGCGCCATGGTCAAGCGCCTCAAAGCAGCTCGACTTGCAGCCGGACTGACTCAAGTCCGGGCCGCGGAGGTTCTCGGCACAACCCAGGTCTTCATTTCTCGAGCGGAGCGGGGCCAGCGGCGCATCGACCCCATCGAACTCGCCCAGTTCGCATCTCTTTACGGCGTTTCCGTCAACACCCTGCTGCCCGAGGTCACTGTCGGATCCGAGCGCAAACATCGCGTCGAAGCGGTCGTCGATTTGAACTCTGAGGACTACGATCGACTGCTCGCCGCCGCCCGCCAACGCGGCCAAAGCCCCGAGTCTCTGGTGGCCGAAATGGTCGCTCAGTACGCCCACGGCGGCGACGACTAACCCATATCCTTTTATTGAATGGCCCACTCCAATTTGGGCTAGACACGCTACCGGTGCCAGGGTCCTCTTATGGGCCGCAGTACCCACCGCCCTGCGTACCGCACCTTGATCAAGCGGTTAAAGGCGGCTCGTCTCGATGCCGGCTTGACGCAAGCAAGCGCCGCGGACGCTCTGGGCATAACTCAAGTTTTCGTCTCGCGCATGGAACGAGGTGAGCGGCGCATCGATCCCATTGAGTTGGCGCAGTTCGCCGCTCTCTACGAGGTCCCGGTCGATGCCCTGTTGCCCGAGGTTTCGATTGCCCCCAAGCGCAAGTTGCGTGTTGAAGCCGTGGTCGACCTGAGTCCAGAGGACTACGACCGATTGGTGGCCTCCGCCCGCGACAAGGGGCAAAGCCCCGAGTCGCTGATCACCGAGATGGTGATCCGCTACGCGCACGACGCCGACGGTTCTTAACCAGCGCAGCCAGCCGGCGACGATTCGTCGCCCTGTTGCGTGCGCTCCGCAATGGAGTTGTTCTAAGGGGCAATCGTGCACATATACCTAGTGAAACAAAATATATAGTGCTATCGTATACATAGTTGAACGGAGTATCTATGACGCGAGACCGAGAGCTCAAAAAAGGCACCCTGGAGATGCTGCTCCTGCGCATTCTCAGCGAAGGCAAAGCCTACGGATACGACCTCGTCAGCCAACTGACCGATCGCTCGGGGGGCACTTTCGGAATCAAGGAAGGCACCCTCTATCCGGTGCTCTACCGCCTGCAAGATCGGGGATTGATCGAAGCCGAGTGGAGCCAACCCGAGGAGAGAGCGCAGCGAGGGGTGCCGCGCAAGTACTACCGGCTGACCGAGTCCGGAGCCACCAGGTTGACCGAGTTGGAAGAGTCCTGGCGCCAATTTGTGGCCGCCGTCGAGTCGGTCCTGGAGAGCGCCGCGACCGAGAGCGGAACGAGAGTTGAACGACAGAAGGAGTCCTCATGAGCCAGCAAGAGCGTTACATCCAATCGGTCCACGAGCACGTCTTCGTTTGCCAAGAGGACTGGCTCGAACTGGAGGCTGACCTCAAGGCTCATTTTGCCGCCGATCGCGACAAAGACCGGACTGAGGCGGAAACCATCGCCCGCCTCGGTGATCCGGAAGAGGTCGCGGCTTCTGTCATGTCCGGACGGCAACTCGCCTTCGCCGGTTTCTGGCTGCGCGCCGTGGCGTTTCTCGTCGACTTCATCCTGCTCGGAGTCGCCAGCTTGCCGGCCCTCATGATTCTGGGGCCTCTGGCAGCCGCGCTCGATCATGGCGATGGCAACGCCGTTTGGATGATTCTCATCGGCGTCCCGATTGGAATCACCCTGCTCGGATTGTGGATCGTCTACTTTCCTCTCGCCGAAGCGCTCTACGGCAAAACCCTTGGCAAACATCTCTTCGGCCTACGCGTCCTGACCGAATCGGGCACCCGCATCAGCGCCGGTCAAGCAATTCTGCGCCGGCTGCCCTTTTACCTCGAGATCTTCGTCATCGACGCCCTGTTCGCACCCTTCACGGACAAGAAACAGCGCGCCTTCGACATGGTGGCGAAGACAGTGGTGGTTCGCGATCACGCATAGCGAGGAGCCGTAGGAGAGGGGTTTACCCCCTCCCAGGCGGGCCTAAAGCCCGCCCCTACAGAAGATCTTCGGGCACGTCCATCTCCATCGTCAGCAACCCCTGACCGTGGGTCTTGCCCTGGGCGTCGGTCTTGAGGCTTTCGGTGCCGCCACCGCCAAGGGAGTCGTGGAGAATGAAGTTGAGGGCCCGCAGATTGGGCACTTCGTAGCGATCAACTTTGCCCTTGCAAACATCGCGGAAGTGCTCTTTGACCCGCTCCTCGGTCAATTCACGGACGAGGAATTCATAGATGGCGTCGGTGCGGGCGATGATGCCGACGTTGGAGCCGTCGCCCTTGTCGCCGGAGCGGGCGTTGGCCAGTTCGTAGAGGCGGACCCGCACTCTAGACCTCCTCGACCGTAACACCGACGTGATCTTCGACTTCGTGACGCGCCAGCAAGGCGGGCCAGTAGGCCATGACCCGCTGGGGTTTGGGACGGCCTCCAGCAAAGCCGGTGACGCCCGGCGGCCCTGAAGTCACCAAGGGGGCGATCTCCTTGCCAAACCGTGCCACCTTTTCGAAGTCGGTGTCGCGCACCCCGAGCCTGAGGACGACCTCGGGCGGATCCTCGGGAGCTTCCAGCACCCCCGGCAGGCAAGAATCGACGCCCTGGTACTCCTCAGAACGATTGTCGTCGTCGAATTCGATACCGGCCTTGGCCAAACGCTTCCAAACTACTTCTGCGGAGAGGCGCGCCTTCTCGATCGCGCGCGGCCCCGAGATGGTGACCTGCCCGGAGGCCTTGAAGCCGGCGAGGTAGGTCGCCGAAAGCTTGAGCGTCTCGGTGCGCGGCATGCCCTGGATACCGGACACCCGGACCCGATCCTCACCTTCCTGGGTCAACTGGGCGCTGGTGAAGTCGGCAATAACGTCGGGGGTGATATAGCCGTCTGGGTCGCCCATTTCGTAGAGCAACTGCTCGGAAACCGTATCGACGGTGACCATGCCGCCGGTGCCCGGATGTTTGGTGACCACGAACTCGCCGCTCTCTTCCGCCTCGATGACCGGGTAGCCGACGTTCCACAGGTCCGGCACCTCCCACCAGCGGCTGAAGTTTCCGCCGGTGCACTGGGGGCCGCACTCGATGATGTGACCGGCGATGGTGCCAGCGGCAAGTCGATTCCAGTCATCTTCGGCCCAGCCGAACTCGTGCATCAATGGCGCGAGGGCCAGAGCGGTGTCGGTGACGCGTCCGCACAGCACGATGTCGGCGCCTTGATCGAGTGCCTCGACCACGCCGCGCGCGCCGAGATAGGCGTTGGCGCTCGAGAAGCTGTCGAGCAGCGGTTCCATCGCCTCGCCGGTCTCCATGTTGCGCATCTCGTGGCCGCCCTCGATGAGCTCGGGCAGCCGATCGAGGATGTCGTCCCCCTCGACCACGCCGACTTTGAGGTCGGTGATGCCGAGATCCCGCGCCACCTGGAAGACCCCTTCTCGACAACCCACCGGATTGAGACCTCCGGCGTTGGTGATCACCTTGACCCCGCGTTCGCGAATCTCCGGCAGCGTACGGCGAATGAAGTCAACGAAATCTCGCGCGAAGCCCGCCGAAGGGTCCTTGAGTTTCTGCCGCATCATGATCGACAGCGTCACTTCGGCCAGGTAGTCGAGACCCATGTAGTCGATCGGACCGCCCCGCAAAAGATCCACTGGAGCGTCGATCGAGTCGCCCCAAAATCCCTGTCCGTTGGCAATGCGTACGGTCTTACTCAGGCAACTCACCCCAATGCTGGACCACTCGATTTGCGAAAAATCGGAATCTTCGGGCTTTGCTTGGAGCTTGCTCCGGCCCGATATCGGGCCGGAGTAAGCTGACCCAAACTCCCGTGCGGCCTGTCGTTGTTGTACTCCTCTTTCCAATCCTCGAGGATGCCCTTTGCCTCCCCAAGGCTTCGAAACCAATGTTGCGATAAGCACTCTCGCCTGACCAGGCTGTTGAAGGCCTCGATGTGGGCGTTGTCCCCAGGTTTGCCGGGGCGTGAGAAGTCGAGTTTCACCTTGTTCCAGTATGCCCAGGCGTCAAGTGCCTTCGACGTAAATTCCGTCCCATTGTCGACGAAGATGCACTCAGGAAGCGGCCGCGACTCAGATACATCGGCCAGTACCTGAGCCACCCCAGCCCCAGTGAATCCCGTTGCAGTGCGCAGTGCCAAGCACTCGCGCGTGAATACATCGATCAAAGTGAAGATCCTCAATCTGCGCCCGTTGGCCAACGCATCGTGCATGAAATCCATGGACCAGCATTGGTTGGCGCGGGTTGGCTCCATACGGGCACTCCTGCCTACAGCGCTCTTTCGTCGCCGAGGCTTCTTGCGCCGTAGCGAAAGCCCTTCTTCACGGTACAAGCGATGCACCAGCTTGTGATTCACCTTCCAGCCCTCCCGGCGCAAGTATGTGTGAACCGTACGATATCCGGCGTAGGTGCGGACACTGGCGATCTCACGAATCCGCATGCGCAAAGGCTCTCGGGGGTCCTTTCGACTCTTGTAGTAGAACATTGATCGGGGCAAACCGGTTGCCAGACAGGCCCGCCGCGCACTGGTATTGAACGCCTCCTGTGCCCATTTGGCAACTTGGCGCAGCGCGGCGGGCCTTACCATTTTTTTCGCAGTGACTCCTGCAAGATCGAACGATCCAGGCTCAGGTCCGCAACCAGCTGCTTCAAGCGCCTATTCTCGTCACGTAGCTGTCTTAGCTCACGGACCTCCGGCACTCCCAAGGAGCCGTACATCTTTTTCCAGCGGTAAAACGTCGCCTGGCTGACGCCGAGCTTGCGGCAAATATCACTCACCCGAGTCCCAGATTCGGCTTGGCGCAGAGCCATCGTGATTTGCTCTTCGCTGAACTTGCTCTTCCTCATCAAAAACATCTCCTCTCCGGCCTACTTGAAGACCGACTTTACGAGAGTCGATGTGGTCCAACTTACAGGGTCAAGAGCCCTCACGCGTTGAAGGGTAGCAGTAGTCGTGGCACGCTTTCTCAACTTGCAAAGCTAAACCCTAAGGTGCGAAAATTAGCTCAAAGGACTGGGAATTCTCGGTCGACAAAATGCCTCGGTGAACACCGGGGCTTTTTGTTATTACGGAAATATTTTGAGGCCATATCCCTCATAACGGCCTTGCCCGTCGCAATCGAGCTTCTTCTTTATTGTGTCCCACGCTCGATTCGGCTGCGCTGGATTCATGACATGGCGACCAATCGGCCTCGCGCACAGATCGGCAAGCTGAAGACCACTTGAGTTTACTTGCTTCGATGCAAACTGGACCCGAAGCGGCAACGACTTGCTCCGGTAGTTCGCACCATCACAGATTCTCCGAAATTCTAGTTCTAGTTCGTCATCTTCTCTCTTTCCTCGGCTTTCGCAGACTACATAAACAAGTTTCTTTCCATTGCTACGCTTGTTCAAAAACATCGTGACTCGCTCCAGTCCAAAAGCCAGCGCGATTTCGTAAGGGTTTCGTGCGGCAGGGTGTTTTGAAGCCAAACGCTTCTTGTCGATCACCGCAGCGATAATTCTCATAGGCGCAGCGTCCAGGACTTCACCCAGGCTCGCGTAGAACGTCTCACGGACTTCAGCAGATTCTTGAAGAAATTGGAACGGTTTCTTAGCTTTTCTGATATCGCGTTCGTGTAGAACAACCTGATCGTGGCCGAAATGTTCAAGCTTGAAGGCCGTGAGGCTTGATACAACACTTTTCGCGTATTCGGCCTTCTCAAAAATACAAAAAGCCAAAACGAAGATCGGATATTCCGGATCTATCGTCTCTAAGCCATGGTCTCCCGACTCGTCAACGTACACAACGTATTTTCCTAGGGTGGTATTGGTGACCACTTGAGAGAACCCCTCAGGTCTGCAGTACGCCGGTCTTGAACTCGGGTAGGTGCGCGTTGTGCGCGGCGGCGGCCAGCGACTGCGCCAGCACCCAGCGAGTGTCGGCGGGATCGATGATGGCGTCGACCCACAAGCGGGCCGCCGCATAGCGCGGATCGGCCGCGTCCTCGTAACGTTTGCGGATGCGGGCGAGCAGTTCGTTCTTCTCCTCGTCGGTGACGGCGTCGCCGCGATTCTTGAGTTGAATAGCGAGCAAGGTCTTGGAGGCCTGGTCGCCCCCCATCACCGCGATCGCCGCCGACGGCCAGGCATAGAGAAAACGGGCTCCGTAGGCCTTGCCGCACATGGCGTAGTTGCCGGCGCCAAAGGAATTGCCGGTAAACACAGTGATCTTGGGGACGACGCTGTTGGCGACGGCATTGACCATCTTGGCGCCGTCTTTGATGATCCCACCCCGCTCCGCACGACTGCCAACCATGAAACCGGTGACGTCCTGCAAGAAGATGAGGGGAATCCCTTTTTGGTTGCACAGCTCGACGAAGCGTGCCCCTTTGTCGGCAGCCTCTGAGTAGATGACGCCGCCGATCTGCAGTTCCTTCTCGGATGGCTGCGTCCCGGTGCGCTTCTCGACGATAGAGCGTTGGTTGGCGACAATGCCGACTGCCCAACCCTCGATCCAACCGGTGCCGCAGACCAGAGTTCGACCGTAGGTTTCTTTGTATTCGTCGAATTCCGACCCGTCCAGCAAACGCGCCAAGATCTCCCGCGTCTCGTAGGGGCGCGAGCGGTCCGCCGGCAACACGCCGGTGATCTCCTCTGCGTCAAAGCGCGGGGATTCGGAACTGCGGCGCGCGAACGGCGCCGTGTCCGGGGTCGCAAGCTGAGCGAACTGGCTGCGGATCTTGGCCAGACAAGTGGCATCGTCGGGATGCCGGTGGTCGACCACACCGGACACATCGCACTGCACCACCGCGCCGCCCAACTCCTCGTTGTCGATCTGCTCGCCGATCGCCGCCTTCACCAAGTGGGAACCGGCGAGGAAGATCGAGCCAGTCCCTTCAACGATGTGGGCTTCGTCGCTCATGATCGGCAGATAGGCGCCGCCGGCAACGCAAGGCCCCATGATCGCCGCAATCTGAAGAATGCCTTCCGCCGAGAGGCGTGCATTGTTGTAAAAAGCGCGTCCGAAGTGCTCCTTGTCGGGAAAAATCTCGTCCTGCATGGGCAGGAAGACGCCCGCCGAGTCGACCAGGTAGACGATCGGCAGCCGATTCTCGAGCGCAATCTCTTGTGCCCGCAGGACCTTTTTGCAGGTCATCGGAAACCAGGCGCCAGCTTTGACCGTGGCATCGTTGGCGACGACGACCGCCTGCCTGCCGCTGATGGTGCCGAGACCGATGACTACGCCGGCCGCGGGCGCGCCGCCGTGCTCTTGGTAGAACCCTTCGGCGGCCCACAGGCCGAGTTCGAAGAATCGGCTCTCTGCATCACACAGGGCATCGATGCGCTCGCGGGCGGTCATCTTGCCTTTGGCACGGTGTTTGGCGAGTCGTTTCTCCCCTCCACCCTGCCGCAACTCGGCCTCGCGCTCCTGGATCTCGTCCAGCTTCTGGCGCCAGTGCGCCAGGCGCTCGGCGTAGCGGCCGTCTTTCTGCACTTGTGATTCAAGGGTGGATGATTTGAGAGTGGGTGATTCGAGAGAGGTCACGATTGGTCCTGAGAGTCCGTAGCCAAAGTTGCGAGCCCGGGGCGATTATAGGTTGCTGGGCCATTCAGTCTTAATCCGGAGTGGCGGCAACTGCGGTGCCGGAAGTCTCGCTGCTAGCGCCTGCAAGAAAGGCGAACATCCGAGATGTGGGACGCGCAGCAGTACCTGCTCCTCTAGAATGACCCGCATGACGACAAGGGTCATCCTCTTCGCCGGCCTGCGCGACGCCGTCGGCAGCGACACCGTCGAACTCGAGCTGGACACGGGCGCAACTGCCAGCGGACTTTGGGACCTCTTGGAGACCGCACATCCGAGCGCCGTCCCCTACCGCGATCGAGTCGCCTTCGCCGTCAACAACAAAATCATCAGCCCAGCCGACGAACTCGACGCTGGTGTTGAAGTCGCGATCCTGCCTCCCATTTCCGGCGGTTAACTTTCGAATTCGTTCATGGCTCGCGTTTTACTCTCCGATCGACCCCTCAATCCAGCCGGCGTGCGCGCCGAGGTCAGGGCCCACCACCAAGGCGCCGTCGTGGCTTTCCTGGGCACCGTTCGCAACTCGGGAGAGGGTGGCGAAGTCACTCACCTGATCTATGAGTGCCATAAGCCAATGGCACTCGTGGCTCTCAAGCGCATCGTCGCCGACGCTGAATCAACCGAAGGGGTCGCACTCGCCATCCATCACCGCTTGGGGCGGGTCTGCGTCGGAGAGGAGGCGGTGGTGATCGTCGCCGCAGCTCCGCACCGCGGCGACGCGTTCTCGGCGTGCTCCACAGCGCTGGAGCGACTCAAGCGCGAAGTACCAATCTGGAAGCAGGAACACTACGCCGACGGCTCGAGTACCTGGCGCGAAGAGGAGCGGTTGGAACCGTAACGAGCGGTGCGCCGCACAATGTCCCAGAACTCGTCTTCCTGAACCGGAAGGCGAGCGACAAGCGACTCCCAGAACAACGTCGAATTCACCCCCTGCTCGCCGCCGGGAAGAGGTTTCCCGTCCGCCCTTTCGCTCAGAAATTCGCGTACGGCAAGCGTAAAACGGCCGTTGGTGAGGAGAACCTTCACGGTGATGGCCGCCGCCTGGTAGCGTGCTTCAATACCGTCATCAAAAAATTCGTCCTCCATGCGCACCACCGTCTTGTCTACAGGCGGTCGGGAGGCGAACTCGGGCGACAGAACCGTGGCGAGGCCCTCCGAGAGCCAGGGGGGTAAGGCGGGGCCGAACGTGCGTCGGGTCACCAGGTGAACGACCTCGTGCAGCAGTACGGAGCAGACCTTGGCATCCGACTGGCCTTCGAAGAAGGTGGCCGCGAAGCCGCGGGCGGGAAGAGCGTAGCCATCTGCATTGTACGACGGTAGTCGATCCTCGACGCTGAACGCCCGGTAGGCACTTCGAGTAGAAAAAACAATGAGCGTTTCACGTGGGGGATAGCGCGGCTCAACCCCCGTCAAGTGAGCGAACTCGCGCTCAAGGCGCGCAACATGGGGGCCGCACAACGCCGCCGCAGACAGTGCCCTGGGGCTGTCGCTCAAAAGAGGGTGAGGACCGGCGGCTGCGGTGACCGCCGGGTTGTCAAACAGCGCTTCAGCGTCGGCCCGCCGCTCGGGGTCGAGTTCGATTGCGGGCAGTGCGCGAACGGGCGTCGGCGCACTGCCGAGCGGTGGCGGTCCGCCGGTGAATCTCGGCGCACGGGTCCACAGATACCGATCCCGGTAAACCACACGCACCCAATCGCCGGGGCCCACCTCGACGACTCTCGGGTTGGTCGTCGCCTTGGCCTCAGCCAAAGGCTCGGTACCGGAATCTGGCAGTGCATAGAGCTTGGCTCCGGCATCGATCCAAACCCGCCGTCGCTGCGAAGGGTCCGGCGGTGGAAAAGCCACTTCCTCTTCCCACTTCACCCATCCGTCGTGAATTCCCAGGACTTCGACCCAGTCTCTCTCACGCCGCAACACTTGCAACCGCGTCGGCACCACCAGAGTTTCGGCGATGGTTTCCTCCGGGCCGACAAAGACCTCGGTGCCCTCGGCAAACCAATGAAAGAAGCCTTCAAAAACCGTAACAGTCGTCGCCGGAGGCTCGACGTGGACCGGGTTGGAACCCAGGCGATCGGAGATCCAGAGGCTCCACGGATGTTTGGGCGACTGCGAAATCAGCACCCAGCCAGCCAAGATCACCAAAGGCACCAGGACCGCGGCCGCGGTGCCCACATCGCGCAACCAGAGTTTCCAGTGCCTCATTGTGGGTAGTGGGTAGTGGGTAGTGGGTAGTGGGTAGTGCTAGTTGTGTTGTCTCACCACGTTGTTCAGTAAAAGGAGTTGTCCATCCGAGTTTCTTCGGAGAAGCTGATTGGGAAGTAACCGATCAGCACCCAAAGGAGAACCCGGATGGACATTCATGAGAATGCACGAAGCTGCCCACGAAGTCGAGCCCTGCTAGTGCGTCGAGTCCTTGAGGAGGGATGGACGGTGCGAGAGGCCGCTGAGGCCCAGGGCCTCAGCGAGCGATCAGCCTATCGCTGGTTGGCCCGCTTTCGAGCCGAGGGTACGCCTGGGCTCAAGGACCGCTCGTCTCGGCCTCACCGGATACCGACCAGGACCCCAGAGGCGATCGTGCACAAGCTCATTGAGCTGCGTTGTCAGCGCTTGACCGGCAGTGAGATCGCCGCTCGTCTGGGCTTACCGCGCTCGACGGTAGGGAGGATCCTTAAGCGTGCAGGGCTGGGCCGGTTGGCTTCGCTTGAGGCTCCTGAGCCGGTGCGCCGCTATGAGAAGCAGTTTCCGGGCGAGCTGATCCATCTGGATATCAAGAAGCTGGCGGCAATCCGCAAGGTCGGCCACCGGGTCACTGGCAACCGGCGCGACTGCACTCCTGGGGCCGGATGGGAGTTTGTTCACGTCTGTGTGGATGACCGCTCACGCCTGGCCTATGTCGAAGTGTTACCGGATGAACGGCAGGGCTCAGCCATCGCGTTCTTACGTCGTGCTGTGGCCTGGTTTGCCAGCAAAGGGATCCAGGTCCGGGCGGTGATGACCGACAACGGCCCTTGCTACATTGCCAAGCGCTTTGTCGCTACCTGCAAAGATCTCGGCCTGGGCATCATCAGAACACGCCCATACCGACCCCGCACCAATGGCAAGGCCGAGCGCTTTATCCAGACCCTGATGCGGGAATGGGCCTACCGATGGGTCCACCAAGACTCCCGACAGCGTAGCGTGCGACTCAAGCTATACCTCCACTTCTACAATTTCCACCGTCAGCACATGAGTCTTGATGGATTGCCGCCAATCAGTAGGATCACTCACCTGAACAACGTGCTGAGAATGCACAGCTAGTGGTTAGTAGCGAGGTACGGTGGGGTCGACTTCCAACGACCAGGCGTCCAAGCCGCCGACGAGATTGCGGACGCGCGCGAATCCTTGACGACTGAGGTAGTCCACCGCCTGCGCGGAGCGGATTCCAAGGTGGCAGTAGACGATCCAATCCCCATCGTGGTCGAGTTGATCGAGGTTGGCGGGAAGCTCCTCGAGCGGAATCGAAAGGGCGCCGGCTAGGCCGGTGAAGGACTGCTCGGGCGCACTGCGGACATCGAGAAGGCGAAAGGAAGCTTGCCGATCCATCAGTTCGGCCAGTTCTTGTGGGTAGATTTGCACCGAAGACGTACCGTCGATTGTCTCGGCTTCTATGTCGCAGGCAGGATCGAGATCCTGCAGCACGACTTCGCCCGGGCGGGAGCACGTCGGGCAGTTGGCATCTTTGGGTACGACCACTTCGCGCATCGACCCACGCAGAGCGTCGAAGACCAGGAGCCGCCCGGAAAGCGACTCGCCGACTCCCAACAGCAGCTTGAGTACTTCGGCACCCTGCAGGCTGCCGATCACTCCGGGCACCACCCCCAAAACACCCGCATCGGCGCAGTTGTCGACCAGGCCGGCCGGAGGAGGATCGGGGAACAGGCAGCGATAGCAAGGTCCGTCCGCCAGGCCCCAAACCGCCACCTGTCCTTCGAAGCGATGCACTGCGCCCCAAACGTCGGCCTTGCCAGCCGCGACGCAAGCATCGTTGACCAAGTAGCGGGTGGCGAAATTGTCGCTGCCGTCGGCCACCAAATCGTAGTCGGCCACCAAATCGGCAATCTCCCCAGCCGAGACGCGAACCGAGTGGACATCGACTTTCACCTGCGGATTGAGGTCGGGCAAAGATTCCGCGGCAATCGCGATCTTGCTGCGGCCGACATCCTGATCCCGATAGAGGATCTGACGTTGCAAGTTGCTGCGACTCACATCGTCAAACTCCACCAGCCCCAAGCGACCGACGCCGGCGGCGGCGAGATAGAGAGCTAGAGGAGAACCGAGGCCGCCCAAACCCACAATCAAGACGCTGGATTGCTTGAGTTTTTCCTGGCCGGCTTCGCCGACCTCGGGCAAGACTAGGTGACGGCTGTAGCGCAGTCGTTCGTCCGCTGTGAGCAATGGTTCATCCTCGCGTTGCGAGGGTCCGCCGGGCGCTATCGACGAACCCGTGATTCACAGAGTAGGCTAGCAGGAAGGGACGGGACAGCAATGTAGCGCGGTCCGTCCACGCAAGGAGTTTCCAGTGGACGACCGAGTCCGACGCGGCTCCGACCGCATCCCCCCAGGTCAATACGTCACCGACAAATGGCCGGTCCTCACCTATGGCGAAACGCCGTCCGTGGCCACCACTGATTGGACTTTGCGCATCGGCGGTTTGGTCGAGGAGGAAGTGGTACTGGATTGGCCACGCTTCCAGAGCCTCGAACGCGTCGACATTCAAGCGGATTTTCACTGCGTGACTCGCTTCTCGACCCTCGACAACGCCTGGTCCGGGGTGGCGGCCTCGACCTTGTTGGCGCAGGTTCAACCGCGGGCGGAAGCCGCCTACGTCTTCGTCCATTGCTACGGCGGCTACACCACCAATCTGCCGTTGGAGGACTTTCTTTCGCAGCATGCCCTGGTCGCCGACCGGCATGACGGCGCGCCGCTAGCACCGGACCATGGCGGCCCGGCGCGCCTGATAGTGCCTCATCTCTATGCCTGGAAAAGCGCCAAATGGATCTCGGCAATCGAGCTTGTTGCTGAGGATCAGCGCGGATTTTGGGAGAATGCGGGCTACCACGTCTACGGCGATCCGTGGACGGAGCAGCGTTTCTCATCGCAAGAAACCAAACACGCCTACGAAGTCCGACGTCGTGCCGATCAATTGGGACTCACACCAGACGGCAACTCGTCCTAGAATTAGCGCACCCTGGAAATATCGCACTCAAGGGGACCCAACCACATGAGCCAACCGAACGTGTTCGAAGACTCGCTTGCGCGCCTGGAGCAAATCGCGGCAGCCGCGGGAGTCGGGCCGGATGTCGTCGCCGCTCTGCACCAGCCCAAGGCCACGCAGATCGCCTCCCTACCGGTGCGCCGCGATGACGGATCGACCGACTACTTCCAGGCTTACCGCTGCCGTTACAACGACGCGCTCGGGCCGACCAAGGGTGGCATTCGCTTCCACCCCAACGTCACCCTGGAAGAGGTACAGGCTCTGGCCTTGTGGATGACTCTCAAGTGCGCCGTGGTGGGCATTCCCTACGGCGGTGGGAAAGGCGGTGTGACCGTCAACCCCAAGTCCCTCTCACCGATGGAATTGGAGCGCCTGTCTCGCGCCTACATTCGGGCCATGGCCGACTTTATCGGCCCCGACACCGACATCCCCGCGCCCGATGTCTACACCGACGCACGCATCATGGGATGGATGGCCGACGAGTACCAGATGATCAAGCGGGTCAAGGCTCCCGGGGTCATCACCGGCAAGCCGATCTCCCTCGGAGGCAGCCTCGGGCGCGATGAAGCCACCGGCCGAGGTGCTTATCTGGTCACTCGGGCCTGGGTCCAGCGCACCGGGGTCGACCCCAAGGAAACGACTGTCGCGGTGCAGGGCTTCGGCAACGCCGGCTACCACTTCGCCCGCCTGATGGAACGCGACGGCTACCGCATTCTGGCGGTCAGCGATTCGCGCGGCGGCATCTACTCCGCAGACGGACTGGACATGGAAGAAGTAGCGCGGATCAAAGAAGAGAAAGGCATGGTGCGCGCGGTCCCCAACGTCGAAGCCATTTCCAACGATGAATTGCTGCGGCTCGACGTGGACATTCTGGCGCCGTCGGCGCTGGAAGCTGCAATCGGCTCCTGGAACGTCTCCCGCGTGCAGGCCAAGGCGATCGTCGAAGTCGCAAACGGTCCGGTCACCTCCGACGCCGACCGTGAGCTCGAAGCCAACGGTCAGGTGGTATTGCCGGATGTGTTGGTCAACGCCGGTGGCGTGACGGTCAGCTACTTTGAGTGGGTGCAGAACCGCCAGGGCCGCTCCTGGAGCCTGGGCAAAGTGCGCGACGAACTGGAAACCGCCATGAATGAAGCTTTTGAGGCCGTGTGGTCGGTGGTGGAAGAGCGCAGCGTGTCACCGCGCTCGGCCGCCTACACCGTCGCCATCGAGCGCATCGGCGAAGCGATCCAGGCGCACGGCACGCGCGAGTACTTCTCCGCCAACGGCCATGCTGAGCCGGCCGATGAAGATCAGGCGCAAGAGGTGCCCCAGCCGGTCGTGGCTACGACAACGGGCTAAGAAAGCTCAGAATCACCGCCACAACCGCGGCACCGAGAGCCACAAGCCCGGCCAGGAGATGGTCGGTGCGCTCCGGTTTGAATGGATTGAGCCATCGAGCCACTAAATAGCCTCCAACAAAACCGCCCAAGTGAGCCCAGTTGTCGACGCGGGGGATGAAGGCGCTCAGGATAAAGAGGGCCACCGCGTACTGCCACATGGTGCGCCCGAGACTGGAGGCGATCCCCCGGCGCCCTGCGTAGACCACCGCTCCGAGCAAGCCAAAGATCGCCGCGGAAGCTCCGACAGTGACTTGTCCGCTGCCCATCAGCGTGTCGAGGATGCCGCTACGGGAGGCGGCGGTGACGTAGCCGAGAAACGTCGAGAAAAGAAACCCGCAAACCGAAGAGAGTACAAACAGTAAGAGCGAGCGCCCGGGACCGTAGATGGCGTTGGCGACCGGCAGGAGCTGGCGCAGCCACATGACATTGAAGAAGATGTGGATCAGGCCGCCGTGGAGCAGTCCAGCGGACAGCACCGTCCACCAGCGATCGAGCCCCAGGACCGGATACCAGCCACTGGCACCCAGCCGTAGCACCGACTCAATACTCGGCTGGAGGATACTCATGAATCCACCCGAACCCTCGGTGTCGAGGCCCAGGATCAGGCTGAGGACGTAGATTCCGACGCAAAGCCCAACGACCAGCGGTGTGATTCCCAGGTCGTTGCCAAATCTCTGCAACTTGGAAGAAAAGCCAAACATTCCCGGCCGGACGCGACCGCAGAAGGGGCACTCGGCGGCCGATTTGCCAACCAGCTTGCCGCACGAAGGACAGATCACAGATCCGGTAGCCATGGCGCCGGAGTTTATCTCGGTCGGCTTTCGGCAATGCCAACGATTTTGTCGCTGTTTTAGGCGGCGGCGAAGGCCATCTCCGGCTGAGGCCTTGAAGCGCTTGCCCGTAAGGCACGATCCAGATCAGCCCAGAGATCTTCAACCGCCTCCAGACCGACGGAAAGCCGCAACAGGCCGTCGCTGATTCCCAGCTCCTGCTTGGCCTCAGGATCGAGCAACCGATGGGTCAAGCCCGCCGGGTGTTGGATGAGCGTGTCGACCGAGCCCAAACTGACCGCCGGTGTAATCAGCTCAACTTGTCGCATAACCTCCCCCGCCGCTTCAAGTCCGCCTTGGACGGTGAACGCAACCATGGTTCCCGGTCCCGACATCTCAGGGTGTGGAGTCGCCGGAAACGCTACACGTTCGACGGCCGAATGAGCTTCCAGCCTTCTTGCTAATTCAGTAGCCGTCGCCTCAGCGGCGTCCACGCGCACTTTCAATGTCGCCAGGCCTCGGTGCAGAGTGTAGGCGGCGATCGGATGCAACACCCCACCGGTGAGAATGCGGACTTGGCGCAGGCGGCGCATCCATGCTTCCGACCCGGCGACGACCCCTCCCATGCAATCCCCGTGGCCACCGAGAAACTTGGTCGCACTGTGTAAGACCAGGTCGGCGCCGTGCACCAGCGGGTTGAGGCGCATTGGCGTGGCAAAGGTTGAATCCACCAGTAGCGGGACATCACCGATCTGGGCTCGTATCGGCGCGATCTCGCGCGTTGCCAGGGTGGGGTTAGCTGGAGTTTCGACGATGACCAGCCCGGTGTCTGAACGAATGGCGTTCGCAACGTTGTCCGGATCTGCCCAAGTCACCTCCAAGTCCAAAAGTCCGGTCATCAGCAAGTGATCGGACCCACCGTAGAGCGGTCGGATCCCGACGACGTGCCGATGCGTTGCCTTGACCGCCAGAAGTACCGCCGTCAACGCCGCCATGCCGGTAGCAAAAGCAACCGCTCCTTCGGCGTGTTCGAGCTCCGCCATGGCCTGCTCAAAGCGACCGACCGTGGGGTTGTGGAGGCGCGCGTAGATAGATGACCCAGCAGACCGCTCGCCAGCGCACAGGCGGTCAAAGTCGTCGATTCCACGTTCCAAGTCGCCGACTCGATAGGTCGTAGAGAGATCGATGGGGAGAGCGTGGCAGCCGATTTCAGCTAGATCTTGGCGACCGGCATGTACGGTGGCGGTGGCATCGCGATGTTTCGACATGGTGGATCATTCCTCCTACACCACAATCATCACCGATAATTCTTACATCTTGTATATTTACCGAATATAATTTGGTCTATGCCGATAAGGCCCGAGATTGACCGAATCGATCGCAAGATTCTTACCCTGCTACAGAAGAATGCTCGGATTCCCAACAATCGGCTGGCACGCGAAGTGGGCATTGCCCCCTCGACCTGCCTCGAGCGCGTCCGCCGGCTGCATCAAGACGGCATCCTCACCGGCTTTCATGCCACAGTCGACAAGCGAGCCGTCGGCATCCGCATCCAGGCCCTCATCGCCGTTCGCCTCGCCCACCACGTCGGCCCCGAAATCGAGCGCTTTGAGGAAGAAATCCTTGCCATCCCCGAAGTCCTCGCCATCCTCCACGTCACCGGCGAAAACGACTTTCTTGTCCACGTCGGCGTCCGCGACTCCGACCACCTGCGCCAACTCACCATGGGCGCCTTCACCGCCCGCGCCGATGTCGACCACATCCAGACTTCGTTGATTTTTGAAGTGCGCAGTAAGCCGACGGTTCCAGTGTTGCTGGCGCCGCCTTCCTAACGCTCTTACCAACTCTTAGGTCAAAGAGTTCGAACAGCCTCCGATTCATTCAGAGGAGGTGCCACCCGATTTTCGGGAGATCGCGGCTATCGAATGCGTCTTACAAGGCATGGGCAGAAGACTCCGATTCATTCCCGAAGGAGGCGCGCTGGTCGAGATCACCTGTCGCACCTTCCAAGGCCGTTACCTCTTGAAGCCATCCACCGCCGTCAATGACTGCATAGCCGGCGCGCTCGGAAGAGCCCAGCGGCTCTATCCCGTCGAGATCCACGGCTTTGCCTTCCTCTCCAACCACTACCACCTCCTCATCTCCGTCCCTGACGCCCAGAGAATGGCTCAGTTCGTCGGTTACTTCAACTCCAACCTTGCCAGAGAACTCGGCCGTATCAGGGATTGGACCGACAAGATCTTCTCTCGCAGATACCAGGCCATAGTCGTCAGTGAAGAGGAAGCGGCCCAGGAGAGCCGCATGCAATACCTACTGAGCCAGGGAGCCAAGGAGGGATTGGTTGCCCATCCCGGTGACTGGCCGGGGCTTCAGTGCGCCAAACAGATCCTTAAGCGGCAGGCTTCTCTATCGGGAAGATGGCGCAACAGGACCAAGGAGAGAGTCCACCAATGTGCCACCGGACAATGGAAAGCCTTAACGCGCGTGGAGCGGGTTGAGCTCGCCCCTCTTCCCTGCTGGTCAGACCGCGGCTCACGCTGGATTGCCCAGCGATGTGAAGAACTCATTGAGCTCGCCTTGGAAGACATCAAGCAAATTGGCCTTTCTGAGATGCGCGATGTCGACCCAACCGAGCGCCCAACCAAGCTTAAGCGCTCGCCAGCAACAATGTTCCACTGCGCTTCTAAAGTGGCAAGGAAGTTTCTATACGAAGCCTACTGTTGGTTTGTCGCTGCGTATCGAGACGCCAGCGAACAACTCAAAGCTGGAAACCTCAAGGCTGCCTTCCCGGCTGGCTCCTTTCCACCACCCAGGCCGTTCGTGGTGGCTTAGACAAGACTCAAAAAAACCGATCGCTCGAAAACATCCACTCACAGAAGAATTTGTCTTCGGGTGGTGTGGGAAGGAACCAGCGCGGTCGAGCTTGTGCTTATTTCATTTCTCGCCTGATTCGATTTCCAAATCACCTCAAACAAGCACCCTCAAGCGTGGAAAACCGACCAACCGACACCGCTTCGAAAACCGCTCGAAAATCGCCTGGCACCCTTCCTCCTGTAGTGGCGTAGACAAGACTCAAAAAAAACCGACCGGTCGAAAACATCCATTCACAGAAGAATCTGTCTTCGGGTGGTGTGGGAAGGAACCAGCGCGAGCGGGCTTGTGCTTATTTCATTTCTCGCCCGATTCGATTTCCAAATCACCTCAAACAAGCACCCTCAAGCGTGGAAAACCGACCAACCGACACCGCTTCGAAAACCGCTCGAAAATCGCCTGGCACCCTTCCTCGCCCTTTCCTGGTCAGCCGTAAGACAACTGCAGTGGTCAGCTAACTTTCGACCGGGCTCGCCGCTTCAGTCCCCGCTCCACCCCGCAGTGAACTCAGTCCTCGCTTGACCGTACCCGCGACCGCTTCACGTGCGTCGTCGAACAGGGTGTAGAAGACCGGCACGACTAGCAAGGTCAGCAGGGTGGCGGTGGTCAGGCCGCCGATAAGCGTGAGTCCGAAACTGCGGTAGCTGATGCCCATCGAGCTGGCGGATGCCAGAGTGAGGGGAATGAGGCCGCCGATAGTGGTCAAGGCGGTCATCATGATGGGCCGGAAGCGGCGTTCGGTGGCGAGAATCACGGCGCGGTCGCGCGACGTGCCTTCATTGCGCAGGCGCGTGACGTAGTCGATCAACACGATGCCGTTGTTGACCACGACGCCTATGAGCAGAATGAGGCCGATGACCCCCAGCATGTCGATGTTCATGCCCATGACCAAATGAGTCCAAATGACTCCCATGGCCGCCAACGGAATGGTCAGAATGATGGACAGCGGCAAAATTGAACTCTCGAATAGAAAGCCCATCAGAAGGTAGATGAAGGCGATCGAGAGCAACGCGGCAAGTTGCATGTTGGCGAGGTCTTCTCCGCCGCCACCGCCCCGCCGCCGGAACCCGCCACCCCAAGAAACACCTTCCGGCAAATCGATGCCGCCGGCGAGTGCCATCAAGCGACCGCGGGTCTCGTCTTCGGTACCTTCTTCCAACTCCACAGTCACTTCGCGCGACACCCGCTTATCGCGACGAAAAATCCAGGTTGCGGTCGAAAGGTATTGGGGATCGGTAATCGAAGAGAGCTGCGTAAAGCTCCCCTCTTCGGTGGGGACGGCAAAGTCGCCCAACTCGTCGAGCGAATCGCGGTCCTCTTCCTGAAAGCGAACGGTCACTGGGATCTCGCGTCCGCCATAGTTGAAGCGCGGCAGCGACTGACCGCGCAGTGCATAACCGACAACCGCCGCGGCCACCCGCGGGTTGATGCCCTGGTTGTTCATGCGCTCACGATCCAGCACCAAGGCCATCTCGCTGGGACTGTCGTCTGTGACTTTCTTGAGGCCGACGACGCCGTCGACCTTGCCGAGCAAGTCTTCGAGTGCCAACGCGGTCTGTTCGAGCTTGTCGGGATCTTCTCCTTCGAGAAAGAAGGTATGGGTTTCTTCCTTGTTTTCGTCGGTCGAGCCCTCGTCCTCATTGACGTAGAACTTGACCCCGGCCTTGGGTGGCATGGCCTCGATGACTCGATTGGCGGCCATCCGCGGCGTCACACCCTTTTTGGTGCGCGGGGTGTTAAACCAGGCGACGATCTCGCCGTAACGCGAACGATGGAAGTGATACCAGCCGTCGATGTCCAGTTCCTCGCGCAATGACTCGAGCACTTCGTCACTGGCCTTGAAGTAGACCTCGGCCTCTTCCAAGGTGGTGTTTTGAGGCAGGCTGAAGTCGATCTCAAAGGCGCCGCGATCTTCCTCTTGCGCCTGCACGAACTTAACTTTCTGCATCGCCGCTCCGGTGGCGACCAGCGACACAACCAAGATCAACGCCATATCCAAACGGCGCCGCATGAAGAAGGCCAGAACCTTCGAGTACCAGCGATTGAGGCGCCCGAAGGAGGCCTCGTACATGCGCGCAAACAGTCGCGCCAGCTTGCTGGTCTTTTCTTCGACGCCGTCGGAGGGCAAGGTGACATAAACCGCGAGCGGGATCATCACCAAAGCCACCAGCAGCGATCCCAGCAACGAGACCGAAATCGGGATCGACAGGCGCAACAGAAAGAACTGCCCCTGACCTTCCACCAAAGAGACGGGCAGGAAAACGATGATGGTGGTCAACGTCGCCATGGTGATCGCCAGTGCGATCTCCCCCGCACCCTTTACACAGGCCTCTCGCTTGGGCAATCCGTCACGATGGAGCCTAAAGATGTTCTCGGCCACCACCACCGAGTTGTCGACCAAAAGACCCACCGAAATCATCAAGGCCAACAGGGTCAAAACGTTGAGGCTTTCGCCCAGGAAGTACATTGCCGTAAGACCGATGACGATGGACAGCGGAATCGACAAGGTCGCGATCAACGTCATGCGGATGCGGCGCAAGAAGAAGAACAGCACCACCAGAGCGATCAAGCCACCGATCCGGCCACTGGCAAGCAAGGTGTTGAGGCTCTCCATAATCAAGTCGCCCTGATTGAAGAACGGCTCGACACCCAACAGGGTTAGGCGTGGATTGTCGGCCATCGAATCAAGGACTTCCCCGACCCGCCGTGACACCTCCATGGTGTTGGCCTGGCCCTCTTTGACGACGTTGACGGCGACCGCATCCTCGCCTTCGAGACGGACCCGGAAGCTACTTTCGGGTTGGTCGTAGTGAATGTAGGCGATGTCGCCGAGGCGCACATTGGGACCCACTGGTCGAGCTTCCAGCTCCTCTAGCGACTCATAGCGCGCCACCGAGCGCATGAGGAGCTTCTGATCGCCGTAGCGGACGTTGCCGTTCGACATGGAGAAGTTGTCGCCGCTGAGTTGCTGTGCCAGTTCGTAGATGTTGAGGCCGGCTGCGGCGGTGCGCTTGCGGTCCAACTCGATGAGGATTTCCTTCTCGATCAGGCCATCGATGTTGACCGAGGCGACTCCCTCAATGCGTTCGATCGGCAATTTGATCTCATCCTCAATCAGGGCCCACGGATCCGGCACCGCCGGGTCGATGGTGACTGCGAACATATAGATGGGAATGCCGGAGGCGTCTTGCTTCCAGATGATTACCCGCTCAACATCGTCGGGCAGATCGACGCGGGCGCGCTCGACGCGATCCCGGACCTCACGATAAGCGATGTCCAAATCAGTGCCGTGTTTGAACTGCAGCGACACCCGCCCTCGCCCCGAACCGGCGCGCGAATCCATCTTGTCGATTCCGCCAACCGTCGACAGCTGTTCTTCCAGCGGCAGAATGATCTTCTCCACCACTTCCGGTGCCGGTGCGTCGCGCCACGGCACCCACACCGTGAGGCGCGGCTCGACCATGCCGCTCGGGAATAGCTCCAGCGGGATCCCGACTGCAGCAACCACCCCCAGAACGCAGACCGTCACCAGCAACATCAGCACGGTGACGCGGCGGTTGAGGGAAAAGTTGGGTAACTTCTTTTCGATCGGGGTCATATTCCGTTCCTCATCCGCCGGTTTCTAATGGCCTGCTTAGTTCTGACAACGCAGTCTCACGCTCTAAACGGGTTCTGCGACCGCCTCCGATGGCGGTTCCGCGTCGTGAACTTCCTGTTCGAGCCGTTCGCCGACCAACCGCATGCGCAGTCGGTCAATCAACATATATACGACTGGAATGACCAGAAGGGTTAGGAGAGTCGAAACCAGCAGGCCGGAAATGACCGCTATGGCCATCGGCGTGCGCAGTTCGGCGCCATCCCCGACACCCATCGCCATCGGGATCAGACCCAGACAGGTGGTAGCCGTGGTCATCAAGATCGGCCGCAGGCGTACCGAGCAGGCGGTGACGATGGCCTCCTGGGTCGCCAGGCCGCGAGCGCGCAACTGGTTGATGTAGTCGACCAGCACGATGGCGTTGTTGACGACGATTCCGGCCAACATGATCATGCCCAAGAACACCACGATCGACAGACTGATGCCCAGGATCTTGAGCGCGATAACGGTGCCGAAGAAGGCCAGCGGAATCGAAAACAGAATGACGAATGGGTGCAGCAACGATTCGAACTGCGCCGCCATGATGACGTAGACGAGAAAGATCGACAGCGCCAAAGCCAAGTAAAGGCTGTTGCGACTGCGCTCCCACTCTTCGTTTTGGCCGGCGATCAGAAAGGTGCTACCCGACGGCCAGTCCATGGCGTTGAGTTGCCGGCGAATGCCCCCCACCGCCTCGCCAAGAGCGACACCCTGAGCTGTGTTGGCGGTGACCAACGCGACGCGACGGCCGTCGATGCGGCGCACCTCACTCGGCCCTTCCGCAAGAGCCACGTCGGCGACCGCCGACAGCGGAATCGGACGTTCACCACCCGGGTTGACGATCAAGGACTCGACATCCTCGACTCGTTCGCGGTCTTCCATCTGCAGACGGACAAGAATCGGGATGCGGCGGTCCTTGAGGTTGAAACGGGTGGCCTCAAACCCTTGCACTTGGTCGCGCACCAAGCGCGCCACAGTCTCGGGGTTGAGTTCATAGCGAGCCAGCAGATCCCGGTCGTAGATGACCTGTACTTCGGGGGCGCCACGCCGCAGGCTGACTTCGACATCGGTCAATTCCGGCATCGCTTCGAGATCGACCTTGACCGTCTCGGCTTGCCGCCGCAGGCTGATCAGGTCGTCACCGTGAACTTCGACCTCCACCGGCGCCTTGAACGAGAACAACACCGGACGCACTACTTGGGCTTCGAGGTCGGGAATGTCCGCAAAGCGATCGCGCAGCCGTGTCAGCACCCTCTCCTCAACCCGGGGATCGGAGGAATCGAGCAGTACCTTGAAGCGGGCCGTGTGCTCGCCCTCGTCGGATCGGTTGGAGTTGGCGGCGTCATAACCCACGGTGAGAAGGAGTGATTTGATGTGCTCCTTTTCGGCCAGGATGGCGCGCTCGACCGGGGCCACTGCAGCATTGGTTTGCTCGAGAGGCGTGCCCACGGGCAAGGTCACTTCAACCGTGAATTCGCCCTGGCGCACTTCCGGCAATAGCTCGTTGTTAAGACTGCTGGCCACCAACGCGGTCAAGGCCAGCGAAGCGACAATAATCGCCGCCACCATCCCCGGAGCGCCGAGGGCTTTGGTCAATCGCTTGGTGTAAGCAGCTCGGGTGGCATCCATACCGCGATCGATGCGGTTGCCGAGGAGCGGTGTGAGTTTGGCGCCGAGCCAGCCCACCCCGCGAGAGACCAGCCGTGCCAACAGCGTGAACAAGAAGACGACGCCAATGAGAATCTTGCCCACCAATTCAAGGATGAAGGCGACGATTCCACGGACGACGAAGTAGAGAGCCACTGGGAGCGCCGCCAACCACTTGAACACTGTTCCCAGAACGCTTTTGCGCTTGCGGCTGAAGTAGTTCTTCCAATCACCCAAGAAGACCCGGTGTGATCGAAAAGCCAACCAATTGCGACGTTCACCGAGCTCTCCCCAACTCACTCCCTGGCGACTGGCCAGCATCGGAATCAGAGTCAGGGCGACGACCAAGGCAGCGATCAATGAGACGACGACGGCCATGCCGAGATCGCCGAAGGCCTGGCCGGCAACGCCCTCGACAAACACCATCGGAAAGAACACCGCGATAGTGGTCAGCGTCGAGGCGATCACCGCACCGCGAACCTCCGAGGTTCCCCGCACCGCGGCGGCTTCAACCCCATCTCCCTCTTCCCGACAGCGGAAGATGGACTCCAAGACCACGATCGACGAGTCCACCAACATGCCGACTCCCAGCGCCAACCCTCCCAGCGACATGATGTTGAGGCTGACCCCGAAAAGGTTGAGGGGAGCGAAGGTGACGATCAATGAAATGGGAATGCTGAGGGCAATGATCGCCGTGGTGCGCAAGTCTTTGAGGAAGAAGAGCAACACCACGACCGCCAGCAAACCACCCAAGATGGCGCTGTTGCGTACTTCGTTGATCGAACCTTCGATAAACAGGGAACGGTCAGCCACAAGGCTGATCTCCAGGCCTTCTTCGTTGTAGAGGGTGCCCACCAAGCCCGCGGCCGCACGCATTGCACCGCCTCCAGGCCCACCCCGGCCTCCACCACGGCGACCGCGGCCGCCACCGGCGCGCTGTTCTCCTTCCCCTTCTTCGCCTTCCGCGGCCTCGGCTTTGGCGGCCATCTCTTTGGCTTTGGCGATATCGAAGTTCCCCAGCGTAGCCTTGACTCGCTTGGCGAGGGCGACAATGTTGGCGTCGGCTTCTTTGAAGATGTCGATCTGGACGCTTTCGTTTTCGTCGGTACGGGTGATGATCTCCCTCTCTTTGTGGGAGCGGACTACCTGGCCGAGGTCGCCGACGCGCACATCGCGACCTTCAAAACGAGTGACGATGGTGTTCTCGATCTGCCCGAGATCCTGGAACTCGTTCAAGGTGCGGACCATGTACTCGGTCCGGCCTTCGGTGATGGTGCCGCCAGCGAGGTTGATGTTTTCGGCGGCGAGGCGGTTGATGACTTGCTGGATCGAGATTCCCGCTCGCTGCATGCTCTCCTCGTCGAGCAACACATGGATCTCTTCTTCCAGTCCACCACGCACTCGCGCCGCGGCGACTCCCGGGATCTTTTCCAGTTCGCGCTTGACGCGCAGATCGGCCAAGCGGCGCACTCGGCGCAGTCCCTCTTCGCCCGAAAAGCGGTCGCCGCTGCCCGACAGACTCAACTCCATCACCGGGTCGAGCGAGGGGTCGAAGCGCAGGATGAGCGGACGCTCTGCTTCTTCGGGGAGCAGGATCAGATCCAGCTTTTCGAGAGAGTCCTGGACGGCGTCGGTCATCTCGGTGTCCCAGGTGAACTCCATGATCACGTCGGAAACACCAGCTCGCGAGACGCTCGAGATGCGGCGCAACCCAGAGACAACGCCGAGGGTTTCTTCGACCGGTCGGCTGACGTCGTTTTCCACCTCTTCCGGGGCGGCGCCCGGATACTCGGTACGCACCGTCAGAGTCGGATACGACAGCTCCGGCATCAAGGTCACCGGCAGGCGTCGCAGCGAGAACAACCCGAACACCAACGCCGCCACAAACACCATCGTGATGGCGACCGGGCGCCGGGTCATGAAGTTGGAACCGAATCGCGAGGCGCTCACCTAAGCCTCCACTTCGTCGCCGCTTGCGGCTTCTTCCTCTTCCGGCTCGTCGCCGAGAATGTCGATTTTGCTTCCGTCTTTGAGGCCGGCTTGGCCGGCGATCACCACCAAGTCGCCAGGCTCAACACCGTTGTCCGGCATGATGTTGTCGCGGTCCTCGAGCGCCGGCTTGAGCAACAGACGCTCGGCCTTGTCGCCAGCCACGCGGTAGAGAAAGACCTGATCGGCGTCATAAATGAGGGCCTTTTTGGGCACCAAAATGGCGTCGTCGCTACGGCTGGTGACCAGTTCGACTGAAACGTACATACCTGGCAGGAGTTCTTCGCTGCGCGGCACGTCGACAGTGACTTTGACCGTGCCGCTGCGCGGATCGACTACCGGAGCGATGCGCTTGATCGAGCCTTGGCGGGGCTCGTTGCCGCGCGCGGCAGCCAGGATGCGAGCTTCGCCGTCGGTGCGGAGGCTGGCCAGCTCTTTCTCCGGTACGTAGACCAACGCGACGATGGAATCAAAGTCGATGATCTCGAACAGTTGCTGATTGACCGAGACATGATCGCCGACGTTGACGTGGCGAACCGTGACGGTGCCTGAGATCGGCGCGCGCACGGCGGTGTAGGAAAGGCCGCGCTGGGCGTCGCGATAGGCGAGCTGCATCTGCTCTAACTCGTACGACGCCTCGTTGAAGACCTGCTCGGAGATGAGTTGCTGCTCGAAGAGTCGTTGCTGACGGCGAAATTCCAGTTCTGCCTTGTCGAGCTGACTTTTGGCTCGCGCCAGCGCCGTCTGCTGCTCGTCATCTTGCAAGCGCAGAAGCACCTGGCCGCGGCGGACTTCGTCGCCCTCCTCGACTTCCAACGAGCGCACGCGACGTGACGCCTCGGAGAAAACGGTGACCGCGCTCTCGGCCTCTAGGTTGGTGGTATACCGGAGAACCGACTCGATCGGGCCTCGGGCGATGGTGACGACCTCGACGGGCACGCCTTTACTCTCTTCTTCCTGATCTTCGCCGTCGGCGGTATCGCCGTTATCAGTATCGTCATCGCCGCCATCCTCCGCGCTCGCGGTTCCCGCGGCGGACTCTTCCGTCGCCTGAGCATCGTCGCTCTCGGCCTCTTCGCCCCGCGATCCCGAACAGGCGGTGACCGTTGCCACAATCATCAAAGCTGCCAACCACACCGCTGCACTGTTTCTCCACCATTGCATCATTCTGTCCTCGCTGTGTGAGAGCTTCTGCGGCCCTCTTTGGTCTGCTTGTTGGTACGCGCCGCGAGCGCGATTTGTTTCAGTTTGTGAACGCTGCCGTCGGCTACAAATCTTCGTTGTCAGAAAGGGCTGAAGCATCGTCTGCGTCGATCTGGCTGACGATCTGCCGCACCTCGGTTTCGGCGCGGCGGAGCTTGGCACGTGCGGTTTCCAGAAGCTTGCTGGCGCGCTGGAGTTCTTGGGCCAAAGTATCGATGTCGATGCTCTCGTCTTCGATGCCGGAGAGGATGGCTTCGAGTTCGGCCATCGCCTGGCCAAAAGTCAGATCTTTTTCCTCGCTCATTTGCTTTCCTCGGTCGATTCAATCTGCGCCCAAAAGCCGCCGCGAGCCAGTCGTGTGTGGATTCGCTCGCCGCGGTTGAGATCGGCGGCCGAACGCACCAACCCACCACCTTCACGGCGGGTCACACTGTACCCTCGAGCCAGCAGTCTGTCAGGGGCCAGCTCGGCGGCTAGGCGCTGGTATCCGTCGAGCTGTACCTCCAGGCGAGCGGTGAGGTTGCCGGCTGAAGCGGCGATTCCACGCGCCACGCTTCGCAGGTGCCCAAGGCTTCCGGTCAGTAGTGCTTGCGCTGTACGTGGCGTGCGGTCGGAGAGCTTTGCGACCGCGACTTCGGCGGCGACCATGCGCCGCTGAGATGCCGAGGCGATACGGCCGCCGACACCGTCAAGACGTCGGCGCGCCGCCTGAACCCGCTCCGAAGCGACGCGAAGGCGCAATCCGCTTCTCGCCAGTTGCCGTTCGGCGGCTGTCTGCAGGCCGTCGCTTGCGGCCACCAACGCCGCCGCCAGCTCGGCACGGCGACGCTCCGCGCCGTTCACCCGCTCAACCAAAAACGATGCCGCCTGGGTGGGGGTCTTGACGCTGGTGTGTGCGACGCGGTCGCTGACGCTGAGGTCGATTTGGTGACCGAGCCCAACGATCACCGGATGCGGACAGGAAGCGACCGCAGTCGCGACCGGGTAGGTGTCGAAAGCGTGCAGATCGCTCTTCGCGCCGCCGCCGCGCACGACGACGACCGCATCGACATCGGCCGCAGATGCCGTAGCCAGTCCGCTGGCGATGGAGTCGGGGGCGTACTGCCCCTGGACCACCGTGTCGATGAGGGCAATGTCAAAAGCCCAACCGCTGTCGCCAAGGCCGGTGACGAAGTCCTGGTATCCGGCGCTGCCAACCGACGCTACCACCGCCAATTTCAGGGGCACGTCTGGGAGCTCAAGGCTGCGGTTGCGGTCGATCAGGCCCGCCCGCGCCAGCCTCGCCGTGGTCTCGCGCCGTAACAGTTCAACGCGCCCGAGCAAAAACGTCGGGTCGATCTCGCGGATAGCCAGTTGCAGCCGGCCCTGCGGCGGATAGAGGTCCAGATTGGCACGGACGCGAATCTCGACGCCCTCGCCGAGCTCGACTCCGGCCCGGGCCAGCTCTCGATCGACGCGTTCGAGGTCGCTGCGCCAAATGACCGAATCCAGGCGTCCGATCAGGGCATCGCCGGTGCCCTTTTCAACCAGTTCGAAATAGAGGTGACCGCTACGACTGCGATGCAATCGCTGCACTTCGCCGCGCACCCACAGAAAAGGAAACGCCTCGCCGACGAAGATCTTGATCTCTTCGCACAGTTCGGCGACCGAGTAGGTGGCGCCGTGATCGGTCAGCGACACAGAAAGGACGAGCTAGTAGGAATTGAGCTCGCTGCCGTCTTCGAGTGGAATGCCTTCCGCCCAACCGATCGCCTGCTGGTTGCCCAGGGTGTAGCGCTGGATGAACTCAAGGGCGTCCTTGCGGCGGCGGAACATGCGCCAAATAAAGGTGTGTCCGGCCGGGGCGGTGAAGTAGGTGTAGTCCCGCGCTCCGTCGGAGAGATCGAATCCCAGGTTGGAATCGCCGTTGACGCCAACACAAGCCATGGCGATGGCGCGGTAGGCCAGAGCCAGCGCTTTCAGACCCTCTTCCAGCTCTCCCAACTCCTCGCGCGATTGCTGGGTGTGGTAGATCGAAACGTGGTTGGGATCTTCTTCCCCCAGCAAGGTGTAGGGGACGTCGTGGTGATCCATCGCGTCCTTGGAGTCTGCGGTGGTGACGTACACCGCTTCGGTACCGTCCACTTTGTAGGTGATCGCCAGGGACTCTTGCGGCAGCTCGGTGAACACCTCGCGCAAGATCGAGTCGTCTTCAATGGTGAAATAGTAAAGCCGTCGTTGCCTTTTACTCATCGTCGCTTTGTCCTCGACCCGAAACGGGCCGTCTATGTCGATTTGTGGGCGAGCAAGCTGTTCCTCGCTCGCGAGGATCAGTTCAGCGGCTGATTGTACCGTCGCCGGCGGTGGCCGCGATAGTTGAGAACCCGCCGGTGGCGGCCAGATATTCCCTCAGTCGCTGCCTTTCGCCGGGGCTGAGCTGCTCGGCTGTGAGTGTGGTCGACGTTCCCGGCTCGGGCAAAGGGACAATGGCGGTCGTGAAGACGCGCTCCAGCATCGAGCAGTCAATGCCGAGAATGGCGAGTGCGATGTTGCAGATTCCATAGAGCTGCTCGCCGAGGCCGCTTTGAATGCGGATGCTAAGGGTCTTCGGCATCCACACCGAAACCACTTGCACGTCGCCGTTGGACAGCGAGACGAAGCGCACTTTGGCGTCGACTTCGACCTCTTGTTCGGGAACCACGACGTGGTCGCGTAAATCGCCCGCCGAACCCAGGGCGTCGATTTTGGCGACCAAGTCGCCCTCACCGCGAAAACGCACGCGGGTCCGGGTCTCGTATACCCCCTCCTCGATAGGGCGCAACTGGACGTTGTTCTCGAGCACCTCAAGTTGATGGTCCGGCGAGGACAGCGTCATGCTGACCGGTCCTTCGGGGGTCCAGGAAACATCCTCGTCGACCCGGTCGTAGGGTCCGTTCATTTTGGAGAAAGTGAAATCCGCCCACGGTTCCTCAGCGGATGCGGCGGACGCGACACAAATCAATACAAAACAAAAAAAGACTCGCCTCAAAAGATCCCTCACATTCATGATCCAAGATGCTAGCAGGGGGTCAGACTCGTGCGGATGGCTCCAGGATGGAGCTAGTAGACGTAGCCGCCTCGCGTCCTTGCCCTGTATCCCCGCTTGTTGACCTTGACCGCGACTTCGTGAAACTCGCCTTCGGCACCCGGCGGCGTGGGCGCGTAGGCGATCAAGATTTGATTCCGTAGCTCTTCGGCGATTTGCCGATAGACAGTCCGCAGTTCCTCGGCCTTGTTGACGAAGTAGGACCGGCCGCCGGTCTCGGCGGCGAGCCGCTCGAGCTGCTTGCGCACTACCTGGTCCCCCAAACCGATGGTGTAGACCAGGGCGCCACTTCCGCGCGCGTAGGCCATCGCCGTCTCGAAGTCGACCTTGCTCGCAGTGTCCTCGCCGTCCGAAAGAACCAGGAGGGCTTTGCGTCCCTCGAATCCACTGGCAAAGAAGATGCTCTTGACGATGGCGTCGTTGAAGGTGGTGAATCCGTAGGAAGTGAGCTCCGCGAGCTGCTGGCGCGCCAGGTCTATGTCGTCGGTCGGCGGCGTAATGACGTCGGCCGAACTCGAAAACGCAATGGTGTAGACGCGGTCCTGAGCACGGATCACCTGATCGAGGAATCCATTGACAGCCCGGCGGGCTTCCGGCAGAGCGTTCTTCATCGAAGACGAGGTGTCGATCATGAAGCCCACCACCAAGGGTAGGTTTTCAACGTGTTCGAATTTGCTGATCTCTTGGCTCACTCCCCGGTCGAAGACAACGAAATCCTCTTTCGCCACCTCCGTAGCCGCTGGTCGACCCGAGCCGTCGGTCACCGTGGTCATCAGCTCGACCAAGCGAACATCTACTTCCTCTAAGAGATCGGGTGAGTTGAGAAACCGCACGTCTTCGACGCGCGCACCGTTGGTCAGGGTCGCGGTTACGGTCAAGAACGCGGTGAGTCCGGAGGGTGGAGCCTGGAACTCGGCTTGCCAGGGCGGCGAGTTGAGGGTTGCAAAAGGCTTAGCATCGAGGGCGAATTCGACTTTTTCGACGCGCCGCTCGGGCGGCAAAGTAACTTCCGCTCGGACCGTGGCTCGCCCCGCCGCGAGTTGCTCTCCGCGGCGCGGGTTGACGATGCGCACCGAAAACGAGCCCCGCGGCTGATTCACCGTGAACTCGTCCGAAGCGACCACGTTGCCCTCTCCGTCGAGGGCCTCGGCGCGGACGATTTGCTCTTTGGGCGGTGTGGCCAGCCGCAATTCGGCTGTATATGGCGAACCGCGCCGCGTCAATTGCTTCTTGCCGTCGACCCAGAAGGCGACCGCTTCGACGTCGCCGCTGACGACCGCCTCAGCGCTCAACGTTCCGAAGACAACCTCGTCAATTGGAGGCACCAAATAGAGTTCCGTACCCGCATCTTCGGCATTCTCTGCCAGTTTGTCGACCACATCGGCTGTGGTAACAAGCATTGAACCGCGGTCCAGGTTGCGAGGTTTTACCGGAAGCCGCGGCACCCTAAAAGTCCGGTCCAAGTAGGCCACTTTGCCACTGGTGGGGTCTTTCACCCGAAGCCGGGCCACGAACGGCGTGTCGGGCCGTAGAGCCTCGGAAAACGAGACGCTCAACCCAGGTCGATCGGCGTCCAACTCTTCTATTGGCAGGCGGAAGCGGAATCGCACTGCCTCAAACACTTCCTGTTCTTGCTCCAAGACGCCTTCGAGGACCAGCCGCAGTTCCGGCTCAATCACCTCCGGCGTCGTTGGCTCGGTTGTTGTCGTCGTCACAGTCTGCGCCACGTTACTTCCGTCCGCAGCGAAAGACTGCCCATCCCACGCACCGTCGCCACGACCGATTTCAACCGGCTCCGGCTGCAGTGGTTCTTCGGTCAGTGCGATGACGGACGGGTCTTCAACGTCGACGACAAACAGAGTCTGCATGCGTTGGCGAAGGAGTTCTGGAAAGTAGATCTGCAAATCGACGCCGGCAAGGTCGTCACTGACTTCGTCGCCGCCCACCGAGTCGGCCCAGGCGGCAAGATCGGAAGGAGGCTTGAGGACGGCACGGATGTCGTCGTCCGTGGGTCGATCTTCCATCGGTTTGAAGAGACCATCGACACCGGTGGCCAAGTCGAGATCCTTGGCGGCTTCGCAAGTGCGCTTGTCGAACCTCTTACCGCGAATTTGTCTCTTGAACTGCTCGTACTGTTCCATGTAGTACCGCATCTCGTCGGTAAACAGCAGGCCTTTGCCGTCAGTGGGAAGCCAGAGTTTGTAGGTCCCGTCACCGACTCGGTAGAAGACAAGCGCCGGTTCCTCTTCGCTATAGCGCCAGATCTCGATCGGCTGGTAGACGAAGCCGCACTCGATTTGCAGTTTGTCGTTGGGTACGCCGCGCAAAAAGACAGCACGCGAGCGCGCGTCGAGCGGGGTCAGGTAGAGATCGCGGTAGAGGCGTTGGCGGGTCGCGACCGCCCCTTGCAAACTGTCGTCAGTGAGAATCTCGGCAACTTTCCGATCGAGCGCTTCCGGTTCGAGGTCTTCTGCGTCGGCAATCAACCACTGCGGGCCGACGTCGAGATCTCGTGCTTGGTCGGCATGCACGCCCGCAGAGAACACGAAAAACGCCGTTGCGACGACGGCAAGAATGGCTAGTGGTAATCGAGTCCAGGGCATCGTGCGTACCCGTCAAAGCAATACGGGTGCCATTGGCGTTGAAGTTTCCTCCAGGCGGCGCGTACCCTTCGGTAATCTCCTGCGGGAGCTGGAGTTACGACGTCGTTGGAGCGACGAAGATAGAAGCGTTCGGGTCCGTTTTGGGAGATGGAGATGAAGAAGATCCAGGACGCTCCGTGCACGAACAGCGCGGCTCGAACGCAGGTCAGCCATCTGCACCGGCCTCGAACGCTTGGATGGCCGCGCGCAGACCTTCTGGGATCGGCAAGGCGCGGCCTTCGGTGTAGTTGGCCCAGGCAATGACTCCCTCTCCCTCGGCGGCAAGTTGGCGGTCCGGCAACTCGATCACTTGGTAGGCCATGGTAAAGCTCTTGCCGCCGAGCCGGATCACGCCTGCTCGGATCTCGAGTTGACCCGGGTAGTGCAGTTGCCGCCGAAAGTTGCAATTGGTGGCAACCAGTGCCGGCCCGATTCCCTCTTCTTGGAAACGCTGCAGGCCGACTGCGCGGAAGTAGCCCATGCGTGCCGACTCCATGAAGGTGAAGAACTTGGCGTTATTGACGTGGCCAATGTGGTCGTGATCTCCCCACCGCAGGGTGATCGGCTCGGCGTGCGGAAAACGAGTCTGCGCCTTACTGTCGTTCGACGAGCTAGTCATCGGCGGAGTCTATGACGGTGGCACCCCGAAGACTTTAGCCTATGCACCCTATGCTAGGGTTTTCGTATCGTTACTGTTCGGTTCGTTGAACTGATTGCCTGAGATCGCGGCAGGAGGACGCTTCCAAGGACGCTCGATGGGATCGATCGCAAAGTCTATGACCTTTAAGTCGATGGCCTTTAAGTCGATGGCCTTTAAGTCGGCGGCCTTGAAGCATGTAGCCTTGTTGAGAGCCCGATGGCTTGGTTGAGTCGTTTGCAAGCCTTCTTCGCCAGGCAAGCGTCTTCCAGACGCTCTTGGTGGCTGTTCGCCATCGCCATTATGCTGTTCTTGGCCCTACTGTTTCATGGCGCCTGGGTCGAACTGCAGGCGCGCCACGGGTACCGCGAGGCACTTCTCGCAGGGCAGCCGAATGCGCGGGGAATCGCCCACGATGGTCAAGGACCATCTACCGGCCTGCTCGACGGTCGTTTCGGCGGCTACACCGAGATCGATGTCGATGAATGGTTGAACTACTTGGGTGAAGCCCGCAACTTCTACGCTCGACGGCAGATTCTTCTCGATATCCCCTTTGCAGTTCTCTACACCTCACTTCTGTTGGGGTGTTTGGCCGCAGCCGGCGCCAGCCGCTTTCAACGACGACCGTGGCTGACGTTGATCCTGCTCGTTCCCCTCATCGCCGGGGTTGCGGACCTGATTGAGAACATCGCAACAGCGGTGCTTGCTCGGGCCGGCCATGTCTCACATTGGTGGACGGGGCTGGCCTCAGGAGCGACCCAAACTAAGTGGTGGTCCCTGATCGCGACAGTTCTTCTTATCGGCACGTTCGCTTCAAGGGTCGCCAAGACTCTCCTGCACCGACTGATCTTGGTGCGGGTGCCGGCGCTGATCGCAGGACTGCTCATCGCCACGCCCTTGCTGGCCATCTCGGGACCCTCCGCAGTCCACGGGCTGATCTCAGATCTTGGCGCAAAAGGACTGTTCTTGAGCGGGTTGCTGACCGCGTTGACCGCAGCTTTGGTGGTCCATTCAGGATCCTTGATCTGGAACAACGCCAGCGTGCGCTTCCATGCCCGCGACATGGGATCGCTCCCCGACGGGAAGCGAAGATTTGTCTTTCAAGGCATCTTCGTTGTCGGTCTCTCTCTCCCTCTGCTGATCGCCATCTCGCTCGAACAAGAGCCGCAACCCGGAACCGCGTGGGCTTGGATCGGGTTTGCCGTAGCGTGCGCTCTACTGGTAGTGGTCCTCCTTCTTCACCGCTGGATGAGCCCGCGAGTGGCGCGATGGTTGTCCCGCAGTGGCGTCGGCCAGGCGGTTCGGTCGCGAGTCGCCCACCGCAGCCTTGGCCCTGGCTACGGAACCGCAGGATTCAGGAACCAGGGCTCCAAGAATCAGGGCTCCGGCCACCTCTACTCGACCTTCTTTTTCCTCGCCGTACTCATCGTTTACAGCATCATTGGCGTCCGCGCCACCCCAGAGGACGGCATCGATCTGCCGGCGCTGGTTTTCTTTCTGTTGCTCACCCTGCTCCTGGGATCGCTATTCGCCGGAATGACCTTCTTCCTCGATCGCTACCGCATTCCATTGTCCGTGGCTCTTATTGCTTGGATAGCCTTGATGGGATCGATGTTTTCGCGCCCCCATACAGTGCTGCTCGCTGCCAAGACAGACAACCCGCGTCTCACCGGTTCTCAAACCCAGGACTGGCGATTGCGCGGAGCCGACCCCAAAGTGGCTGCCGAGGGACGCCGCGGGGAGTCAGGCAACGCTTTGACCGTAGTGGCCGCTGCGGGCGGCGGAATTCAGGCCTCGGCGTGGACGACCAGAGTCTTGAGCGGCCTTCAACAAGAACTCGGAGAAAATTTCACTCGGTCGATTCATTTGATCAGCGCGGTTTCTGGGGGCTCCACTGGCTCCTATCTATTCGCGGAGAGCATCGACGACACTGGGGTTCCTGCGAACGAACTCCTGGGCGAGCTCTTCGAAGCATCGATGAAATCCAGCCTGGCTGAGACCGGTTGGGGGCTCGCATTCGCCGACGTGATTCGCACCTTCACGCCTTTCCTGGTCGCGCCCGACGAACGCCATCGCGATCGTGGCTGGGCCATGGAGCAAGCGTGGCGTCAAGAGGCCGCGCGGCTCAAATGCAAAGCCCAGAACGCCGGCGAATGTCGGCCCGCGCAGCTCGCCGATACCCAGGCCTCTTCGCTACAACAGTGGGCCGACGACGCGGCGAGCGGTCGCCTGCCTGGGATGATCTTGGCTTCGACCGTGGTCGACGACGGCCAGCAGGCGTTCTTTTCGAATCTCGACCTCTCCGGGTTTGACGATAACCTCGATCGGCGGCTCGCAGATCGACGCAAGTTCGTGTCCGACCCTTCGTTGGCGCGCCACTTTCCCTTCAAAGCCTCCACCTCCGCCGGGATCGGCGGCGTTCCCAACTTACCCGCTTCCACCGCCGCTCGCCTCTCGGCGACGTTTCCGTGGATCAGCCCTGCCGCGCGCGTCGACCTAAGCGGTGACGACGAGCTCGTAGGGCCGAGCTATCACTTTGTCGACGGCGGCTACTTTGACAACTTCGGCGTCACAGCCGCGGTGGAATGGCTACGCCTGCTCGCAAGCAAGTCCGCTCTGGCCCCCTACGACAAGATCTTGTTCATCGAAATCAACGCCTTTCCACAACGACCCGCACCGCCGCCGAGCGACGACGGCACCGGACTGGGGTACAACCTCCTCGGTCCGCTCAAGACCATCCTCGCCGTGCGTAATTCGAGTCAACTGAGCCGTGGACTGCTGGAATTGGACCTGCTCAAACGAGAGCTACAGGCCGGTGAGTTGACCCAAGAGCTGGGAGCCACCGTTCCAGAACTTCACTTCTTCGAGTTCCGTCCGCCCGACCGTTATCTCGAAAACCCTCCGCTGTCGTGGAAGCTGTCGGACAGCGACAAAGGGCGGCTGCGGCAGTCCTGGTCGGCCCAAAAGGTGCAAGATCGAGTCTGTGAACTCGGAGTAGTGTGGGGAAATATACCTGCCGGATGCACCGATCCGGCTGCGCTGGCGGCGGATTCGCCTACAACTGATACAGCATCCAGTACACCACCACCCCGGTAACCGAAACATAAACCCAGATTGGCAGCGCCCAGCGAGCGATACGACGGTGACGTTGAAAGTCCTCGCGGAAAGCCATCAGGAGGACGACGGCGGCAAAGAAAGGAACCAATGCCGCAAGTGCGCTGTGGGTGGCAAGGATGGTGAGGTACAGGGTGCGAATCCAACCCGTGCCCTGAAACTTCACCGAACCCACGTTGTAGTGGTAGACCAGGTATGAGATCAGAAAGAGAACCGAACAGGCGGTCGCGGATAACATCGCCGCCCGATGCTTGGCGATCTCACGGCGGCGAATGAACCGCCATCCGGCAATCAAACAGATCAGCGAAAGCGTATTGAGGCCGGCGTTCACTGCCGGCAGGTCGGTGACCCCCAAAATGGATCCCTAAGCCGCTAGCTGTTCTTCGACAGTGGCCTCGGCGGGCTCTTCCTCAGCCGGAGCGGGCACCGGCTCGGGAGCCTTTTCCGCCAGCCAGGCGTCAAACGCCTCCTGACTCTCGACTGTCAAGAAGCCGCGCATGCGGTAGTGCCCTAGACCGCACAACTGGGCGCAGGCAATCTCCCAGCGTTCGTCGTCGTTGGTCAGCACCGGTTTGAAATCGATCGGAATCTCCTGCCCTGGAATCGCATCCTGCTTCACCCGCATGGTCGGCAGGGCAAAGCTGTGAATGACATCTTTCGAGGACAGCAGAATCGATACCGTCTTGTCGACCGGGAGATGCAGTTGATTGATGCTGACGATGTCGTCAACGGCGAAGGGATCTTCGCGGTCGAGGCCGACCGGATTGCTGGCGTTCACCAAGTTGATATCGGTGCGGCCGAAGACGCCGTCGGCGCCCGGATAGTGCACATTCCACGCAAACTGCTCGCCGATCACGCGCACTTGTAAGGCTTCCTCACCCGGATCGGGAACCTTGACCCAATCCGCCCAAGCCGGTATCGAAAAGAACACCAAAATCACCGCTTCGATCACGGCAACAGAAACCTCCACCCAGGTTGAATAGTGCTTGGTTGTTCCGTGATAGTCCGCTGTGGGCTGCTTCTTGGCGCGGAAACGCCACAGCACGTAGATAAAGTAGATGCCCCAGCCGACGAAGAGAATGAGCATCAGCCAGTGGAGGTAGGCGTTGATCTGATCGAGCGCCGGTCCGTGTTCGGACGCGTTGATCGGCATCCAGCGGGCGAGAAACTCCCTCATTGCAAACTCCTTCGCGGATTCTCATCGATGGTCGCTCCCTCGGTGGAGCGACGAGCGCGCCGTCGAAATCGCACAAACATGGTTACGAAGCCCACTTGGACGGCGCCAACGATTGCCAGCAGCGCCCAGATGGCTCGATTCAGCCCTTGAGTCTGCGCCGAGTCGGGGTCGCCGTAGCACACCGCACAACCCCAGGCCTCAGTCGGTACCAAGACAGCAAGGACAACCAAAACGAAGACGGCCTTCTTCAACTGTCGAACTCCTTCACCTTGGCCCAAAACCGGGGTGCGTAGACAGCCAAGCCCGCGCCCACCACAAGGAAGACAAGCGCCAAGACCAGGCCGGAGACTTCACCGGAGTTACGGTATTCGCCGATTCCCCACGCGCCGACAAACAACGCTAGCGCCATGCAGAAGGCGATAAAGATGAGGTGTACGATCTTGATCGACAACGGTATTTCCTAGTTGATTGCGGTCGTATTCGAAGCGGTGCCGATCGGCAAAACCATCAGCGCCAGGAAAAAGACGGCGGTGAGCAGCAGCACCCAGTAAATGGCCCTCTTTTCATGCGACAAATGCATAAAAAACAGCGCCACTAGCGATCCTTTTACAGCGGCAATGGCGAGTGCGATGGCGACCGCGGGACCTATCGCCACATCGAGGTAACTGGCTAACACCGTCACAATCGTCAGCACCGCTAGCGCGGCGAAGACCATCAGGTAGACGCGGACTTGCTTTTGAACCGATTGGGCGTCCGAACTCATAACCCTTTCCTTCCTTGCCTACAGCAGATAAAGAGTCGGAAATAAGAAGATCCAGACGAGATCGACAAAGTGCCAATACAACCCCGCGACCTCAACCCGGTTGGTGAATCGCTCCGGGTCGCTCTTCCACATCTTTGCACCGGGCCCCCACAGATAACCGTTGACGATCAGGCCGCCGACTACGTGCAGGGCGTGCAGCCCCGTCATCGTGAAGTAAATGGCCATGAAGTTGTCGGTCGAGGGATAGAGATGATGGCTGAACTTGCTGCTGTACTCGATGGCTTTGATGACCATGAAGCCGAGAGCGCAGAGAATGGTGAGCCCCATCCACAGTCGGAACCGTCCGAAGTTGTTCATCTTCAGCGCCGCCCACGAAAGCACCATGGTCACACTCGACGCGATCAGAACCATGGTGTTGAGCGTCGCCAGAGGTACGTTGAGGATCTCCTGGGCATTGGGCCAACTCTCGGCGCCGGTTCGGAGCAAGATCAGGGACGAAAACAGCGCTCCAAAGAGCATGACTTCCGAAGCCAGGAACAGCCAGACGCCGAACTTGGCGTTGTAGAGGCCGGTGTCCGGCCGCTCTTCAACGGTGTACGGAATCTGCATCACGCGCCCTCCTGCCCTTCTGCAAATTGTGGAGTGAAATCGCTCGCTGCTCCCGGCACGCTGTACTCGTAGGGACCACGATAGGCCACGATCGGCCCCTCGAAGTTGCCATGGCCGACTGGCGGCGACGGAGCCGCCCATTCGATCGTCGTCGCGTGCCATGGGTTGGCGTCAACCTTCTTGCCGGTCTTCAAACTCATGAAGAAGTTGATGATGAAGGGAATCTGCGCCGCAAGCAGTAAGAAGGCTCCCCATGAAGTCATGGTGTTGAGCTTCAAGAACTCCTGCGCGTGAGCGTATTGCTGGCCGCCGTCGTAAAGGCGACGGGAGACTCCACCCAAACCCTGGATGAACATCGGCATGAAGACAACGTTAATGGCGATGAACGAGGGCCAGAAATGCAGCTTGCCGAGGAAGTCGCTCATCTTGCGCCCGGTGATCTTCGGATACCAGTAGTAGATACCGGCAAAGATGGCGAAGATCGTGCCCGGAGCCACCACGTAGTGGAAGTGACCGATCACATAGTAAGTGTCGTGCAGGTGGATGTCGGTACTGGCGAGACCGAGCGGCAAACCGGTGAGGCCACCGATTGCGAACATCGGCAAGAACGCCAGCGCGAAGAGCATTGGCACGGTGAAGCGAATCGATGCGCCCCACAGTGAAATCAAAAGTGCGGTCAAGATAATCACCGACGGGATCGAGATGATCATCGTCGTGGTCTGGAAGAAGGCCGAAATGGTCGTGCCCATGCCGGTCAAGAACATGTGGTGCGCCCAGACGATGAAGGACATGAAACCGAGAAAGACCGCCGCGTAGACAAGCGATTTGTAGCCCCAGAGGGGTTTGCGGGTGTTGTTGGCGATGATCTCGGCGACGATACCCATCGCCGGCAGAATCAGTACGTAGACCTCGGGGTGGGCGAGAAACCAGAACAGATGCTGCCAGAGTAACGGACTGCCGCCACCCGCCACTTCAAGGACCTGCCCGGAGACCACCAAGCCCGAGGGCAGGAAGAAGCTGGTCCCCGCGACGCGGTCCATGAGCTGCATGATGCCGGCTGCCTCCAGCGGAGGAAACGCCAGGACCAGCAGAAATGAAGTCACGAGCTGCGCCCAGATGAAGTACGGCAGCCGCATCATCGACAAACCCGGAGCGCGCAACTGGAAGATGGTGACGATGATGTTCATCGAGCCCAGCAGCGAGGACGTGATCAACGCCACCATTCCTATCAGCCACCAGGTCTGTCCGGTGGTGGCGATGTCCGAAAGCGGTGGATAGGAGGTCCAGCCCGAGTTGGCGGCACCTCCGGGCACGAAGAAGCTGGCAAACATGACCACGCCGCCGACGAAGTAGCTCCAGTAGCTGGCCATATTCAATTTTGGGAACGCCATATCCGGCGCGCCAATCTGTAACGGGATCACGTAGTTGCCGAAGGCCCCGACCAGCAGCGGCACCACGGCCAAAAAGACCATGATGGTGCCGTGCATCGCACCCAGTTGGTTGTAGAACTCCGGCAAGATGATGCCGCCAGGGGCATTGGCTTCACCCAGGAGTCCAGCGATCAAGGGCACCGGCTTGCCCGGATAGGCAAGCTGCCAACGCATAATCAGCATTAAGCAGAAGCCGAAGAGCAAGAACAGCAAGGCGGTAATGCCGTACTGAATGCCAATGACCTTGTGGTCCTGAGAAAAGATGTACTTGCGCCAGAACGGTTCGCTGACGTGACCGTGCTGGCCTGAAGAGTGATGTTCGCTCATCCACCTCCTCCGTGAGGGCTACGCTGTCGGTTTGGATCGACCGGCCGACTCGGCTAGTGATCCGCGGTGAAGCCAGGCGGAGTTTACGACACCGACCCGAGGACACCAAGGGAGGCGCCCTCGGCGAGGCTCAGGAGGGTCAGTCGCGCTTGCGAAATAGGAACATCTGCGCCAACACACCGACCGCTGCAAGGATCAAGAGCGGCAAGGGTTGATAGGACGCGCCGCTGCCCGTCGCCTCAAAAATCAGCGTCGAACCCGCAACCGCCGAAAGGATGGTCAGCCCCAGTTCGAAAACGCCCCGAGCGAGCCACCAGCCCGACACCGCGCCGACGATTACCAGCGCCCACAGCCAACCCTCGACCGCATAACCGGCGTTCGAGATCAGCCAGTAGACGGCCAGGGCTCCGGCGCCCAGGCCGACAACGCCGACCCCCACTTTTTGCACAAACAGAGCTAACCCCATGGCGATCAGCCCCGCGGCCACACCCAGTGCCAGGCGAACTTCGACGCCGACATCCGGAAGCCAGGTCTGGATCAGTGGAAAAGCAACGAAAAAGCCCACCGCGCCCGCCAGCAACCAGACCAATTTGCGGCCGGCCAGGAGCAAGGCGATGCCCGCCACCATAAAAGCAATCAAGAACGGATCTTCAAGAAATTGCATAACACCCTCTCCGTTTACCGCGACCCTTGAAGGCGAGCGACATCGGCCACCAGGTTATCGATGCCCTGGTCCTCAAAGCCGTCATAGTAGCCGCGAATCCGCCCCGCGCTATCGACCAGGACCAGGCGGGTGCTGTGCACGATCGGCTCATCGGGAGATGCCGCGGCAGCCTCCTCCGAAGCGTCGACTCCGAGCTTGAATCCACCGATCGAGAGCTCTCGAATTGCTGCAAACTCCCCCGTCAAAAAGGTCCAGTGATTGACGTTGTGGGCCGCAGCGTAGTCATTCAGTACCTCTACCGTGTCGTAAGTGGGGTCCACTGTCACCGCCACGATGCGAGCCTTTCCGCCTTGCGGCATGCGGGCGTCGACACGTTTAAGCGCTGAGACCATCCGCGGACAACTCAGCCCGCAACGGGTGAAGATGAAGCTGGCAATCCAAGGCTGCCCGCCGAAATCGCTGCGGGTCACGGTGTTGCCGAGTTGATCGGTCAAAGCGAACTCCGGCACTTCGCTGTACGTCGGTGGCGGCTCGGCACTCACGGCCGGCGCGTCGGCTCGCCAGCGATCGAAAGCCAACATCGCAATGACGACTGCGCCAAAAGCGAGGATCGCAATGCGTAATGATCGAGACATGGCTTCCTTCCTAGTTGGGACGGCCCTAGATCAAGCTGTCAACGACCAACAACCCAAGCACCGCGGGCAGATAGGCCACCGAGTAAAGCATCAAGGTACGCGCGCTGGCTTTTGAGATCGAGGGATCAGAAACATCGTGCAGGAACTTCCAAGCCAAATGCAAAAAGATCAGGCCGAGGAGGGCGGCGCCCACCGTATAGGTGGTTCCCGCCAACTGGTATTGCATCGGTAGCAAACTGACGGCGACTAACAGAGCGGTGAAAAACAAAGTCTGGCGGCTGGTGCGACGGCCGTTGGTATCGCCGACGGCGATCAGCGGCATTCCCGCTGCCTCATACTGATCGCGGCAAAGCCAGGCGATGGCATAGGAATGGGGCATCTGCCACAGAAAAAGAATGCCGAACAGAATCCACCCACCCACCGAAAGCTCGCCGGTTGCAGCCGCCCACCCCATCAAGGGCGGCAGCGCGCCTGGAATTCCTCCGACCATGGTCGCCAGCCAGGTGCGGCGCTTGAGCGGAGTGTAGATGAAGACGTAGCTCGCCCAAGCGATGAGACCCAGAATTAGAGCCAAGCGACTGACGAAGGCCAGAACGACGACCCCGATCACGGTCAACCAAGAGCCGTAGATGAGAGCCAATTTGGGTCCAATCCGTCCAGTCGGCAGCGGTCGTTCGGCGGTGCGAGGCATCAACTTGTCGACTTCACGCTCGAAGTAGTGATTGAAGACCGAAGCGCCGCCCGAGATAAAGGCAGTCCCCACTACCACCCAAACGAGTTGTTGCCAGGGTTGAAAGGAGCCGCGACCCAAGACAAATCCGGCGGCGGTCGTCACCACCACCAGCATGGTGATGTTCGACTTCCCGAGTTCGAGAAGATCCCGGATCAGGGACAAAACATCTGCCTTAAGTCGTTTGCTGGGGAACCATGGACGACGCCTTTTGCCGCGCCCGCTTGGGAAACAACACTGCGGTGTTGGCAGCGAGGATCACGCTCGCCGCGAGAATTGAGGCGCCGACGGTGACGTGCAGAGTATTGGGTAGCGGGGCCTTGCCGGAGAGAATCACCAAGGCACCTAAAGTAACCTGCACCGCAACCAAGGCCAGCAACGCCCAAGACGGCCACACCACCCCACGAACGGTTTCACCATCTCGACGCACCTCGCGCCATACCGCAACAATCCACAGCGCGACTACGATTGCTCCGATGCGATGGAGGTAGTGAATGGTGATCCCGAAGGTCCACTCTGGAGGCAAGAGACCACCAAAGACAAGCGGAAAGTCTGGAATCGCCAGACCCGCTCCACTGTGGCGCATGATCGCTCCGACAAGGATCTGCAAATACACGGCAATCGGCAGCCAGCGCGATAGTCGGCGCGGACGATCTCCGTTATAGGTTGGACGCTGTTCCTTGGAAAGCCGGATCCAACTGCGCGATGTCACCACCGCGATCACCGTCACCATGCAGAGGAACAGTTCAGCGACCCCCGCGTGAGCGACGGAAATTGACGTTGGCAAATAGAACAACACCGTGACGCCGCCGAGAATTGCTTGAATGAGGACGGCAGCCAGGGCCGACCACGCCAGGCGTTTGACCCAAATCCTAGACTCCGCGCGCTGAACCCAAATCGCCAGGAGCAAAGTCAACAGGCCGATGGTGCCGGCAATCAAGCGATGACCGTGCTCGGCTCGAACAGTTGAAATGCGCCACCAGTTGGGCGGATTGAATCCACCATAAGAGGTCGGCCAGTCGGGAACCGAAAGGCCTGCACCAGTCGAAGTAACGAGAGCCCCGGCAGAAATCAGTCCAACCACCAAGCAAGCGAGTACGGTCGCGTAACGATGTAATTTGGGGTTGTACATAGAGAGAAGTCTATCCGTATTTTACAGGCTTGACAGCGCCGATTTTCTGTCAATCTGGAGGGGAAAACGGGAATTCGTCGTACTCTCGAAGCGTGAAACAATGACCCGATTCAGCACCGAAAGGACCGACATGACCGAACCCGAGCCGCGCCCCATCACAGAAATCGCCGATCGCCTAGGAATCCCCGAACGTCACCTGGTGCCGTACGGCAAAGACAAGGCGAAAGTGCGTCTGCAAGCGCTGGAATCAGGCCGCGAACGCGGCAAATTGGTACTCGTTTCTGCAATTACGCCGACCAGCGCGGGCGAGGGCAAAACAACCACCTCGATCGGCCTCGCTCAGGGTATGGCCAAGATCGGCAAACACGTCGCACTGGCCCTGCGCGAGCCGTCACTTGGCCCCACATTTGGGAAAAAAGGCGGCGCGACCGGAGGGGGCAAGGCGATCGTCATTCCCACACAGGACATCAACCTGCATTTCACCGGCGACTTCCACGCCATCACCAGCGCCAACAATCTCCTGGCCTCAATGATCGACAATCACATCTACCACGGCAACGACCTCAAGATCGACTCGAGACGGGTCACTTGGCGGCGAGTCATGGACCTCAACGACCGCGCCTTGCGCAACACCGTGGTCGGCCTTGGAGGTCGCTTGCAAGGGGTGCCGCGCGAAGGCGGCTTCGACATCACCGCCGCCTCAGAAATCATGGCGGTTCTCTGCCTCGCCGAAGGGGAGGACGATCTGCGCCAACGTCTCAGCCGCCTGTTGGTGGGCTTCACCTTCCGCGAGGAGCCGGTAACCGCCGGGGACATCGGCGCCGTCGGCGCCATGATGGTGCTGCTCAAAGACGCCATCATGCCCAACTTGGTGCAGAGCGTCGAAGGTGTGCCCACTTTTATTCACGGAGGTCCGTTCGCCAACATTGCCCACGGCTGCAACTCGGTGCTCGCCACCAAGATGGCGCTGGCTCACGCCGATTGGGTGGTGACCGAAGCAGGTTTCGGTTTCGACCTAGGGGCTGAGAAGTTCTTCGACATCAAGTGCCGTAGCGCCGGCCTCGACACCGCCGCGGTGGTGTTGGTGGCCACCATTCGCGCCCTCAAGCGACACGGTGGCGTCAAGCGAGCACAACTCGAGCAACCCGACCCGGGGGCCGTCGAGCGTGGTATTCCCAATCTCGAAAAACACATCGAGAACATCCGCGCGTTCGGCGAGACGCCGGTGGTCGCTCTCAACAAGTTCGGTACCGATACCGACGAGGAAATCGACGTTGTGCGCCGAGCCTGCGCCGCGGTCGACGCACCTTTCGCGCTCTGCGATGGCTTCGCCAGCGGAGGACAGGGCGCGGTCGAGCTGGCGAAGACGCTGGTGGAACACGCCGAGCACACTTCGACTCCTTACACTCCGCTCTACAAACTGGAAGACAGTATCCAGACCAAGATGCGCAAAATCGCCGGCACGATGTACGGCGCCAAGACCATTACCTACACCAAGTCCGCCAAGCAAGAGATCAAGCGGCTCAAGGAGCTCGGCTTTGACAAGCTGCCCTTGTGCGTCGCCAAGACACCGACATCCCTCACCGACGACCCCCTTCGAGCCGGCCGCCCCGAAGACTTCGAGATCACTGTACGAGGCTTCGTGGTCTCCGCCGGGGCAGGATTCGTAGTGCCACTGCTCGGCGACATCATGCGCATGCCGGGCCTACCCAAGGAGCCCCAAGCGGAAAAAATGGACCTGGTGAATGGAGAGATTCAGGGGTTGATGGGGGCTTAGCTAATTTCAGGCGATTCACCGCTCGATTGCCGGCTTAACCCAAGTCGAGGTCGGCGGTGTAGTCGAGTTCAGCGGTGCCTACCGGTGGAACCACGAGATGGTGATCGTGCCGTACTTCTAAGTGATGATGGCGTCGCCGCAGTAGACCAAGAGGGCACCGAGAAGTGCCTCGGCGTGTGGGACACTACCGTCCTTGTCTCGATTGGAGCGGCTCCTAGCCTGCCGCTCTCGAGGCTTGAGAGGAGAGTCTTGTGAAGATAGCTCATTCCCTTATCGCAGCCCTAACGCTAGTGATGGTGCCGCTAGTGATGGTGCCAGTCGCCTCCGCGGGGGAGAACCGGGCACGTTACATCCATGAAGGGCCGATCCTCGTGCGCGACGTGACCATCATCGATGGCTTGGGTAGAGCTCCGCTCTCCCATCGAGAGGTGCTCATTCAGAATGGCCGCATTGCTCAGGTCGCGGTTGCCAACACGATCCACGAGCTGCCTGAAGCAACGCATGTGATCGACGGCGACGGTCTGACCCTGATTCCTGGCCTGATCGATATGCACGTGCATTTCATGGGCGGCTGGAACATGACCGACCCGGGGTATCCGCTGAAACGCGATCCTCTGGCCATCGACCTGTCGTTGTGGAATCTGCTCTACGCGGGCGTGACCACGTTTCTCGATCTCGGCAACGACCAAGAGTGGATCACGTCATTGCGAGACGAAATCGCCGCGGGTGAGCGAATTGGGCCGCGCATCGTCGCGACAGGCGAAACCCTCCATAGCCTCGAAGGTGTCAATAAGGTTCTCGAGTTGCCGGGAAAAGGCGTCGAGCAGATCGAGAAACTCCTTGACGAGAAGCAGGCGCTTGGCATCGACATCATCAAGTTGTACGCCGATCTGTCCATTTGGGAAGCACGCTTCATCATGGAGGAGGCCCACAAGCGCGGGATGAGGGGGGTGGCCGACTTCTGGTACATGAACCTGAGCCGCGACGCGGCTCAGGTTAGCGGTGTCGACGGGTTCGCGCACGGTGGCGCCGTGCTGGTCTCGTCCGACGACGCTCGTTGGCTGAAAGACAACTCCCGGTTTGCGATTCCAACCCTGACCACGCTGATGAACTTGGGCGGCCAGCGCGTGTACGAAGATATAGATACGCAGAGCTTTGCTCAGAACCCGCTGATCGTCGATGTCTTGGGTCCGAATATGGTCCGGGAGTACTACGATGCTTTCTATTCCATGCGGGAAAAGATGCACGACGGCCGCGACTCGTTCTACCGGAAACTCCTGTTTGGCGACATGACGCGGCTGTGGGAGTTGAATCGAAGGAACGTCAAGACCCTGCACGAGGCCGGAGTGATCGTCGCCGCCGGGACCGACGCGCCGTTTCCCCAGGGAAACTGGCTCGGCGAAGCCATACACCACGAGCTGGAGCTGCTCGCCGAGTGCGGCATTCCCAACGTGGAAGTCATCAAGATCGCTTCGTACAACGCGGCAACCATCCTTCGCCGCGAGGACGAGTTCGGCTCCATCCAGGAGGGGCTCATCGCGGACCTTGTGGTCGTGGAGGGCAACCCGGCTGAAAATATTTCGGACACCCGCAACGTTCGCTATTTGATCCAAGGAGGCAGGCTCATCGATCGCGACTCGCTGACCGGCCACTGGCGGGACTTGAAGCAGTTCTGATCTGCGAATCCCAGATTCGCGGTGCTATGGGGAGTTGGAACTCTCCAGGTCCAGGCCCGCGCTGCGCAGGCCTTCGACGATCGTCTCCACCAAGGCGTCGTCGAAGACGAGTGCACTGACGTAGCGGCGCGCGTTGCGCGCGAAATCCGCGTCGAGATCGAGCAGAAATCCGACCGTGAGAAGGCCCTCATCGGACTGACCGAGGCAGCCGAGTGCTGCGGCCCGCGCGAGGGGATCCCATACGAGCTCCGGCATGTTGATACGGCGTGCCGCTGTTAGGGCAGCCCCATACTCGCCCTTGCGCATGTGATCGAGGAAGGGCGCGATGTGAAAATAGCCAGGATGGTTGGGGTTCAAGTCGATGCCCTTGCGCAGTAAGGCTAGACCGCGATCCCACTCACCGACGAGGGCCGTGGTCCATCCAGTGATGCCGACCAGGTACGCGGCATTCGGGTTGAGCGCGATGACCTTCTCCGCTTCCGCGAGGAATCGTGCCGGCTCACGCCGGTGGAAGTGGCTCCACGCCATCGCCCAGTGCGCGTGTTGACACTCGGGATCCAGGCTGACGGCGCGGGACGCGAACTTCTTTGCCTCGTCGAGGAGGCCGGGCCGGTCGGAGAAGCCGAGCAGATAGTCGTCACTGCACAACTCAGACAGCATGGCCCATGCTGGGGCGTAGTCGGGATCCAACTCGATCGCCCGTTCCAGCGCCGACCGCGTCTCTTCGTAGAGCTCCGGTGTGGCGACGGCGTTGTAGCAGTGGAACCGAAGAGCTGCTTCGTAGGTGCTGATCTCGCTCGTCCGTTTGCGCCGGGACTCCTTGGAAAGCTCCCTTGGGATGACACCGTAGTTGTCGGCTACCTTGGCGACCACCTGGGAGGTGATGCGATCCTGAACATCGAAGAGGTCCTCCGCCCTCATGTCGCTTTCGAAGCGCTCGGCCCAAATGTGCGCTCCCGTCCTCGTCTCGCTGACCTCAACCGTGATTCGCAAGATACCTCCGCTCCGACGGACACTGCCTTCCAGCGCATAGCGAACTCCCAGGTCGCGACCCACCTCGCGAACATCCGCGGCTCCTCCTTTGTATTTGAGGGTGGAATAGCGCGCGATCACCCGGAAGTCCTGGAATCGGTTGAGCTCGACAATGAGCTCTTCTGCGATGCCGGCAGCAAGGAACTCCTGGTCGGGATCGTCGCCGAGATTAACGAACGGGAGCACTGCGATCGAGGGCCCGGTGGGCAGAGCCAGCACCGGGTCGGTTGGTCTTGGCACCGACGGCGCGGAGTCCGGTGGCGAGTTGTCGGCGTCTTCATTCAAAATCACGCGGAACACGGGGGTGTAGCGCCCCTTGGGCACATCGATCCTGATCGGGTCGCTCGACCCCCGCAAGAAGTAGTACCGGTCCAGGGCCCGGCGCAAGCGGACTGCCTGGATGCGGACGATGGGATCGGTTTGAGGATCGAATTTCCGGTCGCGGCCGAAGATTTCGAGCCCAAGGCGATAGGCTGATATCGACTCCGTTCGCCCTGCCAGTGCCTCTTCTACGATGAGCCGGAGGAAGCTCGTGTTCCTTTCGGATCGCTGGAACGTGGGGCTCTTGAGGATGCGCTCCAGCTGCGCCTGAATCGCTTCGGGCTCCAGATGGACCTCCTGAGTTGCCGCTGCCAGATTACTGGGGTCAGACATGAGCCTCCTAGACTGCGGGAAAGCCAAGCCTATCCGCACATTCGGCTTGACCTGTTACTTTGTATCATACCGATTCTTACTTCCCCTTCTAATTTGCCGGATAAATCCTTGCCGGGCTGGCACGGCTGCCGAGTGAAGGACTCGCGGAAGCGATCGGCCTGGATCGAGCGACGCTAAGGAGGCGAAAAAGAGGAGTCAACATGCAGACAGAGACTCAACACCGGAAAGAGACGATGCCGGATACCACCGGATTGGACCTCAGGGATCTGGAGACCTGGGCTCCGGTCTACGACTTCATCGATCTTGAGCGGCTAAACGGCAGGGTGGTCGAAGAGATGGAGAAATTTGGTGCTAGAACACCAAAGAGCCGTGAGCTCTTCAAGCGCGCCAAGCTGCATCTCTTGAATGGCGTGATCACCCAGTGGCATCACAACGACTGGCACCTGGAAACGCCGTTTTACGTCGAGCGTTCCAAGGGCAACCGGCTGTGGGACGTGGACGGCCACGAGTACATCGATTTCTGCTTTGGGGATACCCCCGATATGTTCGGCCACGCGCCCGACGGACCGACGATGCGCAACACGGCCGCGGAACTACAGCGGACCGGCGGCAACACACTTCTGACATCGGGAGACGCGGTGCGGGCAGCCGAGCTTCTCCAGGACCGGTTCGGCAAGCACATGGGTCTCAAGTACTGGTCGGTCGCCTTCTCGGCGAGCTACGCTAACGACTACGCGATCAAGATGGCCCGGACCATCACCCACAAGCCCAAGGTGCTGATGTTCAACTTTGCTTACCACGGCACCGTGGACGACACCATCAAACAGATGCCGGAGCCCGGAGTCATCGAACTCCGCTGCTCCATGGATGTCTTTCCCGGCCGCGACCTCTCGGAGACCACCGAGATCGTGGAATGGAACGATCTCGACGCGGTGGAAAAGGCTCTCGCCAAAGGCGACATCGCGATGGTTATCACCGAGCCGGTGTCGTCGAATTGCGGCTGGCGGTATCCGGCCGAAGGGTTTTGGGATGCGGTCTATGATCTTTGCCGTAAACACGGCAGCTATCTGTGCTTTGATGAGACCCACACCATCTCAGTCGGCCACGAAGGCTACGCTGGGTTGTGGAAATTGAAAGCCGATTTCTGGACTTGCGGCAAGTCCATCTCCGGCGGTTTGCCGTGCGGCGTCTACGGTTTCACCGAGGAAGTGGGCGCGAGATTCTCGCACGAGTTACACCACTGCACGGGCTTGCCAGGGGCCGGCACCTACGGCATCGGCACGCTCTCGACCGGCAACCACCACCAGATGTTCGGATTGCGCCACGCCTTGGAGGAGTTCTTCACGGAGGAAAACTTCGCGGCGATGACCGCCTCGATGAAGAGGTTGGTCGACGGTTGCAACCAAGCGATCGACGACCGCGATCTGCCCTTCCGTGTCCTGCAGATGGGCAATCGTTGTTTCATCCAGTTTATTCCGAGTGTCAACAACACTAAGGAGTCCGCCATGGCAACGGGCTACGGCGGTTACCACGAGTATCTGCTGTACCGCTCGCTGAACGAGGGTTTCATGATGATGCCCTATTTCAGCATGCTCATGACGTCTCCCCAGACGACTGAAGACGATGTCGACGCCTATGTCGAGTTCTTCGAACAGACCTTGAACAATATTCTCGGCTAATAAGGAGAAAAGCATGCCCAAGGAAATAACGAGACTAACTTTTCATTTGGCTCTGGTATGCGGTCTCTTGCTGGCCGCTCCAGGCACGCTGGCGGCCCAGAACGAAGGCGATCAGGAGGAAGCCGCTGCTACTGAGGAATCGCCCGCTGAAGAGTCTTCGGCCGATGGAGTGGAGGCCGTCAGTGAGACCATTACGGTCACAGCGACCAAGCGCGAGCAGGCCCTCCACGATGTGCCGATCTCGGTCACGGTGCTGCCGGCCCAAGCGCTCGAAGACTTCGGTATCGAGGGCTTAGTCGAGGTGGAGAACGTGACCCCGAACCTGAGAATCAACCAAGCGTTCGCAGGATATGCCCCCCAATACGCAATCCGCGGAGTCGGCGACCAAGCCAACACCGACGAAGTCAACAGCTCGCCCGTTGCCATTCATGTCAACGAAGTGGCCAATGCCTTCCCCATCGCCACCACGGACCACATCTTCGACATCGACCAAGTAGAGGTCCTGCGCGGACCTCAGGGCGATCTCTTCGGACTGAACACCACCGGCGGAACGATCAATCTGGTGACCGCGAAACCGACCTCTCAATTCCAGGCCTCGCTCTACACGGAGCTTGGCCGGTACGAATCTGCGAAGGTCGATGCCTTTGTCAGCGGCCCCATGTCGGAGACGACCTGGGGGCGGTTCGCCGTTTCCACGAGCCAGCGAGGCGAGGGTTGGCAGCAGCATGCGATCACCGGGGAGAAACATGGCGAGGAAGATCGAGGCGGCGCGCGCGCCAGTCTTCGGTATATCAAGAATCGCCTCTTGGCTGATGTCGAAGGCCACTATGGCTGGGACCAATCGGATCTTCAAGCCAGCCGTCTGATCGAGCCGTTCTTCGATGTTTTCGGCCGCGAAATCCAAGCCGTCTCAGCCAGCGACCAAGTCAAGTGGAGCGACGGCCAGCCATTCGGTCTCGAAGGTATGGGCCGGCCCGGGAACGACAACGAGTCTCACGGACTCACCGCGAACATCACGCACACCGGTGACAAGCTGTCGTTTACCTCGGTGACCGGCATCCAGAACTTCGATCGAGCATCTTGGATCGACGTCGATGGTGCCGAGGTCAAGGACGGTGACAATGTCCGGTTTACGGATATTGAATCCTTCAGCCAGGAGTTCCGGCTGGCGTCTGTCACAGGGGAGACCTACTGGGTAGTTGGTACCAACTATGCCGAAGACACCGTCGAAAACTTTTATATCTTTGATCAACCCGACAATCTGGCGTTCCCCGCTATTGGCGGCAACAACACCAAGCAGGATCGCGAAATGTTTGCCGTCTTTGCCCACGTGGAGACGCCGATCAACGATCAGTGGGGCGTCTCGGGCGGGGTGCGCTTCACGGACGAATCGCGCGACATCGTCTTGGACGGCACCAAGCTTCTGGAGGATCCGCTTGGCATTTTTGCCGGAATCTACGGTCCCGGGGATATCCTCACCGATTCCATCGTGAGTTGTTTCGTGTTCGGCGACTGTACGCCGGGCTCTCCGTTCGTCGCATCGGTCAGCGACAGTGACTTCTCGGGCAAGGCGGTCCTGACCTACGCCCCCAACCCCGATTGGAACCTCTACTGGAGTGCGGCCCGAGGCTTCAAATCGGGTGGTTTCAATGACACCGCGGCATCTGTGGGCGAGCAGTTCGTCCCTTACGGGCCCGAAACTCTCAACGCGTTCGAATTCGGAGCCAAGGGCGGCAACTCCGACGGTTCTCTGCTCTGGAACAGCGCACTGTTTTTCTATGACTACGAAGATCAGCAGACCGGTGATTCCATCGTCGATCCGTTCTTCGGCGCGCTCGGAGCCATCGTCAACGTGCCCAAGTCGGAGATCCTGGGTCTGGAGACCGAGGTCAATTGGCGGGTTTCGCAAAGGACAACGATCACCCAGTCGGTGGGCTTTAACAAAGGGGAATGGTCCGATTTTCAGGCCATCGATGCCAATGCCGTTCAGGCGCAGGCGGCCGACCCGAACTTCCCGGGCCTTTTTTCTCCAGTCTTTGTGGATCTATCCGGTCAGGACATCGGATTTCCCGAACTCCAATACAGCGGCACACTGGCTGTGGAGCAGCCTCTTTCGAACGACAAGAACCTCCGCTTCTTTCTCGACTACAACTATGAAGACAAAGCGCAGACGCCGGGCGAAGCGATCGTCCTACCGGCCTACTGGATCGTCAACGCCAGACTTTCGCTGGCAGTCAACGACCGGTTCGAGATCGGCGTCTGGGGGCGCAACATTCTCGATGAGGATTACCTCAACTTTCAAGGCTTCTTCAATTTCGGATTGGTGGAGGTCACCGGCATGCCGGCGACCTACGGGATCAGCCTGCGGATCAACAGCTAGATCGGTCTTCGATAGCCCACCGTTTCTTGGGTTTTACGCTGTGGCAACAGGCAGACCGAAGCAAGGAAGGAATCGCTAGAACGTCATGAGTAGTCCAACTAGCAAGGAAAAGAACCGCAGTCCGCGCATCCTCGCAATCGATGCCGGCGGCACGATGACGGACACGTTCATCATCGACGAGGCCGGTCAGTTCGTCGTCGGCAAGGCTCAGACCACCCCGCAGGACGAATCGGAGGGCTTTTTTGCTTCGGCAGTCGATGCTCTAGACCAGTGGGGAATGGAGCTCGGCGACGCGTTCGGACAGATTCGTTCGGGTATTTATTCGGGCACCGCGATGCTCAACCGGCTCCTGGAGCGCAAGGGGCAGAAGGTGGGCATCATTGTCACCGCGGGCCTTGAGGATTACCTGCGCATGGAGCGGGCGATCCAGACCTATCTGGGCTATTCCTATTCCGACCGGCTGCATCTGGTCACCCACAAGCACAACGACCCCCTCGTGCCGCGTGATCGCATCGTCGGCGTGCGCGAACGCATCAACGTCTTCGGAACGCCGGTGATCCCAATCTACCGGAACGAGGCGCGGGTGGCTGTGGAAGCACTCCTCGACAAGGAGGTCGAGGCGATCGTCGTCAATATGGTTTACTCCTTCCGCAATCCTGCCCACGAAGAGGCGGTTCGCGAGATCGCCCAAGAGGTGATGAAGGAGCGCGGTGTCGAGGTGCCGCTTTACCTTTCTTCCGAGCTTTATCCATTGCGCGGAGACTTTCCGCGCCTCAACGCGACGCTACTCGAAGCTTACGCCGCCGAGCCCTCACGCCAGCAACTTCACAGGGTAAGACAGAAAACGAAAGACGTCGGAGCTCCGTTCGACATGCGGGTCATGGCCTCGCACGGGGGCACGATCTCAATCGACGCCCGGGAGCTGGCGCGGACGATGATTTCCGGGCCGATCGGCGGCGTCGTCGGGGCACGCTACATGGCCGAGAAAATCGGTACAAAGAACGTTGCCTGCTCAGACATCGGCGGAACGTCCTTCGACATCGCGCTCATTACCGACGGCGATTTCGAGATCAAGAACGTCCCCGACATTGCGCGGATGCTGCTTAACATCCCTCTGGTGCAGATCGACTCGTTGGGCGCGGGGACGGGCTCCTACGTGCGCGTCAATCCGACCACCAACCGCATCGAGATCGGCCCCGACAGCGCCGGCGCCCGCATCGGAGTCTGCTACGAGGATGGTGGAGTCGAGACGACGACGATCACCGACTGCAATGTCGTCCTGGGCATTATCAACCCCGACTACTTTCTTGGTGGCGATGTGGAGATCTCGCGCGATCGAGCCATCGAAGCGGTCACCAAGCAACTGGCCGAGCCCCTGGGATTGGACGTGCACGCGGCGGCCGCGGGCGCGGTAGAGCTGTTCGAGGACAGCCTCAAGAACTCGCTGATGGGCCGCATCATCGGCAAGGGCTACGGAGCCGAGAACTACACGCTGCTTTCCTACGGCGGGGGCGGACCGGTTCACGTCGGTGGTTATAGCTCGGACCTCAATTTTGAGGACATCCTGATTCCCGCCTGGGCGCCCGGATTTTCGGCCTTCGGCTGCGCCTGCGCCGATTTCGAGTACCGCTACGATCGTTCGTCAGACCTGCCGCTGCTGCCTACGGACACCGAGGAAGGCCGGATGGCTATCCTTGGGCTCCTCAACCAGAGCTGGGACAGCCTGGAGGAGCAGGTAGCGCAAGAGTTCGAAAAGAGCGGTGTGGAGCGCGAGGACATCACCTTCCGGCCATACATCCGGATGCAGTATTACGGCCAGTTGAACGACCTCGAGTTCCCGGTGCCGGTCAACCGGCTGAACTCGCCGGAAGATGTCGACAAGCTGATCCAGACCTTCGAGGATCTCTACGCCAAGATCTACTACTCGGCGGCCAAGACGCCCGAGTTCGGCTACATGATCACGCGCACAATTATGCTCGGCTCAGTCAAGGTGGAAAAGCCCGAGCTTCCGGACGAGGAGCTGCAGGGCGAGACGCCGCCCGAAGAGGCGGCTAAGCCTTCGCGCCAGGTTTACTGGCGAGGCGAGTTCATGGACGCAGCGATCTACGAGCTGGACCGCCTGTGCGCCGGCAACAAGATCGAGGGGCCAGCGATCGTCGAGTCGCCAGCATCGACCATGGTAGTGCCGCCGGGCCGCCGGGTCTTCCTCGACCGCAACCTGATCTTCCACATGAGCAACTCGGTCCAGTAGGGCCGCACGTTAAAGGAGAGCGCAATGAGCGTTGCAGACCTGAAAGAGGCGCCGGTGGCCAAGGGGATCGGCTGGGACGGCAAAACCGCCCGGCAGATGCTCGAAGAGTCCGAGCGGCGGTTCGCCGAGAGTGGCAGATATCAGGGCATCGAGAAGCTGGCGATCAAGGAGAACGACCCTATCTTCTACGAGAAGATCTTTTCGCGGCTGCGCGGTGGCATGGTCAACGCACGCGAGACGGCGTTGAACATTTCCGCGTCCCCCATCGTACGCGAGATCGGCGAGCTGTGCTTCGCACTGTACACGCCTGAGGGCGACAGCATCACGCTATCAACCGGCATCATGGTGCACGTCCACACCATGTCGGACGCGATCAAGTACATGGTCCGGAACGACTACGAAGAGAATCCGTGCATCCGCCCGGGCGATATTTTCGTCAACAACGACGCTTTCATCGGCGACGTGCACAACGCCGACGTCCAGGACATCATTCCGATCTTCTGGAAAGACGAGCTGGTCGGCTGGGCCGGAGGCGTGACCCACGTCATCGACGTCGGTGCGCCGCTTCCAGCGAGCATGCCGATCGGGCCAATCCATCGTTACGAGGACGGGTTCATGCTGTCGTGCCAGAAGGTCGGCGAGCAGGGCCGCCTCAACCGCGACTACGAAGAGCGCTGCAAGACAGCCGTCCGCCTACCGCTCTACTGGCTGCTCGACGAGCGCACCCGCATCGCCGGCTGCAAGCTCATTGAGGACACGGTGCACGAGACGATTCGCGAGATCGGCATCGACACCTACAAACAGTTCATTCGCGAGGTGATCGAGGACGGTCGCCAAGCTTTCCAAAACCAGGTCAAGGCGATGACCATTCCGGGCAAGTACTCTTTCCCGACTTTCACCGACGTCGGCTTTTCGATCAATAAGGGGAAGCTGCCCGACTACGCCGCCAAGGACACGATGATGCACGCGCCGCTCGAGGTCGAGATCGGCGGCAACGGCGAATTCGAGGTGTCCTTCGAAGGGGCCTCGAAGTGGGGCTACCACTCGTTCAACGCCCCTCCTTCGGCCATGCAAGGCGGATTGTGGGTGTTGATGACCCAGACGCTGATTCCCAACGACAAGGTCAACGACGGGGCGTACTTCGCCACCAAGCTCAACCTGCCCTATGGCTCCTGGTGCAACCCGGACAACCAATTTTGCTCGGTGTCGATCGCGTGGATTTACCTGATCCCAGGATTCAACGGCGTCTTCCGCGCCCTGGCCACGGCTTTCGCCTCGCGTGGCTATATTGAGGAAGTCGTCGCCTCCTATCCGTTTACCGCCAACATGCTCCAGGGCGGCGGCGTCAACCACTACGGGCAAGAGGGCGCCTGGACCAACTTTGAGATGAGTTCCTGCGGCACATCGGCCGGATACATTAAGGACGGCGAGGCGACCTGCGCCGCGATGTGGAACCCCGAGGGCGACATGGGCGACGTCGAAGCCTGGGAGATTCTAGAGCCGTTGCTCTACTTAGGCCGGCGGATCCGCCCCAACTCGTTCGGGCCGGGCAAGTTCCGCGGCGGCTCCGGCTACGAATCCGTACGCATGGTCCACGGCACGGAGCAGCAGGACCTCTACAATCTCGGCGCCGGCCACGTATTCAACGTCAATGGTCTCTTCGGCGGCTACCCGGCGCACACCATCTACCGGCATAGCGTCAAGGGCACCGACATGAAGGAGCGCATCGAGAGCCAGAAGCCCTATCCGGTCTCGAGCGGCGACCCGGAGAACACGGACTTTGACACCCTGGTCGAAGGAGAGGTGGTGCTTAAAGACCGGATGACCCTCCACACGCCCGACCCGCATGCCGAGTACGACCTCTACCTGAGTGTCCTCTCTGGCGGCAACGGTCTCGGCGACGTGCTGGAGCGCGATCCGGCGGCGATCGAGGCGGACTTGAACCAGGGCGACGTGCTGCCACGTTTCCTCGACAGCACCTACGGCGCCGTGGCGTCGCAGGACGAGGACGGTCGCTGGACAGTTGACCGCGAGGCGACCGAGAAGCGCCGCAAGGAAAAACGCGCTGAGCGCCTCAAGCGCAGCGTACCGGTGACCGAGTGGATCGAGGCCGAAAAGGCTCGGGTGGAGTCCGCCGACTTCATCGAGCCGGTCAAGCAGATGTACCGCGAGAGCATGGAGCTGTCGCCGGTATGGGCCGAGCGCTACCGGGCCTTCTGGGGACTTTCCGACGACTGGCAGGCGGAATAAGGAGCTTGAGGAGTCGAAATGAGCAACTACGATAAAGCCACGATCACCGACCTGATGGACGGCAAGCTCCCCTGGCCGCAGGTCAAGGAGATCATGTCGGCCTACAAGGACCCCGACCGCTTCAATAAGTACATCGAGATCCTGCAAGAGCGCGCCCCCTGGAACGACCAGATTATCCTTCCCCTGGGACCGCATCTCTACATCGTCAAGACCGCCGATGGCCGCTACATAACCAAGTCGACCAGCGGTCACGAATACGGCGACTACCGCGAGAACTGGAAGCTCCAAGCACGCGTCTTCGCGCGCCGCACTGATGAGCATTATCAGGAGATTTATCCCAAATTGATGCACGCGGTGCCGGAGTGGATGGAGCTGCGTGAGTACTACGATCCGATCGACGGCACCTTGCTTGAGATTGAGGCCGTTCCCCCGGGGTACCCGGTCGTGCATAGCTTCCAGCCGGATCTCGAAGTCTTCTACGAGCAGTGGCTGGGCCGGCCGCTCCCTTGAGCTGCTAGCTCAGACCCTCCGATGACCGGTTTCCACGATCTCGCCGACATCGAGGCGTTCGAGTCCACCCGCCTGGTGATGCGGGATCTTCCGGCCAGCACTTACCGGGCGCTGCAGCACGGCGCGGAGATCGACCCCCACCATCCAGCACTGATTTTTCTTCCTGATGGAGAGAACTATCAACAAGCGAACACCCTGAGCTACGCTGAGTTGCTGGCGCAGATCACACAGGCCGCAAACCTTTTTCACCATCTGGGAGTGCAGCCCGACGATGTCGTCTCGCTCCTCCTGCCGAATCTGCCGGAGACTCACTTCGCGATCTGGGGCGGGCAGGCCGTGGGTACCGTCAACCCGATCAACCCCTTGCTCGAAGCCGAGACGATCGCGGAGATTCTCAACGCTGCTGAAGCCAAGGTCCTGGTAACCATGGCCCCTGAGGCTGGAGGTGAACTGTGGCGGAAGGTTGAAGCCGTCCTTGCTCTCGTGCCGACTCTCGACACTCTGCTACTCGTCGGAGGCGACAGAGGCGGCGAGAGGGAAGAACGAGTCGAAGGGGTCCGGGCCTTCAATTGGAATGCCGCAACGGCGGCTCACTCCGGTGACGGCCTCGCGTTCAGAAGGGTCATGGCCGCGAGCGATGTGGCCTCATACTTCCACACCGGGGGAACCACGGGGACGCCCAAGCTGGCTGGGCATACGCACGGCAACGAGGTAGCCGACGCCTGGATGACGGCCACATGTCTGTCAGCCGGTCCGGCGGATGTCTTCTTCTGCGGCCTACCGCTCTTTCACGTCAACGGCGTGATCGTCACCGGGCTCGTGCCCTGGTTCACCGGAGCGACGGTGGTCTTAGCGACCGCACACGGCTACCGAGGGCAGGGTGTGTTCTCCAACTTCTGGAAGATCGTCGAGCACTACGGTGTCACGTTCTTCAGCGGCGTGCCGACGATCTACTCGGCGCTGCTGGACATACCCGTAGACGGCGCCGACCTCAGTTCGCTGGCCTACGCGCTGTGCGGCGCTGCTCCTATGCCGGTCGAAGTTTTCCGGGCCTTCGAAGAGCGCACCGGCGTTCGGATCTTGGAAGGCTACGGGCTGACCGAGAGCACATGCGTCAGCTCGCTCAACCCTGCGTCGGGAGACCGCCGGGTGGGTTCGATCGGCCTGCGTCTCCCCTACCAGGAGATGAAGACCGCAGTCCTGGAAGACGGGCGCTACGTTCGGGACTGCGAGATCGATGAGGTTGGCGCGGTTCTTCTTCGCGGCCCCAATGTGTTCGCCGGCTACAAAGACGAGGTTCACAACCGGCATGCCTGGATCGTCGCCGAAGACGGCAGCGATGCGGGAGGGCCGTGGCTCGACACCGGAGATCTCGGCCGCTGTGACGAGGATGGTTATTTTTGGTTGACCGGTCGATCCAAGGAGCTGATCATCCGTGGTGGCCACAACCTCCATCCCAAGCAGATCGAGGAGCCGCTTCAAGACCATCCGGCGGTAGCGCTTGTGGCCGCGGTGGGACGACCTGACGCTCGCCTTGGCGAAGTGCCTGTGGCCTACGTGCAACTGGTGGAGGGCGGTGAAGCGACCGAAGACGAGCTGCTCGTCTTTGCCCGCCAACACATCGGCGAGCGAGCTGCGGTTCCCAAGCGGATCCGGGTCGTCGACGCGCTACCGTTGACCGCGGTCGGCAAGATCTTTAAGCCGGAGTTGGTCTGGCGCGAAACCGAAGACGTTCTCGCTGGCGAGCTTGGCGCTCTCGAGGGAACCGACGTCAGTGCGGTCGCGGTGAGTGCCGACAAGAGGCTCGGCACCTTTGCGGAGGTCGAGCTGATAGCCGCCGACACCAAGACGGATCCCGGAGAGCTAAGAGAGACCGCAGCCCAAGTGCTGGGTAAGTTCGCCATCCAGCACCGTGTCACGGTGCACCAGCGAAAAGACGGGGCGTGTGATTGACGTAGTCGGAGCGTGCGGGCACGTCGCGACGCCCTGAAGCGAGGCCACGACACGGCTTGAAACTAGCGGAGACAACGAAGCGAGGATCTCAACGTGAACATCAACGAAATCCGCCACCAAAAGTTCGCCTGGGCAGCCTTGGCGGCGCTGTTCTTTTTGGCTTGCGTCGGCACCGAGACGAGCCCGTCCGCCACCTTGGTTCTAACCAACGGCTCGATCTACACCGTGAACCCGGAACAGCCCTGGGCCGAGGCGATTGCGGTGCAGGACGGCGAGATCGTACGGGTCGGTAGTGTTGCGGAGGTCTCTGCCCTGGTGGGCGGCGGGACTCGCGTTGTGGATCTGGAAGGCGGTTTCGTTTTGCCGGGCCTCCACGATGCCCACATTCATGCAACCGGTGATCAGTTGCGCAAGCGGGGTCTCTATCTCGGGATGGACGACCCAGTTGAGACGGTGCTGGCGAAGGTTCGAGCGTACGCGGAGTCGCGCCCCGAACTTCCAATCATCACCGGTGTCGGCTGGGGTCGTTCGGTGACGCCGGACAAAGCGCTCCTGGACGCCATCGATGCGGCACGTCCGATGCTCCTGGGCAGCAACGGCGGTCACTCCGTATGGGTAAACACGGCGGCTCTGCGCCGCGCGGGCGTGACGGCCGAGACAGCGAATCCGCCCGGCGGGCTGATCGATCGAGACCCGGCGACCGGCGAGCCCACCGGCCTCTTCCTGGATGCGGCCATGGAGCTTTTCACGCCGCTCCGGGAGGAGGCGAGAGAGGCCGACCGTCCGACCGAGGCGGACTACGACGAGGCCGCACGTACGATCGGTGCGCGCTTGAATTCTTTCGGGGTAACTTCGATCAAGGAAGGCGCTGCAGGCCGGCCCATCCTTGCCACCTACGATCGGCTGGCCGAGCGGGGTGAACTCAATCTGCGGGTGGCGGTGGCCACCCATTTCGACCCGGTGGGGAGCGAAGAGGAACAGACTGCCGCCCGCCAGACCCTCGAAGAGCGGGAGGCTTACCGGTCGACGCTCGTCAATCCCGACTTCGCCAAGATCTTCATCGACGGCATCCCCGGAACGATGATCTTGCTGAAACCCCACCCCGCCAACGAATCAATTTTCCGAGTTCCGCAGGAGGAGCTCGACGCCATCGTTACCGAGCTGGATGCCAAGGGTGTGAGTGTCATGATGCACGCCAATGGTGACGGCGCGGTACGTAGCGCACTGGATGCCGTCGAGGCGGCACGAAAAGCCAACGGCAACACCGGCGTGCCGCATCACGTTGCGCATACCGCGCTGGTCGACGACGACGATCTGGACCGGTTTGCCGATCTCGACGTGGTCGCCGAAAACTCGCCCTTTGTGTGGTTTCCCAACCCAGTCATGGACTTCGTGACCGGCGTCCTCGGATCGGAGATCATCGAGCGCGCCTACCCTGCGAGAAAGCTGATCGACGCCGGAGCCAAGTATGTGATGGCGAGCGACTGGGAATCGGACAACCCCGAGATCAACCCCTTGCCGTTTGTGGAAGCAGCGGTGACCCGGCGCAACCCGTTCGGAGCCCAGGAGGGGACACTGGGGGCAGCGAGTGCAATCCAACTAGAGGAAGCCATACGCGCCATCACCACCAATGCCGCCTATCTGATGCGGCAGAGCGACCGAGTTGGCTCTCTCGAATCCGGAAAGCTGGCCGATCTGGTGGTCCTAGATCGGAATCTGTTCGAGATTCCTGTGGATGAGATCAGCGAGGCGGAGGTCGTGATGACGCTCTTTGATGGCCGCATCGTGTACGAAAGATCTGATTCCGCCGATCCAACGGAGCAAGGCTCTTGAGCGAAAAGCATGGAGATAGCGCCACGATGACCGTCGGTACGAGCCCAAAAACAGTTCCCCGCGTTTACGAGGTGGGACATTTTGTCAATGGCCGAACGATTGAAGGCACCAGCGGCCGGTGGGGTGACATCTTGCAGCCCGCGACCGGAGTGCCCCAGGGTAAGGTTTCATTGGCCTCGGTAGCGGAGGTTGACGCTGCGGTGGCTGCAGCCAAGGAAGCGTTCGCGGATTGGTCGCGGACACCGGTGTTGAAACGCGTCGCGGCGCTGTTCCGGTTTCGCGACCTGCTCTCGGAGCACAGGGACGAGCTGGCGACGGCGCTGGTTCAGGAGCACGGCAAGGTCTGGGGTGACGCGCACGGCGAGCTGGTGCGCGGCTTTGAAGTCGTTGACTTTGCCTGCGGCATCCCACAACTCCTGAAGGGAGAATTCTCGGAACAGGTCGGTACCGGCATCGATAGCTGGTCGGTGCGCCAGCCGCTGGGTGTCACGGCGAGTATCACGCCGTTCAACTTCCCGGCGATGGTTCCGCTGTGGACCGCGCCGATTTCGATCGCCTGCGGCAACACATTCGTTCTGAAGCCTTCCGAGAAGGACCCATCGTGCGCGATCCGCATCGCCGAGCTGGCGAAGGAAGCCGGTTTTCCAGACGGCGTGTTCAACGTCGTCAACGGCGACAAGGAAGCGGTCGACCGTTTACTGGAGCATCCCGATATCGAAGCCATCAGCTTTGTCGGATCTACCCCGATCGCCGAGCACATCTATCGCACCGGCTGCGCGCACGGTAAGCGGGTGCAAGCGCTCGGGGGCGCCAAGAATCATGCCGTCGTTCTCCCCGACGCCGATCTCGACCAAACGGTGAACGCCCTGGTAGGAGCCGGTTACGGCTCGGCCGGCGAGCGTTGCATGGCGATCTCAGTGGCTGTAGCCGTCGGTGGCGTCGCGGGTGAGCTGGTCGAACGTCTCGCCGCCAAGGTCGGAGAGCTCAAGATCGGCGACGGAATGAACGTCGACAACGATATGGGACCGCTCATCACAGCCGAGCATCTAGATCGAGTTACCGGGTACATCGCGCAGGGGGTCCGCGAAGGGGCCGAGTTGGTGGTCGACGGCAGGGAAGCGAAGCATGGCTGCGCCGAGGGTGGGTTTTTCATCGGCGGCTCGCTTTTCGACCGCGTCGAGCCTGAGATGGCCATCTACCGGGAGGAGATCTTTGGGCCGGTTCTGGTTGTGGTCCGCACGGACACTTTCGAAGAGGCTATCCAGCTCGTTAACGATCACGAATTCGGCAACGGAACGGCGGTCTTTACCCGCAGCGGTGACACCGCGCGCACCTTTGCCAACCGGGTCAAGGTCGGCATGGTCGGGATCAACGTTGCCATCCCGGTGCCGCTGGCCTTTCATAGCTTCGGGGGCTGGAAGCGTTCGCTCTTTGGCAGCCAGCATGCCTACGGCCCCGAAGGCGTCCGTTTCTTTACCCGCTTGAAAACCATGACGGCGCGGTGGCCCACCGGCAACTCCGAGGGCATCAATCCGCACTTTCCGTCGATGAAATAGGCCCGACCGGGTTGGACAACATGTTCGGACTGCCGCTGAGCACGACACTTCTCTTTGTGGGCTTCCCTCTGTTCTGGATTCTGTACACGATCGTTTTTCTGTACAGAACCAGGGATTGGGAAGGCCAAGAGGCGCGAAGGCAGAAGAATCGTTGAACGGCACTGTCCTCGCTTTCCTGGTTCTTTACTACCTGGTCGTTCTGGGAATCGGCTTTTGGGCGATGCGCAAGGGAGCGGTCGACGATCTGGAGGGTTATCTACTGGGAGGCCGCAGAGTGGGCCCGATGGTCACCGCGTTGACCCTACAGAGCACTTCGATGAGCGGTTTTATGTTCCTCGGTGCCGGTGCGCTGGGCTATTCCCAGGGATACTGGGCGCTCTGGTACGCCGCGGGCGACATCGGCGGCGGCGTTGTCAACTTGTCCACCATCGGACGGCGAATGCGTAAGTTCTCGCAGTTGACCTCATCGTTGACGCCGATCGAGTATCTAGAAAAACGATACCCGTCGCCGGCGATTCGGCTCTACTCCGGGGTTCTTACAGTTTTTCTTTTGGGCAGCTACGTTCTCGCCCAGTTCATCGCCGGCGGCAAGGGGATGGCCCTGGTAACCGGCATGCCGTACTCGACCGCATTGCTGGTCGCCGTCGGGATCATTCTCGTCTACACCTATCTGGGCGGTTATCTTGCCGTGGCCTACACCGACTTTTTTCAGAGCTTGGTCATGTTGGTCGGAGTGACCTGGGTGCTGATTGCGGCCCTCGTGGAGCTCGGAGGGCTGACCGCAGCGAATCGTGCGATCGCCCAGATCGATCCGACGCTGCTGTCGATTTGGGGCCGTGGCCTAGGCTTCCAGGGCCAGTGGGGCATCGCACTCGGCGCGGTGCTGGTCTTCTCGGTCGGCTATATGGGCTGGCCACACGTCTTGACCCGCCACATGGCGATGCGGCGACCGGCGACCGCCCGGCGTGCCGGCGCCTACGCCACCGGTTGGAACCTGCTCTTTGTGTTGTCGCCCTATCTATTGGGCGTCCTGGCGCTCGTTATTCTCCCGGATCTTACCGACCCCGAGATGGCGATCTTCGAGGTCGCCGCCAAGCTCTTGCCGGCAGCCGTGACCGGCATTCTCATGGCGGCGATCATGGCCGCCATCATGTCGACCGCCGACTCGCTACTCTTGCAGACCGGTTCGATCGCGGCACGGGATCTGTACGAGCGATTTATCAACCCTCGGGCCTCCGACCGGCAGATGATCTGGGTATCGCGCACGCTGGTGCTGGCCATCGGGGTCGTCGGCTATTTTGTGGCCCTGGTTGAGCCACCCACGGTGTTCGCCATCGTCGTCTTCGTGACATCGATTCTGGGAAGCGCTTTTCTGCCGTCTTATGTCTGTGCGGTCTGGTGGAAAAAGGCCAATGCGCCGGGCGCCCTGGCCTCGATAATCACCGGATCTATCGTGGCATTCACCTGGCAACTGGCCGGTCTCGACAAACCGACCGGTCTGCACCCGATGCTGGCAGGTCTCGCGAGCTCGAGCTTGGCGATGGTCCTGGTCAGTCTGGCGACCCAAAAAAAATACCCCTTGCCGGGCAACGTTCTCGAGGTAATGGCCGAGGCTGGCCGCCTCGGTGCTGTTCCGACCATCCCGGCCGCGGAGACAACGTCATGAACCACCAACAACTGGCCGACAAGAACCGGCGGTATACCTTCGCTTCATGGGCCGCGCAAAGCGCCTGGAAGCCGCTGTCGACGACTCGCGCCGAAGGCGTCTACTTCTGGGACGCCGACGGCAAACGGTTTTTGGATTGGTCGTCGATGTTGATGAACGTCAACATCGGTCATGGCAATTCCCACGTCATCCGCGCCATCCAGGAACAAGCCCAGCGACTGACCTACTGCCGGCCCAACTTCGCCACCGAGCCGCGCGCGCGTCTGGGTGAGATCCTGGCCCAGATCACTCCCGGCAACCTGTCCAAGAGCTTCTTCACCCTCGGAGGCGCTGACGCGATCGAGAACGCGATGAAAGTCGCACGGCTCTATACCGGGAGGCAGAAAGTCATCACTCGCTATCGCTCCTACCACGGAGGCACGTTCGCGGCGGCTTCGGCGGGCGGTGATCCACGCCGTATCGCCAACGAACCGGGCGTGCCGTGGATCGTGCGTGTTCACGACCCCTACCCCTACCGCAGCCCGCTCTATCGGGGACGGACCACCGAAGAAGGTGACCGCGCCCTGGTGGACCAGATTCGAGAGACGGTCGAGTACGAAGGGCCCGGCACCGTGGCGGCGCTATTGCTCGAAGGCTACAGCGGGTCGAGCGGAATCATGCAAGGGGGAGAGGTGTTCTGGCGGGGGATCCAGGAGATTTGCGACGACTACGGCGTCGTCTTGATCGTCGATGAGGTCATGAGCGGCTTCGGCCGTACCGGCGAGTGGTTCGGCATCGAACACTACCCGTATGTAACGCCCGACATTCTGGTCATGGCCAAGGGGCTGACCAGCGGCTACGCGCCCCTTGGCGCCGTATCCGTGAGCGACGAAATCGCCAGCCACTTCGAGGACGACGTTCTTTGGTGCGGCCTGACCTACAGCGCCCACGCGCTTTCTTGCGCCGCGGCGATTGCCAACTACGAGGTTTATCGCGACGAGCGACTGATCGAGCGCGCGAACGCGATGGAGCGCATCATGCGGGCGGGTCTCGAAGGGCTACGGGAGCGTCATCCTTCGGTTGGCGACATCCGCGGCGCGGGGCTCCACTTTGTCCTTGAGTTGGTCAAGGATCGCGAGACGCGGGAGCCGATGAGCCCGTTCAATCGCCCTCTGACCGAGCCGATGGCGGCTGTGGCCCACTCGCTCATCGAGAGCGGGCTGAGCACCTTTGTGCGCTGGAATATGATCTTCTGCAATCCACCGTTGATCATCACCGAAGAGCAGATTCAAGAGGGCATTGACGCGCTCGACCGAGCGTTGAACCTGGCCGATGCCGGGGTCGAACGAGCGTAGGACCGCCGCTATGGAGAACAGAGCCGCAGTGTGGCGATGCATCGTGCCGTCGTGCTTCGGCGTGCTGTTTTTCCTGATCCCGATACGGGTGGCAGGACGATGGACCATCTTGATGGCCGCCGCTTCCGATGGGTTGACGGCACTAGTGGGCGACGCCATGCCATGGATCGTGTTGGTGATTTTAGCGCTGTCGGCGGTCCTTAGCGTGTGCATCGGTTCAGGCGTGTGGGTACCAAGAGGCTGGCCGGAACGACTTGTCGAGCCGTTTCGGGTCGGCTGGCTGTGGATCTCGTTGCGCCTCTTTGGCCTGATCATCGCGGCCGCGACCTGTTGGCAGATCGGCCCGGAGTGGGTGTGGGGCGAGGCGTCGGGGCACGTCGTCTTCTACGATCTGGCGCCGGCTCTGTTGACGATCTTTCTCTTCGCCGCAGTGCTGCTGCCGCTGCTAACCGATTACGGCCTGATGGAGTTCGTCGGCACTGTGCTACGCCGCCCGTTCGAAGTCGTCTTCGGGCTGCCCGGCCGCGCCGCGATCGATGCATTGGCGTCCTGGCTGGTGGCGGCGGCGGTCGGGATCCTAATCACCTCGCAGCAGTATGCCGGGGGCTACTACTCCCGCCGGGAGGCGATGGTGATCGCCACTAACTTCTCCGTTGTGTCGCTGCCGTTTTGCGTGCTGATCGTCAACTTGGTTGGTCTCGGCGACAAGTTTATACCGTACTATCTGTCGGTCGTCGCCATCGGTCTACTGGCCGCCGTGGTTCTGCCCCGCCTGCCGCCACTATCGAGGATCTCCGACAGCTACAACCCGCAGGCCGGCCGCCAAATTCACGAAAAGCCGCCACGGGAAGTTTCAGTCTTGCGCTGGGGATGGCGGCAGGCCCTGGCCAAAGCGGCGAGCGCCCAAGGGGCCAGAGGGCTCTTGCGAGGCGCTACGTTCAACATCGCCGACATCTGGTTCGGGCTCCTGCCTCTGGTCATCGCGATTGGTTGGCTCGGCATGGTACTAGTCGAGTACACCCAGGTTCTGCACTGGTTGTCCTACCCCTACATCTACCTGCTCGAGGCTCTGCGCCTGCCCGAAGCCGAGGCCGCCGCGCCGGCCATGGTGGTCGGCTTTGCCGACATGTTCTTGCCCGCCGTCCTGGCCAAGGGCATCGAGAGCGAGGTAACTCGATTCGCCATCGCCATCGTGTCCGTGACTCAGCTCATCTATATGTCGGAGGTCGGGGTGTTGTTGCTTCGCAAGCTGCCGTTTCATCTGGGGCACCTGGTGGCGCTCTTCGTCATTCGCACCTTGGTCAGCCTGCCGCCCGCCGCTCTAGCCGCACATCTCATCGTTTGACCGTCGAAAGGAATTCATGAACGAACCGATTCTCCCTGGTAGCCACTTCACACGCCCGCGCAGCATCGCGGCGATGCTAGCGCTGGGCGTCCTCGGTCCCGCGGTGTTTCTGATCCTGCCGGTCGTTGTCGGTGCGCTGGCTCAAAGCCACGGTTTTGACGAAGACCGGCTCGGAACCTTGGCGTCCGGCGAGCTGGGCGGCATTGCCCTGGCCTGTCTAAGCGCGCTGTATTGGAGCAAGCGGTGGTCATGGCGCCGTATGGCACTTTGCGGGGTGGTGGCCGTCGCTACGGCCAACCTGCTCAGCGCAACGACATCCGGCTTTTCGGTGATGCTATGGCTCCGATTCGCCGCGGGTTTTGGTGGCGGCATCCTGCTGGCACTGGTCATGGCTTTTCTTTCCAACACCAAGAATCCCGATCGGACGGCCGCGTTCTTGGTCGGCGCGCAGGTAGGGTTTCAAGTCATAGCGTTTGCCGTCTCTCCGCAAATCATCAGTTCCTGGGGCGTCAACGGGTTCTTCATCGGGTTGGCGTTGTTGACCGCCGGTCTGCTCCCGTTCCTTCGCTTCTTGCCGCCGGGCGCGCCGGCACCGGATTCGGCTGCGGCGGGAGCCATCGGGCCGCGCGCCCTTCTGCCGGGCTTCGTCGTTCTCCTCTCGATGGCTCTGTTTTTCGTCGGTCAAGTGGCGCTCTGGGCCTTTATCGAGAGACTGGGAGATGCTGCCGGACTGACCGCGACGAGAGTTGCCGGCGCTCTTTCGATTTCCGCCATGGCGGGTCTCGCGGGGCCGGCCGGGGCGGCATGGCTGGGCGATCGTTGGGGCAGAGCTCTGCCGCTGGCGGTTGCTTGCGCGATGCAACTGGCGGCCTTGGTTCTAATCGGCACCAGCGAGCTGTCATTCGCGGTGTTTCTCGCAGCGTTGGCGATCTTTTCGATCTTTTGGAATTTCGCGCTGCCCTATCAGTTCGGAGCTATGGTCGGCGTCGATCCGCTTCACCGATTGATCGTCTTGGTGCCGACGTTTCAGGCCGCGGGAATCGCTGTCGGCCCGATTCTCGCCGGGGCAACAATCGCTCGATTCGGGCTCGGCTCCTTGTGGGTATCGGCTGCGATACCGCTGGTACTTTACGCCGCCTGCATTATTCCCTTCACGCATTCGGAGTCCGAGAGTGAACATGAATCAGCCTAGCCTCGAACGCGTGTACGAGAAGTCCGGCGACGCCATTAGCGACGAAGTTATCGGCCCCCGATTTAGACCGCGTCGCCAATACCCTCTGAAGCCGGAGAATTCGGTCGAGAAGGCCGACGTTTTGGAAAGGTGATGCTCAATGGATAACCACTACGATCGAAGGTCGCCGGTTACCGGCCGTCGGGGCGACCCAATGGACGAGCCACGTTTCACAGGGATCCCGACGTTTATGCGCGCGCCGCTTGCGACGACGCTGGAAGGTCTCGACATAGCCCTCGTCGGTATTCCGCTGGATGAGGGGGTCACCAATCGGGCCGGTACTCGTCACGGGCCCAGGGAGATCCGCAACCAATCGAGCAACGTGCGCAAGATCCATCCCTTGACCCGCGTCGACCCATTTGAGACCTGTACTGTGGCCGATGTCGGTGACGTCGTGTTCGGGTCCCTTTATGACCTCGAGGCGTCGCATCGAGAGATCGAGGAATTCATCACCAGATTGGTCGAAGCCGGAGTCGTGCCGCTGACCGCTGGCGGCGATCACTCCATCAGCTATCCGATCCTTCGCGCCGTTGCTCGCGCACAAAAAGACCCCGTGGGGTTAATCCAGATCGACGCCCACACCGACACCTGGGGGCCGTGGAAAGGCTCTGCGTCCCACCACGGCGCACCCTTTCGGCGCGCCGTCGAGGACGGTTTGATCGATCCCAACCGGACCGTGCAGATCGGCATTCGTGGAGCGCAGAACGTCACCGATGGCTGGGATTACTCGGAGCAGACCGGCATGCGCTTGCTATTCATGCACGAGGTGGCGCGGCTCGGTATCGATGCGGTCATTGACGAAACCCGGCGCATCGTCGGTGACGGCCCTGTCTATCTGACTTTCGACATCGATGGCATCGACCCGGCTTTTGCGCCGGGCACTGGGACGCCGGAAATCGGAGGACTCACGACTCTAGAAGCCCAGCGGCTGCTCTGGGGTTTCCATGGACTCGACGTCATCGGCGCCGATGTTGTCGAGGTCTCGCCACCGTTCGACCCGAGCGGCAACACTGCGCTGGTCGCAGCAAGTCTCATGTACGAAACGGTTTGCCTCATGGCGGCCGCGGTTCGCAGCCGCCGCTGATCTGTTCCGAAAGGAGAGTTCATGTCCGACAAGAAAGTTCTGGCCGATATCGAAGACGCACCGCATATCGAATTGAACCAGGATGGTTCGACCATCGATCTCTCCAACTGGGCTGAACCGGCGAATCGCAACTGGAGCTATCGCCATACGTTGGACGTGTTTCCCTATACCGAGAAGATCTTCCGTGGCGAAGGTCCGGTCCATGAGCTGCACGAGAAGCCGGTCGACATCTCATCCGTAACGGTCGACTACCGGAATCGCGAGATGCTGTTGAAGGAGTATCTCAAGGAGAGCCATTGCGACGGCCTGATGGTGCTCCAGGGCGACAACATCGTGTATGAGAACTACCGGCGCATGGATCCGGAGGACCGCCATTTGTGCCAGTCGATCAGCAAGACCTCGGTGTGCGCGCTCGTCGGTCGACGGATTGCCGAGGGCTCGATCGATCCGTCCAAGACCGTGGACGACTATGTTCCGGGCGTGGCCAGCGGTTTTTCGGGTGTACGACTGCAGGATCTGCTGGACATGAACGTGGCGCTCAGGTTCAGCGAAGACTTCACCGATCCCGAGTCCGAGATCCATGAATTCGAAATGATGTCCGGCTGGCACCCGAATACGGGAGGGCAGGAAGACGGGCTCTTGCCTTATATCAGTCGCATCGAGCGGGATCCCGGCGTTGAGTTGGACGGTGTCACCAATTACCTTTGTCCAAATACCGACATGTTGGGTTGCATCATCGAGAAGGTCACGGGCAGGCGTTACACAGACGTGTTTCAGGCAGAGATCTACCGGCACCTAGGCGCCGAGGCGGACGCTTACTTTGCGACGGATGCAACAGGAATGGCGATATGTTCTGGAGGCTTGATCATCCGGCTACGCGATCTCGCGCGCTACGGCCAACTGTTTGCCAACAAAGGTGTTGCGAACGATGGCACTCGAGTGATTCCGGACGGCTGGATCAACGACTGTCTGGATCCCACTAAAGGAACGGCCTACTATCTTGGGCGAGGTTATCGATACCACAACCAGATGACCTCGAACGGCACAGCGTTTTGTCATTTGGGGATTGGCGGCCAGATGCTCTACGCCAACACCGAATCCAAGGTGGTGGTGGCGCAGTTCTCAACCACGAGTTCGCCGTCAAACGGCGATCTGGACTTCGGCAATGCACTCTACGGCGTCGCCGAAGCGATCAACGAGCGCTTGAGTTAGCCGCAAAAAGGACAACATAACCTATGAATTCGACTGGAAAGACCTTCACGGTCAACTGTCGAATGGCTCCGCCGAATTGGGCCAGAACCCCCAACCTCTAACTGATTACCCCGTGCTGCCAACCAATAGTTCGGCGAGCACAATGAACCTATGAGGCTCATTTGAAGGGCTGAGACCTCGGCCGGCTGAGAATGTTCCCGTGTTCCTAGTTCCTAGGGCCTAGGAACTAGGGCCCAGGAATAGGGCCTAGTCGAGTGGCCCTAGCTTTTGCAGCTCCAGCTCGGCCCCGAGCAAATCTCCGAACTGGCCCAGTGCATTCGCAATGTGCGGCGTCTCGAAGTGTGCTTCAAGATCGGCTTCTGACTTCCACTCTTCAATGAAGGTGAACCTGCTGGGATCATCGCGGCTGACCCAGAGGTCGTAGCGCAGACATCCCGGCTCGGCTCTGGTCGGTGCGATCAGATTTCTGAGCACGCTCTCCAGCGCATCTTCTTTGCCTTCTTGGGCGACGAGAGTTGCAATGATTCCTAGTCGATTTTGCATCGTTGTTCCCTTTCGATAATCCGGCGACCCATTCGCAGCACGACTTTACTCGACATATTTATTACGAGATCGTAGTATCAATTTTCGTATGTCACTTTCTCGTAACAAAACTCCTCAACCACTGTTGCTCGCCTCGCCTCTGCACAAAGCGATGCGGCAGATGACCCTCTATTTGGACGCAGCCGTTCGCCCGCTCGGCCTGCAAGGACCGGACGGACATCTGCTGTCCTACGTCGGCTCCTACGGGCCCTGCAAGACCTCGGAACTACGCAAGGTCTTCGGCCATAAGCCGTCGACCCTAACCAGTCTTCTGGATCGCCTTGAGGGCAAGGGGTGGGTCGAGCGCTCGATCGACCCGGGCGATCGTCGCGGATTTCTGATCACCGCGACCGAGGCCGGCATGGAAGTCGGAGTGCGGGGCCGCGAAGTTGTGGAGGAATTCGAGCGGCGGGTGTTGGAGCGAATCGGCGGCGACCAGTTGGCGGGGTTCACGTCGGTGCTCACTGCAATCGGAGAGGAGACTCAAGTCGAGCTGAGGAGGTCCACCGACTGACGAGCCGGTGAACCTAGTAGCGCAATTATTTCTTTTGGAGAACGCATGAACGACACCAGCATTATGAATGACACCAGTATCAAGACCACCGTAATTCCGATCTTCGAGGCGTCGAGTCGCCTCCTGCACGCCAACGTCGACGGTCTCTCACACGACGACAGCCTAGTAAGCCCCGATCCAGCCGGCAACTGTCTCAACTGGGTCGCCGGCCACTTAGTGACCGCCTACAACAACTTCCTCCCCGCCATCGGCGTCGAGGCTGTGTGGACGAAAGATGAAGCGGCCGCCTACGAGCGAGGGAGTGATCCGCTCGACCCCAACGACGCTAAGTCGTTTGCCGAAATTATCGACGCCTTTCGCTCCGCGCACGCAGCAGTGACGAACCGACTCAAAGAACTCGGGGCCGAAGAGTTGGGTGCCCCCGCACCCTACTCGCCCGGCAACAACCCCAATGAGACCATCGGCTCGTTGGCGACCATTTTGGCCTTCCACCAGTCGTACCACGTCGGCCAGACCGGTCTGCTGCGCCGCGTCGCCGGCCTCGCAGGGGCAATCAAGTAGCGACCTCCGCAGCAACGGCCCGCCGCCGAGGCGAGCCCTGTTTAGGCGGTCAATTGACCGCTCGGGCCTGGGTGCAGAATTGCGCGGAGCGGATGCCCGCTGTTTCGGTTGAGAAAGCCTACATCGTTACCAGGGCTGAGAAAGCGGTCGCAAAACGCGTCAACCTCTCACTTGATTTCCCGCCACCGCCGCGGCGACGGTTTCACCCATGCTCCCTTGAGCGGCGCCCATGCCGTAGATGACGATCTGGCTGCCCTCTTCGCGGCCGAGTCGCTCGAGCACGTTCAGGCGATACATCTCCATGGCTTTGGCGCTGAGTAACTCGGAAGCCTCTTGCAGCTTGGCCGCGATGGCTTTTTCCGCCTCGGCCTCTGCGATCTTGGCCTGAGCCGCGCGCCGTGACTGCGCCAGCACACTGAGTTCCTGAATGAGGTCGGGAGGCACGTGGACATCAGTGATCTCCACCGAGGAGACATCGACACCAAAGCTGGCCGCTGCTTCATCGATGATCATCTTGAGTTTGTCGGAGACCTTTTCTCGTTCTCCCAGCAGGTCCGTCAGTTCCATGGTGCCAATGGTGTCCTTCATGGCGCTGTTGGCCGCCTGGAATACCGCCTCTTGGTAGTCCTTGACTCGCAGAGCGGCCCGCTCCGAGTCTTCGACGCGCATGAAGATGACCGCTTCGCAGCCGACCGGAACGTTATCGGCGGTCAAGGTCTCCGCCGCGGTGATGACCCGGGTCTGGATGCGAGTGTCAATGATCGCTGCCGCTGACTGATAGAACGGCGGATAAGGGATGACCCAGAAAAGGCCCGGACCTTTGACGCCGATGAATTTGCCCAGCTTGAGGATGACGACGCGCTCGTACTCCGGGATGACGTACAGAGATTTGCTCGCCACCCGCGCCAGCACCAACGCCAACAAACCACCCACGGCGAGAACCGGAATGGCAAACATCGACCCCATGAGCCCGAGAGCTAGAACGATCGCCAGCAGCAACCCACCGAGGACGATCAACGTGCCAAAGAACACGAACGACCGCAAAACGGTTTGCACCGTATTGAGACTTCGATTGTTGGAGTTCACTCCTTGACCGGCCATAAAACTACCTCCTTGTAGAACCCGCTAAGGCCCGCATTGAAGCTTCTAGGATCGTAGCATGCTGGGTGTTGGGTTGATTTCCGAGCGTTGATCGCCGCCTAGGCGACGTCTCGAACCAGAATCAACGTCAGAAAGGCGAAAGCCGCGAAGGTGAAGATTCCAGCGACGAAACACATCTTGCTGGCGCTCGCCATTCGCCGACCGCGCCCGAACGCCCAATCGTTGTCGTCGTTTAATTGGCTAAATACAATCGTGTCAATGGTTTCCAGCCCCGCGAGCACCGCTGCAACAAGCAAGAGCCAGCTCACTACAAGAAGCAAAATCTGCCACAGGTGATCGATCGCAAACTGTTGGATGAAGGTGGCGCTGAGAACCAAGACGCCGGAAGCCAGAGTTATGAGTTGCTTTACCAGCTCAAGCGCCGTCTGCGCCGCCACCATCGAGTGCTTGCCAGGCCCTCCTACTTCAGGTGGGTCCATGAGCGTGTAAAGGTACCTTTGCCCCTGGTATAGACAAAGATCTGTTCAGTGCCGCGGGCGCTGAGCGAGCGCACGCGGTGATAGCCGAAGGACTCGAAGAACGCGTGTGTTTCCGCAGCGTTGAATTCGCGGTAGAAGGAGTGACGAGTCCACTCTGGGCGCATGTAAAAACCGTCCGAGACTGGGTAGTTCTCCATCTGCGAGGACACCTGTCCAAAGCGCGACATGTAAAGGAGGTATCCCTCCCGCTCGACACACCTGTTGATTAGCTGTACGACTGCCTTCCGATCCGCGGGTTCTGGAATCGTCTGCAAGACGTAGTTCAACATTGCGGCATCGAATTTCTTCTTCTTGCCGAACGTCTTCCTTCGGTAATCGCAGAGGACCTTGCTCATCCAACCCCTGCGCCGAGCCTCAGAGGGTTGAAACCAACCCAAAAAATTGCCGCTACGCTTGGCTCGCTTTAGGAACTCCTTGTTCTTGGGCCGTTCAAAGGCCTCCTTGTACTCAACCGCGCAGACATGAAATCCACGGCGGAGGAGGGGGAAGGTATGCCGAAGGCTCCCAGCACCAAAATCGAGAATCGTCTCGATGCGTCGGCCTCGCCAAAATGGTGCAACGGCATCTGCGATGATTTTGTGAGGAGGTAGGGAGGCAGAGATGGACGTGGTTACGTCGATAACGATCGGTTTTGATCGAGAACCAAAGGTGTAAATCGGGCTTTTCCAGTCGGTCACTTGCTCGTCCTCCTTAGACTGCTGACTCCTTCCTTCTATTCGCTCCACACATCTTCACGAAAGCCTCTGCGAGCCGCCATTGAACACATCCATAAGCTGCTCCGCAGGACCGGCTCGCCGCGGACTTGATTTGTTTTAGAAATATTACCATGTGATTGTCTTGTTTTCTGGATCCACCGACGGCGGACCCTGCGTTTTCACCCAATAGAAAAAGGGGCGCAGACGCGCCCCTTTCAAAAGACCGTTTTGATGTTGACTAGGCGGCTGGCGAATAGTCGAAGTTGGCCTCGGCCGCTCCATCGGCGGTGATGGTCACCGTCTGCGTCTGCGGACCGAACTCTTCGTGCCAAGCCTCGATGGTGTATTCACCCACCGGCAGACCTTCGATATTGAAGCTGCCATCGGCGCCGGTCACGGCGTAGAAAGGATGCTCGAGCACGGCCAGGTAGGAAGTCATCCAGGGATGCACGTCGCACTTGAACGGCACCATGACCTCCGCCTGGTCGAAAACCTTCTCGGTCTCCATGCCTTGAACCGGCTGGCCCTGGTTGAATTCGGGATTCGCCGTCGGCATGGCGTGGACGTTGTGGAGGGTTGCGTCACTGTTGCGGATGACGAGGGTCTGACCGACTTGGATGCCGGAGACGTGCGGCGTGTACTGGCAGCCCTTCTGATCGAGGAGCTTTTTGTCGGCTGGAGCCGAGTAGGTGCCCGTCAGGCCGTCTTTGACGTAGACAAAAACGTTGGCGAGATTGCCATCCGCCACCACCACTGACTCGGTGTGGACGTCGCCGTCATGGAGGCCGACACAGGCCGGGTCTGCGTCCATGTTGATCGCGGTGTCGGGGTCGCCATTGGAGTAGGTGGCGACACCGGCCAGGCTACCGGTCGGGCCGGATGGCGTAGCGGCCACTTCGGGCGCAGCTTCTTCCGCGGGAGCTGCAGTCTGGGTTTCGCCACCGCCACCACACGCGGCAACAACGATCAACGCAGCAAAAACAATCCATAGTTTCTTCATCGTCTTCTCCTTGCTAATTGGAGTCTCGGGGCATCGTCGGCGAGCGAATCCCCGACTTGTGTTGATTATCTAACCTTCTCTATCTGGCCCTGTCCTTCCAGCGCCCCACGGCTATTGAAGGGTCCAGATGTGATCTCTCAAGGCTGCAGCCACTTTGGAGACATCTCCAAGGTATTCGCGCAGCTCGTCTTCGCTGTCAAAGTATCGCATGAGTTGCTGCTTCTGAGCAGCGTACGCCGGTGAATCGATCGCCGCTCCGAAGGGGCTTTGGTAGTTACCATCGGCGTCGCGAACAAAAAACGTCGGCATGCGGGTCCCCGGCACCCATTCCTGCGGATCGCGAATCCAGTCGGCAATCCAGTCGTGGCGCAGACGCTCGGGAGCCAGCAGCAGCGACGGAGCCAACTCGGCGGCGCTCGCCCCGGCGACGACCGGTCCGGATGGATGGCAGCGAGCACACTGCATCAACTCGAACATGGCGTCGCCGACAGCCAAGGCCTGTGGATCCGAGTCACCCTTTGCCGACAGGAAGGGGGTGCGCTCATCCTTCTCGGTGAAGTACGAGAGCAAGGTATTCACCTCGGCATCGCTGAATCCAAAGGTCGGCATCCGTGTCGACAGCCACGGCCGCATGCTCTCGCTCGCCGGATCGTGGAGATACGCAAAAAGCCATTCGGGTTGCACGCGGGCGCCTTGGGAGGCCAAGTTCGGCGGCAACATTCCGGGATCCTCGATGGCGGTGCGAATGGCGTGGCCTTGGCCTTCGATCAGATGACAACCCTGGCAGTTGTACTTGGTGATCAAGTTGCGCCCCGCTGCCAGTGCTTCGCCGCGCCCTCCGCGCTCGGCTTTGCGCTCGGCAATGACGGATTCCTCGGTGAAACCCATGACGTTGGTCAAGACGGCCTCCGCCTCGCGCTCGCTCATGCCGAAATTCGGCATCTTGTAGAGCTCGTGATAGCTCTTGACGGTTTCTTTGCCGTGATCCCAAATGCGCGGGTTGAGCAACTTGGTCTTGATCCAGTCATAACGAGTGTGCGGCACATCGTGCACGTGCCCGAAGTCGAACTGGTGTAGAGGCTTCGATCCTTCAGTCGTCAACTCGACACCGATCGGTTTGGCGTCGGCAAACTCGGCGATTTCGTGGCAGGAATAGCAACCGTATTTCTGGATTGTCTGCCCGCCTAGATAGGAGTTGCGCTCTTCCTCGGACATCGCATCGAGGGAATCCTGGCTCTGCTCGACCGTCTGAGCGTTTTGCAGATAGCCGAGCACCAGCTCGTCGCGCAATCCGGAGTCGGTCTCCGGAACCTGCAGTTCTTCATAGTTGGCTTGGCGGGACGCCAGCAAGTACGCGGTGAGGTCCGCGGCCTCACTATCGGTCAAACGCAAGCTCGGCATGCGCGTTCCCGGCGAATACTGTTTGGGATCTTTGAGCCAGGCGTAAAGCCAACCTGGGTCGACCTTGCTGCCGGTGCCGAACAAGTTGGGGCCGTGCAAACGGTTGATGGTCGGGAAGTATTCGTCGCGCGTGGCCTCTTCGTCGAGGATGTGGCAACCGGTACAACCTACCGACTCGAACAGCTCCTGTCCGCGGCTGCTGTTGCCCGCCGGTGGCTCGGGGTAGTCACGCTGTCCTGACTTGTCCCACAGGTAGTCGACGATGGCCGCGATCTCGATACGCTGCCGTTCCAGATTGTCGTCGCCGACGATGTTCTCTTCAAAGAAGAAGTGCGGCATCCAGGTGGAAGGACGAAACTCGCGCGGCGCCTCAATCCACTTGTAGGCCCAGCCGGGATTGGTCTTGGCGGCGACGTTATCGAGGCTCGGTCCCGGTTGCGGCAAGTCGCGGAATGCGGCGTAGTTGATGTCGTGGCAACGGAAGCACCCCATGCGGCCGATGAGATTGCGGCCGGCGTCGAGTAATTGTGTATCCGGCGTCCAAGCTCCCTCGGAGTGGCAGGAGATGCACCGAGCCTCGGACAAGTTAGCGGGAAGAATCGGAGTCTCCAGATATTTCTGCGGCTTCCAGCCGTACTCCTTTTTCCAGTGCTCGCGTTGCTCCTCGCTGACCGGACTGTGTCCGGCGCGAGCGAAGTCGGTGGCCCGATCGAGCCCCGAATGGCAAGAGGTGCAACCGTACTCGGCGTAGGGGTGGGGCGAAGTGTCGCCTACGAAGATGTCCAAGCGTGGATGACTTCGAAACGGCGCTTCCCATTCCTCGCCGTCGAACCCAGGGCGGTTGGCGGCCACGTGGCAAGTCATACAGCGATCGACCCGATCGACGTTGGTGAAATTGATGTTCTGGTAGAGCCCCGGCAGTACCACCTGTTCGATCTTGATGTCGGGCTCGATGAAATCCATGAAGGGAAAATTGAGCAGCAAATAGCGCGTGTCTTTGGCGAGTTGATCGGCACGATCTTGCAACGACTCCGCCCCTTGGTTGAGTGCCTCAAGGCGCTCCCGCGCATCATTTCTGGCCGCCAAGACCCCATCCAACTCGTCTTGCTTGCGGCCACGCTCGGTGCGCAGCATCTCCAGCGTCAGCTGCTCTTCGGCAAGACGCGAGTCCAGTTCTTCGACTCTGGCGCGCGCGGCCGCGATTCCTCTTTCCCCTCCATCTTGTAATGCCTGATCCAGAGTGTATTTGGCGGTATCGAGGTAGGACTTGGTATTGCGCTGATCGGCGTCGGCCTTGTAGATACTCTTGTCCAGGTCGGCGAGCAGGTCCTCGATCGCCGCGGTCTCATCGCGGCGCGCGGCTAGCGACTCCTCTGCAGCCGTGATCTCCGCTTGAATCTGTGCGAGCTGGTTTTCCTGAATGTTGGCGCGCTCGGCCTCGGCTTCCGAAGCCAGTTGCTCGCGCTCAAGAGCGCGAAAACGAGCTTGGTAGCGCTTCCACGGCTTGTTGTAGTCGTCCAGAACCATCCACGCGGTGGTCGCCAGAAGCGCCAGCGACGACACCGCAAAGACGACGTTCATCTTGCGGAAGCTGTAGAAGCGATCGGGCTTCTTGCTCGGTACTGCCATGGCCTAAACCCCGTTCCTCTTCATCTCAGATATTGAAAAAGAACTCTTGAATGTGGACGAAGTACTTCAGGTTGAACAGCCAACGGCAGTACATCTTGATCGGCATCAACATCATGGTGAGAAACAGCGTCATGCCGACTGCGTAGCGAGGCGCGCCCATCTTTTCGTAAAAGCGGCCGAAATATTTGGTCTTCACCAGGACCAAAGGCAGAACGAAGAAATAGGCGCCGACGAGCAGCAACCCCGGCAGCTCGCGAATCAGCCAATGGCCGGGCAGCCCCATGCCAAATAGTTGTATCCAGAAGATCTCCGAAAGATCGACGTTGACGAGTGGCTCGATCTTGTTGGGGTCCCAAAACTCGTAAGGGCCGAAAAAGTTCCAGTTGGGACCGCGCAGGAAGGTGCCGATGACGATGAGCTCGGACCAGAGAATGACGAACCCAAAGAGGAAGATGGCGATCTCCGGCTTGCGTTCGGCAAAGGTGAAATAGCCGTTGCCCTTTTTGTTGGTGTCGATGTACGGAATCGCCATCAGCCCGAGGATGATCAGGCTCGGCAACACCACTCCCGCCATCCAGGGGTCGAAGTAGACCAGCATCTCTTGCAGGCCGAGGAAGTACCACGGGGCCTTGGAAGGGTTCGGAGCCACCGACGGATCGGCCGGTTCTTCGAGTGGGGCTTTGAGGACAATCGACCAGATCACCATGCCAACGGTCAAGAGCACCATGCAGATGAACTCGGAGAAGACCAGGTCGGGCCAGGTGAAGATCTTGTCTTCGACTTCGCTCTTCTCGAAGGTCGGCTCGCCGCGCGCAATCAGTTCGTCGTTGCGCTGCGCCTTGTACATCGCGTACCACATGAAAAAGCCGACCAGGAAGATCATCATCGTGATCGGCACATTGTCCGCCTTGGCGACGACTGCGAAGAAATTCGGATCCAGAAAGGAAAGCGCGTAGAGAACGCCGCCACCGATGAGCAACGTCCAACCGCCCTTCTTGGTCCACAGGAACTTGGACTTCAGCGCCAGCAGAAACGCCACGATCGAAATCGTGAACGACCACTGTGGGTAGGAAAGGTAGTTGATGGCGCCCTTGATCCAGTCCATAGCTCCTTGTGCCTTCCTTCAGTTCCCTCTTGCCTGATCTCGTTTACCCTGGGTCCCCAGTCTTGACCCCTTAGACGGGGCCCGAGATTCCGCCGTCCTTGCGCACGCGCCAGAAATGCACCGCCATCAGCCAGGCGGCTACGAGCGGAATTCCGACACAGTGCAGCACATAGAAACGGATCAAGGTTCCGCCACCCAACGAGCGACCGGCGATCAAGGCAAAACGCGCATCGCTACCGACGTGAATCAGCTTGGTCCCTCCGATTGAAAGGAGGGCCGCCCCCGGACCCTCATGGCCTAGAAAGGGCGTCGCTCGAGCCATATTTGAGCCCACCGTAATCGCCCAAATCGCCAGTTGATCCCAAGGCAGCAGGTAGCCGGTGAAGGAAAGCAGCAGCGTCAGAACTAGGAGCAAAACACCGATGTTCCAGTTGAACTCGCGCGGCGGCTTGTACGAACCGGTCATAAAAACCCGGAACATGTGCAACCAGACCGCGATGACCATCGCGTGGGCACCCCAACGGTGCAGCTCGCGCATGATGCCGAACGCAGCGACCTCGCGCAGATCGAGCATGTCGGCATAGGCCAGATCGACCGTCGGCCGGTAGTAGAACATCAGTAGCAGTCCGGTGATGGTCTCGACCAGAAACAGAAAAAAGGCCGTCCCCCCCATGCACCAGGTGTAGCTCATGCGAATGCCGGACTTCTTGACCTTGATGGGGTGCAAGTGCAGCACCACGTTGCCGAGCATCGCCAGAGCGCGCTTGCGATTGTCGGTGGGGATACCAACCCGGAAGATGGACTTCCAGATCTGTGATTTGACGATTCCCTTTTGCAGTTTCTTCAGCACGCAATGCTCCCGATAGTCTCGCTTGTTTCGACTGAGCCCGTCTCAGCAACGAAGATGCGGCAAGCGTGGGTTAGATTCGGCCCGCTCGCAGATCGCGAGAAACCGAGGCGTACTTGTTCGCACGTCGCAGGTTCCGAGCGATCAAGTAGGGCCGAGATGACGTGCGATCGCCGCATTCTCATCCCATAGAGATGAAGGAATTGGAATCCTCCCACTGCCCCATCTCCCACTGAAACTTCTGACCCTTGTCGACAATGATCTGTCCGTCGTCGGGACTGATCGCGATCTTGGCGCGCTCCAGCGGGCGCGGGGTCGGGCCCTCAAAGTTGATCCCGTTCTTGTAGTAGCCGCTGCCGTGGCAAGGGCATTTGAATTTGTTTTGCGCTTCGAGCCAGGCCGGAGGGCAGCCCAGATGGGTGCAGATGGCGAAGAGCGCGTAGAGCTGTCCATCGTTGTGCACGATGAAGACGCCGTTGGATTCCTTGAAGCGCTCGTCAACGACACCCTCGGGGTAGTCGGCGGGAAATCCAACCTTGAAACTGTTGGGCGGCTCGTAGAGTACGTTGGGGAACATGAAACGGCCAAAGGCGGTCATGCAGCCGCCGATCGCAGCCGTGAAACCGACCCACGCCACAGCGGCCCACGAGAAAAACCCGCGGCGACTGATCTCTGGCTCTGCTTTGGCCTTCGTTGGGGCCGCTTTCTTGGGAGCCCCTTTATTGGAGTCCGGTTTAGCCTTCGGCTCGGCCTTGGCTTGGCCTTTCTCCGAGGCCGGCTTCGACTCCGGCGCCGTCGACTTGTCTTCCGCCTCGGCGGGCGGTGCGCCTTCGTTGTTGCCGGGCTTCTCGTTTTGAGGGTTTTGGTTTTTAGGGTTCTGGGTCATCGCTCTCCAGGGTGGTCCTGGGAAGCACGTAGCTCATCAGAGCCGCGCCCTCCTCGGTCGCTGCATTGCCTAGCCACCGCGGCGCATTCTCTCGGCGAGAGCTGGAGAGTGTCAAGCGATGCTGCTCAAGCCCTATACTGCTCAAGCCAGTGGGGGCCACCCCATTGTCAAGGTTAGGTCGTTCGTTATCCAACCCAGCAGTCGGAGAACCCATGTCCAGATCACCGTACCTCTTTGCCCTGAACAGTGTCCTCTTTGCCCTGAACGCCGTCTCCAAGCGCCTCTCATTGGCGATGACTGTTTCTATTCTCGCGACAACCTTTGTCGCTTGTACCCCAGATGACAACCAGACCTCTCAAGAATCCACCTCGTCCGAATGGGACACATTTGTCGACCAGTTCATCGAAGACCATTTCCAGGCCCACCCCGTTTTTGCCGTTCAAGCAGGCCGCCACGAATTCGACGGCCAGCTTCCGGATTGGAGCCGCGAGGGAATCGCGGCTGAAATCGCTCGCCTCGAAGATTGGCGGGAGCGAGCCGAAGCCTTTGCGGCCACAGCGCTCTCGGACGAGCAGCAGTACCAACGCGACTACTTGATCTCCGAAATTGACGACGTGCTGTTCTGGCACCGCGACGCGCGCTGGCCGTTTCGCAATCCACAGTATTACTTTGGCTGGACCCTCGACTCCTTCTCTCCGAGTCCTTACATCACCTTGACCTACGCCCCGATCGACGAGCGCATGCGGGCATTCATCAAGTACCTCCAGGCAGTGCCGGAGGCGGTGGCTCAAGCCAGAGACAACTTGGAAACGCCCATGCCGCGCACCTGGATCGACTTCGGCGTGGCAGCGTTCGGCGGCATGGCCGACTACTTCACCAACGACGTACCGTTGGTGTGGGAGAGCGTCCGAGACGAGGGCCTGCAGGCCGAGTTCGCCGCCGCCAACACCGTCGCGGCTGGAGCGATGGAGTCCATGGCTGAATACCTGGAGAGCCTGCGCGCGACCCAAACCGAGGACTTCCCGCTCGGTGCTGAACTTTTCAGCCAAATGCTGCAAACCACCGAGGGCGTCGACATTGCACTCGACGAGCTGGAAGCAATCGGCCGAGCTGACCTTGAGCGCAATCAGGCCGCTCTAGCCGCTGCGTGCGAGGAGTTTGCCCCGGGCGAATCGATCCGGGATTGCTTTGCGCGCATGGCCAACCGCAAGCCCGAAGGCGGCGCGGTCGAGGCCGCGAGCACTCAACTGGGCGAACTCAAAGTGTTTCTGGACCAACAGAACCTAGTTTCGGTCCCAGGTACTGAGGAAGCGCGGGTCGCGGAGGCTCCTCCCTACGCGCGTTCCAACTTCGCCTACATCAACATTCCCGGAGCCTACGAAGAGGGCCAACCCTCTACTTATTACATCGCTCCGCCCGATCCGTCTTGGTCGGAAGAGGTGCAGCGAGCCTACGTGCCCGGCGACGCCGATCTCCTCTTCACTTCGGTGCACGAGGTCTGGCCCGGTCATTTCCTCAACTTCCTGCACGCCAACCGCGCCGACTGGATCTTCGGCCGCGTTTTTGTCGGCTACGCCTTTGCCGAAGGCTGGGCCCACTACACCGAGGAAATGATGGTCGAGGCCGGGCTACGCGGAGCCGATCCGGAAACCCGCATCGGGCAGCTCTCGAATGCCTTGCTGCGCAACGCCCGCTTTCTCTCTGCCATCGGCCTGCACACTCAGGGCTGGACAGTCGAGCAATCCAAAGAGTTGTTCCAGGTCGAGGCCTATCAAGACGAAGGCACCGCGCTGCAACAGGCCGCCCGCGGCACCTACGATCCGGCCTATCTCAACTACAACATGGGCAAGCTCTTGATCCTCAAACTGCGCGAGGACTGGACGGCGACTCGAGGTGGCCGCGTAGCCTGGAAGCAGTTCCACGACAAGTTCTTGTCCTACGGCGGCCCGCCGATTCCGCTGGTGCGGGGTCAGATGATGGGCGAGGAGGCGGTGGCGAAGTTCTAACGACTGGAAGCTGCGCCGGCCCAATCGTCAAGGGCCATTCGTCGGTAGGAGAAGATTTTCCGCAACTGACGCCGTACTAGCACGGCGTGGGCGATGCGGCCGAGCCACCCAAATGGCATTTGGTAGGCCACATTGTCGACCATTTCGGTCGACCCATCCGCCAACTCCTGGATGAGGTGTTCGTGGTGCCACGATTTGTACGGCCCTTGGGCCTGGATGTCGACGAACCGATGCCCGGGCTCGACCTCCAAAATCTCAGTTCGCCAGCGACGACGGCCGAAAACCGGAATGCGGATGCGATAGTCGATAACGGTGCCGGCTTCGACCACCTCAGGTACGTCGCCAAGAATCTCGAACTCCAACTCGGGCGGAGTGAGCCGTTGCAGGTTGCGGGGATGGGATAGGAACTCCCAAAGGATCTCAGAGGGAACCTTCACTCTCTGGCGCGTGTGTAGGTAGTACGTCTTGGACATGTCGCCGGCCCAATGTAGAGCAACCGACCTTGAGGTCGAAGGAACTAGGACGACTCGGCCTGCGCGGCACGGCGTGCCGCATCGCGGACCGCAAGACTGGGATCGGATTCCAGCGCCCCCAACGCCTCCAGGGCTTGCGGACCGCCCAGCCGTCCCAAAGCGTCGATGCCACTCAAAATGACCTCTTCGATCTGGGCCGGGGTGATGTCCGGAACCGCGGCGACGCGCTCGCGATCCACCATCTCCAGGAGCACCGGCATTCCTTGATCGTGCCCTTGCGCCGCCAAGGCGACCGCTGCATTCCAGCGCACATCCGCGGTGGCGTCTTCGAGAACGGTTCCTAGCGCCTCTACCGCAGCCGGAGTTTCGATCTCCGCCAGAGCATGCGCAGCGATCTTGCGAATACCGGGGTCCTGGTCGGAAAGCGCCGCGATCAGCCGCTGCTCACCGCGGTTGTCACCCATCGCCCCTAGCGCCCACAGGGCGTAAATACGCAAGTGCGCGTCTTCGCTCTCGGCGGCGTCGAGCAGCGCCGGGACCGATGCTTCATCATGCGTATAGCCCAGCACCAGCGCCAGATAGCGGCGGATAGCGTGGTCCTTGGATTCGGCAAAGAGCGTTCGCACTTTGAGCTGCGCGGTGGGGTCGTCCGCGAGCGCCTCGGGGTCTGCGAGCAGGATCTTGGACAGCTCGTAGGCCGCCTGAGTCCGCCGCGGCTTCCACCCGTGGGAGAGATCGTCGACGAAGTCGCCGACTTCGCTGCCGTCGTAGGCCAGCCATCCAAAGCCGAGAAAAACCCCGACGCTGGCCAACACCACCAACAACGGAACGACAAAAAGACCCAAGAATCCGCGCAGAATCGTGTCGCGCTCTTCGACTTCGTCGTGTTCCCCAGCCTCGGTCGGCAAAACCGACTTGAGGTCAGCGTGGCTTAGGTCCGCGTGCTCTTCTTCTGCGTCAAACTGCGAAGATTCTTGCTCCGTCATGCCGAGCGGAGCATACCGAAGTGGGGATCACTCGGCGAGAGGCGCAAACTGGTCGGAGCAACGGTGCAAGCAAGCCGCCTGATTATGGCGGGCCAGCAACAAACAGCCATCGTAGGAAAGGCCTTCTGCTTCCCACGCTTGATCACAATCGTGCTCGCTGGCGTCGAACTCACCGTATAGATCGAAGCAATCGCGCAGGCCGTAGCTATTGGAATCCAAAGGCTCATAGTCGTCGCAGTTTTGCGACTTGAGTCGCTCACGGAGACGAGCGAGAGACTCCTCGTTGTGGCGCACCGACCGCAAAGCATGCTGTGCCGACTCCGCTTGTTCGGTGACAAGGAGAATAGCTTCAGCCCCATTGCCAAGTTCTTCACCGAGTCCCTGTACACGCTGGAGCAAACCGGTGTAATACGACCCGTCATGGGCCAGAGCCACAGCGTGGAGCTCAAAATTTAACGGCGTTGGCCCGGCGCCAAAGGCAATCTTGGGAGCGAGGCGGATTGAGCGAGGAACTCGTTCCAGTACCTCCATTGTTGGTGAATCCGGCATTGCTGGATCTTGATTGAACTCGGCTACACCCCCTGATACAAGGGTGCTCGCCAGGCTATCGTCAAAGCGCTCCAAAATGAGGCGGGCGTCATTGTAGCCCGTGACTGCAAGAACCCACGGCGAATCAAGCAACACGATTCCTGTCTTGCGGACGTGCTCAGTTTCGCCACCCATAAGCGGGACGGAGAGTGCAAGCCCCGCTACCAATCCGAGGCAAGGCCATTGGCGCATAAACGAATGCTACCACCACCAAAAACGCGACACGAAACAAAAGGTCGGTAGTCCGCCTAGAGTGGCTCTAGAGCAACTAGAGTAGCTCTAGAGCAAGAAGTCGCGGGTGAAGTAATCCGACAGGGTGATTCCGAACAGGATCGCCAGGAACAAGACCCCGGCCAAGACCGCCAGTTTGTTGAGGCGCGAAGCGTGGCGCACTTGCATAAAGAAGAGCACCACCAGGGTCGCCTTGGTCAAGGCAATGAGCATGGCAACGAGATCGTTCCAAGCTCCCAGGTCCACGAATGCCACCCAAACGGTGACGGCGGTGAGCACCATCAAGGCGACGAAGATCGCCAGATAGGTTGGAACGCCGGTGACTTTGTGCGCCATGGCTAGCTTTCCCCCAAAGTCACTAGCTTCTCCCTAGCAGGTAGAGGAGCGGGAACAGGAAAATCCAGACGATGTCGACGAAGTGCCAGTACAGACCCATCCCTTCGACGAAGTTGTGGTTGTCTTCCGAATAGGCGCCTTGCCAGGCCCACCAGGCGACAAACAGCAGCAGGACGATGCCAACCACCATGTGCAGGGCGTGCAGCCCGGTCATGGCGAAGTAGAGATTGAAGAACATCTGCACGTTGCGGGCGTTGCCCGGTCCGTGCCACTCGAAGTCCGGCCCCGGCACATGATGTTCGTGCCACTTGTGGCTGTACTCCACGCCTTTGACGCCGAGGAAGACGCCTCCCAAGATGACGGTTGCCAGAATGAACCAAACCGTGGCTTTGCGGCGGTTGGTCTGGGCCGCCCACACCGCCAGAGCCATGGTGAGGCTGGAGCCGATCAGCACCGCAGTGTTGAACGCTCCGAGGCGGATGTCCAACGCCGCCGAGGCATAGGCGAAATCCCTGGGGTTCGAGGTGCGGTAGACGAGATAGGCGGTGAACAGACCGCCAAAGAACATGATCTCCTGCACCAGAAACAGCCACATCCCGAAGTAGGACGACTCCTTCTGCTGCTCGAAGCTGTCGAAGTGGTGGGCGAGCCCCCACGCTTTCGGGTTTGCCGCTCTGTCGGCTCGGGAACTCATGCTTCGCTCCCAAACTCGGCGGCGATCTCATCGCGCTGCACCCGACGCTCGACGCGGCCAGCGTAGTCGTAGGCCTCGTAGTCGACCACCGGATCGACCAAGAAATTGTGCACAGGAGGCGGTGAGGCCGTCTCCCACTCAAGTCCCACGGCGCCCCAAGGATCGTCACCGGCGCGCTTGCCGTAGCGCATCGAATAAACGAAATAGACCAATGGGATCAGATAGCCGACCCCCAAGATGCTGGCACCCGCAGAAGAAAGGACATTGAGAACCTGAAAGTCTGCAGGGTACTCATAGTAACGACGCGGCATGCCGAGGTAACCGAGGACGAACTGCGGCATGAAGGTCAGATTGAAGCCGACAAATACCAGCAGCGCCGACATCTTGGACCAGAAGGCCGGGTAAAGGCGTCCGGTGATTTTCGGCCACCAGAAATGAAGCCCGCCCATGTAGGCCATGATGACGCCACCGACCATGACGTAGTGGAAGTGGGCGACGATGAAGTAGGTGTCGTGAACGTGCACGTCGATGCCGAGAGTCGCCAGCATCACGCCGGTCAAACCGCCTATGGTGAAGAGGCCCAAGAAGCCGATCGCGAACAGCATCGGCGTTTCCCAAGACACCGATCCCTTGTACATGGTCGACAGCCAATTGAAGACTTTGACCGCCGAAGGCACCGCCACCAGCATGCTCAAAATCGAAAAGATCATCCCGGCGTAAACCGATTGGCCGGAGAGAAACATGTGGTGTCCCCAGACCAGGAAGCCGAGTACGGCGATGGACACCGAGGCAAAAGCGACAAACTTGTAGCCGAAGATCGACTTGCGCGATCCGGCGGCGACGATCTCGCTGATCACGCCCATCGCCGGCAAGATCATGATGTAGACCGCCGGGTGGGAGTAGAACCAGAACAAGTGCTGGAACAACAGCGGGTCGCCGCCCACCGCCGGATCGAAGATGCCGATGTGGAAGAGGCGTTCCGCGGCCAGCAACAAGATGGTGATGGCGACGACCGGCGTACCCAAGATCATGATGATCGAGGTGGCGTAATGCGCCCACACGAACAGCGGCAGGCGGAACCAGGTCAGCCCCGGCGCTCGCAATCGGTGGATGCTCACCAAGAAGTTGAGCCCGGTCAGAATCGAGGCAAAGCCAGTGACGAAGACACCGACGCCAACGGCGACCACCGCCGTGTTGCTGAAAGCCGTGGACAAAGGCGTGTAGAAGGTCCAGCCGGTGTCGACCCCACCGCTCAACAGCGACGCGGTGACGATGATTCCGCCCAAGTTGAAGATGTACCAACTGAGCAGGTTGATCTTGGGAAAGGCCAAATCCTTGGCCCCGATCATCAACGGCAAAAGGAAGTTCCCGAGCACCGCAGGGATCCCTGGAATCAACACAAAGAACACCATGAAGACACCGTGCATGGTGAACATGCGGTTGTAGGTATCGGCGGTGACGAGGTCACCGGCCGGTGTCGCCAACTCGAGGCGGATGCCAACCGCCATCAATCCCCCGAGGATGAAGAAGAAGGTGATCGACAGCAGGTAAAGAATGGCGATGCGCTTATGGTCTACGGTCAAGAGCCACGAGCGCACGCCGAAGTCGGCGTTCAAGTAATGCTGGCGATGGGTCCCAGACTGTCTGCCGGTGTCGTTGCTATGGCTGCTCATGGTGCGGGTTCATCCCCATCGGCGGGCGCCGAGTCGGTCGCTGCCAGATCTTCTTCCTCGGGCTCATTACCCAGTGTCTTGATGTACTGGATCAGCCCTGCGAGTTCTTCCTCGTTGAGCTGCCCTTGATAGGTCGGCATCAACGCCTGGTAGCCGGCCACCATCTTGGCGGTCGGATCCAGGATCGACTCGCGCAGGTAGTTTTCATCGACCAAAACGGTCGCTCCACCTTCGAGAGTCTCCTCGGTGCCGAACAAGCCCTCCAGGTATGGGCCGAGGTTGTCGTTATTTGGATTGTGGCAAGTCTGGCAATTCTTGGCGGTAAATAGGTCGGCGCCACTGACCATCTCGCCACCGACGGCACTGCCACCTTGAGCGGTCAGCCACTCATCGTACTGGCTCGGTTCCATGACGACGATCTTGCCTCCCATGCGGGAGTGCTCGACGCCGCAGTACTCGGCACAAAACAGGGTGTAGGTGCCGGTTTTGGTGGCCTCAAACCAAGTCGTCGTATAGCGGCCGGGCAGCACGTCCATCTTGACGCGGAAGTCGGGCACGAAGAACGAGTGGATGACATCCTCGGACGTCATCGTCAGTTTGACCGGCTGCCCGACGGGAACGTGCAAAGTGTTGATCTCGCGCGGACCTTCCGGATGCTGGAACTTCCACATCCATTGCTTGCCGGTGACGTAGTACTCGATCGCATCGGCCGGAGGGCGCATGGCAAAAAAGAAAACCTTGGCGCCCCAGCCAAACATGACCAGAAGAATGACCAGCGGAATGACCGACCAAACGATCTCAAGCCAGGTCGCGTGCGGGTCCGGCGCTCCGATCTCATCGACGCTGCGGCGACGGTAGCGCACCGCAAAAACGACCAGCAGGAAAGCGATGAGAAGCGTGAATACGGTCGCGATCCCCAATGCGAAGAGCATCAAGGTGTCGACCTGTGGCGCTAGCGTCGACGCGCTCTTGGGGAAGAGAGGGAAGCCAGACATCTAGGCGACCTCCACCGGCACCGCACGATCGCGGCGCACTGATGCAACGATGAACCAAACGATCACCGCCAGCGTCAGCAGCCCGGCGGTGCGGATCGTGGTCCAAGCCGCGAAGGTGTACTTGCCGACGGTGGGATCGTAGCGGTAGCAAAAGAGTAGGGCTTGATCGACCCAGGAGCCGATCTCTCCATCGGCGGCATCGACCAAGGCCAAGCGCAAATCACGCGCCGGGTAGTCGATTCCCAGGTGATAGCTGCCGATGCGCCCTTCCGGAGTGACCACCGCGATAGCGGCGGCGTGAGCGAACTCGCCACTGTCTTCGAGGTACTCATAACGGAAGCCGATTGCGTCAGCGAGCCCAGCAACGGCTTCCGCATCTCCGGTGAGGAAGCGCCACCCTGGCGCGGTTTCCAGCTTGCCGTACTCCTGGAGGTGGCGCGCTTTGACCTTGGCGGCGTCTTCGGGCGTCTCTTCTGGATCGATCGAGAACGCCACCAAATCGAACTCGCGGCCGGGCTCGAACTCCAGCACTTTGAGGCTGCGCGTAATGCCGCGCAACACCATGCTGCACAGCATCGGGCAGTCGTAGTAGACCGGGGCGAGAATCACCGGTTTGTCACCGATCAGGTCCGCCAATCGGACTTCGGCACCGAGATCGTCGCGGAAGGAGAGTTCGAGGGGAAGTAGGTCTCCCAGACGCGCTTCGACGCCGACCTTCTGCAGTGGACCGGGAAGATCGTTGTTCAACACCGCCGTGCTCTCGGCGGTGAGCGGCAAGGCGACGAGGCCTGCAACGAGGAAAGCGCCGAAAACTTTCACGGCAGCTCCACTGGCTCGGCGTCGGCCACCTCAGGCGCCTGTTGGGCTTCAGCGGCAAGGATCTCGATTGCCCTGGCGACGGGGATGCGAGCCACTCCATTGGCCTCATCCACCCACTCATAGGACGTCAAGATCTCGTCCTCCGCTGCTCGCAACGCCACCAACTCAGCCTCGGGGTCTTCTTGCAATTGCGGGCCTGGAGGGGTGTGTATGGCGCGGGCCTCGGGCAGCACTGAAGGCGCCGGGTCGGCCGACGCCAAATCGTCGCGCAAGGCTTTCGACATCCACCACATCGCCAGAGCGGACAAGATCAACGCCACCGTGATTCCCAGTCCGAAAATGAGCACACCCTTGAGGCTGAGGTCACGATCCCAACCATGGGTGGAACGATCCGGGCGCATGTTGTTTTCGGTGCCCATCAGTGTTCCGCCTCATCAAGCGCGTCGGCCAAGTAGGGTTCGTGGACCGGCAGCAATGGCCGCTTGCGCAGTTCGTGTAGGTAGAAAGCCATCCAAATACCGCCGACCCCCAGCACCGTGGCCAGATCGAGCCAGTGCAGATGCAGTCCGGCGTGCTCGCCGCCGTGTCCGAAAGCCGGCGCAACTTGCCAATACAAGTCCAACCAGCGCATGACCAACAGCACCAAGGCAACCGTTGCCAATTTTTTGGCATCGCGTTTGAGGTCGCGGGACAGGAGCAGCAAAAACGGCAGCGCGAAGTGACCGAGAATCAGGGCGATCGAAACCCACTTCCAGCCGCCGTGGCTGCGCGCCAGGTACCAGGTGACTTCCTCCGGTAGATTGCCCGACCAGACGATGATGAGCTGCGAGAGCTGGAAGTAGGTCCACAGCATGACGAAGGCGAGGAGCAACTTGCCGTAGTCGTGGAAGTGGCGTTTGCGGAATAGGCTCTCCATCGGTCGGCGCTGACTCAGATAGAGGGCCATGGGGATCAAGAAGGCCATCGCCGCGACCGCGTTGCCGCCGATGAAGCTGACCCCGAACATGCTCGAATACCAGTGCGGGTCGAGCGACATGATCCAGTCGACGGAGGCGACGGTGGCGGTGAGGCAGTAAAGCACCAAACCAGGCGCCGCCGTTCCTTGCATCAAGCGAAATAGCTTATGGCTTTGTACCTCGTCTTGGCGTTTGGACAACCGATTGAGCGCCCAAGTGAAGAACATCCAAACGGCGAAGTAGATCGCGGTGCGGATGATGAACCCGGGTACGTTCAGGAACCAGCTCTTGGCCTGAATCAACTCGTCGTGCGCCACCACCTCGGGACGGGCCCAGGGATAGAGCTGTTTTCGGCCCAAAATGATGGGGATGAATCCGAGCGCCAGCAACGGGAAGGTGCGGGTCGCCGCGCCCAGAATGCGGCGAAGCATGATGCCCCAACCTCCCCTTGTGAGCTGATGCAGCAGTCCGAGAGCGAAGCAGCCCAAGGTGATGGTGGTGACGAACAACCAAGCCACCAGGTACGAGCGGAAGAACTGGGTCGAATCGAGCCACAGGCCGAGGAGCGAGAGAGCGACGCCAACCGCTCCCACCATCCACGCGCGCGACACCAGATCGGCCAAGCTGCTTGGTGGCGACAGGTCGAGATCAGCCGGAACAACGAATTCACGACTCATCAGTGGGTGTCCTCTGCTGCCGGCTCGGTTACTGGAGCCTCACCACCCAAAACCGCCAGATCTGCCGGCGTGAGTCGGGCGCGGTCGGCGTTGCGACTGAACTGCAGTGCTTGAATGTAAGCGGCGATCGCCCATCGATCGGCGACCGGAATCTGCGCCGCATAGCTCGACATGTCGCCGAAGCCGTTGGTCATCGCCGCAAAGTAGTAGCCAGGGGACGACGTGCGCAGCCGGTCCTGATGGAACGACTGTGGAGCCTTGAAGCCGCGTTGTACCACCATGCCGTCGCCATCGCCAGTGCGACCGTGGCACGGTGAACAAAAGATGTCGTAACGCTCGCGCCCGCGTAGAAGCAGATCCGAGCTGACCTCCACCGGCAAGACGGCGACGAAATCACCCTGTTCATCGACACCGCGGTAGAAACGATCATCGGCGCGAAGCTGGCCACGGGCCACCGTGCCCTCAATCAACGGTCGCGAAGCCATGCCGTCGGCGAAGAAGTCACTCGCTTCGAGCGGCTGCAATTTGGGCTGATCATGCATGTCTTGGCGGCAGCCTTGTGACACCAAACCGACCAGCAAGGCGCACACGAACAGCACCGCCGTAGGGGAGGGCCTTGTGCCCTCCTGGGCGGGGGCAAGCCCCGCCCCTACACCATCGCGGGCGCCGTGAAAGAGGGCCTTGTGCCCTTCCGGGCGGGACCCAGCGCCTTTATGGGCGCCGCAGGGGAGGGCCTCGCGCCCTCCCGGGCGGGGGCAAGCCCCGCCCCTACGCAGAATCCAAACATGCAGCCTATTCCTCAACTTCATGTACCTCGGTTGGAGATTGTTCATTGAGGAATCGACGCACTTCGTCGACGTCGAACTCGGGATCCATCGACCCGATCATCAGGAAGTAATGGTCGCGCGAGGCGGCGACAAATCGGTCGACATTGAAAGTCGGGTGGTACGGCATCGGCAGGCCGTTGAGCGCAAACATCCCCAAGACCGCCGCAAATGCGGCAAAGAGAATCGTCGTCTCAAATGCGGGCACGATAAAAGCGATCCAGGAGGCGGTCGGCCGGCCGCCGATGTTCATCGGGTAGGCGATGGTTGAAGCCCAGTACTGCAGGGCAAAGCCGACCAAACAGCCAAGCAGGCCTCCGGCGAGCACGATTCTCGGCAATTTGGACTTGTGATGGCCGATGGCCTCCCACACCTCTTCAATCGGATGCGGGGTGTAGGCGTCGAGCTTGCGGTAGCCCTTGGCATAGGCGGCTTTACAGGCGCGAATGAGAGCCTTGGGCGAGTCGAACTCGGCCATCAGTCCGTAGAGCGGCTTGCCGCTTGCCGCGCGCACTTTGACCTCGGGGGTTGCGCTCACGCCACGACCTCGCCGCCTTCATTTTTGGGCGTTTCTTGGTTCTGGGGCTCTTCCTCATCCTCGGGAAGGATGGTGCGCATTTCAAAGATCGAAATCATCGGCAGGAAGCGAATGAACAGAAACAGCAGCGCCAGGAAAAGCCCGATGGTGCCGATATAGAGAGCCCAGTCCCAACGCGTGCCCGAGTACATACCCCAGGACGAAGGCAAGAAATCGCGGTGCAGGCTGGTGACAACGATGACGAAACGCTCAAGCCACATGCCGACGTTGACGAACATCGCCACGATGAACACCATCCAGGTCGTCCTGCGCACTTTGGAAAACCAAATCATCTGCGGCGCCAGCACGTTGCACAGCAGCAACGCCCACCAGTGGTACTTGTAAGGGCCTTGGATGCGGTTGAGGATCATGAATTCCTCAAACTGGTTGCCGCTGTAGAAGGCCATGAAGACCTCGACCAGGTAGCCGTAGGCGACGATCAAGCCGGTGGTCAGCATGATCTTGGCCATGTTCTCGATATGGCGATCGGTGATGAAGTCCTTGAGATTGAAGGCAGCCCGCAAAGGGATAGCCAGGGTTAAAACCATGGCGAAGCCGGCGAAGACCGCGCCGGCGACAAAATAGGGCGGAAAGATAGTTGCGTGCCAGCCCGCCAACTGGCCCACGGCGAAGTCGAAGCTGACCACAGTGTGCACCGACACCACCAAGGGGGTCGCGAGGCCGGCGAGGAGCAGATAGGCCACTTCGTAGTTGTGCCAGTGCTCGGCCGAGCCGCGCCAGCCCATGGCGCCGAAGCCGTAGGCGATCTTCTTGAACTTGCGCCGCGATTGGTCGCGTAGCGTCGCCAAGTCGGGGATCAGCCCCACGTACCAAAACAGCAGCGACACCAGCGCATAGGTCGAAACCGCAAACACGTCCCAAATCAGCGGACTGCGAAACTGCGGCCACAGGTCCATCGAGTTGGGATACGGCATCAGCCAATAGGCGAGCCACGGGCGACCGGTATGGACGATGGGAAAAATCCCCGCGCAGGCCACCGCAAACAGCGTCATGGCCTCGGCAAAACGATTGATTGAGGTACGCCACTCCTGCCGCAGCAGAAGCAAGATGGCGGAGATCAGGGTTCCGGCGTGGCCGATTCCGATCCACCAAACAAAGTTGATGATCGCGAAACCCCAGCCCACCGGGTTGTTGAGACCCCAAATTCCAGTGCCTTCGATCACCAATTTGGTGAGCGAGAACAACAGCACCATGACCAGGCCGAAGGACAGCCCGAACGCGACCCACCACCAGCGGGGCATCTTTTCGAGAACCACCGTGGCGATGTGGTCGGTGACCGAGGCCGAGGTGTGCCCGGGAGCCACAACCGGCGTTTCTGGCACGAAGGTCTTGTGGCGGCTCAAGAGTGTTCCCCTCCGCCCGATGACTTTCCGTCCGTGTTCTTGACCTTGGCCAGGTAGGTGGTGCGTGGCCGGGTGCCGAGTTCCGACAGGATTCCGTAATTGAGGGGGTTAGCCTTGGACTTGGAAACCGCGGACTCGGCGTCGTTGATGTTGCCAAAGACGATCGCCTCGGTCGGGCAAACCTGTTGGCAAGCAGTCTGGAAGTCGCCGTCGGCGATCTCTCGACCTTCCCGCGTCGCCGCGGAGCGCGCCTGATTGATGCGCTGCACGCAGTAGGAACACTTCTCCATCACGCCCCGAAAGCGCGTCGAGACATCGGGATTGCGCGCCAACTTGAGGAGTTCCGTCTCTGAGTCGTGGTATTTGTGGAAGTTGAAGCGCCTCACCTTGTAGGGACAGTTGTCGGCGCAGTAGCGGGTGCCAACGCATCGGTTGTAGACCATGTCGTTGAGACCTTCGTCGGAGTGCACCGTCGCCGACACCGGACAGACCACCTCACACGGTGCCTGTTCGCAGTGCTGGCACATCACCGGCTGATGGTGCAGCTCGGGGTCGTCGAGCTCGCCTTCGTAGTAACGGTCGATGCGAATCCAGTGCATCTCGCGCCCAAGGGCGACTTGCTCCTTGCCGACCACCGGAATGTTGTTCTCCGACTGGCAAGCGACCACGCAAGCGTTACAGCCGGTACAGGCATTCAAATCGACCGTCATGCCCCAGGAGTAACCGTCGTAGGGCCATTCCGGCATCATGGTCAAGGAATCGTCGATGCCGTGACCCACGTGCTGAGCAAATTCGGGATGGTGTTCGAACTCGTCCAGCGTTGCTGTGCGCACCAGGTGGCGCTTCTCGGCCGTGCGCCCTTCGAGATTCTCACCCTGCCAGGGGTCGGGAGCGATGTTGCTGTGCAACTGGGTGCTGGCCAGTTGGTAGGTACCGCCCGCCGCGTCGATCGACACCGGACCGCCCCAGGCGAAGTCAGTGGTACGCAAAGTATTGGCATTGAAGCCCAAGCTGCTACCGACCCGCCCAGCGTTGGCGCGGCCGTAGCCGAGATGCAGCGTCACCGCGTTCTTGGCCTGCCCAGGATGCACCCAGACCGGCACTTCCAGACTGCGCCCGGATACCGTAACCGTCACCAAGTCGTTGGTTTTGACACCGCGCTCCCCGGCCAAAGCGGGGCTCATCAGCAAGGCGTTGTCCCAGGTCAGCTTGGTGAACGGCTTCGGGCACTCTTGTAACCAACCGTTGTTGGCAAAGCGACCATCCCAGACTGTGGGATCGGGACGCAGGGCCAGTTCGATCCCGTCACCGCCGGCCGTTGCCAAGTTGCCGATGGCGGCGGCCACGGCGGCGGCGGAAATCGTTCCCGATCGGTCCGCAGAGGCGCTGCCGGGGAGGAATCCGTCGTGGAGAGCTTTGCGCCAGCTCTTTTCATCCGCCCCAAAACTGTCGGCCCACTGCGCCTTGAGCAACTCCTCGCCCGAGCGCTCTCCCTCTTCGGTCAACGCCGATAACACCTCGGCCGCCGACTTGCCGCCGTACAGCGGCTCGATGAGCGGCTGCTGCAGGGTCAGGGTGCCATCCGACGATCGCGCGTCGCCCCAGCACTCCAGGTAGTGAGCTTCCGCCAGCACCCATTGGCAATATTCGGCGGTTTCGTTGCGGTGCTGGCCGAGATAGATGCGGCGCCCGACCTTGAACATGCGGTTGGCGAAGTCGAGGTCGGCCGGAGCGTCGAACACCGGATTGCCGCCGACGATGACCAACGCGTCGACTTCGCCGGCTTCCATATCGTTGGCCAACTCGGCGATCGACTGCCAGGTGTCCACCGGTTCCACCTCGGCGGCCTCCGTGAGGCGCACTGTCGAACCATTGCCGCCCGAACCGATATTGCCCGAACTGATATTGCCTAGCCCTTGGTTGATTGCCAGCGCCAGGACGTGGAGGTCCGGGCTGGCATAGGGGCCGGGAACAACGATGGATGAGCCGCGGTGCGCTTCGAGGTCCGCCGCCACTCGATCCACTTGCGCTGCAAGCTCCGGCGGCAGCTCGGCCGCCCCAATTCCAGCGACCCCGAACCGCGCGGCGAGAGCCATCGCCACGGCGTTGATCTCGGCGGGAGTCGCGGCGATGCGCTCATCGGCGACCGAACCGGTACCAGTCGGCGTCGATTCGAAGGCCCACAAACGCGACATCTCGCCTTGGCCCGGCTTGCGCCGCGACATGAAGTCCTTTGCCGCCCGCACCGACCCCAAACCCTGGGTCAGAAAATCGGCGTCGAGCGCAACGACGACATCCGCCTGGGCGTAGTCGTACTGCACGCCCGCCGCCTCGCCCAGGGTACGTTCGGTAGCCACGCGCTCGGCATTGCGACCCACCGGGTCGTATTGGTGCCACTTTGCGTTCGGGTATTTGGCGAGTACTTCGTCGATGACGGCGCCCAGAGTCGGCGAGGTCACCGTTGGCGTCAGGATGCGCAGCCGCGCTCCACCGAGGGCCTCCAGCGCCGCCAAAGCACGCGTTGTTTCGTCGACGAACGCGTTCCACGAGCGGATGCGGCCGAGGTGATGGATGTTGTGCAAGCGGTCTGGATCGTAGAGGTCAAGGATCGAGGCCTGAGCGAATAGATCGGTAGCACCCAAACTCATAGGGTGTTCGGGGTTGCCCTCGATCTTGGTCGGGCGGCCCATGTGGCTCTCCGCCAACAACCCTTGGGCGAACCCGTCCATGGTCATCGAGGTGGCAAAGAACAACGGCTGACCGGGAACGATCTGCTCGGGCTGTTCTACATAGGGAACGATCTTCTCGAACGGTTGGCGGGTGCAGGCGGCCAGACCGCCAAACGCCAGCGAAGCCCCCATCACCTGGAGAAACGACCGGCGGCTGAATCCGTCCGACCAATCGATTGCCGATTGCGGGAACTCGCGGTCCACCATCTCGCGGAAACCCTCGCTTCCCGCGAGTTCGTCGAGGCTGCGCCAGAGCTGCGGACCTCGCTGTCCAGCGAGCTGCTTGCGCACGTCGGCAACCGAAAGCTCCTTGCGCGAGCTCACTGTAGTCCCGTTTTCAAGGGCCCCGTTCTCAAAAATCTGGCTCTGAGGAGTGGAAGTCTCGGGCTTCATCTCGTGTTACCTGTGGCAAGCAGAGCAGGCGATGCGCGGCTCCACTCCATACTCCTCGATCAAATCCATTTGCTGCGAGGCGCTCGCGGGCTCCCAGGTCATGTCTGCGATCGCTTCCTTGGGTCGAATTGCAGGTTGCGGATGCCGATGGCAATCCAAACACCAGTTCATCTTGAGCGTGTTGGCGCGCTTCATCAGCGGCATTTCATCGACCCTGCCGTGGCACGACACGCAGCCGACCCCTTTGTTGACGTGAGCCGAATGGTCAAAGTAGACGAAATCCGGCAAATCGTGGACGCGCACCCATTCGAGCGGTGTACCGTTGTCAAAGCTCTCCCGCACCGGTTCCAGCATCGGGCTCTGCGCCCAGATCTGGCTGTGGCAGTTCATGCAGGTGGCGGTCGGCGGCACGCCGGCGATCGCCCCGCGCTCGACACTGGTGTGACAGTAGCGGCAGTCGATCCCCATGGCCGCAGTGTGGTGATCGTGCGAAAAAGGTACTTGCTGTTCGATGGTCACTCCCTGGCGGGTGACGATCGGCGACTGATCCAGACGGAAGACCACCCAACCCGCGATCGCGGCGAAGAAAACCGCTCCGAACATGGATACTTTGGCTACAGTGTTGGTTGAACGATGAAAGACCTGAGCCATGAGTCGAAGATACTTTCGGCGCGCACGACGGCCCAGTGACCACCCATACGCTAATTCGCAGGAGGATATCCGTTTCTTGCGAGCTTGTGAAGAGTTTCACAAGCTCCGTTCGCACCACACGAAGCTCGGTAATTCTAGGTTGCCCGGTTGCGGTAGAGAGAGGGATCTACAACGGCTGCCATTGCCTTGTCATCGAGGTCGCTGCCGATAAACGTAGCGATTTCGCGGACGACGGTTTGGGGGTCGTCGAGTGCGTCGCGGTAGCGCACTTCGAGCGCCTCGACATAGCGATTGTGTTTGATGAAATAGCGAGTCCGCCAAAGGTCGCTTTCGAACAGAGTGCGCATCTGTTCGTCGTCGGCGCCGCCTTCCTCGCCGCGACGCTCCAGCATCTTGGCCTGCGACGCCAAGACTTCTTCGATATCGCGCACCATGAACACGACCTTGTAATTGTTGTCGGCCGGCAAGTGACGCACCAAATAGGAAATGATCTTGATCGCTTTGCCGCGCGCCTCTTTGAGCCACGACTTGTCCCCCTCTTTGGCCAAGTGCAGCACTCGATCGTCTTCGAAGTAACCCTTGGGGTTGTCGATATCGGCTTCCCGGGCTCCGTCGGTGACCACCTCGACCCCCCCGGCCTCCAGCATCTTCATCGCCATCGAGGTGCCCGACCGCGGCAAGCCGGAGACCACGATGACTGGATCGCCGTATCGCAGTCGTCTCCACCAGCCAAAGAGCCCACTCATTTTGTCTCTTGCAGCCTTCGAGGTAGACAATTTAGTTTGACGGCCAAAAAGTTTTGGCCCGTTCGCAGTGGTTTCGAGTCGCGCCGGTTTCGATAGAATGCGCCCACTCCGGGAGGCCCGGAGACTCTTGGTGCCGACCCAAAAGCCGTGCGTTGAAGACACTAGCATGGTTCAATTGGCACGGCGCAACAGCCTTAAGTCGCAAGAATGAATCAAGTGATATTGCAACGGTGGACTCATGCCCGCACGGCGCGGTGGCTGTTGACACGAGGGCTCATTGCATTCGCCATCTTGTCCTTGTCGGCGGCCCCTGCGGCCGCCTACATCGGACCGGGTGCCGGCTTTGCCCTGGTGGCGAGCTTCGGTGTTGTGATCGTGGCTTTGGTGGTCGCCATCTTGGCGATTCTCACCTGGCCGTTTCGCATGGGATGGCGGGCGTGGAAGAAGCCCAAGCGCGGCAAATCGAGGGTGCGGCGTCTGATCGTCGTCGGACTCGACGGCATGGACCCCAAGCTCACCGACCGCTTCATGGCCGAGGGCAAACTGCCCAACTTCGAGAAGCTGGCCGAACAGGGCACCTACAGCAAGCTGCGAACGACCTTTCCCTCGATTTCTCCGGTGGCCTGGTCGTCGTTTTCGACCGGCACTCATCCCGCCAAGCACAACATCTACGACTTTCTCGACCGGGACCGACGTACGTATTTGCCGGTCCTGTCGTCAACCGAAATTTCGAGCGTGCCCAAACGTGGTGCTGCTCTGCTCTCCAAAATCAAACTGGGCAAGTACCGCATTCCGACCGAGAAACCGCAGATTCGACTGCTGCGCAAGTCGAAGCCGTTTTGGTCCATCCTCGGCGACCACTACATCTGGTCGACGGTGCTGAGAGTACCGATCACCTTTCCACCCGATCGTTTCTACGGCGCGCAACTTTCGGCCATGTGCGTGCCGGATTTGCTCGGCACCCAGGGCACCTTCCTGCTGTTCACCAATCGCAAATCGGACTCCGCCTTCAAAGAGGGCGGCATCCGCGTACCGCTCACCAACGGCACGGCCACGGGTCGTTGGGATGCGCAGATTGAGGGGCCCGAGAACAGCTACGTTGAAGGCGAACCACCGATGGCGGTGCCACTGTCCTTGACCACGAATGGCGGTTCAAAGGCCAAGTTGACCATTGGCGATGACGAAGTAGACCTCAAGGTCGGGGGGGAGCTGTCGGATTGGATCAAGATCGAGTTCCGCGCCGCTCCTGGGATCAAGGTGCCGGCCCTGGTTCGGGTGCAACTCCTGGAAGCCGATGATCATGTCTCGCTGTACATGACCCCTCTCAACCTCGATCCCGAGAGTCCGGCGATGCCGATCTCACACCCTTCGTACTACGCCACCTACTTGGCCAAGAAGATCGGCCCCTATGCCACCCTCGGCCTGGCTGAGGACACCTGGGCGCTCAATGAGGACGTCACCGATGATGCCGCCTTTCTGCAGCAGACCTACGACATCGACAAAGAGCGCGAAGACATGTTCTTTGCCGCCATGGAGAAGCAAAAAGAGGGGTCGCTGGTCTGCGTCTTCGACGGTACCGACCGCATCCAGCACATGTTCTGGCGCTATCTGGAGGAAGGCCATCCAGCAGCGGACGGCAAGGAAGACGCCGAGCACAAGAACGCCATCGCCAAGCTCTACGAACACAACAACGCTCTCGTGGGCAGGGTGATGCAGAAACTCAAGAAGGGAGACCTTCTATTCGTCCTTTCCGATCACGGATTTGCTTCGTTTCGCCGCGGCGTCAATCTGAACGCCTGGCTCTACGCCAACGGCTACTTGACACTCAAAGAGGGAACCGATGGCTCGGCCGAATGGCTGCGCGATGTCGACTGGTCCAAGACGCGGGCCTATTCACTGGGTCTGACCGGCGTGTTCTTGAACGTGCGCAGCCGTGAGGAAGAAGGAATCGTCGAGCCCGGAGATGAAGCGCAGGCGCTCAAAGATGAACTCATCGCCAAACTCAACGGGCTGCGCGATGACGAAAAGAACGAAGAAGCCATCAAAGAGGTGTTCGACACCACCAAACTCTATGGGGGTCCGTACCTGCGCAATGCGCCGGACCTGCTAATCGGTTACAACCCCGGCTACCGCATTTCCTGGGACTCCGCCTCCGGTATGGTCTCCGGACCGACCTTCGAAGACAACACCAAAGCCTGGAGCGGCGATCACTGCGTTGACCCCAGGCAGGTGCCGGGAGTCCTGTTCTCGAACCTCGCCATCGATGACGATGACCCGGCACTGGTGGACATCGCCCCAACGGCGCTGGAACTCTTCGGCATCCAACCACCGCAGCACATGGAAGGCAAGGCCCTGTTCCGCGCTGAGAACCCCGTTCTCAGCGGGCCGGCTCTTATGGGCTCGACTCTCAGCGGTGAGTCGACGGAGGGAGCGCAATGATAGGTAAGAAGTTCGTCATCGCACTCTTCGCTCTAGCTGCGGCGTTCGGCCTCGGCGCCTGCGGCGGGGGAGCCGACTCGGGGCACGAGAAGTCCCTCATCATCATTGGCATCGACGGTATGGACTGGGACTACACCCAGCGCATGATCTCCCAAGGGCAGCTTCCCCATTTCGCAGAATTGATGATTGAAGGCCACGGACAATCTCTGGAGACCTCAGTGCCGCCGCTGTCGCCGATCGCCTGGTCCGACTTCATCACCGGCATGGACTCGGGCGGGCACGGAATCTTCGACTTCATCCATCGCGATCCTGAGACCTACTTTCCTTACAGCGCCATGGCCGAGACCGAAGGCGATACCGAGCCATTGATCAAGTTCGGCAAGTACCAGATCCCGAGTGGCGGCGACGTGCGCCTCCTGCGACGGGGAACGCCTTTCTGGAGCGTACTCGAGGGCGCGGGCGTGCCGACCTGGATCTACCGAATGCCGGTCAACTTTCCTCCGTCGGGCACGGCAACACGCGAGCTGTCGGGGATGGGAACGCCGGATTTCGTCGGCACCCTGGGCACCGCCAACTTCTGGACCACCGCCCTGTTCTTCGACCAGGACGTTGACGGCGTCGAGGTACAGGGTCTGGATTTCTGGGAAGACCGCGCAACAGGCTCGGTTTTGGGTCCACCCAATCCGTTCCGGGTTGACGGCGAACGCCTCGAGTCACCCTTGGTGGTCACTTTCGATCCTGAATCCGATGTGGTCGAAGTCGAAGTCGGAGAGGAACCCGGCGTCGTCTTGCAACCCGGCGAATGGAGCGACTGGGTCACGGTCACCTTCGAAATGATCCCGACCCAAGCGATCACGGCAACCACGCGGTTCTATCTGCGGTCGGTGCGCCCCGAAGTCGAGCTCTACGCGTCGCCGTTGCAGATCGATCCCAAAGCTCCGGTGATGCCGATTTCGACGCCCTCAGACCATGCGGCGAAGCTGGCGGCAGCGACCGGCGAATTCTTCACTCAGGGGATGCCGGAAGACACCAAAGCGCTGACCGAGGAAGTCATCACCCGCGATGAGTTCCTGTCGCAAGCCGAGGTTGCCCACCAGGAGCTGGTCGATCAGTTCGAATACCTCTTGCCGCAGTTTCAAGGCGGAACCTTTTTCTACTACTTCGGCAACTTGGACCAGGTCTCTCACATCATGTGGGGTGTGACCGATCCCGAGCATCCGACTTACAACCCGGAGACCGCGGCAAAGTACGCCGACGTCGTTCCCAACCTCTATCGCGAGGCGGATCGCATCGTCGGCTACGCCCTCGATCACCTTCCCGAGGGAGCCACGCTAATCGTCATGTCCGACCATGGCTTCGCCAGTTGGCGGCGCTCGTTCAACCTCAATTCGTGGCTGCGAGATGAAGGGTACTTGGTCGCCAAAGATCCGAACTTGGTCAGCGATCCCGGGTTCTTCCGCAACGTCGACTGGTCGCAAACGCAGGCTTTCGGGGCCGGCTTCAACGGCCTCTACGCCAATCAGCGGGGCCGAGAATCGCAGGGCATCGTCGATCCGCTGGTGGCCGACGAACTGTTGGCGGAGATCGGCGAAAAGCTGCTGGCGGCGACCGATCCTGAGACCGGCGACCCGATCGTGACCCGCATCTATAAAGCCGACGAGTTCTTCAACAACCGCGGCGCCCTGGAAGTCGGACCCGATATGTTGGTCGGCTATGCCAAGGGCGTTCGCACCGACTCCGATGGAGCGCTGGGCACGCTCAGCCCTGACTATATGTTCGACAACATCGGCAATTGGACCGGTGACCACTCCATGGACCACACCACCGTGCCAGGGGTGTTCTTTGCCAATCGCAAACTGGAAACCGAAGTCGTGAGCCTGCGCGACCTGGCCACCGCCGTGGTCGCCGAATTTGGCGCGGGAGCCTTCCCACAGGAAAGCGACGCTCATTGAGCCTTCGAGGAGATAGCAATGTTAGGAGCCTACGAGAAAGTCAAACTGGACAAAGAGTTGATGGCCAAGATCCGCCGCTACGCCGAGATCGCCGGCTACTCTTCGCCGGCCGAGTTCATCACCCATGCGCTCGAGAAGGAGCTGGCGCAGCTCGAGGACGCCTCGAGCGAAGAAGAGATCAAAAAGCGCCTGCAGGGATTGGGGTACATCTCGTAGTCGAATGAATCTTCGTGAGAAACGTCCTCCCAATGTCATCCCGAGTGCAGGCCGAAGGCCGGAGTCGAGGGATCTGGGTGGAGGGCGTTAGGCGACGGGCTGTGCCGCGATGACCATGGCGCCTCCAGATCTCTCGACTCACTCCGTTCGCTCGACATGACAGCAGGAGCTAGCACCAAACCTACAATGACCGCCATCAACGCACTCCTCGGACGTATCGTCGACCTCTTCCTGGGTCTTTTTTCTGGGCTACCGGCCTGGATCGGCATCGCCGCGGCGACCTTCATCATCACGCTGATCGCCATGCCGATCATCAAATGGACTCTCAATCCGAGCCTGTCCGATCGCATGAAGCGCAACCTGCAGGGGGCGATTCTGGAACTGCGTTTGTTTAATGACAGTCTACGCGCCACCTTCCGCGCCATTGTCGACATGCTGCGCTGGGCGGGGGGCTATCTAGGGGCCTGGCTGCTGCCGATCTTGATCATGGCGGTGCCGATGCTGCCACTCTTTTCCCATCTCCATGCCCACTACGGCTACAAGGGGCTGGACCTCAATGAGTCGGTGGTACTCACCGCCAAAGTCGCCGAGACCCTGGACGGCAAGCCAGCCGCGCAACTGACCGCGCCGGCTGGGATTGAGGTCGAAACCCCGGCGCTATGGGTCGGCCGTCGCGATGAAGTTCTGTGGCGCTTGCGGCCGACGGAAGTCGGCGACCATCAGGTCACCGTCTCCATCAATGGAGAAGAAGCCGTTAAGCAACTCACCGTCGCCGATGGCACCGTGCGGCGTTCGCCGGTACGCCCCGGAAACTTCCTCGGTCAACTTCTTTACCCCTCGGAAGCCCCCCTTTCCGGCAACATCCGAGAGATCTCCGTCCCCTACCCGGAAACTCCCGTCTTCATGCTGTTGCCCAAGTGGGTGTGGCTGCTGCTGCTGTTTTCGATTCCCTTCGCACTGATTCTCAAGAAACCGTTCAAGGTCGAGTTTTAGGCCGGCCGCGGACTGCCAAGGATTCACACGGTGACTCTGGAAGCTGCCGCCGCAGAATCCGAGATTCCGAGAGTCCCAGGACGAGCCGAGCGCGGCCGAAACCGGCTCCCCAACCGCCGTGCGGTGGTTGCCTACTGGTCGTTTGCCTACGCCAGCTTCCTGCTGGCGATGGCGGTCTTGATTCTGAAGCCGCAGTCGATCGCTGGGTTCCATTACCACCCCAAGATGATCGCCGTGGTGCACTTGGTGACCTTGGGGTGGGTGACGTGCTCGATCTTCGGCGCGCTGCACATGGTGGCGCCATTGGCGCTACGATCACCGGTCTCGCCGAGGAAGACCGATCTCTGGGGTTTCGCCCTGGTTGGCGTCGGCATCGTCGGCATGGCCGGGCACTTCTGGCTCGACGAGCCCTCCGGCATGGCCTGGGCGGCAGGGACTTTGGTGGTGGGAATGGCGATTCCAATCGCCCGCTTCTGGCGCGCAATCGGGCGAGCCAAGATTCCGGGCGAAGTGAAGGCGCACTTCTATTTCTCTTTCTTCAGCTTGATCCTGGCGGCGGGGGCAGGCGTAGCTATCGCCATCCACAAAAGTTGGCCGTTTCTGCCGGGAACCAATCTCTCCAACGTCTGGGCACACGCGCATTTGGCGGCTCTCGGCTGGGCGGCGATGATGGTATTCGCGGCCGGCTACCGACTTCTGCCCATGTTTCTGCCGGCCGCGATGCCGACCGGTTCTTGGATCTGGTGCTCGGGAGTTCTATTGGAGGTCGGCACTCTCGGCTTGGCGGCCTCGTTGGCACTTGAGAGTCGATCGGCAGTGGTCTTTGCCGCCATCGTCTTCGCCGCCTTCGCAGTTTTCATTCGCAACGTTCGATGGATGCTCGCCAACCGTCGACCGGCCTCGAAACATCTTCGCCGGCCGGATTACCCCACCATTCAGGCACTGGTCGCGATCGCATATCTGATCGCCTCCGCTGTGCTTGGGCTCGCGCTGCTGATCGGTCCGCCGGCAGGGTGGAAGATCGGCGCCGCGTTGGCCTACGGCGTGGTATTCCTAGTCGGATTTTTGGCGCAAATTGTCGTCGGCATTTCGGGACGGCTGCTGCCTCTTGCTGCATGGCTGTGGCGATTCGCCGACAGTGACTACCAGACGCCTCCTCCGTCGCCGTTGCGGTCTACGCCCCGCGCCAGCCAAGCACTGGTCTTGATGCTATGGCTTGCAGGCGTTCCCGCGCTGACCTACGGGCTGGCGGTATCTTCACTGACCTGGATTCGCGCCGCTGGGCTGCTCCTCGCGACTGGCATCGCGATCAACGGATACGTCCTGGTCGCGACCTGGAAGCGACTGAAATCATCTTAGACCGCCCGGCCAACGACAGGCAGCGAGCCCTGTTTGGTAACGCGGTGGCTTCGGCCCCACTAAGACAACGGCTGCGAGCTGAGCGGCGCCTCCGAGTACTCTCACCTTCAGACCTATCGTAAGCGGCGTCCGCTCCAGCGAGTTGGCAGGTGGCCAGATCAAATGAATAGACTGATCTCGAGGCTAGAAAAACTAGGCCTCCTCCACGACTGCCCGAATAAAGTCACGGATGTCCCTCAGTGCGTCTTCCCGGAAAATGCTATTACCGTCACCTTCGGGTGATTCAAGCGCATGGCCGGAGCCCTCATAGATCCGCACCTCGATATTTGTCTTGCCCAGAGATCGCAGGATGTTGGCGCTCCTATTCGAGGGCACATTCATATCATTTTCACCATATAAGACCAGCGACTCAACGGTGAGCCTTTGCCAATAAGGAACTGGATCAAAGTTCCCAATAGCATTCCAAAATCGGCTCTGTCGGAACCTAATGATGGACCAAGCTGACGGGTAGGCAAGAAAGTCCGACAAGCCGGGCAAGATACCCATTCCCCGCAAGTTGTGAGTTTCTTCGTACACGAGTAATTCATGCATCGGAACAGCTCCACCCACGATGTTCACCAGGAAGGCAATGTCTTGAGTTTGATCAGCGACAACGGGCGCAATATGGCCTCCCTGACTCAAACCGATTATTCCGATATCGGAGATAGGCTGCTCCGATTGATCGATTAGGAAATCTACGGCTGCCACGGTATCCGTGGCGAGGTCCTCAAAGCTTGCCGTTCGCCAATCTCCTTCCGATTGTTCAGATCCCCGCTTGTCAGGAAGCAGAACTAGAATCCCGTTTTCTTGGAGAAACTGTGCGACCGTCAGATACCAGCCGCTATCACGATGGCTAGTTCCTGATCCATGGATGATCACGGCTGCGGGGAACGGGCCCTCACCCGCTGGGACAAATAACATGCCAGCTAGCTCTAAGTGCTGCACAGAGTTGCGGAAATTAACCTCTTGGTAGCTCGTTTCCTTTAGCTCTATCCACTCAAAGCTCCGCGGTTCCGGCTTGACGATTTGCTTGAACAGTACCGGGACAATCAGCAGACCAAGGAGCACAAGCAGCGACACCCCTACAAGTCTCTTCATCCCCTCGTACCTTCGAATGCCGGCGCTTTCCCTATTGCCAATACACTAACTAGTGTTGGCCACCTAATAAGTCTTCGACCGCCGAACGCTCCTCTCGCAGCTCTTGATCGGTGGCATCCATGCGCTCGCGGCTGAAGTCATCGATTTCCAGTCCCTCAACGATTTCGTAGCCGCCTTCCCGGCAGGTGACCGGATAGGAATAGACCACGCCCGGCTCGATGCCGTAGCTGCCATCAGCGGGAATCGCCATCGACACCCAATCGCCTTCATCGGTACCGACGGTCCAGGTGCGCATGTGGTCGATCGCCGCGGAAGCAGCGGACGCCGCCGACGAGGCGCCACGCGCCTGAATGATCTCAGCGCCGCGTTTCTGCACCCGCGGAATGAACTCGTCGCGATACCAGTCGGCATCGACGAGGTCGGTCGCCGCCTGCCCGTCCACGGTGGCATGCGAAATATCTGGATATTGGGTCGCCGAGTGGTTGCCCCAAATGGTCATGCGGCGCACGTCGCTGGCGTGCTTTCCGGTCTTTTCCGCCAATTGGCTTTTGGCGCGGTTGTGGTCGAGGCGGGTCATGGCGGTGAACTGGCGATCGTCGAGATCGGGGGCGCTGGCGGCCGCGATCAGGCAGTTGGTGTTAGCAGGATTGCCGACCACCAGCACCTTGACGTCGCGCGAGGCGTTGTCGTTGATGGCCTGGCCTTGCGGCCCGAAGATCTTGCCGTTGGCACCGATCAAGTCTTTGCGCTCCATGCTCGGGCCACGCGGACGTGCCCCCACCAGCATGGCGTAGTCGGCGTCCTTGAAGCCCTCCGCCAGATCCGCTGTGGCGACGGTTCCGGCAAGCAAAGGGAAGGCGCAGTCGTTGAGTTCCATAATGACACCATTCAAAGCGTCTAGAGCGGGGGGAATCTCGATCAACTGGAGGATCACGGGTTGGTCCGGGCCGAGCATGTCGCCAGCGGCGATGCGAAAAGTCAATGCGTAGCCGATGTTGCCGGCGGCCCCCGTAATGGCAACGCGAACAGGGGTTTTCATAGTCAGAAATCTCCTTGAGATGAACAAATTGCGCGCTCGACCGATCCCTCAGTCAAACCCAGTTGATGATAACGAACTCGGCATTGTTCGCCGACCAACCTCGGTGCCCAACAAGTCCAAGAAAGCAACTCGCGCAAACTTGCTTCAACGGTACGCGCGAGCGCTTAGCTAGATTGTCCCGAGGGGTACTCCGGTGACCCTTTCTTTCACCAGCATCAAGTTAAGTCAGAAATGGCCACGGCCCCGACCCATGCTGCCGCTACGCCAAGCCACACAACCATCGTCATCACAAAAGCCGCCAGCAACTTCACCGATGTTCCAATGACACCTTCGTGGTAGACCGTTCGGAGCGCCCTATAAGAATATGTGAGCAACACCAACACGAGCCCAGCGAGGGGAACGAAGGTTCCGGCAATTTCGCCGAGGATCGCTTTGGCCACTGGACCTACAACAAGCATCAGCACGTAGAGCAGCAGGACGAACGCAAAAATATGGAGCACGAAGACGAGGTGCCCTGCAAAAGGCCTGCGCCGGAAGAGAACCCCCAAGATGCACGCAGTCACTGGCACCATCGCGAGACCAAACCACCGAAATCCACGAGAGACCACGCTGGGAATCTGATCTACCTGCTCATGATCGGCCCCCAGGCCTTCGAAGAGCCCGCTGAGAATCTCGGTGAGCACACGGTCGTCCGAATCCATCAATGCAGCTTGCCCGACGACGACGAGTAGAGCCAGCAGGAAAAGTCGGATGGGACGAGTGTAGAACTGTCGCTTCCCTTCGAGCCAAGCCTTTGTAAGCACCCCTGGACGGGCGACGAGCGCTACCAGTGATCGCCAGAGACGAGCTTCAAACGACGTGAGTTCAGAGAACACCTCTCGAACCCAATGGCCGACCGAAGGGACCCCTTCCTCCCGGTCCTGCCCGCACGAGGGACAGAACCTGCCTTCGAAAGTACGTCCGCAATTAGCGCACGCAGGAGCTGTCGAGTTCGTTGGCGCCGCGGTACCGTCGGTCTTCTCCAGGAGCCAGAGTGAGAAACCAGCTGCCGTTAGACCTGGTGGCGCGTTTTCGCCCTTGCGATTTACGTATAGCCTCAAGTGGCACTTGGCCTCCTCGATGGCGGCGAGAATCTCCGGAGAGAGATGTTCTTCCGGAATGTCGTGCTTCCACCCGTCCAGTTCCTCGTACACCGACCCGATGTAAGAACCAGAGTCGGCTTCGCAGAGTTCCGCCACCGTTCGGCCGAGCTCAACATCGCCCATGATTGTAAGCTCAATGCCTGAACTCATCGGAACAAACACTCTACTGGATTGACCAAAGAACCAGACAAGACTGGAAGTCGCCCCAGAATTTCTCTGGCACCTAGTCTGGCAGCAGCGACTTGTTGGGCCGCTAAACCTTCTCTATCCCGGAACCAACGCGAAGTACGCCCCCACCGGGTCCTGAACGACGGCGTACTCATACTCTCCACCGGCCCGCGGCGTCGCTTTGACGATCTTGCCCCCTTCCTCCTGCACGCGACGGAGGCTCTCGGCGAGATCGCCCACTGGAAGGTAGATCATCCAAATCGGTGGCAGACCTTGGTTCGCACCTCGTGCGTGACAGACTCCGGCTGCTGGATTTCCATCGTCGCCGCACATGTTGTAGTCGGAGTAGCGCGCATTTGCGCCCTCCATCTCGACATCTTGCACCGACCAGCCAATAACCTGTCGATAGAAGTCGCGGGTTGCCGAGGCGTCGGAGACCGTCAGGTCGAGCCAGGCGATGCGGCCCACACCCGCCGCGGCGGCGTCAGTCGGTGGAATCGCCTCCGCAGAAACCACTGGCATGATCCCGAACGCCGCCCCATTCGGATCGAGCAGCGCCGCCCATCGGTTCTCCTCATCAAGCATCAGCTGGCTCCCGCCAAGATCGAGCGCACGCTTCACACTGGCCGCCACATCGGCAACCTGAATGTGCGGCATCCATTGCAGCGGAAGGTGAGCAACTTCCGCGCTGCGCTCGCCCAAGCCGACGATCGGCATGCCCAGGTTGTTCATCAGATCCTCGCGCCAAAACGGGTTCTCGCCCGTGGTGAGGACACGTGAGTAGAAGCGCACTTCACGCTCGTGTTCGGGGACGGCGATGTCGGCGCTCAGGATTCCGCCAATGCGCGGGGCAAAAAGGTTACTCATGGTTCGCATCCTGGTTGATCACGTTGGGTGGCGAGTGAAGGCTCATTGCCAGACATCGTAGTGAAAACGGGGCCGCAATCGCGGCAGCGATTTCGAAGCAGGGGGCCAAGACCTTCTCGAAGACTCAACGCCAGGATCGGCAGCTGATAGATCGAACTGCCCTACTTAGTACAGGCAACACCTAGCAACTTGGGCGCTGCTTGCACGATATCTTGTGCGCATTTGAGTAATACGAAATATGGAAGGGGTAGACCTCCAACTCTAAATTGGAGCAACCGCCTAACTGCGGCGTCGAACTCGTTTTCCGGCACTTCGCTTGATGGCCTGGAAGGATGCGAACCATCCAACGTATTGGCGACGCGGCGGATCACCTTTTCCCTTGAAAGGGTTGTTAGCTTCAAATTTCCGTCTGCATCAGGGAAATTTAATCTAACTGCCTCGGCTCCCATCCAATGCACGTAGTTGCAACGCTTCACTTGTTCTGCTCTGAGCGCCCTGATTAGGGACTGCTCTAGCGGTGCGAAAACAACGGAGAAGTTCTTGAGCTCGATGGAATCTCTTTGAGGCCTAACCAAAACTCCAACTGTGAAACTGCGGCCCTTTTCCATGCCTGGACCTGACGCAAGATGGCCGTTGCTCGCGTACGTAGTGGTGCCACCTGGCAGGTATGAAAAAACGTACTCGTGGCCGCGAGCAGCTCGTAGCACTTTTCTTGCTGGAATTGCAGTCCTGAAAGCTATCGTTGATTGAAATCTAGGAAAGGCCGCCGGTAGGGTCTCCTTCAGGTCCGCCCATATTCTGAGCGAATGGGACAAATCAAGCAGCGTGACAGCGTCGTAGCTACGGCGTGCCGCTTCAAAGTGTCGACGTAGGCGCTCAAGGTGAATAACCGGTCTCATCCAAAACCCAACGGCAATGTAGTTCTGCTCAGTCTTCCATAAGCGAGCATTCGTCCTCTTTCTCCTACCACTACATCACAAAACTTTATCGATTGCCTTTGGCCCGACTGTGGGTGATACAGAACATTTGGCAGTCCTTGGCTGGCTAGTCGCCGCCCTGGCTCCAGGCGGAAACGTGGTCCGCGACCATTTCATTGATCGACAGGCGACTGGCAGACCAATACTGCGCTTACGCGCTCAGAACACTCCATTCGCATTTCTTAACTTTCCGCCTGCAAACAGAGCATAAAGCCTCATCGAGAAATCCAGCGCTTGGATCGCGTCCCAGTGCTCAACGATTTTTCCGTTCTCAAGCCGCCAGGTGTCGATGATATTGAAGCCTTTTTTGTCATCCCCACGATGAGACTTTTTGACTGTCGCGTGGGAGTGAAAAATGACGTAGTCGCCGTCGGCGACAATTCTCTTGACGTCGTAGGTGAAGTCAGGGAAACGCTTGGCAAAATTCCTTACGTAATCAGCGATTCCTGCCATTCCGTCTGAAATGTTGCGATTGTGCTGAACGTATCCACTGCTGCTGAACTTCTCGAGCACCTTGTCCACTTCATGATCGATCATTAAGTGCTGTACAAATTCGGCAACGATCTCTACGTTCTTTGATTCCTCGTCATTCCAACTCGACGAACTCAGCAATCGTGGAGATATTTTCATCTGTTCCATTTGAACTCCCCCATTCGAACCTGTGCCTTTACGCCACTTGGTGCGAGAACAGTAACATCGAGCCGGGTCAAGTCTTCCCGGCTGGAATCAAGTAAATTCATCCCGTGCCCGAACAGCTCAATATCGCGGACGAGTTCCTAACCGATAACGCTGCTGGCGATTGTCGCGACCGAACCGCGATCCTGACCGCAAACCGCGCCTGGACCTACAGCGAAGTCGACGTACTCGCCAATCGCTACGCCAACGCCCTGACCGACGCCGGTTTGCGCCGCGAGGAGCGGGTGCTGTTGGCGATGGCGGATGGCGCTCCCTGGGTGGGGGCGTTTTTCGGCATCTTGAAGGCCGGCGGCGTGGTGGTGATGGTGAATCCGCACTTGGCCACCGACAACCTGACCAGGATTTTCGACTACATCGACGCGCCGTGGGCGCTAGTGGATACCGAGGTAAAAGAATCGTTCGCGACGGCGGCGGCCAACGCGACGGGTGCGCCTCGGCTCGTGGTGGTTGGAGAGGATCTCGATCCTGAGACTCCACACGGGAACGCTGACTTCGCCGCAACCCAGACTGACATCGACGACCCCGCCATCTTCCTCTTCTCAGGGGGCACCACGGGGCTGCCCAAGGCGGTGGTGCAGACCCATCGTTCGTTCCTCAACACCACCCGCCTCTACGCCCAGCAGACCATGGGCTACGGACCCGACGACATCACCATGTCGATTCCGAAGTTGTTCTTCGGCTATGCAACCGGATCGAATTTGCTGTTCCCGTTTTCGGTCGGGGCGGCCACGGTTCTTTTTCCAGAGCATCCAACTCCTGAGGTGGTGTTCCAACACTTGGAGCGATTTCGACCCACGATCTTGATCAACGTGCCCAAGATGGTGAACCAGATGGTCGCCGCGGCGCAGGACATGAAAGTTGACAGCTCGTCGCTGCGGTTTGCGACTTCGGCCGGGGAAGCCCTACCGGCACCGCTCTACGAAAAATGGCGCCAGGCGTTCGGGTGCGATCTCTACGACGGCCTCGGTACCGCGGAGATGTGGCACATCTTCCTCACCAACCGTCCGGGATCCGTGCGTGCCGGGACGCTAGGCCAGGCGGTGGAGGGTTTCGACGTCCGCATCCGCAATGATGACGGGCAGGATTTGGGAGCCAATGAGATCGGGCGCCTGTGGGTCGCCGGTGACTCCCTCGCGAAAGGCTATTGGCGTAACGACCAACGCACCGCCGAAGCGTTCCGGGGTCGCTGGTTTGTCGGTGGGGATCTGGCGAGCCGAGATGAAGACGGGTTCTTTACCTACCACGGCCGCTCGGACGACATCCTCAAGGTGTCGGGCAAGTGGTTGGCGCCGAAGGAGGTCGAGGACTGTCTCGCCACCCATCCCGATATCGAACGCTGCGCCGTGGTTGGAGTCGAGAACGATTCCGGACTCACCGAGCCTTGCGCCTTTGTTCTTAGCGTGCCGGAGGCCGCATTGGACCCAGAACAAGTGCAGCAGTACGTACTGGAACGCCTTGAGCCCTATAAGCATCCGCGCCGGGTGACCTTTGTGGAGGAGTTTCCGCTCACCCATCTGGGCAAGATCGATCGCGGTAAATTGAGGGAAATGGTGGAAAGCGGGGACGAGGGCTAGGCCCCGGGATCCCCGCCCCGCTCCCAACCACCCGCGGGGATGACGATGGGCGGGCGGGGGTAAACCCCGCCCTACATCCAAAACGAGGAGCCCCTTGCGGGCCCCCTCTCGGAGGAATAACGGTGGGCGGAAGGAAGCCCCGCCCCTACATTGGGAATGTGTCAAATGTAGGGGAGCCCCTTGCGGGCTCCCTCTCCGGGCATAACGGCTGGGGGGGGGGCAAGCCCCACCCCTACATCCGAAACCAGCTACGAATCGCTCAAATTGACTTCGATGCCACCGGTGAAACGAACGCTGAAGTTGTAGATCAGCGCTCCGATCATCCATGCGACCGCGCCAATGACGCCGTAGAAGATGGGCATGATGATGATGGCGCCGACGCCGAACAGCAGGCCGAAAATGGCCGGCTCGTCGCCTCCCCCCAAAGCTACTCCGGCCATGGAAACGAGAGAAAACAAGGCACCAAAAAAGAGTCCCAAGAGACCGTAGATCACCAACGCTGTTTTGCCTACGGACGCTACGCCAACGCTCTGAATTTTCATTCTTTTACCTCCTGGTGTTCCGCCTCTGTTTGTCGGAAGGGCAGCCGGCACTCTGCCGCCTACTCTCCAATCTGCCCCACTTCCTCGGCGTAGCCAGCGATGCGCTCGCGCAGCCAGTCGGGAAGTGGAGTCTTTTCGAACGTGTCGAGGTTGATGTTCACCGTCACCACGCGACCCCGCGCGTGCAACTCAGGCGACCCCTTGGTGAACACCCGGTAGTCCCAGATAACCGACGTCTCGCCGATGTGCCCGATTCCGACTTCGATCTCTACTTTGTCGCCGTAGCGTAGGGGAATGCGGAAGTCGACGTCGAGGTGGACGGTAGGGTGGCCGAGCCGGTGCTCGTTCATTACCGTCGGATAGTCCTGGCCGACCACATCGTGGAAGAACTGCTCCATGGCGACGTGGAAGTAATGGATAAATCGCGGGTAGTAGACAATGCGGGCCTGGTCGATGTCGCCGAATTGGACGTCGAGTCGGGCGCGGTAGGGAGGGCGGCTCATGGAGAGGAAGTGTATCGGTAGTGGTCAGTGGTCAGTGGTCAGTGGGTAGTGGGTAGTGGATGACGCCGCGAGCGCTTCTCTTCGTCGTTCCCGCGGGTGGGCGTGTGGGGGGCGGGAACCTCCGTTTCTCTCGCTGGCGAGCCTAGATCCCCGCCCCGCTCTCCGCCCCCCCACGGGGATGACAGGCCGACGGCTGAACGACGCGGGAGGGGATAAACCCCTCCCCTACGTCACGAGTCACTTCGTCACTTTGTCACTCGCACGAAGGGCGAAGCCCTTCCCTGCATGTCATTCCGAGCGAACGGAGCGGAGCGGAGAGAGTCGAGGAATCTGGGAGGAGGGCGATGATCAACACCCACCCCCAAGTCCATTCGACTCGCTAACGCTCGCTCAGGACGACAAAGAGGGATCCCGGCCCCACATGCCCCCACCCGCCGGGATGACGAAAGATCTGACGCCCCCGTCACGAGTCACTCGTCACTTGTCACACGCCCGAAGGGCGAAGCCCTCCCCTGCATGTCATTCCGAGCGAACGAAGCGGAGCGGAGAGAGTCGAGGAATCTGGGCGGGGGGCGATGAATCAGCTCGCCCACCCCCAGGTTCATTCGACTCGCTAACGCTCGCTCAGGACGACAAAGAGGGATCCCGGCCCCACATGCCCCCACCCGCCGGGATGACGAAAGGTCTAACGCCCCGTCACGAGTCACTTGTCACACGCCCGAAGGGCGAAGCCTTTCCCCTACGTCACCAGTCACTAGCTGTGTTGTCTCACCACGTTGTTCAGTAAAAGGAGTTGTCCATCCGAGTTTCTTCGGAGAAGCTGATTGGGAAGTAACCGATCAGCACCCAAAGGAGAACCCGGATGGACATTCATGAGAATGCACGAAGCTGCCCACGAAGTCGAGCCCTGCTAGTGCGTCGAGTCCTTGAGGAGGGGTGGACGGTGCGAGAGGCCGCTGAGGCCCTGGGCCTCAGCGAGCGATCGGCCTATCGCTGGTTGGCCCGCTTTCGAGCCGAGGGTGCGCCTGGGCTCAAGGACCGCTCGTCTCGGCCTCACCGGATACCGACCAGGACCCCAGAGGCGATCGTGCACAAGCTCATCGAGCTGCGTTGTCAGCGCTTGACCGGCAGTGAGATCGCCGCTCGTCTGGGCTTACCGCGCTCGACGGTAGGGAGGATCCTTAAGCGTGCAGGGCTGGGCCGGTTGGCTTCGCTTGAGGCTCCTGAGCCGGTGCGCCGCTATGAGAAGCAGTTTCCGGGCGAGCTGATCCATCTGGATATCAAGAAGCTGGCGGCAATCCGCAAGGTCGGCCACCGGGTCACTGGCAACCGGCGCGACTGCACTCCCGGGGCCGGATGGGAGTTTGTTCACGTCTGTGTGGATGACCGCTCACGCCTGGCCTATGTCGAAGTGTTACCGGATGAACGGCAGGGCTCAGCCATCGCGTTCTTACGTCGTGCTGTGGCCTGGTTTGCCAGCAAAGGGATCCAGGTCCGGGCGGTGATGACCGACAACGGCCCTTGCTACATTGCCAAGCGCTTTGTCGCTACCTGCAAAGATCTCGGCCTGGGCATCATCAGAACACGCCCATACCGACCCCGCACCAATGGCAAGGCCGAGCGCTTTATCCAGACCCTGATGCGGGAATGGGCCTACCGATGGGTCCACCAAGACTCCCGACAGCGTAGCGTGCGACTCAAGCTATACCTCCACTTCTACAATTTCCACCGTCAGCACATGAGTCTTGATGGATTGCCGCCAATCAGTAGGATCACTCACCTGAACAACGTGCTGAGAATGCACAACTAGCCACTAATCACTCTCCCTAAAGGCCTCCAACCTCTCAACAAAGACCGGATCGCGCCGGCGCAAACCCTCAAGATCGATCTTTCCCGAACGGGTCATGAGACTGTATACGAACTCCAGGGGCGGGAGGTCCATCTTCTCCTCGCAGGTTTCAAACCAGACACGGCTGACTTCGGCGACTTCCTGTAGACGCTCGGCACTGGGCCGGCGGGCGGTTTCGTAGGCTGCAATCGCTTCAGGAACGTCTGAGTTCTGGCCATCGGAGTTTTGGCCGAGGGCTGCAACTAGGGCGATGGCGTCTTCCATGGCCAGCTTGGTCCCGGAACCGATCGAAAAGTGCGCGGTGTGCGCCGCGTCTCCCAACAGCACACGCTTCCCTTCGCCCCAGCGTTGACAGCGCACGGTCGGGAACCGGCGCCAGATGGATCGATTGCTGAGCAGAGAGTGTCCGTTCAGGTGGTCTTGAAAGATCCGTTCGCAAAACGCCACGGTGTCTTCTTCCGAAGCGGTATCCAGTCCCGCCGCTTGCCACGTCGACTCGGTGCACTCGACGATCCAAGTGCCCAGCTCTCCCAATTTCGGGTCGCTTGAAAACGGGTAGGCGTGAACCTGGAATAGCCCCCAGTCGGTGGACTGAAAGACAAAGGTGAAGGCGTCGAGCGGCAAGGTCGTACCCAGCCAGGAAAACCGCGTCGTTCCCATGGCTACGGACGCTCCCAGCGCATCGCTCGCTTGGGCGCGCAGAACGCTGTTGACGCCGTCGGCGCCGACGACCAGGTCGGCCGATTCCTCCACCGCTTCCCAAGAATCCAGCTCCACCTCGAAGTGCAGGCGGACCCCGACTTCACGACAGCGCCGCTGCAAGATCAGCAGCAGTTCGCGACGAGAGATGGCGGCGAAACCGTGGCCGCCGCACTCGATCCACTCGCCGTGAATCCAAGTGCGAATGGCGTCCCAAGAGCGAAAGGCGGCGGTGATCTCCGCATGGCTTTCGGCATCGGCGCTGGCGAAATTGGCCAGCGTCGCATCCGAAAACACCACCCCCCAGCCAAAGGTGTCGTCGGCACGGTTGCGCTCGTAGACGTCGATTTCGGCTTGCGGATCCTGCTTCTTGAGAAGCAAAGCGCTGTAGAGGCCGCCGGGGCCGCCGCCGATGACTGCTGCTTTCATTCTCCCTGCTCCTCATTCCACCGCGGAGCGATCAGGCGGCGCTTGCCGTCGATACTCAACATGATGTTGGATTCCTCGAGTGACTCCCGATCCCAGAGTTGGCAGGTGACTTGTTTGTGCTTCTGGTCCAGGCCTTCGCAGTAGTTGCTGAAGATGCAGCGCCGGATCTCCGATCCTCGCCCCAGCCGCATCTTCTTGAACCAGTCGGGGTCGGCCAGCGACTGCCGTGCCGAGGCGACGATGTCCGCCTGCCCCGAGCTGAGGATGTCTTCGGCCTGTTCAAAGGTGGAGACCCCACCCGCAGCTACGATCGGTGTCTCCAACCCCTCCGAGCGCACCGCGGCGCGCACCGCCGCCACCGCCGGCAGGTTGCGCCCGAACGGCCCCTGCGCGTCTGAAATGGCAGTCGGCATGCACTCATAACCCGACGGTCCGGTGTAGGGATAGGCAGGCCATCCGATTTTGGGCTGTTTAGCATCCTCGAACTTGCCTCCCCGGGACAGCGATAGGAAGTCCATCCCAGCTTTGGCGAATTCGACCCCATAGAAGACCGCGTCCTCGACTTCGCCGCCTCCCTCGATGCACTCCTTCGCCAAATAGCGACAGCCGACGGGATAGTCGGCACCGACGGCGGCGCGCACTTGCGCAAGAACCTCCAGAGGGAGGCGCACGCGGTTTTGGCGCGAACCTCCATAGCCGTCCTGCCGATGATTGAGCGGCGAGAGGAACGAGGCCATGGTGTAGGCATGAGCGTAGTGCAGTTCGACCCCGTCGAAGCCAGCTTCCCGCGCCCGCGCTGCGGCCCCAGCGAAAAGACCGGGCAACACCTGTGGCAACTCGGCGATGTGCTCCAAGTCGGTATCGGTGACCCGTTCGCGGTGGCCGAAGCGGAGGTCTTCCAATTCGCGGTCGTTGAGGATGGTTTCCAGTTCGGCGTCACCGGCTGCCTTCAGAGCCTCACGAATTCCCGCGTCGGATACCCCTGGATAGTGAGCGCGATGCTGGTCGCTGATTGCCAGGTAGCGGTCAAAAAACTTGTCCGGGTCCGGGCGGCGGCGAATCGAAAGAAAGTCGATGATCTGGATGAACAGTTTGGTGCGTCCGGCGCTGGCCTCGCGCACTGTCTGGACGAGCTTCTGCAGACCGGGAATGAAGCGGTCGTGCCCGATGCGCAGCAGCGGCCCACTCGGAATATCCCGGATCCCGGTGGCTTCGACCACAATGGCCCCCGGCTGGCCCTCCGCGAACCGCGCGTACCAAGCCAGTAGTTCATCGGTGACGTCCCCGTCTTCGGTCGCCCGCCAGGGCACCATGGCCGGGACCCAGGTCCGTTCTGCTAATTGAAGCGACCCGATCGAAACCGGAGAGAACAGGCGAGAACCACCGGCTTCGTCTGCGGTCGGCCAGTCGGCTGACAATAAGTCGTGGCGAATGCGTTCAGGAGGTTTCCACACGTTGGCCTACCGCACTTACCCGCCAATGTACGAGGGCAGGTCGAAAGCCCTAGTTGCCAATCGTCCCAGCCGACCACTCCGCTCCGCCGGAAAGCCTTTTCTGCTCGCGCTGTGGCAGGTAGAAGGGCACCAGGAATCGTACTTTGACGGCGACGGCTTCGCCGCCCGACGAGCGCGCGGGTTCATAGACCCAATCTCGCAACGCGTCCAAAGCCGAAACGCGAAATGGTGTGACCGCCTCCGTAGTCACCACCGCGTCGACTAGGTGGCCGTCGGTTTCTACGATGGCTTCGATCGTGAGTTCCTCGTCGACTGCCGCCAACCACAGACCGGCAGGATATTTTGGCGGCTGGGACTTAGCGATTCGCGGCGGTACCAATTCGCTGGCGCCAGCCGGTGCCGCGATCACCTCCAGGCCCTCGCCCGAGATCGGCGCCGACAAGTCCTCAAGTTGGTAGGTCGGCTGGTTGGTCCGGATGGCCGCCAGTCGCGTGGCGGCATCGCCGTACTTGGATAGTGCGACACCGTCCAGGGCCGGCATCAGATGCACCGCCATGTTCCAGTTCCAAGCCGCGCGGCGATCTTGTTGCAGACCGGCACTTGCCAGCGCCCGGAAGAGCTGGACACGACCGAACCAATCGTCACTGTCATCCACAATTGCGGCGACTAAGTCGTCAAAGAGCCGGTCGGCGCTTCGGTCTGCGGCTTTCCACTTTCCGTCCTCGAGCAAAGCGCGGACCCGTCCGTAGTCGCGTTGGATGCCAAGCAGGAACTTTTGTTCGGCGACTGGATTGGGAACTTCGGTCGCTGTTTGCGCCGCGAGCGATGCGACCGCTGACACGAGCGACACGGTCAGCAAACATAGAGTTCTAATTTTCACTGGGACCTCCCCCATCCTAGAGAACGAGCTCGACGCCCTTTCGGATCAAACGATCTCAAGGACATGCTGCGAGATTATCAACCTCTGGATCTCGCTCGTGCCCTCGTAGATCCGTAGCGCCCGCACCGCTCGGTACAGCCGTTCGACCGGGTTGCCAACCAAAACACCACTACCGCCCAGGATCTGCACCGCGTCGTCGACAATGCGCTGTGCGGCCTCGGTAGCGAAGAGTTTGGCCTGAGCCGAAGCGAGAGTGTTGGCCGCCTTGGTGTCCGCCATCCACGCCGCCCGAGCAACCAGCAGTCTGGCGGCCTCAAGTTCGGTCGCCATGTCGGCCAGCTTGGCCTGAATCAACTGAAATTGGGCGAGCGGCTTGCCAAACTGCTGCCTTGCGCGGGCATGGGTCGACGCTTCGTCGAGGGCTCGCGCCGCCATGCCGCAGGCCGCCGCGGCCACTGTCGGTCTGAGCAAATCCAAGGTCTGCATACCCAAGCGGAATCCTTCTCCCACTTCGCCCACGAGCTGGGTTCGCGGCACACGACAATCTTGGAACTCGATGGTTCCCAGTGGATGCGGCTCGGCGAGGATCTGGGCCTCGACGAAGGTGCATCCAGGAGTGTCGGCAGGAATCAACAGACACGAAATTTCGGCGCGACCATCATCTCGCGTTCCGGTGCGCGCAAACGTGGTGTAGAAATCGGCGATGCCGGCGTTGGATATGAAGGTCTTGCGTCCGTTGACGAGGTAGTCGTCTCCGTCTGCGGCCGCCGTGGTTCCCAGTGAGGAAACGTCGCTCCCCGCTTCTGGTTCGGTCATGGCGAAGGCGGCTATGGCCTGGCCCGAGGCTACGCCCTCGATCCAGTCGCTATGACCTGAACCATTGGCGATGAGCAAGGCACGCGTGCCGAGAGCTTGCAGCGCGAACACGGCGTCCGCCAGAGGCGAGCTATACGCCAGCCGTTCGCGAATGGCGCAGCAAGCGCGCAGTTGGTCGGGGCTCGACTCGATCGCGGCGCGGGCGAGGCCGGACTCTCCTAATTGATTCGCTATCTCGGCGGCCCTGTCGCGGGCCGCCGCATCATCCTCCGCGAAATCCTCGGCCAGCCCTTCGCCCAGTTCACCCGCCTTGGACGCCCAAGAGGCATCGACGTCGACGAAGAACGGAGAGGAAGCGAACGGCGAGGTCATGAGTCTTTGGCTCCGGATTGCTCTCGGGATTCGCTCTCGGTCAATCTTGAGTCATCCTTGGAAACGGGGCGCGCGTTTTTGCACAAACGCAGCATGCGCCTCCCGGAAGTCCGGATCTTCCATCAGCTTGGCCTGGATCTCGACCTCTTCGGCCATCGCGCGCTCGAAGTCGAGGGTCTGCTCTCGGAGCAGCATCTTCTTGGTTACCGCCAAACCGCGTTGAGGACCGCGCGCCAGCGCTTCGGCCAGTTCCCGCGCTTCACCCAACACCAACCCGTCTTCCACCACGCGGTTGTAGAGGCCGATGCGGTGCGCCTCCTCGGCCGAGATGAAGTTCCCGGTGAGCAGGAGCTCGCTGGCGCGGCCCAGCCCGACAATGCGCGGTAGCAGCCACGACGCCCCCATGTCGGCGCCCGACAGCCCCACTTTGGTGAACAAGAAGGCGATTTTGGAAGAAAGACCGCCCACGCGCACGTCACAGGCGCTGGCGATCACCGCTCCGGCACCGGCGGTGGTGCCGTTGAGGGCGCCGATGATCGGTCGGCGACACTGCAGCATGTTGAGGATCAGTTGACCGGTCATGCGGGTGAACTCGAGCAACCCATCCGGGTCGCGATCGAGGAGCGGCCCGATGATGTCCTCGACGTCGCCGCCCGAACAAAAAGCCCGGCCGGCTCCGGTCAAAACAATGGCGCGAACCCCTTCTTCCTTGTCGAGCTGAGCGAAGGTCTCCGTCAGTTCGTCGTAGACCTCAAAGGTCAGGGCGTTGAGTCGCTCGGGGCGGTTGAGAGTGATGGTTGCGACGGCAGTGTCTTCGTCGACTTCGTACAAGAACGACTTGGCCTCGATCACTCGCCCGCCTCCGTGCCCTCTGCAATGACCGCAGTGGCTTCGATTTCCAGCAATGCGCCGTCTTCGACCAACCCGGCCACTTGCACCAAGGCCATGGCGGGAAAGTGTCTCCCCATTTGGCTTCGGTAGGCCCGGCCGAGCGGTTCGAGGTTGTCGAGATAGTCGTTACGGCTGGTCACATACACGGTCATGCGGCCGATTGACTCGGCGTCGCCACCGGCCGCCGAAACCACCGCCAGAATGTTCTTGAGTGCCTGTTCGAACTGGGCTACAAACCCGTCCGCCATGCTGCCGTCGGCATGATCGCCGATCTGACCGGCGACGAAGAGGGTCCTTCCTGCCGGCGCCAGGATCCCGTGCGAAAAGCCTTTCGGCGCACCCAATTCTTCGGGATTGATGATTCTGCCGCTCACGCTTGCACTCCGCCTCCATCGACGACGATCGCTTGTGCGTTGATTCCCCGAGCACCGTCCTCGCACAGACAAGCCACTAAATACGCAATCTCTTCCGGATCCATCAAGCGGCCCTGGGGACTGGATTCGCTCATATAGCGGCGCACGTCCGCTTCCTCCATGCCGGTCTTGTCCCTGATCCGCGCGATGGAAACTTCGGTCATGGGGGTGTCGACATAGCCCGGACATACAGCATTGACGGTGACACCGGTCTTGGCCATCTCCGCGCCCAGCGCGCGAGTCAATCCCACTACCGCGTGCTTGGTGGCGGCGTAGGCGGCGATGTAGGGAGCTCCCACTCGACCCGCAATCGAAGCCAGGTTCACCACCCGGCCCCAACCGCGGGTCGCCATCTGCGGCGCGAACGCCTGTGTGCACAATAGTGTGCCGGTGACGTTGACCGCGAAAACTCTCTCCCAATCTTCCAGCTCGATCTCACGCAAAGGCGCCGAAGGAGCAAAACCGGCGTTGTTGACCAAGATGTCGACTTCACCGATCAGATCGTGGGAACGCTGCGCCAGACTCCTGACTTGCTCGGGGTCCGAGACATCGCAGACCACCGCGTGGGCGTCCGCGCCTTTGGAGCGCAGCTTTTCGGCGCTCTCCTCAACCTGTTTTTGCGACCGCGAACTGACCACCACTCGCGCACCGCGTGCCGCCAAGGCAGCGGCAATCGCCGCACCGATGCCACGGCTGCCTCCCGTCACCACCGCCGCTTTGCCGTCAATTGAGGAGATTCCCTGCATGCGCACAACTTAGGGGCGCGTTCCTAGCGTGTCAAGGAAATGGGGTGTCAAGGATACGGGGTGTCGAGGATTCGCGGTGACAAGGCCATGGTGTATCACGGCTGTGGTGTGTCAAGGCTAAGGGGCGTTAAAGGAGATGGGGCGTTCAGGCTGCGGCGACCGGCCGGTAAGATCGGCCGACATGTCGCGATCCACCGCATCCGACCTACCGGTCACTAAGCGAGAGATCTTTAGTTGGGCGATGTTCGACTTCGCCAACTCGAGCTACACCACCATCATCATCACCGTCGCTTTCAGTGTCTACTTCACCAAGTTCGTGGTGGCGGGAGACAACGCCGACTGGCTGTGGGGGGTGGCGATCTGGATCACCAACGGAATCGTGCTGTTGCTGGCACCCATCATCGGTGCCATCGCCGACGGCTCGGGCCGCAAGAAACAGTTCTTGTTCGCTTCTTACCTGCTGTGCGTGGCGGGAACCGCTGGCCTTTATTTCGCCGTCCCCGGCGCCGTGGTGTCGGCCATGGTCTTGCTCATCATCTCGAATATCGGCTTCATCGCCGGTGAGAACTTCGCCGGGGCCTTCCTGCCCGAGCTGTCGACGCCCGAGAATGTCGGCCGCATCTCGGCCATCGGCTGGGGAATCGGCTATTTCGGAGGCCTCGCTTCGCTACTGCTGGTGCGACCGCTTTTGGCGGGAATGAACCTAGAACCCGGAGCGCTCACCGCAGCAGAGAACGCCACCGCATTCGGCAATGTGCGCATTGCCTGGGTGATCACGGCTGCTTTTTTTGCCCTCGCCGCCATCCCCACGTTTGTCTTTCTGCGAGAACGGGCACCTCGCGGGCATGAGGGCTGGGCGCACTACGTGCGCGAGGGGTTCAGCCGCTTGGCGCACACAGCGCAATCGGTGCGTCAATTTCGCGAACTGGTGCGCTTCTTTTGCGTCTACTTCGTTTACCACGCCGGGTTGACCGTGGTGATCGCCTTTGCCGGAATCATCTACGAACGCACCTTCGGGTTTACCGCCAGCGAACTGATCACCTTGTTCATCTTCTTGCAGTTCGCCTCGGCGGCCGGCGCCTGGGTTTTCGGCTTCATCCAAGATCGCATTGGCAGCCGCGTCACCATTCAGAGCGTCTTGTTACTTTGGGTCATGGGGTGCGTCGGCATCTACTTCGCCAGCAATCGATTTCACTATTGGGCCATCGCAGTCCTCGCCGGCGTTGGTATCGGCGCTTTGCAGACTGCGTCGCGGGCGATGGTGGGACTGATGTCGCCGGTGTCCAAGGCGGGGGAGTTCTTCGGCTTTCTGGGCATGGTGTCGCGCGCTGCCTACGCATTCGGCCCATTGCTCTTCGGCCGCATCGCCTCCACCACCGGATCGCACCGCACCGCAATGTTGACCCTTTCAGTGCTGTTTTTATTCGGCCTAGTGGCCATGAGGTGGGTCAACGAGGACGCAGGGCGTAACGCGGCCGAGGCGTGGAGCGATTGAGCGTCCGACGAGACTGTCCCTCAAGCGATCGTCTATGACCTGGATCGATAAGGTTTTGCGCTTGCTCGCGCGTAGCGCTTTGCGCACTTTCTATCGCCAGATCGACATCCTGGGCAGAGAACGGATCCCGACTTCCGGGTCGTGCATTTTTGTTGGCAATCATGGCAACGGGCTCATCGATCCTGCTCTCGGAATGGGCTTTCTGCCTCCCATTCCTCGGTTCCTGGGTAAGGCAACCTTGTGGAGCCACCCCGTAGTCGGCCCGTTCTTGCGCTTGGCCCGTGCGATCCCAATCCATCGGCGGCAGGACCCGAATGCCGACATGGGCAAGAACGAGAGCGCTTTCGAAGCTGCCGCCGCACATTTAGCAAACGGCGGGTCCCTGTGCATCTTCCCCGAGGGGATGAGCCACGACGCGCCATCTTTGCAACGCATGAAGACAGGCACCGCTCGCATCGCTCTACAAACGGTAATCAGTCATCCCGACGTCGATTTAAAAGTGGTTCCGTTCGGCCTCGCATTTTCCGCCCGGGATCGCTTCCGGTCGCGCGTCGGCATCGTCATCGGCGACTCTATTGACGTCCGGGTCGGATCCGACGTGGACCAGTGGTCTCAGGTCGAATCTTTGACCGGGAAGATCGAAGAGGGGCTCGAATCGGTAACCCTCAACTATCGCTCCTGGGACGAGCAGCGGTTGGTGCGTCGCGCCGTGGACTTGTTCTACCGCGAGCCCGGCCGTAGCGAGCGACGTGCGACCGGCGATCGCTTCGACACCCACCAGCGCTTCAGCGCCGCCTATCAGGAGCTGCTCAGAAAACACCCCGAGCGCACCCACGGCGCAGCCGAGTCGGTGCTCGCCTACGACGACTTGCTCAAACTGATCGGCGTCACCGATCGCCAAGTCCTGGAATCGTTGCCCTTGCGCCGCCTCTCCGGACTGATCTTGCGTTCGTTGCTCTTCGTACTGATCGCGCTGCCGATCGCAGCATTTGGATTCGCGCTGCACGCCGTGCCTTGGCTGCTGGCGCGAGGCCTGCCGCGCTGGACTCGGCAACCTTTGCATCAACGCGCCACCTACGCGGTCATGAGTGGAATCCTGCTGGTTCCCGCGGCGTGGATCATTGCGTGCGTGTGGGCGGTCCGAACCTGGGGCTGGAAGGGAGCCTGGATGCTGGTTCTCGCGCCGGTTAGCGGTTGGATCACGCTCCGGGTCGCCGAAACGTTGCACGGACTTTGGCATACCGGTCGAGGGTTGATTGCGCTACGGCTGGGTCGACGGACGCGGGACCTGTTGCGCCGGCGCCGCGCTGAGGCGCAAGCCGCAGTTGCCGACCTGGCGGACATCTACACCAGGCCCCTGCCTGGCGCTGAAAAGTTCCAGTAAAACTACCGACCAAGGCTTTTACGGTGCGAGAGCCAGACCGTCGGGTTGTCGACCGGCGGTGAGGACCCGCTGCACAGCCAACTCCGGCAAGCTCATTTCGACGACCACGTCTGAGCGCGTGGCGGCGACCCAGATGCGCTCACCACTGGGGTCGACCTCTATGCCGATGGGTACCGGACTTTCTCCGAAGCGCCCGGCGAATAAGCGACCATCGCTGCCAGTTTCGGTGCTGAGAGCTAGGCTTGCTCGGCGCGCAATTTGGCGGGTCACCCGGTCAATCAGGACGACCTCTCCCGATCCCGCCGCTGAAACCAAGACCCAGGCTCCGTCAGCGGTGATCTCGGCGCGAATCGGAAAGGAAGGAACATCGATGGTCTCGACGATGCGCAGGCGCTCGACATCAATGATCGAAACCGTGTCTTCATCGCGATTGGTCACCCAGACTTCGGCGCCGTCGGGGCTCGTAGCAATCCCCTCCGCGCCGCGTCCTGTGCGAATGTCCTTGATCTTGGATCCTTCCACCAAATCGATCACCGTGACCGATCCTGAGCCCAAATTGGCTACGAACGCCAGCTTCTCGTCTGGGGTGGCGGTAACCATGTGCGAGACCAACTGTCCGGTTCCGATCGCCTGCACCAGGTTGGCTTCGGAGTCGAAGTGCAGCAGTTCGCGCGTACCTTCAGCGGTCACCAGGAAGCCGGCCGCAAGCCAGACCACGCCATGCGGCCCTCGATGGCCGGCAATGGAGAGCTTCTTGGCCGTTCGCTCTTGGAGATCGATCCAGGTCAAGTCGCGGCCGTCGGCGCGGCCATAGTTGGCGACCACGGCGTATACGCCATCGGCAGACACCGCCACTTCGTGCGGCGCCCGACCAGTCTCGTAAGTGTGGACAGATCGACCTGTTTCGAGATCGACAACGTCGAGCGTGTCGTCGCTCTTGTTGGCAATTAGGAGGTGTCCTTGCGCCTTGGCGGACTGGGCTATGCATCCCAGCAGGACGATCGAGCCTGCAATCTTCAACCATTTCATCGCTTCGCGTCCGTTTCTCGCGCCGTCCATATCTCGGTCACCTCCGCGGCCAGCAACTCGCCGATGGTTTCAAGAAGGGCTTCGCCTTCGTCTCTCGAAGCCTCGGCAGGCCAGCCGAAATAGGCTTGGTCTCCACCGATTTCCTCAAAAGAAGTGGCGCCGTCGCCGACGGCCTCCGACAACGAAACTGGATACGGGGGCAAGCCGGCGGCAGTTTTCTCATCGACCAAGTCGGGACGAATCGCCAACATCAACGAACCTTCATAACGACCGGCGTGGCAGGCACCGGTGGCGAATTCACCCCCTAGAGCCTGCGCGTTCTTGCGCCGCGTGAGGTCAAAAAAATGCGCTCGAATGGCGCTGTCTTGCAGCCTGGTCACTGCCCTTCGAATCGCACCGATGTTGGCGGGATCGAAGTGGGCGTTGACGACGACGAATCCGGCCGCGCCGGCTTTGATCGTCGCTCTGCCGGCCGCGTCAATGGCACTCTCGGTGGCCGCGGGGTCGGTGTCGACGGTACCCGGAAATCCCGAGGCAAAGGTAGCGGCGGTGTAACTATGAACCGGCAGGATGACCGCCCGAATGCCGTGTTGCTCCAGTTGTATTGCGCCACGGGTTGCCATCGCCTCGGCGATCCAAGTGTCGGTACCGAGTGGCAGATGGGGGCCGTGCGCTTCGATTGCACCGACGGGAAGGAGAGCGATCCAACCTTGATCGTCGCACAAGGTGGTCCAGGTTCGGGCCGCGAACTCGTTCATGGCCCGAAACCCTAGCAAAGCTCCGCCCTCCAAGACTTTCGGTTCCAAGACTTATTGTTCCAAGACTTGCGGTTCCAAAACTTACCGCTCCAAGGTCCACCGTTCCAAGACTTGCGGTTCCGAGCTTTACCGTTGCGAGCCTTCCGACCGCCGAACCCTCCGACCCCCCTGGCATAAGATCCAAGCGGCCTATGAGCCTCCGTTGCCGTTCCTTTCTGGTCTGCTTTCTGGTTGCCGCCTCCGGCCACGGGCAATCTACGACTCCGCCGTGGATGGACCCACAGGTGGTCTCGATCAATCAAGTTGCGCCCATGGCGGCCCTTCGGGACGTAGCCGCCGACGAAAGCCTCGATCGCATAAGCCTCAACGGCGACTGGCGTTTTCTTTTGGTCGATCGAGCGGTCGACGTGCCCGCCGACCTGGCCGCTTCGCTGGAACGAGACGGGCGGTGGTCGCAGATTCGAGTCCCTGGGGCTTGGCAAGCACAAGGCTTTGGATCCGAGGTGCTCGCCCGGCGCGCCGATCAAAATCCCGTTTACGAGCCGCTGGACTCCGCCAACTCGGCCGGCATCTACGTCACGGACTTCGACCTGCCCGAGAGCTGGATTGGGCGATCGGTCCTGCTGCGGTTGCATCGCGTGCGTTCCTCGGTGACGGTACGCGTCAACGGCGAAGAGGTCGGCTACAGCGAGAACGCCGACTTCGGCGCCGCCTTTGAAGTGACCCGTTTCTTGCGCGCCGGAACCAACCAGATCGCCCTAACGGTGACGCAATGGAGTACCAGCAGCGAGCACCTCGGAACGCACTGGACCCGAGCGGGCCTGCTCGGCGACGTCGACCTCGTCGCGCGTGGCACGGTGGTACTCGAGGACGTCACCGTCAACACTGACTACAACCCCGCTAGCCGGCGAGCTCGAGTCGACTTGGAGGCGACTCTGCGCGCGATGGGGAATCAGCAACAGCAAGCTACCACCGTCTTCGTTGAAGCCGAGCTGCTGGACGCCGACGGTGCTCAAGTCGCTCGCCGCGTCCGTCGTTCGGTTCAGGCGGCGCGCAACCGAGACACGGTGACTCGCTTGCGGTTCGATTTTCGCTCCACTCGCCCTTGGAGCAGCGATGATCCCTACCTCTACCCACTCCGACTGCGGCTCTTGAGAGCCGACGGCGCCGAGCTAGGTTCCTGGCGGCACGCGGTAGGAGTGCGGCGGGTCAGTTTCGACCAAAGCGGCTTGTCGGTCAACGGCCGAAATGAGCTCATCCACGGCGTCACCTTGGACGCGGATATCGCCTTCTCCGCACCCACTCCGGCGGCCATCGAAGCCCACTTGGCGCTACTCAAGCAAGCCGGGATCAATGCTGTCCGCCTCCCTGCCGCTCTGTCTCCGGAGTGGCATCAACGGTTCGATGCCTTCGGTATCTACGTTTTTCCTCAGTTGCGCCGGGCACTTTCTACGGCTTTTGGAGCATCGCAGATCGAACGCGCCATCTCGATGATGGAGGAGACCAGAAACTACACCTCGACCTTGGTCTGGGTGGATCCGCTGGCCACCGCGCCGTTGGTCTCCGGAGACGACTCGGTGCGACGCTTTGCCACCACCCACGACTCGACTCGACCCTTCCTTCCCAACCGGTCCGCCGGCCTTTTGCAGAACCCTCGCTCGCGTCTATTGGAACGACGAGTTCGTTCGGTCACCCACAGCCTGCTGCTGTGGCCCTTTGGCTCGCTGCTGGGCAACAGCGGCGCGGGCCTGCAGGAACACTGGCAAATCGCGGAGCGAAATCCGGTCGTCGCCGGTGGGTTTTTGCCGCATTGGCAAACCGCAACCAACAGCCAACAAACCGAATTCATCGACCGCGGTTTGATCAATCCTCGAGGGCAGGCCCGGCCCAGCTACGACTCGATCGCAGAGTTGTTCCGGCGCTTTCGATTCGAGGCCACGGACATCGGCGCCGGCAGTTTTCGTCTCGTCAACAACTCGGCTGGGATGGAGCTGGGGGAAACCTATGGCCGCTGGATCTTGCGGCAGGATGGCTCCGTGGTCGCGGCCGGGCGTCTGCCAAGCCTCGGTGGTGGTCCGGGTGCGACCGTGCCGATCACTGTCGCCCAGGCAATTCGAACCGCCGGCGGCGACCCTTCGCACCTGACCTTGGAGCTCTACCAAAGCCGGCCACGACCAGGCCTTCCGCGCGGGACACTGTTGGCACGGGACCAATTCGTTCTCCGCAGTCCCATCGTAAACGCTTCCAGCGATGAAGCGGGAGAGGCATTTGAACTGTCGGTTTCGGGCGAGCTTGGGCCTCAGCTTTCGACCCGCGATCTAGAAGTTCAAATCGACCCGGTTTCGGGGCTGGTCAACTCGGTCTCTTTCCGCAATCGAGTGCTGGTGGATGGGCCGATCCGGCCCAGCCTGTGGCGCCAGCCGACAATGCTGGAGCGGTCCAATGGCTTGGCCGCTGTGGACGCAGTCTTTCGCGATCTGTTCCAAGGCCTTCCAGCTGACTGGGTGGGACGGAGAGTCAGCGCCGCCTCGTACAGCGCGGTGTCTGAGTATGCGGCCATCGATCCCGGGCTCATGCGGCTGCAGTCGACGGTGCACGGCAAAGGAATCATTGAGCTATCGCTTCACTGGCTGGGAGACCCCACCGGTCCAGACCCTCCGCGTGTCGGCGTCAACATTCCCCTCGCAGGCCGCTTCGACGCCATCGAATGGTTGGGTCGGGGACCCGGAGAGAATTACATTGACCGCGCCGTTGGCGAAGTCGCTCGGCATCGACTCCGCTCGATACGCGAACGGCCGTATGTCTGGGATCAGGAGCACGGACGCCGCAGCGATGTTCAATGGGTTGCGGTGCGGGGAATTTCGAACTACGGACTCTTGGTCGTCTCGGCTCCCAACGCATCCTTTTCGATCGCACCCCGCGGCGAAGGCGGTTCGATGCTGCAGGTCGACGCCGCCCACCGCGGCGTTGGCGGCGAACGGGATGATGCCGTGCCCGCACGTCGTTTTCGCGTTCCCCCGGGGGAATACCGGGCGACTTTTCTTTTGGTGCCAATCGTTGCCAGCGACGACCCGGCAACGTTGGCGTCCACGGCGGCCCCCAACGAGGGAGTTGCCGAGAAGCTCTCGACGCCCCTGCGCAAAGCGAGATGGCGATTGGAACATCTGGGTCGTGGCCGACCGCTCAATATCCTCGCCAGCGAAGACGATCCGCCACCCACGCTCAGGTCTACCCTCAACGATGGCTGGCTCGGGACCGTCGATGCTCTGGACGGCAATTGGCTGACCATTGATTCTTTTCCGGCTGAAATCACCATCGACCTCGAAGAAGTGGAGCCCATCCACAGAGTACGCTTGGGCTTTCTCGAAAGCAGTTCTCTCTGTGCCGCTGTTCCCGAACTCGCCTTTTCCCACTCCACCGACCGTAGAAGGTGGATCGGGCACGAATCGATCGCGACCGACGAAACGGCTACCGATGGAAGAAGAAAGTGGATCAATCAGGATCTGCTCGGACAGCCCGCTCGCTGGCTGAGGGTGAGACTTGAGGAACCACAGATCTCCTGCCCCGACGGAGTCACGAGCCGCGTTCTGCTCGACGAATGGCTGATCGAGTAAGACAGCGACCGATTCCCATCTGGGCGTTGCTGCTGGCGGGGCTTCTGCCCTCGCTCGCCGCCTACGTCTACTTCAAGCAATGTCAGGACGCAACTCAAGTCGCCCTTCTTTACTCCGCCACCAAACTGTTCACCGTACTGTGGCCTTGGGTCTGTTTGTTCTTTTGGCAGCGTCCCTCGACCCCGCCACGGGGCTGCAAGGTCAGGTCGGCGACGTGGGGCTTGGCGTTCGGTCTTGTCGCCGCCGCAGCTCTAGCGATCCTCTATTACGGTCCACTGAACGGAGCCGCGGCGCAGATGGCACCACAGATCGCGGCCAAGATCCGCCAACTCGCCATCGACAAGCACTACTTCGCTTTTTCTCTGTTCCTTTCGTTGATTCACTCAGCCATCGAAGAGATCTACTGGCGCTGGTTCCTTTACGGCCATCTCCGTTCGCGCCTCGGCAAAGGAGCCGGCGCGTTGTTGGCTGCGTCGGCCTTCTCCGCCCACCACTTCATCATTGTTTCTGAGTACGCCGACTTCACCTGGATTCTCGCTGGTGGCGCAGCGGTGTGGGTAGCCGGTTGGTTGTGGTGCCAGCTCTACGAACGCACCGGATCCTTGTTGGGGAGTTGGCTCAGTCACGTCATCCTCGACCTGGCGGTGATGTGGATCGGATGGGAACTGCTCACTGCAGCGCCAGTTCCTTGATGCGCTCCTGCTCCTTGTAGCAACGCAGGCGCTGCTCTAGCATCGAACTATGACTCCTCCAAGAGACCCAGGGATCTCGGACGCAACTTCCAAGGCCCTCACCTATTCCGACTACCTCGCCGTTGAAGAACTCCTGCGACTGCAACGGCCGCTCTCGGACCCCGCTGAGCACGACGAAATGCTGTTCATCATCATCCACCAGGCTTACGAACTTTGGTTCAAGCAGATCCTGGTCGAGTTTGATTTTTTCGTCGTATCGCTTCGCCGCAACGACCGCGCGCAGGCCATGGCAACGCTCAAGCGCATTCTCACCATTCTCAAAGTCTTGGTCCATCAAATCGACATTCTCGAGACCATGACTCCAGTGTCATTCGCTTCCTTTCGCGCCCGTCTGGAGACGGCATCGGGGTTTCAGTCGGCCCAATTTCGCGAGGTAGAGATCGTTTTGGGGGCGAGAAACGAGCGTTCTCTCGAACCTTTTCCAGCAGACAGTGATGTCGGTCAGAGATTGCGCCGGCGCTATCACCAGCCGGCATTGTGGACCGAGATCTGCAGCTACTTGGCGCGCTGTGGCCATGATGTGCCCGAAACCGTTCTGGAGGTCGCCGCGGATCGACCGATCGGCAGTGACAGCGCGATGCAAGAAACCTTGCTGCACGTCTACCGGGAGGACTCCGACCACCGCGACTTGTGCGAGCGTCTGGTCGACCTCGACGAGGGACTGCAGGAGTGGCGCTATCGGCACGTCAAGATGGTCGAGCGAACCATCGGCGATCAGCCGGGCACCGGAGGCTCACCCGGCGTCTCCTATCTCAAAAAGACATTGTTTCAACCTGTCTTCCCGGATCTCTGGGCGATCCGCTCGCGCCTGTAGCTAGTCGTGACCGTGTCTCAGCAGCCGGCTTGGCGGGCCGACCTCGTAGATCGCGATACCAACCCGCTGGCGCGGTTCTATACCCGCTTTCGCGTTGCCGACCGCACGTTGCTGTCGGGCCATTCACACCAGGCCTGGCCGGACTGCAGTTTCGAAGGGCTGGCGCAATCGTGGCTGGACGCGGCTGATCTGGTTGACGAGAAATGGGGCCGGGCGGAAGAACAAGCCCAGCTTGTACGCCAGGGCTACTCCCGCTTGCTCCGCGACCCGGGCGGCGACATCGCCCTCAGCTCCTCCACTCACGACTTGCTGGTGAGGCTCCTGTCCGCGTTCGAATTGACCCGGGCCGGCGAGATTCTCACGACCGACGGTGAGTTTTATTCCGCCGCACGCCAGTTCGCCCGCTTGCAGGAAGCCGGATGGTCGGTGCGATTGGTGTCGGCGGTGCCAGAGGAGACGGTGGGCGACCGCCTCGCCGACAAACTCGATGCGTCAACACTCTGCGTCTATGTGTCGTCCGTGTTCTTTCAAACCGCACGCGTCGCCGGAGGTCTGCCAGCCTTGGCAAGTGCTTGCCGCGACCAAGGTACGCCGTTGATCGTCGATGCCTATCACCACCTCAATGTGATTCCCTTTTCGATCTCCGACTTGAATCTACAGGACGCCTATGTGTTGGGTGGCGGCTACAAATACTGCCAATTGGGAGAGGGCAATGCGTTTCTGCGTGTGCCCGTCGATTGTGAGCTGCGACCGGTGATCACCGGCTGGTTCTCCGACTTCCAATCGCTCACCGGAGACCCTCTCAGTCGGATCTCATACGGACCGGGAGGAGCCCGCTTCGCCGGTGCCACCTACGACCCGGCATCGCACTACCGCGGCGCGCGGGTGTTTCGTTTTTTCGAGGAGCAAGGTCTCGACCCCACCTTGTTGCGCCAGATGAACCAACGCCAGATGGCTCTGCTGACCTCCGGCTTCGACGCCTTGGACCTCGACCCGCAAGTGATCGACCGAGACCGGAACATCGACCTCGCGCAAATGGGAGGTTTCTTGCCGCTGCACTCGCCCCACGCAGGCTCGTTCCGCAGTGAGCTGGCCAAGCGCGGAATTTTCGTCGACCACCGAAATACGGTCTTGCGCTTGGGTCCCGCGCCCTATGTTTCAGGTTTGCAGATTCGCGACGCGATCAACGCTGTGGGCGAGATCGCGAATTCGCTCTAGTCGTCCTTGGTGGCTTGCGGCTCATTTTGGCTGTTGCGCCACTCGACCAGGTCAGCGAACAACCGCGAAACAGAGGGGAACTCGTCACTGGGAAAGTTTTCGGGATGGCCCCAAAACTCGGATAAGCCGCGAGCCCCGTGTGCTTCGTAGTGGGCGACTTTGAGCATCAAATGCAGCTTGTCGCAATCCTTAACCAAGCGTGATTCAGGTGTCTCTCGCGCCCGGAGTTCGGCGAGAAAATCGACCGGCTTCGAACCCATCGGCGCGGTGAGTTCGCGAACCACCTCGGCTTCTGCATCGGCCTTTGCGCCCGCCTTGAAGTATTTGTTGACGGTCATCGGCAGATCACCCAAGCGCACTTCCCCGACATCGTGGAGCAACGCCATGGACACCGCCTTGGACAAGTCCAGGCCCGGTAAGTCGCGGCCGAGCGTCCATACCAAGACCGCGACATGCCAAGAATGCTCGGCAACCGACTCCGGATCGGCGACGCCGCGTAGCACGTAACCCATGCGCGGCACCCGGTCGAGATGTTGAAACTCTAGAAGAGTTTCCAGCAACGAGCCGTTCTGGTTCAATTCGCCTCGGCCTCCTGTGCCTCCGACCAGACCGCCTGCACCGCTTCTCGCACAGTGTGCGCTGGCTGCCACCCGAGTTCTTGCAGCTTTTCTGTGTTCGCTTGCAACAGAGGGATGTCGACCGGTCGAAATCGATCGGGATCCATCTGCGGATTGAGTTCAATGTCGGCGACATCCAACAAGCCATCGAGGAGGTTTCGAATCGACAGCGCTTCGCCTCTGCCAATGTTGTAGATCTGGCCGGTCTCTCCCTTGAGAGCGACCGTCACCAGTCCCTCGATTGCATCGTCGAGGTGGATGAAATCGCGCCGCGCTTCCAGATTGCCAACTTTCAACCCACTGCCCCCTGTGGCCACCGCCCTAGCCACTTGACGCGCGAAACTGGGAAGGACGAAGTTCGGAGCCTGTCCCGGGCCGATGACGTTAAATGCCCGCACCACAATGCCGTTCTGCAGCAACACCAGACGCTCCGACGCCGCCTTGGACATCGCATAGGGACTGCGAGGGTCGGGAGTTCGATCTTCGGCCAGCGGCTGCTCCGTCTCCGGTACTTTGCCGTAGACCTCAGCCGAGGAGGCGAACACCACTCTGCGGTCAGCCGCCGCCCACAACAGATGTTCCGTTCCCAAGACGTTGACGCGAAAGTAGTCGCCGATCTCCGTCCACGACTTGCCGACATGCGACAGGCCGGCAAGGTGGAAGATGATCTCCGGATCCACCTGCTCAACCGCGGCGGCGAGCGCGCCGCGATCCAGGAGATCGGCCTCGATTCCCTCTTGGATCGCCGACCCCGAGCCGGTGGCATAAGTGCCGGTGACGCTATGGCCCTCTCCGCGCAAGCGCGCAACCAGGCGCGAGCCGATGAAACCGGAGGCTCCAGTTACTAGGATGCGCACCTAGTGTCCTGGAACAGTAATTGGTTGCATAATCCGCGGCTCCTTTAGCCCGCCGTCGGCGTTGCTTCTCCTCGAAAGATGCCCGATCTGACTGCGTCGAAGCGCCTTGTCAGCCGGCGAAATGACCACGCGACTTATACGACGAATCACTGTTCCAGGACACTAGGCCGATTGCAAACGTTGACGCCAGTAGTCGAGGGTGTCGGCGAGAGTCTTGGAGAACGGAATCTCCGGCTCCCAACCGGTGGCTTTGTGAAACTTGCTGTAGTCCCCTAGCAGCACCTCGACATCCGACGGTCGCAGACGCTCCGGGTCGACCTCCACTTTGACGTCGGCTTCGGAGAGATCCAGCAAGCGGTCCAGCAACTCGCGAATCGTGATCCCCTTGCCGCTGCAGAGGTTGTAAACCTCGCCCGGCTCGGCTTTCTGCGTTGCCAGCCAGTAGCCACGCACCATGTCGCGCACGTCGGTAAAGTCCCTCACCGAATCTAGATTGCCGACTCGGATCACCGGTTCACGCTTGCCGGCTTCGATCTCGGCGATCTGCTTAGCAAAGTTCGAGGTCACGAACACATCACCTCGGCGAGGACCGGTGTGGTTGAAACCGCGCGTGCGAAAGGCGCGGGTTCCGTAGCTGCGGTGGTACTGATATCCCAGCATGTCCTGGGCAACCTTGGACACGGCGTAGGGCGAAAGCGGACGCAAGGGATTGTCCTCGGTGATGGGGACCTCGTCGGGCAGGACCAGACCGTATTCCTCACTTGAGCAGGCAATCTGAACCGCAGCGTCGAGCTCAAGCTCGCGAAGTGCTTCAAAGATGTAAATCTGACTGTTGACGTTGGTGGACATGGTCTCCACCGGGCCAAGCCAACTGGTGGGCACAAAACTCTGTGCCGCCAAGTGAAAAATCACTTCCGGACGCACCTTGTCCAGGGTTGTGCGAACCGAGGCCGCATCCCGCAGGTCGGTCTCGACCAGCTCAACGCGATCCAAAATGCCTTCGATGTTGTCGAGCGGGCTGCGCCAACGGTAGGTGCCGAAGACTTCCACCTGTGACTGGTGCTCGAGCAAGTACTCAGCCAGATGGGAACCGGCAAAACCGGTAATTCCAGTAATCAAAGCTCTCAAAACGAATCCTCCGTTGGTTCTAGGACCGGCCTAGAAACGGTAGGCGCGGGTGTCATTGTTGCGGCGATCCCCAAATCCGAAGTCGAGGAACGAGCCAATATGCTTCAAGGACACCACGACGCGATATTGCTGGTTTTTGACCTCTTGGAGCAAGCCACTCAACGTTCGGACACGTCTACTTTCTCGGAACTCGAGTCGCAGCCCGGCACAGTTGCCGTTGTAGGTGATGCGAAAGCTCTGGCGCTGCAGCTTTGGCGCCTCGAGGGTGATTGTCGTGCCGTCACCCCCGGGCCCTTCGACATCGCCAGGCTCAAGATTGAGGTTGACGGAACCGCGCATCTCGATGCGTCCGTTCCACAAAGTCATTCCTGCTCTGAGACCCAACTGGTCCGACGAGGCGTCTCCGGCCATGCGGTCGTTGAGTGGATCATCGGCGAGAAAGAACCTCCGGTTCCATGAGATACCAATGAAGTTGCGCTTGAACTCATCAAATCCGAGTTCTCCGGAGATAGTGTAATTCGAAAACTCGTTGGCCAATGTGTTGTAACTGGCGTCGGCGCGCAAACTGGTCACGCGCGAGGGGTTGAATCGGTAGCGCAGGAGGATGGGACCGGTGGTGTCGGTAATCCTCTCACTCGGCTCCCCCTCTTCGAGCCCCGGGATGGTGAGCGACTGCAGCGTGCGGTCGTCAAGGCTGTAGGACTGCGCCAGTTCAAAGGTCATGATCTCGCGCGTACCTACCGCTCTTTTTTTGCGCTGTTGCTGCTCAAGCCCAGGCGAAAGATCCAACTTCAAGAGATAGGGCACACTGACCGGCAGCCCCTCGGGGTTGGTGGCAGGATTAAACGCCCATTTCGAGACGGCGGTCACCGCTGCCAAGTCCAGAGCAGGATCAAGTCCCTCGAGCACTTCCACGTCGGTGACTCTGCCCGCTTCGGTGACGACTACGCGCAGAATCATGGAACCTTCGATCTTCGCCTCTTTCGCAGCTTCAGGGTACTTGGGCGGCGCGCCTCGGATGAGCTCGGGGGGAGTTATCTCGTCTTCTGCATCTTGTCCAAAGCCCACGGCGATTGCCGGCAGTTCGTCGCTGAGCCCACCTTCCGCTTCCACCGCTGCCTCGTCAGCAAAATCGCCTTCGCCTTCGATTATCCCGCGGACCCATTCTTCCGGCGCTTTGGGCTTGGCGATCAAGCGGTTGACCAGTCGCGCGGTGGCCCGGTGCTGATCGTCAACGCGGTCGAGTTCGTCAAAACTCGGTACGCGATCTTCGTCTTCAAACTCGTCCGTAAACGCATACTCAAAGCGCGGCTCGATGACGTGCTTGAACTTCTCAAAAGACCCCAAACTGCTGTTGAAGATCTTGGAGAACGACGGCCCAACGATCTCGGCACCAACGCCAGGGACGAATCGCGTCAGACTCTCTCCTTCGATGGTTCCGACCTCCGGCGACCCCTCAGGCAATTCCTCATCTACAGCTGGCGCCAAAACTTTTGATTTTTGATACCAAGTTGTTCGGGCATTGGCCTTTAGATTGATCTGGAGCCATGGAACGGTGTCGAGAGGCAGGGTCAACGTCGGCAGAATGTGAGCGCGCGCGTAGTCGGTCTTTCGGGTCGGCGTATCGGGATCGTCGAAGCCTCGCTCGACGCTGATCACATGCGCCGCACCCTGCATTTGAAAATAGAACGGCGTCTCACCGACTTGCACCTGACGCAAGCGGTACTCAAACTCCGGGAGCTGGCGCTGAATAGTGTTGCTCTTATCCGTATTGAGCGTTTCCCGCTGATCGAAGCGGAGGTTCATGGACTGCGGACCCCAAGCGCCGGTTAGGTAGGCGCGCGATTGCCAACTTCGCCGCGAAATTCTGGGCAGATCGCGGTCAAAATCGCGAAAGAACTCGAAGTCGGAAAAATCCACGATATCCACAAAGGCCCGCAAACCGCCGGGCAGGTCTCGGGTTTCATGTTTGAAGGTAATGCGGTGCTCGGTCTCGGTCGTTACGCCATCTGCGCCGACCACATCGTGATCGACAAACCTGGCCCTCAGTTCGCCGCGAGTCCTCTGGCTTGGGTGGTAGCGAAATTCGGTGGCGTAACCGAAGAAATCCTCGCTGTAGAAATCGGCGAACAGCGTCACATCGTAGCTTGGACCCAACGTCTGGTAGTAGGCCACGCCGACGTTGGTTCCATGGCGTTCTGAACTGGAGAAGTTGGGCAAGAGAAAGCCGGAGGTGCGCTTGCTCTTGACCGGAAACAGCAGGTACGGCGCGTAAAAAACCGGAAGTTTCTTTGCCCGCATGGTGACGTTGGACGCCCGCGCGTAGCCCTCGAGAGTTACCTTGGCCTTGCCAGTCCGGAAGCTCCAGACTGGAACATCGCCTTCACAAGCCGAGAACATGCCGTTGGTCACCACGTAGCTCGCGTCACCGACCTTCTCGACCAGATCACCGCGGAAATAGATGTCGGGTTGCAGATTGGCGGTCGCTTGCTCCATCGTTCCGGTCTTGTCGTCGAGGTTGTAGGTCAACACCGTAGCCCCGTACCGATTGGGACCTTCGTCGAGGATGACGTTGCCTGTCGCCTTGACGATGCGGGTCGCAAGATCCACATCGGCGCGGTCCGCCTGGATGGTCAAGTTTTGGTATCCAACTTTGACGTTGCCCACTAGCGAGATGGTGTTATCGCCACGACGAACCATAGCGTCGGCTTCGCCTATGACCTGTCCGCCGCCCTGGTCTTCGGGCATCGGTATGCGGAACTCGGTCCGCGATTCAGGAATTAGCGGTGTGGACACGGTGCCTTCCGACGCGGCGTCCTCGGCCGGGACCTCCAGTTCACCGGTCTCCTCGATGAGTTCGCCTGCCTGCGGGGGTTCCTGTGCACCCGCACCTGGAACGCCGAGGATCAGGCAGATCGCCGTGAGCCCAACGACCAGCTTCACGTCAGCTCCTCTCCACCAGGACCGCCGTCGCTTCGCCGCCGCCGATGCAGATGGCGGCAACTCCGCGATGGGCGTCCGCCCGCTGCATGGCATGCAACAGCGTGACGACGATGCGAGCCCCCGAAGCTCCGATCGGGTGACCCAGAGCGACCGCGCCGCCGTTGACATTGATGCGATCCCGATCGACTCCAAGCTCCTGCTCGAAAGCCATAGCGACGACCGCGAAAGCTTCGTTGACTTCCCATAAGTCGATATCGACTGGTTTCAAACCTTGCTGATCGAGGAGTTTGTTCGCCGCCGCGATCGGTGCGGTGGTGAACCACTCGGGCTGCTGAGCAACACTCGTCTGAGCCACCAACCGCGCCAGTGGCTTGGCGTCGAGCTGTGCCGCGCGTTTGCTGCTCGCCACGACCAAAGCTGCCCCTCCGTCGTTGATTTTGCTGGCGTTGGCCGCAGTGACCGTGCCGTCGCGGTCGAATGCCGGCCGTAACGTCGGCATCTTTTCCCAGCGCACCCGCCCCGGCTCTTCGTCGGCGGCGACCGTTACCTCACCTTTGCGGGAGGTGACAATCACCGGCTCGATCTCAGCCTCGAAAGCTCGCTTTTCTTGGGCGCCTAGCGCTCGGCGATAGCTTTCAGCAGCAAATTCGTCTTGCTGCTCACGGGTGAACTCGTACTTGGCCGCACAAGTCTCTGCGCAGTTCCCCATATGTTTGTCGCCGTAGGGGTCCCACAGACCGTCGTGGATCATTGAGTCGACTAGCTTGCCATGGCCGAGTCGCAGGCCTTGGCGCGCACCAACCGCCAAAAAGGGGGCCTGGCTCATCGACTCCATGCCGCCCGCCACCGCCAGGTCGATATCGCCACAGCGAATATCATTGGCAGCCATCATTAAGGCCCGCATGCCAGAGCCGCAAACCTTGTTCACCGTCACCGCGCCGACGTGCTCGGGACATCCGGCGGCCATTGCCGCCTGGCGGGCCGGGGCCTGGCCGACTCCGGCAGGAAGAACGCAGCCCATATACACCTGATCCAAGTGCTCTGGTGCTACTTTTGCTCGCGCCAAAGCGCCGCGAATCGCAACGGCTCCCAGGCGCGGCGATGGCAGCGTCGCGAGACCGCCCTGAAAAGCCCCAATCGGAGTACGGGCAGCACCTAAAATGACGACTTCTTGCATAGATACGCTTGGCAGAAAACGCCCGATCTGGCGTCCAGTCTGGCGGGGCATCGTAGCACAGCGGCGCGCCGCCAAAGCACCGGTTTGGGCTGGCTTTTTGGCCCTTCACCACCGCCAAAGGTAGGCTCAGTGCGGTGAAGAGTTTGGCCATCGATTTCGGTGAACGCGGCATCGGCCTGGCGCTGTCCGATCCTCGGGGAAGTTTCGCCGTGCCGATCGAAGCAATTGCGCGTAGCAGCGACCGCCAGGCGATCGCTGCGATCGCCGAGGTGGTCGCGGAGAACGAAATAGAGCAAATCATTGTGGGTCTGCCTTTGGGGCTCGACGGCCACCGCGGGACCGCTGCCACAAGGGTCGAATCCTTCGTGCGCAAGCTGACGGCGAAGGTCGACGCAAAGGTTCGGACCTTTCCGGAAACGCTCACCACGGTCGAAGCCGAGCGGATGCTCCAAGACCGTACTAGTAAGCCGATCCGAGCTGGCAACCAAGGTCGAGCCAGCGACAACGCGCACTCGGTAGCGGCGCAAGTGCTGCTGCAAGACTTTCTCGATCACAGTCGCCGACTGATGACTATGGCGGAAGACGAATGAAGCGCGTGGTTTTGGCCCTGGCCGTTTTGTTCGTCCTCGTCGCGGGCCTGGGGGCTTGGGGGTGGCAGCAATGGAACAAAATTCATGCTCCGGCCTTTCCGGGAGACGAGGCACGGCATGCCGACATCGTGCCTGGCAGTTCGGCGCGTGCGATCTTCGCGCAACTGGCCGACGCCGGAATCCTGCCGGACTCTCGCCTGCCCGAGCTTTACTACCGTTTCACCCTTGAAGAACCGCCGTTGCAGGCCGGTGAGTACGAATTCGCTCCGGGAATCAGCATCGCCGAAGTCGTGGCCAAGGTGGTCGCTGGCGAAGTGATCACGCGCCCGCTGACCATTATCGAAGGTCTCACCGTGCAGGAAACGGCGGAGGAAGTCGAGAGGCAGGGATTTGCGACCGCCGAGGCCTTCCTCACCGCCGCTAGCACTTCGCTGATTGCGGACTTGGACCCCGCTGCGACCACTCTCGAAGGTTATCTGTTTCCGGACACCTACTTTTTTCCGCGCTCCGCCAAGGCGACCGACATCGTGGCAGCGATGGTCGGCACCTTCCGCGAGCGCACGCACAGTCTGCGAGAGACCCTTGGAGTCGGGGAATCGGGAGTCAGGGAATCGGGGGTCGGGGAATTGCGCGAACTGGTCATCCTTGCCTCCATCGTCGAAAAGGAGACGCAAGTCGACTCAGAACGCGCTTTAGTCGCGGGGGTTTACCGCAATCGACTCAACATCGGCATGGCCCTTTACGCAGACCCCACCATCATTTACGCACTCAAGCTCGCGGGAACTTGGGACGGTGACCTGCGCCGCCGGGACCTCAAGATGGACTCTCCGTACAACACCTACCTGGTTGGGGGACTGCCACCCTCGCCTATCGCCTCTCCAGGGTTGGCCAGTTTGAACGCCGCCGCCAACCCATCGCAAGAGACCTACCTCTACTTTGTCAGCAAGAATGACGGCACCCACGTGTTCGCGAAAACACTGGCGGAGCACAACCGCAACGTCAACAAGTGGCAGCGCCAGTACTGGCGCGAACGACGCCGCGCAGCCGCGCAGTAGTCGAGATCTCCAGTGATGGAGCTTATTGACAGCTAGTAGCCATTCTCGTAAGGCTATTGTTACATTTGCGCCGAATTCGCCTGGCGCACAGGCAGAGGTGTCCGTTTATGAGTGAACAAACGTTCGGTCGGTATTCTTTACTTCGTCAACTTGGGAGCGATGCTCTGGGAACGATCTACCGAGCCGGCCTTCTTGAAGAGGGTGGGGTTGCAGAACTCGTCCTATTGCGCATATTTGATGCCCCGGAAGCACAAAGTGCTGCGGTGGCTGACGCCCTTGCCAGAGCCCAACCGGGTGTAGGAACCGCCGCAGTGCCTGCCGCGACTGACTGCGGCACCATCGACAACCGGCCATTCATGGCCTACCCGTACGTTTCGGGGCGCACCGTCCGCCGCCTGATCGAGGATCTCGCCAACCGTGGCGCTTCGATGCCGGCCGAACACTCGTTGTTTTTGATTGACCGTGTGACCCAGGCGGCGGAGGCGTTTGCCAACTCGGCGAATACCAGCGGCATTGTGCTGGCCGAAACTGCCTATCTTTCCAATGACGGCGATATTCAGTTGCTGGGTCGCGAGGTGGCCGGTGAACCTCTGTCCGTGCTCGCCCGTGAGACCGGCTTGACCAACTATCTGGCCAACGATGACCGCCTGAGCGATATCCATTCCATCTCGGTACTGCTTGGCGAAATGATGGGCAACACGGTGCCGGAAGATATTCAAGGCTTGATCGACGCTGGTACGGCCGACAAGCCGCCGAGTTTGGAAGCCTGGAAGGGTCGCCTTGAGCAGGTGCGGTTTGCTCGTGCCGAATCGTCCACCGCGTTCGACCTCGCTTTCTTCGTACACGGCCTGTTGATCGACGAAATCGAAGAAGACACGAGGCGCATCGAGGCTGAGAAGACTTCTTTGGGGGCCGATCCCGAGCCGGAAGAGGAGCCCACCAAAAAGGCGGCTCCGACCGTCGCGTCGACTCCGACCGCGAAATCCGAAGCCCCAGAAACTGCAAAAGACAGTCGCAAGCTGTCCCCGGCGATTCTCGCCGCCGCTGGTATCGCTGCGCTGGCGCTGGTCGGGTGGCTTGGCTGGCAGTTCCTGGGCGGCGACAGTACCTCGACGGCCCAAACGCCAACGGAAACTCGTGACGTCACGACTGACGTAGCCCTGCCGGCTGCAAACCCAGTCGATGCAAGCGCCGACGAGGACGGGTTCACGGAGTCAACCGAAGGCGCCGGCAACACCGCCGCGGGAAGCCTGCAAGCACAGCCCGCAGCGCAAACGGCTCTGGGTGCGGTCGACACCACGCTGCCGGCCCAAAATCCGCTGGCCCAAAATCCGCCAACTCAGAGCCCGCTGACTAACAGTGGCGTCGTACAAGTCGCGACCTCGACTCGCTTCACGCCGGCCGCGACCGACGTGACCTCAGATCTCGACGTGCCCGAGCCGCCTCAATCCGAGACTGAGATCCGCGAGCAGATTCAAGCCATGGCCGCCGCTAAATCGGCCGAGGTAGAAGAGAGCCTGCGCGCCGAGTACCAAGAACAGTTTGACGCTCTCAGGAAGCAACTCGAAGAGGCTGAGGCCAAGAAAAAGGCTGACGAGGAGGCTCAAATCGCCGCACAAAAGGCCGAAGAGGAGCGCAAGCGCCAGGAACAAGAGGCGAAAGCTCTAGCCGAGGCCGAGGCCAAAAAAAGGGCTGAAGAGGAAGCCGCCCGCAAGGCGGCCGAAGAAGCCGCCAAGGCCAAACCCGGAGATCTCGTCGCCGACGGCCCGGGTGTGACGACGGCGAAAATGACCAAGCAGCCCCGCGCCGTGTATCCACGCGTCGCCGAGCGCATGGGTCGGTCCGCCACCATCAATGTTCGAGTCCTGGTGGATGAGACCGGCAAGGTCACCGACGCTCAACTGATTGGTGACAAGGCCAGCTTCGGTTTCGACGAAGCTGCCCTGGCTGCTGCTCGCGCCACGGAATGGCAGCCCGCGCAAAAAGACGGCGTCAAGGTTAAGATGTGGAAAGTGATCCGCATCGTGTTCGAGCCGCGCTAGACAGAGTCGGTTCGGTCGCGCCAAAAAGACGGGCATCGGAAACCTAGGGAGGCTTGGTTGTGAATCGATATCTACGACGTACCATTCTTGCATCAGTGGTGGTTTTGTCATTTGCCAGCGGCGTACTCGCGCAGCCGTCCGTAGCGGTCGCCGACTTCACCAATCAGGTCGGCAATCTCTATTGGTGGCGGGGCAGCGTCGGCTCAGACCTGGCGTCGATGCTGACCAATGAACTGGCTGCACTCGGCTCCTTTGACGTGGTCGAGAGGTCACGCGTCGGTGCAGTTCTGGACGAACAGGACCTCGCCGACTCGGGGCGTGTCGATCCGGCCACCGGTGCCGAAATCGGCCGCATGCTCGGAGCGGACTACCTGGTTCTTGGCACCGTAACCGCTTACGAAGAAACCTCCAGAAAAGGCGGGGGAATCGGTTACAAAGGACTGCGCGTCGGAGGCAAAAAGGGTGAAACCTACGTCGCGGTTGACATTCGAGTTGTCGACTCAACTTCCGGGCGCGTTGCTCACGTGCGCACTGTTGAAGGTACGACAAAGTCCCGTGGCTTGAGTGTCGGTGGTTACCGGGCAGGGCTTTCCGGGTCACTCTCGACGGAATCCAACACCCCGGCTGGCAAAGCGATTCGCGCCGCGGTCATCGAGGTTACGGACTACCTAGAATGCGCCATGGTGTTGCAAGACGGCTGCATGGGTGAGTACGACGCCAAGGAACGTCGCCGCCGCGATAAGGCCAAGAGTGGCCTCAAGCTCGACTAAGCAGCGCGCCGGTCCAGCTATTTTTTTTGACGGCCTACCGTGATTCTGGCCGAAGTCGATGCGCAGCTGCGCGCCATCACCCAGAACGACCACGCGGCTTTGGCCGCGGACTTGTTGCGCCTACGCCGAGTCGATGGCATTCGCGGGCATGCGGCTGCCGAACAAATCCTGTGGGCGGTGCGCGAGCATGACAACGGTTGGCGTGAAGCGGACGCCGCGCCGAGTCTCAATGGTGAGGGTCGGATCGCCGATTTTCGGGAAGTTGACGATGAACTTCGGCAGGAAATCTGGCTGCGCGCCGCCACTCGCTACCTTGGCGATTCTGGGCGTCGCCCGGCATCGATCCTGATCGTCGAACACGGACTGCAGCTCCACCGGGACCGAGTCGATAATCCCGCCTGGGAGGACTTTTTCACCAGGCTCGCTCAAATCAAACGAGAATTACTCGAAACCACAGGCGCCGACCAGATCTTGGCGCAGTATGAGCTGCTACGGAACGTCGACTCGTTGGCGCTTGCTCTGTGCATGGGCTACGAGGCGGGGGTTGCTGGCGAAATTCACTATCAACGCCAGGAAACGCGTAACGAATTCACGTCCTACACCCTTGCGCCCTTTCCCTACGCCGGAAGCACGACTTTCTGGGTCAACGCCCGCTGGTTGCCGTTACAGTCCTGGAAAACTGCGAGAGAAGCCCTAAATGCACTTGTTTCTGCATCTTGGGGGCGGCAGCAGTTCCGCCTCCTCGATGCCGAAAGTGCATGCTAGCCTAGCCGCGATATGGATTCGCCGACTCAAACCGACGTGTTGCGTGTATTGATCCCCTCGGCTATTGGTTCGCTAGGGGTTTCTTTTCAAGGTGCCTCCGTCGTTGGAGTAGAAATCGCTCCCAAAGGGGGGCGCCACCAGATCTACCAACCATTTACTGAGATCAAAAGATCTGAATTCGTCGACGAATCGGTGGGAGCTTTCTCCGAGTTTCTCGCTGGAGCTCGACGCGATCCGGGGCTCGATTTCTCGCTTGACGACCACGACATCGACTCGTTTGCGCGACGGGTCTATCGCGAAACCGGCAAGATTCGTTACGGTGACACCAAAACCTACCAGCAGATCGCCAAGCGCGCCGGCCGCGACGATGCCTACCGGTTAGTGCTGGCGATCCTCGTCGCCAACCCCATCCCGCTGCTCATCCCTTGTCACCGCGTGGTTACCAACAAGGGGGGCGTCGGCAGCTATGTGGGCGGCAGCGAACGCAAGAGGTGGCTCATCAATATGGAGCGCGAAGCTTCGGCAAGGATGGCCGCTACTCGGACTGCAAATCAATCTTGAGAGCGACTTCTTCCCCGGCAATCGCCTCAAACTCCACTTCGGAGTCTTCGAATCCAGGACGAACCACACTCAGTAAGTGGGTCCCTTCGTCGACCAGAATGCCAGAATGCAGGCGTTCGAGTTCGGATACCGACCCCAATAGCCGTCCATCCAGGTAGACCGCAGCATCATCGGGAGTGATTTCGACCTGCATGCGCGCGAACCGCGTGCGGGCGTCAAGCGCGTCGCGCTGGGGGCGGGCCCGCACACTCTCGCCCTCTGGAGCCGAGTAACTACTTGGCCCTTCTCGGTCTTCAGGGCCCGCTGGGGAGCTCACACGAGATCGGCTCTTTTTGCGCTCCACAACCTCAAAGAACTCTTCTGCCGGCGTAGCCGAGCCTGATCGCATTTCGAGTCGTATGTCCGTGAGCGTGCCTTCCCGCACCTCGACCACTTTGGCGACCGTTTCGAACCCTTCGAGGTGCAAGACAATCTGGTGCTCGCCCTCGTCGAGCCAAAGGTAACCAGGAAACCCATCGAAGCGTCCGACCTTGCCGACCAACTGTCCATCGACATACACCGACGCCTTCTTGGGGCGCACATTGAGGTCCAACGCACCTATATCTCTCAACGACAGATAACTGTGGCGGTAACCGTACCGATAAGGGCTGTAATAGCCGAAGTACGCGTACGGAGGGTAGCCGTAGTAATGCGGCGCGACGCTAAAGGAAATCCGCGGACCATGGCCCCGCCCGCGGCGGGAGTGCGCCTCGGCCGGCACAATGCTGGCGACTAGGATCAAGGCAGAAGCGATGGACAGGTTTATGAGTTTTCTTGACATCTTGACACCCTCCAAAATGCCGAATGTGCAATCGGTTTGCCAGCAGCTCCACGAGAGCAGAAAGCCTTTTATTTGCTTACTTTTCCGGTCTGGGTCACGCCCTCGACCGAGGAAAATTGACCTCAAACGACGACGATTGTCGGAGGCCAGTTGTCAAAGCTCGATTGTTAGAGGCTGGCGTCGTGGCTGGGCGTCGAGGATCTCCGCGCCTTTGGACACTAGAGCGGCCGTGACTCGGTCGCGGCGATCTGGAGGAGCGAGGAAGAACACGCACCCTCCGCCTCCAGCGCCGCCGGCCTTGCCGCCGTAGGCTCCAGCTTGCTTGGCGGCGCCCAAGAGCTCCTCCAAACGAGCTGTCGATACACCCTCCGCGAGCTCTCGCCGGCGCTGCCATTCTTCTGCTACGAGCTTCCCCACATCAGCGAAGTTGCCTTCCACCAAAGCACCGGTCATCTCCTGCGCGATCTCGGCAATTCGATCGAACAGGACCGCCGTCTCCGTATCTCCTTCCAGGCGGCGCCGAAACACCCCCCAATTGGTCTGTGCGGAAACATGACTCTGGCCGCTGTACGCCACGATCAGGTGTTCGCCCAGAGAGTCGAGATCCACGTCTAGCGCCTCGACCTCTTCGCCTCCCGGCAGGTGGTGAATCGCCAACGCTCCCCCCAGAACCGCCGGATAGTGATCCTGACAACCGGTCGGCAAACTCATCAACTGCGCCTCGACATCGCGGGCGAGGTGCACGGTGTCAACCGTCGAACGCTCACGACCGGCCAGTGCATCGATCGCCGCGATGGTCGCTACAGCCAATGCTGAACTCGCACCCAGGCCCGCTCCCCGTGGCGACTGCGACGAGACCTGAAGGGTGCACGGTGGCGCCGCGCAAGCTTGGAGCAGATGAGCGAACAACGCCACCGGGGTCGCTTCCGTCAGCTCGGCTAGCGACGCTGCGGCAAAGGACTCGCCGGTCGTCTCGATGACGTAGCCGTCTGCCTCGCGCTGTGCGGTGACATCAACCTCCACATCGATGCAGACATTGATCGTCCGCGCGCCCGGATGCAGCAGGCCGATCGGCCATACGTCCAACGTTCCGCCGGCGAAATCCAGACGGCAGCCGGCACGCGCACGTACGCGCCGCATAGCTAAGGTCCGTTCACACAACCTAACTAGCGGATTCGGTCGAGCTGGAGGCGTTGAAGCTGTTGGCGAGCTGGTCGTGGACGGTGCCGCTGGACAATGCGTCGTCAAGCATCGACTTCCAGACCAGGAACTGCCGATGTTCGGTCACCGGAATCGGATCTGCCGGCAAGTTGTTAAGGGACAGCGGGTCAATCCACTTGCCGTTGAGCTGGACGCGATAGTCGAGATGGTTGCCGGTCGAAAGGCCGCTCGAACCCACGTAACCGATGACTTGCCCCTGCCGCACCCGGGCACCGGATCGCACGCCTTTGGCGTAGCCCGACAAATGCAAATACGCGGTTTGATAGCCGTTGGTATGGCGAACCTTGACCATGCGCCCGGCACCGCCGTTCCAGCCGGCTGAGACCACCGTTCCGTTGGCCGTAACCATCACCGGCGTGCCGCGAGGAGCACCGTAGTCGACGCCATAATGAGGACGGTACCGTTTCAGGACTGGATGGAAACGACTGCGGCTGAAGCGTGAAGTCACCCTCGAGTACTTCATCGGCGAGCGCAGAAACATCTTCTTGAGGGGCTTGCCGTCTTCGTCGTAGTAGCCGCCGTCTTCGCCGTAACGATAGGCGCGCAGCTCGCGGTCAGCGCCACGATAGACAGCCGCGACAACCTCTCCCAGGCCCCGGTATTGGCCGTCCAGGTAGACGCGCTCGTAAACCACTTCGAACTCATCTCCTTCGCGCAAGTCACGAGAAAAGTCGAGATCCCAGCGGAACACGTCGGCCATCTTGTAGGTCAGTGCTCCTTCGGCACCGGCATCGCGCACCGCCTGTTCCAAAGCGCTGTGCAGTCGCCCTTGCACGACGACCATCTCGGTCGAGCGCTCAAACTCACGATAGCTGGCGGACCAAGCGCCGCCGGCACGCATCATCTTGAGTTCTCCGCGATCTTCAACCCCGAGGTCGAAGCGCGCCAACCGGCCGTCGCTGTAATGCACTTGGTACGGATTCCCCGGCTTGAGTCGGCGCAAGTCAACTTGCGAACCGGCCAGATCGACCAGTTGTCGTCGATCTTCAACGGAAGCGCCCAGGCGATCGAGAACGACTCCCAATGTCTCGCCCTCTTTCAGGCGATAAGGAACCAAGTTGTTGGACTCTAGAATCTCGAGTGGAACCGCGTCTTCTGAAGCAAGTTTGATACTGCCGTCGAATCGTTGGGAGGTCGTGACTTGAAGAATCGGAGGTTCGGGACGGAGCCAGGTTCCCCAGACGACAGCCAATGCGGCGATGAGCACGCAAAGGGCTATGCCCTTGGCCAGCAGCCTCATTCTGCCAACCCCGTCATTGATGTCGACCTTGAAGCGGTATGCTGGCGCGGCGATCTCATGGTGTAGGCCTCCTGAGCAGCCCGCGCAACTTCCTCCGGCGAAGGAGTGTCGATCTAGTTGAGGGTTTGATCGATCAGTGCGTCAGGCTCTGCGGGGAGTTTACCCCGAAACGCCACTTCACCGTCACGGTAGATGAGCAGGCCGGGAAGCGAGGTCATGGTGTGCTGCTTGGAAAACGAGCCGTCCTCATCGAGGAAAACCGGCACATTCAGTCTGTCGCCGACGAAATCCTGCGCCTCGTCCGCAGACTCTTGAAAGTTGACCGTCAAAACAGCAGCTCGCCCGCCCCATTCGGACGCAATGGCGTTGGTGCGATCGACGATGTTGCGACACCGCGGTGACCAACCGGCCCAAAAGACAATGATTGCCGACCCGCTCTCGAGATCGGAAGGCTCCAACACCTGTCTTCCATCCAGACTTTCAAGGCGAAAGGGTTCGCCCTCAGCACCTGCCGCGGGCAGAAACGCCAGCAGCGCGAACGCCAACGTGCCGATAACGGCAGTACGCTTGATCGGGTTGCTATTGGTCATGTCCAACTCCACCTAGATTCATTCACTCCGGAATGCAAACACTCAAAAATCACTGACGCTGCCGATTCTCCTCAGGATGCGTTCTCGTAAATCTCTTGGCGCCCGTCGACGTCGAACTGTCAGGGTCACCGAGGTCAGCAATCGCGTCGTGTAGGAGATCTTGCGCCAGCACTCGGGGCAGCGCTCGGCGTGCTCGTAGAGCGACACCATAGTGGCACGATCCAACTCGTTGTCGTAGTAGAGATAAAGAGTCCGCCGCACTTCGCGGCAGTCGACTCGATCTCCACATTCACGATTCGGCGACATCGCTCTCCTCGATTACGGAAACCACGCGAACTACCGCGCTTATTCCTCCTCCTCGCTATTGCGCCGACGCTTGGTGCTCTGGCCCGCACGCAGATAACCGCGCCGTTGGGCGTATTCGAGCATCGCTTCCTCCATCATCTTGCGCCCACGGTAGAGACGACTCATCACCGTGCCTATGGGAATTTCCAAGATCTCGGCGATCTCCTTGTAGGAAAAGTGCTCCAGATCGGCGAGCATGACCGCCATGCGGTAGTCGTCGGGCAAGCCCGCTAGCGCCTTCTCGACCCGCTCGTCGACGACCTTTTCCAAGAATTCCGCCTCAGGATCTTGAATCGCTTGACCCCAAGTCGATGTCACCCGTGATTCCAACCCTTCTTCGACCTCCGCAAAGTCACTTTCAATCGGGCGCGACTGCGCTTTGCGGTAGTTGTTGATGAAGGTGTTCTTCATGATGCGGAACAGCCACGCCTTGAGATTGGTTCCTTCCTCAAACTTGTCGTAGTGCCGGTAGGCCTTGAAAAACGTCTCCTGGACCAAATCCTCCGCGTCTTGAGGGCTCCGTGTCATGCGCAGCGCGGTGTTGTACAGAGCGTCCAGATACGGCATGGTCTGGGACTCAAAGTCCCAGGCCGTATAGGTCGGCGCGGTCTGCTGCTCGGCGGTTGATTCGTTCACGAAACCCTCTCGACAACAATTTTACGCAGAAACGGTGCCACGCGATGGCGCTCCTGCCGTGAGTACCCAAACAATCGGGTCCACCTCTGAGAACAAGCCTATTTCGGCCAGTTCCAATAAGCCAAAACGAGCGATAAGCCACCTAACTCCCATTACTACGGCCACATCTGTGAGTTGACGAACCCTTAACTTCGTGCGGTAGTCATTTCGGCGACGGCCCTGATTCTGCCAGCTACTCAAGCCGCCTCCTGAAACCCAGCTCGACGAGCAAGATCACCAGGCTAAACAGCCCGAACAGCCGAACGCACCCTGAGTCCTCGAAAGCGTCCTAATCAATGAACCAGGATCCACCTTGGACCGAGGAAAGGAGGAGCCCCAAAAGGCAGCCCAGATTGAAACCGCCGGGGAAGTGATTGTAAGTTCAATACTGTGTCTGTATAACCTGGACCTCTTCGAAGCAAGACCTCGGGTCACGCTTAGCGTACACTCGCGCCCGTTTGACCCCGACACTCATTTCACGCTGCTTTGGTTACTCAATCTTGTTGGCGGTCTCGAAGCACCAGTCTTCAATTGAGCCAGTCACCGGCCGCTTGTGCCATAGTCGCGACGTCAGGTAGTTTGCCGAATCTTCAGTCTCTCCGAGTAAGCACTCTGAAAAAGCTTGGATCAGATCAGCACTGGGCAGAAAACCTTTGTCAAGCACTACATCCCCGAAGGCTAAACGCTGAGGCCGCGAAAACCTGCCCAGATAACTCAAGCCCGCCAGATAACAACCAAGGCCATTCGATTCGGGCATCTCGCGAACAGCGGAAATGGCTTCGACTGGGTCGTTGCCGCACACGATTTCGCCCGACCCCCAGTTACTCACTATAAAAACAGTGGCCGAAGGATCCGTAAATCGACCGTATATCCAAACTCGACCTAAGTGGCCGAACTCGCTCCAGGAGGAGTGGTCGGTTGACTTCAAACCCGAAAGCACGTTGTACTCCCATAGGCGACGGTCTAGTAAGGCAACTATCTCATTGGACTTTACGTCTCCACCAAACCCACGGACAATTTTCAGCCGTCGCTCACCAACCTTGAGATCTGATGAGCTTGCTAAGAATTCACCAAACAACAGGCGGGCAAGGGGATCCTGGGGCCAGCAGGGCAAGACCGTAGGGCAAACGGGCTGATGTTCCAAGCCGCGCCCAGGTTGATAACCGAAGGCAGCTTGGCCTTCTCGCTTAGCGACCGGCTGCTCACAAGCGACGATCAGAAAGAACGAAATCAACCCCGTCAGTCGCATTTTTTTGCTGGACCAAAATCCCATTGCTTGCCGACTAACAGTTCCAAACCGTTATACATACCTCCCTGCAAATGAGTGTCGCTCGCTGCCAATCCCAATTGTAGTCACACTCACATTCCTCTTCAGGCTGACAATCGTGCTCAGGCGGGATGCCGTCGTCGCAATCGTCACAATCCCCGCCGTCATCGTCGCCGCCACCACCGCCTCCTTCTGGTGGAGGGTCATCACCATCATCGCCATCGTCATCCTCCCAGTACTGTCCGCACTGACCATTGGCGATCCCTTCATCTAACAACCAGCCAAACGCATCCTCCGGTTTCGAGTCCTTAGGTTCACTCAATATTCGAATGACGTCCTGAGTCATAAAGCGATGTTCGTCTTGTTCGCTCTCCCAGTTTCCGGAGTAGAAGCCGTTGATGAAATAAATCATGTGAAAAAGCTCATGTAAAAGATGATACGTTATGCGCCCGTTCCTAGAATTGATCTTGATTTCTCTTTCGTAGTGATCTATGGAGGCCGGAGGACTTATATCGGCGTGACCTATGGTGTAAGTTCTGTCATCTTGATGGGCTGCGATAAGCATCGCGCGACCGCTTTTGCGCTGAGCCAGACTGATAAGTGCCCGGTCAATGTTTCCTGTCGGATCATCAACACAAGCAATTTTTTGTCCTGTTGGATCGATTGCGGAAAGTGGTCGACCTCCGACATATGAATAACGATTCCAGACGTTCGGCCCAGCCCCCTGCATTACCGGATCCACGGACATCATCCTCCCCAGATGAGATATATAAAACCTAGCATGCATGTAATCCATGCCGGTGTCTGAGTCCCTTTCATGCCCGGTGAATTTCATCACTCCGTTTCCGGCCGCAGTGAGTTCCTCCCCATAGGGCAGATACTCGTGCTCAGAGACTTTCGCTCCAAGACTGTCGGTCACTAACCGTATGCTGCCCAGATGATCGGTGTGATAGTGCTGCTGGGTTCCCGAGCCATCTTCAGTCCCTAGCAGCCTCCTCCCCATCCAGATGTAGTCCATGGTGTGGGTCCAGTTGCCGGATTGGTCTTCGCCGGTGAGATTGAAAGTGGAAAGGACCTGGTTTCCCGGACCCCTGATGGTGAAGTCCACTTCTCTGGTGGAAATGGAGCCTTGCCAGTCAATGGTGGCCACTCTCTCTCCTGAGAAGTTGTAGAGGAAAAACCACCTGCCGTTCTGCTCGGTCATCGAGTTTCCGGTGTCGTAGGAGTAGGCATCTGAGCCCCAGGAGGTCATGTTGCCACTGGCGTCATAGCCGGCCACCGACAGGCGGTTGGTGTTTTGGTTGACGGCAATGGTAGTGGTCTGGGTGCCACCTCCCACCGGCCAGGTCTTGACCTCGGTCATGTTGCCAAAGACATCGTAGGTGTAGTCCTGCCGGGTGCTGTCTCCGGTGGCGGCGTCGCGCACATAGGCACGGGTCAGGCGGTTGACCTTGTCGTAGCGATAGAGGTCATCGTAGCCCGAGGTGTCCCCAATGGTGATGATGTTCCCTGAGCCATCGTAGGTATAAGAGCCCGTGTTCCATAGGACTCCTGGATTGGTGGTGTTTAAAGCCAAGGTGCGGGCGTTGTTGCTCGCCTGCACCGTGTGCGAGTCCTGCGTCCCATTGGTGTGCGGGATCGTCGCCCAGGTGCCGGATGGATGGTAGGTGAGGTCATTGGTCCAGCCGTTAACCCTCTGGATTCTCCCATGAGACCAGTCCGTGTTGATTGTGCGCGCAATGCTCCCCGTCGTCGAAGAGCACGAGGCGTTCGAGCACCGCGGGTAGGTCATCCGATCATTGAGACCCCACTCATCTGGATTCGGTCTGATCCAGAAGCGCTGATACTCCCCACTCCGGGTGCTGTCTAGGTCCGCATAGATGTAGGTCGAGATGGTGGTGGCCGCTCCATCGCTCGCACGGTATGCGTAAACCTCGGTCACCCGCGTGCTCTCCTCGCCTTGCGTTGGCGTCCAGGGAAGCTCTAGATAGTTGTAGCGGTGAAGCTTGTGCACCCTCCCAAGCCCCGGACCAGAGGCCGTGTCGTAGACGGTTTGCGTCACCGTACGACTTGAGTTGTTGGCATCCTTGACCTTGACGAGTCTCCCCAGCCAGTCGTACTCGTAATCGACGTCCACTCGGCCGTCGTCTCGTGAGTACGCGTTGCCCCTCGAGTCATACGACCCGTAGGTCACCGTGCCATTACCCGTGGAGCCGATCTCTGGATGGGTTTCCGAAAGGAGGTTGCCCAAGTTATTGTAGACAAAGCTCCTTGACTGCATCACCGTCCCCGCTGTGTCCTGTTCGACCGAGGTCAGGTTGCCACTGACGTCATAGTCGTACTCAGTCGCCACCAGACGGTTGACGTCACTCGCGTCTGAGTACTCTTCGACTCGGGTCGTGCGACCAAAACCGTCGCGGTAGCTGTATTTGGGCACCCACTGGTAGCCGATGCCGGTCAATAGGGTCCGGGCCTCAGTTTCTACAATGCGATCCCCCGTGTAGGTAAAGCGCACTTCGTGGTTTACGCCCTCAGGAGGCTGGATCACTGTTGGGCGGCCGAAAGCGTCGTAATTGAGGTACTGAGTGAGCTGACTTGCCTCACCCATGTTGGACTTGGAAAGCACCCAGCCGCGGGAGTTGTAGGAGGTTGTGGACTCCTTCCATACGCTCCCAGGCTCCAAATGTCGTTGTTTCTCCGCCCGCCCAAATTCGTCAAACCATGTGGCGCTCTCATCAAACGAGCCCCCTCCCGGCCATCTCTTACTCGAGGTTACTTTGGCGGGAGTGGTCGTAGTTGGCGCGTCGTACTGGTACTCCCAATAGGCCCCGCTCGGCAGAGTTGCCTGAGTCATTAGCGCCAAGCTGTTGTACGCAAAGGTCGTCGTTAGACCATTCGCGTCTCGGATCGCCATCACCGCCCCGGTCGAGGCGTCTAGATCCACATCGTAGGTAAGCCAAATCCCAGCCGTGCCATCAGGCTGGTAGGGTCTGGAGGTCTTGCGCACTCCGTTCTCATAGGTGTGCTTGACCCAGCTCTCGGGCTGAGAAGGCAGGTTGTCGCAGGTCGTAGAGGTATCCAGAGTCTGGAAGTCCCCTCCGTAGGTCTTAACCTCCGCCACTTCGCCCCGGGTGGTGGGCTCAAACACCTGCACCACATCAGTGGTCGTTCGACTTGTCCCCACCCGGCTCTGGCGCGTGCACTCTAGGAACCCTGTCGTCGAGTCAAACTGGTAGAAGCGACGGGTGTAGAGCTCTCCTGTGGCGTTGGTGTCGTTCTCCTGGGTGTACTCGAACGTCCCCAGGATCCAGTTATCCGACGGAGTCGGAGGAGCCCAGCTCCCATTGGTGTACTGCAGGATATTGGGGATCTTGTCGTATTGAACCTTACTCAGACGATCCTTGACCGTACCGTCAAAGTTGTGGCTCACCGTGCGCAGCCGCCAGTGGCCCAAACCATCATCATTGGAGCTATCGGTATCGACGTACTTGTCTCCATCGTCGTGGTAGATGACCCTTGAGTCCTCCGCTCGCCTGTTCGTGGCCGTGTGCTCCGACTGGTTGCTTCCTGTAGGTAGTACATCTTTCCTGTACTTGAGGTAGGTAGATCTCAGCTTCGTCCCAGAGCACTCACCGTTCCCCGCTGATCCCGACCACACTTCAGACGATAGATGCTTCCCATCCACTTGGGCCTGACGCTTGGTGTAGGGCAAGCCCTGCTCCCAGCTACTGGTGTCGTCGTGGAAAAAATAGTGCTTGGTGCAGTCGCCCGTAGGTTGTTGCACCCAGGTGGCCGTCTCTGCCTCATCACTCCCACTTTTGGGATAGTAGGTCTGTTTGTACTTCCAGGTACCCAACACCGTGCCCAATGAGTCCACCATCCGGCGCTCTTTAACCGCTGCGGTGGTGTTCCAAGGCGCTGAGCCGTTGAAGGTGAATTCTTGGATGTCCCACTCGTACGCTCCCCGAGTAGGCAAGATCAGCTTCTCTAGAAAGCCCGGAGCATCCTGCGCCCCTCCGCACAGGTTCTCGTAGGTCGGGACTCCATTCTCGATCATCTCGTACTTGGTTCCGTCCGGCAGGTTGATCCGGATCAGGTGCGGCAATTGGATCCTCGTCCCCGACCCGGGGTAGTCGTCCTTGCAGCTCCGGTTGACGTGGTAGTCCCAGTAGTCGAGCGTGTAGACCATGCGTTGACCACCCACGGATTCAATATCCACCTTGGTCACCACCCCCGGGTCCCCGTAGTAGGTGTAGCCGTTGTTGAAGGTTAGATAGTTCTTGCGGTTGTAGCGATCGGTAAAGGTCCAGATGCTGTCGCCATTGGCGTCATAGGCCGAGCGCGTCACCGTCATGTCCGGATCTGAGGCCGAGCCAAAGGTATCCCAGGACTTAGTTAGGAAATACGTTGCGCTCGGGCCGCACCAGCCCCCTTGGAAACGCCGCGTCGATCCATCCGGGGATTCGATGTCCGCGGTCAGACAATCGATCACCTTGAGGCGCAAGTAGCTCCCATCCCGGCTGTAGAAGGTGTCTGAGTCGTTGTCCGGGTGGGTTGCGTCAAAGTCATCCCAAAAGGAATGGGTGCCCCCAAATTGGTCGATGTAGAGCCACTTGCCGGACGAGTTATAGGGATGGTTTGGAGGGTAGACCTCGCCTACCCCTAGGTGCCAGGCAAAGCCACCGGTGCGCTTCCTCCAGGGAATCGCCTGGGTGTAGATATACCCACCCTCAACGATCGTCTCGTAGTTCCAGATGTTGGAGCTGTAGGTGATACTGAAGGGACCTAAGGGCAAGGTCACCGCCAGGGAGCCTGACCCCACGTCCACGTTGTCCACCTGGGCGCCTTCGTACACTGACTCGGGCTTGTAGCCCAAGGGGTGGTTGGGGCCCATGGCGAGAAGAGACGGGGACGCAGCCAGTAGCCCGAGCACGAGGGCCGTTGCCCTCCCTAAGACAGTGGTAGAGATCCCTCGACTCTCTCTCGCTACGCTCGTGGTCGCTCGGGACAGGTGGCGCATCGTCATGACGCACCCCCTTCTTCCGCAGCACCGATCTCGACCGCAAACGACTCCAGGGTGTTGGCGTCAAAGCCGATCACCACATCGCCGTCTTCTAGGCGGTTTAATTTGCCGCTCCCCGAATCTAAGCGGGAGAGATCTCCCACCGATCCCACCAGCCAGCCGTCCGAGTCGCTTTCATCTCCCTGCCCGCCGTCGTGCAGGCGGCCGTGCCACACAGAAACTCCTTTGCGGCCCTGGCGCACCACCACCACATCCAGTTCATTGCCGGGAAGCTCCAATCGTTCGATGTGCCGCAAAGCCGCGCCGCGAATCTCCGGAGCGTAGTGCTTCTCCCGGGGAGGGCCCAGGGGAGAGTGCACCGTCCAGGCGCCGGTGCCTAAGTCCACAGCCACCCACAGCGAGCGCTCGGCCACGTCTGAGTCCAGGACCAGGTCCCCCTGCACCACCTCTGCGTGGCGCACGACCAGATTCATGTAGTTGGAAATCTTTCGCTCCACCCCGATCACCGCCACTCCCGATCCGGAGTCTTCAGCGATCGCCACCCGGCTCTCAGAGATCGATAGGTCGATCGCCAGCGCGGGGCTGTTTAGTACCAGGCCGCCCAATACCAGGCTGCCCAGTACCAAGCCAAATGAAAATGCCCGGATCAACCCGGCTTTCGTCACTCTCTGCATGTTCCCTCTCCTCATCGGTAGGTCTTCCTTCCTTAACTACAACGAGATCTGGACTCAAACACTGCCACTCTCCATCAGACGCCCAACATCACCGTGGAGTGCCCGACCGCATAAGTCCATCTTGCGCCACTGTCGGTAGTCGATAAACAACCGACCCGACAAACGCACACAATCGCCTTGATTTGGGCCAAACCAGTTTTCGCGGTTCCCGTTCTTTCCATTCCCAAGCAAAACAGCACACCACAAAGCCGAGCAAATCGGCGATTCGCCCACCTTGGAGAGCTCCGCACCGCTCCCTGAATGAACTAGTCGATTATAGACTGACGGATAACTGAGTCAACTCGACGGCGCTACCACCCGACAATGAAGCCGGGTCAATAAGCGATCAAACTGCCTGCCGCCCAGCGAATGGCGGCCTCAGGCATCAGACCCAGGACCAGGATGCCCACAGTGCAAGCGACGACTGTCGCGGTGAGAATCGGCGATTTTTCCGGGTCGGGGGTCGCCTCATCGGCGTCGTGGAGGTACATGCGCACCACCAGGCCGAAGTAAAAGAACAGCGAAATGACGCTGGTCAGGGCACCGACGACTGCCAACCAGGCGTAGCCGGACTCCACCGCCGCGCCGAACAGGTACAGCTTGCCGACGAATCCACCGGTGGGTGGAATGCCGGTGAGCGAAAGCAGTAAGACCAACAGCATCGCTGCCATGCCCGGCGCCTTCCTCGCCAACCCCTTGTAATCATCGTAGACCTCGCCTGCGTATTCGCCACGCTCCAAGGCAATGACCACCGCAAACGCGCCCGCGGTCATCAAGGTGTAGGCGAAAAGATAGAAGAGCGACGCCCACAATCCTGTCTTGCTGGCGGCGACCACGCCGATGAGCACGTAGCCGGCGTGTGCCACCGAACTGTAGGCCAGCATGCGTTTGACGTTGTCTTGCGTCAGAGCGGCGAGATTGCCCCAGATCATGGTCAGAGCCGAGATCGCCGCCAAAACCACCTGCCAGTTCAAGGACACCGGCAGCGCCTGGTAGAAGATCCGCAACAGGAGTGCGAAGGACGCCGCTTTGGACGCGGTGGCCAGGAAGGCGGTCACTGGGGTCGGCGCGCCGTGGTAGACGTCGGGCGTCCAGACGTGGAACGGTGAAGCCGCCACTTTGAACAGCAGGCCGATCGCCAGCAACAGCCATCCCGCCGCCACCATCGGCGATTCGACCCCGGTCGCCAGAGCCGAACCCAACTCATCGACGCGCAAGGTTCCCGCTGCGCCGTAGAGGAGCGAGATGCCGTAGAGCAAGATGCCGCTCGAAAGGGCACCGAGGATGAAGTACTTGAGCGCCGCTTCGACCGACTTGGCCTCGCGGCGGAAATAGCCGGCGAGAACGTAACTGGCAAGCGCCATCAGTTCGAGAGCGATCCACATCGAAACCAAGTGGAATCCACTCGGGATGAGCAGCATCCCGACCACCGAGAACATCATCAAGGCGAAGAACTCGGTGGCGCGGTGCTTTTCATCGTCGAGGAATGGGATGGCGAGCAGCGCCGAGAGCACCGCTGCCAAGGACAGCAGCACGCGCCAAAAGAAGGCAAACCCGTCGGCGACGAACAGGCCGGCCAGCAGCATGCCTTCGTGGTCTCCGCGGCCAGCGAGCACCAGCGCGCCGGTGACAAAAAACGCCGCCACAGCAATCAAACCGGCGGTGCGCGCGCGCAGCTCTCCGCCCAAAACGCCCAGCAGCAGCAAGGCCAGACCCGCCACCGCGAGAAAGATCTCGGGGAGCAAGTAGAGGAATTCAGAGAGCGGATACGGCATAACGGCTTACTGCTCGGTTGCTGGCGTGTGACGCCCTAGTGCACAGCCTCCTCTTGGCTTGCCGCATCGTGCGCGGCCGGCGCTTCCCCTTCCACCGCAACGATCTTGGCGACGACGTAGTCAACCGGTTTTTCCAGTACGTCAAAGAACGGTTTGGGATAGAGGCCGATCCAGAAGCAAAAGACGACGATGGGCAGCAAGTAACCCAGCTCGCGCCGTGTCAGGTCCGACAACCCCTCGTTTTCCGGATTGCTGATCGGTCCAAAGAAAACTCGTTGGAACATCCACAGCATGTACGCGGCGCCGAGGACGATGCCGGTGGCCGCCACCACCGCCCACCAGGGGTTGCGCAGGAAGGCACCCACCAGAATGGTGAACTCGCCGACAAATCCGTTCAGCGTCGGCAAGCCGATCGACGACATGGTGATGATCAAGAAGATGGTCGCATACATCGGCATCACCGACGACAGGCCGCCATATTCGGAGATCATCCGCGTGTGCCGCCGCTCGTAGATGATGCCCACCAGTAGGAACAAAGCTCCGGTGGAGAGCCCATGGTTGATCATCTGCAAAATGCCACCGCGCAGGCCGGCTACGTTGAGGGCGAAAAGCCCGATCATCACGAAGCCCATGTGCGAAACCGACGAATAGGCCACCAGCTTCTTCATGTCCTTTTGCGCCATCGCCACTAAGGCGCCGTAGACGATGCCAATGAGCGACAACGCCGCCACCCATGGCAGCCATTCGAGCGTCCCTTCCGGCACGATCGGCAAAGCAAAGCGGACGAATCCGTAGGTCCCCATCTTCAACAGCACGCCGGCCAGGATGACCGAACCGGCCGTCGGGGCCTCAACGTGCGCATCGGGAAGCCAAGTGTGGAACGGAAACATCGGCACCTTGATGGCGAAGCCGATGAAGAAGGCGAGGAAGATCCAGCACTGCAGCTTGAGTGGCATGCCGGCGCCAATCTCATGGAACTTGAGCACCGAGAAGGTGGGATCGTTGCCGAGTCCTTCGAGGCCGAGGAAGCCGCCGCCGTTGTAAAAGTAGAGCGCGAGGATACCGAGCAGCATCAACACCGAGCCGAGCAAGGTATAGAGGAAGAACTTGATCGCCGCGTAGCGCTTGCGCGGACCGCCCCAGATGCCGATGATGAAATACATCGGCACCAACATCACTTCCCAGAAGACATAGAACAGGAACAGGTCCAGCGCCATGAAGGTGCCCAGCATTCCGGTCTGCAGCAGCAGCAGCCAGATGTAGTACTCCTTCTTGCGCTCGGATATCGACGACCAGGAAGCGACGAAGGCAAGTACGCCGAGAATCGTCGTCATCAGAATGAGTAGCAACGCCATGCCGTCGATGCCGAATTCAAAGCGAGCGCCGATCGACGGAATCCAGGACAGGCTTTCGTTGAACTGAAACAGGTCGCCACCGCGGTCGAAGGAGAACCACAGCGGCAAAGAGAGCAGCATGTCTACCACCGCCACGCCGGTGGCAAAGCGTCGTACGGTCTCCCCGTCTTTGAGCAACAGACAGATCAAAGCTCCCACCAGAGGCAGGAAACAGATCAGGCTGAGAATGGGGATCTGGTGTGTCCAGTCGAACATGAGTTCCGCCCTTGCTTTAACGCCACAAGTACAAGGTGCTCAGCACCAGTACAAAGAGTCCTATGGTGATGGTCAGCGCGTATTGCGACACGCTTCCGGTTTGCAAACCGCGAAAGGCCTTCGATCCCTGTTTAGAAATCCAGCCGGTGAAGTTGACGAATCCGTCGACGAAGTAGCGGTCAAAGAACCCAGACAACAACGAAACCGCCACCGTGAAGTGGCGGGTGCCGTTGACCAGCACGCCGTCGATCATTCCGGCATCGAAACGAAACAGTCCGCGCGCCGTCGCCCACATTCCTTTGACTACGGTTGCATCGTAGAGTTCGTCGACGAAGTACTTATTTTTCAGTAGGTTGTGAACGGCGGGAAAGCGCTCGGCCCACGCCGTACCGCCCTCGAGCCCACGGTCACGACCGTAGGTGCGCCAAGCCAGAAACAGGCCGGTCGCCGCGACCGCCACCGAGAGCGCCAGCAGCCCCCATTCCAGGGCAACCGAAAGATGATGTCCATGCTCTTCGCCGTGGCCGACGTGAGCGATCACTGGAGATAGGAACGAGTCAATCCAATTTCCTAAACCCCAAAACTTGGGCATGCCCAAGAACCCGGTAACGATGGCTCCCGCCGCCAGAACGCGCAGCGGCCAGGTCATCACGGGCGGGGATTCGTGCAAGTGGTGCTCTTGCTCCGCAGTGCCGCGGAACTTGCCGAAAAAGGTCATCCACACCGCCCGCGACATGTAAAAGGCCGTCAAACCGGCAGTGATGAGGCCGACCACCCACAGCAGGCGCCAGCCGCCTTCGAATGTCGAGGCCAAGATCTGGTCTTTGGAAAAGAAGCCGGCCAGCGGCGGCACCCCCGCAATCGCCAAGGTGCCGATGGCGAAGGTGATGAAGGTTGCCGGCATCCACTTCTTGAGCCCGCCCATCTGCCTCATGTCCTGCTCGCCTCCCATGGCGTGAATCACCGAGCCGGAGCCGAGGAAGAGCAGTGCTTTGAAGAAGGCGTGGGTGCCAAGGTGGAAGATCGCGGCGGTGTAGGCTCCCACTCCCGCTGCCAGGAACATGTAGCCCAACTGCGACACGGTCGAATAGGCGAGGACCTTCTTGATGTCGGTCTGCGCCAGGGCGATGGTGGCGGCAAAAACGGCCGTCACACAGCCGACGATTGCGACCAGGGCCGAAGTCGAGGGCGCCAACTGGTAGAGCACGTTCGAGCGCACCACCATGTAGACCCCGGCGGTGACCATGGTCGCTGCATGGATCAGTGCCGAAACTGGAGTTGGGCCGGCCATGGCGTCGGGCAGCCAGACGTAGAGCGGAATCTGGGCGCTCTTGCCGGTAGCACCGATGAACAGGCACAGAGTTACAAATCCGGCGAAGGACATTCCCAACAGGTAGTCCCCGGTGACCAATTCAGGATGGTGAGCGACCTCCGGAAAGATCTTGCTGAAGGTCAAAGTGCCGAACTTGGACACCAAGGCAAAGAGGCCGATGAGGAAGGCGAAGTCGCCGATGCGGTTGACCAGGAATGCCTTGCGCCCGGCAAACGGAGGAAACTCTTCTTTGAAGTAAAAGCCGATGAGCAAGTAGGAGCACAGGCCGACTCCTTCCCAACCCACAAACATCACTAAGTAGTTGTTGCCAAGCACCAGCAACAACATCGCACCCATGAACAGATTGAGGTAGGTGAAGTAGCGCTGGTAGCCGTCCTCGTGGGCCATGTATCCAATCGAATAGAGATGGATCCAAAAACCGACGAAGGTGACGACAAAGAGCATCACCGCCGACAACGCGTCGAGTCGAAAGCCGGCCTCGACCTCAAAGTTGCTCAAACCGCCGGCGGTCGGGTTGTCCCCGCCCTGGATCCAGGAATACAAGACTTGCTCGTAGGGTTCCCCGGCGCCAGCAAGCGGACCGCCGACGTAGGAGCCGATGAGCATCACCGCGAGCAGCGCGGTCAGGCCTACCGATCCTACAGCGACGAGATTGACCACCGATTTCGAAACCCTGCCGCGCAGTACGACCCCGTTGAGGAACGCCGCCAGCAGCGGGATGCAGGGGATCAGCCAGAGTAGGTCCAGCATCAGCCTTGCAACTCCTTGGCGAGATCGACTTCGGTTCCACCTTTGATGCGGAACAGAGCGACCAAGATTCCAAGACCGACCGCCGCTTCACCCGCCGCGACCGTGATCGTAAAGACGGTGAAGACCTGCCCCAAGAGATCTCCCGCTTGGTGCGAGAAGGCAATCAAGTTGATGTTGACGGCGTTGAGCAAGAGTTCGATCGACATCAGGATGGTGATCATGTTGCGGCGCATCAAAACGCCGAACATGCCGATGGCAAAGAGCACCAGGCTCAGGATCAAGTAGTGGTTGATTCCGATCGTGTCCATGGTCAGTTCTTGCGCGCCAGCACCACGGCGCCGATCATTGCCACCAAAAGAAAGACCGAAGCAACTTCAAAGGGAAGCAGGAAATCCCGATACAGCGACCACGCCACGGCTTCGGCGTTGCCGGCTGCTTCGCCTTCCACCATTTTCAAGGCAGTCAGGTCGCCGGGCTCGCCGAAGTCCGTCGTCGCCAACACACCGCCCAACATGACGACAATCAACGCCACCACCAAGGTGGCCCAGATCAAACCCTGTTGGTAGCGCTTGGACTCGCGCAAGTCCTCAAAGCGAATCAGCATGATGACGAACAGGAATAACACCATGATGCCGCCGCCGTAGACAAAGATCTGCACGATGGCCACGAACTCGGCGTGGCGCAGCAGAAAAAGCGCGGCGACTGAAATAAAGGTAGCGAGCAGACTCAAAGCGCCGTACATGGGGTTGCGCAGAGTCACCACCCCAATCGCCCCGATCACCGCGATCGCGGCAAAGATCCAAAAGATGAGTGCGGCGCCCACTAACGGACCTCCTCGTCGGTGTACTCGGGGCGCACGCGCCACTCCTGAAGCTCCTCCATATCGACGTAGAGGTTGGACCAGCGGTCGTAGGACGCCAACTCGTAGGTCTTGGACGTCAACCAGATCGATTTGGGGTTGGTCGGGCAGCCTTCTTCGCACAGGCCGCAAAACATGCAGCGCTGTACGTCGATATCGAACCGGTCCAGCTTCTTCTCCTTTTTTCCGGTCTCCTCGTTCACTTCCTGGTGCCAATCGATGTAAATGATGTCGATCGGACAATCGCGCGCGCAGATGGTGCACTTGATGCAGCGGTCTTCGTCGAGCCGGAACATGCCGCGAAAGCGATGCGACGGTTCGGAGCGCGCCTCGGGATACTGGATGGTCTCTTTCTTGTGGAACAGATGGCGGAAGGTAATCCCCAGCCCGGCAAAGAGGTCCAGCAGCATCAACTTGTCAGCCCAGCGACGCAGCATTATTGGAGGATCCTCATCAGTCCGGTCACCAGAACGAGCGCCATTGCCATCGGAATTAACCACTTCCAACCCAGATCCATGAGCTGGTCGAAGCGGTAGCGCGGAAAAGTGCCGCGAAACCAGATGTAGACAAACAGGAAAGCGAAGACTTTGGCCGAGAACCAGATCAAGCCGACCAGGCCCGCCGGCAAGAAGGCAAGGTCGAGGAACGAAAGCGCCTCGACATTGGGGAACGGCCGCAGCCAGCCGCCGAAGAACAGGGTTACCGCTACCGCCGAGATGGCGATCATGTTGGCGTACTCACCGAGGAAGAAGAGCGCGAAGCGCATCCCCGAATACTCGGTGTGAAAGCCCGCTACCAATTCCGACTCGGCCTCCGGCAAATCGAAAGGGTTGCGGTTGGACTCGGCGACGCCGGCCACAAAGTAGATGAAGAAGGCGATGAGACCGAGGCCCCAGCCTTGGAAAACGAACCAGCGCTCCTGGTCGAACTGTTGCTGGACGATGCCGGTCAATGACATGGTCCCAGCGAACAGGACCGGAACCACCAGCGAGAATCCTTGTGGGACTTCGTAGGCGATCATCTGAGCCGCCGAGCGCAGCCCGCCGAGGAGTGAAAACTTGCTGTTCGAGGACCAGCCACCAAGGATGATGCCGTAGACGCCCAGGGTGGCAAACGCCACCACCAGGAGCAGCGCCACGTTGACGTCGGCGACGAAGAAGTCGAGCGCGCCACCGGTGACTTCCGCTGACGGGCCGAATGGAATCACTGAAAAAATCAAGAACGCCGGTCCCACCACCAGACAGGGAGCCAAGATGAAGGCCCAGCGGATCGCCCTGTTGGGAACGATGTCTTCTTTGGCCAGCAGCTTCACGACATCCGCGATCGGCTGCAACAACCCCCACGGACCTACTCGATTGGGACCCGTGCGCACCTGCAGAAAGCCGAGGATCTTGCGCTCGGCAAGCACCAAATAGGTGATCACCGGCAGGATGCCCAGAAACAGCAAGGCCAGAATCTTGATCGCGGCGAGAAGCATCGGTGATTCCATCATCGATCCACCTCACCCAGCACGATGTCGGTGGTGCCGATAATGGCTACCAAGTCCGCCAGTAGATGGCCTTTGACGAGATCCGGCAGGCACTGCAGGTTGATGAAAGATGGAGCCCGCACATGACAGCGGTGCGGCTGCGGCGTTCCGTCGCCGACGATGTAAAACCCGATCTCGCCTTTGGGACCCTCGATCGAGAAGTAGGCTTCGCTTTCGCCCTTGGGTGCTTTGAGCACGCGCGGCTTCTTGCAGTCGATCGGCCCCTCCGGAAGTTGGTCCAGGCACTGGCGCACGATGGAGTTGGACTGCCGCATCTCCTCCATGCGCACCAGGTAGCGAGCGTAAGTGTCGCCGGCTTTCTCCGTCGGCACCTCAAACTCGACTTCATCGTAGGCGGCGTAGGGCATCTCTTTGCGCAAGTCCCACTTGACGCCGGAGCCACGCAGCATCGGACCGGTCAACGCGTAGTCGATCGCCAATTCCTTGGAGATCACCCCGACTCCGACCGTGCGTTGCTTCCAGATGCGGTTGTTGGTGAGCAGACCCTCGTACTCTTCGACCTTGGACGGGAAATCGTCGATGAACTTGCGGCAGCGGTCAACCCAACCCACCGGCAAGTCGTAGGGCATGCCGCCTGGGCGCATGCAGTTGAGGGTCAAACGCGCTCCGCAGTACTCCTCGAACAAATCCAGAATGATTTCGCGCTCGCGAAAGGTGTAGAAAAACGGCGTCATGGCGCCGATGTCAATGGCGTGGGTGGCGAGCCACAGTAGATGACTGGAGATGCGCTGCAGCTCACACAAAATGGTGCGCATGTACTGCGCCCGCGGGGTTGGCGTCAGCCCCAAGAGCTTTTCGACCGCGCCGACGTAGGCCAGGTTGTTGGTCGCCGCAGCAACGTAGTCCATGCGGTCGGTATGCGGCACGTTCTGGAAGAACGGATGCAACTCAAACAGCTTCTCGGTGCCCCGATGCAGATAGCCGATCACCGGGTAGCAATCAACGATGCGCTCGCCGTCAACCTTGAGTTTAAGCCGCAGCACACCATGGGTCGAAGGATGCTGAGGACCAAAATTGAGGTCCATCTCCTGCACGTCGAAGAGATGATCGGTCATCGTCACGGTCAGCTCTCCGCTCCAGACTCTGGCCCTGGATCTGACTCTGGCTCCGGATCTGGATCTTGATCTGGGGGTTCTGGGTCTGGCGGTTGAGGCGGCTTCCAGCCGGTACCCGTACCGGCCACCGGCCCGGCTTCGTCTTCGTAGTACTCAGGATAGATAGCCGCACCGGTGTCGACGCCCTCAACGGGAAAATCCTTGCGCAGTGGGTAACCGTTGAAACCTTCCCAGGTCAAAATGCGGGTCATGTCGGGATGGTCGGTGAAGCGAACGCCGTACATGTCGAAGGCCTCGCGCTCCATCCAATTCGCCGCCCGCCATACCTCACACACGCTAGGAACTTCTTCCCCTTCTCCAACCGCAACCCGAAGACGGATGCGGCGATTGTCGTCGAAGCTGTAGAGGTGATAAATCACCTCAAAACGCTGCTCACGATCCGGGTAGTCGACCCCGCACAGGTCGACCAGCATTGAATAACCCCGCTCTTTTAGATCGGCGCAGACGATGCGAATCTGCGCCGGCGCGATGTCGAGAATCAAGTCACCGGCAAACGAGCGCGCTTGGACCACTGTGTCGGGATGGCTCTTGGCCAGGGTTTCGGCGATCGGATCTTCGTCCGCCTCGGCCCACTCGGGCGTAGCTGGATCGGCGAGCCAGGGTGGCTTGGGCTCCGGGGGGGCCGCTTCGCTCCCCGCCTGGGCGCCTTCAGCCTGGGCACCCTCTGCTGATTTGGCCTCGTGCTCGCTCATCGACCTAGCTACTCAGCCGTTGGCTCTTTCACTCGGATTCACTCGGGCACTTTGGTTCATCTGGGGCGCATTCAACCGCGTTTGGCCGATCGAAAGACCGGTCGGTTCGTCTTTGGTCGACATGCGGTCAATCTTGCGCTGTAAATGCAACAGACCCCAGAGCAGTGCTTCTGGCCGCGGCGGGCATCCCGGCACGTAGACATCCACCGGAATCACCCGATCGACGCCTTGGGTCACTGCATAGGTGCGGTAAGGACCACCGCAGGTGGCGCAGGCGCCCATGGCAATAGCCCATTTGGGTTCCGGCATCTGATCCCACAGTCGCCGCACGATCGGCGCCATTTTCTCGGTGACGGTGCCGGCGACGATCATCAAGTCGCTTTGTCGCGGACTGGCGCGGAAGACTTCGGCGCCGAAGCGCGACATGTCGTGCCGCGGATCGAGCACCGCCATCATTTCGATGGCGCAACAGGCCAAACCGAACTGCATCGGCCAGATCGCCGAGCGGCGTGCCCAATTGAACACCTTGTCGTAGGTCGTGGTGATGACGTCCGGGGTGGACGGTCCGATCAAGCCCAATCGAGTGCCCTCCTCTTCCACACGTAGACGTAGCCGACGGCCAGGATGACGATAAAGATCACCATCTCGATGAATCCGAACAGTGCCAGTTGATCGAACATGACCGCCCATGGAAACAAGAAAATGGTTTCCACATCAAAGACCACGAACAAAACCGCGATCAAGTAATAACGAATCGAGAAGCGCCGGTCGTGCGCCAGGCTTTCGACTTCGTTGCCGCATTCGTATGCGTCCAGGTTGGTCAGGCCCCGCCCGCTGTGGCGCAGTGCCCAAGCGGCGATCAGCGTGGCGGCCAAAAACAGCACCACGACGACGACGAAAACTAAGATGGGGAGATATTCCTGCATGGGTTGGGTCGTAAGACCGCCTGGACGACCGCGAAACCTGAGCCGGGCGTATTCTTGCGAAGCGCCCTCGGGGTGTCAAACCATGCCGGATTGAATATCTACAGATGAGATTCGAGCCCGAGATCTGCGGCGGTGACGTCTCCGCGCGATTGCACCAGGACCCTGATCTCAGACCCCATTCCCGCGGGATCGAGAAGAGTCTGAGCTTCCGTGCGAGTGGCCCGGTCCACATTGCCGAGGAACTCGAAGATCCCCAACTGCACCAGCCAATCGGCGAGCTTGAACACACCGACGGTAGCCAACCCAGCTTGTTCGCCAGCCTCGCGAACGGCGGTGAAGTCGACGTGAGCGGTCAGGTCCTGCTGCCCGATGTCCACGAACGGATCCCGGTGCACGGTCTGCCCGCGGTAACACGCCAAAGTGCCATGCATGCGAACTCGAGGGTCGTAGAGTTGAGGCCGTTCGAAGCCGTAGTCGCAAGTCACCAATAAACCCTCTTCGAGCGCGCTCCCCACCCGCAGATAGGTACTGACCCATTCGTCGGTGACATCGACGATCTGTCCTTCGACCGCGTCGATCCCATCGAGAAAAGACACAAATTCCGCACTCGAGAGAGGACGTTCCAGCCACGAGAACGCCCCGTCGACGAGATCGACCCACAACTCGGCCCAATCCGACCCTCGGCGGACCACGCGGCGCACCGGCAAGGCGTCGAGCAGCTCGTAGGAGAGGACCAACCCTCGAACATCCAAGTCACCCAGACGATCGATCCACATCACCGCTTCGGGCAGAGGCCGCCGCACTCGATCGTGGGCATAGAGATGATCGCGCCCCAACGCTGAGAGATTCCGCAGATGCCGCCCATCGCCGAAGCCGACTTCCAAAAATTGTGCGGAGGTCGAGAGGCATCGATCGAGACGACCGAGAAGGTTGTGCGTGGTGCGCGCGAAAAGACCCAGACGCGACCCAGTGATGAAGTCGCCTCGTCGGCCGATCCTGGGGGAGCCGGTAGCGTAGTAGCCCCCCGGACCATAAAGCGCGGCATCCATGAATGCCGAGAACGGAATCGCCCCTTCCGCCTCGATCCTGCGTTCAATCGCTCGTCGCGCTTCGCTAACTGGCATGTTGCACTCTATCGTTCCGTCTCACTCCAGCCGGCCCCACGCTAGGGCCTGTTCTAGAATGCGACCCCACATGCACGCCACCAACCCTTCGCCAGATCGCCTGCTTGAGCTCGTGGCGGCGATTGAAAAGACGCGAGTTCTCATGCTCGCCGATCTGGTCTTGGATCGTTTTATCATCGGGCAGCCCTCGCGCATCAGTCGCGAAGCGCCGGTGTTGATTCTGCAACAGGAGGCCGAGAGGTGCTTGCCCGGTGGGGGTGCCAACGCTGCGGTAGGAGTGGCGGCCCTCGGCGCCGAAGTCCACCTCCTCGGCGCCGTCGGTGAAGACGATGCCGGCAAGGATCTCGTCGCATTGCTGACCGAGGCCGGCGTGCACTGCAACGGCATTGAGACCGTTGCAACCTACGCCACCCCTACCAAGACCCGCGTTGTCGGACACGGCATCCACGCAATGCCGCAGCAAATCGTCCGCTACGACCGAGAAGACCGCATTGCGGCGGCGCCGTCCTACGTCGTAGAGGGCGATTTCGATCTGCTCCTGGTATCCGACTATGGCTACGGCGCGGCGAGCCCGGATAGCCACCAACAGGTCTGCCAGCAACTCGATCCCTTGGCGACCACGGTGGTCGATAGCCGCTACCGTCTCGGCGACTACCGCGGAATAACCGGGGCGACGCCCAACCAAGAGGAAGTCGAGCGTTGTTTGGATCGCTCCATCGAAGACGCGCCAGCGGACGCCGCTCTCGACTTGCGCCGACGACTCGATTCGGAGTTCTTACTGCTGACGCGAGGCAACGAGGGCATGATCCTGGCGACCGAAGAAGGTACGCGTTCCATCCTCGCGCATGGCACCACGCAAGTCGCCGATGTCACCGGCGCCGGCGACACTGTGCTCGCCGCTTTTGGCGCCGCCATCGCCGCTGGAGCAAGCCCCTTCGAAGCCGCCTCGATCGCCAACTATGCCGGCGGCGTCGTGGTTACCAAATCGGGAACTGCCACCGTTACCGCCGCCGAGCTACAGACCGCGATCGAGGGCGACCGGCACAACGCTGACCGCGGCGCTTGACTCGAGCCCGAGGCGAGCCCGGTCACCAGCGCTCGACCTAACGATCCCGATACCTAAGAAACCGTTACCTGAGAACCCTCTACCTAAGAAACCCCTATCTAAGAAGCAAGCCATGCGCATCTTGATTCTGCGAACCAGCGCTATGGGCGATGTCGTGCATGCTCTGCCGGTGCTCGCCGCCCTGCGTCGCGAGATCCCCGATGCACGCATTGGCTGGGTGGTCGAAAGACCCTTCGCCCCGTTGCTGGAAGGCTACGACGAGATCGAACATGTCTTTCCGGTGGAGCTGCGCCGTTGGCGGCGTCAGATCGGTCAGGGGTGGCGCGAAGGGACGAGCGCACGGCGCGCCATCGAGGAGTTTGAACCCGAGGTCACCCTCGACCTCATGGGCAACCACAAGGCAGGCGCCATCGCCGCAGTGGTGCGATCGCCGCGCGTCATCGGCTTGCGACGCGAGGATCGCCGCGAGCCATCGAGCGCTATGTGGTTGACGGATTCGGTGCCGGCCCGTGGAACCCACGCGGTCGATCGCATGCTCTCGGTCCTAGCCGGTCTTGGCATCGACCCGTCATCGGCCGATTTCCAGCCACACAAACTGCTGCCAACCGGATCCGATTCACCTCCGCCCCCAGAGGAGTTCTTCGTCGTACAAGTCAGCGCAGGGTGGATCAACAAGTCCTACCCCTCTGACTCGTGGGGAGAGGCAGCGCGATTGCTCAGCCAGCGCACTGGCCTGTCCGGCTACGTTGCCTGCGGACCGAACGACCGAGAAGCAGCCGAGGCTGCGCGGGCCGCGTCGCAAGGGGCACTGCGCGACATCGTGCCCCTTGGCCTCGCCAACTTGGCCGCTTGGCTGCGGCAAGCACAACTCATGCTCGGAGCTGACACCGGAGCGGCCCATTTGGCCCACGCTCTCGGCACCCCTACCCTGATGCTGATGGGGCCGACCGATCCTCGCCGCCATGGACCCTACGGTCACCCCGAGCGAACCCTGGGAATCGAACTTTCTTGCCGTTCGTGTTACCGACGATTCCAGACCACGCAAACCTGCCTGGATCGCCTCGATCCCGACGCCGTTGCGAGGCGCGCGACCGCGCTACAGTGCGGCGAAACATTGACGGAGCTCGATGCCGTCCTTAGACTCAGTTCAATTCACCTGCCCACGTGCGGGTAACTTTTTTTTGAGTCCAGTTCCGTTGAGGTTAAGCGCTGCGGTGGAAGTGGAGGTGGAAAGATGGCCGATCGCCTTGGTGACCTACTTGTAACTGCAGAACGGATTACGCCTGACCAGTTGGATCAGGCGCTGGAAGTGCAGCAATCCGAGGGTGGACGCCTGGGCTCGCATCTGATCACTCTCGGAGCGCTCTCAGAAACCGAGTTGGCGCAATTTCTGTCGGAGCAGCACGGGGTTCCGTCGGTCGATCTGACCGAAGTGCAGATCGACGACAACGTACTCAACCTGATCCCACGCGATCTGTGCATGAAGTACACCATGATCCCGGTGTCGCGTTCGGGCGCAAAAGTTACCGTGGCAATGGCGGACCCCGCTAACGTCTTCGCCCTCGACGACATTAAGTTCAGCACCGGCTACAACGTCGAACCGGTTGTCGCCACCGAGTCAGCGTTGGTCGCAGCGATCGATCGCTACTACGGCTCTACCCACGCCATCGAACTCAAGCGGGTCATGGACGATCTGCGCGAAGAGGAAGAGGTTCCCGACGACCTCGAATTGCTCGAAGAGGACGAAGATCTCGACCTCGACACTTTGGAGCAGCAGTCGGGCGAGGCCCCGGTGGTCCGTCTGGTCAACATGATGCTGACCGACGCCATCAAACAGGCGGCGTCCGATATCCATCTTGAGCCCTACGAGCGGGAACTGCGCGTCCGCTACCGCATCGACGGCGTTTTGAGCGAGGCCATGAAACCGCCGGCGAAACTGCGCGAGGCCATGACCAGCCGCCTCAAGATCATGGCCAAGCTGGACATCGCTGAAAAGCGACTCCCTCAGGACGGTCGCATCCGGATCAAGACTCGGCTCAAAGGGCGCATCAAAGACCTCGATGTCCGCGTCTCCACTTTGCCCACGGTGCACGGCGAGAAGGTCGTGCTGCGCTTGCTCGACCGCGACCAACTGCAGCTCGACATGACCAAACTGGGCTTCGAAGCGGAATCCTTGCGCCGCTTCGACCACGCCATTCGTCAGCCCTACGGCATGGTGCTGGTCACCGGGCCGACCGGATCGGGCAAGACCAACACCCTATATTCAGCGATTTCGGTGGTCAGTTCGCCGTCGATCAACGTCATGACCGCCGAAGACCCAGTCGAATTCGACATCAAGGGTGTCAACCAGGTGCAGATGAAGGAGCGCATTGGGCTCAACTTCGCCACCGCGCTACGCTCTTTTCTGCGTCAAGACCCCAACGTCATTCTGGTTGGCGAGGTGCGCGACTTCGAAACCGCCGAGGTCGCGATCAAAGCCGCGCTCACCGGCCATTTGGTGATGTCGACTCTGCACACCAACGACGCTCCTTCGTCGATCAACCGGCTGATGAACATGGGCGTTGAGCCCTTCTTGGTCGCCAGTTCGGTGCACATGGTGGTGGCGCAACGCCTGGTGCGGCGTATCTGCACTTTCTGCAAGGAGCCCTTAGAGATTCCCAAGCCGGCGCTGGTCGAAGCTGGATTCTCCGAGCGTGAGGCCAAGAATCTGAGTCTTTTTCAGGGCAAGGGGTGCGACCGCTGCGCCAACACCGGCTACAAGGGCCGGGTCGGCTTATTCGAAGTCATGGCCATCGACGACGAACTGCGCGACCTGGTCCTGTCGGGTGCGACAACGGACGAGCTGAGGGATGCCGCGATTGCCGCGGGCATGATCAGCTTGCGTGAGAGCGGGTTGGAAAAGGTGCGCAACGGCATCACCACACTCGAAGAAGTGACGCGCGAGACCTTCCGCCACTAGCCAAGACCAAGACTGGAACTAGCGCCAACCAGGGGCAGGGGCTACGCAAGAACGGCAATCCTGTCTCTTCGACTTTCTAAGGAGGCGGCCCCCCGGCTCCATTCGAGGCAGGTTCAGGGAGCCGGATCGCCGGGGAACGGCTCGCGCTATCAAGACCGTAACGGGTGGCGCTCGCCTCGGCTCCGCTACGGGCCGGACCCTCCTACCCTCCGAATGACGTTGCCCTGCCCTGGCGGAGACGCCCCCGGCCAATCCGCGCCCCTCACCCGCCAGAATCGCGATCTCAGATGGTCGCGTTCTCGATAATCGCGATCTCGTCCTCGGTCAGCTCGTACAGCTCGTACACCAGGCGATCGATCTTGCGGTCGGTGGCGGCAATGTGGCGTTTGAGGCGGGTGCGGTCGTCGTTCGTACGGGCTGCGGTGAACCGCTTTTGAAGGTCGATCATCGCCCCTACGAGCGACTCCAGTCTGTCGTGTCGCGCCTGGTCAGACATCCTGTCAAAGTCAATAGGGCGGATTGGTAGCGCGGCAACGTTCTGTCGCTTGACCTCTGCCAAAGCTTCGCCTGCCTCTGGGTTCATGCACCGGTAGTACCAAGTGAGGAGGCGACTATTGAGGACCCCGAGAATGAACTGGACACCCTCGCCTTCATCTGAGAACGGAACGAGCACGTGTAGATTGTTCATCGCCAATCGTTGCGCCGTTTCGATCATTGCTATCGGGCGGTCTCCTGTCTGCCTTACAAGCAACTTGACGTTCGCATCGAAGTCTGCGGAAGGCCGTGGCTCCGCGAGCCACGGTCCATACTTGATGTACCTCGCTTCCTTGAGGCGAATGCTGTAGCGCTCAACGTCCTTCCCGCGAAGCAGTTCACGATACGAAGCATCGACACACACGGAAGAGTCAAACGGACGAGATCTCACCTGTTCTTTGGTTTGAGGAGGTGTTCCCTTGCCCGTCTGGTACGGTTTGATTCCCACGTTGATCTTGAACCAATCGTCGAGTGGGCGCGACATCTGCCCGATCCGGGCAAACAGGGACTTTTCCTTTGGCGTGAGAAATATGTTGATTACGCCTCCGTCAAGGGCAACCCATTCGTTCTGTTCGTGAGTGGGGCCCAGTTCGGTTGCCAAGTGTCCGTCTGCTGTCACGTCGTGGGCGAACACCACCTGCACCGACGACTCCCGCCTAAATGGTCGCTCGAGGACGACGATCTGCGTGTCGACTACTGCATTCTTGAAAACAGGAAAGTAGATGTGGACTATCTGACCAATGCGCGCAGCTGTAAGAACGAACCTCCGCGTCGCTTGCTGCCTCAGATTAGTTAGCCAAGGATTCGGAATGATGTAGGAGCATTTGCCGTGCTGTCCTACTAGCGTCGAAACAGCCCTCTCTAGAAAAAGCAGGTAGGAGTCCAGTTGGTAGCTTTGGCATGTGTAATTGGCTCTAAGGTAGTGCGTCTCTTCTGAACCCAAAGTGGCGCCATACGGCGGGTTGCCAATCACGGCATCAAAGCCCCCGCGCTCGAAAATCTGCGGGAACTCGGCTTCCCAGTCGAAGGCGTTGACCCGGTAGGCGGTGTCGTCGTCGAAGAGGGTGCCGTGGTCGTAGAAGTCGCAGCCGATGAGCGAGTTCCCACACTTGATGTTATTACCCAGATCCGGCAGGGCGCGTTCGTGGAACAGCCGGCGCTGCGCGGCGAGCGTGTCGCGGTTCTCGCCTTCGAGCACCTTCAGCAGCAGCGAGAGTTTGGTGACTTCGACCGCCTGGCGATCGATGTCGACGCCGTAAATGTGCGAGAGCAGGATGCGCTTGCGCTCGCTGGTGGTGAGGCGCCAGTCGTTGTCCCCGAGTTGAACCAGGCGCGGTTCTCTACCTTGGGTGTGATTCTCGGGCCCGTCATCCAGGTATTCCTGCAAGTACCAGTTGAGCAAGCACTGGTAGGCCCCGAGCAGGAACGACCCAGAGCCACAGGCGGGATCGAGGACGGTGAGCGGGTGACGCCGTTTGCTCGGATCCCAGTTGTCGGTCAGACCGGCGACCTCCTGTGGCGTCTTCCCCTCCAGCAGCCTGCCGACGGTGTGTTGGACGATGTAATCGACGATATAGGTCGGGGTGTAATAGACGCCGCCGGCCTTGCGTACCTCCGGCTTGTCTTCGACCTTGGCCCGATGGCCGGGAGTCAGCCGGATGACCTTGCCGAGGAACTGCTCATAGACCTGCCCCAGAACATCGGCCGGCAGTACCGAGAACTCGTAGGGGCTGGCCGGGTAATACATTCGCCTAAGGATCTTCTTGAGCACATCGTCGTCGATCGCGAGTTGGGCGGATAGCTCATCGGGGGCACCCGGGCGGTCCCTCTCGGCCGAGAAGTGGAATAGGCCCGAGTTGTAGCGTTCGTCGGCGCGCTGGAAGCGCTCGAACAGGCGCTGGTAAATGTTGGCACCGTTCAACAGCCCTTGCAGGGTGCCGTAGTCCTCGATACCGCGGTCTTCGCAGATGCGCAGGAAGATGATCCGGTCAATGGTGCGCTGGACCGCGAAGTTGAGCTCGCGCTGGTCGAGGTCGGGGTTCCTGTTGGCGACGTTGCGAGCCAGCAGGTCGCGCCATGTTTCGATCTCGGCCAGGAACTCCTTGTCGACCTCAGCGGTGCCTCGCTTCTTTTTCTTGGAGGCGGCGTAGCGATCGAACGAACCCTTGAGGATGGCGTCCTTGGAGAAGATCGACGCGATCTCCTCCCAGCGTTCTTCGTACTGGTCGAACGTCAGGTAGATGGTCCTGGCAGCGGCCGCGCCGTCGCTTTCGTGCGGCTTGACTGCACAGTCATAGACCGCAAACTCTTCGAAGTCGGTGAGGATCGAAAGCGACAGCTTGGCCGACCACGCGTACCGACGGAGCTGATAGGCGGGGTGCGGATCACCCTTGATGTCGACGCTCGGCTTCTTGGCCTCGACGAAGAACTTGCGCACACCACCGATGCGGAAGGCATAGTCAGGGGCTTTGGTGGCACCACCGATCTTGATCGCATCTTCGTGGATGACGTCCTTGTAGGCTTCGGCGTGCCCCGACGTGTTGTCGACGTCCCAGCCTAGGGCCTTGAACAGCGGATCGAGGTACTCGCGGCGGAGCTGGGTCTCTTTGTACTTGCCTTGCCGATACTCCGTTCGGTGCTCGCGGAAGCGCTCGACCAGCGTCGCGATCGACCTCGGGAATGTCGTCTGTCCACCCATACTGCTGCCTTGCCCTGCGGATTGTACGCGCTGTACCCTTCTCAACTCCTCTGGCACCGATTCGCAGATTCCGATTGACCGATTTCGGATTACTTAAACTGTATGCACCGGCTCCATGATTCCGTTGGGAGTTCGCGGGCCGTAGATGCTTCCGCGGGTGAAGCCCCTAAATGGGCTTCTTTGAATTCGCCGGTTGGTCGCTGCGCACCTATGGCGTCCACGGTTGGTCGACTTCGCCGCGCGCCGCAGCCTCGGCCCTCGCCGCCACAAACAGATAGTCCGAGAGACGATTGGCGTAGACCAAGGCTGATTGATCCAATCCGTCAGACTCGTTGAGCGCGACCAGCGAGCGCTCAGCGCGCCGACACACCGCCCGGGCCAGGTGCAGCCGGGTCACCGGCTCGCTCCCCGCGGGCAGTCCTTCAGGTCCAAGCCCTGTGACGGACCTGCACTTCACTCAGGCGAGGATCGCGGTACCATTGCGGCAGTCGCCCGAGTTCGGCGGCTCAAAAAAACTGGGGCAGGACGCCAGGCCAACTTGGCTGAAGGAAGTCCCGGCGCCCCGCCCCACAGAAGAAGGTGGAGCAGGGATCGGAGGATGGAGAGGAACCCTCCGCCCCGTCCAGTTCGGGTGTGAGCGGGCTTGTCTGGCTATTCTCGAATAATCAGTTTGTGCAGAGATCGCGCGACGCGCGAAAGGAGATGTCATGTTCGAAGCACTAATTGCGTTCCTTGGCCTTTTCCTCGGGTTCGTTAACGTGGAACCCTCGGTCGAAGAGGTAGATCTCGGGACGAGTTCCGGCGAAACTCCGTTGCCGAGGGCGAAGGGGCACATAGTCATCTAACTTCCTAGGTGCCCTTTAGCTGAACGCAAGACCTCGACCAGCGCGGCAGCCTGTCGTGCACTTTCCATCGTGTCGCGGCCCCTGAGGGACCGACGCAACTGAAAGTACGATGCTTCGCGTCGAACTGGCATGCCTCCCGCGTTACAGATTGCAGCGACCTGTGAAGCCAAGGAGATCGCTTCGTCGAATCTCGCCGCGTCAGCTAGGGCGATGACGGCTCCCAAGCCAGATTCGGCGGCATCCAACGGCAGATCTCGTTCTGCGAACTCGTCCATGGCCGTTGTTAGGCCAACTACGGCTTCTTGACCTTTGCCGAGCTTGTAAAGAGCTCGTGATTCGGTATCCAGCAAGCGGAGACGATCCAGTGGAGTAGCTACCGGACTGCGTCGCGTACTACGAGCCAATTCGGCCGCGCGGGCGGGTTCGTCGAGGTCGATCAATACGTACGCAAGCGTTTGACCAAGCATCACCAGGACCCTTGGGTCTCTTTTTTCATCAACGATTTGGGCCGCTGACTGCAATGCTGCATAGGCTCTTTTTGGCATTCCAGTACAGTGGTAGCAGACCCCCTGAAGGACTAGCGCAACCCCGCCTCGATGCATGTCGCCTGCGGCGACGTGGGCGAGGAATGCCTCTGTTGCCATACGCAATCCCAGGTTGTACTCGTCCCTGACCCAATGAACTCGACTTCTGTACGCTTTGATCTTGCCAAGGGTGTTTAGGTCCACGTTTTCGCAGTTCTGTGCCATTTCAGTCGCGGACTGGCAGAGTTTTTCGCCCCCGTTGTCTCCGTCGATGGCAACGAGTCCGAAGCCAAGCTGCGCCATCGCCTCCAAGTGGAGCCAGCGCGTTTGGTCGTTGTCGGTGATGCGGTACGCGGCCTTGGCGGCAGCAACGGCCTTCTTGGGTTCGACCGAAAAGAGTCGCTCAGAATAGTCCAAGAGTTCGCGCGCCGCTCCACTCGGATCTTGGGAAACGGCCCAGTGCTCTTCGGGCTTGGCACTCCGCAGAATACGATCCAGCTTTGCTGCGGAGTCCTTATTCACCCAGTGCGTCCTCGTAGTCTGAAGCCTGACTTTCGGGCTCAGTCTCAATCGCTGCCAGTTTCTCCTCGACTAGCTTCAAGCGCCTTTCAATGGAGGTGCCGCCCAATCCACCTTCAAGCAGTCCGACTGGCTGACCTGTTTCCTTCAGGCGGCGGTAAAGGTCCTTGAGAAAAAAGTCGAGTTGAGCATCCGTAGGTGTCTCTGGAGTCGGCCTTTCCTGACCGCTGGGCCACAAAACTTCGTCAGCACCCGATTCGTCGATCCTCTTGGCCAAATCGATAATTCGAGTGGTGGATGTCGATAGCGCCTTGGCGATGGCATCGAGGATCTGTTGTGGGAAGTCGTACCGAAGGTTGAAATAACGGCCGATTTGCGTGTCATGAGAGTGGATCGCCTCAGCGATCTTTTTCACCGTGTAGACACCCCTGGTCGCCATGACGATACGTACACTGGTCGCGATTGCGCTGCGGCTTGGGCCGCCAACTGATTGCATGAAGACAGAGTATGTTAAACAGACGTATGTGTCAAGAAATATTGATAAAAGTGCGGATAACAACTCAGTACTGTTGATTTATTAGACTATATAGTCTATGATGCAGACTGTGGCTAATCAGTGTTTGGCTTGTACTACAACAACTCGCGTTGATTTGGTCCAGGGTCGCAGGGCAGCAGGCGAGCAACGGCCTTTCTCAGCTGGAGGGTGTATCGTTTGCATTGTCCAACAACATTGCCGCAGCCTGTGAGGTCTTCGGCGAAGATACAATAAGGAGGAACCCAGTCGTGATCATAAAGCTCATAACGCTGTTGCTGTTGATGCCATTCAGCACCAGCGTGCTATGTAGCCAAGCTGTTGGGCAGCAAGAAGAATCGCCCTTGTGGTGGACTCTGACCAACGATCTGACACCAAGGGAACTCAAGTCGAAGCGGAGTGATACACCAGCAGCGCAAGATCGCTTTGATCAATTCACTGGGCGAGAGAGTGCGAGCGCAGATCGGCCTTCGAAGAAAGTCAAGGACTTTGTCAGCGGTCGTCGGACGCCAGAACTGGTAACAATGGCGGAGGCGATCAGAGCGTGGAGCGTCTTTTTTGATACCAGCCGCCTTGACGACAAACAAACGAGAGCGCGGACGGACAGACAGTTCGCCGACTACGAGCTGTCACTGAACGGAAAAGAGGCAGTGACTGCCTTCATGATCGAGCTTGATCGCGCCTACAAACACCACGAAGGTCTCGTCAGTGACGAGTTGATAGAGGTTGCGAAACGTATTCATGAGATCGAGGCGAACCTGCAGGTCGCTCGTGACGATCTGTGGGAAGCGTTCGACAAGAATGATGTGCAAACCCTCAGCAGAGAATTAGGGCTTAAGCCCACCGTGCTCCGCGAACTATTGCGCCACAACTACAACCCCGAGCTCAGGTACCTGAAGACAGAACTTCCTGTCCTAAAGCAAGCGCTGTCGATCCACGATTGGAGGGCGTTTCAGAAACTCTTGTTGAAAGAAGCGGCACCAATGGTTACGCACGTTGAGCCCTCCAGGGAGGTGCCAAAATGAAACAACGAATTGTCGCAGGCTTACTTGTTACTACGGCGGTGTTTGCTGCTAGCGCCAACGAAATCCACGCCGAAGGTCGTGGAATGTCCTACTACGTGTGGTTTGACACCGAACCGGCCTATAGATGGAATACCGAATGGGTATACGTCAACTCGCGCACAACTTACCAGAGTTCGAGATTACTCTATGGCTGGTATCTCCACGAGAATCGGGTCAGGGATTACTATCGTTTCTGTTCGGGCAGCACATGGCTTCATGAGGGGGCACACGGACAGGTTACTAGGACCGGGCAAAGATCAGAATGTACAAGATGGAACGGCTGCGCTGCCGCGGATGTGTGTGAAGAGTGTCGGGGAGAAAGGGACCCAAATAGGTACTATGGTTGGGTAGTTTCTGCAGTTGTCTTTCATGACCTATTCAAGTCCGATATCTTCGACTACAGTTGGGAATGGCCGCGTGACTCTAACAGCTGGTGCTACGACTATAGTCCGGTCATTGTAGATCTGGATGGTAGAGACATTGCTCTTTCAGAACCAACCGTTTGGTTTGATCTCACCAACGACGGCAGCACGGAACAACTATCTTGGACAATAGCGAACACCGGAGACGGTTTTCTTGCTCTAGATCGAAACAGTAACGGGCGAATAGACAACGGCTCTGAACTGTTTGGAAATTTCACGCCGCTAGTTAGCGGAGAAGAAGCGGAACATGGATTTGAAGCCTTGGCCGAATTCGATCTAGCGGCCAACGGTGGAAATGGAGATGGATTTATCACCAATGAAGACGCTGTTTTCAAGCACCTATTGCTGTGGGTCGACGTCAACCAGGACGGGATCTCTGACTCCAATGAACTAGCCTCCATATCGACCAGGGGTGTTGTTTCAATAGATTTAAATTTTGTCGAAAACAATCGACGAGACCGGCACGGCAACCAATTCCGATATACATCGAAAATATTTGTTGACGATGGCAGGAAGCTAATTCCACGTAGAGCTAGTGATGTGTTTCTGGTACGAGGGGATTAGAAAATGAGCAATAACACCGAACTGGCCCAACACTAGAAGAGGTGGACCCCTATCGTTGGCCGAAATAAGGTGGAGTCAGCTACAGGGTGGTCAAGGCTTCCAAGCTGTCTCAGGCTCATCACGGCCCGCCCCTTCCGCCCGAGCGGCAACGAACAGGTAGTCCGAGAGGCGGTTGGCGTAAATCAGAGCTGACTGATCCAGCCCGTCAGACTCATTGAGCACTACCAGCGAGCGCTCCGCGCGCCGACACACCGCACGGGCCAGGTGCAGGCGGGCTACCGGCTCGCTCCCCGCAGGCAAGATGAAGGACTCGAGCACTGGCAACAGTGCCGTGAGGGCATCGATAGCCTTCTCCAGGTCTGTCGTTTGCCGGTCAAAGCGACGTTCATCCGCTGCCGCCTGAGGGTCGGCCAGATAAGCCCCGAGACGAAACAAGGTGTCTTGCTCGCGCGCCAGTTGAGCTTCCGTTTCGGCTTGCAAGCCGGCGGCACGAGCCCAGCCCAAGAAGCTGTTGAGTTCGTCGACGTCGCCGTAGGCAGCCACGCGCAGGTCGGCTTTGCTGACCCGGTCGCCTCCAATCAGCCCGGTCTGGCCGGCGTCGCCCGTTTTCGTGTAGATCTTGGCCACTTTAGCTCCACTGAACCCGAAACGAGTACTTGTTTGTCGATGTCATAAGTGCCCTCATGGGTGGGGATATTCTAGACCCGTGCAAGAGCGTTGGATTATCCAAGACCCCGAGGCTCCCACGGGTTGGTGGCGTTTCGACGATCTTCAAGCGCTGGCGGTGGCGGCTGACGTCGATCAAGTTCCAGCGGCACTTGAGGCGGTCGAAGACTGGATTTCGAGCCGAGGATGGGCGGTTGGTTACATCGCTTACGAAGCGGCGCCTGCATTCGAATCGGCGTTCACGGTCCAACCTTCGGCCTCCAAGATGCCTCTCTTATGGTTCGCACTCTGCCGCGAATGCAGACCTTACGCGCCGCCAACGGCAAGCGCCGAAACAGACTCCAGTTCGGGTGCCTGGCAACTGCAGGTCTCGGCCGATGAGTACATCTCCGCGGTCGGCGAGATCCGCAAGCAGATTGCCGCCGGCAACACCTACCAGGTCAACTACACCGTTCGACTCGAGTCCGAAGTGGCGAACCCATGGCCTTGGTTCCTGAGTCGACGTCGCCTAGACCGACGATCCTGCCAAGCGTTTCTGGAAATTCCTACGATCGGCGATTCAGGGCCTTGGACGATCGCTTCGTTCTCTCCCGAGTTGTTCTTTCGCCTCAGCGGCAGACACATCCACAGCCGACCGATGAAGGGAACGGCACGCCCCGGACGCGATCTTGAGGAGACGCAACAGATCGCCGAGGAGCTCAAACGTAGCGAAAAAAACCGGGCTGAGAACGTCATGATCGTCGACATGATCCGCAACGACCTGGGCCGCATCGCCGACCCCGGATCGGTGGACGTGCCCAGTTTGTTCGAAGTGGAGCACCATCCCACGGTGGTGCAAATGACTTCCACCGTGGAGGCAAAAATCGGCGCCTCATTCGGCTCCTCATTCAGCGCCATCCTGCAAGCTCTGTTTCCGTGCGCATCCATCACCGGCGCCCCGAAGATCGCCGCGTCCAAGATCATCGCCGACCTCGAAAGGCGACCGCGCGGCGTCTATACCGGAGCCATCGGCTTTGCCGGACCCGATCGGCAAGCTCGTTTCAACGTCGCCATTCGCACCGCCGTCATCGACCATCGGACGAACTCGGCCGAATACGGGGTCGGCGGAGGCATCGTCTGGGATTCGGTCGCCGAAGAAGAGTTTCGCGAATGTGAAACCAAGGCCACCATCGTACGCCGCGGCAGACCGGACTTCGATCTCCTTGAAACCCTGCTGTGGGAGCCGTCCCGAGGTCCTGTATTGCTCGACTCCCACGCCGAGCGCCAACGCTCCTCAGCTCGGCATTTTGGCCTTGCCTCCGCCCCGGAACTCGCAACGACCGTCGTCCGTGCAGTGGGCGCCCATCGTGGGCCTACCCCCTCCCGGCTGCGGCTCATCAGCACACCCAACGGGACTGCAAAAATCGAGGTCGATCGACTCAACCCCCTGACTTTGCCGATTCGCTTGGCCTTTGCGCGCTTGGGGGTTGACGACAACGACCCACGGCTTTGGCACAAGACCACCGACCGCACTCCTTACGAGAGCGACCTTGCCGACCATGAGAGTGCCGACGACGTGCTTTTCGTAAATTCCGACGGAGAAGTTACTGAATCGTCCTTCGCCAACCTGGTCATCCAAATCGATGGGCGCTGGCTGACTCCGCCACGAACCAGTGGTTGCCTCAACGGTACCCTGCGCGCGGAGCTGCTCGCTGCAGGAGTCATCGAAGAGGAAAGCGTAACTCCACAGATAGTCGAACGCGCCGAGCGCGTTTTCCTGATCAATTCAGTGCGTGGATGGATTCCGGCGACAATTTTCCGTACGGCAAGCGTGCGCTAGATCGGCCCACCGCAAGCGGCGAGCGGTCGAGGCGTACTTTGCTGTACGTCGCAGACCGCGAGCCGCGAGGACGGGGCGAGATGGTGTGCGATCGCCGTACGGCGATCAGCCGTAGCGACCTTCGATGTAGTCCGCCGTCTGCTGCTCTTGCGGACTGACGAACATCTTGTCGGTTTTGGAATGCTCGATGATCTCGCCCAGCAGCATGAAGACGCATTCGTCACTGGCCCGGCGCGCCTGGGCCATATTGTGGGTGACGATCAGAATGCTGTATTCGCCGCGCAGATCCCAGATGAGTTCCTCGACCGCTTCGGTGCCGGCGGGATCGAGCGCCGAACAGGGCTCATCCATGAGCAAGACCGACGGCTTTACCGGCAGCAGACGCGCAATGCACAACTTTTGCTGCTCTTCTAGGGATAGCTCGGTGGCATCGCGTCCCAAGCGGTCCTTGACCGTGTCCCACAAAAGTACTTGTTGCAGCGCTCCTTCGACGATCTCGTCTTCACGGCTTTTGGACACTTTTTGGTTGCCACCGTGCACGCGATGCCCGAACAAAACGTTGTCGCGAATGGAAAGCGGCAACGGATTGGGCCTCTGGAACACCATCCCGACCTGTTTGCGCACCTGCACCAATTCGACATCTGGGCTGAGGATGTTCTGCCCTAAGACTTCAATGGTCCCGGTGGTACGCACGTAGCCGAGGCGGTCGTTGATGCGATTGACGGCGCGCAGCAACGTCGACTTGCCGCACCCCGACGGTCCGATCATGGCCGTCACTTTCCCCTGCTGCACGTCCAGATCGACATCTTGAAGAGCTTGGAACAAGCCGTACCAGAGGTTGAACTCGCGGGTCGAGATCGCTGCAGGGCGATCGGGTTTCTTAGCCAAACCGACCCTCCACGTAGTCCTGCGTGCGTTGGTCTTGAGTCTTGCGACTGAACAGATCGGCGGTGTCACCGACTTCGACCATTTCTCCAGTGAGGAAGAAGGCCGTGCGGTCGGCCAAACGCGCCGCCTGCTGCACCAAATTGGTGACCAGCACGATGGTCATCTCGCCGCGCAGGTCTTTGAGCACGTCTTCAATGCGCATCGTTGTCACCGGATCGACGGCGATCGAGAACTCGTCAAGCAGAAGAATGTCCGGAGACTGCGACAGAGCGCGGGCAATCGTCAGGCGCTGCTGCTGGCCGCCCGAGAGCAAACTGCCGAGCGAGTCCAAGCGATCTTTGACTTCATCCCAAAGAGCGGCGCGCGTAAGGCAACGCTCCACGATGTCGTCGAGCACCGCCTTCTTGCGCGTACCCGCCAGCCGCGGAGCGAGTGCGACATTGTCGTAGATCGACAGAGGCAGGCCCACCGGCAACGGAAACACGACACCGATGCGCCGGCGCAGAGCGTAGAGATTGCGCCACTTCTTGACGTCCTTGCCATCGATGAGGATTTCACCGCTGGTTTCCATCGAGGAGATGAACTGATCCATACGGTTCATCGCGTTCAAAAAGGACGTCTTGCCGCTGCCCGCCGGGCCGATGACGCCAAAGATCTCGTTTTCGAAGATGTCGAACGACGCGCCCTGGAGTGCGACTTTGTCGTCGTAGCGAATTTCAAGATCCCGCACCGAAATCTTGGGGGGCCTCTCCTTGGCCGCAGTTGCACCTACCACTTCTTCTTGCCTCGCAGGTAGGTGCGAAAAGCGATCGAAGTGGCGTTCATCGTCAACACCATGGCGATGAGCACCAGGGCGACTCCAAAAGGCAACGCTTCCGGCACTTCCGGCACTTGCGTCGACACCACGAAGAGATGCAGCGACATCGCCATCGTTTGGTCAAAGACGCTTTCAGGCAGAAACGGCAAAAAGAACGCAGCGCCGGTGAACATGATCGGCGCCGTTTCCCCGGCGGTTCGGGACACTTCGAGGATGACGCCGGTAAGGATGCCGCTGATCGAGTTGGGCAAGACGATTTTGCGGATCGTCTGCCAGCGCGTCGCACCCATGTTCCAGCAAGCCTCGCGAAAGGCCTGCGGGACCGCCTGCAGCGACTCTTTAGTAGCAACGATCACCACCGGAAGCGTCATCACCGCCAAGGTCAGGCTCGCCGCGAGAATGCTAGTTCCAAAGCGAAAAAAGAGGACGAAAGCACCGACGCCAAAGAGAGCGTGGACGATCGAGGGAACGCCTGCGAGGTTGATGATCGCCAGGTTGATCGCCCGCGTCAGCCAGTTGTCTGGAGCGTATTCAGAGAGATACACAGCGGCCGCCACTCCCACCGGAACTGACGCCAAAAGCGCAACCACCACCAGCCATACGGTACCCACCAGAGCCGGGAGAATGCCGCCTTCGGTCATGCCGTTGGTGGGCTCCGAGAGCAGGAAATCCAACGACAAAGCCGGACTGCCCTTGTAGATCAAGATACCGAGAATGATCAACACCGGCAGTACTAACAACAGGGTCATGACCAAGAAGAGCAGCTTCCACAGCCTCTCCACTTTGCGGTTGCGTTGATTGAGATCGGTAGTTTCGAACATACCCAAGAACCCAGTTAGCAAAGAACCCAGCTACTTGCGACGAATTCCGCGCACGACCAAGTCCGCGGTGAGGTTGATCACAAAGGTAACGATGAAGAGCAGAATGCCGAGCGTGAAGAGGGCTCGATAGTGGTCTGAGCCAACCGCAGTCTCGCCGAGCTCGGCGGCGATGGTTGCGGTGAGAGCGCGTACCGAGTCAAACGGGCTGGTGGGCAGGTTGATCGAGTGGCCGCTGGCCATCAACACCGCCATCGTCTCACCGAAACCTCGCCCCACTCCAAGAAGAACCGCAGCCACCAGGCCGTTTTTGGCGGCTGGCAACGCAACCTTGCGTACTACTTGCCAGCGGGTCGCTCCCATCGCTTCGGCGGCCTCGCGATAAGTGTCGGGAACCGCCTTGAGGGCATCCTCGGCAATCGTCGTCATGATCGGCGCCGCCATTAGCCCAAGAATCAACCCGGCGTTGAGCACGTTCAACCCCACCGGCACGTTGAACGTCTCGATGATGAGCGGATTCATGATCGACAAACCGATGAATCCCCAGACCACCGAGGGGATAGCCGCCAGCATTTCCACCAAGACCTTCAAGACTTCCCGAGTCTTGCCGCGCGCAAATTCCGCGATGTAGATCGCCGCACCGAGAGAGAACGGCACCGAGACCAGCATTGCCAATCCGGTGACGCTCGCCGTACCGGCGACCAGCGCCAGAATGCCGTAGGTCGGGTTGTTGTCGGAGGTCGGCCGCCATTTGGTCGAGCCAAAGAATTCGCCGATATCGAGTGTCTCGACAATGAACGGGAATCCTTCGCGTCCAATGAACACGAAGATGCCGAGAATGAAAACGATGCCGGAGATTCCTCCAGCAAACACCAAGATCTGAACCAGCTTGTCGACGTACCAGGCGAGGTCCCGTCGGTCGATAGCCTGGTCAGCGCTTTTGGCCATGCTCAGTCGACTTCCTTGCCGCGCACCATTTCCATCAGACGCCCCATCTCGTGGCGAAGCGCGCCGAACGCCGCCTCCAAAGCTTCATTGGCTTGCTGCGATTCCATCCCGCGCGGGTTGGGGCCAAGATCCCATTCGACAACCACTGTCTGCAATGGCAAGTCGTGGTGGATGTGTTCGGTCGGATCGCCGTCAAAACTGACGATGACCTCGTAGTCCATAATCGCGGCACCCAATTGATCGAGTGTCGACGGTTCCAGGGTGCCTGAATCCAGTCCGCGCAACTCCATGAAGCGTCGGCAATGGGGATCCAGTTCTTCGCTTTCAGCCCAGCCAGCACTGGCGAACTCATTGGCCCCCGAAAACGCTTTCTGAGCGTAGGCAACCGCAAGTTGGGTGAGAGCGTCGTCATGCTCGGCCACAAAAAGGACCCGCGACAACCGCTTTTTGGTCATCTTGCCGGTGGAGACAAAGATGGTCTCCTCGCAGATGTTCTCGGCCTGATCGGCGACACGCCGTAGGGCGTTGATCGCCGCACCGAGAGAAAGGATGTCTTTGACCGAGCGGGTGCCCGCCTCCCCTTCCGCGAGTAGGTCCTGTCCCATTTTGCGGATCGACGTCTTGGCCGCGCGCGACAACTCGAAGGTCCCATTAGCAAGGTCCGAGTTTTCCTCGTCAAAGGCTTGACTGGCTTGGCGCAACAACTTGCGCACCTGCTCGCCGCAGACCTCAAAGTCGGCAACCACTTGTTCCGGGGGGTCCTCTTCCAACTGCACCAACTGCCGAGCGATGATCGCCGCGTAGTCACCGACTCGTTCCAAAGCGACACTGAGACGGAGCACCGCCGACACCAAGCGTAGATGGCCTGCGCTGGGCAGATGGCGAGCGACGAAAGCATGGCATCGACCGTCCAGCTTGCGCACCCGCCGGTTGACCACAAGGTCACCGAGTACGGTCTCGCTGGCAAGAGCTTGATCTCCCGTCAGCAGCGCTTGGATCGCATCACCGAGCGCTTGGTCTACCCGTTCAACAAGGTCGCGGACTCGACTGTGGATGTCGTTGAGGTCCTGTTCAAGCCTCTCTTCGTAGTGACTCATCACCTATCCTCCTCGGCGGCTGTCTCCCCCATCCTAGCCTTGGTGGCCGAGGAACGGAGTTATCCGCAGGCAACGTCGCGGACAGGAGCGTAGCCTTTCTCAAAAATTATGCACTGTCCGGCGTCACTGAGAATCCAGTCGAGATACGCCTTGACTGCACCCTCTGGCTGGCCGGCTGTGTACATCAACAAAGGCCGCGAGATCGGATAAGAACCGTCGGCTGCGGACGCCACCGTCGGCGCGACACAATCACCATCCTCTGATGCGCGCACACACGGCATCCGCACTTCCTCGGTTGCGTAGGCAAGTCCGCTGTAGCCGATTGCGCAGGGCGTATTGAGCACTAGGTCGACGACGTCCTTGGAGCCATGCATATCCAATGAGCCGAGTTTGTACTCCCCTTTTTTGCCCAGTACAGTTTCCTTGAAGTAGACGTAGGTGCCGGAATTGTTTTGCCGACTGGCACGAATGATCTCGTCGCTATCGCAACCGGGAACTTCCACATCCAACGACGACCAGGACTCGAGATCACCGCCCTCCCCGTAAATCGCCGCCAGTTGGCCCAAGCTCATGCCCTCGATCGGGTTGTCATGGTGCACGAAGACCGCCAGCGCATCGTAGCCAACGACCCATTCCACCGGATCGATACCGTTGTCACGTGCCGCCTCCAACTCTTTGTCCTTCATCTTGCGGCTGGCGTTGGCGATATCCACAGTGCCGTTGATCATCGCCGAAATACCGGTACCCGAACCGCCACCCGTCACCGCGATGGCGACATTGGAATCCACTTCTTTGTATTCCTCAGCCCAAGCCTGAGCAACGTTCACCAAGGTGTCAGACCCCTTGTTTTGGATGACGGACCGGGACCTGTTACGTCCACCGTCGCCACCACACCCAATGACCGCTATTGCCGCTATTGCCGCTATTGCGAACACGACCAATTTGCCACTCTTGTTGATCTCCATCACTATCTCCGTCACCTTTCCCTCGTTTTGGACATTCCAGTTGTTTTCTTCCTTGGTCTTCTTGAAACAGCTCAAGCCCAGACTCCAGTTTGTCAATTCGATCTTGCGAACCTCAGACGGCACCGTGACGATGTCGTTACAAAGTCGCTAATCCGAATTGGCGGATCATGATCTCGCAGACCTAAAACACGAACTGGAACTGGACAAAAATCTCATCGGCGTCACTACCCCGCACGCCGTTGAGATTCTCGCCAATGCGGTAGGTACCCTGCACTTTGACCTTGTGCTTATTCCAGAAGTAGTTGACTCCCACAGAAGTGCGGTTCCACGCATCCTGGTATCCGTCGGCGTCGAGCGTCTCGTAGCCCGCCACGATCTCGGTGGTCTCGGGCTTGACCATGAAGCCGCCTTCGAGCGAGAACTTGCTGAGGTCGGTGGTGCCGTTCTGAAACACACCGCCCGAGAACAAACTGTCCACGGTGTCGGCGGCGATGGATTGCACCTCGGCGTCAACCGAGAAGCCGTTGACGCGCAGGCCTCCGCTGATTTCGAAACCGTTGGCAGAATCCACATCCGGCTTGCTGCTGCTGGTCAAAACGCCACCCTCGGTGCGTGTGTTGTTGTCGTCGTCATTGGACCAGGTGAACGCGGCGACACCAATGGTCGTTTTCAGATCGCCCTTGAAGTAACCCTGCTCCATCTTGAGCTCGCCCTGTGGGTGGAAGTCGACGCGGCCGGAAGCAAGCCAACCTTCGTTGAAGTCGCTGTTGCGATTGACCGGCGAATCGAAGTCCAGCTTTTTGGCGTCCGGATCGATGTTGGCCTGGCCGGCGAAAGCGCCCCAGGTGACCTTTTGGGACTCGGACTTGCCGTTGAGCCCAACGCCCAGAGCGCGATCCGGCGAACCATAGTTGTGGTCACCCGAGAACGTCCGTTCCACCAGTTGCTGGCGCTTGGAGGAGGTCAGGAACTCGCGCGAAAAAAACGGCTTCATGTTGCCAATGGTGACGTTGAACTTGTCGCCCTTGTAGCGCATGAAGGCATCTTTGACCGCCACTTCATTGTCGTCACTGCCTTTGCCGATATCGAACTGGATCTTTCCTTCCCATTTCTCGGTCACCGATCCCTCGATGTAGGGGCGCAGACGGCGGAAGAACAACTCGTCTTCGCTGTCACCTCCATCGGGGCTGGTCACGTGGTACTGCAACTGTAGGCGACCGCCGATCTCAATATATTTGCCATCCTTGTCGTAAACCGTGATCCCTGCGAACGCAGGTCCGGTACAGGCAACGGCTACCAGTGCAGCAAACGTCTTCTTGATCATCACTAGCTCCTTGTTTCCTTCTTCGAGCCGCACATTCCCGCGGCCAGCCTGAACCCTATGCCCGGCCGACGACGAACTTCCGACGCTCACGTTACAGATGTGCGACAGCCCCAACTCGGGGATAGATAAAATCCGGCGGTGTTCCCCTCCACCGATGCAGCGTCGCGACTGGCCATCGTCGACATGGGGTCCAATACCGCACGTCTGGTCGTGTTCGAGTATGAGTCTGGATCCTGGTACCAGCTCGTCGACTCGATCCGCGAGCCGGTTCGATTGGCCGAAGGATTCGCGGAAACCGGACGTCTGCAGCCTGAAGCGATCCAGCGCTCGATCGCCGCCCTGCGCCTGTTCGCCGACTACGGAGCGGCCACCGGCATCGAGCCCATCGAGGTCTTTTGCACCAGCGCCGTTCGCGACGCCGAAAATCGCGACCAGTTTCTGGACCAAGTTGAAAAGCTTGGGCTTCCCTACCAGATTCTGGCGGGAGAAGACGAAGCTCGCTACGGAGTCCATGCGGTAGCCAACTCCAGCGAGGTCGACGACGCCTGGGTCATGGACCTGGGAGGCGGTAGCGCTCAATTGTCTCGCATGGAAAATCGCCGATTCGTACACGGCGATGCCTATCCGCTGGGTGCCGTTCGGACCACCGAGCGATTCTTTGCCGACGGCATCAAACCTGATGCTGTGGCTCAATTCGAGCGTTTCGTCTTGGACACGCTACGAGAAGAGATTCCAGCCTTGCGGAGCAGCAAGGATCCCTTGATCGTGATGGGCGGGTCGGTGCGCAGCCTCGCCGGCGCCGCCCAAGCAACCCATCGCTACCCGCTGGCGATTCTGCACGGTTATGCGCTCCAACGCGACGATCTCGAAACGGTAACTGAGCGACTTCTTCGCAGTCCGCTTTCTCAGCGCCGCCGCATCGCCGGGATTTCGCCCGATCGAGCCGACATTCTCCCTGCAGCAGCCCTCGTTTTTCGTACCTTGCTGCGCGCCACCGAGCAACCGCAACTGATGATCTCGGGAACCGGTGTGCGGGAAGGGATCTTTTACGAGCGGTTTCTGCCCAAACCACATCGCATCGACAACCTGCGCGACTTCTCGATCACCAATCTGAGGCGCGAGGTTGAGCCGCATCCACACGTACAACAAGTGTGTGACTTCGCTTTGACCCTTTTCGACGAGCTCCAGCCCTTACACGGCCTGGAACGGGCGGATCGTTCGGTGCTCGGCGCTGCCGCGTTGTTGCACGATGTCGGCACGAGAGTGGCGTTTCCGCGCCGCCATCGGCATGCCGCCTATCTAGTCAACGCCAATCCCTTGGTCGGTTTCGATCATCCACGACAAGCGCTGATCTCCACTCTGGTTCGATACCATCGCAAAGGACGACCGTCGATCGGTGCTTTCGGCCGCCTTTTCGACCGAGACGTCTCGCAACGACTGCTTTGCCTGACGGCTTGTCTGCGGCTGGCCATCCAACTCGAACGGTCGCGCGCGCGCCGGGTGCAGCAGCTCCGAGTTCTGTCCCTCGATGACCCGGTCGTCATTGAGGTTACCGCTACCTCCCCTCCGACGGTCGAGATCTGGGAGGCGACCAAGCACCAGGACCTGTTCCAACTGGCTTTTGGCCGAGCGTTGGAGTTCCGCTTCAATCCGGCGGCAGCAACATAAAGCACAGTTAAGATAGCCGTCGGTCCCGGTTGACCAATCGTGGCCCCAGCAACATGCCTTTGGCTCCAGGACAAACGCTCGGCCACTACCGCGTCGTCGCCAAGCTTGGCGAAGGCGGCATGGGGGAGGTCTATGAGGCCCACGACCTCAATTTGGGTCGTTCCGTGGCGCTTAAGACCTTAACCGCCGAGTCGGCGACGCGGCGATCTCGGCTGGATCGTTTCCGCACCGAAGCCAAGGCCGTCGCGGCGCTGAACCACCCCAACATTGTCCACATCTACTCGGTGGAAGAGGCTGACGGCATCAACTTTCTGACCATGGAGAAAGTCGCCGGGAAACCCCTCGATCAGGTGATTCCGGATGGCGGCATGTCCATCCGTGATTTCCTCTCCCTTGCGTCGGCGCTCGCCGGCGCTGTCTCGGCCGCCCACAAGCGCGGTATTACACATCGCGATCTGAAACCAGCCAATATTCTGGTCGACCAAAGCGGAACACCCAAGATCCTGGATTTCGGCCTCGCCAAGATGGCGCAGATTCCCGAAGACATCGACACCGAAGACGAACGCACGGTGATGATGACGCGCGAGGGTGCGGTCATCGGTTCGGCGCCTTACATGTCCCCGGAGCAGGCCCGTGGCGAAGCGATCGATTCGCGCACCGACATCTTCTCGCTCGGCACGGTGCTGTATCAGGCCTTGACGGGAATTTCTCCGTTTCAGCGCAAGTCTTCGATCGAGTCGCAGTTCGCGGTCATTCAGTCTGAGCCCAAGTCACTCGCCGACCTTCGCCTCGATCTACCCCAAGCGCTGGTTCAGTTGGTTGAGAAGGCGTTGGCAAAAAAGCCTGCGGACCGCTATTCGAGCGCTGAGGATCTCCTAAACGAGCTGCAACGGTTGGAAGACGAGGTACGTGTAGCCAGCGCCACCCATACGGCGCTGCAAGGCGATCTACCCGCGTACATCGAAACGGGTGAGGTTCAGCCCGCGCGATCCAAGCGACGCACCTTTGCCATCTGGGGACTCGCGGCTGCTGTAGTGGTAACAGTCTTGATTTTGGTGTGGCCTCAGCTCGCGATAACCGGCTCCCGAACCGGCGCTCCCACGTCACTGGCTGTACTCCCCTTCGACAATCTCACCGGGGCACCGGCCGATGAGTACTTGGGCAGGGGCGTTGCTATCCACCTCATCACCCAGCTCGGCGAGCTGGCGGACTTGCGGGTGGTCGGCAGATCGGAAGCCTGGGACACCGGAAACGAGCGTTCGAGGCAGGAACTGGCCCGGCGCCTGGCGGTCGGACTTTTTCTCGACGGCGCCGTTCAACGCGATGGCGAAGACCTTCTCGTCACGGTGCAACTGAGTGACACCAGCTCCAACTCCATGGTCTGGGGTGAGGTCTTCCGTCGGGCTGAGATCGAATTAATGGAACTTCAGTCCGATATCTCGCGCCGGGTTACAGCGTTTCTCGAGATTCCACTGTCGCGTAGTGAACGGCGGCGCCTCACCAGGACTCCGACTCAATCGTTTCGCGCTTACGACTTCTACTTACAGGGACAAGATCATCTCGCCAATCGACCGCTTCGCCGCGGCCCTGAGTTGGCGGTAAGCGCCTTCCAGCAAGCCATCAATCTAGACCCGGAGTTTGCTCTGGCGCACGTAGGTCTGAGTGAAGCATTTTGGCGCCGCTACCGTGAACAACGAGACGAGCGTTTTTTGGAGGAAGCCAAGAACGAGGCCCGGCTGGCGCGTGAGTTGGACGCCAAGTCTGCGTCGGCACAGGTGGCGCTTGCCCGCGTTCTCCGCGAAGAGGGAGATCTGGGCCGTGCGATCGCCGAACTGCAGCAGGCCGCGTCGTCGCATCCCAAACCTGACGAGGCTTACGTCGAGCTGGGAAACAGCTTTCACGGACTGGGCGAACAGATAGCCGCTGAAGAGTGGTTTCGCGCTGCAGTCGCTTTCGGGCCGGACGACTGGTGGAACTGGAATTCTCTAGGCGTGTTTCTGACAGACGTCGGCCAATATGACGAAGCTACTACAGCTTTTCGCCAGGCCGAAGCGAATGTCCCCGAAGACCGCGGCGCGTGGGTATCCACCAACCTCATGGCCATGCAACTAATGCAAGGCGAGTTCGAAGAGGCGGTTGCCGGCTTTGATGGGTCGCCAGCGGACATCAGTGAAGCTGGCTTGGCCTCCAATCTGGGAACAGCCTACTTTTACACCAGCGATCTGCAGAACGCCGAACTGCTCTACAAAAGAGCTATCGAACTCGACCCTGAAGATCCAATCTATTCAGGAAATCTCGGAGACTTGTACCTTCAATTGGGCCGGGAGGACGACGCCAAGAGGGCCTATGAGACGGCCGTCACCTTGGCGGAGTCACGGGCCTCCATCGCCGAGGACACTGCAGAGCAATTGGCTCCGTTTTTCTATCAGGCCAAAGCCGGAGACTGCTCTTCTGCATTGGGAGGCGCGTCTTCGTTTTCAATCAGGCGCGCCGACATCGGACATAGCGTCGCTGTCATCTACGCACTCTGCGGTTCGGAAGAAGAAGCGCTCAACGCAGTGGCCAGCGCGATTCAACTCGGGTTCCCCGCTCAGGTGATCAGCCAGGAACCCGAGTTTTCGCGGTTTCGGGACAACCGGCGCTTTCGCGAACTAACCTCGTAGTCCGTAAACCTCCGGACTGGGGCTCAGGGCTAGGGACCACCTTTGATCACGATCACCGGGTCCGTCTCGCACATCAGCGGACCCGGTTCGCGATTCTCATCGCACTCGTAGACCACAACTTTGTAGACCCAGTTGTAGATCTCGCCCTGCCCCACATCGCGGGTTTCTTTGCTGTCGGTCTTCTTTTTCTTGCAGTCGATCGGGGCCACCGGGCCGATGAGGTCCTCTCCGTCGCCTTTGTAGATGATTTCCCAGTAGTACATATGCTTTTGCTCGTCATCGACAATCCACTCGACCTTCTTTTGCTTGCCCTCGTTCCACGGTTGATCGGCGTAGATCTCAACCGATTCGGCAACCTGCACACATTCGTCACCGCCCACGTACCGAATCGGGACATCTTTGAGGGTCGCGGCTACAAGATCCGACGACGGATCTTCAGCCGGTGGCGGCGGTGGTGGCGGAGCGGGCGGTGGGGGCGGCTCCAAAGCTTGCGGAGCGCACGCGGCAACCAGCAACAGCCCCGCCATGAGCCCAAGAGTCCAACGGGTTTTTTCAGTCATCACCTAGTCCTCCTTCGACCTTTCCATCCGGCGAATGGCCGGCGATGGTTTCACTGACTGGCAACCAGGCTATGTGTCGACTGTCACGTTGTCAATCACCAACTAGTTCAATGTCCCAATACCGTCATCCCGGTGGAGGTCAGTGCTAGTCGCTAGTGAACTAGTGAAGAAGATACAGAAAACCAGGAACACGGTGGCGAGCACCGAATATAGGGAAAGCGTGCCCACATAAACCATCACTGTATTCCGCCTCTCTTATCGAGGGCGACCCAGATTTCGAAGCGCTAAAACCCGGACGAGGGAACTACGAAAGACAAAGATCCGCTCTTTCGTGTACCGTCCGTGGTGCAGCACGGCAGAACCGGCCGGTGAGCCTTTTGTGGTCGCCACGAGAAGGATATCGAAAGGCAGTATGCAATCTCAGCCTTTAGTTGCAGTAAAACTCCTCACAATCATCTTGGCATTCTTGGAAGTCTGCGAAACAAGCTCGCGGGTCTTCACCGCTGACCAAGCAGCTGTAGTAATCGTCATGACAAGCGTCATAGCAGTCCTCACAGCTTCCACCGGACGCAGCCAGTTCCTAGGACAATACATTTATCCAGAACTACCTGGGACAACGCGCCAAAACTCGATATTGGAACGCTAGAGTAGAGACACTGTCTGTGTCAAGGTTTGTTGCAGCGCTAGCGGTCGGGGAGTTCCTTGGGTCGTTGCAGCCACATAAGTTGGCCCAGACCCGGAAGCAAGGCCGGCGCCTCAATACAAGCGACGGTCGCCGTCGGGAACCGAGGCGCCGGAACTTCGCAGAGCATGGCCACGACTCCGGAACACCACGGTTCGTGGCCGCAGACCAGGATCGAGCCGGCGCCGCCGCGGTGCCGCTCGGCAATTTCGATGACTTCACGCGGCGAAGCACCGTATAACGCATCCTCAACTACAGGCTCGGCGCTCCAATCAGCCTCCGCGGCGACTCGCTCGAGAGTGGTCCTCGCCCGTACCGCCGAAGATGTCACCAAAATCTCTGGGGAAACATTGTGCTCGGCCAAGAAATGCCCCATCGCGGCTGCCGCACGCCGGCCGCGCGGCGCCAAGGGGCGCTCCCAGTCGCGCCCGTAGCTTGCGTTCCAATCGGATTTGCCGTGCCTAAGTACGTATATCTTGAACACTTGTCACATTCGTTTGCTAGGGTATTCGGCCCGCGTTTCGGAACGCATCCCGAACTGCGCTAGACGTTCGAACTCATGACGACCTCGACCACTCAACCCGCTACTCCGTCGCCTATTAAAGTAGAGCACAATCATCAAGATCCAGCACCCGACCTGAAAGACCCGCGCTACTACTTCAATCGGGAGCTGAGTTGGCTTGAATTCAACAGCAGAGTGCTGGATCAAGCCACTGATGAGCGGCACCCGCTGCTAGAGAGAGTCAAGTTTCTGGCGATCTTCCACACTAACCTGGACGAGTTTTTTATGGTTCGGGTCTCCGGGCTGCGCAGGCAGTTGGCTGCGGGCGTCGTCGAAACACCCGCCGATGGTCTGACCCCCGAGCAGCAACTGCAAGCGATCCGTGAAGTCGTTCTAGAACAGTTAGACAGAAGCACCGAGCTGTGGGACGACCTGCGACTTGCTCTGGCCGGTGAACACATTCAAATTGTTTCTTATGACGACCTTAGCGACGCGGCTCGCAAAGAACTCAGGCGCCATTTCAAACGCGAGATTTTCCCCACTCTGACGCCCTTGGCGGTCGATCCAGGACATCCGTTCCCCCACATCTCCAACCTCTCCGTCAACCTGGGGATCGTGATCGAGGACGCAGACGGCGCGCAGAAGTTTGCTCGGATCAAGGTGCCGCAAAGTCTGCCGCGATTGCTACCGGTTCCAGGCGAAGAGGTGGACCGGCAGGTCGAGCTGGGCGTGGAGAGCGTTATCGCCGAGCGTTTCGTTTGGCTGGAGGACGTCATTTCCGCTAACGTCGATCGGCTCTTTCCGGGGCTGACGGTGAAGGCTTGCGTGCCGTTTCGGGTCACTCGCGACGCCGATCAAGAGATTGACGAGGATGAAGCCGGAGATCTCCTCACCGCTATGGCGGAAATTCTTGAGCAGCGGCACTTCGGCAGTGCCGTGAGGCTAGAGGTCGGCCCGGACACTCCCGCCAGCATCTTGCGCCGCCTGCAACTGCAGCTTGAGATCGCGCCGTATCAGATTTATCACTCATCTGCCCCTCTGTCTCTTTCGAGCCTCTGGCAGATCGCTTCGCTCAACCGACGAGAGTTGCGAGATCCCCCGTTCCATCCCACGGTACAAGCCGCATTTCAGAACGAGGGATCGACCTTTGATGCTTTGAGCGAGTACGAAGATCTCCTCGTCTATCACCCCTATGACAGCTTTGCACCGGTCGTACGTTTTTTGGAGGAGGCGGCGGAAGACCCCAAGGTTGTAGCAATCAAACAGACTTTGTACCGGACCGGCCAGAACTCTCCAGTCGTTGCGGCCCTGATGAAAGCCCGCCAGGCCGGCAAACAGGTCGCAGCGATGGTCGAACTCAAGGCCCGCTTCGATGAGTCCTCGAACATCGGCTGGGCCAGGGCCTTGGAGCAGGCCGGTGTTCACGTCGTCTACGGACTGGTCGGGCTCAAGACTCACGCCAAGATGAGCATGGTGGTGCGAAGGGAAAACGATCAGGTTCGGCGCTATGTGCATATCGGAACCGGCAACTACAATCCGGTCACTGCGCACATCTACACCGATCTAGGTCTCTTCACGACAGATTCGGCGATCGGCAAAGACGTTTCCGACCTGTTCAACGCGCTCACCGGCTACTCCGCAAAGACCAAGTACCGCAAGCTGTTGGTTGCGCCGCACAACATCCGCACCGCCCTGCAAGACCGCATCGAGCGTGAAGTTGAGCACCATCGGGAAGGCCGCGAGGCGCGCATTGTCTTTAAGACCAATTCGCTGGTTGACCCTAGGCTGATCCGCGCTCTCTACAGAGCCTCGCAAGCGGGGATCGAGATCGACCTCTTGGTGCGCGGGATCTGCTGCCTTAAACCTGGTGTCCCAGGTGTCAGCGACAACATTCGTGTCACGTCGTTGATCGGCCGCTTCTTGGAACACGCGCGGATCTATTACTTTGCCAACGGTGGCGACGCGGATGTGTTGATCGGCAGCGCCGACTTGATGCCGCGCAACTTGGATAGCCGCGTCGAAGTCTTGGCGCCGATCGAAAACCCAGGGCTTAGGTCTTCGCTTATCGATGAGATCCTGAGCTTGCAGCTTCACGATACCGACAACGCCTACGTGCTGTCGGCGGACGGTCAGTATCGACGCGTAAACAGTGAAACGCCGCTCGACAGCCACCAACTTCTCACCGAACAAGGCGGAAGTTGGCGTGCAGAGACCTGACACTCCCGACTAGGGCCTGTACACACTTCCTGAGCAGGCCCTAGTCTGAAGGACCGGAGGGGTCGTGCTTGGGCAGGCGGACCCGGAATGCCGTTCCGCGACCGAGGCCGCTGTCCACGGTCACAGTTCCGCCGTGCACGCGGGCCGCGTGCTTAACGATCGCCAAACCTAAGCCAGTGCCGCCTGAAGCCCGGGAACGTCCGGCGTCGACACGGTAAAAGCGCTCGAATAGGTGGGGGAGATGCTCGCTGCTGATCCCCGGACCTTGATCGGCGATTTCGATTTCGACCTCGTCGTCGCGTTCAATCAGTCGAACTGAGACCGCGCCATTCTCGGCCGAATACTTGGCCGCGTTGTCGAGTAAGTTGAGAAACAACTGCGACAAGAACCCTGGGAATCCTTCGTAAGTCAAAACAGGCGGACACTCTCTTTCGACATCGATTGCGCGTGCCCCCAAAGCCGGAGCAACCGTTTCCAAGGCCTCCGCCAGTAGAGCGACTAGATCGGTCTGTTCCCGATCGGTCCGTTCAATGACTTCCTCGTTTTCCATCCGCGACAGTTCCATGAGATCGTGCAGCAGTGTTTCGAGGCGAGTGCACTGCACCAGAATTCGATCGGCGAAACCCGCCAATTCATTGCTCTCGAGATCGCCTGCGAGGGTCTCGGCGTAGCCGCGGATGGCGGTCAACGGTGTTTTGAGTTCGTGCGACACGTTGGCGACAAAATCCCGCCGCATTGATTCCATTCGCTGCTCGATGGTGATGTCGCGCAGGGTCAAGACGACACGGCCGCCCTCGGTCGTCCCCGCCTGGGGCTGAACCAACCGGCCCCCGTCGGTCTCAAACACCGAACCGAAGACCCATCTGTCCCTGCCTTGAGCGTCCGCAATGACGCGCAAGATCTCAGGCTGCCGAAGCTGCTCCGATAACCGCACACCAGGTCGCAGCACCCCACCGAGCACAAGATCTGCGGCGGCGTTGAAGGCCTGGACGCGTCCACGGCGGTCAAGAACCACAATACCTTCGCGCAAGACCGCAAAAACGGACTCAAGCTGGTCGCCGTTCTGCGCCGCGGATGTCAGACCGGAGCCGCGATCATCCACGCTTTTCCTTGTCGATCGTCGGCGCGCGAACAGGTTCAATCGTCGTTGTCCTCGCGAAGCCGGTAGCCTACTCCGACAACGGTTTCCAAGCGATCCGCTTCGGACCCCAGCTTTTTGCGCAGCCGGCGGACATGAGTATCGATGGTGCGACTTTCGACTTCTTCGTTGTAGCCCCAGACTTTGTGCAGGAGGCGTTCCCGAGTACGTACTCTGCCCGGCTTCTTCATCAAATAATGGAGCAAGCGAAACTCGGTTGCAGTAAGGTGAACTGCCTCGCCATCGACTTCAACCGTGTGCGCTTCCGGATCGAGGACTAGGACTCCAGCACGAAGGACTTCTCCTTGAATACGGCCACGCCGTAACACCGCCCCGACGCGTAGAACGACCTCGCGAGGGCTGAAAGGCTTCGAAACATAGTCGTCGGCCCCAACTTCCAAGCCGACTACTCGGTCCATTTCTTCGCCCCGCGCAGAGACCATCACGATCGGGATCGACCGCGTCTCTTCGTCGGCCCGCAAGCGACGACAAACCTCCAATCCGTCCATACCCGGCAACATCAGATCCAGGAGAATAAGGTCCGGTAATTGGTTGGCCGCCACTTCATAGGCCTCAAGACCATCGGCAACTCTGGAGACCTGGTAGCCGTCGCGCGCCAAGTGGAGGGCGAGGATTTCAGCGATGTCCTCTTCATCCTCGACGATGAGGATGTGCTCCGTTCGCTCTTGCGGATCCGCTGCACTCACGACTTCTACAAAATAGCAAAAGGGCGGCCTCAAAGGCCGCCCTCGAAAAACCGTAACAAAATTGCTACTTACTGCAGCGAGCCGTAGGCATTGACACGGCCGTGGCCGTAGAAGTCATCTTTGCCCTTCTTACCCAAGTCGTCGGCGCCACGGCGCAAGGCCGCTTCCACCTTTGCTGGGGCCATATCGCCGCCGTTGGCGCCGATGATCAGCGCGGCGACGCCCGTGACGTGTGGCGCCGCCATGCTGGTCCCAGCGGACCAACCCCAGCTCCCTGGGAGCGTCGAGAAAACGAGGTCAAATACCCAGCAGAACTGCACCACGACCGGGCCGAAACAAATCTCATTGCCCGGATAGACAAAGTCTCCACCGGGGGCGGCGAAGTGCACTGCGGATTGACCGTAGTTGGTGTAACTCGCTGGGTGATCGAGGAAGGTGAAGGGGTCAAGTGCCCAGCCAATGGGGGCGGTCGCCGATACTGTGATGACTCCAGCAAGCTGGCCGGGGAAAGCGATCACAGGACCATCGTGGTCAAGATCGCGGGCGTCGTTACCAGCAGTGGCGACAATGGTAGTACCGCTCTGGCGAGCATAGGTGACGGCGCGCTGCGTCGCGTTGATCAATTCCTGGCACTCGCTGGCCGGAATATGGTTCGGACCGAAGGTGCAGTTCTTCGGCAATCCGCCGGGCACGCCGAGACTCATGTTGATGACATCGGCGTCAATGTCCGCCGCGTACACGATTCCTTGAATAACTGCAGAGAACGGTCCACTCCCGGTCAATGCGGAAAGGACCTTGACCGCGACCAGCTCGGCCTCGGGGGCGACCCCAATAACGCCAAACGCGTTGTCCGCGGCACCGACCGTTCCCATCACATGCGTGCCGTGGCCTCCTGGTGGGCTGTCATAGGGCTCGCCAGCGATGAACGAAGTCGACAGAGCAACGTTGATGTTGGGAGCCAAGTCGGGGTGAGTCGGATCGGCGCCGCTGTCGAGAATCGCAACGCGCACGCCGGCTCCGCGATGGCCCAACTCCCAAGCTTCAGGAGCGTCGATGGCGTCGTGCCCCCACTGGAGGTCAAAGAAGAAATCGTCGTCACCGGTGAACGGCGGACTGACTGCCTCCTGGTCGATTGCCTGCAGCGCAGGTCGCGCGTATTGGAGTACGAAATCCTGAACGACCGAGCGCACGCCGTTGATGCCCCTGGCCTTGAGGTCGAAGTCCGGAGCATCGGACTCAACGATGGCAATGCCGATTTGTGGGAGTCGGGCGACAACCCTCCCCCCCGCATCGGCAACAGCCTTGTCAAACTTAGTTGGTAGGCCTTTGCTGCCGTTTGCTGTGACGACAAACTGCCCAGCGCTCGCGGCACTCGACAGCAAAGAAAAAGCGAGTGCGGCAAAAAAAAGAGTCTTCTTCATATTGGCTCCCAAGCTCATCTAAATTTATTTGTACCTTGGTCCGAGGAATTTTTACTCGGCCCGAGGAAGATTTCCCAATATATCCCAATATAACGGTGCCAACTACACCTTGCAATGGTCTCAGAGCAAAAACATGGCCACGTGGACGGCAAGCCTCAACTAAGCGACAGTTCTCGTCATTCCTTAGCACTAAGAGAAGTTCTAAGAGAAAAGGCCCCCGAATCACTTCGGAGACCTTTCCAAAAATTACTTCCCGGCGGTGACCTACTCTCCCACAGGGTCGCCCCTGCAGTACCATCGGCGCAGAAGAGCTTAACTGCCGTGTTCGGAATGGGAACGGGTGTTTCCTCTTCGCTATAGCCACCGGAAAAAATGGCACGAAGTGCCATCCCGAGCAGAGGTGCCTTTTAGGCGCCGGAGTCGAGGGACCTCGACCTTCCGCTTTAGGAGGCATTTCGAATTTTCAAAAGAACGTTACTGATTGGAGACTCGAAACAGCCCCCACCCAGGTCCTTCGACTCGGCTCGATAACGAGCCTCGCTCAGGACAGTTTCGAGAGCATCTTGCTCTCAAAACTGAATAGGGTCACAGCGATAGCATCCACTGAAATCAAAACTTGGGCGCCTTTGAGTTGCATAAAACTCAAGACTAATGGTCAAGCCGAACGGCCGATTAGTACAGGTTAGCTCCACGCTTCGCAGCGCTTCCACACCCTGCCTATCTAACTCGTCGTCTCCGAGTGGCCTTCAGGGAGACCTCATCTTGGAGTGGGCTTCCCGCTTAGATGCTTTCAGCGGTTATCCTTTCCGAACGTAGCTACCCAGCTATGCCGTTGGCACGACAACTGGTGCACCAGAGGTTCGTCCATCCCGGTCCTCTCGTACTAGGGACAGATCTCCTCAAGTCTCCTGCGCCCACATGAGATAGGGACCGAACTGTCTCACGACGTTCTAAACCCAGCTCACGTACCACTTTAATCGGCGAACAGCCGAACCCTTGGGACCTGCTTCAGCCCCAGGATGTGATGAGCCGACATCGAGGTGCCAAACCGCCGCGTCGATATGAACTCTTGGCAGCGATCAGCCTGTTATCCCCGGCGTACCTTTTATCCGTTGAGCGATGGCCCTTCCATGCGGAACCACCGGATCACTAAAGCCTACTTTCGTACCTGCTCGACCTGTATGTCTCGCAGTCAAGCTCCCTTTTGCTTTTACACTCTACGGCTGGTTTCCAATCAGCCTGAGGGAACCTTCGCGCGCCTCCGTTACCTTTTGGGAGGCGACCGCCCCAGTCAAACTACCCGCCTGACAATGTTCCGGATCCGGATTACGGACCTCGGTTAGAACTCCAATACGATAAGGGTGGTATTTCACGGATGGCTCCACCGAAGCTAGCGCTCCGGCTTCAAAGCCTCCCACCTATCCTACACATAACGGACCGGGGTTCACTGCCAGGTTGCAGTAAAGGTGCACAGGGTCTTTCCGTCTTCATGCGGGTAACCGGCATCTTCACCGGTACTACAGATTCGCTGAGCCTCTTGTGGAGACAGTGCCCAGATCGTTACGCCATTCGTGCAGGTCGGAACTTACCCGACAAGGAATTTCGCTACCTTAGGACCGTTCTCGTTGTTACTCACCTTGCGGTGGGGTTGGTCATTTCTGCCAACCTCTGCATGTCGCCATGCAGATCGGACTGTCTCATCCAGCCTAGTAAGGCTAGTCTGGCGTACAGTCTCTGAGGATTCTCAAAAAACCGCCAAGATTTCCGCTTCCGTGTAGCGGCGTTTGCCGCCGTCATTCATGTCGCGCCGAATGAGAAGAATCTCTTCGATGCCTTCACGATTGAGATGAGCACCCTTTCGCATCAGATTCGCAATCTTCACGAACTTCGCAAAGTCACGCTTTTTCTTTGCCGACAGAAAACGGAATCGCCTGAAAAACGGTATGACGTTCTCGACGATTGGCTTGAGGTTGTTGACCTCGTAGTACCAAACTCCGTCTTTCCTCTGCCGCATCGTTCCGCACTCCAAATGCCGCTTGAAAAGCGACAGGATCACGGGATCACGCTGCGAGATATTGAAGCAAAGGGATACTTTCCACGGGTTGCGATAATCAGAGCGTTTGCGGAAGCTTACGTTGAAGCTACCTTCTCCAT
>CBDCXF010000002.1:612500-1637422 GCA_965223755.1 Candidatus Multivoradales bacterium
CTCGACATCTTCGCAGCCGTCGAAGCTACTCCGAAGAGACGGAGACCTCGACTGTACTCTCGTCGAATTGAACGGCGCCAGCATCGACCTCGGCCTGAGTGACCGTGTGACCGCAGCCGTAAACCCAAATCTCGCCCGGCTCCAGCGTTCCCCGACCATCACCGTCGCTGTTGAGTTCGGGTGAAGCGTCACAATGCGGGTCAGTTAGCTTTACCGACCTGATGCTGACATTGCCGGTGTTGCTCAAGACGAAGGTGAACTCAACGATGTCCCCCGCCTTACTGGGCGTTGAAGTTGAACTCTTGTCCAAGCTCCAGGATGGTTGTGGAGTGATCGGGATAACCAGCGTGTCAGCGGCATCGGACAGCAGTCCGCGAGCCGGTACACCGGTCGCTCGTGTGGCCTTGCGCACGGACCCAGCGTCGACCTCCTCCTGGGTGACCAGATGCGAGCAGTCAAACTCCCAAATGTCGCCAGGGGCAAGCGGACGGTCACCGCCCCCATCCAGGCCGGTACCCGCGATCACGCACTGCGGACTGTTGACGGTGACCGCCTTGACGGTAACGTTGCCGGTGTTAATCAGCACCAGTCGATAGTCAACGACATCGCCGCTTGCCACTGGCGCCGAGGTCGACACCGCCTCGAGTGTCCATGAGGGAATCGGCGCGATGGCGATGGAGAGAGTGCTCGAAACCTCCCGCAAGGCTCCGCCGCGAGAACTACCACTGACCACCGCCGTCGCTTCAAGCACGCCTGAGTCGACTTCCCGTTGGGTTACCACGTGCGCGCAGCCATACGCCCATATCTCTCCGGGGGTCAGGAGTCCGTCGCCGTTGTCGCCACCCTCCAGCGTCGCGGCCGACTCGCAATGAGGATCTCGCAGAGCGACATCGGCAATGGTCACATTTCCGGTATTCGTCAACTCGAAGAGGTAAGTGACCACGTCTCCGGCCGCCACCGGCTCTGAAGTCGAAGTTGTTGTCAACGACCAAGACGGACTCTGGGCGATGGGTGTGACGAAGAGACTCGCCGCGCCTTCGAGGCTTCCGCCGGCCGGAGTACCGCCGCTCAAGGCCGTCGAACGAACGGAGCCCTCGTCCACCTCTTGCTGGGTCACCATGTGGCCGCATCCGTACACCCAGGCCTCTCCCGGCTGCAAGACGTTGTCTCCATCGTCGCCCCCAACCAGACGCGCACCTTCATCGCACTTGGGTTCGTTCAAAGAAACATTAAAGATGGAGACATTGCCCGTGTTCGCCAACCGAAAGACGTAGTTGACGACATCACCTGCAGCAACCGGCTCGGATGTCGAGGTGGTTTCCAAACTCCAGCCCGGCGACGCCGCAATAGGAATGACAAGAGTCGCGGCAACCTCGCTCAAATTTCCGCCTGCTGGCGTCCCAATGGCTCTAGCTTGGGCTTCCGAGCCGGTCGTAGGCCTCGGTCGCGCGGCTTCTGTATCTGCTTCAGGCTGCGAGACCTCGGATGGCCTCGATTCTCGTGCGCTCGCTCGAATAGGGGTTGGGGTTCGCTCCTCTGAGATCTCTTGAGGCGACGACTTGCTCGGCGGCTCCGCAGGGGCTGCCTCGGTGGCTTGCTGCTGCAAACTCGACGGAGTTAGCTGCGGCGTTGATTGCCTTGCCTCATTCCCCTCGGCCATGGTTGCTGGATTCTCGAAGGTAGTTTCGGGATTCTCAAAGGTAATCGTCAAAACCGAACCTAAAAGGGACGCGTCGTACTCGGTTCCACCGTGTTCCACAACCAACCGCGTCACTGGCCCGTTGGAGAGCGTCTCGATACTTTTGATGCGAATCCCACCCACCGGCGGCGGGGCTTCCACAAACGACCCCTTGACAACACCCAGCAGCTCGACGACCAAATTGCCATCTTTGTCGATTAAAACCGCCCACCGAACGGAGTCAACGTCGAGATTCAGGACGATTGCCGTTTGCTCCGGCCCCGACTGCTGCAAGGTAACGTCAGACAACTGGCCCAGGGCCCGAGCCCGAATCGGCGACCCAAATGACAGGATCGCCATCAGGCCGCAAACTGCAAACCTTGCTACCAGCAAATTATGCTTTGTCATTCCCAACTCCGAGACTCGCGAACCGAGCCTTGGTTCGCCTGTTGCAGCGGCAACGTAAAGCTGAGTAACGGGCGCAACCCTCAACGCCACTCTAGGGCCTATTGTTGAGCGATGCCCCCGAAGAACGTCGACACCCTATCCTGCACCCTCAATTCGGTCAATTGAAAAGGCCCATGCGCCGTCGGCGTCAATGGCTACGCAGCGCAGGCTTCAGCTTCGTTGTCCAACCTTCCCAATAGCCTTTAGCCTTCGACACCACCGCACCTTGGTTTCCCTTCGGCAACTCACGTATGAAGGCAATTGGGATGGCGGCTACCGCCCACAACCCAAACGACAGTTTCTGTAACAGGTTGCCGTGACGGCGAACAAAGATGGCCGTCGACCGGCCGGTCTGGAAAGTCTTGCCCGGCTTGTAGCCCCCCGTAGTGTGGGACACCATGTGCCACAGAACCGCATCTGCCACATACAGGCATCGGTATCCTTTTTTCTTCATACGAGCGCACCAGTCAGCGTCTTCGACGCCAACGATGTACGCCTCGTCCATACCGCCCACCTCTTCCATTACGTGTCGCGGAATTAAGATGGCGCAGCCGTTGATGTAGGGAACCTCTTCAGTGCGGTCGTACTGGCCGCGGTCGATGTCGCCCATTCCGCGCTCCCGCGTGATCGCTTCCCGAAACGCGAGTTTGCCGCCGGCCGACCAAATACGGTCGCGATCCCAGTAGTAGTAGCACTTGGGGCCCGCGCATCCGAAGTCGGGTCGCCGTTCCAGTTCTTCGACCAGCCTCGCGACCATGTCTGGGGCGACTTCGATGTCGTTATTGAGGATTAAGAGGTACTCATAGCCGCGCTCGAGCGCCCACTCGATTCCGACGTTCATGCCGGCAGCGACACCGCGGTTGACCTCCTTGCGCACTTGGTCGACAGACGGGTAGGCCGCGGCAACCGCTTCCCATGAACCGTCGTCGGATCCGTTGTCAACCACAACGATATCCATCGCTGCGTAATCGACCTCGGTCAAGCTGGCCAGGGTTTCGAGAGTGACATCTTTGCCGTTGTAGTTGAGGACAATGGCGCAGACGGAAGATGCTGCTGTTTGTGAAGGCGTTCCCATCGCGACTACATGGTAGCTGGTCGGAGAAGTGTTCCCAACCGCGACTACGAGATCCTGTTAATTAGCCCGTTTTTGTGCATGGTGGCGTGCCCCTTTTTGTGTTTTGGTATTTATTCTCAGAAGTGAGATAATTCCCCTCGGTCGGTGCTTTGCCGGCCGTTATGTTCATTTCGTGCCCTCGGGCACTTTTTAACATTCAACCGGAGGAGGTTGACCGCATGTCAAAGAAGTTATTGGTTTTGTGTGCGCTGGTTGCCCTGGTGGTTCCCGTCGCTGTGGCTCAGGATGAGGTCGTCGTAACGAACGACTTATTCCCACCCGATGCGGAGCCGGGCCACTGCTACACGCGCGTCTTTGTGCCCGCGCAGTACCGCACTGATTCCCAACAAGTGATGCTCAAGGAGGCGTCGACGCGCCTCGAGATTATTCCCGCGCGTTACGAAACCGTCGACGAGACCGTTTTGCTCGCGGAGGCTTCGAGCCGCTTGGAGATCGTGCCCGCTGAATACGGCACCGTCGAAGAAACGGTCATGGTCAAGCCAGCGCGCAAGGTTGTCGTCGAAATTCCGGCTCAGTACGAGACCATTACCGAGCAGGTCATCGACGTCCCGGCGCACACCGTCTGGAAGAAGGGCCGTGGCCCGATCGAAAAAGTCGACAACTCGACCGGTGAGATCATGTGTTTGGTCGAGGTACCGGCAACCTACAAGACGATTACCAAACGGGTCCTGAAGAGCCCTGCCACCACCCGCGTTGAGGAGACCCCCGCGGAGTACAAGACCGTCACTAAGCGCGTCATGACCAAGCCGCCGACCACTCGCGAAATCGAGATCCCGGCTGAGTACGGCACGGTCGCCGTGACCAAGTTAGTCAGTGACTCCGAAACCCGCACCATCGAAATCCCTGCCGAATACGGCACTGTGACCAGCCAGGTGAAGGTCAAAGAGGGCCACATGGATTGGCGCGAGATCCTGTGCGAAACCAACACGACTTCAGGTGCCATTCGCAAACTGCAAGTTGCGTTGAGGGCCGCCGGCTATAACCCCGGCAACACCGACGGTGAGCTCGGCCCACAAACGATGGCTGCCGTCCACTCCTACCAGGCCGACGCTGGCCTGCCACAAGGCGGTCTGACTGTCGAGATGATGGAGAAACTCGGCGTCATGTAGGCCTGCCTACAACGAGCTAATGCGAAGGGCCTGGTGATATCACCGGGCCCTTTTTTTGTCCTCTGGACTCGCTAGCTGAAGACGACGCGGCGCCCATCGAGTCTCCAACTTTGGGTCAACAATCGGCGCAGGGCAGCCGGATAAGCGAGGTGTTCTTGCTCCAGCACTCGAGCCGCGAGGCTTTGCGCGGAATCGTCGTCCTCAACCGCCACCGCTCTTTGGACCACAATCGGGCCGCTGTCGAGCCCTTCGTCTACCAAATGCACGGTGCACCCCGACACCTTGGCACCGTGGTCCAGGACTTGTTCGTGGACGTGCAGACCGGGAAAAGCAGGAAGCAAGCTGGGGTGAATGTTGAGGATGCGGTGCGGATAGCGAGCAACAAACTGTGGCGACAGCTTGCGCATGTATCCAGCCAGACAGATCCATTCTGTGCCGGCTTCCTCGAGTCGCGTGAGAACTTGCTGTTCATGATCGCGCCGCTTGAGGCCGCGATGCGGAACTTCTGCCGTCGCCAGACCTCGGCGGCGCGCTTCGCCGATTCCAGCGGCGCCGGCCAAGTTGGAGACCACCAAGCAGATCTCCGCCGGGATTGCGCCCCCCTCCATGGCGTCGGCCAAGGCTATGAAGTTGGAGCCTCGACCGGAGAGAAGGATGGCGATGCGAGTCATGGGTGGTCAGTAGTCAGTAGTCAGTAGTCAGTGGTCAGTGGTCAGTAGTCAGTAGTCAGTAGTCAGTAGTCAGTGTTCAGTGGTCAGTGGTCAGTGGTCAGTGGTCAGTAAAGAGTGACGCCTTCTTGCTCGACAACCTCACCGAGGATCCATGACTCCTCGAGGCTCTGCAGCACTTGCGCAGCCGAATCGCGCTCGGCGATGACCACCATCCCTACTCCCATGTTGAAGACTCGGAACATTTCATCTCGGTCCACGTTTCCGGCTTCGCAAATGACTTCAAACACTGGTTCAGGAATCCAGGTGGAAGTGTCGATTCTCACTCCTAGTCCGGATGGGAGGATTCTCGGCAGGTTGTCGATCAAACCACCGCCAGTGATGTGCGCGAGTCCGTGGAGTGTAGGGTCCGTTATGAACTGCCTAAGTGTCGGCAGATAGCTGTGGTGGGTAGCGAGGAGAACCTCACCGACACTGCGCGGCTCTCGCCCGTGAGGAAACGTGTCGGAGACCGACAACCCCAACACGTCGAACATCACCTTGCGCGCCAAAGAGTATCCGTTGGTGTGAAGCCCGCTGGAAGGCAGAGCGATCAATGCGTCGCCCTCACGTACCCTCGACCCGTCCAGCAATTTGGAGCGGTCGACGATACCGACGATAAAACCGACCAGCTCGTAGTCCCCGTCGCGATAGAAGCCCGGCATCTCGGCCGTCTCACCGCCCAACAAGGCCATGCGGTTGGCGCGACAGGCCGCCGCCACCCCTGAAACCAGTTGTTCCATCGCCGCCGGATCGAGTTTGCCCGCACCAACGTAGTCGAGGAAAAACAGAGGCTGGGCGCCCTGCACCAGGATGTCGTTAACGCAGTGGTTGACGAGATCGATGCCGACGGTCGAGTAGTCACCGACCAGCTTGGCAACCTCCAGCTTGGTTCCGACCCCATCCGCCGAAGACACCAGAACGGGATCCTGATAGCCGGCCAACTCCGGGCGGAACAGACCGCCGAAGCTGCCGACTCCTGAGAGGACGCCATCCGTGGTCGTCGATTGAACGTGCTTCTTAATCCGCTCCAGCGCTTGATCTTGTGCGTCGATGTCGACGCCTGCGGCCGCGTAGGCTCCTTCGGTCATGCCCCAGCCTCATCGGCGAACAATCCCTTCTGAGAACCCGAACGGTCCCTCGGAGAAATCGGATAGTTGCCGGTCCAGCATGCGGCGCAAACGCTGTCTGTCCCCAGGGCTTCGAAAAGACCTCCCAGAGACAGGTAGGCCAATGAGTCGGCGTCGATGAACTCGCGAATCTCCTCGACCGAACGGCTGGAGGCAATGAGCTCTTCCTTGGTGGGCATGTTGATGCCGTAGTAACAAGGGTGGGTCGTCGGCGGACAGGAGATGCGCATATGCACCTCGGCGGCGCCGGCGTCGCGCAGCATCTTGACAATCTTGGGCGAGGTGGTTCCGCGGACGATCGAGTCGTCGACTAAGACCACACGCCGCCCCTCGATCAACGGGCGAACCGGATTGAGCTTGACCTTGACCCCGAAGTGCCGGATCGATTGGCGCGGCTCGATAAAAGTGCGGCCGACGTAGTGGTTGCGGATGAGCCCAAACTCGAGCGGAATGCCCGCCTCGCGTGCGTAGCCCATGGCGGCAAATAGTCCGCTGTCCGGTACGGCGACAACAACATCGGCTTCCACTGGAGACTCTCGTGCCAGGCTCGCACCCATCCTCAGCCGCGCATCGCCAATGCTGTGACCGTTGACCTTGCTGTCGGGCCGGCCGAAGTAAACCTGTTCGAAGGCGCACGGAGTTGGACGGTCGTTTAAAGCGATGGAAAAACTCTCGATTGCATCACCTTCGACACGAATGACCTCACCGGCATCGACATGGCGAACCGTCTCGGCGTCGAGAAGATCGAAGGCACAGGTTTCGGACGAAAAACACCAACCGTCCGCGGACTTGCCCATCACCAAAGGGCGAAAACCATGCGGATCGCGCGCAGCAAACAGTGCCTTCTCGGAAATGAGAAGCAACGAATAAGCCCCCTCGACTCTGCGCAAGGCTGCCAGCAGTGAATCGATCACCTTCGGCTGCGGATCGCGAGCCATCAGATGCAAAATGACTTCGGTATCACTTGTCGTCTGGAAGATGGCTCCCTGGGCTTCGAGTTCGGCCCGCAACTCAAGGGCATTGGTGAGATTGCCGTTGTGGACGATTGCCATCTCACCCATTGAGGTGCGCACCTTAATCGGTTGCGCGTTCTCCAGTGCACTCGGCCCGGAAGTCGAGTAGCGGGTATGTCCGACCGCGCGAATCCCCGGCAACCGGGCCAACGTCGCCTGGTCGAAGATGTCGGCAACCTGGCCCATACCCTGCTCAACATGGATGCCACCGCTGCCGGCGGCTGCAATTCCCGCGCTCTCTTGACCGCGATGCTGCAGTGCATAGAGGCCAAGATAGGCGAAATTGGCAGCGTCTTGGGAGCCTTCCATACTGAAGATTCCACACATTTTCGAGCGCTCTTTTTGAGGATTGAAGGTTGTCTCTTCGCGTTCGTCCCAGCCGGTGCGATCTTAGCCCGTAAGCCGAAGTTTGTCTTGAAGCTACAATTGAGCTTCGCACCTTACAGACGATGTTGTCCGGAGGACCCGTTCCAAAGCCGGATAGGATCCCGGCTCAATTTACGTTTCTAAGTCGAGATCGAGCAGCCAAGCTGCCCAAGAACTCAAGCGTACAAAGCAAACTAAATAGACTAAGTCTACAGATCGCGACCGGCGACCGGCCTGCGCGGAGGTTAGCCTGGATTTCACCAGGCGGTGTCAAAGGTCATCGAAACATATATAGATACCGTCCCCAATAGATACCGGCTCATAGCAACACTCACCACTAATAATCATTCCACCATGGCAGTAGTCATATTTGGTGAAGGGTTCTTCACGGCAACCTCCGACCCGCTCCGTTGGGCCGGGGTCAAAGTAATTAACGTTGTTTGCGTTCTTGGACCGGTATACCCACGTTTCCCCCCAATACAGCGATGAAGGACTGAACATCCAGTCACACGGTGGCTTTGGATGCCACGCATGCCCCATGCAGTTTGTTGTCGTGCAGGTTATCCGTTCGTTGACTGTGTGTGGACCACCGTAGGCCCTGGCCTCTCCTTGACCATGCCTTGGACACTTTCTCCAAATCAAGGGTTGTTCGCACCAGTTTGGATCGCCCTCATAGAGCTCCTCCAGATAGATGTTGGTCGAGACCGTGACAATTGCCCATGTCTCGAAGTCTGGGCCGCCAGCCCAAACGGCGGAACCTGGAACCCTCACTGAAAGAGAATATGAGTAGTTTCTTTTTATGTACTTTGAAGTTGTAGGTACATAGCGCCCTGCTGAGACCGCTGTTACCGAAATACCGAGAACCGTTGTCGCAAAAACTAGAGCTATTCTCAATGCAGGTCTCATTGTTCCTCCCATTCCTGAAACGCGCCGAGCGACTCGGCAACATATTCTTTGAGGTAGGACCGAAGGCGATCCCAATCGCCGTCATGAGCAAGATCTGCCGCGAGCGCCTTGAGAATCGGGCCCACTACTTCTTTGCCAAGATCCCTCGATAGCAACTCTGCGAACTCCAAGGCATCCTCCTCCGAAATTTTTAGGATGGCGGCGGCCGCCTTGATGTTCCCCTTCCTAGCCAGAGACTGCGCACGACCAATCGCGTCCTCCACCTGTGGGAAAGGTAGCTCACTGCGAAGAATGTCAATGGCATCCTGGATCTTGTGGTAGATGGGGGCGAGACTCAGATTGAGTCGTTCTGAACGCTCACGGTATTCCCAAAGAGATGCTACAAACTTTGTGACCCCGTCCTCGGTAAAGCCAGCGTCCCTCAGATCCATCACCAAATATTCGCGTTCTTCATCCGACGTGAAACCTACATCCGTGAAATGAACTGCAAAAAAGTAGAACGCCTCATGCATAGCTATGAGCTCGGGATTACGGCCAGGGTCGACGAACTCGACCAGACCGCGTTCTCGATCTGGATACTTACGACCTTGGTGCGACCCCCGAAAGCGACGGCGGATCTCAACGGGATCAGTGCGTCGCCTCTCCAGTTCCTGTGGGCTAATCTCATCCGTCAAAGTGACCCAATAGATTGGATCATTTGGATTGATGGCGTGACCAGGGCCATCCAGCCCTTGCTCACTTGACACCGGCTGCACGGTCACCCACGGCGCGACTGCCAGCGCCAAAAACAGAAATTTCAAAGCAGATCTCACGTGAGCCTCCCTCCTGCCAAAGACACTTCTACTAACGTAGTCAGTGTACCTCGACAGTCAACCCAACCTACAATCCAGAAAAGCGGCCCTTGTGTTCGTCTGCAGACTTAGGGTCCCTTGACTAGTCGATTTCCGCAACTACCCACGATTCGGGCACCCGCACCGCCACCACTTCGGCGACCGCACATTCCTTGTCTCCAGCGGTCAACGAGCAGGTCACGGTCGTCTTGTTACCGTCGACGGCAACCACCTGAGAACGCAGCAGCAAGGTCTCGCTGATGGGCGCCGGGCGCAGATAGTCCACGTGCAAGGATCCGGTCACGTGCCAACCAATCGGCTCCGCGCCCAGCTCCCTGCTTTCGCGCTTGGCCGCTGCGGCGACCGCCGTCCAGACACAGTGACAGTCGAAAATGGTGGCGATGATGCCGCCGTTGACGACGTGCTTGGGCCCCGCGGCGTGGTGCTCCTGCGGCTGAAAGTGGGAGATGTACTCATCGCCTGCTTCGCTGCTTTTGATCTGCAAGCCATGGGGGTTGGCGGGTCCGCAGCCGAAACAGTAGGACCAGGGGATCGTGTCTTGCAGCGATTCGAACTTCAATAGCCTTGGCCTTTCTCACGCACATAAACCACCGACTCCCTCACTAACTCTTCCAACACCTCGAGGTCGACATCGTCCAGCTTGCTGACGTACAGACAGGACTTGCCGTGTCGGTGCTTGCCAAGTCGGGCGAGGATTTCATCGTAACGGGAAAAACCAGCCATGATGTAGAGCACCAAATTGGCTTTTCGCGGTGAAAATCCGGCCACAAACCAGTCACCTTCCCGGCCGCTGTCGTATTTGTAGTGATAAGAACCAAAGCCGACAATCGAGTCACCCCACATCCGCGGTTCGTCCCCGGTAACCCGCTTCATAAGGTCCAAAACGACCTGCGAGTCCTCACGCCGACGATCGTGGTCAACGCTGCTAAGAAACTTGTCAACGCTACGTCGGTTCGGTTTTGTCTTCAATTCAGCCATGGAGAAAATGTTACCGGTGCCAGGAAAGAAATGAATTCAAAAACCACAGTTTCGCTACCAACCACCAGCACTACTCACTAGCACTAGCCACTCCCTCTCACCCGAGATCCCGAAACAACACGCTCGTATCACCAGCCAGCTCCATCCCGGCGCTGGTCCCCACTCCCGTGAAGAGCTTGTGACCGCCTTCCAGCAGCACCATCTCAAACTTCGCCTGGATCGACTCGTTAACTTTGCCCAACATCGCTCCTTCGATGGGACTGCGGAGATCCGCTCCCTCCGCCTGTCGAGCTTCAATCAGCAACTCGGCGGTCGGGGATCGAAACTCCAAAGAGACGCCACTCTCCCGTTCCTCTAACCTCGCCTTGGTGCGGTTGTAGGTGGTAAACCGATACAGCTTGCCCTGGTGCAAACAGCCGCCGAGAAACCCCACAAAGTAACTGCCGCGCCAGGGAATGTGGGCGATCGAAAACATGACACTGGTACCGGGCGAAGAGGCACCCGATGAGTCACGAAAGTGGTTGGACTGCCCCCAGATCCAGCAACGAGGAAACGAGGTGCCCCAATCTTTCTCGGCGTAGCCGCGCCCACCGGTGAAGTCGACCTCTCGGCCATCGACTTCGAGAGCCCCTTTCAGCCCGTGATCCATACTGACGATCCCGTGGTAGCACTCCATAAAGGGCACGAAGCTGTACCAACCCATGACACCAGGCGAGAGCAACGAACTCGGCCACGGCACCGGATGGTCCATGGACAATCGGCCCCGAACCTCCGGCAAGGCCAGGGTTAAGTACTCGCGGGTAAAACGATTTCCGGCAATTCGGACATCGAAGTGAACCGGATCGGCGATGAAGTCCGATGCCGGGAAGTCGTACTGACGGCTTGAGGCGTTGACGCCGTCGAGAACTTGGATGAACGCCTTGCTTCGGCCCTCGGCATCCATTGAGATGCCGGGAATGACCGCCAAGCGGGTGCTCTCGTCGGCGCTGACTAGTTTGAAATACCAGCCTTCAAAGAACCTGCGGCGACGATTCCTGCCGTGGTAAAGGTCGGAGTTCCAGACGGCACGCAGTGACACTTTCTTGCGCTCAAGCCAATTCAATCGACTCGTTCCGGCTCAGCGCGCAAAAGCGCTAAGGCCTCCTTGATGCGATCCGCCGGGACTTGGACTTCGCAAGTCGGGTTTGGATTTCGTAACGGTGGCCAGACCTGGTTCCGCTCTATCTGTTGATCGCGGTAGGCGAGCACTAGGCCAAAAACTGTCTGCCCTGGGGTTCTTACCGGAATTCCGTTGGATTCAAGAAGAGACGTGACGACGCCGAGCTCTCCTCCGCTTTCGACCAACCAGACTGTCTTCCATTCGTTGATTGCCTTCTCGCCAGAAACTCTGTCCTCAACGAGCAACTGGTCAACGAGATCAACACCACAATCAGGACACCGCGCTATCCCAGCAACGAACTCGCCCTCACACTCAGGACAGAACATCGCCGGGAATCAAGTGCAGGTCACTCACCGGAACTGACCTCTGAAGCCGCAAAGACCTGGTTGAATGGTGGATCGCCGTGAGCTGGAAGGACTTGAATGTACTCATGTTCGTTGAGGGCGTGGCAACGGTTGCATCCGTCGATCAACATTGTGTAGCTGTCCCACGCGCTGTCCCAGTCGGCGGCCTGAAGGGCTCGATCCAAGGGGTCCAGTAGAGGATCCATGATGATGGTTGCCGCCTCCCGAATCGGCACCTCGTCGTAAATCTCGACTTCCTTGACTTCGCCGTAGACTTCGAGCAGTTCACTCAAGTAGAAGCTCGCCAACTTTTGATTCTTGCCGTCAATCGAGTAGCCCAGCTTGGCACCGTGGCGCTGCAACTCGCCCATCAGAGCCGCCAACTCAACTTCGTGGTCGTCGGCTCCGCTCACGGCCTCCGAACTCTGGCTTTCGGCGTGCATAGACGGATGCGAACCCGAGCAACCCCAAGCCCCGACTAAACAGACCCCAATAAAGACTCTAAAAAGAAAGGCGACACCAGCCGGGTAAGAAACATGCTTCCAACAAGATTTTCGTGCTGTAACTTTCATGATGTTCAATTCACCTAGGTAGGGCGAGGTATAGTCGCCACGCCCAAGATACACTGACTCGAGGGCCTGTTCCCAAGACCGCCGGCCCTAGATCCATGAAGCGTCTAGGCGTCCCCTACAAACAGTTCGATTCCGTAGAGTCTTTCGACGCCATCGTCATCGGCTCCGGGATCAGTGGACTGGCCGCGGCAGCGTTGCTGGCCAAGCGCCGCGGCGCTCGCGTTCTGGTACTCGAGCAGCACTACATGGTCGGCGGATTCACCCACGTTTATCGCCGCCACGGTTACGAATGGGATGTGGGTGTGCACTACCTCGGTGAGTTGGGGCATCCCCGGAGTATGGTCAAGCGGTTGTTCGACGCAGTGGGCGACGGCAGCTTGGAGTGGGCGTCCATGGGCGAGGTTTACGACCGCATCATCCTCGGTGACCAATCCTTCGACTTCGTCACCGGTCGAGACAACTTCACCGCCAACCTGAAGGAGTGGTTTCCACGCCGCGAAAAGCAGATCGATCGCTACATGGAGTTGATCGATCAAGTCGGCCGCACCTCATTTCGCTATTGGAGTGAGAAGGCCTTGCCCGCGCCGCTGGCGGCGTTGTTGGGCTCGGCCGCCCGGCGACCCTTCATGCGCTACGCGACCAGAACCACTCGTGAGGTTTTGGAACCGCTGCTAGACGATGCAACCCTCATGGGCGTGGTCACCGGCCAGTGGGGTGACTACGGACTGCCGCCATCACAGAGCAGCTTTGCCATGCACGCCATTGTTGCGCGGCACTACCTGCGCGGCGGTTTCTATCCTGTCGGAGGAAGTTCTTCGATTGCGGCCTCGATCGTACCGATCATCGAAGCGGCTGGCGGCGTGGTTTGCAACCAGGCCGACGTCGACCAGATCGAGACTCGCGGCGGAAGGGTCGTTGGGGTGCGCATGGCGGATGGGCGGGTTTTTGAAGCCGAGCTGGTCATCAGCAGCGCCGGCATCCACAACACCTGGCTGAAGCTGGTACCGGAATCGACGCGAGGCGCTCGAGCCATGGTGGAGAAGGCGCGCGGTCTCAAGCGGTCGATCGGCCACCTGTGCGCCTACGCCGGCCTGCGAGGAACGGTCGAAGAACTGGGGCTTCCCAAAACCAACTTGTGGATGTACCCAAGTGCCGACCATGACGCCAACGTTGCTGCATACCTAGCCAACCCAGAGGAAGCTCCTCCATTGGCTTTCGCCTCGTTTCCCTCGGCCAAAGATCCGACCTTTGCCGAACGCTATCCCGATCGACAAACCATCGAACTGGTCACCCTCGCTCCCTATTCGTGGTTCGAACCCTGGAAGGATGAACCGTGGCGCGAACGCGGCGAGGAGTACGAAGCGCGCAAGAACGCCATTGCCGACCGCATGCTCGAAGCACTCTTCCAGCAACTGCCACACTTGCGCGGCAAGATCGACTACATGGAGGTCTCCAGTCCGCTTTCGACCCGGTTGTTCGGCTCTTACCAGGAAGGCGAGGTCTACGGTCTCGACCATTCCCCACATCGTTTTCGGCAGCGGTGGCTGCGACCGAAAACGCCGATTCGCGGTCTCTATTTGACCGGCCAGGACATCACCACCTGCGGCGTGACCAGCGCTCTAGCCTCCGGATACCTCACGGCCTCGGCCATCTGCCGCAAGAATCTGTTGAAGACCGCTCTTCAGTGACTTCTGCGTTGACGCACAAACGACTCAATCGTCCCAATCCCAAAAATAGTCCTTATTGGTCAACTCCGATTCGGCCTTGTCTTGGACGGCCATGGAGCCGCTTGATCCCACGCTGCTTGTCGCCTCTTCGCTTTGGATAACCACCAACTGTTCCTCCAGATCCTCAGTCTCTTGCCGCCAGTACTCTTCGGTTCCAAAGTGCGGCCAACCGGACTGAAAGGCCGGATCGTGCCAGCGCCGAGCAAGCCAGCCGGTATAGCGCACCATGCGCAGGCCCCGCAGGATTTCAATCAAACCGAGGGTGCCGCAGTCGAAGTCGCGAAACTGCAGGTACCCGTCGAGAAGAGCCGCTCGCAACGCCAAAGCTTCGTCGCCCCGGCCCGGAAGCACCAGCCAGATGTCCTGCACTGGCGGTCCCACCGCCATGTCGTCGAAATCCAAGACGCGCAGCTCGCCATCACGAAACAGCACGTTGCCCAAGTGCAAGTCCGCGTGGACGAGCTGGGTGGCGACCCCTGCCATGCGTTGGTCGGCTAGGTCGGCCAACGCCAGGGCGGCCGACCAGTAGCGGTCACGGACCCGCTTCGGGAGCGAGCCATCACTCCCGGCCCAATGGCCGATCCAAGCCAACGCGTCCCGGATATAGCGATCGGCGTCCAGTCGCGGCCGATGCGCGATCGGCAAGGTTGCCGCGATGTTGTGCATGCGCCCCAACCACATCCCCAACCGTCTCGCCGATTCAGGAGTTAGTTCATCGGGGGCGCGACCGCCACGACGAGGTGAGAGTGCATAGTGAACTCCGTCGATGGTCTTGAGTGTGTTTCCGTCTGGAAAAGGTCGAACGGTGCAAACGGCAACTTCCGCCTCATCGAGCTTCCGCAAAAGGGCATGTTCTTCGAGGATTTGTTCCTTCGACCACCGGCCGGGTCGATAGAACTTGGCCACGACTCGGCTCTTGTCCTCAAGCTCGACCTCGTAGACACGGTTCTCGAACGAGTTGAGCGGATAGCACATACCGGTGGGCGCCAGCCCTCCCGCTTCCACGGCATCCAACACTCGCTCGGGAGTGAGATGAAGAAAGAGATCGCGATGGTGCTCGTCGCTCACGGAGGCACTCTACCGCCACGCGAACGAATTTTTCCTCAGCTACCTAGGGCCTCTTAGGCGCACCTGCTCGCCTGTTACTAGCAGAAACTTGATCTCGTTATCCGGCCGGACACTCTCTTGTCTATCGCCAACGTTCGGGCTAGGCGTTATAGAGGAAAGTCGATTTATTGAGGTAATTTCCCTCCGTTTGCCGCTAGCCTATGCGTGATGAAGACGCGACTGCTGGTTCAGTTCAGACGGATGACTGCACTGCGCGGGCACTTGCGTCGCCTCTCTGGACGATCTGCCAGCCTATTGCGGCACCGAGTCAATTGCCCAGCCTGTGTTGTGGCTTTCGGCTTGATCCTGTCCTGCATCGGCTGCAACCACCTAGCAAGGTCTGGCCCAACCTCCGAACAACCAATTGTTGCCAAAACTCGTTCGGCCGTGCTCGATCGAGTTACGCAAGATCTCTGCTCTAAAGAGGTGGTCTTGCTGGGCGAGGAAGCTCAACATGCAGGTGGCAAGGCGTTGGAACTCAAGGTGCAGATTGTCCGGCGCCTGGTCGAGCAATGCGCGTTTTCGGCAGTTTTCTTTGAAAGCCAGCTTTACGACTTCCTCGACTTCCAGCATGACCTGGCTGCCAGACTGGCGACTCCGGCGCAACTCGCCGACGCTATCGGAGCACTATGGTCGATCAACCGCGAATTCGACCCTTTGGTGACGTTTTTGTTTGAGAAAGCGGAGTCCGGTGACCTTGTGGTCGCTGGACTTGATCCGCAAGCTGGCAGCTCCACGCAGGTATATGCAAAGGAAATGCTTCCGACCTTGTTTGCGACGACGCTGCCCGAGCACCAACGAGATCAATGTGAGGCCCAACTGCGTCGATTCATTGCCTGGGATTTCGACGAAAAACACCCTTTCAACGACGCCGTGCTTCGACAACTGCAAGATTGTATGACCTGGGTTCAAGAAGCTCTCGAAATGAAACCCAACAGCCATGACACAGCCAGCACGGAACTCGAGCTTATGGTCGTCAATTTTGTTCGCTTTCTAGAGATCCGGTCTGGAGCGGGCAACGCGACTCGAGAGTCGGGCATGTACGACAACTTCCTTTGGCATCGAGAGCGTCTTGCGCCTGGCTCGAAGGTGATCGTGTGGTGTGCAACTGTCCACGCGGTAAGCACACTAGAACCTGTCGGTCGGGACTACATGCCCTTCGGTGGTTACATCCGCGAACTGTTGGGGCAACAGGCGGCAGTGGTCGGCGTGTCCGCATACTCGGGGAGCTATGGCTGGTATAAAAATCCACCAAAGATCCTCGATATCGCCTCTCCCGAATCGCTTGAAGGACGAGTCTACTTAGAACCGGGCGGAGACCTACGTTATGTGAGCAAGGAGGAACTTCGACGACTGGGGACGATTGAAGCGCGACCGATCTATTATTCTCAACCCACGACGGCAGCCTGGGCGGACTTACTCGACGGTCTGGTCATCATTCGCGAAGAGCGACCACCGCAATACGTTCGGGACCCATGGAGGCCCCAACAAATGCTTGATCCATCGCTGGATAAATAACGTGGTTCTTTCCAATTGGTTGAGCGGATAGCACATACCGGTGGGCGCCAGCCCTCCCGCTTCCACGGCGTCCAATACTCGCTCGGGAGTGAGATGAAGAAAGAGGTCTCGATGGTGCTCGTCGCTCACGGAGGCACTCTACCGCCCCAATGAGCGGACCGATGAAGCGGGCCAGTGAAGTGGGCCAGTGAAGAGGGCAGCGAAGCCGCTACGCCAGCGCGAGCACGTCGCGAAGCTCATCGTAATCACGTGCTCGATAGGTGGGTTCCGGCTGCGGCGGATCGCAACTGTGACCGTCAAACCAGCAGGTGTCGATGCCGTAGTCGACACCGCCTTGGATGTCCGACGACAGCCCATCTCCCACAATGACGGTGTCTTCTTTGGCGGGTTGACCGCAGGCAGAGAACGTCGCGTCGAAGAACGCTCGCGCCGGCTTGGCGGCGCCGATCTCGCCGGAAATAAGGACGGCTGAAAAATACTGCTCGATCCCCGCGGCAGCGATCCGGCCGCGCTGTACTTCGGCGATACCGTTGGTCACCAGAGCCAGTCGGCAGTGGACTGAAGCGTGCTCGAGAAAAGCCCGAGCGCCGGCCAAAAGGCCCCCCTCTTGACTCAAGTTGCGAACGAACGCGGCCGACATTCGGTGCGGATCGGCTTGTTGTCCGGTGTCCTCGAGCAGCTCGGCAAACCGTTCGAACTTGAGGTGCTCCTGACTGACCAATCCCAGCTCGTAGTCCGCCCACAGCTTGGAGTTGATGCTTCGGAAGCGCCGGAGAAGATCGTCGAAAGGGTCCAGATCGAACGAGGCCCAGGTGCGCTCGAGCGCCGACGCCTGAGCCGAGTCAAAGTCGAGCAAGGTGCCGTCGGCGTCCAGCAGGAGCCAGCCGTAGCGCGCCATGGCGGAGTTATTGCGTCGATTCGGTGACGTCGAGTTCCGCCTGGTAGGGCAAAGCGTAGCCTTCACTACGGATAGCCACCTCCGCGCCCGCCTCGACTTGAAAACCGTCCAACTTCTTCCAGCCCAGCTCGACGGTCTCGCCGGCGGCGATCGATGCCAGCTCATAGTTCTTGACGTCGCCGTTGGGATTCTCAATCCGCACTTCGAGGCGGGACAGAGCCTCAACGTTGCGGTTGGTAATGCGGACGATCTTGCCCAAGCCGACGATCGATTCCCTGTATTGCACCTCCAGAGGAGGCGCCTCCAGCCGGCTGCAGGAGCACAGCGCGGCCACCAAGACCAAGCCGGTCAGGCTTTTGAGTAGAAGCGAATTTTGCATCGCGCGATGCTACCCGATCAACTAACAACGTTAGGCGGCTTAAGACGCGAAAAGCAACCTAGTGTTATCTTCCTTCTGTTCTTTGGGGGGGTTTCGACATGACATCTTTTGCAAAACTTGGCTACGGGTGGTTGGTTGCGTACCTGCTGGCTGGACCGATGCTGGCTAGGGCGCTAGGGGCTCAAGTGCCCGCCCACGGGGTAAGAGAAGCCATCGCGGACATGGAGGGCGCCGCTGGCGGCCGCATCCGAACGGTCGCTTCTGAGAAGACCGACCTCGTGATTTTCCTCGGCACCGAGCTCGGCAAACCGATCAAGGGGCGGCTGAGCGCAGCCGACCCGGCTCAGGATCGTGCCACGGATTTCTTGGATCGATTCGGTCGCGCTTTCGGCATTGACGACCCTTCGGAATTGAGCCTCTCGAACGTTTCGGCAGTCGACGAAGTCGGTTTGGAGCACGTGCGGTTCCGCCAAACCTACCGGGGAGTTCCAGTAACTGGCGGTGAAGTGATGGTCCATTTGCGGGGCGCCGATGTCGTCTCCGCAAATGCCAAGGTCTTGGATGACCTAGGCGACATCGATGTCCAACCGAGAGTCTCGGTCGGCAAAGCCGCAGCCCTCGCCACCCAGGCAATCACCGAGCAGTTTGGGAAGCGAAAAGTGTGGTTTTCCGATCCGCGTCTTGAGATTCTCAATCGCGGCCTGCTCGGCGAGCGTGCCTCAGCCACGCGACTGGCGTGGTTCGTCGAAGCGCGTGCGCTGGACTTGCGCGAGTACCTCTGGCTCGACGCTGCATCGGGAAAGATTTTGCTGCAGTTCAGCCAGCTCACTGACGCCAAAGATCGGCAGGTTTACGACGCCGATGACCCCGGAGACGGCGTGTTCAACGATCTCCCCGGCATCTTGGTGCGGGATGAAGGCGACCCCGCCACCGGCGATAGCGACGTGGATTCGGCCTACGACTTTGCTGGCGACACCTACGACTATTTCTTCAATGAGCATGGCCGTGACAGCTACGATGATGCGGGAGCGACGATCGTCTCAAGCGTCCACTTCTGTTCATCCAGCACTTCCTGCCCCATGGTCAACGCCTTTTGGAACGGCATACAGATGGTCTACGGCGAAGGGTTTTCGGCCGCCGATGACGTCGTCGCCCATGAATTGACTCACGCGGTCACCGAAAGAACTGCCAACCTTTTTTACTACATGCAAAGCGGCGCCTTGAACGAGTCCTACTCCGATATCTTTGGCGAGACCGTCGACCTTCTCAATGGTGACGCCGGCACCCGCTGGGATCTGGGTGAAGACATACCCGGCATCGGAGCGATTCGGGACATGGACGATCCCACGGTGTTCAACGATCCGGGCAAGGTCAGCGACCCCGAGTTCATCTGCAACGGTGGTGGATTCGATCCGGCGGCCGACCGGGGCGGCGTACACCAGAACAGTGGCGTCCCCAATCACGCCTACGCTTTGATGGTCGACGGCGGCAGCTACAACGGCTTCTCCATCACCGGCATCGGCCTGACGAAGGCAGGAAAGATCCAGTACCGTGCGCTGTCAACCTATTTGCTGTCGGCTTCCGACTTTCTCGACAACTACAACGCTCTCAACCAATCGTGCCAGGACCTCATCGGAACCGTGGGCATTACCGCAGGGGATTGCACCGAAGTTACCAAGGCTCTCGACGCAGTCGAGATGGCTTCCACGTGGCCCTGCACTCCGCCAACACAGGCGGCCACCCCCGATCTCTGCAGCCCGGGCAGCACCGCCAGCGTCATTTCGCTGGAGGACTTTTCCAGCGGCGCCGGTCTTTCCCCCTGTCCAACCGCCACGGCGCCCACGGCTTGGTGCTGGAACGACACCAGCAGCGTCCTCGGCCCTTTCGCCACCAGCGGTACGGCCAGTGCTTGGGGATACAACCGGCCGACGAAAGGCAATCTGATCCGGGAATTCGTGGCCAGCAACCCGCTCGCGGCGGACGCCTGGTTGCAGTTCAACCACTCCTTCGGATTCGAGAACACCTTTTCGAACGGCACTTATTGGGATGGCGGCGTGCTGGAGTACAGCACCAATGGCGGCAGCACCTGGACCGACGCCGGTTCTCTGATCGTCGACGGCCAAAGCTACAGCGGCAACATCAGAGCGGGCGGCGGCCCCAATGCCAATCCCCTCGCCGGCCAGTCCGCTTTCGTCGGCGAAAGCTGGGGCTTCACCGCCACCCAGATGGACCTGAGTTCGCTCGCGGCCACCGACTTTCGCCTGCGCTTCAATATCGGCACCGACGGTTCCGTTGACGACTACGGTTGGTTCATCGACGACCTCGTTCTCTACACCTGCGAGACCAATATATGCGTCGCCGATCTCAGCCTCACTTCAGCCGACAACGGCTCAGCCATGAGCTACTCGGCCACCAACACCATCACCGCGGGTAGTGGCTTTGCTGTCGGTGGTACCGAGACGGTCGACTTCAGTGCTGGAACCTCAATCATTTTGGAGAACGACTTCTCCGTCGCCAGCGGAGGTCAATTCACGGCTCGGCTTGACGGTTGTCCTTGAGGCTGCGCCGAGGCACGGATCCTTGTGAGACGTCGCATCGAACTTTGTTCTGCGCCTAAGGTTGGTCGCCCCGATTTATCGGAATTAGGGCTCGCCTGCCACCTTCGGTCGGCGCTCAGATTCCGTCGTCATCGTCAGCGACGATGACGTCCGCTGAAGCTGTATCGGGCATACCCTATAGTTCGCAGGCTACTGCCACTCCTACGGACAGATATTGTGATAATTCCAGGCAATCGCGTAGTAGCGTGAAAAATCGGCTGGCGGATTGGAGATGCTGATTGTGATGGTGTAGGTGTGTCCCGCAGTTGGTACAAACTCAACAAATTCGTAATTATTTTGGGCGGAAAGGGACCAAGCGACCGCGGCGCCAGTTGCCTGGTCGTAAACTCTTAAATCCAGGTCCAGATCGAGCATCGTGTTGGTATCGTTGGTTGCGAGGCTGTCCCAGGTCAGAGCAACACGAATTTTTCTGCCGGGGTCGGGTGCCGCAACTGACCAGGACTTGGAGAAGGCTCCGCTGCCGTCAAAACTGTTTTCGGTCATGGAGCCGAAGTCGTGTGCGTTGTTCGCTGGCATCGAGGAGGTCTGGCGCCGTTGCGCAATTGCGACGGCCTCAAATGCATCAACCATCCCCACACCATCGGCACCGTCCGGGCTGTTGTCCGCGGTCCAGGCACTACCATCGGCCATCTGATAGCCGGCCGAAGCCATTAAGATGGCGCGCACGGCCTCCGGCCAGTATTTCAGGCTGGGATTAGAACTCATCACCAGCGATGCAATTGACGCCACCACTGGCGCAGCCGCACTCGTACCACCGAAGTCACGATTCAACAAACAATGACGGCTGCCGGGCGCGGCAATTTCAGGGAGCTCTCGGACCGCGTAGGTGGGATTGGTTACGGCACTGCTGGCGACTATCGCGTCATCGCAGATGTCCCCGTCAGCGTTGTTCTCAATGTTGCCTACCGCAAAGTAGTTGTATCCCTTCGGAAAGACAAAAGGTACAAAATTTCCCGCGGCGGAAAACACCGACGGAAAAGGATATCGGACCACTGCGTAATCGAAAAACTTGTCTCGCGCCGCCAAGTTACCTGTGCCTTCGTCGCCCAGACCCCAACTCATCGTTACCACATTGACTCCGTTTTGCACGGACCAGCCATACTGAGCCATGTAGTCCTGATTGGTTCCGGCAGTGTTGGCTGCAAGCACATCGGCACCGGGTGCATAACCCTGCAATGGACCGTCACAGATATCGCTTCCGGCACCGTCGAAGGTATTACCGATCATGGCGTAGCTATTGGTCACATGAGCATCACCCGCGACCCCGGGAGTGCGAGTTGCAGCTAGATTGAAACAGTCATCTGGGTGATCATTACCACCATCTTCCACCACTGCGATCCGTACCCCACTGCCGTCATAACCGAGTTGATGAACCAAATCAGTGCCAGTACTTGGCAATGACGCTTGAATGTCCTTACAAGCAAGTGCCACATCTAGAGGTGGATCCTCCTTCGGAGGTATCTCACCGATGTAGATAAATTTGTCCTCGCAATAGACATCCAACAGTTGCTCACGGCTTAGTTCCGCCTCGATAAAAGGTCCAAACGCAGCTCTTATTTGAGGTGCTGGTACCTCTCGGTCCTGCAAAGCCAGAGTAAAGAATTCAGCCGCATACTCTTCGGTCTGATGACGGATCTCAGTGGCCAATGGTCCAATCACTTGATCGATCCTTTCCGCGTCGACCTCGGACTTGTCCAACTCAGGTTCCTGTACTGCCATTTGAAATAGCAGCCGGTTCACGGTGCCAGTCGGCTGTGCGACAACTCGGTCATAGAAGTCTGGCTCTAGGGCGCAGTAGAGCTGCCTCTTCACCAGTCGATCCTGCTGTCTCAAAGCCACCAGATCCACCCGCTCACCATAACCGTCAAATGAAAGCTTGTGTAAGCGCCCACTGCGTGCGTCGTGCAAACTGAAGGTTTCAACTTCGGCCGCAAGTTGCGGCAGCACGGTACGGTGCTGCGCCAGCAACTGCAGTTGATCCTCGGTTTGCAGCAGTTTCTTGAGTTCGGACTCGTTGTTGATGTCGGCCAATTCGTCCGCCGTGACTAGCGTCGGACCAACGAACAGCGTGATGCTCAGCAGACTGCTCGAAACTATCCTTTGGTTCATCATCTTCTCCAGATAATTGGTTGATTGTTGGCGCAGGAAAATGAGCTATTGCAGATCATTCATGCGGATAGCCATCTCACCGGTGACGGACTGCACCGGCGTCGTGCCGACATATATGGTCGTGATCACCGGCACGCGAACAAAAGTGCGCTGACCGATGCGGCTGGCAACCTCAGCTAGCAGCGGCGAGATGTGCTCCGCTCCAGGCGGCGGATCGTAAACATGCTCGAAGCGAGAGGGCATGTACCGGGAGGCGAAGGCAAAACCAGGATGATTGGTCGGCCCTAGAAATGTCGACTCCCAATGGACGGTCTGAACTTCGACGACGTCGTATTGAGTGCTGTGGTTTAGATTGCAGTCAGCATCAACAAGGTCGACATCGTTGGTGGTCCAGTCACCGTCATCGATGTTGTTCCAGCCCTCCAGGTCGCAGATTTGATCCATGCATTCGCTGCTAGTGGTCTCAATCACAACGCGCTGCAACGCGGCCGGCCGTTCATGATCAAACTTCAGCGAAGTGAATACGGGCGTGCTCCACCAGTCGAAGGCCAGCGCTGTTCCGATGGCCAGTTCGGCCGCTTGCCCGGTCTGCGAATCGAAGGTACCCCAACCACCCCTTGGGTCACCGTTAGGAAACACGTTGGAATTTCCCTCGTTCTGATTCAGCCGTTCAGCGTCCAAGTCTGGGCCGGTAATAGATCCGGACGGCGGAAACGCGTTCTCCGGCTGATACAAGGGGTCTCGATAATAAGATTTCCACTGCAACGCCATGTGGCCCCATTGCTCGACAATGCCCGTGCTCGCGTCCCCTACAATCCAAGTGGTGTCGTAGGGCCCATCGATCTCGCTCATCTCGTACTCACAGGTGGCGTTGGCGGCCACGTCGGAGAAACACCCAGCTAACAGCAACAGTTCTCCATCGATCGCGGTTAGCGAGAATTCGGTCTGTTCCTGAGGATGGGTAAACGAAACAGCAACCTGCTCGCTGAGCGTAAGTGGATCGAGCCGTCGCAGGAAATAGGTGCCTGCTTGTTCGTTGCCCTGATCGGCGTACAGCGTCGTGAAACGCAACGGAGCTGTTTCAGACGGCACGCTTGGTAGCTGCCCCGAACCCACCAGATAGAGGGCGCCATCGGCCTGATCGAAATATAGATCGTGGCCGTCAGTGGAGCCCGTGGAAGCACCGTAGGTAGTGGTGACTAACGGCTGGAGGCTGCTGTTCAATCGGCGCACAAACACTTGGCCGTCGCCGGTTTCGCTGCCCTCTTGATTCCGTTCAGAAGTGCGCTCGACGCCCAGCAGCAGGACATCTCCCGTGTATATATTCCGTTCCAGCGCCCGAATTTGATCTGAAACCTGATACAACGATTCCGCTTGCGACCGTGCATCGAGACGGATCAGGTTGGCCCGATCCGCGGTTTGCAGTACCAAGTAATGACCGCCATCGGCCGAGGCTGTGTTGATTACGCCGCTGGGGTGGCCAAAACTGATCGCAATATCAATGCGATCGGCCTGATTGGTTTGACTCTCAAGCAGATCACCCGTCAGAGATAGCTGGCCGTCCCGCTCGACGAACCCCCTGGCACCGTTCGTGGTCAGCTCAAACAGCGTTGCTCCGGTCTGGGGGTCTTGACCGTAAAGTTTGTGGTTGCCGGCAGCATGGGCGACGTAATCAATAGCCGGTACCTGCAGTTGGATGCGGCTGCTATCGGCGGTAGCGGAGAGCTGGTAACTCAGAGTTAGCTTGCGCGGATTCAGATGATAAGAAAGATCGATGCCGGGGTAGACCTGCGGCAACAACGCTGTGGTGTATGCGCCGGCTGATGCGGTACCTGCCCCAGTGTCGATTCGCGCCCCTCCAGGCAACACGGACACCCCGCTCAGCGTCGTTTCAGACGTGGCACCGAGTGGGACAAATGTCAGATCGTGCAGACGGACACTATGCGCATCCGGCATGATTAGAGTGATGTCGCCCGCTGGGCCGATGCTTACGCCGGTGCCCGCTGCAGCTATCGCACTTAGTCCAGTCTCACTGTCCACGAATGGGAGCTCCAAATTGGCTATCGAGTCAGCAAACGCCGCTTCTTCCAATTGCGGGCAATAAGGATTCGTTGTTTCGGCCAGCAATGGCTGGAACGACATCCAGCCAGTAAACAGAGCCAGTGCAGACTTGCTAGTACGTGAAGTTGCCACCCTCTTGTGTAGTGAGTGCATAGAAACCTCCAGGCCGCGCTTTTAGTTTTGTGCGATCGAATAGAAAACAACCGAAGTCAAATGAATAAATCGTTGCGATGGCTCTTATTCGAATTGTCCTCAAAGCCATCTCCAGCTCATGCCTTACGAGAGTTCACTCCTCTTCTGCGTCCTACGCACAGATCGACGAATTACATTGATTGGAGCAGCACTCCCGGTCTTCAGCGCATTCGTGCCCTTCGGGCCGGCAATCGTCGTTCGGGGGGTTAGCTGGATCGTCGGCAGTCGCTGACACGCATTTGCCCTGAACCTTGCTGTCGCAAATAAGGCCAGAACAGCAGGACAGTTCATCCCACCTTGAGCAGAGTGACCCTCGTGGTAGGCAAGGCTTAGGTCCGAGACACTCCGGATCGTCCGCGAGATTCTCGGGAGGAAGTTCTGTGCCCCACGGCGGGCTTTCAAGAAGAGTCTCTTGGGACGCCATTGCGTCAGGACTATTAGCAGTGTCTACTGACTGATCGCTGTTGACTTTTTCGGTGCCCACAAGCGCTATCAACATGAGCGCGAAAGACGCAGTGCTCAAGCGGATTTGCATTGAAAGTTCCTCCTTTTTCAAAACGAAGTCAAAACGACATTGCCACCCTTCTCTTACTAGTGCGCCAAATCGGTCGCGTCTGCCTCACCGAGAAACAACTCCATCCTACGCGGACGTCGCGCACTGATCGCGGAAGAAATGGAGCCTTGGGATTACGCCAGCCTCTTGTGAGGTCGTACGGTTAGACCACCTTTGACGTCTATTGGATTGGCGCAGCCAGCTCGATCTACAATGGCTGGGTTGGTTGAAGAACGCCGGTTGAGTAGTTGTCGCCGGTTAGGTTTGGTGGGGGAACAGCACATGGCGAACTCTCGTAATGACACGGTTTCTATCGACGGGGCAGAACCAATCGACGATTTGATTCCTTTGGTCTACGCAGAACTCAGATCACTCGCGCACCGTCACCTAGTCAAAGAAAGCCGTAAGGACGTGCTTCAAACAACGGCGTTGGTTCACGAGGCGTACTTGCGCTTGGCGCATGGGAATCGACGCTGGCAGAGCCGGCGACACTTCATGGCGACGGCTTCAAATGTCATGCGGCGACTCCTGGTCGACATGGCACGCAAGCGTTCCCGCCAAAAAAGAGGGAACAACGCCTTGCACGTTCCCATTGAAGAATCGCTGACTTCCGCGCCGCAGCGAGAAACGGACATTTTGGTTCTGAACGACCTGATGGATCGTTTGGCAAGCCACGACGATCGGAAGGCTCGAGTCGTCGAATTGCGCATTTTCGGCGGCCTCACGATCGCGGAGGTTGCCGATGTTTTGGCTGTTTCACACGCGACTGTCGAACGCGATCTCAAATTCGCTCGGACATGGCTCGCCCGCGAGCTGAGCGTTCACCAGGAAGCCTAAATCGTGGATCCAGATCGGTGGGCAGAAATCGAGCGGCTTTTCCACCGAGCCTCGGCAGTCGAACCCGCAAAACGAAGCGAGTTTTTGGACCGGCACACGACCGGCGATGAAGAGCTGCGAGGCGAAGTCGATTCTTTACTGGCTGCTTCGGCCGACGCAGCGGATGCAATCGACAGCATCGTCGGCGAAGCGCTGATCACTTTGACCGAAGAGGAGGCGCTCCAGAGGGAGTTTGGACCCTATCGAGCGACGAAGAAAATCGGCGAGAGCAGCTTGTCGACCGTCTTCCTCGGCCAAAGAACCGACGACGAGTATCAACACTATGTGGCGATCAAAGTTGCCAAGCGCGGGTTCCCGACCGAAGACCTGGAGATCCGTTTCCGCCAAGAACGTCAGATCCTGGCTGACTTGAAGCACCCGCACATCGCGCAAGTCTTTGACGGCGGCACTACCGAGGACGGCTTGCCGTACTTCCTCATGGAGTGGATCGACGGCCTGCCGCTCATCGACTACTGCACCGAGCACGACCTCGACGTAGAAGAACGGCTGAGGCTCTTCCTGTCTGTCTGCGAAGCTGTAGAACATGCCCACCGCAACTTAGTCATCCATCGCGATCTGAAGCCGACGAATGTCCTCGTAACCAAGGATGGGGTCGTCAAGCTCCTCGACTTCGGCATCGCCAAGTTGATTGCCCCCAATCTCGATCTCGTCCATCCGCTCGACACCGCCCCAGGCGTTCAACTGATGACGCCCGAGTATGCAAGCCCGGAGCAATTCTCTGGAAAGCCGTTGACCACCGCCAGCGACATCTATTCACTGGGAGTGCTGCTGTATTGCTTGCTGACTCAAAGGGTGCCGCACTCCGCGAAGGACAAGACGCTTGCAGAACTGCAGAACGAAGTTTGCGAACGGCCCCCGATGCCTCCGAGTGCTGCCGTCTCGGATCCAGCTAAAAGCACTTCGAGTGACCCCACAATACCGGCCGCGACATCTTCGGCCCTCGCTCGGCGATTGCGGGGGGATTTGGACGTTATTGTCCTCAAAGCCCTGCACAAAGAACCCGAGCGCCGCTACCACGCGGTGGGCGAGTTGATCGACGACATCAATTTGCATCTTTCCTCGCAGCCCATTACCGCCCGACCCGACGCGTTGTCCTACCGGCTCGGCAAGTTCGCAAAACGGCATCGTTTCGGAGTCGCCGCCAGTGCCGCATTCTTGCTCGCCTTGCTTGCCGGCATCGTCGCTACTTCCTATGCAAGTTGGGTGGCACAGAAACAACGGGCGCAAGCAGAACTGAGTCGCAATAATGCCGAGAACGTCACCGACTTCATGGTTGGACTGTTTGAAGAAGCGGATCCTGGTGTTTCAAAGGGAGCTGATATCTCCGCGCGCGAAATCCTCGACAGGGGTGCCGCCAAGCTCGTCAACGATCTGGAGGGTCAGCCGTTGCAACGGGCACACGCTCTCGACGCTATGGGTCGTGCCTACCACGGATTGGGTCTTTACGAACAAGCGAGCGACCTGCACGAGCGGGCCGTCACTGACCGTACCAAAGCCTTAGGCGAGGCCCACCATTTAGTGGCAGACAGCCTCGTGCAGGAGGCCCGAGCTCTCTTGGCCCTCGGTCAAAGTGATGAGGCGGAAGCCCTGGCGATCCGTGCATCCGAAATCTATTCGGCCGAAATTTCTCCCAACGACCCGAATCTGAGCGACGCCCTCAACCTATTGGCAGAGATCTATTTGAATGCGGGCAGCCTTGAGAAGGCGAACTCGACCTACCAGCGCGCCTTCGATCTACGACTGACCGCGTTTGGACCCCGCCATCCCAAGGTCCTAGAAACGCTGAACGACTTGGCCGAAGTGCGAGTCCACCAAGGTCGACTCGACGAGGCCGAGGAGATGTTTCTGGAGGCGCTCGATGGACGCCGCACCCTTCAAGGGTCGAACCACCCGGAGACGGTCAAAGTCCTCAGCAACCTGGCCGTAGTTCGCGAGGCGAAGGGCGATGTGGCTGGTGCCGAGCAAACGATGCGAGAAGTTGTAGAAACTCGGCTCGCACTCTACGGAGAGGAGCATTTGCATGTCGCGCTGGCGTATTCGAATCTAGGTCAAATTCTGTTGAGCCAGGGCAATTATGCTGAAGCGTTGGATTGGACTGAAAAAGCGCTGAGCGTCTGCATTAACCTCTATGGAGATCAGCATCCTCAAGTGGCGACGATTACCTACAACCTGGGCCTAATTCTGGACGACTTAGGCGAACTAGGCGAAGCGGAAAGGCAGTTTCGACGAGCCCTGGAGATCTACGAAGCGGTTTCAGGTGGTCAGCATCCCGACGTCGCTACCAGCCTAACAACGATCGCCGACCTCCATTGGCGGCAAGGGAGATCGGAACTAGCACTCCGCGAGGCCCGTCGTAGCTTGGAGATATTGGAATCGAGCGACGGCGATCAGACGATGCTCATCAGTTCGCCGTTATTGGTCATCGGTCGTGTCTTGTCTGACCGCCGTCGGTGCGCCGACGCCCTCCGTGTCCTTGACCGCGCTTTGGCGATCCGATTGGAGTACCTCCCCGAGGATCACCCCAATGTCGCAGCGGTGCGCGAAACTCAAGTCACCTGCTCTTAGGGACGCGCTTTCCTGATGATGAGGCCGTTGCCAGTTATAGCTGGCAGCGCGATCGTCGCTGTCGCACCTGAAATGGTGCACGAAGACTCGCCGGTTATCGCCATTCCGTCCCAATTACCAAACCAAGCCGTTCCGAATGCCCAAGGCAGACAATACTGTGATGAGGCGCATTCGCCGAAGAACTGCGTCTCTAGATCAATCGAAGCGGCCACTTGGACAAAAACGTCCGCACCTTCGCGATTTGTGATTATTTCGTCAAGGCTAAAATCGACAAGCCGTTCGTCATCGTGCACCGATGCGGGATCGTTTGGCCAATAGGAAAGCGCCACGATTTCCTCGCTGCATCGGTCCGCGTCTTTTTCGCAGTCCGGAAAATCCGATTGGGTTGGAAAGAGCACGTAGGCGTTCGCTTCAACGGTGCTCTTCGCGTGACCGTTGCCGGACCAGGCTTGAGCGCTGATCAGACCGGATCCTGCAGCGCTCGCAGTGATCTCGGACGGCATACACAGATCTTCACACGGCTCCAAGACTGGACTGCGATGTCGCTCGACGTCTTCTTGGCCGACAGGAAGATTCCAACCAGTCACCCGATAGCAGCGCTGATGCAAACCAAGGCCAGTCGAGCCAGTGTATTCAATAAACTCGGCTTCGCCTTCCGTCTGCGCGCCCATAAAAACCTGAGCACCAGGTCCCGACTCATCTCGACGTGCTATGAACTCATTTGAATTCGTCGTAAGAAACTCTCGGACTGCTCGTGCTTCCGACGGCACCAGGGTGTAAGCCGCAAACCAGAGACACTGGCACGAGGATCCCGTGGACGCCGGCCACAGTGAATCGAGCTGTGCGGCCAAGTCATGAATCTCACCCCTCAGGTGTGGCGCTGTCGTTAACGTGCCTTGAAGGAGATCCATCGATTGATCGGCGGCTTGGCCGTCCAACGCTGCAAGTAATTCGTGAGAGACAGCGACTACGTTACTATAGATGCCACTAATAGTTTGGTACCAACACTCATCGTCACCCGAGCAGTTCAGGGTGATCCGCACTGGATACACAGGTGCTAACCGCCCACCGGCCGGAGCGACAACCTCGACTTCGTATTGAAACCCACGGTCACCAACCTGATCGAGACCTGATTCCAGCATGTGGGTTGTTGTGTCTCCTGGTGCCGAGAACGCTATGGTCGTCGCAACGACTTCACCTTCGGAATCGAGAAGGTGGACTTCAGCCCAGTTCGTGCTAAATGCCGCATCGTCAGCAGTCCACCTAATTCGAACCTCAAGATCCGTTCCCAAGGCCTGAGTATCAACGACTACCGCAGGATACGAGTCTTTTGTTTCCGCCACGACCAAAGGCGTCAGAATCCAAAATAACCAAGTACAAGCGATCCATTTTCTTGACATGTCACAACCTCCATATGATCTCCGCCTCCATTAATGCGCGTTTTAGCGCAGTATTCCCTCAGACGGAGCCGCTGGCCGGAGATGGAAAACCCAAGGGCCAGTTCGCGACCTTCAAGTTCGTAGCTGTTTCCGAATCACCAGTTTGAGGCCGGACCAGACCTCGTCGACGGCGCACACCTTCACGTCCACCAACCCAAGCGGTAGAGCCACTTCGCGCACGACGTTTTCAGTGACATCGGTCGGCACCTTGGATGCCTTCTTCGGCCAGGACACCCAGATCATTCCATCCTGATTGATCTGCTGGCGCATCTTCGGCAAACGGCGGGCCATTTCGCGCTTCGACTTGGTGAAGAAGTGCCAGATATGAATGTCTGAACGTATGCGTCCCGAGACGATCACTGCCTCGGGAAGTGGTGCGACAAGCTCAAGGTAGTGATCGGGAGCGTTGCTGGTGCGCACGCGCGCTCCCTCTCGAATGCCGAGTTTCTTCGCCAAGGGCGTGCCGGAGTATCCAAACGAAGTTCCAGTCATCGACAATTCTCCAAGATCGCCGCGGCAAAGCGCTCACTCGCTTTTGGCTCGTGGCGCAAGAACAGCTCTGGTTCAATCAACTCCAACTCCATCAACCAGTAGGAGCTGCCGTGGCTGGCTCGCGCCATGTCAACCCGCGCGTACAAGGGCAGTTCATCCAAGACTGCCAGAACATTCTCAGCGGCCTGAACCAGGCTAGCCGGCGGATCTACGGCAACGGAATTGCCTCCCAGTTCTCCCTGAACTCGGTAGTCCCCCCGCGCCGGGCGCTTGAGCACCGTATGGCTCAGGCTGCCGGAGAAGAAAATCAGCGAGTATTCTCCCTCGTCAACCACCGATTGGACGAGAGGCTGAAGCATCAGACCGGCGGACTGCGACGACAGGCGCATCGACTCTTCACGGTCAGTGGCCGCCAAGCTCCGGACCCCGGACGCGCTCGCCCCGACTGTCGGCTTCACCACTAGCCGTTCAGCATTGTTGGCGGCAACGAATGCGATCGCCTCATCCTCAGTCCACGGGCCCCACAGGGTCGGCACCACCTCGACCTCGCAGGCGGCCAGATCGCGTAGATAGCTTTTGTCGGCGTTCCACTGCACTTGTGCCAGGGAATTCATGAGCCGCGCCCCGGCTGCATCGATTTTGGCTAGGCGCTGCAAAAACTGCGGCAACTGTCGATGGTAGTCCCAAGTCGATCGGATGACGGCGCAATCGAAGGTCGACCAATCGATTTGCGCGTCCGACCAAGATAGGGCGGTGCACGTTGCGCCCCGCTCCTCCAGGGCCTTCGCCGCCCAGCGATCATCTTCCGTCAAACCGTGCTTATCGGTGGTGAGAAAGGCGCAGTGCATGAGGTTATAGACCGACCTTGTGCTCTCCCAATGCTCTTGCGAGACCCCGAATCCAGCTTCGAGGAAGTCCGTCGTCCCAGTCTGCTGTCGCCTCCACTCGCCCACGGCTCCCCACTGCCAACCCCTGTTCGACCGCAACCTCGTGTCTCGATTGCGTGGGACCCCGTTTCTCAAGCAAGTACGCAGCCAAACACCCGGCGCTGTTGCCGTTGACGGCATCTTCATCGACCCCGATTGCCGGCGCGAACATCCGTCCGCATGCGGTGTCGTCGCCCTCGAGGCAGAAGGCGAAGGCTCCGATCGATCCCGTAGCGCGACAAAGGTCCCGCAGCGCCGCGAAATGCGGCGCCAGGCTGCGCAAGACATCTTGCGAGCGCAACGGCACTAAGAATCTTGGGGTCCCAGGTGACGCGCTGACCAACTCCAAGTTCGGGTCGAGGTCGGCGGTTTCGAGTCTTAACGTCGCGAGCACTTGCTTCGCAACCTGAGGATCGGGGCGCTCAATGCGCGTCGGGTTCTGTCGCAAGCGCACCAGCCCCAAGGCCGTCGTCGATTCGACGACCACCTCCTGTTTTCCTCCTGGAGCCACTTGATGGTTGCGCCAAGGCGTGCTTTGGCCGGTTACTCCTGCGTACCGCCATTGGGTGGCGATGGTGGCGTGGGCGCAGTTCTTGAGTTCGTGGCCCCGAGCCCAAAAACGGACCTGGGTGGTCGACGAATCAATGGCAGAGATGAACGCTAAGTGAGACGCCGAACGAAGCGCCCTCGACGCTTCAGCCATGGCGGAGTCCGGAATTGGTTCATCTGTGACCGCGACACCGGCCGGGCTTCCGGGCGAGTCCTTGGTGGCGAATCCGCCGACGATCTGGACTTTCATGCGGTTGCCGAATTTACGGTGCCGTTCCTCGGCCGAGAAGATACGCCCCAACGGTCGCCAGGATCGGGTCCACCACTCCCATCGCCGCAGCGCTGGAGAGAAATGCCGCGTGCTCTGCCTCACTGCCCGCCGGTAGGTGTGCGATGTGGTCGGGCGAAATCATGACGTAGTGGTGGTAGCCGGCAAAAACGAACGACGCCAGCATCGCGGCGATGAACAAGTACAAGCTCAGGGCGGCCTGCCAGTGGGGCCTTTGCACGAGAACCGCAGCGGCAATTGGCAGGCCGAGAATGACGACATAGACGAAGAGGTCTTTCGCCGGCGGCAGATCGATCCCGAGTGCTTCATGAGCTAAGCCATGCCAAACGGTCACCGCCAAATGGACGACAACCAAAACGGGAATGACAACGCCGGGCTTGCCTAAGCTATGGCCGCGCTCCACCGCTACCAGCCTTCGCGTTCGGCCGTGGTCGTGATGTGCGCCAGGTGATGGCGACCGTGCCACGAATAGATCGCGGTCGTGGAGCGAATGTCGACCGTTCCCCATTCCGGATGTCGGAACGTGCGTTCGAGGTCGGCGGCGGAAAGACCGCGGAGCAATATCACCCAGCGAGCATGTAAGGCGCCCAGGAGATCGAGGCTGATTTCTACCGGCGTGTCGCGATAGTCCCCAAGCTCTGCCCACAGTGCCTCTTCATAGGTCTTGATCTTGGGCGCGTCTTCGGTGAGGGCCCACTTGCAGCGCACGTACGCATTAAGGTGAGAGTCGACCAAGTGGTGCACGACCTGACGCAAGGTCCAGCCGTCCGGTCGGTAGGCGGTGCCGAGTTGGTCCTCATTCAGATTTTCAACCGCGTTGCTCACCAATTGCGGCAGCGCCGCGATGTCATCGATCCACGACGCCAGATCTGCATCCGACATGCTCTCTGGAATCTGGAATCGACCGATCGGGTATCTGAGTTCTTCCATCATCAAGCGACTCTACTCGCTCAGCCGCTCAATAGGACGGCAGCCACATCAGGTCCCGAACCGCCTGCTCAAGATCATCCGGACGCGAACAACCGGCGGTTCGGTCAGTGAAAGCGATCTGTGCAACCGCCATCGCTATGACCCGTGACACCTCGCGAATGTTTGAAAGCGGTGGGTACAAGGAACCCGCTTCGAGCATCGCGAGCGTGACCTGATCGGCCAGACTCTGCGCCGCCGCCAAGAACATGCCGTCGGTGACGCGACTCGCTTGAGAAGCGACGACACCCAGCCCCACACCGGGAAAAATATAGGCGTTGTTGCCCTGCCCAGGTCTTCGTTCCCGGCCGTCCACAACCACCGGGTCGAAGGGACTCCCCGATGCGAAGAGGGCGCGCCCCTCACTCCATCGATAGGCCTGTTCAGCCGTGCACTCAGCCTTCGAGGTTGGATTCGACAACGCCATGATCACCGGCATGTCGTTGAGTTCGGCCACCCGGCTGACCACTTCCTCGCTGAAAGTTCCGGGCGCACCAGTGGCTCCGACCAGGACCTGGGGCTGAATGCGTTGTAGCGCCTCCATCAGATCGGCTGGCGCTTCATCCCGCGCGTAGGGCCGTTTGTGTTCGGCGAGGCGACCGCGACCCGCGGTTACCAGGCCTTGCGAATCGATAAAGCTCAGGCGGGATCGCGCTTCCTCCAGATCCAGCCCTTGATCGACCCATGAGTGCACCATGAGGTCGCCGATCCCGGTCGCCGCCGAGCCGGCTCCCACAAACATCACGTTGGTATCGACCCACGGCCGACCGGTCACCCGCGCCGAAGCCAGCACGCCGGCCAGCGCGACCGCCGCGGTGCCTTGGATGTCGTCGTTGAAACACAGAACTCGATCGCGATAGCGACGCAGCAAGGCGTAAGCGTTGGGGGTCAAGAAATCTTCGAACTGAATCAATGCCCTCGGGTAGGCGTCTTGGATTGCGGCCACAAACTCCTCGACCAATTCGTCGTAGGCGGCGCCCCTCACCCGCTGCTCGCGAATGCCGAGATAGAGCGGGTCTTCGAGCAACTCTTGATTGTCGGTGCCGACATCCAGCATCACCGGCAGGCACCAGTGGGGCGGAATTCCACCGCAAGCGGTATAGAGCGATAGCTTGCCGATGGGAATCCCCATGCCGTTGGCGCCGAGATCGCCAAGACCCAGGATTCGCTCGCCGTCGGTCACGACAATGACGCGCACGTTTTGGTCCGGCCAATGGTCTAGAAGTTCGCGGATACGGCCGCGGTCGTTTGGGGTGACGTAGAAACCCCGCGCCTGACGATAAATGTGCGCGAATTCCTTGCAAGCCTGACCCACAGTCGGGGTGTAGATGAGGGGCATCATCTCCTCGATGTGGGAGATCACCGTGTGGTAGAAGAGGCGCTCATTGCGTCCTTGAAGAGCCGCTAAGAAGATGTAGCGCTCGATATCGGATTCCTTGCGGCGGATGTTTTCGAGCGTCCGTGCGACCTGTTGCTCGAGCGAGCTGACGGCGGCTGGGAGAAGTCCCCGGAGGCCGAGGCGATCGCGCTCCTCGTCACTGAAACCCGTTCCTTTGTTGAGCCAAGGACTACGCAATACATCGACACCGCGCAACGAGATCGAATTGGAATCGGGATCTTTCATTTCGCTCGTGCAAGGATGCGTTGCCCTAGCATACCGGCGTCGCGGCGGCTCCTCGGGTTACAGTATGCGCCGCAGGGAAGCCGCTGAAAAACCCAGGAGACAGCCTGTTGATCGTCCTACTTTCACCCGCAAAAACTCTCGACGAGACGCCCACCAACGGCCTGCCGACGACCCAGCCCTGGTTCGAGGACGACACTCGAACACTGCTGGAGTACTGCCGCCGACTTTCGGCCGATGATCTCAAGAGCCTGATGAAGATCAACGACTCTCTCGCCGAACTCAACCACGATCGGTTCCAGGCGTTGTCGTTTCCTTTCAGCAAAGACAATGCAAAACCGGCGGTACTGACCTTCAAGGGCGATGTCTATCGCACTTTGGACGCTGCTTCGCTGAGCCAGGATGACCTTCTCTACGCCCAAGATCACCTCCGCATCCTTTCGGGTTTCTATGGACTTCTGCGGCCGCTCGACCTCATGCAGCCCTACCGGCTCGAAATGGGCACGCGCCTGGCGACCGATCGCGGCGCCAACCTCTATGACTTTTGGGGTACTCGGTTGGTGGAACGGATCAACCAAGAGTACCAACAGCGCCCCTTTGCCGCGGTGCTCAACCTTGCCTCCAACGAGTACTTCAAAGCGGTGCCGACCGAGCACCTCGCGCCGCCCTTGATTCAAGCATCGTTCAAAGAAATCCGTGACGGCCAACCCAAGACCATCGCCATCTACGCCAAGAAGGCGCGCGGCTCGATGGCGCGCTTTCAGATTCGCAATCGGATTGAGGATCCTGAAGGGCTCAAAGATTTCGCCGAAGACGGCTACGCACTCGATTCGACGCTGTCGACGGACAGTGACTTGGTCTTCGTTCGCTAGTCGGTCGCTTCGTTGGTGCCCGCTGGGGACACCGAGGCGTTGGCTTGCTGCGCCGCCGCAAACAAAACCGGACTGAAGTCGGCGGGGATGCCCCCGGTCGCGATCTTCTCAGCCACGCTGGGATCCGCGGCGCATCCTGCGACCAAGCCTTCGCACATGACGAGTGCCGCCAACAGGCTGCCCAGGCCGCTGGGATGGAATCGATCCGGGTTGTAGAGCTGTAGGCTCGGTTCGACCTCCCAGGCCCGCAGCCATGCGACCCCAACTGGAAACAAAAGACCGTCGATCTCCAACGCGGCGGTGCGGTAGGAGTCAATGACCCCATCAAAATCAAAGGACCGAGACGCGGCCGGCCACACCATGTAGATCGCCGGCTCGGCACCCAGATCGCGAATGCGCCGAGCAAATTTCTTCGAGTAGCGCAGCAACGAGGGCCGACCCTCGGTTGCCGAAGGCCCTTGTTGCAACACCACGAAGTCCCACTCTCTGGAGGCCAGGGCCTTGCGCGTCGACCGCGCGGCCCAGTGATCCTGCAACCCCCAGTTCGGGTGCGCTGCCGATTCGATCTTCCCGACTTTCGTGCCAGTTGCCGTCAGAAGCTCTTCAACCAATCGAGGCAGATCGTTGGCGTAGGTCAGGCTGTTGCCGATAAAGAGGATGTCGAGAGCCTCATCCTCGGCGGCCCGCGCGGGTGACAAAGGGCCGGCCAGGGCGACGAACACTAGCCACGACGCCGTCTTGGTCAGCTTAGAGATCATCCCAAACGACTGCCGTTGGGGACCTCGCGCTCCGGAACGACGAGAACGACCGCTCCGTCGTCGCGATAGAACCCCGTCACCAGAACCTCAGAGCGCATGGGCCCGATCTGCATGGGCGGGAAGTTGGTCACGCCGACGACCTGGCGGCCGACGAGTTCTTCCGCCTTGTAAAGAGTGGTGATCTGGGCGCTGGCTTTCTTGACCCCCAGGTCGGGACCAAAGTCGACCTTCAGTTTGTATGCGGGTTTCCTCGCCTCGGGAAACGGGTCCGCCTTGACGACAGTGCCGACGCGAATCTCGACCGCCTCAAAGTCCGCCCACTGAATCGTTTCGCTCATGGCAACGATTGTACGAGGCGATCCTTTGAATTGGCCCAAAATTGAAAAGAGGGGGCCTTGCACCCCGTCTTGCAGGATCCCGCTGAGATCGACCAGCTATCCGACGGCCAGATCGGCCGACGACATATCCACCGTCACCATAAAACCGGTGGTGCCGTTGAATTCGAAGGCTTGTTCGCCAACCTTCCAAGTCTCGACCTCGTTGGGCATCATCTTGAATCCGCTATTGCGCGGCGCACCAAAATAGGCGACGTGCTGGAGAATGCCGGTCTCACCGTCCATGCCTTCCCAGGCGTTGAGGATGATGTGCGCGTTGTCGCCACCGGCCAGTTTCGCCTCAGCGCGATCCTCGTCCGCCACCCATTCGATTTCAGCGTCTTCAGCGACTTCGAAAGATTTCCAGGAGACCGGGAAGATGTGAGTGAGCGCGGTCGCCACGCCTTGCTTCTGCGCGTCCGTGGTTCCCGGAGCAAACGTCACCACCGCCCATTCGGTCTCGCCGTCTTCCCAGTTGTCGCCCAGATCGCCAGCGACCCAAAACTTGACCCCCGACAAATCGGTGTCGCCGTGGTGTCCTTCATTCACTTTGTAGGCCATGTTGAATTTACAGAAGTGTTCGCCGTCGTGCTCCGCGTGCGAAGCCGGTTCGGTGTTGAAGTAACACTGGCAGAACATCGGACAACTGCATGCTTCGATGACGGTGCCATTGAAGTGCCAATCGGCGCCTTCACTGGCGATCAGAATCGGCGCGACGACCAGGGACAGCGCTGCAACACTGCCCAGCAAAATCCTCGCTAGTGGATATCTCCGGCGCATTCGATACCTCCTTGCGTCGCCCTTGGGGCGGATGGTTTGTCGGGCGACGGTGACTCTCTTCGAGGCCGGCTCCCGCTTCGGAAAACTGAAACCAACATAACGACAGAAACGCCAACGGTCAAGAAGATTCCGTTGCGGCGGACCACCCCTCCCAGATCTTTCGACTCCTGCGCTGCGCTCAGTCGCTCAAGATGACATGTCCTGTCGTTTCCGCCGCAAGTCGCAGATCGAAGTGAAGGCACCTAGCTCCGGCGTCGAGCTCGAAGCTCGCGGGGGAGGAGCGCCGAATAGAGAAAATCATGGGTGGGAACCTCGACTCCGAGTTCTCGCCCTAGGCGAACCATGGTGCCGTTCAAGGCTTCGAGCTCCGTGCGCCGACCGGCGGCAAAATCCCGCTGCATCGAACTGGTTCCGTCTTGGGGCAATTTGTCCACGAAGGCCAAGGATCGCTCGGTCACATCGTCTTCCAGAACGACTCCCGCGGCCTGTGCCACAACGATCACTTCATCCATCGCCGAACGCAGCAAGTCGCGCGTAGCCAGCGTCGACCTCAGTTCGCCCATCGGCACCTGGGCTACCGAGCTGACGCCGGCGACCGGAGCGAAGAAGTAAAACTTCCTCCAGATGACCGCCTCGATCTCTTCACTGGCGTGGACTTTTAGTCCCTTTGCTGCGTCGAGTACGGCGGCTAAGTCTTCGGCTCGAGCCGACGAACTCGCGCTCAATTCACCGACAATGACGGTGGGATCCGCTCCGACATGGCGAATGACGCCTGGCTTCTCGATGAAGCTGATGATGCGGCAGCTCCCACCCAGTACACGTTCCTGCCCGAACTCGGTAGCGATCTGCTCCGCTGCTTGAACGCCATTCTGCAACCCAACCAAGACCGTGTTGTCGCCGACCATCGGTCCGACGGCCTCCAACGCGGCCGGCAACTGCCAGGTTTTGGTGGCCAGAACCACCAGGTCCACTTCACCGATCTGCCCGGCGTCATCGGTCGCTTGGACCTCCACGTCGGCGTCGCCCAGCGGGCTCCTCACCTGCAGGCCGGTGGTGCGGATGGCATCTAGATGCGCCCCGCGCGCCAGCAGCGCCACGTCGAGGCCGGATTCGGCCCAACGAACGCCGAAGTAGCCGCCCACACCTCCAGCTCCCACCACCGCTACTCGCACCAACCACTCCCCTCGCTCGGCAAACTCTCCCGCATCTCGTAGCGCAGCGACCGCTCGTCGAATCGCTCCAACACTCGGCGGTGCCGGATGCGGGCGATCACCGTGCGGCTCTGCTCGGCATCAACCTGACGCCTCTCCAGCATCGCCGCCGAATAAAGACACCGGCGTGATGTGTCCCCACTGCATCAACAAACTCAAGTTGTCCCACTCCACCCATATCTCAGCGACCTTGCCACCCTCTACACGCAACGTCGAAATGAACGAGATCGACCCGTGCTTGTTCGAAGGCGGGAAAGGTCCGGATTGCCCAGATTGAGTCCCTGAGTACGTTGCGTGCACCGCGACCATGTCCGCAGCCGAGAAAATCTGGTTTACCTCGATGCTTGAGTTCGGCACGGCAACGAAGTCCTGCCCAAGAAAAGCTTTGAACTGATCCAAGGTCGTGATCTCGAGCCCTGGCGTGGCGTCGCAGTGGCGCTGAACGTCATCCGAGACCATCTGATCCAATGCGTCCAGGTGACGACTGTTGATCGCTTCGATCATCGCCAGGACGACTTCCTCCACGGAAGCGATCTCCTCCGGCTGAGCTGGCGCCACCATGAAAAGGCAAAGTGCGACAGACGGGAGCAAGGGTTTCATGAGTACCTCCTTTGCAATCTTGCTTCCGATTGTAGCGAGGTCCCGTTTGGCAGAGACTCCGCAAGCCGCGGCTCTCGGTCTTGTCGTAACCTATTCAGTGGCAGGAGGAATCATGAAGACTCGATATTTGATCTGCATCGTTGCCGTATCCATGTTCATAGTCGCCGCCAGCTCGGCAACCGGCATTACTTCCGTCCAGCGCCATCCTGACGCTCCGGCTGAGGTCGATCAATTCGGACGACTGGTTGGTAGCTGGGACTGCAAAGGTGCCAATCGCCAACAAGACGGATCGTGGAAAGAAAGCCCCGGCATCGAGCGCTGGGACTGGTTTTACATCTTGGATGGCTACGCCATCCAGGATGTCTGGCGCCCCGACATCGAGGCTAATCCCAACGCCTCACAGGGAACCAATCTGCGTTCCTTCAATTCAGAGACCGGATTTTGGGAAGTCATCTGGACCACCCAGAAGCGGGCCCACATCGAACACTATCGGGCTGCAGCCAGCGGTGATGACATCAACATCTACGCTGAGAGGCCCGCCAGCCCGAACTTTCCCCGGCACTTGATGCGCATCACCTTTCACAACATCTCGGACGACCACTTTGACTGGCGGTACGAGTCCTCCGGCTTGACCGACGGCCAAGATTGGACCGCAGTCGCCCGACTCTCGTGCGACCGCGTGGATGCCGAGGGACCTTTCAGCGACTTCCCTGATATCGACGGAGGCGGCATGCGTCCCGACGATTTTCCTCGCTAGCTCTCACGCGCCTTCAATGAACCGCAAACGTGCGTAAAAGAGCTACTCCCATATTCGGCCAAATTAGCAACGCTGTCTATTGATGGCACCGACGAACCTGAACGTCGCCGGGGCTCGGACGGCCATCTAGGACAGAGCCGCTGCAGAAGCCGCGTTTCTTGCAGAGCTTCGTTCTTGAGGGCGCGTCTCAACACCCCAGGGATATCTCAGTCACACCATAGTCGGCCTAAGGATCAGCGCCAGCGGTGATCCAGGACTCGATCGAGTTGATCGACGCCGCGTTGGGAGAACCTGAGGGGGCCATCTGAGCGAAGGGCCCACCGTATCCAGCAGCACCGGGGTTGCCGTTGATGAAGAACACCAAGAAACTCTGGTTGGTGTTCCCCGGTTCGACCAGATCCATCGCTACTCCAGCGCTCTGCGCCGGTTGGTTTACCAATTCTGGATGCGAGAACCCAGCGTCCAATCGCAGGCCACCGTCCGGGCTGCTGCCTGTGTGGCACGCGGTGCACGGAGTGGTGCCACTGCCCACGCCTTCGAAAATAGGCTGAATGGTCCCGGAGAAGAAGGTCACTGGGGTCACACCCCCAGCGGTGTACTCTCCGCACTTGTCGCCCACCCAACCTGTGCCCGATCCGTAGGTGTCACCGTAGCTCTGTAGTTGAGCCACCTGGCTGGGACCGACGCTGGTCCAGAAGAGTTCGTGGGTGCGCTTCGCATGCGGCATCACGCCCTCGACACAGACGCGGGCTTCAACCGACCCGAGTAAGCCCTGGAAGTCGGCGTGAGTGTCGAACTCAAGCACGGCCACCGGATTGGTGACGTGGCAGGTGCGACACGAACGGGCAATGACATGCCTGTACATGTCCTGTTGCGCGCCCTCCGCCGCCCAGCCAGTGAGGAAGAAATCCTCGTCTTGATCTTGCGGAACACCACCAGGATACATTTCGCCGATGACGTTGCGCACCGAGGATCCCACCGGCTCGGTCGCGACAACCAAGTCGTTGAGGTCTTGAATCTCTGCCTGTTGGTTCGCTTTGTTGAAGTTGACGTCGGTGTTGGGAAACACGAATGCCGCGGTATCGAAGGGCAGAAAGCGCGCGCCCAATTTCACATCAGCAAGACTCGCGAACGTCGGCGTGCCAACGGTGGGACCGCTCGGATAAGCGCCGCCATGGCAAACGAGGCATAGCTGCGGCAGGGGCCGTGCGCCCTCACCGTCGAGATCGGCCTCGAGCAAGAGCGCATCCCCGGTGCCGTTGTAGGTGAAGAACTTGACCGTCTGCTGGGCGTCGAGGACCTCTTCATTGCCGGGCGTCGCGGGGTCGTCGCAAGCCGTTTCGATGGGCGAAAACTCCATTGCAACAGTCGCGAATCGACCATTGTCCGCCAACGCATCGTTGGCGTCGTCTTGATCGGGCGCCGCTTCACTGCCGTAGTTCGAGACGTAGCACGCGACGTTGATGCCGTCCTGAGTGCAAGTCATGTCTCGACCGAAACCGAGATCGAAGTTGTTGGCGTAGACGGCGCGTGGATCTCCCGCGGCGAAGTTGTTGGTGGCAATGAAGTCCGCCAGCGTTGTGCGCTTGGAACAAGGATCGGCCTGGGCATAGTAGTCCAGTGCCGCCTGCTCCAGTGCCGCGAGGGCTGGATTGGTCGGATCGGAGGCCTCAAGCTCACTGAGGTTGGTCGCCTCGAACGTGTACAGACCCTCCAGAAACGGTCCACCCGCGGGCGGCAGTGAAATCGGTGCGAGCGTGACCTCCGTCGAGCAAGCGTCATAGGGAGGACCGGCGGGAAGATTGGGGTTGGTTGGGTTCTGCTTTCCGCCCGTATTCACTACAAAGATCCCGTAGGGAAAATCGGTGGTCGGGTCGTAGGGCACTAGGGTGATGTTGATGTTCTCGGGCAGGTTGTAAATCACGTGCTCGGTGGTCGTTGATTGGTCTACCAAACGGTCGAGAACCTTGGGAGCTGCGCCGCTCGGCTGCGGAACGGTCACTTCCATGCGATAACTGCTCGGGAGCGCCGGACTGAGCACGCGGACGCAAGATTGGTCCTCCTTCAGGGTGTCCGCATTGATTGAAGAAAAGTGCTCGACAGCCCCAACGTAGGCGTTGCCGACCAAATTCATTACGCCTTCTTCCCTCCAGACGCCAGCAATTTCGTCGTAGCTCAAGAGCGGTATTGAAGCTGGTTCGGGACCCGGCGCAGCCAACTGACTTGGATCCACGGGAATGGTAATTTTGGCACTGGATCCGGGTCTCAAATTGAGCGGCGTTCCGCCTTGATCTAGGGTCACAAACCCCGCACCATAACTCTGCATCACCGCCGTGTCGCCTCCTTGGCGCGTCGCGGTGAAGTCGCCTGGCATCTGGTCGGGCGACTCGAGATCGACCGTCGCCAACGAAACCGTCACCAGGCCGGCGGGGGCGTTGCCGGAGCCGTCGACGATCGAGTTAGCTGGAATCTCGACCGAGATCCCCGGGCCACACTGTTTGTCCCGCTGCGACTTCCCGGGAAGCAGCACGGGGCCATTGCGGCGATCGAACGCGGACACCACGGTGCTCCTGCCATCCTGATACTGCGGGTTCTCAAAAAGATTGGGGAAGCGGTCCCAGTGGATCCGGTCAGTTGCGCGCCCGAGGCAATCTCGAGACGAGCGATCGTGGACGACCACGATGTCCTGCGTCGGATCGACAGTCGTCTGCATCGCGCGCAACAGGGTCCAGCGACCTCCGGTGTGCGGACCGTCGTAGATCTTGGAGATAAAAGCGTATCCGGCGGCACGGATGGTCAGCACGTAGCGATCCTCCTCCGCGGTGTGGAGAGAAAAATAGCCATCGGCTCCAGTCGTGGCGGTCGTTCCGTTGACATTGACGGTGGCGCCAGCCACGGCGGGCGAGTCCGTGCCTCGCACCTTTCCTGAAAACCGAACCCCTTTGCCATCGACGCGAAGAGAAAGCGCGGACTCCGCGTAGCCACCTCTTGAATCGAAAGCGGCGACGCGAACCGCATAGTGGCCGGGCGCAGCCGGCAGTTTCCACTCCACTGTGTCACTGGTGGTGCTGCTGAGCGTTCCCGCATCCGTCTTCCAACTAAAGGAAACAGCGTCACCATCTGGATCCTGGGCGCGGGCGACCAGCTTGACGGTCGATCCTGGCGCTGGCGCTTGGACGCGCTTGCCGCCAGCATCGGCCGGCACCAAGCCGCCCAGTCTGGGCGGATGGTTCAAGAAACGCAGGTTGATGTTATGGAACGGCGCCCCCTTCAGGTTCGCTTCGACCAGGATCGGCTGATCGCGAATCTCCTTCTCCGTGGACGCCCGCAACACGATCGGGGCATCTCCCGGCACAAGCGGCAGCACGTAGTCGCCAAAGTTGTTAACAGGCACATTGCGGAGCTCCTGTCCCGCGTCGTCGAGAAGGTGCACGCGGGCGTAGGAGTTGATGGCCAGCGACGGGGTGAGACGGCGAGCGGAACTCCCGTCAGCGAGGGTCACTTGGCCGAACAAAGTGGCCATGGTGTCCTTTCTCTGAGGCGTAACAAGAATCTTACTCAGATGCACGGGTTCGCCGTCGATCGAGAACTCCTCGCTACAGGCGGCTACATAGCCATCGGCATCTTCCCAGCAAATGTTGTACAGGCCGTCTTTGAGATCCCGGATTGTGAACCGGCCGCTCAGATCGGTTCGCGTGCGGTAGGTTTCGTCACCCGTCTGGACGTTCTTGGCAAAAACTTCGAACTCCGGCACATAAACCTCTTGCACCTGGTCGAGGTGATGGAGAGGCAGAGAAACCGCGATATAACCGCGCACAAAGGGTTTGGTGGTGGCAATGTCGACAGTCGGCGTACAGCCGCAGAGAACGACGACGCCAACAAAAAGCGCCTGCCACGCCCAGAATTTGGAATCACGGCCGGAACATTGATCGCGTCGCATCAGAACTCTCCTTATGGTTTGTGCCCATGGGTCACTTCTTTGTCTAGCTCCCAACCGGAGGGGTCGTGTTTAGTGGCCTCATCTTCAAGGCGCGGCTGCGCGGAATCACCCGCGCCGTCGCCGCACCTCCGAACAAGTGAGTCGAAAAGAAGATGCGTCCACCGCAAATGCGGACCAAGGTGGTGGCCACTCTGAACCAAATCTCCGTGAGGTCGCCTGAGGCTATCACGTCCGGGACGCGAAAAGAAAATGGACATCGCAGGAGCAGAACCCGCACGCGAGGACCCTGTACGCGTGGCGTGGCCGTCGTCCACTGACGGCATGAGTCAAGGAACGCTCGCGGTGACCTCGGCCGATACCAGGGGAGACCGATCGGACGCCCGTCTTTGGCTACTGCGATTCGCCGTCTGTCTGTCTACGGAGTTCTTTCCCTTTGATCATCGCCAGCTCTCGCAAGTCTTCGACTTGATCGGCCTCATCTACGATCTCGGTGCCGATGAGTGTTTCGACCACGTCCTCAAGTGTCACCAAACCGGCCAGAGAACCGAATTCGTCAATCACCATCAGTATGTGTAGGCGCTCGTCGAGTAGGCGGTCGAATACGGCCTCTAGAGAGGCAGTCTTGGGAACGACTTTGACCTTGCGTGCCAGTTTGCGAAGCGGAACCGATCCCTCGCCGGAGAGCTGACTGCGCAGCAGGTCAACCTTAAGGACGAACCCATGCACCGCGTCCTGGCTTTTGCCGAAGACCGGAATTCGGGAGTAGGGAAGGTCAGGATGTTGCGTCAGCGCCTCGTCGACGGTTAGATCCTGTTGAAGCGCGAAAACCACCGTGCGCGGAGTCATGATGGTTTCGACTCGCAGTTCCCGAAAGCGAAATAGATTCTTGACGATCCGCGACTCTTCCACCTCGATTTGACCACTTTCGACGCCGACGTCGGCGAGCGCCGCGAACTCCTCGCGGCTGAAGGAATGGGCGCTCTTGCCACGAGTGATTAGCTTGGTGAGAAGTTCGGAGAACCAGATGAACGGATACAGCGTCGCGATAAGAATCCTCACGAATGCCACCGTCGGCCTGGCAAGCGTGCGCCAGTAGACGGCGCCGAGCGTCTTCGGAACGATCTCCGAAAGAAACAAGATCAGAAGAGTCAACACCGCCATCGCCAAGCCGACCCAGCGGTCGCCAAAATAAGCCGCCGCCTCGGCACCGGCGCCTCCAGCCCCGACGGTATGGGCGATCGTGTTCAGGGTCAGAATGGCGGCCAGGGAGCGGTCGATGTTTGACTTGATGTGCTGCAGGCGGTCGGCCAGCGGTTTTCCCTGCTGCCTCAGGTGGGCGATGAACGACGGTGAGACGCTCAGTAGTACGGCCTCGGCGACCGAACAAAGAAAAGAGAACACCAGCGCGACGCTGGCGTAGACGATCATCAACACCAGATGGCGGGGTTCCCCCGTGCCCTCCCCCGAGCCTGTGGGTAACACCGCCGCCGAGGCGGAAACAACGATGCCGAAAGCTCCGATAGAGATCAGCAGGGCGAGTCGACGGTTACGCATGTTCCGGAAACCCTAGCCCATTTGGAAGCAGAGGTCTTCGACCCTGTTGGTCCTCACGAACACCAGACTCGACCTGCTCTGCTGTCGATTCCCATTCCACGACCATAGTGTTGGGCGGAGACGCCCGACGCTACCAACCGCGCCGTTTCTGCATTCCGCGTGATCGCAAGCGGCTACTCGAACAGCGCCAAGAACTCGCCGTAGCCCTCGGACTCCAGCTCTTCCTTGGGCACAAACCGCAGTGCTGCGCTGTTCATGCAGTAGCGCTGTCCGGTGGGTTCGGGGCCGTCGGGAAAAACATGCCCCAAGTGGCTGTCGCCATGCTTGCTGCGCACTTCGGTGCGGGTCATGAAGAGCTTGTTGTCTTCGTGGGTGACGAGATTTTCGGCCACCAAAGGCTGCCAGAAGCTCGGCCAGCCGGTGCCGCTCTTGTACTTGTGGGTCGAAGAGAAGAGGGGCTCGCCACTGACGATGTCGACGTAAATGCCCTCGGCCTTGTTGTCCCAGTACTCGTTGTCGAACGCCCGCTCGGTGCCTTCCTCTTGAGTGACGTGGTACTGCAACGGTGTCAGCTTGGCGCGAATTTCCTCGTCGCTGGGTTTCGTGTATTTGTTGACGGGCGGACCAAGGCCCACCCCTACGAGTGGAGCTTTGGGCTCCGGCAATGGGTCGTCCTTCCAAGTCCGCTTCAGGAACCCGGCACGCCCGGATCCCACCTTGTAGCGCTCGTATCGTGAGGCGTTGGTCTTGTAGTAGTCCTGATGGTAGTCCTCGGCGACGTAGAACGGGCCCGCCGGCTCGATCTCGGTGACGATCGGATCGGAGAACTTGCCCCGCTCCTGAAGCGCCGCCTTGGAGGCCTCGGCGAGCTGACGCTCTTCATCGGTTTGGTAGTAAACACCGGTACGGTACTGCGACCCACGATCGGCGAACTGGCCGCCGCCGTCGGTGGGATCGATGTTGCGCCAAAAGACCTCAAGCAGCGTCTCGTAACTGACCTTCTCCGGGTTGTAGGCGATGCGCACCGCCTCGGTGTGCCCGGTGGTTCCGGCGGACACTTCTTGGTAGGTCGGATTCTCGACCTGTCCCGCGGTATACCCGGCAACCGCTTCATAGACGCCGTCGAGTTGCTCGAAGGGGCCTTCCATGCACCAGAAACAACCTCCGGCGAAAATCGCGTAGGCCTTGGGTCCAGTGTCCATGACGGTCTCCCCCATATCAACCTCCTCGGTGTCCCCGTCGGCCACTTCAGCGGCGGACGATCCGCAAGCCAACATCGCGGCCCATACGGCGGCACCTGCCATAAGCGCGGCACTTGCGGCCGCGCCTTTCCTTGATGTTTGATTTTTCGTCATTCTCTTGAACTCCTAGATGTCACCCGCGCTGTCACAGGCAGGTGAGCAACTCAGGTGCCCAATAGTACGTACGGGTCGTCCCAAAAAGATCACAATTCGATCTCGTTTTTTCTCGCCTTATCTCGCCGCGAGGTCCGGAACAAAAGCGACGATACGTAGCGGCCCGCCGCTGCCGCCCTCGATCTTCATCGGCAACGCAAACACCGTCGCCCCGGTTGGCGGCAATCGATCCAAATTGGCGACGTTCTCAAAGCCGGGAATGTTCCGTTGGTAGAGGATGACGTGGGAGCGAAAGTCCTGCGACTGTCCGTAGTCGATACTCGGCGTATCGATGCCGACAGCCTTAATGGAACGCTCGGTTAGGAGCTGGGCGGCATCCGGGTGAATGCCAGGAAAGTGAAGTTCAGCCACGGCCTCAGGGCCGCGTCGACCGGTGCCCATGTAAGCGACTCGGTCACCGTAGAGTTCGGCTGAGCCGGTGTGGAACAAGACGATCGAGCCCTCCGGGATGACGCTGTACTGCTCTTCCCAATTGATGACATGCCGGGGCGCGATCTGGAAGTCGCGACTCTCCGAGGCTTGGTCGCTGACGTCAATCACGATCGCGGGGCCGATGAGTCGATCCAGCGGGATCTGGTCGGTGGTGTGCTTGCCCTCGGCGAAGTGGATCGGCGAATCCACATGCGTGCCGCCGTGCTCGGCGGCGGAGAAGTTGTAGGCGGTGTAGTACCAGCCGCCCTCGGTGTGGCCCTCGAACACCGTCTCTTTCTTGAACTCCTGCGCAGTTGGCCAGTAGACGGATGCTTCGTTGAACGGGTGGGTGAGATCAACCCACCGTCCGCGCGAGAAGTCGAGGCCGTCCTGGATCGGTGTTCGTTCGACCCCGCCACAGGCGGCCACCGTTACGAGAACCACGGTCCAAATATGCGCTTTATTCATAAAACTCCGGCGCCTTGTTCAAGGTCTCAAATCGTGCCAATTCATGTTCGATCCACAGTTGCGCTCCGGTCTCCTCCACCAATCGCTCAACTCGATCCATCGAGGCCAAAGTCTGTTCAGCATCGAAATTGAAGCTGGGCACCAGTCGGCGCTCCCGGCTTTCTCGCAAATGATAGAGATCGCCGGAAAGGACAATGGGGCCGGTTTCCTCAAGATCGACGAACAGCGACTGATGCCCCGGCGTGTGGCCGGGCGAAGCGAGCAGGCGCACCGAACCGTCGCCAAAGACATCGTGGTCGCCGTCCAGAATCTGGATCTCGGCATCCTTGAGACCTGAATAGAGATCGGGGTCGAAGTACATCGCCCGAGCGGTCTCGTCGTCGACAAATGCGGCGTCATATTCGGCCTGCTGAATGAGCAACGTGGCGTCTTCAACTTCATTGGCGACACCGATGTGGTCGAAATGCGTGTGCGAGAAAGCGACCAAGTCAAACGAGCTCATATCGAGGTCGATTGCTTCTAGTTGTTCGGCCAAAGTTCGATCCAGTTTCTGCAACATGCCTTCATCGCCGGTCCATCCTTCGGCGTCGGCGACGCTCGACGGCAATCCCCCCTCCCACAACAGACGCCCGGCCGAGTGATCGACGACGTAGCAGGGTACCGCCAATTCGCGGACATCGGTCTCATCGTCACCGATCGAGAACGCTTCGACACTGGCGAACTGGATCCGGCCGCAGTCGAAGACGTAGAGCTTCAAAGAGGCTTCCTCTTGCACCTGCTCGGGATCAACTGCCGGCGAGCCACAGGCCAGAAGGGCCAAGATCGGCAATGCCGCCCCGCCGTTGCGCGTGAGCATCATGAGTCCCCCTCCGCGGCCAGATAGGCCAATACCGCCCGCGCCACTGAGATTGGGTTCCCCTCCTTCTCGACACAGACCGACACATGGCCCCACGATTGCGGCACCACCAACTGAAAGAAATTGCCGTAGCGGATCACTAGGTATTCAAGCCCGCCGCAGTCGATGTCGCCCCGTTGCCCGGCAAGCTTGAGCAGGGTTGGGTTGACCAGCAATTCCTCGTAGCGGTCAGTTTCGCTCGAACTGGCGCCGGCCGTTCCTTGCTTGGACTCCATTTGCAGTTCGCCATCTCGATAGATGGCGACGTAGCGAATAGCGGTTGACAGGGCGAATAGGGCTTGGATCATCGTTCGGCGGCGCAATCGTATAGTGATCGCTTTTGTGCCACCGTAGCGAAACTAGTTGTGTTGTCTCACCACGTTGTTCAGTAAAAGGAGTTGTCCATCCGAGTTTCTTCGGAGAAGCTGATTGGGAAGTAACCGATCAGCACCCAAAGGAGAACCCGGATGGACATTCATGAGAATGCACGAAGCTGCCCACGAAGTCGAGCCCTGCTAGTGCGTCGAGTCCTTGAGGAGGGATGGACGGTGCGAGAGGCCGCTGAGGCCCAGGGCCTCAGCGAGCGATCAGCCTATCGCTGGTTGGCCCGCTTTCGAGCCGAGGGTACGCCTGGGCTCAAGGACCGCTCGTCTCGGCCTCACCGGATACCGACCAGGACCCCAGAGGCGATCGTGCACAAGCTCATTGAGCTGCGTTGTCAGCGCTTGACCGGCAGTGAGATCGCCGCTCGTCTGGGCTTACCGCGCTCGACGGTAGGGAGGATCCTTAAGCGTGCAGGGCTGGGCCGGTTGGCTTCGCTTGAGGCTCCTGAGCCGGTGCGCCGCTATGAGAAGCAGTTTCCGGGCGAGCTGATCCATCTGGATATCAAGAAGCTGGCGGCAATCCGCAAGGTCGGCCACCGGGTCACTGGCAACCGGCGCGACTGCACTCCTGGGGCCGGATGGGAGTTTGTTCACGTCTGTGTGGATGACCGCTCACGCCTGGCCTATGTCGAAGTGTTACCGGATGAACGGCAGGGCTCAGCCATCGCGTTCTTACGTCGTGCTGTGGCCTGGTTTGCCAGCAAAGGGATCCAGGTCCGGGCGGTGATGACCGACAACGGCCCTTGCTACATTGCCAAGCGCTTTGTCGCTACCTGCAAAGATCTCGGCCTGGGCATCATCAGAACACGCCCATACCGACCCCGCACCAATGGCAAGGCCGAGCGCTTTATCCAGACCCTGATGCGGGAATGGGCCTACCGATGGGTCCACCAAGACTCCCGACAGCGTAGCGTGCGACTCAAGCTATACCTCCACTTCTACAATTTCCACCGTCAGCACATGAGTCTTGATGGATTGCCGCCAATCAGTAGGATCACTCACCTGAACAACGTGCTGAGAATGCACAACTAGCCACTGCATCGAAACTGCACGGGCGCCGCGGTCACCGGCATCATCCAGTTTGAAGTCGACCGCTCCATCACCAGCCTCATGCATACTCCTCTCGACGGAGAAGCGTTTCCGCCGGCAACTGGCCCTCGCTATTGCAACTGGGTCGATCTGATGACGCTCTAGCTGGCCGCCATCGGCCTGCAGGCGTCTTAGTGGCTCGCCACCGTGAACTCGGCCGCCGCAGGCACCCCGGGCTCGGTGAGCCATGCGTAACGGCCGGGTTCCAGGTCGACGCCGAAATAGACCGTCGAGCCGATCGGGGCCTCCTCGGCACCGCCCAAGAACCGCACGGGAGCTGGACTCTTCATCCCCTCGATATTCATCCAGTCCATCCACGCCGAGACGGTTTCGAGGTCGGTGCCCTCTTCCAGCATCGCCAAATGAACGTCGTTGCCGAGGCCGTGTTCGGGATGTTCATCGAAGCGCACCGCGACCACGTGGCTACCTGCTCCTACGTCGCCACTCACATCGATCGAGCCGTTGGACAGAGCGATCTGAATATCGGCCTCGGGGGGCTCCAAGGTGGACGCCTCTTCGGTCACCGTGAAGCCGCGGATCATTCCCAGCGAGACGTGGAAGCGGTTGTCCGCTGTCTTCACGTAGCACTCCATGATGTAGTTGCCCGCGCCCAGTTCAACGGTGATGTTGCCGCTCTCTCCCGGCGTCAGCATCCCGACACCGCTGGCCGGGATAACGCCGCCGAACCACTCAGGCAGGTTCGCTCCGATCATGGCGCCAGCGTCGGGCTTCGATAAACCAGTCTGCAACTCACGCCACGCTCGCTCGAACACGGTAACGACTTCCCGCTGATAGTCGAGGACCGTCTTTCCTTCTGGCAGACGTGAGAGAAGGAAAAAGTGAGGCTCCTGTCCTTCGTTGGTGAAACGAAACGTCGTCCACCCGGACGGAATCTGGTCTCCAAATTGAAACGAGTAGTCGCGCGCTGTTACCTCGACCAAATTCGCAGGAGGCGCCGCGGCCTCCTCGATAGCTGCCTCGAGCTCACCGTCTCGTTGAGCGCAAGACACAACCAGCAGCAAGACAGTGCTGATCCCCACGGACTTCCGGCAAAGTCGCATTCGTCAACCTCCTTTTAGTTGTCTAGCAGCCAAGTGCTGGCGGCAGTATAGCGAGGTTGTGGAAACTAGGACGATACCCGTCGCAGGCCGTCGGCCAACCGTGCCCCAAGGTGCAAAAGCAATCCATACAGCACGCCATAAATCGCAGGACGTACGTAGGGCCGCTCCAAATCCTGCAACCACGGCTCGTAGAGAAAGGCCAGAGTCAACAGCACCGGTGCAGCCAACAGAGCAACCGACCCGAGAGTCTGCATGACGCGCGCGCCAGTCGTTTGAAACGACCTGACGTAGAGACCCAGCAGCAAGTTCAGCCCCCCGGAGAACAAGATGTAGATATGCGCCGACCGATGCAGCATGCGCGGCGCATCGTCCATGCCTTCGAGGTGGTCGTATTTCTTGTCCATCACCTGACCGGTGGCGATGAAGGCCAGCAGGGCCAGAACACCCACAGCCAGGTGCGCCCAGCGCAGCAATTTCGAAGATCTAGCCACCAACGGGCGCTCGCGTCTACGCTTCCGCCGTCGTCGGATCGATAATGCCAGCAATCTTGGACACCCGATTGGCCGGAATCCCTGCTCCTTCGGCGTGCGCACGCACTGTGTCCTCGTCGGGAGCGATGTAAACACAATATACCTTGTCGCCGGTGATGTAGCTATGCAGCCACTGAATCTGCGGCCCCATCTCGTGCAGGACTCCGCATGAGATCTGCGAGACACCTTGAAGTTCCTGCGGCGACAAGTCGCCGGCGCCGGGAATGTCCCGTTCGATCAAGAACTTGGGCATCGACTTCTCCTCTGGCTACGAAATGATCTGAATGTGCTCGGTTGAATCTTCATCGCCTCAATTGCAATTTAAGCCTATAGCGCGGGTTCCAAGCTTGACCTTGTATGAGGACTCCCAGCGAATCACCTCGCTTCTACTTGTCGTCTTCGGCAACACCTGGAGCAAAGAAAAGCGAAAGGAGCCGGGATAATTGGATCCGGTTTCAACCAGATTGCGGAGTAATCTATTGCCTCCGTGGCCGTTGGTCGCGTATTGCTGCCATCGCCCCCAGACTCCATCTAAGCCGCATGCGGACCCAACATAAAGGTCTCCGGTCGTCGATGCCAGAATTAAATAGACCCCTGCCACCGCGGACAGGCTTGAGTGCCAATCTCGATGGGCAGCCGGGTTTGCCATGAGCTCTGCGAGCTCGGCATGCGTCAGGCTGAAGTCTAAATAGTCGATAAACGGCTTGAGTGAACGCCCTGGTGGAAAGATCTCAATAATGGGCTTGTTCCGCAGGTGCTGGTGCCACGACAACGTAGCGGAACCCCACTCGATAACCACTCGCCCTTCTAGATCGGCATAGCTGTCCTGCCGCTTCAAATCGTACTTGTAACTGTCTTCACTGACCCAATCAGCAAAAGGCGCGTCATCTGGAATATCTCCCTGTTGGATCTTGCGCCCCTCGGCGACCTTGTATACGCCTAACAACCTGGCGCGCGTGCCACCATCACCGGTAAACGACACGATGAAGTCGCACTTGCCGAAAATGTCGCTGCCCTGAGTGGACTGATAGAGGTCAAACCAACCGTCGCGAATGAGTTCGGCCACATCAAACCGACGATCTTGGTGGCGAACCAGCTTGACTCGACAGGTGGGATCAAATCCACGCGAGATGAGTAGGTCGAGAATTCCGAATGGTTCGCGCATAGGACCGCTACAACGGCCTACCTTGGCTCGACGATCAAAAACTTGGCCGTGGTCTCCCCCACATTCAGCGCCTCATGCACGGTGACCTCGGCTCTGGACCAGGTCGCGCCGTCGGGGACGTCGACGATCTCCGTTCCATCTTCATCCTCGATTTGAAATCTCCCACCAGCCAAGGTGTAGCCGAAGTGCGGGTTGTGGAAGTGGCGTTCGTGGCCGACGCCCGGAGGAAAGGTGCACACGCCGACGAGCATTTCGTCATCTTGGTGGAGAACTTCGCAGGTGGGTTGGCCTTGCCACCCGGCGTCGAAGGCATGTGGAAGGTTCGGGAGTGAGCCCTTCTGCGCAGTTGCGCAAGCGGCCGTTACCGCGACGGCAGCCAACAGACTGAACGAAAAACGTCGATCTCTAACTGGCGTGCGCAAGAACTTCGACCTCCGCTAAGACGCCGCCCAGCCGGTCTTTTTCGCGCTCCAGGTCGAAACGGGTTTGCAAGTTGATCCAGAACCCCTCGCTCATGCCAAAGAAGCGAGAGAGACGGAGTGCAGTGTTCGCCGTGATCGCGCGCCGCCCATGAACGATTTCGTTGATCCTCCGCGGAGAGACGCCGATTGCCTTGGCGAGACGATACTGACTGACTCCCAAAGGGTTCAAGAACTCCTCGAGCAAGATCTCGCCAGGGTGAATCGGAGGAAAAGCTCTCTTACTCATAGTTGTTCCTAGTGGTAGTCAACGATTTCAACATCGGAGGGCGCACCATCCCACCATACAAAACAAATGCGATAACGGTTGTTGATCCGGATACTGTGTTGCCCTGCTCGATCTCCTCTGAGTTTCTCAAGTCGATTCCCAGGTGGCACTCGTAAATCTTCGATTATCTGCGCAGCGTCCAAAATTAGAAGTTTCTGCAACGCAACCTTGCGCAACGCGCCGGGTACCGCGCGCGAATGCCGACGCTCAAAGAGCTTCTCGCTCTCCTTGTCGCGGAAGCTCCTGATCACTGCCCGATAATAACGAGCCAGGATAATAACGTCAAGCGTTACTATCTTGATGGCTTCGAATCAAAACCTCTTCTATTGAGGAATCCTCTCCTCGTACTCCTCTTCGAGCGCGGTGTGCGTGCGCCAGAAGCTTGCCGGCGTGGTGCCTTCCAGTACCGCCTTGAGGATGTCGAGATGGCCGTGCCAACCGGCCGATCCTCCGACCAATTGCTCGCGGCTTTCGATGTGCGAATGCGTCAGGCTCAAGTGCACTTGCTTTTCTCGCTCCTGCAATTCGATGCGAACTTCTGACTTGCCACCCGTGGGCTCGTTCCAGGTAAAAACCAACAGGTGCGGGGGATCGGCCTCGAGCACCCTGCCCGTCATGGTCGTCTCGCCACCGTACTTCTCGTACTTCGCCGGCGGCCCGTCGTCGGGGTCGCTCAAAGTGTTGTTATTGAATACCAACCTGATCTCGCTGTCGACAACAGGCCGGATGTCTCCCGCGGCCAGCCACCGGCTACGCTTCTCGCCGTCGACCAGATACTCCCAAACCCGCTCGATGGGGCCGGGGAGAAGGCGGGTGATGTGGATGGTTCTTGCGTCGGTAAGGGTTGCATAGTCGTTCATGGTTGGTTCCTAGTGGTTAGTGGTTAGTGGCTAGTGGCTAGTGGCTAGTGGCTAGTGGCTAGTTGTGCATTCTCAGCACGTTGTTCAGGTGAGTGATCCTACTGATTGGCGGCAATCCATCAAGACTCATGTGCTGACGGTGGGAATTGTAGAAGTGGAGGTATAGCTTGAGTCGCACGCTACGCTGTCGGGAGTCTTGGTGGACCCATCGGTAGGCCCATTCCCGCATCAGGGTCTGGATAAAGCGCTCGGCCTTGCCATTGGTGCGGGGTCGGTATGGGCGTGTTCTGATGATGCCCAGGCCGAGATCTTTGCAGGTAGCGACAAAGCGCTTGGCAATGTAGCAAGGGCCGTTGTCGGTCATCACCGCCCGGACCTGGATCCCTTTGCTGGCAAACCAGGCCACAGCACGACGTAAGAACGCGATGGCTGAGCCCTGCCGTTCATCCGGTAACACTTCGACATAGGCCAGGCGTGAGCGGTCATCCACACAGACGTGAACAAACTCCCATCCGGCCCCAGGAGTGCAGTCGCGCCGGTTGCCAGTGACCCGGTGGCCGACCTTGCGGATTGCCGCCAGCTTCTTGATATCCAGATGGATCAGCTCGCCCGGAAACTGCTTCTCATAGCGGCGCACCGGCTCAGGAGCCTCAAGCGAAGCCAACCGGCCCAGCCCTGCACGCTTAAGGATCCTCCCTACCGTCGAGCGCGGTAAGCCCAGACGAGCGGCGATCTCACTGCCGGTCAAGCGCTGACAACGCAGCTCAATGAGCTTGTGCACGATCGCCTCTGGGGTCCTGGTCGGTATCCGGTGAGGCCGAGACGAGCGGTCCTTGAGCCCAGGCGTACCCTCGGCTCGAAAGCGGGCCAACCAGCGATAGGCTGATCGCTCGCTGAGGCCCTGGGCCTCAGCGGCCTCTCGCACCGTCCATCCCTCCTCAAGGACTCGACGCACTAGCAGGGCTCGACTTCGTGGGCAGCTTCGTGCATTCTCATGAATGTCCATCCGGGTTCTCCTTTGGGTGCTGATCGGTTACTTCCCAATCAGCTTCTCCGAAGAAACTCGGATGGACAACTCCTTTTACTGAACAACGTGGTGAGACAACACAGCTAGTGGCTAGTGGCTAGTGAAGAAGGTACGTTCGCTGCTTTCACTAATCACTAACCACTATTCACTAGCACTCATCGTCAGCTCCCGCTCCAACGCATCCAGCCGCCGATTCCAAAAAGCACTCATCCGCCGCACCCAGCGATCCACCTCCTCCATCCCCTGGGGATCGAGGCTGTAGAAGCGGTGCTGGCCTTGCGGCCGCACCCGGACCAGGCCGGTCTCGCGCAGTACTTTCAGATGCTGAGAAATGGCGGGGGGGCTGGCGGCGAATTGATCGGCGATGTCACCGGCCGCGCGCTCACCATCTCCGATGAGTTCCAAAATGCTGCGACGAGTGGGGTCGGCGAGGGCAGTGAAGCTGTCCATGCAAAAATATTTGCATGATTACTTAATTAAGTCAATGCGAATATTACTACTCAGAGAACCCTTACATGAAATAAAGAGGTCGTGGGAGTCACTTACTCCACTATCGGAAGTAGAGAGCCTCTGCTAAAGCGATCAGGTTAGCTAGAGCATGCATCACGATACAAACAAGTGTCGACCCAGTCTTCGTACGCGCCCACCCCAGTAGAAGCCCGAATAGCGAGATCTGGCCCACCGTGAATCCGTCGTACTGAAGGTGAATAGCGGCCCACGTCAGTGCCGACACCACCACCGCGACGACTGGACTACTTCCGCTCACTATCAACCCCCGGAACAGTAGTCCGCGAAACAACAGTTCTTCGAGGACGGGAGCTACTAGAACAATCGCTGGCACGAGTGTCCACAGCGGTCCTGATTCAACAGTCCGCGCTACCCAGTCAGGGACAATCGCTCGGCCCAAACCGTAGGTCAGAAAGTCTCCAATGACTACAAACGCGATCGTCACTGCGCACCAGAAGGCGATCTGCCGCGGAGGTGAACTGATCAGACCCAGAAAAGCGAATGGCTTTGCCTCGTGTCGCCGAACAAGACGAACAATTATCGGAATCGTAACCAACGCACTTGCGAAAGCGGAAACTGAGACCAACATTCCATTGGTTTCCAGCCCTTCCGCAAACGCACGTAAGTCCTTGTGCGACGTCGTGGCTAGTTCGACGCCTAGCCAGACGATAACCAGGCCAGCTTGAATCGCGAACGCCACCCCCAGTGCGATCGCGCTATAGATTGCGACTCGCCACTTTCCCCAAACGAACCTATCTGTCTGTGAGTCAAGTTCTTTTCCTGCGTCTGTTTCCATCAAGCAGCCTCCTCACCGTTCACTTCTTCGTAGTTAACGAAGCAGCCCAAGGTACCCAAAAACGCAACCTCAGGCGGACGCTAACACGCTCTCGCGACCGATCCCTCTTGACTCGAAAAAAGCGGCTACAATCCACACTTCCAAGTGGCTCGGCATGCCCACTTCTCTTCCCATCCACCGCATCGAAATCGGCCTCAAGCCCGGCCATCGTGACCCCCGCGGTGAGCACGTCGCACGCCAGGTTCGGGAGTTTTTGCATCTCGAAGTCGATGAGGTTGAGACCGCCGATGTCTACCATCTGGAGGCGGATCTTTCGACCGACGAGGCCGAGCAGATCGTCGCCGAGTTCGCCGACCCGGTGCGGCAACGGGCGGCGTTAGGACGGTTGGAGTACCGGCCTTTTGACGTCGCGGTGCGGGTGGCGTTCAAGCCGGGTGTCACCGATCCAGTGGGCAAGAGCGCTCTGGTGGCGGCCGAAGACACTCTCGGCCGCAAACTCGGCGGCGACGCGGCCGCATACACCTCGACTCTCTACTTGTTTCGCGGTCTCGATGTCACCCAAGCGCAGCGAGTGGCGACGGAGCTGCTCGCCAACCCGGTGATCCAGACCATCAGCGTCGCCACCTGGGACGAATGGAGCCAGTCGCAGCCCGACTTGTCGGTTCCCAAGGTTGCCGGGGGAGCGACGCCGCAAGTTCAGGCAATCGATCTTTCCGGTAGCGATGAAGACCTCCTGGAGATCAGCCGCAAGGGACTACTGGCGCTGTCGCTGGTCGAAATGCAAACCATCCGCGACCACTTCCGCGGCGTGGCGGATGACCCACATCGCGCCGCAGCGGGCCTGGGCGGGGCGCCCACGGATGTCGAGTTGGAGTGCTTGGCGCAGACCTGGAGCGAGCACTGCAAGCACAAAATCTTCAACGCCACCATCGAGTACCGGGAGGGAGAGTCGAACGAAAAAGTCGGCTCTCTGTTCAAGACCTACATCCGCGGCACCACCGAAACCGTCCGGCGCCAACAAATCGAACGAGAGGGAGAGTCGTGGCTGGTGTCGGTCTTCCATGACAACGCCGGGGTGGTGACCTTCGATGACGAGGTGCATCTGGTCTACAAGGTCGAAACCCACAACTCGCCGTCGGCGCTCGACCCCTATGGGGGCGCCATCACCGGCATCGTCGGCGTCAATCGCGATCCCTTTGGCACCGGCCGCGGGGCCGACTTGCTGGTCAACGTCTGGGGCTACTGCTTCGGACCGCAAGACTGGGACAGCGAGCTCCCGCCGGGGCTGCTGCATCCGCGACGCATTCGCGAAGGCGTGCATTGGGGTGTGATCGACGGCGGCAACCAAAGCGGTGTGCCCTACGGTCGTGGCTGGGAGGTGTTCGACCACCGCTATCTCGGCAAACCGCTGGTGTTCTGCGGCACGGTCGGATCCTTGCCGGTCGAGATCGATGGCACGCCGGGCGAAGACAAAGCGGCGCGGCCCGGCGACCGCATCGTCATGGCCGGCGGGCGCATCGGTGCCGACGGCATCCATGGGGCGACGTTTTCGTCAGCGGCGCTCGACGAAGAATCTCCGAATCAGGCGGTCCAGATCGGCGACCCCATCACCCAACGCATGATGTTCGACTTCCTGCTTGAGGCGCGGGATCTGGGTCTCTACTCGGCTATCACCGACAACGGCGCCGGAGGGTTGTCGTCGTCGGTGGGAGAGATGGCGGAGACCCCGGGCGGTGCGACTCTGGATCTCGCCCAGGCACCGCTCAAATACGCCGGCTTGGCGCCGTGGGAGATTTTCCTCTCCGAAGCGCAAGAGCGCATGACGCTGGCCGTACCGCCGGAAAACCTGGGGCGACTTCTCGAGTTGGCCGCTCGGCGCGAGGTCGAGGCGACCGACCTCGGCGAGTTCACCGCTGAACCGGTTCTCCGCGTGCTCTACGGCGAAGAAACGGTTGCCTTGCTCGACATGCACTTTCTCCATGAAGGTGATCCGGAGATGGTGCTTCCCGCCCGCTGGTCCGCCCCTGAGTTCCCCGAACCTGACAGTCGTCATGACGACTTGGGGGCCGACGGCTTAGGAAAGGCACTGCGGGGGCTGCTCGCAAGCCCCAATTTGGCCTCCAACGAGAATTGGGCGCGCCACTACGACCATGAAGTCAAAGCCTTGAGCGTGGTCAAACCCTGGGTTGGCGTGCACCAGGACGTTCCGGCCGAGGCAACCGTGTTTCTCGCCAGGCACTCCTCCGGAGAGGACGCCAAGCGCGGCTTCGTCTTGTCGGAAGGCGTCAACCCCTACCTCTCCGACCTCGACACCGAGGCCATGGCGGCAACGGTGGTTGATGAAGCGGTCCGTCGCCAGCTCTGCGCCGGGGGCCGGCTGGATCGCATCGCGGCCCTCGACAACTTTTGCTGGCCGGATCCGGTGTTGTCGGAAAGTGCTCCCGACGGCGACTACAAACTGGCGCAGTTGGTGCGCGCCTGCCGCGGCCTGCACGACACCTGCGTCGCCTACGGGGTCCCACTCATCTCCGGCAAAGACTCGATGAAGAACGACGCGTTCATGGGCGGCGTCAAGATCTCGGTTCCGCCGACGTTGCTGGTGTCGGCCATCGGGCAGATCGACGATGTCGAACAAGCCCTCACCTTGGACTTCAAGCAAGTGGGCGATCTGATCTACGTTTTGGGGATGACCGGGGAACACACCGGAGCGAGTGAGTACTTTCGCTGGCTGGGGCAGACCCGCTCCTCCACCCACCCGGTGACGGGTGACGAAGTGACGAGTGCCGGGGTGACGGATGACAGGGTGACGGGTGACGAGGAATTCGTAGGGGAGGGGCTTGCCCCCTCCCGCGGCTTCGGGAAAGCCCTCCCCATCGGCAACAAGCCGCCAACGGTCGAAACCGAGGCTTTCTGGCCGCTCTACCAAGCGGTCGAACGAGCCGCCCGGGCCGGATTGTTGCGCTCGGCCGCCACTCCCACCAAAGGCGGCTTGGCGGTCGCCCTCGCCAAGTGCGCCCTCGCGGGCGATCTTGGAGTGAATGTGGATCTAGACCTTATCCCCGGCGCAGCCGATCTCGACCCCGATGTCGTCCTTTTCTCGGAATCGAATGGGAGGTTTGTCGTAACGGTCGCCCCTGAGAACCAGAAAGCGTTCGCGGCAGCCATGGCGGGGCTTCCCTGCGCCCGTGTCGGCGTGGTGAGTGAAAAGTCTGACTTGGTGTTGCGCCGCGGCGATCGAGAGCTGACTCGGGCACCCGTCGCGGAGCTTCGCAGTGCCTTTTACTCGCGGAGGAGCGATGTCTAGAGGGGTTGCGGCCCTGCATGCGTTACCGGCAGAAGAACTGGCCGCCGCGCGCAGCCGGGTCCGGGTGGTGGTGCTGGCCGGGTTCGGGCTCAACTGTGAAGTGGAAACCGAGCACGCTTTCAGAATCGCTGGGGCAACGGTCGAGCAAGTCCATCTCACCGATCTGCTGAACGGCTCTCGTCACTTGGCGGACTTCCATATCGTCGCCTTCCCGGGAGGGTTCGCCTTTGGCGACCACCTCGGCGCCGGTTTCGTGTTCGCCAACCGCATCCGCCACCGTATGTACGATCGCCTGGTTGCCTTTATCGAAAAGGGCGGCCTGGCAATCGGGATCTGCAATGGCTTCCAGATGATGACCCGGCTCGGCATGCTGCCCGGCCTCGATGGCGACTACCGGACGCCGCGCGCTACCATCGCGCCTAACGACCACCTCGGCTACCGCAACGCCTGGGTGCGCCTGAAGATGAACCCGGAATCGTCGTGTGTGTGGACGCAGAATGTCGATGAAATGGATCTACCCAGTCGCCACGGGGAGGGGAAGTTTCTGGTGGAAAATCCCGAGCTTCTAGCGCGCATGGAAGAGGCCGGCCAAGTGGCGGCGCACTACGTCGATCAGGACGGCGCGCCCACTGAGGAATGGCCGGCCAACCCCAACGGATCACCCGGGGGAGTTGCTGGAGTTTGTGACCCTTCGGGCCGGCTCTTCGGCCTCATGCCCCACCCAGATGCTTTCCTCTACCCGTTTCAGCATCCTGGCTGGTTTCGCGGTGAGGATCGAAACACCCCGGAAGGCCAAGGGATAGCGATCTTCCGCAATGGCGTGGACTACGTAGCCGCCCAGCTCGTATAGGAAAGGTGCTCGTAGGGGAGCCCCTTGCGGGCTCCCGGGAGGGACAAGTTCTTCGTCACTTCATCACTCGTCATTGAGACGGGAGGGGGCAAGCCCCTCCCCTACGCATGTAATTTTTGAGGGGCCCGTAGGGGAGCCCCTCGCGGGCTCCCGTGGGAGGGGACAAGCCCCTCCCCTACACTCAAGATGCCGCCTATCAGGCCGTTAAGAATCGCGCCACGACCCGCTCCAGCGTCCTCTGGGTGCGGACCGTCATCGTCCCTAGAAGCCGCTCGATCGCCTTGAAGTCGAGCTCGGACTCGGAAACGCCCCCACGCGGCAACCAGTAGAGCTCCGATCCATGGACAGCGAGAAGATCGTCCGCGGTCTGCAGTTCCAACACGGCCTCGATGACCTCGTTCTCAGGCGCTTTGGTCAGCATCGCCACTTGGCACTTGCCGGCAAAGCCCTCCGTCTGTGAAGCGGAGAATGGCTGGTGGCTCGCGATTCCTCGCGCATCGGCCGCAGAACGAATGAATGTGTCCACCGGATACTCGAGTTGGCGTTCCAATTCGGCCCCGATCTTGGCTGCGTCGGGCGCATTGCCAGGCGAATCGAACACCACATTGCCGCTGGCGAGAAATGCCGCCGGGTCATCGAAACCCATATCGGCAAAAAAGGCACAGAGTTCGTCGTTGCGGATGCGGCGGTTGCCGAGGTTCATTCCGCGCAGGAAGGCAACGTAGCGATCGTTCATGGGTCGGTGATCTTACGCTGGGGGGTACAAGCCCCCGTCCCCGTCACCAGGGAGGGGACAAGCCCCTCCCCTACGTCCCACCTCGTCACTTGTCGCCCGTCACTTGTCGCCCGTCACTTCGTCACTTCGTCACTTCGTCACTTACCGAGCCGAGCCGATTTCGATCCAGTCGGTGGGGGCAGTCTGGTTGCTGACCACGACTTCTACCGCCGAGCCGAGGTTTTCGAGGGTCTCCTCCATTGCCTCGGCGGCGAGATGAGGACGATTGTTGGTTCTCGAAAGATGGTAGAGCACCACCATTTGCAATCGGTCGCAGTCGACTTGGCGCAGGCCCTCTGCGGCGGACTGATTCGACAAGTGCCCCTTGTGACTGAGAATCCTCCGCTTCAGCGGCCACGGATACGGTCCTTCGGTGAGCATCTGCACGTCGTGATTGGACTCCAGAACCAACGCGTCAACAGAATCGACTTTGCGCCAAACGTAGCCGCTCGCTTCCCCCAGATCCGCGATCACCGCCAGCCGTTCCCCGGACGACGCTTCCAACACATAGCCGACCGGTTCTCGTGCGTCGTGGGGGATCGCAAACGGCGTCACTTCCATCCCACTCAGTTCTTGCGGCTGGTCTGCCTCGACTCGCGATCCCCAGGCTCCGGCGCGCATCGCCTGCAACGTGCCCTCAGTCGCCCAGACCGGAGTTTGGAAACGCTTGCGAAACTGGCGCACACCGCGGCAATGATCGTTGTGTTCGTGGGTGATCAGGATGTTGCCGATGGTTTCCGGCGCGATGCCGACGGACTCCAAACGACGCACCAATTCCCGCGCCGAAAACCCGCAATCGATGAGCAGCCGCCGACCTTCGTACTCGACTACGACCGCGTTTCCCGAGCTTCCCGAGCCGAGGACGCAGAAGCGCAGACCGCTACGGAGGTTGAGGGCGAGTTGCACGGTGGGAAGGTATCAGAGGTCGGCCCGAAATGGCGTCGTGCGGATTTCACATGTAGGGATGGGGCTCGCCCCGTCCGGGAGGGGGTAAACCCCTCCCCTTCAAGCTCAGGATGAACGGGTGGATCAAAACTCGTAGGTCTGTCCCTGCTGCAGCAACTCGAAGTCGTCCAACTCGGCCATCACCTGCTCGGCGCAGGGAGGCTTGAGGTGGTGGATCAGCACCCGAACGTCGCGCTGACATTTGTTCAGTTCGGAGCGCAAGCTCGTCGGCGTCAGGTGACCGGTGCGATCGGCGAGCTCTTGGCGAGCGCTGTCGAAGCTCACCTCGATCATCGCGGTGCCAATGTCTTCTCGAGCATTGAGGAGTTCCCACAGGCGATGGGTGGGGCCGGTGTCGCTGGACCACAGGAATGAGGTGGAACCGTCGGAAACGATGTAGCCGAAGGTCGGCACGGTGTGGTCGACCTTGAAAGGAGTCCATTCGAGGCCGCCCGCCGAGAAGGGCCGTTCGGCTTCGATCTCGATGAAGTCGACCACCCGCGGCGCCAACGCGGAAATATCGAAATCGGGCCACAGTCGATTGTTGATGAGGTGGCGCCGCAGGGCGTAGAGGGTCTCGGCCGGCCCGAACACTTTGATCGGCGGTCGCAAAACGACGGCACAGTTCTCCAGCAGGAATGGTAGTTCGAGTACGTGGTCGACGTGGGCATGGGTCAGCACCACCGCTTCGATACTCCGCTGCCGTTCGAGTTCGAGGCCGCTGGCCACCGATCCTGCATCGAGCACGACGCGGTCCTCTACAAACAATGAGGTCGGCCGCTTGCCTGGGCCGACCCCACCAAATGATCCCAAGACTTCAACCTTCAATCAGGCGCCTCCCTGGGCTGAGGCTACTAGATCTGAGCGGCTAGAAACGAAATCCGATCCACCAGGTGGTTGCAAAGGAGTCCGCAGAGGTCTCCAAATCTGTGACCTTGGCGAAGTCCATGTTGAACGGAAGTCCGAAGATGATGGTCGAAAAGCCGAATCCGTAGGCAGCGATACCTCCATCCAGACGATCGTTTTCCGAATCGTAGAAGTCGAACGGCTGTCCGTTGCCACAATTGAAATCGATGCCGTCAACGCTGCACCAGGCTCCTCCGATGTCGAAGAAGATGTTTCCTTGAATTCCTTGGAACGAGAGGACGCCGACGGGAGTGATCAAGAAGTCGATCAAAGGGAAGCGCAATTCAACGTTGGCGTAGAGTCCTTGGTTCCCGCTCAGGGTTCGAAAGTCGACGCCGCGCACGTCATCGGTGCCGCCGAAGAAGGTCAGGTTAGGGCTGTTGCCGTCACTGGTGAACCCATAACCACGCATTGCCAGGGACCCTCTGCGGCCGAGCGGAAAATACTGACGCCAGTCCAACGCAAAGGTGGTGAAAAGAGATCCACTTTCTTCGGTGTCGGGGGCGTATTCGGCCCGAGCGTAGTAACGACGCCCACTGATCGGGGCAAAACCGCTGAACACGGTGCTGTCGCCCACAAACCGCAACCGAGCGAAAGGAAAGTCGTCTTCGAGCAGGGGTACGGTCTGCAGCGTGTCGGTGCCGCCAAAGCCAAAATCAGTCGACACGACCGCGTCCTCGATGGTCCGCTTGACCCATCCGACGCCGCCTTCGACCCGGTGATTGAAGTCCAACGGATAGACCAGCGAACCGAACGCACCTAGGACTTCATAGCGCCTTTCGGCGCGGATCTCGCCGCTGCCTACACTGCTGGAGCGACTGAGAACGCGAAACGTTCGATCGTCGAATACCGTTGCTACTTTCTGCAGACGGTTCTTCAGATTCGCATAGGTGATGTTGAAGTTGCGGAACGAATCTACGGTCTGGAACTGAGCGAGGATGCGCCGATCGCCGAGAAAGTCCGAGAGCGAAATCGCCACAGTCCCGATGAAGCGTTGGTCTGTGGTCACCGCAACCGAGGAGCCGCTCACTCCTTCGATAAAGAACTTGCTCTTGTAGGGACCGATGTTGGCCGAGTCGATGTTCGCTTCAATGGTGGGCTCAAATTCCGGCAGTTCGGCCAACTGCAGGCCCGCCCCTTCGGGCTCTTCCTCATCCGGCTCGACGATGATGATCGGATCGGTAATCGGCTTGGCTTCATCGAGGAGGTAGAGATCGTGACGACCCCGCCAGAAAGCCGTGTAGACCAGGCGATCGTCGCCCGCCGGGTTGGACAGCGGCATCGGCATATAGGCACCGGTCACCGAATTGGTGTGCTGAATGATTTCTCCGGTCGCCATGTCCTTGGAGAAGATGTTGTTGGCCCCGGTGTAATCCGAAGTGAAGTAGAGGCGGCTCGCGTCGGCCGAGTAGACCGGATCGGTGGCGTTGTCCTCGCCGTCCGTTATCGGGAAACGAATCGACGGATCGGATCGCTCGATGCGATAGATGCGATGGGTGTCTCCCGTGGCCGAGGTGAACACAATCGACTCGCCATCGGGCGAATAGGATGGCGCGCCATCGTAGACGGTGTCGTTGGTCAAGTTGGTGACGGACCCCGTCGAGAGGTCATATTCAAAGATGTCGAACTGGCCGTCGCGGTGTCCGGCGAAAGCAATGGTGCCGCCGTCGGGCGACCACGCCGGATTAATGGCTTGATCTACGGCAACGTCCAGCAACTCCCGCACCCCGCCACCGCGCACATTGATCAAAGCGAGCTTGCGCGAGCCCTCTTTGCGGACAAAAGCGGCAATCTGGTCGCCGTCGGGAGAGAACGCAAGGTCTCGGCCCATCTTGCGAGGTATCTCGCCGATCTCCTGGGCGATGAAGTACTGCACGTCGGTGGTAAACCCTTTGGTCAGGTTCTTGAATCGTTCGCGCGTCTTGGTGTCGTAGAGAACGATATCCACCTCGCCGCGGTCGCGCACGAACGCCGCGATCAAATCGCCCGAAGGTGAAGCCACCGGAGAAGCGACGTTGACCGGGGCCTTGCCCCGCTCCTGGCGGAACTGCCGTCCGAAGTCGGCCGGTTCTCCCGTTACCACCAGCTCGGGGAGGTACTTACGGCGCAGCCAGCGGCGAAAATCGGCGGAGAAGTCCTCCGGATCTTCGGTAAATGCGCGCTCGATCGCCGGCTCTACTCGCGAGCCGAGAGTGCTGCGCAGCTCGAGTAGAAAGGCGCGCACGCCTTCCTTACCGTAGGTCTCTTCGATGTAGTCAAAGAAAGCGTGACCGTAGCGGTAGGCGAAGAAACCCGAGGGATTCTGGCCGATCTCCGGAATGTTGTCGTTGACCACCGCGTCGCGTAGGTACATCTTGTCGCGCGCGTTCTCGTCAGCGGCGTAGTAGCTGGCCATACCCTCATTGATGAACTGCGGCGCGGACGAGGTGATGCCCTTGCCGGCGCTGCCACCATAGAGGATGTGGTACTGGAAGATGTGGGTCAGTTCGTGAAGGATCAACTCCAGCAGCTCGTTGTCCGGCATGTCGACCGGCAGCACCATGCGGTTGCGGACCGAACTGGCAAATGCACCGAGACCCTCGGGAATGTAGTTGAGGATGATGTTGTTCTGCTGGAACTCGTTGTGAGTGCGATAGAAGATCAACGGCGTCGGCTTGGGAATTTGATAGTCGAACTCCCGGGATAGGTGGTCGTAGGCTGACTCTGCGAACGACACCACCCGATCGAGCTGATGCTCCGCGTCCTCGTAGTAATAAACATCGAAGTGCGTGGCGTGGTAAATCTTCCAATCGAAATCGCGATATTGAATCTTGGCGTTCTTGCCAAACTGCGCCGCGGCGGGCACCGCAGCCAGGACGGCGGCGAAAACGGTCAGCGCCAGCGGCTTTGCCATTGTGCGAAGGGCCAGCGCGCGAAGGGTCAGCGACCCAGGGCTGGTGGACACAAAGCTTCTAGTCACGAGGACTCCTTTCAAGTCCATCCGATTTTGGCTCACGGACGGGAGACTATTCACTGTAGAGGGCGCGCGTCGCAGCGACGCGTCGCTGGACGAAGATTCCAGCAATTCGGTCTTCAAGAGCCTGCAGATTGGCGAACATTCCAGTCACTGGATCGGCACTGTCGGTCGGAAACTCGCGAAAGTCGCGGAAGTTCTCATGGTGAAGTTGCTCGCCGCTCTGTCCTTCGTACACCTGCAATACGATGTCGAAATCGAACCCGGTGGCTTCGACCAGCACCTGCCGGTAGTAGGTGCGCCCGTCGAAGGGTGACACGTACTCCTCGGTGCGGTAGCCACTACGCTCCTGGACATCGAAATCGAGGCTGCAAGAAAGGATCAGGTCAGCCTGGGTCTGGGAGCCGATAAAGGCCCAAAAGTCCGAGTCGTCGCCCAATTGTTTGAGGTCGAAAACCGGGTAGTCGACAGGACCGGATTCCACGAACTTGAGGTCGGTTTTGCGACCGATGAGGCGGCTGACGTAGCGCTCAAACTCGCGCACTAGGTCCAGATCGTAAGAACTCTCTTCACCTTCTTCATCAAAAACCAGGCACGGCGCGAGAGTGACCGTTTCTTTGCCTTCGAGGTCGATACGCGCGCGAACCGGAAGCTCGATACGCACGTCGACCACCGAAGCTTGCAACGCCGGCACCGACGACGACAGCAAGGCGGCGAAAGCAGCCCAAGCGATTCGCTGTTGGTAGCGTTTGCTCATGCTTCGCCTCCGATCTGTTGCGAAGGATCGGGATTGTCACTGCTGGCCTCACTGACCGTCTGCTCGGGTTCGTCGTCGGTGTTCTCGGCCAGCGCTTCACCTTCCTCAGACTCAGCCTCGCTGTCGCCTTCGTCGCTGACTTCATCACCGTCTAGGCCACCTCGATAGGCCTGATAGAACTCGACAAAGCGCGCGTAGTTGCGCTTCGCCTCCTCGAGGTTGGCTCCCTTCTCGATCGCCAGGCGATATTCCTCCATAGCCTCGTCATAGAGCCCAAGCGCCTCAAGACAAACCGCAATGTTGTTGTGGATTCGTGGATTGTTGGGTTCGGCCTTGGCGGCTTGGCGAAAGCGAAATAACGCTTCGCTCCAAAGTCCACGGCCGGCCATCTCGGCGCCGAAGCTGATCTGGTCGACTGGCTTGGCCGGAAGCACTGCGGGTATGACGACCCACAAAAAAGCGACGGCGCCTAGGCACCGCGCGATCCGGCGACGCATTTGAGAACTCATCGATTAAGACTCCGCTATGTTCCCGCGCACTCTCAGCAGTATAGACCGCCGCTGGCCTCGTGGTTACGGCGGCGGGCTTGCACCGGATGGGCAAGCCTTCAGGCTGTCGCTTGCGTGCAAGGGAAGTGCCGTCCTGTAAGTGACTCTGCCGCAACGACATGATTTCAACCGGCAGTGTTGCGAACTCGCTTTCCGTCTCTGTAATGGGATCAGTGTCTCTATCGGTGGACGGAGTGAAACCGGCGGCATGACTCCGACGACGCTTACCGACAAAGACCATGCGCATAGATAACCAGCTCGAAGGCAGCCAGTTCGACCGCAATCAACTCATCGCTCTCAACGCCAACCGCGCCATCGATCCCAACCTCCTCTATCGCCTGCCGGCGATGTCAAAGATGGAGGTCGAAGCGGTGCGGACCAAAGACCCGAAACTCAACGGCAAGATCGCTTTCAGCTTGGCCAACGCCAACGAAATCGCCGAACGGGAAGCTCGTGGCGCGGCTGAAGTCAGCGGACGGATCATCACCTGTGTCGAGAGTGACTACCCCGCCGTGCTGCGCGACCTGGAATTGCCCCCACCCGTCCTCTATGTGCGCGGCACTCTGCCTCGCGACAAAACTACCGCCGTCGCCATCGTCGGATCGCGCCGAACCGACTCCTACGGCCGAGAGGTCGCTCGGACGTTCGGTCGCGACTTGGCCGCGGCCGGAGCTTGGATCGCCTCGGGACTGGCAGCCGGGGTCGATGGCGCTGCACACCGTGGCGCCATCGAAGCCACAGGCAAAACCCTAGCGGTGTTCGGTTGCGGCATCGATGTCGTCTACCCAAAACACCACCAGGCGCTGGCGGCCGAAGTCGCCGACCACGGGGCGGTCGTCAGTCAGTTTCCCCTCGGAACGCCCCCACACGCTCGCAACTTCCCGATGCGCAACCACCTCATTGCCATCTGGGCTCAGTTGACCCTGGTGATCCGCGCCACTTGGAAATCCGGTTCTCTGATCACCGCGCGCATCGCTCTCGAACTCGGGCGCGAGGTGTTCGCCGTTCCCGGTTCGATCTTCGATTCCCGCTCTGATGGATGTCATGGCTTGCTCGCCGATGGAGCCGGCGTCGCTCATCGACCCGCCGACCTCCTTCCTTACCTGCCCGGTTGTTCTCCTGTCACCTGCCCCCCGTCTCAGTCTCACTTGCAAACCTCCCCGAGCCTGCTCATGGTGCTCCCCGAAGTCGGCCAGACCGTAGCCCTCGAAGAGGTCGCGCAGCGTGCAGGGCAGCCCGTCGAAGCGCTGCTCGCCGAGCTTGCGGCGTTGGAACTGGCGGGAACCATCGAACGCCTCTCCGGAGGCCGAATCTGCCGTAGGAGCGAGTAGGGCGATTTGACGTGGAAGCGTTTTTCCCCGAAAGTTCCGCGCCTATGCGTTGTTCGACCCCGCCATACATCCCAGGAACTCCCTCGCGATGACTTCCCTCGTAGTGGTCGAGTCTCCAGCCAAAGCAAAAACTCTGGCCCGCTTCCTCGGTTCGGACTATCGCGTCGAGGCAAGCTACGGGCACATTCGCGACCTACCGGGGAGCGCGAGTCAGATCCCCGCCAAGTACAAAGGCGAATCCTGGGCACGATTGGGCGTCAACGTTGACGATCAGTTCGACCCCATCTACGTCATCTCCGCCGACCGCAAAAAACACATCCAGACACTCAAGAAGGCCTTGAACGGCGCCGACGAACTCATCCTCGCCACCGACGAAGACCGCGAAGGAGAGTCGATCGGCTGGCACATCATTGAAGTGCTCAACCCCAAAGTGCCGGTCAAACGCATCGCCTTTCACGAAATCACCGAAGAAGCGGTACGAGAGGCACTGGAGAATCCGCGCGAGCTCGACTACGACCTGATTCGCGCTCAGGAGAACCGCCGCATCATCGACCGCCTCTACGGCTATGAGCTCTCACCGGTGCTGTGGAAGAAAGTCCAGCGTGGGCTTTCCGCCGGACGGGTGCAGAGCGTGGCCGTGCGCCTGTGCGTCCTCCGCGAGCGCGAGCGGCGGCGCTTTCAGGCCGCCGGTTACTGGACTCTGGAAGCATCGCTGGAAAAAGACGGCACCACTTTTCAAGCAAATCTCAAATCGGTGGATGGCAAGGCGGTCGCGACGGGGAGAGACTTCGATCCCGACTCCGGCGAACTCAAAGACGCCGACAGCCGACTGTGGCTCAAGAGTGAGGGCGAGGCCCTCGATTTGCTGCGCGGCTGGGCGGGATCGTGGACCGTCGCCTCGGTCGAAACCAAACCGATCAAGCGCAAGCCGGCACCTCCTTTTACGACCTCCTCCATGCAGCAAGCCGCCAACCAACGATTGCGGTTCAGCGCCTCGCGCACCATGCGGGCGGCGCAGCGTCTGTACGAGGGCATCGACTTGGGTAGCGGACCGGAAGGTCTGATCACCTACATGCGCACCGACTCGCTGACGCTGTCCGAGCGGGCTCTGAGTGAGGCTCAGGCGGCGATTAAAAAGCACTTTGGTGACGAACACGCCGGCGGCGCCCGTCGCTATCGCACCAAGTCCAAAGGCGCGCAAGAAGCCCACGAAGCCATCCGGCCGACGCACATGGAGCGCACTCCGGACAGCTTGCGCAACCACCTCAACGAAGACGAGTACCGCCTCTACGACCTCATCTGGAGGCGCACCATCGCCAGCCAGATGGCGGACGCTCGCCTGTCGCGCACCTCCGCTGCTCTGACTCCGAACGCCACGGCGGAAGGTCGTGAAGCGGTCTTTCAGGCCTCCGGTCAGGTCATCGACTTCGCCGGCTGGATGGCGGCTTACGGACGTTCTTCCGAGGAAGACGAGAGTCTGCTGCCGACCTTGGTTCAGGGAGAGAATCTCGACCCTCAGTCGGTCGATGCCGTGGGCAAAGAAACCAAACCCCCGGCTCGCTACACCGAAGCCACCTTGGTCAAACTGCTGGAAGAACTCGGCATCGGTCGGCCGTCCACCTATGCGCCGATCATCGAGACCATCCAGCGCCGCGGTTACGTCGACAAGCAGGGCAACGCTTTGGTTCCAACCTTCACCGCGCACGCGGTGACGGCGCTGCTCGAAAACCATTTCCGCGACTACGTCGACACCGACTTCACCGCACACATGGAGCAGTCGCTCGACGATGTCGCCAGCGGCGATATTCCCTGGCTGGATCATTTGCAGGGTTTCTACTTCGGAGGCCACGAAGATCCGGGGTTGCAGGCCCGACTTGAGGAAGAGATCGAGAGAATCAACTACCCCGCCCTCGAACTGGGCGCTGACGACGAAGGGCGCGCCATCGTCGTGCGTATCGGTCGCTACGGTCCCTACCTGCAACGCGGCGACGGCGACGACAAGGAAATGGCTTCACTGCCCGACGGTCTCGCGCCAGCCGACTTGACCATGGAAATGGCGACGCAACTTCTCGACGCCAAGAGCGACGGCCCCAAAGTACTCGGTTATGACGGCGGCAAGCCAGTCTACCTGGCCACTGGCCGCTTCGGCCCCTACGTACAACTGGGCGAGACGCCGGAAAAAGGCTCCAAAGAGCCCAAGCCCAAGCGGGCATCGCTGCCCAAAGACCGTACTGAAGACAGCGTCGCGCTGGAGGACGCATTGCTGTGGTTGTCGTTGCCACGCACCCTCGGCGTGCACCCAGAGTCGGGTGAAGAAGTCGTGGCCGCTTCCGGGCGCTTCGGCCCCTACCTCAAAGCCGGCAAAGAGACCCGCTCCCTGCCCGCCGAAGACGACATCTACACCGTTGGCTTGGAGCGCGCCCTCGAAATCCTTGCCCAACCCAAGACCCGCGGTCGCCGCAGTCCCACCGTGCTCAAAGAATTCGGCGAGCACGACAAACTCGAAGTCCGCCTCCTCGACGGTCGCTACGGTCCCTACCTCACCAACGGCGACGTCAACGCCTCTCTGCGCAAGGGCGAAGATCCGGACAAGATGACCAAAGAGCAGGCGGTCGAGATCCTGGCTGAGCGGGGGAAGGCGCCGAAGCGCCGAGCGCGGAAGAAGAAGTAGCTCCAGATACAGTTGCATCCATGTCCCGGCCTTTTTTCGGCCATCGCCGACTGGATCGAGTGCGAATTGTGCGTTGGGTGGCTGCCTTTGTCGTTCTGCTGGTAGCTGCTTGCCTATTCGTATTTCGACCGTACTCTTTCGGTAACCCACCCCGCATCCCCCAAGGTTGGGGGTCGAGTTCTGCTGCCGAGTACTTAGGTGCGGAGGCAGCCGCCCATCCTCTGAATCCTGCAGATCTCCCCCCACAACATCCGTTCCTGTTTGAAGGCATCAACAATATGCACGGGGACAGCTATGCCAGCGCGGCGGTGCCGGTCGCCGGACCTCTGGGCCACGATCTGCAGATCCAAAGTTACGCGCATGGAGCGGTCGGCGGTGAGTGCGCCACCGTGACTTTCAACTCCCGAGGCCAACTGGTCGCGGTCTGCGCCACATTCAAGAACTTCGCTCTGCTTCTCATCGACCCGGCGGATCTCCGGCCCCTGGCCCGGCTGGACCTGTCACCGCGGGCTTCCAGCAAGTCACTGAATTTGCGCACCATCATGACGGACACCTCGGGCGGCTCGTATTTCTTCCTCGATCGCCAAGAGCGGGTGGTGCTGGTCAACGCCCATCAGCAATTGCTCCGAATCGCCCTCGACGAGAACGAAACAACTCCGCGATGGGTCATTGAGCAACAGATCGAGCTGCAACCGACGCTCGACCGATTCCGATCGAAGGGAGATGTCGTCACCGCCGTCCTGCCGGACTGGAATGGCAAATACTGGTTCGTATCGCGCTATGGCGTCATCGGCGTCGCGGATCGATCTACCGGCGCTGTCAAGGCGATCAATCTCGGCGATGAATCGATTCAAAACTCCTTCGCAGTCGACGAGGATGGGGTCTATGTGGTTTCCGATCACGCCCTGTACGGACTTCGCGCCGACGCCGGGGGAGGGCCCACGATCCTGTGGCGCGAGCCCTACACCCGCGCCGATGCCAGGAAACCCGGTTCCATCGACCTGGGTTCGGGGACGACACCGACGCTCCTTGGCGAGCGCTACGTCGCCATTGCCGACAACGCCGACCCGCAGATCCATGTGCTGGTCTACCGACGCGATGCCGCCTACGACGGAGAGCGCTTGGTGTGCAAGGTTCCGGTTTTCCCGTCGGGCAGAAGTGCGACCGAAGTCAGCTTCGTCGGCATCGACAACGGCTTGGTGGTTGAGAACAACCACGGCTACGACCTGTTTCCGACCATGATGTTCGGGCGGCGCGCCACCGGCGGCTTGGCGCGAGTCGACGTCTCCGACGATGAGTCAGGTTGCCGAGTCATTTGGGAGTCGGCCGAGAACTCGCAAACAACCACGCCCAAGCTGTCGTTGGAGTCCGGCCTCCTCTACACCTACACCAAGGACGCCGCGCCCTGGGCCATCGATGCCTCGTACTTCACCGCAATCGACTTCCGTAGCGGCCAAACGGTCTTTAAAAAGCTGGTGGGTACCGGCCTCGGCTATGAGAACAACTGGGGGCCGTTGACCCTGGGGCCGGATGGCTGCGCCTACGTAGGCGTGTTGCGAGGCCTGGTACAGATCTGCGACGGAGCCTGATCGAACACGCCTCTGTCCTAGGGTAAGGTTGTGCCGGTCGCATGCAATCGTGCGGATCTCGAAATCGGTGATCATTAAGTTCTTCTCAGCGGCGATGATTCTCGCCTCCGCCAGTCTGCTGCAAGCCGATCCGAAGTGCTTGGAGGATTACGAATTCGTAGTCGAGTACATCGAAGCTAATTTGCCGGCATTCGTCAGCGACATCTCCGCCGCCAACCATGCGGAATACAAAAAGCTCAAACGAACGGTCCGCAAGAATGCTCGCCGAACCTCGAGTCGGAGTGGTTGCGCCAAAGCTCTGGTCTACTACGTTGAGTTCTTTCGAGATAGCCACACCCTATTGCGAGTCGGCGGAAACACTGAGATAGACGAAAACGACGTCGACCAAGTAGCCGGTTTCTTGAGCAGCGCTCTCTTTAACGAGCGCGAAACGATTCGAGTGAGGAAGAAGCATCTGGAGGTGAAATACCCTCTGGACGACGTCCGTGGCATCTATGAGTCCCTTCAATCCAAAGTCAAAGTTTTGGTTTTTCCAGACAAGACTCCATTTCGAGACTACGTCGGTGTAGTTGTTGAAACTGCGACCCCACTCTGGAAAATCGGGCAGGTGAAGTTCGAACTGAAAACGAAAAGCACAGATTTGTACGAAGGCTTCTTCTACTCCAAGTCTCATGCGATGAGCTACAGAACATCCGTCGCCCTTCGGGCCGGAATCCTGGCCGACACTTGGTTCAAAACGGAACTCGAAAGCAAAATCAACTACAGCCTCAATAGCGGCCAGGAAGCCCATTTCTCGGTCGAAGGCGATATTGCCTATCTGCGAGTTCCTTCCTTTTCCGGCGATCTCTTCGATCGTCTGAACTCTCTTTACGAGACAGCAAGTCCCGCAATTTACGAAACTCCGTACCTGATCATTGACGTCAGGAACAATGGCGGTGGCGACGACGGCAATGCGCGGCCGCTCGTGGACTACTTTTATTCGGATCCCATCAAAGTGACCGAATCGGTCGAGTTCTACGCGACTGAAGCCATCACGAAGCTGTATGAAGACACTCTTGCCGAGCTGCTACAAGATCCGGCGGGTGTCGGACCCGAAACGATCAGCACGGTCGAAGAGGCGGTTGTGGACCTGAAGAACGCAAAGCGTGGATCGTTCGTTGCGCACGGCGAGAATCAATACGTCATCGAAGCCGAAGAGCATGGATTTCCCCAAAGAGTCGCGATTCTCTACAACCGAGGTTGCGCAAGCGCCTGTGAAACGTTGCTCTTTTGGGCGAAGGAATCGAACAAAACGATACTGGTTGGTGAGCGCTCGGGGGGTTTTGTCGGCTACGGAAACACTTTCACCACTTACACTCCCGCTTGGCGCTTTGGTCTAACCACTACAACCTCCAGGTACAAAGACGCTCTGAAATACGAGGTCGTCGGCATCCGTCCAGATGTCGAGCTTTCTTACGCTGAAGACTGGGTATCACAGACTAAGCAAGTTCTCAGGGATTTGAAGTGAGTTCCTGTCGCCCGGTGGGACCAACCATTCAGCGGTAGCGAATCACCCGCCAATAATGCGAACTCTGCCGTCGACGAGAGGCTGGATCTTGCGGCCGCGTGCGGTTTCGGACCGTAGCCATGCAGCCACCACATCGCGGAAAGCGATACCGGTGTCCACAGCTTCCGGACGACGATTCAAGATCTCCAAGCCGTCGCCTCCCTCAGCCATGAAATTGTTGATTGAGACCCTGTAGGTGCGGTCGGCTTCCAACTCCGGGTCGGTGCTGACCACCTCTGCCGGCGATCGAGAAATGTCGATCGTGTAGCGGAGGCCCGATACTTGGAGATACCCAGCGGTGGCGCCTTGCAGCAAGAGCTCTTCAATTTCCGCTCCAGTCAAATCCACCATGACCACAGTGTTCTCGAATGGGAGCACGCGGTAGAGGTCTTCGTAGGTGACTGGCCCTTGATCGAATGAACTGCGTACGCCCCCCGGATTCTGAAAAACAAACTCGGCATCGACCTGAGAACGCCATGCATCGGTGACCAGATTGCCCATCGCGGATTCGCCGCGCCTTGAGCGCTCAATGGTGACTTCGGCGACTGCGATGACCTCTTGCATCAGGCCGTCTACATTCTTGCGGTACTTTGCAATCAACTCTTGGACCTGCGGCACGTCGAAGGTTTCAGCACCGAGGGGTAAGACCTCAACTCGGCTAGAGCGAACCCTGCGCCGCTTGGCGTTGTAAGCAATGTCTATCCGGCCCAGGGCAGTTCCTGCCTCACCAGCCTGGATTGTGGGAATCCCCGCGAGTTCCCCCGCAAACAACTGGTGGGTATGGCCCCCCACGAGCGCGGCCACACCCTGAATCCCTTCCGCCAAATCGGCCAGCTCACCTCGCACCGCAGTACCACTGGAAAAAACTCCGAGGTGCCCCACAACGACAACTAGATCCGCCTGAGATGGAACGAGTTGATTGACCAGGCGGTTGATCGCCTCGGCGGGATCTTCGAACCGAAGATTCTCTACATTCGACGGCAGGGTCGTAATCGGCGTGCTAACCGTCGCCAGGCCGATGACACCTACTCGCACGCCATGAAGGTCGAAGATCTTGTAGGGCGTGGCCCACTCAGGTGCCTTGCCATCCCCTTTGCTCACTATGTTGGCGCCAAGAAAGGGATAGTCGGCCTCGTCGATGCGGCTCAGGAGTTCATCGATGCCGAAGTCAAATTCGTGATTGCCGACCGCGGATGCATCCAAGCCAGCTAAATTCATTAACTCGACGACAGCGCCCCCTTGGGAAAAATTGGACAGAGCTGTTCCGTGTAACGAGTCGCCGCCGTCTAGATAGATCGTGCCATCGGGGTTTGTGGCTCTCTGTTCGCGCACCGCCCGAACAAGTGCATCGGCGCCTCCCAGCGGTCGGCCGGTGTCCAGGTCGTTCCGCGTCGCTTCGAGTGCGCCATGAAAATCGGTGGTGGCGAGAATCGTCAGATCGACCACATGACTGCAGCCGGCGAGCGACAAACTCGCCCAAACGATAGGAAGGATTGCAGCCTTTTTAGCTCGGTCGATTTTGTAAATCATGAGATTCCACTATTTTGCGGAAGACAGGGGTTTTTGCGGACTCCTGTGACAAGGCGAGCCGAGGATAACCTTTAACTGTCGCCAAAGCGGCGCGGTAAACGTCCGCCAATACCAATCCTGCGGACCAGCTCGATGCCATAATCCCGCCAATGCCCCACCTCACCATCATCGGCGGAGGATTGGCCGGGACCGAGTGTGCGTTTCAGGCCGCGGAGCACGGTCTCGAGGTCGAGTTGTGGGAAATGCGCCCGCGGCGGTCCACTCCCGCCCACAAGACCGGCGATCTGGCCGAACTGGTGTGCTCGAACTCGCTTCGCTCGGACGATCCCAATCATCCGGCAGGCCTCCTCAAGCGCGAAATGGAGGCCTTGGGGTCGTTGGTTGTGGCCGCGGCGCGCCAAGCGGCGGTGCCGGCTGGCGGAGCATTGGCGGTGGATCGGCACCAGTTTGCCGCAGAGGTCACCGCCAAGGTCGAAGCCCATCCGAGGATTCAGATCCAACGTGAGGAGCTGACGGAGATACCTGAAGGGCCGGTGGTAGTCGCCACTGGGCCTCTCACCAGCCCGGCGCTCTCGGAGCGGCTGCAATCTCTGCTGGGGGAGGAATCTCTTTATTTCTACGACGCCATTGCTCCCATCGTCACCGCTGAGTCGTTGGATTTGTCCAAGATGTTCTGGGGCTCGCGCTACGACAAAGGTAATGGCGACGACTACCTCAACATCCCCCTCGACCGCGATCTCTACCGCAAGTTTGTCGGGGCGGTCTTGGCCGCGGAGACCGCCGATTTGCACGATTTCGAAGCCAACCTGTTCTTCGAGGGATGCCTGCCCATCGAAGAGATGGCCCGGCGGGGCGAGGACACTCTTTGCTTCGGACCTATGAAGCCGGTCGGGCTGACGCCGCCTTCCGAGCTGTGGGGAGATCGACCTAGACCCTTCGCCGTGGTGCAGCTTCGGCGCGAAGACGTGGCGCGCTCGCAGTTCAATCTGGTCGGATTCCAGACCCGCATCAAATGGGGAGCGCAGAAAGAAATCTTGCGCATGCTCCCAGGCCTCGAAAAAGCGGAGTTCGTGCGCATGGGACAAGTGCACCGCAACACCTACATCAACGCCCCACGCCACCTGGATGTCGACTACAGCCTCAAACAGGAGGCGCGCGTTCGATTCGCCGGTCAGATCACTGGCGTCGAGGGTTATCTGGAATCTGCGGCCACCGGCCTGGCAATCGGTATCTACGCTGCACAGTCGATGAGCGGGGCGGAGCCACCCCTGTTTCTTGAAGAAACAGCTCTCGGTGCTCTCGCCCGCCATCTGACCCTGTCGTCGCCCGAGCGTTACCAGCCAGCCAACATCAACTTCGGTCTCTTCCCGCCTCTGGGGCGCAGGCTGCGCAAGCGGGAACGGCGGCGCGCCTACGTCGAGCGCGCCCATGACTCCTTGCACTCCTGGGCGACAATTCACGACATCCCCTTGCGGGAACAGGCGCTGGCCGAAACAAGACCGGAAGCGGCGGTGTCAGCATGAATCTGCCCCGGCTCGTCTTCCGCTACCTCGACTACCTCGCCCGCGAACGGCGGCTTTCCCAGCACACCGTCCGCGCCTACGAAGGCGATTTACGCCGGCTTTCGACGTTTCTGGCTGAGGACTATCTCAGCAAGAAGGTGCAAGACATCGAAGCGGCGGAGATCGACGCCATCGCCTTGCGCGCGTTCCTTGCTCATCTCGCTCTCACCGGCAAGGCGCGCAGTTCGCAAGGACGTACGCTCTCGGCGATCAAGGGCATGTTTCGCTTTGCCTGTCGGGAAGGCGTGCTGGACGCCAGCCCAGCGGACGCCATCAAGACGCCTAAAGCGGAGCGTCGCTTGCCACGCCACCTGCGTCCTGACGAAATGAATCGCCTGCTGGAGGCTCCCGAGGGTGATGCCCCTGCCGCCCGCCGTGACCGTGCCCTGCTCGAACTGCTCTACGCCACAGGCTTACGGGTCGGTGAACTGGTGTCCCTGGACTGGGAAGATCTCGACCCTGCCGCGCGCACTCTGCGAGTCGTGGGCAAAGGTGGCAAGGAACGCATGGTGCCGTACGGGCGCCTCGCGGCCGAAAGCATGATCAAGTGGCAGGAAGCGTGGGAACTCCTAGCCAATCGCCCTTGGGATACCGACCAGTGTGTCTTCCTCAACCAGCGCGGTGGGCGGCTGAGCGCGCGCTCTGTGCGACGTATTCTGGATCGCTACGTCAACGATGCCGCGGTCACCGGCGGCGTCCATCCACATTCGGTGCGCCACAGCTTCGCCACCCATCTGTTAGAAGCGGGGGCGGACCTGCGAACGATTCAAGAGCTGCTCGGACACGCGTCTCTGACCACCACCCAACGCTATACGCACGTGGACATCGATCGTCTGCTGCACGTCTACCGCAAGAACCATCCACGCGCGAAGCAAACGCACGAGTCAGAGGAAATCGGGGTGGAATGAGTACGAGATTCGCTTGTACTCCCAGCGGAAGCGTCGAATCGGACCGCAAGCGCCTATTTCGCGGCTTGCTGGCCTTGACTGGACTGGTGCTTGCCTTGGCGATCTGGCTTGCGATTCAGGGTACCTATGGCTCTGCGGTAGTGCTCACCATCGTCGCCGCACTCACGACCTATGCCGCGCGCATGTCCCGCGATCTCGACCTTCTCTGGATCGACGTGGAGGACGATCGGCAGTTCGCTTTGCAGTTGCGTCGCAAGCGTCTCGCCTATCCTCGACCTTCTGCGGCCCGTCGCCTCAACGAAGCAGAGATCCGCCACTTGAGCGAATTGACTCGCTGGTCTGGATTTCAAGCTGCGACCGGCGGTTACGATTCAAGCGTCCTCGGTGAAATCGAGTTCTACACCTCCAATCTCAAGACCCCAGTGCTCATCAGTTGGGACGAAGAAAGAATCGTCGTCAGCCCCGATGACGCAGACGGTCTCGTTGATGCTCTGACCGATTCCGGCCCCACACCCTCTCTCCCGCCAGGATGACCCGGAGACAGAACGTGCGAAAACGAACGGCTACGCACGACGAAATCGTCATCGCCGTCGGAAGGGCAGATGGGGGCGGGGATTGCTACAATCCGCCGTCCATGCAGCGCTCATCTTCACCCACACTTCGAGCGACGACGATCCTCCTCGTCCGCCGCGACGATCAGGTCTGCTTGGCCGGCGACGGGCAAGTCACGCTCAACGACACCGTGGTCAAGTCTTCGGCTCGCAAGGTCATGCGAACGCGTGATGGCAACGTCTTGGTGGGCTTTGCCGGTGGCGCCGCCGACGGTCTGGCGTTGTTCGCTCGCTTCGAGAACAAGTTGCAGGAGTATCAGGGTAATGTCGAGCGCGCCGCAGTTGAGCTGGCCAAGGACTGGCGCACCGATCGGGCCTTGAGGCAGTTGCAGGCCCAGATGATCGTCAGCTCCATAGAACACAGCTTCCTGGTATCCGGCAACGGCGATCTCATGTCACCCGACCCGGACGGATTGATGGCCATCGGCTCCGGAGCCAATACCGCTCTCGGTGCGGCTCGAGCACTGGTGCGGCACACGGCGTTGTCAGCTCGCGAAGTCGCCGTCGAGGCATTGCAAATTGCCGCTTCGATCTGCGTCTACACCAACGACCATTTGACCGTCGAAGTGCTGCCCGAAGATGGCTGACCCTTCTTCCTCGGACCGTCACCTCACACTGGAGGATCTAACGCCGCGGCAGACGGTGGCGGAACTCGACAAGTACATCGTGTCGCAGGACGACGCCAAGCGCGCGGTAGCGATCGCTTTGCGCAATCGCTGGCGCCGACAGCGGGTTGACCCGCAACTGGCCGACGAGATCGTGCCCAAGAACATTTTGATGATCGGGCCGACCGGCGTCGGAAAGACCGAAATCGCCCGGCGACTGGCCAAACTGGCCAAAGCCCCGTTCATCAAAGTCGAAGCCAGCAAGTTCACCGAGGTCGGCTACGTCGGCCGTGATGTTGAGTCGATCGTTCGCGACTTGGTCGAACTCGCGGTGGCAATGGTCAAAGAGGAGTTGCGCGCCGAAGTGGCCGAGGAGGCCGAGCGCCGTGCCGAAGAGCGGCTGCTCAGCATCCTCGTACCCGGACCTCCTGCGCCGACTCATCCGGCCGCCGATTCCGAAGACAGCGCGCCGGACATGTCCTCCGCTCGCGAGGTCTTTCGCCGCAAACTCCGTGACGGGCAATTGGACGACAAGATGGTCGAGATCGAAGTCGAGGAGGATACTGGCTCGGCGTTCCAGATCTTCGGGCCCGGTGGCGGTGAAGACATCGGCGCCGGACTCAAGGACATGATGCCGAATCTGTTCTCGCGCCGGCGCAAGTCGAACGTAACCGTGGCGCAAGCGCGGGAAATTCTGTTGCAGCAGGAATCGGAGGCGATCATCGATCGCCAGCAAGTTCAGCGGGAAGCGCGGCGTCGAGTCGAAGAGGCGGGAATCGTCTTTCTGGACGAGATCGACAAGATCGCTTCGCGCGAGGACGGTCGCGGTCCCGACGTTTCGCGCGAAGGAGTGCAGCGCGACCTGTTGCCGATTGTCGAGGGATCGACCGTGTCGACCAAGTACGGACCCGTGCGCACCGACCACATCCTGTTCATCGCCGCCGGAGCTTTCCACGTCAGCCGGCCTTCGGATCTCATTCCAGAACTTCAGGGCCGCTTTCCCATCCGCGTCGAACTGTCGGCGCTGGGTCAGGAAGAGTTCGTGCGCATCCTGACCGAGCCCGAGAACGCTCTGACACGCCAGTACCAAGCGCTGCTCGAAACCGAAGGCCTGGAAATCTCTTTTACCGACGATGCCATCGAAGAAATCTCACGCCTCGCCGTCGAGGTCAACGATTCCACCGAAAACATCGGCGCTCGACGGCTTGCCACCTTGATGGAGAAGCTACTCGAAGAGGTGTCATTTGAAGCCCCGGACATGAGCGGCGTGCAGCTCAACTTGGACGGAGAGGCTGTGCGCAAAGCCCTGGGCGATATCGTTGGAGACAAGGATCTGAGCCGTTATGTCCTCTAAGCACTCTCTTTCAGCAAAGATCTTGCTGACCGCGACGGCAATGTCGTTGATTGTCTCGGCCTGCGGCCGCAAAGGAGATCCGATTCCTCCACCGTCGCTCGCACCGGCTCGGGTAGACGACTTGCAAGCAGTCCAGCGTGGCTCTGAGATCGTTCTTCGCTTCAGCTATCCATCGGCAACCGAGAGTGGCTTGCCCTTGGGCGAGTTCGAGGGAGTTGAAGTCTTGCGCTTTGAACGATTGGCCACCGAACTCATCGAAGGCAACGACGAAGAGGGCGAAGAAACTCTGATGGATGGCGACGAGGCTTCTGAATCGAACTCGGAGGTCCTTGACGGAGAGCAGACGGACGACACCCCAATGCCGGAAGACGAGATGGATGACGAGCAGGACGCAGATGGCCCCGACGAGGACTCCGCCGAGGCTGCTACCGATAGGGCGCCTGTGACCGAGCCCAGCATCGACGACCTCGAAGCTGGGCTGGAACTCCTCGACGAGGAAACGGAAGAGGCTCTCGAGGAAGACAACACTCCTCCTTTGCCGACGGTCGACGCGGTGACCTTCGCCAGCCTCGCTGGGGTCATTGAATCATTGGATGCGGAACAAGTCGGCCGTTTGGTCGAAGGCAATGACGTCGTCGTCCGTCTGCGCGATGAGACCTTTCGAGAAGAGCCTTGGGTTCACGCATATGCCATCGTGTTGCAAGCCAATGGACGTCGTTCCGGTCTTTCCAACATCGCTTCGGTCGTGCCAGCGGCGCCGCCGCCGGCTGTGGTCAGCTTGATCGTGGAACCAAACCAAAGCGGCGTCGAGGTCACCTGGGAAACGATCGACGACGACACCATCGTCGGCTACAACGTCTACCGCCGACCTGCCGAAGCGCAGGAGTTTTCGACTCCGGTGGCAACTACCGAGGCAGAGGAATCGAGTTTCTTCGACACAGTCGCAGAAATGGGCCAACGGTGGGTCTACGCCGTCACCGCAGTCGGTGCCCGTGGGGTCGAGAGCCCCTGGGGAGGTCAGCGCGAGATTTTCTATCGCGACATCTACCCACCCGAGGCTCCCACCGCATTGGTGGCCATTCCCGATGCAACAGGCGTTCGCTTGCTGTGGCGCCACTCGTCGCCCGACGATCACGCTGGATTCATCGTCGAGCGTACGACCGACGGTGCCACTGTGCAGCTCAATGATGACCCGATCACCGCGCTCGAGTTCACCGACGACGGAGCGGAGAGCGGCGTCGAACATAGCTACCAAGTGCGCGCCGTCGACCGTAGCGGCAACGCCAGCGAGCCCAGCGAGCCAACATCCGTCTTCGGCCCCTAGGGGCATGGCTACCGTTCCCTTCTACCGCCTGTCCGGCGCCGGCAACGATTTCCTCGTGCTGGTGGAGCCGCGCGAGGAGCCTTCTGGCGAGTGGGTTGAGGCGGCTTGCTTGCGAGGAGTCGCGTTGGGAGCTGACGGACTCTTTACCTTGCGGCGCAAGTCTGATGGCGCCGTTCGCATGGTCCACTACAACTCCGATGGCGGAAGAGCGGAACTCTGCCTCAATGGAACCCGGTGCGCGGTTACCCTCGCCACTCAACTGGGGTGGGGCGAACGGATCGCGATCGAGACCGACAGCGGAGTTATCCACGGAACGCGTGTCGACGAATCGACGGTTGAACTGCAGTGGCAATGGGACGCACCGCCGATCGCCAAAAGATCGTTACACCTCGAAGATACCCTCAATGTCGAGGTCTCGGTCCTCGACGTTGGCGTGCCCTATGCGGTGATGCTGTGGCAGGGCGACATCACTACCGCGCCGGTCGCCGAACTGGGGACGGTGATTCGCAATCACAAAGACCTCGCTCCTCGTGGGGCCAATGTTGCGTTTGCCCAATCGACTGGGGACAACGACGCGGTGATGCGGTCCTTTGAACGCGGAGTCGAGGGGGAAACGCTGGCTTCTGGCACTGGAGTCATCGCCACAGCCCGATGCTTGGCGAAAGGGGCTACGCCCTTCACCGTGACCACCATCGCCGGCTTTCAACTCACCGCTTGGTTTGAGGGAAGCTCGGCGAACCTACGCGGTGACGCCCGACTGCTGGCGAGTGGAGAGATGCACCCGCAATCCCTCCTGCTGGATTCTTAAGTGATCCCGCGTACGCCCTGTACGCGTCTTTGGGCGCCGAACTGTTCTAAAAGTCCACTTTCGCGCCGACCACCAGCGACCTGGACATCCCCGGCCGCAAGCCAGCGGGCCGCCTGGCGGTCAGATAGGTCTCGTCGACCACATTGCGAAGCTGAGCGAAAACTCGGTAGGAACCGATGCTGCGCTCGGCGGCCAGGTCGAAGGTCCAGCGGCGGGGAATCCCGGTGCCGTCGACGATCGGGCCGCGGCCGGCGGTCGTGCGCATGGTGTCGTTGAAGTTGCCGTCGAGGCTGAGAGCCAAGTTGCCGCGCTGCAGTCCGACCCCCAGGGTGAACTGATGTTGGGGCACGTAAGGGATCTCATCACCTTTCTCGACCCGCGGCGCCCAGTCGGCGAATGAGGTCTCGAAACTGGTGCTGAACTCGGTGTCTGTGTAGGTATAGACGGCGCGCACCGGCATCCGCGTCGCCGAGTTGAGTTCAACCTCCCACACCACCGAAGCTTCCAAACCTTGGATCTCTGCAGCGCCGCCGTTAAATTGCTCGCCTGAGCCCTCTCCGCCACCGGAAAGCGTGTCGGTCCCCAGAAGGTTGTCGTAGTCGTTGTAGAACAGGGTCGCCTCGGCTGCCAAGCCGCGACCGGAGTAACGCCATCCAAACTCCAAATTGTCGCTTTCTTCCGGTTCCACCTCTTCACGCGAACCTGGGGTCGGTGGCGAGAAGCCTTGATAGACGCCAGCAAACCAGGAAGTGCGCTCACCGGCTTGGTAGTGGAGCCCGAAGCCGGGGACAAGTTTCGTGACTTCGTTCTCGCGCACCATCAAATCGGTTCCTTCGCGTAATGGATCCGCCTTGCCGAAGTCAATGCGCTGCAAATCGATGCTTTCGAAGCGGGCCCCCGGAATCAGCGTCCAGCGTCCGAACGCAATGCGATCTTCAATGAAGACCGCGGTCGCCGCGGCGGAGGCGACGCGATTGGCCTGGCTTCCCGGTGACCCGAGGGCGGCCAACATCGGACGACCGGCCAAAATAGCGTAGCGATCCTCTTCTTGAAATCGGTCTTCTTCGTCGCGGTGGACCCGCAAGCCGATTTCCAGGTCGTGCCGGACCCGGACCCCGAAGTGCGTCCCCAGGTGGAACTCTACCCCTCGCGAGAAGTAGTCGCGACGATTGTTGCGCACGGACAGTGCGTCTGCGCTATCCAACTCACCGCGAAGAACGGCGAGCTCCTCGGCGAACTGGGTGGGATCGGCCAACACTCGGTCGACGTTGGTGCCCGATACCGACTGTAACTTGTGCCAGTTGCGGAAGAAATCATTGTTGTAGGCCACTGCGGTCAGATCCAAGGAAGGATTCAATTGAGCGAAGTATGAGATCTGTGCCTGCTTGTGTTCGGTGTCGAGGCGATCGGCTGCCGATCCTGCATAACGGCGAAACGGCGTCGCCGCGAAGTCCGCCTCGGTCAAGCCGACGTACGTTTCGGCGCCGTCTTGCTGGGTCCAGCCCAGCTTGAGTTCGGCCGCTTGATAGAACTCAGCGTCGTATTTGGACGCAATCCTCAACTTACCCAGTCCGTCGGTGAGATCGAAACCGGTGTCTCCGCCTTCGTCCAATTCCTTAAATCCGCTGTGAGAGAGGTGGAAGCCCTCAAGCAGCCAACCGAACCGCTCGTTGGAATCACCAATGTGAGCGTGACCACGCAGTAGGCCATCGCTCCCCAGGCCGATTTCGGCTTTACCCGCCAGCGATCCGGGGATGCTGGTGGACAGATAGTTGACCACCCCGCCGGTCGTATGCGGCCCTTCGCGTACCGCGCTGGTGCCTTTGCGCACCTCCAGCCCTTCCATGCGGCCAGCCGTCGGTGAGTAGTACGCAGCCGGGGCGGCGTAAGGGGCCGGCGCAATCGGGACTCCGTCCTCCATCAGGGTCACTTTCTGCGACCTTTCGACTCCAGTGCCGCGAATGCCGATGTTGGGACGCAAGCCGAAGCCTTCTTCCTCTTGCAGGTTGACGCCTGGAACCTGCCGCAAAGCCCGGTGGATGTCGTTGTAGTCGTGGACTTCGAGTTCGGCGAGACCGAGAACATGAGCCGAACCGGCGACCCGGTCGACTTCGCCCACCACCGTCAATTTATCGAAGACCGTTTCGGGTGGATCAACTGTTTCAGGGGGTGCTTCGGCGGCGTTTAAGGTTCCTACAAGCCCACTTAACAATATCCATGCTGCCAATGTCATCTTGTACTTGTCTTTCCCACCAGCTATCTGCTAGCCGCACTGACGGCGACGTTAGATTCTTGGTTCCAATCGCGCTCTTGACTCCAGCCGGCACAGATTCCACACAGTCCTTGCACGGTGACTTGGTTTTCCTGGGGTTCAAAGCCGTGTTCCCGGCACAGCCGAGCCAGGGCTTGGTCGACCTCCGGACTCAGAAACTCAATCACCTGCGAGCACTCACGACAGATCAGGTGCCCGTGCTCCATCCCCGCATGCAGATGCTCGTAGAGGACTCTTCGATTGCCAGCCTGAATCTTGTGCACGAAACCCAGGACTTCCATGACCTCGAGGTTGCGGTAAAGGGTCGCGCGGGACACTTGATGACCTTGAGCCTGCATGCGCTGCAAGATCTGCTCGACTTCAAGGTGACCGTGCAGTGCGAAGACGGCATCAAACACCGCCAGACGCTCCTGAGTCACACGATGGCCGCGCTGCCGCAGTTTACGAATGAAGTCTCGTCTTTCTCGAGTTGTGTGCACGGGATAGGCCTCAATCTCTTATTGAGATGCAATCTCAATAAGAGATATCTATTCTTCCCCCTATAAGCGCACCTGTCAAGCCGATTTCCAACGGCGCACCCGGACCGCTTGGTGTCGGCGGCGTTCCTGCATAGGATGCGTCAGGAATGAACTCCGCTGACTCGCAGCCGCCGACGCCGCCAGCAGATCCCAAGCTGTCGCCGCTTTCGACCTTGACGCGGATTTTTCTATTGATTGTCGGTTGGTTGCTGCTGTTGATCGGGATCGCCGGCTTAATCCTGCCCGGAATCCAGGGGATCGTCACCATTCTCGCCGGAGCGGCAGTTCTGTCGCTGGCCAGCGAAATTGTCTACCGCCTCATGCGCCGGGCGCTGGGACGCTGGCCCAAGCTGCTCGAACGCATGGAAAAAATACGCGCTCGGATTCACTCCTGGTTTGCGCGCGACTAGGGCTTAATCCAGATTCTGCAGAGTGGGTCCGGTGTAGATCTGCCGTGGCCGGTTGATGCGCATGCTGGGGTCATTGCGCATTTCCCGCCAATGGGCGATCCATCCAGGCAGGCGACCTAACGCAAACATCACCGTGAACATATTGGTGGGAATACCCATGGCGCGATAGATGATGCCGCTGTAGAAGTCGACATTGGGGTAGAGCTTGCGCTCGATGAAGTAGTCATCCTTGAGCGCCACTTCCGCCAAGTTGCGTGCGATCTCCAACAGCGGATCGTCCACTCCCAGATCTTCAAGCACATTCTTGGCCGCCTTGCGCAACAGAATCGCGCGAGGGTCGAAGTTCTTGTAAACACGATGGCCGAATCCCATCAGGCGAAAACCGCTTTCCCGATCCTTGGCCATGTCAACGTACTTCTTGTAGTTGCTGCCATCGGCGCGGATCATCTTGAGCATCTCGATGACCTTCTGGTTGGCACCGCCGTGAAGCGGGCCGGAAAGGGCGTGGATGCCGGCCGAAATCGACGCAAATAGATTGGCTTCCGATGAGCCCACCATGCGTACGGTCGAGGTGGAACAGTTCTGCTCGTGATCGGCGTGCAGAATCAGCAACGCGTTCAAGGCGTCGTCGAGAACCTTGGGGACTTCGTAGGGCTCCGTCGGCACTCCGAACATCATCTGCAGAAAGTTCTGCGTGTAGCTGAGCTCGTTGCGCGGATACATAAACGGCTGACCGATCGACTTCTTGTAAGAAAACGCCGCGATGGTCTTCGCCTTGGCCAGCAGACGAACGATGTTGTCGTCGACCACCTCGTCATTGTCGGGATAGTAGGCACCGAGCGATGCCACCATTGAGGAAAGAATGGTCATTGGGTGAGCGCTCGGCGGGTAACCCTCGAAGAACTTCTTCATGTCTTCGTGGAGCAGAGTGTGCTGAGTCAATCGCTCGCTGAACTCGGAGATCTCGTCAGCCGAGGGCCAGTGACCGTAGATCAGCAGATAGCACGACTGCACGAAAGTGCCCCGAGTTGCCAGCTCCTCAATGGGATAGCCGCGGTAGCGCAGAATGCCTTTCTCGCCGTCGATGAAGGTGATCGAAGAGCGGCAAGACCCGGTATTGCCATATCCAGGATCGAGAGTGATCACCCCGCTTTGCCGGCGCAGCTTGCCGATGTCGATGCCGACTTCATCCTCGGAACCGACTTCGACTGGGAGTTCGTATTCTTGATCGTTGTAGGTGAGCTTTGCGGTCGACATCGAGGGAGATCTTTCTCTGCGTGACGGTTATATATGTTCGCCGTCGGGGTCAACGAACGGCGCTACTCGCTGGACGTTACCCCGGGCCACGAACTTTTGATTCTAGCGCGGTGCTACCTGACTGCAACGCGCCACGACGCCACAATATTGTGGCAACGGCCGCGTGGAAATACCCGTAGCTACGACGCTTGAGCCGCGGCTGGAGCTGCCCAAACCGCAACCTGAATTTCGGGGTGGCCGTCCGCCTCGCCGATGGTTTCGAGGGTGACTGCCAGGCTGCGCTGCTTATACTTGCGGCGCAGTTGGTCAACGGTGACGTCAGGCAGGTTCCCTAGGACGTCGCGCCAACTTCCGTCCTTCTCCGTCCATACGCCCCAGATCTCAAAATCGTTCTGGCTCGAGGAGTCCAGCTCCACGCTGAGATCACCTCCGCTGGCAAATCGGCGGGGAATCGCCGAGGGACCGTTCATCTCGATCGGAACCGCCTTGGCCACTTTGACGAATCCCTCTGGAGCCGACTGGAAAAAGTAGCGAATCGGCGGCCTGGCAACGCGGCCACGAATCGGCATCGGGTTGGGGCGAAGGATAAACGTCGCCGTGACGCCCACCAGCAAGCCGACGACGCCGGCAACCAAAAGACCTAGCCAGTCCAACATCGCTTTCCTCGAAAGGAAGAGCGACCGCTTAAGTCGCGAATCAGGTCGATCACGATCCCCCCCAAAAAGAAACCGACCGCCCAAGCGGTGCGGCAAAAAAACAGCCGCAAGTGTACGAAGCGACACCGCACACCAACTCCAACGCGTTGAGACTAGTTGAAAAGGCACCTCTTGTGAAATCAGCATGTAGAGCTTAGACGCCGCGCCGATCCCCCCACAGCACTTTGTGCAACTGCACCTGCAGCCGGATCGGCTCTTTCGATTCCAGGATCCAGTCGGCGAGAGCCGTCGATGTGATTTCGCTTTCCCCGCTCTCTACCGCCGACATCAACAAGGTGCAGCGCTCCGGCAGCCTGTACTGTCGCAAGATATCCAGCGCCCAATCGAAATCGGCACGATCGGCGACAACGAATTTGACTTCGTCGTCGGCCCGCAAGCTCTCAAGGTTGCTCCACAGGTTGTTGTCGGCTTCCTCGCTACCGGGACACTTGATGTCGAGGATGCGGTGAACGCGCGGATCGACGGCGTCAATGGCGACCCCGCCACCAGTCTCCAGGAGAACTTCGTAGCCAGCATCGCACAGGCGACGGAGCAAAGTTGTGGCTCCGGGCTGAAGCAGGGGCTCTCCTCCAGTGACTTCTACCGTCGCCGCGCCCAATTCGGTGACCCGTTGCAGCACTTCGTCGACACTCCGCCAGTCGCCTTCGTAAAAGGAGTGTTCGCTATCGCACCACACGCACCTCATCTGGCATCCGGTGAGACGAACGAACGTGCACGGCTTGCCGACGTGGGTCGACTCGCCCTGCAGCGACAGGTAGATCTCGTTGACGCGGAGCCGTTCGCCCGCCGGAAGCTTGAGGCGCGGGTCCGGCGCTCTCTGGGTCATCACGCGACGCCTCTAACCGGGTGCAAAGGTGGCGTAGGAACGGTCGTTCTCCCATACGTCCACCTGCAGAGCGACGACATTGCCGGGCAGACGCTTGGCGACTTCCTCGAAGACATATCGAGCGAAGACTTCCGCCGTCGGGTTGAGCTCATCAAAGGGAGCGATCTCGTTGATCACTTGATGGTCGAAGGGAGCCAAGATCTCTTCGGCAAGGGCCTTGAGGTCGGCAAAGTCCATCACCATACCCAATGGGTCCAGTTGATCACTGCCGACATGGATGCGGACGCGATAGTTGTGACCGTGCAGGCGCTCACAGCCACCCTGATGGCCGCGAATCGCGTGCGCGGCGGCGAAGGTAAAGTCTTTGGCGATGCGAAACACGTTGACCCCTTCGATGCCGTTCAGTCCCGCGCCGGCTCGAGGTCGGGAGCCTGGCGACCGCGCTCACCTGATTCCCACTGGCGGTAGAGGCTCCAAAACGTCCGCATTTGGTCGCCCAGCGATGTTTCGTTGATCAGTTTGGTGACCTCGGCGTACGACTGGCGTGGCAGCTCAGCGTCGCTGTTGGCGTAGGCCCAGATGACGCTAGCCGCCACCACCGCGTTACTCTTGACCTGCTCGATATCGACCTTGTCAAAGGTGTCGGTCGAGGCGTGATAGTGCGGTCCGTAGTTGGCCGATTCCTGGTTGGCAACCAGATTGGCCACTCCTTCGAGCATGAAATCGTAGTTGTCGGTTCCGACTACTGGCTGATCGACCACCGCAAGCGGCCCGTAATCTTCGAGGCTGGAGGTGGCGGCTTCTGTCACCGCAGCGGCGTCAGGCCGACCACCGGTAAAGAAACCCACGATCTTGCCAGTGCCGATGTCAAAGGAGGAAGCCATGTAGTGGCGATCGAGGTCCGCCATGTGGCGCTTGACGTAGCCCCAAGACCCGAAAAGTCCGTGTTCTTCACCATTCCACAGGGCGAAACGGATCGTCCGTCGCGGCTGCAGATCCAACGCCTCCATCTGGCGCGCGATGTCGATCAGCATGGCCACGTTGCAGCCGTTGTCGAGGGCGCCGGTGCCGAGCCCCCAAGAGTCCAGGTGCGCTCCGATCAAAACGATCTCGTCAGCGAGGTCGGTGCCGGGAATGTCGGCGAGAACGTTGAAACTCTCAAACGGGCCGGTCGAATAGACCTCAAGTTCCACCGCCAGGTTGAGATTTTTGCCTCCCCGCAACAGGCGCAGTGCGCGCTTGGCCGACACCCGATCCATGATCAGCATCAGATGCTCGTTCTCCGTCCCCAGCGAGGCGTTGTGCCGGTGCAGGACATCTTCAGGTCGCGAGCCCATGTAGACGACGCCTTTGACGCCAGCGGCGAGGGCGCGTGTCTCGATCTCGGAGGCCGCGATGTACTCCCGAAACAAACCCGGCACGTCCTCAAGAGGTTCGGTTTCGACGAGCAGGAACGCGCCCTCAATCGAATCGCCCAACGCCGCAAGGTCCTCTTCGCTGCCTCGACCTCCGTCCAGCAAAGGAGCTTCTACCGTTTCTTCACCGGTACCGACCGAATAGGGCATCGCCGCCAGACGCACCGAGAAGCCGGCTTCACCGGTGATCGACCCGGTTGCACTTTTCTCGAGCCAAAGCTCCGGCATGGTGAAACCTTCGGTCCAGGTTTCTACGCCAGCCTCTTGAAACCGCCCCAGCGCCCAATCCACGGAAGCCAGGTTGGCCAGTGACCCCGTCGGCCGCCCTCCGATGGTGTCGGTCAGGTGTTTGAGATCTGCTTCCAGCGGCGTCTCAGCCAGCAGAGCGTCTTCAAGCTGGGCAAGATCTTCGGCCGCCACCGGCACCGCCAAAGCCGCGGTCGCGATCAAGCTAAGAATCACTCTCATCCGTACCTCCAACTCATGTGCGGCTTGATCTTATGACTATCCACGCTGATAACGTCCGCGAGGTCATGATTCGATCTTGGACCATCGCTCTGGCTCTGTTCGCGGCCATGCCCTCTTTCGCCGCCGAGGGCGAGTGGGTGCACAATGACCAGTCCGCGCTACGCCTCATCACTCCTTACGAGATCGCGGCGCCGCAAGGCGAGTTTTGGTTCGGCGTCGAGTTTGAACTCGCACCCGAATGGCACGTCTACTGGAAAAATGGCGGCGACGCTGGCTATCCGCCAGAGCTCGACCTCGCAATGACCCCGGAAATCCAAGGTGCCAAGCTACTGTTTCCGGCACCCCATCTCTATCACCTGCCCGGCGGACTGGTGGCGATCGGGTACGAACATCGGGTGGTGTATCCGGTACGCGCGAAGATCGCCGCAGAAGGCGAAGAGTTGAGCTTGAAAGCCAACGTCGATTACGTCGTCTGCGCTTCGGAGTGCATCCCCTACCGCTACGACCTCGAACTCACTCAGCCTTTGGGGCCGGAGGCCAGGGAGTCCGCAGCCGCGGTCGACTTCGCCAACTGGCGTTCTCAGGTGCCGCAAGACGGACCGACATTGACCGGCGGCCTGGAAAGTAACTCGAACACTGACGGGTCCCTGACTTTCGAACTGCCCTTTGCCGTCAGTGAACTCTTCTTTGCTGCCCATGACGACCTCGAGTTGGCGGAGACGGTCTTGGAGAGAAAAGGCGAAGCCACGGTCGCTCGCGTCGCGGTGAGTCGGCTCTCAGTGCAGGAACCACTCGCGGAAAACGTCGAGCTCGAGTGGACAGCGATCGGACAAGAGCCCTCAAGCCCGGCGGGTTCAGCATGGACTGGTTTGGTGGCCACCGCTACGCCAGCCACTTGGAGTCAAACCGAAGAAGAATCGGCATCGATTGCGGACGGAAAAGCTACGGCGGCGATGCTGTGGTGGTACTGGCTTCCGGTCGTCGCCGCCGCCGCCCTTTATCTGGCCTCCGGTGCGGTAACTACGGCAGCCAACGTCCTGCGGCCTGCTTGGGTGGGGGGCGTCGCCGCCGCCGGAATCACCTGGTTTGCCCTCACCAAGATCGCGTCTTTGGCGCAGCTTTCAACGCCGGTTGTCTCTGTAGGTGCGTGCTTGTTGGTGATCTTTGCGGCCTTTTTGTTTGCCGGCCACCGCGTGCGCAATGGTTGGCTGCTGCTCGCCCTGGCGGCTTGCGCCGCGTTTGCTGCCTTACCCTCCGCACCTGGCGTCGGCTGGTTCGGTCTCGCACTCCTGGTTCTGGCAGTCGTCGTTGCCCGACCCCAAGCGGATGCAGTCTCACCGGTGGCGCTGGGTGCAGCCGGCTTTTTCGCGCTCGCCGCAGTCATCGCCCGTTTCTACGTTTTGACCGGTTCCTTGCCACCGACTCCGCTGGCCGGTGTGCAGGTCGCGCTGCTTCCGGCCGGAGCCGGAGGATGGCTGCTCGGAAGTACCGACCGATCCGGCCCGCGAATGGCGGGGTGGCTGTTGGTCGCCGCGGGAATCGCCGGCGTCCTCTACTTTGTGCGCTAGCCCGTTGCCCGTAGATTTTTTGTCTGTTGACACTTTGTCTGCCTGGCGTGAACCGTGGGCCGTATTTTTGCGTAGTTGTTATGTAATGACTCAGATGAGTCCACCGAAGGAGAAACCATGAAAAACAAGACTTGGATCGCGGCTCTCGCCGTCTTATTCGCCGTGGCCCCGCTCGCCGCCTCAGGAACCGTCGGCACGGCAGCCCCGGACTTCACTCTCACCGCCGCCGACGGCAGTGCACATTCGCTCTCGGACTATTCCGGCCAGACCGTGGTTCTGGAGTGGATCAACCCCAACTGCCCCTATTCGCTGCGCCATACCAAAGAGCAGACCATGATCGACCTCACCACCGAGTACGGTGACGTCGTTTGGCTGGCGATCAACAGCACCGCCGACGACCACGGCGACTACTTGCAGCCCGAAGAGCACCTCGCTTTCAATGCCGAGAACGGCATCGAGTATGCGGTGCTCTACGACCCCTCCGGTGAAGTCGGCCACGCCTACAACGCCAAGACCACCCCGCACATGTACGTCATCGATGGCGAAGGCACCATCCTCTACAACGGTGCCATCGACGACGACCCACGCGGCCGCCTGTCAACCTCTGAACGCGACAACTACGTCGATGGAGCGCTGACCGCTTTGGCCGGCGACGATTCAGTGGATCCGGACACTACCCGGCCCTACGGTTGCTCGGTCAAGTACGGCACCTAAGCACTCAAGCACCGCTGAGATCGAGAGCCGCTCACCAAAAGCGGCTCTTTTTCTTAGCAGGTTAAGGGTGGATCTGGATCAGCGAGATCTTGGCGATCCCGGCTTCGAAGCGGATAACCAAGACTTGAAAGGCGCCGAAAAGGAGTGCATAGCCAAGGTAGGTCCAAGTCGCGAGTCCATTGCGCTGCCGCATGAGTCGCCACCTCCACCAGAGCAGCACGACCATCGCCACATGGAACCACAAGAGGAAGGTCTGCAACCCGAGTCCGTAGTCACTCCGGTACCACCAGTGCTCAAAGAAAGTCCACAAAGGATTCGCAATGTGTCCGTCAGGGATTGGACCGCGATATACCGCCGAATCGAGCCACCACCAAAACAGGATCTCCACGCCAGCGAAGAGCGGCAGCATCATCGTGAGGACTGGATCCCTCCAGAATTGAAGACGCTGGGCATAGCCCCGCAAAAAATTCACAACTGGTTCATCTTAGCGCCGACCCAAGGAAAGCGGTCGGAGCACTACCAAAACCTACTTGGTTTTTGCTTGGACGAATGAACTAAGTCGCCTCGAACTCGCGATTCGTCGCCAGCAACATCTCGACTGTGGGCGGCAATCCTCGCTCGAGGCTACGGGGACTCCAACCGAGCTCGTCCTGAGCGCGTTGGTCGGAAAAGAACCAGTGCTTGGCGAGATAGTCGAGACGAACCGGCTCGACCGGTAGACGCTTGCCGACCAGGCGGAAGATGGGAGAGATGGCGTGGAGCATCGCCTTGGCTGTGGGCACCGAGATGTTGAACTTGGGAACCTTGACCCCGGCGAGCTGACCGACCCTCGTCGCGGTCTCGCGCAGGGTTTCTCCCTCGCCGGCAAGGATGTAGCGACCTGTCGACTTGTCTTGGCCCACAATGCGCACCATCGCATCGACGACATCGTCGACGAACACCCAGCTCACCTTGCGGTCACCGGCCATCAGTACCGGCAGGTTCTGGTGCACCATTTGGTAGAGAAAAAAGTTGGCGCCGTTCTTCTTGCCGGGCGGACCGTAGACCAAACTGGGATGAACGCTGACGACGTTGAGACCTTGATCGCAGAAAGCCCGGATGGCGTTCTCGCCAGCGTTCTTGGTCGCACTGTATTCGGTGGGAAAGCTCTGTACCGGGTCCTCTTCGACCCCGGCAGTGCCGTCGGCCGGACTGCCCCCCCAGTAGGCAATCGAAGACACCGACAAGAAGCGCCGAACGCCGAGCTCAACCGCCAGTGAAGCGATGTTCTGCGAGCCCGCGACATTGGCGCCGTCCATGGCGTCGTCACGATTGAGTTCAGCGCCGGCGTGGATGACCCAATCTGCGCCCTCCATTCCCGGCCGTAGCGACTCGCGATCAGACAGGTCTCCGACATGAATCTCAGCGCCCACCTTGCGGAGATTGGCGACGGACTCCTCACGGCTCGTTGCCCGCACCAGGCAAGTTAACCGGCGTCCCTCGGAAGCCAGCCGTCGGGCTAGAACTCCGCCGATGTAACCCGTGCCCCCGGTAAGAAAGATCTTCATGCGCCGATCGCAGACCATCTCGGCCCGTCCTCGCCGCTCCCGACCTGCGATGTACCGATCAGTACGTCTCGGTCACTCACGGCTTGTGGTTGGGCCGAATCTGGCCCACGCTTGGCGCAGGATCTGAACACGAGGTGGCTAGACTCCGGCACCGTTTGCTAGCTGCCGTAGAACGTAGTGCAGGATGCCACCGTGCTCGTAGTAGTGAATCTCCTGCGGAGTGTCGAGACGAACCTTGGCGTCGAAGCTGGTGGTGCCAGCGCTTCCTTCCGCGTCGACGCGGACGGTCCGACTGCCACCTTCGGAAAGCGCTTCGCCGAGTCCCGTGATGGCGTAGGTCTCATCGCCCGAAAGGCCCAGGCTGTCGCCGGATTGCCCATTCACGAACTCGAGCGGCAGAATGCCCATGCCGACCAGATTGGAGCGGTGGATGCGTTCATAGCTCACCGCTACCACCGCCCTGACGCCCAAGAGCGACGGCCCCTTGGCCGCCCAATCGCGCGAGGAGCCGGTGCCGTACTCCTTGCCGGCGATAACCACCAGCGGCACCTCTTCGTCTCGGTAACGCATGGCGGCCTCAAAAATGGTCATGACCTCGCCGCTCGGTTGATGCACCGTCCAACCACCCTCGCGATCCGGCACCATGTTGTTCTTGAAGCGGACGTTGGCGAAGGTGCCTCGCATCATCACTTCGTGGTTGCCGCGCCGCGAACCGTAGGAATTGAAGTCCCGCGGATTCACACCGTGCTCGATCAAGTACTGGCCGGCCGGGCTGTCCACCTTGATTGCGCCCGCGGGCGAGATGTGATCGGTTGTGATCGAGTCTCCAACCACCGCCAGTGCCCGAGCTCCGGACAGATCGGCGATCCCCGCAGGCTGGCGCGAAATCCCCACGAAATAGGGCGGCAGTTTGACGTAGGTGGAGTCCGGCTCCCAGGCGTAGGTCTCGCCCTCGGGCACGTCCATGGAGTTCCACTGTTCGTCGCCGTCGTAGACCGCTGCATACTGGCGCTCGAACATCTCCGAACGCACTGAAGACTGCACCACTTCGGCAATCTCCGCCGAAGACGGCCAGATGTCTTCGAGATAGACCGGCTCTCCGTCCTTGCCCTCACCCAATGGCTCCGACGCGAGATCGATGTCGATGCGGCCGGCCAAGGCGTAGGCCACCACCAAAGGTGGCGAAGCCAGATAGTTAGCCCGCACATCGGGGCTGATGCGGCCTTCGAAGTTGCGGTTTCCAGACAGCACCGAAACGGCAACCAGTTGGTTGTCGCGGATGGCCTGGGAAATCGGCTCCGGAACTGGACCGCTGTTGCCAATGCAGGTCGTGCAGCCGTAGCCGACGAGATGGAAGTTGAGGGCCTCGAGCGAGTCCATCAAACCCGACTCCTCAAGGTAATCCGTGACCACCTTCGACCCCGGCGCCAACGACGTTTTGACCCAAGGTTGCACGTCGAGGCCGCGTTCGACCGCATTCTTGGCCAGCAACCCGGCGCCGACCATCACCGATGGGTTGGAGGTGTTGGTACAACTGGTGATGGCGGCGATGACCACGGATCCGTGATCGAGGCTGCCATCTTCGCCTCGCCAGGACACCGACACCGGACCTCCAGCGCCGTTGCTGCCTGCTTCGTTGCTACCTGGCCACTTGAGCGCTTCTAAGCCGGTTACGAACGAGTTCTTGACGTCGGAAAGTTGAATGCGATCCTGGGGGCGCTTGGGTCCGGCCAAACTCGGGGTGACATCGCCGAGGTCGAGCTCCAGGGTGTCCGAGTACTCGGCCTCCGGAGAGTCGGCAGTGTGAAAGAGGCCCTGCTCCTTCATGTAGGCCTCAACCAGATCGACACGATCCTCCGGCCGGCCGGTAAAACGCAGGTAGTCCAGGCAGATGTCGTCCACCGGGAAGATGCCGCAAGTTGCACCGTATTCAGGGGACATGTTGGCGAGCGTGGCGCGATCCGCCAGTTGTAGATTGGCGAGACCCGGACCGAAGTACTCGACGAACTTGCCGACAACCCCGCGCTCGCGCAGCATCTGGGTGACGGTGAGAACCAAGTCAGTGGCGGTGGCGCCTTCGGCGAGTTCACCGGTCAATCTGAAACCCACCACCTGCGGTACGAGCATCGAAATCGGTTGTCCCAGCATCGCCGCTTCGGCCTCAATCCCACCGACACCCCAGCCCAGGATGCCGAGGCCGTTGATCATGGTGGTGTGGGAATCGGTGCCGACAAGGGTGTCGGGATATGCCCATCCGCCCTCGTCGGGGGCCATCACCACGCGGCCCAGGTACTCCAAGTTCACCTGGTGGCAGATGCCCGTGCCAGGTGGCACCGCCTTGAAATTGTCAAAGGCTTTCTGTCCCCATTTGAGGAAGGCATAGCGCTCGCGATTGCGCTCGAACTCGCGCTCGACGTTGAGCAAGAAAGCGGCATCGGTGCCGTACTCATCGACCTGGACCGAGTGGTCGATGACCAGTTCGACCGGCTGCAACGGATTGATCTTATTGGGATCGTCACCCAACTCGCGCATGGCATCGCGCAGCGCCGCAAGGTCGACGACCGCGGGAACACCGGTGAAGTCCTGCAGCAGGACGCGCGCCGGCATGAACGCAATCTCAGTCGATGGCGTGGCTTTGGGATCCCAGTTGAGCAGTGCTTCAACATCGCCGGCCGGAACCACCTTGCCGTCTTCGCGGCGCAGAAGATTCTCGAGCAAGATCTTGAGGCTATAGGGGAGGCGATCCAAGTTGTATCCGGCGTCCACCAAGGGAGCCAGGCGAGCGATGCGGAACTGACTGCCACCGACTTGCAGGGTCGAGTAGGTTTGAAAAGAGTCCATGTGATCTCCCATCCAGGGCGAGTAGTTACTGAGCCTGCACCAAGTTGGTGCGGGCCTATTGTATGGAACCTATAGGTTCGGCGTGGTGGATTTTGTTCTGGCTCCCAGGGTCGTTTTGGCCCCCTTTTTACAGACAGTTTTCAGGCACTGAACTGCTAGTATCCAGCGGTCGTCTTTCTCTTGATTTTCTTCCCACCGCAGCGAATTGGCTCGCATCAACCCACATAAAGTCAGGCTGGCACGAGTGTTTGACGCCTTGGGGCTCAGCGCCGCAATGCTTCGGCTTCAAGGGCGAATAAGACGATCCCACATCCGCATCGTCAACTACCACGACATCCCCTCCTCACTCAGCTCTGCATTCGCGAATCAGTTGCGTTTCTTTCGCAGCCACTACGTGCCGGTGAACCGACGCGATTTGGAGGACGTTCTCTCTGGAACCTGGCGCCACAACCGGCCAGGATTGATGATCACTTTCGACGACGGGCTGCGGTCCCATTTCGACGTCGCAGCCCCCTTGCTGGAACGGTTCGGATTCTCGGGCTGGTTTTTTGTCCCCAGCGCTTTTCCCAAAGTCCCGATTGAACAACAGCTTCATTTCGCCAAAGAACACAAAATCTTTTCCGTATCGCCGGAGCAAACAGGCCGAATCGCGATGACCTGGGAGGAACTCCGGACCCTCGATCAAAACCACGTGGTCGGCTGCCATACGATGAATCACCGGCGACTGAGATCATCGCTGACAGCGGACGAGCTGACCGTGGAGATTCCTGAGGCAAAGGTGATGATGGAAGAAAACCTGGGACGGGAAGTTCCCGACTTCTGCTGGGTGGGCGGTGAGGAATGGTCCTACAGTGGCAGTGCAGCCAGCGCCATCCGAGATGCCGGATTTCGATTTGGGTTCATGACCAACAATGCCATGGTGCGCTGTGGCACCGACCCGCTCCAGCTCCAACGAACCAACGTAGAAGCCCACTTCGCGCTGCCACTCGTTCGCTTTCAGCTCTGCGGGTTTCTCGATTGCACCTACCTACCCAAACGGCGGAGAGTCAACCGACTCACCGCTGCTCGGATTCGTTGAGTTCCCGGGAAAGTCGAGCTCCGTTTTGCACGTCGTCCATCACTTCACTGAGATCACAGCGACAGGCGGGGGTGTACCGCGAGCGGTAGTGGATCTGACCGAGGTCCTTGCCGCCCAAGGTGTCCAGGTCACCCTGCTAACCCGAGAAGGTAGCGACCTTCCCCAAAACTGGACTGCCGATCGAGATGGAGATGTCGGCCGGGTCCCTCTCGAACCCTTCTCGCGGCCTTTTGAGCTCCTGTCTCGCAAAGAACTGAACCGGGTTGCGGAAGTGCTCGGTGAGGCCGATGTCGTGCATCTGCATGGCCTATGGCGGCCGCGTAACTCACAGATCGCGGGTTTGGCGAGACACCTCGGCCGTCCCTATGTGCTCTCTCCACATGGAATGCTCAACGCTTGGTCCTTTGGCCAGGGTCGGCTCAAGAAAACAACCTACTACCACCTGTTCGAGCGCAAGAACTTGGCCGCGGCGAGTTGCGCCCTGTTCTCCTCGGAGCGCGAACGATATCTGGCAAGCCGGTGGATCCCACACAACCGCACGAAGGTAATCCCTTTGGCGGTCGACCTTGCACCGTATTTGGATCTTCCAGAAGGTCAATCGTTCGCGGAGTCCTACCCCCAGATCAGCGAAGGGCCACCCATCGTCTTGATGCTGGGGAGGATTCACCCTGGAAAAAGGCCGGAGCTACTGATCCAGGCCGCCAGTCACTTGAACAGCCTGGAAGTTTCTTTCCAAATCGTTTTCGCCGGCACCGGGGACCCAGACTATGTGGAACGCCTTCGCCAGCAGGCGGCAGAGAGTCCAGCGGCTCGGCATATTCACTTCATCGGGTCCATTGAGGGGGAAGAGAAGCTCGCTCTCTACCGGCAAGCACAAGTCTTCGCGCTTCCCAGCGAACGGGAAAACTTCGGACTTGTTTTGTTCGAATCCCTGCTGTGCGAAACGCCGGTGTTGACGACCGACGGTCCAGATACGTGGCGGGAAATCGCTGAAAGCGAAGGAGGAAAGATCCTCGAGGCTACGCCTGAGGCGTTCGCTGAGAGCATCGCTGAATTATTGTCCGATAAGGACCAGCGTTCATCAATGGGTCGAGCAGGCAGAGAGTGGACGCTCTCCTGGCTCAACCCCGAGTCGATCGCGCGCTCCTACGACCAGCTATACCGGCAAGTGGCGCGGCAGTAGCGTTAAACAGCTCCGCATTGATCCGATCGCTTGGGATCGCCGAATTTCTTGCGAAGGACCGGTCGCAGAAAATCGAAGCGGTGACCCCGATCACCGTCGGTGAGAACCCACGGAATCATCGCCCAGAACCCGACCAGATCCATGAACTGGAATCAGTAGCGTAACTTTAGACCGACACGACCGGACCAGCCGGTGTATTCGACCCGGTAGAGGTTCTCCGATGAACCTTGAACCATGCGCAAAGGAGCATCGGTCACATTGTTGATTTTCAGATAGATATCGGCCCAATCTGTCGCCGCAAAATCCGCCGCAAAATCCAAGCGACTGTGGCTGGCGACGTAGATGTCGCCAGGTCGACCATCGCCCAATTCCAGAAGGTAATCCCCAATATACGTCGCTGAAAGATTCGCGCGCACACGTCCTTTGTTGAGAGTTAGCGCTCCGCCCGTCGATAAGGAAGCTTGGCCCGGAAGACGCAACTCCTCGTGCCCACCGTCACCGATCTGCGCTGACGAATCAGTTAGCGTGAAGTTCAGATCCAGTCCCAGACCATCTAGTTGCGGAACCCGGAAACCAAAGCGATGGCGGATCAAGACTTCCACGCCTCTGAGGCCGGCCCGCCCTCCGTTCCTCGGTTGCGCAACATCGAAGATCCCTCGGTCCGTTTCCTCCACTCCGCGGTTGCGATAGATCGTGTCTTTCATCGCCTTGTGAAACAACGACACCAAGACATCGGTTGGTTCACTACTCCACTCAAGATTCAAGTCGATATTCCAGGAACGAGTCGGCCTCAAGTCGGCGTTTCCCAGTTCAAGCTCGGAGTCCTCGATATCGAGAATGCGATACGGAACGAGGTCAAAGTAGTCGGGTCGGGCAATCGTCCGAGTCACCGCTGCTCGTGCGACCAAATTAGGAGCCGCAGAGTAGGCCACGTGGACGCCAGGCATCCATACCCCGTAGCTACGGTCGCCGCTCAAGTCACGAACCAGCGAGTCTCCTCGATCGTCTGCAGCGACGACCTCGAACCCTTTATATCGAGATGCGGTTCGTTCGTGCCTCAAGCCAGAAACAATGCTCCATTTGGGACCGACCGCCAACTCAGCCATGACGTAGGCCGCCGAAGTTGTTTCCATTGCGCTGTAATCGGCCGCTTCCTCTTCAAAAGACTGCGCTCCCGAAAGATCCAAACTCGCGATAAGGCTCCTCGCCACCTGGGGGTCGACCATCGGCCCAAGGCTGTACTGGTCGCGCAGAAACCCGTCGTCTACAGTCGATTCGAGGAACGAGGAGAGAAAGAAATCTCCGTCCGGCTCATAGATTGTGGTGTTGGTGTCTTGGACTTTCGATTGTTCGCGACCTTTGATTCCAAATCGCAATACGCCCAACTCGCGAAATCTGATCGGCAGGTTGAGATTGACCTCCGCGTATGAATTCTCTTGTTGGGTCCGGTTGTTTTCAACACCGATCTTGTCGAGACGAAAACGGATCGGTTGATCTTCGGGTGCAACTGGGTGCAAACCTCCCAAACGAAATGTTACGTCCTCTTGTAGAAAGCTCGTGTCAACACGATCTGGCTCCCGTTGGCTCGCTCGGCGCTTCCCCAAACGGTAATCCAACGAAATCCGACGGGCGAGCTGCTGGTTCGCTGCCAAGGTCAGAGACGCAACCGTTCGCTCAACTGCAGCATCCTTGAGTTCGCGCTCGATCTCTCCGTCCGCCAAGTCGAACTTGACGCGTCGCCGCAGTTCATCGGTGCCCAGTGAACTCAAGAAGCCCTTGACTTGAATCTCTGTGGCTTGACTAAGTGAATAGTCGGTGGCGGCTGCCATGCCTCTGCGCTCTCGAGCCAGCTCGTAGTCTCTGAGCTCCAACCGCTCAACTGCCCCTTCTTCGTATCGCGCCTCAAGTCGATCGGCCCCTCGGTCGGCATCCTGGTAGGAAGTCGAGAGCAGCACACCCATCTGCCGATCATCGAAGCGGCGACCGACAGTAAAGCTCCCCCCCACCGACGGACCCGTCCCCTCGCTGTCCCATCCTCTCGAGAAGTCCGTGGAGCTGATCCCAGTGTCCGGCGTCTTTCGAGTCACCAAGTTGACGACTCCACCGACGGCGTCGCCGTCCATGTCGGGAGTAAAGGTCCTCGCGACGCGCACTTCCTGCAGCAACTCTGCTGGAATCAAACCAACTCCCGCGCTGCGCGCGTCCCCCTCAGGAGAAGGCAACCGCTCGCCGTCGAGCGTGGTGGCGACCAAGCGGGATTCGGCGCCGCGAAGCCCGACCCGGTCTGCTTCTCCCCGGTCGCGCTCAATGATGGCTCCGGCGACGCGCTGCAAAACCTCGGCGGCACTGGTGTCCGGCCCCGACCGGAGCTGCGCCTCAGATTGCACGTCCTCCATACGCGAGCCCTCTCCGGCGCGCGCTGGTGCACCTTCAACTTGGATCGCGTCCGCGAAGGACGATTGGGCGGTCGGAACAAGCCCAACTTCGTTATGTCCCGGCTTGGCTTCCAGCTCTCGTGTCTCGAAACCGGCGGCAAGAACACGCACTCGAACCGGAACCGTTGAACCCGCCAACTCAAACTCGCCAGACGGTCCGGTGACCACAACCTCCTCAACGCCAACAACCTCGATTCGAGCCCCTTCAACCGGTTGTCGGTCAGAACTGCTTAAAACCTGGCCAGCAACCTGCTCAGCCGCCGCTGGGGAGGCACTCAAAACCAACGGCCAAGCAAGCCAAAAGACGACAGCCTTGGCGACTTTCCGAGACTTTCCCGCGCAACTTATGGGCGCCACCACGCCTGAATTAGATCATGGTGATTAAGAGCGCCTTATCGCGAAGGCTTAGACCTTAGCCGTGCGCAGCCTGGAGCGCTATCAAAGAACTAGGCGGGAAACTCCAGCCGCGCGCCTAGTGCGGGCTCTACTCCTTAGGTTTCTGGTGGCGGCGACCCCGCCTGCCATCAAAACCTTTTGAGAAAGCCAATCCTCGCGCCTCGAAGGGTGTAGTCATCGGTGGTTCCAGTGGCACCGGAAACGCGGTCAAGGTAGTTCCAATCTGCTAAATGGCGATCGAAACTGAGTGTCGTTTCAATCCCCCAGTCGCCTTTGAACCAACGCCGAACACCGACACCCAGAACCAGAACGAACTCCGAAGACACATCCGTCGTTATGTCGAAGCGCTCTCCGCTCAGCAAGGTGCCTTGAAGTGGATCGACATCGACGGAGTTGGTTCCGAGCCCAGCCAACCAGAATTTCTCCCAGCGGCTATGGGGCCGCGCATACACTCGCTCTGCCCACACCTTGATTTCGGTTGAGGTGCCGATCGAATCGATCTCCGGTTCGGCGGGATCCTGAACCAAGCCAAGCAACGAAGCCGTCCGCTCGACGTCGAACTCGCCCGAGTGATCCAGAGCGAACCCAATACGCCACTTTTCGTTCAAGCGGTAGTGACCGAAAAGCCCCGATCCAAGAATGTCGTTGGTCGGCTTGCCGTTCCCGCCGACCAAGTTCGCTCGGAGTCCAAGGTCGAACTTGCCGTCTCCCGCAAAAGAAGCCGAGGCGGCGCACAACAGAATCGCCAACGTAAGTCTGCAGGTCTTATGAAGCATTGGGTGTCTCCTTCGTCCGGTGCATTGCCGAGTGGCTCGCACTACGTTCTACACAATTTAGATAGAAAAGCTGAGGAGAAGCTGAAATCCGCCTAACGATGCCACTACGAGGGTTGTTGCTCTGTTGTGAGCCTCACCCTCAACAGGCCATCCGGCGCAAGCTTGGCAGTGACCTCAAACCCGAGAATATCGGCCTGGGATTCCACGATCGCCAAGCCCAGCCCGATGTGCTGCCCGCCACTGCGCGCTTCATCTTTGCGCCAGAAACGATCGAACATCACTTTGAGGTCCTCGGGCTCGAGATCCTCAACGAAGTTCAGGACATCGAGAGTCGAACCTCCGTTGGAACTTTGGTATCGGCAGGTGATCTCGGTGTTGGCGCGGCTGTACTCCACCGCGTTGGAAAAGAGATTGGACAAGATCAGACGCAATCGCCCCGGATCGATGTGCAAAACAGCGTCTTGCGGTATCGAACTGTGAAACTGCAGGTGTTTCTCGACTGCCCCCGCAGCGTGCACCAGCCAAGCCTCCTCGCAGGCACTAGCGATGTTCACCGCCACAGTTTCCTTCGTTTCCTTTCCTTCGTCGTATCGCGCTAGCACCAACAGGTGGCCAACAATGCGCTCCATTTGCAGCGCTAGTTCTCTGGTCTCTGCAAAGAAACTTTGGGTAGCGGATGCATCATCGGGCCAACGCCCTCCCACCTCGCTCAGAGTCCGCAGTTCGGCTATCGGCGTCTTGAGCTCGTGCGCAATATCGGCAGTGAGCTGACGCTCGCGGCGAAAAGCCGTCTCGATCTTCTGGAGGAGACCGTTGAGCTGATCGACGATGGGTTTCAGCTCCGACGGGCATGGGTCGAGTGAGACCCTTCGGTCAAGAGAGCTAGCGCCGATCCCCGCCATCTGGTCCGAAAGGCTGTCGATCGGTTTAAAGCCGAGCTTCAAAGCGACAGCCACCAAAGCGGCCAGAGTCGCGAGCAGCACTGCCAAGAAAAGAGCAAGCGCCCATCGCAGTCGGTTGATTTGATCGTTCAATGTTTGTCGCTCTCTTGCCACAAGGATTGTGGCCGCGTGACGGCCGGAGCTTGGAGTCACTCGAGCGGGGTCGTGAGCTTGCTCGTCGTTGATGTCGTCGTCTTCGAGCTGAGGAACAAAATCGATCTGCACGATGCGCCCGGGTCTACCGTCAGGCAGCCGCAAATCCGCAAAACGGGGGGCTGCCTCCAGAGCTCGTGACTTCGGCAATGGCGCTTCGGATTGCGCCTGACTGAGTTCAAAGGAGTTGGAGCGTTCCAGCAGGGCATCGATGTCCAGCCACAACTCAAAGTAGTAGGGGTCATCCTCCGACTCGAATTCGGGCATGAACTCGTCTGCAAAGTCGAGTTCCACTTCGCCGTGCTCCTGTTTGGTCAGCGTAATCAGTGCGCGAGCTTTCGTTTCCAAGGCGTGATCGAATTCATCTTCGACCCAGTGAGTGGTCCGATTTTCAAGCAGGAGGCCAGCGGTCACGACAAGCAGAGCCACGCCACAGAGAAGCAACATCGTGAGCCGTGATCGGATCGAGGTCATTCCGCGTCCTCAATGCAGTACCCGAATCCGCGTCGAGTTTTGATGATCGACTCCTCGCCATCGACATCGATCTTGCGGCGCAAGCTCGAGACCAAGACTTCAACGACATTGCTGGACACCTCGGTATCGCTTCTGCGAAGTCTCTCCAACAGTTGATCTTGGGAAAACGTCCGGCCACGCCGCAGCGCGAGACACTCTAAGAGCGCATACTCACTGGCGGTCAGCTCCAAATTGCGGCCGTCGCGTAAGGCGTCTCTGTGCGTCGTGTCGATTGTCAGAGAACCGACAGTAATGGTCGGGTTCTTGGTTTCAGTCGCCCGCCGAGTCAGAGCCTTCAGCCGTGCACACAGCTCGTCAAATGAGAACGGCTTGACCAAGTAGTCGTCGGCGCCGAGGCCCAACCCCTGCACGCGATCTTCGACGCGGTCCTTTGCGGAAAGAATGAGGATGTGCACGTTGTTGTTCTTGCTGCGCAGTGTCCGCAAGACGTCCAGCCCCGGCAACCCCGGCAGCATCAGATCCAAGACGATTGCGTCGTACTCGTAGGTATCGGCGAAGGCCAAGCCCTGTACTCCATCGGGGGCGACATCCACCACAAAGCCCTCTTGGCGGAGGCCGTGTTCGAGCGACGCTCGGAGACGAGCGGAATCTTCTACGATAAGAAGCTTCATTCCTGCCTAGACCCTCGGCGCCGCCTCACCCACAACGGTTTTCTTTGCGTCCCTCCAGGTCCAGCGCCGGTTCAATTGGTAATTCCAGATCGTCGCGGCAGCGATACCGGCCAGGCTCGTCCACACGAGTGGCACGTTCGAGACCCGATGCAGACCAAGCGAAATTGCGTAATTGAGCGCTGCCCCGGCCATACAAACAACGATGAAGCGCGCCAATCCGGTGACGAACGCGCCTCGTTCCAGCTTGCTGTCACGAAATGTCCAAGCGTTGTTGAGAGTGAAATTGGACAGCATCGCCGCCAAAACAGCCACGGCCAGGGCCCATGAATCGCCCAGCGATGTTTGGAGAATGGATACAACTCCCAACTGCACCGCAACGCCGGAGCATCCCACGGCGCAATAGCGCAGGAATCGCGGTGAGATGGAGCGGCCAGTCCGGATCTCAAATAGCGAGAGCAAGAGGTCCAAGATCACTCCCGGACCGAGCTTTGAGGTCCCGGCTTCGCGAGGTCGAAAGCGATACGGCACCTCGGCGAAACGAGCGTCCGGCGTTCGCGCCAGGATTTCCAAGAGGGCCTTGTATCCTCGGGGCCGCAGCGTGTGCGCTAGACGATGAAACTGCCCACGGCGAATGGCGAAAAAGCCGCTCATCGGGTCGGTGGTGCTGAGTCCCAGCACCACTCGGCTCAAATAGGTTGCGAATCGAGAAACTCCGCGCCGCACAAGCGACCAAGACCCCGTGAAACCTCCGGGGGCGTATCGGCTCGCGACGACGACGTCTGCAGAATCCAGGGCTTTCACAAGAAGAGGAATGGTGGCTGGATCGTGTTGTAAGTCCGCATCCATCACCACAAGGCGGTGTCCCTCAGCCACCGTCAAACCGTCTACAATGGCGCTCGCAAGCCCTCGGCAATCCCGGCGCCGAAGTAAGCGCACTCTTTGGTCATGGCGCGCCAGCCCTTCCACGATTGCCGATGTGCCATCCGCTGAGTCGTCATCAACAACCACTATCTCATGCGCCTCCATGTCACCCAGCGCCGTTTGTGTCGCACGGATCGCCTTTCGAATCGTGCTTGCCTCATTGAGGGTTGGCAGAATCACACTGACTTCAACCGCCGCCGCAGATCGGTTGGTTTGCGGTGCAGGAGACACGGCCTTCACTGCTCCAATGCCGGCTGTCGCACAGCGGCTAAGAAGCGCCTGCTACCGAGCTCGAACGCGCGTATTTCTACATTGGCCCAGTCTTCTACTTCAGACGCCAACTGCGCCTCGTTGTCCGGGTGCAGTACGAGCACCTTTTGCTGGGACAAGAAATCGGCCGCGCTGGCGGCGTCGTCCAGGACTGTCAGCGGCACAAAAGCAGGGTCTTCGACACGAAACCCCGCTCGTTTGGTTTCGATTTTGTCCTGCCAGTATCCGATGGGGCGATCTCCACTTTGCTGCCGCAGCCAAGAGGCGGCTTCTCCGTAACTTTTGACGCCGTCGAGTCGCGACTGGAACAAAGAAAACGTGAGGCTGTAGGCGACGCACAAGGTTGCTGCAATACTGGCAATAGATCTCAACGGCGAGGCTCGCCTCGTAGCGAATAAAGCGGCACCTCCACCCACGAGTAGGCTTGAACCCAACAGTCCTACTGCAAATCGAAGAGACCGGCCGTCGATACCTTTGATCGCAATCAAGGCAGGTTGCTCCTGCAGCACGGCTACAAGAAGCGCCGCTCCGGCCAGAAAGAAACCAAGTCCATTCACCCACGCAAACCACCTCCCGCGCCACGCCGCCACGTACCTTCCGACAAGAAAAGCGATCGCTGGGTAGGCAACCAGGAGATAGACAGCCCGCTTGGTCTCCGCCAAGCTCAAGAACGCCAGGCTGACCAGAAACCACAAGAATGCCAGTCGAACGACCGGTCGCCGTTTTTGGTCTCGGAAAGCGGCGATGAATGCTCCTGGAAGCAGCAGAGACCAGGGTGCCAGACTGGCCCAAGTGTCGACCAAGTAGTACCACCACGGCTGTTGGTGCCCGCGGGAGGAGGCGGAAAAACGAGCGAAGTTCTGAAAGTAGATCTCGGACCCGACAAACTCCCAAGACAAGTTCTTGGTCAAGAGCAAATACCAAGGCATGGCAGCTGCAGCGGCCACCAAAGACAGGGGGACAAGTGCCAGTAGTGACCGCCATTGGCGTAGCGTCGCGTGCCAAATGAGCAGAATCAGTCCGGGAAGCAGTACGCCTAGTGGCCCTTTCGCCAGCACTGCCAGTCCAAAACAGAAAAAACCAACGATCTTAAGAAGCGAGAACGATCGATCATTGGTTGCACCCCACCCATACGCTCCGAAACCGCACGCCACGAGGAACGCAAACACCATGTCCGGGTGGTAATTGACCGCCTGCCATGCGAAAAACGGAGTCGTGACTAAGACGACACCGGCCCAGATACCGCTTGCCTTGGTATCGACTTTGGCGGTCACCGCTGCCGCCAACGCGACCAGGAGCGTCGCGGCGAGAGCAGTGGGGAGCCGGAGAGCGTATGGACTGATCCCGCCCAACAGTCGACTGCTTGCGGCTCCAAGCCAATAACCGAGTGGCGGATAGTCCAGCCAAGGCTGATCGTTCTGCCGTGGTACCAGCCAATCGCCGGTCTTAAACATTGTGATCGCAGGTTCCGCAACATCAAGTTCATCCGGGAACCACAAACTGCGCTGGCCCAGCCAGGGAAGGTACAGCGCAGAAGCAACAAGAAGCGGCACAAGCCAAGCCGCAGACAAGAAACCACGATGACGCTCCAAAGCTTTCATTACTTCTCGTCAGAGACAGAGCAGGCTGAAAATTCAACCGGCCGCACGCGGGTGGATTTCGCGCCGGTTCAGAATGCGACTGCAAACTGAAGATTTCCTGAAAAAGAGGTCCATCCGTTTCGAAGCCCGCCGCATCAAATTCCTGCCCACAAAGAGATCCTTTTTTCGACCTTCGCCGAGCGCGGTTGTCATTGGTTAGATGAGCGGGCGCTACTTTTCCTTCTGCGCGCGCCGTCTGGGCGGTGTTATGGACTAGCAACCTGAGGGGGGGCTCGGCCGTGCCGCAAAACGGGCTGGGGCAGAGTTGCCGACTAGACCAGCGTTTTTGAAGTAACGCTACAAGTCGACCGTGCGGCTCTCGTCACGCAAGGCACGCGTCCGCAGGCAATGTAGGGCATTGTCGAGGAAGCGCAACGCAGCAAGGGAGAAATCGATGGTCCTAGGTAGGAGTAGTTGGAATCGGCTCCAGAATCGAGCTTTCGCCCTCGCCGCGGTGAATTGTGAAGCCGACGGCGACGGCCACCAGCATGACCGCTCCGGCGATCCACATTGGCGCATCCGGACCCCAGTGCTGGAAAGCGGCGCCAGCCCACAGCGGGCCAGTAAGCCGCGCCATACCCCCGTAGGCCTGCTGCACCCCCAGAGTTGCGCCGACTTCATCCTCGGACACCCGACGACTGACCAGAGCCGTGGTGCTGGGAAACAGTAGAGCGGTGCCCACAGGAATCCAGAAAACAGCGGCTGCGAAGCTCCATACATCTGTCGACAGCGGAATCAGCAAGTACCCCACGGCCAGAAACGCAGCTCCCAGCCGCAAAGTGCGAATCTCCCCCAGGCGCCGCACGATCGGGCCAATGGCAAAGAGGCGCGCCAGCATGGTGATCGAGGCAACGTAGGTGTAGAACGGCCAGATCGTCTGTTCCGTAACCCCGAAGCGATGGCCCAGATAGAGAGCCAGCATCGCGTTCATAGCCATAAACGCCATCATGCCGATGGCATAGACGATGATCGGGGTGCAGACGGAATGGAACGGATGGGTCGCGACGCGAATGCAGGCGGGCAGCACCGGGTTCTTCTTGGTCGCCCGCTGTTGACGCGATTCCGGCAGCCACTTCCAGGCGGCCGCTGCGTTGAGAAGGCAAAGCGTCGCCGCGAGCTGCCCCGGAGCCGAGTGGTGAATTCCCGCTGTCCATGAGCCCACCGCTGGACCGATGATCACGCCTGCGCTGGTGGCGGCAGTGTGCCAACCGATCGCCTGCGCTCGCACCTCCGGCCGCACCGAGTCCGCAACGTAAGCTTGGACGGCTGAGACCTTGCCGCCCCCCACTCCCTGCACGAAGCGCGACACGAAGAGCACCGCCACCGAGGTCGCAAAACCGAACAGCACGTAGGCCGCGGCGGACACCAAAATGCCGGTCAAAATCAGTCTCCGCCGACCGAGGATGTCGGAGGCCCGACCCCAAAAGGGTGCCGTCATGAGTTCGGCGAGGGCGTAGGTGGCGACCAGAAATCCGATCAGCCAATAGCTGGCCCCAAAACGCTCAGCGTAGAACGGAATCAACGGCAACAGCATCGAGAAACCGATCATGTCGACGAAACTGATCGGCATCAGCGTCGCTAAGCTCTTGCGTTCCTCGCGCGTCATCCTCAAGACCGTCTTCCTCAAAAACTTACGCAGTCGTCGGAGTTTCGGCCCTATTGGGGGCGCGGTCTCGTCCCCGCTCACGTCCCCAAGCCATAAAAACCACAACCGAAATGACCATCAGCACCACACCGTAAGCTGCGGCGAGGCCGGTGTCTTTGGTCCGCAGCGCAGACCAAATCTCCACCGCTGTGGGCCTCGTTTCATACGTGTAGAGCACGATCGAAGTTACGAAGTCCCCAAGGGCGGTGAGGAAGGCGAGCGCCGCGCCGGCGAGGAGAGAAGGGCGCACGATCGGCAGAACAACGCGGCGCAGTCGGCGCCACGGAGACGCCCCGAGACTGGCTGCGGCCTCCTCGAGGGCCGGGTCCAGTTGCCGCAGACCAGCGAACGCCGCCTGACCCACGACCGGAAGACCGCGCAGCAGATAGGCCAGGGGCAAAATGATCGCCGTGCCCACCAGAACGAAGCGGCCCACCGCCGGACGGTGAACGTTGAAGGTGGTGATCAGCGCCAGGGCGAGAACCGTTCCCGGGATCGCCCACGGCACCGAAATCAAAAACTCCAGCAATCTTCCACCACGGCTCTGACTCCCGCCTTGGTAGCTCAGTCGTCCGTTGTTAAGGGCCAGCCTCGCAACGGTGAAACCGATCACCACGGCGAGAAAGGTGGCCACGATCGCCATCCACAGAGAGTTGGTCAGCGGCCTGAGAACCTCGCCACCTTCGACCAGACGCATCAGATTGCGCGTCGACCAATTGGAATCCAGACCCGAACGACTGCCGGAAAGCGCAATCCGCAGCAACGTCAGATGCGGCGCGATCAAGGCGATCACGATCAGCGCTCCGATCGCACCCTGCAACCAACTTCTCCACTTCGCGATCTGTTTGGTGCGGCGCGGAGCGAGGCCATGACTTGAAGCGATATTTCGGGCCGACCAACGTAGCGACAGCCAAAGGCCCAGCAAGGCGAGAGCGGCGAGAACTGCGGTCTCCACCTTGGCCATCTGCAAGTCGCCATTCAGTTTCGAAGTGACGATCTGCGTCGTCATCACCCGGAAGGTGCCACCAAACAGATACGGTGCCGAGAACGACGCCAGCGAAGTCATAAAGGTCAGCAACGACGCGGCCGCCAGAGGAGCTCTTAGCTGCGGCATGACCACCTGCAGCCAAGTCCGCGTTCGTCCCGCTCCGAGGCTTGCGGCCGCTTCTTCTTGCGACGGATCAAACCCCAACAGCGCCGCCCGCACAAAAAGGTAGAAGTAGACGAACATCGAATAGGTGTGGACCACCAAAATCGCCGACGGGCCTTCGAAGCGCCAGGGTGCCCGATCCAGAGCCAACAATCCGCGCACCCACTCGGCCGCAATACCGCTCTCCCCGCACAAGAAATAGACCGCCACGGTGCCCACCAACGGCGGAAGCGCGATCGGAAGCGGCACCAAGCCGGCCAGCCAATCCCGTCCTGGGAAGGATGCACGGGTAAAGAAGAACGCCAGCGGCACGCCTACGGCCGCGGACAGAACGACACTCGCCGCTGCAATCCAAAGGCTGCGCCACAGCGCCAACAGCTCGTCGGGTCGGCTGAAAAACTCCCTCAACCGCCCACCTTCGCCGCCGCCAAGGCCAACGGCCTCGCCGAGAGTGACCAGAATCGGGTAGCCGACCAGCCACGCCAGAAAGACGACCGCAATCGCGATCACCCATTGCCGCCGGATCTTCACGCCCCAACCCCGGACTCAGCAGCTCCAACCGCTCCAAAGATGGACGGTGTGGGTCCGCCCGGCTCCCACTCGACCCAAACATTCTGTCCGGATGCCAACGACTCCGCTGTCTCGGCGTCGACCGCGACTTCGACTTCGGTCTCATCATGGAGCTGGATCTGTACCGAAGAGCTTCGCGGATGCCAGCGCACTTCGATCACCTGACCGACCCAACCACCGTCTTTCGGCTCGGTGTTCAGCTTCAGCGACTCGGGCCGCACCCAAGCAACACCCTCGCCTTCCACCGCAGTGGGACACCAGACCTCAGTGACCGAGAACGGGGCGGCGGCGCCGATCCACCACTGCCCGTCGGTACCGCCCGGTCGCGCGGCCATTTGGGTCCCACGGCCGATGAACGAAGCGACGAAGAGATCCGCCGGCCGGCGATAGAGCTCCTCCGGAGTACCCACCTGGCGCAACCTGCCGTCTCCCAGGACCGCGGTACGGTCGGCGACCTGAAAAGCTTCTTCTTGCTCGTGGGTGACGATCAAGGTGGTAATGCCGGCCTCGCGCACGATTTCTCGCAACTGGCGACGGGTGCGTTCGCGCAAGTCCGGATCCAGGTTGGAGAGAGGTTCGTCCAGCAGCAGCACTTGCGGAGCGGGAGCGAGCGCACGGGCCACGGCCACGCGCTGCTGCTGGCCGCCGGAGATCTGGTCGACGCGGCGCCCTTCCAGGCCTTCCAGCCCGACCACGTTCAGCATCTCGCCGACGCGGGCCCGGCTTTCCTCTTTGGCCAGATCTTTTAGACCGAAGGCGACATTTTCCGCCACTGTCAAATGGGGGAACAGCGCATAGTGCTGAAACACCATGCCGCAACGGCGCTCTTCAGGGCGCAGGCGGGTGATGTCTGCGCCATCGACTTCGATGGTCCCACCGTCCGCCGTTTCGAAGCCTGCGACGATGCGCAGCAGGGTGGTCTTGCCGCTGCCGCTTGGGCCGAGCAGCGCCACCACCTCGCCGCGCTCGACGTCGAGCGAAACGCCGTCCAGGACGCGAGTGTCAAAGCTCTTGGAAGCGTTGGTGATCTTCAGGTAGTGGGTGGGCACGGTGGCAATGAACTCTGGGTCCGGATACGCGCTATCCGCGACCGCGGATCTCTCGATCCCAGTGCGCCATCCACTCATTGCCTTGCCTGGCAATCAGGTCCCAGTCCATGTCCGCGGGCGTCGTCGCCGTGAGCGCTTCCCGGGCCCACTCCGGCAAGCTTTCGAGATCCAGGTCGGAGCGGGCCGGCAGGCGATAACCCTTTTCAAGAACCAGCATCAAGGCCTCCTCGGTACCGACCCAATCTAGAAACGTGCGCGCCGCCTCGAGATGCGGGGCGCCGTTGACAATGCCGATGGCGTCGAGGATGAACGGCGTGCCACTCGCCGACAACTTGTAGGCGAGGGGCGACCCTTGCTGGGCCAGAGTCAGGATGTCGGTAATCTCCCACATCGACACCACACCTTCACCGCGCGCCAGTTTCTGGAACAAAAATGTTGGATTGGGCACGTACTCTTTAGTCTGCCGGTCCAACGCGCGCAGCCAATCGAAGCCTTCGTCGGGCGAGCCGGTGCGGCGAATCGAATCCGAGATCACCATCCCGAACAGCGTCCGCATGGTGCCGCTCGCCGGTGGTTCACGCAACACCACGCGACCGGTCCACTGAGGCTGCAGCAGATCCTCCCAGGTGCTCGGAGCTTCATCCCGTGCCACTTCGTTACTGTTATAGACCAATACTGGAGTCGCGCGATAAATGGCGAAGTACAAATTGTCGGGATGGGTGGTGCCGACCGGCAAGGAGGCGGCCCAGTTCGGCTCGTAGGGCTGCAGTAAATCCAAGTCGACGCCCTGTTCAAAAATCGTGTGTGGGCCTCCATACCAAACATCGGCTTGAGGATTGGCGGCTTCCGAACGCACGCGATCAAGGACCTCCTGGGAACCCATATCGCTCCAGTGCATATCGATATCCGGATGCAGTTCTTCAAACCGTGCCTCGACCGGCAGCAGGATCTCCTTGCCATGCGGCGAGTAGACCAACAGACGTGTACGCCCGTCGTCGCAAGAGGCCAGCGCAAAGCTAGCGGCGAGAAGGCTGACGATACAGGTTCTATTGGGCATGGTAGGTGGGAGTCGTCGCAGAACGGACGCTGATCATAACGGCCAGACGCGGGAAGAGTGACGGGAATGACGGGTGACGGAAGTGACGCCGACAACCTAATCGTCACTCATCACTTTGTCACTCCGTCACTGTCCCTCGTCACCTGGTCCCTGGCTCGGCGCCATGGCTCTTGCGCTACCAGCATCCCAACCAACATCAGAGCTGCACCAAAGTAACTCCGACCTCCCATCCGCTCTCCCAGCAGCACCCAACCACCCATGGCGGCGAAAACCACCTCGCCCGAAAGCAGTACCCCAGCGGTCGAGGGATGAGCGTATTTCTGCGCCACCACCTGAAGGGTGAAACCAAGGGCTGTGGCGAACAGTCCGCAGTAGAGAATCGGCAACCAGGCGTCTACCACCTGGCTTCTGGTCAAGACCTCGCCGACCAGTGGCACCGCCGCCAAGCTGAGAACGGAGCAAGTGGCGAACTGCACCACCGACAAATGCAACGGCTCCTCGTCTTCGGTGAAGCGATCGATCATCAAGATATGAATGGCCCAACAGAACGCCCCGATGAGCACCAAGGTGTCGCCGCGACTCATCTTCAGCCCTTCTTGCACGCTCAAGAAGTACAGGCCCACGAGCGTCAGCGCCGCACCAATCCAAACCGCAAAATGCGTCCTTTTGCCGAGGGCGATTCCGAGAATCGGAACCAGCACCACGTAGAGACCGGTGATGAATCCGGCGTCGCCGGCCCCGGTTTCTTCAAAGCCGATTCCGGCTTGCTGCAGTGAGGAGCCGGCGAAGAGCACCGCGCCCATCAACACTCCGGGCCGCACCGCGGTGGCGAAACTCCCCCGCTGCCGCGCAGCCAACGGCACCAAAGCAGCCGCGCCGAGAGCAAAGCGAACACCGTTGAAGCCAAACGTGCCAAGGTGCTCCATCGCCGCCTCTTGGCCGACAAAGGACAGTCCCCAGATGGCGGCGACCAATAGGCAAAGGAAATGAGCTTGGCGAGCTGTCATGCGAAACCCGTCGAGCCGGGATCGCGAGGATAGCGTGACGCGCAAACTATGTGCGGGGGAGCCGGTGCAGAAACCAATCGCCGGTTGCAAAACCTACCGCTGCCAGCAAAGCAAACAGCGACAAGTAATACTCGACATCGGTGCCAGTATTGATCTGCACCACAACAGCAGTGGTGAAGTGGATCATCGCCAGCAAGCACAACGCCTTGACGAGAGCAGCAACTGGTGCAGCAATCGAAGCATGCATACCTCCATCTTCGCTGCTTCCTTGCCAATCCGACCCCTCGCCTTCGAATTGACCCACTTTCGGCCCATCTGCTAGCTTTCCCGGCCCGGCCATGGGAGGTCGTTCAATGGTAGGACATACGGCTCTGGACCGTAGAATCGGGGTTCGAATCCCTGCCTCCCAGCCACTCCTTCACTTTCAGTTCAGTCGTTCCTGGGAGGCGGGATTCGGTCGCGCTCGACGCAGAGCGTCGAGCTAGGAGCGAATCCCCACGTTCTAAGGCACCCACCAATGTAGAGGAGGGACTTGCCCCTCCCGGCCCCCGTCCGTTTTTAGCCAGTAAGGCGAAATCTGGTCGAGCTAGGAGCGAATCCCTAACGTTCAAAGGCATCAACAGACAAGGGGAGGGGCTTGCTCCTCCCGGTCTCCGTCCGTCTTTGCTAAGCCATACCTAGGAAGGCAAAGTCGGGCGCGCTCGACGCAGAGCGTTGAACTAGGAGCGAATCCCTCACGTTCAAAGGCATCAACAGACAAGGGGGGGCTTGCTCCTCCTAGCAGCTTTTTTTCTGCGCCGCAGTCTCTCGGGATACGAAGGTTTGGATGCGCTACTAGAAGCCGCAAGTTCACTATTTGAACAAGTTATTTTGACTTGGCCAGTAGCGTGACGTAGCCTACGAGCAGTCCAACAATCTGCGAGGTCCTATGCAATCGCTTGCTCCCTCAACCTGTCTTACATTGTTCCTGTTCACTGCGACGGTCTTAGCCGCCCATCCGGGAGGTCTGAACTCGGCCGGGTGCCATAACAACCGAAAAACTGGCGGCTATCATTGCCATGGCGGTGCCTCTTCTGCTCCGAGGTACAACACGCGCGCGAAGGATTCTTCTTCCCAGTCCGAACACATCGCCATTAGATTTAGCAGCGGAAAAGAGCCTACACGTCATCTTTCATCCACGAACCAAGTAACCCAGACTGGCAAAAGCTCGAACTCCTCTGACGAAGCCTCAGTCGTCTTACTGCAAGCTGCTTACGTGGTACTTGGTTTGGACGTTAGCCCGACAGGTGTCCTAGACGAAAAGACACGCAGAGCTACCAAGGATCTACAGAGAGCCTGGGGGCTGCCAGATGACGGTTACTTATCCGCCGAACTCGTCGAGCTTCTTGGCCGAGCTTTGGCCGCTCAAGCAGAAAGAGGGGACCGCAAAACGTCACCTAGACCTTGCACTGAAAAGACGCCACCTCCCAAACGTAAGCCGATAACAAAAGAGGAGCTTCAGGAAGCCACGCTAAACCTCTCCTTCGCAGATCGTCTTGATCTGGTGACGAAACTACAAGCTAGTTTCGAATCCGAAGAGTAATCTTCAGCATTCGTGGCTGCTATCTGAGCCAGACTGTCTAGATAGCCCAACCGCTCAGGAAGGAGCCGAGGCGCTTCACACTGCGTTTCTGCCCCATCACTTCCACCAGCGCAAACAGCGACGGGCCGGCTTTGGCATTGGTGAGAGCGGCGCGGACCGGATGGATGAGGCGGCCGGCTTTGACTTCCAGGTCGTCAGCACAGGCACGGAGGGTGGTTTCGATGCATTCCTCGGTCCACGGATCGAGGGCCGCGAGGCGTTCGGTGAGTTGTTTTAGCTCGGTCTTCAGGTCGGCGTCTTCCCAGAATTTGGCGCACAAGTCGGGGTCGTAGTCGAGTTTGTCGGCGAAGTAGGGCTGGGCGCGGTCGGCCAGTTCCTGAAGGGTGGTGGCGCGGGTGCGCAGGAGATCGACAACGGACTGCAATCTCTCCGGATCCGCATCGGCCAGTCCGGCCCCCTCCAGGAATGAGGTCAGATGTGGCAGCAAGTCTTCGTAGGGCAAGGAGGACATGGTGCGCCCGTTGATCCAGGCCAACTTTTCGTAGTCGAAGACGGCGGCGGAGTCATTGAGGCGCTCGACGGTGAAGGCGGCGATCATCTCTTCTTGGGTCATCAACTCGCGGTCATCGCCCGGCGACCACCCCAGCAGCGCCAAGTGGTTGTAGAGCGCCTGCGGCAGGATGCCTTGGTCGCGGAACTCTTCGACCGAGGTCGCGCCCGTTCGCTTAGAAAGCCGCTTGCGGTTGGGACCGAGAATCAGCGGTAGGTGTCCGAACTGCGGCAGCTCGGCTCCCAGGCCTTCGAACAGGACAATGTGTTTAGGAGTGTTGGAAAGGTGGTCTTCCCCGCGCACGACCAGCGTCACCCCCATGTCGATGTCGTCACTGACGACTGACAAGTGGTAGGTCGGTGTGCCATCGGAGCGCAAGATGATGAAGTCGTCGACCGCCTCGGGTGGAAATTCGACATCGCCGCGCACAAGATCGTGAACGATGATCGGCTCGTCCGGCATGCGCAGTCGGATCACGAACGGCAATTCGGCAGCAAGCTTTGCCTCGACTTCCTCTGGGGCAAGCTGTAGACAAGTCCGTGGGTACTGGAACCGCTCTCCAGCCTTCTCGGCCGCAGTGCGCTGTTCGGCGATGGTCTCCAGAGTGCAAAAGCAACGATACGCCGCGCCGCTTGCCAGGAGGTCTTGAGCCCGCTCCTGGTGGCGCTCGAGTCCATCCGCCTGGTGAAAAGGCCCCTCGTCCCAATGGCAACCCAACCAGTCGAGTGAACTGAGAATCTGGTCGGTCATGGCGGCATCTGAGCGCTGCCGATCGGTATCTTCGATACGCAGGATGAACTCACCGCCGAGGCTGCGGGCGAGCAGTTGGTTGTAGAGCGCGGTACGGGCGCCACCGACGTGCAAATAGCCGGTGGGAGAAGGCGCGAAGCGGACGCGGACCGGTCCTTGGAGTGCTGTTTTGTTCATTGCGAATCTCAGCGGCGCACCGTATCACTCCTGAGTACGTCCGACCGCCGGCGCGGTGCGGTTAGAGTTAGGGCAGCAATGAAGCGGTTCTTGTCTTTCCTGCTGCTCTGCGTCCTGGTTCTGTCGTGCTCCAGCGACGATTCGCCGACGCAACCCGGAACGCTTCTCATCTATGTCGGAATCGGAGCTTCGGACGCCGTTGGCGTTGGCGCATCTCCGTTGACCGCCGGCTATGTCTTCCTCATCGCCAATGACCTACGCCAAGAGCGCGAGGTCGAGCTCATCAACTTGGGAGAAATCGGCGCCCGCGCTGGCGACATGGTGGCGCGGCAACTGGGCCCTGCGATCGATGCTCAGCCCGGCTTGATCACGGTGTGGACGGGGTCTAACGACATCATCGCCGGCGATTCCACCACCCGGTTCGAAGACGACCTCGACCAACTCCTGGGGGACTTGGCCGAACGAACCCAAGCGGAGATCTTCGTCGGCGATTTAGTTGACCTCACTCAGGTTCCTCGCTTTGTCGAGGATCCCGATCCGGACGTGACCCGGGATCGTGTCGACGCCTTCAACCAGATTATCCGCGACACCGCCGCGCGCTACTCCATCCATGTCGTACCGCTCTCGGCAATGCCCCTGACTCCAGATCTCTTTTCAATCGATGGTTTTCACCCCTCCAACAACGGCCATCGCGCCATCGCCGACACCTTCCTGGCCGAGATCGACCGCGTCCTCTAGCGAAGCCCAACTGCGTCTAACCGCGCCAGAAGGTGCGGGGGTTGACGAATTCGCGAATGCCAAAGGAGCCCAGCTCGCGCCCGTAGCCGGAGGCCTTAATCCCGCCGAAGGGCAAGCGCGGGTCGGACTTGACCAGTCCATTGACGAAGACGGCTCCCGCTTGCAGTCGGTTGACCGCCTCAAGGTCGCCTTTGAGATCGCCGGTCCACACCGATGCACCCAAGCCGAAGCGACTGGCGTTGGCGAGGTCAACTGCCGTGTCGAGGTCGGCCACTGCCATGACCGGAGCGACAGGACCAAACGTCTCCTCGGTCCACACTGGCATGTCGGCGGTAACGTCCGCGAGCACGACCGGCCGGAAAAAGAACCCAGCCCCTGCCACGCGCCCGCCCGCAAGCACCTCGCGAGCCCCCATGGCAAGCGAACGGTCCACCAGGTCCTGGAGTTCCTCCACAAACTCGCCCCGCGCCAACGGTCCGATGTCGGTTTCCTCATCCGACGGATCACCGACCTTGAGTCGGTCCAGTGCATCGACGAATCGTTCTTCAAATTCCGCCGCTACCTCCCGCTCGACGAGGAAGCGTTTGGCGGCAATGCAACTCTGCCCTCCATTGATGGATCGCGACAGTGCGGCAACTTCTACGGCGCGCTCCAGATCTGCGGTCTTGGTGACGATGCAAGGGTCCGAACCTCCCAGTTCGAGCACCGTCTTCTTGAGCGCGGCGCCCGCAGCCGCGGCGACCGACCGGCCGGCAGCCTCGCTCCCGGTCAAAGTGACCGCGGCGATGGCGGGAGAGTCGATGAGATCCGCAACGCGGCGCGCTGGAATTCGCACCGACCGCAGTAAAGGCTCACCTTGCCAACCGGCATCTTCCGCGCTGGCGACGACGAGATCCTCCAAAGCACCCGAGCAACCGCAGACATTGGACGCATGCTTGAGCAACACGACGTTGCCCGCAGCAAGGGCGGGGGCCAAAAACCGAAGTACCTGCCAGTAGGGGAAGTTCCAGGGCATGACCCCCAGGATGATCCCCAAGGGGACAAACTCCACTCCACTCTCTCGGCCATCCGTGGCGATCGACTCCGGTGCCAGATGGGCGACCAGGTTCTCGGCGTAATAGTCGCAAGCCCAGGCGCTTTTTTCGACTTCGGCGCGCGCTTCGCGAATGGGCTTGCCCATCTCCTCGGTCATCAAAGACGCGTGGCGGTCCACTTCCGCACGCAAGCGAGCGGCCAGAGAACGCAGGACCGAACTCCGCTTATCGAGCCCGACCAGGGACCATTTGGAGAAAGCCTGCTGGAGAGAGTTGAGGCGTCGCCGAACCTCCGCCTTGTTGTGTTCGGGCCACTCCCGCACGATTTCGCCGGTGGCCGGATTGATGGATTGCATGGCAGCCATCTTAAGCAATTCTGTGTACAATCTTGCGCCCTCGGGAGAGGTGCTGGAGTGGCCGAACAGGGCTGCCTGCTAAGCAGTTGTCCGGGGCAACTTGGACCGAGGGTTCGAATCCCTCCCTCTCCGCCATCTTCGCTAACGCTCATCAGGCGTCACGCGAGGGCTTCTGCCAAGCAATTTGTGCAATGCACAAATTGGGAACGAATCCCTAGGACAAAAAACTCGTTGGCCCCACCACTTCCCGCTTCGCTAGAAATGCGGAGGGGGAGGGATTCTGCCAAGCTACGCGCATCCGCGCGTCGGAAACGAATCCCTAGGACAAAAAACTCGTTGGCCCCACCACTTCCCGCTTCGCTTAGAAATGCAAAGAGGCAGGGATTCTGCCAAGCAATTTGTGCAATGCACAAATTGGGAACGAATCCCTGGAACAAAAAACTCGTTGGCCCCACCACTTCCCGCTTCGCTTAGAAATGCAAAGAGGCAGGGATTCTGCCAAGCAATTTGTGCAATGCACAAACGGGGAACGAATCTCTTTCTCGATTCTCGACTGCACAACCTGTCATCCCGAGCGTAGTCGAGGGATCTGGGGGCTGGTGCAGCGGCTAATCAGCTCAACAACGCTTGGCTCGAACTAGCTAAGGATCCAGATAGCAGGCCGCAACGTCATCTTTACCTGCGCGTTTTGCTCTCCGCTTGCCCATCGGCAGATCCCAACACAGGTCGCCACCGCAGTCATTGCGCAGCACCACTCCAAGGCGGCGGGAGTCTCGAATCAACACGCGTGGCTCGGCGTCGAGTCTTGACGCCCAAAAAGGACGGAAGGAGGGCTCGACTTCGAACTCAACCACGACGTCGCGCTCGGCCGGTTCGACTGGGATGCGGCACAGGCTCCAGCGGTTCGGGATTTCGGTTTCTAGGGCCAAGGCGCCATCCACCCAAACTTTGAGTTTCGATTCGTGAGTTGCCGCTCGCGGATGTCCGTCGATGATCGAGAATGAAAGCCATTGGCCTTCACGCGGTAGAGCCGCGACGGCTCGCTCGGATATCCAATGACGCTGACCCGGAACGCCAGCTCTCGGGCTACTTGCCATCGGGCGTGGGCCCTCCCAGCCGTAGAAACCCCATCGAACTGACTGCTGCCATGGTCGCTGCTGTTGAAATGGCAAGGCGGCAAACGCAGCGACCGTTAGAGCCACGGCACCGGTGCCGACAAGCTTGCGTGCAACAGCGGTTTCATTCGTGCTCACAATCCACAGCGCTGCAAACAACCATAACTGCCATTCGAGCACCTTTAAATAGAGCAAGTACTGAAACACTCCGTAGGCCAAAAGCCCCAAAGCCGACAAGGCTAACGCGCGCTGCAAACTGCCTTCGCTCGAAGATTTCGGGCGAACGCGAAGCGCCAAGACAACGAAGAGGAAAAGGAACGCCAATGCCCCCACAGTTCCACGTTCGGCGAGGATCTGCATCGGCAGGTTGTGAGCCGTGTCAGCTCCGCGCACGCGGCCGCCGTGGCTGCTGGCTTCGAGTGCGTAGGCGTTGGCGTAGGAACCTGTTCCCCAACCGAGAATCGGCCTCTGCCGGAACAATGCAAGCGACACTTCGAAAAAGTGGTCGCGGCTGGATGCGCTGGTGGACAAGGCGCGCTCCAGCAGGGGCCGGCGAAGATCCGGCACTGCAGCGACGATGGAAGCTGACACCAAGCCGACTACAATGGCCGCACTCGACCAGTGCCGCCATCGCGCTCGCTGAACAAAGAGCAGCACCAGGAACTGCAGAGCCATGGTGATCCAAGCGCCCCGCTGGAGGGTCCAGGCGACCGCCACCACGACGGTGAGGACGAACGCTCCGGAGACCCAAGCCATTTGCCATCGCCGCTGAACCCAGGCCAAACCAAGAGGCCAAACCAGAATCAGGTACTCGGCAAACCTGCGCGAATCGACGAAAACCGACTGCAATCTTGGGTCGTCAAGTTCCCGCGGGCTCGGGCGGTAGGTCCAAAGATCAACCCATCCCAAGCGGTTGAGATAACCCAGCGCCAGCGCTGATATCAATCCGACGGTAATCGCGCCGGTCAATTCCCAAACTCGCTCGCGTGGAATCAGTCGAAGGACGGACCAGGCAACGCCTATTCCGAGAATGAGCGCGAGCAGGACATTCCACGCAAAAGCCGCCTGCCCACTATGAAAGTGGGAGATCTCATCTGCTACGCGTGCCCAGCCGCGCAGGCCCGTGGCTGGTACGGCTGGGAAGGGCCACATCGCCGCCAATGCCACGACCAACCACGTCGCCACCGCGATCGCGGTGCTCCAATAACGCACCGCTGGTTTGTGTCCTCGAACGGCCGCCAATGCTATTACCACTATGGCAGCAAGGTTGATCGGCTCGGAGTAAAGCCCGCCGGGCGAAAATCCAAAGAAGGGAAGGAAAGCGGCAAACCCGTAGAGTGCAAAGCGGGGGCGCACCAATCCTGCCGCAGCCACAATCAGGGGCGCCAACCAAGTCAGCTGATCAATGAGCTCCACTAAGAACCGCCTTCATCAAAGAGATCTGAGGGTCTACATGCCTTGAACTCACGCTGCAGATCGTACCGCCAGCGAGAAGTTCCACAATCAACATGGTCTATATTCACACTCACAAAAAGGGCACCGCAAATGGATCATCAACTCGCCATCAACACCATCCGATTCCTGGCCATCGATATGGTCGAGGCAGCCAAATCCGGGCATCCCGGCGCACCGATGGGACAGGCCGCGATGGCCTATCAGTTGTGGACGCAGCACTTGGCGTTCGACCCTCAGCAACCTGAGTGGCCCAATCGCGATCGCTTCGTGCTGTCTTGCGGCCATGCTTCGGCACTTATCTACGCCCTGCTGCATCTCGCGGGCTACGATCTTTCGATCGACCAACTCAAGAATTTCCGTCAACTGGATTCGCAGACCCCAGGACATCCCGAGTACGGACACACTCCCGGCGTGGAAACGACCACCGGGCCGCTCGGCCAAGGACTGGCCACTGCGGTTGGTATGGCGATCGGCGAACAGATGCTGGCGGAACGCTTCAATCGTTCGGACTTCCCGCTGTTCGACTACCGAACTTGGGTCATCGCCAGTGACGGCGACCTCATGGAAGGCGTGACGTCTGAAGCCTGCTCGCTGGCCGGCCACTTGCGCCTGGGCAAGCTCATTTGCCTTTACGACGACAACCGCATTTCGATTGACGGCTCGACCGACCTCACCTTTTCGGAGAACGTCCTGCAGCGCTACGAGTCTTATGGCTGGCACGTGGCAGAGGTCGAAGACGGCAACGACTTACAAGCGCTCGACCAAGCCATGGCTGCGGCGACCGCCGAAGCGGATCGACCGAGTCTGATCTCCGTGCACACCCACATCGGCTTCGGCAGCCCCAACAAGCAAGACTCCGCAGCCGCGCATGGGTCTCCGCTGGGAGACGAGGAAGCCGCACGCACGCGAGTCGCCCTGGACTGGCCGGAGGATGCCCGATTCTTGGTACCCGAGGAGGCGACCGCAGCGTTCGCTCACGCCGCTCAAAGAGGAGCGCAAAAGCACGCTGGATGGCAGGAACTGCTGGATGAATACCGTCGCCAACACCCTCGACCGGCGGCGGAACTCGACCGGCGCCTCGCCCGATCTCTCGACGATGACTTTGCCGCCGGGATTCCCGAATTCACTCCGGAAGACGGCCCCATGGCCACCCGCAAAGCCTCCGGGGCCGTGCTCAACGGCCTGGCCCGGAACACCCCTGAACTTGCCGGCGGTTCGGCCGACCTCACCGGTTCCAACAAGACCTTCCTTGACGGACAACCCGTCTTCTCGGCGGAGAAGCGTGACGCTCCAAACTTCCACTTTGGCGTGCGCGAGCACGCCATGGGTTCGATCCTCAACGGTCTGGCATTGACCCCTGGGTTCATCCCTTACGGCGGCACCTTTTTGATCTTTTCCGACTACATGCGGCCGGCCATCCGCATTGCAGCACTCATGGGTCTGCACGTGGTCTATGTCTTTACCCACGATTCCATTTTCTTAGGTGAGGACGGGCCCACCCATCAGCCCATCAGCCAGTTGCTGTCATTGCGTTCGATCCCCAACCTCTTGGTCTTGCGCCCGGCTGACGCCGCCGAAACCGCGGAGGCATGGAAAGTGGCGGCGGCTCATCGTGGCGGTCCGGTTGCGCTGTCGCTGACCCGCCAAGGGCTGCCGATCCTGGCGGAGACGCTGGAAGGCGCGGCTGAGGGAGTGCCGTGCGGCGGCTACGTACTCTCCGGCGCCGACAGCGACCCGGATCTGATTCTCATCGCCACCGGGTCAGAAGTGCCCTTGGTAGTGGATGCCGGACGCCAATTGAGCGAAGACGGAGTGAATGTACGGGTTGTCAGTTTGCCGTCTTGGGAGCTTTTCGATGCCCAGAGCGATCACTACCGGCAGTCAGTATTGCCCGCGACTGGAAAACGCCTGGCGGTCGAGGCTGCCAGTCCTCTGGGGTGGGAACGCTATGTCGGCGATCAAGGCGACATCCTGGGAATCGAAGGCTTCGGCGCTTCGGCACCAGCGGGTGACCTCGCGGAACGCTACGGATTCACCGTCGCCAACGTCATCGAGCGCGCGCAGCGACTCCTTGATTCGTAGCCCCGTTTTTTGGTGACTCGGTCCTCTACATCCCCTCGCGACTGACCGTGGTGATGAAGCCGTCCGGATCCTGGACCGCGAAGTCCCGCGTCCCCCAGGGTTGATCGGTCAGGGGCTGGAAGAATTCGTAGCCGGACTCCTCCACCCGCTTTGCTGCTGCGTCCACGTCGTCGCAGGAAATGTAGAAGCGCATACCGACCCCCTTGGTGCGCTCGCTGCCCTTGGCGAAGTCGTCCTGCGAAAGAAAGTACTGGACGCCGCCCGCCTGCATCTTGAGGCCGAGGACTTTGCCGTCTTCTTCGTAGGTGTCGGTGACTTCGAGTCCGAGCGCATCTTCATAGAACTTGCGGCTGGCGGCGAGATCGCTGGCGGTGATGGATGGCGACAAAAGCTTGTACATGGGGTTCCTCCTGAAAACGATGTGCTGTGAGGTGAGGATCTTTCCTACTGCAGGCCGACCCTATTGTAGATAGCCCCTACTGTAGAAAACCCCTACCGTAGATAACCCTTACTGTAGATAACCCCTACTGTAGATAACCCAGACTGCGCAGACTCTCTGCTTCAGCGTCGCTCAAGGACTGTCCGAACTCAGCGTCGGAAGGCAACCGTCGACGCTCGGTTTCCGCCCGCCAGGCGTCGAGGTCGGCGGTGAGCGACGCGACGACGTCTTCATTTTCGCCAGCCACGTTGTTCTGGTCCAACGGATCGGCAGTGCGGTCGTAGAGTTCGGTGGAAACGACCTCGCCGTCCGGCCGTTGCTTGACAATCAGCTTCCATTCCGTGGTGCTCAGCGCCGACCAGTTGTATTGATCTTCCTCCTCGGACCGCACGTCTTCGGCAAACACCTCGGTGAACGCCGGCTGGGTGCGCAATGTCCGTTCGCCTCGAATCTCCGGTACCAAGCTCCGGCCCTGCGTCTGTTGCGGCAGCGGTAACCCGGAAAGTTCGAGCATTGTGGGCATCATGTCGATGGTCTGAGTCGGTCCCTCGAGGCGAACGCCCTCGGGGATGAACCCAGGCCCCCACATGATGAGAGGCACTTGATTGAGCTCTCCATACACCGTGTGGCCATGGAAATGCGCGTCGTGGTCAAGAAACTCGGTTCCGTGATCGGATACGAAGGCGACGATCACCTCGTCGCGCAAACCCCACTCCTCCAGGTTTGCAATCAGTTTTTGCAGTTCGTCGTCCATGCCCCGGATCGAGCCGTCATAAGCATCGAGTTCGTAGCCCACGTAGGCATCCGGATCCAATCCCGCTGCCTGGATCTCGTCGCGGCGTGGCATCCCGAACACACGCATCAAAGGGGAATGCTCAATGAAGGGCCTCACCGCGTTCTGCTGACGCAAGTACTCCTCGACATCGCCGTCGGCACCGTAGAGATCGTCGTAGGGTTCATAGGGCTCGTACGGACTGTGCGGATCGGCAACGTGCAAGAAAGCAAAGAAGGGACTTTTGTGGCGGGGTTCGAGCCAGGACAGGAGGCGCTCGACCTGAATGCGGGCGGTCTTGGCCTTGGTGTTTTGCAACGACGACGACTCATACATGGTCTCGTAGCCTTGGTGCAGATTCGTAAACCGTCCGGTGAACGGAATCGACGACAGCGCTAAGGTTGCGTAGCCGGCATCGCGGTAGATTTCGGCCATGGTCTGCGCCGCCGCCGGCAGGCGGTCGTGGAAGTTGGTGACCGTATGGCTGGAAGGGTACATCGAGGTGAACAGCGAGGTCACCGCCAGCTTGGTCCACGACGACTGCGAGATCGGATCCATGGCCACCGCTCCCTGCTCTGCCAAAGCCGTCAGCCCTGGAGCTGGATCTCGTTCGTAGCCATAGATGCCGAGATGATCGCGGCGCAGTGTGTCGGTCACCACCACGATGACGCCACGCGGCCCAGCGATTTCAGGAGTTCGCGACCGCACCACCGGAGCGCCCCACAGCCCCACTGGAGACCCCTCTCCTGCCGCTTCCAAGGACAAAGACAGGCGCACATCGCGACCGGACCATTGCGAAAGGTCGACGGAGGTCGGCTCCCAGGTATCACCGACTTCGGGCGTCTGCGTCAAAACTTCCTCGGCCTCGCCCTCGTTCTTGCCATCGCTTTCAATTGTCACCGCGAACCGAGCTGACGCCGCCCCCAACTGACTGAGGGCCAAATCGAGCCACGCATCCTTCGGTAGGGTCAGGTCATAGGCAATTGTGTCCCCGACGCGGGCGACAATGGCTTCTTTGTAGATGTGTTGTACACCTTGCCAGGTGACCGTCGGCTCGGCCGCCAACAAACTGGCTCGGCGGTAGGTGATGCCCGCCGACTGCAGTGCAAAATCGCCGGCAGAGTCGGCCAGGCGCAAGACCAAAAAGGCCTCCCCATCGACTGGGACCTCGGTGGTCGCGGTCATTACCACGTCTTGCCAGTCGTCACCGGCTTCAACCGAAGCCTGAAACGGCCACGGGAACACGCCTTCGATCGGCCCGCGCGGGCCGGAAGGAGGTTCGTCCATAACCCGCGCCGAGAGCTCGACAGCGCGGTCGCTCATCAGCCGCAGATGGATTTGGTGCAGCGTGTCACCGCCAGGAGGCCCTTCGATGGCGGCGTAGATCAATGGAAAGTCGTCGCTCGCGGAGCCGCGCAGGGCCGCATCCTCCACTTGCAAGCCGGCAACCCCCATTGCGGCATTCCAACTATCAGAGGCCGCAGATGTCCCCGAAAACTCCCACCGTGTGGATTGGCGGTCGGCGGGCTGTGTCTCGCCGTTGGCGAGTTCTGAAGTCACCGTTGCCTGCGGAAATAAATCCACGAGGCTAACGGGATCCTGCGACGGAGGTCCGCCGCACGCGACCAAAGCCACAACTGCAACGACCAGACACCCCGCACGTAGATAACCAGCACCCAGATAACCAGTACCCAGATAACCAAATTGGCCGAGACCAACTCGTTTGCTCATAGGAGCTCCTTTCGCGCCACGCTGTTCAAACCAACGGCAAAGCTGCCAACCGCAAAGCTGGCCGGATCTTAGAAAAAGACCAATGCGTGAAACAAGTTCGCTAGCCGGACCTTCTCACCAGAGTTGGAGTCAGGGTGCCGCAAATGGCTGAAGATACAAGGCTTGTGAGCGAGGATCGACGCAGGCGTAGCGGTAGCTACGTTGAGGATCTCGAGGAAGCGTAACGCCGTAGATTCAGTGATTTACTGCATCCTGGACGAAGTCTGATGAAAAGATCAGGCTAAACTTCATCGATGTTTGGGAACCAGGTTACAAACACTATGAAGAAGGGGTTCGCGGGGGCCGTTTTGGGAATTGTTGTCCTCGCTTTTCCAACATCAGCGGATGAGTCGACTCTCGTCGATGCCGCTCGCGAGGTGGCCGAGAACGCCGGCTTCGTCACCTTGATCACTCAGGGCGATGATGGGCGGGCCAGGTCTCGCATTATGGATCCTCATCTTCCCGGCGAGAACTTCGTGGTGTGGATGGCGACCAACCCCCAAAGCCGCAAGGTGGAAGAGCTGCGCCGCGATCCTCGAGTGACTTTGCACTACTTTCAGGCCGATCCACCCGCCTACGTCACCTTGCACGGACGAGCCACGCTGGTCAACGATGCTGAGGCCAAACTGAAGTACTGGAAAGAAGAATGGGCTCCTCACTGGCCCGATCGCGAGGAGTCGTTGCTGCTCATCCGCGTCGAACCCGAATGGTTGGAGGTCGTCGACCCAGCTAACGAAGTCTTCCCCGACCCGCAGACCTGGCAGCCGCAAGGTGTGGCCTTCGCGCCGCCCCAACTCGACCGCGTTCTTCTGCTAGGCGGCACCGTCCTCACCATGGATGGCGACGACACCACAATCGAAGACGGCGCGGTTGCGATTGAGCAAGGCGAGATCGTTGCCGTAGGTGAGCGCGACGCAGTCACCACAGACTTCCACGCCGACCGAGTCATCGACGCCGACGGCGGTCTCATTCTGCCCGGACTCATCAACACCCACACCCACGTACCCATGACGCTTTTTCGCGGTCTCGCCGACGACCTACCCCTGATGGAATGGCTGCAGGAACACATCTTCCCAGCGGAGGCGGAGTTCGTAGACGAAGACTTCGTCCGCTTGGGCACGCAACTCGCCTGCGCCGAGATGCTGCGTTCGGGAACCACGACGGTTGTGGACATGTACTACTTCGAAAACGCCATTGCCGAGGAAGTGGACCGTTGCGGCATACGGGCGATCCTGGGGCAGACTCTGATCGACTTTCCGGCGCCGGACTACGCGACCTGGGACGAAGTGATGGCCGCGACCCGCGCGTTCGTCGAGACCTGGAGCGACCATCCACGAGTTATCCCTGCCGTAGCTCCCCACGCTCCCTATACGGTGTCACCCGAGCATCTGGTCGCCGCTCACGATCTGGCTGAAGAACTGGATGCGCCCTTCATGATTCACCTGGCGGAAGACCGCACCGAACTCGCAACCATCAACGAGCGCCACGGAACGACCCCGGTACGCCACCTCAACCGACTCGGCATTCTCGAGGACCGCGTGCTCGCCGCCCACATGATCTGGCCGGACGGTGAAGAAATCGACCTCCTCGCCGCCAACGGGGTCGGTGTCGCCCACTGTCCGCAATCCAACATGAAGGTCGCAGCCGGCATTGCCCCGGTTCCGGAGATGCTGGCAGCAGGAGTGGCCGTCGGTTTGGGCACCGACGGTCCCGCCAGCAACAACGATCTCAACCTGTGGGAGGAGATGGATACCGCGGCCAAACTCCACAAAGTCGACGACAACGATCCAACGGTAGTGAGCGCTCGCCAGGCGTTACGCATGGCCACCATCGACGGAGCAAAGGCTCTCGACCTCGACCACCGTATCGGATCTCTGGAGGTCGGCAAGCGGGCCGATGTCATCGTCGTGGCAACCGATGGCTTGCACCAGATTCCAGCCAGCGACCCGTACTCGACCCTGGTTTACGCCACCAAAGCGGCGGATGTGCGGACGGTGCTCGTTGACGGCAAGATTGTGGTCGACAACAACCAAGTTCTGACTGTCGATCGTGAGGCGGTGGGAGCAGCGGCCAATTCGCTCCGCGATCGGATCGAACAGGCTCAATCGCAGGGAAATTAACTCCCTGGCAGCTTGTGAAGAACTTCACAAGCTCCTATACTTTGCCGTTGCAGGGCAGCCCGCAGAGCATCTCGGGCTGCCTTTGCGTGTAACCGTTCACTCCAACCAGCATCGTGGCTGTTCATCGTTCTCAACGAGGTCTTGACCTTCCCATTCTTGGGCAGGCGCGGCCGGAAACCGAAGTCGCCTCGACGCCCAAGTACGTCGCCGTGCTGGGCTCAGAGTCCATCGGCCTTAAGCCGACAATGCGCGTGCAGGCCGGCGATCGGGTGCGCCCGGGAGAACCGCTTTTCGAGGACAAAAAGAACCCCGGCGTCGTCTACACCTCCCCCTTCGGCGGCACCGTTGAGGCCGTGCATCGGGGCGAACGCCGCGCGTTTCTTTCTCTGGTCATCGCCGTCGATGAGTCGGCCGAACCGGTGTCGTTTGAGGCCTACAACGGCAAGGCCCCGGAGGAGCTTTCCGGCGACGAGATTCGCGCTCTGCTGTTGGAATCCGGAGAATGGTCGGCGATCCGCTCTCGTCCTTTTGGGCGCGTCGCCAAGCCCGGCGACAGCCCTGCTGCGATCTTGGTCAACGCCACCGACTCCCAGCCGCTGGCGCCAAATCCGATCGGCACCATTGCCGGCCGCGAAGATGAGTTCCGCGCCGGCGTCCAGCTTTTAACCGGCTTGACCGAAGGCAAGGTCTATGTGACCACGGCGCCCGGCTACTCCCTGGAACTGCCCGAGAACGATCGCGTACGCCACGAAATCTTCTCCGGGCCGCATCCTGCGGGAACCGCCGGCTACCAAATTCATCGCCTGGCCCCGGTAAGCGCGGAACGAACTGTTTGGCATCTCGACGCCCAAGAGGCCGTAGCCTTGGGTCACTTGGCGCTGACCGGCACCATCGACAGCCAACGCGTAGTCGCCTACGGCGGGCCTGCGGCGGACGACGCTCGCTGGCTACGTGTTGCCCGGGGTGCTTCGATCTTCGAAATCCTGCAAGCCGAATCCAATGCCGATGTGCGAACCATCGCCGGGTCGGTTCTCTCCGGCCGGCAGGTCACCGACTCAGAAACAGCATTCCTGGGTCGTTTCGATCGGCAGATCTCAGCCATTGACGAAAACCGCGAGCGCGAATTCCTGGGCTGGCTGAAGCCTGGCGGCAATTTGTTCTCACTCACTCGTGCCTTCACTTCAGCATTGAGCAGCGGCAAGCAATTCGCGTTTGGTAGCTCCACCAATGGCTCGAAGCGTGCCATCGTGCCGATCGGTCTTCACGAACGGGTGAACCCCTTCGACTTCGAGCCCACCTTTTTGCTCAAGGCACTGCTGATGCAGGATCTCGAGCAAGCAGAGGAGCTCGGCTGTCTGGAGCTGGTGGAAGAGGACGTCGATCTGTGGACCTTCGTCTGTCCCGGCAAGAACGACTATCGATCGGCTTTGCGCGGCGTCCTCGACGAACTGGAGAGGGGCAACTGATGCAGTGGCTCCGTCGCCAGTTGGACCGTCAGGAAAAGCACTTCCGCCCCGGAGGCAAGCTCGCCAAGTTCTACCCGCTGTGGGAGGCGCAGGACACCTTCCTATATACGCCGGGCGAGACCACCTCCGGTCCCGCCCACGTGCGCGACGGCCTCGACCTCAAGCGCATGATGATGACAGTGGTTTTTGCCTTGACCGGTTGCGTGGCGATGGCGATGTACAACACCGGCTACCAGATCCATAACGCCATCGCCGCAGGGGCGCAGCCGCTCGACAACTGGCGAACCGCGTTCATGGGCACCCTGGGCTTGACTTTCGACCCGGGTAGCTTTGCCGCCAACTGGATTCATGGCGCGCTCTACTACCTGCCGGTGGTGATCGTTACGCTCGCCGTCGGTGGTGCTTGGGAAGCGCTGTTCGCGATCGTGCGCAAGCACGACATCAACGAAGGTTTCCTGGTGACGTGGATGCTCTTTCCCCTGATCCTGCCGCCGACCATTCCACTGTGGCAGGTGGCCCTGGGCATCAGCTTTGGCGTGGTACTCGGCAAGGAGATCTTCGGCGGCACTGGAATGAACATTCTCAACCCGGCCCTCACCGCCCGCGCTTTCTTGTTCTTCGCCTATCCGGCTGAGATTTCCGGCGATCGCGTTTGGACCGCCGCCGACACCTCAATTGACGCTGTTTCCGGGGCTACCGCTTTGGCCAACGCCGCGACCCATGGCATGGCGGGGATCGCCGGCCTCGATTGGTGGGACGCCTTTCTGGGCTTCATCCCCGGCTCAATGGGAGAGACATCGGCTCTCGCCTGTCTCATCGGCGCTTTGATCTTGATCGCCAGCGGCATTGGATCGTGGCGCATCATGCTCGGTGTGGTGCTGGGGTCAACGGTTACGGCCGCGCTGCTCAACGCCATCGGTTCGGAGACCAATCCGTTCTTCGGCATGCCCATTTGGTGGCACATGGTGCTCGGCGGTTGGGCCTTTGGCGCGGTCTTCATGGCGACGGATCCGGTCTCGGCCGCCCAGACTCAGCGCGGACGCTGGATCTACGGCCTGCTGATCGGCGTCTTCGCGATCCTCATTCGCGTGGTCAACCCGGCCTATCCCGAGGGCATGATGCTGGCCATTCTGCTCATGAACGTGTTCGCCGCCACCATCGACCACTACGTCATACGCGGCAACATCAAACGGCGGAAGGAACGCTATGCAGCGTAGCGTGCTCTACACCCTGCTGTTTGCCGCCGCGGTCTGCGTCGTTTGCGCCATCGTCGTCTCCGGCGCTGCGGTGCAACTCAAGGAACGCCAAGACGCCAACGCCACTCTCGACAAACAGCAGAACGTGCTGCTCGCGGCCGGCCTCAAGGAAGAAGACGAAAAGCTCTCCGCTGAAGAGGTCGACCGCCGCTTCGCGTCGATTCAAATGAAAGTGATCGATCTCGGCACCGGCGAGGAAGTCGCCGATGTCGATCCCCGCACCTTCGACCAAAAAAAGGCTTCGACCGATCCCAGCACTAGCAGCCGGGCGCCGGAGAATCCAGCGCGGGTGCAGCGCCTACCCAATCAAGCTCTGGTCTACGAACGATTCAATGATGACGGATCGCTGGCAATGGTGGTGCTGCCGGTGGAGGGCAAGGGCCTGTGGTCGACGCTGTACGGCTTTGTCGCACTGGACTCCGATCTAACGACCGTGCGCGGCCTGACTTTCTACGACCACAAAGAGACCCCGGGTCTCGGCGGGGAGGTCGACAACCCACGCTGGAAGGCTTTGTGGCCTGGGCGCCAGGTCTTTGACGTCTCGGGCGAACCCACCATCGAGGTCATCAAGGGTCGTGCGGGTAGCCCCGAGCAGGACCCCAATCGGGTCGACGGCTTGTCCGGCGCCACCATCACCAGCCGCGGTGTCACCTACTTGATGCGCTTCTGGCTCAGTGAGGATGGCTTCGGGCCGTATCTTGAGCGATTGGAACGCGAGCGACTCGAAGGTCAACGGCTGGAGGAGGCTGCGTAATGGCGAAGACGCGCGACGTCCTCCTCGACCCGCTGTTCAACAACAATCCGATCGCGCTGCAGGTGCTCGGCATCTGCTCGGCTTTGGCTGTGACCACGAAGATGGACACCGCTCTGGTCATGAGCCTGGCAGTGATCTTCGTACTCACCCTGTCGAACTTCTTCGTCAGTCTGCTACGAAATCTGATCCCCACCAATATCCGCATCATCGTCCAGTTGACCATCATCGCCTCCTTGGTAATCCTCGCCGACCAGATCTTGAAGGCGTTCGTCTATGACATCTCCAAACAGTTGTCGGTGTTTGTCGGTCTGATCATTACCAACTGCATCGTCATGGGCCGCGCCGAGGCCTTCGCGATGCAAAACGGCCCCGGAGCATCTATCGTTGACGCCCTTGGCAACGGATTCGGCTATGCCTGGATCCTGATGATCACCGCCGCACTGCGCGAGTTCTTTGGTTCGGGTTCACTCTTCGGCCAACAGATTCTGCCTCTGGTGTCGGAGGGCGGTTGGTACAACCCCAATGGGCTGATGGTGCTGTCGCCAGGAGCGTTCTTCATCATCGGGTTTCTGATTTGGATCTTGCGGGTGTGGAAGCCCGAACAAGTCGAAAAGGAGTGAAGCCTCGATGATCTGCCAGCGTTCTACTGCAAGGCCGCATATGGCGCCACTCGCCTTGTTGTCCTTCCCTCGCCGTCCTCGACGTATTGCAGTGAATACGCCTGCGTCCGGCTTGGTTGGCCGCCGCGCGATTGGCACCATCTTCAACCTTTCGCCACAAACGTGGCAGATCACCGAGGCTTAGATGCTCGAGCATTACCTCAGCCTGGCGGTCAAATCGATCTTCGTCGAGAACATGGCGCTCGCCTTCTTTCTCGGCATGTGCTCGTTTCTGGCGGTCTCCAAGAAAGTCGATACGGCAGTCGGACTTGGGTCCGCGGTGGTCTTCGTCCTCGGGCTCACCGTGCCGATGAACAATCTGATCTACAACTTCCTGCTGCGCGAGGGCGGTCTGGCCTGGATCAGTCCGGGGTTGGCCGAGTACGACCTGAGTTTTCTCGGCTTTCTCACCTACATCGGCACCATTGCCGCGGCGGTGCAGATCGTCGAAATGGTTCTCGACCGTTATGCGCCCAAGCTCTACTCGGCCTTGGGCGTCTTTCTGCCTTTGATCGCGGTGAATTGCGCCATCCTCGGCGCGTCGCTGTTCATGGTCGAGCGCGATTACACCTTTGGTGAAAGTGTCGTCTTTGGCTTCGGATCGGGAATCGGCTGGGCTTTGGCGATCGTGGCCCTGGCCTCCATCCGTGAACGCATGCGCTACTCCAATGTGCCCAAAGGGCTACGCGGTCTGGGCATGGCTTTTATCTTGACCGGCTTGATGGCGATCGGCTTTATGGCTTTCGCCGGCGTGCAACTGTAGGGCTCGAAGAAGTATGACCACCATCCTTCTCGGCGTCCTGATGTTCACAGGGGTGATTGTCGCCCTGGTGGGCGTGTTGATGATCGCGCGGTCGCGTCTGGTTTCCACCGGAGATGTGACTATCACCATCAACGACGATCCCGACAAGGCGCTGACGACGCAAGCGGGATCGACTCTGCTCGGGACGCTGGCCGCCAACAAGATCTTCATTCCGTCGGCGTGCGGCGGTAAGGGCAGTTGCGGCGTATGCACGGTCGAGGTCTGTGAGGGTGGCGGCGCCCTGCTGCCGACAGAAGAAGGCCATATCTCTCGCGCCGAGGCGGCGGCCGGGATCCGTCTCTCTTGCCAAGTCAAGGTCAAGAACGACCTCGAAATCAAATTGCCGGCCGAGGTCTTCGACGTCAAGCGGTGGAAGTGCGTAGTGCGCTCAAACGAAAACGTCGCAACCTTCATCAAGGAACTGGTCCTCGAACTCCCAGCGGGCGAAGCAGTGCCCTTCCGCGCCGGCGGCTATATCCAGATCGAGGCGCCCGAGCACGTCGTCGAGTACAAGGACTTCGATATCGAAGAGGAGTACCGCGACGCCTGGGACAACTTCAACATGTGGCAGTACGTGTCGAAAGTCGAAGAGCCGGTGACGCGCGCCTATTCGATGGCCAACTACCCGGAAGAACGCGGCATCATCATGCTCAACATTCGTATTGCCTCGCCGCCACCGCGGATGCCGGATGTACCCCCAGGCAAGATGTCGTCCTACGTCTTCAACTTGAAACCGGGCGATGAAGTCACCATCAGCGGTCCGTTTGGGGAGTTCTTTGCCAAGGAAACCAACGCAGAGATGATGTTCATCGGCGGCGGCGCCGGCATGGCGCCGATGCGCTCCCACATCTTTGACCAGTTCCGACGCCTGCACACGGACCGCAAAGTGACCTTTTGGTACGGTGCGCGCAGTCTGCGCGAGGCCTTCTACGTCGACCACTTCGACACCATCGCCGCCGAGAACGACAACTTCGAGTGGCACCTGGCGATGTCCGAACCCCAGCCGGAGGACAACTGGGAGGGCTACACCGGATTCATTCATCAGGTGGCCTACGACAACTACCTCAAAGACCACCCCGCGCCGGAGGACATCGAGTACTACCTGTGTGGGCCGCCGATGATGCTCAAAGCCTGCATGGACATGTTGGACGGTCTCGGCGTGGAGCGCGAGAACATCCTCTTCGACGACTTCGGATAGACAGCTTCATAACTTGCGGTTCCGCTTGTCTTCGGAAGTTTCAAACGCCTCAGCAGCCGCTGGCTCTCGGCGGCGTCTCCGCTGGCGCATGTTCAGAGCGGTCGCCAAAGAAATCGCTCCGGCGCCAAGCGGAGCCGAGGCGAGCGCTTTCCTTCACAGTCAGAGTGGGCGAGCCGTTCGCCGAGAACAGGGCCTGATGAGGGTTGCTCGGTTCAACTTGCCATCTCTCTGTGCAGTCATCGCAGTTGGAGCCATCGTCGGTTGTGGATTGCAAGAAGGCAATGACGCTCCCTCTCCACAGTGGGTCTTTGAGGGCCCGACAATGGGAACAACCTACCGGGTTGTCGTACCCGTCGATCGCGGAACGGAGTTCGACAAGGAGCAAATGGCAAGTTTGATCCAAGAAGCCCTCGATGATGTCGACGCGCGCATGTCGACATGGAAGCCAGACTCCGAAGTCTCCCGCTTCAATGCCACGCAGTCGACCGAGCCGTTTTCGGTGTCACAAGATGTGCTCAACGTCGTCGTGCGGGCCCAGGAAGTGGCTGAAGCCACGGGCGGCGCTTTCGACATCACCGCCGGGCCGTTGATTGACGCCTGGGGTTTCGGATCGGACGACAGCGAGCTTCCCAGTGAAGAACACCTGCAACAGATCGCACAACGCGTCGGCTACCAGAAGCTCTTGGTCGACGCCGAAGCATCGACCCTGACAAAAGTGCACCCGGCTCTCGAAATCAACCTCTCCGCCATCGCCAAGGGCTACGGCGTCGATCGGGTTGCCGACGCTTTGCTCAGTACGGGTGTTCTCGACGCACTGATCGAGGTTGGCGGCGAGGTGCGGGCGCTCGGCCGGCCGCAAGCGGATCTCCGATGGCGCGTCGCCATCGAGCAACCGGACGGCTCCGGTGCAACGCAAAGGATCATCGAGCTCGAAGATCAAGCCCTGGCGACATCCGGGGATTACCGGAACTTCCGGCAACTCGAAGACGGTAGCTCGGTTTCGCATCTCCTCGACCCACGGCGGAAACGACCGATGCAACACCGAGGAGCCTCGGTCAGCGTCATCGCTGCCAATTGCACTAGTGCCGACGCGTGGGCGACCGCGCTATTTGTGCTCGGTCCGGATGAGTCTGAAGGTGCCATCCCCGGTGAGGTATCGGCTCTATTCGTTCTTCACCGTCCAGACGGTAGCTACTCCGAGAGCATGCTAGGCGCTTTCTGACTGGGTGCTTTCTGACTAGACACTTTCTGACTGGGCACTTTCTGAAGTTGGCCGTCAGATCGGCCTCGGGTTGTTGCTAAGGAACCAGCTCGACTGTGAGGGTTCCACCCGCCTGCACGCTGACCCCATTGCCGAACGCGATCCATTGGCTTGCGGTCAGAGTAGCCGCTCCCGTTGGGCTCACGTCCCAAGACGGCCCTGCCGTAATCGTGCACCCGTTGAAGGTCTCCGCACCAGTTACCGTAGAGCCCGACAACGTCAAGCTGCACGCCGGCTCGCTGACCACCACCTGAACTCCGCTGGAGCAATTGTTGGCCGTATCGGACTCACCGGCAACACTGTCGACGCAAGCGCCCACCCAATAGGTACCCGCCGTTGCGATGCTGTGGTCGTCACTCAACGCTTCGTTGCCGCCGGCGGCCAAAGATGAAACAGCATCCGTCGACATCTCCGTGTCGGAAGTCGTAATGACGGAGTCGTCGGACCGGTAATAGCGCAAAGTCGATGCGTCAGACATGCCCGCGCCTTGGTTCTGCACCGTGGCGTTGGTGGTGAAGGTCTCGATGGTGGTTGGCGTGGTGTCGGTGACACCAGCTCCAGTGACAACGAGATCTGGCACAGCCGCACGTAGGCGAAAGTCGGTGACGATCGGCGCCGTAAGGTCTCCACTGCGGGCGTTGTCGCGGGTGTTGTTGATGCCAGTTGCCGCCCCAGCATGATCGATCCCCGGATTCGAGAAGTGTGCGACTCGCGTGCAGCCCAATGTGCATTCGCTCGAATACGACATGACGGTACGGTAAGAACCGTCGACAAAGTGGCCAAACGACCAAGGATACGAGGCGTTGGCGGGATTCCCACCGTTGGCCGGATCGTGCTCAAATCCCATGTTGTGGCCGTGCTCGTGAGCAAAAGTGAGATTGCCCACCGCACATCCGAAATGAGTGACTTGAAAGGCCGAATCTTCAAATGTAGGACTTGGGTTGTTCATCAGGTAAGCGCGGCCACAGTAATCACCAGAGGAAACCAGCAATCCGACCATGTCCGCCCGATATTGATCGCGTAAGGCCGCGACGCCGGCATTCGATGCCAACCACTGCAAGTCGGCAGTGAGATCTCCTCCGACCTCATTCCGGGTCGTCTCCTCGTGATGGACGAGGACGAAGCGTGCGTCCATATCGCTGTCAATAAAAGCGGTATTGGTGACGTCGATAGCCGACTGGATATGGGCCGCCACGGCGGGCGGATCGCCGATCGCTGCGGTCACCTGCGAGCTGTAGAGCACCATGATGTCGATGCCATCGACCGGGTCCACCGACGAGGTCGTCAAGTGGGGAAACTTTGCTGGAGTGCGGGCGGGCAGGGGCTCACCTTCCGGAGCAAACTGAAAGGCATCGACTTCTCGAATTCGATGACCTGCCGCTGTTGGTTCCAGCAAAACCACCTGTTCGTCGTCCGAGAATCTGCCGACGACCATTTCGCCAAGCAAGGTCAGGACAACGCGGCTGCGACCGCGGCCAGCAAAACGTCCCCGCCACGCTATGTCCTCAGGTCCTCTCCGCTCGGCGCCATCCCGCACCGCAAGGCGCGTGGTTCCATCCGGAAGTTCGATCCACAATGCCGAAGGGTCGTCTGCCACAGCTGCCGCATCAACCACCACAGCTCGGCCGCGGCCCACGCCGTCCGGTGTGACCTGGCGTTGGTAATCGAGTAGCCGTTCCTGCGCTTTCGCGGTTGGCACCGCCAACAGCCCACAAAAGAAAAGGCCCAAGTAGATGAAGTGTCTCTTTGCTATTGACCGAAACATGACTGTGGTTTTTGGCCTAAACGGGGGAGTGGGGGTTACTGTACCATTGTCAGTATGACACTGGTTTTGCTCTCCGGCGGTGTGATTGCACTCATTATGCTCGCCATGGCGGTCGGCGTGCTACTGGGCAGAAGGCCGCTCAAGGGTTCGTGTGGAGGAGCAGAAGGAATCGTAGGACCCGACGGCGAAGTCATCGTGTGTAGCAATTGCGGTTGCGGCCTCGCGCACATGCGCGAAGAGACGCAAACGGAGGTCGCCGCGTGAAACCGGGGCCTTCGATTCCTTCGATCGAGTCTTTAGTTACGCCGGTTCGCCTCGTCCTCTACCCCAACACCAACATCCACCAAGCGGTCAACCTTCTCATCAAGAAAGAAGCGCTGGCGGCTCCGGTCGTCAACGAAAAGGACGGTTCCCTTCTCGGTTTGCTGACCGAGAAGGACTGCCTGCGGGTGATGAGTTCGGGAGGCTTCGACGATCAGTTCCAAGGTGGCGACGTCGTCAACTTCATGTCACCGGCGCGAGAGATTCTTCATCGACAGATGAGCTTAGTGGAGGCGACCACGGCGTTTTTACGCTGCAACTTCGCATCGTTGCCGGTCGTTGAAGATGGGCGCTTAGATGGCAGATTGGCCCGCCGCGACCTGATGCGGGCGGTCAACAGCCACGTCGTGAGCTTGAGCCAAGCGGCGGCGGCTGAAAAATCAGCTGAACGCCCGCGTTCGATTGAAGATATGCAGCGCAGTGCGGCCCGCCAGAACCCGAGCAGTCTGGGACGCATCTTCTCGCGCCGGCGCTAGCTGTTCCCCTCAAGACTAGTGGCGCTTTCAGAGTTCAAAAAACTATCTTGGGACGGGCGCAATCCCGGTGCGGACGACTCCACTTTCCTCCAGTAGATCGCGAAATCGAGGGTCTTCGCTGATCGAGTCAAAGAGCGGACTCTTGATCAGGTGTGGAAAGTACTCCGATCGCTCGTCAACTGCCCGTGTGAGCCATTCGAACGCCTCGTCTGAGCGCCCCAGCGCGGCGTAAGCTTCGGCGATTTCAATGGCGGGAACCCAGCGGCCTTCGATCGAGGTCAGATGATCCAATCGCGCCGCCCAAAACCCTGCATCCCCCCGCGCTGCGATTTGCTGGTCGACAATACTCAAGGCCTCCACGCTCCACCCCCTTTTTTCAAGCCACGGACGGCGCTGTGCCAACGCGCCTGGAACGTCACCGAGCCTTCGGTACGCATATGCCAGTTCGCGGTGCGGCCACGACAGTGCCGGGTCCATTTCGATCGCCTGTTCGAGCTTGAGAATGGCCTCTTGGTGGTCCCCCGCCGCATTGAGGCGCTGGCCCCAAACAGCCTGCATCAATGGAGACAATGGATCGAGCTCGACTGCCCTGCGAATCTGCGCCAGCGCCTCCTCATGGCGGCCCATAAAGCTGAGGCATTCGGCGTACCATTGGTGTGCACTGGCATAACCCGGCTGAAGATCGATGGCCCGAAGATAGGACTCCTCGGCCGCCGACCAATCCCAATCGCGATTGGTGCGAATCAGACCGCGGGTGGCGTGGGCCTCTGCAAGTTCAGGATCGAGTTCGAGAGCCCGCTGCACCAATTCATCCGCCTCTGGAAAGGCTTCTTGTGGGTGCATCATGGTGTAGTTAGCAAGCTGAATGATGGCGTCAGCAAGGCCAGCATAGGCGCGCGAAAAATTGGGGGCCAGCTCAATTGCGGATTCGAAATGCTCTTTACTCTTAGGTAAATCTCTATCTCGTCGGTTCCAATAGAGCCGGCCTTTCAAGTACTCGCGATAGGCCTCGGCGTCCACCTCGTCGCGGTGGGCGAGCTGCGCCACACGGTCGAGGCTAAGTTGCCCTTGGATCTCGCGAGCAACAGCGTAGGAAATGTCTGACTGGAGTTCCAGAAGGTCCACGGCCTCCCTGTCGTAGCTTTGTGCCCACAGAAGTTCTCCGGTCTGCCCGGAGAGTAGATGGGCGATCACGCGCAGTTGCCCATCTGAATGTGAAACGGATCCTTTGAGTACCGTCTTGACATCCACCTTCTGTGCGAACTCAGGAATCGCGCCCGCAGGTCCCTGATACCTTCTCGCGGAAGCCAACGAAATGACTTTCAACTCGGGAATCTTGGCCAAGTCCGTGGTGAGCATGTCGGTGATGCCGGCAGCGAGATAGTCGTCGCTGCTGGAGGACAGGTTCTCAAACGGCAAAACGGCGATCGAAGAGTAGCCATCTGAGACCTCGACGGCACCAGGCCTGTTCATCGTCGCCAATATCGCCAACAGCGCGACTACTGCAGTAGCGGCTCCGCCAATTAGAAAGCGCAGTCGCCGGTCCTTCGTGGCGGCCCGCCGCGAGGGGGCATCTTCCTCTGGTTGAGTTGATTCAAGCCAGGTCACTGCCGCGACCAGACGGTATCCACGACTGTGAACCGTTTGGATGTAGTGAGGTGATTTTGGATCGTCCTCGAACAGGCGGCGCAACTGCGAGATCCCTTGGGTCAGCACCGCCTCGACCACGAAGCGATCGTGCCAAACGTTGTCCAAGAACTCATCGCGCGAGACGGTTCTACCAGCATGATGGGCCAGGTAGACCAGCAACTCCATCACTCTGGGCTCTAGGTGGCGTGTATCGGCCCCTTTCCTGACCTCTAGTAACGAAGGGTCCACCTCCCAGTCGCCGACGCGGAAGGGGCCATCGTCGTCATTCCTCGGCTTCGAAGTTGGTGGGACTTCGTTCATTTAAGTCTCAGCGCGGGCGACCCAGGCTACCGACAATAGGTGCAAAAAAAGAGCCGGAGATGAGGCCACCCGAACAAACACCTTTGATTTCCCTTATGCCATCTTTCTGTTTTCCGATAGCCAACGCATCAACATCGATCACAGTTTTCTGGAGCGATATCGAGCCGGTCATGCGACTCGCCCATCAAACAAGGCGCATTATCACTGGATCATTTATCGAGAGAGGAGAAACAAATGTCGGGAAAAAGGCACTATTGCACCGCCGTGAGAATATTCCTGCTAGGACTATTGGTAGCGACGCCAAACCTATTCGCGCAAAACGTCTCCATTGGCAACGGAACCGTTGAAGTCTTCGATACGGATGGCGACTCCGCTGTGTTAATCGACAACGGCGCCGATTACACCGCTGGTGGCGACGGACGCACGGCGTCGTTGACCCTAAGAGCTTCGGACGGACTCCCCACCCTCACCTACAACGCTTTTCTGGCGCAGTTGATTGTCGGCGGGGACTCCCACGAAGGAATCCTTCTGATAAAGGATGACGACTTCGTCACCACCATCGAACTCGATGGCCAGACCGGAGCCGTGCGCCTGGGGGGGCTAGGGAAAGACGGAGATGTCATCGTCTTCGATAACACTGCTGTGGAGACTTTTCGCATCAATGGCGCCAACGGAACCGCCACCAACGACCAAAACGGCAATGGACTGGTAAAAGCTTGGGCTCGAGTCGGTAGCGACGGTACCGTCGAGAGTTGCTGGCGATGCAGCGACGCCAACCGTAGTGGGGCGGGTATCTACACCGTCTCGTTCAACATTGATGTGAGCGGGCGGCCGCGCACCGCCACCATTGACAGCCATGCGGGAGGTCCTCCCAGTACCGGCACGGTTCGGCTCGACAACGCTGGAACCTCAGGGATCGGTGTGCGCACGACGGACAACAGCTTTACCAATGCTGACCGACCTTTCACGGTGGTCGTCTACTAGAGATGGGCATGAGAACGTACGCGGTTCTATTTATTTGCTCATTCCTCGCAACCACGGCACAAGCGGGTGAAAGGCCACTCTCCCTCGATCCAGACGATCTGCAGGTGGCCGAACTGGAGCGACTCGACCAAGCGATCCTGTTGTACGCCTCACCGGATGCCTCCGACAGATTGGCTGCAGTTCAGCAGTTCGCCCACCAGGCCGGAGGACGAGCAGAGCTGGAGCGGCACCTGGAGCGACTTTTGCTCAAAGCGACTGCCGATTCCGATTCCGAAGTCGCATGGTTGGCAACGCAGACACTCAAACGGCGGCGGCGTCCGCTCGAAGCCGAACCACCATCAGATCGTGAACTCAGTCAAGGGACCCAGCAGCAGCGAGTGAGGTGGGCCAGAGAGGCTTTATCCAGACCGGCAAGTGTCCCTGGGTCGAAATCAGATCGCCTGGCGGCAGCTCACGTGCTGATATATCAACTACTAAAAGGTTCAAATGATGACGTTGGGGCGGCTTGGCTGCTGGCGGATGTGCGCCATGGCCCCAACCGTGAGATTGCGCATTTAGTCGAAACAGCGTTGTCCCGATACGAAGGTCGAGGAGTCGACCCCAGGTTCGCGCTGGCTCTTGTTCCTTCTCAAGAAGGGCCCAACGAGAGGTCGGCCCGAGACCTTAGGGCCGAAGCGATCTACGCCACATTGGAGGACCCTAATCCTACGGTGCGCCTGACCGGCCTGCATTGGGTGTTGGACGTCGCCTTGGACGAAGGAACCGACTCCGACCCTCGCATACGACAGGCCTTCGACACCCATCGCGAAGATCCAGACCTGCAGGTCGGCAGCTTCGTACAGTTTGCCATCGCAGGACTCGACGGCAACGAAGATTCTCTGCGCCAGGTTCTTGTCGGGCAGGTTGCACGCTAGCGAAGCAAAGGCGATTCACAACCGCGAGAGCTATGACCTACCCTCAAAAAACCGTCGCAGACTGACGATTTGCATTTCCAGTCGCTTGATCTCGCGCGTCAACGCGTGGCGCTGGAACTCCATCCACGACCAGATCTTCATGCCAAACACAGCGCCCAGACTGAAGAAGAATGCTACGACCCAAAGGACCAGTTCGCGTGTACCTTCGACAACGATGATCTTGTGCACGCTCCACGCTCCCAGCGCCATGAAGGCGATCCCAATCAAGATTGAAGCGCGGTTGAGCCGCCGCATGCGGCCGCCAAAGACCTCGGTCACCATCTGTCGCACCGACGGCTCACCCAAGGCGTCGTAGAACGCCGCTTCTTCCTCGTTCATCGCTTCGCGAATGAGCCGATCGATGTCTTGTTTGTCGTTTCGCATTTGAGTCCTCCAGAGACTGTTTGAGCTGGCGGCGGGCGTGGAAGAGACGAGATTTCACCGTTCCCTCGGCGACGCCCAACAGTTCAGCGATCTCGCGCACTGAGTTTTCCTCCAAGTAAAACAACTCGATGACGCGTCGTTGTTCGTTCGGTAGACGCGCAATAGCCGCGCGCAGGACGCCTAAGTCTTCGCGACCACTTTGGGTCGGTGGTTGAGCAATTTCCGGCTCGGCGTCCGTTTCCTGACCACGGATGTGCTGGCGACGTTGAATCCAATCGGCCGCCTTGTGCTGGACGATTCGATAGGACCAACTACCAAACCGTGCTGGATCTTGCAGTCTGCTGAGCCCTTTGACGATGGCTAACCAGGCTTCTTGCGCCACTTCCTGCGCGCCGTCTCTTTCGCCCACCAGAGACATCGCGCGGTAGAGCAGACGTTGATGCCAGCGGCGAGCCAGGTGCTCGAGGGCGCGCTGATTGCGCGCCTGACACTCCAGCACTAGGAACTCATCGAGAATTTTGGGTCCGCCACGCACGACTGTCCTCGACTATAAGGTCGCCGTTGACGAGTTTCGGTTCAATCTGGATCCAACTCGGCGCTACTTTCGTCCAGTGCCCGGCGAGTCTCTTAGGCGATCTGGCCCTTCGGGGTATAGTCGCATGGGCTCATTTGCTGTTGGAGGGATCCGCGAACATGCGCATCGTGAATTGTTGGTCGCTTAGTCGTCGCAGGGTTTCTCTGTGTTCTGCTGTCGTGCTCTCTTTTTCGCTCGCCGGAACAACACAGGCTCAGCCCACTCTTTCCAAGAGTTTCAATCCCACGACCATCGGCCCCGGATCGGTCGCCACCGCAACTTTCACCATCACCAACGGTGGAGGCTCGCCGGTCTCCGAGATTGGTTTCATTGACAACCTGCCTGTTGTTCCCGGCCCATTGGTGATCGCCGACCCCGCCAACGCCTCGACCACCTGCTCGTTTCGCGCTGGAGGAAGCCTGGTGGCTCCGGACGGAGGGTCCACGATCTCACTCAGCGGCGTCGAACTCGGGGCGGACCAGGCCTGCGTGGTCTCGGTGGATGTCACAGCCGCCACCCAGGGTATCCACACCAATCCTGCGATCACCTTGAACTCGAGCGCGGGAAGCAGCATGAGCCAGCCCACCGACTTGACCGTAGCCACGAATCTCCCCGGCTTTTCGAAGAGTTTCGCTCCCAGCTCGATCGCTCGCGGGGACCGCAGCACCTTGACCTTTACCATCGACAATAGCCTCAATGCTTCACGGGTCGGCAACTTGGACTTTGTCGACAATCTGCCCGCTGGGGTCGTCGTCGCCGATCCCAACAACGCGTTCACCGACTGTGTCAGTGCCGGCGCCCCCAACTCGACGGTGACGGCGGTCCCTGGAACCGGCACCGTCGTACTGGACGCTAACGGCAGCACCTTCGTAGGATTCGAAGTCCTTGCTGTGGGAGCCGTCTGCACGGTCACAGTTGACGTGATCGGCAATGGCGTTGGGGACCTCGACAACGTCACCGATCAACTGCTCGTAGACTTCACAGCGGCCGGCAAAGCCAGCGACACCCTCGAAGTCACGGTGACGGCGTTGGCTCTCGACAAAGATTTTGCCGACGATCCGGTCGCCCCAGGTGACACGGTGACCCTCGAGTTCCAGGTTCACAACTTGGATCGCAATGAGGCGGCGACCGGTGTCGCCTTCAACGACGACCTCAGCAGTCTAGTGCCCGCTTTGCCTGGGCTCACCTTTAGCTCTCTGCTCTCGAATACCTGCGGCGGCTCGGTGACCGGTGTTGGCGGCACCTCCATCGGGTTCACCGGTGGCGCGCTGCCGGCTCAAGGATCGTGTTCGATTCAAGTCTCCCTCGCGGTACCCGCCGGGGCGGTCCCCGGCACCTACTCCAATACCACCAGCGCGATCACCGGCGACATCGGCGGATCGCCGACGGTCGGCAACATGGCTGCGGATGACCTTTTCGTCGAGCCGACGCCGGTCTTGACCAAAGAATTTCTCGCCACCGGCACCTTCGCTCCCGACCCGGTCGTGGTGCCGGGCGATGATGTGGTCCTGCGATTCACGATCACCAACGTCAGCACGACTTCCGGGGCAACCGACATCGCCTTTGGCGACGAACTGACCGACGGCGGCCCCGGCACCGGCTTTCTCCCCTTTCCAGTCACTATTTCGCTCCCACCGGTTCCGGATCCGCCCTGTGGCAATGGATCTTCTCTATCTTTGGTCAGTTTCGGCACCGATCGCCAAGGACTAATGTTGTCGGCAGGCAATTTGGCCGCCTCCCCGGGACCTGGTGATTCCTGCTCGTTCGATGTCACCCTATCCATTCCCTCCGATCTCACTCCTGGCGTCTATACCAATACAACCGAGGAAATCACCGCCACCGTCGACGGCGCTCAGCGCACCGGAGCCCCAGCGAGCGACACTTTGACCGTGGTCGCGGCGCCGAAGCTGACCAAGTCTTTCGTTGACGACCCCGTGGCACCCGGACAGACGGTAACTCTCGCCTTCAGCCTCACTCATTCCGCCAACTCGCCGGACTCTGCAACCGCGATCACCTTCACCGACGATCTGACGACGGTGCTGGCGGGAATGACCGCCAACCCACCGTCCAATCCCGATCCACCCTGTGGCGCTGGCTCCTCCTTGGTCGCCTCGGCCGGAAACACTTTGCTCACTCTGATGGATGGCGTACTGGCACCCGGTGAGAACTGCGCTTTCAGCATCACCCTCAACGTGCCGATATCGGCTGTCGCCGGCACCTACTCCAATACCACCAGTGGAGTCCTCGCAACCGTCGCCGGTGAAGCGCGCGCTTCGCAACCGGCAAGCGATGACCTCACCGTCTCCGGACTGACCTTTGCCAAGGAGTTCCTTGGCGACCCCTCTCTCCCCGGCGAAACAGTGACCCTACGCTTCGTCATCGACAATACGGCGTCTACCGACAATGCAACCGACATCGCCTTTACCGATGACCTCGCCGCCGTGTTGCCTGGCACCCCGGATCTCACCAGCACCGGTGCACCATCGGTGAATACGTGTGGGGGGACACCGGGCGGATCGAGTACCTTTCTCATTTACAGCGGCGGCTCGCTGCTGGCCGGCCAAATGTGCACCATCGAATACGAAATTCTGATTCCCGCTGGGGCGGACGATGGCACCTTCAACAACACAACCAACACCATGACTGCGACGCAGGGCGGCGTCACCGTTCTCGTCGACCCCGCGACCGATCTGTTGACCATCGATTCTGACCTGCTGTCCCTCTCCAAGGCCTTCATCGACGACCCGGTGGCCCCCGGTGACACCGTCACACTTGAGTTCACGCTCGCCAACCTCGACGCCAGCAACGCGGCGACGGCGGTGGCGTTCACCGACGACCTCAACGCCGCATTGACCGGTCTGACGTTCGACGGTCTCGCGTTCAATGACTGTGGCGGCAGCGTCGGCGGCATCGCGACCCAGACCGTTTCGGTATCCGGGGTCACCATCGCCGCCGGGGCCTCATGCACGATTCGCGTCTTGCTGTCGGTTCCCGCCAACGCCGCCGCCGGCCTGTACACCAACACCACCAGCGACGTCACCGGCACGATCGGTGGGTTCGCCGTCTCCGGAAGTCCCGCCTCCGATGATCTGGAGGTCTTGAACTTGCTCTTGTTCAGCAAGTCTTTCGTAGCGACCAACACCAACAATGGCTATCCGTTGTTGAACTTCACCATCACCAACCCGGGACCCAATCCCGTCGCCGACCTTGCTTTTTCCGATGACCTCTCCGCCGTGTTTGCCAGCCTGACCGCAGTCGGGTTGCCGCTGAACGACATCTGCGGCGCTGGGTCGCAGATCGCGGGAACGCCCTTCCTGACCTTCACCGGTGGCAACCTGCCGCCCAGCGGAGGTACTTGTTCGTTTGACGTTCCGCTGGCAGTACAGGGTGCGGTGCCGGCAGGGAACTTCACCAACACCACCAGCGACCTGTTGCAGGCCGGATTGAAGGTCGCCGATCCCGCTACCGACAGCCTCACAGTGCAACCGCCCGCTTTCAGCAAAATATTTGTACCCGACAACGTTGTCCTCGGCGGCGTGAGCACCTTGACCTTCACCATTGACAATGTGAACTCGGTGTTTGCCGCTGACAATCTCAGTTTCGTTGACAACCTCCCGTCGGGCACGCGCGTGGCCTCTCCGGCCAATGCCTCGACCACTTGCACGGGTGGAACGCTGACCGCATCGCCCGGCAGCACCGCGGTCAGTTACGCCGGCGGCACGGTGGCCGCGGGAGCGAGCTGTGAAGTCGAGGTCGACATTGTGGCCAACAGTCTCGGCATCCGCATCAACACCACCGACATCCTGATGTCCTCGCTCGGAATGAGCGCCGCTGCCACCGATCTGCTGTTCGTGTCTGGACCGGGCCCGTGCTTTGCCAACGACGGCGAGTTCCTGCAGCTCCAAAACGGAGCCGTCACCGACAACCAAGCCTACGAAGTGTGCAACACCATCCTGGTGGCGCCCGACTTCGTCGTCTTCGGCTCCGGTGGCTCTCTGAATCTGACCGCAGGCCTCGCAGTGGTGTTTCAGAACGGCTTCGAAATCCTGCCCGGCGGCGAACTCTCGGTGAGTCTTGACGCAGGCCTGCTCAACGACTGAGCGCTACTCGGAATCCGAAACCCGCGTCAGGTTCATGCTGAAAAACTGCACCCAGTTCTCGCCATCGGCGCTGAACTCCCCGATTTCGACCCAAGTGTCCTCAGTAAAGGTCGCGGTGTAGCGAGCCCGTCCGCGCGGCGCCGCGAAGCTCCAAACGAGTTGGTTTTCGGTGATTTCGACGTCGGCGTCGGTTTCACGGGCCGGCGTGAACGCCTTCATGCGGTATTGGTCTAGGCCAGAGTCGTACCAGATGAGACCGATGGCCTGGTGGGTTGTTTCGACCTCGCCGTTCTCGAGTTCGCGAGTGCCCAGTCCTTCGAGGTAGAGGACCGTTCCGTCCAACCGCGTTTCAACCTTCTCGAAGACGCGGCTGCCCTCGGTCTCCGGCCCGCGGCGAATCTCTCCCTCTCCCTCCCAGGTTCCAACCATGAAGGAAAGCGCGGCGATGGCTTCCTGGTGCTCCGCCAGATCGGGCTGCGCCAAGACAGGTGCCACGAAAAAAACTGGTGCCGCAAAAAAAACCAGAACGAACGCCAGATAGCAACTTTTTGCATACTTCATTGTTCACTCTCCTTAGGAGTTTTCGAGTTGTTCAATTTCTATTTTCCTTCCACTGTCCCATTGACTCCGTCGCCGGAAACAAGAGCGGTGAGTGCTGTGAGGTGTTTTTCGAGTCTCTCTTGGCCGCCGGACGTCAATCGATACCAGCTCAGCGGTCGGCGACCGGAAAAAGCCTTGCGCACAGTGATGTACTTGGCTTCTTCCAGCTTGCGCAGGTGGGTTCCCATGGCACCGTCAGTTTCCTCGAGCAAGTCGCGCAGACGAGAGAAGGTCATTTCGTCGCTGCGCGCCAACAGCACACAGGCACCCAATCGAGTCCGATGCTCGAGAAGGCGGTCGAAACCTTCCAGGTGTCGCCAGAGGGATTCGGCGGTTGCCTCAACCAATGCTCTTCTCCCACGAAATCCCAGCCAAAACCCAGAACCCCAAGGCGACAATCGCTCCGGTCCAAGTCCAGCCGTACGGCGGAGAAAACAGCAGTGCGATGTACCCAGCGGCGACCAGTCCACTGACTAAGAGCATCCTGCGATCCAAATGCAGGCCCGCCAAAAAGTAGACCAAGGCGATAAAGATCAGAAAGAGGCGGGCAAGTGCCGGCCAAGCAATATCCCCAGCAAAGACCATCGGCAAGGTCATGGCGATGGCGGCAAGCAGTGCGGCCCAATGCAACATGTGCTTGCGCCCGGCGCGCTCATTGCGCTGGCCAGCCTGTTGCGCCGCGCGGCGGCCAAGGAGCACGCTGGCGACAAAACCGAGCGGCGCGGCGACGAGAAAGAACCGCCCCACCCACTCTGGAGCAAAGTCGACCAGCGAGAACCCGATCAAAGCGATCAATCCCCACAGTGCGTAGATGGGGGCGGGAGTTCCCGACCCGGAGCGATCGATCGACTGACGAATGTGTTGTAAGTCTTCAGCAACTCGATCGCGGGCTGCAGACTGAGTTGATGTCATCTTTTCATCTCCTTCACTCCCAATATTGGAGTGCTCTAAAATTTAGAGCAAAAGAGCTCCACTGTCAAGCAATCAATGAAAATCGCGGCTGCCGCCGGAGGCCGGACGCTCGTTCAACTGGGGCTCCCAGAAACGATCTGCAATCAGGTGCACCACCCCATCCTGGACTTGCAGGCGACCACTGACCCCCAAGAATTGGGTGGTCTTGATCAACAGCGCAAAGCGCTGGAACGTCTTCGACCACACCACGACGTTGACGAAGCCCGACTCGTCTTCCAAGGTCATGAAGACGACTCCAGAAGCCGTCCCCGGGCGCTGGCGGCAGATCACCATCCCCGCGTAGTGCATCGCTTGTCCATCTTGTGATTGGTTGACCTGCGCGGCCCTGGGCAGATTCATGTGCTCCAGGGTGGACCGCAATGGTTGGAGTGGATGACCGCGGGCGCTGTGGCGGCTGGTGGTGTAGTCCCAGCCGATAGCGGTGAATTCATCGAGAGGCTGGATCTGCGCCGCTGGTTCGCGGTCGGTCAAGGCCAGGGTCGATGGTGCTCTCCGCGCAGCACCTCGACTGCGCCACAGGGCGAGGCGACGATGGTCCTCTAAAGACTCGAAGGCGCCGGCTTTGGCCAGGCGCACGACCGTTCCCTCGTCGACGTCCGCTCGTTGAACGAGATCTTCCAGAGTCTTAAAGTCTCCGGCATCGATTTCTTTCCGCAACCCTCGCCAAACTTCTTCCCGCAACCCTTTGACATAGCGCATGCCCATGCGCACAGCGTGGTTTTCTTGCTCGCCCTCTTTGGAAATGCAGTCCAGCGTGCAGTTCCAGTCACTGTAGAGAACGTCGAGCGGACGCACCTCAACTCCGTGACGCTTGGCGTCCTCGACCAAGGTCGAAGCCGAATAGAACCCCATCGGCTGGGCGTTCAAGATCGAACAAAGAAATACCTCAGGATGGTGGCACTTCATCCACGCGGTGGCGTAGGCGATGAGGGCGAAGCTGGCAGCGTGACTTTCCGGAAAGCCGTATTCGCCAAAGCCCCGAATCTGATCGAAGACTCTCTCGGCAAACTCCAAGGCGATGCCCTTGGCGGTCATGCGGTGGATGAGGCGGGCGCGATGCCGCTCGATACGCCCGCTGCGTCGCCACGCCGCCATGTCGCGGCGCAGTTGGTCGGCTTCACCGGGGCTGTAATCGGCGGCCACCATTGCCAGGCGGATGACTTGTTCCTGAAACAGGGGCACTCCCAGTGTCTTCTTGAGCACCGGTTCCAGACACGGATGCGGGTAAGTAACTTCCTCCTCGCCGTTACGCCTTTTGAGGTAGGGATGAACCATGCCACCGGTGATCGGCCCCGGGCGCACGATCGAGACCTCCACCACGATGTCGTAGTAGTTCTCGGGCTTTAAGCGCGGCAGCATCGACATCTGCGCCCGGCTTTCGATCTGGAAGGTGCCCACCGTGTCGGCCGCCTGAATCATGGAATAGGTCGCGGCGTCATCTTCCGGAATCGTCTCCATCGACCATTCCTCGCCCTTGACCTCCCGCAGTAGGTCAAATCCCAAATGCAACTGGTGCAGAGCACCGATTCCCAGAAGATCGACCTTGAATAACCCCAGTTCCTCCAGAGAATCCTTGTCCCACTGAATGACCGTGCGGTTCTCCATAGTCGCGTTCTCGATCGGCACCACCGTCGCCACCGGCTCGTGCCCAAGCAAAAAACCACCGGGGTGGATGGAAAGATGGCGTGGAAAATCTTGTATCTCTTGCGACAGCCTCAGCAGATGGCCGTAAATCGTGTCGCTGGGATCAAAGCCGGCCTGCCGGAAGGAATTGGAATCAAAGCCTCCGTAGTAGGGCAAAACCTTGGCCAATCGATCCAGTTCGGTGGCCGGCACGCCCAGGGCCTTGCCTACATCGCGCACCGCTGACCGCGTTCGGTAGCGCACCACGTTGGCAACCATGGCTGCATGTTCACGCCCGTATTTGGCGTAGACAAACTGAATTGCTTCTTCGCGCCGGTTGTGTTCGATGTCGAGGTCGATGTCGGGGGGTTCGGCGCGTTCGCGAGAGAGGAAGCGTTCAAACAACAATCCCATATGGATAGGGTCGACAGCAGTGATACCCAAGCAATAGCAAACGGCCGAGTTGGCGGCAGATCCCCGCCCCTGACACAGAATGTCGTGCCGCTGACAGAACTGGACGATCTCCCACATGGTCAAGAAATAGCCGCCATAGTCCAGATCTTCAATGAGGTCGAGTTCCTTGTCGAGTTGCTTGGCCACCTCTTCGGGAACCTCGCCTCCGTAGCGTCCTCGAGCGCCCTCAAAAGTGAGACGGCGCAGCCAGCTCGAGCTGGTCTCCCCGTTGGGGATCTCTTCGGCCGGATAGCGGTAGCGAATCTGGTCGAGGGAGAACGTACAACGCTCGGCTACTTCCAGTGTGCGCTCGACCGCGGCGGGGTCGTCACTGAATAGATCCTGAAAGGAAACGGTGCTGTGGAGATGGTGTTCGGCGTTGCCGGTGGTCAGTACACCGGCTTCCGCCAAGGTGATGCCCTCGCGCAAAACCGTCAGCACGTCTTGCAAATCCTTGCGGTTGGCAGCGTGGTAGAGCACTTCATTGGCGGCCACCATCGGAATGTCGAACCTCTTGGCCCTTTGTCGCAGAATCTCCTCGTCTCCGACCTCATGGGCGAGTCGATGGCGTGCGACGAGAGCGTAGAGGCGATCTCCAAAAGCTTCGTGCAAATGGTGAGCGACAAAGAATGGATCCGCCTGGCCGGTCAGCAAACTTCTTCTTCCACCCCACAGAGCCAAGAGACCTTGAGCGTGTTCACAGACTTCCTCCCAGGAGACCTCACTCGAGCCCTTGTCACAGCGCAACCGGCCGCGGGTGATCAAACGGCAGAGGTTCGCGTATCCCTCACGATCTTGCGCCAGCAACATCAGGGTCGTGCCGTCGGTCACGGTGATCTCCGAACCGAGGATCAACTGAACGCCGGTGGATTGCGCCGCGGCGTGCGCTTCGACCACTCCATAGACGCCATCGCGGTCGGTCAGTGCAATAGTGGGTATCCCCAGGCGGGCACAAGTTCCCACCAACTCCTCGGGGTGGCTGGCACCTTCCAGGAAGGAAAAATTGCTCTTGGCCCATAAAGCTGCGTAACTCACTCGACTTTTCCGTGCAAAAACCACCGCCGCGACAAGCGGTCGAAGAAGATCCACAGAATGTCGCCTTTGCGGGTCTCAGCGAAGTGGTACTCCCGGTGTACCGCGCGCCGCCACCAGCCACCCGCGACCACAAACGGCCCCTTCACTCGATCCACCGGGCTGTCCGCCAAACCCCGCAGCAGCCAACCGTCCGGTTCTCTGCGCGGCCGCGGAGGCAGCGGCATGGGCTTGGCGAGAAAGCGACGCACCAGTCTCGACTCGGCAAGGCGCGGCGGCTTGGCTTCCGCCAGGCCTTCAAACGACCGCCACTCAAACTGCCCTTCCGGAAGATGACCGGCGCGCAATTCGGCTTTTTGCACCGAACTCTCGCCTAGCTCAGCCCGCACTCGCGCCAAAGCTCGATTGGCAGCCGCCAGATCTCGTCGCGTCTCGGTGGTAAACAAGTCCATCTGGCCGGAGCGCATGTGTTTGCCCCGCACACTCAGGATGATTTCCTCAGCGCCCTCTTGTAGGCGCAAGCCGTCAAAGCGCAACGACAGAAGTTCGAGCCACTGCCTGAGGTCGTTGGTGGGCTCCGCAGTGCGCATCGACTCGCACCGGGGTTCGCCCCTTTCCAGGCGCAACTCCACATCGATTTCTTGAGTCAGCTCACTCCGCAGAGTCATCGCCGCGAGCAGCGAAGAAAGGAGAGCTTCAATCCAGTTGAGAAGACGGGTGAGATCGCGAACGGACTCCTCCAAAAAAATCTGCTCACGGATCTCAACTTCGACTTCCTGCGGCTGTAAAGGAGGCTCGCGCTCGCCGCACACCTGCTGATGCAGGGCGCGCGCAGATTCGCCGAAGCGCCGCTCGATCCCTTCCCGCGGGAGGGCAGCAAACTCTCCCAGGGTCCGAATCCCCAGATCTTTCAAGGCATCGCGTACTTGAGGTTCCACACCCAAGTCGGCCAGTCGAACCCGGGCTGCCAACCGTCGCTCTTGCTTCCGTGACGGGCTGATCCAAATTCGCTCGGCAACCCCTTTGGCGAGTGCATAGGTGGCAAAGCGATCCCAGCCGACCACAACCCGGCCGACAAACTCCTTGCGCTGCAAACGATCTTGTAAATCCTCCGCCCAACGATTGAGATCGGGAAACAAGCGCTCGAGTCCTGAGAGATCGAGCCAGAAAACACCCGGCTCTTCGGCCGCTGCTTCCACCCGCGGGGAATAGGCGGTCAGAACTTCATCAATGAGTCCGTCAATGGCCTGTTGGATGGTCGCCGCTGGCATTTCGGCAGCGCGCAGATCGCGGCAAAGGGCCAGAGCTGAGGCATAGCGCATCCCGGGAAGAATCCTCTGTTGGCGCGCCAATCGATTGATCCACAGCAGCTTGCCCTGAGGTTTGTCTTCGTCAACAACCGCAGAGGGATGACACCGCCATTCGGGCTTCTGGAGCAGTTGCAACTGCAGTGGAAACGCGGCGAGATCAACACACGCCTGGCGGCCCACGGAAACTCTCCAAGTGCTCCCATCCCGGTCCGCGGCGTTTGTCCTTGAGTACTTTCGCTCTGCATCGATAGTGCTTGCCCGATCGATCTACTTCGCGTTCAACCTGAGCGCGTAGCGACACCAAAGACCCCAAAGAGGGTTCTTGGCTCTCTTTTTCCGTCAGACACAACATCGCCGTCTCGTGCTTCTTCGCCAAGGAAGACAGGCGCGTCTGCACCGGCATCGGCATGCGCGCCCGCGACGGCATGTCCAACACGATGAGGCCAAAGGCTCCACATCGCAAAAGGTGGTCCGCAGCCCGGAAGGAGTCCAGAGCGGAGCGGGGATGGATCACCGGCAAAGCTTCGAGATCGACGCCACAAGTCGCCGCATCGGGAGGGAAAAACGATCCACCCGGACGTCCAATCCAAGCCACCGGCTCCCCTAGGAGCTGTGCCTCACGCACCAAGGCAACCGCCAAACTCAGCGCTGCATTCGCCCTTCCCGATGAGAGCTCGGTTAGGCGTCCGGAAAAGGTAGTCCAAGTCCAGCCCGTAACCGGAGCCGGTACTGGACGAATCCCCCGTTGGACTTCGTGCTGTAGCTGCTCGGTGGACTTGAGAACGCCCGAGCCCGCTAGATTTTGGGACTGGGTTTGCTGAGCTTGCCGGGCTTGCCGGGCTTGCTGGGCTTGGGCTTGCTGGGTCTGGACTTGGGGAGCGGCAAGTGCGGTCATGTCAGGAACCTCCGCACTTCAATCACACGACCCAAAATGGTCAGCTCCTCCGATTCCTCAGAATCAACAACGATGGGATCGAAAGCTGGGTTCTCAGCTCGCAGCTCTACCGTCGAGTCCCGTTTATACAAGCGCTTGACCGTTGCTTCTTCGCCCACCAAAGCAACGATGATCTCCCCTGATTCGGCATTGGGCTGGCGGCGGACAACGACCACATCGCGATCCAAAATTCCAGCCCCCACCATGCTCTCGCCCTGCACGCGCAGCCCAAACAATTCACCACCGGAGTCATGATCGAGAGGCAAGTACCCTTCGAGATCTTCAACCGCGGTGGTCAACGAACCCGCTTGCACTCGCCCCAAGAGAGGAATCCAACGGGGAGAGACTTCCACTTTCTGCGGCAGGCGATAGCCGCGAGCGCGCCCGGCTGTCTTGGTCAACCGCCCTTCGTCGACCAATGTCTCCAAGTGTTGGCGCGCAGTTTGGACGGAACGAAAGCCGAATTCATCTTGCACTTCTCGCACCGTCGGTGGCTCGCCATTTAGCAAGCGCTGACGTACAAACTGGAAGATGCGATTGCGGGTTTGGCCGGGAGGTGTCTTTCCCATACCAACATGGTACCATACATTTGTGTGTAACCAAAATCACATCGTGTTACAGTCTTTTCAACATTACCGCTTGTTGCTTTGCAAGCAACAACACAAACCACAGGAGGTAGTTGAATGAAGCGAATCGGACTTCTAGTTGTGGGGGCAGCTTTGGTCTTTCCAGCCACTGCTGTGGTGACTCCGGCTGCTGCCGACCCGGTCACCTTGGTCACCTATTACCAAGCCAAAGACCAAGACGGCAACGGCCTCGTCGAACACATGAAGACCTATGGGCTCGACGATGTCTTAAATGCCCAGATGGAAGACGGCAACGTCCTCGGTTGGGGCATCGGCAACCGCACTCTCGACGGCCCTGAGCACACCCACATGGCCTGGGTCACCTACCCCAGCTTCACCGCTTGGCAGACCACCAATGAGGCTTTTGAGGCTCATTTCAATGAACTCGGGGAGGACGGGGCGGGTTCTCAGCAAGCCTTGCAGGATCTCATTCACGGCATGGATGAGATGGTCATCAGCCACTCGACCTTCGAGGTCAACCTTGATGCCGAGTCGGAATTTTTGGCAGTTTCAACCTTTCGCGCCAACCCCGGCATGAACGTCAAAGCGTCGGCCTGGATCGATGGCGGCAATGAAGCTAACGCTCAACTTTTGGGGGATGGCGTCCTTGATGGCTACGGGGTCTTCTCGCAGGTCTACCACACCAATCCCGAGTGGACACATGGCACCTGGAGCAGCTTTACCGGTATCGACAAGCATGACGCTGTCATCGCGGCCTATGAAGCGGCCAGCAACGAGGAGAGTCGAGCCGCTCGGGCCGCTGCCATGGATTTCAGTGGACACCGCGACGAACTGTACTGGATCGTGTATGCCCCATGGCTGGTTGATGGAGAGGAAGAGGAGTAGCGCTTAGAGACTAAGAAGTCTCCTTGGGGGGCGGCTCCAGGTCAGGCGGGTTTCGCCGAGGAAGACCGGAGCCGCCTTTCTTGTCTCAGTCATCAGATATGAAAGGTCGAGGAAGCGCCACCAACCCAGCTAGTCGATTTGATCGGCTGCAGGTGCAATGGGAAATCCCACCGCCGGATCGGGAACCGACTCAGTTTCTGGTTGACGCCAGCAAAACAGTCATCGCCACCAACTCCAGCCCCGACGTCGGGTTTGACGCTTCCATCAACCCCTATCGAGGATGCGAGCATGGTTGCAGTTATTGCTACGCTCGCAATACTCACGAGTACTTGGGGTTCTCGGCTGGCCTTGATTTCGAGACCCGTATCTTGGTCAAACAAAATGCCCCTGAATTGCTGCGCAGGGAACTGGCGTCTCCCAAATGGAAGCCCACGCCACTCGGCATGTGCGGGGTCACGGATCCTTATCAGCCGGTCGAGCGCAAGCTCGAAATCACCCGACGATCTCTCGAGGTGTTAGCCGAAGCTCGCAATCCGGTGATGCTGGTGACCAAAAACCACCTCGTAACTCGGGACATCGATCACCTGACCGAACTTGCCCGGCACAACTGCGTCGCGGTGACGATATCGATTCCCAGTCTCGACCCCCACTTGACCCGCATCATGGAACCTCGGGCTTCTCATCCGCGCGACCGAATCAAGGCGATTGCTGAACTCAGTCGGGCGGGGATTCCCAGCGCGGTCAACATCGCACCACTGATTCCCGGACTTACCGACCACGAAATTCCAAGCATCCTCAAGTCTGCTGCCGAGGCCGGTGCCACTCGCGCCAACTACATACTGCTCAAACTTCCGGGCGCGGTAAGGGGCCTGTTCGTTTCCTGGTTGGAAGAACACTTCCCCGACCGCAAAGACAAAGTCCTGTCTCGAGTTCGCCAACTGCGTCGAGGAAAACTCAATAGCTCCGACTTCGCGACCCGCGGTCGCGGAGAGGGACATCTCGCCAAGGAGCTACACGAGTTCTTCGAAATCCACAGGAAGAGAGCTGGGCTGGAAAAAGGGGCTCCCTTTTTGTCGACGGAGTCTTTCCGTCGACCGGAGTTGGAGCAGAAGAGATTGTTTGACTAGTGGTTAGTGGTTAGTGGTTAGTGGTTAGTGGTTAGTGGTTAGTGAAAAAGATACGACGGACAGGGGGTCAGCGTCACCAGTCACCCTGTCACTTCGTCACTTACCCTCCCGCATCATCGGCCAAGTGCTCAGCCCGGATGCGAGCTTGCGCCGCCCCCAAGCGAATGTCGTGAGTCGAGAGCACCGCTTCTTTCCGCACGCCTGCTTCTTGCTGCCGCTCCCAACTGCCCAGCGCATTGCTTTCATCGGCCGCGGTCGTCGGAGTCAACAGCTTGAGAACGACCGGCAAGACCTCGATGGTCACCAGCATGGCCAGCAGAAACCCAAATAAAAGTCCCACGTGCGGGTTGCGCCGGGATAGCTCGACCAGCGCACGGCTGCGAGCGACGACGCCGGTGGCGAAGGTTGCTTCGACCTCGGCCAATTCCGCGTTTCGGTCTTCTTCCAGTTTGATGGACTGCGGATCCAGGTCCGCCCGCATCGCATTCAGTTCTTGGCTGCGGTCGGCAACGCGCGCACGAGCTTCATCCAAAGCTCGCTCGTAGCGTTCATAGACCTGGCCCGCGCCGCGAATTCCGGTGGTACCTGGAAGATCCGTGCTTCCCGCCAACTCGGCCGCTGCGGTGGCGTCCAGTTCGACCAACCGCTCGCGCTCGGACCCCAGCTCACGCTCAAGCTCTGCGATAGGCGCCAGCAAGGCTTCTCGCTGACCATCGAATTCGGAGTTGACCTCGATTCGAGCGGCCGCCAATTGATCGTGCAACTCCTCGCTGAGGACATCGTCAAAAAGACGCAGGCCGACCAGATGTCCGTTGAGCGTGCCCAAGAACAGCGCCAGGAGAAGTCGGATTCCTACGTGTCCGAGCACCCGTAGAGGTCGGCTCCAGACTCGATCTGCATCTCCTTCAACTTTAGGCAGCCAAACCGGTGTGGTCAGCACCAAGTGACGATCGATCACCAAGATCACCAACCCCCAAAGAAGGGCGATGAGGGTGGCGAGCCACCACGGGGCTCCCAGATAGTCGGCGAAGACAAAGCCGCCAAAGACAGCGACGATCGCCGGGATCAGCAACACCGCGCCCAGGCTGCTTAGATTTCGTCTGGCGTAGGAATCGCTTTCGACCGACGTGGCACCCGCGAGTTCGGCTAGAAATCGAGATTCCATGGTTGCAAGTCGCTCCGCGGACAGACCCCGGCTCGACTGCCAGGGCGTCTACATCACGCTACGGGAATGGACGGCGAGTTGTTTCGCTGAGTTCTTTTTCTGTGTAGTAGTTGGGGGACGGACCGGGCAGTTTTCCGTCATGCCCAGGACCGTAGTCAAGCGCCTTCGCAACAGTGAGCGACGCGCGGAATGAGAAAACGAGTCATTCGCTAGTCCTCCATCGGTTGGGTCGCCACCTCGGTATCCGCGTCCGGGTCGGGGCAGCAACGGTCAACGGCATCAGCCATGTTTCTGAGCCAGTTCGACAACTCCTGATAGCGCACGGTGTAGCGCACTTCGCGACCTACCTTCCGTGACTCGATGACGCCGGCTTCGCGCAGGGTCGCCAAGTGCCTGGAAACCACCGACAGGTCCACCGAGCAACAGGAAGCTGCCTGGCTTACCGTCTGCGGCTGGCCGCAACAACCCACCAACGACTGAAAGATCTCCAGTCGACAGGGGTCGGACAGCGCCCGAAAAATGTGTGCGTCCTCAGGGGTCACGTTGGCCGGTTGTAGAACCTTCATTGCCATCACGAAGACAACTATAGCACATTTGCACAAATATGCAAGTATTTAATTCGAGTCGCTACGCTAAAGTCCTTCCGTGAACTTCTCGGTCCTACTTGAATCGATTGTCGAGCATCTACCGGGGATTGCCGTCACGGTGCTGGTGTTCCTCATCGCCGCCCTTGCTCACTTTCTCCTCAACAAGCGTTGGCGCCCGATTGCCGCGGCACGGTTGCGCCTGCAGGTCAGCATATTCGCCATCTGGGTGTTGGCTCTGTTGTTCGCTTTGGTCACCATTCCGATGGACTCCGATCTGCGCGGCTCCTTGCTCACCCTCCTCGGAATCGTCCTTTCCGCAGCGATCGCGCTCTCCTCCACCACCCTGCTCGGCAACGCCATGGCGCGAGGCATGCTCATGGCTTTCGACAACGTCAAGATCGGCGATTTCTTGCGCGTCGACGGCCATTTTGGGCGCATCACCGAGATCGGCCTCTTTCACACCGAGATTCAGACCGAGAACCGTAACCTCACTACCATCCCCAACCTCTATCTGGTTGGCAATCCCCACACCGTGTTTCCTGCCTCAGGGACCATTGTGTCAGCGACGCTGTCGCTGGGCTACGATGTCGCCCACAGCCAAGTGCGGGCGGCGCTTCTCACCGCGGCCGAAGAAGTCGGACTGGAGAAAGCCTTTGTTTCGGTCATCGAACTGGGCGACTTCTCGATTACATATCGCGTCGCCGGACTGCTGAGCGACCTCAAACAACTGGTGTCGACGCGTTCGAAATTGCGCATCGCGGCTCTCGATGCACTTCATGGTGCCGGCATCGAGATCGTGTCTCCCGGCTTTCTCAACTTGCGCGAGTATCCAAAAACGCAGCGGTTCATCCCCAGTCCCGCGGAAACGGAAGTTACAACTTCCTCGGGCTCTCCCGAAGATTTGATGTTCGATAAGGCCGATCGAGCCGAACTCTTGGCCGAACTCCAACTCAGCCAAGGCCAACTGGTTGACGCCCTGGCCAAAGTCGCCGAAGAACTCAAAGAAGCCGAAGGCGACCGCGCCGTAGCGCTTGAGAAGGAGCTGCGGAATATAGAACGACGACAAGCTCGCCTGGAGGCGTTTATCCATCGCACGGAAGATCGGCTAAGAGATTCCTAGGGTATGCAATGGGGGGCAATGACGCATCGCTCGTCTAATTAAAGAAAGCGGAGTACCGACTAGGAAAGCGTAATGGAAGATTTGGAGCAGTACCGCCCAGCCCTGCGACGATTCTTAGCTCGCCGAATGGTGGCGTATGAAGAGATCGATGACCTGGTTCAAGAAGTTTTTCTTCGGGTACATGCGGCTGCCGCCAAGAAACCCCTGCGGTCCCCAAAAACTTTCCTGTTCACCACCGCAAAGAACCTCATAATCGATCGTCAGCGACGTCGGTTCGTGCGCGGCCCGAAGTGGACTGTCGAGGATTTCGACGAGATCGCACAGCCACAAATTTCTCCGGAAGAGAGCGCCTCGAACTCTGAGCAAGCGGCCATTCTGTGGGGTGCCATTAAGCGTCTTCCACCTCGTTGCCGTATCGCTCTCGTCCTCAGGAAGTTCCATCATTTGAGCTACAAGGAAATTGCCACAGAGATGGAGATTTCGGAGAAGACGGTGGAGAAACACCTGGCACGGGCTCTGACGCTGTGCCAAGAACACTTATCCGATATGGAAAGCTCCAGCTTGATCGACTTTGAGGAATTTCGCCTCAAGCGGCTAGCGGCCAACCGAGAGACGTAGCTGATTATGAGTTCAGACGACGCCGAAAAACGACGGATCTACGATGAGGCCGCGGATTGGTTGATTCAACAGGATCACACTGAGGACTCCGCTGATAGAGCGGCTGGATTGCGGCAGTGGCTCCTCGCCAATCCCGCACATAAAGACGCCTACCATGAACTCCGCAAAATCTGGCTGGAGATGGACGATCTCGGCCCGCAATCTTGGGGCGAAGACAAGGCCGTAAAGCACGAGCCAGTAAAGCCTTGGTACAGATGGGCGGCGGCCGCGTTACTCGTCGCTCTGGGAGCTCTCACTTTCGCGATGTCGAACCGGAATGCCCCACAACACCAACTGGTCAAGACGGGTACAGCCAGACATCAAAAGCTGACCCTCGAAGATGGTAGCCAATTGCATTTAAGCGCCGAAACAACGATCTACATCGAAATGAATCAACGCTCGCGACAGATTGAGTTGCGTGAAGGTGAAGCATTGTTTTCAGTGGCCCCCGATGAAACAAGACCTTTCGTTGTTCGCACATCTGCGGGTGCGATCGCCGCGTTGGGTACCCAGTTCAACGTTCGTGCAAGAAACGGTGAAGTCGATATCGCCGTAGTTGAAGGTAGGGTTCTGGTCATTCCCGAGTCTGACTCACCGGTCGAGGTGGCTTCTGCCGAAGCCGCCAGCCTCGAAAAATCCGGGGCAAAGACGAGGGTCATGGCTGCCGGCGAGATCGATCGCACTTTGTCTTGGCGCAAGAAAGTTCTTGAATTCGACGACGTCCCGTTGGCGACCGTTCTGGAGGATCTAGACCCCTACGTCAAGGGTTCGATCTTCCTCCTTGGTGATGAGGCTCGCTCTCTACGAGTCGGTGGCGTCTTGCGTGTGGGTGAAGACCAAGACCCCATCCAGAGCTTGGCGCGGTCGCTCACTCTGGAGACAGTCCAGCTCGGGGATGCAGTGACGGTCGTTTGGCGCCGCTCACCATAAGAAAATTCGGCTTCAAGACGAATCAGGCGGCAATGGGGGATTTACCTCCTTAGCACGTCTGAAACAACAAGGTCGGGGCCGATCTTGGCCAAATAACCTGTTGGGAGGTTCGATGACATACCGTCGTGCGTTTGCGTTTACTGGCTTGGCACTGGCGGCTGCCATGGTCTATGGCCAGCCCGCCAATGCAGAAGCAACTCGATTCGAGATAGAGGCCCAGGGACTCGCCAGTGCTTTACGTGACTTTGCTCGGCAGGCTGATTTTCAGGTGATCTACGAACAGGAGCTTGTCGCCGACCTTGCCTCACAGGGAGTCAGCGGCCACTACAAACCGACGCGGGCCTTGGAAATATTGCTCCATGACACATCGCTGGTGTACGAGGTGACGGAAACCAATACGGTTACAGTCATGGCCCCGGCCATGGACCCCGCAAACACAGATCCTAACGATGCCGAAGGAGATCAAGAGTCTGCCCCGTCGGCGACCAACGAAACGTCCGAGAGTGACGAGTCGCAAGAAGAACCTGAATCAGAACAAGACGACGGCGCCGAGACTACCAACACCGCCTCGACGGAAACGACTCAGAGCGTGGATGAGGCTAGTGAAAGTTTTGTCGATCGAATCCTCGTTACTGCGTCCAAGCGCGGTGAAACGGATGCCCAAGAACTAGCGAGCACCATCTCCGCCTTTAGCCCCGAGAAGTTGGATCGCCTCGACGCCCTGGAGTTCGAAGATGTGATCGTCCAAGTGCCGGGCACCAACTTCATCGACAACGGCGGCCCCGGACGCGGTCAAGAGATCGCGTCGATCCGCGGACTTTCTCCGGTCGCCGACAACACCGTCTCCATCGTGGGGCAATACCTTGATGGCGCGCCGCACTTTGGCCGCAATTACAGGTTATTCGACATTGGCGAAGTCTCAGTTTTGCGCGGTCCACAGGGTACTTTGTGGGGATCGCAGGCCATGGGTGGCTTGATCTCCTACCGGTCCAACCGTCCCGATGTTTCAGCGGCAAGTTGGAGTTTCAAAACGGATCTGATGGACACTTCTGGAAGCTCTGGAATTGGTCACAGAGTCTCGGGACATCTGAACATCCCTCTAGCCAAAGACAAGTTCGCGATCCGGATAGCAGCCCACCGTGTTGACGAAAGCGGCTACATCGACAACGTCGCCACTGGAGCCACCGGCGTCAATGATGTCGAAGAAACCGCTTGGCGTCTTTCCGCCTTGGCGAAACCGTCCGAAAACGTCACATTGACGGCCATCTACCACGGCAACGATTTGACCGCGGACGCTCCAACGTTTTTCGATCTCGATCTTGGCGAGTTCCAAATCGATGTGCCGTTCAGCGAACTTCCGGCAACGCAAGAATTCGATTTGTTCAACTTCATCATCGATGTCGATTTGAGCTGGGCCAACCTTAGTTACACAGCTTCGCTGTTCGACAATGACAACGTTTACCAAGACGCTCAGCGTGGCTTCTTTGGTTTCATTCCCGTAGCTCGATCCGACACCATCCTTCGTCAAGAATCCACCACCCACGAGCTTCGCCTCGCGTCAAAAAATAGTGGCCGTTTCAACTGGGTGGCGGGCCTGTATCTCGACGACCTCGAACAAATCGATCTTTCCGAAAGTCGCGAAGTGGAGGATCCCTTCAATCCCGGCACCACTGTGATTGGCGACGGAGCCCTACTCTTCTTCCTCGGTGGGCCTCAAACATTTGAGGAGCAAGCGATCTTCGGCGAACTCACGATCGAACTGGCTCCCGACTGGGAGTTGCTTCTCGGAGGCCGCTACTTCGATTGGGAGGTCGACAATGACCAAGACACAGTATTTCTTGGCACAAGCTTCGGTCAGGAAGTTGGCACTGTTGGGGATAGCGACAGCTTCTTCAAAGGCCAGATCACCCATCATTTAAGCGACGACCGCTTCCTCTACTTCACACGTTCTGAGGGCTTTCGCATTGGTGGTTTCAACCCCTTCGTCGGACCCAACTTCAACAGCTCCCTCGACTTTCTGGAGTTCAAGCCCGATCGCTTGATCAACTATGAACTGGGATTTAAATCGGCTTGGGCCAACAACAGGCTGCTCTTGAACACCGCCGTCTACCAGATGGATTGGGAAGACGTACAGACCGTGGTTCGCGATTCCATAGGGGTGTTTGCTTTTACCGCCAATGCTTCAGACTTAGAAGCGGAAGGCTTCGAAGTTGAACTGGCGACCCAAGACCTGCTCGCAAAAGGTGTCTACGCCAACGCTAACTTCACCTACAACACCAACGAATTCACCAGGGACGCGGAAGTGTTCCCTGGGGTGGGTCGACTCCTAGTTGAAGCCGGCGATTCGCTACGTCGCACGCCCAAGAACACCTGGTCGATGGATGTCGGCTATGACTTTCTCATCTCTGACCGCATCGCCGGTTACGTGCGCGGTAATTACTGGCACAAGGACGCGACCACCACCGAGGGCTTCAATGGTGGCGATGGTGCGGTACCGATTCCGGCGCAGAACGTGGTTAACGCCTCCACAGGCGTCTACATGGGGGATTGGGAATTCAAGTTGGTTATTGACAACCTCACCGACGCCATGCCTCTGCTGCAGGTCTTCTCCGCCGCTCCCGCCGGCCTGCCGGGAGGGATGACAGCGTCTAGGGCCTCGAGTATCCGGCCGCGCACCATTTCTCTACAGCTCAAATACACACCGTAACCACGTGACTGTGTCCTGGAAGAAGCCGCTCACTGCCGCATTCGTTGGCTTGGCACTTACCGCTTCGGCGCCAAGCGCCGGCAGCGACCTCGCCCTGGTCGGAGGAACGGTCATCTCTGCAACAGGGGATGCACCGATCGCGAACGCCGTCGTGCTTGTGCGCGATGGCGTCATTGAATCTGTGGGACCGCGAAGCGCGATTTCCATCCCCAAAGACATCCAAATCGTCAACACCACCGGGCAGTGGGTCACTCCCGGCCTGATCGACACCAACGTTCACCTGATTTTGACCACGGTGCCCGAATTCTTCGTCAAGTACGAAGACCGCCTGGTCGACGTCGCGATTCAGTCCGCTCAAGTAGGCCTCAAATACGGTCTGACGACCATGGCCGACAGTTGGGGGCCACTGCCCCCGTTACTGGAGGCCCGCGACCGTATCAATCGAGGTGAGGTTCCGGGCAGCCGCGTGTTGATCGCCGGCAACATTGTCGGGACTGGCGGACCGTTCAGCTCCTATTTCATGCGCAGTTGGGATCCCCGCGGTCTCAGCTTGCGCTACGGCGGCTGGGTACATCCAGCAATCCAGTCACGGATCGATGTCTTGTGGGAGGACGATGTAGGCCCCTCTCTACTCGCAATGACTCCTGCCGAGGTGGGCGAAGCCGTGCGCAACTACATCGCCAAAGGGATCGATTTCCTCAAGGTCGGTGTCAGCGCACACGGAATCGCCCCCGTCGAGCCGATGCTCTTTTCGGAAGCGGCGATGCGGGCGATGCGGGAAGTGGCGCGGGAATTGGCCGTCCACTTTCAAACGCACACGTTCACCGTCGAGAGCCTGCGGGTCGCCGCCGAATTGGAGCCCGAACTGCTGCAACACCCCAATGTGATGAGCCCCCCCTGGGCGTACGCGACAGAAGCCCAGCGCGAGTCGATCAGACAATCGATCGAACTCTTGAAAGCCCAGGGGGCGTACGTCGCTTTGATGTCAATCCCGGAGCGCAATCAAGTTCAGATTTCGTCTCAGTGGGATGCGTCCGAACATCCAGATAAGCCCCATCTCAACCGCATCATGGAATCGAGGAAGCCGTGGCTAACGGAGGAAAACTTCGAACTCCGAGCCGAGGGGGTCCGCGTCTGGCTCGAAAGCGGGCTGCGCTACACCCTGGCCACAGACCAGGGCCCGGAGGCTGCCGACTTGGGCCCCACCGTGTGGGGCCGGCTGGGCCGAGCGCATTTTGACCGTCTGCAGGGCCTTCAGGATTGTGGCGCCGAACCGATGGATATCTTGATCGCCGCCACGCGCAACGGAGCCGAAGCCTATGGTCTCGGCGATGAACTGGGGACCATCGAAGTCGGCAAGAAGGCCGACCTGCTGGTATTGGATGCCGATCCTCTCGAAGACATCGACAACCTACGGCAAATCGCCGAAGTCATCCAAAACGGCGTCGTCGTGGACCGCGATTCGCTGCCGCTCAACCCGGTTCTGGACTCAGATCCGGAAGCTCCCTGGCCGCACTAAGCACTCGGTCCAGGATATGAGCAAGCACAGCCTGAACGCTGCCGCAGCTCTTTTGATGGCGGGGGTCGCTTTTGCCAACGAAACTACTGAGTTTTTTCTCACCGCCGACGACTACGCAGCAGCAGGACAACTCGACGACACCAACTTAGCCTCGTTGGTCAAGAATGGAGCCGTCGATCCGCACTGGGTCGGCGATTCGATCTGGTACCGACGTGACGAGGGAGACGGACATTCCGTTGTCATGGTGGACGCAGATAGTGGCACTCGAAGGGCACCGTTCGACATTGCTGCAATGGCCGAAGAACTTGAGCCGCTGGTCAACACCGAGGCCGATCACTTGGTCACAATGCCTGAACAAATCGCTCTTGAGCCCGACGGATATACGGTCAAGTATCGGCACGCAGGGCGCGGGATCGTCTGCACAGGCTGAATCCCCCGATTTAAAGTCAGAGTTCTCCGACCCAAGGCCGATCACAAACAAGAACCGGCTATGATCCGCAGCCCGGAGGGGTGGCTGAGTGGTCGAAAGCACTGGTCTTGAAAACCAGCGACGGTGCAAGCCGTCCGCGGGTTCGAATCCCGCCCCCTCCGCCAACTGCCAACAGCAGTTGGCGCTATGGGGCGGGATTCTGGGACATCGCTCGCTACCGCGAGCTCAGGTCGCGAATCCTCTGACTCTCGTTCAGCGCCGATGCGAGCGGGAGGCATTCTGACAAGCAGTTCGCTCACGCGAACTGGGAACGAATCCCGCTGTTCTTCGCCAGCCCGCCGCCCCAGTTGGCGCTATGGGGCGGGATTCTGGGACATCGCTCGCTACCGCGAGCTCAGGTCGCCAATCCCCTGACTCTCGTTCAGCGCCGATGCGAGCGGGAGGCATTCTGACAAGCAGTTCGCTCACGCGAACTGGGAACGAATCCCGCTGTTCTTCGCCAGCCCGCCACCCCAGTTGGCGCTATGGGGCGGGATTCTGGGGCATCGCTCGCTACCGCGAGCTCAGGTCACGAATCCCCTACTCGCTACCATTGACGCTCAGCGACGCGAGCAAGTACAGCTCCAGCAAGTAACTCACTATCGGTCTTCTCGACTATAGCCTTGCAATTACCAATAGATGTTCTAGTATCCTGCTCTCGATGACGATTTTAGCCCTCCTACGCACGACCTCTGGAGCTTGGTGGTGGCCCAATTAGGCGGGCCGCTGGCTGTAGTCATCTAAGAAACAAATCAGACCAACCGAGCCCGCCGATCCGGCGGGCTTTTTGTTTGTTGGTGCCCGCCTGGGTCCGGGCTCTTTTGATTCAAAGGAGCTCGATCGTGATCATCATTCTCAAACCTGACACCGGCCCGGAGGTGGCCGAGGAACTGATGGCTCGCATTGAAGCCGAGGGCTGCCGGCCGCTGCACATGCCGGGCAGCGAGCGGGTGGTTCTTGGAGCGCTGGGCGACGAGCGCGTACTCGAGCGGCTGCACCTCGGCAGCCACCCAGCCGTCGAACAGGTCAAGCGAGTTCTTGCCCCCTATCAGTTGGTCAGCCGTGAAGCCCACCCACAGGATTCGGTGGTCAAGATTGGCGACGTATTGGTGGGAGGCGGAGCGTTCATGGTCGTTGCCGGCCCCTGTGCGGTCGAGAGTCTCGATCAATTGCAGCGAACCGCCGAAGCGGTGAGTGAAGCCGGGGGCCACGCCTTGCGCGGGGGCGCGTTCAAACCCCGCACCAGTCCCTACAGTTTTCAAGGCCTTGGCGTCGAGGGCCTCAAGATTCTGCAGCAGGTCTCGTCCGAGACTTCGCTGCCGACAGTGACCGAAGTGGTCGAAGTCCAGGATGTCGACGATGTCGAGGACCACGCCGATTGCTTCCAAATCGGCACCCGCAATATGCAGAACTTCCGCCTCCTCAAAGCAGTGGGCAAAAGTTCCAAACCGGTGATCCTCAAGCGCGGCATGGCGGCCAAACTCGACGACCTCTTGTTGGCCGCGGAATACATCGTCAGCGAGGGCAATCCCCAGGTGATCCTGTGTGAGCGTGGCATCCGCACCTTCGAAACGGCGATGCGCAACACCCTCGATCTAGCCGCCGTTCCCTACCTCAAGCAGCGCACCCACCTGCCCGTATTCGTCGATCCCTCTCACGGTACCGGCCTGCGCGAGCTGGTCTTGCCGACCGCCCTGGGAGCCGCCGCGGTTGGTGCCGACGGCCTCATCGTCGAGGTCCATCATGATCCCGGCGAAGCGCTATCCGATGGTCGCCAGTCCCTTTATCCAGAACAGTTCAGCGAGCTGATGGAGGCCCTCATACCTCTGCTCGCCTCTTTGGGTCGGAGGTTGGCGTGACTGCCCACGAAAACCTGCGGGAACTTGAAATCAATCCCGAACCTTGCGGGCTCTATCGGGCTCTCTGCCAAGAGCGCGTCGACACGGCGCTGCTGGAATCGGGAGATGGAACCGAGGGACGGCCGGGACAAAGCTTGCTCCTGGTACGAGCGGCACTTCGCATCCAGATTCGCAACCGCACATCGACTGTCTTTCCTTTGACCCCCTACGGCGAGGCGTTGTGCCTGGTGATGGCAGACGACCCCAGATTGAAGCCGTTTCTCAACCTTCGGTGCAGCGAACGCACGGTCTTCGTTCATCCTGAGCCAGACTCCTATCTTGAGGATCTCGAACGGCTCACTGAACCGGGACCGTTCGACACCCTGCGCTGTGCCCTCAAGTCTCTCATTTCGATTCCCAACCAGCAGCGACTGCTGGTCGGAGTGTTCAACTTCGAGTTGATCGCCGCCTTCGAGGACATCCCGGGAATGGATGACGATGACGCGCGCGCCGACTTTCTCCTCGCCCAGCGCTTTGTGCGCATCGACCACCGGGCTGGCAAGACACAGCTCTTCAATCTCGGCAACGGCAAACCAGATTTTGAGCAACAGGTGCTTGATTTCGCTGGCAGCGAGGTTCCAAGCCAAAGCCATCTCGACCGCAGTCCGCTCACCAAGGAGGTCGAAGTGGACCTCAGCGACGCCGACTTCTCCAGAGTGGTGCGCCATTGCCGACAAAAGATCCACGAAGGAGAGGTCTTTCAAGTCGTCCCGTCGCGCAGTTTTCGCGCTCCTTGCCAGGACCCACTCGCCGCTTACCGGCGCTTGCGACAATTGAATCCCAGTCCGTACCAGTTCTTTCTGCGCTCCAAGGATGAGGTCCTTTTCGGGGCTTCGCCGGAGACTTGCGTCAAAGTGACCACGGGGGACAAAGGAGCGCGCCTCACTCTGCGCCCGATCGCGGGAACCAGACCGCGCGGCAGAGATGGCGACGGCAATCTCAACGTGGATTTGGACAATCGGTTGGCCGCCGAACTCGTCCTCGACACCAAAGAGCAAGCCGAGCACATGATGCTGGTGGACTTGGCGCGCAACGATGTTGCCCGCGTCTGCGTACCAGGAAGCCGGCGCGTCAGCCACTTGCTTTCCCTCGAGCATTACTCCCACGTCTCTCATCTGGTCTCGGAGATTGAAGGCCGCCTACGGCCGGACCTCGACGCGTTGCACGCCTACCAAGCCTGCATGAACATGGGCACCCTGACCGGTGCTCCCAAGTTGCGCGCCACCGAACTCATTGCCGAGTTCGAGGCGACGCCGCGAGGTCCCTATGGCGGCGCCGTCGCCTACCTTCTAGGTGACGGCGGAACGTCGACATCGCTCGACAGTGCCATTGCCATCCGCAGTGCCCAAGTCCGCGATGGGACAGCTCGCGTACGCGCGGGGGCTGGAGTGGTGCGCGACTCGAATCCAAGTGCCGAAGCACTGGAGACCCGGCGCAAGGCTGCAGCGGTCCTCATGGCGTTGCGCCCGGAAAGGACCCCAAAGAAGACCCAAGATATAGCAGGAGAGTCACAGTGAAAGACCCGACTCCCATCATCTTGGTCGACAACCGCGACTCGTTTACCTTCAATCTGGTTGACTCTTTCCGGCGCCTCGGCAGCCAGGTCTCGGTGTACCGCAACTGCTCGGCGGCACATCACCTCTTTGACCTCGCAAGACACGAAAAGGCATTGGTGGTTTTGTCTCCCGGTCCGGGCCGACCCGAGGACGCGGGCTGCTGCCTTGAACTCATCGAGTTGGCTTGTGACAGGGCTCCCGTTCTCGGCATTTGTCTCGGCCTTCAGGCAATCGGCCAGGCAAATGGTATTCCGGTGGTTTCTGCACCGCTGCCGGTGCATGGCGAAGCGTCTTATCTCGACCACGACGGGGAAGGTCTGCTGTCCGATTTGCCGCAAACTATCCGCGTCGGCCGCTATCACAGCCTTTGCATTCGTTCTTTGCCTGGATTCCAGATCCATGCGTCGCTGGACGGCATGGTGATGGCGGCGGGCGACTCGAAAAGCGGGCAAATGGGATTGCAGTTTCACCCTGAATCCATCCTGACGCCCTACGGCGATGCCATCCTCGCCAACGCCCTCTCCATCAGTCGGAGCTTCTACGATGCGTGAAGTCCTCGACCTTCTCTGCCAACGAACCGACCTGGATGGCGCCGCTACCGAGACTGTTTTTCGAGAACTGGTAGCGGGAAAGCTGGATCCTCTGTTCGTCGCCGCATTCCTCGCCGCCCTTCGCTCCAAAGGAGAAACGCCGTCGGAAGTGGCTGGAGCGGCGAAGGCGCTGCTGGACAGCGCCTTGCCGTTTCCACGCCCCGACTACCCGTTCGCCGACTTGGTCGGAACCGGCGGTGACGGAGCCGGCACCATCAATCTCTCGACTGCAGCGGCTCTTACGGTGGCCGCGGCCGGTTTGCCGGTCGCCAAACATGGCAACCGCTCGGTCTCATCCCAATGCGGATCGGCTGATGTCTTGGAAGCATTGGGAGTGCGCATCGACCCCCAACCGGATGTCGCTCGCCGGGGCCTGGACGAGTGCGGTTTCTGTTTTCTCTTCGCGCCGCAATATCACTCCGGATTGAAGCATGCGATGCCGGTGCGGAAAGCCCTCGGCATTCGTACGACGATGAATCTGCTCGGGCCGCTGGTCAATCCAGCACGACCGACTATCTTGCTGGTCGGGGTCTACGATCCCCGCATCCTGCATCTGGTGGGCGCCGCACTCTCCGATCTCGACGCGGACATGGCATTGGTCGTCCACGGGAGTGGAATCGACGAAGTGGCGTTGCACGGTTCCACCGATGCCGTTCGCTTGCACGACGGCCAACTCGAGAGTTTGCACATCGTTCCCGAGGAAGTCGGTCTGCAGCGACACGCTCTTGAGGGTCTGCGCGGTGGCGATGCCGACGCAAACGCGGCGCGACTGAGGAGCATTCTTGCCGGGCAAGGGTCGTCCGCCGAAGCTGCCGCGGTAGCGCTCAATGCCGGAGCGTTGCTGTGGATCTCGGGGCACTCCGAGTCTTTGACCGAAGGAGTGAAGCGAGCTGGCGGTGTCTTGGCCACGGGCAAACCACTTGAGGTGGTCGAGGCCTATGGAGCAATCTCCCATGGCTGAGCCCGAATCTGGACTCCTGCGCCCATCCGCGGGGAAAGCGTCCGTCCTCGAGGAAATCGTCGCGAGCTGCCGCAAACGGCTCGAGGCACGGATGCACGGTCGATCTTTGGCGGGGTTGCTTGAGGCGGCGAGCCCGAGCCAACGCGGCCTGACCAAAGCGCTCCAGCGTCCGGGAGCGCGTTTCATCCTTGAAATGAAGCGCCGATCTCCGTCACGAGGCAATCTGCGACCACTGGCGACCGTCCAGGAGATGAGCGCCGCCTATCGCGGACTTGCCGACGCCGTCAGCGTCCTGACAGAACCGGACTTTTTCGGCGGATCCTTGACCGACCTCGAACAGATGAGCTCGGCTATCGATATCCCCATCTTGCAAAAGGACTTCATTCTTGACCCCTTCCAGATTGTGGACGCACGCCTGCATGGCGCCGACGCCGTCTTGCTGATGCTGTCCGTTGTGAACGACCGCACCGCGCGCGAGTGCTTGGAGATGTGCGAAAAGCTGAGGGTCGACGCCCTTGTAGAAGTTCACGATGAGGAGGAACTGCAGCGCGCAATTGAACTAGATGTTCCGCTGATCGGCATCAACAACCGAGACTTGCGGACTCTAGAAGTCGACCCAACCACGACCGAGCGTCTGGCGCCAAGGGTTCCTGACAATCGAATTCTGGTGGCCGAATCGGGGATTGCCAGCGCTAAGGAAGTTGCGCGTTTGGCTCCGCTGGTTGACGGGTTTCTGGTCGGAAGCTCGCTGATGGTGGACCCGGATCTGCGCGGAGCCGCAGCCGCACTGGTGTCGGGACGAATCAAGATCTGTGGTTTGACTCGAGCCGAAGACGCGGTCGCTGCGGCGCGGATCGGTGCTTGGCGTCTGGGGGCCGTATTGGCTCCGGATTCACCTCGACGCACGACTCCAGAGGCGGCGCGGCGCATGACCGAGGCCACAGAACTGCCAACCGTCGCGGTGTTCCGATCCCAGGCAGTCGACGAGATCGCTCGTTTGGCCGACGAAGCCGGCGCGCCTTGCGTTCAAATCCACCAAGACCTTTCCATCGCAGACATCCAAGGATTGCGCGACGCTCTTCCAGGGGTCGAGATCTGGGGCGCGACCGGCTTCACGCCAAACCGCAAAGTCGAGGCGATTCCCACTCTGCCGGTGGATCGCATGGTCTTGGATGCCGCGGTCAACGGACGCAGTGGCGGCACCGGACGTCAGCTCGATTGGGAACGCTTTTCCCACTTGCTCGGATTCGAGAAGACCATCCTTGCCGGAGGGATTCGTCCCGACAATGCCCTTCGTGCACGGAACTACGGCGCCTACGCTTTGGATCTGAGTTCCGGAGTCGAGTCGGAGCCGGGGATCAAAGATCACCGCAAACTGGCGGCGTTACAAGATGCCCTGCGCGCCGCCAGCAGCCCCGACTTTCGACATCGGGCGGCCCCAGATACGGAGACCTCACCATGACCTTTGCCGCATCGACCCGCTTTGGCGAGTACGGTGGCGCCTTTGTTCCGCAAATCCTCGTCCCTGCTCTCAGCCAACTTGAACAAGCCTGGCTCGCCGCTCGGGAGGATCGCTCCTTCCAGAGCGAACTCAACGCCCTTCTTGCCGACTACGCCGGCCGCCCCACCCCCCTGACGCGCTGCAGCAATCTCTCCGGCGAGGGAGTGGACATCTATCTCAAGCGCGAGGACTTGCTGCACGGAGGCGCCCACAAGACCAACCAAGTGCTGGCGCAAGGACTGCTCACTCGGGCGATGGGCAAGAAGCGGGTGATCGCCGAAACCGGAGCCGGCCAGCACGGCGTCGCCTGCGCCTTGGTCGGTGCGTTGCTCAACCTCGAGACGGTTGTCTATATGGGCGCCAAAGACATAAAACGCCAGCAGCCCAACGTCTACCGAATGCGCTTGATGGGCGCTGAGGTGGTGCCGGTGGACAGTGGCAGCGGCACCCTCAAAGACGCCATCAACGAGGCCTTACGCGATTGGTCGGCGTCCTACGAGTCCAGCCACTACCTGCTGGGCACGGCCGCGGGACCGCACCCCTATCCGAGCATGGTCGCCGACTTCCAGAAAATCATCGGCGATGAAGCGCGCGAACAGATCCTCGGCGCCGCCGGTCGGTTGCCCGATCAGATCATTGCCTGCGTCGGCGGCGGATCCAACGCCATCGGCATCTTTCAAGCCTTCCTCGACGATGAGGTGGAGTTGATCGGCGTTGAACCGGGGGGCTCTGGAACCAGGCATGGTGCGACCTTGGGCCGCGGTCGTCCGGGTGTTCTGCATGGTGCGTTCAGTTACCTTCTGCACGATCCAGACGGGCAAATATCGGAAAGTCACTCCGTCTCCGCTGGACTCGACTATCCGGGTGTCGGGCCCCAGCACGCCCAACTCAAGGACAGCGGGCGAGCCCGCTACACCGAAGCAACCGACGACCAGGCTCTTGAGGCGTTCCACCAACTCGCCCGGGGCGAAGGCATTCTTCCGGCGTTCGAGTCCGCGCACGCGTTGGCCTACGCCTTCCAGGAGGCCGAGCGCCTTCGCGCCGGAGGTGTTGAAGCAACGCTTCTCGTCAACCTCTCCGGGCGCGGCGACAAAGACGTGCCGACAGCCATGGCATTTACAGCTGAAGGTAGCGAATCATGATTGACCGCTACGCAGAGCTGTTCGCCAGGGCGGCCGCTGAGAAACGAGGCGTCTTCGTGCCGTTTGTGGTGCTGGGCGACCCAGGCCCTGCAACCTCAGACCGCATCCTCGACGCCTTGGTCGAGGGTGGTGCCGACGCGCTGGAACTCGGCATCCCCCACTCCGACCCGATCGCCGACGGACCGGTAATCCAAAGAGCGGGGCGGCGATCGCTCAATGCCGGAACGACCGTGGGCTCCTGCCTGGATCAATTGGCCCGCTTTCGACAGCGACACAACGACATCCCGGTTGGCGTCCTCACCTACGCCAACCTTGCCATCGCCCGGGGCGTTGATCGCTTCTATGGCGATCTAGCAGAAGCAGGTGTCGATTCGGCTCTCCTGGCCGACGTTCCCGTCGAGGAGGCAGAGCCCTTCGTCACCGCTGCAAGGACGACGGGCATCCATCCCATCTTGATCGCGCCGCCCAACGCCGATGACGCCACGCTCAAGTCGGTGGCAGATCTTTCCGGTGGCTACACCTACTGCGTCGCCCGTCCGGGCGTCACCGGCAAGCGAGAAGAGCTTGGCGAAGATGCGTTTGGACTGTTTTCAAGACTTCGTCAGTTGGGCGCTCCGCCCACGCTCCTCGGTTTCGGCATCAGCGCACCCGAGCACGTCCGTAGGGCCATCGCGGCAGGTGCCGCCGGGGCCATTTCGGGCTCGGCCGTAGTCGCGCGAATCGAAGATCGCCTCAAACAAGGCGAAGATCCGTTCGCCGCGGTCAAGGAATGCGTTCTATCGATGCGCTCCGCCGGAGGGACGCCAACCGGTGCTCAATGAAGCGTGTTGGCGGGGCGACCAGCCTAGGTCGCCTCGCGCCTCAGGACCTGCTCCCAAATGCCACGCAAATGCTTGTCGGAGCCGCCGCGACGAAAGTACTCCATCTTCATCAGAATCACGTCCTCCGGCGTAGCGAATGAGGCTTCGAACCCCGGCTGAGCTTGGACTCGAACCGCCCGGGCAAAACGACTCTTGTTGAACGGCGTCGACTCCGCGACCATGAAGTCAACTTTGAGCCCCGACCCTGGGTGAATTAGATTGAATTGTCCCTCGCGTCCGACAGCTTCTTTCGCCGCCTCTTCGCTTATATAAAAATCGGGCGAAGAAAACTCTTCGACCAACAAGGATGCATTCTTCGCAGAGAGCGACACGACGATGTCGATGTCATTGGTGAACCGAGGTTCGCCGTAAAAAATGGTCGCAATCGACCCAGTGACGAAGTAGGGAATACCGAGGTCTTCCAGAGCTTGCACAACCCTGCGAAGAAGCTCATCCTGTGCCACGCGATAGCCTCCTGGAGACTTCCTTGCGAGTCTTTGACTTCGACCATTCCGGGTGACTGGCCTCAAGGTGACTTGTGAGCATCCGCCGTGCCGCAGAGTACATTTCGCTGGCGATGCGCAGCCGCTCCGCTCCACTCATCGAACGCAATACAGCAGCCATTTCGGGATCGAGGCGTTCGATTGACGCAAGCTCAGAACCCATACCTTTAGAATCCTACCCTGGGCACTACAAGTCTAGGCCGGGATCTAGGGGTTCTCAATCAGCAACAACTCATTGGCTACCTCGCCGCGGGCAACGGCCAACCGCGTGAGGTCGGGGGAGACGGCAAAGGCGTGGATGTCGCCACTGCGGAAGTCGGTGACCTGGCGTGCTTCGCCCGACTCCACCGACACTTCGAAGATGTTCATGGTGCCCTCGACGATGCGAACTTCATAGATCGACTCGTCACTAGCCCATGGCGAAGTTACAACGGAGTGAGACTCGAGAATCTTCGCCGGTGTCGATGCGTCGGCCGCGAAGATCCCAGTGCGGTAGGCACCGTCAACCAGAATATGAGAGTTGAAGCGAGCTCCGTCGGGTGAGAATTGCACAAGATGACTCGAGCCGTCATAGATCGGGATTGGCTCGCCCCCGTTCCAGGGCACGCGCACCATGCGCAGCCCTGTGTCAACAAGAAGGGGAAAGAACACCCATTCGCCATCTGGGGACAAGCCTGGGTTGCCATCGGTGATTTTGTCCGGAGGCGATAACCTGCGCGCCAAGCGCGCGTCGTCGTCGCTGAAACCGTAGACCCCGTATCGCTCCCCGCGCCAACCTCCACCGTAGACAACCTTGTCTGCGGCAGCAGCGGGTTGGTGAGCCCCATGCGTTGTCAGCACCCTATCGGAGCCGGTCTCCAGATCGACCTGCCACAGTTGCCAGTCCTCACCATGCGGTGCGTGGTAGATGAGAGTCTGGCTATCACGCCACGCGACACCGTCGGCACCATCACGCGGCCCCGAACTCGTGGCGACCGGCCTTGCCGTCTCGGGAGCATCGACAGGAACGACCCACAACTGGGACCGGACGTCGTGACGAATGGTCACCACGAGCGCGCCGTCGGCGGAGCGGTCGCATCCTGAGTAGTCGTGGAAATCGGTTGAGAGCGGCGAAGTTGTCCCTGAGGCCCGGTCCAACCTCCAGATTTGGTGCGCCGAACCTTCGCTGCGGCCAGTGACCAAAATCGACTCTCCTTGCGAATCAGGACAGATGTCGGAGATAGTGCTGAACGCTATGGTTGAAGGAATCGATACCGGATCGCCCCCGTCAGCGGAAACGACGAACAAACCCTCAGTGCGCTCGCTACCGATTTCCACCAAGAGGTCGCGCGAAGAGCTATCCCAAACAACACTCCAAAACTCCCGACCTTCAAGTTCCGTTCGTGAACGCAGCGCTCCGTCCTCCACCGACACCACCTCGAGTACGTTCCAGGGATCGTTGAACTCGTCGGCGCGCACCGCCGCCACCCACTGTCCGTCCGGGGAAATTGCGGCGTTGATGACTCGCTCCAGAAGACGTTCCGAGGCGCCGCCCAAGATCGGGACTCGGTGCAGCTCGAACGCCGCCCCGGATTGACCGGAGACGTAGTAAAGATAATTGCCATCACCGCTGAAACGGAGACCGCCGATAGAAAAGTCGTGTGCCGGACCGGAGACCAATTCGATGTCGGAACCGGTCTCGACCTGCTGGAGACGCACGGAATGGGCTTGCAGCGAAGTACTCTCGTACGCGACGTAGCGACCATCGGGAGAGATCGCCGAAGAATTCGGGGTCCCCTGAGTGGTCAACCTCCGAACCTCTTGCCGCGCCGCCGGCTCGTCCCCGGGATCGCGTTGCAGCCAGAGGACCGCGAGCGCTACCGCCGCGACTGCCGCCAATGCCCACGGAACCCACCGCCAGCGTGGCTTAGCGGGAGCAACCGCTGCCGGTACCTCCAACGAGCCCGAATCCAACTCCTCTTTGAGTTCCAACAAATCGTTGCGCAGGTCGAGAGCCGTCTGGTAACGCCGCCGCGGGTCCTTCTGCAGGCAGCGGCGCACGATCCGGCCAAGATGCCTAGGGAACTGCGACCGCACTTCGGTGACCGAAGTGGGATCGTCACGCAGGATTGAACTGATCACCGACATGCCGCTCTCCCCCTGAAAGGGGCGCTCACCGGTGGCCATCTCGTAGAGCATCACCCCGAGAGAAAAGATGTCGCTGCGGTGGTCGACGGGCTTGCCCTCCGCTTGCTCGGGCGACATGTAGGCCACCGTTCCCAGAATGCGGCCTTCTTCGGTCAGGCTTTCGGTTGAGCCGATGCTCTCGGCCAGATCCATTCCTTCAGCGGTCTTGGCGAGGCCGAAATCGAGTACGCGGACGCGATCCTCAGTGTCGATGAGAACGTTGGCCGGCTTGAGGTCACGGTGAGTGATGCCTTGTTTGTGGGCGGCGGCCACGGCCTCCGCCAGCGGCACCGCGACTTCGAAAAAATTTGCCAAGGCCATTCCCTGACGCGGAATGTGTTTCGCCAGCGGCTTACCGTCCACCAACTCCATGACCAGGAAGAGCTGTTCGTCCTCTTCTTCGATCGAATGAAGGGTGACGATGTTGGGATGCTGCAACGCCGCAACCGTCTTGGCTTCTCGCTCGAAGCGGGTCCGGCGCTGGGCGTTATCGGAGAGGGATCGAGGAAGTATCTTGAGTGCGACCTTGCGCCCCAGCCGTTGATCTAGGGCCTCATACACTTCTCCCATGCCGCCCTTGCCGAGCAGTTTGACGATCTTGTAGTGGCCTAGTAGGCGACCGGGTTCCACAGCCTCTCCAAAAAAACCGGCGCTGATTGTACCGGTTCGTTGGTTTTCAGCCGGGCTTCGAGGCCGGCGCGCCGAGATTCAGACATGCAGTATTCTCAGTAGCAGCGACCGCCGTTTTCGGCGCATCGTGAATTCTCATTGCGCCGTTCGGCCTGCGACACCAAGATGCCTAAGCGATCGCCCCATGAGCAGCGTATGGCGAAGATCAGCCGACGCTTGGTCCCCTCCGAGTTCCTTGACGACCCAGTCCTCCGGGCAGCAATTCAGCGTAGCGCTCAAATGGACATCGCGGCTCGGAAGGAGCTTCGGGATCTCCGCAGGAAAATCGACCTCCTAGGGCACAGGGTATCGAACTCATCTTCTGGGCTTCGAATGGCGACGGAACTGCGTAGGTTCTGGCTCGAATACTTCGAGCGGTTCTTGCAGCACGGTCCTCATTCGTTACCTTCAAGTTTCAATGTAATCGAAGCCTTTTTGGAGTTTGAAGCGGAGCTATTTACGTTCGCGCTGCGCCCCGAGAATGAACATATTCTGGCGTTCGGTCACTACCTAGACTGGTACACCGCAGGCGGCTTTCCAGACGCGCCAGGATCGCTGGTCGACATAATGGACGAAGGACTCATCTACTCGTACGACTTTGTTCTTTCTTCTGATCGACCACTTCTCAGAGCTGGTTCATCCAAACTTTCCATTGCCGGCATCTCCCTGGTAAGGCACGGTGACGAACTATCCGTGCTCCTACTTGCCGGGGAAGACCCACCGGTGCTGGCTGAACACTCAGATGACGCAGTTTCCGCTTCTGGCAAAGAGGCACTACGCCCAGCAGCAAAGCTAAGCAGCGAAGACAGGATGCTGGAAGGCTTCCCAAGTTGCAGTCGGGTCTTGCTTGCTACCCGCTTCGACCTTTCGAGTAGCTCAAGCGATGTTCGTTACCTGCTGGTGGACTTAGGCAACTCGTACCAAATCGCCACCGATGACTATGATGCGATCACGCGCGCCTTTCGTTTTGAGCCTTTTGATCCGCGGCTCACCAAACTCCGAGAAGCCCAAGCCGCCAGTTTAGCCCGGTATGCGGATCTGTTCTCAGCCTCAGCCTCTCTGATGTACCTACCGGCGTTTTTCCTTGCTCAATCCCACAACTGGCACGACACAGAATTCCTTACGGAGCTTGGCATTGAGATCGAGGACCCGAAGACCAAGCGCTCACACCGCGAGATGGGAGGCAGGTACTTAAGACCGAGGCGACGGGTTCGATGCCTGACAGCACCTTATGCTGCAACGTCTGCTGGTTTTAGCGTACGACCACCGGAGTTGGAGTTCGCGTCAGAAGGCTACTGGAAGGCGCTGCCTCCCAGTCAGTTCGGCACGACGCCCGATGGACACGCGATCGTAGGCAAAACGTGGGTCAAGCGCACTGAGGCCTGGGAGTCAAGCACGCCGGCTGAATTTCTGGCGCAGAGAGCAACCCCCACACGCACCTGTCAGGAGTACGTTTACGTCGCACGTAGCCCTTCTCACGAATCGGATCTGTATAAGGTGGGCATGACAACGAGGGACGTTCCCACAAGGCTCTCCGAGCTTTCTGCCTCGACAGCTGCGCCGCTACCGTTTGAGACCCTCGCCCGCTGGCCCGTCGCAGATGCTGCGGCTGCAGAAGCAGAGGTCCACGATGCGCTAGCCCAGTATCGCGTGTCACCTCGGCGAGAATTTTTCCACGCGCCGCTCTCTACGATCATACAAACCATCGACCGAGTGCTGGCCCGCTAAAGGTAACGACCCCGCAGGCATTCAGGCCGAAGTGTCTTTCGAGGCATGGCTGGATGGGTCTCGATCTGCACGCCATTCTCCTGTCCTTTGAGAACATTGATTAGGCGGACAGCTCCTCACCCATGAGCCGGACCTTTCTACAGCCTGTCTAGGGTGAGCCATCTCATTGCGAAGATCCCTCGAGCGGCCGGAACTTGGCCAGCCCCCTTCTGATTGGACGGCTGAGCGACAGAACGGCACCTGACCGCGTCGATCTAGGGGGGGCTAGTCCTCGTCAGACCGTCGATGAGCGCGGTAGACCAAACAGCCGAGGATTCCCACGATCGTGAAGGGTGTGGCGAGAAGAAAGAGAATTCCGCCGCGAAGCGCGCCGGCGAGCTCCTGCCCTTCAGGAGAGGCAAGAGCGTTGCGGCACAGTGCGCACTGGGCAGCAGTCGGCTCGGCCGCGAGCAGCCAAATTGCGGCCACAACCGTAAGGGCCGCCGCCAAGGGCCAACGCCGAATCACGTCCCTCCCATCCCCAGGATGCGCAGCCCGTCGGGAACAATGAGCGCGAAGAGAATGAATCCGTTCACCAGCAGACCCAACAGCACCGCCATTCCCAAAGCCAGTCGCTCGAACCGCAGATGCATGAAGAAGGCGGCTATCAGCCAGGCTTTGAGCAACATGGCCACCACCAGAATGAAGATCAACAGGCCTCGTGGCAGACCTCCCGACGTGGACCCCAACGCCTGCGCGGTGGGGCGATCCACGAACAACATCACCAGGGTGACCAACAACAGGATTCCCCAGATGCGCCAATAGAACCCGTATCCGGGTGTGTTCTCGTGTGCCATAACCAACCTCAAGTCGATTGCGAGCCCATCTTCAGATGAGATAAAAGCAGGTGAAGACGAAAACCCAAACGAGGTCGACGAAGTGCCAGTAAAGACCGGCCATCTCGACGCCCTCCGGTTTGGTAATCCCTTTCGCCCAGCGTAGCGCGGTAATCGCCAGAATCACCACACCGGAGAGCACGTGAGTTCCGTGGAAACCGGTGATGAGGAAGAAGTAGGCACCGAACTGTGCCGACCCCCAAGGATTCGAACTGAGCGTCGCACCGGCGTGGATGAGGTGCGACCACTCAAAAGCCTGCATGACCAAGAAGACCAACCCGATCGCCGCCGTCAGCCAAAGGAAACGCGAAGTGGCCTTGCGGTCGCCCACCGCGCTCGCCCGCACTGCGCTTGCCATGGTCGCGCTGGAGGTGATCAAGATGAAGGTCATCGCGGCGATGAAGGTGATGTTGAAGACGGCGCTTTGATCGGGCCAGGTCGCAGTCGTCAGGCGCGCGAATCCATAGGACGCCAAGAAGCCCGCGAACAACAATCCATCGGTAATGATGAAGACCCACATCATCACCTTGCGCCAACCGGAGTCGGTGGCGTCGGGGTTTGCCGCCAAGATGTCTCTATCTAGGACCTGCTCAGCCATATTCGCTCCTCCGTTGCTCTAGCCCCACCTCATACCCAGCAGCAGCAACACCCAAACCGCGGCAAAGAAATGCCAGTAGGTCGCGCACAAGGTGAGTCGGCGCGCGCGCTCGGCCGGTGCGGTTTCCCAGTTGACCGTCGCCCAGGTCAACATCGCCAATCCTCCGAGAACGTGCACGGCGTGCACACCAGTGAGCAAGTAGAAAAATGAACTGTGGGGGCTGCTAGGGATGAAGACACCTTGAGCGGCGAGTTGGTTCCAGGCAAAAACCTGACAAACCACAAACGCACACCCCAAAAGAACCGTCGGGATCATGCTGGATCGGCCGGCGCCGTTCTCGGCTCTCAGTCGTGCCACTTCCAGCGCGCCACTGCTGGCGATAAGAAACGCGGTACTGAGCCACAACGCGACCGGCAGTTGCACCGGAACCCAATCGGCTCCCGAACGGCGCACGATGTAGGCGCTGCCGAACGCCGCAAACAGCATCGTCGCGGTCCCCAAAAAAGCCCACAGACCCAGCAACGCGGGGTCCAAGGGCCGCGCGCGGCTGTTTCCCAAGGTCTTCTCAGGCATCGCCCGCCTGAGGTGAATAGCCGCCTAAGCCGACATCCGGTCCGTATTCGTAGGCCCACTGGCTCACTTGTGGCGGCCGCTCGGGCCAATTGCCGTGGACCGGCGGCGAGGGAAGGGTCCACTCGAGGGTCGTCGCCTCCCATGGGTTCTCGCCAGCGCGCTCGCCGCGCAGCAGACTCCAGCAGAAATTGACCATGAAGAGCAGTTGGGAGGCGCCCATAACGAACGCCGCCAGCGTCACTAGTACCTGCAGATCGTGGGTGGACTCCAAAAAGGAGTAGTCCTTGAACGAGTAATAGCGGCGCGGCATTCCCGTCATGCCGATGAAGTGCTGGGTGAGGAAGACCGAATAGAACGACACGATCGTCAGCCAGAAGTGGGCCTTGCCCAGGGTCTCGTTCATGCGCCGACCGAAGATCTTCGGAAACCAGAAGTAGACCGCTGCAAAGGTCCCCAACAGGGTCACTCCGCCGATCATGAAGTGGAAGTGGCCGACGACGAAGTAGGTGTCGTGAAGCTGGATGTCTGCGGTAGCGTTGCCGAGAAAAATGCCGCCGAAACCGCCGGTCCCAAAGAACGCAATCAACCCGAGCGCGAACAGCATCGGCGTGCGCAGTCGCAGAGCGCCCCCCCACAGGCTGGCGAGCATGTTGACGCCGATGATCGCCGAAGGAACCGTGATCACCAGGGTCATGATGGTGAAGTATTCGCCGGAGTAGGGGCTCATGCCGCTGACGAACATGTGATGACCCCAAACGATCATCGACAGAGCGCCGATCGCCAGATAGCAGTAGACGGTGATCCGGTAGCCGAAAATCGGTTTGCGGGTGAACGCCGGCAGGATCTCAAACACCAATCCCAGCGCCGGAAGGATGAGCACGTACACCTCCGGGTGACCCAGGAACCAGAACAGATGCTGCCAAAGTAATGGTGTACCGCCGGTGTACTCCTGCAACTGCCCGGCGACTACCAGCCCCTTGGGGAGGAAGAAACTGGTCCCCAAATGGCGGTCGAAGAGCAGCATGATCGCCGCCGCGGTCAACGGTGGGAAGGCGAGAACACCGACCACCGCCGAGACAAAGTACGACCATACGGTGAGCGGCATACGCATCAACGACATCCCTGGAGCTCGTTGCGTCAGGACGGTGACGATGATGTTGAGGCCGCTCATGGTGAACGAGACGATGAACAACGCCATCGACAAGAGCCAAATCGTCTGCCCCATGCCCGATCCTGGTACCGCGGATGCGATTGCACTCAGCGGCGGATAGGCGGTCCAGCCGGAGGCGGCGGCCCCACCTTCGACGAAGAAAGACAGCAGCATCACCAGCGCGCTCGCCAAAGCGATCCAAAACGAGAGCATGTTGAGAAAGGGAAAGGCCATGTCTCGGGCACCGACGTGTAGCGGCACCAGGTAGTTACCAAAACCGCTAACCAGAACGTAGGAGATGAAGAAAAACACCATGATGGTGCCGTGCATGGTGACCAGAGAAATGTAGAACTCGGGCGCCATGTAGCCACCGGCCATGCCGTTGGGGAACAACGATTCCAACCAACCCCACTGCCGCTGAGGCCAGGCCAACTGCATGCGCATCAGCATCGCCAGCAAGCCGCCGACGATGGCCATCAGGAAGCCAGTGACCATGTACTGGATGCCAATGACCTTGTGGTCGGTGCTGAAGACGTAGCGGCGCCAGAAACCGAGTTCCTCAGACATTCTCCAACTCCTCCTCACTTGCCTCTGGGACTTCGAGTGGAGCCCGATCCGGCTCCGCCACAACGCCGCGCCACCTCGCAAATTCTTCTTCCGAAAGAACGTTGAGGAAACCCTTCATGCGGTAGTGGCCGAGGCCGCAGAGTTCGGTGCAAGCAAGCTCGAACTTGCCCTCCTCTGTGGGCACAAACCAGACATCGATGGTCATCCCCGGCACCGCGTCCTGTTTGACGCGCATGTGCGGCAGAAAAAAGCTGTGGATGACGTCCTTCGCCTTGAGCTGGACGCGCACCGGTCGATTGACCGGCACGTGGATCTGGTTGATGGCGGTGCGATCGTCGTCGCTGAAAGGGTCTTCGCGGTCGATTCCCAGCGGGTTGTTCAATTCGATCAACTTGGGATCGGTGCGTCCGAGTTCGCCATCCGGACCCGGGTAGCGAATGTTCCACGCGAACTGCTCTGGAGTGACTTCGACCATCCAGGCATCCTCGGGTGGGGCCGTCGCGAAGTACTCGCTCCACGCCGGCATGCCGACCGCCAGGACGCCACCCTCGGCAACCACAGTCATCAGCAGGGCAAAGGCGATCGAAACCCGACGCTCGGTGCGCTGGTTCGGCCGGCCCCCACTGGCCGTGTCGGCGCGGCCGCCACGGATGATGAAGTAGGCGAGAACGATGTGCCCGACCAAAAACATCACCCCGGTGGCGATGAGCAAAAAGTTCAGAGTGCGGTCGATGCCGGCACCATGGCGCGACGCGAGTGTTGGCAGCCAGCCGCGGGAGCCCAAGTAGGACATGCCCAAGGCCAAAGCCACGAACAGGACAGCCACGGCCAGGGGTTCAAGACCCTTGCGTGCGGTAGAACTGCCTGGTGTCATACCTCCTCCTCCACAAAGCCCAGTGAATCGCATACTAGCATGCGCTTCTCTTTAATGGTCTTGCCCACAGACTGACGCCCCCAAACTGGCGCCCCAGACTGGCACCCCAGACTGGCACCCCGATCGAAGGCGTAAAAAGTGCGGTCAGTGTCCTGTTACGATCCCGACGCAAAAGATCGAGGGAGCCAAAAATGCAATTCAGTACGACTTCCTTTTTCCGCCGTGGAGCCGCGATTTGTGCGGTTCTGATTCTGGCGTCAGTACCAGCGCATGGACGCAAGAAGAAGGCCCCTGCCAACGCCGAAACCCAAAAGAAGGGGCTGCCAACGATCGCGTCCAAGGTCGCCGGGCTGGAGAAGCGCGAAGGATTCGTCACCCTATACGTGGACCGCGACGGCGCCAAAATCTGGATGGAGGTCCCAGCGGTAGAAGAAGGAGCTGACGATTTTCAGTTGATCTATCTCGAGGGCCTCACCACCGGCCTTGGCTCCAATCCCGTCGGACTGGATCGCGGACAGATGGGCGAACCCAAGCTGCTCACCCTGCGGCGGGTTGGCGGCAAGGTCCTATTCGAGCAGCCCAACCTCGCTTTCCGTGCCGCTTCCGACAACGACTTGGAGCAGCGAGCGGTGCGGGAGTCGTTCGCGCCATCGGTGATCTGGGCTGGCAAGGTCGAGGCTCAGGATGCGGATGGACGAACGCTCATGGACCTCTCTCCATTTCTGCTGCGCGACGCGCACAACGTCGTCGGCAATCTGGAGTCGGGAGAGCACGGCAACTTCGCTCTCGACGCATCCCGCAGTGCCATCGATCTGGACGCCACCCTCACTTTTCCCTACAACGTCGAACTGGAGGCGGTGCTGACCTACTCCAGCAACAAACCCGGCGATCAGGTCCGCCGCACCGCTCCAACACCGAGCGCCTTCACTGTCGTACAGCACCACTCCTTCGTCCGCCTGCCCGACGACGGCTACCAAACGCGCGACTTCGACCCGCGCATGCCGTCCTATGGACTAACCTTTCAGGACTACGCAGCGCCGCTCGACGAGCCCATTCGCCGCTCGTGGATCTATCGCCATCGTTTGCAGAAGACCGATCCCGCGGCAGAGCAATCGACAGTGGTGGAGCCCATCGTCTACTACCTCGATCCCGGCGCCCCCGAACCGATTCGCTCAGCGCTCTTGGATGGAGCGAGTTGGTGGGCGGACGCCTTCGAAGCCGCCGGCCTGATCGACGCCTACCGTGTCGAACTGCTGCCGGAAGATGCCCACCCTTTGGACGTGCGCTACAACGTCATCCAGTGGGTGCATCGATCGACCCGTGGATGGTCGTATGGCACGCCGATCGCCGACCCCAGGACCGGCGAGATCATCAAAGGGCACGTCAATTTGGGTTCGCTGCGCGTCCGCCAGGACATCCTCCTCTTTGAGGGGCTTGCCGGTGTCGACAAGACCGGAAGCGGAGCGCCCGACGATCCGGTCGAGCTCGCATTGGCGCGCATCCGTCAACTGGCGGCGCATGAAGTCGGGCACACCTTGGGCTTCGCTCACAACTTCGCCGCCAGTACTTACGACGATCGCGCTTCGGTGATGGACTATCCAGCCCCACTGGTCGCCATTGACGAGGACGGCTTGCTGGATTTTTCGCGCGCCTACGGAGTTGGGATCGGCACCTGGGACACTCTCGGTGTGCGTTTCGCCTACAGTCAGTTTGCGGCCGATGCGGATGAAGCCAAAGAACTGGAAGCCATCATCCACGAGGGTCTCGACCGCGGTCTGCTTTTCCTTTCCGACGCCGATGCGCGCCCGGCGGGAGCTTCGGAACCCCGCGCCAATCTCTGGGACAACGGAGACGACCCCATCGCCGAGTTGGAGCGGGTGTTGGCCGTGCGCCGCAAGGCGCTCGACAATTTCGGCGAAAACAACCTCGCCGCCGGACGACCCTTGGCTTTGATCCAGGAAGTCTTAGCTCCCCTCTACTTCCACCATCGCTACCAACTCGAGGCCACCGCAAAACTCGTCGGCGGCATGGAGTACAACTACGCAGTCTCAGGAGACGGTCAGGTGCCCACCGAAATGGTCGAACCTGAGCGCCAGCGCGCGGCTCTCAAGGTCCTCCTTTCGGCTCTGGCGCCGGAACAATTGGACCTCCCGGAATCGATCCTAAGCCTGCTGGCACCAAGACCCTTTGGCTACGGCCCCAACCGCGAGCTTTTTCGCTCCGCGACCGCGCCGAGTTTTGACGCTCTCGGCGCAGCGGCGACGGTGGCGGGCGCCGTCACCGACCACCTCACTCAGCCGGAACGACTGGCGAGATTGATCGATTTCCATCGACGCGATGGATCGATGCCTTCGATTGAAGAAATGCTAACCGCTCTCGTCGACGCCGCGTTTGCAACCGGTTCGAACAGTGAGCGCCTCGGCGCCATTGAGGACGCGGTCGCCCGCGCCGTTGCTGAGCGCCTGATGACCCGCGCCGGACAGCTCAGCCCGGATCTACGAACTTGGCTTGAGGGTGCTCTTCGTGGCGCTGCAACGCAACTGCGGAACGGGCCTAGTCCGGCGCGCCAAGGCATCGCCGCCGACATTGCCCGTTTCTTGGACCGCGACTACCAGCTCGCGATCCCCGAGTGGTCGCCAATGGCTCCACCTCCGGGAAGTCCGATCGGCGTCGACCAGCTATGGTGCAATGCCGGAACCTACAATTAGCAAGGGGATTGAAATGCGTATCTTGGCAACGATCAACGCGGTCGTTCTTTCTTCCGCTCTTTGCAGTCTGGCGGTGGCAGACCCGGTCTTCGACGACCACTTCACCGGCCAAACCCTCCGCTTCGACTACTACCACTCCGGCACCGCAGACGAAGAACACATCAGCCTCGACCGCTTTCGCTTGGAAGGCGAGTGGTCGGGCCGCCGGTCGACGCTGCTCGACACCAACAACCTCGGCAAGTACCTGTTCGAAGTGGTGGACCCACAGACTCACCTGACGATTTACTCGCAAGCTTTCTCGTCCATCTATGGTGAGTGGGAGACCACCGGCGAGGCGCGCAGGATGTGGCGCAGCTTGCATGAATCGCAGCGCTTTCCAGAACCCAAACATCCCGTGCAACTGGTGCTCAAAAAGCGCCAGCACGATGGCACCTTTCGCGAGATCTACTCGACATTGATCGATCCCCAGCACCGTTCGGTGGACCGTTCCGCAATCGTTCGCAAGAACAAGGTCTGGGCGGTGTTCGAGCACGGCGAACCGGCGGAGAAGGTGGATCTCTTGATCCTTGGTGACGGCTATACCGCTGACGAGATGGATCTGTACGGAGAACATGCGCGACAAGCCGCAGAACTTCTGTTTTCGTTCCCACCGTTTTCCGACCGCAAAGACGACTTCAACGTCTGGGCCATCGATGTTGCTGCCGAAGAGTCGGGGATTTCCCGCCCGCGTTCCGGTCTCTGGCGAGCCTCACCTCTGGGTATGTCGTACAACAGCTTCGATTCCGAGCGCTACGTTCTGACCCTGGAAAATCGGCGGCTGCGGGAAATTGCGGCGCAGGCGCCCTACGACGCGCTGCTGCTCATCGCCAACAGTGAGAAGTACGGTGGCGGCGGCATCTACAACCTGTACTCGACCGCGGCCGCCAAAAGCAAGCAATACGGCTACTTGGTCGTGCACGAGTTCGGTCATGCTTTCGCCGGCCTGGCCGACGAGTACTACACCTCACAGGTCTCGTACGAGAACTTCAACCCTGCGGGCGTCGAACCCTGGGAACCCAACATCACCGCTCTCCTCAACCCAGACGAAATCAAGTGGGGCCACTTGGTGTCTTCGGAAACTCCGCTGCCCACCCCGTGGGACCAGGATACCTACGATGCGATGATGGCTGACTTTCAGAAGGAGCGAGGCGAGCTGCGCGCCTCGGGGGCCTCTGAAGAGGTGATGGAGGAGTTCTTTGCTCGAGTCAAAGAGGCGACGTCCGAACATCTGCATGCTGAGCCGCATTTCGGTCAAGTAGGCGCCTTTGAAGGAGGCGGATACGAAGCCAAGGGCATCTACCGTCCGCAAGCCGATTGCATTATGTTCACCCGCAATCCCGACCACTTCTGCGCCGTGTGTTCCGAGGCGATTGAGCGGGTGATCGACAGCTATCTTCCCTGAGCGTCGCTCGATAAACCAGCGACAATTAAACGAAATGTTTAGCAATAAACATTTTCGCTCAACTATTTGAACAACGGTTCAATTAGATGCACAAATACTTATCAAGAATGTGCGTCGGCGACCGCGCCTAGAACGGTCCCCACTCCCTTTCACCTAATTCTCCATTGCCCTATCGGCTCCTCTGGCCATAGCGGCTCACCCCTTGCACACTGTGCTTCCACGGTGTAACTGGTGACCTCACTCGACTTGAACGAGGATCACACTAAACAATGAGGAGAACCGTTATGAAACTTTTCTACAGGCTTGCAGCACTGACCTTTGCGTTGGCGCTCATCAGTAGCCCGGTCGCTGCGCAAAGCGGTCGCTTGCAAGGCACGGTGGAGGATGAGTCCGGCTCGGCTCTACCGGGCGCGACTCTGACCATCACCTCGCCCAACCTCATGGGTGATCGCGTGACGGCTACGGACGGCGATGGCAACTTCGCCTTCACTAGCTTGCCGCCTGGCACCTACACGGTCTCAGCAGCGCTCGACTCCTTTCCGACTCAGGAAGTGACCGATGTCCCGGTCCGTATCAACCGCACTGCTGAAGTCAACTTCACCATGCCATCCGGATCGTTCGACGAAACATTGGTGGTCACCGGTGAAGCCCCGATTCTGGATCCGGAGCAGACTTCGTTGACTGAGGTCTACACCGAGGAGTACCTGCAGAACGCCACCGTTGGCTCGATCAGCCGCAGCTATCAAAGCGTGCTGAGCCAGTCCGCGGGAGCCACTGGAGGTTCGAATCCCAACGTTCTTGGCGCCACCGGCGGAGAGAATGCGTTTTTCATCGACGGCTTTGACACCACAGATCCGGTGACTAGCACCTTTGGCGTCAACCTCAATTTCGACATCATTCAGGAAATCGACTTTGAAAAAGGCGGCTACTCGGCCGAGTTCGGCCGCGCCATCGGCGGTGTCGTCAATGTGGTGACCAAGTCCGGCGGCAATAACTTCTCGGGATCGCTCGACTACCGCTTTCGAGACGATGGCTTCGCCACCGAAGGAGATTTCTTTGACCCCGATCGGAACGAGACCGAGTTTCAAGATCTTTCCGCTACGCTCGGCGGACCGATCGCCAAAGACAAATTGTGGTTTTTCGCCTCGTTGGAAACAATCAATTCCGAGAGCACACCTTTCAGCGCCCCGGCAACACGCGACTTCGAGGGCACGACGACCTTCGCCAAGTTGACCTTGCAGGCCAATGACTCATGGTCGGTGCGCGGTCGCTATATCGACGAAGACGTGGACATCGCCAACGCCAACGCTGGAGCCGCGGTCGCAGCGGCAGCGACCCGTCTTCAAGAGCAACCGACATCGATCTTCGGGGTTGACGTCCTCGGTCTACTGACCGAGAACATCGAGTGGGAGATCAAGTTCGGACAGATCGGAGCTGAACTCAACTCGTTTCCCCAGAGCGGCGACCTTCAGACCCACGGACATTTCACTAGCGCCGGCGCTCGTTCGGTCAACTACACCAACGAGCAGTACTCGGACCGCGATCGCACGGAATTCGGTACCAGCCTGACCTGGTTTCCCGATGGTTTGGCCGGCGCGCATGAGTTCAAGTTCGGATTCGAAAACGCGGGTCTCGACTTCCTCACCGCCAACAACACCGTTGGCGACTTCCGCTTTCAGGACAGTCCTTTGGGGACTCCCTTCGTCTATTGGTTTGACGAGCGTGTCTCTCCGGCAGAATTTCAAGGTGATCTGACGACTCTTTACGCCCAGGACACCTGGAGAGTCAACGACAAATTGACCCTCAATTTGGGCGTTCGCTCCGACCAGGTTACCTATGACCGTGAAACCGGTACCGAGGTGGCAGATCTCGACAAGATCCAGCCGCGCCTTGGTGCCGCGTACGCCTTTGGCGCCGACAATCGCACCGTGCTGAGCGGCCACTGGGGTCGCTACATGCACCCCAACGCAACCACTCTTCCGAATTTTGCGCGACAGGATGGGTCGGCCTCCTACCGATATATCTCTTGCAGCCGCTTCATGCCGATCTTCTTCGGCGTGGATGGCAGCCTGTGCCCGCTCTTGGGAGGCCCGGTGAACGCGGGTGGTCGCATCCTCGAGGGTCATATCTTCGACCCGCAGAGTTTCGACCCCAACGGTTGGTTCCTGTTCGACTTCTTTGGCGCCGGTGCGGCCAACATGGTTGACCCAAACCTTGAAGCAACCTACGAAGACGAAATCCTACTGTCGCTCAAGCGCCAGATCGGCAACAACAGCTCGCTGTCGGTGACCTACATCGACGCCGAAACCGAGGACATCTTCGAAGACACTTGCAACGGGAATGTCAACGGTTTCAACGCTTCTGCGGCCTGCGACTTCTACGTCATTGCCAACTTGGATGGCCTGACTCGCCAGTACCAAGGCGTGTTGGTCGAGTATGAGATCGCGACCCCGAAAAGCCGCACCAAGGCTTCGGTCACGTTCGCGGACTCTGAAGGAAGTGTTCCCTACACGCAGAACACCGGCATCGCATTTGATATTTTCCCGGACCATATTCAGAACCGCTTCGGCGATCTCTATGACCCCGATCAGGCGATTCGCGTCAACGGTTACGTCAATGTCCCTTGGGGCTTCATCATTGGCTATGACTTCTCCTACGATTCCGAATTCACCTACGAGTCTCGCGACGACGCTCCGAGTTACGGTGAGATCTTCCTCGAGCCGCGAGGTTCCCGTGACGCCGACGAGTTCTATCGCCTCGATCTCAACGTCGCCAAGCGCTTCGAGATCGGTGAGGTGGGTCTACAGCTCATCGGCTCGATCTACAACGCGCTCGATGATGAGCACATGCTCTCCATCTGCGACAACATCAACGGCTGTGGATCGGTGCCCTTTGAAGGTGGCCTGACTTTCCGTCAGCCGCGCAACTACGAACTCGGCGTTCGGATTCAGTTCTAAATAGAACTGCGTCGTTCGACTTACCGGGGCTCGGCGACATCCGCCGAGCCCCTTTTTCGTAGCTAGTTATGGTGCGACAGCACCGTTCGCAAGTAGCGGCTGGCGGCTGACCGCCGAGCGAGCTGGAAAAAATCTATATGTACAAACGTCTTGTACTGGCCTTGGTCAGCTCCTATCTATTCACCTCTTTACTCGCCGCCCAGGGAGGAGCTCGCTTTGTCGGAAAAGTACTGACAAACGATGGAGCGCCGGTTTCCGGAGCGAGCATCAGAATCACAACCATCGCCGAAGGCAGCTCCATCAGCGGTACTGGCACCAGCGCCGAAGACGGCGTCTACCGCGTTTTTGTGGCACAACCGGCCAAGGGCTATCAAATCGAAGTTTCAGCAGAAGGATTTTTACCTCTCAAGGAAACGCACCAAATAGGCACCGCCTGGGGCACGATCAGTGTCATGCGTCCTTACAAAGACCTGATGCTCAATCCCGTGCATCCGGCGGCTTCCCCTGACCAAGTTGAAACCCCGTCGATCGTGGTCGATCCGATCGCAGCCTTCAACCGAGGAGTTGACGCTCTCAATGGCGGCAATTTGGGGCAAGCAGCAGAGTCCTTTCGAAGCGCGACGCGCGTGGATCCCGAACTTCTCCCCGCCCACCGTGCCCTAGCTCGTACTCTCCACCGGTTGGGCAGATTCGAAGAAGCCATCGCGGCCGCCAGCGACTGGCTGGGCAGGGATGCAAGCAATCCAGAGGCAATTGCGCAGATGTTCGATTCTTTAGTTGCGGCCAGAGACTACGCTGGAGTCCTCGAAATGCGCGATCAAATCGAATTGATCCAAGATGCGAGAAGTCAGGACAGAAACTTGGAGATCGCCATGGCCGCATACGCTCTTGGGCATCTAAACCAGGCTCGGAAGCGAACCGAGGATACCCTTGCCTCCGTCCCCGGCTCTGCTGGTGGCCACTCGTTGTTGGCGCGGATCCTCGCCGCACAAGGCGATCTCACTGCAGCCGGGGAGCACGCTCAACAGGCCTTTTTGGCCAACCCCCGCGACCCCGCAGCTCTCACGGTCTTGTTCGACACACACCGACAGCGCGGCGATGGCGATGATGCGGCAGCGTACTTGAATCTTTTGAACGAGATTGACGACGCGAACGCTGCTGACGCCCTCGCTCAGCAAGCCGAGGCCTATTTCGGCACCGAACGCTACGGCGCGGCAAAGGAACTCGCTCGACTGGCGTTGAACCGTGTCCCCAACCACCCCCAGGCACTTTGGGTTAGCGCCTCGCTCCTGCTTAGAACCGACGAAGCCGAACCTGCCCAAGAACTCCTACAGGCGATCATTGCAACGGCACCTGATTCGCAAAAAGCCGCAAAAGCTCGGGCACTTTTGGAGCTTCATTCAACCGACGACGCCGATCAAACCCAGTGACCCCAGCACGCGTACCTCGCAGTAACGATGTTACGATTTGACCATGAATAATAGCAACATAAGTCTTTATTCTGCAATTATTTACTCTTGTTTACTTCTATTTCCACTGGCCCTGTCAGCGGGCCCACAGGGACGCATTCTCGGTACCGTCGTCGACGACTCGGGAAACCTGCTTGAGGATGCGTTGATCGAAGTGAGCGGCGTTTCCACCGCCTTTTCGGAGACCTACACAACCAACAAGAAGGGTCGCTTCACCGCCACCTTTACTGACGCCACGCGCGACTACAAGGTCACGGTTTCCAAAGAAGGTTATGTGTCAGCCTCGGACATCGTCGACGTCAAGGTCGGCGAAGCAATCCGGCTGACTTGGACGCTCAAGGCCAGAGTCGAAATCCCTCTGGCTGGAGACGCCAAAGCCATCGAGGCCTACAACGCCGGAGCCGCGGCCTTCAACGCCGGCGACCTTGAGGCCGCAGTCGGGCACTTTCGCTCCGCCATCGAAACCGATCCCAGCCTCAGCGCCGCTTATGAGACCCTATCAGCAGTTCTACAGCAGGCCGGACGCCCCGATGAAAGCGCCGAGATCGCCATGCAGTGGCTCGACCTGGAACCCGAAAACGACAAGGCTCTGACCACCGCTTTCGACGCCCTGGTGGCAACCGGGGATAGCGCTCAACTGACGCAATTGGTCGACCGCATCGCCAACTCGTCCGATCCACAGACGCCCAAGCGACTCTTCAACGCTGGTGCCGTGGCCGTGGGCTCGGGACAGCGCGACCTGGCGAAGTCGTTGATGGCCAAAGCGCTTGAAGTCGATCCCTCTTTTTTGGAGGCCAACTCGAGCCTCGCCCGCATCCACGCCGCCGACGGTGAGCTTGAGGAAGCGGAGAAGTTTGCCCGTGGCGCGCTGGCTATTGATCCTCAGGACCCAGGCGCCCTCATCGTGCTTTTTGATGTCCATCAGCGCCGCGAGGAACACGACGAGGCGCAGCAATTTCTCGAAGTGATGAAAGAGGCCGACCCACTCAAAGCCTCAGACATCCTTGGCGAGCAGGCCAACGAGTACTTAAATCTGGGCCGCCTGGACATCGCCGATCAACTTTCGAGTCAGGCTCTTGAGTTGAATCCCAGCAACCCGAAGGCGCTGTTTGCCCGAGCTTCACTCGCCCTCAATAACAATGAAATCGAGGTGGCTCGACAACGTTTCGAAGAACTCATTGCCTTGGCACCGGAGTCAGCTCAAGCGATGCAAGCCAAGGAGATCCTCGATTACCTTTAGGTCCGTGCCCGTTTGAGTCGCCGTTTCAACCATGCACCGTTATCGCCTGCCGCCGATTCTCGGCGCCGTCCTGATTGCCTGTGGTGTACCGCAGGAAACGGACCGGTCCAGGAGTTCCGAAACGCTCTTTGCCACAGCAGACAACCTAGGGATTGACTTCGTCCACGCCGACGGAGCGACCGGCTCCTACTACGTTCCGGAGATGATGGGCGGTGGCGTAGCGATGTTCGACTTCGACCGCGATGAGGACCTGGATGTGTTTTTTGTCCAGGGAGGAAAGTTTGGCGAGGCGGTTGATTGGACGGACCGGTTGTTTCGCAACGAACTCCAGTCCGATCCAGCCACGCTGGTCTTCACCAACGTGGAGAACGCAACACCGCCACCCTCTGGATACGGCATGGGAGCAGCCACCGGTGACTACAACCAGGATGGCTGGCCCGATCTCTATGTCACTCGCTTCGGATCCAACCAGTTACTGCACAACAACGGCGACGGAACGTTTTCCGATGTCACCGCGACGGCGGAGGTAGATGACTCACGCTGGAGCATTGCCGCTACGTTCTTTGATTTCGACCGCGACGGACTCCACGATCTTTTCGTTGGCAACTTCTTGGACTTTCGTCTAGACCGCCACGTGCCCTGTCAGGCTCCCGCCGGGTGGCCGGACTATTGCGGCCCACTCGCCTATCGGTCAGTACCGGATCGTCTGTTTCGCAATCTCGGCAACGGTCAATTTGAAGACGTCTCCGCAAGCTCCGGAATCGGGTCTCTGGCCACAAATACTCTCGGCGTCGCCGCGCGCGACTTCGACAACGATGGCTGGATCGATCTCTACGTCGCCAACGACAGTCAGCCCAACACGCTGTGGATCAACAATCGAGATGGCACCTTCACCGATCGCGCTCTGGTCGCAGGCTGCGCCGTCAACCAAGAGGGCAAGCCGGAAGCCAGTATGGGGGTCGCACTTGGGGACTACGACGCCGACGGCGATGAGGACATTTTTCTCGCTCACCTCGACGGAGAAAGCAACACCCTGTACGAAATGTCGGAGGGTGGGCTGTGCGTGGACGCCACCGCCACCGCTGGTTTGGGCGTGCCGAGTCTCGCCGCCACCGCGTTCGGCACCGCCTTCGTGGACGCCGACATGGATGGCTGGCTCGACCTCGTCGCCGCAAATGGAGCCATCAGCGTTCTATCCGATCAATTGCAGGCTGGGCGGCGCATGCCGCTGGCACAGCAAGACCATTTTTTCCGCAATCTGCAGGGCGAACGGTTCGAAGAAGACCGCGAGGCCATTCCGGATTTTGCGACCGCTCGAACCAGCCGCGGCCTGGCGGTGGGCGACCTCGACAACGACGGTCGACCGGACTTGATCGTGACCCATGTCGGCGGCACTCCGCTGGTGTTGCGCAATGTCGCCGTGGGAAGAGATTGGCTCGGCCTGGACGTCCGCGACGAGAACGGCGGAGTGGCCTACGGTGCCCGCGTCATGGTCGACAGCGGAACCCGCAAGCAACTGCTGACCGTGGCTTCCGACGGCAGCTATGCATCCGCCTCCGACCCGCGGCGACTCCTTGCACAGCAACAAGGAAGCGAGATTCAATCGGTCGAAGTACGCTGGCCATCCGGAGCAACCCGGCGGTGGGAAAACCTCTCCTTCGGGTCGTACCATCGACTGGCTCCAGAAAGCGCCACGCCGGACCAGGGCAGCGATTCCGACTGACTCTAGCTATGCCTCGCATCACATCCTACCGATTGGCCGCAATCGTTCTCCTGGCTTGCGCTCTTGCTGGGTGCAACCGACAACCGTCCCTGGCACCGATTCCAGAAATCCCGCGCACCGGCGTGGACCCGCAAGTTGCCGCCCAGATGGAGACAGAGATCACTCGTTTGAGGGCCGAAGTCGAAAACGACCAAGTCGACCTTGAGGTGCGGGCCGGGGCTTACCTGGAAATGGCGCGCCTCTTTCACGCCTACTCGCTTTTCGATTCCGCCGCCGTCCTCTATCAAAACGCGCTGGCGCTAGATCCCACCAGCGAATCATCTCTCTATCTTCTTGCCGTTGTGCAAGAGGCAGCCGGTCAAGCGGCCGAAGCATCCGGCAATCTGCAGCGCTTGCTGGCAGCCAATCCTCAACACTTGGGGGCGCTCGATCGCTTGGCACGACTTGAACTCGTCGCCGGGCGTTTTGACTCAGCGCGCGATCTCCACCAGCGGGCGTTGGAGGTGGCGCCGCGGAACGCGACGAGCCTGGCGGGACTCGGGCGCGCCGCGCTTGCCGCAGGTGATTATGAAGGCGCTATCCAGGCGCTGGAATCAGCCCTCAAACTCCAACCCCAAGCGACTCGTCTCCACGCTCTGCTCGCTCAGGCGCATGCTCGCCTCGGCGATGACGAAGCCGCTGCGACGAGCCAGAGCTTGGCAGGGGACGGCGAGGTGGTGTCAGGAGATGCCGAACTGCACCGCGTTGACCAACTTGCAAAAGGAATCGGTGGATTGCTCAGAAGAGGCGATGCCGCATTGCGGGCGGGCGACTACGCCGCCGCGGCAAGCGCCTACCAAGAAGCGGCGCTAGCAAGCCCGGACGATGCCAGCGTCTGGCACAGCCTCGCCGCCGCGCTGTTTCGATCCGGGCGCTTGATTCCGTCTTTGCAGGCGTATGAACGCGCGGCGGGTCTTCGCCCCGATGATGCCGACCTTTGGTTCAATCTCGGCGTCGTCTATGCGCGCCTGGGCCGACTTAAGGCTGCCATTACTCACTATGGAAAGGCTCTCGAACTCCGCCCTGAAAGCCAGGAAATCGTACTGGGACTCTCCGAGGCGTTGCTGCTTGACAACCGAGCGGCCGAAGCCCTGGCCGTACTCTCGAAAGGAGACCACCAACTGACGGTCGAAGGCCTTTTGATCCGTGGCGCCAGTCAATTGGCACTCGGACGCGCTGCCGAAGCGTCCTCCGATGTGCGCCAAGCGCTTGAGAAAGACCCCCTCAATGCCAACGTCCACTTGCTCCGGCTGCGTATCGACGCCACGGAACGGCAGAGCCTCCAGTTGGTTGGCGACGATGAAACCTTCGCGCAGCTTCCTCCCGGAGCGAGCCGAAGTCGCTTTGCCCGCGGCGTCGCCAACCATTACTGGGCCGCTCAAATCCCGAACGAAGCCATCGGCTGGCTTCGCCGCGCCGTCGCCGAACAGCCCCAACCCTCGGCGTTCCTTGAACTCGCCGAAGTTCTGTCGGCCAACGGCAACGTCGCTGAAGCGGTGATCGAGTATCGAAACGCGATCGCGGCGGCGCCTCGCGATGTTGCGTTGCGCGCCAGGGTGGCCCATCAAGTGGCGGCCGGTGGCGACTGTGGAGGTGCACTCGAACTGCTGCAGAGTGGCCTCGCCTCTGACGCCACCGAGCCAACCCTCAACGCTTCTCTAGTCCGCCTTCTTTCAACCTGCCCCGACGAAGAGGTCCGAGACGGCCAACGCGCCGTACAGATCGCCTCCCAGCTCGTCCAGCGGGTGCCTTCGATCACCAATGTAGAACAGATGGCCATGGCATTTGCCGAAGCCGGTGACTTTGCCAAGGCGGTGGAATGGCAGCAGCGGCTGATCGCCAGCGTGGGTAGCGAAGCCAATGAGGAGTGGCTTCGCGGCGCGCGCCAGAACTTAGACCTCTACCAACGCCGACAGCCGGTGCGCTTGTCGCACTAGTCCAGCACGAACCACGTTCGGGTTTTTGGTTTTTTGTTCACTGAATTGGTCTCTTTACTTTAATTAACGGATGTAACCTCTACAAAAAAAGGGCTTGTGCCAGCACTGGGACGCAACCAAGTGGTACATGCGTTGCTCCTTTCCCCATCCAAGCGGCTGATTTGGCAGTCGCTTGAAGTGAAAGGAGAAAGACCTTGAGTAGAAAGGCAATCGTATTCGGCCTCTTGCTCGCCACGTCTTTCGTGCTTGTTACACCAATGACAGCGCAGGGAGTCCAGTCCGGAACCTTGCGCGGAACAGTAACGAACGAAGACGGCGAAGTCCTTCCGGGCGTGCGAGTGAGCGTGGCCTCGTCCTCTCTCCAGGGTACCCGTGACGCCTACACCGGCGAAAACGGGACCTACGTTTTGCGCGGCCTGCCGCCGGGTGACTACACGGTGACGTTCACGATGGATGGCTTGTCCACCGTCGAAGTGACGCAGCACCTGGAACTCGGACAGAGCGCAGACGTGCAGGCAACTTTGCAGGCCAGCTTTGAGGACGTCATTATCGTGACCGGGGATTCGGTGAGCGCACTGGAGACCCCAACTGTTGGTATTAACCTGGACGCCGAAGAGGTGGACACGCTGCCGACCGGCGCGCGCACTCTCGAAGGCATCGCCGACCTCTCTCCGGGGCTGACCCAGAACAGCACCGAACAGGTCAACGGCCAGGTTTCGATTAGCGGCGGCTTCCAGTTTGACTCGGTTTGGCTGCTCGACGGCGTCGACATCACCGACCCGGTGTTTGCAACTGCGACCGACCTCTTCATTGAAGACGCGGTCGAGGAAACCCAGGTTCTCACCTCCGGAATCTCGGCCGAGTACGGTCGCTTTTCAGGTGGTGTGGTCAACGCCATCACCAAGAGCGGTGGGAATGAGTTCTCAGGTAGCGCTCGCGGCGATTTCACCAACGCAGCTTGGCGCGATGAGACACCACTTGAGGTTCAAAATGGCACCGAGCGCGAGAGCAGCACCAACGATGTCATCACCGGAACCCTGGGCGGCAAGATCATCCAGGATCAACTGTGGTTCTTCGCAGCCGGCCGTGACACTTCGACAACGACCCAAATCGCCCTGGCGCGCACCGGCATCCCCTTCGGTCAGGTCAACGACGACCAACGGCTGGAAGGCAAACTGACTGCCACCCTCGCCGACAAGCACACCGTCACCGGTGGCTTTATGGATCGCGATCAAAGCGTCCTGCGGCCTTCTCTTGGAGCCGGCTCCACGCTGCAGACCATCGAAACCATCGAATTTCCACAGGAGTTGGTCAAGGTCGGTTACACCGGCGTTTTGAGCGCTTCCGTGTTTGCCGAAGCCCAATACTCCGAGAAGAAATTCGGCTTCCGCCACATTCCCCTCCAGGGTGGCATCAACACCGACATCACCGCGTCGCCGATTCGCTGCTGGAATGATGCTTCGGACTGCCACTACAACGGCGTCTACTTCGACCCCACTGATCCCGAGGACCGCAACAACGAGCAGTTGACAGCCAACGTCTCCTGGTTCCTGGATTCTGGTGCGGGCACGCACGATCTCAAGTTCGGCGTCGAAGATTTCACCAACATCAACGTCGGTGGTAACTCGCAGTCGGCCACCGACTGGGTGTTCTTTGTCGATCCTCTGAAGGATGCTGCGGGCAACGTTGTCATCGGTGCCGATGGCGACCTCATCCCCGACCCACAGTTCTTCTCCAGCTTGGGCGTCTTCTTTGAAGCGTTCCGTGGGGCCGAACTCGAACTGCAAACGCAGTCTTTTTACGCCAACGACCGCTGGCAGTTGAACGACCATTGGTCCTTCAATATCGGCGTGCGCTACGAAGACATCAGCAGTGCCACCAACGCCGGCGCGGATCCCGTTTCGACGGACGCCTTCGTGCCTCGTTTGGCGGCCACCTACGATGTCAGGGGCGATGGCAAATATCGCGTCACCGGAACCTTTGGTGAGTACGCCGGTGGCTACGGTTTCGGCGGCAACAACTTCGCCTCGGTGACCAACGTCGGCAACCCGAGCTACGCCTACGGGTTCTACATTGGCCCCTCGGGCGACGCCAATGCCGTCTTCGATCCCAGCAACTACCTGCTGCTCGCAGGCGCGTTCCCGAGCGAGAACGTCTTCTTCCGCGACGACGTCAGCTCGCCGACGGTCGAAGAGTTCACTCTCCAAGGTGGCATGGAATTGCCCAAGGGGGGTTACCTCGAACTCACCTATGTTGATCGCGAGACCGACAACTTCGTCGAAGATCTACAGCTCTTTGCCAACGGCTCGACCACGATCAATCGTCCAGACCTCGGCCTGTCGCCGTTGACCTTCAACAACATCGTCTACGACAACACCAGCCTGCCGACGCGTGAGTATCAAGCCGCCATTCTTCAGGGCCGCTACAACTTCACCGACAAGTTCACGGTGGAAGGTCACTGGACGCACCAGTTCTCCAACGACGGCGATTACGAAGGTGAGTCGGGACAGAGTTTTGGGGCCTCCAATTTCGGTGACTTCCCCGAGTTCCTCGACCGGCGCAACTTCCCGTTGGGTCGACTCGATGAGTTCATGGAAGACAAGATCCGTATTTGGGCTCGCTACAACCTCGACTTCGGTCGTGCTGGAAATCTCTCCACCAGCTTGCTTTGGAACTATGAGTCCGGCGGTGTATTCAGCTTCTCTGATCGTCAACGCTTGACACCTCAGCAGTTGGCTTTGGATCCTGGCTACGCGGCTCTGCCGACGCAGGTCACTCTGTTCTTCGGCGAGCGCGGTTCGCAGGACTTCGAGGACTGGAACACCTTCGATCTCTCCCTCAACTACGACATCCCCGTCTTCCGTGGCTTGGATGTTTACTTGAAGGGCGAAGTCTTCAATATCCTCAACGAGGATAAGCAGATCTTCTGGGACACCGACATTTCGCCGGTCACGGCGGCACAAGGTGGACCGGTCGATGCGCTGGGTCGCCCGTTGACTTTCGTCAACTCGGCCTCCTTCGGTCGTGCTCGCGCCAATACGGACTTTGTTACGCCACGCGAGTATCGCTTCGCAGTCGGTTTCCGGTTCTAACCGAAAGCCTTCCATCTGCGTATTAAAGGGGCGGCATCAGCCGCCCCTTTTTCTTCGCTGGCCTAACTCCGTGCGTTTTCCACGATCCCCGATTTTCACAATTGCGGTCGCGGCCTGTTTGGCGACTGCCTGCGGCCCTCGCGCTCGGCAGCCGAACATCATTGTTATTTCGGTCGATACCTTGCGCTCCGATCGCCTGCCCGCCTACGGCTACGACGCAATCCCGACGCCGGCGATCGACGGTCTGAGTCGCGACGGAATCCTGTTTGAGCACGCGTACACAGCGTGTCCGCTCACCCTCCCCGCACACGCCTCTGTGCTCACCGGATTGCTTCCTCCAGAGCACGGTGTGCGCGACAACATTGGCTACACCTTTGACTCCAGTCGCCTGCCTTCACTCGGCCTTGAACTCAAAGGCGCCGGCTACACCACTGGAGCTTTTGTCTCCAGTTTTGTTCTACGCGCGGCAACGGGCCTCGGCGACACTTTCGATCACTACGACGATCGCTTCGAGAATGTGAGTAAAGGGCTTGGCGAAATTGAGCGGCCGGGGTCTGAGACGACGGCGGCTGCGCTAGCTTGGATCGAGCATCAAAGCGAACCTTTCTTTGCCTTTGTGCACTTGTTTGAGCCCCACGCGCCTTACGAGCCTCCTGAGGCCGTCGCCGACACTTGGGGGGCCACCTACGACGGTGAAATCGTCGCAACCGACAGGATCCTTGGCGAGTTCATCGCTGCCCTCAAGGCGCGCGATCTTTATGACTCCTCAGTAATTATCCTGCTGTCCGACCACGGCGAAGGTCTCGGAGAACACGACGAACGCGAGCATGGCATCCTTCTCTATCGGTCCACTTTGCAAGTCCCTCTCATCGTCAAGTTGCCGCAACAGGACCGGGCGGGCGAGCGCGTTGCCGAACCCGTGCATCTGATCGACGTCGCGGCGACCATCCGATTCTTGACCGGCCTCTCCCCAGGCGCTGGAGAAGGCCGATCCCTCCTCGCAGAGCAACCCAAGGATCGCGTCCTCTATTCGGAGACGCTCTATCCGCGTTTGCACTTTGGCTGGGCTGAACTGCGCTCGGTCATTCACGGGTCGCTTCACTACATATCCGAACCCAATCCGGAGCTATTCGACCTCAGAGCAGATCCTGATGAGCTCCGCAACATCATTGCGGACCAACGGGCCACGGCGACTCCGCTGCGCCAAGCTTTGCGCCAATTCGCTGACACCGCCGCAGCCCCAGCGCAGGTTGACCCCGACACCCGCGAAAAACTTGCTGCGCTTGGCTATCTGACCTCCACAGCCGATCGGGCCGACGCCAGCCTCGATCCTCGCCGGCATATCAAAAGCGCGGCGACGATTCAGGATGCTCTCGACCTGGCGGCCAACGGAGACCATGGAGGAGCCGTCGACCTACTGAGCGAGTTAGTTGAACGCTATCCCCACATGCTCGACGCCCGTCATCAACTCGCTTCGGCTTTGCAGGCTTTGGGTCGAAACGAAGAGGCACTCGTTCAATATCAGCAAGCCCTGCAACGATCGCCGGTGCCGATTCTGGGAATCCTGATTGAGATAGCGCGCATATTGTTCGCCCAAGGTGAGATCGAAGCGGCTCTCGATCACGCAGATCTGGCCAGCCCTGCACTACCGGTCGAAAGCCACGATCTCAAAGCCCGCATCGCCTTGGCGCGCGGCGATCTCGAAACGGCGCTCAAGGAGGCGGCATCGGCGACTTCAGCCGAGCCCATCCCACGGCCACAGCAATTGCTGCTGCTTTCACAAATCCAATCGGCTCGCGGTGATTTTGACGGTGCTCTGACGACGCTCGATCGCCTTGAGGCTCGGCTCGCTGACCGGAAGCCTGCCGCCATTCCCTGGCTCTATTTCGAGCGCGGTGAGGCCCTGGCTCGACTGGGCCGCAATGACGAAGCCCAGACCGCGTTCCGACGAGAAATCAGTCTCTATCCCAGCAACGTCCGAGCGTACGAACGGCTCGCCTACGTCCTCGCAGTGACGCGCCGATTCGAGGAGATCGGCCCTCTGCTGGAAGACATGGCCGCCGCAGCTCCGACGCGCGACGGCTATTTGTTCGTGGCCCAAACCGCAGAGCGTCTAGGAGACGCCGAAGGTGCGCGGATGTGGCGGCAGCGTGCACTGAACGCACCGGAGAATCCGTCTTGAAAATCAGCGCACGGATTCCGTTATGGGTCACTGCTTGCTTCGGCGTAATCGTTCTCGCAGGTTGCGGCGGAGCCTCCCAGCAAGCACCACAACAGCAGGAATTGCTAGTGGATGTGGCCTCAGATGTCGGACTCGACTTCCACCACGACAACGGTATGAGCGGCGAACTCTACATGGTTGAAATGGTCGGCGCCGGTGCGGCGTTGTTCGACTACGACCGCGACGGCGACCTGGATCTTTACCTGGTTGATGGTGGCAGTCTGCATCCTGGTGACCTTGGCGGCCGGGTTCCTGGGCGACTCTTTCGTAATGAACTTGAACGCGGCACACTGCGGTTTACCGATGTAACGGACCGCGCCTTGCCGGCGATTGGCGCGTATGGTCAAGGAGTTGCCACCGGCGACTACGATAACGACGGCTGGGTCGACCTGTATTTGACCAACTACGGCCCCAACTTACTTCTGCGTAACAGCGGAGATGGAACTTTTGAACTGCATGACTCTCCACGTGACAGCCGTTGGAATACAGCGTCCGCCTTCTTCGATTACGACCGAGATGGTGATCTTGACCTTTACGTTGGCGCCTACATCGACGCAACTTTGGACAACCACTACAAGTGCACCGCCTATAGCGGAATCCACGATTATTGTGGTCCAAAAGCGTTTCCTGAATTGCCCGACAAGCTGTTGGAAAATCGCGGTGCGGCTGGTTTTGTGGACGTTTCCACCCAATCAGGTATCGCGGCGCTACCTGGAGCGACTCTTGGAGCGGTTGCCGCCGACCTCAACGACGATGGTTGGATCGACCTCTATGTCGCCAACGATCAAATGGAGAACTTCCTGTGGATCAACCAAGGCGACGGAACCTTCGCCAACCAAGCCCGCATCGCCGGGGCGAGCGTTAACGCCGAAGGCATGGCGGAAGCGAGTATGGGCGTCGAGGTTGCCGACCTCAACGGTGACGGCTTGCTCGATCTCTTCATGACCCATCTCAAAAACGAAACCAATACTCTCTATGCCGGTCGCGGCCAGGGCGTGTTTGCCGATGGCACAGCCACCGCCGGTCTGGGACCCGCGAGTCTTCCATACACCTCATTCGGCACGCGTGCCTTCGACGTCGACAACGATTCCGACCTTGACCTCTTCATCGCCAATGGATCCGTTCATCGCATCCAGGAGCAGATGGAAGCAGGAGACCGGCTTGCGTTGAGTCAGCAGAACCAATTGTTCCTCAACCGTGGAAACGGTTCCTTCGAAGACAGGAGCCACGAAGTCCCCGCGCTCGGGCGTCTGCGAGTGAGTCGCGGCGTCGCCACCGGCGATGTCGACAATGACGGCGATGTCGATGTGGTGGTGACCAACAACAACGGCCCGGTCGAACTTCTCCTAAACACGATCGAAGACCGATCCGACTGGATTGGCCTGGACTTGCGCATCCCGGGAGACGCAGACGGTCGACCGGCGCTGGGGGCCAGGGCAGCGTTGACCCTTGCCGACGGCCGAGAGATTGTGCGGTCGGTGCAATCGTCGGGCAGTTTCCTCTCGGCCGGCGATCCACGGCTGACCGTCGGTCTGAGTGCCGCTCCGACATCGTTGCGCATCGACTGGCCGGACGGGCGCTCTTCAATTTGCGATCCGCCACCGGTCGGCGAGTATTCCGTGCTCTCACCCGAAAGCGAGACCTGCAGTGCGAAGTGAAATCGTCGCCAACTTACTCCTCGTGGTCTTGGGCCTCGTAGTACTGGGATCGGCGTGCACGGAAACGGCGGTTCAGTCGCCCACCGTCGAAGACTCCGGCAACTCCGAACCAATCGCCACCGTGGAGGAACGCCTTGACTCCGGTGTTCTCAAGAGGCTTCAAGATCGCCAAGCCTGGAATCAACGGGTCCAGAGCGACGCAACCGTTGCCGCCGACCGCAAAGCGGAGGCCCTGGGCGAAGTGGCCATGCTCCACCATGCCTACGACCTCTATCCAGAAGCTGAAGAGTTCTACAGCCAGGCAATTCAGCGAAATGGCTCTGACCACCGCTGGTTCTATCTGCGCGGAATGGCGCGGAGGCGCTCGAATGACACCAGCGGTGCGATCGCCGATTTCCGGTCGGCGGTCGACCTCCAGCCGGAGAATGTACCCTCCCGAGTCCGACTCGGCGAGATTCTTCGCGACCAAGGCGAGCAGGACGAATCCCTAGCGATCTTGCGGTCGGCGCTGGAACAGGATCCGATCTGCGCTGCAGCTCTCTTTGCTCTCGGACAGGACGCCCGCTCCAGAAACGATCTAGCCGACGCGGTGAGGTTGTTCGAACAGGTGCTGGAGCTGCAGCCAGACGCTAGCGCGGTTCGCACGCCCTTGGGATTGAGCTATCGAGATCTGGGACGCGAAGACGATGCCCGAACTCAGCTCGCAGAAGCGGGAAATGTAGGTGTGCGGCTCAACGACCCTCTGCTGCAACGAATCTACGAACTTGGCGAAGGCTGGAGCGACACCATGCGCCAGGCGAGTGAAAGCGCTCGTCACGGAGACTTCGAAGAAGCGGAACGGCAGCTCAAGATCGCAATCGGTCTGGATCCATTGGCGCCGGCACCGCGGGTCTCCTTAGGTCGTATTTTCTTCAACCGTGGGGAGGCAGAAAGTGCCGCACAACAACTCAGTCTGGCTTTGTTCCTCTCGGAATCCGCTCCACAAGCGCGCCGCACGTTGGCTCAAATCGCCATCGCCAACCAGGACTGGCGCCAGGCCGAAGTGCACCTCGGTTCTATTGGTGCCGACGAACAGACGCTCGCCGATCGCGCAACTCAAGCTCGAGTTCTGGAGCGCTTGGGCAGGGCCAGTCAGGCCCTCGATATCTACCGCGATCTGAGGAACGAACAGCCCGAAAACTCGGAAGTTTGGGTTGGCGAGGCGGCGCAGTTGGTCACCCTCGAACGATGCCCTGAGGCTACCGATCTGCTTTCCCAGGGTCTTGCTGCCAGGCCCAACGACGCGGTCCTCGGACACGCGTTGGCCCGTCTGCTAGCGACCTGTACGGCCACACGGGACTCAACGCGAGCCCTGCAGCTCGCGAGATCGTTATTCAATGGATTCGCGACTCCCGGACACGGCGAGGCCGTTGCCATGGCCTTGGCGAGCACCGGGAATACTGCCGAGGCGGTTACCTGGCAGCGGCGGGCGATGGAACTAGCCGGCACTTCAGACCCGGCTTATCCGTGGCTTACGGCGAACTACCAGCGGCTGGCGTCCGAGCTACCGATCACCACTCCGTGGCCGCAGCAGGGTCGATCGGTACTCTTTCAACCACCCTCGAGCGCGACCTCAAATTAAGGCTTGCTAGTTGACCAAAACGGTGGTGGTCCCGGTCCAGGTCTTGGCTGCGACCTCATCGTGCACGGTCGCGGCAACCTTGTGTCCGCCTTGGCGCATCAGCAGCCCGAACGACGCCACGTAGTACTTGTCTGATACTTGCCCGACATCTGCTGCCGGCACATCGATGACCATATTGGCCTGCTCGACCGGGGAAGTGCGGCCGCGCTCGTCGACGGCGGCCAGGGCGACACGAACACGAGCGGACTCGCCCCCATCGTCACCCGGAATGAAGGTCAATTCGCCGAGCGGAATGCGCACGTCGATTGGCTGGACCCACTGACCGTGCTGCTCATCGTCGGCCGCGCCGGCGACAAGCTGAATGGTGTCGGACGTATCACCGTAGCCATGGACCAAGGCTGCGGTGGTGCGATCGGCAACGCGCTCGGCCAGAGACAAGGCGCGGTACCCCTCCCGATGGCGCACACGCAGACCCTTGCGAGCCACGCGCACCTCGATGTTGCGGAAGCGCCCTTCGACAGCATCCAACGGAGTGAACCCGAGCGAATAGTAGTTGTTCAGTCCACGCGAGATCTCTTCCAAGCCGGGCAGCGCACGGGTTCGATTGAGCAGAGCCTTGCCCCCAGTTTTGTCGGCCAGCTTGGCCAGAGATCCTTGCACGTTGGCCTTGCGGCTCGAACTCACAAGAGTGCCTAGGCCCGCTGTCTGTAAGCCCCCGAACTGTGGGTCCATCAACACCGGTGCCCGCTGGCCGGCGGCGTCGATGGGGAAGAACGCCACGCGAGCGGTGTTGGCCTTGACAGCCAGGCGGTCGAGATCACGAGTCGCATCGTATTCAAACCCGGTGACGATGGCGCTACGACTGCCGACCGGCGATTCGCCAGTGTGTCCACCGCCGCGAAAACGGGCGTCGATGGCTTGAAAAAGAGAGTCGGCGGCGCGAATCGGAATTCCGTCGCTGACGTAGATGAGAGCTTTGCGCCCGGGCAAACCACGCAATCCCTCGATAAAGGAATTCAAAGCCTTCAAAGTGAAAGACCTCTCATTCTGCATGTAGTCCGCGTGGCTTTCCGCCCAACTCATGGCGTCCTGGAAGGTGCGGCTATCCTCGATGAACGCTAGCGCTTCTTCCCATTCCGACTGCTTGTTCTCGCCGTAGGAGGGAACCTCTTGCAGAGCTAGCAAGGCGTCGATGGCTTGCCCAGGATCATCCCAAAACGAGTGGCGCACGTTCAGACTGCGCTCATAAGAGACGATCATGACGCGATCCTGCTCGCGCCGCGTCCGGCTGAGATAGGACACCAGCTCTCTGAGAACCCGGTTGCGATGAATTGCCTCGACGTTGTAGTTGTCGACGTAGATCAGGGTCCACAGTTGCTGACTCTCCGGCAATTGAACCGGCTCTGGCGCGCCGTCAACCGGTTGGTCTGCAACTGTCGTTTCGATCGCGGCGCTAGCCGAAGTCACGAGTCGAGGCTGGCTGTCTTCCACGGCGTAGAAATTGGAGATGGCCACCGGTCTGCCATCGATCAGCAGCGAAAATTCGTCGGCAGTTAGATCGGTGACCGGATTGCCTTCCTTGTCGGTGACGTAGACGTCAACGTTGACGACGCGAACATCGACTTGTTCCAGGTAGGGAGCCGGGGGCTGAGCCGCAATGTTGTTGGGCGCGGCGAGTAGGATTGCCGCCATAAATCCAAGAAAATACTTCATAGTTTTTCTAAGCCTTAAGAAGCGAAAGCAAAAGGAGAAAGCCCTTTTGCGCTCAAAATCAGTTGCACCTTCTGCGCCATTCTTGGAGTCACCACATCAGCTCCGCCATGAGATACGCACTGGAGAGAAAAACAGCCCATCTCCCGAAGTCGGGGCTTTCTAGCTGACGATGGGAAGAGATTTATTCGCCGTGGTTTCGAACGAAAGCGTGTCCATCGGACACACCGATACACAGATTCCGCAGCCAATGCACGACGAGGTCTCGTTGTCGAGTGTTTCCTGTTTTATCGCGTACTGCATGACGTCGATTCCGACTTGGCAGTAGCGCGAGCATTCGTTGCAAGCAATGCACTTCTCGTCGGCAACGATGGCGAACCGCGACCAACCGAACTTGGTGAAGACCCACGATTGAACCTGCATCATCTTGGCCAACGGGCACCAGTAGCGACACCAAATTTTGCCGCCCAAAAACGGATAGAGAGTGACCGGCAGGATTCCTACCAGCCAGACATCGGCAACGATGCGGTAGAGGTAGGCCATGGTGTCACCCGTTCTCCACCAGCCGGTGATGTCGCGGGTGAGGAGAACCGCGGTCGCGACACCGGCGAAGATCAAAACTGCCGTCGCCATCTCTTCGAGTTGGATCGACAGTCTCCCCTTGGGCGCCAGGTGCCGCCAACGGTCGCCGAAGGTCTCAGCTAGTCCTCCACAGCCGCAAATCCAGGAGCAATAGCGCTTGCCGTGAAAGAGCACCAAGATCGGAATGAGGACGAAGGTGAGGAGAGCCCCCCACACCACCCAGATCTGGTGCGGATCGTAGAGCCAAGTATAGAAGAACAGCGGCCAGGCATAGACGATTCCGTACGAGCGCCAGGCATTGTCAGCGAACTGCGGATTGGTCGCCAGTTCTTGCCCGACCCACTGGTATTCGACTGCCCAGCGAAACAAGAATTCCGGAATCAGGAAGAAGAACACCCACTGAAAGCCAATCAAGCTCGAGTAACGCCAGATTTGGAAACGGTCTTTGCGGTCGAAGCCCCAGCGCTTCATCGCCTGGACTCCGAACACCGTCATGAGTCCGGTGTAAGCCACCGTGTACCAAAACGCCCAAGGTCGATCGAAAAAGGACAGCGCTTGGTAGCCCCATCCTCGGTAGGGCCAAAACTCCTCGCCGACTCCGACCTTGATGCCGTAGACTGAATACCAGACGAAAAACGAAAGGCCGAGCCACGACCATCGATTGCCACGACTGCCGCTGACCACCAGGTGCGCCAGTGCGGCGAGAACCAGTGCGGCGCCCAGCCACGCCGTCGAAAGCTGAATTCCGACTTGCTGCAGACCGAGTTTCTCCAGCCCCGAGCCACCCCAGGCCGAGCCGACTGCAGCCGTGCCAAGAAAAGTCGCTGCGGTTCCAGCGGCGGCGGCCCAGAACGAACCGGTCCACTCGTTTTCCAGCCGCAACCCCAGCTTCTTTAAGAACCCCACCGGAAGCTCCGCGCCGATGAGCGCGTAGGCGTGATCGAAAAGTACCTCTCGACGCTGCTGATGGCCTCCGTGGTCGATCTCAACGGTTGCCGAAGACGCTCGCCCTCCACTGCCCGCAAACTCGGTCACGGTCGAATGAAAGAGAACTTCGATGCGGCCGGCGGCGATGGCGCGATCCAGCTTGCGACGGTTGTCTTTGAAGATGCGGCCGAATTCTGAGCCGCGGTAGGAGAGAACGACGGTGTTGGCTTCGCTCATAGTGAGCGCCGCTTCCACCGCCGAATTCCCTCCGCCGACGACCAACACCCGACTTCCTTGAACTTGCTTGGGCGAATAGAGGCGATGGTGGACGTTGGCGGCGCTTTCACCTGCCACCCCTAGCTTGCGCGGGTTTCCTCGCTGCCCGGTGGCCAGAACGACGTTCCGAGCCCTGTAGCTCCCCTGCGATGTCGTGACTTCGAGGACATGGCCCTTTCGTGCCACGGATTCAACCGGCTCGTCCTCCGCAACGGCCAGGTGTTGCTCGTCGATCGCTCGGCGCCAGTGCGCAAGAAGGTCTTCTTTGGTGGACTCCTCGAACCACAGATTGCTTTCACTTGAGCGATCGTCGGGCTCGGCGTAGATCCACTTACCTTCGGGAAAATTTTCGATGGTGCTGGCGACCTGCTCCTTCTCCAACACCTGGTAGCTCAGGCCCCGTTCCTCGGCCCGCAGTGCCGCAGCGAGCCCCGCGGCGCCAGCTCCGACGATCACCAGGTCGAGCACATCCGCTTGCGGCTCACCACCTTTGTTCGCTCTCTTGGCGATTCTTTCGACCACCTGGACCGCCTGGTCCATGGCCAGCTTGACGACCGGGGCTCCGGCAAGATCGCCAACGACGTACAGCCCTTTGACACTGGACTGAAGGTTTTTGTCGAGAGCTGGACGAGGAGTCGGTCCAGAGCCGCTTCCAAGAACTTTTTCTAAAGATTTGCGCGCCATGATCGCTACGCGAGCGTAGTCGGCCCGCGCCGATACTACGGGGGACGCGGTGCGATGGCTTCTATCAAGTGGGCGACTTCAGTGCCGTAATCATCGATCACGGTGACCGCGACCTGTTGCGGTTTGGGTTCTACACCCAGCGTGAATGCATAGACGAACTTCTGCGTCTTGGCCTGATCCAGGTCGCTAGCGGGAATCGTCAGCGTGGCGGTCTCCTGGGGAATGACTCCCGACGTGTCTCCCCTTTGATCGCGAATACCGACGAGAACCCGCAGCCGACCGTGGTGCACGCCTTGGGAGGGAATCAAAGTGAGCTTGGCGATCGGTATCGAGATCTCGACGGGAACGACCACCAGCTCCCCATCGGTGGCGCGGGGCCGGCCAAACGCGATCTCCGCCTCGAAAGGGTTCTTCTCCAAGCCAAAGTTGAGAGCAGCGACCGAGGCTTCCTGCACTCTCTGGTCGCGTGGCTTGGCACGGTATCCGGCTCGGTGACGCACGGTGACCTCGGGCCTTTTTACCTTGACTTCCAGGCGATGGTAGCGACCGTCGGTCTTGAGCGGCTGGTAGCCCAGAGAGTAATAGGTGCGTAGATCCTGATTGATGCGACGAAAAGAAGGTCCAAGGGCGTTGGTGTTAAGGATCGCCTGTCCTCCCGTATCGGTGGCGATCTCCTTCAACGTCGTCTGCAGATTCTGATCGTTGGCGGCGTCGATCAACTGTCTCGCATTGAGCAGATTGTTGTAGTTGACTTCCGCCGAAATACTCTCGCCAGCATGCAGCCCACGGGCATCCAATGTATACACGGTGACGCCGGCTGCGTTTGCTTGAGTGGTCAACGCCCGATAGCGCCGGCTCATGTCGTACTGGAAGACTTCAGGTATGGCGCCCAACTGAAATCGTTCCGCGAATGCTAAAAACAGCTCCTCTCCAGCAACACGCGGCAGGCCGTCGCTGATGTAGAGCATCGCCTTACGACCCTCGATTCCGGCGATTTGGGTCACAACGTCGCGAATCGCGTCGATGCCGAATCCCATTTCATTGCGCACGAATTGCGCGTGGGCTCTCGCTTCACCCAATGCACTTAACTGGTTCTCAGCCCGATCGATGTCCTGAAGGACACGGTTGCGATCGCCGTCTCGATTCACCGCGTGTGCGGTGACCATCGTACTTTTCTCCAGTGCTTCGGCGATGACATCGCGATCGCTGACGAACCCAGGGGTGCGGATTTTGAGATCGCGATCGTAGCTGACCACCAGCACCCTGTCGTCGGGCTCGACGTAGTTGAGCAGGAAGCGCTGCGCCCCGTTGATCACCCAGCGACGGCTGAGAGGATGAAGATTGAAATTGTCCACATAGATAACCAAATACAGCCGCTGCCGTTCGGGTAACGGCTCCTCAATCGCGGGACGCACCGGCGCTGGATCTGGGCTTGTACCGTCTTCATCCTGACCGTTCTCGGACTCAAGCTGCGGCTCCCGCACGATCCTTCCATCGGCGATCGAGAAGAAGTCGGAGATGGAGACGGGGCGGCCGTCCTCAAACAGCTCAAAGTCTTCCAATCCCAAATCGGTAATGGGATCACCGCTCTTGTCGGTGACGTGAACATCGATATTGACGACTTGTACGTCCAAGCTGCCGAAGAAAGTCTGCGGTCCAGACGGGGCCGTTTCATCCTGGGCAAAAACAGCACTCAGGGTTAAGAACCCACCGGCTGCCATAACGGCCAAACCAAGCATCGAAAACCACAACGTGGGACCGACCCGCCTCATGATCCGTATTATAGGGAGCATTGCTAACTGTTTAGCTCCATGTCGCACTCCTTTCAACGCTCAAGAATCGTCCTCGCCACCAGCCTGGGTGTGCTGCTTGCTTCAGCGGCAAAGCCGCAAGAACAGGATTTGGGCGGGACTTTCTTCGAGACCGTTGATGTACAAATCGTTAACGTAGATGTCATCGTCACGAGTGACTCCGGCGAGCCGGTCATGGACCTCAAGGCCGAGGACTTTGCGGTCTTTGAAGACGGCCAGCCAATGGAGATCGTCAACTTTCTCGGGCCGCTCGACGCTCATTCGACTCGCCCATCTGTTCAACGCTCGACGCAGCCCGCGCTCGGCGCTCCGCAGCGGCCGCCCCTCACTCTGGCGGTTTTCTTTGACAGCGCCACGTTGATGCCCGGGTCACGGCGTCGCATCGCCAAGGAAATCGATGAGTTCTTCGAAGAAGCACTCTCTCCTCGAGACCAGATCGTGATCCTGGCCGCTGACAGTCGTGTCGAGGTAGTTCAGGAGCCCACCAACGACCGAGAAGCGATCTCGCGCTCTTTAAACGAGCTTTCAAAACGATCCTCGGGGGCACCTCTTTCGGGAGCCCACTTTCGCCGCGCGATCGCAGATGTCTCCGCCGATCCTGGAGGCGCCTCCACCGGAGGCGCTCAAAGCGTTCCGCGCGGGTTGTTGGCGCAAACCGCCTACCAGGCCATACGTACCTATGCTGCCGAGCAGCACTCCCAAACACTGCGCACGGTGGCCGCGATGAAAGATGCGTTGGGAGCATTCTCGGTGCTGCCCGGGCCCAAGGCACTGCTCTACGTCGGCACCGGCTTGACCGCATCTCCAGCACAGGCGTTGATGAACTTGTGGCGCGAACGGTTCCTGGACATGGGTGTTTCGGCGCAGTTTGACCACCTGCGCACCGAGCGCTTGGATTTCGACGCCACAGCGCATTTACGCCAGCTCGCGGATACCGCGGCGGGCTATCGCATCATGTTCTACACCCTGATGCCGCCCGACTCGATAACCGGCTTTCACGGCGTCGAACTCCGAGGCATCGACGCCGAAGGCAACCGGACATGGACAGCGGAGTACCAGTCGATGGAGATCGTCAATCGTTTTGACAACCTGCAGCACTTGGCCAGGACCACGGGCGGGTTGGCAGCTCAGAAGGGGGCGGCAGACCTGATGTCTTTGGCGCGCCGTGACTTCGACACTCTTTATTCGCTGGCCTACCGCCGCCCCGAGGACAGTCCCTCTTCCGGTTCCCACGCGATTCGAGTTGAGGTGACCCGACCTGGGGTCGCCCTCCGCTATCGACACAACTACCGCAATGTGACGCTTGAACAACGCATGATGGATCGCACCCGCTCCGCTCTGTTGTTGGCAGAAACGACCAACCCTATGGGGATCGGCGTTGAATTTGGGGTCGACCGTGGCCAAGAGGACGAAGTCATCTCGGTGCCAGTGGTGGTCAAAATTCCCATGTCGCAACTCACCTTGCTTCCTGACGCGAACGGCTTTTCAGGTCGCCTGTCGCTCTACGTCGGAGCGCAAGACTCCGAGGGCCGCATAACTCCCATTTCCCGAGATGTGCTTCCGCTGCAAATTCCACGTGACGAACTTCAGGCGGCCCTGGCGCGCGTCGGTGGGTACCAGTTCACCTTGCAACTGCGCCGAGAAGAACACTTGGTCGCAGTCGGAATTCGCGATGAGCTTGGCAATCAAGAATCCATTGTGCGCGCGCTGTACTCGCCGCGGCTTCCAGAAGCCGATTCATGAAAGATCGAGTTCGATAGGCTACTGCCCCAAAGGGCCGCTGGAGAGGCAACCGCAAGCATTAGGGAATTGTGATGAGAAAAAGACTGCTGTGGCTACCAACACTTTTATGGGCGACTGCATGGGGGAGCATGTTGCTCGTCCCAACAGCCTCCATCGCCCAGGAAGACGGCTCCGATCTACAGACATTTTTCGAAGCGGTAGAGGTCAACATCGTCAACGTCGACGTCATTGCCATCGACAACAACGGCGATCCGGTAACCGATTTGGAAGTGGAGGATTTCGAGATCTTTGAAGATGGCGAGCGCGTCGAAGTGACCAATTTCTTCCGTCCGGGTGAAGAAGCCGCCGTCCTCACCGCCACTTTGCAGGGAGCGGAAATCGAAGGCGGCGTGCCTGAAACGGCAGACGCTGCAGCGGCCGAGACACCTTTGACCATGGCGGTGTTCGTGGACAACGCCAGTTTGGTACCGGGTACGAGAAAGGGTGTTCTCGACAACTTGAAGGGGTTCCTGGAAGCTGAGCTGCGGGCGAACGACCGCATGATCTTGCTCACCTACGATGGCAAGGTCAGCGTGGTGCAGCAGCCCACGTCATCGATCGACCAATTGATCGCGACCCTTGATGCGATCGCCGAAGAGTCGGCCCAAGGAGTTCTGCGCACCGCCTCATACCGCAACGTCTTGCGGGAGGTTACGGCAGACACGGGGGTGTCGGGAGGCGGCGGTGGTGGTTTCGGCACCTTCAATCAAGATGCGACCGCCGCCATCGCGGAGAACGCCCTCTCAAGCATTCGCATCTACGCCGAGGAAACGTATGCCAATACCCTGCGCACGCTTGCCGCACTACGCGAAGCGCTCGGTATGTTGTCCGCTCTGCCCGGCCCCAAAGCCCTTGTCTACGCCGGATCTGGCATAACCCAGCGGCCTTCCGACAGTCTGGTCGACCTCTGGGAGCAGCGCTTTGGCGGCTTGGCAGGACTGAGCGTTCAGTTCCAACGCATCCGTGAAATCGAGGAGTTCGACGCCAGCGATGCAGTGGACGATGTCGCACAGGTTGCCAATACCCATCGCATCACCATGTATACGGTCAACCCGCCCGACGCCATTCCGGGCCTGACTCCGGCTGAAATCCAAGGCCTGGATGCATCCGGCAACCGCACCTTGACAGCTCAGATGGGCTCGGCCGAGATCACCAACCGGGCAGCGGCGATGAATCTATTATCGGGCGCAACGGGCGGTCGATCGACGACCGGAGCGATGGACGATCTCTTAGACACGGTTCGCCGCGATTTCGACAGCATGTACTCACTCGCCTACTCTCCGCACAGCTCCGACAAGAAGAAACGCCGGATCAAGGTGGAGGTCGCTCGCCCAGGCGTCAAGCTTCGTTATCGCCACCACTATCGTGAGACATCCAACGACGAACGTCTTGCCGATCGCACGCGCTCGGCGTTGATGCTGACCGAGGCCGAGAATCCAATGGGGGTCATCGTTGAGTTCGGCGCTGCGACCGAAGCGGAAGATGGCTTGGCATCGGTCCCCGTCATGGTCAAGGTCCCGATGTCGTCGTTGACTCTTCTGCCCCAGGGAACCGCGCACGAGGGCCGAATCGCGTTGTTCATCGCCGCCCGCGATGATCGTGGAAGGTTGGCTCCAGTGACCAAACAGACTCTTCCCTTGCGCATTCCCAATGCAGACCTCTACAACGCCTTGTCGCAGGTCGGGGGCTACACCTTCACGCTCAAACTCCGGCCGTTGGCCCACACCGTCGCGGTAACCGTGCATGATGAAATCGGGCGGGTGGAATCCGTCGCCCAAGCGGACTTCGGGGAGCCCGACTTCAGTTGATGAAACACGCCACCACACTGATGACTGTCGCTTTGACGGTCTCGGGAGTCCTCGCCCAGGATGAAGAAACTCGACCGGTTGAGGAAGCCCCTTTGGCAGCCCGGCTGTTGCTCGCCGAAGGACTCTCCGCCGAGAACGTCGCACTCTTGATGAGCGACCAGCAGGGTGGCGACCTGCTGTTTGAGCAAGTCGTGTCGGTAGTCCCTGGCGGTGAATCGGGAGTTCAAATTGGGCTCTGGGCAGAAGTGGACGCAGATCATCTTTTGGTTGATGTGATCCCAGAGGCGGCTGTTCTTGAAAATCGCAATCTACGTCGTGGAACAAGGAAGTTCCATTGCCTACGCCAAAACCCGCGCCATCGAAATCATTCCGCCGGCGCAACTGACCGCCGTCGACGGAATCCGAATCACCGGAGCGATCGACCTGCCAGCAGGTGACTACTCGGTGCGCGTCCTCATCGAAGAACCGGGTACAGCACGGACGGGATTGCGCCAGACAAGCTTGACGGTTCCTTCGGCGCGCCAGGCGGTGGCTTCCGCTCTGGAAATCGCCAACATTTCCTCCACTTGGCTCGACGTTCCTCTCGATGGTCCTCAGCCCCCGGCGGGGTTTTTTCCGTCGGCGATCGCCGTACTGCCGGTGGAACAACCTCTAACGGTGCGCGCCTACGTGGCGGGAACGCGCGATGTAGCAATTGAGAACAGTGGCTCCTTGGGACCAGAAGGCCTCGCCGTCGAAGGTTGGGACTTCTCGGAAGCGGAGGAGAACTGGTCGTTGGCTGAAGCGACGGTGCAGCCCCATCCGGAACTCGCCGGTAGATTTGAAATCGCCCCAATTGCCATGACCGCGGCCGCGGCCGGCCGCCAAACAATCGGAGATGTCGTGGTGCAGGATTCCGGCGGGGCGACTTTGGCTCGTGGAGGGGTCTCGGAGGTCCTACTGACTCCTCAGGTTGAACAGCCCACATCGTGGACGACCGTTAAGAGAAACACCGAAGCCGCGAACTTGCCATCCAGCCGCGTATCTACGCGTGTTGGCAAAAAGCTGGCGATGAGCAAATCGGACTTTCGCAGCCAAATGCTGGCCGCTCTTCGTTCCTTTGCCAACGACGATCTGTCGGCGAAGTCGCGACTCGCAGAGCTGGAAGCAACGGCCACTGGAGGATCTGGGGAGGCATTGGTCACCTTGGCAGACTTGGAGTTGAAGACTTTCGAATCGATCCTTCAACGCCAACCCAAAGCGATCGTGCCAATACTGCTGTTGTATTTGGATCGCTACACTGAGCACCTGGACCGGCGCGAGTTTCTGATGTCAACTCATTGCAAGCGCATCGCGATTGCACTCGCGCAACAGGCCGCCCAGAGCAACCGCTCCAGTTTGGCGCCGACGCTTGCGGATTTCTTGACCGTAATGGGTGGAATGCAAGTGATGGGCAACGACCCGAGCGGCCTGAACTCCCTCGAGACCGCCTTGCATATGAGCCCCGGGCATCTCGGTGCCGCAACCGTTCTTTCCTGGCACCTTGAGCGCACCGAGAACTACGCTGCGGTCGTGGATTTGGTGGACAGCATTGCGGAGCCCACAGCAGACCTGCGACTGCGTCAGGCCCTATCCAAAATGCGTCTCGGACAAAACGAAGGGCTGGCTGAGCTCCGGCGTCTCGCCGAGCGCGACGACTGGGTCGGCTTGTTGGCCCTGCAAGAACTCATTCGGGTCAATCTCGGCTCGGGATCCGCCCGCGACCTGATCGATCGTGGTCTGGAGCGATTTCCCGACAATCCCAAGCTTCGCCTGTTGGCTGCTTTGGCCTATGACCTACAAGGTCAGCCGCGAAAGTCACTCGAGCAAGTGGTAACGGTGCAGACGTCAACAGCCGAGGGAGAGCGGCATCGCTATGCCCGGGATCCGCGGGAAGTGATGGCCGCGACGCGCAGCGCACTCAATAATGTGGCTAGAGACAACCGGGTGGCGCTGGCCGAAGTACTGCGGATGCTAACGTGAGCCACCGCTTCAGAGCCCGATTCCTCGTTGCTGCCATCCTAGTGGCGTCTGCAGCCGCTCAAACTACGCTGCTTTCAGCTCAAACCGACATCGAGGTTGCGATCACCTCGCCGGAGTTCGGGCAGCCGGTATTCGGACCAACTCGCATTGCCGCCGAGGTTTATCCACCCTCGGCGGTTCTCTCCCAAGTGGACTTCTACTTGGATGGATTCCTGGTCGCCACGGATCGCGAGGCTCCCTACGAAGTCGAGATTGACGCCGGGCAGGACAACCGCGAACACCGCATCGAAGTGGTCGCGGTTGGTGCCGATGGGACAAGTGCCTCAGCTTCGATCGCAACCGCCAAGATCGAGACCGATTTGGAAGTCGAAGTCGAACTACGTCAAATCTTTGTCACCGTCAGTAACGAAAACGGCCGCATCACCGGCTTGCCGCAATCCGTTTTTGCGCTTTTTGATGACGGCAACCCCCAATCCTTGGTGACTTTTGCAGGTGGCGAAGTTCCGTTCAGTGCCACGCTTTTGGTCGACGCCAGCCGCAGCATGGCGGGCGGCAAACTTGAGACCGCAGTCCAAGGAGCGAAGACCTTTATCGATGGACTGCGGCCGCTCGATGAGGCCAAGCTCATTTTGTTCTCCGACCGCGTGCTGCGCGAAACACCTTTTTCTTCATTCTCCAGGCTGATGGTCCTGGGCTTGCAAGGAACCGTTGCTGAAGGCGGCAGCGCCGTCCATGACGCGGTCTATTTGGGAATCAAACGCCTCACGCCGCGTCTCAGCAGAAAGGTGCTGATTCTCCTTTCGGACGGCCGCGATGTTGAGAGTGTTTTGCCAATGGAACAAGTGCTAACTGTGTTGCGACGCGAGCAAGCCGTCCTTTACTGGATCCGCCTCACCCAAGGTTCGGCGGAGTTGACTCAGGCAGGCCGCAAGAACAGTTGGCGAGGGCTGGAGCAAAACCAGCAGCAGTTGGAGATTCTCCACCAGGCAATCCAAGAGAGTGGCGGCCGCATCATTACCGTTTCAGGAGTTGAGGAAGCGGGTCGTGGGTTTGGAGAGATTCTTGAGGAACTGAGAGACCAATACGTTCTCGGCTACTACCCCTCCAGCCAGCGCGGGCCTGGCTCATGGCACGACGTCGAAGTGCGGGTCGGCGCCAACGCCCGCGTCCGAGCCCGCAGCGGATATCTCGAAAGATAAGCGTTTTGCCAGTCGTGCGGGCGGCGCACATTTATGATCTAGGATGGCAACAAAAGTACCGGAGGGTTCATACATGAAAACGAAAAGAGTCCTGATCGCATTGACCACGGTCTTTCTAGGCGCTTCTCTAACCCAAGCGCAGACCCAAGCCAGGATCACCGGAAAAGTCGTCGATTCGTCCGGCAACCCGGTAGTTGGGGCCACGATCGCTGTCGAAGACCTGGCCACCTCAAGAACTTACGAGCAGACCAGCAACAAGAAGGGCCGTTTCACAGTTGGCGTGGTTAATGGCGGCAATCCTCACCAGGTCGTCATTTCGATGCCCGACTACGCACCGTTGTCCAATGAGGTGACTCCTGGGGCCGGAGGCATTTTTCAGCAGACCTTTATCCTCCAGCCGGCCACGGCGACCGGCCAAGCAAGTGGCGGCGGCGGAGCGGAGCGCATGGAAGGCGGCGGAGCTGCGGTGCGACTTTTCAACCGCGGCGTCGACGCCTACAACGAGGGCGATCTGTTGGCCGCTCGCGAGAAAATGCAAGAGGCTCTGGCCGAAGACCCTGAACTTGCGGAGGCGCACAAGATCCTCGCTTCCGTGGCGCTCGATCGAGCTGAGTTCGAAACCGCGCTCGAACACGCCGGCAAGTTTCTCAGTTACGACCCCGCCGACACGGTCGGGTTGACGCTCAGCTTTGACGCCTTGGCCGGACTCGGGCGGTATGCGGAGGCGGTGGAACTCTTGCCGAAGATGGCAGCCGCACAGCCGACGGAGCAGACCGCAGCTCGTGCGTTCAATGCCGCATCCGCTCTCTATCAAGACGACGACCTTGAGACCGCTGAAGCGGCATTGAATGCCGCGCTGAGCGCCGATCCAAACCAGGCCAAGAGTCTGTTGCTCCTGGCCGATATCAAGCTTCAGAATGAATCTTTCGACGACGCCGTCGCGCTAGCCGGCAAGCTGCTGGCCTTGGAGCCCGGCAACGTTCGCGCATTGGCAGTTCAACATCGCTCCTACGTCAAGACCGGCGACAGCGAGAATGCGCGCGCTGTGTTCGGACTCTTAGCTGAAGCGGATCCGAAATCCGTGGCTGTCACCTTCACCGAGGAAGGTGTGCGCCTCTTCGAATCCGGCCAGATTCAAGACGCGGTTGAGGTACTACAGGAGGCACTGAGGCTTGATGCCGATAATGCCCGCGCCAACTACCAACTGGGGCTCGCCTACGTCGGTGAAGGAAAAAGCGCCGAGGCCAAGCAGCTACTGAGCCGATTCCTCGCCTTGGCTCCCAACCATCCCGAAGCCGGCAGCGCTCAAGCGATGCTTGAGTATCTGAATTAGCTAAACGGCGCGGACTACCTAACTTGCGGAGTTTTTATCTGCAGCAGGGTCGATTCGCTTGGTAGCGCTGGAGATTCTCGAGCAGGCGCGACCGCTCTGAGGCCGAGGCGGCCTCGACAAGCTGGCTTTGGATTTCAATTGCACGCGGAAACTGGCCCGTGGCCGCGGCGGCCATAGCCAAGGTTTCTCGGTCTTGCGGCGAGCCGCGTTCTTGAACGACCTCTTCAGCCAACGTCAGAGCGCGGCGACCTGCAGTCGCATCTTGAGCCAGTGCTACGACCAGATGGCGGGCCAGGACCGCGCGTAGTTGCAAGCTGTCGGGAAGAACGGCGAGGCCGTTTTCAAGCAGGGAACGGACTTGTTTTGCGCCGGTGCGTGAGAGAACGGCGGCGGTAGCAGCCCCAATCCACGCCTGCTCCTCTCGCGGGTAGCGTTCGACAATTTCCAGATATTGATCCTTCGTCTCGCCGTATCGCTGGAGTCGGCCCAGTGTCGCAGCGAGCGAATAACGCGGGGTGAGCCAATCCGGCTCTTTTTCGGTAGCCACCAGATAGGCCTGGCTGGCTCTGTGGTCGTCACCGGCTCTGGCAGCGGCGTCGCCGAACTTCATCTGAGCCATGGCTGCAACTTCGTTGTCTTGGCTGTCTGCAAGAGTTAAGAAAATCGCCGATGCTTCTCCCACCCGGCCGGCGGCCTCGTAAAGTTCGCCAAGTTCGAAGTGCGCGCGGTCCCGACCGGCTCCGGAAAGATTCGCGAGAGTTTGCTGCATTTCGATGGCTTCGCCCCAACGTTGCTGCCGCCGCAGAGCTTCGACAAGAAGCTGAGCTGCGTCTTCTCGAGACACATCCAGCAATTGCAGAATCTGTTCGGCTTCGGACCAACGGCCGGCCCGGCCCAGAGAGCGCGCCAGTCGCAGCCTTGCGTCCTCTTGTTCTTGCGCTGAAAGACCATGGAGACCATTTGCCCGCTGATAGGAGGAGATGGCCCGATCCCATTGCCCTTGCCGGTCCGCCAGAGCACCCACGGCGACCCAAAATCGAGCCTGCGCCGACTTGTTCTCTCCAACTTCTGCAGCTCGCGAGGCCAGTCTCTCAGCGGCGGTGGGCACCGCTCCGAGCTGCGCTACGGCGAACCCTGAGATGGCCTCCGCATTGGTGTCCTCGCGGGTAGCAAGTTCGACCACGGTACCGCCGATGAGTTCAATGCGCAGACGGCCGATGCGCGCAAGTTCGGGATCGTCGTCCATCACTTGAACCGAGCCGGCCAACCGGCTGTGTGCCTTGGCCAGTTCTATGCGACCGGCGCGCCGGTACGCGTCCGCCAGTCCAGCGTGGACTGCATCTGCGTTCGGACGGACTTCCAGCACCGATCGAAACCACGTAACCGCTTCGACCGCCTGATCGGCGGCGAGGTGGGCACGCGCCAACCCGAGCCGCGCCTGTGGATCTGCCGGATGTGTTTCCAATACCTCTCGAAAAGAGGCCTGAGCGCGAGTGATTTCGCCGCGCTCTAAGGCCGCCCTAGCGAGCGCTAGCTTTGCCGTCTTGTTGTCGGGGTCCAGTTCGAGCACGCGTTTAAGGAGGTCCGTGGCGTCACGGCCGCCATCGAGCGCCGACAACCCAGCAAGTAACTCCCAGTCGGCAACATCGCCTCGGGACGCCTGCTGATAGCAATTCGACGCTTCGTCGGTGTAACCAAGAGCGTAGTAAAGGTCGCCGAGCTGTGCCGCCTCGGCCGCGCCTCCAGAGTTTGCTTTTTGCTGCGCTTGCTCCACTCGATCGCGAACTCGCTCGCGCATTCCCTCAAGGCTGATCTCAGGAGCCTGCCAAGAAGGACCGCAGGAAAAAACGCCTACCGCTGCCAGCAAACTGACGACCAAACGCACGACGCCGCTATCCTAACTGCGCGGAGCCGCGCGGAAGTTGAGTCCAACTCCTTGAACTAGTCAATCCAAAGCATTGGATAATGCATACATATATTGCAATGCCTTAACAAAGCTTACGGAAGGTTGCTTCAATCCCATCTTCTTTTTTTTCAGTACTTAAGTCCTTGATCGCCGCCGATTTTCCAGTGCGATTGCATTGACTAAACCGGCATTTAGCTTGCTTTTGTTACAAAATGCACAAGAACTCTGCGTATGAGTGGCGTTCCGCTACGCAGATCCGAAGCACATTACCCTAAGGAGGTAAGTAATGAAGTCGAAGTTCTCATTTATGTTGCTGCTGGCGGTCGCGCTGATCGCGGTTCCGTTGGCAGCGCAGAGCACCGGCCGCATCACTGGCACGGTGGAGAGCACCGATGGCGAAGGCCTGCCGGGTGTGGCGGTTACGTTTGAGTCCGAGAACCTGCAAGGTTCGCGAACCACGGTAACCGGTGCTAGCGGTGACTTCGCGTCCGTGCCGCTACCACCGGGCGAATACGATGTCACCTTCCAACTGGAAGGCTTTCAGGCGGTAACCCAACGTGTGCGCGTCAACGCCGCGCAGACCCTGCCCATGGATGTTTCCTTGGACTCGGCAACGGTTTCCGAAGAAATCGTGGTAACGGGTGAGGCGACCCAATCGATCTCAGAAACCAGCACCAAGGCCTCGACGATTACGGCCGAGGAATTGGATGACCTGCCGGTCAGCCGCGCACTGGGAACAGCGGTCGCCCTATCTCCGGGCGTTGCCGCGGGTGTCAACGGTGACTCCATCAACGGCGCCCAGTCCTGGGACAATCTCTATACGCTCAATGGCGTCGTTCTCAACGAAAACATCCGCGGTCAAGAGTTCGAACTCTTCATCGAGGACGAGATTCAAGAGACCACGGTGCAGACCGGAGCCATCTCCGCCGAGTACGGCCGCTTCACCGGTGGTGTCGTCAATGCCATCTCCAAGTCGGGCGGCAACAACTTTGAGGGTTCGGTCCGGTTCACGTTTGACAACGAGGACTGGCTGGGTTCCAACGAGTTCTCTCCCGATGAGCGCGAAGACGAACTCAACCACACGCTGGAAGCCACCGTTGGCGGGCGCATTCTGCGCGACAAGCTGTGGTTTTTCACCGCTGGTCGCGATCGTTCGGTTGACGGCACCGGGACATCGTTTCTTAACATCTCGTATCCGACCGGCAGCGACAACCAGCGCCTGGGCGGCAAGCTCACCCTCGGCCTGACCGAGAAGCACCAGGTACAGGCCGCCTATACTGAAATCGAGAACGATCAGTTTGGCGTCCCGCACGGTGGCCTCGCCGGCTTCCTGGCGACGGTGGACGACGGCTCGCTCGACGACGTTCGTTCCCTGCCCCAGGAACTCAGCGTATTCCAATACACCGGCGTTTTGACACCGAACTTCTTTGTCGAAGGACGCGTCACCGAGCGTCAGTTCTTCTTTGAAGGTTCTGGTGGTGGCGACGCTGCCATCGACACCGGTACCCCGGTTTGGGACATTCCCAACGGCATCATCGTCAACGAGTCGCTGTTCTGCGACGACACCCAGGTGGCTGGATGCATTCCCGAAGAACGCTCCAACGAGACTTGGTTTGCCAAGGGATCGTACTTTCTCGCTGGCGACAAGGGTTCGCACGACATGGCGTTCGGTGCCGAAAGCTTCACCGACATCCGCGCTGCCGACAACCATCAGTCGCCCAACGACTTGATGATCTGGAACTTCGCTCCGTCCAACATTGTTGGCGACGAGGTCTTTCCGCTTCTCTTTCCGGGCGCAACAACCATTCAGTATCTGCCCATTCTCAACCCAACGCAGGGCACAGACTTCGAGACGCAGTCCGCGTTCTTCAACGACTCGTGGCGCGTCAACGACCGTTTGAGCCTCAGTCTGGGTGTGCGCTACGACCAGCTCGACGCTGTCAACTCGCTGGGCTTGGCGGTCGCCGACAGCGATTCCGTCAGCCCTCGCCTTGGTGCTACCTATGACCTGCGTGGTGACGGTGAGCATGTGCTCCACGGCTTCCTCGGCCAGTATGTCGGCCACGCTGCAGGCGGTGTTTTTAATACCTCGTCGCCAGCGGGAACTCCGGCGCAATTCGGATTCGATTACTTCGGCCCAGATATTGGTTTCTTCGACCCGGTGACCTTCAACCAGTTGGTTTTCGGATGGTTCTTCAATGAGTGTCCAAACGCGCTTGCAGACCCGTTCTCATGCTACCTGCTCTATGATGTCGACATCCCGGGAGCAACTACACTTCTGGACGAAGGTTTGGGTTCGCCGAAGGCAACCGAGATTTCTCTCGGTTACCAGACCAACCTGGGTAACTACGGCGGCATCCGCGTTGACGGCACCGTGCGCGAGTTCTCGGACTTTCTCCTTGAGCGAGTCGACCTCAGCACCGGACGAGGTACGACCGAAACTGGAGCTCCTTTCGATCTCGGGCTGATCGTCAATGACGACAGTGTTGCTCGCCGCGACTACGTCGGCCTCTCGGTCATCACCAACCTGCGGTTCCTGGACGGTCGACTTCGCGTCGGCGCCAACGCCACGGTGTCGCATCTGTACGGCAATGTTGACGGTGAAACCGGCGGGTCCGGTGCCATCGCCGACGATGACCAACTGTCGTATCCGGAGTACCGCTTCGCGAACAACGAGCCAGTCGGTGATCTGCTCAACGACCAGCGAGTACGCGCGCGTGCGTGGGCGATCTACGATATCTTCTCGAACGATCGTCACACCTTGAGCGTCAGCGCTCTGCAGAGCTTCCTCAGTGGGCAGCCCTATAACGCCGTTGGCACCGTGGATCCGCGGCCGTACGTGACCAATCCTGGTTACGTGACGCCGCCGGACGACCTCAATTACTTCTTCCGCGGCCGCGGTGAGTTGACCTCAGACGACATCTCTCGTACCGACCTGCAGTTGAACTATCAAATCAACTTCGGTCGCATTGGTGTCTTCGTGCAACCGGCGGTTACCAACGTGTTCGACCAGGATGCGGTGGTCTTCCCGAATACCACAGTGACAACTGGTTTCGAGACCGGTTCTCTGTCGAGGTTCAACCCCTTCACCGAAACTCCGGTGGAAGGCGTGCACTACCGCCTAGGTTCGAACTTCGGTCAGGGTACCGAGGAAGACGACCTCCAGGATGTGCGCGAGTTCAGTATCTCGGCTGGTATCCGTTTCAATCCTCGCTAAGCGCGGATTTATCAACGGACTTTCAAAGGCCCCCGCTCGAGTGGGGGCCTTTTTTTGCCTGCTATAAGCTTCGATCGTGCGCCTTTGTTTCGTTTCCGTGCTCTCTTTTATGACCTTGACCTGCGGTGGGGAGAGCCCTTCCGTTGTCGACGCACCGGAGGTTGCATCAACCGCCTACTTCGCAAATATCGCTGAAGAGTCGGGGGTTCGCTTTCAACACTTCCACGGCGCAGCCGGCGACTTCTACCTCGCCGAAGTAACCGCAGGCGGCGCCGCTTTGCTCGATTTCGACAATGACGGTGACCTCGATATCTACTTGACTCAGGGCGCCATGCTGCCGCCGGGCCGCAGTTCGACGGACGCGGAATTCCCATTGCCGGAAGGAGAAATTCCAAGAGATCGGCTGTTTGCCAACCGTCTTGAAAGCGGCGTGCTGAAATTCGAAGATGTCACTGAAGCCGCCGGAATCTCTGCCTTCGGCTACGGTATGGGAGTGGCCAGCGGCGATTTCAACAACGATGGCCGTCTCGATCTGTACGTAACCAACCTGGAGAGCAATCAGTTGTTTCTAGGTTCCTCCAACGGGATTTTTTCCGACGCCACGGCTGAATGGGACGCAGACGATGCTCGCTGGTCCGTGCCCGCGACCGTCGTCGACCTCGACCGTGACGGTTGGCTCGATCTCTTTGTCGGTAACTATGTTGACCTCGACATCAACAATCCCAAGCAGTGTTTTCGGGTCACCGGGGCTCGTGACTACTGTGGTCCGCTCGCCTACACCGAAGTGGGAGATCGGCTGTTTCTGAATCAGCAGGGGCGGTCTTTTCGCGCGGCCACCCGAGACTTCGGCCTCCATCGCGCCTTCGGCTCGGCCTTGGGTTCGGTCTTCCTCGATGCCAACGGTGACCGGTGGCCCGACCTTTACGTGGCCAACGACGGTCGCCCCAACCAACTGTGGATCAATCAGCAGGGTCAAGGGTTCGTGGACGAGGCCCTCGAACGCGGTTCCGCCCTCAATGCCGAGGGACAAGCGGAAGCCAGCATGGGAGTGGTCGCTACCGACGTTGACAACGATGGAGATGAGGATCTGTTCATGGCTCACCTCGCGGGTGAGACCCACACCGTGTACCGCAACGATGGCAACGGCTATTTTGCAGACACCACCATCGCCATGGGAATGGCCGCAGCCTCCAAATGGGCCACAGGGTTCGGAGCCCTGTCCTTCGACTACGACAACGATGGCGACCTCGACATCCTCACCGTCAACGGCGCGGTCCAAATCATCGAGGAACAGGCCACGCGCGGGGTGCCATACCCTCTGCGCATGCGCAATCAGTTGTTTGCCAATGAGGGCAACAGCTTCGTTGAAGTCTCTGACCACGCCGGACCGGCTTTCGAGGTTGAAGAGGTCAGCAGGGGTGCCGCCGCAGGTGACGTCGACAACGACGGTGACATCGATGTCCTGATCTTGAACAACAACGGCCCAGCAGAGTTGTTGCTCAATCAAGTCGGTCAGGAGCGCAATTGGCTCGGTATCCGGCTGCTCGCCGAGGTCAACGGCGGTTCTCAGCGCGACGCAATCGGCGCCCGCGCAGTCCTTACGACCGGCGATGGACGCAAGCTCCACCGCACCGTCGCCACCACCGGCTCCTTCGCTTCGTCGAGCGATCCTCGACTGCTCTTCGGACTCAGCGACTCCCAGGCTGTCGACCTGGTCGTAACTTGGGTGAGCGGCAAAAGAGAGAGGTTCTCGGAGCTCGTGAGTGGCACCTACCAGACCTTGGTCGAAGGCACCGGACAACAGATGGACGACACCCAGTGAGATTTCGAGCAAGCATCGGCCTGGTTGTGCTGGCCCTAGTTCCAGCCTGCAGTTCAGTTGAAGTTGACCGAGCTCAGTTGAGTGTTCCCGAGCCGGACATGTCGCAACTGGAACCCTCTCTTCAAGAGTGGCTGAGTGGCGTTCGCGACGACGTAGCCACCAAGCTCGCCGACCCGAAAACCAGCCAGGAGGACCTGGCGCTGGCCTTCGGCGACTTCGGTCAGGTACTGCATGCTTTCGACCTTCGAAATTCCGCCGTGCAAGCCTATGGAGTGGCGGCGACACTCCAGCCCAAGGAGTTTCGCTGGCCTTATTTTTCGGGTCGAATCAAAGAATTTCTCGGCGAGCTAGATGGAGCCGAAAACGATCTTCAAACGGCGCTGCAAATCGATGCCGGCATTGCTCATGCCTGGATTCGACTCGGAGACGTACAGCGAGCCAACAACAAGCCAGAGGAAGCCATCGACAGTTACCGTCGCTCACTCAGATTGACCAACTCGGCGGCAGCTCATTTCGGCCTGGGGCAGGCCCAACTCGCGCTCGAACGCAATGATGAAGCCATCCACTCCTTTCGCGACGCACTCGTGCTGCAGCCGGCGGCTTCTGCGGTCCGGGGACCTCTAGCGCAAGCTCTGCGCGCGGCCGGTCAAGTCCAGGAGGCGGACCGTGAACTTCGCCGCAGAGGCCGACAGAGCATCGTCCTCAATGACCCAACGAGCAAGATTCTTTCGGAGGTGAGAACCCTCGGCTCGTACCAAGCTTTGTTCTCGATGGCGGCCAGCAGCGACCTTTCGCCTGAGGAACTCTTGGGATTCACCCTCACTCAGTTCGGCGATGTAGAGGGGACTGAAGACGTCATTGTGCGCGACCTCAATCGACTCGAGCAGGCCAATGAAGAGTCTTCCATCCATCAACGGGCTCGCCTGCACTACTCGCTTGGTGGTCTTCGCGTCTACTTGGACCAAGATGAGCGGGCGGCGGGCAACTTCTTGCGCGCTTTGCAGCTCGACCCAGAAATGATCGACGCCGACCTCAAGCTCGGCAACCTGCTGGCCCGACGAGGTGCCTACCGCAACGCGGTGGTTCGTTACGATCGCGTGCTGACGGTTCGACCCGATGACCTCGACGCTCGTCTCAAGCGGGGGACGGCCCTGCTGAATCTACGCCAAGCCCGGCCGGCCATAGAAGATTTCACGCGCGCACTCGAACTCGATCCTGGCGCGGCGGTCGCTCATGTCCGGCTTGCAGAGTTGGCCGACGCAACCGGCAACAGTCAGCGCGCCGAGCGGTTGTTCCAACGAGCGCTCGAAGAGCCCGCTCTGGACCCGCGCGGAGCGGCGCTGGTTGGACGCGGCTACGCCGATTTCCTCGTTCGCCATCAACGTTTCGAAGAGGGCATCCGAGCCCTTCAGAGTACTCTCGAACAAGACCGAACCTTGACGTCGGCGAGGCTGCGGCTCGCCGACCTCCTTGCCCATCTGCAGAGATACGACGAGGCTCTGGTGGAATTCGACCAGGTCGTTGCTGACCAGCCTTCGAACCCAACAGCTCATCTTCACCGCGCCGCGGTATTGCTGCTGACCGAGCAATGGTTAGAAGCCATCGAGGCTCTCGAGGTCGCGGTCGACTTAGTTCCCCACAACCGCAAGCTCGAGCATCAGCTCGCCCGAGTGCTCGCTGCCAATCCACAGGAGCGGGACCCCGCACGAGCCCTGTCGCTCATTCTTCCGCTGCATGAAGAAACGCCGACGCCTGCCACTGCTGTGACCATGAGCTTGGCCTTGGCGGCGCAAGAGCGCTTCGAGGACGCCCTTGCTCTCGAACGAGAGCTGAATCCAGCCCCAACCCAACAAAGACGCCTCGCTCGCTACCAAAACAATCAACCGTACATTACCGACAACCCCGCTGAACTCATTGTCCAGTAGGCTCGGCCCAGCCAGACTGTCTCTTTCAAGCGGGAACCGCGCCGCAACCTCTTGACCGCCCAGGTCGCCAAAAACCACTGGCCTGCCAAAGATCGCTAGTTGGCCGAAATTCGTTCTTCGCCTGCCATATAGGGACGCAACGCTTCTGGAATGACGATACTGCCGTCCGCTTGCTGGTAGTTCTCAAGCACGGCCACAAGGGTACGGCCCACGGCCAAGCCGGATCCGTTGAGGGTATGAGCGTAGCGGTTGTTTCCATCGGCGTCGCGATAGCGGATGCCCGCGCGCCGAGCTTGGAACGAGGTGCAATTGCTACACGATGAGATCTCTCGGTAGGCATCTTGGGCTGGTAGCCAGACTTCGAGGTCGTAGGTTTTGGCGGCCGAAAATCCCGTATCTCCGGTGGAAAGCGTGACCACGCGGTACGGCAGCTCCAGCCGTTGGAGAATGGTCTCGGCGTGACCGGTCAGCTCTTCAAGGATGTCAAAGCTGGATTCGGCATCGGTGATCGCCACCAGCTCCACTTTGTTGAATTGGTGCAGCCGGATTAAACCGCGTACATCTTTGCCATAAGAGCCGGCCTCCGCTCGGAAACACGGTGTGTAGGCGGTATACCTCAATGGCATCTGATCCGGATTCAGGACTTCGCCAGCATGGAGGTTGGTGAGCGGTACTTCGGCGGTGGGGATCAGATGAAACCGACCCCCCTCGACATGAAATAGGTCTTCGCCGAACTTGGGGAGTTGTCCGGTGCCGATCAGCGCCTCGGTGTTGACCATGAAGGGTGGAATGGCCTCGGTGTAACCGTGCTCGCGAGTCTGAATATCGAGCATGAACTGAATCAACGCCCGCTCAAGACGAGCGCCGGCACCAAGGTAGACGACAAAACGCGCGCCGGCCAGTTTGGCGGCCCGTTCAAAATCGAGGATTCCAAGCTGTGTGCCGAGATCCCAATGCGCCTGAGGCTCGAAGTCAAACTGGCGAGGTTCACCGACAATCCGTTCGACGCGATTGTCGGCTTCGTCCACTCCGACCGGTACCGATTCGTGAGGCAGGTTGGGAAAGCCCAGCTCTCCATCGGCGAGTTCGGTAGCGATCTCCTCTAGGCGCTGTTCCTGCTCGGCGATGCGACCTTTGAGGGCCGCGACTCGTTCGATTTCGTCGCTGGCGTCTTCGCCATTTTGCTTGCGCTGGCCAATCGCTTTGCTGGCTTGATTGCGCTCGGCCTTGGCTTGTTCAACTTCAACTTGCAGCTCTCGACGTTGGCGGTCGCGCTTCAGCCAAGCATCCACAAGACCGAGATCGACACCTCGATCTTCGAAGCCTTTTCGCAGCTCAGGACTGTTCTGACGGAGTCGCTCGCGCGCCAACATTGAGGCAGTCTAGCACTGGGTTTTTAGGTCGATTGCCGGACCAGATCGGCTGCAGCGTGGAGCGCCAGCCGCATCGGTTGACAGTCCGCAACCCCTTGCCCCGCAAGGTCGAACGCGGTCCCATGATCGACCGAAGTGCGCACGTAGGGGAGGCCCATCGTCCAGTTGACAGCAGAACCAAACGCCAACGTCTTCACCGCGATCAAGCCTTGATCGTGGTAGAGAGCGTAGACCCAGTCGAATTCCCCTTTCTCTGCCCGGGCAAAGACGGAGTCGGGACTATGCGGGCCGCTGACGGAAATTCCCAAGTCCGCAGCCTGCCGAACGGCAACCTCCACAACCGCAGCATCTTCACTGCCGAGAAGACCACCTTCCCCGGCGTGCGGATTGAGGCCGGCCACGGCGACGTTGGCACCTGGCCGGTGACGAGCGAGGCAGGCGAGCCCGGCCACGATTTCCTCACTGCGAACTTCGGAGATGGCCTGACGGAGTGGCACATGTACGCTGTGCAGCACGACGTTGAGGCGCTCGGTCAAGAAAGCCATCAAGTAGTCATACCGGTAACGATCCAAGCCTGCCCGCCGGGCCAAATGGTCCGTGTGCCCGCGAAATCCGATCTCACCTGAACTATGAATGGCTTGCTTCGAGACCGGGGCGGTGACAATGGCGTCAACCAAGCCACGTTCTGCCCAATCGGCGGCACAGTTGATGGCGGCCAAGGCCGCGCGAGCATCCTTTGCGTCGGGTTGTCCGGGTTCAACAACGCGGTCTTTTGCCACGGGATCGAACGCCGCAACTGGACCGCCTTGTAAAGGTGGCTCGTCGACCCACTCGAGGCGTACCCAATCGAGGTCCGGCAGGCGTTCGCGCCACCAGTCAGCGACGCTACGCTCTATGACCAGAACCAGTCGTGAGCCGTCCAGAGGGCCGCTCTTCGTATCGGGATCCAGAACGCTCCGCAGGACGACCTCCGGGCCGATTCCAGCCGGATCACCTTGCGTGACCGCGATTAAAGGTCGCGACGGCGACGTTTGAGTTCCTCTTCTTTGAACATGTAGCGGATGTGCTTCTTGAACAACAATAAGCTCGGTGCTCCGGTGCGATTGAGTTTGATGGCGTTCTTGTCGTACCACTCGATGGAACCATGCAGTTCTTCGCCGTCGTCCATCACCAAGACCATCGGGGTCTGGGCCGCCATCTGCTTGAGGTAGTAAAACTCCTCGGCATTGGTTTGCTCGGGAGGTGCTTGCTTGCGCCGTACGGAGCGATTGCTATCGCGGCGAATTTCAGTGCTATCCGGACGGATCAGCTTGCGTGTGCTCATAGATTTTCTCTCAACTGACCGAGACGTTGCTCGGGTTCTTCGACCTTTTCGGCCGCGGTTTCTTGCCCCCAGGGTACTGATCATTTTCATATGCGAGGCAACAGAGCAGCCGACCGCACTGACCAGAGATCTTCGAAGGGTTGAGGCTCAACCCTTGCCGCTTCGCCATCCGAATCGAAATCGGTTGAAACCCCTTCATCCATGACGAGCAACACACAGTACGTCCGCATACACCGACTCCACCGACTTTCTTGGCCTCGTCACGAGGACCGAGTTGCAGCATGCGCACGCGCAAATTGAAACGCCGGCTGATGCTCGTGACCAGCTCGCGAAAATCAACCCGTGACTCCGATGAGAAATACACGGTCGCTCGTGAACCGTCCAAGGAACATTCGACCGATGACGGCTTGATCTCGAGGCCGAGATGCCGCGCTTGTTCGCGCGCAAAACGCCGCATCGTGTCTTCAGTGGCGAGTTGGCGCTCGTGTGCAACGAGATCTTCGCGGCTGGAAACACGCAGTATCGGTCGAGCCGAGGACTTTTGGCAGGGTTTGAACACTGGCATTGGGGATTGTTCGACAGTACCGACGGCTGGGCCGCTGGTGGTGTCAACGACGACTCGATCGCCGCAGGCAAACACCGAGTCGCCGCTCGAGCAGAGCGTCAATTGCCCTTCTTCACGAAAACGAACGCCTACGAAGGCGTTTTCCAATGCGGTCGACACGCCGCGAAAAGAACAGCCGCTACATCCACTCAAAACACACTCCCGGCTTTTGGCCCACTCAACCCAAGGACGATCCGGCGACTCCACCCCCGTTGAGTTTTAATTGACTCCATTGTGTTAGATCTGAGCACAAGGGTCAAGTTGCCAGACCGCCAGTCAGACCAATCACTCGAGCGCCGATGTCGCGACGGTAATGGCAGCCGTTAAAACGAATTTTGCCAGCGGCCGAGTACGCGGCGTCGAGAGCGTCGGCCAGTGAAGATGCCGAGGCGCCCACCGTCAAGACTCTCCCACCTGAAGTCATCAAGCGGCCCTCTTTGCTCGTCGTCCCGGCTTGGAAGACCACAGCGTTTTCCGCCTCAGCAGCTTCGATACCGACGATTTCGTCGCCGGTCCGCGGCGCGCCCGGATAGTTTTCTGCTGCCAGAACAACACAGGCCGCAGCGTCAGGGTTGAAGCGCACCAACTCGGGCTGCAAACGCCCCTGCGCCGCCGCCCTGAGGGCGATGCCCAAGTCATCGGCAAAGCGCATCAGCAGCGGCTGCGCTTCCGGGTCTCCTAGCCGAACGTTGAACTCAAGAACCTTGGCTCCATCCTCGGTCAGAATCAAACCGGCATAGAGAAATCCGCGGAACGGTGTTCCTTGGTTTCGCATCGCCAAGACCGTCGGCTCCATGACGGTGGACACGACTTGCTGCGCCTGCTCCGCGCTCAAGAACCCGTCAGGGCTGTGCGCACCCATACCTCCGGTATTGGGCCCGCGATCACCATCATCGACTCTCTTGTAATCCTTGCTCGCCGCCCATGGAACCACTCGTTCACCATCGCACAGGGCGATGAAAGACACTTCTTCCCCGGTCAAGAACTCCTCCACCACCACTTGATCGCCGCTGGCACCGAACTTCCGCTGCTCAAAGAACGCTTCGAGCGCTAGGGCGAGCTGCGAGTCGTCCTCGACGATCAAAACGCCCTTGCCCGCTGCTAGCCCGTCCGCTTTCATCACCACCGGAAAGCCAAACTCCTGCGCGGCGCGTTGTGCCGCCGAACGTTTGGTCACGGTACGGTGCTGCGCCGTCGGAATGCCGTGCTCAAGCATGAACTCTTTGGCGAAAGCCTTGCTTCCTTCGAGGCGCGCCGCAGCCGCTTGAGGACCGCAAACCAAGCGCCCCCCATGGATGAGGCGATCGGCCAACCCTTCGACAAGGAGCTGTTCCGGACCCACCACGGTCAAATCGATATCTTCGGCAACCACAAAGTCGACAATCTCCTCAACGGAAGCAGCGGCTACGTTGGTCCCCGCCGATGCCGTACCCGGGTTTCCAGGAGCGGCAAAGACTTGCTCCACCGAGGCGCTTCTGGCCAACCGCCAGGCCAAAGCGTGTTCGCGGCCTCCTCCACCAACCACCAAGACCCTCATTGCGCCCCCCTGCAGTCCGCTCCCCTGAAATCCAGAGTCGCGACTGCCATCACTTCGATGATGTCTTCCACCGAACAACCTCGTGACAGGTCGTGAATCGGGGCACTCAGCCCGAGCAGCAACGGTCCAATCGCCCGAGCGCCAGCCAATCGTTGCACCAGCTTGTAGCCGATGTTGCCGGAGTTAAGGTCGGGGAAGACCAGAACATTGGCTTGGCCCTGCAGTGGGCTGTCGGGTGCCTTGGCCCGCGCCACCTCGGGCACGATCGCGGCATCGAGTTGCAGTTCACCATCCAAAGCGAAGTCCGGCCTCCGCACGCGCAAAACACCGACGGCCTGTTGAACTTTCTCGACCGCGGGATGCGTTGCGCTGCCGTGACTGGAAAAGGACAGCAGAGCAACGCGGGGCTCTTCTCCCAGATAACGGCGGCAGGCGCCAGCCGACAAGATGGCGATGTCCGCCAATTGTTCGGGGCTCGGGTCAGGGACGACGCCCCCGTCGGCGAAGATCCACGACCGGTCCGGTTGCAACATCCAAAAACATGAGGTCAAGGTCTTGATTCCGGGCGCCAGTTCGACCGCTGTGAGCGCCGCACGTACTGTTTCCCCGGTGGTGTAGACCGCTCCCATGATCGCCGCGTCGGCGAGACCCAAGGCAACGCTGGCGGCCGCGGCAATCGCGGGAGTCTTGGCCAGGTCTTCGGCCGGCCGTGGATCCTTGCCCCGCTTCACCAAGCGCGCTTCAAGATGGGCACGGACGCGGCTCTCGTTGGCTCGAATCTCGCGCTCACCCCACAAAAGCGGGCGACAGAAGCCCATTTGCTCGACTTTCTCTACTGCAGAACGAATCCGTGAATCCTCTGTCTCGGGCAGCAGAATGCGCGGTGGCGCCCCCTCTGGCAAGGCGGACACTCGGTCAGTTGGTGATGGAGGAACGTTCGACATGTCTCGTTCTGTATTCGTCTCGCTTAACTCTGTCGGTGTACGACCACCCCGTTCTTGACCACAGTACCCACCGGATTGATGCCAAAGTGATAAGCAAGGTGGAACAGATTCGGCGCCTCAAGAATGAGCAGGTCTGCCTTTTTGCCTGTTTCAATCGATCCGATCTCACCGCCAAGTCCAAGTGAACAAGCGGCGTTGAGGGTCGCCGCGGTGAGTGCTTCCTCGATCGTTAAGCCCATCTCTAACACCGCCAGAGTGATGACACCTGGCATCGACTCGGTGTTGGAGGACCCTGGGTTGCAGTCCGTGGCCAACGCCACGGGAACGCCAGCGGCAATCAGGTCTCGGCCTGGAGCGTAGCGATGCTTCATGAGAAAGAAGCTCGTGCCCGGAAGGAGCACCGCGATCACACCCGCCTCCGCCATTAACTGGATTCCGGCTTCAGAAACAGAGATAAGGTGATCGGCAGACGCAGCCCCAACCTCGGCGGCGACCTCAGCTCCCCTGGAATCGACGAACTCGTCGGCGTGCAGGCGCGGCACCAAGCCATGCTCGGCCCCTGCCCGCAGCACTCTCAGAGACTGTTCGGGAGTAAAAACACCCTTCTCGCAAAAAACGTCACAGAAACGAGCCAGTCCGGATTCGGCCACGCGCGGAATGCACTCATCGACAATGGTGTCGACGTAAGCGTCGGCACGACCGGCGAATTCCGGTGGCACTTCATGGGCCGCCATCAACGTCGGCACCAGATCGACCGGCTGGCGTTGGGAAGCGGAGTCAATGGCAGTTAGTTGCTTGAGTTCATCCGCGGTCCGCAGGCCGTAACCGGACTTGGCCTCGGCGGTGGTGGTTCCCCAACGCAACATCTGGTGCAGGCGAGGCGTCATCGCAGCGGTCAATTCCTCTTCCGTGGCCTCGCGCGTCGAACGTACAGTCGACAAGATGCCGCCCCCCGCAGCCGCAATGTCTTCGTAACTGGCGCCCTTCAAACGAGCAGCGAACTCGTTCTCGCGCGTCCCCACCCACGGCAAGTGCGTGTGAGGATCCACCCAGCCCGGAACCACCGTGCCGCCCGCAGCGTCTAAACGCTTCGCTCCTTCGAATTCCCCATGCTGACTGCGCCGCTCTTCCGGTGAGCCGACAAAAATAATGCGGCCGCCGGCAATCAGGACCTCAACATCTGGGCGTCGCTCCACTGCTCCTTGATCGGCCCCTGACAAGGGCGAGCTGCCCTTGGGCGTCGCCAGCTCACCGATGTTTTCAATCAGAAGATTGGTCATCGATCACTCCGCGTTCACCAAACCCACATGCTGCCGTGCCGCCTCCCGCGCACCGGTATCCAGCCAACGTTCGATCTCGCTCCAATCCACTTCTCGACTCAGCGGCGGCATCGAATCGCCGGCCGCGCGCGTACGATCGCTCAGCCCTTTGAACGCCTGCAGCGGGAAATCCAGAACGTGGCCGAACTTGGAACTCGCAAGCTGCAATGCCGGTGTGAGATCGCCTCCTTCGACGAGCAAGTAGAGATCGACAAAATCCCGCTTGGTGCCGCGCGAAATGATGGCCGCCAGCTTCATCAAGATGAGGTCCATTCGCGATGCGACCTCCATTCCGCGCCACTCTTCAACGGCGGCCACCAGAGGATAGGGATAGTAGAAGAAGCGTATTCCGGCTCCGTTGCCGGCGCGCAACGACAGGTAGCCATCGCGCGCCGTTTCGACACGGAGATCCTGGTCGAGATCGCGGAGCTGGCCCAATAGGTCGCGGCGGGCGGCGCTCGCCAAACGATGCACCGGGCTCATTAAATCGAGCGTGCCGACCCGACGATGCCCGCAGTGCAGGGATATCGCAGCTGATCCGGCAAGATAGAAATCGTCAGTGACTCCCGACTGTCCCAAACGTTCGATCCACTCTCGGACCTCTGCTGTCAGTTCCGTTCCGCCGTCCAAGACCTGAGCTGGAGTCTGCGTTTCTGCGTTCACAAAGCGCTCTCTCCCGCCAATGGCCACAGTTCATTGACGCCCGAGCGCGTGAGTTCCTCAGCCTCCAGCACCCAGACCCAGAAAGAGTGACTCCGAGCCGACAGGCGGTCTCCTTTCTGACCGAGCCAACCGCGCAATTCGGTCTCAGTCGTGCCTTTGAACCAACGGCGTAGATCTTCTCCTGTGCCGTCTTCGAGCATGCGTTCGGTGACGACATCGCCGGGTACCGCGGCGGCGGCGTACTCGGGAAACAGTCGAGAACTACGATGTGGTGTCAACTGCGAGCTCCAAACAGAGCTGTACCAACTCGTACGTGGGTCGCGCCTTCTTCTACCGCGACGTCAAAATCGCCGCTCATACCCATCGAAAGAAGGCCCGGAGAATCGCACAGCTCGTTGCTGGCAAAGATCTCGTCGCGTAGGCGCCGCAATGCGCGAAACCAGCGCCGCGATTCGTCGGGCTGGGAGGCAAAAGGAGGGATTGCCATCAGACCCTGCAGGCTCAAGCGCTGCCATTGTGGAAACTCCGCTGCCGCCGCGGCGATTTCCTCGACTAGAAATCCGTGCTTTGCCGGTTCGGCACCGACATTGACCTCCAGGAACACCGGGAGGGTACGCCCGGATTCCTCCGCGAGCCAGTTCAGGCGATGCGCGATCTTGACCCGATCGATGGTTTGAACAACGTCGAACAGGCGCTCCGCCCGCCGCGCTTTATTGCTCTGCAAAGGCCCGATTAAATGCCACCGAACCTCACGTCCGATCAGGGGCTGGCGCTGTTCGGCCTCCTGAATTCGGTTTTCTCCCAAATCGCTGAGCCCTGACTCAATTGCCTCCTGCACCCGCTCGATTGGTTGCCGTTTGCAAGCACCAATCACCGTGACTTCGCTGGGATCGCGACCGACACGGTGAGCAGCATCGGCAATGCGCTCGCGAATCTGGCTCAGCCTTGCTGCAACTTCCGACATCGATCGACTCAGCCAGCATCGGCAAAGAGCTGCCCCCGAGCTGACTGAAACCATGCAGGAAGAGGAGTGTTTTCGTCGATGGCGATGTTGGCCAACCCGTCGGCTTCGCTGTTCTCTTCCCGGGGCACATGTCGAATTTCGAATTTGGCAAACTTCCGTCGCAGCTTTTGGATCTCCAGGAACAAGGGGCGCAAGTGCTTGGCGCGCACCTTGTACTGTCCATTGACCTGACGCACCAGCAATTGACTGTCGCTGAAAACTTGGAGTTCGTCCACTCCTTCGCGTAGCGCGTAGGTCATCGCCGCCAACGCACCCGTGTACTCGGCGACGTTGTTGGTGGCGTGCCCCAAAAAACCGCAGATGTCGACTTGCTCCTTGTCCGCGGCGACAAAGCGGACTCCGAATCCAGCCGGGCCTGGATTGCCCCGGGCACCTCCATCGATCCACGCTTGTGCTTGATTCAGGGGCGCTTGATCCGAGGGCTCTTGTTCCAAAGGAGCTGGACTCAAGAGGCTATTCCTCTTCTTCGGGGTCGTCGATGTAGAGAAAGCGTTTGCAGCCCTCACACTGCAGGAGCAGACCCTGAGTCCGCAGCTCCACCACCGCTTGCGGACGGATGCGATAGGCGCAGGTAGAACAGGCCCATAGATTCGCTCCCGACTTGCGGTCGACGGGAACCACTCGTGTCATCGCCTGGCCCTGGGTATAGGTGAGGATGCGCTCGACCCGCGATCGAACAGCCACTGGCAGAACGGTGCGCATCTCTTCCAGCAGTTGGGCGGCTGTCCGGCGGCGCTCCTCCACGTTGGGCCGTTCTTTCTCCCACGCTTGTTCAAGCTCGGCGAACTCTTCACTCAGACTCGAGTAGTCATCCGAACGGCTGCTGATCTCTTGCTCAGCGGATTCGATGGTGGCCGTCGCTTCAGCTCCTCGCTGCTCTGCACCTTGCAGTTCTTCCTTGGCATGATCGACTTCTTTGAGAATCGCTCCGTACTCTCGTTGCGTACGCACTTCGCGAGTCTGGCCCTGCAAGTGGTCTACTTTGACCTTCCAATCTTGGACATCGGCCTCGGCTTGGCGTTGGATCGCCACGGCCTCATCAATTTGTTCTTGCAGGGCGTCCATTTCGGACTTTGCCGCCGAGTATTTTTCGGCCACTTCCCTCATCGAGGGAGGAAAGTTCTCCAGCATGTCGTCCAGCTCGGCAATTTCGTCTACGGTTCGCTGCAGGGTAACAATGGATTCAAGGGGGGATGCAAAAGTGTGTGTCAAAGGCCTTCTCCAAAAAGAAAACAGCCACCGCGTGCGGTGGCTGTTTCAGCAAGATCGAGATTTCGGCGTCGCGCCCAGTAGACATTGGGGTCGTATTTGTGAGCTCGCATGCGTCGCGCGGAAATCGTTGGTGGGTCCACCTGGATTCGAACCAGAGACCGTCCGGTTATGAGCCGGATGCTCTAACCACTGAGCTATGGACCCGGCTCGGTTTCAGACCGCAATCCTGGGTCGGATGCGGGGCGGGAGTATACCAATGGTTCTGCTTTGGCGGGCAGTTTGGCAGCCGGATTATTTTGCCAGGACTGTGATGCTTGGCGTACGCCAGAAGCGAGGCTCCTGGTCTTATCCTGAGCTTGCCGTTGCCGCAGCTACGCTCTCGCCGTAAAGGAGTTCGTAGCTGGACTTGAATTGGACGATGCGGCGGACGTAGGTCTTGGTCTCCTCGAACGGCAGTTCTTCAATAAAAGAGTCCAACTCCAGACGGTCGCCAGCTTGCGTCACCCACTTCCGTAGGCGATAGGGACCGGAGTTATAGCCGGCAAGGGAGAGTTCCAGATGGCCGTCAAACATATCCATAACCCGCCGAAAATATGTCGTTCCCAAACGTACGTTGTAGTCGGGGTCATAGAGGTTGTTGAGGGAATAGCGCAGGCCGAGTTTGCGTGCTTGTTCGCGCCCGGTTGCCGGCATCACTTGCATTAGCCCGCGCGCGCCAGCGCGGCTCTTAGCGCGAATGTCGAAGGCGCTTTCCTGACGGATCATCGCCCACACCAATTCGGGTTCAAGGCCGGCGCGCACCGCTTGGCGTCGCACCGTCTGTTCGTGCTCTCCAGGGTAGTAGAGAAGGTGGGCCGAGCGCGGGGCCAGGGACTCTTGGCTGGTACCGAGTACTTTGTGCGCACGCCAGATGTATTGAATGCTGGTGCGACGGTCACCCTTGCCGGCAAGCAGCTTGGCCATCAAAGTCCTCGCCTGATCGGAACTGAGTGCTTCATCGACGCGCGTCAGTTCCCGCTCCGCCAACTCCGGCAATCCGGCCCGTTCGAACCAGGCAGCGGTTGCAAGGTTCGCCGACAGTGCCTCTCGCTCAAGGGCAAATCGACGCCCCAAGCTCACCGGTGGGCTGGCGAGACGCTCGCGGGCTCTCCGGCTGTAATAGTGGTCGACGGGGGCCGCCGCCAAGTCCGTCCACAGCTCCACCGCACGGGCGCGGTTTCCGAGCTTTTCGTGAGCCTTGCCGGACCAGTACGTAGCACGATCGGACTGACGACCTTGGGGGTAGATGTCGAGCAGTTGGCGCCAAATTCCCAGAGCCTGCGTCCAATTGCGCTTTTGATAGGCCTGCCAACCCCGGTTCCATAGCCAGCGTTCGGCTGTACGATCGTCAGGATCAACTTGCGCCAAACTGAGCGCCAAGCTGACGACATCCGCTTCTGAGTCATCATCGGTGAGGTCGGCCACCTTGCGCCGCAGAGCCCGCGCCTGCTCATCTGTGTCGCGGGCGGATGCCGCGATCCAGTCGAGTTGGTGTCGCCCGCGCTGGCGCATCTGTGCGCGTTCAGCCGATCCAAGGTTGGTGCGCCCGCGCCGCACTTTTGCGGCGTCGAGCGCCGCCTCTGCCTTGGCCCACGCAATGTCCAAGCGCTCTCGTTCGCTGTTCCCGATCACGGCAGCAACCGCGTTCCACGCTTCGGCTCCACGCCGATCCATGGTCAGGGCCCGCGAACGGGCCACACTCCACTGCGCTGACCTGTGGGCGTCTGGAACTTCTTCCAGGCTTGCCAGAGCGCCGGCAGGAATGCCTGCGTCCAGCAAGTTTTCGGCTCGTCGCAGCAGTTGGTCGGCGCCGAAGTACAGACGCCACGGGATTTCCCCATCGGCCTGGCGCAGAGCTTCGACCACTTGATTCAGCGAAGCTTGCACCGGCGAACGCTCCAACATCGCGACCGCGACCTGACGTCGAAGGCGAACATCGGGCTGATTCTGGGCGAGCTTCCACGCCGCGTCTTCTACTGTCGGCGGCACTGGTTCCACACCATCGAACGCTTGATATTGCGCCCAAAAGCTTTGCGGTGCGTTCTCGGCCAAGTAGAGCAGGTACTGCTCTCGCAGCTCGCGATCGACCCAATCCGGACGGTGCGCCATCTCCTCCTCGACACTCCCGTCCAGTTGCTGCCCAAGACGGGCTTCCGTAAGGACCACGAAGCGCCAGTTTTCCAAGTCAGAATTTGGCCCCTCCGCACCGGACAGCGTCGAAATCGCCCGGCTTGCCTCGCCGCAACGAGCCCAGACAAACCCCTGCCAAAGAGCCCCCATCCGCTCTCCTGCGTTTTGGATGCCTTGCTCGTCGCATTGGATGGCGGCGCTTCTCGCTGCCGCGTCAAACGCTTGAGAGCCCGCGGTACGGCCGTCATCTGACCGGTCGGCAGCGATCTCGGGGGTCACGTCGTCCGCGAGGGGACTCCGGGGCGTCGCTATCAATGCAACGCCGGCAACAAGAGCACTGGCGTAGAGGAATCGGCGTGAGGATCGCACTCTGGGAGTCATACTCTGGGGCTGATGTTGTTTGTCTTGTTTCAGTTGGCCCTAAATGTTAGCGTCTTTGTCCCTTGTACGGACCTTCAGGCGCACCCGGACCGGTAGCAACTCACCTGAAGTAACGCGTCAAGCAAAGATGGAACCAATCGGAGGTAGAGACATGCGCTGGACTCATGGTAGAGCCATCTGGGCTCTGTGCCTGGCACTTTTCATCACACCAATCGCTTGCTCAACCGAGGAAGGCGATAGCGGCCCGGATCTGAGCATTTTGGCCACCGGCCTGAATGAAGCACGGGGCACGATGGAAGCGAAGCAAGCCGAACTGGCTGCTGTCGTCGACGAAATTGCGCAGGCAGGTGACGACGTCACCGAAGAGGCCATGGCCGAGCTGGAGGCCCGGCGCGACACCCTCAAAGCCGAATACGACCAAGCAGTCGATTCCGTCGGTGAACAGGCGGCGAACCTCATCAATCAAGCCCAGTTGGTCGAAGGCGAGGAGCCACAGGGAGATGTGCGCGAAGCCATCCTTGCCAAGCAAGATGTCGACCTGGCCTACGCGCAGGAGTACGTCGATCAAGGCGGCGAATACGCCCGAGCGATCAATATCCTGGAGCAATCGATCTTCCCACTGCTCGACAACCCCAAGCTGAACGCGGCTCTTGAAGATTACAAAGCCAAGCAGTACATGGACGAAGAGCGCTTCAGTCAGATCCGCAACGGCATGTCCCCCGAAGAGGTCAGGGCGATTCTGGGAACGGTCAACGCCCGCAACCGTAAGGAATATCCGGACCGCAATGTCGAAGCTTGGTTCTACCGCAAGGAAGACGGGATTGCCGGTGTCTACTTCGAGCAACGAGGGGACAACCAACGCGTCTATCGGACCGATTTCAACGTCCAGACTGCAGCCGAATAGATCATTAAAGCCTGCGGTCGATTTGACAGCGTAGGCTTGAGTTCAAGAAAATATAGCTGCCCCGCTTGGTCTGTCGATCAAGCGGGGCAAATTGTCCTGTAAAGAGAGGTGATGTCCTAAATATGCCCACGGTTCAAGTTCGTGATGACGAGAGCTTCGAGTCCGCGCTGCGCCGCTTCAAGCGCAAGTGCGAGAAAGCGGGAATTCTGACCGAGCTCAAAAAGCGTCAGCACTACGAAAAGCCCAGCATTCAGCGCAAGCGCAAGAAGATTCAAGCGCGCAAGAAGACGCTGCGACGCATGGCCGAAGAACGGCGTCTCGGTCTGCGCTAGACGCCGATATCGATCCAACCCGAGTTCAACTCGAGTGAGGCGGCCGAGTTCGGTCGCCTTTTTTATTTCTCCCAATTGGCAAGCACCCAGCACGAGATCATGACCGGCACTAGCGATCCGTGGGCCGTTGATTCGGTCGCCGCCATGAATTTGTCCGCGGCAACGCGGCATGCTCTCGAGTGTGATCGCGTCCTGAAGATCATCTCGGCCGATGCAGCAAGTGACTTGGGGCGCTCTTGGGTCCTCGGGCTCGTTCCCACGGCGGAGCCCGCCCTCATCGAGGAACGGCAAAGAGATACGGCCGCCGTCACAGCAGCTCTAAACGAGCACGGCAAACTGGTCCCCAGTGGTCTTGAGCTAGTCGATGTTGTAGATAGCCTCAAGCAATCCGGCTTGGAAATCGAGACCGAACCAACTCGGCGTCTCGCCAGCGGGGTGGTTGCTGCAGAAGACGCTCTGCGGGCTCTCAAGGTCAGCAGTCCGGATGCCAAGGTCTGCGATCGAGATTCGCAACCAGCGTTGGCCGATTGGGCCAAGTTCACACTGCAAGCACTCGACGAACAAGGAATGGTGCGCGATGACGCCAGCCCCAAACTGCTTCGTTTGACGCAAACCGGCCGCCGCCAACGGCAGCGCTTGCGGGCAACCTTGGATGGCTACCTCAAGGAACACCCGACCGCGGTCGCTCAGGACACCATATCGGTGCGCGACGGCAGGATGACCGTATTACTCCGCTCCAACAACTCAGAAGGGTTAACCGGACTTCGCCACGGTTCTTCGGGAACAGGACAAAGCACCTATTTCGAGCCTCTAGAGGTGGTCGATTCCAACAACGAACTGCGCCAAACCAACAGCGACATTGAACGCGAAAAACAGCGCATCCTCAACGAAATACTCGACTTCATTGCCGCCCATCGCCAAGACTTTCTGGACCATTTGTTCTGGTTGGGGCGGGTTGACGGCCTGCAGGCCGTGGCCTCGTGGGGAGCGCTTGCAGAGAGCAAGAACGCCGCGAATTCATCTCTTTTTGCGCTCAAAGGCTTTCGCCATCCTCTCTTGGATGAGCGTTTCGAGAAAACCCGAGAACGACTCTTCGAAAAATCGCATCGAGGATCGGTACAGCCGCTCGACGCCAGTTTCGATGAGTCGGTTCGCCTCCTGATGCTGACCGGGCCCAACGCCGGTGGCAAGACGGTGGCCGTCAAAACCGCGGGACTCGCGGTATTTCTAAACCAGTGTGGCCTGCCGCTACCCGTCGATGAAGCCCGTATGCCGCTGTTCGATCATCTCGTTGCGGTGGTCGGCGACGAGCAGGATCTGATGGCGGATCGCTCGACGTTCTCAGCTCGCCTCCTTCGTTTGCACAAGATTTGGGAACGGGCAGGAGACCACAGCCTCGTCATCCTCGATGAGCTGGGTAGTGGTACCGACCCCGAAGAAGGAGGCGCGATGGCCGTCGCCTTGCTCGAGGAGTTGCTGCGGAGGGGATCACTGACGCTTGCGACGACCCATCTCGTTTCTCTGGCTTCGTTTGCGGTTGAGAATGAACGCGGTCAGGTCGCAGCGATGGAGTTCGATGGAGAATCCGGCCAGCCTACGTTCAGATTGCTGCTCGGTATGCCGGGCGAAAGCCACGCCCTTGATCTTGCCCGCCGCCTCAACCTCGACAACAAATGGATCGCCCGGAGTGAAGATCTCCTTGGCGAAGAGCGTGTTTCCCTGGCGCGGCTGCTGGGCGATCTCGAGCGCGAGCGCCAACAACTCGAACAGGCTTCGATGGAGCAGCGACAGCTCAATCGGCAGCTTGAGTCCGAAAAGAGTCAATTACAGAGTCTGCAAGAAGAGCTGCGGCAGAAGGATGAGCGCCGTGAGATCGGACTGCGCCAGCAACAGGACGCCTTTGAGCGCAAGGCATTACGCAAAATCGATCGCCATCTCGACGAGCTGCGCGCCCAAGTTGAAAGCCAAGCGGTCAAAAACCAGGCCGTCAAAAGCCAAGCCAAGGGTCACAAGCTCGCTCCAACCAAAAGAGGCGAGATCTTGGCAGCCGCGACTCAAAATCGACCCAAGATCAAGCGTTCCAAACCAACGGCACCATTGGCTGTCGGCGACGCGGTCCGGCATCGCCTGCTGGGATGGACCGGAGAAGTGCTCTCAGTTCAAGGCAAGAAGGTGCAGGTATCGGCAAGCGGCAAGCGCATCTGGGTCGGTGTCAGTGACCTGGAGCCTCACCTCCAGGTCGACAAAAAGGCTTCGAAAACAACCACTAAGACACCACGCCTCGACGAGTTCAATGAAGAACTTCACCTGCGCGGCTTGACCGTGGACGATGCGCTCGATCAGCTCGAAAACTTTGTCGCCGACGCCAGCGCCAACGGGGCTTCCACGGTGCGCATCATTCACGGCCACGGCACCGGTAGGCTGCGTTCAGCAGTGCGTCAGGCGATGTCGCGGCATCCGTTGGTTGCCGACTCTCGTCCGGGCGGCAACCACGAAGGCGGCAATGGCGCTACCATCGTCACTTTGGTGTCGGACTGAGACCATGGCGATGCTGAATGGCCCCGTGACTACACCCCAATGACCGCATCGAGTTTTCGCATCACCGACGATCTTGTCGACGCCGTTCGCGATGCGGTGGATGTCGTCGATATCGCCCGCGAGCACACCCAACTGCGCCGCGCCGGCCGCCGCTACCAGGGCCTGTGTCCGCTGCACCAGGAAAAGACGCCGTCGTTCTCGGTCGATCCTGAGCAAGGTCTCTTCTATTGTTTTGGCTGCGGCCGCGGCGGAGACGCGATTCGCCTGCACATGCTGCTCTCGGGCGACGACTTCCCAGCCGCCATCGAGCGCCTGGCGATGCGTTATGGCATCCCGATGCCGGCCGCAACACCGGCACAGCAGAAAGCGCAAAGTCAAGGCAGGCGCATTGAAGCGGCGCTGAGCAAGGCTCTCGAGGTGTTCCGTAGCGGCCTTGCCAATGCGCCGGCCATTCGTGACTACCTCGCCAAACGCCAGATCGAAGACGAACTGATCCAACGCTACGAGCTGGGCTTCGCGCCCGACTCATGGGATCACTTGGTGGTGGAGTTGCGCGGTACCGTGGCCGAGAAAGACCTTCTACAGTCAGGGTTGATCGCCCGCTCTTCAAAGAGCGGCAAGCTCTACGACCGCTTTCGCAACCGGCTGATCTTTCCCATCCACAACGCCGCCGGCCGACTGGTCGGCTTCGGTGGACGGACCATGGATCCCAACGAACAGGCCAAGTACGTCAATACTTCCGAGACCCCAGCTTTTCGCAAGCGCAACTTGCTGTACGGACTGAACCACGCCAAACGTTCGATCCGAGAACACCAAACAGCGGTTCTGGTGGAGGGCTACTTCGACGTTTTGGGCTCGGTGGCCGCCGGCGTCGACCATGTCGTTGCCGGCATGGGCACCTCACTTACCGAAGAACAGGCCAAGTTGGCCGCTCGCCACGCCGAAGAGGTGATTCTCGCCTACGACGGTGACGACGCCGGCAAACAAGCCGGGCGCAAGGCCCTTCCAGTTTTGCTCAATCAAGGGCTTGCCGTGCGCACAGTCGGCCTCGAACAAGGAGATCCGGATTCATTTCGCCTCGATCATGGCGATCAAGCTTGGCAACACCGCGTCGCCAATGCCGACGACGCGGTGTGGACGGAGATTGCGGTGCTGGCTCCGGAAGGAACCGCCTGGGATCCACCCGCACAAGCGCAAGCGGCCAAGAAGATCGAAGCTTTGCTCGCCAATATCCCCGATTCCGTTGCTCAGCAAGGGTACCGTCGGCGCGCCGAAGGTCGCTTGGGGTTGCCCCCCGGGGTTTTGGGCTCAAGTACGAATTCCTCGCGTCAGAGTTCCAGCCCCACTCCGCAAACCGATGCGACGCCGGTGCCAGACACTGAACTCAAAGTCTTGCACTGGCTCCTTTGTTCCGGAGAGGCGCCAGCGCTGGAGGACCTCCCCGACGAGGAATCATTTCACCACCCTGAAGCGAGGAATATCTACGCCGAGTATCTACGTTCTTATAAAGAGACGGGGAGTTCCCCGGGATTCGAGAGGGTCCGGCGCGGCCTGCCCATGGAGGGCGAAACCCTTGATCTACTGGCCCGAACCGTGGTAGAAAGATCGGCTGCATGCAGCAAAGAGGACGCTCTTGCTGCCCTTAGTCTCATTGAATCGCGCTGGCTTCGGACTCGCCGCTTGGTTTTGCAGGACGCCATCCATCGCGCTCAGGAGGAAAACAACTCTACGGAACTCGAAAGGCTACTCGCCGAACGAGACCGCCTCATGTCCTCCTTGCACCGCAAGCGCTCGTCTTAGCAGATGGAAATCAAGCTGGTTGTCGTTGGCAGCGTGAAGAATTGAAAGAGTTGTTGAACGAGCCCCTAAGGAGGGATGCTTGTGCCGGTAGGAATTATTAAAGCTGTAGAAGATCGCATTCCGACCGCAAAGGTCGTTGTTGAACTGGGACGTTCTAAGGGTTATCTGCTCTACGACGAGATCTTTGAGTTGTTGCCCGACGACGTCACTTCGACGGCGAGCGACTTGGAAGCGGTCTACCATCGCCTCGGCGAGCTCAAGATCCTCATCATCGATCGCCCTGAGCGCTATCAAAACCGCGACGACATGGAAGCCATCGGCGGTTTCGACAAGCGCCCTGCCCAGCCTGGACAGGAGTTCAATGTCGCGTCGCAAGACAAGACCAACGATCCCGTGCGCATGTACTTGCGCGAAATGGGCACGGTTCCACTTCTGGACCGCGATGGAGAGGTCGAGATCGCCCAGCGCATCGAACAGGGTGAATGGCTCATTTACGAGGCGTTGTGCAGCAACGACCTGGTTCTCAAGGAGCTGTTGCGTCTGACCGAGATGAAGGACGGTGCTCCTCAGATCCTTGCCGACAGCGAAGAGGCGCTCGACGAAAAAGCCACCCAGCGCATCAAGACCAATCGCAAGATCTTTCAGCGCATCGCGGTCAACAACGAGAAGATCGACAAATTGCGCGTTAAGCAGAATCGCTACAAAGAGGGAGGCGACCGCTACCAGGAGATCGAGCGTGAAATCGACCGCTTGGTGGGCAAAATCGCAACCGACATTCGCACCATCGACTTCTCGCCTGAGACGCGCAACCGGTTGGCCGACTTCCTCAAGGATCTCGACCGCCAGTTCTCCGATCTCGAACGCAACATTCGCCGTGCGCGACTGGCGGCTGAGCGCGAGAACAATCCCGAACTCAAGAAGCTGCACCGTCGCCGTATCAGCAAATACCGCAAGGAGCTCAAGGAGATCGAATCTCGTTTTGCGGCCAACCGTGACGATGTTGCTGAGACCATCCGGCGCATTAAGAAGGGTGAGCGCATCTGTGAAGAAGCCAAGGAGGCTTTGATCGTCGCCAACCTCCGCTTGGTGGTGTCCATCGCCAAGAAATACACCAACCGTGGGCTGCAGTTCCTCGACCTCATTCAGGAAGGCAACATCGGCCTCATGAAGGCGGTAGAGAAATTCGAGTACCGGCGTGGTTACAAGTTTTCCACCTACGCGACTTGGTGGATTCGCCAGGCGATCACTCGCGCCATCGCCGATCAGGCGCGCACTATCCGCATTCCGGTGCACATGATCGAGACCATCAACAAGCTCACTCGGACCAGTCGTTCGTTGGTGCAGGAGTTGGGACGCGAGCCCACCGCGGCCGAAATTGGCGAGCGCATGGACTTGCCAGCGTCGAAGGTGCGCAAGATCATGAAGATCGCGCTGGAACCGATCTCCCTGGAAACGCCCATCGGCGAGGAAGAAGATTCGCACCTCGGTGATTTCATCGAGGATAAGAATGCCGAAGCTCCTCTCGATTCGGTGGTTCGTCGCAGCCTGAAGGAAAACACCAACGGGGTGCTCAACACCCTCACTCCCCGTGAGGAGTTGGTCCTGCGCATGCGCTTTGGCGTCGGCGAAGGATCCGAGCACACCCTGGAAGAAGTGGGCCGGTCGTTCAACGTCACCCGCGAGCGCATTCGGCAGATCGAGTCCAAGGCGTTGCGCAAACTCAAGGCTCCGGCTCGAGCCAACCAGTTGCGCCCCTTCTTAGACAATTGACCTTGGAGCGCTGGCGCCAAGGCCATTCCGCACGGGATAGACTTCATTGACACGCTGATCGCGGATTCCTATGATCCGCCGTCAGCTTCGCTCCTCGGTAGCTCAGTGGTAGAGCGGTCGGCTGTTAACCGATTGGTCGGGGGTTCAAATCCCTCCCGAGGAGCCACTTCCTTTCCCTAGAATCGGCCGTTTCGTGATCGAAGTACTTCAACATCCCGGCGACGTCGTCGAACTCAAGTTCGCTCGGCCGCCCGCGAACGCTCTTTCCCCCGACTTTCTCGAAGAAATCCAGAAGCAAGTGCACGCCGCCGTTGACGGTGGCAAGCGAGCCGTGGTTCTTTCCGGCCAGCCCGGGATGTTCTCGGCCGGCCTCGATGTCCCCTACCTGCTCACTCTCGACCGAGACGGCATCAAGGACGCGTGGCGCGCTTTTTCCGACACCGTGCGCCTGCTCGGAACGGCTCCGATTCCAGTCGTTGCCGCGATCACCGGGCACAGTCCCGCCGGCGGCGCCGTCCTGGCACTCGCCTGTGACTACCGAGTGATGGCGGAGGGAAACTTCACCATCGGACTCAACGAAGTCCGCGTGGGGATTCCGATTCCGCGCTTCATCTTCGAAATGGCCCGGCTGGCCCTGGGGCAGCGCAACGCTGAGACGGCATGTTCCACGGGCCATCTCCACACTCCGACCGAAGCTCTGCACACTGGTTTCGTAGACCGGGTCGTGGCTCCCGAAGAGGTGGTCCCCGCCGCGGTCGAGTGGTGCGCCCAATTAGTGGCGCTGCCGCCGCGAACCTATCGCTTGAGCCGCGCAACCGTTCGCTCCGACTTCGCCGCCATCTTCGACCAGTTTGAAGATTCAGATCTGGAGGCGTTGACGGACGCCTGGTTCAATCCAGAGACCCAGGCAACTCTGCAAGCGTTGGTCGCGCACTTGGCGCAACGCAGTTAGCAGCCCCGAAAGCACGTCGCATGATTAGAGCATCACCTGATGCGGTGATGATCCGGCTCTATAGGTGGCAACAAACCATCAAAAGCACACAAGCCTCCTTTTGTCGCAAAAACACGACTGGCTTATTTCTGTATTCGCATGAATAGTACTTAACGGCCTATGGTAAGCTCTTTGCGTCCAGATTTTTTGTAGAGGAGGACTGGGTATGAACCCACTCCAGAAAGTAACTGTTCAAAGAGCAAAACAAGGGACGGCGTTGGCACTACTAGTGTTAGCGACACTGGTCCTTTTTTCGACAGAACGGCTCTTTTCGCAAAAGAAAGAGGATCTGCTGCATTGGAAAACACTTTCCGATGACATTACTCCTCAGCAGCTAAGGACCGAGCGAACAGACCCACAAGCAATTGCGCGCAGGCACGCGGAGGCCGTTCGTGAGGGGCGTATGCCTGATTTGCCAAACGGCTTGCGAGTAAAACGATTCGTAGACCCTTCGAGAACCCCTGAGCTTCTTTCGTTATGGGAGGCGTTCTTTTATCTCGCTGGGCCACTTGACGTTGAGTTGCAGTCTCTCCTCTTGTCCCACCTAGTTGACTTCGGATTTGAAGAAGAGATGGCAAAAACTATAGCTGACGAATGCGCCAGGTTCTCATCCTCTCTAGCAAAGAAAAGCGCGGATGCTGGAACTGTTTTGGAGGCGTTCTTCCAGCATGTTGATGCCCTGGCGGAAGGACAACAGGATGCTTCTCAGATTCGAAATCGTTTGGAGCGTTACGCTGCGGAAGGAAACGTTAAGTACCTCGCTCAACACATGGACATATCGGAGGACGAAGCAAATCTCTTCGCAACCGCCTTCTCAGGTCAATACAGTAGAGAGTTGGCTGAAGCAACGTTGACCCAATTGGAAAGCCAATTAGATGCTGACGAATGGTGGTTATTCCGCGACTATCTACTGACGTATGTCCAAGATTCTGTTGGGGTGATTTTCGAGACGATTGAAGAATGAGATTGATAAAGAACGCAACTTTTGTGACTTTTGCAATCGTTCTTATGGCTGGCGGAGACGTGTTGTGGGCTGGTTCTTACCAGGCGATTAAGCCCACCTACCTCACGTCGGATTGGGCGAACTCGATCAAAGTCTCAGTAAAAGGAAGAGCTATTTTCTCTGGGACGGCAAATCGCAACACGTACTTCATCGTCACGACCTCCACTAACACGCTCGCGTGGAACGCGCAAAACAAAAAGGAATGTTGGAGCCCGTACGGCATGGTCGATTCTTGCGTCGATATTGGCGAAGGGCACGGCCTTGGGTACACAGGGCTTCATACAGACGGAAAAGTCATAAAGTGTGAGACTTCCTATTGCATGGGTACGCTTGCGAGCCCAGTTTTGCCTTGTCCCACCAACAACTACTACTGGGGCTATGTCGAGGTCTTCCGTCCTGCGACACTCCAACACTATGCGTACAAAGAAGGAAACGCTGTAAGAATCCCCTGCGAAGGTACCGATCTCGACGGTGGTCCCTTCGAGCCCGACCCAGGATGCGTGGGCATCATCATCGATGGAAAATGTTGCGAGGACTGGATCTTCTGGGACGACTGGGTTTGCCTGGATGATTGGTAGAGGGTAGGCAGCTCTAACAACTTTCAGGTGTTATTGGGCTAAGGGAAGATTCCCAGCTCGTCGTAGCACAACGCGATCTTGTCGATCGCCACGACGAATGCGGCGGTGCGCAAGTCAGTCGCGTGGTTGAGATTGTTGCGCGCTTCGCGAATCTGGTGAAAGGAGGAGATCATCGTCTCCTCCAAGCCGGAGTTGACGAGGTCCTCTTCTCCGGCTCCGCGCACCGAGTTCATCCAGTCGTCCTCGTCGATCTCGCGCCCGGTGAGATTCTCGACCACACCCATGAGTCGTCCAAAGGATTGCTCGGCGTAGCGCTTCTGCATGCGCCCAAAGCGCATGTGGGAGAGATTTTTGGTCCACTCGAAATAGGAAACGGTGACGCCGCCGGCATTGAGGAAGGTGTCGGGAAGGACCGTGACGCCGCGTTCGGCGAGTATCTCGTCGGCTTCGGCGCTGGTTGGTCCGTTGGCCGCCTCGGCGATAATTTTGGCCTGGATGCCGGCGGCGTTGTCCGAGGTGATCTGGTTCTCGAGCGCGGCCGGCACCAGGATGTCGCACTCTTTCTCCAGGGCGTCTTTGCTGGTGACGAGATTGTCAGCGCCGGGAAAATTGAGAATCGAGCCGGTGGCGGCGCGGTGCTCAACGACCGCCTCGAGATCTAGTCCGTCGTTGCTGTAGATCGCGCCCTCGTACTCGGCCAATCCGACCAGAACCGCTCCCGCTTCGGAGAGAAATTTGGCGGCATGGTAACCGACGTTGCCCAGGCCCTGGACGATGACTCGCTTGCCCTCGATTCCCGGTTCGAGGCCGAGTTCCTTCATGTCGTCGGCCTGATCGCAGGCCTCGCGAATGCCGAAGAAGACTCCGCGCCCGGTGGCTTCGAGGCGGCCGCGAATACCCCCTTGAGCGAGAGGCTTGCCGGTGACGCAGCCGAGCGAGTTGAGTTCGCCGGCGGTCATGCTCATGTAGGTATCGGCGATCCAGGCCATTTCTCTCGGGCCAGTGCCGAAATCCGGCGCCGGAACGTCGACGCCGGGGCCGATGAAGTTCTTGCGCACCAATTCAAAGGCATAGCGACGGGTGATGCGCTCGAGCTCCGCCTTCGAGTACTGCTTACTGTCAATACGGATGCCACCCTTGGCGCCACCGAAGGGCACGTCAACGAGCGCGCATTTATAGGTCATGAGCGCCGCCAGCGCCCGTACTTCATCTTCGTTGACGCCGAGGCTGTAGCGAATGCCGCCCTTGGTGGGCAGTTTGTGGTGGCTGTGCTCGGCGCGCCAAGCGTGGATGGTTTCGATCGAACCATCGTCGCGGTGAATCGGAAAAGTGACGTGGTAGACCGAGTTGCAAGCTCGAATCTGGGCCAGCAGTGCTTCGTCGTAGTCGGTCAAGGCGGCGGCCTTGTCGAACGACCGATTTACGTCGCGATAAAAATTGCGTCCACTCATACTGCTACCGCTTCATGCGGCTCCCTTGTTCCTCTTCGGTCAGTATCCAACTGACCAGTTTGCCCGGCTGGATGTCTCCACCGGTGCTCCAAAACGCCGAGTTGCGCATGAACCGGCTCGAACTGTCGTTCTCCGGAATGGCTTCGATTTGCGCGAAAATGGTCTCCATCCGGGACTTCCACTTGGCGCAGTTGGATTGGCGTAGATCCACCCAGCCTCCCTCAACCCACTCTTCGAGCTTGTCGTCGGTGACCTCCTCGTCGACCGCCGCACTGGGCACCAAGGCGTGGGCGCCCCGCACCATGCGTCGATCTTGGAGAAGAATGGGGATTCCGATCGAAATGATCTCGCTGGCGCAGTGCTGATCCTCGATAATGCGACGATTCAACCTCTCGGTGATTTCCTCGCTGCTCGCTGCAGCCACCGCACGCATGGATCCGAATTCCTCGCGCAGGAGATGAGCCTCGAAGAGCAGCTTCGAATTGCGCGGCGGGCCGAGCATTTCGAAAGCAACGCTCTTGGTCGGGTAGTTTTCCTGCAACCGATTCATCTCTTCCAAAGCAAAATGCCGCAGCACTCCGGCTCGATAAGTCGGGCCGAGAACCGCGTTGTCCAATGCGTTGATGATGTCGTGGCCGGTGTTGCCACCTTCGATTTCGTAGATCAAATAGCGAGCGATCTCTTCGGGAGTGACGAACTCCATCTGGGAAGCAGTGGTCAAAAGCGCAAATTCTTCGGTGGAAAAGATGCCGTTCTCCCCGGTATCGATGAACACAGTCTCCAGTTGCTCATCGGTGACCGTTGCCGCCTCGGGATCGTCGGTGGAGAACCGCTCACCGATCGGCCGTGGCTCCGAGGTCATCAGCCACACTGGATTGCGACCGCGCGAAATCGGCCCCGCTGCGATCCTCTTCCAGGCGATCGCCGCGGCGGGTTTGATTTCCTTGGTGATCGGTGCTCCAGGAGTACGAGCCATCAGAAACAAGAGCATGGAATGTGCTCCGGCCAGGGCGCTCTTGGACAGCAATGTCCGGCTGGGTTTTTCTTCGGAGTGCGTGTAGGGAATGTTGAGGCCCATGCCACCGGTGCCGCTGGTGCCGACTTTGAGGTAGATGCGCGTTTCGGCTTCGACCATGCCTCGGTAGAGGACCTGGATGTGCCGGATTAACCGCGGGATGTAGAGGGCTTCAATGAGTTCTTTCGCCGCCGCCGACTCCACCTCGCCGTGATCGACCTGTTGGCGCACCGTCGAAGCTGACTTGAACAGGTCGCGATAGGCGATCCCGGTGGCGGTGTTGACGCAGTCAATGACGATATCGGGGGTGCGGTCTTGAAGAAGCCCGTAGAGTCGAAATGCTGGCAGATCTTGGTCGCGAAGCTGCTCTAACTGCAGCTCGTGTGTCCGCCCGGCATCGACCCCTTCGGCAAGGCCAAAAATATCTCCCCAGGAGAGCACGATGTTGGCTTCGGGCCACTCTTCATGCAGCAGCTCTTTTGCCTCGCGAGCTTCCGACTCGCGCAGGCTATGGAGTTGCAGCTCTTGGGGATTGCGGGCCAATAGCTCGCGGCAAACGGCGGTTCCTACGAGGCCGTACCCACCCAATACCAGGACCTTGCGACCTGAGACGTCCATGCGATTCCTTGTTTCTGGTCTTAACCCCCGGCCATGAATGGAACAGAACTCCGGGGACTCAATTCTATCGCACCATCCCACTCGCAGGATGCGTCGCAAGTGCTAGAAACAAACCCGTCGGATCGATAAACTGACGGGGCGTCGCCAGCCGGCGCCCTCTTCTTCACTAGCGTTTCACCGCAACTTCGAAGTCAGCTTCTTCTACAACCGTCAAGGAAACATTCATGCCGCATGTTGGACCCGCCGTGAGCCGGCACGGACTTGATCGCCATGGCATTGCGACCTCTGGAACGGTGTATTGGAATCTCCCCGCGGCGCGTCTGTACGAAGAGGCTCTGTCGCGACAGGAAGCGCAACTCGCAGCAAACGGTCCCCTGGTTGCCTTGACTGGAGAGCACACGGGTCGTTCTGCAAACGACAAGTTCACCGTTGAAGAAGCTTCGACCCAAGACGATATTTGGTGGGGTGAGGTGAACCGACCGATCGAAGGCGAAAACTTCGATCGAATCGAAGGCAAGATGCGCGCTCACCTTGCCGACCGGGACCTCTTTGTGTTCGACGGATACGCCGGAGCCGACACCGGCTACCGATTGCGCGTCCGCATCATCACCGAATACGCCTGGCACAATCTTTTCGCGCGCAACATGTTTGTGCACGAAGCCGACCCGCAGGTTCTGGGTGATTTCGAGCCCGACTTCACTGTCGTCGATGCCCCGTCGCTCATCGCCGACCCGGCAATCGATGGCACTCGGAGCGGTACTTTCATCGTCGTCAATTTTGCTCGCAGAACGGCCCTCATCGGTGGCACCTCGTACGCTGGAGAAATCAAGAAAAGCATTTTCTCGGTCATGAACTACTTGCTCCCGGCCAAAGGCGTTCTGCCAATGCATTGCTCGGCCAACTATGGCGCCTCCCGCGACGATGTAGCTCTCTTCTTCGGCCTGTCGGGAACCGGAAAGACGACGCTTTCCAGCGACCGCGGACGGACCTTAATTGGCGACGACGAGCATGGATGGGGAGCCAACGGCGTGTTCAACTTCGAAGGAGGTTGCTACGCCAAGGTCATCCGCCTCGACCGCGAGGGCGAACCGGCGATCTACGCCACCACCGAACGTTTTGGAACCATCCTGGAAAACGTCGTGGTCGATTCTGAAACACGGCGACTTGATCTCAACGACGCTCGATACACCGAGAACACCCGCGCCAGCTATCCGTTGACCCACCTGGATGAAGTGGACCTCGACGGTTGTGCGGGACATCCCAAGGCAGTGGTGTTCTTGACCGCCGACGCCTTCGGCGTCTTACCCCCTATCAGCCGGCTCAGCAATGCCCAGGCGATGTACCACTTCCTGTCGGGTTACACGGCAAAAGTAGCTGGAACCGAACGAGGTGTCACTGAGCCTTCGGCGACTTTCAGCGCCTGCTTTGGCGCACCGTTCATGCCCCGCCATCCTTCCGTCTACGCTCAGATGTTGGGTCAACGCCTGGAACAGCATGGAGTTCCTGTGTGGCTGATCAATACCGGCTGGTCGGGTGGACCGTACGGCGTCGGGTCGCGCATTGCCCTTTCGGCAACGCGACGCATGGTACGCGCGGCGATGAGTGGTGAATTGGATGCGGCCGAATTCGAGCGCGAAAGCTACTTCGGGCTAGCGGTGCCAAAAGCCATCGACGGCGTGGATCCGGTGCTTCTCAATCCCCGCAATACCTGGGCCGACGGCGCTGCCTACGACGACAAAGCAGCGGCCTTGGGCACCATGTTCGGAGACAACTTCAACAAATACGCCGACGTCGCCTCGGCAGAGATCGCCGCTGCAGCCCCGTCCTTCGGCTAGCCGCCGCCCACATCGACGCTGAGCACGCGTTCTCGAGCCCGATCCAAAACTTCTTCCAGCCGGTTGACCTCGAGGCGTTCTGGTTCGGCAACCCAGAATCCCTGTACATAGTCGACCCCTATTTCGGCCAACTGCACCATTGCCTCCCGCGACTCCACCGACTCAGCGATGCTGATTAGGCCGCTGGCTCGCGCGACTTGGTGGAACGACCTGACGATGATGCGCTCGACCTCCTCTTCCACCATGTCGCGCACAAACGACCCGTCGATCTTCATCATATCCACCGGCAGACGCCGCAAGTTCGCTAAGGTGTTCGATCCGCTGCCAACATCGTCGAGCACAAACTGACAGCCCAAAGCTCGATAAATGGCAATGAAGCGCAAAGCGCGATCGAGGTCGTTGATAGCCGCCGTCTCGGTGATCTCAAACACCACGCGCCCCGGATCCACACCGGTGAGGTGCAGTTGATCGGCGACAAAAGAGAAAAACCCGTCCTCGGCGAGGCTCTGGCCGGAAAGATTGAGAACGAATCCGATGTTGTCCGGAACTTGGCTCAGCAGCGGAAGGGCTTCGCGCACCACCCAGCGGTCTACGGTTGTCATCAGGCCGTGCCGTTCGGCGACGGGGATGAATTGGTCGGGTAGAACGATTTCTCCACCCCTTTCTTCTAGGCGCAGGAGGATCTCAACCAGCCGCGTTTGCCCACCAGAGGTGAGAGGTTGGATGGGTTGTTGATAAAGGACGAAGTGCCCCTCGACCAGAGCCTCATGCAAGCGCGCCGACCACTCCAGATCGCCGCTGCGCTGGAGAACCTCGGTATGGCCGGGATCGTACTCGTAGATCTGGCTGCGCCCTCCCTGCACCGCAGCGCGGCAGGCTTTGCGCCCGCGCGAAAAGATGTCCGTTGCCGCTTCTCCCGCCGAAGCCGAAGCCACACCCACCGCACACGACAGGGAGAAGACTTTTTCGTTGCACGTGAACTGATAGTCCCGCAAAGCATCGACCACCTCTTCGGCGACAAGGCGCGCCCCTTCGGCGGGGACGCCGGACAAGAAGACACAGAAATGACCGGCTCGCGTGCGGCCGACAATCGACGAATCCGCTACACGATCGCGCAACACCGCAGCCACTTCGCGCAGCATTTCGTCTCCCGAATCGATGCTGCAGGTTTCGTTGATGAGCTCGACCTCGCCAACGCGCAAGTACAACAGCACGCCATCTGCGTCGGGCGGCGCGAGCGCGCGGTCCACTTGAGTCAACAAGGCCTCTCGGTTGAGCAGACCGGTGACCGAGTCGGTGGCCGCCATCTGCTTGATTCTGCGCTGTAGGAGATTCGACCCAAAGCTTTTGAGGGTTGCCTCCGACGCCACGACCCCACGGACACAAGTCACTTGACCGTTGGCCTGCTCCCAAGAGCTGGCGTTGAGGTGGAGGAGGCTGTTGGTTCCGTTGACGCGAACCGTTAAATGCTGTCGAGCGCCGGACTCAGCAAAGAGTTCGTGCGCGGCTTGGCGCCATTGTTCGGCCGAGACAGGATCCAGACCTTGCGCGAACTCCATCGCCGTTTTTGGATCCCACGGTTCGGCCAAAGCGGCGATTTCTTGCAACGGAACTGAAAATCGTAGACGGTCCGAATCGACATCCCACTCCCAAACCGAAAACCCGGCCAAAGCGGGGTGCTGCGATCGTTCCCCTGAGGTCATCCTGCCGCCGTGAGAGTGTTGGCGAGAGAGCGCACTGTGCTCATGCGCAGGTAGTGAGCTCGTAGCCCGTGCGCCTGCATCTCTTCAGCCAGATGCGCACTCTTGAGACTTAGGTCGCAGTAGCAGACGTAGACCTTGCCCGCGTCGAACGAGCGAAACGCACGCAGGGCTTGATCGAAGTCGAGATGGAGCGCGCCGGGGAGATGCCATAGTTGGTAGTCGTTCTTCGGCCGCAGATCCAGCACTGCGGCGTTGGCTGGCAAGTGGTCTACCTCCAGACCAGCGGTCAAGGCTGCCTGGTCTAAAGCTCGCAATCGGTAGATCCGCCTTCCTTGCAGCAACTCGATCATCAACTCTCGCGGAACGTTGTTGGATTCTTCGACTGCGACTTCCACCGTCGTACGCGTCGCCGGGCGATCCGGGAGGATGGCGCAATACTCGCCAACCGCCGAAGACAACTCAAAGGTGCCGAGTTTGCGTGCCTGTTGGACGATCTCGTCCTTGTTGTAGGTCACCAACGGTCTGAGGATTGGGATCTCGGTGCCATGCTCAATCGCCCGCAAGTTGTCGATGGTCTGCGAAGACACCTGCCCCACCGCGTCGCCGGTGACCAAAACCGGAAGCTTACGCGCGTGCGCGACTGCCTCGGCAGCTTGCAGCATCCAACGCTTGAGCGCCACTTGCCAATACTTTGGAGTCACTCGCTCCTGAATTTCCCGCACCAGCGGCTGAAAATCGACCTCGATCAGCTTGGGCTTGGCCCCATAGCTCCAGCGGGTGGCGATGACCTCCATCACCTTGAGCACGCCCAACTGATGGGCGCGTCCGCCAAGATTGAAAAAGAGATAGTCGAGATTGACTCCGCGCCGCAGCATCAGCCACGACGCCACCGCGGAGTCAAAGCCTCCTGAGACCAAAGAGAGACCGCGACCTTCGACGCCCAATGGCAACCCCCCTACTGCAGGCAGTATGGTGGTGTAGTAGTCGGCGTATTGGTGAGACACGTCGACGCGAGCCGTGACCTCCGGGTTGGAAAGATCGACGCCGGCACTGGCTACGAGAAGTTCACTGCCGAGGAGTCGTTCCACGTCGGCCGATCGAAACGAGACCCGGGATCGTTGACTTCCCGAACGCCGAGCTCGCACTGCGAAGCGCCGCCCCGCAACCAAAGGGGAGAAGATCTCGTTACCGGTGTTGATGACATCTTCGATCTTGCTCCAGGGTCGCCGTTCGACAATGGACACGGAATGAATGCCCGGGACCCGCGACAATGTGGCGGCGGCCTCCTCGCTCTCGGTCACGACCGTGGTGCGGCTCCAGCCGGCTTCGATCGAAAACGGCTCGTCGAGCGAGCGCATTGCGTCTCGCAGGTTGGAGGTGAGGCGGCGTTGAAAATGGCGCCGCGTACCGCGTGACTTGGTGCACAAGTCACTTGAAAACCTCAATAGAATCCGCACGTTCATGGCAATCTATCAAACAGACTCCCAACTAACGGAATCGATTCTGACCCTGTTAGAGCGCCTGCGCGAGCGCATTGACAAGTTGAGTTTTTCGCCGCCGGTCGCGCACGTTTACAACCCACTCGACTACGCCCGGCCGGTGCTAAGCGAGTATGTGCGCCGGTTTGCCGCTCGCGAACGGGTCGTTCTTCTCGGCATGAACCCCGGACCCTGGGGGATGGCCCAAACTGGGGTTCCGTTCGGCGAAGTCACCGCGGTGCGCGATTGGATGCAACTCAAGGGTGAGATTGGCAGACCCGCGAACGAGCACCCCAAGCGGCCGGTCTTGGGGTGGTCCTGCCCGCGCAGTGAGGTCAGCGGCCGCAGACTTTGGGGCTGGGCCGCCGATCGATTCGGCGAACCCGAAGCTTTCTTTCAACGCTTTTTGGTCCTCAACTACTGCCCTCTGCAATTTCTGCACGAAAGCGGTCGCAACATCACTCCCGACCGTTTGGCGCCCGAAGAAAAGAAGGCTTTGTTGGCGACCTGCGACGAATCGTTGACTGAACTCCTGAACCTGTTGTGTCCGACGCGGGTGATTGGGGTAGGCAAGTTTGCCACCGACAGAGCCCGAACCGCTCTAGCCGGCAGCGCCGTCACCGTCGGTACCATCCTCCATCCCAGTCCGGCCAGTCCTGCCGCGAATCGCGGTTGGGCCGAGCAAGCCGAAAAGCAACTTCGAGAGCAGGGAGTGCTCTAGGCCCTCCCCTCGGCGGTCGCCCCAAACGACCGGCACAAGCGCTGAGCTAAGATGGTTTCAGCATGACATCCAAGGTTTTTCCTCCTCACGAACATCTTTCCTCACGGTCTGAAATCGCGTCTCTGGACGCCTACCGCGACCTCTACAACCGGTCGGTGAACAACAGTGACGAATTCTGGTTGGAACAGGCCAGAAACCTCGATTGGGAACGCTTTCCACAACGAGGATTTGAGGGCTCCATGGATAACGCTCAGTTTTCCTGGTTCGCCGATGGACGCCTCAATGCCGCCGTCAATTGCGTCGATCGGCACGCCAGCGCTCGAGGCGAGAAAGCGGCTCTCATACGGGCGGCGGATGAAGTAGGGGTCTACGAGACCATCACCTACAGCGACCTCCACAAGCGTGTCGGGCGCATGGCCAACCTCCTTCGCTCTTTGGGGGTGAAGAAGGGCGATCGCGTTTGCATCTACTTGCCGATGATTCCTGAGCTGGCGGTCACCATGTTGGCGTGCGCCCGCATCGGCGCGGTGCATTCGGTGGTCTTTGCCGGCTTTTCGTCTGAGGCGCTTCGCGATCGCATCGAAGATGCCGGTTGCCGTTTGGTGGTGACCGCCAACGAAGGCCTGCGAGGGGGCAAAAAGATCCCGCTCAAAGCGACAGTCGACGCCGCCATCGAACCCCTCGATTGGGTCGAAGCCGTTTTAGTCGCCAAGCGCACCGACCTTGAGGTGCCGATGAAGGCCGGGCGGGACTTGTGGCTGGCCGCAGAACTTGAAGACCAATCGGAGCACGCGGAGCCAGAGATCATGGATGCGGAAGACCCGCTGTACATCCTCTATACCTCGGGCTCGACGGGGAGGCCGAAAGGAGTGCTGCACACCACCGGCGGATACCTGGTCTACGCCGCTGCAACTCACCGCTGGGTTTTCGACCTCAAGGACGACGACATCTACTTCTGCGCTGCGGATATTGGATGGGTCACTGGCCACTCGTATATCGTCTACGGACCGCTGGCCAACGGCGCCACCAGCGTCATGTTTGAGTCGACACCGCTCTACCCCGACGCGGGTCGATACTGGCGAACCGTAGACGACCTCAAGACAACGATTTTCTATACCGCACCGACCGCCTTGCGCGCCATCGCCCGCGAGGGTGACGAGTGGGTCAATGAGTACGATCGCTCATCCCTGCGCGTCTTGGGCACGGTCGGTGAACCGATCAACCCGGAAATCTGGAACTGGTATTACCGCGTCGTAGGAAGCGAGAACGCCGCCATCGTTGACACCTGGTGGCAGACGGAAACCGGCGGCATCATGATCAGCCCGCTGCCTGGGGCCACGCCGCTCAAGCCCGGCTCGGCCACGTTTCCGTTGCCTGGAGTCGAACCGCTTCTGGTTGACGACGAGGGAGTACCGCTTGAGGGCGATGACGTACGCGGCAATTTGTGTCTCAATCGACCGTGGCCGGGCATGGCGCGCACGCTCTATGGCGACCACGAGCGCTTCCGCGAGGTCTACTTTTCGAGCTTTCCCGGACGCTATTTCACCGGCGACGGCTGCTGGCGCGATCCCGACGGCTACTACTGGATTACCGGCCGGGTGGACGATGTCCTCAACGTTTCCGGACACCGCCTGGGAACGGCCGAGATCGAGAGCGCGCTGGTCGCCCATTCTGCCGTCGCCGAAGCCGCAGTGGTGGGTTACCCCCACGACGTCAAAGGCACGGGAATCTGTGCCTTCGTACTGCTCGGCGAAGCCCCCGACGGCGACGACAACCTGGTCCCTGAATTGCGCCAGCAGGTGCGTACCGCCATCGGGCCGATCGCCACTCCGGACCGCTTGCAGATCGTTGCCGGATTGCCCAAGACACGTTCGGGCAAGATCATGCGCCGCATTCTGCGCAAGATCGCTGGCGGCGAAACCTCGGACTTCGGCGATCTGACCACACTCGCAGAACCGGAAGTCGTGGCTGCAATCGTTGCCGGACACCCCGCTGTATGACGCCAGCACTGCCCAGCGATGAAGGATCGAGGAAGCGGGAGGCCTTCGGCAGCCACTTCTTGTTTCGCGCCGCAGCAGTGGTGGTTATCGTCGCTGGCTTGCGCGCGGCTTCAGGGTTCATCCTGCCGCTGCTGTTTGCCACCCTGCTGACACTGCTCTCTTGGCCGGTATTTCGATGGCTGACGACGCGCAGAGTGCCGGAGCCGGTGGCGCTCGCGGCCACGCTGTTCGGTGCTTTGCTGGCCTTGGCTCTGTTTCTCTTTGTAGCAACCGCCGCGGTCAACGAATTTGCCACTTCGGCTCCCCAATACTTGGATCAGGTCCAGTTTCGCTTGGCGTCGTTGTTTGACCGCTTACGCTCGGCTGAAGGATTCGGCGAATGGCTTGGTGCCGCGACTCTAGATCCGGGTGAGTTCGTGGACCTGGCCGCGTCGACTGCCGGGGGCTTATTGACCGGCACCGCGTCGCTGTTGTCGTTTTTGCTGCTGGTCTTCTTGACCATGGCGTTCATGCTGGCCGAGTCCAACCGCTTCGGCCCCAAACTGCGCGCGGCTTTGGGAATCCTGCCGTACAGCGAAGGACAGGTCACCTACATTGTCGGCGAACTACAGCGTTTCGTGGCGATCAAGACCGTGGTTAGCGCCATCACCGGGGCTCTGGTTGCTGGCTGGGTGGCTGCGCTTGGGCTGGAGTTTCCTCTGTTTTGGGGTCTCGCCGCGTTTCTACTCAACTTCATCCCTACCTTGGGCTCGATCATCGCGGCCATTCCCGCCGCCGTCCTGGCTTGGCTCCAGTTCGGTCTCGGACGGGCCTTGCTGGTCTTGGTCGGCTATCTGGTCATCAATCTCGTGCTCGGCAATGTCGTCGAACCGCGCTGGATGGGTCGCAGGTTCGGACTTTCAACTCTTGTCGTTTTTCTTTCCTTACTGTTTTGGGGATGGGTGTGGGGACCATTGGGCATGCTTCTTTCGGTGCCCCTAACGCGTATGGCGAAGATCGTGCTTGAGCAAACACCATCGCTAAGATGGGTGGCGATTCTTCTCGGTCCCAGTACATTGAGCACAAGTGCCGTGATTTCCGGCGAGGAGACTTCTCGCTCCTCGGCGTCGCCGACCGGCAGCTCCCACTGAAGTCATGTTGACCTCAAACCACGACCAGTTTAAGCTTTGACTTGAAAGGGGACCAATTTGGTCCCCTTTATTTGCCGACGCGAGAATCACGTGATTCGCCTCACCAAAACCACCGACTACGGCATCCTTTTGCTGACCACAATGGCCTTTCATCCGGAAAAAAGGCACACCGCTTCCGACCTGGCAACTATGTCCGGTTTGCCGCAGCCAATGGTTGCCAAAGTGCTCAAGGCTTTGGCTCGATCGGGGTTGTTGACTTCTCTGCGCGGGGCCAACGGAGGCTACCGGCTAGCAACGGCGCCTGCAGATATTTCGGTCGCCGACGCGGTCATGGCGATCGAAGGGCCGATTGCCGTAACCGAATGCACCGACAGTCATGACGGCAATTGTTTCGTGGAAACCGATTGCCGCGCACGCGGCAACTGGGGCCGCATCAACAACGCCATTCAATCAGCGCTGGCCTCGGTCTCGATTGCCGACATGGCGGCGCAAGAGACACCTCAACTGGTTCAACTTGGAGGCACTCCTGCCAACGCGGAAAACGCCTCCGGAGATACCCACCATGCCAACTGAAACAGACGCTTCCGCCACCACCGCGGCGATGCCCGTCCCCCAGAGTGACGACGAGGCTTTGTTGCATGAAAAGGCACTGGAAGAGTACAAGTACGGCTTCGTCACCGATATCGAACAGGAAACGTTCCCGCCGGGCCTGGACGAGGAAGTCATCCGTCGCCTCTCGGCGATTAAGGAAGAGCCCGAATGGCTGCTCGAAAAACGTCTTGCCGCCTACCGGCACTGGCTGACGCTGGAAGAACCGACCTGGGCCAATATCAGCTACGAGCCAGTCGACTACCAGGCGATCAGCTACTACTCCGCGCCCAAAAAAAAGGGTGACGGACCCAAGAGCCTCGATGAAGTCGACCCGGAGTTGATCGAGACCTACAACAAGCTCGGCATTCCTCTGCACGAACAGGAAATTCTGGCCGGGGTCGCCGTCGACGCCGTGTTCGACAGCGTTTCCGTTGCCACCACCTTCCGCGAACGCCTCGCCGAGGCGGGAGTGATCTTCTGCTCCTTTTCAGAAGCAGTGCGCGAACACCCAGAACTCATCCGCAAGTATTTGGGCTCGGTTGTGCCAGCTCAGGACAATTTTTTTGCCGCACTCAACTCGGCTGTGTTCTCCGACGGCTCTTTCGTCTTCGTCCCCGAGGGCGTGCGCTGCCCGATGGAGTTATCCACCTACTTCCGCATCAACGCACAAAACACCGGCCAGTTCGAACGTACGTTGATCGTCGCCGAAAAGGGCGCCTACGTCTCCTACTTGGAAGGCTGCACCGCACCGATGCGCGACGAGAATCAACTGCACGCCGCAGTGGTCGAGATCTACGCTCACGAGGATGCCGAAGTGAAGTACTCGACGGTGCAGAACTGGTATCCCGGCGATATGGAAACCGGCAAAGGCGGCATCTACAACTTCGTCACCAAACGCGGGCTTTGCGCCGGCAAGCGCGCCAAAATCTCCTGGACTCAGGTCGAGACCGGCTCTGCGATCACCTGGAAATACCCGAGTGTGATTCTCAAGGGCGATCAGTCGGTGGGCGAGTTCTATTCGGTGGCGCTATCCAAAGGACGGCAACAGGCTGACACTGGAACCAAAATGATCCATGTCGGCAAAGACACCACCTCGACGATCGTCTCCAAGGGCATTTCGGCCGGGCGTGGTCAAAACACCTACCGTGGGGCGGTGCGCATCCTGTCCAGCGCCGACAATGCACGCAATTTTTCGCAGTGCGATTCGATGCTCATCGGCGATCAGTGCGGTGCTCACACCTTCCCGTACATCGACGTCCAGAACCCCAAAGCGCAGATGGAGCACGAAGCCTCGACGTCCAAAATCGGTGAGGACCAGCTTTTCTACTGCAATCAGCGCGGGATCTCGACCGAAGATGCCCTGTCGATGATCGTCAATGGTTTCTGCAAGGAAGTGTTCCGCGAATTGCCGATGGAGTTTGCGGTCGAAGCCCAGAAGCTACTCGAAGTCAATCTTGAGGGAAGCGTCGGCTAGTCGCTCTCCCCTTTTATTCAGCAACGGAGTTATTTAGCAACGGAGCTATCAGATGTTAGAGATCAAGAATCTACACGTCGAAATTGAAGGAAAAGAAATCCTGCGCGGCGTCGACCTCCATGTGAACGCGGGAGAAGTTCACGCCATCATGGGCCCCAACGGTTCCGGCAAATCGACCCTCGCCAACGTCCTTGCCGGTCGCGAAGAGTATGAAGTGACGGAAGGGGCGATCGTCTTCCGCGGCCAAGATCTGCTGGACATGGATCCTGAAGAACGCGCCCGTGAGGGCATCTTCATGGCCTTTCAGTATCCGGTCGAAATCCCCGGCGTCTCCAATGTCTACTTCCTCAAGGCAGCCCTCAACGCCATCCGTAAGCACCGCGGCGAGAGCGAGCTAGACGCCATGGACTTCCTCACCTACGTCCGTTCCAAGATGGATCTGGTGCAGATGAACGAGACGCTGCTCAACCGTCCGGTCAACGAGGGGTTTTCCGGTGGAGAGAAAAAGCGCAATGAGATCTTCCATATGTCGGTCCTCGACCCCGCCCTGGCAGTGCTCGACGAGACCGACTCCGGGCTCGACATCGACGCCCTGAAGGTGGTGGCGGATGGTGTCAACAGCCTGCGCAATTCCGATCGCGGTTTTGTCGTCATCACTCATTATCAGCGCCTGCTCAACTACATCGTTCCGGACATCGTCCACGTTCTTGTCGACGGCCGCATCCAACGTTCGGGGGGCAAGGAACTGGCGCTTGAACTAGAAGAAAAAGGCTACTCGTGGGTGGAGAGCGCTCCCGCGGAACAGGCAATCAGCGCATGACCACGGCCATCGAATCGACTGAAACAGCCTCGGCGTTCGCCGCGCTCCTGCCGGCACAAGGTGCGAACTTGCCGCAAGCCTGGCAGGAATTGCGCCAGCGCGGTCAGGAAAGCTTCGCCGAGCAAGGGCTGCCCACAACCAAGATGGAGGAGTGGCGTTTTACCAACGTCGCCCGGGTCGGCCGCCATTCGTACAGCAAGCCACAGCCCGCGCAAGATATCCGTCTTGAGGAGCTGGCGGCCCTTTTTGACCCCCAAGCACCGCTGGTGGTTCTTGTTGACGGCATTTGGTCACCCGAGCTGTCCCGCATCGGCGACCTGGGCGAGGGTGTTCGCCTGAACAGCCTACGCAACAGCGATGGCGGAGTCGAAGAGATCGGCTCCGTGGCTCAAATCGACACCCATCCATTTGCCGCCCTCAACACCGCCCTCTTTGACGACGGCCTAGTCTTGGATTTGGAGTCCGGGGCGGTCGTCGAAGAACCGATTTTCGTGTTGTCGCTGGCCACCGCCGGCGACGAGGCCACCGCATTCTTCCCACGATTGCTGGTGCGCGCGGGCGACAACTCTCAAGCCACATTAATCGAGCAGCATCTATCTCTCGGCAGCGGTGCTTATCTCAACGCCCCGGTGACGGAATTTCGCCTCGGCGCCAACGCCATCATTGACCACTACCGGGTGCAACGCGAATCCAAGGAAGCCAATCATCTCGGCCTTACGCACGTACACCAGCGCCGCGCCAGTGCATTCTCGTCGCACGCCATCACCTGGGGCGGCGGCATCGTACGCAACGATGTCGTTGCCGAGCTTGACGGAGAGGGAGCCGACGCCATCCTCAACGGCCTCTACATGTTGGAAGGGGAGCAGCTGGTCGACAACCACATGCGCGTCGAGCATTGCCAGCCCAACACCACCAGCCACGAGCTGTACAAGGGAATTCTCGAAGGTAAATCACGGGCGGTCTTCAACGGTCGGCTCTATGTTCATCGCGGAGCGCAGAAAACCGACGCCAAGCAAAGCAACCGCAACTTACTGCTTTCCGACCAGACCATCGTCAACTCCAATCCGCAGTTGGAAATCTTCGCCGACGACGTCAAGTGCACCCATGGATCGACCACCGGGCAACTCGATCCGGAGGCACTTTTTTACCTGCGATCGCGCGGAATCGGCGATGTCGCGGCGCGCAGTTTGCTCACTTACGCTTTTGCCAGTGACATCGTGTCGCGAGTCAAGGTAGACCTCACCCGTCAGGACCTCGAAGAAGTTCTGTTCCGACGCCTGCCGCGCGGGGAAGTCGTACGCCAAGCGGTTTAGAGATGACCCAACCTGCCTCCACGCCGACGACCGTGACCCCTGATTCGACGTTTCCGATCGAGGAAATCCGCAAGGAGTTCCCCATCCTCGGGCGCACGATCCACAATCAACCTTTGGTGTATCTGGACAGTGCGGCGAGCGCCCAGAAACCGGAGCAGGTGATCTCTGTCGAAGCGGATTTTCTGCGCTCGAGCTACGCCAACGTACACCGCGGTGTGCACACCTTGTCGCAGGAAGCGACGGCGGCCTATGAGTCGGCGCGTGCATCAGTGGCTTCTTTCTTGGGTGCCTCACACAACGACGAAATCGTTTTCCTGCGCGGCACCACCGAAGCGATCAATTTGGTATCTCAGGCTTTCGCCCGACCTCAACTCCAAGCGGGCGACGAGATTCTGCTTACGGGACTCGAACACCATTCCAATATTGTCCCCTGGCAGTTGGTCGCCGAGGCGACCGGGGCTGCGATCCGCGTTGCACGCCTCGACGGCAACGGAGACGTCGATCTCGATCATTTCGCCGACCAGCGATCCGAGCGCACTCGTATCTGTTCTTTCGCCCATGTCTCCAATGCCCTGGGGACGGTCAATCCGGTTTCCGAAATGATCGCGCTGGCGCAAGAGTGCGGAGCTGTCACGGTTGTGGACGGGGCGCAAGCCGCTCCCCATCTACCTCTCGATGTCACCGCTTTGGGCTGTGATTTCTACGCTTTCTCGGGTCACAAGAACTACGGACCGGGAGGCATCGGCGCCCTCTATGGCCGACAGGAATTGCTGGCATCTATGGCTCCGTACCAAGGTGGCGGCGAAATGATCCGCACGGTGAGTTTCGAAGCGACCGAGTATGCGGACATCCCGCATCGTTTCGAGGCAGGTACCCCCAACATCGCAGGAGCCGTCGGATTTGAAACGGCGCTACGCTACCTGCAGGGCAAGGATCTCGGCGCCGTAGGCCGGTACGAAGACGGCATCATCGCCTACGCTCTAGATCGACTGCAGCAGATCGAGAACCTACGTTTGATCGGCCTACCACGGCGGCGCGTTGCGGTGATTTCGTTTGTGCTGGAGGGAATTCACGCTCACGATGTCGGTACCATTCTGGATCGCGAGGGAGTCGCGGTGCGTGCGGGCCATCACTGCGCCCAGCCGGTCATGGATCACTTTGGCGTTCCCGCGACCGTTCGGGCTTCGTTTGGCCTCTACAATTCCACTGCCGATGTCGATAGGCTGGCTGACGCGTTGCAGTTGGCCCGCAGGATGTTCGGCTGACGCTCCGCTGGAAATGACCTCGCTCTATGTCTGACGATCTACGCGACCTTTATCAAGAGGTCATCCTCGACCACAACAAGCAACCGCGCAACTACGGGACCCTAGAAACCCCAACTCACAGTGCGGACGGTCACAACCCGCTGTGCGGCGATCAGCTTAAGCTGCATCTTCAAGTGGAGGGTGAGACGATCGAAGATGTGCGCTTCGAGGGGTCTGGGTGTGCGATTTCAACGGCTTCAGCGTCTTTGATGACCGAAGCCGTGCGGGGTCGTAGCTGTGGAGATGCAATGGAACTCTTCGCAGAGTTCCATGAACTTGTGACGGGAGATCCGTCGGTATCGGCGCTTGCCGCTTCCTCTTTGGGAAAGCTCGCGGTGTTTGCTGGCGTGCGCGAGTTTCCCGTTCGGGTCAAATGTGCAACCTTGGCTTGGCATACCCTTGAAGCCGCACTCTCCGGTGGAACGAATCCGGCGAGTACTGAGTGAACCAACTAACCATCACAAAATATCGACCTGAAAAATGGTCGTTGAGTGAGCTGCTCTCCTCAGCCGACCAGCTTTCCGCGCGGCTCGAAGAGCTGAACGCGCGGGTTGAGGATTTTGGAAAGCGCCGAGACGACCTTTTGCCCGAGATCTCTGGATCGACATTTGCGGAGATTCTCTCTGAGTACGAAGGTCTGGTTGCCGCACTCCAGTTGCCCGGTGCCTATGCGTCCCTGGTTTTCTCCGCCGACACTCAATCGGATCAGGCTCTCGGCATCAAAACACGTGTTGAACAGGCGCTCATCAGATTTCAAAACCAGGTTCTTTTCTTTTCTCTTTGGTGGAAGGACCTTGACGACAAGAATGCGGACCGGCTGCTATCCGGGGTAACCGGTGACCACGCCCACTTTCTGCGTGACCTGCGAAGGGTCCGTCCCTTCACCCTCGACGAAAGCGCCGAACAGCTCATCAATGTCAAAGACGCACATGGTGTGAGCGCATTGATGACTCTTTACTCGATGCTCACCAATCGCTTGGAATTCACCATGGAGTGCGACGGCGAAGAGCGCACCTTGACGCGCGACGCCTTGATGAGCCACGTTCACTCTCCTCACGCCAAGGTGCGACGGGACGCTTACGGCGAGCTCCTGCGGGTGTTTGAGCGAGAAGCGTCGATCTTGAGCCAGATCTACACCCATCGAGTCCACGACTGGGCCTCCGAACAAGTCGATCTGCGCGGGTATGCATCGCCGATCGCAGTTCGCAACGTCGACAACGATCTCAACGACGACGCGGTCGACACCCTTCTCGACATCTGTGTTGAGCAGCAGTCAGTGTTTCACCGCTATTTCCGACTGAAGTCCAAGTGGCTCGGCGGCGACGGTTCTTTGGCCCGCGAGGACGTCTACGCCCCGGTCGAAACCTCGGAAAAAACGATTGAATATGGTGACGCAGTCGATTTGGTTCTTTCAACGTTTGGCGATTTCTCACCCCAGCTCGCTAACGCCGCTCGCAAGGTATTCGACGAACAACACATCGATGCGGAGGTGCGCAAGGGCAAACGCGGTGGCGCCTTTTGCCTCACGGTAACCCCAGAACTGACGCCGTGGGTGCTAATCAATTACACCGGCAAACTCCGAGATGTCGCAACATTGGCTCATGAACTGGGCCACGCCGTTCACTCCATCTCCGCCCGCGAGCGCTCGGTGCTGACACAGCACCCGGTATTGCCGCTAGCTGAAACCGCTTCGGTGTTTTCGGAGATCTTGCTCACCGAGCGGTTGTTGAGCCAAGTGTCGTCGCCGGCTGGCCGACGCGAGTTGTTGGGTGCGGCGGTCGACGATGCCTACGCCACCGTCTTGCGCCAGGCCTATTTCGTTCTCTTTGAGCGCCAAGCTCACAAGGCAATCGTCGAGGGTGCTTCGGGTGAGGACGTCCACGACCTGTACCTTTCTCTGCTGCAGCAACAGTTTGGTGACGCGGTGACCGTGCCGGACACGTTTCGCCACGAATGGGTTGCGATACCGCACCTTTTTCACTGGCCCTTTTATTGCTACTCGTACAGCTTCGGACAGTTGCTGGTGCTCGCGTTGTACCAGCGCTATCGAGAGCAAGGGGAGGCCTTCATTCCTGGCTATCTAAAAATGCTGGCCTACGGGGGCGCGGCACCGCCGCAGGAGATCCTCGAAGAAGCGGGCATCGATGCCGGGGACGCCAACTTCTGGCGTGGGGGTTTTGCTTTGATACGAGAGTGGGTCGACGAACTGGAATCACTGAGCTGAAACTCCGGATTGGTTGCGTCTTTGTGACGCTGGCATGGGCGATCTTTGCGCCGGACTTGGCAGCAAGTGACGCCGAGATCCCATCTATCTCGTCGAACGCTGAAGTTCTCCATTACAAATGGGAAACTCACGGACTGTTGAAGATCCTGTTCCCGCAGTCCGGAACTGCGACGCTCAAAGTTGAACGACCGCAGAACGGGTCAATTCGTGCCGAGCTGCGAGTCGACACCCCAGATGAAGCCTATTGGCTTACTGGAGCGTCGATTGATGAGAAGCTGCTCACGGTCAAGGAAGTTTGGTCGTCCTACCGTTGGCGAGGGCGCACCAAAAATCGCCACAAACTCGTTGATGAGCAGGCGGCCGTTGACATGATTGCGACCATTCTGTCTTTGCGCCGCGACCGCCCGGAGTCGCCCCGCCGTTTTAGCTTCCTCGCAGGTAGCAAGATTTACCCGGTAGTGGCGCAGGCGGACAAAGTCGACGGCAAAATCGCTTACCACATCGAAGGTGTAAAGGAGCCGGGCGGGAACCGTTGGAACGACCGCGCCGAAATCACTATCGCCAACGATTCAAGGCACACCCCCGAGCACGTCGCCCTCATCGGCACCTTTCTGCGCATCGATCTCACGGTGAGGGGAGACAGTGACGGAGTGACGGACAAATAGGCGGACGAACCCCAATGTCATCCGTCACTGGTCACTCATTTTTCCCTCCGCCAAACCCTTTCAAAAGATCGATCAGTAGCGGAAAGACGACCGTAGGTCGCCCCGAGCGTAGTCGAGGGGCCTGGGGGTTGGGCTCGATAACGCCTACTCCTTACCGCCACCAAACCCCTTTAAGAGATCTATCGGTAACGGGAAGACAATCGTCGAGTTGTGCTCGGCGGAGATCTCGGTCAGGGTCTGCAAGTAACGCAACTGCAGCGTAGTCGAATTCTTGCTGATTTCCTCGGCTGCTTCCGCCAGCTGCTTGGATGCCTGCAACTCACCGTCAGCGTGGATGATCTTGGCCCGCTTCTCACGCTCCGCTTCCGCCTGGCGGGCCATCGCTCGCTGCATCTCCTGCGGCAGGTCCACATGCTTGACTTCGACCGCCGAGACTTTGACTCCCCAAGGATCGGTGTGCTTATCGATGATCGCTTGTAGTTCGTCGTTGAGCTTCTCGCGCTCGGACAAAAGTTCATCCAGCTCGACTTGTCCGAGAACCGAACGCAGCGTTGTTTGTGCGATTTGGCTGGTGGCCTGGAGGTAATTTTCGACCTCGACGACACTCTTCGCAGGATCGATGACGCGAAAGTAAACCACTGCGTTGACTTTGACCGAAACATTGTCGCGGGTGATGACATCCTGGGTGGGTACGTCATGCACCAAAGTGCGCAACGAAACTTTGACCATCCGCTCTAAAGGGAAGGCAATAAACGTAAGTCCTGGGCCACGAGTGCTTACCAGACGACCGAGGCGAAAGACCACGGCGCGTTCATATTCGTTGAGGATTCGGATCCATCGGCTAAGCACAAAGGCACCAAACCCCAGGATAATCAAAATGGTCGTAATTCCAGCGGGCATGAGTTACTCCTCTTCGACGGTGTCTTGATCCGAAACAGGTACTACGTCTAGGCGCATTCCATCCACGCCCACGACGCGCACTTCTCTCCCCACCCCAACATGTGAACTAGCTTGAGCGTCCCAAAGTTCGCCATGCACGAACACCTTGCCGCGCAGATCGAGCGGTGTGCGCACCGTTGCAATGCGCCCGATCATTCCTTCATTGCCGGTGGCGACTTGGCGACGGTGGCTGCGCACCACCAGAGTCACAGCTATGGCGACCGCCGCAGCCGCCAAGAGCGCGGTCGCGGCAATCAGTCCCCAGCTCACTTGCAAGGCTGGATCGGTGCTCTTGAATAGCATGCTCGAGCCCAACACCATCGAGACAATGCCGGCGACGGTCAGCAATCCATAGCTGGTCACCTTGATCTCGGCGATGAAAAACAGCACCGCCAAGCCTAACAGGCCGATACCGACGTAGTTGACCGGCAACACCGAAAGACCGAAAAAAGCGAGCAAGATGCAGATCGCGCCCACCACTCCCGGAAAAACAGCTCCGGGATTGGAGAATTCAAAGTACAGCCCCAACCCGCCAAGAGACAGCAGCAAGTAAGCAATATTGGGGTGGGCGAGCGCCGCGAGGAACCGCTGTAACGGCGTCATCGTCACCGGCGACAAGCGGGCTTCCTTGGTCGCCAATAGAAGCGGTTCATTGTCGGTTTTGCTGACCGTCTGCCCATCGATCTCTGCCAGCAAGGCCGTCATGCTGGAAGAGACGACCTCGATCAACCCCAAGTCCATGGCCTCGGCAGCGGTGTAGGACTTGGACTCAATCACCGCCGCCTCGGCAGCTTCGACATTGCGGTCGAGCCTAGAAGCCAAAGCGCGAATTGTCGCCGCTGCGTCTTCCTCGGCTTTGGCGGCCATGTGTTCACCCATCTCCTGCCCGTCGCCCAGAACCGGATGCGCGGCTCCAGTGTTGGTGCCGGGAGCCATGGCCGCGACGTCCGCCGCCATCAGCAGAAAGAACCCCGCCGATGCCGCTTGTGCTCCAGCAGGCGACACGTAGACGATGACCGGAGTCTTGGCATTGAGCATCGCTTCGGTCATGTCGCGGGTCGACGTCAGTAGGCCTCCTGGAGTATCCAGTTCAAGGACCAACGCGGCGGCCCCTGCGGCGTCCGCCTCGTCGAGCGCGTCTTCCAAATACTGCGCGGCGATGGGATGAATGATGGACTTGAGTTGCAGATGAAAAACAAACTGGGCCTGTGTTTCCTCTTGACCTTGGAGCAGGCCCACAGCGCTGGCCAACACCAGAGCGAACGCACTCAGACGGAGTCGCATCGAGGCCTTCATGTCCAAGTCAGTATAGCCCCGCAAGCTCACGCTGCGCGCGACTTTCGCTCTGTACGACTTCTTAGCTAGCCAATCTCGCTAGGCTGGACTACTCAAGTTCCTCGGCAACGAGGTCGCCCAGCAGCGGATCGAGATGCGACTGTGTCAACTCGCGCACGAGAGCCGACTGCGAGCGGATGAACTCATCGACCTGCGGAGAAAGGGCGAATTCGAAGCGACCCTTGCGGTCGACGACGAAAAGCTGTTCGTAGAACCCCTGCGCCTGCTGGAAGACTTCCTTGCTCGCAAAGCGTTCGGGATTAAGCTCTCGTTTGGTTTCACCGCCGACGGTGACGCTTTCGAGGCGCTGGTAGAGACGGGCGCCGAAAACCAGCGGCTGATGGAGAAGCGGAACTCCCTCGCGAACCAAGGTTTCACCGTTGACTTGGTCGAATCCTGCCACTTGCAAAAGCTGCGCGAGACGGTTGATGTCCTGTTGGGGTAGATTTTCGAGCCATTCGATGATCACGGGTTCATAGGCCGAATCGACCCAGAATAAAGCGCGAACTGCTTCTAAGTTAAAGCGCGCTCGGCGCGCTTCTGACAAGCGTTCCTGCTCAAGGGCGCGCTCCCCTTCTTCGGCGAGGACATCCGACAGGTCGTCGAACCGCCAGGCCGCGTCGCGCGCTGCTTTTGCCGCCAAAGAACCGAATCTGTGCTGGAAAGGCAAACGAGAATTCAACTGCGGGTCGTTGCTGCGCCCCTGGCGCAAGAGATCTTGCTCTTCCTGGTTCGCTTCGAGCCGCTCCGAGTTTGAAAAATCCAACAACTGATCCGAGCGTTCGCTTTCCACCAGCGTAATCAAGATCTGCTCTTTGCCTTCGGTCGGAATGAAGCCCATCTCGATGAGATCTTGCTGCATCTGAGCTTCTTCTTCAGAAAGAGAATCCGAGTGGTCTAAGGTCCATTCAAGCGCACTGTTGGTCAAGCTCAACGCCGGACCCGACCAGGGGCCGACGCCGACGCCCGGCCCGACACCTCCCAGTACCGACATCCTTGCTTTTGCAGATGCCAGAGTGGCAAACACGACGCTGTCGGAGAGGCGTGTCAGTCGGTAGGTCTCTTCGGTACGCAGCCGTTGATCCATCACTTCGTCCAACCTCGATTGGGCGGTCGGCTTGGCCTCGACACCACCGGCGACCAGCAACATTCCCAGTAACATGGCCAATGCGGCTAGGATTCTGCGGGAAAAGCCTAGGATCCTGTGAGGAAAGCCTGGGACTCTGTAAGAGAAAGGGGTTCGTGGCTTCATGTCGAGGTGGCTCCCTGTGATCAGACCAAAACTATCGAGGCACGATCAACCACACAATATGGGTAGATGAAGATCGCGGCAACTTGGCGTCTGTTGTTGGTTGTTTTGGCGGCCTCCTGCGGTCGCGAGAACGAGAAATCGTCGGAACTAGCTGCTGCGTTCTCCGAACTGGAGTCCCATCCGATTCTGATCGAGAGCGCACTTGCCCCCAACTTGGCTGGAAACAGACTTTCTTACCTTCGTAAAGGTGATTTCTACCGATTCGAAACGCGGTCGATTTCAGAACGCAACGCCGCCGCCACGGTGATCGCAGAAGCCTCGGATTTTTTTGCCAACTGGGCCGACGTGCCGGCGATGGTAGAAGCCGGCGATGGGTCGTGGTTGGCGCATTGGCTACAAATCGCCGGCCCGGACACCTACGACTACGGCATTCGCATCGCCCGTTCGAGTGACGCCGGCGCATCGTGGACCGAGCTTGGCTGGCTGCACGACGACGCCTGGAACGGAGGTGCAGGCGAGATCATCCCCGGCGAGCATGGATTCGTATCTTGGGTGCCTGAAGGCGCTGGGGCGCGAGGGTTTTGGCTCGACGGTCGAGCCACCGGCGGTCACGACCGTCACGACGGCGGAGCCATGCAACTGCGCACGACTTTGATACGAGGGAATGAGATTGCCCCTTCTGAGTTGGTAGACGACCGCATCTGCGACTGTTGTTCAACGGCGGCAGTTGCTACAGCCAATGGCCCTCTGGTCGCCTTTCGCGATCGCACCGATGGAGAAATTCGAGACATCCACCTCCTGCGCGGAACCGAAGATGGCTGGCAACGGACCGTCATCGACACCTCTGGCTGGGAGATTGCCGGTTGCCCGGTCAACGGCCCGGGTCTGGCCGCTGATGGCGACCGCGTCTTGGTCGCCTGGTTTTCCGGGGCACCTGAGACCTCGGTCTGGGCCGCCTGGTCGCTGGATGGTGGACTGACGTTCGATAGACCTAAACTTCTCACCACCAACACCCTGGGAAGGGTCGCGGCGGCAATCTCCGGCGACCTCGGCTACGTCGCGTGGCTGGCGCAAACCGGGACCGATGACGGACAGCCCGGCGAGATCAAAGACGGAGAGATCCAGATGGTCACTCTGGATGTCAATGGCGGTACAAGCGAACCGATTCGGCTCGTCTCGGCGGCAGCTTCGCGCCGATCTGGAGTGCCTCGCCTGACCGCGCACGAAGAACGGTTGGGATTAGCCTGGACGCACGTTTTGCGTCCTGACGAAGGTCCCTTGGCGACCGAAGTTCGTTTCTCATGGCTGGTTCCGCCCAGCTAGCTAGATTTTCAAAGTCCCAGCTCCTTTGGCTGTGATTTACAGAGAGCAATCCAAGAGCACATACAAACTTCTCTGTTGACATATGTTTGTCACAAAAATATGATTTCTTCGAGGAAAACGGACAATGCCGATTGTTGGAGATCGCTATCAAATTGTCATCGAACGAAAAGCTCGAGAGCAACTTGGAGTTCGCCCCGGTGACCGCGCAGTAGAAGTCGTTGACGGAAATCGGTTGATCGTCACGTTCCTTCCCGAACCCCATAAGCGATCGTTGCGGGGGCGTCTGCGTGGACCTGGAACTATCGAGGATTTCGCTTCGTACCGAGATTCCGACGAACTAGGAGACGAACTCGCTCGGGAAGTCGCCGAGCCCCAGGACGAATCGTGATTGCTCTTGATAGCAGCGCAGTCTTGCGCTATCTCACCAACGACAAGCCCAAGTTGGCGCAGCAAGTTGAAAGACTTATCGACGGCAATGAACCCATCGCAATTTCCTCACTTGTGTTGCTTGAAGTCGTCCACGTTCTGCGAAGCAGCCACTACCGCCGTCGCAATCCCGACATCGCTGACACTTTGGTCGAGCTTTTGACTCACCAAAATGTCCGTGTTCCAGACCTCGATGCGAATCTTGCCTGTGCAGCGATTATCGGTGTGCGGAGTCGTTCGCCGCGGCATCTTGCAGACGCTCTGATCGCTGCCTCAGCGAAACAGGCAGGGGCTACGCGGTTGATCACCAACGACTCGCGTTTCACCTCCGAACTCATCGCTGTTTCGCAGCTTTGACGAGCCTACGATGGCCCCCTGGATACTTAGATTGGAGCCGAGGCTTGTCGATTGGAAACACGCACCAAGATCACTAGGTCTCCTCGACCCCGTTGAGCGACTCAAAAGCAGCCCTCTGTGGCCGATCAAATGACACAATACGCGGACTTTGCCGGCTGGTGTTGAGCTATGAACTGAGTTTCTTATGAGTACCTGGATTGAACGACATAGACACGACATCGACTCAGAGGAGACTCAGGAATGGCTCGATGCTCTGGAGGCGGTGATCGAACGCGAAGGTCCCGAACGCGCCCATTTCTTGATCGAGTCTTTGGTGGATCGAGCGCGGCGGCGGGGCGCATATCTTCCCTATAACGCCACTACTGCCTACATCAACACCATTCCTCCCCACTTGGAGAAGAAAAGGCCGGGTGACGCGGCCCTCGAACGACGTATCAAGTCCATCATTCGTTGGAACGCTCTGGCCATGGTGGTGCGCGCCAACCGTGGCGAAGGATCTCTGGGGGGGCATATCGCCAGCTACGCTTCCGCCGCGACCCTCTATGAGGTTGGCTTCAATCATTTCTTTCGCGCGCGCACCGCCGACCACCTGGGAGACCTGGTCTACTTTCAAGGCCACAGTTCTCCCGGCATCTACTCCCGTGCTTTCCTCGAGGGACGGATATCCGAGAACGAACTCAATCGCTTCCGTCGTGAACTGGACGGCGGCCTTCCCTCCTACCCTCACCCCTGGTTGAAGCCGGAGTTCTGGCAATTCGCCACCGTTTCGATGGGCCTGGCTGCGATTCAGGCCATCTACCAGGCTCGCTTCATGAAATATCTCGACAACCGCGGTTTGGTCGGGGCAGCGGATCGCAAGGTGTGGGCTTTTCTCGGCGACGGCGAAATGGACGAGCCCGAATCGCTCGGCGCCATCTCCCTCGCCTCTCGCGAAGACCTCGATAACCTGATTTTTGTCATCAACTGCAATTTGCAACGCCTCGACGGTCCGGTGCGCGGCAACGGCAAGATCATCCAAGAACTCGAAAGTGTGTTTCGCGGCGCCGGCTGGAACGTCATCAAGGTCATCCTCGGCGCCAACTGGGATCCCTTGCTGGCGCAAGATTCCAAGGGGCTCCTGCGTCAGCGCTTGGAGGAAGCCGTGGACGGCGACTACCAAGCTTACGGAGCCAATGACGGCGCTTATGCCCGCGAGCATTTCTTCGGCAAGTACCCCGAATTGCTGGAGATGGTCGCGCACATGTCCGACCACGACCTCTGGCGCCTCAAGCGCGGCGGCCACGATCCTGACAAGGTCTACGCCGCCTACGCCGCAGCGGTCGAACACAGCGGACGCCCAACAGTGATTCTCGCCAAAACCATCAAAGGCTACGGTATGGGCGAGGCGGGCGAAGGCCAGAACATCACCCACCAGCAAAAGAAGATGGGTGAGGATGCGCTACGGCACTTCCGCGATCGTTTCGCCATCCCCGTTTCCGACGAGCAGATCGACGATTTGCCCTTCTACCGCCCCGCCGAGGACTCCCCGGAGATGATCTATCTGCGGGAGCGACGGGATAAGCTGGGGGGCAACTTCCCCACCCGCGTCACCGAGGTCGATCCTTTGCCGGTTCCCGAACTGGGGGATTTCAAACCCGTTCTCGACGGCTCCGGCGAGCGCGAGCTTTCCACCACCATGGCCTTCGTGCGCTGGCTGATGACCCTGACTCGCAACAAGGAGATCAAGGATCGCGTGGTGCCGATCGTCGCCGACGAAGCGCGCACTTTCGGCATGGAGGGCATGTTCCGCCAGGTCGGCATCTACGCCCATCGAGGCCAGCTCTATCAACCGGTCGACCACGACCAACTCGCCTACTACCGCGAAGCCAAGACCGGGCAAATCCTCGAAGAAGGCATCTCGGAGGCCGGTTCGCTGTCGTCGTGGATTGCGGCGGGGTTGTCCTACACCAACTACGGGCTCAACATGATCCCGTTTTTTATCTTCTATTCAATGTTCGGATTTCAGCGTGTCGGCGACCTCATTTGGGCGGCCGGCGACATGCAGGCCAACGGTTTCTTGCTGGGCGCTACCTCGGGGCGTACGACTCTCAACGGCGAAGGCCTGCAGCACCAGGACGGCCACAGTCACTTGCTCGCATCGACAGTTCCCAACTGCATCGCCTATGACCCCACTTACGGCTACGAACTCGCCGTTATTCTGCAAGACGGACTGCGGAGAATGTACGGCGAGGGCGAGAAGGTCTTCTACTACATCACCCTGCTCAACGAGAACTACGAGCACCCGCCCCTGCCCGAGAATGTCGAAGAAGGCATCCGCAAGGGTCTTTACCTACTCGACGGCGCTGAGGCCAAAGGCGAACAACAACTGGCTGCCGACTTGCTCGGTTGCGGATCGATCCTGCGTGAAGTCGAGGCCGCAGCCCGCATCCTGCGCAACGACTACGATGTCGCTGCTTCGGTGTGGAGTGCACCGAGTTTTAATGAGCTGCGGCGCGACGGCATGGCCGCTGAACGATGGAACCGGCTGCATCCGGGCGAAGAAAGCAAACCGTCTTACATCGAAGAGTGTTTGGGCGGACGCCCGGGACCAGTTGTCGCCTCGAGCGACTGGATGCGGTCGGTACCGGATCAAATCCGCCCCTGGGTCGACCGGTCTTTTTCGGTACTCGGCACCGATGGCTTCGGCCGCAGCGATACGCGATCCAAGTTGCGGCGCTTCTTCGAGATCGATCGCTACCACATCGTCGTCGCGACGCTGCACGCGCTGGCCGGAGAGGGCAAATTGGAACCGTCAGCGGTGTCGCGGGCGATTCGCGAGTTCGGAATCGACGCCGAAACCGCAGCTCCCTGGACAATCTAAGACAGGTCGATGCCGCACCACGACATTCTCATTCCCGATCTCGGCGGCGCCGAAGACGTGTCGGTGATCGACGTCTTTGTCGGTCCCGGAGATACCGTCGAGATCGACCAATCTCTGATCGCGCTTGAAAGCGAGAAGGCGTCTATGGACGTGCCTTCCACCCACGCCGGCAAAGTGCTGGAAGTGCACCTCGCCGAGGGCGATGTAGTGGTCGAGGGCGCCAAAGTGGTCACTTTGGAAATTGAAGAACAAACAGAGGATACCGATTCGAGGCCCGTCGAACCTCCCGCAGAGAAAGCGGTTCCGCCCTCGTCTCCTGAGCCGGCACGTTCTGCGCCACAGCCGCAACCCGCCGCCGCTCAGCCGGCAGCTTCCACACCGGTGGTCGACGAAACCGCTTTTCGAGCCGCCTACGCCAGTCCTGCGGTGCGCCGTTTCGCCCGTGAACTCGGCGTTGACCTGGGACGGGTGCGCGGCAGCGGCCGCAAGGGACGCATTACGCGTGACGACGTTGCCTCGTTCGTCAAGGCCACTCTCGCTGGCGCTGTTTCCGCTCCGCAGGGCGGCACCATCCCGGAAATGCCCAAAGTCGACTTCTCAAAGTTCGGGGAAGTCGAACGCCAGCCTTTGACGCGGATTCAAAAGGCTTCAGGCCCCAATCTCCACAGATCCTGGCTGCACGTTCCCCATGTCACCCAGTTTGACGAGGCCGACATCACCGACCTGGAGCAACTGCGGCAGGACAAAAAGGCGGAAGCAAAAGAACAGGGCATTCGCTTAACCCCCTTGGCGTTCATTCTCCAGGCGGTGGCGGCAGCGTTGCGGGAGTATCCACTGGTGAACTCCTCCCTCGACAGCGACGCCAAAGAAGTCATTCTCAAGAAGACCTGCCATCTCGGCGTCGCGGTCGACACGCCCGAGGGGCTAGTGGTTCCAGTGGTCCGCGATGTCGACCGCAAGGGGGCATTCGAGATCGCCGGCGAATTGGCGGAGATCTCGGGGCGGGCGCGCGAAGGCAAGCTCAAAATCAACGAACTGCAAGGAGCCTCGTTTACGGTTTCGAGTCTCGGCGGCATCGGTGGAACCGGCTTCACACCCATCGTCAATGCGCCGGAAGTGGGCATTTTGGGCGTTGCCCGCTCGCGCATGACGCCCGTCTACATCGACGGCAGTTTCCAACCGCGCCTCGTGCTTCCGTTCTCCCTGTCCTATGACCACCGCGTCGTCGATGGCGCTTTGGGCGTCAGGTTCACGACTTTTCTCGCCCGTCATCTCGAAAACCCCAGCAACTTCCGCCTCTAGAGGCCTGGATTTCGCTTTAGAAACTTAGATATATATGCCTAGCCTGGAAATCCGCGTTCCTGACTTGGGTGGTGCCGACGACGTAACGGTCGTCGAAGTCCTCGTCGCCGTTGGCGATACCGTCGCTGTAGACGACGGGCTGATCACTTTGGAGAGCGACAAGGCCTCCATGGATGTTCCCTCGCCCGCGGCGGGCGAAATCCTCGAACTGCATCTTGCAACCGGATTGCCTGTGGTCGAAGGCGCTCTTATCGCCACCTTGGAGGTCGACGAAGCAAAGCCTGAGGTTGTAGAAGCAAACGCCGCAAGCTCAGCGTCCGACAATCTCGCTCTGGAGTCAGCCGACGACGTTGCATCATCGACCCCGGCCGACAACCCCGACGGCGATGCACAGAACACGGATTCAGATCCGGCAACGCCATCGGCCCCCGCAGAAATTAAGAATGCCGCAGATGAGCACCATCCCTTGGTCGTTTTGGGCGCCGGACCGGGGGGCTACACCGCCGCCTTTCGCGCCGCCGATCTCGGTCTTGAAGTCCTCTTGATCGAAAAGTACGCGGTGCTGGGCGGTGTCTGTCTCAACGTCGGCTGCATCCCTTCGAAAGCCCTTCTTCACACCGCCGAGATCATCAGCGCCGCGGCCGCCATGGCCGATCATGGCGTCGAGTTCGGGGCTCCGCAGATCGATTTACCCAAGGTGGCTGATTTCAAGAACGATGTGGTCGGACGCCTGACCGGTGGGTTGGCCAAGATGGCCCAGCAGCGGGGCGTCAAGATCCTGCAGGGCACCGCCCGATTTGCCTCGACCCACCACCTCAAGGTCGAGACGCCTGACGGCGCGCGCACGATCTCATTCGATCAACTCATTCTGGCCGCGGGCTCGCGCCCGTTTGAATTGCCGGGGTATCCGTACGACGATCCTCGCATATGGGACTCGACCGACGCGCTGCGTTTGGAGGCCGTTCCGGAACGCCTGTTGGTCGTGGGCGGCGGCATCATCGGATTGGAGATGGCGACCGTGTATTCCGCGCTGGGATCGCAGGTCACGGTCTTGGAACTCAAGCCGCAGTTGATCCCGGGCTGCGACCCGGACCTCGTGCGGCTTTTGCAGCGACGACTCAAGAAGCAAGGCGTGCGCGTCCTGCTCAAGACCAAGGCAAAGTCGATTGAAGCCACAGACGAAGGACTCGTGGCCACCTACGAAGGCAGACACGAGGGTGATCCGGAGACCTTTGATCGCGTCCTTGTGGCGGTGGGACGGCGGCCCAACTCAGACCGAATCGGAGCCGAAAACGCGGATTTAACCGTCGATGAACAAGGATTTGTGCCGGTCGATCGGCGCCAACGCACCAGCCAACCCCATATCTTTGCCATCGGAGACATTGTCGGCGAGCCGCAATTGGCCCACAAAGCGACCCATCAGGCCAAGGTGGCGGCGGAAGTCGCCGCCGGACACAAAAGTTCCTTCGACGCTCGGGTCATTCCCTCAGTCGCCTACACCGATCCCGAAATCGCCTGGGTCGGCCTGACCGAGACCGAAGCCAAAGAAGCTGGCACCGCCTACGAACTGGGGACCTTTCCCTGGGCGGCCAGCGGCCGCGCTCTGGGCGTCGGACGCGGTGAAGGCAAGACCAAGATTCTGTTCGACCCCTCGACCAATCTGGTGTTGGGGGCCGGCATCGTCGGCCCGCACGCAGGTGAACTCATCGGCGAGCTGGCGCTGGCGATCGAAATGGACGCCGAGGCGGGCGACATCGGCCTCACCATCCACCCCCATCCGACTTTCTCCGAAACAGTGGCCATGGCTGCCGAAGCCTTCGAAGGTACGATTACCGACCTCTATCTTGGTAAGAAGAAGCGCTGATCCCGGCCCGCCGCCGGGATAACAACCTCGCGGCCTGAACCCGACTACCTGATTCTCGTCGTCCCCGCGGGAGGGGAGGCGGGGGGCGGGGATCAATGCACCGAAACGCTATGACCTTCGGGGTCTTCTTCTTCGAAACTGTGGGTGAGGACAATAACGTACGCCGCCAAACGCTCGGTTTCGGTTTCGACCACCGCTTCGAATCCGTGCTCGCCCTGTTCCTCGCCGGTCGGTAGAACGTAGGCGATCGCATCGGCGTCGATAAGGACTTCACCCGCCAGCCGCTTGCCGCGGACCGCCTGGACGACCAGAGCCTCGCGATCGCGACCGACAAACCAATGCAAGCCTTCATCATCGTAGAGCACGGCGTTGGGGGTGGCGACGCGGAGGATGCAGTTGGCGTGTTGCTCGAGCCAAGTCCAAAAGGTCTCAAAGGAAATCGGTTCCATGGCCGTACGCTACCAGCCGTGTTTGATTTCAAGCGATCAAAGGAGCTTGACGATCCCAAAATCCGCTCCGGCACTATGTGCGCCTGGGTAAGCCGCGAAGTCGGATACCCCTTGATAATGCAGGTCGTCTAGTCTGAAAAAAGTAACTGGAGATTCGACGTAATTAGCAATGTATTGTTCATGTCTAATCCCAACATCGTGACCTCATAGAGTCCTGCGAAGGATGTTAGTGCTGTTTCCGGCGGCCCAAACTCTATTCGGACCTGCTCCCATTCTCTGTTCCCTGAAGGATTGTCGTCCGTCAAGGTCAGCCCAGGGGGAAAGGTAACTACGGCCGAAAGGCCTGGGCGGTAAAGGTACTCGTTCGACGTGTTTACAGTTACTCCGTCTTGCGGAATACCAAGGCCGCCAGCACCTTCGAAAAGCGTCCCCGGGTGGCTTGCAAACGGGGGCAGCGAATTGTTGGGGGTGTCTTGGTCATCGGTATCGGGGTTTTCTGGATCTCCCATGTCAGCATCGCCGTTCCAAAACACGAATTCGGTCGGAGGCTCGCCAGCAGAGAAGAGCAAGTCGAAAGTACCGTCGTACGTCGTCGGGACTGCGGACGGGAAAGCCGGGTAAATAATCGATGCACTGTTAGCGTCTACTCGCGCAACGATCGGCACTACTTCGTATGGCGTAAAGAATGCCTCTGCGGTCGTTCGCACTTTGAAATAAGAAGCCTCACCGTCGTACTCCATGGCAAGTCGATACCGATAAGGGCCGGCTCCTTGACGCGCTTCTGGGCCAGTTTGAATCGTGGCGTCAGACCATTCGTTGTCAGGCATCGAGTTCCCGGACCATTGCCCGACAACCGTATTACCGGTGCCATCCCCCATGGGGTCGGCGTAAAGGGTTAACGAAAGATCGCCACTGGCGGAAAACTCCCAATGACCGACTCCACTAGCATCGGGCAACCCCGAATCACCATCAAAGAATCCCAGGCTGAATGTCTTATTTTTTTTCTTCACTGACAGACGGATCTCAAGGGAACTCTGCAAAAGGGACTGAGCCCCAGAGTTACTCGAAAGACTTAACATGCGGCCATCGTCTGCCGCGCAGCTGGGAAAACAACTGGTGTCAGCATGGGCTCCTGCCGAGGCCACCGTCAAAAGTGTCACTGCAACTAAAAAAGGTTTCATAGGTCCTCCTCATAGAGTCACGACGGCAAACGGCATTACCGCTTTGCCAAACTAAATTGATGGTTTAACTATACAAGTAATGAACTGCTCAACTAGAGCAATCAGATAGATATATCCGTAAACCGTAAGCACCAGTTTCCGATCAGGTGCTGCCGCTTCGACAGCTTCGGCCGTGTCGGATGGAGAGATGACCAGTTGACAGTTGCCTTTATATACCCCCATAGGGTATATTCGGCGACATGTCTACTCCCCAACATAAGACCCAGCAACGCGACCAAAGGCGGAGATTGCTTCGCCGCCTCTCCCGCGCCGACGGCCAACTCGCCGCCATCCGGCGTATGGTGGAAGAAGATGCTTACTGCGTCGACATCTTGGTACAGATCGCAGCGGTGCGCGGTGCCTTGGGGCGGGTCGGACAGATGCTACTGAGCTCCCACATCGAGCACTGCGTCGCCAATGCATTTCGAAGTGGTGACGACGCCGAACGAGAACGACAGGTGGACGAGTTGATGGATGTGTTCTCACGCTACGGAGGTCTGCCCACAAAATGACCGTTTACCTTGAAGCTCTGTGGGCCATCCTCCTCTCACTCGCGCCCTGGTTGCTGCTTGGCGCCGTGATCGCCGGTCTGCTGCATGGATTGTTACCGTCCAATTGGATCCAAAGACAGTTTCAGGGGCGTAGCGGCGTACTCAAAGCCGTGGCCCTGGGTGTGCCCTTGCCGTTGTGTTCCTGCGGCGTCATCCCCGCAGGACTGGGACTCAAAAAAGAAGGAGCCAGCGACGGCGCCGCGGTCGGTTTTCTTATTTCAACACCCCAGACCGGTGTCGATTCGATTCTGGTCTCGGCCTCTTTTCTGGGCTGGCCTTTCGCGCTTTTCAAGGTCGTGGCTGCAGCGGTGACCGGAGTGGTTGGCGGCTGGCTCACGGATGCCGGTGAGTCCAAAGAGTCGATCCCGCAAGTGTCCGCGAGTGAGACCTCAAAGACCGCCGTCTCGGCAGGGGAAATGTTCGAATATGCCTTCGATATTTTGCGCACCATCTGGCGCTGGCTGGCCTTTGGTGTACTCGCCTCGGCTGCGATCACAACCTGGATTCCAGCCGGTTCTCTGGCGGCGGTCGGAGATTGGCCGCCGCTTTTGGTTGGCATGGCAGCACTGACCTTTTCACTGCCGCTCTATGTTTGCGCGACGGCGTCCGTTCCAATTGCGGCAGCGCTGGTGGGAGCGGGAGTACCCGCAGGAGCGGCACTGGTTTTCTTGATGGCCGGGCCAGCATCCAACGTCGCCACCATCGGTGCGGTCTACCGAGGGCTCGGCCGCCGACCTCTGGTGATCTATCTGGCGACCTTGATGATCGGCAGCGTCGGATTGGGCTTGCTCTTCGATTTTCTCGTGCCTGTATCGACTGTCTCCGCAGTGATGGAACACCATGTCGCCAAACCATGGGAGGCGCCCTCAGCGGTTCTCTTGATTGTCCTTTTGGTTTGGTTTGCGATCACCGACCTACTGCGTTGGTGGCGGCTTCGCTTTGCCGCTGGCGAGGACCGACAAGAGATCGCCGTCGAAGGGATGACGTGCGAGGCCTGCGTCGCCCACGTCGAAAAAGCCGTTCTCGGTGTGGCGGGGGTGCAGTCGGCAACCGCGGACCTATCCGGCAAAAGGGTAGTGGTGCAAGGCGCGGCCGACCTGCCGACCCTAAGGCAGGCGATCGCCGAGAGTGGCTACAAGGTCTCCGATTGATCCGAGCGCTGCAACGGTACCCGCAGCCGCACTCGTTCATCAGCCAAACGAATAGACACCGGATACTGCGGGCGATGGAGATCTCCATCGAGCTGCATCCGCAGATCGAAAGGCCCGTCTACGATCACCTCCTCGACCAGCTCCGTCGTCACGTCTTCCAAATCGGTGTGCTTGCCACGCGCGAAGGCGACGGCAAACTCCAGGGCAGCCCATCGCCCGGTGCTCCTCAAGGTCACCAAATTCAAACCCCGTGACAAGAAACTGGCACCCGGTGCCATCTCGAACCGGCCTGCGTACTGGGGAATGTTGCAAACCGCAAAGAACCCGATCTGACGCGAGTTCCCGTCAACGCGGATTTCGATCTCCGGGTACTCATACTGCCACCAGCAGCGCATAGCCGGGGCGGCATAGGCGGCGCGTCCAAGGTGCTTTTTGGCTGTGGGGTTGACGCTTTCGACGACCTCGGCGTCGAGGCCCCCAGAGGCCTGCATCAGGAATACTTCCTCGTCGGCGGCGCCGACATCGGCGTCGATCACCGAACCAGTCACAAGCTCAACGGCCGCGGCCGCGGGATCCGGGCTCAAGCCCAAGCTCTTGGCGACCACGTTGGTGGTGCCGCCAGGAAGGACCCCGAACTCCGTGTCACTCCCCAACAAGCCCGCAGCTACCTGCCGCGCGGTGCCGTCGCCACCCAGGGCAAAGACAGCCCGGTAGCCGGCCGAGGCTGCCTCTTGCGCTGCGTTTCTGGCCTCTTCGGACGAAGGTGCTAAGAACGTAGCCAGCTTGTAGTTCGGACGCAGAACGTTCTGAACGGCGACCAATTGCGGGTCGTGCTGCCCCGCCTGTGGATTGGCGATCAGGAGGGCGGTGGACATGATCAAACTAGAACAAAGTCGCTTCTTTACCCGTCGGCGGCGCCAAGCCCAAATGCTCGTAAGCGCGCTGGGTGGCAACGCGACCGCGCGGCGTGCGCTGCAGGAAGCCCTCTTGAATTAAGAACGGCTCGTAGAGATCTTCTAGCGTGCCGCGATCTTCGCCGATCGCCGCCGCCAGAGCACGGATTCCCGCTGGACCGCCACCGTATTGCTCGATGAGCACCGTGAGGACCTTGCGATCGACTTCATCGAATCCGTACTTGTCGACCTCCAGCGCCTCGAGAGCCCCAACCGCGGAGTCGAATGTGATCTTGCCGTCTCCTTCGACTTCGGCAAAGTCGCGCACTCGCCGCAGCAGTCGATTGGCGATGCGTGGGGTGCCGCGGCTGCGGCGAGCGATCTCCTCAGCTCCCTTGCGGTCGGTGGGTATGTCGAGAATCTTGGCGGAGCGCAAAACGATCTCGGCGAGATCTTCCGGGGAGTAAAAACCCAACCGGTGGACGATGCCGAACCGCGCCCGCAGGGGAGAGGTAATCAGACCGGCGCGAGTCGTTGCCCCAACCAGCGTGAAGCGCGGCAAATCCAGCTTGACGCTACGTGCCGCCGGTCCCTGACCGATCACCAGGTCAATCTGGAAGTCCTCCAAGGCCGGATAGAGGATTTCCTCGACCGTCGGGCCGAGGCGGTGAATTTCGTCGATGAACAGGACTTGTCCGGGCTCCAAGTTGGTGAGAATGGCGGCGAGGTCCCCGGCGCGTTCCAGCACCGGTCCTGAAGTCGAGCGCAAAGGAGCGCCCATCTCATGGGCGATGATGTGCGCCAGGGTTGTTTTGCCCAAGCCCGGCGGACCGAACAAGAGGACATGATCGAGAGACTCTCGGCGCCCACGGGCCGCTTGAATGAAGACGCGCAGGTTGTCGACGATCTTGTGCTGGCCGACGTAATCATCCAGAACATGGGGCCGCAGTGACTGCTCCAGCCGCTGATCTTCACTGTCCGGCGTCGGCGCCAGCAGGCGCGCATCATCCATCATGAGCGAATTGTAGACCGCGCCACTACAGATAACGCTTCCGCCCACACAATTTAGAAACAAAAAATCGGGAAGTCTCAGCTAGGCGCGCGAAAGGCTGCCGAGGGCACGCCGCAGTTGCTCGTGAAACGGCGCCTCCGGATGTTCTTGGCTGGCCTTCTGGGCCGCTTCCTCGGCCTCTCTCCGGCGGTAGCCAAGGCCCAGCAGCGCCAGCACCAAATCGTCGTCTTGAGCTGCCGGCGCCGCGGTCGGCTCGGCGCCTCCGGCCAAGTCGGCAACCTTGTCCTTGAGTTCGACCACCAGGCGCTCGGCGGTCTTCTTGCCAACTCGGGGAACGCGCGCCAGCCGCGCAACGTCCCCGGCCGCAATGGCAGTAGCGAGATCTTCGACCGACAGTCCAGAAAGGATGCCGAGGGCGACCTTGGGACCGATCTTGGATACCGAAATCAACCGCTCAAAGAAGTCCTTCTCGCGCCGACTCCAGAAGCCGAACAAGGTGATGCGGTCGTCGCGCGCATAGGTGCGCACAAACAGAGTCGCCGTCTTCCCTTCGGCCAACTTCTCCAGCTCGTAGTAGGTCGATAGAGGAACTTCGAGCTCATATCCCACTCCCTGCACGTCGAGCACAACCGCATCCGGCGTGCATTCGGCGACCTCACCGCGCAGCAGACCAATCATCTCGCGGCGCTTCCTCCGCCGTTAGCTCAAGCCGTCGAGCCGAGCGACCAAGTCGGGGTTGTATTCGATTTTGGCCGCCTCTTCTCGGCGCTGCAGCAAAGATTCCAGAAGGCGCCCGGCTTCCTGTTGGCGGAGCCCTTGTTCGGTGCTGTCACGAGCGGTGGCGAACTGTGCGGCGTCAAACTCGACCCTCTCGGCAACCCTCGCCAAGGCGACTCCGCCGGGCACCGAAAGCGGACCGATGAGATCGCCCTCAGCGGCCTGAAGAGCGGCCTCACGCAGCTCGCTCGCCGCCCCCAGATCTCCAACGGCTCCACGCTTGTTGAAGGTCTCAGTGCTCACCACTTCGACTCCCAAACCACTGGCTGCCCGCTCCAGGGTGCGGCCGGATTCGATCGCTTCCCGCGCTGAGGCCAGGCGATTCTCGTTTTGCTCGCGGGCTTTGTCTTGCTGCGTCGCGGCACGAACGTCGGCCACGACTTCGTTGAGTTCGGGGAGCCGGGGTTCTTCAACGCGAACCAGATCCAACACCGCCCACGTCGAACCCATGTTGACCGGTTCGGAGGGTGTCCCGGCCTCCAAGTCAAAAGCGGCGGCTGAAAACTGCGGCGAGAAACCGATTCCAGGAATGGGCTCGTTGGCGGCGAACGGCGCCGACTCGAAAAACGCCACGCCAGCTTCGGCTTGGGCCAACTGCGGCCACGTCGCCGCGGCCACGTCGCCGCCCTCAACTTTGGCGGCAATGGCCACCGCCTTTTCCGCCGTCAACTGGGTGGCACGCTCCCGAAGCATGCGGCCGCGTACTTGCTCTTTGACTTCTTCAAAGGGTGGAAGTCCGCCTTCCTGACGATCCATGACCTCGATCAAGTGCAAGCCAAATGAAGTCCTGATTGGACCGACGACTTGCCCCAGTTCGCTGGCGAAGGTGACGTTCTCAACCTCGGGAAGAATCTCTCCGCGGCCGAAATAACCGAGATCACCGCCGTTGGTGGCGCTGGTGGGGTCTTCTGAAATTTCGGCAGCAATCGAAGCAAAATCCTCCCCCGACTCGATACGTTGACGCGCGCTCTCCAGCATTGCCTGGGCTTCGGCTTCGTCACGCCCCTCGTCGGTGCGCAACAGAATCTGCCGAGCCCGCACGCGTTCCTCCCGGCTGTAGTCGTCCGAGTTGTCCTGGAAATACGCTTCCACTTCCGCATCACCGATCGCCAGATTACTCTGCAATTCGGCCGGATCGACCAAAAGATAACGAACGATACGCTTCTCGGGCAGGCGAAAGTCTTCGGTGTGAGCGGCGAAGTAAGCCTCAACCTCGGCGTCAGATACCTCAATCTCGGCCGTCGCTTGATCGGTTGGCAGGAACAAATAGTCGATCTTGGCGGTCTCATTCTGCTCCCGGTAGGCTTTTTCGACTTCATCGTCGTTTACAGCGACCGTGTCTTCGAATAGCGAGCGCAACTTCTCGACCAAGAGGTCCTGGCGCAGGGCCTCTTCAAAGCTACTGGGGTTGGAATAGCCCAACGACCTCACCGCCTGCTCGTAGCGTTCGGCGCCGATGAATTCGCCCGAAGCATCTTGGAACACCGGCAATTCGAGCATCTCTTCGCTCAATTCACGGTCGCTGACCTGTAGACCGGCATCCAGGGCCTCCTGCACCATGAGCCGTTGGCGCACCAGCTGACGCACCGCCTGCAACGGCAACTGCAACTGCTCGGACAGTTCGGCCGGGATCTGCCCACCGTAGAGGCGTGCATATGAATCGCGAAGATTACGGTGAGCGCGATCCAGTTCTCGGTAGCTGATTTCCTGATTCCCGACCTGAACCGCCACTTGCTGGTTGCCCTGCAGCCGCTGGCCCGCTCCGCCCCACTCGGCGAAGACGAAGAAGATGAAGACAAGGATCACTCCCCAGAGGATCCAGGAGAGGTATTTGAGATTGTCGCGTAGAACTTTCAGCATAAGAATTCCCTGTGCCGGGCGAATCCACCCGGACCGGAGACTCTACCGAAGCAGAGGATATCGGCCAAGGCGCAAGTTCAGCGTTGTGTTATATTTCTGCGCCCCGACGGGGGCTTTTCGCCGGGAAAAACGCATCCTTTTGCTGACGACACTTCAGCGCGACGGTGGTTTTTGAGAGCGCTTGACGAAGCCCGTCAAGTTGTAGCTTGACGCCGATTGGAACAATTGAATGGCCCTATCCTCACTCCTCCGCCTGTTCTCCAGTGATCTCGCGGTCGATCTAGGCACTGCAAACACCCTGATTTATGCCCGCAACAAGGGCGTTGTCGTCCGCGAACCTTCCGTCGTGGTGGTCAACAAGAAGGACAACCGCATCGAAGCCATCGGTTCCGAAGCCAAGGAGATGTTGGGCCGGACGCCTGGAAATATCGAGTCAGTGCGCCCGCTCAAAGATGGCGTCATTGCCGATTTTGAGGTAACGGAGCGCATGCTCCAGTACCTGATCAAAAAGGCCCACGGCCACAAGATGTATTCCCGCATCGTGATCGGTGTCCCTTCGGAGGTGACCCAGGTGGAGCGGCGCGCGGTCCACGACTCGGTACAAAAGGCGGGGGCCTCTCAGGTCTACCTGGTCGAGCAGGCGATGGCAGCGGCGGTGGGCGCCGGGCTTCCCATCACCGAAGCGTCCGGCAACATGATCGTCGACATCGGCGGCGGCACCACCGACGTGGCTGTCATTTCTCTGTCCGGAATGGTCCACACCCGGTCGGTGCGCATCGCCGGCAACGAAATGGACGATGCCATCATCCAACACATGAAGCGGCGCCATAACCTCGCCATTGGTGAGCGCACTGCTGAGCGCATCAAAATTGAATTGGGGTCAGCCTTTCCTCGGGATGGCAAAGAGAAGACCATGGCCATCAAGGGTCGCGACCTGGTCGATGGTGTGCCTCGCCAACAGGTCATCACAGAAGAGGAAATTCGCGATTCACTTGCCGAGCCTGTGGCGGTGATCTCAGAGGCCGTCCGCGGCGCCCTGGAACGCACGCCGCCGGAGCTTTCAGCCGACATCATGGAACGCGGCATCGTGCTTTCCGGAGGCGGCGCTCTGCTGCGTGGCCTCGATCGCCGCATCAGCACCGACACCGGGCTCCCGGTGATCGTTGCCGAAGACCCCTTGTCGGCAGTGGTTATGGGGACCGGCGAAATGCTCAACGACCTCGAGCTCTTGAGGAAGGTGCAAGTCACCTGACGTTGGGATTGTGGACGACCGGCTAATTCGCTGGCTCCTGGCCACGATTCTCGCAGTTTTTTTACTCATTCTGAGCCTCAGCGTAGCGCCTTCGCAGGAGTCACCCGCTCTCGTCGAACGCGGTCTGCTGGGGATTGCCGGAGCTGTCGCCAGCACGGTTGACGCCGTCGGGGACATCGGCAACAGCCTGCGCCAGCGCGTCAAAACTCGCGGCACTTTGCAGCGCGACAATCGTGAGCTCGCCGCGCGCGTGGAGCGCCTTGAATTTGAAAACCTCGAAATGGCAACGACGCTGGGTCGGCTCAAGGCGCTGGAACAGACAGTGGGCTGGGCGACCGTTGCCCCCAACCTTGCTCCTGCCGAAGTGGTCTATCTCGACAGCCGTTCGGAGGTACCAGTGTGGATCGTTCGCGCCGCAAAACACACTTGGCATCCAGGGCAGCCGGTTCTAACCGCCGATGGCATCGCCGGAAGAGTAGCCTTTGGCTTGGGTTCCTACGCGCGGGTGCAACCGATTACCGATCGGTCACACGCCTTCGGGGCCATGATCGAGCGCACGCGTCGACAGGGAATCGTGCGCGGGGGCGGCAGTTCCATTTTGTCTCTCGACTACATTCCAATTACCGCCGACGTGCGCCTCGGCGACCAGGTGATTAGCGCCGGCACCGACGGCGTTTTCCCACGCGGCCTGCCCGTGGGTGAGGTGGTCGCGGTTGAAGAGTCGGACGACTTATTGCTCCACATTCGCGTTCGTCCGGCGATCGACTTTTCCGCCATCGAGACACTCTTTCTGTTAACCGCCGATGTTCCCCCCTCGGAGCTCCGCGCAGACGAGACGGTGATGCAATGAGGAAGCGGTTGATTGGGTTGGCCGGAGGACTGGCACTGGCTTTCGTCGTTCATTTGCTGCTCTGGCGCATGTTGCCAACGGTCGCTCCGGGAGTCGATGTCTTTCTGGTCGCTACGCTTCTTGCCGCTGTCGGGGGACCACTGCAAGGGATGTTGGTGGGTGTGGCAGCGGGAGCCCTCGCTGATTCGGTATCCGGAACCCCTTTCGGCGTCTTCGGTTTTGCCAATACCCTGACCGGCTACACGGTGGGTTTCGCCGCCAGCAAGGTCGCCGAGATGACAGAGGCGTCAGTCGTCATCCTAGCCGCCTTAGGCGCGCTGTTTCAGCGGCTGGTGCTGGCCTTGGTGCTCGCCGCTTTTGTATCGCTGGCTTCGGTCCCGGCATTGTGGTCACCACTCGCTATCCTGACCGCCACCGTCATGGTCATGGTTCTACGTGCTTTCGCCAACAACCTAACCCGATTGCGTCTGTGGCGACGGAGTCGGCGACCAGGGAGACTCGAGTTGTAATGCGGTACGGCGCCAATCTGTTACAACTGACAAGCTAATGCGCGCCCGAGTCGGCACTTCCGAGCTTGCTTCCCGAATACCGCTGCTGCGCATTCTGCTGCTCGCCAGCCTGGTTTTGGTCGCGGCCGGCTATTGGAATTTGCAAGTCATTCATGGTGGCGGATATCGCCAGGAAGCGGTGCGCAATTCGCTGCGGCGCGAGAATCTGCCTCCGCTACGAGCGCCGATCCTGGACCGCAAGCAACGTGTCCTGGCCGAAATGGTGCCCGTCTACGAGCTCTGGTGGAGCCCGGAACGGGCCGTGAATGCTGACGCCAGTTTGGAATGGATTTCCAGCGTGCTTGGAGAGCTGGATCGCGAGGCCGATCACTGGCAACCGACTTCTGGATCGCGCTTGGTGGCTGAAGATTTGGGGCTGGATCAAGTAGCCCAGGTCGAGGCGCACTGGCAAAACTATGAGGACTTCGCCGTCCGGGTCGGTCGGCGCCGGCTTTATCGACAAGGTCCCAACTCTGCGCACCTGGTCGGATACTTGGGCGCCCCCACTCAACAGGACCTCGAGGGCAACAGCGGGTTGACCGGGGATATGCGCGTCGGACGCGCTGGCCTCGAGCAACAACATGACCGGGAATTGCGCGGGCGGGCGGGCGAGCGCCAGGTGGTCGTCGACAGCCATGGTCGTTTGCGCGAGGAACAATCGCGGCGCAGCCCCCAAAGTGGTTCGCCGCTGGTCCTCACGATTGATCTCGACTTGCAGCAACTGGCTCGGGATCTCTTGGGCGAACGCATCGGCGCGGTGGTCGCCATGGATGTTCGTGACGGCAACGTACTCGCCATGGTCAGTACGCCGAGCTTCGACCCCAACATCTTTTCCCAACGCCTCGACCCACAGGCCTGGTCCGACCTCATCTCAGCGCCGCACAACCCACTCCAGGACCGAACCGTCCAAAGTGCTTATTCACCAGGATCGGTTTACAAGATTGTCTCGGCTGCGGCCGGTCTCGGGGAGCGCCTCATCGACCCCAACAAGACCGTTTACTGCGCCGGATCGATGGTGGTCTACGGACGACGCACTCGTTGTTGGTACCGCCCTGGGCACGGCCGCACCAACCTCCGCTCCGCCCTCCGAGATTCCTGCGATGTCTATTTCTACGACCTAGCACAACGACTCGACATCGACATCTTGGCGGGTTACTCGCGCAAGTTCGGTTTGGGGCAAGCAACCGGCGTGGGACTGCCATCGGAACGATCTGGTTTGGTTCCGAGCCGCGCCTGGAAGCGCGCCGAGCGAAATGAACCGTGGTATCCCGGAGAGACAGTGTCGGTGTCGATCGGTCAAGGCCCGATCTTGGCCACGCCGATTCAAATGGCTCGGCTTTTGGCGGTCGTTGCCACCGAGGGCCAACTGGTGAAGCCTCGATTGGTGCAAAGCCGACCGAAGGAATCAGAATCGACCGACTTGGATCGCGGCCACTTGCGCCTCATCGCCGAAGGGCTCGCTGAAGTTGTCGCGGACGGCACTGGCAAGTCCGCCAAGTCAGAAATCGTCGCCATTGCCGGCAAGACCGCGACTGTGCAGGTCGTCGAGCAAGTAACGTGGACCAAGAACGAAGACCTGCCGGTCGAGCTTCGCGACCACTCCTGGTTCGCGTCCTACGCTCCAGTGGAAGACCCAGAGCTGGTTGTAGTCGTTTTCGTCGAACACGGCGGTGCTGGCTCGCAGTCGGCTGCGCCCCTCGCCAAGGCTCTGCATGAGCGCTACTTCAGCAGCCGAATCTAAAGATTTTTTTCGTCGTTTGGCGACGCTCAATTGGGGCGCCTTGCTGTTCGCGTTCCTGTTGACCCTGATCGGAATCGTCACCATTCGTAGCGCCGGAGCTGAACTCGAGGTTCGCTTCGCCTCGCGGCAGGCGCTGTGGCTGGCGGTAGGACTCATCGCCGCCCTCGCGGCGCTCGGCGTCAACTATCGCTTTCTACTGCGCGCCGCCTGGCCACTCTACGGCCTCAGCTTGGGACTCCTCGTCTTCGTCCTGGTGGCGGGCGAGGAGGCGGGCGGGGCGCGCAGTTGGATCGGTCTCGGCAGCATGGGAGGACAACCCAGCGAACTGGCCAAGATCGCTACGGCACTGCTCTTGGCGCGCCATTTGGGCGAGACCGACGGGGCTAGATTGTCTGGGGCCAGCCTGGCGATCGGGGCTTTGCTGACCGCCGTTCCGGTAGCGTTGATCGTGCTCCAACGCGATCTTGGCAGCGCAGCTATGTTCTTTCCTATTTTTGGGGCAATAGCTTTGGTCGCAGGTTTCCGGCGCCATGCTCTGGTCCTTATCCTCGTCGCTTTGGCGATCACCGCTCCCCTCGTCTGGAACTTTGGTTTGCGCGAATACCAACGGCAGCGCGTGGTGTCGTTTTTGTCGCAGTCAGAAGATCCGCTCGGCGCCGGATATCAACTCCGCCAGAGTCGCATTGCGGTTGGTTCCGGTCAAGTAACGGGCCGTGGCTACATGCAGGGTACTCAAAGCCGGCTGCGCTTTCTGCCGGCGCGGCACACCGACTTCATCATCGCCGTTCTCGCCGAAGAATGGGGTTTCTTGGGGGTCTTGATGGTCGTCGGCCTATACGCAGCTTTCTTTTGGGAATCCCTGGAGATCGCTCGGCGCGCTGCGGACCGCACCGGGTTGCTGCTGGTCGTGGGATTGGTTTCGATTCTCGCCGGCCACGTCGTATATAACACCGCCATGGTGATCGGCTGGCTGCCGATCACCGGCATACCGCTGCCCTTTCTGTCCTACGGCGGTTCGTTTTTGCTCGCCAGCCTGCTCTCGGTTGGGATCATCCTCGGGGTAGACTTCCGGCGCCACGCCAACCTCTGAATTCAACTTCTCCGCGTGCGCGAACTCTTCATCGAAAGCGACGACTTTGAAACGCGGGTCGCTCTGCGCAACGACAATCGCCTCATTCAACTCGAACGCGAGGCGAAGCAGGGCTCAAATACCGTGGGAGCCATCTTCCACGGAAAAGTGCGCCGTGTCTTGCCCGGAATGGACTGCGCCTTTGTCGAGATCGGCGAAGACCGTGAGGCCTTCTTGCACGCTGACGACGTACCAGGCAGTCGTTCCCAGCCGCTGCAGGAACTCCTGACCGTGGGTGAGCGACTGTTAGTGCAGGTGACACGCTCCATCAACCCGCAGAAAGGCCCGCGCGTTACCACTGAGGTGACGATACCGGGTCGGCTGTTGGTCTTGCTGCCGTTTGGCATGGGAGTGTCGGTATCGCGGCGCATCAACGCCGCGGAGGAGTTGGCCGAGCGATTGCGACCGGTGCTGGAACCAGCCGATTCCGAAGGCGCCGGCTGGATCGTGCGCACCGCAGGTGCAAATGCACCCAGTGACGCTTTTGCCCATGAGGCCGCAGAGCTCTGGCGCCTTTGGGAAAAGATCAGAGCCGACTATCAGCGCTCCAAACACCCGCAACGCCTCCACACAGAACCGGGACTGGCCGTTCGGTCGCTGCGGGACTTCGCTCCGGAGCGCGCCATGGTGCAAGGGCCCGATGCCCAGGTTCTGCGGAACTGGATTGCCTCCTTCGCGCCTCAAGATCGCGGCAACGAAATTGCCGTCGAGGAGCGCACCGACCTCCCGCTGCTCTTTGCTGATTCCGGAATCGACCTTGAGATCAAACGGCTGGAGAAGCCATGGGTGGCCTTGCCTTCCGGGGGCTCTCTAGTGATCGAGTCGACCGAAGCCTTGGTCTCAATTGACGTCAACAGCGGCAAAGACACCGGGACAAGATCCTTCGATCAGATGGCACTGGCCACCAATCTCGAGGCCGCCGATGAGATCCCACGCCAGGTGCGCTTGCGAGGACTTGGGGGGTTGATCGTTGTCGACTTCATTGACCTGCGCCGCGCCACCGATCGCGAGCAAGTAGTTGGCCGCTTGCACGAGGCCTTTCGCGCCGACCCTCAACGTGTGGCCATTGGAGGTATGTCGAAATTTGGACTGGTTGATCTAACGCGACAGCAAACGCGACCCTCGTATTTCGACCTCAGCCGGCGAACTTGTCCCTCGTGCCGCGGCTACGGCAAAGTCGCCTCGCTGGCGGCTATCCGTGCTGAGATTCGCCAGCATCTTTCGCGCCACGAAGCCGATTCGACCGCGCGCCTTGCCCTATCCCCGGAAACCGCACGGCGTCTCGGCGAACTTGGGTCGCTGGCCGCCGAATCGGGCGTCGTGCTCGAGATCATCGAAGCCCCCGAACTCGCTCCTTCTGAGTTGCAATGGCGGACCCAGTGACCCTGGAGAAAGCCGTTCCTTTGGCCCTTGACGGCTGGCGTGGAGAACTCGCTGCTGAGCTGCGGGATGCGCCTGCCCTCGACCTTGAGCACCTCCTCGACAGTGACCGCGCCAGTGAGTTGCTGCATTGGAGTGCCCGCAATCTCCTCTACCGCACACAGTTGCACCCCAATGGGGGCGCGAGCACAGACAACACCCAAGTCGTCGTCAAGTTGACCCGCAATCAAGGCTGGTTGCGCAAGCTGCAAAGGAACTTCGGTAGTAGCAAGGCCTTTCGCTCGTGGAAGATGGCGCGCGCTTTCATGGCTGCAGGCGTGCCGACGCCAGCACCAATCGCTTGGCTGGAGTCGTTGCGGGATGACGGACCGTCTCTCTTCATTACCCGCTTCGAACCCGACCTGGTCGAAGTGCGCTACTTCTTTCGTGCTTTGCAGGAGGGAAATGCCAACAAAGACTTTCCTTGGTGGACGCGCGAGGAGGTTTTTTCAGCGTGCGCCAAGGCCTTGGCGCGTATGCACGCGGCCGGCCTTTGGCATCGCGACGCCTCGATCGGAAACCTCGTCTTACGCAAAGGCTCCCAGGGCCCTGAAGTGTTCATTGTCGACCTCAACCGGGCCCACCAATCGAAGCACCTAAGCTGGTCGAAGCGTTTGCGCGACCTGTGCCGACTGCCCATTTTCGGTCGCGAGGAGCGACTGAGCTTTCTCACCGCCTATTGCGGGGCCTCTCCGTTGGCAGCGTTCGCAGCTGCACACCGGCTTTATCAAAAACTGTACTTTGGAAGGGTTGAAGCCAAAAAGTTTTTGCGCAAGCTCTCTCCCTTAAAACGTTTCCGGCGCCAGCATCCCTACGAACACATCCCTCGACCCACCGGAACCACGGGGCCTCGCGACAAGGCAACCTGGGACACACTCACGGATCAGCCTTTTCAGCATTCCTCTCCGGCGGAGCGGAGCGCCAGCCGACTTCGGGATCTCCCACACCATTTGCGCGACTACGGTCGCGCTTTGGCCGCAGCTCCGGGCATCTGGGGACGGTACCGAGCGCTCAAACAGCAGCGTTTTCGTCACTCAATTGCCTGGCCAGGGGTCGGCGTCGCCATCGGCCCCGGACCGGAAGATGCCCACTCCGTCGAGCGACTCCTTTCCGAGGTTGCCGCTTCGCACGTTCTATTGCGCGTGCATCCGTGGCTCAATCCCGGCAACGAAGTGGAAACCGCGCGAGTTTTGGCCGGCGCCGGCTACGATTTGACCTTTGCCCTACCCCAGATCCGTGAACTCGTCGTCGATCTCGACTCGTGGCGAAACGCTGTGCGCCGCTGGGGTGCCGCACTTGCGCCTTATGGCAACCGCTTTCAGATCGGACAAGCGATCAATCGCAGTAAGTGGGGCGTCTGGCGCAGCGATGAATATGTGCAACTGCTGCAAGTCGCCCGCGAAGAACTCCCGGCCAATGCCGTCGTTCTGGGACCAGCGGTAATTGATTTCGAACCCAACGCTTTGGCAGTGGTCACCACGCAACCGGAGCTCAACCCTCCTCTCGACATCGTCAGCTCGTTGCTCTACGTCGACCGGCGCGGCGCACCCGAGAGTCGCCAAATGGGCTTCGATGCCGTCGGCAAGGCAACCTTGATGCGAGCCATCGGCGAATCGACGCGCGGAGGAAGTGACCGCTTGTGGGTCACCGAAGTCAACTGGCCTCTCCCCGCCGGCCCGCACTCGCCGGCGGGAAGAGCCGTTTCAGTGACCGAGGAGGAGCAGGCCGATTACGCCGTCCGTTATTTCACCTCGCTGCTTGCGTCCGGAATCGTAGAGCGTGTGTATTGGTGGCAATTGATCTCCCGCGGCTATGGTCTCGTGGATCGTAGCGGTGACGGAGAACTGAGGCGCCGGCCCGCTTTCAGCGCGCTCGCCACCTTGGGCCATCAATTGGCCGGAACGCACTTTGCCGCCCGGCTCACCACTGGCGAAGACGACTTCCTGTTGCAGTTTGCAAATCCCAACGGCGCTCGCATTGTTTTGGGATGGACGGTCTCGGGAGAGCGCACCGTATCTCTACCGGGAACAGTTGAAGCGGCTTTCTCGCGCGATGGCAACGCGGTTGACTTTGAAGCCGCCGGGCGCGCGCTGCTCACCTCCTCACCCAAGTATTTTTGGCTCCAACCCGAGTGATCGCCATGGTTCAGAATTTCGCTTTACCCCGCACTCTCCAAGGGCTCTTCATCAGTTGTCTGGCGCTTGCCGGTCCTTCCGCGGCGCAGTCGGTTCGTCACACGCCGATCGTGCGCGCGGTAGAAGCCGTTGCCCCGGCCGTGGTCAACATTGCCGCCGAATCGATTGTCCGCGAAGTCGACCCCTTCTTTGGTTTCTTCTTCGGCGAGCGAGCACGCAGAGCACAATCGCTCGGTTCAGGCCTAATCGTTGACCGTGCCGGCATCGTCATCACCAACGCTCACGTGATTGAAGGAGCGTCGCGCATCCTCGTCACCACGCGGGAGGGCGACGAACGCGCCGCCGAGATCCTCGGTATGGACCGCGACTCCGACCTAGCCGTGCTCAAAATCGACAGAGGTGGTTTGACCTCGGTGCCGCTGTCGGCTCGTCAAGACTTGCTCATCGGCGAAACGGTGATCGCGGTCGGCAATCCTTTCGGCCTCAGTCATACGGTAACCACCGGGGTACTCTCGGCCGTGGGCCGCACCGTGCCGGCCGAGAACGGCTCCAGCTTTTACACCGATTTCCTGCAGACCGACGCCTCGATCAACCCCGGAAACTCCGGCGGTCCTCTGGTCAACCTCGCCGGTGAAGTCATCGGAATCAACACCGCCATTGTCGCGGGTGCCGACGGCATTGGCTTCTCCATCCCGTCGACGCGAGCGCGGAGAATCGTCGACGACCTTCTCAATTTCGGCGAGCTGCAACCCGTTTGGCTGGGCTGGCGGCTGCGTACCCTGGATCCCGAATTGGCCCGCCGAATTGGCTCCGATGAGCGACGCGGCGCGATTGTCGAGCGCGTGTACCCGGCGTCGCCGGCTGCGGCCGCAGGCGTCCAACCAGGCGATGTCGTGGTCGAAGTCGGCGGATCCCCGGTGCAGACGCGCGAGCAGGTCTACGGCAACTATTACTCCAAGGCGCCAGCGACACCCCTGGCGGTGGAGTTAGAGAGAGATGGTGAGCGTCGCGTCTTGCAACTCGCAGCGGCGCGAGCCGAGGACGGTCTGGGGCGCGCGCTGTTCGAACGAGAACTCGGCGTCGAAGTAGCGCGTGATCGCAGGGGCGGATTGATGCTGCAAGACGTCGAGCCGCGAGGCCGGGCGAGGGAGCGCGGCCTGATCGCCGGTGACGCCTTATTGGCCATCAACTCCCAGCGACTGGGCGACTTCAGCGATCTCGACCGCGAGGTCTTGCGTGCTGTGGAGCGGGGTGGCCTGACATTGCGCATCGCTCGCGGGCGACGCGACTATGTCTTGAGTTTTCGCTTTTAGCTAGGTTTCTGCCAGTCGGCGCTTTTCAATCGAGGTCGATCGGGCGCGGTCCTATTTCCTCGTCTGGCGTTTCTTCGGCGCGTTTGAGGGCTTCTTCAAAGCGGTCTTGCAGAATTCGATCGCGGTCTTCATGCGCGGCCATCTCCTGGGAAAAAATATCTTCCGCTCGCTCCTTCCCAGCTTCCATTTCGGACATCAGATCGTCCATCGACCGCCCACCCGCAATCGGCTTTTTCGCAGACTTATGCAACAGTACTTCACCGGTCAACCGGTCGATCACCAATTCACAGTCGCAGTCGGGGCAGCGCACAGTCCAGCGTTCACTTGCCATGTCGGTATTCTACGTGGGTCCCAATCGCTTGACACCTTCCCGCGTGGGGGAACAAACTGGCTGGTCTATGAGTCTCCTTTTCGAAGGGTTGAAAATGATGAGATTTGGCAAAACTGTTCGGTTTTTGACGCTTGCGATCGCTTTCTTCGCCCTCGGATGCGGCTCGGACGAGGTGATCCAGTTCGGGGCGGTGCTACCGGAGACCGGCGAGGCCGCCGTCTACGGTCATTCCATCCGCCGCGGCGTCGATTTGGCCCTGGAACAGATTGAGGCTGAGGGTGGAAGGGACATTACGGTGACCTTTGTCGACTCAGGATCGCAACCCGAACAAGCTGCAGGCGCGGCCGACCAACTTCTCGGCAACGGTGCTCTGGCTATTCTCGGTGGCGTCACCAGCGCGGAGGCCCTCGCCATGGTCGAAGTGGCCGACAAGTACGACCGCGTCCTGCTCTCGCCGAGCGCTTCCTCGCCGTCGTTGACCGGAATTTCGATCAACTTCTTCCGTGTCTTCTTTTCGGACTTTACCGAAGGCGTCAAGATGGGCAACTTCGCTTCGGTCAAGGCGAACCTGGGCTCGGTGGCCATTGTTGCCAAAGAGCAGTCGTACGCCAAAGGCGTCCAAGATGTGTTCCGTCAGGAATTCGAGCGCCAAGGCGGACAGGTTTTGGAGACGATCGAGTTTCCCGAAGGAACCACCGATTTCTCAGGCATCGCCGAGCGCGTCAACACCTTGAATCCTCAAGCGGTGTTCGTAGCCGGCTACGCTCAAGATATCGCCAACGTCATCGCGGCTCTCAAGCGAGTCAACTCGTCGCGCCGGATTCTCACCACCCACGCTTTCTCCTCCGGGGAAATTCTCGCCCAGGCCGGCAGTGACGCCAATGACGTATTGCTGACCTTGCCGGTTTTCGACACCGCCAGCGAAGAAGAGCCGGTCAAGTCGTTTGTGACCGCTTACGAAGCCAAGTACGGCGAGAAGCCGGACGTTTGGGCTGCGCACGGCTATGACGCAATGATGGTCCTCTACAACGCGATCCCGGCCGAACTGCGCACCCCTGCCGACTTCTGGAGCGGCATGCGGCAGATCGAGAACTACCCCGGCGTCACCGGAGCCATCCTGTTCAACGAGAAGGGCGATATCGGTCGCTTTCCTCGGGTCTTCGCGGTCTCCGACGGCGGATTTGTCGACTATGAAGCCGAGGTAGACCGACGCCTCGAAGAAATCAAGCAACGCCTTGAAGACTTGCGCCGCAGGCGACAGCAGGCCATTAATTAGCCTGCTGTAGCTGCCGGCTCACAAACGGAGACTCGTCTCCTCGATGTTCGCAACAGCCGCTAGTTTAATTCGCCACCGCGGCTTGGTGGCGACATTGGTCACGCGTGAACTCAAGGCGCGCTACCGCGGCTCGGTGCTCGGATTCTTTTGGTCACTGGTCAATCCGTTGCTGTTGCTGGCCGTCTACAGTTTTGTCTTCGGCTACATCATCCCCAACCGCCTGGAGTCGATTCAGCCCTACGGTGTGTTCCTGATTTGCGGCCTGTTCGTCTGGATCTGGACCAACACCAGCGTCTTGGACGGCACCATGGCATTGATCTCCAACGCCAGCTTGATTCGCAAGGCCACGTTCCCAATTGAGATCTTGCCAGCGGTTCCGGCTTTCTCGAATCTCATCCATCTCTTGCTTTCATTTCCGATCATCGCCGGAGCTTTGCTCATCGCTCGCTATAACGGCTATGCGGTGGGCGGATGGACCGTGGTTCTCGTGCCGCTGCTGCTCTTCTTTCACCTTGTTCTGATCCTTGGGCTAAGTCTCGGTTTCGCCGCCCTGCACGTCCACTTCAAAGACATGCGGGACTTGCTCATCAACCTGTTTCAGCTACTGTTCTTTTTGACTCCGATCCTCTATCCGTTGTCCTTTGTCAAAGTTCCAGCGATCGCCGCTCTGATCAAGTGGGCCAACCCCTTCACCGCCCTGATCACCGCCTACCAAGAGGCTCTCTTCTTCGGCCAAGTTCCGCCGCCCATGACTTGGTTGCTGGTCGTGGTTTGGGCGATTGGCTTGTGGGCGATCGGAAGTTGGATCTTCGCCCGGCTAGCGCCAGGCATGGCGGAATCGGTATGAACGACGCCATTCGCGTCCACGCGCTGTCTAAGAGCTATCGCCGTATGTCGGCGGGCTTCAAACTGCGCACCCTCAAAAGCGCCCTTCTCGACCGCAGCTTGACCGCCGGACTCTCCAGCGGCGAAGTGATTCCCGCGCTCAAAGACGTCAGTTTCACCATTGGTAAGGGGGAGTCCTTCGGCGTTATCGGCGGCAACGGATCGGGCAAGTCGACTTTGCTCAAATGCCTCGCTGGCATCTTGCAACCAAGTTCGGGAACGGTCGCGGTGGACGGACGCCTGGCGGCACTGATTGAGCTGGGAGCCGGATTCCACCCTGAGATTTCCGGGCGCGAAAACATCTTCATCAACGGCGCCATCCTCGGCATGGATCGCCGACAAGTGATCGAGCGTCTCGACGACATCATCGGCTTCTCCGGCCTCGAGGAATTCATTGACGAGCCGGTCAAGAATTACTCCTCTGGAATGTACGTCCGCTTGGGGTTTGCCATCGCCATTCACACCAATCCCGACATCTTGCTGGTGGATGAAGTACTCGCGGTCGGGGACGAAGCTTTCGGCCACAAGTGTCTCGACCGCATTGAAGAGCTGCTCGCCGCGGGCAGTACAGTTTTGATGGTCAGCCACGCCCTGGATTTGGTCGAGCATTTGGCCGACCGCGTGCTGTGGTTGGATCGTGGCAAGGTTCGGTTGGTAGGCAAGCCGCGGCGGGTGATCGACGCCTATCGCCAAGAAGTAGCGCGCAAAGAAGAGGAGACCCACCGTCAAGTCAGCGCCGAACGCCAAGCCGACCTCGGCAAAGAGTCGGTTCCGGCCGAGTCTGCGCCTACGGCGGAAGAAGGCGCCGGATCGAGTGACGACAGCTCGGACGAAGAGGCCGATCGCTGGGGATCGCGCATCGCCGAGATCACCGCCGTCCGCCTTCTCGACGCTACAGGCAACGAGCGCTTTAGCTTTGCCAGTGGGGACTCTGTCACCATCGAAATCCAAGCCCGCGCCAAAGATCGGCTGGATGACTTTGTCTTTGGGGTTGCGATTCGGCGACCACGAACAGTCTGCTGGGGAACCAACACCAGCATCCTGGGTCTCAAAAGCGAATCCTTCGAAGGAAACGGCGTGGTGCGCGTGGTCTGTCCGTCGCTGCAACTGGCGGCCGGCACCTACACTCTAGATGTCGCCGTTCACAGTTTGCTCGGAAATCCTTACGACTACCAGCAACGGGTACTTGAATTCCACGTCACCGAAGCCCGTCCGGGTGAGGGACTCTACGCGCCGGACCACCAATGGCAGTTTGACGGTGGCATTCGCTGGAAACCCGACGCTTAGAAGCACCCTCGCTCCTAAAGCTAAACTGGCCCATAGTTAACCGCCCATAGTTAAACTGAGGGAAGGAAGGAGGCCGCCATGGCCGAGAAAGAAAAACGCAGTCTGAATATCAAGATCTCTGACGAGGACCTCAAGGGTCGCTACTCGAATTTGCTACGCATCACCCACACACGGGAAGAATTTGTTCTGGATTTCATCAATGTCGTGCCTCCCCAGGCGGTCGTTAGCGCCCGCATCGCCACCAGCCCGGGACACCTCAAACGCATTATTCAGGCCCTGTCCGACAACCTCGACCGCTACGAAGAGCAGTTCGGGATCATCGAGCAAGCCCCCGAGCCCACCAGCGATCCCGACATCAACTGACTTCGTCTGCCGCACACCATCTCATGTCCAACCTCCTGATCTACGGCGCCTACGGCTATACCGGTGAGCTGATCTCGCGCCGCTCTGTCGATCAGGGTCTGAGGCCGGTTCTTGCCGGTCGCAAGGAGAGTCCTTTGCGCCAACTCGCGGAGGAACTCGATCTCGAATACCGAACCTTCTCGCTCGATACGCCGCACAAAATCGACGTTGCGCTGGCCGATGTCGCCGCAGTGCTGCACTGCGCCGGGCCTTTCCTGTACACCGCTGGGCAAATGGCCGATGCTTGTCTGCGAACGCAAACACACTATCTCGACATCACCGGAGAGATCGATATTTTCGAGGGACTCGCGGCGCGGGATGCCGAAGCTCGCACTGCAGGCGTCGTGATGATGCCGGGAGTGGGATTCGATGTCGTACCCACCGACTGCCTCGCCTCCTACCTCAAAGAACAACTGCCTTCGGCCAGGTCTTTGGAGTTGGCCTTTTCGTCCTATGGAGGTGTCTCCCGTGGCACCGCCAAGACCTCCATCGAACGGCTTGGAACCGGCGGTGCGGTGCGCCGGCGTGGACAGATCGTTGCCGTGCCAGCAGCGTGGAAGACTGCGACGATTCCCTTTCGAGGAGGCGAACGCGAAGCGGTGACCATTCCTTGGGGTGACGTCGCCACCGCTTTCCACACCACCGGCATCGAAAACATCACCGTCTACGCCACGGTGCCGCGGCAAATGCACAAGGCGATGCTGTGGTCACGCCGCCTGCCGTGGCTGTTCCGTTCTCGCTGGCTGCGGGGGCGTTTAAAAAGCAAGATCGATCAGCGACCGCCAGGACCTAACGCCGAGGCTCGCGCCACCCACACCGTCGAGCTGTGGGGTGGGGTTACCGACGGAGAGCGCAGTGTCGAGGCCCAGATGACCACTCCGGAGGGCTACCGGCTGACCTCCGAGACCGCCGTCGAAGCCGCTAGAAGAGTGGCTGACGGCCAAGTGTCCTCGGGATTTCAAACCCCAGCCGGAGCCTTCGGCGCCGACTTCGTGCTTCAGTTCAAGGGTGTTCAACGCCACGACGTAACTCACACCGAGCGCTGAGCCATTGCCGACCATGCGTTCTGGCCTACAAACTCTCGGTACTTTCCTCAACGACTGCGTTCGCCGCTGGCTTCCCGACTCATTTGTTTTCGCTCTCGGCCTGACCTTGTTGGTCGGCCTGGCCTCACTAATCTGGACGACGGCATCGCCATTCGAGACCCTGCGAGCCTGGTACGACGGCTTCTGGACTTTGCTCGAATTCGGCATGCAAATGGTGTTGATCTTGGCCACCGGCTACGCAATTGCCCTGTCGCCGGCGGGCAAACGGTTGGTCGACGCAGTCGCTCAGCGCGCCAATACTCCAACCAAGGTCTACGCCACAGTGGTGGTTGTGGGGGGGCTGCTTTCGCTTGTGAGTTGGGGTTGGGTAGTGCTGACCGCCGTGCTCGGACGCGAGCTGGCCGAACGCGTGCGCGGCGTCGACTACGCCTTCCTCACCGCTTGCGTCTATGTTTCGGGCCAGCCCTGGGTAGGGGGCCTGTCGAGCTCGATTCCGCTCCTGCTCGCCACCGAAAACAACTTCATGGTCGAGCAAGGGTTGATGGCATCGACCATTCCGATTCAGACCACGCTGGGGAGCTGGATGAACTTCGCCTTCTTGCTGATGTTCTTCCTCGTCGTGCCAGCTTTGATGGTGGCGCTGCAGCCACGAACTTCGCAGGCGCTGGGTCTGAGCGCTTGGACTCATTCCGGCGATGCCGTCTCTGCAAGCGGCCAGTCGGTCGCTGAAGAGGCAGCCGCAGAACGCCGACCCTCGTTCTCCGACCGACTCAATCATGCTTGGTGGTTGTCGCTCGCGGTGTTCGCGATCGGCGCCCTATATATCGCGTTCCACTTCGCGACCCACGGTTTCGACCTCAACCTCAACTTGATGGTGTTCGTCTTCGTCATGGTCGGCCTTCTCGCCCACTGGACACCGATGCGTTACGTGGTGGCGATGAAACGAGCTTGCTCCAATATCTCGGGCATCGTGCTGCAGTATCCGTTCTACGCCGGAATCATGGGGATGATGATCTTTACCGGACTCGGATCGCAGATCGCCGGCTGGCTGGCACGAGTCTCGGGCCTCGGCAGTTTGCCGTTTCTCGCTCAAGTGGCCGGCGCCTCCGTCAATTTCGCCATCCCTTCAGCGGGCGGCGAGTGGGCGGTAATCGGACCCTCGTTTGTCGACTCGGTGGCGCGTCTCACGACCTCGATGCCGCAGGAACAGGTGCACGAACACCTGGCCCGAGTCGCTCTGGCTGCCGCCTATGGAGAGACCTCCACCAACCTCATCCAACCCTTCTTTTTCTTGGTGATTTTGCCGATTATGGGGGCAGGGGTGCGCATCCAGGCTCGCGATGTCATCGGCCATTTGGTCCTCCCCTTTGCGGCGATCTTTGTCTTGACGTCTATTATTGTCACTTGGGTCCCCATGTAGAGGTACCTATGTAGAAGGTGCCGATGCAATCTGCGCAACCCGTTTTCTGAAACCCAAACACCGAGGCAGACCACACCATGCGACGACAACTCTCTCTGTTTCTTGTTCCTCTACTGGCGGCCGCCTGCGCCCAAACCACCGACGAAGCCACCGAGGAGGCGGACACGGCATCCGACGTCTCCAGCTTGATCGCCGAGTTCGCGCCCACCGACCTCACCGCCGATGCCGCAGCCTTGCCCGAAAGCGAACGCGCTGCGCTAATCGAGATTCTCAAAGCTTCCGAATTGATGGATGAAATCTTTTTGCGTCAGGCGGCCGGCGACGAGCCCGCCCTGCAGCTGGAAGCCCGTGAAGCCGGAGGTGATGTAGCCGAGTACTACCGCATCAACTTCGGGCCCTGGGACCGGCTTGCCGAGCACGCGCCCTTCTTTGGAGACCTGGAGCATCCTGAAGGCGCCGGGTATTACCCCGCCGACATGACCAAAGATGAGTTTGAAGCCTGGATCGAGGCGCACCCAGAAGACGCAGAGGCCTTCCGTTCTCTGACCACCGTGATCCGGCGCGAGGGAGACGCGCTCAAGGCCATCCCCTACTCACAGCACTACGCCGAGTGGCTTGAACCCGCCGCCGCTCACCTCAAGGCCGCGGCTGAACTCACCGCGAACGAGAGCCTGGCGCGATTCTTGAGCAGCCGCGCTGACGCCTTCCTGAGCGACGACTATTACCAGAGCGATATCGACTGGATGGATCTCGACGCCCCGGTTGAAGTCACCATCGGTCCCTACGAGGTCTATGAAGATGGCCTGTTTGGGTACAAAGCGGCATTCGTTTCCTTCGTGACACTCGACATTCCCGAAGAATCCGCTGCTTTGGCGCGCTACAAAGATCGCCTGCCCTGGCTCGAGCGCAACCTGCCGATTGAGGACGAACACAAGAACTTCGATCGCGGTACCGAAAGCCCGATCCGGGTTGTTGACGAGGTTTTCGTCGGCGGGGATTCCAAAGCGGGCATTCAGACTCTTGCCTTCAACCTTCCCAATGACGAGCGCGTACGAGAAGCCAAGGGATCCAAGAAGGTGATGCTGCGCAATGTCTTGCAAGCCAAATTCGAAAAGACCCTCACCCCCATCGCTCAGCGGGTGCTGGTGCCCGAGGACTTCGCCAACGTTCAATTCAGCGCCTTCTTCAACCAAACCTTGCACCACGAGCTGGCCCACGGCTTAGGCCCCGGGGTGATTGAAAAGGATGGCGAAGAAGTCGAGGTACGTATGCTCCTTCAGGACCTCTACTCAACCCTTGAGGAGGCCAAAGCCGACGTCATGGGGGTTTACAACATCCTGGCCCTGATTGAAGAGGGGGAGATTGACGCCAGTGAGCGTCCCTATGTCGAGCCGACCTACGTCGCCGGACTGTTCCGCTCCGCTCGCTTCGGCCTGCACGAGGCCCACGGCCGGGGCACCGTCGCTCAGTTCAACTACTTGCTCGAGAAAGGCGCTTTGGTCATCGACGACGAAGGGCGTTTTGGCACCGTCGCTGATCTCTTTCCGGGAGCCATCAGCGACCTGTTGCACGAGATGCTGATGCTGCAGGCCCTCGGCGACTATGACGCCACCGCCGCCTTCCTCGATAAATATGGAGTCGCCACGCCGGAGTTGGAGTCCGCGATTGATCGCCTCGACGACCTGCCGACCGACATCGTGCCTCGTTATCCGACGGCTGACGAGTTGCTGAGCTAAGCGCTCTATGACGCTGCGCGAACTCGCGCTTGCCTTCGTGCGTCGGTTTGCGCGTGGCGATCTGGCAGCGCTTGGAGAACTGCTCGCGGACGACTTCCGGTTTCGCGGCCCACTGCTGCAATGTGCGACGCGCTCAATGTATCTCAATACACTAGCTTCGGACCCATGGTCTCCCAGGCCCTTCAGCTTGCGGCACATTGTCGAAGACGACGGAGCCGTAGCGATCTTCTACAGGCTTGGCGGACCTGAACCAGTTGAAGTCGCGCAATGGTTCGAAGGTCGAGAGGGCCGTCTTACCGCGACCCGAGTGGTGTTCGCACCTTCCACCGAAAGCGAAAACGAGGGCTAGGCAAGGCGTCGTCGATAGGCCTCGACTTCTTCGTTCGTCAACGCATCTCCTTCGGGAAAAGCGAGATGCAGCGACTCCAGCGTTCGCACGATCGTCTCAGCGACCACCATGCGCATGTAGGGTTTGGAATCGGCGGGAATCGCGTACCAAGGAGCCCAGGAACAGGAGGTCGCGGCGATAGCTTCTTCAAAGGCTTGCATATAGTCCTGCCAATGATCGCGCTCATCAAGATCGCCCGGTGAGAACTTCCAGCGTTTTTCCGGCTCGTCCCGGCTTCAACGTGGGGCACCCCTAAATGTGACTGCCGAACTAAGCTGTGCTTTGCAGATCGGATTCAGCACTGCTCCAAACACAGTTGGATACCATCGCCTAGGTCGAAAACGTCGCAGCAACACGTTGTGCCAACCCACTCCCCTTCGCACAGCGGAGGCCAGTCAGGCTCCAATATTTCCATGCACTCCGTAACCCTCCTTTTCGGGCCGGTGTGCACCACGATCAAGCTGGATCGATCAATCGTCGTAGGGTAAACCTGGGTGTATCCCCAATACTTCAAGATTTCGTAGTAGTCGCAGTTTCTGTATCTTTGGTTCCCCGTTCCAGCGCAGTTATTTTTTTCCTTACAAGTTATTGTTCGACCTTTGTAGTGCGGCGCAGAATAGACAGCGCCCCAACCCCGGCCTGGGACTGGACAAGGTTGGCTGATTAGCCCTTGTGTGCACCAGTCTTCTGGTTCATCTAGTACTTGGTAGTCGCTTCCGGTCGCAGTGGTATTGACCTGAAACTTGCCCCAGGATTGCTGGCTACCTTCCCAAACGGCGTAGCCTTCAACGGTAAACTTGAGTGAGTAATCCCACTTCGTTTCCAGGTAAGGATATAGGGTAACTGGCACGTAGTTACCCGCCTGAGTTCCTGTCGCGCAAAGCAACAACGCCGCCACGACGAACCAGACCCTAGTTCTTCCATCGAACGCCCGCCACGATGTCATTATCGGAGCTCCGTTTCCATCATGATGCCCAACGATTGCTTGACCCATTCATAGAGGAACTTCCGTAGTGACACCCAGTCATTTGGAGTCAAAGTAGCTTCGAATTCGTTCACCAGCGCTATTCCTGCCAGTTTGTCTACCTCTGCTGTATGTACACGCGCGAATTCCGCGGCCTCGCTTTCACTAATCTTGAGCATGGAAGCGATCGCCTGTAGATTGCCTTTTCTCGCTGCCTGAGCTGCTCGTTCGAATAGGTCGTCCACTTTTTTCCCTGGGTTTTCCAGCGACATAGTCCGGTAAAGTTCCGCGAAGCCGTTAAGGATATGCATATTTTCGGCTGCCTCCCTTTTCAGCTTTTTTTGATACTCATCGCAGCCGGCCAACACCAGGTTTACTCCATTCTTAGTAACTCCCGAGTCGGACAGCGCCGCCTGTATCGCGTCGCGGTACTCTGGTGAATCTGCGCCCTCAATTATTGCCGAAAGAAAGTACAGCGCCTTCCATGCCTGAACAAGCTCTGGGTTGCGAGCAGGATCGACAAACCGAACAACCTTTCGGCGTGACAGATCCACTTCTGGCGCACGCCCATCGGCCAAAGCAACCTGATAACGATGCAAATGTGCGTCTGGGTCCTCCAGGCTTCTCTTCAGCTCAGAAGGATGTAATGCGTCCGTCGTCGTCTTCCACGCGCCTATGTTGTCCGCACTCTTGCCGCCAGACGCCGCGCCATCCTGCATCTGAGCACCCACCAGTAACGCAGCTCCCAGAATCAGCGCTAATCCAATAATGCCCACTTGTTTCAATTTACGTTCACCTCCTGCCAAGCGACCTCGGCACAAAAATAAATGGACTTTAATATTCTACTGGTCGCTATCAAGTTGTGCAATGACTGAGGTTAGCTAGACCGTAAGGATGAATCCCAAGAACGGCCTCGGAACTGTTGTCTAACCCGATTTGTAATGCAAATCGATCTTTGCAAGGCGTCGTCGATAGGCCTCGACTTGGTCACCCGTCAACGCATCTCCTTCGGGAAAAGCGAGAGGCAGCGACTCCAGCGTTCGCACGATCGTCTCAGCGACCACCATGCGCATGTAGGGCTTGGAATCGGCGGGAATCGCGTACCAAGGAGCCCAGGAACGGGAGGTCGCGGCGATGGCTTCTTCAAAGGCTTGCATATAGTCCTGCCAATGATCGCGCTCATCAAGATCGCCCGGTGAAAACTTCCAGCGCTTTTCGGGTTCGTCTAGGCGTGAGAGTAGCCGGCGCGCTTGTTCGTCGCGAGAGACATTTAACCAAAACTTTAAAATAACCGTTCCCGATCGGGCGAGGTGCAACTCGTGGTCGCGAATGGACTCGAATCGCTGCTCCCATATGGTCTTCGGATCGACGGCGAAGGGAAGCTTTTGGTACTCCAGGATGCCCGGGTGGACTCGCACCACCAAGACTTCCTCGTAGTAACTGCGGTTGAAGATGCCGATGCGTCCGCGTTCGGGAAGGCGCTTGGCGGTGCGCCAGAGGAAGTCGTGGTCGAGTTCTTCGGCCGAGGGTTTTTTGAATGACGACACCTGGCAGCCGGCGGGGTCGACGCCGCTCATCACCGCCCGGATGGTGCCGTCCTTGCCAGCCGCGTCCATGGCCTGAAAGACCAGCAAGACCGAGTACTTGTCTTGAGCGTAGAGGCGACGCTGCAGGTGGTGTAATCGCTGGGTCAGTCTTTCTTGCCGTTTGCGACAGCCTTTCTTGCCCGGCGCGCCCGGTGGTGGGGTTGTCGCCGCATCGGCAGCGGCAAAACGGCCGCCAAAGGGAACCAAGAATGGAGACTCGACCGCTTCAAACATAGGAAATCTAGAACTGGAGTTCGGTGTCGTCGGGAAGGACTTCGAGTTGGTCGATCCAAGCTGGTGTGTCCGCCTCGAAGTCGACATTGAGGCGAAACTCGATCTTGTCGCCGACATTCACCGCCTCGACTTCAACCCCTGGACCCAGGGCGAAGTCCATAGTCATGGCTGACATCCCCACCGGCTCGCCGTCGAGATCGCGAAAGTCGGGTACTTCTTCATGGCGCACCTGCACGCTGTCCTCGCCGATATGGCGAACCACGCCGCGCACCGAATAGGTGTGTAGCGAAGACTCTTCGATGGCCGCTTCGCCGGACACTGTGGGCTCCTTCTGGGAGCAACCCCAACCGACGAGGAGAAAAAAGATCCCCAATGCAGATGCGAACTTTTTTGTCGCTACGTTCATAAAAAGCAGCCTATCTCATACCGGAACGACGGCTGCCGTTGAGAGTGTTCTGAATGGCACTCTTCGACTTCACTCGACGCAAGGCTTCCCGAATCGACAGCGGATTCAACCGCTGAGCATTGCTTTCGACGTAAGTGATCACCCACTGGGAGTCGGTCTTAGCGTACTCGCGCAGCGCCCAACCGATCGCCTTGCGCGCGAAAAAGTCGCTGTCATCTATGGACGGCTCGATCCACCGCTTCAACAAGTTCACATCGGTGTCTTGTTTGAATTTGAGCTGAGCCAAAATCGCCGACCGGCGCAGCCACAGATCCGCATGCACCGACCATCGGTCGAGAGTCCTGGTCATCGCCTCGGGTTCGTGGCGCAGAAGATGGCCGACGCGGTGGGCCGCGAGGACGTCCACATAGTCCCACCACGCTCCGTTTACGATCATCTCCTTGTAGAGCGGTAACAACGATAGATCCTGATAGCGCTTGAAGCGGGCATGATTGGCGAGATCGATCGCCGCGTAACGCTCCTCTCGATAGTTGGCGTTGCGCCACAGGTCTTCCATCGCTCGGATCCAGTCACCCCGTGCGACCGGCCAATGCTGTTTAACCGTTTCCCGCACCTGGCGCTTGCGAATGGGTGCGGCGACACCGAGATAAGACATCTCGGACTTCATGTAGGCCTGCATCTGCGGGGCCTTGTCCGGGTCGGCGGCTTGCTCCAGCCGCGCGCGGACCTCCTTAGCCAGGATCATGAGGGTTTTTGCTCGGCGCGGTCGCCGATCCAGTTGGCGGCAACGTCGCAGATCTCATCCATAACTTGGGTATCCGTTCGTCCGCTCCGCTTGAGCACGTGAAAGCCATGATCTGCGCCTTCCACTTGGTGCAAAGACGCCCCTCGCAGGCCCTCCACAATCGGACGTAGCAGCCGCAGGTCAGCCAACTTGTCTCGGGTTCCTTGCAGGAAGAGTTGCGGCACCGCGACCCGATCGAGGTGCGCCGCGCGGTCGGATCCGGGCTTGTCTGTTGGGTGCAGTGGAAATCCAAAGTAGACCAATCCTCTCAATTCGGAGGGCCCTCTCAACTCGGAGGGCTGGGTTTGGGAGGACTGGGTTCGAGAGGACTGGGTTCGGGAAGACTGGGTTCGGGAAGACTGGGGCCGAGAAGGCTGGGTCAGAGAAGGCTGGGTCCGGGAGGATCGAGTCTGGGCCGCCCAGGCTGACGCCATGCGGCCGCCCAAAGACTTGCCGCCGGCAAAGACCGGCAAGTCCGGAAACTCCGCCAAGCTCCAAGCTACGGCTCCTGCTACGGCTTCCTGCAAGACCGCGGGAGGATCCGGCCTTCCCCACCGCTTGCCGCTGGCTTTAAGCTTGGCCATGTAGGGAAACTGAAAACGGACGACCGCGATGCCGCGCCGGCTCAGGCCTGCGCTCACCGCCTCCATGAACGAATGCTCCATGCCTGCTCCAGCGCCGTGGGCGAACACAAAAACGGCGCGGATTTTTGCAGGCCTTTTGAGTAATAACCCCGCCTTCTCACCGCCAGGCACGAGAACTTCGCGGCGTGTCGTCACCCCCATAAGATAACGCCCATAAGATACAAGCAGCATGTCGGGTGAAGGCGTCATCCAGTTCCAACTGGAACACACCAATGCGGCGATTGATGCCGAGCTATCGAGCATTGGCGCCCTTGACGAGGCTTTTTGCCAGCTAGTGGCTTGGCGCGAGATTCTCGCGCGCACCCAGTTGGTCGGCCAGCATCCGGCGCGCTACGAAGGCTTCGGCTACGGCAATGCCAGTGTCCGCGTCGGCCGGCGCAGTGCCGGACGGGGACGGCGTGCCTTTCTCATTACTGGCACCCAGACTTCGGGCAAAGACCACCTCAAACTCGGCGACTGCGCCTTAGTGCGGCGTTACGACACCGCGGGCAACCGGGTCGTCAGCAGCGGTCGAACCCGACCGTCCTCTGAAGCTCTCTCCCACGCCGCCGTCTACGACCTCGGCCCCCACATCCAAGCTGTGTTGCACGTTCATTCCCCGGTCCTTTGGTCCTCGGCAGCAGCGCTACGGATTCCCACCACCGACCCCGCCGCCACCTACGGCACACCGGCCATGGCGCAGGCCATCGCCCACTGCTATGCGCAAGGCCGTTTTGCCGAACGCCAAATCCTCGCCATGGGCGGACATGAAGACGGCATGGTCGCCTTCGGACGCTCCATCGAAGAGGCGGGCCTGGTGCTGGTCAAGTGGCTGGGTCGAGCGTACAAACGACGCTGCTCAATCCCGTTTTGATCCCTGCTAACACTTTTCCTTCCGCTCCGTTGTAAGAAGTAGCGGAACCGAGTTCTCCGCCGCGAAAGGAGCCGATAATGCCAGTTTGGGAAGCCATCGCCATGATCGCGACCACCGTCGCGCTTTTCGCCGCCGTCATCAGCGTCGTGCGCACGGTCTCTTTGGGACGCCGTCTCAAGGTCGCGGTCGAGAAGAAGAGTGAAATGCAACGGAAGATCCTCGACAAGTTTTCTAGCAGCGAGGAGCTGAATGACTTTCTCAACAGTGAAGCTGGTAAGGATTTCGTGGCCGCCGCCGAGCTGCCCGAATCGGTCGACAACCCTTACTCATCCATCCTCAGGTCGGTGCGCGGCGGGATTCTTGCGGTCGCGCTCGGCGTCACCCTGTACTTGCTCGACGACCAAGTCGGTGGTGAAGGTCTCTTTGTAATCGGCATCCTTTTGGCCGTGGGCGGCGTTGCGGTCCTGTTTGCGGCTGCGGTGAGCTACTTTCTGTCGCAAAAGTGGGGGCTCTTGCGTTCCGAGTCGAGTGACGGAAACATGGCTTCGTGACGGCAGCATCCTTTGCTCTCACCCAGGCCGATGGAGGTCTCCCCCGACGGGCTGAGGATCGTTCCCGGTCGACGACACGGCCTTTTGATGAGCACGAGTTCCATCGCGTTTACGACACCAACGCCGCCGCTCTGCTGCGCTATCTCGTCCGTTCGACCAGCAATCGAGACTTAGCCGAAGACCTCCTCCAGGAGGCCTTCTATCGCTATGTGCGCTCCTCGTTTCGAGGCGAGTCGGAAGAGCACCGTCGCCGATTTTTGTTCAAAGTTGCCAGCAATTTGGTCGTCGACCACTATCGCCGAAGACGCCCGCATCGGGTTCCCCTGGAGGAAGCTTCGGCCGCAGCCTCACCCGACCGTGATGTCCTCAGAGCTGATCTCCCTGGTCTCCTGGCGCGGCTTTCGGTGCGCGACCGACAACTTCTCTGGCTCGCTCACGTCGAAGGCTTCAGCCACAAAGAGGTCGGCCACTTTCTCAAGCTCAAGCCGGACAGCGTGCGCCCCGCTCTTTTTCGCGCTCGCAAACGTTTGGCGGAAATCCTCTCCGACCAGGGCATCGGCCCGGAGGTGCTGGGACAATGAGAGGCCAGCTTGATCCGCGTCCTGCAAACCTCGCGGCCGACAACGGGGACCTTGCCCACCAATTCTTCAGTCGGTTGGCCGAAGAACCGCCACCTCGGCCGGCCCCTGCCGCCGAACAATGGCTCGTGATTCAGCGGCGGCTCGACGAAGATCGGCGGCGACGCGCCCTGCTGCCGCTGCGTTGGACACGCAACCTCGTTCTTCTAGCGGCTCCACTCGCGGCCTACTTTCTGTGGCCGCAAGGCACCACCTTGCAGCAGCTTTTCTCTCCTCTTTCGTTTGATTGGAGTTCGCCGTTGGACCTCTTGCTCAGCACCCGGGTAGTGTTGATCCTAGCTCTGGCTGTTATGGCGGCGGTGTTTTGGCTCGAGGGCGAGAAGTGGATCGAGTCTTGATCTAGCGGATCATCGCTCCAGAGCTTGAGGCCGCTTGGGCTAGGATCTAGCTTAAGGAGGTTTCCCATGAATTGGAAACTCATCGTCCTCGGTGGTTTGGCCTTTTGGATCGTTACCAACTTGGCGAGTTTCGCCACTGGTCCCTTGATCCATGAGGGCGTTTTGGATGAGAGCTATCGCGCCAATGAAGCTTTCTGGCTTCCCGCCCTCAACCAAGACCCCCCCGACATGGCTGCCATGATGCCAACATGGCTGCGCAACTCATTTATCTCCAGCCTGGTGTTCGCGGCCATTTATGGCGTCGTCTTCCGTTGTTTGGGCGCTCCCGGCTGGCGGAGAGGGTTGAGCTTCGGGCTAATGCTGGCGGTGATCGCTGCGGTGACCTACCTGAATTTCAGCGGCCTTTTCAATCTGCCCTCCGATATCTGGCTGTGGTGGGCGATCGAGGCGGTGGTCATCTATGCGATTGGAGGGGCGGTACTCGGCTGGGTCGGCGAACGTTTTTGCGACGCTTGATCGGCTCCGTCCTCGCGGTCATCGCACTGCTTGCGCTCGCCCTTGCGGTCTCGCTCCTGGTGAGAGCGCGAGGTTCTGAAGGAAAACCGCCCGGTGAACGCTTCGCCGCCTGTCCGGCAAAGCCCAATTGCGTGTCGTCGCTGGCCAAAGGAGCGTCGCACAGCATAGAGCCGCTGTCCTTTTCTGGCGACGCGGATGCAGCCTGGGGTCGCCTCAAAAGAACCGTAGTCCAACTGCCGCGGACAACACTGGTGGTCGACGAAGACGACTACCTGGCTTTCGAGTGCCGCAGCGCAGTGTTCGGCTTCATTGACGATGTCGAGGTCGCCAGGTCTCCTGGTGCGACTCACTTTGACATCCGCTCTGCCTCACGGATCGGGCACTCCGACCTAGGCGTCAATCGAAAACGGGTTGAAGCGATTCGCGCTGCGTTCGGCACACGAGAATCAACAAGTGCCGGAACTCCCTGACATCGAGGCGTACTGCGCCGCGCTACGCCCGCGCCTGGTGGGCGAGGAGCTCAACCAGATACGCCTCCGCAGCCCGTTTGTCCTGAGGTCGGTCGACCCACCGCTTTCGGCAGTGAACGGCCAGATGGTGAAGAGCATTGACCGCCTGGGCAAAAGGATCGTCGTTGGCTTCGATGGCGATCTGTTCCTGGTCTTTCACCTCATGATCGCCGGTCGATTAAGGTGGCGAGATAGCGGCAAAGACGCTCCTTCGCTCAAGGGTCGCAGTCTTTTGGCCCGTTTCGATTTCTCCTCGGGATGGTTGAGCCTCACTGAAGCTGCAAAAGAGAAAAGGGCGGCGCTGCATGTGGTCCAGGGGCGCCATGCGCTCAGCCGCCATGACCCGGGAGGCCTCGAAGTGCTGGCGGCGACCGCAGAAGAGTTCGCGGCCCGCCTGCGCCAGGAGAACCACACCCTCAAACGCGCCCTCACCGACCCCAGGCTTTTCTCGGGCATTGGCAATGCTTATTCGGACGAGATCCTGCACCACGCTCAACTCTCGCCGGTGACCTGGACCTCCCGTCTCAATGAAGATCAAGTCTCAACGCTTTTTTCCAGTACGGTTTCGGTTTTGACGGAATGGCGAAACCGATTGGCGGCCGAAGCCGAAACCGCTTTCCCAAAGAAAGTCACCGCCTTTCGACCCGAGATGGTGGTTCATGGCAAGTACAACCAACCCTGCCCTCGTTGCGGCCACGCGGTGCAGCGAATCGTCTACGCGTCCAACGAGACCAACTACTGCGCGGCCTGTCAGACCGGAGGCAAGCTGCTCGCCGACCGCAACTTGTCTCGATTGCTCAAGGCTGACTGGCCCAAAACCCTCGAAGAACTCGAATTGGCGCGAATAGAGCCGCCCTAGCGGTTGTAAGATCCGCTCCTTCGCCGCCGCATGGCGGCACTCTTTTTTTGAGGGAACTGCGATGAAGTTGAAATCGATAGGGGTTGCTCTGTTGCTGAGTTCAGCCCTTGCCGCACAGGAGCCCTCGAGCCCCACGGCTGAGATCGCGGGCGAGTCCACCGATCCAAGTTGGACCGGCCAAGGAGAACTCGGCCTCGTTGCGACCAGCGGCAACACCGACACCACGACACTCAACCTGGGTCTTGTCCTGGGACGGGAGGCGGAGAAGTGGCGTCATCGCTTCGGCCTCGCTCTTCTTCGCGCCGACGACCAAGGAGTGGATACCGCCGATCGCTTGGTGGGTGAATGGCAAACCGACTACTTGCTCAACCAGTATTCCTATCTGTTTGCAGCGGCTCGGCACGACGCGGACGAGTTCAGTGGATTTGACTATCAACAGACGCTGGCGGTCGGGTACGGCCGCGCACTCCTGGATTCGGAGGCGCAGACCCTCAAGGTCGAGCTGGGTCCCGGCTTCCGCCGCATCAAGAATGCGCTGACTCGTGAGACGGAAAGTGAAGTCATCGCCCGCGGGCTGCTTGAGTACAGCCGCACTTTGACCGTTTCAACAACGATCGCCAACCGGCTTCTGATCGAGTCTGGAAGCAGCAACACTCTGGTCGAAAACGACGCGGCGCTGACGGTGGCGATTAACGACGACTTTGCTCTCGCCGTCAGTGTCGCGGTTCGCCACAACACCGACGCACCGGAGGGGATCGAGCAAACCGACACCCTCACAACAGCGAGCCTTGTTTACTCGTTCGACTGACCTCTATTCGTTCGACGAGTTGGGTGCTGCGGCCAGTAGCTCGGCGAATTCAGAGGCTTGCGTCGTCGGCTTCCTGCAAGTTCCCGCCTGGCAGACGTAGGCGGTAGCTTCGCCATCGATCGCGTACTTGCCGGCCAGCACTGGAAAGATCGTCGCCTGTCGCTTGAGGTCATCCCCTTCGACAGCTTGCAGCAGCACCAAGTGGGGTCGAAACTGGTCTCGCAGCACGGCTCGAAATGGCTCCAGTTCGGACAGATTGTGCGGCGCCACCAGCACCACTTCTTTGGGCTCGGCGTGGCGAAAGTCGAGCGCAGTGAGTAGCTCGGACAGTGCTGTCGGCGCGCGTTGCAATCGCCCTGAGAGAGCCTTGAACAGAGCGTCGGCGCGCTGCCGATAGGAATCCTCTCCTGTCATCTCGGACCAGCGCAACAGGTTCATGGCCGCGATCGAGTTGCCGCTCGGTTCGGCGCCATCGTAAGAGGGTTTCTCGCGGGCAAGGAGTTGTTCGCCATCGTCGGCGGTGAGGAAGTAGCCGCCGGCGGTCGCGTCCCAAAAACGCTCATCGAGAGCCGCCTGAAGATCTCGCGCTTGCTCCGCCCACTCCACTTCGCCGCTCGCTTCGTAGAGGTCCAGCAGCCCCGCGATCAAGAAAGCGTAGTCATCCAGGACTCCGGACCCGCCCACCTGTTCTTTGCGATAAACACGGTGCAGGCGATTTCCGTCCACAAGGTGTGCGGTCGCGAAACTCGCGGCGCGCTTGGCGCGCTGCACCAGTTGCGGTTCGGCCAGGGCCATTCCGGAACGAGCAAAGGCTGAGATCGCCAGACCGTTCCAAGAGGTCAGGATCTTGTCGTCAAACAAGGGGGCCGGTCGGCGGGCACGCGCCTCCCGGAGCTCTCTTCTTAAGCTCTCCTCGTCATCGAAGGGTCCGGGACGATTCACCGATAAGTGAAATATAGACCGGCCTTCAAGGTGTCCTGCTTCCGTCACTTGGTATTTTTCAATGATCCTTTTTGCTTTGGCCGGATCTAGCGCCGCCAGTAGTTCATCTGGCGTCCAAGTGAAGAACCAACCCTCTTCCATTTCCCCCTCAGCATTGCGGCTGTCGGCGTCGGTGGCAGAGAAGAAGCCGCCTTCCAGAGCCGACATTTCGCGATCCAAGTAAGCCAGCACGTCGCGGGCGATCGTGGCCAAGGCCGAATCTCCGCTAGCTTGAAACGCCTCGACATAGGCCGGCACCAACAGGGCGTTGTCGTAGAGCATTTTTTCGAAATGTGGCACCAGCCATTGGCGGTCGGTCGAGTAGCGGTGGAAGCCACCGCCGAGTTGGTCGTACATTCCGCTCGCAGCCATCGCGTGTAGCGTGTGGATCACCATCTCCAAATAGGAATGCTCGGCGTCTTGGGCCGTAGCGCGCAGCATCAGTCGCGCCGGCAGATGGCTGGGAAATTTAGGCGCCTGCTTGAGGCCACCATATTCGTGGTCGTAGCGGCCCGCGTAGGTCGCCGCGGCGGTACCGATCAACTCCGGGCCGGGAACGTTGTCGTCAACTGCCGCGAGCTCCCCCAGCATCGATTGCACCCGCTCGACCAAAGACTGGGAAACCTGGTCCACACGGTCGCGCTGGTTGGCGTAGGCATCGCGCAACAAGCTGAGCTGAGTTAAGAACCCCGTTCGGGTGCCGCGGTCTCCGTCTCGAGGAGGAATGTACGTAGCGGCGTGGAAAGGTTTGCCCCCAGGAGTCAGCCACACCGTCATCGGCCAACCCCCTGCGCCGGTCATCGCCTGCACCGCGGCCATGTAAAGCGAATCCACATCCGGTCGTTCCTCTCGGTCTACTTTGATCGCAACATAGTAGCGGTTGAGAAACTCGGCGATCTCCAAGTCCTCAAAGGATTCCTCCTCCATGATGTGACACCAATGGCAGGTCGAGTATCCAATCGATAGCAAGATCGGACGGTCGAGCTCCTTGGCGGTATCGAAGGCTTCGTCGCCCCAGGGATACCAATTCACTGGGTTGTGCGCATGCTGCAGGAGATAGGGACTTGCCTCGTTGATTAACCGATTTATAAATTGTGCGGAGCCGTCTGCATTTAGGTGGCGCGTGCGCGGCCGGTAATCTTCCCCGTGTGTCGCCACTGCAGCAGCCAGTTTTTGCGCGAACTCCTCGGTTACGGGATCGGCTCCGGGATGGGTCGTGATCGTCACCTTGCCTTCGGTTGAGGAGCGGTCTTCGGTTGAGGAGCGGTCTTCGGCTGAGGAGCGCAAGGTGAGAACCACAGCGCACAAGACACCCACGCCGGCCCAGGACAATGTTCGCCGCAGTCGCTCACCGATCAGTAATTTGCCTTGGTGGGACACAGAGACTCTTTGTACTCCCGCACTTTGCGGCGGATCAAGCGCCTGGTTCGCCAGCGCTCGATGAATGAATCACTGGCGAGAGCTTCGATGTGGCGTTCTTCCAGCCGACGCCGATAACTAGCGATCTCCTCACAATGCTCTCGCACCAGAATATTTCGGCCTTGCTCCACCAAACTGACATCATGCTCGCTCACAAAGTACTCCCTAGCTCCTGGATGACCTCAGCTAGCAGCTCCACGTCCGCCGCGCGCGTGCGCCAGTTCGATATCGCGGGGCGGAAAGCAACTTTGCCCGCGTAGTCGGTGGTACCGACGTAGACGCGGCCGTCACTGAGCACTGCCTCGCCGAGCCAGCGGTTGAGATCGTTGAGTTCCACTTCGGTGCGGTCCCCGGGGTTGTAACGGAAACAGACAATATTGAGCTGGACGCCGGCAAGGCGTTCCAGCTCTGGGGTCTCATCGACGACGCGGCCTAAATGCTGCGCCAGGTCGAGGTTACGCTGAATGATTTCGGTGTGGCCTTGGCGGCCGTAGGCACGGAGAGAGGCCCATACCGACAACGCCCGAGCACGACGCGAGCTCTCTGGACCGAAAGCACCGATGGTGAGCTTGGGGTCGTCGGAAGCAGGCAGATAGGCGGCAGTGTAAGCGAAAGATTTGGCCAGCAGTTGCGGATCGCGGACGTAAGCGAAACCGCAGTCATAGGGAACGTTGAGCCACTTGTGGCCGTCGACGGTAATCGAATCCGCGCGCTCGACACCGGCCGTGAGATGGCGAGTCGATTCACAACAGCGGGCGAAAAGCCCGAACGCTCCGTCGACGTGCAGCCAGGCATCGTAGCGCTCCGCCAGATCGGCGATCTGGTCGACCGGGTCAAAGTCGCCGGCGTTCACCTCACCGGCGTTGGCGATGAGAATCGCCGGTCTGCCGCCCAAGTCCCTAAGTGCTGCCTCCATCCTTTCTAGATCGACTGCACCCGTGGGCGAACTTGAGCAACGAATCACCTGGCCGCGACCGATCCCCAGCATCGAGCAAACCTTGACTGCGCTGGCGTGCACATAGCCGCTCGAAATCACCGCAATCGGCGGCAACTCGCTCATACCCCGTTCGGAAATGTCGACGCCCTGACGTTCTCCCCACCACTGCCTCGCCGCTGCAAGGCCGACAAAATTCGCCATCGTCGCGCCGGTGGTCATCACACCGAAGTGGTCGCGTGGCAAGTCCATCAAGTCCTTGAGCCAATCCAGGCTCACAACTTCGAGCTCGACTCCCAACGGGGTAGTCACCCAGGTGTAGGCGATCTGATCCAGGGTCGATGCCCACCAATCCGCGGCGAGGGAAGCCGGCGTGGCTCCGCCAATGACGAAGTGGAAGCAACGCGGACCGGAGGTGGCCGCGGTGGCCTCCATCCCTCGCTCGATCAGCTCTTGCAGCGCGGCACTGGCGCCGCTGCCGCTTTCGGGCAGACTGCGACGAAAGCCAGCCAGGGCTGCTTCGGGATCTTGGCCCAGCAACGCCCTCTCATCGAGCGACTCAAGGTAGGCACTCGCTTCCTGCTGCACCCGCTCCAACAGGGGTCGGATTTCCTCTCTCTCTGGAAACATCGATCCTCAGCTCAAGCTGGCGGCGCGAGCATAAGCACCCCGGAAGGTCTTCGCTTCCATATTCTCGGCGATCTTTTCGATCCGAGCTGCGCAGACTTTGTACTCGCCAGTGCCCGTCACTTTGTCACCGGCGTCGACAGTTAAGCGATTGGTTAATGTTTGTGGAAAATGGAAGGGCATCCAGATTGCTCGGCGGCGAACCTGTCGGCTGACCATCGCCCGACAGCGCACTCGGCCGCGCCGGCTGACAACATCCACCATCTCCCCATCCTCGATCTCGAGGTCGCGGGCGTCCCGAGGATGAATCTCAACGAAGGCCTCGGGCTGCTTCGAAGACAGCCCGGTGGAGCGCCGTGTCTGGGTGGCGGCGTTGTAGTGGTAGAGCGTTCTGCCAGTGGAGAGAATGAGCGGGTACTCCGCATCTTCCTGTTCGAACGGAGGTTCGAACTCGACCGGCTGGAAGAGGCCTTTTCCACGCAGGACGCCGCCCTTGTGCAAATACTCGGTCGATGGCTGATCGGGGCCGGTCACCGGCCATTGCAGGCCACCTTCGTTCTCGATGCGTTGGTGGGATATGCCGGCGAATTTTGGAGTCAGGGCCGCCATCTCGTCGTAGATCTGGGAAGGGTGTTGGTAGTCGGGCTGCTCGAGTCCCGAGCGCTTCATGACCTCGAGCAACACGCGCCAGTCGGCGCGCGCTTCACCCGGCGGCTCGACCGCTTGGCGAACTCTCTGCACGCGCCGGTCGGAGTTGGCGAAGACGCCTTCCTTTTCGGCGAAGCAGGCGGCGGGCAAGATGACATCGGCGTAACGCGCGGACTCGTTGAGAAAGATGTCCTGCACGACCAGGAAGTCGATCTGGTTGAGCGCCTCCTCGACCTTGCCGGCGTTGGGCTCGGAGACCACGATGTCTTCACCCATGAGATAGAGGCCCCGCAGCTCACCCTTCTGCATCACCTTCATCATCTCGTTGAGATTGAGCCCTGGCTCTTCCCCCTGCTGCACTCCCCAAGCTTGTTCAAACTTGGCGCGCACTTCTGGATCGGTCACGGATTGGTAACCAGGGTAGAAGACCGGGGTGGCGCCGGCATCATTGGCACCCTGGACGTTGTTCTGTCCGCGCAGTGGGTTCATCCCCATCGAGCGGCGCCCCAGGTGCCCGGTCATCAGCACTAGGTTGGAGAGGGCGTAGACGTTGTCGGTGCCGCATGTGTGTTCAGTGATTCCCAGGGTGTAGTAGATGCCGGCGCGCTCGGTCGAGGCATAGATGCGCGCCACCTCGCGAATCAACTCGGCGGGTACGCCGGTGGCTTTCTCCGCATCTTCGGGCGAGTAGCGCAGCACCGTTTCGCGCACGGCGTCGAAGTTCTCGGTATTGGCGGCGATCCAATCGCTGGCCTCCAAACCTTCGCTGACGATGACGTGGGCCATCGCGTTTAAAAGCCATACGTCCGTCCCGGGCTTGAGCTGCAGATGCCAGTCGGCGTAGTCGACGAGCGGAATGCGCCGCGGATCGGCAACCGCGATGCGGGCGCCGTTGCGAACCGCCCGCTTCATCTCCATGGCGATGATGGGATGCGCTTCGGTGGTGTTGGATCCGGTTACGAAGAGGAACTCGGCGTCACGAATCTCCGGAATGGAGTTGGTCATCGCCCCCGCTCCGTACGTGGTCACCAGACCGGCGACCGTCGGAGCGTGTCACGTGGCCGCGCATTGATGGACGTTGTGGGTCCCATAGGCTGCGCGTGCCAGTTTTTGCATCAAATAGTTCTCTTCGACGGTGCAGCGTGACGAGCTGATGAAACCGAGAGCGTCGGCTCCGTGTTCGGAGGCAACCTCCTGCAAGCCGGCCACGGCTCGATCCAGGGCGGTGTCCCAGGACGCCGGCACCAAGGCGCCCGACTCATCCCGCACCAACGGCGTCGTCAGCCGATCCTCATGGTGGATGAAGTCGTTGGCGAACCGCCCTTTGACGCACAAATTGCCGTCGTTGACGGTGGTTCCGGGCGGCGGGCTGGTGACCTTGACGATGTGGCCGCGCCCCTCGTTGGCGTCGCGGTCAACGTTGAGGTCCACTTGGCAGCCAACGCCGCAGAAGTTGCAAGTGGTGCGCACTTTGTCCAGCTCTTTCTCGGGCTTGCCGTACTCCAGGCCCGAGCGTTCGCCCATGGCGCCGGTAGGACAAACATCGACGCAGCCACCACAGAGTTCGCAAGTGGAATCGAGGAGACCGCGGCCGTCGGCGGTCGAGATGGTGGTGTAGGCGCCACGAAAGGCAAGGGTGATCGCCGAAACCGCTTCTACCTCCTCGCAATAACGCGTGCACAGCGAACAGGAGATGCAGCGATCCGGACGGAAAATGATGAAGGGATCGTCGTTGTCCCGTCCCTGACGCACTGCATCCACAGACAGCCACTCGCCTGCAGTTCCGTGTACGTCGGCGAGATCGAAAAGCCGCGACGGACTGTTGTCTTCGGCGACCGCGCGATCCTGCGGCGTATCGGCGAGATGTAGAGAGAGGATGAACTTGCGGTTGCGCTCGACGCGCGGCGTCTGCGTCCGCACCACCATTCCGGGCGCCGTCTTGAAGGCACAGGCCGGCTGCATCAGCCGTGAACCCTCGACCTCCACCAGGCACATGCGGCAGGCGCCTGCGGGCGTCACCCGTGGATCGTGGCAAATGGTCGGGATGTCGATGTCGATGCGAGCCGCAGCTTCGAGGACGGTTTCGCCATCGCAAAAGTCGACCTCGTTGCCGTCGATGACGAAGAATTGGTTGCGGTCTTTGGTCATCAGCCTAGCCACGATTCTACGCTGGCCACGAGGCAGCTCGTCGTAGTGGGGTGAGAAGTGGTCGTTACTCTCCGCTCGACTCCTCCGGCGAGGACAGATCCACGGTAAATATCTGTGACTGAAAACTCGTTTGCTCGTAGGCAATCCGATCCTCACTGGGTGACCAATCGAGCCAGCGCAAGTAACCAAAGGTGGGAACAGAAAGCAGCAACTGCTCGGCCCGGTCCGGTCCGGCAATGGCCAAGTGCCACTGCCCGGAGCGGAAAGCTGCGTATGCTACTCGGTTGTCGTTAGGGGCTCTTGTGGCTCCCCACGAAAGGCCGCGACCTGCCCGTATCTGAGTCAAATCGCCATCAGGTAAAGACAGCATCCACAGTTCATTGCCCAGGTCAGGGAAAGTTTCGACCGAAAAGATCGCCTGCCCGCCATCGGACGCCCATTCAGGCCAACCCACAGTTTGGCCAATTTGGGTCACCTGACGTGCACTATTGGTGTTGGCATCCCACACAAAGAGTTCTCGTGCCGAGTCGACCAGACCTGTAAACAATGCCCGCTGGCCGTCAGGGCCGATCACATAGTGTCGAGGTCTTAGCTTTGAAAAACGATCAGCGAGGGCGTTTTGTGCAGGCAACTCGTACTCTCTTCTTTGCTTCACATCCACGATCAAATCCTGTTCTCCGTCTCGTGGCGCTGGCACCACGAGCCGTCCGTCGTCCAGCCACGAAAAGAAAAACGCGCGGGAGGCTTCGATAGCGCGGACGCTCCAGAGTTGGTCGCCGTTGCGGTCTACGACCACAATGTCCGGTTGAGCACCTTCGCGATAATGCCAATAGGCCAACATTTTTCCATCGTGCGAATACCGCGGCCGGGTGACGCGCACGTCGTCGGAAGGCGCGGCCAGTGTTTGTGGCGATGCTGAAACTTTGAAGTCCCCGTCGATCGCGACCTCTTGGATTCGACTCTTGGACTCCATAACAGAGAATGCAAGACTTTCGGCGGTCGGAGACAGTGCAAGATCGCTAACGCCTTTCTCTATGAAAGCAAGCTCTAAAGCCTCGGACATCGCTCCATCCAAGCTGACGCGGACAACCTCCCGCGACTGTGCGCGACTCAGGCGTAGAGCGTAGACGAATCGGCCGTCAGGTGAAACTACGGGGTGGGTAAACCGGTCTCCGGGACGAGGCGACACCATCGCCTCAGGCCTGCCACCAGTGACGGGTACTCGCCACAACTGTCCGCCCGTATAGGTGCCGGTGGCGAAAACAACCCACTTCCCGTCCGGGCTAAAGGACGGCATGCCATGTCCGCCGTCAGTGATATTGCGTTCTGTGAGTTGGCGTGGCTCACCGCGAGGAAGGTCCACCAGCCACAAGGTCGAGCCAAACTGCGCCGGCCAGGTCTCGTTGTGCACAACGGCACGATCGGCAAAGACAATCGTTCTGCCATCAGGCGAGAACGCGGGTTGGTTGCCAGTGTCGGTTAGTTGACGAGCCATACCTCCGCTGAACGGAACCACCCAAATTCCCTCCCGGTCACGGTCTTCATAGGCGATCAGGTCGCCTCGTGGTGACCAATTGGGATTGCGCTTGACCCTCCCGTCAAACGTCAAACGTTGGGGCGATCCCCCGACCGTTGACCGGACGAAGACATCCAGTCCGTCGGCAGAGGTGGCTATATGAGCGATGTGGCTGCCGTCCGGTGAAAATGTTGGGTCGGCGTTGAAGCCGGATTCCACCGTCAATCGCACCGGCCGCCAATTGACTTGTGAGGATTCGCGACCCTGGCGAGAAGCCCGAAACTGCAATGCAAATCCGACTGCAGCCACGACGAGAAATGCCAAGGCGGCTTTTTGCCAGCGTTTGGAACGTGGTGCTTCCTTCGTGGACTGCGAGCGATCGGGGATCAGCTTCTGGATCTCGGGTAGGAATCGGTATCCGCGAGTCCGCACCGTTTCAATCACCGATGGCTTCTCCGGCTCGTCACCCAACACGTGGCGTAGGTGCGATATCACCCGGGTCAGCGCGTTATCGCTGACGTAGACGCCTTCCCAAATCCGCTCGAAGATCTCTTCTTTCTCAACGATACGGCCGCGATTCGCCGCTAGCAACAACAGCAGATCAAAGGCCTTTGGCTCAAGGTGGACGGCTAGACCTGCCCGCCATATCCTGGCGGTCGGAAGGTCCACCTCACATCCCTCGAAGCTAAAGCGCTCCGGCAACTCTCGCTCATCCCGCGGTGGTTCGGGGCGGAACATCAGCTAATCATCATTCAGTTGTTGGCCATTCGTCACGACCCGCAACCAGCCTGGATTCCATCGTCACAGAGCTTACAAGGAGGCTCTCGTGACGTCACATTGCCGCAACCTATTGATCGCCGGGATCGTCATTGTTTCGACAACGGTTCCAACCTCTGCCGAGGAAGTGCGTCTCCGGCGGCTGCCCGATGGGACGGTTGCAGCTCCGGTTCAGGTATCTGGTAAGAACCTTTGGATGCTCCTGGATACCGGCAGCACCCGTTCTTTCCTGCGCCGTTCTGTCGCCCGGCGCTTAGGCCTCAAACCACAACAAATAAGACAACTGGAGACACCAATGGGCACCGTGAAGGTGGCGTGTTCGCCATTGACGATTCGGCTGGGATCACGGGATCTTCATCTTGAACGCGTCGGCTGGAACGAGACTTCGGATGAACTTGCCGGATGGGGCTCCGTTGATGGCATTCTGGGTATGGATGCTCTGGCGCAAGGTCCGTTGATGCTCGACACCAAGGGACGATGGTTGAGCTTCGACCGAGATAACCACCAAGGTGGTCACGTCATCGAACTCGGGTTCCTAGCCGGCAGGCCGTCACTACGGCTACCGGTTCGCATTCTCAACCGCAGCCGGAATGCTCATATGACATTGGTTGTGGATAGTGGCGCAACATCCTTCATTCTCTTCGGTACAGCCGCAAGAACGGCTCACCGAAGCACTAGGTTCCGCACCTCCAAGGTTCGTTTAGCGTCTCTCGCCGGAACTCGGCTTGCACTGCAAGTGCCGCATTCCACGATCGGCAATGACTTATCCGTCCGCGGCCCAGTGCTCCTACCTGAGGTCGTAAACCGCAGTGAAGACGGCCTGTTGCCGATTGATGGGTTGTCTCCCATCTACTTCGATTGGGCCAATCGACGCGCGTTCGTGAGGATGCAACGGGCACGCTAGGCTCGGCAGAGCGGAGCTGACCTACCCTTTCTGCTCAGACCGGGCGAAGGGTTATTCAGCGCTGATTCAAGCTAGCATTCTCCCTTGCGGGCTCGCCGGACGGTACCCGCCGCATGCACTATGCAACGTATTCTCGTCACTGGAGCACTCGGACAAATCGGTACCGAACTGGTAGCCACCTTGCGGCAGCGCTACGGTGTGGACAATGTGCTGTCGTCCGACATCCGCATGCCGCAGGCCGGAAGCCCTCATCTCGATGGCCCCTTCGAGCACCTCGACTGCACCAAACGCGGTCAGATCCACGGCGTCCTGGGGCGACACAAAGTCGACACGGTGTTCCATCTGGCGGCTTTGCTTTCGGCGACCGCGGAAGAGAAGCCTCAGGCGGCGTGGGAACTCAACGTCGGCGGTCTCTACTCGGTTCTGGAGGTGGCACGGCAAGAAAACTACGCGGTGTTCGTGCCGTCGTCGATCGGCGCCTTCGGTCCCAGCACGCCCAAGGACAATACGCCGCAAGACACCGTGCAACGCCCGACGACCATGTACGGAGTCAGCAAGGTCACCGGCGAACTCTTGTGCAACTACTACCACCAGCGTTTTGGGGTCGACACGCGCGGCGTGCGCTATCCGGGCATCGTGTCGTGGGCTGCGCCTCCCGGCGGTGGCACCACGGACTATGCGGTAGACATCTTTTATCAGGCCTTGCGCTACCGCCACTACACTTGCTTCCTGAGCGCCGACACACGACTCGACATGATGTACATGCCCGACGCCATCCGCGCTGCGGTCGAACTGATGGAAGCCGATCCAACCCGCCTCCAGCACCGCAATGCCTTCAATGTCACCGCCATGCAGTTCACGCCGGAAGAACTCGCCGCGGCGATTCGCCAACACATTCCTGCCTTCCGCATCGACTACCGCATCGATCCGGTTCGCCAGACCATCGCCGACTCTTGGCCCAATTCACTCGATGACAGCGCCGCGCGAGCCGAATGGGACTGGCAGCCGCAGTACGATCTTGCGGCAATGACCGAAGACATGCTGTCCAACCTCGAGCGCCGACTTTCGACTGACCAGGATAACACTTAACCAAAAGGGAAATACTGTGCCCACAGATCGACTTGACACCGTTCTTGCCGCACGGGTTGCTGAGCTGGAACGAGCGGGAACCGCCAAGGGCGACGAGAGCGTCATCACTTCGGTCATTCCTGCCAGCGGCGGTCGCGGTCCCCGCTACACCCTCGACGGTGAAGGGGACCGGCCTTTTCTCAAGATGAACTCCAACAACTATTTGGGGCTGGCACTGCATCCTCAAGTTATCGCCGCCGAGGAGAATGCGACCCGGGCGTTTGGAGTCGGGCCTGGCGCGGTTCGTTTCATCAGCGGTAGCTATCGCCAGCACCTGCAACTCGAGCAGCGCTTGGCCGCGTTCCACGATCGTCAAGCGGCGATGATCTTCAGCTCTGCTTACGCCACCACCATTGGCGTTCTGGTCCCTCTCATCACCGGGGACACCACCATCATCAGTGATGCTTTGAATCACAACTGCATCATTAACGCCATGCGCCTGGCGCGTCCGCTGGAAAAGAAGATCTACGCCCACCTCGACATGGCCGAGTTGGAGAAAGCGCTTCAAGAAGGAGAGGGAAAGCGAGCCGTGGTGGTCACCGACGGCATCTTCTCCATGCGCGGGTCGTCGGCACCCTTGGCACAGATAATGGATCTCGCGCGTCGTTACGATGAGCGGTACGAAGAGAATGTGTTTGTCGTTGTCGATGATTCCCACGGCGTCGGCGCCTTTGGCCACACCGGCCGGGGTACCGAAGAGCACGAAAACAGTCGTGCCGACGCTGTCGTCGGCACTCTCGGTAAGGCCTTGGGCGTCAATGGCGGCTACGTCTCCGGGAGCGCCGACTTGGTTCGCTTTTTGCGTGAGTCCGCGCCCACCTACATCTACTCTAATCCGATCACCGTCGGTGAAGCCGCCGCGGCCAGCAAGGCGATCGAGATCTTAGATAGCCCGGAAGGAACCGCGCGGCTGGGGCATTTGCGGTCGATGACCGAACGTTTTGCAAAAGGGTTAAATGATCTTGGCTTTGAGACCATCCCAGGAGGCCACCCGGTGACGCCTCTGATGGTGCGCGACACGGACCGCACAACGGCTTTGGTTGCCCACCTCTACGAGCACGGAATCCTCGCTACGGGACTCAACTACCCCGTCGTCCCCAAGGGCGACCAGAGCATTCGCTTTCAGGTCTCGGCCGAGCACACCGAAGAAGACATCGAATCGGTGCTCGATGTCCTGGCCGCTTTCGCAGCCTAGGCTGCGGCCTATTGATAGAACGGGGCTTCGCCTTCGGGGCGAGATTTGAAGCGCTTGTGGACCCAGAAGTACTGCTCGGGCATCAAGCGCACGCCTTCCTCGACGGCGAGGTTCATGCGCGCTGCGTCTTCCACCAGGTCTTCGGCGGGGAAGTCTTGAAGAGGCGGCGCGAAGATTAATTCAAACCCTTTTCCTTTGGAAAGCATCTTGGGATAACACGGCACTACGGTGGCTTGAGTCAACCGCGCAAACCGGCACAACGTCGGATGAGTGTAAGCAGGCACCCCCATGAATGGCGCAAAGACACCATCGTTCCATTTACCTGGGTCCTGATCAGGAAGGTAGAAAAACACCTTCCCTTTGCGCACCAGGCGCACGATCTTTCGTAGAGCCCCTTTGCGCTCAACTAGCTCAATGCCGAAGCGACGACGGGCGTTGTATTGCACCGTATCGAACAATTCCTGATGGGCTCGCTGGTACATGGTGACCAGCGGTGTATTCAAAGCCAGGTAAAACCCAGCGACCTCTAGGGCTGTGAAGTGCGGAACCAACAGGATCACCGGACCGCGCTCGCGGGCGTCATCGAGATGATGTCGATTGGTGCACTGCACTAATCGATTCAATCGTTTGGCTGAAGACCACCAGGGGATCCCCGTTGCCAGCACACAGCGTGACAAGAACTTGAAATGCTCGCGAGCCAAGTCGATACGCTGTTTTTCGCTCAGTTCCGGAAAGCACGCCCTCAAGTTGCACAATACAACCTCGCGGCGCGATCTCACGGCGGCGAAGCCAACGGTGCCGATTGCTCCTCCCAATGCGCACAACACTGGCAAAGGGAGTACGGACAACGCGCGCAACGTTCCCAATCCCAACCACATTGGCCAGTTCCGTGGCGCCCACAATGAGGGGTTGGATGTCGGTGTCATGTCGGTTGGCTCGACGTCGCAGGCGGCGACGTACCGTTCGCGCCTTAGGCGGTGAAGCTCGGACTGGTCGCCAGGCCAAATTCAGCCGGAAAGTACGTCATCGCACTTTGCAATGGCAGGTAGGCCGCCTGGCCCAGTCCACAAATAGAAGCTTCCCCCATGCCCCACATGACTTCCTCGAGATGCTCGAGACCTTGACGATCCTGAGTGCGCTGATAACGCTCCAGCGTTTGCCGCAGGATCTGCGTGCCGATGCGGCAGGGAGCGCACTGACCGCATGACTCGTCTTCAAAGAATACCGCCTGGGTGAGGGCCGCCTCCACCATGTCGACGGTATCGTTGAGCACCACGACACCTGCTGACCCCAGCATCGAATTGGCTTCGCCTAGATGCTTGAAGTCGAGAGGACGATCCGCCTCGGCCGCTGGCAAGAACCCGCTTGAGGCCCCACCCGGCGAAAACGCCTTGAGCACACCGACCGCTCCGCCAGCTTCAATCAACAATTCGTTCAAGCTGACGCCCAAGGGGGCTTCGTAGACGCCAGGCCGAGCCACGTGCCCCGAAAGGCAGTAGAGCTTGGTGCCGCCTTGGCCGCGCCCCAGCGAGTGAAACCAAGCTCCCCCGCGCCGCAAGATTGGCGGTAAACAGGCCACTGTCTCGACGTTTTGCACCAAGGTCGGCTTGCCGCGAAAACCGACTTCGACCGGATAGGGTGGGCGCAAACGAGGCATGCCGCGCCGCCCTTCGAGCGCCTCGATGAGAGCCGTCTCCTCGCCACAGATATAGGCGCCGTGGCCGTTGACGAAATGCCAGCACAGATCGGAAGGGACGAGGCCGCCTTCTCGCGCCTTCTCAAGGGCTCGTTCCAGTGCGGTACGGACGTGACCGAACTCGCCTCGCACATAACAATAGATGTCCTTCGCTTCGAGAGTCACCGCGGCGATGGCCAATCCCTCAATCACCAGGTGCGGCCGGCGCAGAATCACTTCGCGGTCTTTGAAAGTCCCCGGCTCGCCTTCATCGGCATTGAGGACAACGTAACGCTCTTTCTCTTCTTGGCCGTGTAACGTGTTCCACTTGATGTGAGTGGGAAAGCCGGCGCCGCCCCGTCCGACCAGGCCCGAGGATTCCAGTTCGCCGATGGCCCAGTCAGCGCCAGCTTCGACGACACGCTCGAGCCCTTCGTAGGCGCCAAACTCCTCGGCCAGCAGATCGAGGGCTGGCTCTCCAAGAATGGAGACGTGGCCGGGAGTCATTTCGGGCCTATCGTGACTCCACTGGGCCGGCGCTTGGTCACATCGCCCCAAACAAGACACCCAGCCCGCTTTGAGTCCTTGCTCTTCCAGGTCGCCCTTGAGACCGTCGCAATCAGCCAGTTTGCACGACAGCCCTTGGCACACGCGCACGTCGTAATTGGGGTCGGAGAGGAGATGGTAGAAGCTGGCGGTGCCGTAGACTTCCGCTTCCGGCGTGCCGGTCTCGCGATGCACCTCGCCCGCGACGCCTTCTCGCAGTCCTCCTGCTTCTTCCAGCAGGTCGAGGACGGATTCGCGATCAGGTGGTTTGGGTGTCACTCGCGATCGAGGTCGAAACGGCCCTGATGTTCGAGGCGGATCTTGCGCGTACCGACCGGGCCGTCGAGCCATAGCTTGCTCTTGATTCGGTAGTCGACATCTCGGCGATCCTGCATCAGCGCATAGACACGCGACGCCAAACGCAGATTGCTGACGAAAAGGGGAACCTCCAAGGTCGCAGTTGACAGCGGTCCGACCTCCAGGCGTTCGTTGGACAATCCGCGCCCCACCTTGGCTCCGTCGAGAAATAAATGAAACGAGGAACCATCGATGACCATGGGCCGGCGATCGCCATTGGCGATGCGCACGGTGATCGTTCCTTGGGTTTCAAAAACCTCGACGTTGTCGATATCAAGATCGGCCAAAGTGATCTCCGGCTTTTCAAATCCGGGCAAACTGGCGCAGGCAGTTGCGGTGATGAGGAAGCCGAGAATTAGAATCCGTCGCATGGGCAGTGATGCTACCACTGAGCCCCAGCCCGATTCAGATGGCGCGTCGCGGAATTCGCTCGCGGACGACACCGTCGGCGACTCCTCGATTGAGTACGACATCGAGCTTCATTCCGACGGCTCACGCCAGCAACTTCCCGACCGTCTGGCGGTTGAAGAGCCTTTGGAAATCCGCTGGCGAGACCCAGGCGGGGACCGTGAGGGTACGCCGTTGGCGATCACCATGCGCACCCCTGGCAGCGACGAGCACCTAGTCCGGGGATGGCTCTACAACGAGGGTTTGATCGAGGCTGATACCGAGCTGCGCTGCTCGCGGCCCAAAGGCGAGGACGGCAAGCCTGAACCGCACATTGTGGTCGCCGAGCTGCCTCAAGATCGGGCTGCGCAGGCGCGCAACTTGGTTCGGCGCATGTTCGTCAATTCCTCATGCGGTTTCTGCGGCAAGCCCGGCCTCGAGGGCCTCAAGTTGCCACGCACGCCAGAACTGGCCGAAGGTCTTTTGGTGGATCCGAAGACCATTCTGGATCTGCCCCGCGCCTTAGAAGCCGGCCAGCCGACCTTTGCGCGCACCGGTGGACTCCACGCCGCAGCACTCTTCACCGCGCAAGGAAAACTGCTGTTCGTGGAAGAAGACATCGGTCGCCACAACGCCCTCGACAAGCTCATCGGACGCGGGCTCGAACATCAAATGCTGCCGGGAGGTGACCACATTGTTCTGGTCTCGGGTCGCGGCGGCTACGAGTTGGTGCAGAAATGTCTGGTCGCCAACATCGCGGTGTTGGCGGCGGTTTCGGCCCCCTCGAGCGGCGCGGTGTCGCTGGCGCGACGTTACGGTATGACCTTGATTGGGTTCTTGCGGGAGGGTCGCTTCAACGTCTACTCTGGACGCGAGCGCATCACCAACTGACAACTGCGGCTAGAATCTCGGTCGTGTTGACGCAATTGATCCCTCAAGCCCTGCGCCGCTTCGCCGCCGGTCTGCGCTTTCCGCAGTTGTTCACTTTGGTTGGCGCTCTCTTTTTGATTGACCTCTTTCTACCCGACATCATCCCGATGTTCGACGAGGTCTTTCTTGGTCTGCTGACCCTGCTATTCGGCTCCTGGAAAGAGCACTCGGCCGAAAAAGGTCAAACCGGTGGTGAAGTCAAAGACGTGACCCCGCCCGATCCTGCTCACACCAATCCAGATCGCCCAGAAGCCCATCCACCAGAAACTGGGTCGACAAACTAGCCCGCGAACGAGAAGACCTGCTAACCTCCGCCTCCGCGGGGGGAGCCGCTCTACGCTGTTGGGGGCTTTTGAGTGGTTGCCGATTATCGGTCCATCGCCGGACTTAGAGTCATGTTGCCGATCTTGGTCGAGGTCGAAGACCTCGCCAGGAAAGGCGTGCGCATGCAGCAGGCGGAGTCCTTTAGTGCCGAGGATCTCATCCTGAGGACGAGCCGACCGCTGCCCTTGGGTACCCTAGTTCATCTACGCTTCTTATTTCCCTCGGACCCGGCACTGGTTAACGTGGTACTGCCCAACGGATGCAAAGGCGTCAGCTTGCACGCCGAGGTCGCCGACCATGGCGAGATCATGTACGGGCGTGTGGCCGTGCGTTTTGCGTTCGACCGCTCAGATGAGGACTACGCGCTTTTTGCCGAGATTGTGAAGCGTGCCAGCCGCCGACCTTCAGGCCGCGCGCAAGAACTGCCAGCGTAGATCGCCATCGAAGTAGCGAAACACAGTGTCGTCGACCAATCCTGAAAAGCGTCGCAGCAGCGCCGCAGTCGATTCACCTTCTGCCGCCAGCTCGATGGCTTCAGCGGCTTCCGCTCCTCCCTTGCTGAGCAAGGTCTGCCAAACCGCCTGTTTGATCGACATCGACCCCATAGTCACATTGGGGATTTTGGCCACGCCGCGCTGCAAATAGCGGATTTTGCGCTTGAGCTCGCGCGGATCGGTCATCGGCTGGCGCTGCCAGCCGGTAAAAGGCTTGGGGATCAGAACGTTGACGCCGAGGTGAATCTCGCCGATGACACCGGTTGGAGCCAACTCTTCCAGCATCAATGACCGGCTCGCTCGCCCCAGCTCGAGAATTGCCTCGATGTCCTCGTCGGTCTCGTCGGGTAAACCGATGATGAAGTAGAGCTTCAAGTTGCGGAATCCGCGGCGGAAGATGAGGCGGATTTTTTCCAGCAACAGATCGTTGCCGATGGGCTTGTTGAGCTTGACGCGCAGCTCGTCCGAACCGGTTTCCGGGGCGAGCGTGATGGAGCGGTCTCCCGAGCGGTAGAGCTCGTCCAAGACCACCTCGGTGACTGCCGGAATGCGAATGGACGACACCGCAGAGCGAAAGCCGAGCTCGTTGGCGGCCTGCAAGATGCGCTCGATCTCGGGATGGTCTCCCACTGCGGTGGCTAGAAAGCCTGCCTGGTCGGTCACCGAACGACCACGATCAAGAGCCTCGAGAATGTACTCCGTCGGATGCCAGCGAAATCCCCCCATTCCAAAGGTCGCCCAGCAGTATTTGCATTTCTCGGGGCAGCCGCGAGACATCTCGATCAGGAACTTGTCCGCAAATTCGGTGTGAGGGGTGACGATGGCGGATGTCGGGAGGTGGCCGGGAAGGCGCATTTGCTCCGCGTCGAGATCCAGCTTGCCCAGCTTGCCCTCTTTGCCGACCTGCTCAATCCCATGGTGCTTCGGAATGTAAAACCCCGGCTGATCCGCAAGCGCCTCCAACGCTTCGTTGCGGTCATGCGAAGCTAACGCCTCCAGCAACTGCGGCAGGACGTTCTCGGCCGCGCCAAGGGTGAAGATGTCCACGAACGGGGCCATCGGCAGAGGGTTGATGGTGGCGCAGGATCCTCCCAACATCACCAGCGGATCGCCATCGCCACGGTCGGCGCTACGCAACGGAATCCCCGCCCGGGCCAGCATCTGCAATAGGCCAACGTAGTCCTCCTCAAACGAGACCGAGAACGCCACCACAGGGAAGGCCGACAGCGGGGATCCGAGTTCGACGGACCGGGGTTCAAGGGATTGAGGCTCACCATTGCCATCGGTAAAAAAGCGCTCCGCAGTCCAGTTGTCGCTGGCGTGCACCAATTCGTAGGTGCGTTGGAAGCCAAGGCTGGACATGCCGACGTGGTACGAGTTGGCGTAGCAGAGGGCCAGACGGTGCGCCGCGTGCGGCCGTAGCGGCACCGTTGCGCGCTCATCGACGCGATGAGCACTCCAATCTTGAACGGAGGAACCCCTTGCGGATCGGTTTTGGGGGCGCGTTGGTTGACTTCGTACCGGCACGATTTTCGGTCCTCACAGGGACGAACGGCAAATTTTATCGAGGGACGGGATCGAAAACGCACGACTCTGTCGCCCTGAGCGAGTCGAAGGTGAGTCGAAAGATCTGGGGGCGAACGAATCGCAAACGATAGCATTGCGCCCCCCAACCAGATCCCTCGACTTCCTCGCGCCGCTCGTTCGCTCGGGATGACGACTTTGTCGTCAATCTCTCCTCACTGGCCCCACGTATGATCGACACTTGTATCTCGACTGTATTTGCCGTGCCGCCAACCAGCCCCATGCCCACTCCAGCGACGGTCTCCCAAAAAGCCGCCAACGCCACGCCGACCGTCGCCCTGCGCGCCCTCGACACTCTGTGGTTCCAGGTCACCGGAACGCTGTGCAATCTCGCATGCACGCATTGTTTGGTTTCGTCGTCGCCCACCAACCGCACCCACGAGTTCTTGACCTTCGACACGGTGTGCGACTTCCTCGAGGAAGGCGCCACGTTGGGGGTCAAAGAGTCGTACTTCACCGGCGGCGAGCCCTTTCTTCATCCGCAAATCGAAGAGATGTTGGAGACGGCGTTGGAGTACGGGCCAGCGACGGTCCTCACCAACGGACTGCTCCTACCCCAAGAACGGTGCGAGCGTCTCAAGGGGTTGTCCGAGCGATCGCGCTATTCACTCGACCTGCGGGTCTCGCTCGACGGCTACAGCGCCAAAGACAACGATGCCATCCGCGGACCCGGCACCTTTGATCGAGTCTTGGCGGCGCTGGTGCGGCTGAGCGAAGTTGGGCTCAATCCCGTACTCACAGTGTCGGAAGTTGATGATCGCGTCGGCAGTGAGGCCGGCCGGCTCAAGTTTCTCGAACTGTTGCGGGGCTTGGGGGTGACGCAGCCGCGCCTCAAGGTCCTGCCCCTGTTTTCCATCGGTTCAGAGGTTGAGCGCGGTGGCAGCTACGCCGCGTGGCAGCACCTGAGCGAGGAGGATCTTGTGGCCGCTGACTTCCAGACCTGGGACCACCTGCAGTGTTCGTCGTGCCGCATGGTGACCGACCAAGGGGTTTGGGTGTGCCCGATCTTGGTCAACGAACCCACCGCCCGCATGGGTGCGCGCCTGGCCGACACCCTGAATCCGGCGCCGCTGGATCATCCAGCGTGTTGGACTTGCCATCACTACGAAGTCTCATGCCGCACCTGAGCGACTCAGACCTGTTGGCCCGCCACCGCGGCCGCGCCACCTGGGGCGAGCGACTGGTGCCCCTTGAAGAGTTTCGCTTAGCAGCCGCACGCCACGGCCGAACTTTGAGTTCGGCGGCACGCGCCGAAGCGGTGCGAGCGTGGCTGGACTCACGAGCAGGGTTCGAGACAGAAGGGCCTCAAGTTGAGAGATCTCAGATAGAAGGAAGCTGGTCCAAGGTGATCGCCTTCGGCGGCGTCTACAACAACGCCCCGGCTCTCGAAGCCCTGCTCGACGAAGCCAATGCCTGGGGAGCGGAAGCGATCTACTGTCTGGGGGACCTGGGTGGCTTCGGGCCCCATCCCCAACGCATCCCGGAGATGATGTGCGCCCATGACATCCGCTGCATTCAAGGAAACTACGAACAATCGATCGCCACCGGAGCCGAAGACTGCGCCTGCGGCTACACCGACCCCCGCGACAACCACTACGCGGCGCTGTCCTACCGCTACACCGCCGCCCGCACTTCCTCGGATGACCGGTTGTGGATGGCGAGCTTGCCGCGGCACCGCCGAATCCAGGTCGGCGATCGAGAACTCGTCCTCTCACACGGGTCGCCCCGACGAGTGAACGAGTTCCTATTCGAAACCGCCACTCCGGATTCCTTTCTCGAACTTCTCTGCCGCCAACTTCACTGCGACGGCTTTCTCTGCACCCACACCGGTCTACCCTGGCAACGGCACCTCTCCGACGAAACAGCGAGCGGCAAGCAGATCGCCAACGTCGGCGCCCTCGGCCGACCCGCCAACGACGGCGACCCCTGCGTTCGCTACGCGCGGATCGAAGCGGCCACAGACGGGCCAATAATCTCGATTCGATCTCTCGCCTACGACCACTCCCGCCTGGCCAACGAAATGCGACAAGAAAACCTGCCACAGCCTTTCATCGACACCATCGAAAGCGGCTGGTGGACGACCTGCCTGGAGGTTTTGCCGGCTAAAGAGCGCTCGTGGGGAAGGTTCTAATGCCCGCGGAACCACAGCACCGAACGCGCGTCGCGGTCATCGGCTCGGGTCCGGTGGGGATCGAGGCGGCCTTAGCGGCCCGAGAGTGCGGCTGGCCGGTGCGGGTCTACGAGCAGGGGCCACGGATCGCCGACAGCATGCGTAGGTGGGGGCACGTGCACCTGTTCACCCCGTGGTCGTTCAACCTCTCGGTGCGCATGAAGACAGTTCTTTCTACAAGCGGTGCGCCAACCCCGGACGAAACCACCTGTCCGACTGGGGCGGAGTTGGCCGAGGTTCTTGATCAAATTAACCAATTGGTTACCCATCGACTACCACCCGATCAGATGTGCTGGTGTCTGGAGACAAGAGTTCTTTCGATCGGGCGCCAAGGGCTGCTCAAACACGAGGCGATCGGCGGTGGCCGAGAGAACGCACCGTTCCGGATTTTGGTACGCGGCCCCGAAGGCGAGCGCATCGACGAAGCGGACTTGGTCTTCGACTGCTCCGGCACCTACCGTCATCCGAACCCTGTGGGCGCTGACGGAATTCCCGCACCCGGAGAAGCCGACGCTGAAGTTGGTTTCCAGGCAGGGGTCACGCGCCATTTGGTCGACTTCGCGGCCGAATCGGAAGATTGGATCGGCCACAAGATCTTACTGGTCGGGGGCGGGCACTCGGCGATGACCGCGGCAGTGGCCCTCGCCGACCTGGTGCGAGAACACCCAATTACTCAGGTGACCTGGATGCTGCGCTCGGATCCTGCCGACTGGCTCATCGACGATGAGGACCCTTTGCCCGAGCGCAAGAAGCTACAACAACAAGCACAAGCGCTGGTGGCGCCGGGCTCGCCGTTCGCGCTGCGCATCGGCGCCCAGATCGAACGAATTAAAAAATCTGAAGGTGACCGCCGGCTTCGCGTCTACCTGGACGACGACGCGGAGGCGCCCATCGAAGTCGACCGCATCCTCTCCCTCACCGGCTACTCGGCCGACGACTCGATCTACCGTGGACTACAAGTGCACGAATGCTACGCTACCGGAGCGCCGATGAAACTTTCAGCCGCGCTCCTCGCCGCCGGGGGCCTCGGCGGCGACTGCCTCGCCCAGCCAGCTCCGGGGGCCGACACCCTCACCAACCCCGAACCGGGCTTCTTCATCCTCGGCGCCAAGTCCTACGGGCGCAACTCGGCCTTCTTGATGCGGAATGGGTATGAACAGGTGGAGGATGTGGTTCGCCTGCTGGCCGATATCGAGCGCGAACGGATCTCTAACCCCGCAGCTTGATCGTCACCGAGCGTTCGCCCTGTCCCTTGAGCCGGACCCGCACGTCTACCGCTCCTCCGAACTGACCCGCAAGCCAGGTACGCACCCACTCTTCGGTCTGCTCGCGGGCTGTGGGGGCAACGAGGTCGCGGTGTCCGGCCGCTTGGGTTTCCAGCCACTCGCCGAGTCGGCTGCGCAGGCGTTCGATGGCGGCGTCTTCGTCACGCAGCGGATTGTCGAAGGCGCCGGCATCGAGGCGCATGCCGGAGACATCGGCGGCGGGGGGATTCCAGCGTAGCTCCGGTGCCTCGACGGTGAGAACTTGCGCCTCATCGTCCCAGTTCAGGGTCCAAGGTTCGTTGAGGTCGAGATAGTAGGTGTAGGTGACGGGAACTTCGGCGCGCACCACCACGTCGGGGAGCTGCAGTTGCCCCCACAGCACCGAAGCCGAATCGCGCTGGGACACCACTTCAGTGGTTTCCAGGGTCGCCACTTGCAGCCGTTGGACGCCTTCGACTTCGGTGGAGTAGTTGGTGAACTGGGTAGTCAAGGTGCCCTGACGGAAGGCCTGGGCAATGGCGGCAGCGGCACGGGTGGCCTCGGCTGCGCTCGGCAGGGTCGGTATCGAACGCAAGAACAGCCACCAGGCAAGAACCGCCAGGGCGGCGATGACGACGAACGCCACCGGCCAACTCCACGAACGGGCCTTTGCCTGGACTGTGCCGGGGTTCGACATCAGTCCTCGCGAACCGCCACCGGTCGTCGCTCGAGCCAGGGCGGCAGGTCGACTGCGCGCTGCAAGCAGGCAAGGGGGTTGAGCTCGTTCAAGGCCGCCTCCGGCTGTGCTCCGCTGGCCACGGCGACGATGTCGACGCGGGCGCGCTGGGCCATCTGGATGTCGTGCCTGGAATCGCCGATGACCAGGCTGGTTTCGTTGCTGGCGCCCAGTTCTTCAAGAATGTCCAGGACCATCTCCGGTCCCGGTTTGGGTTTGGACTCGCTGACCGTGCGGCTGGCGGCAAAGAGATCTCCGACCCCGGTTTTCTCCCAATCGGCTTCGAGGCCGGACCGGTTCTTGGCGGTCGCGAGGGCGAGAATGTAGCCTTCGGCAACCAGGTCCCGCAGCATCGACTCGACTCCGGCAAACAGCTTGGCCTGCCGGTTGTAGCCGCTCCACCAAAGCTCCCGGTAGGTGTCGACCACCGATTGGAAGGTTCCTTCATCGCAGCCCGGAGCCAGAAACTCCACCGTCTCGCGCAAGCTGGTGCCGATGGCGGCGCGGATGCGTTCCTGTGGCAGCGGATCCAGGCCGAGCGTTTCGATGGTGGCTTCGGTGCAGGCGACGATGGTGTCGATTGAATCGATCAAGGTGCCGTCCCAATCGAAGATCAGGAGCTGGTAGGGACGCGAGGTCATGGTGCGGTCAAACGAACTCGAACCAGGGGCCTAGATGGGTGTTGCGACCAGCCCGTCGGCACCCTGGGTCAGCAACTGGCTAGCGTAGTCAGACCCGGAGGGGATGTCGACCCCAGGACCGATGATGCAGTCGCGCAAGATCACATCGGCGCCGATTCTGGCGTCGCTCAAGATCAAGCAATCCCGGATCTCGGCACCGTTCGCAACTCTGGCGTCCAGCGACCAAGGTGAAGACTCCTCTTCGCGGGCGACATGCAGACCGGCTTCGAGATAGCGCCGCGGGGTTCCGAGGTCGAACCAGGGCGCGCCAGACTCCAGGGCGCACAAGATTTCGCCGCGTTGCAGAGCAGGGTCATGGAGGTCCCGCACGGTGTCGAGAGGAGCGATCGGCAGTCCTTCGAGCAGCCGCGGCGAGAACACCTGCAGGCCGGCGAAGACCCGTGGGATTCCCTGCACGGGAGGCAGGAGGCTGGCGAGACGGTCATCGTTGACGCCGACACCACCGCCGAAACGCTCGGGGTCGGCGTAGCTGCTCACCAGCAGCGTCGCCCAAGGATGGTGGCGGCGGTGCAACGCGATCGCTTCCTCCACCGGCCAATCGCAGATCGAATCGCCGTTGACAACGACGATGGCTTCCGCCGGCTGGAGAAAGTCTCGAAGGTTGGTGAGCGCGCCGAGCGTGCCGAGGAGCCGGTCTTCTACAGAGTAGACGAGCGGCATGCCGCGAAATGAGTCTCCGAGGTGCTCGCGGATTTGGTTTCCCAAATGGTGCAAGTTGAGGGCGACGCTTTCGACTCCGGCGCGCTGCAGTCTCTCCAAGGTTCGTTCGACCACGGTGCTGCCGCCGATCGGCAGCAATGGCTTGGGGATGTTCTCAGTGAGCGGACGCAAGCGCTGGCCCAGACCGGCCGCCAGCACCACCGCGCGAACGGACCCAGCGTCAGCGGCTGCCATTGCAAAGGGGGCTCTGCTGTGGCCGGCTCTTTTTGGGATCAACCATCAAGCAGGAAAAACCATGTTGGCGGGTGCGTCCGGGTGGTCGGCGCGGTAGGCCTCGTAGAGTTCTATGTAGCTCGCGGCCAAAGCGTCGGCCGGATCGAATCCCATCAAGGCGACCACTTCCGCTGCGCGGTCACCCTCGATCTCGACAAAGCTGCCGATCGGCGTCTCGTCGAGAGAGATCTCGGCGCTACCCAACAACCAGGTGGCGCGACGCTTCTCGTAATAGCCGGTTTCTTCAAAACCGAGGGCGCTGAGGAGAGTGCGGGTAGTCTCCAAGTCGCTGACTCCCAACTCAACTTCGGTGCGCACCCGCGCGCCCTCTTCGAAACTCACCGGTCCCTTGTAGGTGACGCGGGCGCCAGTGTCGTCTTGGCGCAGGCGCAAGACTTGGCCCTGGTCGCGAATGGCAGTGCCGCGGTCGAACAGCCAGTTGCGCTCCATGTGCGTGCGCGACTGCCGTTCAGCGCCGATCTCCAGCAACTTCTCAGGAACGGCGCCGAGAGACTCGACTTGAAATTTGAACTCGCGTTCGATATCCGACTTCACGGTGGCTCTCTGCAGAATTTCCTGGATTTGGATCTTTGGCCTTGGAAGCGAAGCTAGGAGGCTACACCGCCAACGCGGTCCAGGAGCCGTACCGTTGTGCGAATGCCGGCGTAAAAGTTAGGAATATCGAATTTCTCGTTGGGGGAGTGCAGCCGGTCGTCGTTGAGACCGAATCCCATCAACAACACCGGCACCGACAGCACGTCGGCGAAGGTGGCGACGATCGGGATAGTGCCCCCTTCGCGCACTTTGACCGGCGCCTTGCCCCAAACATCTTCTTGGGCGGCAACTGCGGCCTCGGCGATCTCGCCGTCGAGGGAAACCCGAACTGGTACCGCGCCGTGTAGAAACTCCGCCTGGACACGCACACCCGCCGGAGCATTCTCCTCGATATAGGCGATGACCTTGTCGGCGATCTCCTCGGGGGTCTGACAGGGAACCAAGCGCATTGAAAGCTTGGCCCCGGCCCACGCCGGCAGCACTGTTTTGGCGCCTTCACCCTGGTAGCCGCCGAAGACGCCGTTGACATCCAGGGTCGGCCGACCCCAAACCCGCTCGAGGGTGGTGAAACCTTCCTCGCCGCGCAGCTCGCTGACCCCGACGCTGGCCGCATAGTCGTCCTCGTTGAATGGCAAGCCGGCAAATCCCTCTCGCTCCCAGTCCTCCAGCGGCTCAACGGCGTCGTAGAACCCCGGCACCAGAACGCGCCCGGTCTCCGGGTCGTGCAGCTTGGAAAGAATGTGTGCGAGGGCGTTGGCCGGATTGGCCACGCCGCCGCCGTAGGTGCCGGAGTGGAGGTCATGATCGGGCCCGTCCACGCGCAGCTCAATGTAGCAAAGACCCTTGAGACCATAGAGCAGCGAGGGCTGTCCTGGGGCGTACATGGAGGAGTCGGAGATCACCACCGCGTCGCAGGCAAGTAGGTCGCCGCCGTCCTCGCGCACGAACTCATCGATCGCTTCACCGCCGGACTCTTCTTCACCTTCGATCAAGAATTTGACGTTGACCGGCAGCTCGCCGCGCTCGGCGACGATTGCTTCCACCGCCTTGATGTGGCAGTAGGACTGCCCTTTGTCGTCGGTGGCGCCGCGCGCCACCAATTGCTCGCCTTCGACGGTGGGCTCGAAGGGATCGTGGCGCCACTCGTCGAGCGGGTCCGGCGGCTGCACGTCGTAGTGGCCGTAGAAGAGCAGCGTCGGTTTGTCTGGGTCGACGATGCGCTCGGCGTAGACGAGGGGGTGTCCCCCTTTTTTTGTATTTGGGGTTTCGATGATGCGCGGATCCAGGCCCGCCTCTCTCATCCTGTCGACGACAAACTCAGCGCAACGACGCACCTCCGCGGCATAAGCCGAATCGGTCGAGATCGAAGGAATGCGGATGTAGTCCTTCAGTTCTTCCAGGTAGCGCTCGCTGTCCTGGTCGATGCGAGTGAAGACATCTTGGCTGTCGGTCATAAGTTATTCCTAGCTGCTCCAAAGATTAAGGGTCTTGCCGTGGAGTGAGGCCGTCGAGGCCTTCCCAGGTTTCGTCGGAATCGTCGAATTCGGGCAGATCCGGCTTCCAACCGAATTTTTCCATCGCCCTCCAGCCCCACAGGATGCCCCATTTGGCGAAGGTGCCGTAGGCCTGAATGGCGCAAAAGACAAATCCGTGCAGGCCGTCGAGGATGCCGAACTGGATGATGTAGGTGCGGAAGAAACGCCACCAGGGGCGAAAGATCACCTGAACCAGGCCGGATTTTTTACCATCGCGCCACAACTGCGACGCCCCCCAGATACCGTAGCGCGTGATGCGCTGAAAGTACTCGGATAGATCGTAGACCATGTAGTGGCGCAGGCGGCTCTTGAGCCGCCGGGTCGGTCCTTCGGTGACCATGTCTGCATGCACCCGGCGGTTGGGATAGCGCGCCTTGTCGCGCTGAAACAAGCGCACCACCTCGTCGTGTTGGAACCCGGAAAAGCAGATCTCGTGGTTGAGGAAATAGACGCGGCGGCGAATGACGTAGGCAGTGCGGTCCGGTCCTTCGGTGAGGAGCTTTTCGATTTCCTCGCGCAGCGGTTGGGTACAACGTTCGTCGGCGTCAAAGATGAGAATCCACTCATTCTGCGTCTGGTCGATGGCCCAGTTCTTTTGCGCCGCCGACCCGTAATAGGTGCGCTGCTCCAGGCGAACCCCTTCAAACGAGTTGACGATCTCGACGGTGCGGTCGGTCGAGTAGGAGTCGACCACCAGAACTTCATCGCACCACAGCAGCGACTCCAGGCACTCTTTGATGTTGTATTCCTCGTTGAAAGTGGTGACGATGGCGGAGATCAGCGGTCGGCCGCTGTCAGCGCTTTCGAAACTCGACTGTGGTTGCTCTCCGGTCATGGGATCTGCGCTCGAAAGCTCGCCTTACAAGCCTACTCCACCCAACCGCTGGAAAGAGATTTCGCCTCTGTTTCGTCCTCCGGATCGAGGGCCGGCTGAGGAGTCGTTCTCAGTATGTGCATGTTGACGAGATTGAGAATGGCGTGGGCCACCACGGGCGCCAGCAAGGTTTCGGTGAAGCGATAGAGCCCACCCAAGACGAAGCCCGCCGCCAGCGCCGTCAGCGCCCAAACCACGCCGGCTCGCCCCGGTCCCAGGTGCGAAAGACCGAAAGCCGAAGAGGCAATCACCACACCCCAAGCCGTTTGCATGCCACCGCGAAAAAAGACCTCCTCGGCGAACGCCGCCAATATGCACAAGGCCCAGGCTTCACCGGGCGCGAACTCACGCACCAGCTCGCGCAGTTGGTCTTCAAGCGCACGGCCCCATGTGAACAAGCGCAGCAGCCGCGAAGCGGCGACCAGGCTCAGCCCGCCAGCCAAACCCAGCCCCAGATCACGCGACCAAGTCCAGGGCTGGACGAACCACCTCCACATCGGCTGGTCGGCGCTGGTGTCGAGCCAGAACGCACCGACCAACGCCAGCACCAGGTAAAACCACCAGGCGCGGCGGTAGGTCAAGCTGCTGCCGGCAAACGGGCTCCAGCTCGCGAAACTGGAATCTTTTTGCATGCGAACGGATTTTGGCCGCGTCAGGACCCGGAAGTTATTCCTCGCCTGAACCTTCGTTTGCAGCCGAAGCCTCTTCGGGCTCTGGCTCGCCCAGCTTGGCCATCGCCACCAGCAGGTCGTTGCCCTCAATGTCCATGAGCTTGACGCCCTGAGTCGAGCGGCCGGTGACTCGCACGCTGCCGACGCCGGTGCGAATGATCTTGCCCTCTTGAGTGATGAGGAGCAGGCCGTCGTCGGGGAGCACTTGGCGCGAACCGATCACCTGGCCGGTCTTGGCCGAGACCTTGAGGTTGATGATGCCCTTACCTCCGCGGCCCTGCACGCGGTAGGCGGAAAGGTCGGTGCGCTTGCCGATACCGCGCTCGGCCACGGTAAGGATCTCGCCCTGCTCGCGCAACACTTCCATCGACACCACGCGATCGTCCTTGCGCAGGGAAATGCCGCGCACGCCGCGCGTGGCGCGGCCCATCGAGCGCACGACATCCTCTTGAAAGCGAATCGCAAACCCCTGCGCGGTGGCGATGAAGACGTGATCGCCGCTCTTGGCGCGCCGCACATCGAGGAGACGATCGTCGTCGTCAATGTTGATGCCGATGATGCCCCCGGCGCGCGGACGCGAATAGGCCTCGAGTTCGGTCTTCTTGACCGTACCGTTTTCGGTGACGAAGATCAGGGATTCTCCCTCCGCCTGGAAGTCGCGCACGGTGACGGTGGCCGCCAGTTTCTCGTCCGGCTCGAGCGACAACAAGTTGACAATGGCCTTGCCGCGCGCGGCCGGCCCCATCTGGGGAATGTCATAGGCCTTGATCCAGTGGATGCGACCGGATTGGGTGAAGACCAAGATGTAGCTATGCGCCGAGGCGACATGCACGTGTTCGACCCAGTCGCCCTCCTTGGCTTCCATTCCTTTGCGCCCCTTGCCGCCGCGATTTTGGGCGCGGTAGAGCGACAGCGGCGAGCGCTTGATATAGCCCGCCTGCGAGATGGTGATGACCATGTCCTCGTCGGCAATCATGTCTTCGACCGAGATCTCGGTGATCTCACCGTCGACGATTTCGCTACGCCTCTCGTCACCGTAGGTGTCGCGCAGCTCTTCCAGTTCCTTTTTGATCTCCTCGGCGACCAGCTCGTCGGAGCCGAGGATGGCGCGCAGGCCCTCGATGAGTATGCCCAGCTCTTTGTATTCCTCTTCGACCTTCTCGCGCTCCAGCCCGGTGAGTTTCTGCAGCCGCATTTCCAGGATCGCCTGGGCCTGGGGCTCGCTCAAAGCAAAGTCGCTCATCAGCCGCTCGCGCGCTTCCTGCGGCGTCTGGCTGGAGCGAATGGTGGCGATGATCTCGTCGAGCTGATCGAGAGCCTTGAGGATTCCTTCCAAGATGTGGGCGCGCGCTTCGGCCTTGCGCAGATCGAAGCGCGTGCGCCGCACCACCACCGCGCGACGATGGTTGAGGAAATGGCTGAGCATCTCCTTGAGCGGCAGCACCCGCGGTTGGTTGTCGACGATGGCCAACAAGATGATGCCGTAGGAGGTCTGCATCGGCGTCATCTTGTAGAGCTGGTTGAGGCGCACCTCCGGGATCTCGCCGCGCTTCAGGTCGATGACGACGCGAATGCCGTCGCGATCGGATTCGTCACGCAGGTCACGGATTCCTTCGATTTTTTTGTTGCGCACCAGGTCGGCGATCTTCTCCATCAGCCGTGCTTTGTTGACCTGGTAGGGGAGTTCGGTGACCACGATCGATTGGCGGTCGCCGCGCGCCTGGGTTTCGATATTGGCGCGGGCCCGCAGTTGGATCGAGCCGCGGCCGGTCTCGTAGGCGGAGCGGATACCGTCGACGCCATGGATGAAGCCGGCGGTGGGAAAGTCCGGCCCCGGCACTTTCTGCATCAACTCGTCGATGCCCGCTTCGGGATCGTCGAGCAACACCAGCAGGGCACTGACAACCTCGGAGAGGTTGTGCGGCGGGATGTTGGTGGCCATGCCAACCGCGATTCCCGCGGCGCCGTTGATGAGCAGGTTGGGAGCCCGCGATGGCAACACCGTCGGTTCCTGCAGCGAACCGTCGTAGTTGAGAGCCCAATCGACGGTTTCTTTGTCGATGTCTTCGCGCAGCAGTTCCTGCGCCAGGCGCATCATGCGCACTTCGGTGTAGCGCATTGCCGCCGGGCTGTCGCCGTCGATCGAGCCGAAGTTGCCCTGGCCGTCGACCAGCGGATAGCGCAACGAGAAGTCCTGAGCCAGGCGCACCACGGTGTCGTAGATCGGGCCGTCGCCGTGGGGGTGATACTTACCCATGACGTCACCGACGATGCGGGCGGACTTCTTGTAGGGCCGGTTGGCGGTGTTGCTCGACTCCCACATGCCGTAGAGCACGCGCCGATGCACTGGCTTGAGGCCATCGCGCACGTCGGGCAAGGCGCGCCCGACGATGACGCTCATGGCGTAGTCAAGGTAGGAGCGCTTCATCTCCTCTTCGATGTGGTGTTCGACGGAGCTGTCGAAGGGAAGGATGCGGTCGCTGTCGCTCATGAAGTGCTCTCTTGCGTCGTTGTCGCCGGCTGGAGGGTTTCTAGGGAGCGCTCTTGCTTAGGTGTCCAGAGTTCGCTCAGATATCTAGGTTGCGCACGTCGAGGGCATTGCGCTCGATGAACTCGCGGCGTGGCGCGACCTGATCGCCCATCAACACGGTAAAGATCTTGTCGGCTTGCTCGTCGTCTTCAATGGTGACCTGCAGCAGGCTGCGCTTCTCCGGGTCCATGGTCGTTTCCCACAGTTGCTCGGCGTTCATTTCCCCGAGGCCCTTGTAGCGCTGCACCGTGAGCCCCTTCTTGGCGGCGGCGTAGAGCGCGTCGATTGCTTCGTCCAGGGTGTCGAATGCCTCAACCTCGTCTTCGTGCACCAGGGACGCCCCTTCCGCCGACCAAGCGTCGAGTCCACGCTTGTTGTTGGCGAGAGACCGAAACTCGGCCGTGGTCAACAGGTCGAGGTTGAGAACGACGTCGCGCTCGACGCCATCGCGGCGGCTGACGAAGGAGATCTGCTGGGTCGGGTGTTCGGGGTCTTGGTCAACGCGCACGGAATGAAAGCCCGAGGCCTCGATGATCTGCGCCACTTCGGCAACCTTGTCTGCGTCGGCGAGCGCTCGCCGGGTGGTCAAGCCTTGTTTCAAGGCGACCCGTACGGCGTCGGCCGGCACGCCGCGCGCGCTCAGGCGATTGAGGTCGGCTCGGAATGACTCCACCGCATCGAGAGTCTGCGCCAGCCGGGCCCCCTTGACCTCGGTGCCCCCGTCGTGTCCCAAGTGCAGAGACCAGGCGCCGAGGATGCGCTCGTGCAGTAGGGCGCGGTACTCGGCGTCGTCTTTGAGATAGGTCTCTTTGCTACCCCGCTTGATCTTGTACAGCGGCGGCTGGGCGATGAAGAGATGACCGCGCTCGATGAGCTGTGCCATCTGTCGGTAGAAGAAGGTCAGAATCAATGTGCGAATGTGGCTGCCGTCAACGTCAGCGTCGCACATGATGATGAGCTTGTGATAGCGCAGCTTCTCGGCGTCGAAGTCGGCGTCGCCGATGCCGGTCCCGAGAGCGGTGATCAACGATTTGATTTCCTCCGATGACAGCATCTTGTCGACGCGAGCTTTCTCGACATTGAGGATCTTTCCCTTGAGCGGCAAGATGGCTTGAAAGCGACGGTCGCGGCCCTGCTTGGCGGTGCCTCCCGCAGACTCTCCCTCAACCAGAAACAGCTCGGCAAAGCGAGGGTCGCGCTCGGAGCAGTCAGCGAGTTTGCCCGGTAGGCTGGAGGCGTCTAAGGCGCCCTTGCGGCGGGTCAGCTCGCGCGCTTTGCGCGCCGCCTCACGAGCGCGCGCCGCTTCGAGGCTCTTCTCAATGACCTTCTTGCCAATACTTGGGTTTTCCTCGAGAAAAGCGCCCAGGTGTTCGTTGACCGCTTGCTCTACCCACCCCTTGGTTTCGGAGGAAACCAGCTTGTCTTTGGTCTGGCTCGAAAACTTGGGGTCTTTGATCTTGACCGAGACGATGGCGGTGAGACCCTCACGGGCGTCGTCTCCAGAGAGATTGCCCTTGAAATTTTTGGTCAGCCCGCGGTCCTTGGCGTAGGCGTTGAGGGTGCGGGTCAGCGCCGCCTTGAACCCGGAAAGATGGGTGCCGCCGTCACGGTTGCGGATGTTGTTGGTGAAGCAGTGGACCTTCTCCTGGTAGCCGTCGGTCCACTGCAGGGCCACTTCCACCGTTTCCGCTCCACTGCCGTCATCGCGCTCATCAACGAGATAGATCGCCGGCCGATGAAGCGAGGTCTTGCTGTTGTTGAGGTATTCGACGAACGACTGGATGCCGCCCTCAAAGGCGAACTCCTCGCTGGTGTCGGTGCGCTCGTCGGTGAGGCGAATGTGGACACCGCGGTTGAGGAAGGACTGCTCGCGCAGGCGACGGGCCAGTGTCTTGTAGTCGAACGAGGTGGCGGAAAAGACCTTCGAGTCGGGCCAGAAACGCACCCGGGTGCCGGTCTCTTTGGTTGCTTCGCCGGCGGCGATCGGCGCCTCGGGAAGCCCTTCGGCGTATTCCTGAGTCCAGACCTTGCCGCCTCGCGAGATCTCCAGCAGCAGTTTTTCCGACAGCGCGTTGACCACGGAAACACCTACCCCGTGCAGGCCGCCGGAGACCTTGTAAGAATTCTTGTCGAACTTTCCACCCGAATGAAGCTCGGTCATGATGACTTCGGCGGCAGAGCGGTTCTCGCCTTTGTGGTGGTCGACGGGAATGCCGCGACCGTCGTCTTCGACCGTCACCGAGCTGTCATCGTGAATAATGACGTCGATGCGGTTGCAGTAGCCGGCCAGCGCCTCGTCGATGGCGTTGTCGACAAGCTCAAAGACCATGTGATGCAGGCCGGAGCCGTCGTCGGTGTCACCGATGTACATCCCAGGGCGCTTGCGGACCGCTTCCAGCCCCTTGAGAACCTTGATGTTCTCGGCCGTGTATTGCGCAGCTGCAGCGCTCGTTTGTTTTTTGCTCACAGTCAAACTCCGGGGTCGATTTGAGCCCCTTTTTGTGGCTCTTGGAGGCGGTTATCGGTCGTCGTCGCGCAAGGGCCTCGGGGCCCCTCTTTATGGGTCCCAAGGATAGCATTTGAAAGGCCGCTTTTCCAATTCAAATTGATTTTTTAAGTTCTTTTTTTACAACAACTTATTTCTTTTTTTGCAGAAGATATCCACAGGCCCGTTAAGGCCGGCTCCAGGGTCGCCTGGGATTCGCTTTCGGAGCTTTAATTTAGGCGCCGACTTTTCCCGACTCGACGGTGTAGACCGAACTCATTGGCGCCCCTTCCCAGCGTTGGCGATGGCTGGAAGCGAGCAGCACCTGTGGCAGTCGGCGCAAGAGGACCAGTGCCTCTGCAAGCCGTCTTGAGTCGAGGTAGGACTCAACATCGTCGACCAGCAGAATCGGACTGCCCCCCTGGTCGACAAGTCTTTCGGTGGCCGCGACCAATAGAGCCAAGGTCAAGGCCTTGCGCTCGCCCTGTGAAGCGCGAGCGGCGACTCCGCGGTCGAACACCGAGGTTCTCCAATCGTCGCGCTGCGGGCCCCACAGCAGATAGCCGCAAGCGCGCTCATCGCCGCTGCGAGCCGCGAGCGCCCGGACCAGTTCCTCTTCTTCAAAAACCCGTTGGTCCGAACCCCCTCGGTCTGAAACCCCTCGATCTGGAACTCCTCGGTCCGGACGCGAGGGAGCGTACGACAGGCGGGGTCGAAGCTCTCCCAGGCCGAGCTCCTCGACCCGCTGCGTGAACCTCTCGGCTAGGTCTCCCACACAAGCCTCTCTCCAGCGTTGAATTTCGACCATCAGAGGCGCGAGGAGCTGGTTCCAGGGGGTCAGGTCCTGACCTTGAGCGATCGCCGCTTTCTTAGCCTGTAGAACGGCACGCAGGCGCGCCAGTGTCGCCAATGCCGTGGGGCGTTCTTGGATCATCAGGCTGTCAAGCAGTCGTCGGCGCAACTGCGGAGCGCCGTCGAGAAGCGCCGCATCGCGATCGGTCAGAGCGAGAACCGGCTGGATCCCAAGGTGCTGGGAAAGCGATACCGTCGAACCGTTGACCCGCCGCGACAGGCTCGTCTCCGAATCCCAAGCCACCACCACTCGATGGCGCCCTTCGATCTCGCTTTCAACGGCGACCGAGAACCCTCGATCGCCTTCTCGGCGACATTGCTCGATTTGCCCAGCGCGAAAGCTTTTGCTGGTGGCAGCCACATAGATCGCCTCCAGGATGCTGGTCTTGCCTGCACCGTTGTCGCCGAGAAAGAGCGTCTGTCCGGTGGCCAAAGGGATCTCGGCATCCACCAGGTTGCGAAAACTGACCGTGGAGAGAGAGCGAATCAAACGATTCTTCGCGAGGCGAAACGCCTTGGGCTAAGGAGGTTAGCTGGTCAACCGCATCGGCATGATGACACACAGATAGCGGTGGTCTTCGCCGTCCACCGGGACACCCACACACTGAGCGTTTTCATCCTTGAGATGCAAGATGACCTTGCCGGTATCGACAGCACCGAGGAACTGACCGATGTAATCGGGGTTGACCCCAATTTGCACCCCGTCGCCCACCAGCTCACAGCCCACTTCTTCGGTCGCTTCTCCCAATTCCGGATTGGTCGCCGATACCGTCACTTCATCGCTAGAAAAGTCACAACGCACCGACCGCAGACGATCACCGGTCAAGAGTGAGACGCGCTGCACCGCTTCGATCAACTCGGCGGTTGAAAGGGTTGCCTTTTTGTCGTGGTCCCGCGCGATCACTCGCTCATAGTCCGGGAAAGTCCCGTCCAGAATGCGGCAGGTCAGGGTTCGCTCATCCATGTGGAAGGCAAGGTGATTCTCACCCCGCGCCAACTCGACGTCCCCGTCGACATCCAAGCGCAACAACTCTTGTAGGGCCTTGCGTGGAATCAAGATCCCTTCGGCCTCGACGCTGCCTTCAATTTGGTTTTCCACCAAAGCCAGACGATGACCGTCGGTCGCCACCAGTTCCATGGATCCATCTTTGAGTTTGAGCAAAGCACCATTGAGCTGAAAACGAGAGTCCTCGGTGGAAACCGCAAATAAAACCTTGCCCACCATTCCCTTGAGCGTGGCAAAGGGAAAGGTCAGGGCTTCGCCGTCGATTTCCGGGAGCTTGGGAAAGTCTTCTACCGACAAGCCATGAATGCGAAACCTGGACCGACCGGCACGAAGCTCCAAGCTGTTGCCTTCCTCAACCTTAAGGCGCAATTCATCGCCCGAACAGGCACGGACGATCTCGTGAAATTTCTTTGCCGGAACCACGATGCCGCCCTCTTTCTGCACCTCTGCAGAGAGCTTGGAGCGCAAAGAAACATCAAGATCGGTAGCCGCCAGTCGCACTCCATCCCCACTGGCGTCAACGAGGACATGCGAGAGCACACGGATGGTGCTCTTGCGCTCAACGATGCCCATCATCGGCGCTAGTTCGTGGAGAAAATCAGTCCTGTTGACAGTGAGTTCCATGGCTTCTTCCTTCTAAATACAAAGATTGATCAATATAGCACATAGTAGGGGTAGTAGGTGCTCTGGAAAAGCCCCCACGGGTCATCGATAAGTTCAAATAACACAATTACTTGAGCTTTTTTGTCGAGCTGGAAAACAGAGTCTTTTTTGATGTGAATGGGTTGTGGAAAAAGTGATCAAAAAGGAGCTTGCTGGAGGAGTCGAAAAGAAGAAAGAAAAGTCCACAGACTTTCCACAACAAAATTAACCGAGGCGAAAAGATCTAGCCGAAGTGGCGAATGAACTGATCGAGAACACGGGCGAAGTCGGGATCTTTGTCGCGCTGTTCGTCGACGCGTTCGACCGCATGCATCACCGTAGTGTGGTGCTTGCTGGCGAAGAACTTGCCGATTTCAGGGTAGGAAAGATCGGTCAAATGGCGGCAGAGGTACATCGCCACTTGGCGCGGAAAGGCTATTTGCTGCGTCCGGCGGCTACTCTTGATCTCAGCCACCTTGAGGCCGTAGTGGCGGGCGACCATGCGAATGATCTCGGCGGCAATTTGTCGGTGATCATCCTGCGGCAGGATGTCTTTGAGCGTTTCCTTCGCCAACTCCAGGCTGAGCGGGTTTCCGGTGAGCGAGGCGAAGGCGATGACGCGGTTGAGGTGTCCCTCGAGTTCCCGCACATTGGAGCGCACCTGGCGCGCCACAAAGAGAGCGACATCGTCCGGCAGTTCGACTCCCGAAGCCTCTGACTTGCGCCGCAGAATGGCGACCTTGGTTTCCAGATCAGGCGGCTGTAGATCGGCGATCAGGCCCCACTCGAAGCGACTCCGAAGGCGTTCCTCGAGACTGGGAATCTGGCGCGGCGAAGAGTCGGAAGTGAGGATGATCTGCTTCTCACGCGTGTAGAGAGTGTTGAAAGTGTGGAAAAACTCTTCCTGCGTGCGCTCTTTGTTGGCGAGGAACTGAATGTCGTCGACCAACAAAATGTCAATCGAGCGATAGCGCTCACGAAACGCCGGCATGCGGTTGAAGCGCAAGGAGCTGATCAGTTCGTTGACGAACTGTTCCGCCGGCAGGTAGAGGATGCGCAAGTGGGAATTGCGCTGCGCGATGAGATGTCCGGTGGCGTGCAAGAGGTGCGTTTTGCCGAGGCCGACGCCGCCGTAGAGGAACAGCGGGTTATAGCTGTTGAAGGGATTCTCGGCGACCGCACGCGCGGCAGCGTAGGCAAATTGATTGGAGCCGCCGACGACAAAACTGTCGAAGCGGTAGCGGGGGTTGAATTGCCCGTCGGGCGCCGCTGGCGCCTTGGGCGGCAGCGGCAACGTCGGCGCCACAGTGATGCGCAACTCGGGTTGCCCGTCGCTGAATCTGGAGAGGGCCTTTTTGAGCGTCGTTTTATGGGCCGCTTCGAGGGCGGTGCGAAAGCGATCGTTGGGGGCGACGAGGACCAACTCTTGCGATGAGCTGGACTCGACCGAAAGCGGCCGCACCCAAGTCGCAAAATCGTCTGGCTCGAGCTGTTCCTCGAGGTAGTTGCGAAGCTGTGTCCAGAGGGTCGATGTCATGAAAACCGATTGTCCACAGGTTGTCCACAAGCGGTGGATAACTCTCGCGCAGCCCTTACCGAAACACTCCCGGGCGGCCCCGCCCCTCACGAAGGGGGGCGGATCTTAGCACAGGCGAAATTGCCCGCAAGCGGCCTAAAACGGGCTCGCCAAGGCTCGAGAATCGACCGGAAGTTCGAGCCCGCCAGGGGTCTCGAGGGGTAGCGGAAAAGGCTTGAGCAAGCTGGCGATTCGGCTTGCCTGACGCTCCTCTAAATAGCGCCAAAAGGAAGGCGTTCGGGGGTAGAAAGAGAGCGACACATCATCTGCCTCGAGGCCGGCGCTTTCTGCCGCCAATTCGATCGACCGGCCGAAGCCTCCAAGTTCATCGACCAGGCCAAGATTGACCGCTTGCGCGCCAGTCCAGACGCGGCCTTCGGCGGCCAAGCGCGCCCTCTCCGGGGTCAGTCCGCGCCCCTCGGCGACGTGGTCCAAGAATCGCTGGTAGGTGCGGTCCATGAGCTTCGCAACTCGCTCCGCCTGCGACTCGGAGAATTTGTCGAGAAGGGAAAAATAGTCCGCGTTGTTGCCACGCTGGAGGGTGTCATGAGTGATCCCGAGAAGCTCTTGTTCAAAGGCTCGGGTCGCCACCTTGCCGAAGACGACGCCAATCGAACCGGTAATCGTCGCCGGCTCTGCGACGATCTTTTCGGCCTTGGCGGCAATGTAATAACCACCCGAAGCCGCGATGTCGGACATCGAGACGATGACAGGCTTGACCGCCGCGAGCTGCTCAACCGACCGCAAGATGAGATCCGAGGCCAGCGCCGAGCCGCCGGGACTGTTGACGCGCAAGACGACGGCGCGCACGCGATCGTCTTCGGCCAAGGAGTCCAACAGTTCGACAAAGTTGCCCGAGCCGACGTAACGCTCTTGAGTCCAGGGATCGTAGTTCACCGAACTGCGGGTGATTACCCCCTGTGCGGCGACCACGGCGATCTGTCCGCCACCGCGATGACGGGCGCCCCGCGAATAGTCTCCGAGGCCGACCCAGGCGGCCTCAGGATGAGCCTCTTCGAGCCGGGCGCGAAACTCGTCGGCGTACTCGATCTCATCGATGAGCCCCACGGCGAGTGCTTCTTCAGCAACGTAGGGGGCGCCGTTGATGGCGGCCAGCACGGCGGGTTCGGCAAGGCCGCGCGCGGCGCCGATGGCGCCGACAATCTGGCCGTGCAGGTCATCGAGAATGGCGTTGTGGGCCTCGGTGGATTCCGCCGAGCTGTCGCTGCGCATGTACGTCTCGCCGGTCCCCTTGTAGGTGCCCGAGTGGTAGAAGTCCGGCTCGACCTTGAGCTTGTCGAGGGTGCCGCGGAAGAAAGTTCGGTCCCAAAAAAGACCGAGCAGATTGACGTCTCCGGCGGGGCTCAACGAAATACGATCGCAGGCGGTGGTGAGGTAGTAATCCAGGGTGCCGTTGCGCCCTTCGCCGAAGGTCTCAATGTTGCACTCGATTCGCACCCCAGCGCTCTTGAGTTCGCCGAACAGACGGAGCAATTCTTGCGCGCGCGCCAAGCCGACAGCAGGGCCGTCCACAGTCAGCGCCAGCACCCGCAGGGAGTCGTCACGCGCGGCCTGTGTCAGGGCGAGGTAGACATCGGAGAGACTTTGTCCGCCTTGCGTAGCGAAGGGAAATTGCGGCCGCGCTTCGTGGTCGGGCAGACTACCTGAGAGAGTCCACGAGAGGACACGGTCGCCACTGGCGAAGACGGTCTGAGTGCGGCGTGAGCCAAAAGACCACGCCAGCGCCGCAACGACGACGGTTACGACCAGCAAAGCAACCAAAAAGAGTAGAAATTTCTTCATCGCGGAAAGCTCCGTCGAGCTAAAGCAGGCATAAGTCGGAGCATCGGCTCCGGGTGGGGGTCACAATGACCCGAGAATCCTAGAATAGCAAGCAGGCCATGCGGCGTGGTTGTCCACAAATTCGCTGAAAGCCCGCTTCGCCATGGTAATGTTTACGCAACAAACGGCTGCCGGGATGAGGTTCCCGTACCGAGTTACGCACACCGTGTATTCGTGCGCTGGGTTTGCAGCGCACGCCAGAGGAGCCAACCGGTCCCCAAGAGAAGTTCGCATCTAGAGCTTCTTGCACGAGGGTCAATCAACCATCCCGCCCCAACGAGCCTCGCTCGGCAGCCAATATGCCCCCGTCCGCAACCCCCCAAGCCAGGCTCTTGGAGCCTGATCCCAACAAACTGCTTTCCTGGTACGACCGCGTTAAGCGATCGCTTCCCTGGCGCGGCCACCGCGACCCCTATGCCATCTTGGTCTCAGAAGTGATGCTACAGCAGACACGCGTCGAGGTCGTCCGCGACCGATACCAGTCCTTTCTGGAGCGATTTCCGAGCCTGGAAGCGATCGCCAACGCCAGCGAAGACCAAGTTCTGGCCGCGTGGAGCGGCCTCGGTTATTACCGTCGGGCGCGCAGCCTTCGTGCGGCGGCGAAAGAGGTATACGCGGCGGGCGAATGGCCGCGAACCGCGAAGGATCTGGAGAAACTCCCTGGGCTCGGTCCTTATACCGCCGCCGCGGTGGCCTCAATCGCCTTTGGCGAGGCGGTGCCAACCTTGGACGGCAACGTCAAGCGGGTGATGTCGCGCTTGCTCGCGAGCTCAGAGCTGGTGGCCAAAAAACAGACCCAAAAGACTCTTGCTCGGGAAGCAGCTCGATGGCTCGACGGCTCTCGGCCCGGAGATAGCAACCAGGCGCTGATGGAACTGGGCGCCACCGTCTGCACTCCGCGGCCTCGCTGCGAAGCTTGTCCGCTGGCGCAGCATTGTCGCGCCGCCGCCTTCGGCGAGCCCGAGCGCTATCCCCAAGCCTCGACAAGCAAACCAACGCTCGCGCGGCACTGGTGGCTGGTGGTGATCGAAAGGCGGGGTCGAATCTGGTTGACCCAGCGCAAGGCCGAGGAGGCCTGGCTCCCCGGCATCTTTGAGCTGCCGTGGATCGAGTTCAAAGACAAAGTCGACGCCCCTAACCTCAGCCAGGACGCGACGCTAGCGTCTCAGAAGATGATCGAACTCAAAGACAAATACGGCGTCGAGATCCGGCTCGTTGAAGAGGTCGGCAGCGTCAACCATGCAATTGGCCGCCGCCGGATCCGCGCCTTAGTGTGGCGTGGAGAGCTAGTGTGGCACGGAGAACTGGCCGAGAAAGACTCCGAGCTTGGCCGCTGGGTGGCACGCGACCGGCTCGATTCGGTGGCCACTACCTCTCTCGTTGACAAAAGCCTCAAGCTGGTCGCGGCCGAACGAGCCAATCAGAGCTAAACGGAAGCCAGACTTAGTCGGAGTCCACGCGCGCCACCTCCGCAAAGGCCTCAAGAGAAGCCCTCAGTTGCTCTTGGCTGAGCGTTACCGGCGGCATCAACTGAACGCAGCTTTTGTTCGAGAGGACCAAAAAACCTCGCCGGACAACTCGCCTCGTGAACGCCTCCGCGGCCACAGCATTTGGAAATCGAAGCCCCTGCAGTGCCCCTCGTCCGCAAAGCTTGACGCTGGGAGGAAGTTCCGCCTGTGCCCAGTCGCACAATTGCTCGCCGAGGTCCTTCGCTCGATCGAGAAGACCGAGTTGACGAATGCGCTTGAGGTTGGCGAGGGCCGCGGCGCAGGCCGGTGGATGAGCGAGAAAGGTCGAGGTGTGCATCGCCTCGTGGCCGTTGGCGAAGGAAGCGAAGATCTCGTTGCGACCGAGGACAAAAGCGAGTGGTGTGCCCCCGGAAAGGACCTTGCCGCAACACAAGAGGTCGGGACGAACACCGTCGAGGTCGACGGCAAACCAATCTCCGGTTCGCCCGCCGCCGGTGAGGATCTCGTCGGCGACGACGAGCACACCGGCATCCCGTGCTTCTTCGGCAAGGGCGCGAACCCAACCTTCCGGGGGCGTCCTCACTCCTTCGCGCCCGACGATGGGCTCGAAGATGACGGCGCCCGGCCGCGGTTCAGCGCGCAGAGCCCGGCGCAGCTCCGTTCGTGGAGCACCGTACGGGAGATGGTTGAAACGATCTTTGCGCAGTAGTGGCTCAAAAGGCCGGCGAAACTCCGGCCGAGAGGTGGCCCCCAAAGCGCCCAGGCCCAGTCCGTGGTAGCAGGGCTCGAAAGCCAGTACACCCGCTCGACCGGTGGCCAAGAAAGCCGCCTTGAGCGCTAGGTCGACTGCATCTGAGCCGGAAATCGCCCAGTAGACACGCCCATCCTCAACTGGGGCAATCTCCGAGAGCTGTCGAGCAAGCTCCGCCCGTAGGTGGTGGCCGGTGACATCACCGAGTCCATGCAAAAGTGTGCTCGCCTGGTCGGTAAAAGCCTCCACAACTTCAGAGGGGGCATGCCCGGTGAAGGCAACACCAAACCCCGAGGTCCAATCGATGTAGACATTGCCGTCGACATCGGCAACGTTGGCGCCCCGCGCTGCCGCCCAAGGAGCCAAGGAATCAGCAAAGTCGTCGTCGGGCAGTCCGGCCAAGAGGGGCGCTTCGGTGGCCTCCAGCTTGGCCAGTAGGTCACGGGCGCGCGGGCCAGGCGGCCGGACACGGATGTGCGGCAGGAGGTCGCCCTGCTTGAGAGCTGGTTTCGAACGAACGGGTATCGAACGACCTGGTGTCGAATCGGGTTGAGGCGGCGAAGCCGAGGTGTCGTCAGAGTGCACGCCGACCCTGCAGGGCGCGGGCGAGCGTTACCTCGTCGGTGTACTCGATGTCGCCGCCCACGGGCATGCCAAAGGCAATACGCGACAACTTGACGGCGCGTTCTTTGAGGCGACGCGCCAGATAAAGAGCTGTCGCCTCCCCCTCGACATTGGGGTTGGTTGCGATGACGAGTTCTTCGACCCCCTCGAGTCTCGCCTCGAGTTGCTCGATGGTGAGGTTGCTAGGACCAATGCCCCGCTGCGGAGAGATGGCGCCCTGCAAAACATGGTAGTGACCGCGAAAGCCCGCTCGTTCGAGAGGTCGGATGTTGAAGGGCTGTTCCACCACGCACAACAACCGTTGGTCTCTTTCGGAATCGGTGCAAGTCGCACAGGGATCGATGTCGGTGATGGCGAAACAACGACTGCAGTCAAAGAGCAACTTTTTGACGTCCTCGATCGCGCTCGCCAGGGCCTGCGCTTCATCCTCGCCCACCCGCACCAAATGGTAGGCAAGCCGTGTCGCGGTCTTGTTGCCGATGCCTGGAAGGCGGGAGAGTTCGCCGACGAGCCGAGAGAGAGGCTGCATAGAGGGTCAGCTTGAGCTTTGCCTAGAAGAGCCCGCCCATGCCCGGCATCATTCCACCCATCTTCTGTTGCATTTCTTCATCAACCTTGCGGCCGGCTTCGTTGATCGCCGCCATCACCAAGTCTTGCAGAAGAGTAGTGTCTTCACCGTCCACGGCGTCGGCCTCGATGTCGACGGCGAGGGCCTGCTTGCGGCCGTTCATGGTGACCTTGACGGCGCCGCCGCCGACGGTCGCTTCCACCCGCAGGGCGTCGAGCTCTTCCTCCATCTTGCCCTGCATCTGGCGAGCCTGTTCCATCAGTTTCTTGACATTCATGAGTTGGCAGTTTCCTCGTTCTTGGCTGTCACCGAAGTGACCGTGCCGCCAAAGATGTCCAAGACCGCTTGAACGTCGGGGTGGTCGGTAACATCACTGTGTTCTTGGGTTTCAGGCTTTGCGGCGCTCGTTTCTCGCGCTCCCCTTTCAACGGTCCCTACGGCCAACTCTATTTCGGCACTGGCCCCGACGATCTCGCGGGCAGCTCGGTGCACGCTGTCTCGATTGGCGGGTCGCTGCCAAGCGCGGATCAACAACTGATCGTCCTCGGCGTGGACGATGCGGAAAGTGGTGTCGACAAGCGTGACTTCGGCGCGTTCGAGATGGGCGGCGAAGGCGGGTTTGGCGATGCGTACGGCTTCGACAAACGCGGCGCAGGCGTTGGACGGCTCGGTTCTCTGAGAATCTGGATTCAGCGCCGGAGGCGGTTCGTCAGAGGTCGGAGGCCCCTCGGCAGATTCTTCTGGATCAGACGTAGCGTGAGTCAGCGAATCCTCACTCGCGGCTGCTGAGGTCGATTCTTCGGCCGCGACCGCTTCTTCGCCGTCTTCAGCAAAATCTCCTACCAGTGGTGAAGATGCGGCTTCCGTCATCGGCGCATCGGCATCCGAAGCCTGACTCGACCGGCCTTCCCTTTGTAGTCGGGCCGACTCGTCGCTCTCGCTTGATCCTCCCTGAGAGGACGGCGTGTTGGGAGTTGAGGCGCTCCCGAACAGCAGTGATTCCAACTGCGCCACTCTTGGCAGCTCGGCCGCTCGCAACAACGCCAACTCAAGAGCAAGGAACGGCGAGTCCACTTGGCGCAGCAAGGGCTCGCTTTCCAGCAGATGCTGGGCGAGGCGAAGGGTGTTCTCGTACCCCCACTCGCGCACGTTGTCCGCCAACACCTTTGCCTCGTCGGGCGGTAGATCGATGGATTCGGGCGTGACTCCAGCGGCGAGGTGCAAAGCTTCGCGCGCGTAGCTGAGCAGCTCGCTGTAGGCGCGCCGCGGATCTCGACCAGCGGCCCTCACCTCGGAGACCAAGCCCGAAACACGCTTTCGGTCGCCCGCCGCGACAGCCTCGAACAAGTCCGCCAGAGCCGCCAGTTCCAGTCCTCCCAGCAGCCGGGCGACCTCCGAGTCATCGACGGCGCCCTGACCGAGCGTTGCCAGTTGGTCCAAGAGAGCGACCGCATCGCGCACGCTGCCCTCGGAAGCCCGGGCAATGCGCCTTAGGCTGCCGGCCGCAGCGGTGATGTTTTCGGATCCGCACAGCGTTTCCAGGTGGCTGGCGAGAAGATCGGCGGGTACGCGCCGAAACGAGAATTCTTGACACCGCGACAGCACCGTCGCCGGCACCGCGTCGACATCTGTCGTTGCGAACAAGAACACCAGCCGTTCGGGCGGCTCCTCAACGATCTTGAGCAGTGCGTCAAAGGCTTGTCGGGAAAGCCGATGGATTTCGTCGAGGATGACGACTTTGTACTTGCTGTTCGACGGTCCGTAACGCAGTCCTTCGGTGAGATCGCGGATTTGGTCGACCTTGGAATAGGTGGCGGCGTCAACTTCGATGACGTCCAAGGACGCCCCCGTCGTGATCTCTCGGCAGCTTTCACATTGGTCGCAGGGTTCCGCCGAGTCGGTGCGTTCGGTGCAGTTGAGAGCTTTGGCGAGGATGCGCGCGACGCTGGTCTTGCCGACTCCACGAATGCCAGAGAACAGATATGCCTGGGCGATGCGCCCCTCGCCAATGGCATTGGACAGGGCACGCACCACCGGCTCCTGGCCGACGACCGCGTTGAACTGTTGCGGCCGACTGCGCCGCGCAAGAATTTGGTAGGTCAAAGGTGAGTTTCCGAACGTCTGCAAAACACCAGTGGTCGGCGAAGGGCCCCGGCTGATCTGCGGCACCCGAGCAATGTCACCTTATCGCTGCTCCCTTTCAGGCCTGACGAGGTTCGGAGCCGCTCGGCGCACAGGGCCCGAACCCTTCGCCGACCACTGGCGTAGCTGCCATGGTACGACCGCCCAGAGCACTTGTAAAGAAAAGCCAGAGCGCTTGTAAATCCAGGAGAGCGAGGTCAGGCGGCGGAGGTTTACCCTGCTATAGCGGCCACGTAAGATAGCGCGCCGGTCGCCATGGCCGCGGGTGTCCCCAATGGACCAACATCATTCATGGATGGAGCTCGCCCTTAAGCAAGCGCGACTCGCGGCTGACGAAGGAGAGATCCCCGTTGGGGCCGTCTTGGTTGGCGATCAAGGGATTCTGGGATTGGGGCGCAATCGTCGCGAGGCGAATGCCGACCCCCTCGCGCACGCGGAAGTCGAGGCGATCCGCAATGCAACGCGGGACTCGGAAGACTGGCGCCAACTTGAGGGCTCCAGCATGTACGTCACCCTTGAGCCGTGTGCCATGTGCGCTGGCGCCTTGGTCGCGGCCCGCGTCGAGACCTTGGTCTTTGGCGCACACGACCCCAAGGCCGGCTATTGCGGCAGTCTGGGGGACATCGCTCGTGACCGACGGCTCAATCATCGTCTCGAAGTGGTGAGTGGCGTTCTCGCGGAGGAGAGCGCGGCCCTACTCAAGGGTTTCTTTCGAAGCTTGCGCTAGCCAGTGCGAACGCGAAAGTCTGTTCTTTTTCAACCTGCTGTTGCTGAGAAGCGACCACGGAGAGGTGACCGAGTGGCCGAAGGTGCACGACTGGAAATCGTGTGTAGGGGAAACTCTACCGAGGGTTCGAATCCCTCCCTCTCCGCCATTTCCCGCTCCGCTTAGAAATGCGGAGAGGGAGGGATTCTGCCGAGCGATTTGTGCAAAGCACAAATCGGGCACGAATCCTGTAGGTCCGGCCACTTCCCTCTTCGCTTGAAAACGCGGCGAGGGAGGGATTCTGCCGAGCGATTCGTGCAAAGCACAAACTGGGAACGAATCTCAATTTCGATCCTCAACTGTACGAACCTGTCATCGCGGCGGGGGTTGGGTTGGGGGGCCGGGAAGCAACAAAAAATACGGAGAGGTGCCGGAGTGGTCGAACGGGGCGGTCTCGAAAACCGTTGACCGTGCAAGCGGTCCGAGGGTTCGAATCCCTCCCTCTCCGCCATTTCCCGCTCTGCTTAGAAATGCGGCGAGGGAGGGATTCTGCCGAGCAATTTGTGCAGGGCACAAATTGGATACGAATCCCAATCGCGAGACGAAAAAGTTTCGTCATCCCCGCGAGTGGTGGTTGGGGGGCGGGGACTGCCGAGTGATTTGTGCAAGGCACAAATCGGGTACGAATCCTGTAGGTCCAGCCATTTCCCACTCCGCGTAGAAATGAGGCGAGGGAGGGATTCTGATGGGCAGTTTGTGCAGGGCCCAAACTGGATACGAATCCCAATCGCGAGACGAAAAAGTTTCGTCATCCCCGCGGGTGGTGGTTGGGGGGCGGGGACTGACGAGCGGCTTGTGCTTCCCACAAACCGGAGTGAATCCCGGAACCTCTCAACCGCGACCCCGAGTGGAGCCGCTGAAGCGAAGGAATCGAGAGATCTGGGAGGGACGCCACCGATCGAATCGTGGTCAGGCCCCCGAGTCGTTGACAACCGCGGGACCGCCGCATCGCGGAACAACTGAACCAGGGATGCATACAAGGGATTGACCGCAAACGCTTGTCTCTGCTAGCTTTTCGCCCTTGTCGGCGTTACTTTGTGACTTGGGCCGACGCCGTCTTCGCGCAAGTGTCCGCGAAGGCACTCACGAATCTCATAGTTTTGCCACTTAACCGAGCTTGGAGGATCTCCAGCCGTGAAACGTACTTATCAACCGAATAACCGCCGCCGAAAGAAGAAGCACGGTTTCCGCTCTCGCATGCGAACCCGATTTGGCCGTGCCGTTCTCAAGCGCAGACGCGCCAAGGGAAGGAAGCGACTGACCGTCTGACTGGACGTCTGATGGGGGCGTCTGATTCGGACGGCGACGCTTTGTCCAAGCAGCGTCTCCGTAAGAGCCACAGACTCACTCGTAGCGAAGATTTTCGCCGCTGCTACCGACAGGGCCGCCGCGTTCGCGGGCGCTCGATAGCTCTTCACGTTGTTGCCAACGATCTCGCTCAGCCGCGCCTCGGCATTACGGCTTCTCGCAAAGTCGGCGGGGCGGTAGTTCGCAATCAGCTCAAGCGCAGGACGCGAGAGTTCTACCGCACATGGTCACAACGGCAAGATCTTCCCAACTTGGACATTGTCGTGCATTTTTATCCTCGTCAGCCGCCGGTTTCCGCGAACGATCTCTACACCGAGTTGGAAGGTCTGTTGCAGCGACTCCTGGAGCATTGAGCCCTGGAACCTTGAGCCCTGAAACCTTGAGTCAAGGATCTTTGCCGCGAAGGTTGGCCCTGGCTCTGCTCAAGGGCTACCAACGTTGGGTTTCACCGTTGCTGCCGACCGCTTGCCGTTTTCATCCGACCTGTTCTGACTATGCAGTCCTGGCCATCGAAAAATACGGTGTCATTCGCGGCGTCTGGAAAGCGAGCGGACGACTTCTCCGCTGTCATCCGTTTCACCCTGGAGGGGTCGATTACCCATGATTACACTTCAGTGGCCGGCTGATCATCTCGTGAAGGGAACTTCGTTTTGGATTTGAGACGTTTACTACTCGCCGCGTTGCTGTCGCTGGCGGTGTTGCTCGCGTGGCAGTGGATGTTCCCGCCGCCCGCTCCGTCAACTTCCGAGCCGGTCGAACTCGTCGATCCAATCGAGCGAAATGCGGTCGGGAAAACCCCAGTTGAGGAAACCTCAGATGAGGAAGCCTTAGCCGAGGAGTCCGTAGCTAACGATTCCTCTGCGGCCGACTCGAGGCCGGCTGGAACGACGGCAACCAACCCAGCAGAGTTGGCGACCGATGTGGGATCGGCCTCGGAGGTCCCCGACTACCCTGTCCGGATGGCTGAAACCGAGCGCGTCGTGGTGCTGGAAAATGGAACGCGGCGGGCTGAATTCACCAATCGCGGGGCCATCCTGCAGCACTATGTCCTGTTGGATCAGCAAGAAACCGGCGGCGGTGAACTCGACTTGGTGCGCCGGCGCGAAGGCGGGTTGTGGCCGTTCGCTTTGGTTGAGGGATCCGTTGCTTCTGAAATCAACCAAGGCCTGTTCGTCGTTGAGCAAGGCAGCGACTGGGCCAAGTTCGAATATGCCGATGGCGGAGTGCGGGTGTTCAAAAGCTGGCGCCTGCTCGACAATGGCGCCTTCGATTTTGAAATCGAGGTCGACGGTTTAGAGGATTGGGCGTGGCACTTCGGCCCCGGGGTGCGCAACGCTCCACCCAGCGAAAACCTCAGCCGCATTATGCGCCGCAACGCCGTGTACTTAAGCGGCGGCGACGTCGAGACGATTGCCGCGCGGAGCGCCGATGCCACAGTATCGGTGCCGGCGGCGGCACTGTCGTGGTTCGGCATCGAGGACAACTATTTTCTGGCGGCTGCGGTGGCCCCCACCATGACCGGAGAAGTCCGTTGGGTGCCGTTTCGCGCCACGGCCGAAGAAGGGGGGATTGGCACTTGGGTCAGCCCCGGGCCTGTTTTTGAAGCCGCCGACAAGGCCACCACCGAGTGGGGTGTGTGGGTGTTCCCCGCCAGTGAAGCCTGGTCCGGGGAGGTCTACTTGGGCGACAAGGCCATCGACGAACTCAAGCAGGTCGCCCCTCGTCTCGACGACACGGTTCACACCGGATTCCTCAAGATCTTGGCGCGGCCGCTGCACGCGGCCCTGCGTTGGATCCACAACAACATCGTCGCCAACTACGGCTGGTCGATCGTCTTGTTGACCGTGCTGGTGCGTTTGCTGCTGTTTCCACTCACCCACAAGAGCGCCGTTTCGATGCGCAAAATGCAAGCGCTCAATCCACGCATTCAAGCGATTCGACAGAAGTATCGCCCCAAGCTCAAAGACAAGCAGGGGCGACCCAACGTCGAGATGCAGCGCAAAATGAACGAAGAGGTAATGGCAGTCTACAAGGGCGAGGGAGTCAACCCTGCCGGCGGGTGCCTACCGATGCTTCTTCAGCTTCCGGTCTTCATCGCCTTCTATTCGATGCTCCCGGTTGCGGTCGAGTTGCGCAACGCTCCGTGGCTGGGATGGATCCAGGATCTGTCCGTTCCGGATCCGTTCTACGTGCTGCCGATCGTCATGGGGGTCAGCCAGTTGGCCTTTCAGCGCCTCATGCCTTCCACCGGCGACAAGACGCAGCAGCGCATCATGATGGTGATGCCCATCTTCTTCACCTTTCTCTTTCTCAAGTTCGCAGCCGGCCTGGTGCTCTACTGGTTGACCAGCAATCTGCTGGGCATCGGCCAGCAGTTGATCACCAACCGGCTGCTAGGTCCTCCAGCCGCTGCAACGCAGCCGGAGCGAAAAAAAGGAAAACGCAATGAGTGAGCGCAGGTACTTCTCAGGAAATTCCGTGGAGCAAGCGGTGATGAACGCCGCTCGCCACTTCAAACTGCAACCGGACGACCTCTCCTATCGACAACTCGAGAAACGTACCGGGTTCGTCAAAACTCGCCGCGGGGTGGTGATCGAAGTGGATCCGGCCAGCCCACGCAAACCGCTCAGTGACGAAGAGGCCTACCGCCGGGCGATGAAGATGGATCCAGAGGCCCACTTGGGCCGAGATCCTCAGGATCGCTCGTACGTCACCGACGGCCTGGGTTCGCCCAAACGCGGCCGCAAACGCCAAGGCAAGAGCGCCGGCAAAAACTCGGGCAAGGGTCCAGCCCAGAAACGAGGCGGACGCGGTTCCAGTCGCAATCGCAACGAACGCGGGCAGAGTCGGTCGGCACGTTCGCGCGGCGCGCAGCGGCAGGACGCGCCAAAAGAATCGAGAGATCGATCCAATAACGGACAGCGGCAACAGGCGCAGCCAACCCGCGCCGATGTCCCCGCCCTCGAAGTACAGCCACGCCATCAAGGACAAGCCGAGAAGCGCGAGATCGATGAGCGCAAGCGCGTGGCGGTCGCCCCCGCTCGTCCAGAGCGCGAAAGGGTACGGGCCAACGGAGAAAACGCGGAGGCAGCCCGTGCGGGCATTGACAATCTCGTCCATTTGGCCGGGCTCGACCTGACCGCCGAGGTCTACGAAGGCGACGAGCGCCTGGAGATCGAGCTCACGGGTGAGGATGAACGCAGGGTGACTCGCAAACGCGGCGAAGTTCTGACCTCCCTGCAGCAGCTTTTGCCGGGATTGGTTCGCTCACGCACCGGAGAGCGAATTTTCTGCCGCGTCGACTGTGATCGGTTCCATGAGATTCGGGAAGAGCGCCTGCGCGATCTGGCGCAGCGTGTCGCTGGCAAGGTCGAGCGCAATCAGCGTCCGCAAGTGCTGGAATCGATGCCACCCGACGAGCGCCGCATTGTGCACATCACCTTGACCGACGATCCATCGGTGAGCACGGAGAGCCTCGGCAGCGGATATTTCAAGCGGATTCGCGTCGTTCCAGTTCGCTGAAGCTGTCGCTTCTCCGCCATACTGTCAGCCGCGGAGACTCCCTCTCTCCCGGATGGGCCCCCATGCGTGTCCAGGTGTCGCTCGGTGGTTCTGCCCCCGGTCCCCAGGCGAGCCAAGTTGCTCGTTCAATCAGGACAGACTCCAGTTCTGCCCCATAGCGCCGGAGGTCGACCGCCCGCGCTGTGAGAGCCGAAAACGACTTCGCCAAGTTGGGATGAACGTCCTCCCACCTCTGTCCGTGCACCTCAACATTGTTGAGGTTCATGGCGGCAGCGGTTTGGCGGAGGAACGCAGCTTTGCGCTCGCGCCCTTCGACGAGGACAAAGTGCAGGTCGCCCCGGGCGGCCGCAAGCACTAGACCCGGAAAGCCGGCCCCGGAGCCGAAATCCAAGACGGAGCCGTCGGCCGGCATGTGGCCGATAGCAAGCAAGGAGTCCCAGTAGTGAGACTTGGGCGCCTGCTGCACCGTGCCGCGCCCGATCAGCGCCACTGCCGGCAGCCAGCGGCGCAAAAGGTCGTAATGGACGTGAAGTACTGACCATAGCGAAGGGTCTAGAGGCCCGTTGACAGGTCCTGCAATTTCGATCTGGTGGCGAAGCTCCGCTTCAGAAAGCTCGGCGAGTTGTGGCCTCATCCGGCGGAGTCCATTCCGTAGTCGGCTTTCATCGCCAGATAACGGCGGTGCGCCTTGGTGTCGATGTCTGCGCTGAGCTCCCGGTCCAAGATAGGAACCAAATCCTCGCGCAGGCAGACCCCGCGTGCCATCCATTGGAAATAGCTGCGCCCTCCGTGGTGATAAGGACCGTAGAGCTTGGAACGCGGAAAACGCTTCATGAGCCAACCGAAAAGAGCCTCGTGATCGGTGTGCATGCGCAAGGTGATCTGCGGTTGCCGTCCGTCGCCTCCGAAGTGGCCTTCTCCCACCAGGATTCCGACTAAAAGGCCGCGGTCGAAAGGAGAAAGGTCGGTTTTCATGGGTTCTAGAGAGTTGTTTCACCGTCAAGTTTCCCGTGAAACACCGCCGCCGTCAACCTACGCTACTCTCTGGCCACAATTCGGTTAGAGTGCACGACGACCGGGGAACCCGTGGGTAGGATCGTCGCCATAGCAAACCAAAAAGGGGGGGTCGGAAAGACCACAACCAGCGTCAACTTGGCCGCAGCGCTGGCGGTTTTGGAGCGCCGCGTGCTTCTTGTTGACTGCGACCCACAGCGCAACGCGACCCGGGGTTTGGGTGTCGAGCTCGTAGCTGACGACCACAGTCTCTACGACGTTTTACTCGGCGATTGTTCGTTGAAAGATGTCATCCATCCCACCACTCTCGAACATTTGCAGTTGGTCCCGTCACAAAGAGATCTAGTGGGGATCGAGGTGGAGTTTGTCGGCCGCGAGAATTGGCACCTGACGCTGCGCGATGCGCTGTTTTCGGTTGCCGCTGGCTACGATCACGTGATCCTCGACTGCCCACCTTCCTTGGGCCACCTAACCGTTTCGGCACTGTCTGCGGCGAACGGCGTGCTCATACCGTTGCAGTGTGAGTATTATGCGCTGGAAGGAATCAGCGAGTTGATGCAGACGCTCAAAAGAGTGCGTCAATCTCTCAATCCGGGTCTTTCCATCGCTGGGATTCTCCTCACCATGTTCGATGAGAGGACCAACCTGTCGAAGGATGTCGCCGCAGAAATCTACGCCCATTTTCCCGGCCAGGTTTACGAAAATAAGATTCCCCGCAACGTCCGCTTGGCGGAGGCTCCAAGTCATGGCTGTTCGGTCTTGGAATACGACATCGCCAGCCGTGGAGCTCAGGCGTACTTGAAAATGGCGCAAGAATTTGTGAGGCGATCCGTATGAGTGCAAAGCGCAGAACCTTGGGACGCGGGCTGGACGCCTTGTTGGACTCCGTGGCCGACGCCCGAATCCCTGAAACCCGAATCCCTGAAATGCAGGTCCCCGAAACGCCACCCCAGGCCACGACGCCGACTGGCACCAGCGTACCCATCGATCTCATCGACCCCAATCCGGAGCAACCAAGGACCCATTTTGACGAGACTGAACTGACTTCGTTGTCGAATTCGATTCGCGAACGCGGTTTGGTGCAGCCGATCGTGGTGGTCCCACGAGAGGGCCGGTTCCATATCATCGCCGGAGAGCGCCGCTGGCGGGCTGCACGTCTGGCCGGTCTCACCGAAGTTCCGGTTGTTTCCCGCGGCGAAACCAGCCAACAAGAACTGCTGGAATTGGCCTTGATCGAAAACCTTCAGCGTGCCGATCTCAACCCGGTCGACGAAGCTGCCGCCTATGCTGGCCTGCGCGATCGCTACCAGAGGACGCAAGAACAGATCGCGCAAAGTGTCGGCAAGAGCCGCGCGGCGATTGCCAACGCGCTCCGGCTGCTCGAGTTGCCGGATGTGGTGCAAGGTTGGCTACGTGACGGCGCACTCAGCGCTGGGCAGGCGCGGCCGATGTTGGCTCTGGGAGATGAAGGAAAGATCATCGAGCTAGCCACGCGGGCTCGCGATGAGGGCTTGAGCGCTCGACAAATCGAAGCATTAGTGCGCTCGCAAACGCGAAAGAGGCGGCCGACCAAGGCCAAAGAGGCGCACGCACAGGCCGCGGAAGAGCGTCTGACCCGAGCCCTGCAGACCAAAGTTGAGATTCAACGCCGTGGCAAGGGTGGTTTCATCAAGCTCCACTTTCACTCCGAGGAGGAGCTCATGCGGCTGTTCGACTTTCTCAATCGTTAGCTTCTCCGAGCCGCACGCCTTCATAGGTGCGGACGAAGCTGAGTGGCCTTTCAGCCAGCGCTTGCGGGTCAAAAGCCCGGGTGACGACCTCACCATCCAGATCGGCGGCGACGGAGAAGCCAACCGCGTGGGCCAAGGTCGGCATCACGTCAACTAGGCGAATGGCCCCCAGTTGCTGTTGCCGGCGGATGCCAGGGCCGTGCAAGATCAGAACTCCATCGTGTCCACCACGGGCAGTTCCCCTGCCGGAAGAGTCGCCCCGCAAGTTGCTCAAAAAACGCTGCCAGCGAGGCTGTGGGGCGTACCCGTGAACCGAAACAACGGCCGTAACTCTTGGTTCTGGGAGAGTTGTGGCCCAGGAAGCGAGAGCACGGTCGAGATCGTGGTACGCATCGACCAGGCTCGCGGAGGCCTCCAGTATCTCCGTTCTGTTGTCCCCTTGTTGGGTGGCGATGAAAGCTCCAAAAGCACTCCGCGACGGGGGAACCAAGTCCCGAACGCGAACGAAGGTGCAGGGTGCGTCGTCCAAGGCTGCGAGCTCCGCCGCGGAGGTCGGTTGGTCCCGAGTCGGCCAGCCGATGACCGTCGTACTGCGCTCGGAATCTTCACAGAGCGACCACAAAGGTCTCCGGCGCAGGGCTGACGGTTGGAGAGGCGCCGAGCCGTGCCGCACGCCCCACAACTCGAACAGGATCCACTCCGGAATCAAGCGCAGATCTACTCGAGGCCCGAGCGAGGGCTGATACACGGCGCCACTGCGAATTCCGTGACGGAAGGGCCAAACACCGGTTGCAACTGTGGACCAAAGAGCGTCCTCTTGCGGCGGTTTGAGGGTCGTAATCGGTGCTACAACCCCTTCGTCCATCCAGCGACTCAACACTGGCATCGATCCTTGTTCAACCAGTGGTAGAAGGGCTTCGCGAGTGAGTCCATCGATACCGACGACCACCAGTGGAAGGTCGGTTGCGGCGCTGACCCGTTGAGATTGGTTGTCTGGAGGTTGAATGCTGAGATTGGGCCGCAAGGCGACCGAAGCAGCGACAACGACAACAGCGGTGACGGCGACAAGACTGGCGCTACGGTGGCTGTACGGACGTTTGTGAAGGGTGTGCAAAAGAGCGGTATAGAACACCACCAACGCCCCCGCACCGGCAATCATCGTTGCTTGAAGCAAGCGACCGTTGACTTGCGCCGGAAAATAGAGGCCCCAACGGGAAGCATGAATCGCGAGGAAGAAAGTTGCAGCAATCAATACCAAGCAAACGGCCCAGGGCAAAAACAAAACCACGCGTTGTGAGTTGCGCCACAGAAAAGGCAAAGTGAGAAAGGCTGTTGCGGCGGCACCGATACCGGCGTACGCGCCCACTAGGCCGGCCACGACTTGCGGAGCCTGCCCGACCTCCGGATTGAGAAACAGCACCAAAGCTCCAACCATCGCTCCGGCCAAGATCCCTGGCGTCATTGCCGCTGCAATCGAGATCAATGTGGCGGCGGGCGCGGAGTTGGGGTGATTGGGAGAGAGGCCGGCGGAGGTCAACGTCCTTGGTATCGTGGTTGTGGGTATTGTCGGTTGGCGAATCAGTCTTCTCTATCTGCTTCCATATTAAAAAAACGGGCTCCATACTAAAAGATGCACGGGCGCGACATGTGGTTAGAGGCACTCTACAAGTGGACCCGGCCGTTGCTGTTTAGATTGCCGGCGGAAACTGCGCACCACCTGGGCTTGGCCTTCCTGCGCATGGCCCGTGGGGAATTGAGAGCATGGCAGCCGCCGGAGAACTTGAGGCAAAAGCTATTCGGTCGTGTCATAACTTCGCCCATCGGGCTTGCAGCCGGCTTCGACAAAGACGCACTCTGTCTACCCGCCTGGCCTCACTTGGGATTCGGATTTGTCGAGGTCGGGACGGTAACCCCACGGGCGCAACCGGGCAGCCCTAAGCCGCGTCTTTTTCGCCTGGAAAGTGAGAAGAGCCTGCAGAATTGGATGGGATTCAATGGCCGCGGCGTGCAGCATTTACAGCGACGGTTGCGGTCGTATCGAGGGAGTTCTCCGGTTGGAGTGAATATCGGCAAGAACGCCCAAACAGCGATTGAAGATGCCGCCGACGACTATCTAGACTGCCTGCGAAATGTGGACGAACTGTGCGATTTCGTGGTCGTCAACGTGTCTTCCCCCAATACCGAGGCCCTGCGCAGTTTGCAGCAGCCTGAGCGTCTCCAAGGGCTCTTAGGGAAGCTGGTAGAGGCCTCATCGGTGCCCATCTTGATCAAGCTTTCACCGGACGAATCCAACTCCGCATTGACGCAGATCACGGACCTTTCAGTGGACCTAGGGTGCCGTGGAATTGTTGTTTCTAATACAACGGTGGACTATAAAGGATACAAAGGCGGCAAAATCGAACACAAAGGGGGATTAAGCGGCCGAGTTCTCCGTGATCGAGCGGCTGCGTTGACGCAGCTCTTGGGGCGCCATCTGCGAGGTCGTGCGACGTTGATCAGTGTCGGAGGGATTGACAGTGCAGAGGACGCCTATCGGCGCATCCGAGCGGGGGCCAGTTTGGTCGAGGTCTATACCGGATTGATCTATGGTGGCCCGTACCTCCCACGGCGGCTGGCGAGCGGACTGGCCGAGTTTGTGGATCGCGACGGGTATGCGAGCATCCAAGAAGCGGTGGGAGCAGACCTATGACGACCCCCTCTGAGCTCGACCAGAATCCACTGCAACGGGTGGCGGTGGCGCTGGATACGTCGGATCTGGAGCAGTTTTCCAGGTGGGCCAAATTCTTCGGGCCTCGCGTTGGCGTGTTGAAAGTAGGGCTGCAGGCGTTTGTACGCTGGGGCGAGCGGGCGGTTGTCGAGGCTCGTCGCTACAACGGCGAGATCTTTCTGGATCTCAAGGTGCACGACATCCCGCAGACCGTCGCCGGTGCCGTGCGCTCGGCTGAGCGGCTTGGGGCCACTTGGTTGACGGTGCACGCAGGGGGCGGTCCGGCGATGTTGCGAGCCGCGGTCGAAACCGCGTCTGAGGTACGGATCCTTGGCGTGACGGTGTTGACTCATCTTGACGATGAGCAAGTGGCCGACCTCAACTGGCCTGGAACTATCGGCGATCGCGTCCAGGACTGGGCCAAGCTCGCCGAAGACCAGGGTTGCGACGGAGTCGTCTGTTCTCCGCGCGAGCTGCAAGTCTTACGAGCTCAGTGTGGGAAGGACTTCCGCTTGGTTACTCCGGGAATTCGAGAAGTCGGAGATGCAGCGGACGATCAAAAGCGGACGTTGGGACCCGCCGAGGCGGTGGCCGCAGGTTCCGACATGCTGGTGATCGGCAGACCTTTGACACGAGCCCAAGATCCGGAAGCAGCCCTCCAGCGTCTCGCTGCGGCGCTCGTTCGTCCTACGTCTTAGCTCGGTCTTCCCGCGCGAAAAGGACTCAGGCGGTGGCGGGCCAGAAAAAACCAACCGGCTAGAAATAAAACAGGGGCCGGTTGATCTGTTCGTCGAACTTCCAAACGTAGGTATAGCCCGGAAATTCGATCGGCACTTCATACTTGCAGTGGATACGGATCTCATTGCCCGCTCTTTCCACTTTGAGATTCTCGGGCTTGACCGGAAGATCTAGATCTTTTGCCTTCTGCAAGATTTGGCGCTTGATTCCCTCGGTGCGAGCCTGCAGGCCGAATTTGGCCTGCTCTTCCATGTAGTCATAAAACTGCGCCGAGTCGATCTTGACCGGGACCACCTTCCAGGCCACCATTGCCACAATTGCAAAAACCAAGATCCAAAAAACGCACCCGATGCGGCCTTCACCGCGGGATCTAGAATTCCAGGACCTCATTGTGACCTCCCTGTTCCTGCTCGGACCTAACTGACTCTAGCACTGGAACCGGCCGCTCAGCGCACGACGTGAAAGGCTCGTCCCCAACGGGTATTGGGGAAGAATCCGATAGCCGTACGTGCGAGCTGGCCGAGCTTGTGGCTCCAGCCGCGCCAGTTACCATCCGAGGTTTCGCCTCCATACGACCAATAGACCATCCAAGGACGACCCTTCACCAGTTCCCGGGGTAGCGCTCCCCAGTAACGAGAGTCGTTGGAATTGTCTCGGTTGTCTCCCATACAGAAATAGGACTCAGCGGGTACGGTGTAGGGGCCGAACTCATCTCGCGGCGAGCCGACGTGAAATGGGTCTCCATGCTGAGTGACCGCGCTGTCATCGATAGGTTGTCCGTTGACCACCAACTGCTTGTCACGCACCTCAATGGTGTCTCCTGGAAGGCCGACACAACGCTTAACCATATCCAAGGAGGGGTTCTCTGGTGACCGAAAAACAACGATGTCGCCCCGCCGAACTTCGCGCAGCGGCAAGATCGCCCGCTCCAGGTCGGAACTGGCTCCGAAGATGAAGCGGTTGACGAAGAGATGGTCGCCAACCAACAAAGTGCTCTCCATCGATGAAGAGGGAATGAAAAAAGTCTTGAAGACGAAGGTGTTGGAGAAGCTCAAGAAGAGCCCGGCGATGAGCAACGCCTCCAAATATTCGCGGAAGGTGGAGGTCTGGCGCATGAGCCGCGCATTCTAGCGCGGTGCAAAGAATTTTCCTCCTGTCCAAATAACTTGACGCAAGCCCCCTCTCCGCCTTTTTCCCTTGCATTGAACTACTAGCCCCGATCTTTTCTGTGCATGGGTCCCTCGTGCGAGCAAAAGGAGCTTGCCGTCATTTCTCTTTTTAGAGCAATGGATGTAGCTCTAAATAATTGAAATATATAGACTTATTTAGGGTTTCCGAACTGGACTGCGGATTGATCCTGAGGTTGGCATGAATGGCAACCGAGAAAGGGGGTGCTATCCGCAGTTAAACGACATGCAACTGGCAAGAACGGGGCCGGCGGTCCCCGTAATCCACCGCCGAACAATGAAAACGGAATAACCAAAACAAAAAAGGAAAAAAGTTATGAAGAATCACAATTGGAACAACATCGTTGTCGCAGCCGCCCTCATCGCGCTGCTTGCCGGTCCGAGCTTTGCCGCCGCTGGCAAGGTCAACATCAACAGCGCCAGCGCTGAGCAACTCGAGCTCCTCCCACGCATCGGCCCCGCCATCGCTGCTCGTATCGTCGAGTACCGCGAGGCACAGCGCTTCGATGCCCCCGAGGACCTGATGTTGGTCAAGGGAATCGGCGAGAAGACCTTTGAACTGATCGAGGACTACGTCTCTGTCTCCGGCGAGACGACGTTGACCGAGAAAGTTCGAGTTCCGCGCAAGCAAGAAGAGTCGAGCTAGAAGTTCGGCTGGTGGGGTGACCGGATTTGGTCGCCCCATCGTTCTTCTTGATTGCTTTGGAGGCAGAGCAGATCGTGAATTCTCGAACCGTGTCGAGTCGAACTGTTGGTTATACGCTGGTCGAACTCATTGTCGCCGTGGCGGTTGCGAGCCTAATGCTGACGGTGGGAGTCGTCCAGGTCAGGACTTTAAGCGGCGAAGTCCATTTGCGCGTTGCAGCGGGAACCGTTTCCGCCCTCCTGCACTCGGCGCGTTCGGAAGCGGTTCGTCGTGGCATCTACGTCGGGCTGCGTTTTGAACGCAGAGGGAACCACGTCTGGGAAGGGGTCTACTACCAAGATGGAGATGGTGATGGCATTCGTAGCGCGGATATTCGTTCTGGCGTCGACGAAGAAATCGGTCGCCGGCCGGTCTCCGGCCTCGACTCGGTCGTGCGGTTTGGAATCATTGCGGAAATGGCTCCGACAGATCCCGGCGACTCGCGGCGTCGCCTGAGTCGACTCGATGATCCGGTGCGCTTCGGTCGCTCTGATATCGCGTCTTTTGGACCGCTTGGAACCGCGACGCCGGGATCGATCTACCTGCGCGACGGGAGCCGCCGCCAAGCTGTCGTCAGGCTCTTTGGACGCACCGGAAAGTTGCGGGTCCTCCATTACGATCCCACCGAACGGATTTGGAACGACCGTTGATGTGACGAAACCCCTTACAGAAAGGACACGCCGTCAGAAAGGACACGCTGTTGTGGCCGAGATCAGGCCCGCGTAAGATCCAAGAGTGCGGGATCCAATCGTCATTCTCACCACCGTCGGTACCGAAGAAGAAGCAAACAAGCTCGCGACCGAGCTCGTAGAACGCCGCTTGGCGGCGTGCGTCAACATCACCCGTGGGGTGACGTCGGTGTTTCGCTGGCACAATGAAGTTCAGCGAGACAGCGAGTTTCTCCTTCTCATCAAGTCGGTCGAGGACCGATTCGCTGACATTAGCGACGCTATCTGCGAACTGCACAGCTACGAGTGCCCAGAGATTCTCGCAGTTGCAGCTCGAGCGGGCGACATTCGTTTTTTGTCGTGGCTCGACGAGTCGACGCAAACGGTCGAATCTAGCTGAGCACCGCCAAGGCCTGATCGAGGTCAGCGATCAGGTCCTCCACGGCTTCAATTCCGACCGAAGCACGGACCAATCCATCGGTGATACCGGCCTCAGCCCGAAGTTCTGCTGGCATGGAGGCGTGGGTCATCGAAGCCGGATGCGAGATCAAAGTCTCGACACCGCCCAGGCTTTCTGCCAAAGAGAGAACTTGGAGGGATTCCAAAAACCGCTTGGCGCGGTCAAAGGAGCCGAGGTCGAAAGAAATGAGCGCGCCGAAGCCCGTTGCCTGTCGTGTCTGCAGTTCATGTCCTGGATGACTGGCCAATCCTGGGTAGAGGACGTTCTGCACCCCAGGATGGCTATCGAGATGAGCTGCGATCATCCGTCCGGCTTGTTCATGCGCTTCCATGCGTACCGCCAAAGTTTTGAGCCCACGCAGGACTAGAAAAGAATCCATAGGAGCGAGGATGGCGCCGACGGATTTTTGGACGAAGGCGAACCAATCAGAAAGCTCCCTATCGGAAGTCACGAGGACTCCACCGATCGAGTCGCTGTGTCCGTTGAGGAATTTGGTGGTGGAGTGAACGACAATGTCGGCGCCAAGTTCCAGAGGTCGTTGAAAATACGGCGACATGAAAGTGTTATCGACCACAACCTTGGCGCCGTGTTCATGGGCCAACTCGGAGATGGTCGCTATGTCCGAGATCTCCATCGTCGGGTTGGTCGGGGTCTCGATGTAGACGAGTTTGGTGCGGTCGGTCAGGGCGTCGCGTATGACGTCAACGTCGGTCGTGTCGACCCACGATGAGCGCACTTGGTAGCGATCCAAAACCTGATTGAAAAAGCGATAGGTGCCGCCGTAGACCGAGCGCGACGCAACCATGTGATCGTCGCTGCCTAGAAGGGTCGAGATGGCCGAGATCGCTGCCATCCCCGAACTGAAGGCGTGGCCGAACTCTCCCGACTCAAGGGACGCTACATTCTGCTCAAGTGCCGAACGAGTCGGATTCTGAACCCGGGCATATTCAAACTCCGGATCTCCCCCAACGTCATCTTGCACGTAAGTCGAGGTTTGGTAGATAGGAACCGCCACCGCGCCGGTAGTGGGATCTGGAGGCTGGCCAGCGTGGACGGTCCGGGTCGCGAAATGGAGGTTCTTGGGATCGCCTTTCATGCTGGGTCCTTTGCTGTAGCTTTCACTTGGAGATTGGAGTCGTCTTGGGATCTCGATAACCACTTTGTCGCTGGCTGAATTCCCGCCGCTGGAGTGACTCTCCGTGTCAACGCGGCGAAGCGTACAATGTCGCGATGTCGAACGAGCAGATCTTTTCCCCCATTCGCTGGGTCGATGACCGCTTGGAGTTGCTGGAGCAGACGGTTTTGCCGTTGCGCGTCGAGTGGACGCCTTGCGCCACACCGGAGGATGTTGCGGCGGCGATCAAGAGATTAGCGGTACGCGGTGCGCCGGCAATTGGAGTTGCGGCCGCCTATGGGTTGGTTCTCGGATTGAACGGCGTTGAAGAAGCACAGCAGGAGAGCAGTTTGGAAAAGACCGCTCGGCTCCTTGAGGCGACTCGCCCCACGGCGGTCAACCTCAAATGGGCGATCGACCGCGGCCGTCGGGTCTTCGCTGAGGCCGCGGGGCAGCCGGCGCCGCAGCGGCGCCAGTCCTTGCTCGACTGGGCTCACCAAGTGCACCAACAAGACATCGAGACCAATCGAGCTATTGGCCGCCATGGAGCCGAACTGTTCCAGGCTGAAGATCGCGCCCTCACTCACTGCAACGCTGGAGGTTTGGCCACCGCCGGCTACGGAACCGCCGTCGGCGTTCTCAACGCGGCGTGGGATGCCGGAAAACTGGGCCGCGTTTGGGTCGACGAGACACGTCCGCTCTTGCAAGGAGCGAGATTGACATCCTGGGAGCTGGACCGACTCGAGATTCCACACAGCCTGGTTACCGATTCCAGCGTCGGCGCGTTGATGAGTCGGGGACTGGTCGATCGCGTCGTGGTTGGCGCAGACCGCATTGCCGCCAACGGCGACGTTGCCAACAAGATCGGAACCTACACCGTGGCCGTTCTGGCCGATCGTCACAACGTGCCGTTCTACGTCGCAGCGCCTCGTTCCACCATCGATCGCGAAACGCCCAGCGGAGAGGCGATTCCCATCGAAGAGCGATCCGGCGACGAAGTCACCGATGTCTTCGGTCAGCGCCTGGCCCCAGACGGCACCGAAGGCTTCAACCTTGCCTTTGACGTCACTCCCGCCGAGCTCGTTTCGGCGATCATCACCGAAGTCGGCGTACTTCGCCCGCCGTACGAAGATTCCATCGCGGCCGCGTTTGAGGTCACGGCCTAGCTTCTGCTGTCTTGAGCCGACTCTTTGGGCCGCCAAGCTCCCAGCCGCCCTCGAGTGCTAGAGAGCGAAGGACGATTCGTGGAGGTGGTGGAATTGCTCGAAGCACTGGCTTTCGCCAGTGCTTCGACCGAGAATCAACGACTCCACCAAGTGCAGCGAAGCGTGGGATGTTGATCGCAGTGGGAGTTGTTCCGAGCGCTGACTTTGTCAGCGCGACAGCCGAAGCCCATCGACTCCACATGAGCGAAGCGATGGTGGAGGCGGTGGGAATCGAACCCACGTCCGAAGAACGCGTCCCACCGGCGTCTACGTGTGTATCCCTATGTTTTGGGCTTATGGTCCGCCGCGCTTTGGGGAAGGGCTCCCGGCGCTAGGACTAGCCTTGGTAGGTAGCCAAACGTGCCTCAAGGCGGCGGCACGTTCTTAGATCCGCAGGTGTGACATCTCGCCGGAGGCCGCGAATCAAAGCAGACCAGCGAGACGTCGCGGCGAGTTAAGCCGCGAGAGCCAAGTTATCGTTGGCAGTTGTGTTTCCGTTTTTACGAGCGGAAGCTCGACACGCTACCAGTGGACCGCACTTGTTCCCCGTCGAATCCGGTGCGCCCCCATGCCAAAGAACCATTCGGGTCCGAAAGAACCCATGCGACGGCTCGCGCCGTCAGTATAGAGAACAAGGCGAGCGAGTTGGGGATTCCGCCACTTGCAACCGGTCACGCTCAGTTGCCTTCGTTGTCACGTGAACTGAGTTCGTCCTCAAGTTCGCTCCAGAACGCATCGATTCCTTCGTAGCGCACCTTCGAAACGACCATCAGCCAGGCCGCCAGTGCCAATACCAACCCGCCGGCGGCGAGTGGCAATAGGGCCGGCGCGAAGGGCCACAAGACAGCCGCCAGTCCCCCCAACGCTCCGAGGACCACGACCACCACTCCGGCGCGGTGAAATCGATAGGTTGAATCGAGTTCTCGGTACTCAACCGCCTGGCCTTGGTCGGGAATGGTGATCCGCAATCGCACGGTTCCCTTCCTGAGGCCGGCTGAAACTGGCAAATCGATCTCTAGATCCCTTTCTTCGTCGATTTCTGCGATTTCTCCACCCCATATATCCACCTTAGACTTCAGAAGATGCCGAATCCGCTCGCTGTCGGCCCCCTTAAGCTCAATTCGAGTGTGGTTCAGAGCGATGCCTTTCTATCAACTTTTGCCGCAAAGTGGACTCAAGCAGCGATTTTTTCGACTTTTTCGAAAAAAGTGTGGACTTCGTCCAGAAATTCAGTTGGATTGGAGATTTCGTTGATGCGCTGGCGCAGTCTTCGCCCATGCGGTAGGCCGTGGGTGTACCAACCGGTGAATTTCCGCAGTTTGTGTAGGGAGGCTCGCGGTTCTTCGCGTTCGACGACGCGCGTGAAATGACTGAGAATGAGATCTCTGCGGTCTCTCAGTGTGGGATCCGCCACCTGTCCACCCGACAGGCGCGCGGCGATCTGCTGAAAAATCCATGGGTTTTTGGTCGCCGCCCGCCCAATCATCACCGCGTCGCAGCCGGTCTGATCGAACATTCTCAATGCGTCTTCCGCCGCACGGATGTCTCCATTTCCCGCGACCGGAATCGACACCGACTGCTTGAGGCGCCGGATTGCGTCCCAGCAGGCGCTACCAGAAAACTTCTCCTTGGCGGTGCGGCCGTGCAAGGCAATCGCGTCAACCCCTTCCCCTTCGCAGATACGTCCGAGTTCGAGGTAGGTTGCGCGCTGATTGTCGAGCCCGATTCTGAACTTCACCGTCAGCGGGATGGTGATGGCGGTCCGCACCGATCGAATGATCGCTTTGGCCAAATCCAGATCGCCCATCAAAGCGGCACCGGCACAGCCCTTGAGAACCTTGTTGGCCGGACACCCCATGTTGATGTCACAGATGTCCGCGCCCATGGATTCGACCATGCGCGCCGCCTCGGTCATGGTGGCGGCGTCGGAGCCGTAGATCTGAATTGAGATCGGGCGCTCCTCTTCCTCGAAATGGGCGAGTTTGAGGGTGTGAGCATGTTTGCCGACCAGCGCTCGTGAACTCAAGAACTCCATCGTAACCAGGCCCACTCCGCCGATGCGACGAATCAACAAACGAAAATCGCGATCGGTCACCCCTGCCATGGGCGCGAGAATGGTTGGAGAGGTCCATTGACTGGGGTCAAGCATCGCCTGAATCTTACGGCAGGTTTGGTTGAGCGGTGGCCGGATGAGCAGGCACGACGGGGAGGTTGCTAACATCCAAGTAGATGTCCTGTTTGCGCCGCAGTTGCCCGGTCTTGGCGTTAGCCACGTGTCTTTTTGGATTGTCGGCGTCGATGAGTCGAGCTGCCGCGCAGCCGATGCTCGAAGATGTATCGGCCGAGGCAGGCTTGAGCTTCGTGCACCAGAACGGCATGACCGGAGACCTTTATTTTCCCGAGATGACCGGGCAGGGCGGAGCTTTGTTCGATTTCGACGCGGACGGAGACCTCGATGTCTACCTGATTCAAGGAGGACCGCTGGATGCCGATCTTGAAGGCGGCGCAAGACGGCCAACCGACCGACTTCTGCGCAACGACCTAACGGTCAATGCTGCCGGGCAGCCGGTCGTTCGACTTATAGACGTCACCGCAAAGTCCAAGCTGCGTAGCGATGGCTATGGCATGGGAGTGGCTACCGGAGATATCGACGGCGACGGCGACGTCGACATCTATGTCACCAACTTTGGTCCCAACCAACTGTGGCGCAATCGGGGGGATGGGACGTTTGAAGAGATTGCCGAGGATTCTGGAGTTGCGGGGAACGAGTGGAGCACCAGCGCGAGCTGGTTTGACGCCGATGGCGACGGCGACCTGGACCTTTACGTGGCGAACTACGTGAAATGGGACCTACACCAGAACCCAGAATGCTACGCCCCGAGCAGCCGTCGCGATTACTGCGGCCCGAGCGGATTTGCGCCGGAAAGAGACCGCTTTTATCGCAACCTCGGGGGTGGACGCTTCGATGACATCACAACCCAATCCTTGCGCGGCTACCGCCCGGGCCCCAGCCTGGGGGTGATTCACGGTGACTTCGATGGGGACGGCGACGAAGATCTCTTCGTCGCCAATGACGGCGCGCACAACCAACTGTGGATGAACCAGGGTGATCGAACTTTTCGCGAACAAGCTTTGCTACAAGGCGCCGCCGTCAACCGCGACGGCGAGCCGGAGGCTTCTATGGGAATCGCACCGGCAGATTTTGACAACGACGGCGACGAGGATTTCTTTGTCACCCATTTGGCGGGCGAAACCAATACGCTCTACGTCAACAACGGCGAAGCCTTTTTTGAAGATCGAACACGGGAATGGAATTTAGCGACGGCAAGTCTTCCCAACACTTCCTTTGGCACTGCCTGGCTCGATTTGGAGAACGACGGGCAACTGGATCTGTTCGTTGCCAGCGGCGAAGTCAAAATCATCGAGGAGCTGCGCAAGGCAGGCGACCGTTATCCCCTAGGTCAAAAGAATCAACTCTATGCGCGGCGTGGCAACCGCTTTGTCGACATCAGCAACCAAGAGCCCTCGCTAGGAGCAGAGCACGTCAGCCGAGGAGTTGCCAGTGGCGATGTCGACAACGACGGGGACACAGATCTCTTGATCTTCAACAGCGCCGGGCCGGCACGATTGCTGGCCAATACTCAAGGCCAAAGCGGCGCGTGGATCGGTTTCGTCGACACCAACTTTGCCGCGAGGGGATCGGTGACGGCTCAGACCGGGGACGTTTCTCTGCGCGGTGGATGGCGAACCGATGGAAGCTACTGTGTGGCCAGTGATCCTCGTATACGGTTCGGGTTGGGGACGGTCGCGAATATCCAAAACCTCACACGATCGGATGGAGTCAGGTGGCGCGGACTTCAATCTCGTCGCTACTACGTAATGGAGACACCCAATTGAGATTTGCGCAGAGAGAACCTCGTCGATTCGCGGCGATCGTGAGTCTCTTTTTGGCTGCTGCAGTGTCTGGGCAAGATGGCACCGTAGCGCCGCAAACTGCGGATCCTCAGCCGGAAGTCATGAGCGCCTCGGGTCTCAGCCAGTTGGGGCTGCCAGATCCTGACCTCAGCGGGCTCGAAGGGGCGGTTGCCGAGCAATTGCACTCGATCCGCAAGGAAGTCGTCACCTCCTACCTCGAAGAGCGGCAGTTAACACCGCAATTGGTCGAAGCCATCGGCGTCCTAGGCCAGCACTACCATTCCTATGATCTTCGTAGCGAAGCGCGCAGCTTCTACGAGCTCGCCGCTGAATACGCTCCGGCCGATTTTCGCTGGCCCTATCTGTTGGCGTACCTGGACCAAACGGACGGCGATCTGGAGCAAGCGCAGCGAGGGTACGAAAAGGCTCTGCTTCTCGATCCGGATGTCACCCCGGCGTGGATTCGGCTTGGACACGTACTGCACGATCGTGGCGAGTTGGAGCAAGGCGAACGAGCTTTCCGCAATGCTCTACGGATCGATTCGACGTCGGCTGCTGCTCTCGCCGGACTCGGCGGGGTGCTTGGCGATCTGGGTAAAGTGCCAGCCGCGATTGAAGTGCTGGAGCATGCTCTCAACGTCGCCCCCGAAGCCGACCGGCTCTATTACCCTTTAGCTCAGCTCTACCAAAATAGCGGCCAAGCCGATCTTGCTGCCAAAACCCTCGCCAAAGTGGGAGCGATCGGGGTGCGGCCCTCCGATCCCATCGTCGACGGACTCGAAAACCTGAAGACCGGTGAACGGGCGCATCTCTTGTTGGGGCGTATGGCTTTCAACGCCGGCGACTTCGAAGCTGCCGCTGAGGCGTTTTTGCGTGCCGTAGAAGCTGCCCCCGCGAGCATCCGCGCCAAGGTCAACCTGGCGGCAGCTCTGACGCCTCTGGGGCAGGTGAATCGGGCGATCCAGTTGCTTGAAGAGGCGGTGGCGCTCGGTCCAGGGAACGCGACCGCGCTCTTTAATCTGGCGCTGCTACTGGAAGATCAAGGCGACCTTGAGGGGGCGGCCGAGAGACTCAAATCTGCGGTCAGTTATGCAGCGAACGACATCGAGATGATCTATCGGCTGGCGCAGGTTTCGGAGCGCTTGGATCGTGTGGACGACGCGCTGGCAGCGTACGAACGCATCATCCAACTGAGTCCTGAACTACCTTTTGCCCACGTCGGGCGAGCGCAAGCCCTACTCGATGCCGGACAATACGCGGAGGCGGGAGTCGCACTCGAGACCGCTCACGAGGGCTTTCCAGACAGCGGTCTTGTGACCCACGCCCTGGCCCGTTTTCTGGCCGCCGTCCCACTGCTAGAAATGAGAGACGGATCGCGCGCTTTGCAACTAGCTCAGGTCGTTTTTCAGTCCAACCCCTTTTGGCGTCACGCCGAGACGGTTGCTTTTGCATTGGCGGAAACGGGCGACTGCGCCACGGCCGCGGAATGGACCGCGGCCCTCCTTGAGGAGACCGAGATTCCGGCGTCCGATCTGGAGGTTCTCCGCGCGACACACCGGAAGTTTTCGGCTGGGCCGCCGTGCAACCTGGACTAGCGCTGCTCACAGCGCCGGCTTTGGGCGATAACGTTGACTGACAGCACAACAGGTTGTGCATACAAACCCTTGACAAAGAAAAAAACCTGGACTACTTTGACGAGCAACTTTCGGTTGGTGAATAAACGAAAGAGTCCCTAGTCCGCGAAAGTCGTGGAGGTACGAGGCACTTTCGGCAGGAGAAAAAGGAGAGAGCAACGATGTTTAGGGAGAGAAAAGCCTTGATTGTGATCTTTGGCGCTGGACTCATCCTGCTCGGGGCCACTGCGGGCTCCGCTGCACCTGGGTCCTCGGTTTCAGCGAGCGCGGTGTCCTTCCAGGGCGCCGGTGAGGCGAAAGCGTGGACTCTGTCTGTGTCAGGACCGGGCGACCTCAGCTTCAAGCTGCAATCGACCGGCGGTCCTCCGTCCTTGGGCCTATCCGTTGACGGGTTTACGCTGCCGGATGGACGCTACACCTATGAGCTGGTGAAGTCGGCCGGCAAAGCGTCTTCGGAAGCTGCCAATGGCCTCCGTGGCCTGAGTGGATCCGGTAAACGCAACGCGATCAGCGGCACGGTGACCATCCTCAATGGTCAGTTCGTCATCCCGACGGTCGAAGCCGCTTACGAGAGTGCTGAGCCAACAGTCGGCACTGGTGGATCAAGTCTCTTGGGCGACCTGTCGCAAGAAGATCAGATCATCTGTGATGATCTGATTGTCAACTGTGGCAGCCTCTGCGTCGGATTCGACTGCGTTAACGGCGAGTCGTTCGGCTTCGACACCATTCGCATGAAGGAAAACAACACGCGTCTGCATTTCCTCGATACCAGTTCGACCGCGAGCTTCCCCAGACGCGACTGGCGGATCATTGCCAACGATTCCTCCAACGGAGGTTTAGAGAGGTTCTCGATTGAAGATATCGACGGCGGACGGATCCCCTTTACTCTTGAAGGTGGAGCACCGGCCAACTCGATGTGGATCGACGACGGTGGTCGCCTTGGCCTCGGTACCGCAACGCCGGTGGTTGAGGTGCATATCGTTGATGGGGACACCCCGACCTTGCGCTTAGAGCAGGATGGTTCGTCCGGCTTTACGCCGCAGACTTGGGACGTGGCTGGGAACGAGACCAACTTTTTCGTGCGCGATGTGACTCATGGCTCGACGTTGCCGTTCAAGATCCTTCCCGACGCACCAAGCAATGCCCTTGTGATTGCGGGCGATGGCGATATCGGCGTTGGTACGACGAGCCCGGACCTGGGTATTCACATTGCACGAACAAACCTCGCGGGGTTTCGTGTTGAGGACACCAACGATTCGGTTGAATGGGACTTGCGAATGGATGGAACGCAAGATTTTCTCGTTACCGAAGGCGGATCGGGCGGAACTGAATTCTCGATTGCTAATGGAGTCCTCAGCGGCAACACTCGAAAATTCTTTTTCGGTCAGGGAGGCACTGTGTTGATGGAAATTCAAGCCGACGGAGACGTCAACAGCTCCACTGGCGTATTTGGCACGATTTCCGATCGCGATTCCAAGACGGATATCAACGCGGTTAGTCCTCGTCAAGTCCTAGCTCGTGTTTCGAATTTGCCCATCAGTACTTGGCGCTACAAGCAGAACAGCGACGAACTTCACATTGGGCCGATGGCTCAAGATTTCTACGCCGCATTCGGTTTTCACGAAGGTTCTAAGAGCATCGCGCTCAATGATCTTTCCGGCGTAGCTCTGGCTGCGATTCAGGGTCTCAACGAGGTCATCGTTGACAAGGACGCCCTAATTCAAGACCTCATGGATCGAGTTGCCGCTCTTGAAGCAAAACTTGATGACGATTTCAAGTAGCACCAGCTAGACTCCAGCATTACAAGGGCTCGGCAATTACAGCCGAGCCCTTCTTGCTTGTGCGGGATCCTCAACTTTAGTTGGTCCGTGGCCTGTCACGTTCGTACTTTCTTGAATCCCCAAAATACATGGAATGGTACTCCCAACACATGCGCCGAGAGAGGCTAGAGCGAGAACGGAGCACTTGTTCCAGACATCGCCGCACGACATACGGCTTTTACTAGGAAAAGGAGCCCAGCTGTCCGCCGGGCTCCACAACTCTCGCTTTGAAAGGAGTCTATTCGAGCGCGGAAACGTGCTTGACTACTCTTGCTTTGCGAGAGCTTCAACCAGAGTCCGCAACTCCGTCAATTCCTGGCTCAACTGATCGATCCTCTGGTCCTTCTCCTCAACTATCTGGTGGAGTCCTTGCACTGCCACCAAGGCAATGCCCGCGACATCACGGGGTGCCAATGTGCTGTTGTTTGGGCCCAGTCCAAATAGTGCGTGAAAATCTTGCGCCATCGGGCCAACATGACGTGCCCCCTGATCCTTATAGCTCCACTCCAGCACCGGCAGGCCGCTCAGCTGCTGTAGTACTTGTTGATTGTCCAACTCCGTAAAATTGAACTTCGCGTCCCGGGACGAATTCTCCGTCAAGGTGCCGCTAATGGTTAGATTTCCGAGAGGGCTTAGGTTGAACTTCGTACTATTCCCAGGGCCAATGAGAAGTGCCCCGCTTTGCTTGATCAAAAACTCAGCTCCTCCCGTCCCACCTTTTGTAATCGTAAAATCTCCAACTGTTGTCGGCTGAAGGCCCCATGCAACATTGATGCTCGTGTCTTGATACTGAATAAACGGTGCACCGTTATTGGTGAAACGTGCCATCGTCTTGCCTCCTGGAGTCGTAGACACGACGTGCAACGGGTCTGAAGGATTGTCCGTACCAATTCCAACTTTGTCGTTGATCACGTTGAGGACACCCTGTGCTGTCGCAACACCATTAGCAGCCGCTAGTGTCGCAACTGCCGCTAAAACAACCATAACCGTCTTTCTCATAGCTTACTCCTTCAGAATCGTCGGCCTTTGTGTTTCAACACAAACACCACTGGTTATAGGAAACTGGCACGAAACTCCATGTTCCTCATTGTGTATGCCCTTCAGATTGGGCTTTTTTACTATCAGTTGAGCTGGAAGTCTCGATCACCAAACTGGCTCCATTGCCAACTGAGAACCCCTCTCCCAACATGACAGTATCTCCAGCACGTAAGACCAACCGAGAGTCTCTGTCGACTTCGACATTAGAGGCCAACAAGCGCCCTTCAACTTCGATAGTTTTTGTGCCTTCTATTTGCAAATTCGAAATCCTGGTTTCGTACTCCGTCAATTGCTCCCAACGGATCAGCAATCCGGTTCCTACGAGCACGGCTAGCAGCGCTGCAACCCTAACCAACACCGGATTCCGTTGGAAAGCACCTCTGATGGCCGATTGATTCGAGGTGCTCCAGTCGCTATCCATCGGTTGCTTTGCTTTCTCCAGAGCTTCTCTCGTCAACTTCTGTTCTTGTCGACAGGCTTTGCACTCATCCAGGTGATTCTCAAGTTTTCCGCGCGCCTCAGGGGACAGGCTTGACGGTTCAAGGGCCACTAAAGCAATTTGTTCACTGCTTGGGTGGGTCGGGCGCATCAGACACTCGCTGTTGAGCAGCTTGCGTGTCGCAAGCCAATCCTGACATTCACCACACTCGCTTACGTGCGCTTCCGTCTCCCGCCGCAACGATCGTTTCAACGTTCCTTCTGATAGGTCAACAAGCCTTGTCTGGGCTTCCAGATGATTCACTTCTTAGTTCTCTTGCTGATTTCTTGCGCCTTCTTCACACATCGGTACATTTGGGCTCTCAAGGCCTGCTCAGATCGGTTCGTGAAAACTGCAATCTCTGAATAGCTCATTCGGTCGTTAATACGACGTTCAATCAGCTCTCTACAACCTGGGCTGAGTTGCTGAATTACCTCAGTTTCAGTTTCCCTTTTTTCTCGGTCTAGAAGCCGCGTGAGTGGGCTTACACTGGTGTCTCTAGGAGCATCGAAATTCGCAACCGGGACCCGAGATACTCGCATCCAGTCAATACACCGTCTTGCGGCAACAACCTGAACAAATCCCCAGAATCCTCGTTCTGGATCGAAAGTCCGCTTGTTGACAGCTTGCCAAATCTGGACCAAGACTTCTTGAAGAAGTTCCTCTTGGTCTGGTTTCGGAATTCGATAACCCTGAAAAGAAATGATCCGCTGAACTCGATTTTGTACTTCCTTAACCGCTGATGGACTACCGCGTCGAAATTCTGAAAAAACAGAGTGTGTGGCATGGCTCACCGCGTTTTCCGTTGGCACTTCAACCGCATTTCCGTCAGTCAAGTTCATCTGTCACTATCTTTAATCGTAGCCACCCAAGCAATGTGACGATATATCTTTCGCCAGTTTTAGAAACAGTGCGCAAATGAAAAAATGCGATGCCGTCGACCTAAATCCCCAGTCGTTGGTCAGATGCGGCGATGCTGCGGTCGGAAACAACTCCGCTTGCCTTTTCTGATTCTTCCGCGTCCATTTGTTCTACCTTTTGATCCGCGACTTTTTTTGCCTCCGCACTAAGCCCAATCCGCCGAATCACGAATACCACAGTGATCTCTACGAGCAAGAATCCCAATCCAAGCCGCCAGCTCGCGCTCACGGCAACAACAACCGCCATTGCGCAAAAGAGCAAGACCACTCCATAGAGTGCAAAGGTAACCCGCGACCGTTTAACTCTTGTCTCCAGCAGAAGATGGTGTATGTGTTTTCGGTCTCCGTAAAAAAGACCCATAAGCCGGCCGAGCGTTGGATGCCCGCGCAAGAACCGATACCAAATAACCAGAACAGTATCGATGATCGGCAGGCCTAAGGTCAGCAAAGGGACTAATACGGTCACCATCGTGGCAGCTTTCGCCGAGCTGCGAAGAGTCAGCGCGGCCAACACAAACCCGAGCATCAACGACCCAGAGTCACCCATATAGATACGAGCCGGTCGCCAGTTGTGGCGCAGGAAGCCGATGCAGGCCCCAGCAATACAACTGGTCACGACGACGGTCTCCGGATTGTTTTGCAGGGAAGCTAAGATCAACAGACTCAGAGAGATAATCGCTACAATGCCCGCTGCGAGACCATCCAAACCATCGACAAAGTTAATGGCATTGGTAACACCAACGATCCAAAAAATCGAGATCATCGGTCCTAGTGCGTCAACCACAAACCGACCCTCAAAAGGCAACCTCAAAGCGGAGACTTGCCATCCGATTGAAACAACGATTGTCGCGGCTGCAATTTGCCCCACGATCTTTGGGATCGGACCAACCGAGACGACATCATCAACAATCCCAATTGCCAGAATAATCAAGGTGGCGATGCCAAACCAGACCATTTCCTTGACCGACACACTCCACCGGCTCCCTTTGGACAAGAATAGAAGACTGGGGCCAAGAGAAACGAAAATACCTAAGGCTATGGCTAAGCCTCCCAACCGAGGTATCGGTTCGGCGTGGTGCTTTCTACCACCCGGGACATCCATCGCTTTCACGCGAATGGCAACTCTCTTGGCCGAAGGAGTCGCCAACATAGTTACCAAACACGCAACCAGCCCAGGCACAACCGCCCATAACCACGTCATTGCTCGATTCTACCGATCTTGGTCTTCAACGCACACGGAACACGAACACTCTGGAGTAGATGGTGCCTAGGACGCAAGTCAGTCATAATGTCCGCTTCCACGGAGAAAACCTCAGCGTCATTTCCAATCAATGAAAAGAGTGGTTGTAATCGGCGCGGGTGGAATGCTCGGCCACAAAGTATGCCAAGTTCTTCAGGGTTGCGAGGTGGTCGGGCTTGTCAGGGGCTCGGTTGATGCGTATCAAGACATTTTGCCATTTCTTGGTAACGCGAAGCTGATCGGAGGCATCGATGTCTTGGACAGCGACAAACTCGGACCTGCTTTAGGTGAGTTGTCTCCTTGTGTTTTCGTGAACTGTGTTGGGCTAGTGAAGCAGCTCGAACAAGCAAGCGACCCACAACTTGGTATTGCTATCAACGCCCTTCTCCCTCATCAGTTGGCCCACTTGTGCCAAAAGTACGGTAGCCGGTTGATCCATATCAGCACCGATTGCGTGTTTGATGGAACTGAAGGAAGCTACACCGAAGCCGACATGACCACCGCCCGCGATTTCTACGGTCGCACTAAGGCCCTCGGGGAGACTCTGCCGAATGAGTCGCACGCAGTAACACTAAGAACTTCCTTCATCGGCAGAGAACTGAAACCACAAAAACACGGTCTTGTAGAGTGGTTCCTAGGACAAGAAAAGGGAACGGTTGACGGGTTCGCGAGTGTTATTTACTCCGGCCTGACCTCGCTTGAATTGGCCAGGGTGATCCAGATCGTAGTTGATCGAAAGGGCGCTCTCTCGGGCGTATATCACGTAGCAAGCTCCGCAATAAGCAAGTACCATTTACTTCGACTAATTCAACGAATCTACAACCTGGATATTGGCATCAACAGTTGTCCGGAACCTGTCTGTGACCGCAGTTTGCTTATGGGCCCATTTACACATAAAACGGGATACAAAGCTCCTAGTTGGGAGACAATGGTGTCTGAGATGCACAACGACCCCACTCGATATGAAGACTTCGGATAGAAGGAGTACCTGCATTGATTCTTGAAGGAAAGTCCATTCTCGTTACTGGTGGGACCGGTTCTTTGGGCCGCGTACTGGTCCGTCGAATCCTCACCGGTGAACTCGGACAACCTGGCAAAGTAATTGTGCTGTCGCGAGACGAGGCAAAGCAGCACGCGATGAGAGTTGCGTATATGAGCCAACGGACCACCACTGACGAGGTGATCTATCGCAACTTTCAGCAGCTTCTGGAGTTTAGGATTGGCGATGTGCGGAACTACGCCGATGTATGTTCAGCACTGAAAGACGTGCAAATTGTGGCTAATGCCGCAGCGCTGAAGCAAGTGCCAACCTGTGAGTACTTTCCATCGCAGGCAGTGGCGACAAATTGCCAGGGTCCCGAGAATATTGTCAGGGCGATTCGAGAGCACGATTATCCAGTGGAAACGGTGGTTGGCATAAGCACCGACAAGGCTTGTAAACCGGTCAATGTCATGGGAATGACCAAGGCAGTCCAAGAACGAATCTTTCTTTCCGCTAATGTCCTGAGTCCCAAGACTCGATTCATCTGCGTGCGCTACGGCAATGTCCTATCTTCGCGAGGGTCGGTTGTGCCCCTATTCCTGGAGCAAATTCGCTCCGGAGGGCCGGTTACGTTGACCAGTCCAGAAATGACCCGTTTCTTGCTCAGCCTCGATCAAGCTGTCGACGTTGTCTTTCAAGCTCTAAGTGAAGCAAATAGTGGGGAAACCTATATTCCAATTGTTCCAGCTTCGCGAATTGCGGATATCGCTCGCGCGATGATTGGGGAACGAGACATTGAAATTAGGGTTATTGGCGTTCGCCCTGGCGAGAAGCTAGACGAGGTCTTGGTGTCAGAAGAAGAGTGCCACCATGTGGTACGGCGGGGCAACTACTACGTTATCTTGCCGATTCTCCCCGAGCTGCGGCAAGAAGATGACCAGGAAGCAGTGCTGGAGAAAGAATACAGCTCTTGTGATGACATTCTCGATCTTGAATCAACAACCCAACTGTTGGACCGCCACCGGCTATTGCCAGAAACAGTTGGAACAAACTAAGGGCGAACTCAAGTTCGCCACGCGAAAACATGTCCTTCCAAGAGCTGCCGCTTAAAATCCGGTGGAAGGTTTGTGCTCTTTAGATCTTCTGGCGCAATTCTCTTAGAAAGCACTGTTTTGAAGCCACGCTCCGACAAGAACTTTCGAGTCCTTCGATTGGTCGGTTCGCCTCTTTCCGCATCCACGGCATATCCAGCCAGAAACATCCGATTGGTTCGTGCCAAACTGTGCTCCATACCCTGCAGCACTTCAAGCTCCATACCGTTCACGGTAATTTCAACGTAGTCAACCTTTGTGACGCCTTGATCCGCAAGAATATTGTCGACCGTATCAACTTCGATTTCGAGCAATGTCTCAAAGTCTTCCCGTAACATTTTGACCTTGGTTCCATCGATACGGTTGTGGGTTGGAGATGTCCCTACTTTTAACGACCGACGTCCTTTCTTGTTGAAGGCTCCTTTGGGCACAACCGTGATGTTCAAGAACCCCATTTTTCCTGCGAATTTCACCAACTCATGCACCGCATTGGGGTCAGCTTCAACCAGAATAACCCTTCCGGTCGGCCCAACGCAGCGGGCCAGCCTGGCTAAGTTTTCTGTCCTCCACATTCCGACCTGGAGGACCGTATTTCCCTGTTGAACCATCAATTCTCTGGGTAACGCGTTCCGATAGCGCAACAGTCGAGCACGAAAGCGATTCTTCAACCCAGTCTCGGGGAAGAAGGCGTTCAAAAAGCGGAGAAGACTGAATACAGAGGTGCTGACAGAATTCGACATCGCAGTCGTGCGACCATGTGGACCGGTGTCCAGATCGGAAGATACCGAGCTGGAGTTCGATGATACAAAACCATGCACGATACTTTTGTACCTCGTCCATAAGAAATAGCCAAAAACGGTACTTAAGACAACGGCACTTAACGCCAAAAGCACCCAAGGTGGAGTTTCGCCGGCCAACAGAACGAACCCCGGCGCCAACACCACGACTGCGACTAAGGCCGCAGATATCACCGGTCTTGTTGCCCTCGCCAGCCCACGCCAAGAAATACTCAAAATCTTGCTTCCAACCACGAAAGTGGCTAAAGCCCAGACGGCCAGAGCTCCCAGAACGCTAGCTGCTACACCTCGAATCCCGTATTGAAGCCCTACCGTCACAAATCCGACAAAGCTAGCGAGTCGAATCCCTAGCAGCAAAAGCCGCAGCCGCGGTCGACCAACTGCCAACAACGCTGTCTCGACTATCCTGGGAACCAACAAGATTCCACAAAGACCTAGAATCTGCAAAGGGCCGACAGACGCATTCCATTTGGAACCGTAGACGGCCTGAAGCAGCATTGGACCCGACACAACAATCGACATCACCACCGGAAGCGCAAGATTGAAAAGGTGTTGAATCCCTTCGGCTAGTGCTTTGGTCATCCGATTAAGATCGTCCTGCACCCTTGAAAACGCAGAGAAGGTGACTCTTCGTGTTAGGCCAACCAGCCTATCAAGCGGCACAAAAGCAAGTTGATACGCCATCGAGTAATAACCGAGTTCTTCAGTGCCAATAAATCGTCCAATCACAAAATAGTCGGCATTAACCAAAATCCTCTCCAGCACACTTCCGCCCATCATCGGTCCGCCAAACTGCAACAGTCGGCGGAGAACAGGAATCTTGATCGTAACTCCAGGGCGCCAACTCACTCCGGACCACAAAACAACAAGATTTATCAGTCGCTGACAAAGAACCGCGGCACCCAAGCTCCAAATCCCGAAACCAGTCATGGCTAAGGAAAGCCCAGCTACGGCAAACCCAATCTCACCGGCCAACTGAGCCATTGTGACCCGACGAAATTGCATTTGCCGGATCAAGAGTGCTCGTGGAATTACTGATAGTGCACTCAACAGGAACACGAATGACAGGAGTCGCAGCAGCGACGCGGCTCGAAGATCACCAAGGAAACTGGTGATGGGCTCCGCCCACGCTAACGTCCCCACGACTAATGCAACGTGAACAGTCAAATTGAACCAAAAAGCACTATCGAGTTCATCTTTTCCGATATCTGATTGCTGCACTAGCGCAGAACCCATCCCCAGTTCCCCAACCCCCTCGGCAAACACAACGAACATGAATGCCAGTGCCAGTAGTCCAAAGTCCGTAGCGGGCAACAACCATCCAAGTGCCAAAATCGACCCAAAACGGACAATGCTCGCACCATAGTTGCCGAAGCCAGACCACAGTAAGCCAACGAACGTGCGTTGCCGTAGTGAAGTGCTAGAAGACATCTTGAAAGGCGGTTGGAAAACTACTTGTGGGACATTACTATGGCCCCGTGCGCGGGAGGTGAGCGTATTTCTTCAGCAAGGTGGCAAGGTGACATGAACAGTGGGCTAGTTGCTCAGCGGATTTCCAAGAAGATAACTCATGGTATTGGTCTCTATTGCGGTGAGTCTTTTCCGTTCTATTACGTTACCGAACACCCAAAATCTGGTGGTAGCTGGCTTGCAAAGATGGTCAGCGACTACCTCCAACTCCCCTTCCCTCAGTTTGCCAAACTGCCGTTGGCATTTAGCTGCGTAATACTTAACCATTGGCAATATCACCCGAAACTTCGACGCGTGATCTACCTGTATCGCGACGGTCGAGATGTCATGGTGTCCTACTATTTTCACCATTTGCATATGTCTCGGCACGCAGATAACCCTGTTCCCAATAGGATCACGAAGACCTACGAGAAACTGTTTGGAAAGCACTTCGACCCCAATGACATCGAACGACATCTACCGCGTTTCATCGAACATGAGTTTGCTCATCCTGGGCGCGGCACCTCGGTCAATTGGCGTGATCACGTTGACGGATGGTTCCAGTCCGCAGGTGACGGTGTCACCTTTGTTAGTTATGAGGAGCTTCTGCTTGATTGTCACGCAGCTCTGAAAAGGGTTATCGAGTCGTGCAGCAACAGCACGGTGGATCCTTGGCGGCTCGACACCACGATTGAGAAGATGTCCATGAAACGCCAAACTGGGCGCGATCCAGGAGACAGCCAAGTCAGCGTACATAGCCGCAAGGGCATCGCCGGGGACTGGAAGAATTATTTCAGCAGAGATGCAGCCAAAATCTTCAACGATCTAGCAGGTGACACTTTGGTGCGACTGGGGTACGAATCAGATACCAACTGGGTCAACAGACACTTCGCACCGACTCCGTCCGTCTCGCCGAACTGAATTTACGCACCAATTTCTCTTTCTTTTAGCACGTTAGGTTTATGGGAGCCTTTGCAAACCATCGAACACCGGTTGGCTGGCTGCGTGCTCGGGCGCGCCACGTCGCAATTTCGATGATTTCTGGTCACCAACGGATAACAGGCAAAACTGAGTCCGCACTGTGCCGAAACCGTGTCCATTTTCTCTACCTGCACAACGTTAAGCGAGGACAAGAGAGTCGCTTCCGAACACTACTCACGAAGCTAGAGCAGAAGCATCGCTTCATTTCCTATTCAGAGGCGGTCGAACGAGTGAGAGGTGGTCAAATCGACGCCCCGTACATAACTTTTAGCTTTGATGACGGATTTGCAGGATGCCGGCGGGCGGCTAATCTACTTCAGGACTTTGGTGCTTCGGCGGCTTTTTTCATTTGCCCAAAATTGGTAGGGCGTAGAAATCTTGACGAGGTCCGCCGTTTTTTCCGCTACGACACCTTGTATCAGCTCGACGATGTCATGAATTGGGACGATATCGACCAGCTTCTCCTATCTGGCCACGAAGTCGGCAGTCACACCATGTCGCATCCCAACCTGGCGCAGGTTTCGACTCAGCAACTGAAAGCAGAGATTGGTCATTCCTTCGAAGTACTGAAGAAGCGCTTAGGAAATGTCTCCCATTTCGCCTGGCCATATGGACGTTTTCACCACTTTAGCTCTGATGCGGCAACTGCCGTTTTCGATGCAGGGTTTTCCTCTTGTGCGTCCGCGGAGCGCGGCTGCCACTCACAACCATTTACCGGCAACCTCAAACATCTTTGCTTGCGTCGGGAGAATGTTGAACTCGATGGTTCGGTTGAACATCATCTTTTTTTTATTGCCCGTAGTAGTCAGCGATCAAACGCCAACAGTAATCTGTGGCCGCCCGACTGGCAGCGCCATATTTAGCAGCTTTCTATTGCTACTAAACAAACCCAACTCTTGAAAATGAAGCTACCAGATTTTCTGATTATCGGGTCTGCACGATCGGGTACCACCACGCTATATCGTGATTTGTTGACCCATCCTGGCATCTTTTTTCCTGACACCAAAGAGCCTGGCAACCTCACCACAGACGATGTCCTCACCGCTGAAGGCCTGCGAGCGTATTCCAGTTTGTTTGCCGCTGCAGCAGATTCACAGTTGTGTGGCGAGGCCACAACTCGCTACACCCATCGACCAGATGTACAAGGAGTTCCCAAGCGAGCACGCCATGTTCTTGGCCGCGACCTCAAGTGTTTGTACATCATGCGCAATCCAATAGATAAGATCATCAGTACCCACCATCTATATGTAGCCCATGGCTTGGCTCCTGCTGACATTAATATCGCGGTTCGTGAACTTGACTCACTCTTGGACCATGCTAGATACGCGATGCAGGTCAAGCCTTGGATGGAGGAATTCGGGCCAAGCCAAGTTCACTTGATTAAGTTCGAAACCTATGTAGACAATCGTCGGCAAGGAGTCACACAACTACAAGAATTTCTTGGCGTCGAACCCCGGCCGAATCTACTTGGCCTTAACAAGGCATTTAATCAAAGCAACAACGAAACAATGCCTGCTGGGCCATTTGCCGGAATCAGCCAGAACCGACTCTATCGTCGTTTAGTTAGACCTTTGCTATCGCCGGACGCGCGGACTTGGCTTCGGCGCTTAGTGTTGCCGTCAATGCCAGCTCGGCCATTGCCTCCCACGCAAGATACCGTCGCATTTATCTTGGATCGCTTAGCTAACGACCTGGAACAACAGCCCGCGCTTTTTGGCGTTCAGGGGGCACTTTGGGACTTTTCAGAACAAAAGAACAGGGTCTCAGACTAGTTCGCTCGTTGGAGGGTTGTGGGTAGGCACTTCTCGTGTAGACGGCTACCAGGAACAAGAACTGCGACCGCAGTCAACAATAGCAATTTGAAGTCAAGGGCAAGTCCCCAATTCTCGATATACCAAGCTTCGAGCTTCCCTTTTCGTGGTGCAATCTCTAGCTTGTAGCATTCGAGAGGCGACAAGTTGCTTTCAGCGAGCACTCGTTCTTCATCGCGAAATACAATGGACCCGACTCCGGTTAGCCCAGGTTTGACTTGGATTAGTTTGTCTTGTATTTCCAACGAATAGCACTCGAAGTCTCCTATTGCCAGTGGCCGCGGTCCCACTAGGCTCATTTGTCCCACCAGGACATTCCACAGTTGGGGAACTTCATTCAGTTTAGTTTTTCGCAGAATCCGTCCAACCGGGAGCACCCTAGGATCATTAGGCACGGTTAGGGTTCCGGTGCCCAGATTAGGGCTGTCCTCAAGCATGGTGACAAACTTGAGAAGATCAAACATCCCTCGCTTGAGGCCGACTCGCTGCTGTCGGTAGAGTATCTTGCGCTCGCCGCTAACCGACAAGACCGCCGCTATCACTAGGCCCAGGGGAGTCAACAAGACCAATAACAACGACGATACGATAACGTCGAGTAGTCGCTTCATAATTAGCTATACGGCAGCTCGATCAGATACTTTTAGCAGTTGGCGTCAGATCAGTTTCCAGCGGTCTGCTTTTCTGCTCGTACTTCAACCCAGCTTTGTTTTCCCGTCAATCGCTCAGCAAACGACAGCAGGCTCTTGCTCATGCGGAGAGGAAATGGGAGTGCCTCACGACTATATATTTCATAGCGTGTGGGCCGGAAAACGGTGTGAGTCATATGGAACCCTGTGGAAGCAAGCAATTGTCGGTAGGTTTCCTTCGTGTAGTAATAAAACCGCCTTGGGTTGTAGATGCGCCGCGCTGCAAAATTGAGGCGTGGTTCCAAGCCCATCCATCCCAAAACTTTCCGGTAGCGAGACCCAAAGCGTACTAATGCTCGAAAAAGGCTCTCATCGTTGGGTGAATCAAGCAGTAGTTTCCCTCCCGGCTTCATTGCTTGATGGATAATCCCGAGAGCCGACCGTGGATCCCTAACTTGGATAAAAGACCCAAATCCAACAACTGCGTCAAGTGATGACGACTCCAAATTCGCCGTATCAACAACGCCGTTGATAACGGTGGCGCCACTTTGGGACGCTATCTCAGCCATAACCGGGCTGGGCTCCAAGGCAATGAGGCATGCCTGTGGGTGATGCTTTGCTACCTTGGCCATCAGATACCCACGTGCCGCGCCAATTTCAAGAATGGTGAAGCCAGGGTCGTTCATCTGCTCGCCAAGAAATTCGCACAGCGTCTGATATTGCCAATCGATCACGGAAGTAGCATCTTGAAAGGTCTTGCCCCACGCATCGTCAGCGTAGGTATCCAGCCGATCGGGGAATTGGCTTGCCCATGAAGCTTCAAGATCCGAAGAATCCCCGGGATCAAACTCGACGTTGGACCGAATCGGCTCTTCCACGTATACCAGCCCGCAACCTTTGCACCTGCGGATCAGGCCTTCGTCATCCGTGCTGTCTGCGACTATCGTCAGGTAGGTCTGGGCGTGCTCCGCAGTGTTACAGATGGCACATAGTTTCCTGGTTTCACGCAGTTGATTGACTCTTCATCTTGAGGTTGTTGGAGTGACTCTTCATTGCGTGTCTGCGCGCTTCAAACAACGCAATCGAAGCATACAGTACCCACATAACATAGCCCCAGTGATCCACTAAACTCCTGCTTAACATGAACTCGCCGTCGCACCACACGCTTAGGCCAAACGAGCGGCTGGTTCGCGTTTGTCGAAGTTTTGTCTATTGCCTGTCTCTGGTACTGCTCGCTTGGCTTCCTGCATTGGCGCATGATCTAGCTGGAGACCCTACGAACCGTATCGTGTTGAGTATCCCGGCTGTTACGCGGGTCGCTATTCTATTGGCAGTTACCTGGGTAGGGTTGGGGTTGTTGGTCTCTTTTGCCGCTACCTTCTTAACCACCGGAAAGGACTCTTCGGCTGCGGCAGGCTTGGGAGGGTCGGCATTATTCTTGGCAACCAGAGAAACTGCGCTTCCTTGGGTCACCAAGGCTCCTCTGGCAGCCGACCTCAAAACTCCGCTGCTGATCTGCATCGCAACCGCCGCTGTTGCGCTTGCACTAACAGCAACAGCGTCCGTTCTTCCCCGACGCTTTCACAGCGTCCTGTTTTTGTTAGCTTCAATTGCTGGACTGACTGTTACCTCAATGCACCTCTGGAGCGAACTCGGTTTCGATGATCCAGCAATGACGACTGGGTTCTTCTGGGTGCCGGTAGTGGCAGCAGTGCTGGTTTTGATATTGCGATCAAGAATAGGCCTTCGCTCACGATGGGTGTTGCTGTTTGCGGTTCTTGTGGCCCTGAGCTGTGTGGTTGCGCTGTGGCACGAACCAGCGCACGCCACCGCAACCGGTGAGCAAGGACGGGCAAGGGTTACGAGTCGCGCTCCAAACGTTGTCGTTTTCATGATCGACACACTTCGTGCAGACCACACCGGTGTCGGTGGCTACACACTCAATACGACCCCTAACTTGGATGCAGTAGCAGCTCTCCGCGGCACGGTATTTACCCAAGCCACGGCGACTGCTTCGTTCACAAAACCGTCGGTTACCTCGTTCTTAACTTCGCAGTTAGCCGACCCGAGAACACTGTCTCCAGATCCAAACGTACCAACTATGGCTGAGGTCTTCTTGCACAACGGCTACCGAACCGGAGCATTCTCGTCAAACCACGTGTTGGCTCAAGGTGGATTTGAAAGAGGTTTTCAAACCTTTTTGTCCAATAGCATTTTTAGAGTCTTGCGGCGCTCATTTCTGGTTGGTGAGCTAATTGCTGAAAACCGAACCTTTGCTGTGTTTCGTTTAGCTGACCGTCTTGGTTGCTACAAAATTCCAGGAACAGAACTCAGTTCAGCGGCTCTCCGCTGGATCGACTCCGTCGGTGACGAACCGTTCCTTGCTTACTTGCATTCGATTGACCCTCATTGGCCATACCGCAAACGAGGCAATGAATTCCTTTTGCCTGACCTAGACAACCTGCGAAATCCTATCTCCTTGACCGAGCTGTTGAATATCCAAGGAAGGGATCCTCTGCGGATCGAACAATCCGATCCCCGGCTACGAGAATTGATGAGTCGCTATGACTCCGAAGTCCGATTTGCCGACCAAGCATTTGCCGACTTGTTGGAGGGACTCCGCGTTCGAGGGCTCGAGCGTCAGACGTTGGTCATTGTTGCTGGCGATCATGGGGAAGAATTTTTTGAACGCGGAGGACTTGGCCACGGCAAGGATATTGAGGAGTTTATGATTCACGTTCCGTTGGTGTTCTTATGGCCCGAGGACACCGAGTTCGTCGGATTTCCGAGAATCGTTGACCATCCTGTCACCCTGCTCGATGTGTTCCCCACGCTTGTCGACCTACTACATTTCTCCCAACCACTCGAATCCGCCTTGGGCTACTCATTGCGGCCCCTTCTTGAGGGAGTTCATCCGTACCGTACCGGTCCTTTAGTCGCTGAATCGCTGAAGGGCAGCGTCGTAGCCGGAAGTATTCGAGAGGGCGATCTCAAGGTGCGAGTATTGTTTCCAGATCAGAATCGCAGCTTCGAAGAAGGAAAAGCCGTGGTCTTCGATTTATCCCAAGATCCCCAGGAACAGCGTCCGTTGAAACCGCACGGTCAATACGCTTCTCTAGTTCTTGGGGCCCGAGAAACCCTTGAGTCTCTCTGGCAGCCGCGAAGGTCCGACCAGCTGTCACCGAGAGATCCAAAACAAGTCAATCCTCAAGGCCACACTCAGGACGAAGCTATCAGCAGGCTACGATCGCTCGGCTACCTCAACTAGCTTGAAGGCGCAATGTGCTTATCTCTCTGGAATCTTCGCCGCTGCGATAATCTTCTTTTGCAGCCATCACTCTTACCTACGATTCAGCTAACTCTTTTGCCCAATCTGTCAAGCGTTGGCTCACAAGCATCAATATGAACGCTGTAATACTCGCCGGCGGGCTAGGCTCAAGGCTCCGACCGTTCACAGAGATTATTCCCAAGCCATTGCTTCCTGTTGGGGAGCAGTCGCTAATGGAGGTTCAGATTCAAGGACTAAAAAACAGTGGTTTCTCGACGATATATATCGCCACGAATTACAAGTCCAAGTATGTGGAAGCCTACCTAGGAGATGGATCGCATCTAGGGGTTGATCTGATTTATAGCCGCGAAGAAAAGCCTCTGGGAACCTGCGGCCCACTCAGTCTTTTGAGAAATGAACTAACGGACTCTTTCGTGGTGATCAACGGAGATATCCTTACCAAATTGGACTTCTCCAAGATTCGCAAGTTCGGTGAACAGCGTGACTCGCTTTTGACTCTAGGAACTAAAGTTATTACAACACCTTTTCGCTTTGGCAACGTCAGAGTCGACGACGACAACTACGTTGTTGATCTGGATGAAAAGCCCGAGCTACAGTTCGAAATCCTGGCTGGAGTCTATTTCTTTAAGCCAGCGATTTTCGAACTCATTCCGGATGACACCTATTTTGGTATGGACACTCTTATCAAGGACATGCGGTACAAAGGATTGTCGATTAGTCGCTACCTGATCGAAGACTATTGGTTAGATGTGGGCCAAGTCGAGGATTACACACAAGCCCGCGACGAGTTTTCTGACCATTTCTCCTAGACCTCATCAGAGTTACGATCATCTCGTCTTGTGATGTGGACGGTTTTCCCTACTGCTGGTGCAGCCGCCAACTCACGACAGAAACTTTCATGCCCAGCATCTCTAATCTTGACAGGATTACAATAGGCCTCAAGGCAAATACACGTTTGAGCTCAGGGCTGCTGACCTTCGTCAACGGCTTTCTTGAGGGCAGTTGTCACCACAAAAGTATTGCTCAAACGTACGTCTTCGCCAACCGAGGAGGACGCTTCCTAGTTGGATGGGGAGAAGTTGAACCGTCCTCAGATGGCCACTGTCTAGGCGCTCGAACGGTAGTACCTGGGAACTTCCGTAGCCCTGTCGTTCTCTCTCTGTATGACCGAACGGTTTTTCCGCGAACAGTAGCGAAGGTTTCCCCCGACATCTTGTTGTGTCCAGGCAACGTCGCAGTTCGAATTCCTGGAGTCAAAACTGTCTTCTGGCCGCAAACGGTGCTGCCTCCGGCACGGATGGTCGGTGATATCGGCTGGCATTTAGACGACAAGTCATTGAAATCGCGAATATTCGAAACTCTTCAATTGAGTCAGATCAGAAGATCATACAAATTGGCTGATGGCATTATCTTTTCCAGCCGCTATGCACGCGATCTCTATGCAAAGGCTTTCGGAGCAGCGAAGGTGCCAACCACAATCATCTACCCCCCAGGAAAGAACTTGGGGGGTGATCCCCAGTCGACGGACAACAAGAAACAAACATCGACATTTCTTTTTGTATCTACCCTTTCTCCGTACAAGATGGTCTACGAATTGGTGATCGGTTTTTCCACATTTCTTAAGAAGTTTCCGAGCTGCAACTATCGACTGGTGATCGCTGGGAGAGAAGGAAATCCCGACTATGCGCAGCGCATAGATGATCTAGTTGACGAACTGCAGCTAAAGCAATCCGTCACGCGATTGGGCCTCGTTTCGAACAGTAAACTAGCCGATCTTTACGGAAAATGCAGGTATTTTGTGTTTCCCTCGGCCTGCGAAAACGCGGGGTCTTTTGCTCTCCTTGATGCTTTGGCGTATGGAAAGACGATCCTATGTTCAAACCTCTCCTCTATGCCGGAGATTTGCGGTCCAGCCGCACTATATTTTGATCCACGAGACCCAGAGGAGGTTACCAATTGCTTGAGTACTGTCGTTTCTAGTTCCGATCTCGCACGTGATCTTGCGGATAGGGCACTTGCCCGCGGGGCCAGGTTCCAAGGCTGGGATCACATTGTTGAACAAGTGATGATTTTTTTTCAAACAGTGCTCACCACAAACAAAGCTGATCTTTTGTGAGTTACACAGATCGTCTACCCCACTAAGCAAGCTAACTCTCTATCGTGTCCTTCTGATTCCCTCGGTCAACGTTAAGTTTCGTTCTATGCCAAGCGCAAAAAGTTGACCCCAGAGTAAGCAAATGAGAGGTCCTGCTGGCACTAAGCGCCAAACGTTGAGACCAATGCAAAACATAGCCACAATAAACACAAAAAAGTCAGTAACGGGTCGGATTCCCTTGCTCAATGAGATGAGAAACAAGCTAACAAAAAATCCAAGACCTACGACACCAAAGCTGGTGGTCATTTCGAGATAGGCAGAATGAGCATTTCCGGTTTGAGCACCAACCCCTGCGGTCCCTGCTATCAGAGCCTTGGGTGAGGATAGCCCGATACCATAGCCAAAAACTACATCCGGCAATGTCTCGAAGTTTTCCAAGACCTTGCCTGCTATCTCAGCACGTCGTTGATTCGAGGTTGTCGCGCGATGGCGCGAAATCCCAGGTTGCGAAACGACGACAAACACCGCAACAATCAACAACGGCAGGGCTGCTAGAAAAAACTTCTTGGTCCTCGCGGTAACTCGAAAACTCAAACTCAACAATAAGGCGACCGTCGTGAGTGTCATCGCCATCCTGGATCCGGTTGCCATAGCCAGAACGACGCACAAAAGTAGCCATGGGCGATAGCTAATCTTTTTTACTTGTTCACCACCCTGCATCCATTCACAGCAAATGAACCAAAGTGAACAAGACACGATTGCCGCCCCGAATACATTTGAGTTGGGGAACATTCCCGCGTAGCGTACGAAAAGCAATCGGTTGTCGACAAACCTCATCGCTACTTGCGCTACCGTCACGAGAAGTAAGAACCCGACGTACCACCTAAGTAAGCCAGACACCTTGAGGAGTCCTTTTTTCTTGGATCTTTTGGCGACGACATATCCGGCCAAGAAAAAGGGGGCTGACTGGAAGAACTTCAAGCCGAGAAAGGCGACAGAAACTGGCACTCCCTTTGAGGCAACGCTGTAGAAAAAACAAGCTGCAACCCAGGCGCCAATAGCTGCGGCAAGCCGTACCATATTGATCGGGATTCGAAGTCGATAGGGCGGACGCACGAACAATATTGTTAAGTACAGTACTACCCCTAAAAAAGTAGCCTCACGAATTCCGCGGGACAAGAGATACGCGCGATTGGTCGTAAGAAGGTCTAGCGGAGAGGGTAGTCTCATCAAGGTAATGTTCGCGAGAGTACTTACCCAAACGAAGAGAAGGGAAACAGCGAGCACACGCCGTGAAAAGACTTCCATAGAATACTTTTGCATCTTTTGCGTTGTTATTCAGAATTCCAGTCCAGTCATGGCGGAAGAAACTTTTTCAACCGCCTATCTTCGCACGCGGGGCGACAGCTCGATCCAGCAACAGTTGACTGAACTTACAGAGATTATGCTCCCAGACAACATTGGGTATTGATCGTAGGCGTTCTCGACCATCCGGGTGTTGCCTGTTCTGGTAGGGGCATCCTCTTTACACGCCCATTCATAACAGTGCTCAGCTCGATCGATAGTGAGCTGTTGGTATAGTCATTTGGTTGAAGACTAGCGCAAGACGCGCGTGAGGCGCAGGGGAGACCAGCCTTGGATACGGAACTAACAAAGCGCCCCAAAAAGGATGTTGAAATCGGTCCCTCTTTTGGCACGGAACGCAGTTCTCCGAACCAAGAAGAGATCGGCTTTCTCGACCTTTTTGGCTTGATAAAGAAGAGTGGGCTTTGGATCACTCTCGGGCTTTCGCTGGCCTTCGGCTTGCTTACTGGCTGCTACTTGTTGTTTGTCGCAGCCCCGGTTTACAAATCCACAACAACAATTCTTTCACGAGGACGACCGGATGGACCGTTTGGTATCCAGGTTTACCGTAGTCTTGTGGAGAGCGATCGGGTGTTGCAACAGACCGCCCGTCGCGTAGCTGATACAGGCCTGCTTTCCGAGGGCAGGGCTTTGAAACTTGGTAGAGATGTTGCCCTGCGCCACCATGATTCTTCCGACTCTCCTGAGCATCTACTGCACTTAACTGCCTTCAGCGAATCCCCTGAGCTATCGGCCGCTCTTACAAACGCTTGGGCAGCAACACTGATCGAGGAGAGCCGTAAGATGTTGCCGACGCCTTCAGCGGAAGTGAAGAGTGTCGTCGGAGAACAGCTGGATTCGACACGCAGCGTCTTGGAACAACTTGGAAGCGAAAGAAAACAGCGTCTTGATGATTTTCTAAAACGAGAACAGAACCTGTCGATTCAGTGGGATGATCGAATTGGTGCCAGACGAAAACTTGCTAACGAGGCGGCAGCAGAGTACAAACTTCAGACCCGACTTCTAATGGAAAAGGAAGTAAATGCGTTCGCAAAACTTGACGGCATTGAGGCTATCGATTCAGTAATTGTGCAGCACAGTTCTTTCTGGACCACATCGCTCTCGGACATCGTTGCCATGCGTGCACAGCTCGCTCAGACTCCCCGGGTGCTCAATCTGGAGAAGACTGCGAGTGACGAAACTATGCTGGAGTTGATTGCCGAGGGCACTGATGTGGGTGCAATCGATAACACGCTGATTAGCCAGGAATTAAATCCGCTCTACGATCAGCTAACCCTCCGCATTCTTGAGCTAGAAAGTCGCTTGAAGCAAAACACAACTACGAAGTTGGCTGAGCTACATCAGCTTTTGACGCGTTTGGAAAAAATCCAAGTGGAACGGGGCGCGGGATTGGAGATTTTGATAGCCAGCGGACTGGCAGACTTGAAAGCTCTTCGCCAGCGGCGGAATCATGAAATCGGTGAGATTCAAAGACTAAGAGAGGAAAAACTGTCTGAGTTGGACCGCCAACGCCAGCAACTAAGGAGTCTTGATGACGACCTTACAAGCCGTTACAACACCGCAGTTGTAGGAACCATGATGAACGACCTGGAGACCTTGAGCGTCACTGAGCCCGCTGTAATCAACCCACTTCCTGAGTCACGTGGAATTCCTATTAGGGTCGGGTTGGCGATGCTCGTCGGAGCAATGGCGGGCGTTGTGATCACGTTGATTCGATCGTAAGCAGACCAGAAGATGTTCTGACTCAGTACCCGGAATTGCTGGTTCCAATACTGAGCTTCAAGTCAATTCTTTAGCCGGAACCCCAGCGACAGTAAAACCAGCTGGAACATCCGAACAAACAGCAGCTCCACAGCCGACTACGGTCCACGCACCGATAGTCACACCCGGTTTGACGGAACACCCAACGCCAAGCAGTACGCCCTCTCCAACTCGAACATTACCTCCCAGGTGAACACCAGGTGCCAAATGTGCGAAGTCTGCCACCGTACAGTCATGGTCGACCGTTGCGGCCGAGTTCACAATGACATGGGATCCAATCTTGGCCTCCGTTTGAATGACAGCATTGGCAAGTACCACTGTTCCAACACCAACAGTCGCGGTTGCATCAACATAAGCGCTAGGGTGAATGACTTGAATCCATTTCAGAGGATAGTCGCCGACAATTCGCTGTCGATCTTGGTTCCCGCCCACGGCGACGATGCCCTTCGTACGGCCACGCTCGAAAGCCGCCGAGAAAGAGCCCTTCACGCGACACCCAAGCAAGAAACGCCCCCATCTTTCCTGCACGTCATCAAAAACTTCGATATCAGACTGGCTCTGACTTCGAAGAGCGCTCAAAACCACCTTTGCGTGACCTCCAGCACCAAGGACTGCAAGTGTGCCTCGCCCGCTTTTGGCGGTCGCCGCGTTCATGATTCTTCGCTCTCAATCGCCGCTTCGCAACGGAGTTCTCGCATGGCAACGCCCAGCAAACGAATATCAGTCGATTTCCCTAATTGTGAGTAATTTCTAAAATTGCTAAAAGGGCGAAATGTTGGGTTCGCTTCGATCAACAAGACCTGAGGTCCTCTGTTCGAACGAGGTACCCGAATGCGGTTTTGAACCCAGCCGTCATATAGTTTCCATTGCGCCACAAGCGAATTATCAATCCGTACCGTAACATGCACCGGCCGTTGGCGAGCGAGTGGATGGCCGTTGGCTATTGCCATAATCAAGATGGGACAGCCTTCCGGAATGACCAGAGCAGCAACCCCTTCAGTCCAGCGAAAATAGCCACCTTGGGTTGATTCCGGTTTGTGGAACCCGTAAGTATGACTCCCTCCAAGTGCTTGTGCCTCGGTACCAAACACCCTCGCAGCCAACGCAAGAAACAATGGCAAGCAAATCATCATCACCTTTTTCTTACTCAGGGAAGTCGGTTTCAACCTCGACGCTGAGCCGGCCATGGCAATTAAGACCCACAACAACCAACCGAGATTGCGAATGTAAAAAGGGTATTGCACCAAACCATAGACCGCCACGCCAACAAGACTCGTTGCGATGGCCATCATCATGTTTCGTTCTTGAGGTCGCCATCGATGGATGCACCGAGCTAGGTAGACTCCTACCGCTGCCAGCGCTAGGAGACCTAGAAAGCCTCTTTCCGCTGCTACATGCATGTATAGGTTGTGTGCTGTCTCATGATTCTTAAGCACATCCGGGGAATCTGCAGGATGCAACACGTCGTAGGCGGGCGAAAACGAACCCAATCCTGATCCCAAAAGAGGTTTATCAGCGATCATTTCGACCGCGGCTTGCCACAGCATGACTCGGTTCTCGAAGCCTGAATCGAGCGTTTGAAACCGCCTGCTAAAGCTTGCGAGCGGCAAATCACTGATCGCTACCAAAACCGAGACTAACGCAACGGCGGCCATTGAAGTCGTGACAAGTTTGCTGATCGTCTTCTTAGCGACGCCTTTATTCACAACTACAATAAGCCACACCGCCAACTGTGCGGCCATCGCTAACCAGGCTCCTCTTTGTTTGGTTAGGAATAGGCTTACGCAGACCAGTGCGGAGAAAAAGGGAACGACCCAAAGCGCAGTCTTCTTCAGCTTCAGAAGAGCGGCAAGCGCTATCGGCGCAGCAATCACTACATACTGAGAGAACCAACCAGAAAGAAAGAACAGGGATGCTAGCCTTCGATATGCGATGTTTTCTGTGCGCAGTGGCCGAAACCCCTGTAGATCCAAGATTCCGACAAACGCAACCAGCCCGAGGATCAAAGTAGCACACAGCCCAGTTAGAACAGCATGACCCAAAGGAGCCAGCGCCCGTCGTTCGAAGGCTCTCGTGACACCGAGAAACAGGCCGAATCCTAGACACAGATCAATAGCTGCTCTCCAAGTAAAAAGTGCTGTTGAACTCTCAACTCCTGGCAGAGCCTTTAACAATCCGAGAAGCACTGTTGGCGCCCAAGATGGGGGTAAATATGCTAGCGGGACCAATGTCAATAGGCTTACGATAACGAACAACGATAAAGGAAAAGTAAGAGGAGACTTACCATTCCCTCCACGCCAACTCGTGATAATGGCCCCCACACAAGCGACATCTAGGGCTGCGAGGTAGGGGCCCCCTGGAGGGGATCCAAAAAGTGGCAGCGTAGAAACAAAGAGCAATAGTCCCGCTCTAGGATTCCAGATACCTAGCAAGAAGACGCTTGCGGGAATAACCCAGATTAGTGCTTCGAACATCGCGTAACGACTGGGTTCGCAATCTTTTCGTCCATCGTAGCTACTTAGGTGGGTTAGGAATTCTCAGCATCGTACTCACCCCCTGTGTCTCAATTCCCTGGTAAGAATTTGCTTTAGGCAGCTAGCCCGGTATTTCATTGTGGCTTCGGATAGCGTGGGATGTACTTGCAGCATGAGCGATGTTTCTCCAAGCCGCTGAGCGTTAAGTAGCCGGTCCTGCGGACGTGAAGGATGTTCGTTGAACGCCTTTTCCAGATAGATCTCTGGGCATGCACCGCTAATGCAAGGAATTCCACAAGCGTTGATTTCATCAATCAAATCGAAACGAGCTTCGGAGCCGATTAGCTCTGGTTCCAAGAAAAGATAGAACTTGTAGAACGAATGATAGGCATAATCCTCTTCATACGGAACAGACAAACCTGAGACGTTCGCCAATGCGCGATGGAAGATTCGGGCATTAGAACGACGCGCTTTAACCCACGAATCCAGTTTAGTCAGCTGTCTTCGGCCAATGGCCGCCTGCATTTCCGTCAGGCGAAAGTTGGAACCGAAGCCAGCGTGAAGCCAACGAAATCCGCGAGGGTGCTTTTGTTGATGTACTGCTTCATAGCTCTTTCCGTGGTCTTTGTATTGCCACGCGCTACGCCAAAAGGACTTATTGCTGGTAACCAACATTCCGCCCTCTCCGCCAGTAGTCATAATTTTGTCCTGGCAAAATGAAAAACAACCAATATCGCCAATAGCTCCCACTGAGCGACCGCGATACTTGGCACCATGCGCTTGGGCACAGTCTTCAATCAACCGCAAACCCTTCCTTTCGCATAGTTTCAACAACGGATCTAGATCACAAGGATGGCCGGCTAGGTGGACACAAATCACGGCCTTGGTGCGGGGTGTAACCACGCGTTGAACTTTTTCCGCACTGATGTTTTGAGTTTCGATTTCAACGTCTGCGAAAACCGGAGTGCCCCCCATGCGCACGACACATGCGGCGGTGGCAAAGAAAGACCGTGCCGGAACGATCACCTCATCCCCAGGGCGAAGCCCAATGGCCAAAAGAGCCAACTCTAGCGCCAACGTACCGTTTGCCAACGCTATCGCATACTGGGCGCCAATCTTTCTCGCGAATTCCTCCTCGAATCTTCTGTTTTCTTCGCCTGTCCAATAGTTGAGTCGGCCTGATTTCAACACCGACGAAACAGCTTCAATTTCGTCACGTTCAACTAGTGGCCAGTTTTCGCTCTCTCTCTGTGGCAAATAGCTCGGCACCGGAAAAGACCCTAATTCGTTTGTTTTCGTCATGTTCCTCGCCTGCTAGCCAGCAAAAAGGCCATTCTAGCGATACGGCAGGCAAAGAACCTACGATTGACAGTGAACTACCGTCATGTTCGTAGACTCCGAGGGTAGAGTACAGAGGTGAAAGTTCTCTTACTCAGCCAGTTTTATTGGCCAGAAACGCGCTCCGCACCGACGAACTTGGCTGCCATAGCTGGACAGCTACAAGAATTGGGCCATGAGGTGCTAGTCATCACTGGCTTTCCCAATCATCCAATTGGCAGACTGTACGATGGCTACCAAATGCGCTGGCGACAATGGGATCAAGTTCAGGGGGTCCGTGTTCTTCGGGTTCCGCTGTATTCTTATCATGGCTTGTCAGGCGCACGTCGAGCTTTGCACTACTCTTCTTTTGCCGTCTCCTCATCCGTGATCGGAGCTTGGCTCACACGTCACTTTGCTGCCGATGTGTTGTTTGTCTATTTGCCTCCGATTACCAATTGGCTACCGATTCGGATTCTCAAATGGATCCACCGTATTCCAGCAATGTACTGGGTGACCGACTTGTGGCCGGAAGCTCTAGGCGCTATTGGGATTCCGCTTGCTTCGTGGAAGACGTGCGCCATTCAGCGTCTAGACGATGCCGTCAACAAACAAGCAACGACGATTTGTGTCAACTCGCCAGGATTAAAACAAAGGCTGGTCGAAAAAGGCATCGCTGACCAACGCGTTGAGGTCGTAACAGACTGGGCGGATGAGAGTATTTTCTTTCCCGCGACTCCAGATCCTCGGCTAGCCAGTAGGTATGGTCTTTCCGGAAAGTTCAATGTCGTTTATGGCGGCACAATCGGACCCGCACAAGGGTTGGAAATTGTTCTGGACGCCGCAGACCTTCTACGCAAACATGTCGCGATTCAGTTTGTTCTTATAGGCGACGGGGACGACAGGGATCGGCTCTGGCAACTTGCCCAAGAGCGTAGGTTGACCAATGTACGCTTTATTGATCGTCAGCCGATGTCTGACATCCATCGATTCTTCGCCATCGCAGATGCTCTGTTGACTCACCTGTTGCCTGATCCGCTGTTTGAACTTCAAATCCCTTCGAAGACGATGGCTTACATGGCCTGTGGTCGCCCGATTATTTGTGGCATTGCTGGCGCCGCAGCTGCCGTTGTTGAAGATGCGCAAGCAGGTTTGTGTTGCGAGCCGGGGAATGCAGAGTCGATAGCGGCAGCGGTCACTCAAATGTACGCGTTGGATCAAGATCAAAGGGAAGCGTTCGGAACCAGGGGACGTTCTGCCTACTTGGAAAAATACACGCGTTCGGTTCAGGCTGCCAAGTTAGAGGAGCTGCTTGGGAAGACCGCAAAGGCGAAGGACAAGTAGGTGCAATGAAAGGCACCTACCGTGAACTCATCATCATTGGGGCGCCAAGATCGGGTACGAACATGCTCCGAGATGTTCTTTGCTCTTTTGATGGTTTCGGCACTTGGCCTTGCGATGAGATCAACTATGTTTGGCGCCACCGAAATGCGCGGTGGCCGACGGACGAGTTTCCTGCGGACTTAGCTTCGCACTTTGTTGTCAGCTACATAAATCGGTGCTTCCAGAAGCAAGCTCTTGGTCAAAATCTAGAAATGGTGGTTGAGAAGACCTGCGCCAACTCACTCAGAGTTCCCTTTGTTGAAAGAGTCTTGCCGCAGGCGAACTTTGTATTCATATACCGGGACCCGGTAGATGCTGTGGTGTCTGCTGCCAAACGATGGCGATCCAAGTTTGATCTTGTGTACACCCTAAAAAAGGCAAGATTTGTTCCGACGGCTGACTTTCCGTACTACTTATCCAGGTTCGTCGAGAACCGATTTCGCCGTCTGACTTCTCAATCGAAGCAATTGGGAACATGGGGGCCACGTTTCGCTGGAATCGATGAGGCGGTGGCCAGTAGACCTCTGATTGAGGTCTGTGCGGAGCAGTGGAATCGTTGTGCGGAGCTAGCCGCGACCGCGCTTACGCATATTGAAAGGTCGAAAGTGCACATCGTTGGATACGAAGACTTTGTCTCTGGACCGGTCGCGGAGCTGAGAGGGGTAGGCGAGTCACTCGGTGCAAAATGGGAGACCGAGCATCTCCACGACGCAACTCGAAGTGTTTCTCGAACGAGCGTGGGGAAGGGACAGGCGGCCTTGGATGCCGCGACCCTCGATCGTGTTGCGGAACTAACTCTTTCGGGTGCGAACGCGATCGGTGAACTCAAAAAAGCGCTACGGGTTGCCTGATTTCCGCCAAACGTGAGCATTCACGTAGTCGACGTAGCTGTGAATGATCCGTACGATCTTTTTGGATACGTTTGTTGGGGCGTAGTCTTTGACTGGGTTGATCTGGGTTCTTGATGAGCTGTGAGCCGTCGCGACTTCGATACATTGCAGGAGACGCTCAGGAGAAACGCTCGACATGAGAATGGCAGCCTCATCCATTCCTTCGGGCCGTTCATGAGCTTCTCTCAATGTGACTGCAGGTAGCTGCAGCAAAGAGGCCTCTTCTGTGAGTGAGCCGCTATCACTCAACACGCAAAAAGAATTGAGTTGTAGCTGGACATAGTCGAAGAAACCGAGGGCCTTCACGGTGCGAATGCGGTCATCAAAGACAGTTGATTCACCGAGGGCGTCGAGCCGCTTCTTGGTTCGGGGATGGGTCGAGAAGATGACAGGCTTATCGTGATGAGTTGCAACGCTGTTTAACGCCGCAACCAGTTGCTTGAGCCGTTTGTCCGAATCGACGTTCTCTTCACGATGCAAACTGGCGACGAAATATTGATTTGCTTCAAGCTCCATGTCTTGAAGGACCTCGCTCGAACGAATCTGAGGCATATAGTGAGTAAGGACCTCTTTCGTTGGGGCCCCCGTCTTGATCACCCGAGCGGGATCGAGACCTTCAGCAATCAGATAGCGTCGAGCGTGTGCGGTGTATGGGAGATTGATATCCGAGATGTGATCAACGATGCGCCGATTGATCTCTTCGGGAACACGTTCATCGAATGAACGATTCCCGGCCTCCATATGGAACACAGGGATCCGCAGCCTCTTTGCAGAAATGGCGGCTAGGCAACTATTGGTATCCCCGAGAATAAGAACGGCATCGGGGCACTCTTTGCGCAACACTTGATCAGATCGGGTGATGACCTGTCCAATGGTCTCGGCTGCTGTTTCGCCTGCAGCTTCAAGGAAGTGGTGCGGCTTGGGTAGTCTTAGATCGCCAAAAAAAACTCCGTTGAGCTCATAGTCGTAGTTCTGGCCTGTATGCACCAAGAGGTGGTTGGTGTGCTCACCTAATTCAGCGATCACGCGTGAGAGCTTGATGAGTTCCGGACGTGTACCGACGATTGTTGCGACCTTAAGTTTTCTCATCTTGTTTCTTGGTGCCGACTAGGACGAGTTCACAGCGTGTGCTCTCGCCCAAGCAACATATTCTTTAAGGCCAAGTTCAATGTCTACTGAGGGTTCGAATCCAAGTTGCTCGCGAGCTTTGTCGATGTCTGCCAGGCTGTGTCTTACATCTCCTGGTCTTGGGGCGGTGTACCGTATATCGCAGGCTTCGTCTATGAAAGAAGCGGCAAGCTGGGCTAATCTTGTAATCGTGATTCTGGTGCCACTTCCGATATTGAAGGCCCCAGAGACGCCGCGAGCCTTCGCTGCGTTGATGTTGGCATGAACAACATCGCGGACATGTATGAAGTCACGAGTTTGTTCACCGTCGCCAAAAATTTCGACAGGCTCGCCATTCAACATGCGGAAAACAAAGATTGGAATGACGTTGCCGTAAGCGTCGTATCTTTGGTTGGGTCCGTAGACGTTGAAATAGCGTAGGGCAACAACCTCCAAGTCGTAGAGTGCCGCGTACGACAGCGCGGCTTTTTCGCCAGCAAGCTTGCTTGCCCCATACGGCGACTCTGGCTCAATTGGATGATCTTCTGAAACCGGGACGGTCTTCAGTTCACCGAAGATCCCAGCTGATGAACTATAGACAAGCTTCCTTACGCCGGATGCTCGGCATGCCTCGAGTAACCGAATGGTGCCGATCGCATTGACTTGCGCATCATGTATGGGGTTGTCGATCGATCTTTGGTTGCCGACTGACGCCGCGAGATGGAAGACCGTATCTGCCCCGTCGACAATTTCGTTGACGACCCGTTTGTCGAGGATCGACTCCTGTACAAGAGTGACCTGGGGGAGTGAGGCAAGATTGTTCGAATGTCCACTGGAGAGATCGTCGATGACAAAGACTTGAAACCCCTCGGAAACGAGAGCTTGTACAAGATTGGAACCGATGAAACCGGCTCCTCCTGTCACGACAACTTTTCGACCCATTACATTCTCGATTCTAGAAAGCGACCAGTTTCTTTGTGCTGAAACTCAGGAAGAATATTCTCGAGTGCGGTGATAAGCGTTTCTCTGGACCAAACAGTCGAAGCCCTCAATTCTCCCAGCATCGCGAGAAATCGCTTGAACTCCTCGGTCGAGCAGCTTGGTTGCAGTTTGACAACGCCAATTTCCGAGTATCGGTCGAGTTCCAGAAGCTCTTGCTGCGTAAAGAACTCTTCTAGGTTCTTTTCACCAGTGGTGTCACTTTTGAAGAAATAGCAAGGCCATCTTCCTTTGGCCGCTAGTTCTTCAACTCTTGAACGAGCTTCGTCCTCTGATTCGCACCGAAAGGCTTCATAGCCAGTAGCAGCCAAAAATCTTTCCGCGATCGCAGAGAAACTCGTTGGACGCAGTTCGACACTGGCATTGGGAAAACAGGACTCGTGTTGCTTGCCGAGCAAAAATGAGAACAGGCAAAGGACAGCAGCTTCCGACTTGGTAATCAAGAAGCGCCGTATGTCCTCTGGAGCGGAAAAAGGTTGGCGTTTTGCCAGGCGTTGAGTAAAGCCATATAGCAGGCTTCCATCTGAGAACGCTACATTCGCGAACCGCGCTGAGGTCGTCGTCAACGAATCGGGCCCAGAAGTGAGACAAAGCTCCATTGCACGCTTTGACGCTCCCATTGCGTTCGCTGGATTCGCCGCTTTGTCGGATGACACTGCGAAGTAATCCTGACAGCCTAGTGCCGCTGCATCCTCCATCGTGCGCCGAGTCAGGAGGACATTGGTGTGCAGCATCCTCATCAAGCCGAACGCATCCTTCTCGCTACGGACGTGCTTTAGAGCCAAAAAATTGAGAACGTAGTCGTACTGCCTTGAATCGCCAATGAAGGCTTTGTACTCATTGCTTCCAACAGTAAGAGGAAAGGTCTCAAAATCACCCTCGATATAGCCGTACGAACTGCGGACATCGCGCACCAGCTCTACTAGGTTATTTTCGCTGGTGTCCATTACGTGCAATCGGCGTGGACTTCGAGCAAAAAGCTCCTTAACCACGGCCTGCCCAATCGAACCGGCGCCACCCAAGACCAGGAATCGCGCATCGCGAACCTTGCCGTCGATTTCGGCACGGTGCGCCTCCAAATCATCTTGAAAAAGGAGTCGGTCGCGATCGAGGAGAGCGAGGATCTCTTTCTGTTGGGAGGTCACGGTTGGAAAAGACGGCGATATGGTTTTTGGAAGATGTTGTGTCCCATTTGTTGCGAGCGTCGTATCTTAGTCGGTTCTGGGTTGAGCAGCTAACAAAGAGGTCCAGATTTCGTTAACTTGGCAGTCTGCATGATTGGCCCCAGTAGTATCGTGCCATGACCTGGTACCAAGAGTGGTTTGGGGAGGAGTACCTTGACCTCTATGCGCATCGCGACGACCGGGAGGCGGTCGAGCATGTGGAATTCTTGAGTCGCCATTTCAATGAGGAGCCGCGCGCGGTTTTGGATCTTGCCTGCGGCGCAGGGAGGCATTTGGCGGCTCTGCGCGAGCGAGGTTACCGAGCCCTCGGCATGGACCTCTCGAAGGTGTTGCTCGCTGAAGCCAGAGGGCTGCCACGGGTGAACGGAGACATGCTGTGTCTGCCGTTTGCCGACGGAGCCTTCGATTGGGTGCTCAATTTCTTTACCTCATTCGGATATTTTGAGGGCGAGGCGGAGAATCTGCAGGTACTGCAGGAGATGGCTCGGGTGTTGTCACCTGGCGGTCTACTGGTCATGGACCTTTTCAACCGCGACTACGTGGTGCCGCGCTTGATCGCCAACGAGACTCAAAAAGTCCGAGGCCGAGAAGTCGAGATCGAGCGTTGGTACGATGCGAAGAGAGAACGGATCAACAAAAGGATCCGTATTCATACCGGCCCGGGGTCGACGCGTTCATTCCTCGAAAGTGTCCGGGCGTATGATCCGCAAGAAGTTCTGACGGCGGTCCGAGGGGTAGGTTTGACCGCCGAGGTGACATTCGGCGGTTTTTCAGGAGAACCCTTTGACGAGCACAGCCCAAGATTCGTCCTCTTCGCACGCAGCGCGAGATAGCGAGGCAAGCGCTGGGGACGCGGAGTCCCTCGCCCACTGTCCCAACGCCATCGGGGGTCTGGTTGGTGCTGCGCTGACGGGTGGCGCCCAAGACCTTAACGCGTCGGATCTTTATGCACCGCTCTCGGTCGGTGAGGAGGTCGCGACACCACCGGAACATGACCGAACAGCGCTCGCCACTGCACTTCTCAACGACAATCTTCGTTGGGGGCATTCCCAAGCGGAGGTGCTGGCGGCGGCGCTCGCGGACCCTTTGACGGCGGTCATCGTTACCGGCCAGCAGCCAGGATTGTTCGGGGGTCCGCTCTACACTGCAGTTAAGGCACTCAACGCTAGTTTACGCGCCCGGCGCCTGAATGAGTCCGGCCGACCAGCGGTCGCCGTCTTCTGGATCGCGAGCGAAGATCACGACTTTCGTGAGACGGCAACTGCCTCTTGGCTCGGCGGCTCGTCGTTCGAAACAGTGGTCTTGCGCGAGGACGAGAGCCCGCTGGTGCCAGTCGGGGGTCGACTCCTGGGTTCAGATATCGAAGGGCCTTTGGAAAGCTGGCGCGCCGCATCGGGGACGCAGTTTTGGCAGCAGGAAGGCGAGCGAATCAGTCGCCATTATCGGCCGGAGGCCACGATTGCAGATGCATTCGCCGGCTACCTAATTGAGGCTCTGGGCGAATTCAGCCCTCTTTTTCTGGATGCCCAGAATATACAGATCAAAGAACTGCAAAAACCGTCGCTTCTTAAGATCATCGAACGTCGCGACCACATTGATCGAGCCATGCGCGAGCGCGAGGAGGCGATTCAAGCGGACGGCCACAAGCTCCAGATCACTCCTCGCGAGTCCGCTGCACCGCTGTTTTTGCATATTGATGAAGAGCGACGGAGGGTGTTGTGGCGGGAGGATGGATTCGCGATTCGCAGTGAGGGTCCAACGCTGGAGATCGAGAAGCTCAAGGATGTTGCCTGTAATGAGCCCTCAAGAATCAGCGCCAGTGCTGTGGCCCGACCGGCCGTCCAAGATGCGCTTCTAGGAACAGCGCAATTTGTGGTCGGACCTGGAGAACTCGCCTACTTGGCTCAGTCGGGTCCGATCTATGAGGCTATGGAGGTGATCCCGCCAACGTTGACCCTACGGTCGTCTATGGCCCTGGCACCATCTCGCAAACTGGAGCAAGTTGGCGCTCTCGGTGTGTCATGGGACGATCTTCTGCGCGGCGGCTGGGATGCTCAGGCATTTCTCGCCGAGCGCTCCGGCAACAATCCAACCGAAGATTTGCGGCAGCGCCTCCAGGCGCTGATGGATGAGTCCAAAGGCTCGATTATCACGATCTCGCCGCAACTCGAGAACGCTTGGAACAAGACCGAGAGCAGCGTCTTGCAATCTGTAGATCGACTGGCCAGCCGGGTCAAGAATCAGATGGCGCAAAGTGATGAGGTGGCGGAACGGCGCGTGGATGAGATGGTCGCCTGGCTTCATCCTGGCGGCACACCGCAGGAAAGGGCGCTGTCGACGGCGTTTGCATTCGGCAGGTTCGGGCCCGACTGGATCTCGCGAGTGGCGCCGGTCCTGGATGTCGCGGCAGGAATGAATCAACTCATCGCGTTATGAGGAGAAGGGACCCATGAACACGGTTGACGTACTGGCGATTGGAGCTCACCCGGACGATGTTGAGTTGGGGTGTGGCGGGACCCTGGCGCTGCTCGCTGAAGCAGGGCGGAGCGTCGGCCTACTGCACCTTACTCGTGGCGAGGCTGGCACGCGCGGTTCGGCCGAACAGCGGCAAGCTGAAGCCACTGGCGCCGCCGAGGCTTTGGGAGCTTCTTGTGTCGAGTTTCTCGATTTTGGAGATGGGTGCCTGCGCACCGGACCTACTGAAGAAGACGAGCTGATCCAGGTCTTGCGCCGCCTGCGTCCCGAGCTGGTTCTGGCGCCCACGGCTCAAGATCGCCATCCCGATCACGGCCGAGCCCATCGCCTGGTGGTCGATGCCTGCTTTTATTCGGGACTGCGCAAACGCGGGTCTGAGCAGGCGCACCGCCCCGCGGCCGTTTTTTCGTATTTGCAACATGACATTGCCTTGCCGAGTTTCGTTGTCGATGTCTCGGCGGTGTGGGAGCGCAAGATGGCGGCGCTGGATGCTTACGAGAGCCAGATCTACAAAGGCGGCCCTGCCGAAGGCAAGTCTTCCGAAGACAATACTTCCGACGGCAACCACTCCGATGGAGGTGGCGAGCCGCAGACCAAAATTTCGTCACCGATGTTTCGAGCCAGCATTGAGGCGCGGGCGCGACATTTCGGTCTGCAAATCGGGGTCGAATACGGGGAGCCCTTTTTTCATGACGGACCGGTCGCCGTAGCCAATCCCTGGGACTTACTTCCGAGAGGCCTGCGTTGAAGATTTTGATCAGTTGTTACCCGACCATGGGCGGGTCGGGAGTGATTGCTACCGAGCTTGCGATGGCGCTGGCCGCTTCGGGCGATGAAGTCCACGTTGTTAGTTATGCGATGCCTTCGCGGCTCCAGTTGGTCCACCCTAATTTGTTTTTCCACCAGGTCGAGGTGCCAAAATATCCACTTTTTGAGTATCCGCCCTACTCTCTCGCTCTGGCGACAGCTATGGTTGAGGTGGTCGAGAACCACGGGGTCGAATTGCTGCACGTGCACTACGCCGTCCCCAACGCGGTCTCGGCTTTGTTAGCACGGGGCATTCTGCGCCCCAAGCCGGTCAAGGTGGTGACGACGCTCCATGGCACCGACATCACTTTGGTCGGCAACGATCCCAACTATTTGCCGACAACCCGCTTCAGCATCGATCGTAGCGACGCCGTAACCGCCGTTTCGCAAGCGTTGGCAGACGCCACCGAACGGGAGCTCAAGACCACGCGGGCGATTCAAGTCGTCCCCAATTTCATCGATCCAGATCGCTACCGCGATCTCGATCCCGCGAGCGCCGGCCGCTGGCGACAGGACGACGAGAAGATCCTCATCCACGTATCCAACTTTCGGCCGGTCAAGAGAGTGTGGGACGTGATTCGAGTCTTTCGTGGTGTCGCAGAGCAGATTCCAGCGAGATTGCTGATGGTGGGCGACGGCCCCGATCGGGCTCGAGCCGAGCGGGAGTGCCGAGACCTCGGCATCTGCGACCGCGTGGTCTTTCTCGGCAATGTGGGCGGTATCGAAGAAGTGGTATCTGGTGCCGATCTGCTCTTGCTTCCTTCAGCCACCGAGTCGTTTGGTCTCGCCGCGCTCGAGGGGATGGCCGCAAGTGTGCCCGTTCTCACCACCGCCGTCGGCGGCTTGCCGGAAGTGGTCGAAGATGGCGTGCACGGCTTCTTGCGTCCGGTCGGTGCGGTGGACGAGATGATTGAAGCTGGCCTGCAGATACTCACCGACCCGGAACTTCAGCAAAGCATGGGAGAAGCCGCTCGCGAACGGGCCGTGACGGAGTTCCACCAAGATCGAGTGGTCGAAATGTACCGGGATGTCTACCGATCGGTCCTCTAACTACAGCGTTCCCAAACAAGAAGTCCGCGCTGAAATCGAAGTCCAGCGCTCCCGATTCCTCGCCATTCTGACTCCGGTATCGACCCTATCTGAAGCTCAAGATTTTCTTGTGGAGACGCGCAAGGAGTTTGCGCGGGCGACGCACGTGTGTTGGGCATGGAGCCTGGGTGGCGAGGGCAATGTGCGTTGCTCGGACGACGGGGAGCCTGCGGGGACCGCGGGACGGCCGATGCTTGCGGTTCTCACCGGGGCCGGCGTTTCGGACACTGCGGTGGCGGTCGTAAGGTGGTTTGGCGGTACCAAGCTCGGGCGAGGAGGATTGGTGCGCGCTTACACCGCAGCGGTGCGTCGCGTGCTCGACGGCGCCGAGCTGTTCGAGCATCAAGTGACCGAGACCATCGAGGTCAAAGTGCCGTACTCGCAATGGCAGCGCTTGCTGAGCGCCCTCGGTCCTGCGGTAACCGTCGAGTTCAGTGAACAGGTGTCGGCAACGTTCGAGTTTGTGGCCGAAGAAGTCGAGGGTGCATTGTCGACAGCACGGGAGCTCGGCGCCGAGGCCACTTGCTCTGCGCCAACAACTCAAGCCGACTGAGCATGTGCCTTGTCTGGAAAGGCCGCGGCTACTACACTCGACTGAGGCCGAAGAGCCCAACTCAGAACTGCGTAAGGAGGTTGTCGGCATGAGCGACCAAGAAACCACCCCGGAACCGGAAGCTACGGAATCGGGAGCCCCGGAGTCAGGCAACCAAGAATCGGCGCCCCCGCCTCCTCCGCCGAGTGGTCCATCTTCCGATTCGTCCGGTGATGGCTCGAACAAGGGACTGATGCTGGTTTTGGCGTATTTTGGGATTTTTGCGGTCATACCACTCCTCGTAGAGAAGGACGATCCGGAAGTTCAGTGGCACGCAAAGAACGGGCTCGTGTGGAGCGGAGCCTGGGTTGCTCTTTGGATTTTGTTTTCGATGCTGGGGTTTCTGACGGGTGGGGCCAGTTGCATTTTTGCGCCGGTAATATTCCTGCTTGGTGTTGCGATCATGGGTTTGCACATTGCAGCCATGATTAAGGCTACGAAAGGCGAGCGGCTCCGCTTGCCAGTCTTGTCGGATTTTGCCGACAAGTTCTAACGAAGGAACTGGATTTTGACAGACTTATTAGGGAATGCCTGGGAGCGCCGGGGCGAAGTCGGCTTTCTGCAGGGGTTTGTTGAAGCGGTCAAAGACTTTGCCACCGCTCCGGGCAAAACGTTTGAAGAAAGTCGACGGTCTGGCGATGCGCTGAGCCCGATTCTGTACGCGGTCATTCTCGGCATGATTGGGCAGATCGCGAGCTTTCTGTGGAGTTCGGTGTTCGGACCGGGTAACTGGGTTCAGTATCTGCCGCCGGAATTCCAGGAGAAGATGGGTGGCTATGTGATGGCGAGCTCAGGCCCGTCGATCCTGTGGCTGTTCATCGCCCCCTTCGCTCTTGTCATCGGGCTTTTCATCGGCGCGGCGATTCTCCACCTCTGTCTCCTGGTCGTCGGAGGAGTCAAAGACTCCGAGGCCGGTTTCGAGGGAACGCTGCGCAGCCTCGGCTACGCACAGACAGCCGGGCTGGCTCAACTTATCCCGTTGGTCGGTAGTTTGGTCGCCTTTTTCTGGACTTTGGTCCTGGTCGTGATCGGCTTTGTGCGCCTACACCGCACCGGCGAAGCGCGGGCCGTAGTGGCTGTCCTTCTGCCGTTGTTGCTCTGTTGCGTTTGCGTCGTCGTGGTCTTCGCCTTTGGCATTGCGACCGCGGCTTCGGTCTTTGGCGCCTCGTAGGTAAGCCCTTGAGCTCCAACCGCAAGCTCGCCCTCTGGTGGGGAGGCGTCGCCCTCGCTCTCGTGGTCGCGGCACCGCTTGCGGCGGCTTTGATCGTGGCGTTACCGGGTTGCCCCCTTAAGCAGTTGACGGAGATCCCCTGCCCGGCATGCGGGTCCGGGCGGGCGATGATGGCCCTGTCCGACGGTGACATGCAGCGGGCATTTGGTCTGAACCCTGCGGCGACCGGTGCAGCGATCTTGTTCGTCGGTGCGGGCTTGGCGGTGGGAGGCGCGGCAGCCTTCGGCAAAGAACCACCTGGTCTTGGGAGAGAGCTGCCAGTTTGGCTGCGGGTCGCACTCCCCGCGGCTCTCATGGCCAACTGGGTCTATGTATGGCGAATCGCAGCGATCTAGGGCAGAGTTTCAGCTTAAGGCCCCAATATGAGCGTTGCTGACCAAAGACCCACCGCCGACGAGTGCGAGGCGTACTACTTCACCTACATCGACTGTGTCCCCGCCGGAGCGATCGTCGATCGGCTAAGGGAGCAAGCGAGGTCATTTGCCGACGGCGCCAACCAAATCGGCCCGGAAGCAGGGGACTTGAGCTACGCCCCTGGCAAGTGGACGGTCAAACAGGTGATCGGCCACATGTGGGATACGGAAGCTGTTTTCGGTTACCGCGCCTTGGCGATCGCACGAGGCGACAACCAGCCGATTCCGGGAATGGACCAAGATCTTTGGATCGATAACGGACCGTTCACAGACCTCGCTCTGGAGAAAATCTGCCAGGGGTTTTTGGCCCAGCGAAGGGCGTCAATCGCGGCTCTCACAGCCCTCAACGACGAAGCGTGGATTCGCACCGGAGTAGCTTCGGGGTTTTCCTTTACCGCACGTTCGATCGCTTGGATCCTGGCTGGCCACGAGCTGCATCACCGCAAGATCCTCGCCGAGCGCTACGGGCTTCGTGCCTTCGCCTGAGGCGGCCCCCCTGCCCCGTGTTCAGCCCCGTACTCAGCCCCTTAGCCAGCGCCGCATTCGCCGCCGTTGGGTGGTGGCGGTCTTGATTCTGGCAGTGCTCACCTGGGACGTCACTCGGCGGCCCGAGCGGCAAGTTTCGGCTCGGATTGCCATCGCCACAATTCGCCTCTATCAAGCGACGCTCTCTCCTTGGATAGGAAAAGCGGGTGTCGCCTGCCGCTTCGATCCGACCTGCAGCCACTATGGAGAGGAAGTGTTCCAACGCCACGGCGCCCTCCGTGGGAGTTACCTGACGGCGCGCCGGATCGTGCGTTGTGGCCCTTGGACCGCCGCAGGAACCAACGACCCGCCGCCCTAGCTAACGTTCGTTGTTCGGTCTTGAAAAGAGTCGGCGCAGGCCGGCGTAGCCAAGCGCCGTGACCACCAAAGCCGGCATGGTTGCGCCGAGCGCTCCTGCATAGGTCTGGAAGGCCTGGTAGGCAAGGGCTCCTACGACCCAAGCGATGATGCCCGCTGGAGCAAGGTTGGACGCCGAGGAGGGGTTGTCCACTCGACGACCCGTGAAGAAGTGCACCAGAGCGATGGCGACAATGGGAAGCAGCAGAGTCGCGATCCAGACCATGAACCCGGTGTAGCGATCCAAGAGTTGCGGTGACGCCAGACCCAAGGCGGTTCCGACTCCACCCATGACCAAAACCGTAAGCCGCTGGGGCGCCGCTGGCCAGAGGTTCTTGGCCGCCAGCGATGAGAGGTAGATGTTGACGAAGTTGGTGGTGATGGTCGACAGCGCCATCAGCAAGAGCGCATACACCGGCAAGCCGAGGCCCAGAATCATGTCCGTCGGGCTATTGCCGCCGCCGGCGAGTCCGGCCCCGGCCCCGACCAGCATCAGCCACGCACTCGACAGAGTGAGGCCAAAGAAAACCGAGCGGCTAGCCATCGACTCCCGCAATTGAAAGCGTGTGTAGTCGGCGAACATCAGACTCCAACTGACCTGGTAGCCGGCAATGAGGTCGAGCCCGGAGAGCAGAGGCATGCTGCCGTTCCCCGGCTGAGACAGGGCGGCGCGTCCGGGGCCGCCAAACAAACTCGCGGTGAGAGCGATACCCACCAAAACCAACAGTGGTACTGCGATGCGATCGAAGAGAGCCATAGCCCGCGGGCCGAACAGGGCGACGCCAATGGCCACGGCGCCGACGGCAATGCTCCACAGCGCCTGCGGCCCGCCCGTCAACTGCGCCATTGCTTCAGCCGCGATGACGTTGTTGACTGCGATCCAGGCGAAATTGGTGATCACCAAGAGCATGGAAATCACCGCTGCACCTTGAATCCCGAAGGGATGGCGCAAAACGACCATCGACGGCAGACCGTAGCGCGGGCCGAGACGCGCCAATAGCGCGAGTGGCAAGGTGCCCACCACCATTCCCAAAGCAACGATCACGGCTGACTGGACAAACGAGAATGCGGGAGCCAGCGAGCCTCCAGTGACCAGCGTTGTGGTGACGATGTTGGCGCCGGCGAAGAGCAGCAGAACGTCGAGAACGGAAGCGGTCCGCTTGGTGCGTGGAACCGGGGCGAGGTTAAGTCCAGTCTCCATGGCGGTGATTATGGATTAAGTGCATCGCGGGTAGTGGGTAGTGGGTAGTGGGTAGTGGGTAGTGGGGTAGTGAGTAGTGAGTGGGCCGTGACGCTGATGGGAGAGAATGGTGCCGATGCCAACCAAACTTGTCGAGATCCGCCGGCATCCCGAGACCAAGAGTGCTCGTCTGACTTGGAGCGACGGTCACGCCGCTGACTTTCCCTACGACTACCTGCGCGGCTATTGCCCTTGCGCAGGGTGCCAAGGACATGGTGCCATGGGCATCAAGTTTCATCCGGTGGGCTCTTCAGTTGAGCCGCTGACGATCGAGCCGGTCGGCCGCTATGGTCTTTCCTTTCATTGGTCCGACGGCCACGCTACTGGCATCTATCGCTTTGATTTCTTGCGCCAAATCTGTCCGTGTAGCGAGTGCGTAGCCGAGCGCAAGGAACCCTCCGACTACTCGACGTAACCGAGAGCTCGAAGGTTCTCAAGCGTTTCTTCATCTTGCTCGGCGGTGGCTACCGTCACTTGTCCCGCTGAGCGCTCGACGAAAATTTCTTGCAACCGTCGGTGGTACTCCACCACCGCGACGTGGGATCCCAAAACGTCGACTTGGTCGCCCGGATCGCGTTGGTTGTCATAGAGAGCAAGAGGATTTCCTTCCACGTCGGTGAGAAGCTTGTAGCGCTCATCCAGAGTAGCTCGGTATCGATCTTCCAACTCGGTCAAAGTCGGACGGGATGAAGACCGAGCCAGGTCTCTTCCTTGAATCTGCGGTGACGGCGTAACGCCCACCGCGGCGAGCACGGTCGGCATCAAATCGACGTGCGCGGCCAGATCAGAAACTCGCGAACCCGGAGCATGGGGGGATTGCCCTTGGGGCCAGCGAATGACCATCGGAACGCCAAGTTGCTCCGCGTAGAGGCTCTTGCCGTGCTGCCAATCTCCGTGATCCAGAAACTCTTCTCCGTGGTCGGCGGAAACGACGACCAAAGAGTCCTCGTAGAGTCCTCGTCGCTCTAGGCCGTCCATGAGGCGACCGAAGGCGTCGTCGACTTGGCGGATCTCTGCGTCGTAGAGCTTGAGCAGATCTTGAGTCTCTCGACGGCGTGCGCGAACCGCTGCGCGAAAGCCTTCCAGCGTGCCGATGGAAGCGTCCTCGACCGGTGAAGAGGGTTCAAAGCCGGGCGCCGGAATGTAGGGCAGATGCGGATCGGTCAAATGGAGGTAGACGAAGGCTGGCTGGCCAGCGTTGCGGTCGAGCCAACGCAAAGCGACGTCCACCACTCCCTGCGCAGGTTGGTGGAATTCTTTCGCGCGCCCCTCGGGAAACTGCCGAAAGGTGCTGAAGCCTTGTTCGAGTCCAACCCTGCGCAGGTTGCCGTTGGTGAGAAACGCTGCGGTCGTGTAGCCGGCATCGTGCAAGATCTCGGGCAAAGTGATCGCGTCGCCCGAGAGGGCGTCGCGTTTGTCGTAGACGCCGTGTCGGTGCAGGAGCTGACCGGTCAAGATCGAGGTCACCGATGGGCGAGTCCAAGAGGACTGGGCCACACCACGGTCGTAGGTCACCGCGTCGGCGGCAAAACGGTCGAGTTGGGGTGAGGTGTCGGCTTCATAGCCATAGGTACTGAGGTGGTCGGCGCGTAAGGTATCAATCACCCACAGAACGACAAGCTGCGGTGGCGTCGCCTCGTTGTCGTCGATTTGCGAGAAGTACCCCATCTTCGCGAGTTCTCTGCTCGGCCATTGGATCGTATCGGCGCGGACCAAGGGGTTGCTGAGTTGCGCGCGCGGCTGGCGGCCCACATTGAGTAATTTGCGCCACCAGGTGCGAGGCCCCTCAACCTCGAGAGTCAAGCGAACGTGCTTGAGATCCTCACCTTCCGGGGTCTCGGCGAGCGCGACTGGATTTCCGGGGTCAGATTCAAAGCGGGTCGTGACTCCACTGCCGCGCAATCGATCCAAGGAGACCCGCAGTGCCGCTCCACCCGACAGCACCACCTGGTCGGCCTCAAACGACAGCGGTCTCTTTGCACGCAGGGGAACGCGGACGCGCTGGACACCGCGGAGGTCGAGGGTGTCGGCGGTCGACTCAAGCGCCGCGTCCGCCACAGAACTCTTGCCTCCGAGGCGAATCGAGTCCCAAGCCGTAGCGAGCCTTCGATCATCCTGTGAACCTGACAGGACTTTCGACGGAGATCGTGCCCAGCGATAGCGGAGCTCAAGATCGGCAGTCGTCTCGGGAAAGGTCCCGGGAGGCAACGCGACACGGTAGGTGCGCTTCCACGGCAGGAGTCGGACAGTACGCACGGAGACACCGTCGATGCGAATATCCACTGTTTGTACCGGAGCTCCCCGGTGCAGAAAGGCCTTGCCCGTCAATTCCAGATTTGACTTGTTGGGTGAAGCTTTGACGCGAACGGTGGACCGGTCACCGATCCCCCAAGTGATGTTGAGGTCGGAGGCGTAGGCCCAACCGTCGCTGAACGTTTGCGCTTGCAGATTGATCTCGTCATGGGGGACGTATCCATCGCGGCGAGCGTCAACAATGAGGTCTGCGAGAGGAACCTCTGCATCTGACGCCAACATCGGCGTCAATGAAACACCAGACATCAGCAAGGTGCCTACAGCCAAAGAGCGCGGAAGTATGGACATCAGAGAGAGGTTGAGAGTGCGTGCTACGATCCGCCCCCATGCGGACGCGGATCCCGGCTCAGCAAAGTCGGTTTTTCTGGGTCTTGCTCCTCATCTGGGGAGCTCCCGTATGGGCTCAAGATTCTAGTCTGCTCGAAGACTCCCCCCAAGCCAAAATGCTCAAGATCACGACCAATCACGGCGCCATCACCATCGAACTCGAACCGGACAGCGCCCCGGAATCGGTGGCGGCGATTTCTCGCTTGGTAGAGGCCGGCCACTACGACGGCACCATTTTCCACCGCGTGATTCCTGGATTCATGATTCAGGGGGGCGGCTTCAGTGAAGATCTGGTTCCTCGCCGGCCCGGTTCCAACATCGTCAATGAGTCGAACAACGGCTTGAGCAACCAGCGCGGCACGGTGGCCCTAGCGCGCAAGGATGATCCCGATAGCGCCACCGGGCAGTTCTTCATCAACTTAGTCGACAACGATTACCTCAATTTTCACCAACCGGATGGCTGGGGTTATGCGGTGTTCGGCCGCGTGACCGCAGGGCTAGAAGTCGTCGATGAGATCGCCAAGGTCGCCACAGTTCAGCGCGGTCCGCACGGAAACGTTCCGCTGCTGCCGGTAACGATCGAGAAAGCCGAACTCGTTCCTGCAGGCAACCATGTGCAGACAGACGTCGAGGTCGATTCATCGACCGATGAAGACGACGCTAGCTAGAAAACGCTCCTATTTTCCGGAGCTTTTATTTTTTCGTCTTGGTGCGGACGAAATCGAGAAACGCCCATAGTTCGTCGAGTCGAACCTGACCGACCGGCAGGGTCATGTTGCGCCAGACATCGCGCACTGCGGCCAGAAGGTCATGAAAGTCGATTTCTTCGCCCTCTTCGATAATGCGGCGCACGGCCACCGTTACGTCGGCGAGAGTCCATAGCGAAGGCTGCTTGCCGCGAAGGTGAACCCAGGCCGACCGCAACGCGTTCAAACGTCGACGAGAAAGCTCTTGATTGCGGTAGAAGGTCCGCAATGTTCCCACACCCGGTACACGGTCAAATGCGTCTGCGTCGATATCGGTGTTGGGCAGAAGCTGCCAATGCTGCGGCAGGAGTTCCTCTTTGCGGACCTGCATGAGAAGAATGTCGTAACGGGCGAGATTGAGCTGGTCGAAGAAGTGGGCGATTCCGGGTACGTCGTCGCCGTCGATGAAAGCAGCGACGTCCTCAGCGGAGGGAATGACCCGCGCTGGGGGTGGAGGAGCGGCACTGGCTTGTGTTTCGGAAGGGGATTCGACGTCACTCATGGTCGCCATTCCTAACACAAGGCGCCCACAGCCACCAGTCGGGAGGTGTCTTTGATGCTCGTTTGCAGAGCGCCATAACGCCGCCTACACTTCCCCCGTGAGCTTGCGCGTCGCCATCAATGGAGCCGGTCGAGTCGGCAGGACGTTGGCGCGGGTTGCGGTACAACGCACCGGCCTAGAGGTCGTCGCGATCAACGACCTGGCGTCGATCGAACAGACGGCGCACCTCCTCAACCACGATTCGACGCTGGGACCGTTTCCGGTCCCGGTAGAGCACGATGACGCATTGTGGCTCGGCGATCGCCGGGTGGTTTACTCAAGCGAGGCCGATCCCAGCCAATTGGACTGGGGTCGAAGCCAACCGGATGTTGTGGTCGAGGCCACCGGCCGGTTTACTTCTCGGCAGGCTGCCGCCCGGCACTTACAGGGGAGCGTCCGGCGAGTTCTGATCTCCGCCAACAGTCGCGACGCCGACGCGCTGGTTTGCTATGGCGTGAACCACCAAGCGATCGATGAATCCGCCGAGGTCATTTCGGCCGGCTCCTGCACCACCAACTGCGCCGCTGTGTCGGTGGTTCCATTGATGGAATTGGCCGAGGTGCGGAGCGTTCAGTTGATGACCGTCCACTGCTACAACTCCAACCAGTCCTTGGTCGACGTGGCCCAGCCCGATTTGCGGCGGGCGCGCGCCGCCGGGCTCAACTTGATCCCAACGACCACCGGGGCGACTTGGGCGCTTGAGTATGTCCTACCGTCGCTGGCCGAAAAGGTGAGTGGATACGCTGTTCGCGTGCCGGCGGCCCAGGTGTCGCTCCTCGACATGATCGTCGAGCTGGAGAGTACAGTCGATGGTGACGACGTCATGGCCGCTTTCAATGCGGCCGCGAGTGGAGATCTCTCTGGGATCCTGACCATCGCGGAGGCGCCGTTGGTTTCGACCGACTACGCAGGCGATCCCCATTCCGCCATCGTTGATTCCGAGTTTCTCAAGGTGAGAGATCGACGCGTGCGCCTCCTGACGTGGTACGACAACGAGGCGGGGTATGCGAATCGCCTCGCCGATTTGCTGCGTTATTTTGGAGAGCGAGACGATGGTGGATAACTTGGCCACCAAACCTGGAGCTTTGCGCACCCTGACGAACTGGCCCGACGATCTAGCCGGTCAGAGGGTCTTTGTTCGGGTTGACTTCAATGTACCTCTCCAAGAGAGCAAGGTGTTGGATGCATCGCGAATCGAAGCAGCACTCCCCACGTTGTGCGAACTCCGACGCCGCGGCGCCGTTTTGCTCTGCGCCTCACACTGCGGCCGGCCCCAAGGCCAAGTGCAACCCGAATGGAGTTTGGCTCCGGTGGCAGAAGAACTGTCGCATCACCTTGATTCGAGGGTGACCCAGGTCGCCGATTGCATCGGTGAGCCGGTCCGTGAGACCACGCGAAGGGCGCAACCGGGCGACGTACTCATGCTGGAGAATCTCCGTTTTCATTCTGGAGAGACCGACAACCGGGCGGAATTTGCTGACGCTCTTGCCGAGAACGTCGATTTGTTTGTCGGCGACGCCTTCGGGGCTGCACACCGCGACCACGCTTCGGTGACCGGCGTTGCTCAGCGAGTTGCCGGGTCCGTCGCCGGGTCCTTGATGGAACGCGAAGTGGCGGCCCTGGAAGCCTTGCTCGATCGACCGCGGCAGCCATTTATAGTGATCTTGGGCGGGGCCAAGATGGGCGGCAAGATTGCGACGCTGCAGAATCTGTTGCCGCGAGCCGACCGCATATTGCTGGGCGGTGGGATCGCCAATACCTTTTTGGCCGCCCAGGGGAAGGAACTGGGCGGATCCCTAGTGGAAGAGTCGATGGTCGAAACCGCCCGCGCCATCCTGCGTCAGGCGCAAGATCTGGCCGTCGAGATCTTGCTGCCCAACGATGTCACCGTAACCACCGATCTTGACAGCGTAGCCGGAGTCGAAAACCGCGATGTCGGCTCCATCGCAGCAGACCAAGCAGCGGTCGATCTCGGCCCAGAGTCCATCGAACGGTATCGAGACGGTTTGAGCGATGCTGGCACCGTGCTCTGGAACGGCCCCATGGGAGTCTTCGAGAGGCCGCCGTTTGATCGAGGGACGATGGACTTGGCGCGGGCGCTTGGCGATCTTGCCGCGACCCGGGTTGTCGGGGGGGGTGAAACCGTGGCGGCGGTGAAACAGGCCGGAGTAGCGGACCAACTCGATCATGTATCGACGGGTGGCGGCGCCATGCTGTCACTGCTCGCGGGCACTTCGCTCCCAGGTGTCGAAGTTCTACGAGGTGATTTATGACCGTGAGCCAGAAGGTAGAAGATCGGCAGGCAGCAAATCGGCGTCCCCTTATCGGCGGCAACTGGAAAATGCACAAGGTCTCCGCCGAGGCGAATGCTTACTGTCGAGCCCTGTCAGCCCATCCTGAGCCCGTCGCTGAAGTGGTCCTTTTCCCGAGCCATACTTTGGTGGCTCCGGTGACGCGAGTATTGAAGGAAAGTTGGGTGAGCGTTGGCGGACAAGACCTCCACGCTGCGGAACAGGGAGCGTACACCGGAGATGTTTCGGCAGCCCAGCTTGTCGACGCCGGCTGTCAGTGGGTTCTATGTGGCCACAGCGAGCGCCGGCGCGATCACGGTGAGACGGACGAACAGGTAGCCGCCAAAGTTGCGGCGGCGCAGCAAGCCGGGCTCTTGCCGATGGTTTGCGTTGGGGAGACGTTGCAGGAGCGCGAGGCCGACGCGACCGAAGCGGTCTTGACGAGGCAAGTGGAGGCCACATTGGCGCCCCGTCCGCGGCGTTTTGCCATCGCCTACGAGCCGGTCTGGGCGATCGGAACCGGCCGCACGGCGACCCAAGAGCAGGCCCAAGAGGCACATCGATTGATTCGCGGCTTGTTGGCCGACCTCTATGATGAACCAACTGCAGCCAGCACCCGCATTCTGTACGGGGGCTCAGCGACCCCCGATACCGCCCCCGGGCTGGTTCAAAGCCACGACATCGACGGCTTCTTGGTGGGCGGCGCAAGTCTTGACCCGGACAGCTTTCTCGCTATCATTGCCTGCTGCGGTTAAGTCCGCGCGGAGACAAAAGTGATCTATTTGGTAGTGACCATTCACGTTCTGGTGTCCCTGTTCCTCATCTTGGTGGTATTGCTGCAGCGGGGACAGGGAGCCGATCTTTCGGTTTTCGGTGGCGGTGGCACGCAGGCGGCGTTCGGCGCTCGCAGTGCCGCCAGCCTGTTGCACAAGATGACCGTGTGGGGATTCGTGGCCTTCACGATCACCACCATCGCCTATAACTTTCTGGCTCAGAACCGCAACAATGAGTCAGTTCTGTCCGGCCTCGCATCCGAGGCGGCCGTGGAAGCCCCAGCGCAAGATCCAACGGAGGCGCTGCCGGTTGAGCCGGAAGTGCCGCCAGCGGACGAAGCTGAGCCGACGACGGACGGTCCAGAGGCTACAGGCACCGAAAGCGAAGACACTCCGACCGAGTAGATCGGTCGAGAGACGCACTCGTCAGAGCCGAAGTGGCGAAATTGGTAGACGCGCACGGTTGAGGGCCGTGTGGGCTAAACACCCGTGCCGGTTCGAGTCCGGCCTTCGGCACCACCCTCTCTCAACACAAAATCCGGCCCTGAGATGGCATCGGACAGTTCCGGCTTTGCGCTGCGCGTAGACTTTGAGGATGTCTGCGTCTGCGACGCCAACCAAGCGCGTCTCCCCACCCTCACACCTCGTTCTGGGGATTGAGACTTCGTGCGACGACACCGCCGCTGCAGTCGTCAATGATCGCGGGCAGGTCCTGAGTTCGGTCGTATCCAATCAACTCGCGGCCCATCAGCCCTTTGGCGGCGTGGTCCCCGAGATCGCCTCGCGCGAACATCTCAAAAACTGGCCGCCGGTGCTGACGGCGGCGTTGGAGGATGCCGGTATCAAACTGGGTCAAGTGGACGCTGTAGCGGTGACTTCAGGGCCGGGCCTGGTGGGATCACTGCTGGTGGGATTGTCGATTGGGAGAGGGGTGGCTCTGGCGCTCCAGAGGCCGTTTTTCGCCGTCCATCACTTGGAAGGGCACCTCTACTCGCCGTTTATCGACAGCGACAAGGACGCGATGCCCACTGAGTTTTTGGGTCTGGTCGTATCCGGCGGCCACACCAACCTCTATCGGGTACGGGGAAGCAGTATTGCGACATTGGGGTCGACCCGAGATGACGCCATGGGTGAGGCTTTCGACAAAGTCGGAAAACGCGTTGGGCTGGAATATCCGCAAGGACCGAAGGTCGACAGGATCGCCGAGGACGGCGACGCGAGTCGCTTTGATTTCACCTTGCCTCAATGCGGTGGAACGTTGGACTTTTCGTACTCGGGACTGAAGACACAAGCGGTGAACTTGCACCAGCGGTTACTTCAGGCGGCCGACAACGCCGTTTCGGATCGGGATGTTCGGGATCTTCTGGCCGGGTTTCGCGCCGCCGCTGTCGATCAGATTCTCGATCGCCTGCAGCGCCTCGACCCGCCGTCGGGTACCGTGCTGGCAGTGTCGGGAGGCGCCGCGGCCAACCTCCTCTTGCGCCGCCGACTCAAGGAGTGGGCGAACGAGCGAGATGTCGATCTGCGCCTGGTCGAAATGAAGTATTCCGGCGACAACGCGGCGATGATCGCTCACGCCGCGGTGATCCGAAACCGATTCGGGTCGCCCGACGATCCCCTGAGAGTGGAAGCCGCCAGCCGCTTGCCTCTGACTGGTTCACTTGGGACCGGTTCACCAGTGACTGCGGCATAAGGGAGAGAGCCGTGCGCATCGACAACATCGACGAATTCCTCACTTACTACGAACGCATTCGCAATCGTACCGAGCGCGTTGTCGAGGCCATTCCGCTTGAGTCTTTCGACTGGACCTACAAAACCGGCAAGTTCACTTTCGCCGACATTCTGCGCCATGTCGCGGCTCTCGAACGATTCATGTTTGCCGAGAACGCCTGCGGCCGACCCAGCCTCTATCCTGGGTACGGGCCGGACTTGGCCGCCTCGCCGCGGGAGGTATTGGCGTTTTTTCGCCGCATGCACGAGGAAACAGTCCAGATTCTCTCCGCTCTTCAACCCGAGGACTTGCAGCGCCGCTGCACGACGCCGGGAGGCGCCTCGCTGCCGGTGTGGAAGTGGCTGCGAGCGATGGTCGAGCACGAGATCCACCACCGGGGCCAGATCTATATCTATCTCGGAATCCTCGGTCGCCCCAGCCCACCGCTCTACGGCCTGACTTCGGAGCAGGTTTTCGAGCGATCAGATGGCAGCTAGACGCATTCCCTTGGCGGCGTGGTTCGGCGGAGCCGCGCTGGCAGTTTGGCTGCTCGCCGTGTATCCGGCACCCGACCCGACCTTCCTGCTGGGCGGCATCCAGGTCAACGAACCCGACCACGACCTTTGGGTCACGCGCCTGCGGGAGGTGGGCTTCAATACCGTCGAGGCGACGGTCTACGCCAAGCAGGGCGACTGGGACACCGCCAACCTGTGGTGGGAGGAGGAGGAAGTCTGGGTTGTCGAAGAGATCAAGACCGCGCGGGCCGCGGGCCTTGAAGTCGTTCTCGTTTTGCGCGTCGCTCTCGACCACGCCTTCGAACGCAATCATCACTACTGGCACGGCATGATCTGGCCGGAATCTGAGGCCGAACTCACGGAGTGGTTTGGGCGTTACCGTCAGTTTGTCGAAAAGTGGGCGCAAGAGGCCGATCGCCTTGGAGTGACCATGCTGGCGATCGCCAGCGAAATGAATTCGATGGCTTCCACCACGGCTCTTTCCGATTTTCCTCAGTTGCAGTCTTACTGGATGGATGCCGAATCCGTGGCCGGCGAGCACGACCGCCTGCGCAAGTATGAGGACCAGATTTCCGCATCCCAACTCAGGTCGGCGGGACAGAAGGCGACTGAGAACCTCAACGACTATCTATCTGTGAATGAGGAAGCAAAGCGCCAGTGGTCGTTGACGACGACCTTTTCGGGTCAAACCGATGCTCTCGCGACTCTCAACCGCCGCCGCGCTCGGCTGGATCGGGAGTGGCGGCAGGTCATCGAGGTGGCGCGCCGACACTTCGGCGGCGCTCTCACCTACGCCGCCAACTTCGATCAGTTCCACGAAGTCGGATTCTGGGATGCTCTGGACTGGATGGGCATCAACGCTTACTTCCCGTTGCGCGACGAATGGGTCGAAGAGGCATCGAAGCGGGAGTTGCGGGAAAAGTTAGAGAAGGGTTGGGAGGAAGTGTTCGCGAGCATCGACGCGACCCAGCGCGACGCGGGGGTCGCAGGGCAGCCGGTGATCTTCACTGAACTCGGCTACACCAGGCGCCGCGGTGCAACCTTACGGCCCTGGGCGCAGGACGGCTTCGCAGTCATCGGCAAGGGAAATGACGAACATCTGGTGATCTGGGATCAAGAGCCGTTCGATATGACGGAGCGAGCCGCCGCTGTGGGCGCCTTGCGGCGCATTCATCAAGCGCGGCAGAGTCCGTTGTCGGGAATTCTGTACTGGAAGCTTTCCAGCCAGCGACGCCATCGCAGCATTGAGCCCTTTGTATTACTGATCGACGAGCGCAGCCGGGACCCCATGCTTGCGGAGCTAGCAGACCTCGCGCGACGGCCTCTGTGGCGTCGTGCTGTCGCGCGCTAAAGCAGCCTCTTGAGCGTCTGGGCCAGCTCGGGGTCGCGGAAGGAAAAGCCCGCCTCGCGCAACCGCCGTGCGTCGACGCGAATGCTGGAAAGCAGCATCTCGTCGGCCATCTCTCCAAACATGATGCGCGCCATGAACGAAGGTAGGGGAAGGAACGTCGGTCGAGCCAGGGCCGACCCCAGAGCGCGGGTGAAGTTGCGGTTGCTGACCGGGTTGGGAGCGACGACGTTGATGATGGGCGGCGGATCGGCGGCGGTTGCGGCGTAGACGGTCGCTTTGGCCGCATCGTCGAGGGAAATCCACGACATGAATTGGTCGCCACTGCCGACGACGCCACCGAATCCAAAGCGAAAAGGGGGAAGCATCTTGGCCAGCGCACCGCCCCGCGGCGAGAGCACGACGCCAAAGCGCAGCCGCAACACGCGGTCGACCACACCTTCGGCGGTTTGCGCGGCGGCTTCCCACTGTCGGCACACCGAAGCCAGGAAACCGGCCCCTGGAGGAGAGCTCTCGTCAACCAGAATGTTGCCTGGGGAACCGTAGTAGCCAATTGCCGAAGCGCAGACCAAACGGGCCGGTGGGGTCGATAGTTCGCGCATCGAGTCGATCAACGCTCGTGTTCCGTCAACGCGGCTGTCGAGAATGGCCTTCTTGCGCTGGCGAGTCCAGCGGCCTCCGGCAATATTCTCGCCGGCCAAGTGAATGAGTGCGTCGAGTCCTTCGGCGGCAGTTGGCTCCAACAGACCTTTTTGCGGTGACCACTGCAACTCGGTAGCGGCCTTGGGCTTACGGCGCACCAAAGTGAAGACTTCGTGGCCGAGGTCTCCGAGGCGTTGGCAGACCGCGGTGCCGACCAGTCCGCTGGCACCGCTGACGGCAATGCGTAGCGGTCGATCCGGCGAGGGAGCTACGGCGGTAGCTGCAAGGCTCATTCTGTCGTCAGTATAGCCGCCGCTAAGCTGGTCAGTCTGTCCCAGCCGGCACCGCTAGCGAGGCCTTGAAGGCGGAGCTCAAGGTGTCGTTGCAGGCTCAGGGGTTGTCGTCAGCTCAATGCGATAGAGGGACGGAACGTCGTTGCCGGACACCGGTGTAACCGTGACCAGGAGGGCGTCTCCTTCAGGAGCCCAGGTCGCAGGACCGACGTGCACCGGGACGCCGGCGTAATGCTCTGACAAGGGGTTGTTGAAACGGGTGAGTTGAGCGTAGGTGTCGGTCACGGGGTTGCCGATCCACAACTCGCTGACGGGCCGAAACCAAGTCGTTTCGCGTTTGACGCGTGGCGGACGATCGAGTCCGAAGGTCGAGGAAAACACCGCCAGAGGCTCAGAGGGAGCCGCCGCCCAATGTCCTTCCCAGGAATCGGCGGTGTCGGTGAGTGGGGTGGCTGACTTGGATTCGAAGTCATACGAGAAGACGTCTTGAACTTCAACACCTGACGGCACTTGGGCCGGCGGCCCCGCGACGATCACGCCGCCATCGTCGGGGGTGAAAGTGAGGGTGGTGGCGAAGCTCTTGGAGGGCAGTCGGTGGCGATCCACCTTCGAAACATGCGGAGCCGAACGGCGGAATCGAAAACGTCCCGAGTTGACCGCCCACTGACCCCAGGCCGAGCCCGCCGCCGATGCCTCCCGTTCGACCCAGGCAAGGCGGTCACCTTCGTACGAGAAGATCGGCGCCGCGACGGCGCCGGCAACCTCCCGTCCGCCGCCGGTGACAGCCCAGAGCCGCTTGCCGTCAACGGACAGGATCCAAATGTTGCTGCCTCGATTGCGTCCGGGTGCGCCGAGAAAAGGAGATACAGGAAGATCGCGCCGGTTGTCCGGTTGCACAAACGGCCGCTCCGACATCAACACCACGAACTCGCCCGACGGATGCCAGCGTGCGGCCCCGGTGTGGGCCGCCCGGAACTGTGGAATCTCACAAGTCAAGCAGCGTTCGAAGCGGCCGTCTCGCCCCGCGGTCCACAGCCGAGTTATGCCGCGACTGTCCACGCGGTCGAACAAGACACGCTCTCCTTGCACCGAGAACTGGGCGCGAGCGGCTCCCGACTGAGCTAGCTCGATCTTCGCCGCCCGCGGCAGCCTTTCATTCTGAGGTTCGGGTTGAGACCACGCTAACGAACCACCCACGGCGAGCGCCAGGCCCGCTGTGCAAAGGCGAAGGAAAGCGCGGCGCGGCCGAATCAGGGGATTCGCTCTACCCACACCAGATTGGTCGTGCCCTCGACCCCAAAGGGGACGCCGGCGGTGATGACGATGCGCTCACCCGGTTGACCAAGACCGTAGCGGCGTGCTCTCTCTGTGGCGACTTGCACCATTTCATCCGAGGTTTGCACAACGTCTGCCAATTCGGTGCGTACGCCAAAAACGAGCGACAGAGAATGGCGCACTTCCGGTTCGGGTGTCAGGGCGACGACCGTTTGACGAGGTCGGTTCCGCGCCACGCGCCAAGCCGATGCACCACTGGCGGTGAACACCAAAATGGCCGCCGCCGACAGTGTGTCGGCAATCTCGCATGCGGCTTTGGCGATTGCGGCGCGGGTGGTCTCCGGCCGGTCTTGGCGCAGTTGTCGTGAGTGATCCTGAAACTCTTCCGAGTCCTCTACCTGCTGGGCGACTCTGCGCATGACCTCCACGGCTTCCACCGGGTAGCGGCCAACAGCAGTTTCCGCCGACAACATCACCGCGTCGGAGCCGTCGAAGATGGCGTTGGCGACGTCGGACGTCTCTGCCCGAGTCGGTCTCCTGTGTTGCACCATCGACTCCAACATCTGCGTTGCGGTGATCACCGGTTTGCCTTCTTCTTGGGCTGCTCCAATGAGTCGCTTCTGGATCAAGGGCACTTGTTCCGGCGGCAACTCGACGCCGAGGTCCCCTCTGGCCACCATGATGCCGTCGGCTGCGTCGAGGATGTCGTCGAAGTTCTTGACCGCTGCGGGCGTTTCGATCTTGGCCATCAGCTTGGCCGAAGCCGCGTGCTTCTTGAGTAGCTTTCGAGCGCTGCGCACGTCTTTTTCGCGGCGAACGAAGCTCTGCGCCACCCAATCGGCGCCGAGCTCCGCAGCCAGCCGCGCGACCTCCTCGTCGCGAGCGGTGAGAGACGGTACATCCAATGACAGTCCAACGACGCTGAAGCCTTTGTGATCGCCGATAACTCCGCCGAGTTCCACCACAGTGACCGCGCGGCCGTTCTCCACCCGATCAACGTGCAGGCGTGCGTCTCCGTCTCCCAGCAAGATCTCGGATCCAGGACGGACCGCGTCGAGCACGCTGGGGTGACTGACCGAGACTTGTTGTTCGTTCCCGTCCACCTCTTCCGCGACAAAGTCGAAGCGTTGCCCCGCGGTGAGTTCAACCGGGCTTTCCGCAAAAGAGCCGATGCGGATCTTGGGACCTGGGAGATCAAATAGGAGGCCGAGGTTAGCTCCCGTGCGTGCGCGCAGCCCGCGCACCAATTCAACCGTGGCCCGATGCTCCTCGTCGGTACCGTGGCTGAAGTTGATTCGCACTACATCCAATCCCGCCTCGACCATGCTCAACAGCGTGGCGGAATCCCGAGTCGCCGGTCCAATGGTGGCGACGATTTTGGTTTTTTTGTCAGCCATGCCGGAAAGGCTAGCGAATCATCGGATCGGCGAGTGCGACGAGGAGGTTACGACTCCTCAGGTTCCTTTGCGAGAGTAGATGCCGACGAAGAGGTCGCTCCAGGTGTCGCCGCCATCATTTGAAGCTCTCCAGTGCTGCCTGACCGTGCCGTCCTCCTGCGGAGTCCAGCGAATCTCATGCTGCACCGTAGCACCATCCTGTCCGGGGCGCTCGCCGGCAAGCACCATGTCGCTACCGTCGAGGCCGCCGCTCAAGTCGAGGCGGTTGCCCGCACCGTCGACCCAGGTTTGCCGCCACTCTTCCTTGGCTGCGTCGTACATATTGAAGCTCTTGCCGACAAAGCCGCTCGCCCCAGTCCACTCTTCCAACAAGACGCATCCGCCCAGAATCGATTGAATGGAGTTCTCCCCCGCGACATTGCCATTGGCCTGGGTCACCGACCACTCGCCGAGCCAGAAGTCGAACTGACGGTGTTCGTCACCCGAACAGGGCGGAGGGCTCTGAGCGGTTGAGTCGCTAACCGCGTCGTTGTCTTGGGCGCTCAGCGTAGTTGCGCACAGCAGCAGGCTGGCGATGGCGTGACCGAGCAGAGATTTGGTTTTCATGGCGTTCCCCCTTGTTCAAGCTCACGAGTTGACAGACTCTAGCTGTCCCCGTAACGATTTGCAGCATCACTAGCAGTCGCCATCGGCGGCACTGATCTGGATACGACACATGGGAATCATTAGTTTTGTCGGCTTGGGGGTTCGCGATGTCGAGGTGTCGGCGCGTTTCTACAGCGCGCTGTTTGACCGTCCTCTGCCGGACTTGAGCACCGGCTTCGTCATCTTGGAAACCGGAAATACCAAACTCGGCTTCTATCCCTGGGATGCACTTGCCGAAGACGCCCATCTGGATGCGCAAGGCAGCGGCTTTCGGGGCCTCGCCTTGGCCCACAATGTGGCGAGTACGGAATTGGTCGACCGCACCTGGGCTCGAGCGGTCGAATTGGGCGCCAAAGCGATCAAAAAGCCAGAGAAGGTCTTTTGGGGTGGGTACTCCGGCTACTTTGCCGACCCCGACGGGCATCTTTGGGAAGTGGCATGGAATCCACACTATTCAATCGACAACTCAGATATCGGCGATGGCTGATACGAGCGCATGGATTCTGCTCGGAATCGCAGCTTGGTTGGTGGCGTGGCAGGGAAGTTTTATGGCGTTCGCCACCGCAGCTCAGCGTCGGTAGGATCTACAGATGACTAGCGATGAACACTCTCACAAAGTCACCGTCATCGGCTGCGGCAAGCTGGGCGGAATCCTGGCAACTCGTTGGGCAGACGCCAAAATCGTCGATCCGGCCCACCTCAGGGCCACGGTTCGTCACACGGCGCGCGCCGAAGCTCTCGCGGACACCTGTGATTTCGCAGTCTCGACCGACAATGTCGCTGCCATTTCAGGGGCCGATGTCGTCGTGCTGTGCGTCAAGCCCAGTGTTATCCCCGTGGTAGCTGAAGAGCTGCACACAGTCCTCGACCCCGATACTTTGGTGATTTCGGTTGCGGCCGCGGTGACGACCGGGCAACTCGAAGAGCGACTTGAAGGAGATGCGCGCGTCGTGCGGGCGATGCCGAACACTCCCGCGGCGGTCGGCGAAGCCATGACCGCACTGTGTGCCGGCAAGAACGCGACCGAAGCCGACGTCGAGGTCGCCCGTCAGTTGTTCGACCTCTTGGGCCGCACCGTCATTGTCGACGAGCACCACTTCGATGCGGTCACCGGACTATCTGCCAGCGGTCCGGCGTTTGTCTACGTCATCTTGGAATCGTTGGCGGAAGCGGGAGTCAAGGTTGGTTTGCCGCGCGACATCGCGACCCTTCTCGCCGCCCAGACAGTACTGGGATCGGCAAGGACCGTTCTCGAGAGCGGCAGCCATCCGGCGCTGCTCAAAGACGAAGTCACGACCCCGGCCGGCTGCACCGTCGACGGGCTGCTCGAACTCGAGGAAGGGAAGCTGCGCGTAACCTTGATCAAGGCGGTGGTCCGGGCGACCGAGCGGGCCGGAAAGCTGGGATAGCGAAGCTGGTATAGCGGCAGCGTCGTCATTGGGCAGGAATCGTCCGATCAAGGCTGTGCGAGAATGAATTCGTCTTAGGTACCGTCTATTTGTGGCGGGACCGCTTACAAGGAGGAGGATCCGAATGGCGACAAAGACGTTTCGCGCCGTGGTCGGCGCTGTTGGCTTATTGGCTATGGGAGCCACTGTGGCGATGGCGGAGCCCACCGTCGAAGTGGCACAGGGGTCGGTGGCTCGGTGGTCCGGAGAAGACTGTACGCAGTGCGCCATGAATGGCCGTGCCTGGGATCCGGTCGACGGCGTTTGCTACTACCCGGTCGACATGGCGCGTCGCCCCGACCACTATCAAATCGCGCGGTCTTGTTCCGGCACTTACGAGACCGGTTGGCTGATTGTGACCGAGAAAGAATGTCTTCAAGAGGACATCGATTTTCCCGATGACAGCTACGTCAACCTGTCCAATGAGGACCTCAATCGACACCACGGCGAGCAGGCAGTGGTGAAGCCGCTCTTTCGGGGCCGTGAAGGGGAGGCCAAGTTTTCTCTCCCACTTGCAAAACCGGCTGAGCCTTTGCCCGACAGCGACAATTTCGGCGCCTGCCGCACGTTTAACGGCGAGCCGAAGAACCGGCACACCGGCGCCGACTACGCCATCTCAGGTACGGCGAAGGCGATGGCACCCGGGCGGGTCGTTTTAGTCGGAGACCATTTCTTTTCTGGAAAATCGGTCTACATCGACCACGGCAACGGACTGGTGTCGATGATCTTCCATCTCAACGACTTTGCCGTGGAGCAAGGGCAGGAGGTTGAAGCCGGGACGGTCTTGGGAGAGATCGGTTCCACTGGCCGGTCGACGGGCATTCATCTCCACGTGGGTCTGCGCTGGCACGGCGAACGCGTCGATCCGGATCTGCTGTTCGCCGATCCGGCGCAACTACCGACAGTTTCCGACTAGGCGTGCAGTCGAGGCGGGACTTCTAGGCGGGGTTTCTAGGCGGGGCGCATCTTGGCCCATGAGTCACGCAACGCCACCGTGCGGTTGACGACCAGTCGACCGGGCTGCGAATCAGGGTCGACGACGAAGTAGCCTTGGCGTTCGAACTGAAAGTGAGTCCCGACCGGGGCGTCGAGGACGGATTCTTCGGCCCAAGCGCGCTCTAAGACCTCCAAAGAGTCCGGGTTGAGGAAGTCGCGAAAATCTGGGCCGCCTTTGCCGCGATCCGGTTGCGGATCGGAAAAAAGCCGATCGTAGAGGCGCACTTGGACGGGCACGGCGTGGCGGCTGGACACCCAATGGATAGTGCCGCGTACTTTGCGGCCGTCAGGGGCGTTGCCGCCGCGGGTCTCGGGGTCGTAAGTGGCGCGCACTTCGATGACGTTGCCGTCGTCGTCATGAATCACCTCGGTGCAGGTGACTAAGTAAGCATGGCGGAGGCGCACCTCTCGCCCCGGGGTGAGACGGAAGAACTTCTTGGGCGGGTCTTCCATGAAGTCGCTCTCTTCGATCCACAGTTCGCGTGAAAAGGGGACCGAACGGGACCCTTCCTTGCCGACATCGTGAGGGAAGGAGGGAGCGTCAAAGCTCTCCTCCTTGTCCTCGGGATAGTTTTCGATCACCAGCTTGAGAGGTCGGAGCACGCACAGGCGCCGCGGTGCTCGATAGTTGAGGTCGTTGCGCACCGCGTGTTCGAGCTGCGCGACATCGACCACCGAGTTGGCCTTGGCGACGCCGATCGCGTCGCAGAAATTACGGATGGCCTCGGGGGTGAAACCGCGTCTGCGCAGCCCCGAAATAGTCGGCATGCGGGGGTCATCCCAACCGTTGACGACGCCCTCTTCGACCAGTTGCAGCAGCTTGCGCTTAGACGTCACGGTGTACGAGAGCGCCAACCGGGCAAATTCGGTCTGTTCCGGGGCCGGCCGCTCGATGGTGGTGTTGTCGAGGATCCAATCGTAGATCTCGCGGTTATTTTCGAACTCCAAAGTGCACAGAGAATGGGTAATGCGCTCGAAAGCGTCCGACAAACAGTGAGTGAAGTCGTACATCGGGTAGATCACCCAGTCGTCGCCGGTGCGGTAGTGATGCTGCTTGCGAATCCGGTAGAGAATCGGATCGCGCATCTTCATATTGGCGTGGCCGAGGTCGATCTTGGCGCGCAGCACCATCGCGCCGTCGTCGAACTCGCCCGCCCGCATGCGCCGAAACAGATCTAGGTTTTCCTCCACGCTGCGGTCCCTGTCCGGACTCGGAGTTCCGGCTTGGGTCACGGTTCCGCGGTTGGCGCGGATCTCCTCCTCCGACTGGCTGTCGACGTAGGCGAGCCCTTTCTGGATCAGCTCTTCAGCGCGTTCGTAGAGCTGCTCGAAGTAGTCGGAGGCGTGGTAGAGGGCGTCCCATTTGAACCCCAACCAACGCACATCTTCTTTGATCGCTTCAACGTATTCGGGATCTTCGGTCTCGGGATTGGTGTCGTCAAAGCGCAGGTTGCAGGTGCCGCTGAACTCGTCAGCCAGGCCGAAGTTGAGACAGATCGACTTGGCGTGGCCGATGTGAAGGTAGCCATTGGGTTCGGGGGGGAAGCGCGTCGCAACCCGGGTGCCGTACTTGCTCGACTCCTGGTCGGCGTCGACCATCTGTTGGATGAAGTGGCGGGGACGTGAGGCGGTGCTGTTGGGGTCGGTCATGGGAGGGGGAGCCTATCGAAATCTGGCTCGAAGAAAGCGAGAGACTCCATGGATCTCAGAGGGCGGCTCGCTCGCACTATCGTCAAACTCTGGCTCGCCTTCACTCCGCTTCGCTGGCAACCGCAGTGTGAGTTCAACGCTTTACTGACGCTTGCGGAGAGACCTCCGCGGTCCATGGAGTCTCCCCCAAGTGAGTAGCGAGTACGTAATGCGGACCAGTTGTGTCTGGGACCTTAGAATTCGACCATGAAGCCAGATCATGGAGGCGGAACATATGGATTGGACCTTCGCACTATTGACTCCTGACCGTTGGTCGGATTTTGAGCAGCTTTTTGGCGAACGGGGTGCCTGCGGAGGGTGTTGGTGCATGTGGTGGAGGTTGGCGGCGAAGGAGTTCGAAGCTCAGAAGGGTGACGCCAATCGAGCGGCAATGCACGAACTGATTCGCGGTGGCAGGGAACCTGGGATTCTCGCCTACTTGGAGGATCGGCCGGTGGGGTGGTGTGCAGTCGAGCCTCGTGCCAACTATCCACGCCTGGAACGTTCCCGAATTCTCAAGCCGGTTGACGAGGAGCCATATGACCAAGAACCAGTGTGGTCGGTGACGTGCTTTTTCATTCACCGATCTGCGAGGCGGCAAGGTCTTGCCGTGGCGCTTCTCGCCGAGGCGGTGCGCCATGTACAGCGAAACGGCGGCAAGGTGATTGAGGGCTATCCGGTCGACAAGCCACAAGATTCGCCGCCGGCCTTCATCTGGACCGGGCCCGCCTCGGCCTTTCGTCAGGCGGGTTTTTCGGAGGTTGCGCGCCGTTCGCCGACGCGTCCGATCATGAGGCGCAGCGTCTAGATCGGGACAGTGACAGCGCAGGTCACGTTGGCTGCAAGTCGCCCAACAGATCCCAATGATTGCCGGCAATGTCGATGAACACGGCGATGCGGCCGTAGGGTTCGTCGCGTGGCTCAGTTACGAATTCCACGCCAGCCGCCACCATCCTGCTGTAGGTGGTTTCGAAATCATCGACGCGGAGGAAGAAGCCCACGCGACCGGCCATTTGCCTGCCGACAGCGGCGGTCTGCTGCTGTCCATCAGCTCGAGCGATCAAGATACCGGTGCGGGCGTCGGGAGGACGCACCACAACCCAGCGCTTGGGTCGGCCGTCGTTGGTGAGAGAGGCGGAGTCCTCGACCAGTTCGAATCCCAGCACCTCGACGAAGAAGTCGATTGCCGGGTCATATTCGTCGACGATGATGGTGACCAACTCAAGGTGGGACATTCGCGACCTCAGGTGGTGGCGACGAGGTCAACCACCGCCTGGGCAAACTCGATCGGCGAGTCCTCCTGCAAAAAGTGTCCGCCGCGAAGGGTTTGGTGTGGTTGACCTTGAGCTCCGGGTACATGCTCCTGGAGAATGCGATCCAGCCCGCGCATGATGGGGTCACCATTGGCGAAGGTGGTCAGAAAGGGCTTCTCCCAGCGACCGAGTTCCTGCCAGGCCTCACGGTTGGCCGGGGTTGCGGGGTCATTAGGGGAAACGGGTACCAGCTTGGGGAAGGCTCTAGCTCCGGCTTGGTAGCGCCGCGATGGAAATGGCGCATCGTAAGCGCGGCGCTCTTCGCGGCTCAAGTTCCTGCGCGTGCCCAAGTTGACGATCCGCGATGTGGGAAAGACAGGTGTCCACAGGGCGAAGGCTTTCCAGATTTTGAAAGCCATCGGGGGTTTGCTGTCACCGGTCGGCAGAAATCCGTTGCCGATGACGATGCGCGCGAACCGATCGGCATATTCTCCCGCCAAGCGCAGCCCGATCAGTGAGCCCCAGTCTTGCCCGACGAGGGTGATGTCGGAGAGATGGAGTCGCTCGATGGCCTCCCATACCCACTGACAATGCCTCTCATAGGTGTAGTCCGCAACCCGTGGCAACTTGTCGGATCGGCCGAATCCGATGAGGTCGGGGGCGACCACCCGCAGACCGGCATCGGCGCAGTGCGCGATCATGTGGCGATAGAGGTAGCACCACGAGGGCTCGCCGTGCAGCATCAGTACGACCGGACCGGAACTCTGGCCGGCGTCGACGTAGTGCATGCGCAGACCGTCGCCCACGGTGCAGTAGTTCGGCTGGTAAGGAAAGTCGGGCAGATCCGCAAATCGCTCTTCTGGGGTGCGCAGTGCGTTCATTTCGATTCCTCCGAAGGGTGGAGAGCCAACCACTCATCGATACGGACGGGGAGGAGTGGCGGTCGGGGCACAGGATTCTCAGGCATCTGGCAGAGATGGGACAGTGCCGGGCCGCAGATGCGACCTTGGCAGGCTCCCATGCCGCACCGGGACTGCAGTTTGTTGCCGCGCACCGAAGTGCTGGGGTCGATCTTGGACCAGGGGACGTCCTCGCAGCGGCAAACGATGGTGTCGTCAGCAACGCGCTCCGCGAGTTCCTTTCGTGGTGCAAAAGCCGCTGCCAGGACCGCCGCGAACTCACGTTCTTGATCGCGGCTTTGCAGCCAACCTTTCTTGGCCTGCTTGCCGGCGGCGTGGCGCCCGGCGATCCGCCCTTCAAGCAGGGCAGCGTCAGCTCCGGCGATGCCGGTAAGTTCGCCGACCGCGTAGACGCCGTCGACAGTGGTGTTCTGGTGTTCGTCGACCAACAGAGTCCCCTCCGCCGTGATCGCACATCCGAGAAGGACGCCGAGCTCGATCGCGGGCACCAGGCCGTAAGAAGCAGCGAGGACGTCGCAGTCGACTCTCCAACCGCGTCGCCCATCGGTCAGCGTCGCGCGCAGGCGCTGACTGTCTCCTTGGATGTCCGCAAGCTGTGCGTCTGAGGTTAAAAAGTCTCCGCGTGGCTTGGCCCATTCAACTTGCATGACCCAACAGCCGGTGCGATACCTGGTGCCCGCGAATGCCGCCCGGTAACGCAATGCATCCCGGACTTTCCCCGGCCGCTTCCACAACTGCGCGCCAAAAGGCACAAGATCCAAAAGATCGGCTTGCTCAGCGACCGCTTTGAGCCGGGCGCCGGCGCGTTTGGCCAGCGCTGCCACAGGGAGCAACAGCGGCCCCGAGCCCGCGATCACAACTCTTTGGTTGGTCAGGGATATTCCGGACTTGATCAAGGCCTGCAGTGCCCCGACGCCGACAACTCCGGGCAGAGTCCAACCGGGAAACGGTAGGAAGAGTTCCCGCGATCCGGTGGCCAGAATGAGCTGGCGATAGTGGATCGTAGTCGGTCCTTCGTTGCTGACGGAATCCAGCTTCCGCGCGACGGCGTCACCGGAGATCACACTGCAGTTCCAGATGCAAGTCACTTCGGCGTCCGCCAATTTGCGACGCCAGGGCTTGGCGGTTTCTGGATCGGCGGCGGTCGCATTGCGCCAAATCTGACCGCCCAGCCCGTCGCGCTCATCAATCAACGCTACGGTTGCTCCATCGCGCGCAGCCTGAACCGCCGCTGCGAGTCCGCCGGGACCGGCGCCCACAACTGCGACGTCAACGTCGACATTTTCGCGGTACAGCGGGGTAGCGATCTGTGACAGCCCAGACGCAGAGGAACTAGACACTGAGGTCCACCTTCATGCCCGGCTGGCAGCGCACCAGGCAAGTGCGTTCCAGCCGTCCGTCGATCTCAGCCCGGCACTCGAAGCAGCAACCCATGGCGCACAGCACTCCGCGGCCGTGACGTTGCGGCGAGAGACGCAAGACGCGGTTGCCGGAATTCCACAGCGCGACCGCGACGGTGTCCCCCGGGCGAGCTGGAATGGCAACTCCGTTGACTTCGATTTCAAAGGTCGGTGCCTGATCGCTCAAGGTCACGCCGCCTTGCGAGTCGGTAGGTAGGGAGACACGTCTACCATCGGCTCTTCGCCGGTCATCTGCTGCGCCAACAGCTCTCCCGTCGCCAACGCCAGCGTGTGTCCCAGGCCTTCGTGCCCCGCCGCGACCCAGGAATTGGCGATACGCGGCCAACGACCGATCAAAGGCAAGTTGTCCGGTGTCGCCGGTCGAAACCCGAACCAGGTTCGGATCATGGTGAGTTCGGCGAGTCCCGGCAGAAAAGAAAGTGCCCGGCGCAGCATTTTGGCGACCAGCTTGTCATCGACGGTTCGATCCCAATCCACGTGCTGACGCGATGAGCCGATGAGGATCTGGCCCGTAATCCGCGGTTGCACGTTGAACGCTACGGATTCGTCTCCACCGCCGTGGGCGCTCTTGAGATAACCCAGTTCGAGAAGTTGGCGACGGACGAAGCGCGGGTAGCGTTCCGTGATCACCAAATGCCCCTTGCGGGGAAAGATCGGCAGCTCGGGCATCAGGTCCGGCGCTTGCGGTCCGGCGGCGTTGACCACCGCGCCGGCGAGGCGAAAGGCCGATTGCGTCTGTACGCCGCGAGAAGTGATTTCGACGACCTGACAGTCGGGTACCACTTCGCCGCCATGGGCTTCGACGTATCTCAAGAACCAGCGGGTCACAACTGGGGGGTAGAGGACACGGTCGTTGGCCACCAACATTCCCCCCGCAAGGCCGGGGCGGAGCTCTGGTTCAAGCCGCTCGAGGTCGCCAGCGTTCAAGACATCGGCTTCGATCCCTCGCGCTTGGTATTTGGCGACCTGCGCCGGAATTGCCGCCGCTTCGTCGCCGGTCTCGGCGACCCAGATCGCACCGTCGCGGGTGTACTCGGCATTGGGTGGAAGGTGGGCGGCGAGTTCATCCCAGAGGCGACATGAGGCGGTGGTCAACGCGAACTGAGCGGGCGAATCGTCCATGATCGAAAGGTGCCCCATCCCTGCCGCTGTGGTTCCGCCGCCAACGACGCCCGAGTCCAGGACTTCGACGCGCAGACCGCGGCGGCTGAGGGAAAAGGCGCAGGCCGCGCCGACGATCCCGGCGCCGACAACCACGACATCGGGCGTACGCGTCAACGCCGTGAACCCTTACCTGGAACAGTCCCCGGCTGGGGTGCGAGGAGGCTGAAACCTGCGGCGAGAGGATCCCGCTCGTGAAAGTACAGCGTGGAGCGCGACACCACCCACGCCGACCCTCGAATGTGCGGGTATAGCAATCCATCGCGCTCTTCCAACCAACCCACGAACTCGCCGCCGGACAAGCTCTGCGTGCGGTAGGTGTCGCCGATGCCGAGCTTCCCGCATGCGTGCAGCGACGCGAGGCGCGCCGAAGTTCCCGTGCCGCAGGGAGACCGGTCCCAGTCACCGCCTGGACAGAGTACGAAGTTGCGAGAAGGCATTTCTTCAGCGGCAGCGGGTTGGACAAATTCGACGTGATCGATCAATCCGAGATCAAAGTCGGGAGCGATGCGTTGCAAGAACTCCACTCGATGGACGCATTCGGCAATCGCGCGGGAACGCCGCAGCAGTTCGTCGAGGTTGTCGAGCGAAAGGTCGATGCCGCCGGCGTCGGTGATGAAGAAGCCGTTGCCTCCCCACGCTACGTCGCCACGAACAACGCCGAGCCCGTCTACATCCACTTCAACATCTGCGGCTAAAAGCTGGGCCGCCACATTGCGAAAGGACACAGCGCCGTCCTCATCCAGCTCTGCTTCAACTGTTCCCACTGGGGTGTCGAAGCGGCAACGGCCGGAGCTCAAACGCCCCAGGAACTCGAGCCCCCGCACCACGCCGATGAGTCCGTGGCCGCACATCCCCAGCCAACCGCTGTTGTTGAAAAAGACGATGCCGGCCTCGGAGTCCGGCTTTTCCGCCGGCGTTAGCAACGCGCCGACAATCGCGTCATGCCCGCGAGGTTCGCAGACGATCGCTTGGCGCAAGGCGTCGGAATGAGAGCGCAGGTGAGCCAGGAGATCGGCCATCGTTGTGTGAGATGGGATCGGCCAACCGCCGAGGACGATACGGGTGGGTTCGCCTTCGGTGTGCGTATCGAGAACTTCGACCTTCTGCGGGAGAGGAGATGACGACATTGGAGGTCAGTCGAGCGCGCTCTCGGTCCAGACTCCATCCACCAAACGACGCAGACCCAGAGGATTGGCATTTTGCAGTTCCGCCGGCAGCAATCGATCGGGGGTATTCTGATAAGTCACCGGGCGCAGAAAGCGGCGGATGGCCGCCGACCCCACCGAAGTTGCCCGCGAATCCGTAGTGGCGGGGAAAGGACCGCCATGGTGCATGGCGTGCGCGACCTCGACTCCGGTTGGAAAGCCGCCGACAATGACCCGGCCTGCGATTCGTGACAGTCGCTCGAGGATGCCCGGATAGTCCTCGAAGTCGCGGTCGCAGCCGTGGACGGTGGCGGTCAGCGAGCCGGGAAGCGAAGCGATCAGATCCCGTAGTTCGAGAGCTGAGTTCCACGTCACCAGCAAGGTCGCAGGGCCGAAAATTTCCTCTCGCAGATCGGAATTGATCAGGAAGGTGGCCGCGTCGCATTGCAGAACAGCCGGAGACACGCCGGCTCCGTTTTCGTTCCCAGTATCCTCGGGTTCCGAAACCCCACAGACCTCTGCTGCACGCCGAACGCTTTTGCGGTAGCCATCGCCGATTTCGGCCGTGACTGCGGTCAACGGCGCGGCGTCCGCGAGGTGGCGAGAGAGGTCGCTGGCGAAGCGTTCTGCGGCCGATGCAGGAACCAAGACCAGACCGGGGTTGGTACAAAACTGCCCAGCGCCCAGGGTGACCGACGACGCCAATCCTGCGGCGATGTCGCCGCCGGACTCCGCCATCGCGCCCGGCAACACCACCACCGGATTGACCGAGCCCATTTCGGCGAAGACGGGAATGGGAGTGTCTCGTTCGGCAGCTACTTTGGCGAGAGCCGTGCCGCCGGCCGTTGAACCGGTGAAGGCCACCGCGGTGACTCCCGGATGCGACACCAGGCCGCGTCCCAGTTCTACGCCCGCCCCATGCAGGAGAGAAAAGACGCCAGGTGGCGTGTCGGTCGAGTCGACCGCTCGCCCGATCGCTTGTGCCACCAGTTCGGAAGTTCCGGGATGGGCGGGATGGGCCTTGACGATGACGGGGCAGCCTGCAGCCCAGGCGGAAGCGGTATCGCCGCCGGCGACCGAAAAGGCTAAAGGAAAGTTGGAGGCACCGAACACCGCCACCGGGCCCAGCGGGACTGCGCTGCGGCGCAGGTCTGGTTTGGGCAGGGGCTTTCGATCTGCATCGGCGGTATCGATGCGCGGTTCCAACCACCACCCGGCGCGCAATAGATCGGCGAAGAAGCGCAACTGGAAGGTCGTGCGTCCGCGTTCGCCCTCAAGACGAGCCGTGCCCAAAGCGGTCTCTAGATCGGCGCGTTCGATGAGAGCGTCGCCGAGTGATTCAATCTCACTGGCGACCGCTTCGAGAAGATCGGCACGCTTCAGGTGCGAGAGCTGGCGCCAATCAATCGCGGCTCGGCGGGCCGCCAGGACTGCGCGGTCGATTTCATCGGCAATGGCCTCGGAAAACGGCGGGTCGAGGAACTCTCCAGTCTTGGGGTCGATTCCCCGAGGACCGCCGGAAGCCTCGCCAGACCATTCGCCGGCAATCCAATGTTGACCCGTGAGCATCAGACGATCATAGCAACGAGGGAGCCCCTCAGATCGAGGCATAAATCTGAGTTTGGATAGACTCGTGACCTTGGAGGAATGGCTGTTGAGTGTTGATTGGTTTGGTATCTATCCGGCGATAACGACGCAGTTTCGCAACGACGAGAGCCTTGACATCGAGGCAACCGTTGAGCACGGGCTGGCGCTGCTGCACGCGGGCGTGCATGGCGTTATTTTGGTTGGAACTCTCGGTGAGGGGCCTTCTTTGACCGGGGAGGAAAAGGCTCGTTTGCTTGAGGGGTTTGTTGTTGCCGTTGACCGCAGAGTGCCGGTCTTGACAACCATTGCGGAGACGACGACCGCTCTCGCCGCGCAGCGCGCCGTGGAAGCGCACGAACTGGGCGCCGACGGCCTGATGGTGCTGCCCGCGCTCGTCTACCATGCCGATTCGCGCGAAACCGAGCATCACTTCCGTGCCGTGGCCGAGGCCACGCCGCTACCGATCATGGTCTATAACAACCCAGTCAGTTATGGAGTCGACATTCCTCCACAGATGTTCGAGAAGCTGAGTGACTGCGAGACCTTGGTCGCAATCAAGGAATCCTCCGACGATGTCCGCCGCATCACCGATCTGCGCAACGTTGTTGGCGACCGTTACCGGCTCTTTTGCGGCGTTGACGACCTGGCGATGGAGGCACTGGTGATGGGGGCCGACGGCTGGGTGGCGGGGATGGTCAATGCCTATCCAAGGGAAACCGTGGCATTGTGGGATGCGATCCGCGCCGGGCAGCTCAACAAAGCCCGCCGTATCTATCGCTGGTTCGCTCCGCTTTTGCACCTCGACACCGACGTCAAGTTGGTGCAGTACATCAAAGCGGCGGTGGAGCAAGAGGGCTTGGGCTCAGCGCGATGCCGCGCCCCGCGTTTGGAGTTGGCGCCCCACGAGCGGCGTAAAGTGGCGGATATTTTTGCCGCCGCGGAAGCCGCTCGACCGGCCCTGGACTAAATATTTACTGGACTAAATATTTAATAGGGTATCTGACGGGGAACTTGCGGTTCGACAGGACACCAACAACGAGGGACACGATGGGCAAACACACCTACCGAGGCAAGCACGTTACGGTTACTTACGACACGGACACCTGCTCGCACGCCAGAGAGTGTGTGCGCGGGCTGCCCGAAGTCTTCGACGTCAAGCAGCGCCCGTGGGTGCAGCCGGACAAGGCCGATGCCGACGCGGTGATTGACGTGGTGGGGCGATGCCCGTCCGGAGCTTTGGCCGTTGCAGGGGGAGATTCGGAATCCGCGACCGCACCGGAGGCGGAACCAACCAACCGCCTGGAAATCATCGCTGGCGGCCCAGCCATTTTCTCGGGCGATCTACGCATTACCACTCGTGACGGGGAAGTTGTCCTTGAGGGAGAACGAGCGGCGCTGTGCCGCTGCGGAGCCTCGGCCAACAAACCTTTCTGCGACGGCAGTCACAGAGAGTGTGATTTCAACGACCCCGGCTTGTTGTCGGAGGCACAGAGTGCCGCCATCGAGGCCACTGGGGGCGTAGAAGCAGTCCTCGCCGAGGATGGCCCGGTCATCTTGCGCGGACCGCTGGAGTGGGTGGGCAGTGATGGGTCCACGTCCCGTTTCGAAAGCAAGGCCCTATGCCGTTGTGGAGAGACCGGCAATCCTCCATTTTGCGATGGAACCCACAAGATCTGTGGATTCACGAGCGACGGCCGCTAGCCCGCGGTCAGGAGCTACGGAGACAGACCGTCGTCGTCGCGACCTGCGAGCGTCTGGCGCGGGCGCATGAACACCAAGACTCCGGAAGGATCGAATTCCGCTGTCTCGGTGAGCTCCGGATAGGCTCGTTTCCACCTGTCGTACAGGAAGCGACTGGCAATCGCCACGTCTGCATCGGGCCTCAGTTCGCGCGACATGCTGACGTGAACATCTCGACGGCCCAGAGTGAGTGCAGCCAGGGAACCTTTGGTTAGGGCAGACATCCGATACCGAGCGAGCAGATCGGTTGTGATGTGAATGGTCGAAGACGGGACCTCGTTGATCTGAGGCCCAAAGACCCGCCATGGGTACTGCAACAGCTCTCCGGTTTGAGCGGCTTGGCGAGACGCCATGCTGTAGCGGTTGTGTTCGAATCCGGGGGCAAAGAAAACGAGAAAGGCGACCACAAGCGCGACCACTCGTGCACGAGGTCTGTTGATTACCAGAGCCAAGGAACAAATCGCGATGATGATCGCTGCAGGAAGGAGAGTTCCGTTGAGGAATAGATCAGCCGACCAGCCGAATCGGGCGATCTGTTCCATGGGCAAAAACTCATTGCCATCCAGCCGAGCCAAACGGTAAGGAACGACGATGAGAAAGAGAACCGACGCAGCCGATCCGAGGATCGCAAGCACTCGCGGAGCGATGATTTGGCGCCAGGAGAGGTCTTCGATCCCGGCGTGGTAGAGGAGGAGCGCGGTCATCACACTGGCGGTGGGGATGATCGGGATCAGCATGCGCGGGGAGAACGGATGGCGCATGCGGAAGTAAAGAACGATCAGCGCCAGCAAGTAGACGAGCGGCAAGAAGTGGAGCAAGCGAAGCTCAATCCGTTTTCGGCGCAGTCCGGCGGCGAGGGCGGCCGCCACGACCCCGATCCACAGATAGCGCAAGGCCAAGCCGGCGGCATGTCCTGCCGCACTCCACACCACGTTCAACCAACTGTCGGATTCTGCTCGAGTTCCCAAACCCGCGGGAAAGTTCATCGGCCCGGTTTCAATAACGCTGCCACCGGGGAACGAAAACCAAAAATCTCCCAGGATCCAGGCGTCGATCGACATCAGAATTAGGAAAGTCGCTCCGACTCCGCCCGTCCAGTAGGCAACTTTGCGCACGAAACGGCGCAAATTCAGGCGCCCGTTGGTAAAGAGAAACAGGACCGGCAGCAGCAACAAGATCGCACCGACCTCCTTGGAGCGGAAAGCGCCGATGGTTAGCACTCCTATCGCCAGGGCATGCCACTCATGCCGCCGCGATCCGCGGCGCTCCAAAGCAATCCCGTGCATGTAGGTCGCCACCGCCGCGGTGATGAACATCATCGCTGTGTAGTCGGCGAACCCCGAGCCGATGGTGCCGAACACCACGGGTTGGGCCAGGAGGACAAAGAGCGCGGCAGCGAGGGTGCGCAATTGCAATCCAGGACCGACGGATTTCACCGCCATAGCCATGGCAGCGACCGTGGCCGCAAACACGAACGACCACCATAGGCGTACGCCCAAGAACGGATTGCCGCCGGCTCCGGAGGTGAACGCGCTTAGCAGATGCACGTGCGCGTAGCGGCTAAAGAACCAGTTTTTTTCGCTGAACTTGGCTGCGACCAGATAAGCGGTGTCATCACCACCGCGCACCGTTCCGGTGAACGGGAAAATAGCCAAAAATGAGAAGATAAACAGCAACAACAACAGAGCGAGCCGAACGGGGCGGCTACCGAACCGGGCGCGAATGACTGGGGTTATTGCGAACTTCTCGCTCAAGAGTCGGCCAAAGAACACCGAGGTCAGGAACACACCGATTAGGAGCAGACCGAACCCCAACAACCGTCGGTAGGTATTTGACCAAGATGCCAGGCTTGTCCGCGCCAGCCGGCGCAACCTCAGAGGGCGTTGAGAGTAAAGATCGACCTCCGGCAAGGCTGCCAGGGAATTGGCTCCCGGTGCGGCCCATTCGATCGCCAAGTGGCTGCGGCCGTAGGCCTGAGCGAGGCCGACCTCAACGGCGTGAAATCCCGGCTGAAGGTCGACTTGGGCTCGCTTGCGCCGCCCCCTCGGAGGCCTTTTGGTATCAAGGATGGTCTCGCCATCGATCGCAAGATAGCCGCGATCGTTAGCATCCAGCGTGAGGGTGTGGTTGCCTCCCTCATGCACGTACCACCAACCGTTCCAACGCACGCTGAACGCCACTTCGGTGCGCAGCACCTCATGGATGTATTCGACCTCCTCCAAGCCGGGCAGTTTGGTGGCTGTGTATACCGGATTTCCCGTCCAAGGGTCTGCGAGGTGGAAATACTCGGCGCGCAGCCCAGGTTTGTCGCACAGCAACAGTGCTCCCAGGGCCGAAATCGCCAGGATCACGGCGACACAAAGGCCAGTCTGAAGCCGGCTGGTCCAAAGCTGCCGGGAGGTTGGCGAACGCACGGATTCGAAGTGTACTGACGAGCCAGGGACACCGCCAGCAAACGAGCAAGCGGGTTTCTACTGAGCGCTCAAGCGGTAAATTGCATTGGCACGGTCATCGGCAATGAGCAGCGAGCCGTCGGGTAGCTCGAGCACGTCGGACGGTCGACCCCATGCCGTGCCGTCATCCAGCAGCCAACCCTCAACCAACGGTTCGTAGGCGACGCCGCGGTCGCCCTCAAGAGCGACGGTGGTGATCCGGTAGCCAATCGGTGTCGATCGGTTCCAGGAACCGTGCTCGGCAATCACCGCCCGGCCGCGGAGTTCGTCCGGCCAACTCGGCGAAGTCAAAAAAGTCATCCCGATCGCAGCGACATGGGGCCCGAGCTTCTGCGCCGGAGGGCGAAAATCTTGACACGGACGCTGCTTGCCGTATCCCGGGTCGGGAAGGTCGCCACCATGGCAGTAGGGGAAGCCGAAGTGCTGTCCCGGGTTAGTGGCGACGTTGAGTTCGTCGGCTGGTAAGTCGTCGCCGAGGAGATCGCGGCCGTTGTCGGTGAAGGTCAGATGGCCGGTGGCGGGTTGCCAGTCGAAGCCGACGCTGTTGCGAATGCCGAACGCGTAGGGCTCGAAATCGCTGCCGTCCGATCGCATCCGCGAGATGGTGGCGAAGAGTCGAGAATCCGCGTTGTCCCAACCGAGGCGGCTCTTGAGCGGGACGCCGTCGCAGACGTTGCAGGGGGCGCCGATCGAGACGTACAACCAACCATCGGGTCCGAACTTGAGGTAGCGCCAGCCATGGTGGGTGGCCTCCGGCAGGGCATCGCTGACCACCACGGGAGCTGGCGGATTTCTCAACCTATCTTCGATGCCGTCGTAGCGGAGAATGCGCCCGATTTCGGCTACGTACAGAGAGCCATTACGAAAGGTCAATCCGCTCGGTTGGGTGAGCCCTTGCGCGATCAGCAGCACGCGGTCGGCTTGCTCGTCGCCATCGGCGTTGATGACCGCGTGCACTCGGCCGGCGCTACGCGATCCGACAAAAACTGTGCCGCGGTCGCCCAAGGCCATTGCCCGGGCATTTCTGGTGCCTTTGGCGAAAATTGATACTCGCAGGCCGGGCTTGGTGCGCAGAGTCGAAACGCGGGCTTCAAGACCTCCGGCCACTGCGGGCGACTCTGGTGCGGCGCACGCTCCGAGAAACAGCGCCAAGAGAACGATGGTGCCTGCGCCCGAGTTGGCAAAAGCCGTAGCGACCGCGGGCCGTAGCCTCAAGATCCCTCCGTCTCGACCGTCAATTGTTGGGTCACGATCACTTTGCTGCGCTCCGGGACATCCTCGGTAACCAGCGCTCGAATACCGATGAAGGAGTCACTGCCAATAGAGATTGCGCCAATGGCCGCCGAATAGGCAGCCATGTAGACGCCGTCGCCGAGAGTGGGCATCTCCGTAATTCGCCTTCCTGAAGGAGCACCGAGAGTGACGCCCTGCAGGAGATGGCAATTGGCTCCGATTTTGGTCCAGGCGCCGATGACGATTCCCTGCCCGTGGGTGATGCGAAACCCCGGTCCGATCTCCGCAGCGGGTGCGATGTCGCAGCCAGTGAGAAACAAGTTCATTCGAGCGAAAAAGGGTCCCATGAAGGGAATACGGCGGGACTTGAACCAGTGGGCCAAGCGGTGCAGGAGGACCGCTTGATAGCCGTTCTCAAACAGCAGCGACTCAATCACGTACCAAGGAGCACCTTTGCTCTTGATCTCCTTCAGCCGTTGCGTGTCGGCTTTAATCATGACCTCAGGCCTCCGCCCCTTCAAGCCATTGCTGCGCGGCTACGACCGCCTCAACCAGGAAACTTTTCATCCTGTTCCTGGCGCAACCGATCGCCGATGCGACCTTCCGGCACTTCGACATCGTCGTAGGTCAACACCGAGTCCTTGGCCACCGCCCGCTTGAGGGTGCACCCCTCAGCGAGGCCGATCGGCAGGAGATTTTCAACGCGGGACGTGGCGTAGTTTTCGGCAACTCCGTAGGTGTCGTATCCACCCAAGCAGTCGATTGTTTGACTTGCCGGCAAGTCGCGCTTTGCCACCGCCACCACATCCACTTTGGGTCCTGCCAGGGGTTGCATCACGGCGTCATTGAGCAACACCGCGCGCGCCACGCTCGAAGGAACTTCAAAGTGGCATAGATGGTAGGGGATGTAGAAGGAATAGAGCGGCCCGGGGCCGAGCTTGTACAGGTTTAAATAGTGGCGCTGCTTGTCGTCGTCGTGGTCGGCAAGTACGAACACACCGGGACTGGGTAGCGAGCCGACGACGTAGTCGACCACTCCACCCCATTCCACCAACTTCTCGTAGTCGTAGGTGGTGGTGAGTTCGTCGACGTGCCCGCGATGGTCGAAGCCGAGCATGCCGCGTTGCGCCACCGAAAAGTCAACGGCGTTGGCGACGATGGCCTGTTCGAAAGAGATCTTGGTGCCGTCGGCGAAGCTCGTCACCATGTAGACGTTCTGCCCCCACTGCTTGGCGAACCCTTCTTGGGTGGTGGGGTTGCGGTACTCGTCCTGTAGACCTTTGATGTTGCCGATCAAGAGCGGTCGCAATCCGATACCGTGCACGAAACGGTAGAGGTTCATCTGCACGCCCGGCTGATCGCCTTCGGAAGCTGAAAGGACCACTCCGGCCCGGTCTGCGTAGGTCTTGAGGATCGGACCGACGGTACCGTCCAATTCGGCGTTCATCATCACCACGTGCTGGCCGTGGTTGAGGGCATCGAGAATCAGTTCGGCCGAGTAGTGCACCGCGCCGGTCACTTCCACCAGGCAATCGATGAGTCCGCACTGAGTCGCAACGCTGGGGTCATCGGTATAGCCGAACCCGCCGGCCTCGATTCGTTGCGTCAGGTCGACGGCACTGCCCACGGCCTTGGCGTTGTCGACTCCTGCTTCGCGGTAAATGTCGCCAGCGCGGTCGGGGTTGCGGTTGACGACCACCGAGACCTCCATTCCAGGGGTCGAATTGACGATCTGATTGAGCACGCCTTTGGCCATGAAACCGGCGCCGATGAGGCCGACCCGAACGGGGCGGCCTTCGCCCTGGCGTTGTTCAAGCAAGCGATCGACGATGATCACGAGGCCTTTCCTTGCGGCCGCTCGAACAAAGGCCACGAGCGGTCTTTCGCCGAGATCTCAGTTGCCTCGAGCGGCCACTCGATGCCGAACGCTGGATCGTCGTAGCGCAACCCCTGCTCGTGTCCCGGGGTGTAGAACTCGCCCACCATGTAGAAAATCTCGGTGTCGTCGGTCAATGCCTGGTAGCCATGGGCGCAGAGCCCAGGAACGTAGAGGGCGGTTCGATTGTCCTCGGTCAACTCGACCCCGTAGTGCTCAAGGTAAGTCGGCGAATCAGGACGCATGTCGATGATGGCGTCGTAGATCGCCCCTTTTGTGCAACGAACCAGCTTTGGTTCCACCGCCGGTTCGGTTTGGTAGTGCATACCGCGCAGGGTCCCAGCGCGCTGATTCGTCGAGATGTTGCACTGCTTGCCAAGGCTGTCAGCCACGACCGGATCCACTCCTTGTTCGATGAACTCTCGGCGGCAAAAAGCACGAGCAAAAAAGCCCCGGTCGTCGCCGAGGGGCTCGAGATCGACCAGAAAACTGCCGTCAATGGAAGTCGGTGTAAAACGCAAAAATCCTCCGCGGGCGCGGCGAATCGTTGCCACCGGCCCAGTCTCCGTCCAGGTTTCAGTCTAGCGAAACAAGTCCCAGGCTAGCTAATTCAATCTGGCTAACCCATCTAGGCAACCCAGTCTAGGCAACCCAGTCTGGGTAACTCAGTCTAGCGAGCCCCGCCTAGCTAACTCGGCCTAGCGAACTTGGCTGGTTTAGACCGACCCAGGGGGCGACCGAGAAATGGTGGTAGTCGGCCGCGCCTGGCCCGCCTAGAATGAACTGATGTCGAGCCCGATCCATGATGTCGTGGTCGTCGGCGGCGGTTTGGTGGGTTGTGCGACCGCACTGGCGCTCGCCAAACGCGGCCATGAGGTCGTGGTGCTGGAAGCGGAGACTGAGCTTTCGGCCCACCAGAGCGGCCGCAACAGCGGAGTCATCCATTCCGGCCTGTACTACAAGCCAGGATCCTTCAAAGCTCAGTTCACCAGACAAGGTCGCGAAGCGCTGTACGCGTATGTCGAGGACAACGACATTCCTCACCAACGTTGCGGCAAGCTGGTGGTGGCGACGAGAGAGGACGAGATTCCTCGACTCGACGAACTCGAGCGGCGCGGCAGGGCCAACGGACTCTCCGGCATGCGACGCCTCGACGGCAAGGGAATTCGAGCCATTGAAGAAGAAGTTGCGGGCATCGCCGGCCTGTGGATTCCGGAGACTTGGATCGTCGACTATCAAGAAGTCAACAATGCCTACCGGCGAGATTTGGAGCGGTTCGGCGGCGAAGTTCGCTTGGGCACCCGATTTCTGTCTGCGGAGGCCGGCAACAGGGAAGTGCGGGTTGCAACATCAAGGGGCGATGTCGCCGCCAAGCGCGTCATCAATTGCGCCGGACTGCAGGCGGATCGGGTGGCCAGCGGCTGCGGCTATCAGCCGGAGATCCGCATCGTGCCCTTCCGCGGCGAGTACTTCATGCTCGGCGGAAATGCCGCAGAGATCGTGTCGCGCCCCATTTACCCAGTTCCCGATCCGGTGTTTCCGTTTCTCGAAGTGCACCTTACTAACAAGGTGGATGGAAAGATCGAAGCCGGTCCCAATGCCGTCCTGTCGCTACACCGCGAGGGCTATTCGAAGACCGCCTTCAAATTCTCCGACACCATCTCGACCTTGGGTTTCCCCGGCTTTTGGCATCTGGCGGCTCGCCACTGGCGCACCGGCGTACTGGAGGTCTATCGCTCGATGTCGAAGGGTGCCTTCGCGCGCTCCCTCGCTCGTTTCGTTCCCGCGATCCAGAAGAGCGACCTGGCGCCGGGAGGCTGCGGCATTCGCGCCCAGGCGATGACCCGCGACGGCAAACTGGTCGATGACTTCGTCATTGCCGATCAAGGTCCGGTCTTGCACGTCCTCAACGCAGTGTCCCCTGGGGCAACTTGCTCCTTGGCCATCGGCGAGTACGTGGCCGACCGCCTTGAAGCCAACTGAACGAAGTGGCCGAGGCTCTGAATAAAAAAGGGGCGGTGGATGTCCACCGCCCCTTTTCGACTTGCTTATAAGAAGAGTTCTTATCCCTTCTCTTCCTCATCGTCTTCAAAGGTGGGCGTTTCGTCGCCACCTTCAATGAGGTTGCCGTCGGCGTCGAGAATGGCGATCTCGCCATAGTTGAGAGCGCGGACCTCTTCCTCGATCTTGGCGCGATCCCCGACCACCACCCAGGTGAGTTTGTCGGGGTGCACCACCTCTTCGGCCGCCGAACCGATGGCGTCGGCGGTCAACCCGCGCACGGCGCTTGCGTAGGTGTCGTGGTAGTCGTCGGAAAGGCCGAATACGGTGCGTTCATAGAGCGCGCCGAGGACGTCGCCGTTGGTTTCCCACTGGCCGGAGAGAGTGAGGGTCGCTGAATCTTTGGCAAAGCCGATTTCGTCGTCAGTGATCTCGATCTCGCCGAGGATGCCGTTGAGTTCCTTCTCGACTTCAGCCATGGAGAGACCGGTCTTGTCGGTCTGCACCGGAGCGTAGGCGATGAACGGCCGTTGCCCCTTAGCGTCGGGCATGAAGGTGTAGGCCCCGTAGGCCCAGCCCTTGTCCTCACGCAGGTTCATGTTGACGCGAGCAGAAAAGTTGCCTCCCAAGACATCGTTCATGATCTCGATCGCGAGGTCGTTGGCCGCTGAGCGCGATGGGGCTACATGGCCGGCAAAGATGATGGATTGCTCCGAGTCGGGACGATCGATGAGAAAGATTCTCTCGGCGTCGGGAAAGTCGACCTCGGCGAGCTCCTTGGTAGGTACGTCGCCGCGCTTCCATTTGCCGAAGCGTTTGCCGACCAGATCGCGGACTTCGTCGAGAGTGGTGTCACCGACCACCAGCAGAGTGGCGTTGTTGGGACGAAACCATGACTTGTGAAAGTCAACCAACTCATCGCGGGTGATTGCGGCAACCGATTCCTCATCACCGGAGCCGGTGAAGGGCAGCGAGTACGGATGGCCGTCTCCGTAGAGAAGCTTGGGGAACACCCGCAACGCCATCTGAATCGGCGTTGACTTTTCACTCTTGATATCGGCGAGCTGTTCTTGGCGTAAGCGCTCGAGCTCGGCCTCGGGAAAGGTCGGATCGAGGACAACATCGGCAAAAAGCTCCAGACTTTCTTCGAGATTGGCCTTGAGCGCTGAGATCTGCACGTAGGACGAGTCGAGACTCGAGTTGGTACCGAGTTCCGCCCCCAGCGAGTCGAGATGCTCGGCGATTTCCAGAGACGAACGGTCGCCGGCGCCTTCGTCCAAGAGATTGAGCGCCAACTCCGCGGTTCCGGGACGCGCGATGATGTCCGAGGCGCTGCCGGCGTCGATCACCAGCCGCATTTCGACCAGAGGCGCACTGGTGCGTTCGATGACGGCGATCTTGAGGCCGTTGTCGAGCTGTGCCGTCTGCGCTTCCGGAAACGTCGGATCAGCCGGAGTGCCGGCGTCGGGAACTTGCGAGCGGTCGACCCCCTCACCGGTGGCCGCGTAATCGGGATAGGGATAGATCTCGCCCTGAAGGCGACCGGTGGTCAGCCACTTGCGCGAAGTTTCGAGAAGGTCGTTGGCAGTGGCATCGCGCATCCGGGCCAGCGACACCCGGTAAGCGCCGGGATCACCACCGTAGACCTCGTTCGAAGCCAGCAGACTCGACTTGCCGCCGAAACCACCGATTCCTTCCAGACTACGCACGAAGTCGGCAAACTGCCCGGTCTTGGCGCGCTCCAGTTCCTCCGCGGTCGGACCGTTTTCAAGCAGATCGGCGAGTTCTTCATTGATCGCTGCAACAACATCGTCAAGATCGCCTCCCGGCTTGGCGGTGGCAGAGATCAAGAAGTTCCCCGAGATCTCAAAGCGCCAGATCCAAGCACTGACGTCGGTGGCAATTTGGTCTTCGTAGACCAGGCGTTTGTAAAGCCGTGAATTCTTGCCGATGGCAAGAACGTCGGAAACCAAATTGAGGTAGTCGTTCTCCGCCGTTCCCCACTCGGGAACGTTCCACTGCATGTAAACGCGGGCCGCGGGAACCCGATCTTCAAAGCGGATGGTCTGGTCGTGCAGCCGCGGAGCGACCCAGGAGTCGAGGCGAACAACCGGAGGACCTGGAGGAATGTCTCCGAAGTACTTTTGCATCTTCTCGCGCGCGGTGTCGACATCGATGTCGCCGGCCAGCACCACCACTGCGTTGGCGGCGCCGTAGTACTCGGCAAACCACTCTTTGACATCTTCAAGGGCCGCGGCGTTCAAATCCTCCATCGAACCGATGGTGTCCCACGAATAGGGATGGCCTTCGGGGTAGGCGAGAGCGGGCATGCGGTTCCACCACTCGGCGTAGGGCTGGTTGTCGCCCTGGCGCTTCTCGTTCTGAACCACGCCGCGCTGCTCGTCGAGGCGCTCCTGCGAGATCGCTCCCTGGAAGTGACCCATGCGGTCCGACTCCATCCACAGCGCGGTGTCGAGGGCGTTGGTGGGGACGTTTTGGAAGTAGTTGGTACGGTCCAGCCAGGTGGTTCCGTTGAGTTCCGTGGCCCCGATGCGCTCCAAGACCTTGAAGTAGTCGTCGTTGAAGTTCTCAGAGCCGTTGAACATGAGGTGTTCGAAGAGATGAGCGAAGCCGGTCTTGCCGGGCTTCTCGTTCTTCGAGCCGACGTGGTACCAGACATTCACGGCCACGATGGGTGCTTTGTGGTCTTCGTGGACGATGACCGTCAATCCATTGTCGAGCTGGAACTTGTGAAAAGGGACTTCGGGAATCTCGAAGTCCGCGGCCGGCAAGCTGGTGGCAGCCAGCAGCGCAATGAGGGCAAGAGTGAGGGGTCGACGCATGAGTTGTCTCCTCCAGGGTCGAATCGGTGTATTTGGAAGGTCCGGGCGCACCAACGCCACGAAACCTACTAAATTCTACGCCGTTTCGCGCCCAAGGTTTTTTGGCTGTCGATGGGTTCAAGCTTCCGATAGCATCGCGCCGTGTTGATTGACGCCAACGATCTTCCCTCGGAAACCGCCGAACAGGCCGACGTTTGCATCGTCGGAGCGGGTGCGGCTGGTATCACTCTCGCTTTGGAGTTGGCCGCTGCCGGCAAGACTGTGGTGCTGCTGGAGTCAGGTGGATTCGAGTTTGAAGAGGCCAGCCAAGCGCTCTACTTGGGTTACCCCGGAGGGACCTTCCTCAAGCCGGAAGAGCGCTACTTGACGCGTTCGCGCTTGCGTCGATTCGGCGGTACCACCGGTCATTGGAACGGGTGGTGCGCTCCTCTGCAATCATCGGATTTTGAACCCCGCAGTTGGATTCCTGACAGCGGCTGGCCGATCGGCGAATCCGCGCTCCAACCTCACTACCAACGCGCAGCGGACTACCTGGAGATTGAAGCAGGGTTCGAGCGTGTCCCGAGTTTGTTGAGGGACGATCCGGTCTTTGAACCATTCTATTTTTCGATCAGTCCTCCGATACGCTTTGGTCTCAACTATCGGCAGCGGTTGCAGGAGTCGCTGACCATTCGCGTCATTGTCCACGCCAATCTGGTCGAAATGGTCGCCTCCGACAACGGTCAGGGAATTGCGGAAGTCGTCTGTTCGACTTTGGCGGGAGAGCGAGTTCGTGTGCGCGCCCGCAGTTACGTCTTGGCCTGCGGCGCGATCGAGAACGCACGCCTGTTGTTGACCGCCAAGCTGCGGCCGAACCAGATCCACCCAACGTCGGAAACCATCGGCAAGTACTTCATGGATCATCCGATTCAGAGAATGGGACGGGTCTTGATCTCCAAAGGCCGTGACTCCCGGATGCTCGAGTTCTCGGATCGGTTGGGTGCACGGCATAAGGGTGGGCGGCGCGGCTTGTTTCGACCGCGGCCTTCAATATGTGCTGAGCGCAGTTGGCCCAACGCCCTGGTTTCCTTTACCAGGAAACAACGGTGGTGGGGTGGCGAATTCGTTCCCAGTGTTGCCCGGGCGAGCCGAAGGATGGCGCAGTTGGCAGAGACTCCAGGGCAATTCGAAACGGCGGCATATTTCGGTCAAGTTTCCTTGATTATCGAGCAGAGGCCGAACCCCGCAAGTCAAGTCACTATGACCGATGACCTTGATCCCTTGGGAATGCCGCGCGTGCGCCTCGATTGGCAGGTGGACGACGAAGATCGACGGGCGCTGATCGAGATCGCCCAGGCGATTGCTACCAGCGTCGGTGCTTCACTCGAAGGGCGCGTCGGCAACTTCGTCGCCAGCGACTTCGAGTGGGAGGGAACAGGGGGTTCCAACCATCACATCGGCACGACGCGAATGGCCAACGATCCCAACCACGGCACCGTCGATCCCAACTGCAAGGTCTTTGGCGTCAACAACCTCTACGTTGCCGGCAGTTCGGTGTTCCCAACCGCCGCAGCGGTCAACCCGACCTTCACCATCGTCGCTCTGGCCACTCGCTTGGCCGACCATCTCCGGGAGGTCTCATGAGCGGCCGCTCATTGGTCGACTTGGATCGACGGGAATTCGTCGTCGGCCTCAGTGCGGTCGTGGGTTCGTTGGCCTGGGGAGGGTGTGCGGCACCTGCGACCCCATTGGTACGGGAATCGCTGCAGGGAATCATCCCACCTGAACAAGCGTGGAAGGTTCTGGGTGACTATTACCTGAAGAACTCGAGAGTGTCGGTGCACCAAGTGGCAACGGACTTGGCCCGGCGCGTTGACTGGCATAAGGATCTTGCGCCGGAAGAATTGACGCAACGGCTGCTCGCCGCCATGCGTGAAGACTTCTGGTCGGGGGCTGTCGATGGCCCGGATCATTGGATCCTGGCTGAGACCGAGTTGCAGGTCTACGCGATTCTGTCTGACGCACCGCTCCCTGATTCGGAGCCAGGCGAGTTGGAAACCACCGGCACCGCCTAGGCCCTGGGCACTGCTAGAATTAGCTTGTTCTAAGGTCGCAATCACCGCAGTTTCGGCCGCAATCTCGTCAAACAACCAACCGGTTTCCAGATCAACCGACTTCAGCAAGGAAAACTGCAAATGCGCGTACTCGTCACCGGACATAACGGCTACATCGGCACCGTTCTTACGCCGATGCTCAGCGAAGAGGGCATGGATGTCGTCGGGCTCGACGCCAACTGGTTTCAGGGCTGCGATTTCGGACCGCCGCCGCCGGCCGTACCGACGATTCACAAGGACTACCGCGACGCGTCGGTCGAAGACTTGAAAGACTTTGACGCCATCGTTCATCTGGCCAACCTCTCCAACGACCCACTTGGCGACCTCGACGCCAATCTGACCTATGAAATCAACCATCACGCCAGCGTGGACTTGGGCGATCGTGCGCGGGAGGCTGGGGTTCCTCGCTTTGTGTTTTCTTCCAGTTGCTCGACCTACGGCGCGGCGGGCGACGATTTTCTCGATGAAACGGCCGAGTTTCACCCAGTGACCCCCTACGGCGAGTCCAAGGTGTGGGTCGAGCGCGACCTCAACCAGCTCGCGACCGATGAGTTTTCGCCTACTTCACTGCGCAACGCCACCGCGTACGGGGTTTCGCCTCGTTTGCGGTTGGACATCGTCCTCAACAACTTGATGGGTTGGGCGGTGACCACCGGCAAAGTAGTTCTACTTTCCGACGGCAGTCCGTGGCGGCCGATGGTCCATGTCGAAGATATCTGCCGCGCCTTCCTCGCCGCCCTCAAGGCGCCGCGAGAAACCGTCCACACACAGGCCTACAACGTGGGTAAAAAGGAACACAACTACCGCATTCGCGAGCTGGCGGAGGTGGTCGGAGAGGTCAGTGGTTGCGAGGTTTCGATTGCCGACGGCGCCAGCCCCGATAAGCGCACCTACCGCGTCGACTGTTCCAAGATCGAGCGCGACTTGGGGTTTGAGCCCAAGTGGGATGCACGCAGTGGAGCCGAGCAGCTCTTTGCCGCCTACAGCGAGTACAACATGGACCAGGAAGCATTTGACGGCCCTCTCTACGTCCGTTTGCGGCGCTTGCAGGAGTTGATTGCCAGCGGCCGAATCAACTCCGAACTGCGCTGGTTAACAGCGTAAGCTGGTCATTGGTCACTGGTCACTGGCCACCGGCCACGGACCAAAGCCGGGCCAGGTAGAGCGCATAGCCGGCGAGCAGGATCGCTCCGCCCAATTTGCCGATCCGCAACTTCCAAATCATCAGCGGGATCATGGCGATGGGGAAGCCCATCAAGCCGACGATCTCCAATCCCGTGGGCGCGGCTCCAAAACGAAACGGATGCACGGCGGCAGTGGCACCAAACACGGCGAGAAAGTTGAAGATATTGGACCCGACGATATTGCCGAGAACCAAGTCGTGTTCGCGCTTGGCGGTGGCGACGATCGCCGCGGCAAGCTCCGGAATGCTGGTGCCCACCGCCACCAAGGTCATGCCGATGACTCTTTTTGAGACGCCGAAGGCCACCGCCATTCCGGTCGCCCCTTGAATCAACACCTGAGCACCAAGAGTTAGCAGGCCGATTCCCGCAGCGGTGACTAAAACCGACGAGAGAACGTTCGAACCCTTGGTTTCGCCTTCGGGCGCCAACTCTTCAGGCGAGGTGCGAAACAGCACGCCAACGTAAACGGCCAGAAGGGCGACGAGAAGCAGCCCTTCAATGCGAGCCAAGCGACCGTCCCAGGCGAAAGCCAAGCCAATGACGGTCGCCAAGATCATGAAGGGGACTTGGCGCAGTAAGAATCGAAGCGTTGTGGTCAGCGGTGCCAGGAGTGCCGCCGCTCCCAGAATCAAACCGATGTTGGCGACATTGGAGCCGACGACGTTGCCATAGGCGACCTCGGGGACGCCCGAATAAGCGGCGAACAGGGAAGCGGCGAGTTCGGGGGCCGACGTCCCGAACGCCACCACAGTCAACCCGATCACGATGCGGCCGACGGAGAGGGCGTTGGCGAGTTGGGTGGCGCCCTTGACCAGCCATTCGCCGCCGAAATAAAGAAGAACGACGCCGAATACGGATTGAGCGAGATCCCAGAGCACCGGAGCCGGATTCTGCCACAGGGCCTTTCCCGGATAGCATCGGCGGGCATGAGTTGGTCGGCGAAACTCTCGATGATCTTCTGCGTTGCCTTCGGTGGCGCCTATCTGGTCTGGCTGATGTGGACCGAAGGTTGGATATTCGCCACTTTGCTGGGGATTCTGACCTTAGTGGGTGTCTTGGGCCTCGCCGTACACACGGTATTGGCTGAACGGGACCGCTGACCGCGGAGTCATGCCATCCTCGTGCTTGGTAATCGCTCTGGTACCATTTAAGGTTCCTGATTCGAACGAATTGAAGTTCATGGGCAGGAGGCAGAGAGAATGGCAGTAAACAGATCATCAATGGCACGGCGCCAGCGCGAAAGGAAGCGGCAGCAGAAACGCCGTGAGAAGCAAGCAGCGCGTGAAGAACGACGGCTGACCAAGCGTGAAGCGGAACCGACAGAGATCCCTGACGACCCAATGGACGACCCAACCATCGACTGGGGGGCGGCGGTGCGCGAGGGCGACAACTTGGCGATCAACGCAGTGGAAGCCGAAGAGACGGAAGAAGACGAGGAACTTGAGGAGGTTTCTGCCTAGCCGGCAGCACCTACGCAGGGCACGGACACAGGCCCTAGTCAGTTTGGTCTTGGTTGCGGCTCCCGCGTTTGCGTGGGGCCCAGATGGGCATCGCCTCGTCGGTCAAGTCGCTTGGCTGACCATGAGTTCGGAGGCTCGCCAACGAGTCGCCGAACTCTTGCCGCGCGGTCGCTACGATTCTCTCGCCGAAGCCTGTGTGTGGGCGGATGCTCACGCGCGCGAGTTTCCCGAATACGACTGGGCAACTCGCTTGCACTACGTCAACGTCGAGCCCCAGGCCGACGCCTACCTTCGCGAGCGCGACTGCCCCGAAGGCAGCGAATGCGTGGTCGAGGCCGTCGGCCGCTTCAGCCGCGCATTGCGCGACCCTGAAAAATCCCTCCGGGAACGTAGCGAAGCCTTGATGTTCCTCGCTCATTTCGTCGGCGATCTGCACCAGCCGCTGCACGTGGCTCACCCGGACAATCGCGGGGGAAACCGAATCTTGGTTTCGTGGTTTGGCCGCGAGCGCGACCTCCACAGCGTTTGGGACGATGAGATTCCCGGCCGCTATCTACGCCGGCGCTACCCGTTATCGGCGTGGCTGTTGGGTCGAGCGTGGTCTCGTCATGCCGCTCATTTGGTCCGCCGGACGGCTCCTGCTGCATGGCTGCAAAGTACCGACCCCGCCGATTGGGCCAACGAGTCGCTGCGCCTAGCGCGAACCCACACCTACGACATCGAGACGGGGGCGGCTCTGGACGCCGTCTACTACGATCAAACCAAACGCGCGGCGATGGAGCGGATTCACCAAGCCGGCGTTCGCTTGGGCGCACTCCTCGAGCGCCTTTTGATAACCGGCTTCCAGGAAAGCGAGCCCTGAGAGAAAACGAGTGCTAAAAAGAAACAGGACGAGGACGATCGCGTAGACCTAAGAGGGCGAACGCTGCACTTAGAAATGAAGCAATTCGGAAACTGAGCAGTCCCCAACGTGTAGTCCCCAAAAAAGGAGATAGCTTGATGCAACACAAACGCACCATATTGTTCGCCGTGACGCTGATAACGGCCAGTCTGGCGGCGACCGGACTGTCCGCTGGAGATCTGACATCGGAACAAATCGCCTCCGACGTCCAGGCGGCGATGAACACCGAGGCCGACCCCTGCCAAGATTTTTACGAGTACGCCTGCGGCGGTTGGCTGGCGACCACCGAAAGACCGGCTGACCAGGCCCGCTGGGCGCGCAGCTTCTCGGTGATTCGAGAGGACAACCGCGCTTTCGTGCGCGACGTTCTGGAATCGGCAGCGGCTGAACCCGGTGACGATCCGGACCGCATCAAGATCGGTTCGTACTATGGCTCGTGCATGGATGAAGAGGCCATCGACGCTCGAGGCCTGGAACCGCTCGAAGAGATCTTCACCATGATCGACGAGGTCGAAGATCGAGCTGACTTCCTCAAGCTGACCGGCTTGGCTCATCGCCACGGCGTGCAGCCTTTTTTCGCCACCGCGGTGTTCCCGGACTTCCTCGACCCCGACCTCAACATCGGCTGGATGTTTCAGGGTGGCATCGGCATGCCGGATCGCGACTACTACGTGTCCGACGACCCGACCAAGCAGGAGCTTCTCGTTGCGTATGAGGCCCACATCGCCCGCATGATGGGCATGGTCGGCTACGACGAAGAGGCAGCCGCTTCGGCGGCGGCCGCGGTGCTGGCAATCGAGACCCAGCTCGCGGAGGCATCACGTCCCGCGGAAGAAATGCGGGTCATCGAACGCCTGTACAACAAGATCGACCGGGCCGGTCTCGACGAGTTGACGCCGGAGCTTTCCTGGAGCACCTACCTCGAGGCGACTCACTACCCCGACATCACCGATATCAGCGTGGCGACCCCGGAGTTTTTCGAAGCTCTGCAAACCGTGCTCGGCGAGACGGAGATGGACGACCTCAAGACCTACCTCAAGTGGCATGCCGTTCACGGCCTCGCCAACCGGCTTCCTTCCGATCTGATCGAGGCCGAGTTTGAATTCTTCGGCAAGAAGCTGGCGGGGGTCAAAGAAATCCGCCCACGTTGGAAGCGCTGCGTAGCAGCGACTGAGGCGGCGCTGGGCGAGGTCATCGGCCGGGTCTACGTCAAAGAGCGTTTCGCGGGCAATTCCAAAGATGTTGCCTTGGCGATGATCGCCGACATCGAGAAAGCGTTCGAAAACGGTCTTCCCGGCCTCGCCTGGATGGATGACGAGACGCGCGGCCGCGCCATGGAGAAGGTCGGCACGCTGCAGGACAAGATCGGTTTTCCCGATGAATGGCGGGACTACTCGAACCTCGCAGTCACCACGGACGACTACTTTGCCAACGTCGGCAACGCCGCGTCCTTCGACTACGACTACGAATCCTCCAAAATCGGCAATCCCGTCAACCGCAAGGAATGGGGCATGACTCCGCAGATGGTCAACGCCTACTACAACCCGTTGTGGAACGAGATCGCCTTCCCCGCCGGCATTTTGCAACCGCCTTTCTTCCACAAAGATTTTCCGGCCGCGATGAACTACGGCGGCATCGGCAGCGTCATCGGCCACGAGCTGACCCACGGTTTCGACGATCAGGGTCGCAAGTTCGGTCCCGACGGCCGCTTTGCCGAGTGGTGGGCTCCCGAGGTCTCCGAGCGCTTCAACGAACAAGCGCAGTGCGTGGTCGACCACTACTCGCAGTACGAAGTCGCTGAAGGCGCCCCGGTCAATGGCAACCTGACCTTGGGTGAAAACATCGCCGACATCGGTGGAGTCAAAGAAGCCTACGCCGCCTACAAACTCTATGAAGAGCGCGAGGGCACCCCGGATCCAGCCGTCGAAGGGCTCACCAACGACCAACTCTTCTTCGTCGCCCAGGCCCAGGTGTGGTGCGCGTTGGCGAGCGAAGAGATGGAACGGATGCAAGTCACCACCGACCCGCATTCCCCGGCGAAGTTCCGCGTACTCGGTCCGTTGACCAACAATTCGGTGTTTGCCGATGCCTTCCAATGCGCTGAAGGCACCCCCATGAACCCTGAGAGTCGCTGCGAAGTCTGGTAGATACGCAGCCAAGTCGACAATAAACCAGCGCCCGGCTTTGCCGGGCGCTTTTCTTTGGGTGGATAGCGGCTCCTGTCGAAGCTAAAGGCCGTTTTCCGTCATTCGACTTACCGTAGATCGAGCCATTTTCAGTCTATTTTTGACTCTTTTATGCGTCGGTTTTATAGTTCACAACGTTCGTAAACACGGGAGCGTTGCCGGGGCTCTCATATGGGACGCAGGAGTTAGCCACTCCTGCCTGCATGTGCGGGGGCGAAGACGCAACAAATCTCGACGAATTTGAGGCGATTCGGCGTCATTTCGGGGCCGTCAGTGGAGGTGTGTCTGAGCCTCGCCGACAATTTCCGAACTGCCGGGTGGCAGTGAAGAGTCGTTTTTTACGTTTTATTTTGTGAAGGGAGGGTCCATGAGAAACAAACTCGAAATCAGGATGGCAGCTTTGCTGCTCGCATGGTCAGGGGGCTGGTTGATCCCAGCTCCCGCGAAGGCGATCGATCTATCGATCTCTGAGAGCCGAGTGGCAATCGCTGAGGACTCCGGATCGGGAGTGGCGGTGATCGGGGTGGAGCGAAAGATTTCCAACTACATGAATGTGGTCGTGCGCCACGCAGAGGTGGTGCAGGGGGACCTGGTCCTGGACTCAGACGTGGCCGAGCGCTCGCTGTGGGTGGCTGTGGACTTAGGCACCGGCGCCTGGACGGTGCACTCTCCCCTGGGCCCTCCCCGGGAGAAGCACTACGCTCCGGAGATCCGCGGCGCGGCTTTGCGGCACATCGAACGATTGGAGCTTCCCGGCAATGAACTGGATGTGGTGGTGGTGCGCCAGGGCCGCAAAGGGGCCGGTCTTTCTGAAGTGGCAGTGTGGCACGGCCGCCTGCACGACGGCGGGCAGGGAGATGAAAGCGACTCGGACGGCTGGCTGGTGGGATCGGTGGGAGATCTCTCCCGCCTGGATTCGGGGAGCGGCAAATTAAACCGCCTAGAAGACGGCGATGTGGTGATCGGCTTTGACGCCAACACCCTGGAGTCGTTCACAGTCGAGATCGGTGCTGGGGTGGAAGGGGGTGCGTCATGACCTCTCTTCGTACCGTGCAGAAAGAGCGTAGGGGAGCCCCTTGCGGGCTCCCGGTGGGGGACAAGCTTGCTCTGAGCGGCGTCGAAGGGCCCCACCGCTGCGGATCAACGTCATCCCGGCGCCTGCCCCGGCGGGAGGGTGGGCTGGGGGGCCGGGGGGTGGGCGCGTGGGGGGCTGGGATCCTGATTGCTGTATTTGCATTGACCCTGTCCTCTTCTCTTTACGCCATGGGCCCCAACCACCCCTTAGGCTACAAGCCCGAGTCGGTGTATGAAGGCGCCCAGGTGGACAACGTCGACGTGGGATCAGGCTCGCTAGTGGTGACGATTCCTTTGGGTCCCTTCAGCATCACCCACAGCTCCAACATCTGGAACTACGAGACGATCATTGAGGGAGGCGTTGCCTACACCCAGGCGATTCCTTGGAGGAAGCGCACCGGGGGCTTGGCCTGGCACGTGGGAGTGGGAGAGGTCTACCCTCCGACCCATCCCTATAACTCGACCGGCAAATGGCTCTACATCGACCAATTCGGAGGCACCCACACCTTTTGGGATGACTTTGACGCAACCCACCCGGACAACGACTCAGACACCTTCTACAGCCGGGATGGGAGCTACCTGCGCCTCAAGGTGATCAATTGCTTGACCGCGGACATCGAATCCCCGGATGGATCGACGCAGCGCTTCCAGGGGGGCTGGTGCGGCCCGAGCGCGACGTACTTTCTGACCAAGTTCTGGAACGCCTTCGGCTCGGCCTCAGACCCGGACATGACGGTGACGCGCTCGGCCTACGATTCGAATGGCAACAGCATCTGGACCTTTACCGATCGCTACAACCGCAAGAACTACCTGACCTTCCACAACGGCTATACCTACTACGGGGATCCTGGGGTGGTGACCAAGGTGGACATTGAGTCCGTGGGCGGTCAGCGCATGGTCTACACGCTGCAGTACTGGGACAAGCACGTCAACCGGAGCTGCAAGGACGACTACCCTGGGTCGAGTACGCGGATCAAGGTGCCACATTTAAAGCAGATCAACCTGCCGGACGGGACCTCATACAAGATGCACGAGGGGGGAGTGCTGACCTACGAAAACCTCTGTAACGGAGGGGCTCCGGACGGCCCAGGCTTCTTAGAGAAGTTGATTCTTCCCACGGGTGGGGCTTATGAGTGGGACATCCAAGAATTCACCTTCAATGGCTCGTCCCCCTGGAACACCACCGCGGCGGTCAAGGAGCGGCGGATGGTGGACTCTTCAGGGACGGTGCTAGGTACTTGGAAGTACAAACAGGCCTACTACCCCAAGAGTGGGAGTGATGAAGCGGAGACGACCACCTGGGTACAGCAACCTAGCCCCTCTGGATCAGGGAGCGGCGACTGCTCGAAACACCACTTCTTCCACGATGACACCAAGAGCTGGGAGCAGGGCCTTCCTTACACCAAGCGCCAGGCCCAGGTGGATGGCAAGTACTTGTCGTCCGAAGTTTGGTCGGGCTCAAATGCTTCAAACGGTCAGTGCTCGGGAACCAAGCTGAGGTCGACCTATCTCAAGTATCGCAAGGACGTATTGCCCTCGGGGAGCAACCAATCTGCCTATACGGCCACCAACCGGCGGGTGGAGGACTCAAGAGTCATCTACCACGATGATGGAGGTCGCTACATCGATGTCAACAACAACCATGATGATGGCTTGGGCCATTGGCGAACGACAGTCACCAAGACGAATCTGCAGCCTTCGTTGACAGATATAAAGACGCGCCAAAGCTGGACATGGTACGACAAGGTAGGGGACGCGCAATATAACCAGTCAGGCTGGGCTCCGCCTACGCCAGCGGATGATTGGATTCTCGGTGTTTATCGCTATGTGATGAACTACGAGCCAGGTGCGACCGGGGAGGTCTACACCAAACAGCACGTCAAGTTTGACGCCAATGGAGCGCTCGAATGTGTACGTCGGATCAAGAGTGGAACGGCTCGCACCCCTAATGACGTAGTGGTCTATTACCAGCGAGACGCGCGGGGGAACATCACCAATGAGAAGACTTACGGTGGAGATCTGCAGACGCTTGGTGTGGGAGCGAATTGGTGCGTCGCAAGTCTGCCAGCTCAGCCTGAGAGCTGGGTCAAGCACACCTATGAGAAGGGAGTGCGCAAGACCTCACGGCCCTACCAGCCGGATGGTACGGCTGGGGCGTGGCTGACCTACGATGTCGACCTTGACGGCTCGACCGGGGCGGTGACGGCGAGTCGGGACCCCAACGGGCTGACCACCACCTTTGCCTACGACAGTTTGGGGCGGATGACGACAGCAACACTGCCGAGTGGGGCGTATTGGTTTTACCAATACACGGCGCCGAGTTCTACCGGACCTGCGGTCGTGAATGCAGAAAAGAAATGGCCGTCAGGGACTACCTTCGATGGAAATGTGACGCATTTCGATGAGTTTGGCCGTCCGTGGAAGAACTTTCACCTGGAGCCCAGCGGTTATGTTTCGAGCGAAACAAGTTACAACGCCCGCGGCTGGGTGCTGTCGAAGTCCAACATGGGCGAACCTACCCAGTTAACCCAATACCTCAATTACGACGCTTTCGGCCGTCCGGGGGCGATCCGGGCTCCTGAGGGCTCGAACTACGAAGTACGCTTCACCTATACCGGTGATCGGGTGGTTAAGACGGAGACGCGGACTTTGCTCACTGGAATTGGCTACCAGTGGGTACCTAAATACAGCCATAAGGATGGTTTTGGGCGCGTATGGAGTGTCAATGAGCATTCAGATGCCAGTGATCCCAATCGATTGGTGGCGACGCACTATAAATACGACGTCAATGGCAACTTGACCCGAGTGTGGCAAGACGCTGGAGCGGCAATCTCGCAGAATCGCTATTTCACCTACAACAACTTAGGAAACCTCCTCACGGAGACCCACCCCGAGATCGGGACCAGCGGCAATGGCACCGTGACCTATGGGTCTTATGACTCGAGGGGGAACACCTACTCGAGAGACGATGGCCGGGTGCATGTCAAATACGAATACGATTGGCTCGGGAGGCTGACACACGTCAGAGATGTCAATAACGGCAATCGATTGGTGACCCACACTATCTACGACACAGCATCCGGTCCAGGCCTGGGCAAGGTGCGCTCCCGCGCTCGCTACAACTGGCTGGAGCTTCCTTGGACACCAACCCAGGGCGAGGAGCACACCAGGGTGACCGAGCTCTACTCTTATAGAGAATCAGATGGAGCGACTCGCGTCGTAGCAACCTATGTCTACGCGGACCTCGACAGTAGCCGGAGTGGGGAGTATCAGCGTTTTTGGATCAACCCCAATCCAAACCAGTGGGGTCTTACCGACAAGATCACCTACCCGCGGTGCTCGAATACCTCGTGCTCGGCGACGACGGCCAGCGCCGGTCAGGTCCTCGACACCGATTGGTCGAACGGGCGCATTAAGAAGGTCAATGGCTGGACCAATGACCTCACCTACCACCCGTCAGGCACCTGGTCGACCATTCCGCACACCAACGGGACTCAGGACCAGCACACGGTCAAAGCAAGCAACAACGCCCGTACTCTTTCCTTAAACACCACCAATCCGGGAGTCCTATGGAATACAGGCTCCTACACCTATGACGGCTCAGGGAACATCGTCACTATCGGGGATACCTCGGGCTACGATGACCTCTACCGCTACGACAAGGTCAATCGCCTGACCCGTGCCTACGTGCGGGATCAAGCAACTGGAGACAGCACCCGTCAGGACTACACCTACGATGTCTTCGGCAACATGACCGAGGTCAAGACCTGGCCGGTGGGGGGTGGATCGCAGACCACCACCATTGCGGTCAACGCCAACACCAACCGTTTGTCGGTGGCCGGCTACGACGCCAGTGGCAACATGACCTCTTGGGGGTCAGATGCCTACACCTACGACACCTCCAACTCGATGACCGAGCAGAACGGCAGGTGGCTCTTTCTCTACAACTTCTCAGGTGAGAGAGTGGCCACCATCGACTGGCAGGGCTCCATTGCCACCCGAGAGGTGGATTTCACCATCCGGGGTCCAGGGAACCAGGTGCTCTCCACCTTCAATCTCACCGGCGAAGACCAATCCGGCAACTGGACTCACACCATGGACTACATCTGGATGGGGAGGCGTCTGCTGGGGACCGAAGACGGCTCGGGGACCCAGAAGCACTACCACACCGATCATTTGGGCTCGATCAGGCTAGTGACGGACAGCCTAGGAGCCAAAGTCTCGGAGCATGAGTTTCTGCCCTATGGGGAAGAGCTCACCGCTGCTGGGAATGGGATAATGAAGTTTACCGGCCATGAGAGGGATGCTGATACCGGCATGGATTACATGCATGCCAGGTTTTATACAAGCCACCTGGGGAGGTTTATGGGGGTGGATCCTGTGATGCAGGGAGCCGGAATTTGGAATCGGTATAGCTACGTGGGAGGAAATCCTCTTGGGAATACCGATCCAACAGGAAGGACTGCGGAAGGAGCGGGAGGTAGCCGCACCTACGACTATCAGCCTTTCAACCAAGTGGGCTGGAGGGTGGATTGGGGTCCAGGCTATGGGGCATTCGGTGGTTTTAATTCAATCTGGGCTCTTGAGAGCTATATGTGGAACACTTACACTCAGCCCATTCTGGACTACATCGAGTACAAGAAATGGGTCAATGTCAAGCTAGACGGACTGACTGGCAACGAGCGCAGGCAAGCATATGTTGGACTGCAAGTTGAGCTTCGGCAAGCAGCTTGGGATGCGAGGGTCGTGGTGAACGAAGACGGAACCTTGCGAAAGTGCGCTAGGAAATTATTGAGTTCCGTCGCCTCAGAAGACACTCTCAATTCGGTTCAAGTCACCGTTACCGTAGGCGGTGGGACCAGCGCGGCCGTATACAACCCCGACACGCACACGATTGAGATCCGCGCTTCCTCGCCACATAGTTTTAGAGACTCAGAGTCTAATTACTCTGGGCCAAGTCCAGATCAACCGAAAAATGAGACTCAAGCACGAGGGATCATAGCCTGGGACCTCTTGGGCCATGAGGTGTCGCATGCTAATACTCGTGGTGAACTAAGGGGCGGCTCCAAGGAGACTGAGCAAGCAGCAGCGCGTGCAGATGGCAAGAAGGTCCGTGACGCATATATGGCGGGCGAAGGCGGTTGCCCATGAGGGGGCCAGGAGCTACGAGACCCTTGGGTCTTTGCTTGCTGATGCTGTTGGTCGGAGTCGGGGTTGAAACGGTGGAGGCTGATTCCTACATCTGGACGCTTACTCCAGAGTTGTGCATTGACCGTAACCGTCATCGCGACTCGTGCGTGGCGCACGCGACCAAGTATGTTGCAGTAGTTCAGCCGGATGCTTTTCTCATCAACGGTTCTGAGCTGATCGCTGAGCTAGTCGTTTTATCTCGTTTGCGAAACTCATCGGAACTTATGCTGGTCGATTTAGAGTGGCGAGTTGAAATCTGTGGGAATCCCAGTTGTGAGAGGCCTCAGTTGGTGGCTATGAAGACCTTGGAACCCGAAGGTCCGATTCCAAGCACAGGCGGTTTTAACGGACTGGTCACTTTCGAGTTTGATGGCTGGCAGTTGATCGACAGTACTTCGCGAGTTCACGACTTGGGGTACGGGGAAGCTGGTGATTATTTCGTTGTCTTAACCGCAATCGTGAAGTGGATGGAAGGCAGAGATTCAAAAAGTGAAACCATACGCTGGGCATCAAGCCACCCAATTGCATGGTCTCAGGATGAAGGTAGGTTTAGCGTAGATATAGCCGAAATCAAAGTAGATGGGCAAGTTACTTCGGGTAGTTTTAAGAAACACTCGCGGAAGCACAGGCGGCTGCTAAAGAGTCTTAGGAAGGTTGAGAACGGTGTCCAGATAAATATGCAGTGACTGCTCAGAAGAACCTCACCGAAAATCAAGAAGCTTTGGTCTTCAAGGTGTGCGCAGGGACCGAGCGTTAGCGTAGATGTGTCGGCAAATCTTGCCACCGCACTCGCCGAACCGGTTGTTGGGCCAGGCGGGCGTATAGAACTCGGTGTTGACAAAGACGGAGGCTACGTTGATGTGTTGGCGGGTATTGTTTTCGGCCCTGGCGGCACATCTGGAAATGCCCAAAAAGGGTGCCAGGCGATTTTCGAAAGTGCTCGTTTGAGGTGATTTGGAAGCCGAATCAGGCGAGAAAATAAGACAGGCACAAGCTGGCTCGAGCTGGTGACTTCGTTTCTCATTCTTAGACGCTGTTCCAGAACTGAAACGAGTCAGTGACTATGGCTGTCGTACCTACCGCAATCCTCATCGGCACCGCTCTTTTTGCCGCTAGTGTTTCCTACGGCTACACTGCCCGAGCGCATTTACAACACAAGAGAAAGTTCTTTGAGCGGTTATTGGAAATAGAAGGATGGCCAAGTTCGGACCCAAGGCCCGGCTGGGATTGGCCAGACCACAAGGTGGCTGCAGCGTCGATCATCCATGGCGATAAAGCCTTAATTGAGACCGCTCAAAAATTCAGCTTGAGTAATCTGCTGACAGACTATTTTGGGTGGGTTTACGGAGCGGCTTTTCTTTGGGCGACGCCTGCGATAGCTGTATGGGGAGGAGATAGATTACTTGCGCTGGTGTATGGGATTGTCGCTGTGGTGGCCGTCGTCGGTGCTCGTTGGATCACGACTGAGAAAAGGCTTGTGTGGGCGCTGGCACACCGGATCGCCAATACGGACCGCGAGTATGCGGCGACAGTTCTCCGATCGAGTTCGCTGATGCGACCTTTGCTTCCGATCCACGAATTGGCAACTCGGACCGGCGGTGATGACACAGCGATGAACATCCTTATGAAACTGAGGGAGTGCCGTAAGCGTCGCGGCATTCGAATAGCGGTTGCGGCTATTGTAGTGATTATTGGAACCCTATGGCTGCTGCTAGGAACTGCCCAGAAGTAGGTGCGAATCGGTATAGCTACGTGGGAGGAAATCCTCTTGGGAATACCGATCCAACAGGAAGGACTGCGGAAGGAGCGGGAGGTAGCCGCACCTACGACTATCAGCCTTTCAACCAAGTGGGCTGGAGGGTGGATTGGGGTCCCGGCTATGGGGCATTCGGTGGTTTTAATTCAATCTGGGCTCTTGAGAGTTATATGTGGAACACATACACAGCGCCCTATCTCGAGTATAGGGATTACAAACAAAAAACAAAGCCCTTGATCGACAAGCTCATGGCGCATGGCAAAACGCGCCGCGAGGCTAGTGCCATCGTTTACAACTATGGCGGCGAAGATCCGATGCTTGCAGAGATCTTTGTAGAGAACGAACTCCAATTCATGTGTGCCTACAAGCTATCGGGCAATCTTGGTCAGAAAGGAGTTGAAGTTGGACACGGTTTCGGAAACGATTTCAACGGATATAACTACAGTCCTCAGCAAGGCTCGACTCCTTCAACAGAGATCCCAGCATCTGGCGGCAACCACACCCATCCGACAGTGTATGCAAACGGAACTAAGAACCCCGGCCCCGGCCTTTCGAAAGGCGACGTCAAGACTGCACAGGACCAAGCTGCGAACGGCAACCCAATATACATTTTTGTGACGGACCGTTGGGGTGTTCACGGCTATAGTCCAGTCACCGGTAAGCAATACACTTTAGTTAGTGGAAAGGATTGGAGGAAATGGAACAAAGTCGCGCCCGTAACGCGAAAAGACTGCAAGTAGGAGGCGTTTATCGTGTCGCAAGAACGCTAAAACTGTCTATTTGTGGTGTCTTTCTAGCTTCGTGTGCGACCAGCGACGTGGTCGGCTCTAGGGAGTCGAATGACTCCGCAAAGGTGTACGAGAGCTGTCATCCTAACGAGGAATGGTACCTGATGGAGTACTCCGAAGAACCTTGCGCATGGACATCACTGTTGGTCGACGCTCGCACTCAAACCATTGCGGTGGTTCGGGACACGGAACCTAAATGTCCTCGTGAGCCTTATCTTGCGCAACGCGAGCAGGGAGAAGTGGGCGCGTCGAGTATAGAAAAACTTAGAAGTACACATCAAAAGAGTCGCCTGTCGCTCGATTCCATTCGACGAGATGTTCTCTTCCTTGATGGCGTGCAAGTGACCTGCACCGTTTGTAAAGACGGCGTCCTTGACACTAGCGCATCATTGCCCGCTTTTGGGATTGACTATTCGCAGGCGGAGTTGGAGTGGTTGAAAGTCTGTATTGCGGTAAGAGAGGTTGCAGCACCTTTACTCTTGCCAATCATTCCCGACGATTCAGGCCGAGAAGGTGCAGATGAGCTGACCCCCTGAAACTGGCGAGGGGTCACCTCAAGTAACAGTGGAGAAGACGAGAGCGATGGGGGAACGTGCGGCGGCGGATGGAAGCTAGTTCGCGACAATAGAACTGGTGAGGTTCATGCTGTGTATGTGTTAAACGCAGAGACCGACGAAGAATGTGCTGAATAGCTAAAAGAACTTGCGATCTGCAACTTAAGATTGAGAAAATCAGTTGTCCCAATCCTGGGTCCGCCGAGCACTAATATTGACTTAACGGTGAGTTCGACGTGTTGAAGCTATTAGTGGTTTGGGCCTTTATCGTTCAAACAGTGGTTTTTTCGGTGCTAAGTCGAAATGGGTCGAGTTCGCGTGTCAAAAAAGGGAAAGTGGTAACAAGCCTTTTCGCGGTGTCGACGATACTCGCGTTGATCAATCTGTGGTTAAACAGAGAAAGCGTCGGTATGTTTGCATTTACGGTAACGTCTGCCGGAGTCGTGGTGACTGTGGTACTCGCCGTAAGACGCATCCTCATGAGCGAAGTAGATAGATAGGCGCCTTGTGAGAGGTGGACCCCAATCGTCGGACGGTTCAGCGGCCAGAATAAGGAATCCGGTACTTCATGCGACGGTTCGCATGTTGGGGAGTGTTTAGCCCTTAAGCCGGCTCGGTCTCACTGATCCGCTGCACATTGACTCGTAACGGGCGCGATCCGGAGGGCGGTTCGAGGATGCGGCGAAAGCGCCTACTCCATTGAATCTCGTCGGCCTTGTATGAGGTGCGGGCGTTGACCGTATGGGCGTAGGTATCGTCGTACCCGGTGAGAAGAACCAAGATTTCGAGATCGTTTTCGAGCGCTTCACGGCTGGTCCAACCGGCCAATGGACTTTCCTCGGTAATCGGGTGGACGACGGTCCAAGTGAGGGGAAAGAAGGCGACGCGGGTGCGTTCCAAATCGAGTTGGGCGAAGCCGCGATGAGCTTCGTCACCGTCGCGCTTGCGCCAGGCTGCGATCACCCGCGCTCGGAGGTCGATGATCTGGGTGTTGCGAGTGTTGGAGGTGCGGAACATCAGGGCTTGACCGCCCTCGAATGGGGCGACGACCGCGTGCTTGCTGAACACCAGGCGCGCTTGGGGGCGGGCGAAGCGAGCGAACACCAGCCCGGTGAGGAGGGCACCGAAGAAAAAGCCGACGATGGCTTGCAGGGTAACGAGGACGTCAGCCTGCCAGGCCAGGGGATGAATGTGACCGAAACCGATGGTCGACTGGGTCTGAATGCCAAAGAAAAAGGTCGAGGCAATGCGGTTACGCCCCACCGGCAACTGTAGCGTTCTTTCACCGAGACTCAGATAGGCGAGGGTAAAGACTAGATTGATCGTCAGCCATGCGAGGGTTGAGAAGGCGAGGAAACGCGGCCAAGTGGTTTCGAGGGCGCTGTGGTAGATCGACAGCGAATTGCGCCAGTGGAGTCCATAGCGCTCGACGTTGAAGCTGCCGTCGCGGTTAAGGAGCCGTTTCTTGGTGGTACGGGCGACGATGTCGCCAAATCCCAAGTCCGGGTGTTCTTCGCGCGCGTCGGGAAGGTTAGGGTCAGCCGACACAGCAGCCGATCCTATCCTTCGGAGCTTCTGGCGTCTGAAGAAGCACTGGAGGTTGCAGCACTGTGGCGACCTTGTGACGAACGCGCCGAAAGTTGCCGAAGGACGTGGGCGAGGAACTTCGCCAGCGACAGAGTCGGCACTCCTTGGTCTCGAAAGCGAGCCCCGACGGAAAAAGCGGTCTTCCACTGATCGGCAAGCGTGCGGTATGCCTGCCAAAGCGATGCTTTGGGGTCGTAGAGGTGCGCGGCCTCTCCCGAGACGCCGTTGAATTCAAGGACTTGCAGCCCTTGACCTTGCCTTAGGTGATCGCTGCTGGGACAGCGCAGGTCGTAACGCCCGAAGCCCAGTTCCGCCTCCCGGCTGATGTCGGTGATCGCGGCGGCTAGTTGTGGGGTGATGAGTTCACGGTCGTCGGTGAAGGTGGCGCCGCGGCAGTGGGTGCCGAGGTCGCCCAGCGAAACGACTTCTCCGGCCTCCGGCGTGTCCTCTCCAGAGTGATCAGCCAAAAATCGGTCGGCGTGCAGGCGGGCGCGCTGGTGTCCGAGGATGAGATCGCGCAGGTTGTTCTTACCGTCTCCGACCACTTCCGGCAAGTGTTTCTGTGCCACCGAGATGAGCCTGCCGGTATCGCCATGGTGTTCTTCGGCCCAGAAGATGCCGAACTCCTCGCCGCTCACGTACTTCTGGCAGATGGTTGTTTCCGTGCGATCCCGCAGATGGGCGCGCACCTCGTCTTTGCCACGGCACACCACCACGTCCCGCCCTCGCTCTCCGATGTCGGGCTTGAGCACCAGTGGACCGTGCTGAGAGAAGAACGCAAGGGCGTCGACGACGGCCGCTTGCGGATCGAGTTCGGGATGGACGACGGTGAAAGGCGGTTGTGCATCGGACGGGATGCGGCGTAACAAAGCGCTCTTGGACTCGCCAACCAGACCGCCATCGATCAGGCCTGGATTGGATGCAGTGAAGGTCAGGCCGCGGTGGCGCAAGGCGAGCGCGGCCAGGTAGGGGATGAGTGGTCCGTAGAGAACCCAAGAGGGCAGGAATTCCCAGCGCAATCGCCGCGCCCAACGAGCGCGGAAACGAGCTCGCCCTTCGGCCCTCAGAAGCCAAGGTAGGTTGTGGGCCAACCACCACGGAATCGCCACTGCAACCAGCGCCAGGATCCAGCCGCCGGAGCGAAAGCGCTCCATGAGATCGAAGATCGGGTCGCCGATCGAGGCCGCGACGAAGACCAGCGCCGGCACCCACAGAGCCGCAGCACCCAGCAGGTACAAGAAGAAACGGAAAGCGCCCACCTGCAGAAGTCCGGCTGCGAAATAGGTCGCGACTCGCGTTCCTGGGGTAAAGCGGCTGGCAAAAATCACCCATGGCCCCTGTTTCTTAAACACTTGTTGAGCTCGCTCGACTCGCTTGGGGGGCAACAGCCAGCGCATCGGGAAGCGGCGCAGGATCGACGGCCCCAGCCAACGGCCGGCTCCGTAGATGGCCAAATCGCCGGTGACGATTCCGGTCAACGCCGCGCCGCTAGCAGCGATAAAGCCGATCTGGCCGTCGCCGGCGAGAAGCCCGGCACCGATGGTCGCGAGGTCCTCACTGATCCAGGTTCCCACGGCGATCAAGCACACCAGCGTAAACAGAGTCAGTCCACGCGCCGGCCCGAGTTTCTTGGTCAAGGGCGCTTCGGCCAGCCGAACCCGCTCGTTGGTGGCTTGGGTTCGAGTCCGAGCCTTTCTCGATTCGACTCGCGTCAAGAATTCCTCGAGCGGCTCGACCGACATCTGTGGTTCCATGAAGACGAAGAAGTGGTTGCGATCGAGCAACACCAGATCGCTGTGGGGAATGATGCGGTGGTGTTCCTCCGCCGCTTCGATGGGGACGAGATCATCCCCTTTGCCGTGAATGACCAAAGTGGGAACTTCCAGGCGTTCGAAAATGGCGCGCACCGGTCGTTGATCGGTCTCGAAGAAATTGCGTGCGTAGCCGACACTGAGAAAAGAGTCGTCGAAATAGCCAAAGTGCGGAATGGCATTGTGGATCAGCCAAAGCCCTGCCAGTTGTAGACCGTGGACAGCGTGGTTGATCTGGTAGTTGCCGAAGAGCTCGAACTGCTGCACACCGGTAGCGGCGAGCAAGGTCAGGGACTCCGTTGCAAATGGCAAGGACTCGGCAGGATCCGCCAAGTGGGAGGCAACCACTCCTCCCAACGAGAAACCCACGACATGAACTCGCTCGATTTCCAGCTCGGCCACCAACTGGGCGACGTAGCCGGCGTGCGCGCGTGCAGAAACCGACTCGGGCAGGGTGCGCAGGTGGCCGAACCCAGGCAGGTCGAGGGCGATCACATGCCGCGTTTCTCCCAGTAGTGCACCCAGACCGGTGAAATTGCCGGCGTCGCCAGGGCTGCCGTGGATGAGCACGACCGTTGGCGCTTGGCCGCGAAAGGCATGACCCCATTCCAGGTATGAAACTGGGACGACGGAATCCAGAAGGCTGCCGTCGCCTCCAACTTCACGCAGACGGACAACCGTGTAGTCATCAAGCACGGGGACAGCGCGGAAGTGTCGCACCAAGTACGACGCCCCCAAGAGGGTGAGATAGACGCCCAAGGCAATTTTGAACCAGGGGGGTCGCCGCCTTGGCATCAGAGCCTCGAAAGCATCAGTGGTTGTCCGAACGGCGTTCTGCAGGGAGGTCCTGGTGTATAGGACATGGACGCAGTCGCCGCATCGACCAAAACTCTCGTCAAGCTGACCGTGCGTGCATCTTCCCGATGCATGCAGGGGGTTCGTGCGCTTGGCTCACCGTCGTGACTGCGGTGAAAGTGATGCAAGGAGGAAGAGGAGATGGGGCGAGACAGTGCGGCGTAGAGAGCTTCCCGCGTAGTTCGTGCTCCCTCAGGATCGACCGAAGAAGACACCACCGGGCTCTGCAAGTCTTCCGTTTTGAGGCTGGAACGCAAATAGGACCACGCTCTGGGCGGCGCTCCAGGCTGGAAGGCTAAGAGCTGAAAGGAGCGGTAGAGCTCGCGGCCGAGTTCGCGCTGCAGCCAACTCTCGACTCCGCTCGAATCGAGTGTGGGGTAGAGAGTGGCGACAGTCCACACCAGATGGCCGCGGCTGCGCGCATGGGTCAGCGCCTCGGCTCGATCGCCGACCTGGTAGCCGTTGAGAAGGCAGTAGGTAATTCCGAGTTCGTTGACGGCGATCCAGGTGCCGGCACCTTGCGGATCCCGCGGGGCGAGGAAAGATCTCTGTTGCTCCTCGCGTAGCGCCGGCGGCTCGGCGACCGGTCGCGTGCGCAGTTCGTCGCGGCTGAAGAAGACCTCGTATCCATCCGCCGTCAGGCGCCAGGACAGCGTGCACACTCAGTCGAGCTCGTGCCAGTGTCGCAGAGTGGAAGGCGCAACCCCAAAATCACTGCCAGGATCGAAATCTTGGCGCCGCAAGATCATGGCGATGAGGGCGTAATGGTGCACCGTATGGCTGACCAGGAATTGGTATTCCCGGCCCAGAGTTGAAGTCGCCGAGGGCTCATTGTCGGCTTGACCCGGGATGTCGACGCGCACCTGCAATTCCGTTGTCGGCGGAGCGTCGATGGCCCTCAACTGCGCGTGCACGTCGCGCAACGCGGCGACGGCCGCGTCTCTTGATACTTCGATGTCGCGCGAGCGGGTGCGGGCATCGTAGTCGATGTCGGCGCGACTCAGGCCATCCAAAAAGCAGTTGTAGGCATCGATGCAATGGCGCAAATGGGGTCCGGCGGTTTCGCTGAATTCCGTCGTCGACGAACCGGCGTAGGTGGCATCGTCGAGTCCTTCGAGGAGGCGAATTCCTTGTTCGAGCAAATCCAAGTTTTGAATCAGTGCGAGAGGTGCTTGAGTCGTGGAAGCCATGTCGATCGGTCGTCTCGGAGGTCATTCCTCGTAGTTAAGTTGGTGGAAAAGTTTGCGAACCTCTCCTTCAAGTCTACTCGCTAGCCGCTTACGATCCTCGTCGACAACGGGTTCATCGCCGAAGGCAATCCGGGCGCGAAACCCGCGCAAGCCCATGAGCCGCTGAATGTGGTCACCGAAGGGCATGCCGCCCCACCAACAGACGACGTCGCGGGCAGGGAGATCGCCGGCGAATGTCTGGTACTTAAGGGCGGCGTAGTGAACAGGTATGCGCCCTTCTGCAGCGGGGGCCAGGAGTGAAGGCCGGAATGGAGCCACGTCGTCGCCGCCGGTACTGGTCCCTTCCGGGAAGATTAAGACCGGGCTGCCGGCCTCCAGACGACGATCGATTTCCCGGATTACGCGGGGGATGTCGCGTTTGACGCTGCGGCGTACGAAGATGACCTCACCGACGTGGCACAGGCGCCCAAAGATCGGCCAGCCTTCGATCTCGCTTTTGGCAACGAAGCTACCGCCGACACCCGCCCCCAAAATCAGAATGTCGATGTAACTGAGGTGATTGCAGACAACAACGCCGCCTTCAGCGGGGGGTCTGCCACGGACTTCGACATCGACGCGAAGCAACTTGAGAAGAACTTTGCCCCAGTTGCGCAGAATGAAATCACGCCAGCGCAGACGCGATTGCCAACGCCGGCGAAGGAAGGGATAGCGCAGGCTCCATAGACCGACGATCGCGAACGTGAACAGTCCGGCCGCCGCCATGGTGACACTGGACCGAAGCCATGCCAGAAGCGTCATTTGAAAAACATGCGATAGGTGCGCTCGTCCATCGCCTCGATGTCGAAGAGCATCAGGTAGTCGATGGTGCCGAAGAGGCGATCGATTGCAGGGCCACCGCAGACTTTAGCGCCGTAGCGCAGATAGATACGAAACAAAGGGGGTAGCTCGGCCTTGACGCCGGAGTTCGGGTCCGCTGCAGGGCAGGCGAAATCCTCCAATGGCGCGAGGTCAAGAGTCGGATGCAGGTGGCCGGATTCAGAGAGTTGCGTCAATAGATCGTGCCCCTCGTTGGGGTCTTGACTGGTCAACGAACTGCAGCCAAACAAGTAGCGCGTGCGATTGTGGGCCACGTAGGCGGCGAGGCCGCGCCACAATGAGAACAGCGTGTGCGTATTGCGATGGCTCTCGGCGACGCAGGCGCGGCCGATTTCAATGGCGCTGTCGAGAACCTCGGCGGGCATGTCGGTAAAGTCGAACTCTCCTGCCGAGTAGTAGCCGAGGTGGGCTTTGGCCATATCCGCGGTCTGCATGCGGTAACTACCCGCGAGCACGCCGCCGCGACGGTCGAGGACCATCAGGTGGTGGCAGCCAGCGTCGAAGTCGTCTTTGTCGCGCTGGGTGTCGTAGGATTCTTCGAGACCTTCGCCCAACTCCAGATTGAAGACTTCGAAGCGTAGCTTGAGAATGCGGTCGAGGTCTTCGTCGTTGGCTGCGAAACGGATTTCGTAGGGACCGGAGGTGTCCAATTGCGGTGGAATCTGATCTCGAAACGTCGGGTAGGAGGTCATCGATCTTCAGGCTGCCGATCTTTCAGTACAGGGCGCTCTTCGGGATGGGGGTGCAACCTTTGGACTGCGTCCTTGTCGTGGATCCTCAGAAAGTGGAGATCGCCTCGGCGCTGGACCGTTCCTTCGACCGCTACCGGTTCCGCAACCCGATCCAAGAGGGCTTGATCCGGAAAAGGCTTACGGTCTAAGAACAGAACATAGCCTCGCGCGTGGCTCGGACCGTCGGTGCGGAGCATAGCCGGTATCCCGCCACGGATGCACAACGTGGCGCAGGCCCGGTGCGGCTTTCTGCGCCCCGGCTTCATGACTCCGAGGTGGCATTTGGAGTCGACGATCTCTCCTTGCAGCGTCATTGTGCGGCTGTCCACCAAAGGTGGCGCCTGCTCGCTCGGCGCGGCTTCGGACGCGGCCCAGGAATGCACCTCGATCATTCTTCCTAGCGGCGATTCGATCAACGACCCGGTGATCGAGACGGATTGAGAGTGTTCAAAGTCGGCGTCGACTCCGTGCTTTCCTACAGTCACAAGGAGGTAGGCCATGGATGCGTCACCATCTTCCGCTCGGCCCCAGAAATGGGGGACCGGATCGGTGAGAACCAAGCCGTGGAAGTCGGTCTCGACCCCGAAGTCGAACTGACCCACGTCAAAGGGGTCTTGCCAAGCGGCCAGCGCACCGCCGAGTAGGGTCGAGAAAGTCAACAGAGCGAACACCGTACCCATGATGAAGCGTGCGATCGGGCGAGGGGCGCGATCTTGGTAGCCGATGTAGAACGGTGCGTCGCTGGTTTGATCGGTGCTCTCGAGCTGCAGAGGCGGCACTTCGGTTCCGAGAGGCTGAGCCAGGCTTTCGATTTGCAGCTTGCCTTCGTCAACGCGTAGTCGATGTACGGAGATGCGCTCCTCGAAAGGCGGCGGCGAGGTTCCGTCGTTCAACTGGTATTCGTATCCATGCCACGGACAAACGGCGCAGCCCTTGGAAACGCGACCTTCGCCGACGGGTCCGCCTTGATGCGCGCACACGTTGCTCAGCGCACTCAATTGATTGCCGGCGCGAAACACGGCGACTCTTTCGCCGCCGATCGAGACGATCTTCGCTCCGCCGTCGGCAATCGAATCCGGATCCGGGCCTTCAACCCAGCCTTCTGTTTCGGCAGCGCCAGTCCTGCGCCCCAACCAGCCGCTCAGGGTGTGAAGCCCGCCGATCCAAACCGCGCTCAAGACCACAACCGCGGTGACCGCAAAGTGTGTCTCCGCCTGCAATGTGCCGAGAACGATATGGCCGATGAGAAGAAAGTACGCCAGATACACCGCCATGTGGAGTGCCTTCCACATCGAAGTGCCGAGGTTTTCGAGCCAGAAGTCGTGGCTGGTGGCGGCGAGCAAGAAGAGTATGACCAGTGCCGCAAGTCCGAGAATCTGAAAGGGAAAGAAGGCGAGATTGCTGTAGGCACCGTTGCTGACCAAAACGCTTACGAATGGACTTAGGTCACCCCAAGAATGAAACTGAATCAGAGACAAGACCGCGTGCACGACCCCGACCAGGAAGGTGGCGACTCCGAAGTGGCGCCGATTGTAGAGCAGAGGCAAAAAGCGCCGGTCCAATCGAGCTAGGGGCCCAATGGACAGCACCACGTTGAGCATCAGAAAGGCCAGCGTTCCGAAGCCACGAATGAGGAGAGTCTCAGCGGTGATTTCGGGGTGGGTGATGAGCGCGATCGCAGCGAAAGCAACCAAGTAGAGGACGATGCCGAGGACGAGCGCGAGATCGTAGATACGTTTCTGGCGGTTCCACCCCACCAGGCGATAGGTATGTGCCATGGACTAGTTCTGGTCGGCCTGGGGATCTACAACCGACGGATAGTCCGGCCGGTGGTTGATTGCTGCGGTGATGAGGGACACTGCGGCAACGAGCAGCAGCGGCCATAGCAAACGATGAAAGACGCGATGGCGTCGCTTCATGAGGAACTCTCGCCAGTTTGCGATCTTGTTTGCAGCCACCGGCGCAACAACCACGGCCACAGCGCAATGCTGGCCGGCACCAGGGCAAGCCTGAAGGGCCATCCCGCGTTTTGAGCCCTTCGATCGAGGCCGGCCGCTCCGCGCCAGATGAAAGCCATGGCGAAGAGCAAGCCCGTAAGCAAGTAGCCGGCCACAATCTTGACCGCGGCCTGCGCGAAGTCAATCGACATTGGGCGAATTCTAACCGCGAACCAGCGAGGCCTTTGATAGCTTCCGGATCGCTTGGATCACGCGGCAGTGCTTGGATCGCGCAGCCAGGGCAACGACAAAAACGGAGAACGCCACGGTGCAAAAGAAGAGGATCATGGATTGGGATGCCCTTGCGGATCGACAGCCGGCCGCAGCGCTGGTCGCCAACGTCGATCTGGTGGTGATCCGCGCTGACGACCAAGTCTCGGTGTTGTACGGACGTTGCTTGCACCGCGGCGCATTGCTCGCCGACGGGACCATCAGTGGTGACGACATTATCTGTGGTCTTCACGGATGGGATTTTGAGTTTTCAACCGGGGTTTCGTCATATGACCCCAAAGAACGTCTCGCCAAGTTCCAGGCTTGGGTCGAAGATGGCGCTGTCTGGGTCGATGAGGCCGAGATCGCGGCGTGGGCAAAGGACAACCCGCAGCCCTACCGTCGCGACGCCTATCAGGGTGCATATCAGGAACACCGCACCGGCACTCCGGCCGAACCCCACGTCAAGCTGATTCAAGAGCTTGCCGGCAATGGACTCTCCAAAGTTGGGCACCACGGCCCGGTCAAGGCCATGGGCGTACCACGTACCAAGCTGCCGAGTTGGGATGACCTGCAGTTTGTGACCGCGCAACTCGCCCGTCTTCCTCTGCTTGACGAAGAACCAGTCGAGACGGCTTTGGTCGTGGGTCCGCAGGCACAGAAGCCGCTCAAGCTCGAGATTCCCTTGTTTGTATCCGACATGAGCTTCGGCGCGCTGTCGTTCGAAGCCAAAGTTGCACTGGCCAGAGGCGCTGAAAAGGCGGGAACGGGAATTTGTTCCGGCGAAGGCGGAATGCTCGCCGACGAACAGGCCGAGTGCTCGCGGTACTTCTACGAGCTGGCTTCGGCGCGATTCGGATTCTCGTGGGAGCAACTCGATCGTGTCCAGGCCTTTCACTTCAAGGGCGGTCAAGGCGCCAAAACCGGAACCGGAGGGCATCTTCCGGGCGAGAAGGTGCAGGGCAAGATCGCCGAGGTGCGCAAGCTGCGCGAGGGAGAACCCGCCATTTCGCCGTCGCGGTTCCCGGATTGGGAAAGTCTCGACCCGTTTCAAGACTTCGCCGCACAAGTGCGCGAGCGAACCGGTGGCATTCCAGTCGGGTTCAAGCTCTCAGCGCAACACATCGAAAACGATCTGGACGCCGCTCTTGAGATCGGCGTTGATTACGTGATTTTGGACGGACGAGGAGGAGGCACAGGGGCGGCACCGTTGCTGTTCAGGGACAATATTTCCGTACCGACGATCCCCGCGCTGGCGCGGGCGCGGCGACATCTGGACCGCGCCGGCAAGAGCGACGAAGTGACCCTGATTGCCACCGGTGGATTGAGAACACCGGCGGACTTCGCCAAAGCCATGGCCCTCGGCGCCGATGGCGTGGCGCTCTCCAACTCGGCTCTACAGGCAATCGGCTGTCTGGGGATGCGCGCTTGCCACACCAACAATTGCCCAGTAGGCATCGCCACGCAGAAATCGCATCTGCGCCAACGCTTGCCGATTGAAGAGGGTTCAGAGCGCCTGGCCCGTTTCTTTGCCGCCTCGGTTGAATTGATGCAGGTGTTGGCGCGAGCCTGTGGGCACCGGCGTCTGTCAGCGTTCAATTCTTCCGACCTGACCACCTTCCATCCCGACATGGCGGCGTTGACCGGAGTGGCGTTCGGGGGAGTCGGGCCGTCGTCGCAAAGCTAGTGCTAAAGCGAGCTGAATGAGCCCTCAGACTTCGTTTGCCTTCCGGCCTTGGGTTCGTCGCTCGTGCGTGCGCGCCGGAGTGTGGACTGGGCTGGTTGTGGTGATCATCGGCGCGGTGGTGGCTTGGCAAGGTGGCCTCTCTGGAGCTCCATTGGCGCGAGCGCTCGGTGTGCTGGGTGCCTATGGCCTCGTCTTCCTCGCCTCGCTGGCCAAGATTTGGTGGACGGCTGGAAAGCCGGCGGCCGGCTGGGACGAGGATGGACTCTGGTTCCAGGCTCTGCACAAGTTTGCCCCCAGTCGCGTGCCTTGGTCTCAAGTGGTGGCGGCGGGCCGTAAACAGGACACGCGCGCCTACCGTTTGGTCGAAAAGAAGGGGGACGGTGCGCGCGAACGATTTCTCAACTTGGCGGTGATTCGCCAACACCATCAGTTTGTGGAGGGCCTGGAGCAGAAGTTCGCAGATCTGGGCTTTGAAACGAGTGAATCGGGATGGGCGAGACCCGGCTGGGATCTCGAGGCCGATCACATTGTGACTTGATCCAGGTGTTCGCGCACCTTGGCGGGGTCGTCGGTAAACACCCCGGACAGACCACGGTTGCGCAGTTCCGAGATCTCCTGGCGATCGTTGACGGTGTAGACGAGGACCGGCAGTGGACACTCGTTGAGTGCGGCGTGACCAACCATCCGGCGGTGACAGTGAACGGCGACAGCGCCAATCTCCTCGCATAGTTCGACAAGGCCCCAACAGTGGTGGCGCACCAATGGAGCTAGAGGAAGGCCGGCATTCGCGGCGCGCAACTCTCGCAGGAGCCCCCAATCGAAGCTTGAGATCAGCACTCCCGGCACACCTTCGATTTCAGACGCAAGGCCTCGCGCGGAGCGTGTCCGTCCTGCGATGCGGTGCTTGATTTCCAAGTTGATCGCGACCTTTCCTGCGAGCAATTCCAGAATATTGGTGAGCGGGGGGAGTCCGTTGCGATCCACTCCGGCTGCGAGGTCCTTCCAAGGGGTCGTTTCGACGATCTCGCCGCCCGGCGTCGCCCAGTCGTGGCAGGCGATCCAGACGTTATCGGAGGTGAGCTGCAGGTCGAGTTCCACCATGTCGACGCCAGCGTCCAAGGCGGCTTGAAAGCTCTCCAGGGTGTTTTCCGGTGCCACCGCTGCGGCTCCACGGTGGCCCGCGATCCAAAACTCTCCTGGAGGTGGAAACGGCATGGACGAAGGCAACCCTATCCCGAGGAGGACGGCTTAGAATCACCCCAGTGGGTAAGAAGACCGGTCGCGTAGCAAACCGACCTGGCAACCAACTCAGGCGCACTAAGTTGACCTTGACGAGTCACAGACGGCTGGAGATCCCGGGTTTCACCATCGGACACGCTATGGATCTCGCCGGCAAGACCGGCGTCACGGTCATTCTCTGTCCGGATGGCGCGGCGGGCGCCGCCGACGTGCGCGGCAGCGCCACCGGGACGCGTCAGTTCGATTCACTGGTTGATGCAGGACACGTCGCCGGCAATGTGCACGGTTTGGTCTTTGCCGGGGGCAGTGGCTTTGGACTGGGCTGTGCCGACGGTGTGGTCGCCCACCTCGAAGAGGATGGGGCAGGGTTCACGACCGGTTACCGGTGCGTGCCGATCGTGCCCACTGCAATCTTGTTCGATCTCGCTTTTGGGGATGCGACTGCGGTTCCGACGGTGGCGATGGCGGCAGACGCCGCGCGCGCGGCCGCCGCAGGTGAGCAACGTTGCGGTTCGGTTGGCGCCGGAATTGGCGCTACGGTCGGCAAGGCCAACGGTCCCGCCTGCGCCATGAAGGGCGGATTCGGTTTCGCCGCGGGACAGGTTCCCGGCGGCGCGCGGGTGGCGATCGCCGCCGCGGTGAACGCATTGGGCGACGTTCGCGATCCGCTCACTGGGGAACCGATTGCGGGTTGTCGAACTGCCCCCAACGGTGTCGAGCGCGCCTCGGCACGGGAGCTCCTGTTGCAACCTCCCTCGGAGCACGCCTGGGTTAAGAATTCTCGCCAGGGCAATACGACGCTGGTCGCGATCATGACCGATGCGGCCCTGTCGCGAGCCGAACTGAAGAAAGTCTGCGTGATGGCCTTCGCCGGACTCGGCCGCTGCCTGGATCCTGCTTTGAGTGAGTTCGACGGCGACCTGGTGGTCGCCCTCTCCCACGGTGAAGTGGATGCGCACGCGCATCAGGTTGGCATTGCGGCACAAGATCTAGTCGGAGAAGCCATAGTGGCGGCGGTGCAAGAGGCCGATGGATTCGGCATCGTGCCGGCGGTTGCGGACTTGGTATGAGGGGCAACGTGTGAATCGGCCGTCCTTTGACGAGAGGTTAGCCTTCGACGATTGGACTCGCGACCGCATCCTTGCGGCGATCGCCGTTCTGATCGCGTTCGCTCTGTTGATCGTCGCGGGGGTCTTCTGGCGTCAGAGTTGGTCGCTGTGGACGCTGGCTTGGTGGGTGTTCTTGCTCACCGGCATTCGTGCTTCCCGGCCCGAATTCTCGGCCGCTGCGTTGGTGCCGGCGATGGCCCTGCAACCTGAGGCTGGATGGGCGTGGGTTGGATTGGCGAGCGCGGTTTCCGTCGGATTGGGTCCGAGGCCGGCGTGGAACCTGGGCCGGGATCTTGAGATCGAGTCGGAAACGGTGGCTCGAAGCGAAGAGATCGAAAGGCGCCTGCAGACGGCACTGCCGATCTTGATTGCAGTGCTGTTGGCGACTTGGATTTGGACCTGGTTGATCCCCGATCAGTCGATTGCGCTGGTCGTCACTGCCTGCGCGCTCGCTTCGTGGGGTTCCTACCGCTTGGTTGAGCTGCTGTTAGGACGTCAGGGTCCGCTGCACCGCGGCGATTTGATGCATGCCTTTTGGTGGTTGGTGGGCTGGGGTTTGGGTGCGCTCCTGGCCGCGGCTGCCTCCACCTCCCCATACTGGATTGCAGTTGGCTTGGTCGCGATATGGGCCATCCGTCAAGAGGCGAATTGGCACGACAGTTTTGCCGAAGCCGCCATTCGTCGTCGCAGTGATGTCCCGGAGTGGGTGGAGGATGTCTATCGCAGCATCGCCGAAGCGACCCACTGTTCGTGGTTCGAACTCCGCATGACCGGTGGAGGGGCCTCCGACCGTTGGTACGCCGGTCCCGAGCTGGAACTGCGCCCAGGGCCGGCGCAACCGCCGCAGCGTCCGCCACTCAAATTCGGCATTCACCGGCGTCCGGTGTGGATTCACGAGACCACCCAACATGAGGTCGCGGGCAGTGAAGTCGAGGTATTGGTCTGGCTGGATCCTCGCGAGAGCCGCGAAATGAATCTGGAGCAGATCGGCGACACGCTGACCCACCAGATTGCGGCAGCACACTTTCGCTCCGCTGCGGCACGGATGCCGGGAGGGCGTCTCGTCGATCGTAAACACGTTCTGGATCTACTGGGAGCGGCTTTCTCAGATGCACGAGCGCAAGGCGTATCCGTTGCCGTCGTTCTGGCGGGACTCGACCACGCCAAAGAGATTCAAGAAGTGCATGGAACCGAGGCCTGTGAATCTGCGGTCCTGGCGATCGCCGAAGTCCTCGACAATCTGCTCGGAGACCGCGACGCCGTGTGCCGTTACGGCGGCGACGAATTTTTGATCGTCATGGTGGGGGAGGACGGGCCGGCGGCGATGGCGCGGTCGCAGAACATTCGGACGGAAGTGGCGCTTTTGCAGCATGGCGCCGAAGGCGACGCCATTCCGCTGTCGGTGAGTGCCGGCGTGGTCGCCCACCCCGAGGTCTACGTCGAGCAGTCTTCGGAACTCATTCCCCTCGCGGATGCGGCCCTTTTCGAGGCGCGGTCAGGAGGGGTGAGCGGGGTACTCCTCGCGCTCGGCCGAGGTCGCTTTCAGGATTCCGACGGCGCAACCATCGAGGGCAGTTCTGCCAGCGACGAAATCGCTGCGCCCCGTCTTTTTGTCTAAGACTCTTTGTCTAGGGTCTTTTTATCTAGAGCCTCTCTTCTAGGCCGGTTCATCTGGCTCTTCTTCCGACGCTGTCTCGCGAACGGGAATCGGCACGCTGCACAGGTCGATGTATCCAGCGGCGGCGACGTACCAGCCACCACCGCGGTTGCGCCGGGCTTCGACCAGGTCGGAGAAAGTCTCGGTGTCGGTACGCAACACTTCGAGGTTGAGGCGATCCTCTTCGGCAAGGTCCGCGGCGACGCGCACTGAACGGATCTCAGCGTAATCCTCCGCGGAGGCGTACATGCCCATCGGTGCAGGACCCCGAGGCAAGACAGAGAGGTGCTCCATTCCAGACACGACCCGCCCAACGATGGTGATATTGCGGTCCAACTGCCGCGGCGCATGGCCGATGATGGCGTACAACTCGGCGCCGGTGCTGCTGTCCACTTCGGCGCCTCGTCCTGCCCCCACAACGCCGTAGCAGTGGGTCAGCCAGGCGCGGTCATCATTGTGGGCGGCGTGAAAGCCTTGTACGAAACCGCCTTGTTGCGACCAGCCGTCGACATCGGCGAGGGGGACGAAATCCAAGTCTTGCAAGGAACGATCGAACTCGGCCGGCAACTGGGTCAACGCCGGCGCCAGAGAGCGCTGAAGGTCTTCTTCGGTGGCAGGGTCGCCCCATTGCACGACGAAGTTGTCCTGACTGCGATAGACGGCTAGGCCGTCCCAGAAATGAGCGCGTGCCAGCTTGCGGATGTTGTCCACGTGTTCGGGCGCGAATAGGGGAGCCAATTCGATGACTACGCGAGCTCCGGACGCCAACTGCATGTAGAGCGTGTTCTCAGGGCCGAGCGCTCGCCAGTCGCTCGCCGCAGATTCGTCCAAGATCTCCTGCATGCCGCGATAGGGCGGTGGTTCGGAGGAATCCTGAGTGGTGTTGACCGCGGTTGAACAGGTAAGGGCGGTGAGAGCAATAGCGAACACCGCCGGGAGCGTTGAGATTCTTCCGGGCGTCATCGTTATCTTTTTAGTTGCGTTTAGTTTGGTTGGTCGGTCTTGTGCTGCAGCGGGAATTTGGCCGGCCACACCGCGGCGTCGAGCACGGTGGTGTGGAAAGCAAACAGTAACAGGCCGATCGTCGCGGCCAACTGCAGACCGCGGGAAGTTTCCGCACTCTTGGCGATGGTAACCAGCAGCCACAAGCTGCCAAGCGCGACCGTCCACAGCACCAGACGAATCGCCATCCAGCTCCAACTCGTAGGTACGTTGACGTAGCGCAAGGTCAGGGGTAGCCATAGCGTCGAAGCGACCAGAACCAGCAACAGGGCAAGATTGATCGACCGCCAGGTAGAAGGGGCAAATGAAGACCCGGCGCGATGCACGTAGGCGACCATCGCCAAATAGCCAAAGGCAGCGGCAAACATCGATACAACGTAGATGGGTCGCCAAGAGTTGGGAACACCACCCCACATCGCCGGCATCTCGGTTCGATGACGGACGAACCCCCAGACGTAGCTGCCGAGAACCGCGCTACCGCCGACAACGTTGAGAACCCAGAAAACGAGACGCGAAGTCATGGTTCCAGTCTATTCGTTGGAATTAGACTACATGGATTCAGACCAGCGGATGCAAGGCGGGAGGCTCGATGGGGGCGACTTCTTGCAACTTGAGGCCGACGGTACGGTTTTCTAGAGTTTCGGCCGGAGCCACCGAATCGCCTAAAGCCAACCACTCGGATCGGTTGTTGGCAATGGTCGACGACAACCACTCGGGCACTCGGTCGCCGGCGAGAAGATCGAGATGGTCCCAAGGCAGGAAAAAAGCATCTTGAGGATCTTCGATGTGGCCGGCGGCAACGGCGGTCTGACCGAGAGTGAGGACACCGCTCCGGTAGATCAACGCGCACTCGGCCCAAGCATCCCGGAGGGCTCCCCGCTTTGCACTCGCTGGGGCGAAATCCGGCTCGGTCGCTTTGTGGGGCGTTGCCGCGGCCCCCGGATCCAGCGCTGGAACATCCGCAGTGCCCCACCAGGATTCGGTCTTGGGACTGGAGCACGAACCCGTGGATCCCAGCCGTTGTCGCCGGCCGACCGCGTCCAGGTCGGCGATCAAAGCTTCGCCAAGCGTCGGAATCGATGCCGAGACCGAATGGCGCAGCTCCCTCCACGGCATGATTTCTTCAGATGGACTCGCCTTCTGCGGTGTCGATTTCCAGGAGCGCTTGCGCACGCGATGGAAGGCCAAGGCTGCGCGCAGTCGTGCGTTTGCGTTTCGATTCTCAGTGTTACCGGGCTCCAGCAGCCAATCGACCAGGGTGCTCAAGCCCCGGTCGGCGACGAAATAGGGGCGTAAGTGCACAAACTCGATCTGGGGCGCCTCGGGCGGCTCTTCGCCGAGGTGGTAGAAGGCATATCTTTGCGCCGAGTGGAAGCAATGCCGAAACAGAGTGCAACCCAAGTGGGTGAAGGGAGGCAGAGGGCCGGGAAAGAAGAACGACCGACTGAGCACGATGGAACTACCGACGCCAGAAGAGAGGTGTCACCAACGCGGCGAAGGAGTAGATCTCAAGCCTTCCCATCCACATCAGCACCACCATCAGAGCTTTGTGGGCGTCGCTGAAGAAGGCGAAGTTGTCGGTTGGGCCGACCTCGGCCAATCCAGGGCCGATGTTGCCGAGCGTCGCCGCGGAAGCGGTGGCCGCGGTGACGATGTCGGGGCTGCCGACGGAGAGCAGTAGGGCGCCGATCCCCCAACTGGACAGATAGAGGATGAAGAATCCGGCCACCGCCCGGCCAACCGAGTCCGGTACCGCTTTACCGCCGACGAAAACGCTCAACACCGAACTCGGCGAGAAGATCTGTTTGACTTCGCGAAAGGCGGTCTTGACTCCGACCACCATGCGCATGATCTTCATCGAGCCCGAGGTCGAACCGGCACAGCCGCCGACAAACATCAGCACCACCATGAGCAAGGCCGGAAATGTCGGCCACAGTTCAAAATCCGCAGTGCCAAAGCCGGTGGTGGTGAGAATCGAGACGATCTGAAAAGTCGAATCGAGGAGCGCTTCCGCGGGCCGATCGTAGGACCCGTGGTAGAGCAAAAGCCCGGTGACGGCGAGAATCATGCTGACCAGAATCCAGAGGTAGATGCGGAATTCGGAGTCGCGGGTAAAGGCGCGCAGCCGTTCGCGGGGAAAAGCGAGGAAGAGCGAGAAATTGGTGCCCGCGACGAGCATAAAGAAGATGATGATGAGTTCGATGGCAACCGAGTCGAAAGCAGCTATCGAATCGGCCCGCGGAGAGAACCCCCCTGTCGACAAGGTGGAAAAGGTGTGGGTTAGCGCGTCGTAAAGGCCCATACCGGCGACCATCAAGAGGATGGTCTCAACGGCGGTGAATCCCAAGTACACCTTCCACAAAATCGCTGCTGTCTCGCTGATGCGCGGGCCGACCGTTTCCGCTTTGGGGCCGGGGACTTCGAGGCGGTAAAGAAAGCGCGCTCCAGGCCCCAACTGCGGCAACAGGGCAACAAACAACACCACGATGCCCATACCTCCCAGCCACTGGGTGAAGCTACGCCAAAAAAGAATGGCTTTATCGGCGGCTTCAATGTCCAGGAGAATCGTCGCACCAGTGGTCGTGAAGCCCGAAGCGGACTCGAACATGGCGTCCGCCAGCGAGGTGACGGTGCCGGCGACGAGATAGGGGACGGCCCCGAAGACGGAAGCCAAAACCCATCCCCCGACAACGATCAGGATGCCTTCGCGGCGGTAGAGATCCGCGTCGGGGTCGTCGCGCACGGCGAAAGCCAAGATGGTTCCCACCACTCCGGTGATGGCCAGGGAGACCGAAAAGGCGCGCACCGAAGCCGGCTCGTCGTAGATCAAAGCGACCACCAAAGGGGCCAACTGCGCTGCCGCCAGCAGCAACATCAATCGGCCGAGAATGCGAACGATGGGGCGGTAGCTCACGTTGCCGACTCAGGCTCCCGGCCGGGAAAAAGAAGCCGTGCGGTGTCCACTTCCCTCTTGTGCACGAACAGAATTACCAGGTCGCCGGCTTCGAGGCGATTTTTGCCACGGGGCACGAAGACTTTTTCGCCGCGCACCACGGCGCCGACGATCAAGCCACGGGGCGGACTGATCTCGGCCAACGTGCAGCCGGCAACGGGGGAGGCCTTGGCCAGTTTGCGCTCGGTTACAAACGCGTCGCCCTGGCGCAAGGAGACGATTTCGGCGTTGTAGCCGTTGTCGATGTAGCGATGAATATGTTGGTAGGCCAACGCCCGCGGCGAGATCGCCTTGGCCAAGCCGACGCGGCGCCATAGACGCGAAGTGTCGGAGCGCTGCACTAGAGCCATGACATGGGGCACGCCCAGTTCTTGCGCCTCCAGCCCGGCCATGAGGTTGCTCTCGTCGTTGCCGGAGAGGGCCACAAAAGTCTGCGCATCGGCGACGCGCTCGGCGCGCAACAGGCCGATGTCGGTGGCGTCGCCGTTGAGGACGCGCACTCCGGGAAACTGTTGCGACAGTTCGTGGGCACGATCGCCGTCCAGTTCGATCACCTTGACGTCAGCCCCCAGCTCAACCAAGGAACGAATGATGGTCTCACCGGTGCTGCCCGCGCCGGCGACGACAATCGTGCCCAACTTTGCCGGCGCCGAGGTGATCATGCGCTCGGCCGAACGGATGACTTCCGTGGTCCCCAGGATGAGGGCGTCGTCGCCCGGTTCGGCGCGGTCGTCTCCTGAAGGAATGATCAGCTTGTCATCGCGAAACAGTGCCACCACCAGGCTGTCCTTGGGCAGCGGCACCTGCGACAAGGGCTTTTGGGTCAGAGGAGATTCGTCGTCGAGGTGGATCTTGCGCAGTTGCACCTTGCCCTCGGCTAGGTACTCAACCGCCATGGTGTTGTGGCCGCGAATGTAGTTGAGTACGCGAGTCGTCGTCAGGAGCTGCGTCGAGAGCAGAAGATCGACGCGGAATAGATCCTCCAAAACCGCGCGGTCGCGCACCACCTCTTCGGCGACTCCGACGCGCACCACCGTTCGCTTGGCTCCGAGTTCCTTCGCCAGCAACGCCGCTGCCAGGTTGGCTTCGTCGGAGGAAGAAACGGCCATAAAGAGGTCGACGCCATCCACACCCGCCGCGGACAGAATACGCGGATGGGCACCGTTGCCTTGAACGACGGGAACGTCGAGGAGATCTTCGGTGCGCGATTTTTTGGAGGCGGAAAGCTCAATGACGGTGACGTCGTGGCCTTCTTCCGAAAGCGATCGAGCCAGGTGAAAACCGACCTCGCCCGCTCCCATCACCGCAAATCGTTGTTTTTTCATGATCTCTCCGCGCGCCTCCAATTTCGCGTCCGAGACCTTGATTTTCCGGGACCTTGGGAACTGTGTCCAGTATTCCCGCTCATTGACACGGATACGAGCAAAGCGGCAAAGTCAGAGATTGAAACCGCAAGGGGGTGCCCGATGAGCAAGTTCCGCATTTTTGTTACCTGTTTGATGGTGTCGACAGTTTTTTCTGTCGGCTTGGCCCAGGCACAAGACAATGGCACCATCGAAGGGTCGGTACTCGGCGCAGACGGCAGCGGGATACCGGGCGTTTCCGTGGTCGTCAATGAAATCAGCGCCGCCGAAGTCACCTCTGGAGACGGGTCCTTTCGTATCCAAGCACCGGCGGGCACCTATTCAATGACCTTCGTTTTGGGCTCGCGCACCGAGTTGCGCGAGGGCGTCGAAGTGACCGCCGGGCAAACGACGAACGTCACCTTGGACACCGACTGGGAGGTCTCTTTTGCCGAGACCATCACCGTTTTCTCGGCGTCGCGCCGCCCCGAACGCATCGTCGATGCCCCGGCTGCAATTACCTTGGTTCCAGCGGAGGAGATCGAGCGCGAAGCCTCGCACGGTCAACTGCCGAAGTTGCTGGAGTTCACTCCCGGAGCTGAAGTCACCCAGAGCGGCCTCTACGACTACAACCTCAATACTCGCGGTTTCAATAGCTCGCTCAACCGCCGCATCGCCACCTTGGTGGACGGTCGCGACCCGTCGGTGCCGTTCCTGGGCGCTCAGGAGTGGTCTTCGGTGTCGTTTCCTCTCGACGATCTGGACAGCGTCGAACTGGTGCGCGGTCCTTCCGCCGCTCTCTACGGAGCCAACGCCTCCAGTGGAGTCCTCAACATGGTGACCAAGCGACCCAAGGACAGCCAGGGAGGCACGCTGCGCTTCACTGCTGGTGAACTGGAGACTTTCAACGTCGACTTCCGCTGGGCCACGGACATTGCCGCCGACTGGTACGTCAAGTTCAATGGCGGCCTGCGCCAGAGCGGCGATTTTTCGGTCTCGCGCAACGGCGCGGCGGAGTATGCGGTGCCCTGCTCTGGAGCGGTCAGCAGAAACTGCTTGCCGCAAGAGGTACCTTTGACTCGCGAGGACGATAACGAGATCTCCTTCTACAATCTGCGTTTCGACAAACACTTTGGCGACACACGAGCACTGGCCCTGGAGACCGGCAACGCCACCGTCGAAGGGCCCTTGTTCCAAACCGGCATCGGCCGGGTGCAATTGGTGGAAGTGGACCGCCCTTGGTTTCGCACCAATTTCACCACCCCGCGCTGGAACTTCTTGGCCTATCGCTCCGAGCGTGACGCCCCGCAACAGACTGCCCTGTCGAGCGGCAACAACATCGCACTCGACACCGACAGAACGCAAGTTGAGGTGCAAACCAACTGGGATTTCGCTGACGGCGATGTTCGCCTTGTGGTCGGAGGAGCGTCGGGGTCGACCGACATCGACACCACTGATCCTCGCACCGGCAGGCAGACGCTCATTTTCGAGCCTGTCTCGAACGACACCACCGCCTTTTTCGGGCAATTGGACTGGGCTCTGTCCGATGCTTTGCGGCTGGTCCTCGCCGGGCGCTACGACGACAGCGATCTCCACGACGGCCAGTTTTCGCCCAAGGCGTCCTTGGTCTATGGCATCAATGACAATCACACCCTGCGCTTCACCTTCAACTCGGCATTCCAGGTTCCCAACTATTCAGAGTTCTTTCTCTACACCGACGTGGCAGCCCCACTGACCGCGCTGGCGCAGTTGGAGGACTTCTTTTGTACGCCGTTCGGCGTCAACTGCGGTCTGGGCCTGATTCGCATCCTGGCCACTGGCAACGAGACCCTCGAGCTCGAAGAGGTCGACACCGTGGAAGTGGGCTACACCGGAATTCTCAGCAACAAGGCGTTTCTCACCCTCGATCTCTATTCCAGCGACAACAAGAACTTCATCACCGATTTGCTGCCTCAGCTCGGTACGTCCTTGGGACGGATTAATCCCAACTTCGGTCTGTACCAGCCGCCGGCCGGCCTGCCAGGTCCGGTCCAAGCGGCACTGCTGGGAACATTGCAAGGCTTGTTGGGCCCGCAGTTCTTCATTCTTTCCAACGGTCCCGACGGATCGCCAATCCTGGCCGCGGTGTCGTACACGACGTTTGGCGAGGTCGACACCACCGGTGCCGATCTCGGTCTCACCATTCACCCCAGCACCGGCTGGAGGATCGACTTCACGTACTCTTGGTTCGACTTCGACATCGCCAATGATGCGCCCGGACTCTCGAGCATCTTGATCCCCAACTCACCGGAGAACAAATTCTCTGTGGGCGTGTTTTGGGTCGGAGATAAGTTCGACGCTTCGGTCAGTGCGCGCTGGGTCGACGACTTTCTGTGGTTTGTGGGTCCATTCCAGGGACCGGTCGAGTCGTATACCACTGCCGACCTCACCGGCAACTACCGCATCAACGACAACTGGAGTCTCGGCTTCAACGTTGCCAACATGTTCGACAACGAACATTGGGAAGCTTTCGGCGGCGACATCGTCGGGCGGCGAGCCCTCGGTCACATCGCTTTGAACTGGTAAGAGTTTTGGACTGGTAACGAGCGTCGAGGTCTAAGAAGAGGCTCTGCGCCGGGCTGAGTTTCTTACGGCTCAGCCCGGCATTTGAGTGCCGAACCCGGCTAGAGGCCGGCCACCATGCAGCCGAGCGCGAGCAACACGGCCGCTAGAAGTAGGAGTAGGAAGGCATGAGGAGCCAGAGCGGCGATGACGCCGTACTGGCCTAGGACCGCTAGAACAACCAGGACAATCGAGACGAGCCAGGTGATCTGCTTGGGTGCGCTTAGATTCATGACTACCTCCTTGGGTTTTGTGACCTTGCGATCTTTTCGGGCGTCGACCGCACGTACAACGCCACTCGCGGCGCCTCCGGGCTCGCTGGGCAAAAGGTAATTTGCCGTTGATCTTTCGGGGCGCCTAGTCGCCGAGAGTATAGACCAAGCTCACCTGCGCCGAGACCGTTACCTTGCCCTGGGCGACGGGAGTCGAGGAGTCGGCGACGGTGGCGCGCATCATCACCGCCTCTTGGTAGACCGGGCGATGCACCTGAGCGCTCCCTTCGCTGGCCCGCAGCACTCTCCCCAGAGGCTGACCGAGCGCTTCTGCCATCGCTTCGGCCTTGGCTTTGGCCTCGGCGACCGCGTCCTGGAGCGCCTGAAGGCGAGCGGCCTCGTCGTCATCGAGCAAAAACTGCACGCCTTGCACTTCGTTGGCGCCGGCACCCACGGCCTGGTCGATCACCGGGCCCAGGAGCGTCAGGTCATGGACGCGGATGGAGACGGTATTGGAGGCGCGGAAGCCGATCACCCGCGGCTTGCGCCGTTCGCTGTGGTCGTAGACCGGGTGGAGGGTCAATCGCGAGGTTTGAATCTCGGCCTTGTCGATGCCGAGGCCGGTGACCGCTTCCAATATGGCGTTGGCGACCCGGTTGACGGCGCCTTGCGCTTCCCCTGCGTCAGAGGCTTCCTCGGTGACGCCAAGACGAACCTGAGCTAGATCCGGCTCCATGCGCACTTCTGCGCTACCGGCTACATGGAGTTCCGGCTCGGCCTTGTGCTCGTTGTGGCTTGCTTCAGCGGCAGAAGTCATAGAAAAAAGAGTCAACGTCGCAGTCAGGAACACCGCGCGGCGAACTGAGGCGAATCTTGTCATGTTGGCGTTTGAGGTCATGGTCGAGGTCCTCCCTTTCAGTGCGATGGGGAATTTCTGGGGTGCGGTTGGCTGTTCAGGTTAGTTCAGTTGGGCCTTTCCGCGCGAATGATTCAGCAAAAGTCGATGGGTCGACTGATCCGGCGTTGTTCGACGTTCTCCTAGCGGAGCAATCTTCGTACCCGAAGTGCAGCAACCGTTGTGTCAATTGACACCGTAAAAGGCCCGGCCATAGACTCCCGATCCGCGTTTTGGCGCTTCCACAGGGAGCGTGCCCAGGATTTTTAGGGCGGAGCGGATTTTTAGGGCGGAGCGGCGGGGTATCGGGGCGTAGCGCAGCCTGGTAGCGCACCTGCTTTGGGAGCAGGGGGTCCCCAGTTCGAATCTGGGCGCCCCGACCAGCGCGGATAAACGAGTAGCGGCTGCCTGTAGCTCAGTTGGATAGAGCGGCGGCCTTCTAAGCCGCGGGTCGGGGGTTCGAATCCCTCCAGGCAGGCCACCCGCCCGAGGCGTTCTTTTCGTAACCGTGGTGAGCGTAGCTCAATGGTAGAGCCCCTGGTTGTGGTCCAGGTGGTTGCGGGTTCAAGTCCCGTCGCTCACCCCATTTGCACCCGTAGCTCAGCTGGATAGAGCGACGGCCTCCGGAGCCGTAGGTCAGGGGTTCGAATCCCTTCGGGTGCACCACCGCGCTTTGCGCGGTGAGCAACCCGAAGGGATCTCGGTCGTCGTGATGGAAGCTATGCTTCCATCACTCTGGAGCGAATCCCGCAACCGCGTAAAACATTCGCGCTTTGCGCGATGAGCAACCCGAAGGGCTTCTGGGACATCGCGCTTCTCGCAGGCTCGAAGCGCTCAGGTCACGAATCCGACCGTAGGTCGCCCCGAGCGAAGTCGAGGGGCCTCAAGAGAGTGCCGTCAGACCGTAGTCGGTGAGTACGCGAATTGGTGCCTAGGTCTCACGCTTCCGTTTCACTTCGCTCGTGGACCCGAAGGGATCTCGGTTCCGTGGTGGAATCGCCGGTATCATTGAAGTGGTCACTGAAGCCGATCGCTTTGCGCCGGAGATGCTGGCGCAGGCGGTGGCAGAGACTGAGATGAAAGTTGACCGATGTTGAGAAACCCGCGTCCAGGTACGAGGCGATGGAATAGATTTCTGATCCCCGGGATATATCTCAATGTTACCTGCTTGTGGATGTGGGCCCTAAGAACCCGACTGATGCCATGGACCGGATGGAATGAGTCAGCGTTCTTCATACTTTTTGCACTCGGAATGGCTATCTCGATCGGGTTATGTGCCTGGTCGCTTGTGGTAGCACGAACCGAAACTCGCGCAGGCGGTGGCGGAGACTGAGCGAGTTAGATGGGCGGACTAGGGACCGCTATCGCGTCCAACATCGAGTTCTCTGCGACCTGCGACTCGTGCGATAAAAGGTATAGCAACGGATTCAAGACACACTGTCCGCATTGCGGGGAGCCGAATCCTGCCGGGAGGCAACTTGCGATGAGCAAGCTGCGCTTCTGGCTGGGAGTTTGCGGGGTTCTATTATTCGTCGTATTCGTGATGCTTTCAGGGCGCCAGTGAGTGCAGGTTAGACTCCGCCCCCCGTGGCCGAGCCCAGAACCACCTCCAACTCAGACGACAACTACAGCCTGACGCTCTACTGCAGTAATCGCGACTGCTCGCATAGCGTTTACCCACCGCACGAGGCCGGCTTAAGTCCAGCAAATGCGGCACTAACAACCCGCGGACGATCATCAGTTGGGCAGGGCTTAATGAGTACGAATCGATGTCGGCGACTGCCTAGCTACGTCTAGCTACTTTGTTGGCAAAGATCGAGATCAGACCACCAAGCATCACGTAGCCAAGCACAACCTCCGCAGCCACCCAGAAAGCGGCCCATGAGGTCTTAGGCAGCACATCACCAAAGCCAAGCGTGGTGAAGGTGACAACGCTGTAATACAGGTAGGTTGAAAGCTCGTCGCCAACCAGCTCTTTTACCGTGAAAGCGTCTTCGCCCATCCGCCAGAAAAGCAATCCAAAACCGATGGCGATGGCGATCGACCACAGAGCCCATCTCCACATCGACCGTCCGTAATCGCTAACCAGCCACCATATCCAGGCAACCTTCGGGTGTTCATACTGAAACTCCTCGATGTACGCCTGATCCAGTAAGTGTCGCACGAACCTCTGGCTTCCGTAGCAGCCTTCAAGGCGAACACCCACGCCGCGCAACTGAGGGCGGCGCGTAAAACGCGGTCGTACGGGTAACTGCGGTCGATCTTCGTCGTTCACGTTTGGCCATGCGTGCATCCATTTGAGCCACCTCGCGAATGTTCTCCATAAGAAGTTTGCAAAGCTCGCGCTTTTGTACGTGACGGCAGTGACATTCGTTTTTCGTATATCTGCACCTTGAAGGTCCGCCCCTTCAAGGTGGCTCCAAGCGAGTACCGCCTCCTCGAGATCTGCGTCCGCAAGCACCGCCGCCTCAAGATGGGCCTGCCAGAGCTTTGCCCCCTTAAGATAACTCCAAATGAGTATAGCCTCCTCAAGATGTGCCCCCTGGAGAAACACAGCCTCCAGATGGGCACTCTTTAGCGCCGCCCTCTCAAGACGGACTTTCCTGAGACTTACGTGCGCATCAGGGCTGCCCATGCTCGAAAGCAGAGGTGACCCAGGGTACGTGGACTTGATGTGCTCCAGGCGGAAATCTGCCTTCGACAAATCAATCAATTCTTCGGGGTTCTTCGCACGCCATTCGTTCCACGCATCGACACCTTCGTTCACCAAGCGCTCGTATTGCTCCTTGTTCATCTAGCCACCATCTCTCTGTCGCACCAGGGGGTGCAAATTGGAGACAAGGATTGTAGCTCGCGGCTGATCGCGCTTGGACCACAGGAGCTTCAACCCGACGAGAGGGCTAGGCCTGCGTTCTACGCTGCAAGCTTCTCGGCGAGGTGCTCGGTTAGCCTCGCTGCCACTTTCATGACAACGCCCTTCTCGTCGTTTGTGAGTGAGTCTTCCATCAACACGCGTATCGCGTGTAGCTTGAAACGATCGAAGTCATCGTCCAACGGCATGAGCACTGACACAAGCCTCTCTTGCTTCTCTGTGTTGTAGCCATCGGGTGCTTCTCCCGCGAGAAGCAAGGTGACGGTGTCCACGACTTCTAACAGGAGTTCGGCGCCTCCACGTTTTGCTTCCTCGTCCTCTTCTTGGCGCTCTTTGTAGTCCGCCCAGAACTTTTCATCTTTGATCTTTCTCTGCCTGTTGTTTGACTCCACTTGTTCCGCGGTTAGCGTCGCGTGCTCGTCGATGAATTCGATGAGAGGTTCAACCTGCTCCAGTCCATAGTCAGCAGTACTAGCGAGCTCCCAGGCCAAAGGTTGGTCGTAGTGAGCAGGGTCTTCCTCGGTTACGCCCATCGCGTGGTCGCCTCGCTTATAGCCGTCGGTATCCTTGAGGCTTTCGATCACATTCGAGAAGTCGCTGCGCAGTGCAACAAGCTTTTCCTTCGCTTCGATGAGCTGCTCTTTGGCGCGGTCTTCCGGTGTCACGGACGTATTCGTTTTCTTCGACATATCTCATCTCCTTGGGCAGTACCCAGTTGCGGCTCATGTTGAGCCAGTGAACAGACGAGCCTAAAGAGCCGAAAATGCCCCGAAATCGAGCCCCGTGGTTGCACATAGGTTGCACGACCACTTAGATAATTGTCTAAGTTATTGATTAATAGTTTCTTGTGGGTATTACTGGCGCGGCCTCCGGAGCCGTAGGTCAGGGCTTCTGGGACATCGCGCTTCTTGCGGGCTCGAAGCGCTCAGGTCGCGAATCCGATCTGGGTTGAACGGGTAGTCTTAGTGATGGCGATCTGTTCAGTGAATATTGGATGGCAGATGTGTAAAGTACCCAAGTTCATGCCTAGAGTGACTACTACTGCGGCGGTGTGGCTCGCGCTGCTCCTGCCATCGGGTCCCGCGCAAACTCAAGAGCCACCTCCCACCGAACCCAAAACTGGTCTTGAACTGGCGCGCACCGGGCGCAACGATAGCCGACATTTCGAACGCCCAGACTCGTTAGAGCTCCTCATGCGTGATCTGAAGACCTTGCCGGTGTCGGGAATTCAAAAAGAAGCAATCGAGGCCGCAGCGCACGCATATCGAGTCGGTAAGGGTGGGAGAGAGCGCCACGACGGCGCAGTCCATATTGCAAATATCTTTTACGAACTAACAGGGGCAAGTGAGGAGCCCGAGATCATCGATCGGTCATATGCCTGGTCCTTGTACTGGCTTCAGGTAGCACTAGAGTTCAGGGACAGAAAGGCTGCGAGACAGCTCTTTGCAGAGGTAGAGAAAGAATTCGAGGACTGGGCAACGAGTGAAGCCTTGACTTCTCAAGGCGAAGCGCAGCCCCAATGCATTGATCCTCCACTTAGAGTCGGAGGGTCATTAGTCAGGCCAGAGAAGCTCTATTCTCCGACGCCGAGGTACACGGCGATAGCTGAAAAAGCCAGGATTCACGGAATCGTCATTATCGAAGGAATAGTTGACTTGACGGGGCGGTTCGTACCGCAACAAGTAGTAAAGGGCTTGCCGATGGGCTTAGATGGGACAGCCCTTGAAGCGGCAAAAATGTCGAGGTTTACGTTGGCAACTATAGAAGAGCAACCGGTATGCGTGTTTCTTCCGTATGTGGTCGGTTTCCAGATCGTCGAAGAGCGAGAAATACCGTCGCCTGATTGGAAGTTTTGAAACCACCTCCAACAAGAGATGTAAGTTCGGTGCGGATGCCAAACGTGCTCTCTTACAGGGATCCAGACAACCGCCAATAGCACCAGTGCTCAGAACTCGCTGGTCAATGAAACTATGACGTTTGTGACGGTGGGTGCAGGTTCATCCGGAGGTACCAGTGCAAGCACAGCACCAAGAGTACATTGCGATCAAGAAAGGGGAGGGCAGGGATCGAGTCCCGAACTTCGCCATCTCTCAGGCCTTTTAGGATCAAAGGATGCAGAAACAGATTCAACTCCCCATCTGTTTGGTGACGCTTTTGGTTCTCGGTGCCTGTACGCCATTTGTGTACCGTGGTGGACCGCCCAAGTTCAGTTTGCACTGGAACGATCAATCTGAAGAGTCAGGGGTCTTTGAGAATCAAGAGAGGGTCCTCGTATTGCCGATGTGGACGGTTCAAACTGGAATAGGAGATCCGATGGATCCCTTGTCGCCTAGACTTTTGGTGGGTCCCCCAATTGTCAGCAACGGGCTTAGCTATCGAGATGCGGTGGCGGAAGTAAGACGCGGTCCCTTTGGCATCGGAATGTGGATAGTGCTCGGCCCCCATTTTGGGACGAATATCGGGCGCACCGTCTTGTTTCATGACTTCGTTGCCATAGGTGAGTCGGGCGTTGTTACTTCAAAAGGTGGGCAGCGGGGGAATGTTGGACCAATGTGGCTCTCGGAACTACACCAACTCCTGGTTGGCCGGAAATCGCTCGAGACGTTTCTCGACAGATATTCAGGAGTAGATGGCGACTACAGACGTCGCCCTGATGGCGTGAAGGCGTACAAAGGTCGATCCCATCGTGAGGAGATTGTTGGTTTTCTGAACTCGATTCCTACCGAAGGGCAGAACCGCGATCAGTGGATTGAGTAGCCAAGTTTGAAATCTGGGTGTACTCATTGCCTGGGTTGTTCGCTGGAAGGATTTCGACGGATAACTGAGCCCAAAACCACTTTCGGTGACTACACCCTGACACTCAATTGCAGTACTGGAGCCCCGAAGGGCTTCTGGGACGTCGCGCTTCTCGCAGGCTCGAAGCACTCAGGTCACGAATTCCGCAACCGTAAAACGGTCGTGCATTGCGCGATGAGCAACCCGACGAGCCTCGGCCGAAACCGGACGTATTTGAGGACCACCGACCGCGATCCGATTCGACCGCGGACTCCAATAACTTCGTCACTGTATTCGCACTGACTGCTAGTTGGTCGGGCTCTCTTCTAGCCAAAGACCTTAATCTTCATCGTCTGTAGGCGCTAGCGGTTGTGTAGTTTCAGGGTAAACAACGATGTGTCTTGAGGCGAGAGCCTGCCAGTATGCTGTCCAGCCGTTCCGGGTAGGATGAAGTGAGTTGGCAGATGGCACAGGTTCTGGGGGGCCCAATGAGTGGTAGGCGACATCGTTTATGGTCCTCGTCCAATCAAACGGATCCCAGAGGCAGGCTCCCCCCGCGGCAAAAAAGGGGTCAACATCGATGAAAAGGACCGATGCTTCCACGGCATCGTCGGCGAGTTGAATTGCATCGGCGACAGCGGAATTCAAGCGCCCTGCCTGATCGTCAAAGAAGAGGGCCTCCCCTCCGCTTATGCCTGTCATTCCAGGACAAGCCAGGGCGAACGGGGGTATGTTGGACAGTACAAGCGGTTGCAGCAGTCTAGGGTAGCCCAGAACTACAATAGTTGAGTCGGGCCACTGCAACCCCATTTGGACTAAGGTCTGGGTAAGGTTGAACCGGATCCCGTCCAGCGATTCCTTGCTAAGCGTGTAGTTTTTGGGGTCCGCGATATGACAATCCTCTCGTATATCATGCTCCAGGCACTCCCTGATCGCTTTAGGCCATGTAAGGCCATTCTCGGTCCTTACATCGTTGCCGCCGATAGTCATAACAAAAAGAGTTCCATTACCTGTGGCCGGAACATGCGGGAGGACAGCGTTTTAATTGTCCGTTGAGATCTGCGATTTCGGCTCCCCCGCAAGATTCGAACAACGCCGTGACTTGTTTTCCACGGTCTTCGTATTCTTTCCGCAGCCTAGCAACAGGGACAACAGAGTAGTCCTGGTATGTAGGGTTACCGCAATAAAGGGATGCAGGGTCCAGCGTAGGAGGGTCTCCCGGAAGGACTCCGAAGCCAGTACTGTAAGAGTCCCCAAGTTGTACCAGATAGGGGTAGTAGCGGTAATAGGCTCGGTTCACATCGGACAATGCTTGAGTTGCGATCAGGCACACCGATATTCCGACGATTAGCTTGAGCTGCTTCATGTTCCTCCTTGCTTGAATCAGATTTCTTTGAGTTCTCATCGCCGAGTCAAAAGCCAAGCGATCTTCCTAGTAGAGAAGGCGTCGCCGCGGGGCGCATTCCCTCAATAGTTGCCGGAGGACCGTTTCGACGTTGCTAGACCAAAGCAGGTCGAAGAACTTAGAAACACTGCCAAGGGCAGGAAGCAGACGACTGATCCTCTAGGAAAGCGCGAGTGAGTTGGTGAATCTTGGGCGCTGGAATTCAGTCAGCTTTTAGTAGATAGGCAGCCAGTCGAGCGTTTTTTTTGGGGAAATATCCGGACCTGGGCTGTGGCCATAAGTCGAATCTTCACTTTGCGGCAGCCATTGGGGCTGGGAACACCGACACTCACAATGGGGAGCCACGGGCGTTGCTTTTTTCGTGGTCCCGGTGAGTGGCGGTGCAGTCGTGTTCGATGCACACGCCAAAAACAAAGCCGCAGTAGCTAATAGCAACTCCGTTCTGGATATCGATATAACGCTAGGTTAAATGAGGACCACACAAAGGTGGTTCCCCAGAACACGTTCTGACTCTGAGTCAAATGTCTCCTTTTTCAGCATGCCTCTCTCACTGGACTCATATATATTCCGCCCCAGCTATGGCGTTCACTCTTGCGACGGAACTGCAGGAAGCTTGTATCGACGCGGTGACGATGATCGCGACGGGTAGGGCGAATGTGCGTTCGAGGATTCACAGCGCTCCGCATGAGAATCACGGGGATTTGCACGTCGAAGTGACGCTCAAGCCGGGGATGAGTGCCTCGGTCGCGGTGTCCAAGGGCGGTTCTTTGAGGTTTACATCGACGGTTGATTCGGGCGAGGTGTTCTTGGGTGAGCCTTCGCATTTGACTGAAGATCAGAAAGTGCAGGAGGTGTCGCGGCGGGTCGAGTCCTTTGTGCGCGAACGTTCGATTTACCTGCGCAACGAACAGGGTTGGATTTCGCGCTTGCTTCGTTGGACGGGGATCTGTGTCCACAGTGACGCGCACTCGGCTGCTCCGCAGCACTGAGCTTGTATCGGTCTTTGGGCTGGCGCCTCTTGCGCTGGCATATCTGGCCGCGCAACCTCCGGTCATTTTGCCGCTGCTGATCGCCGGAGCCGTTTGTCTGGTTGTACTGCTGCGGGACAAGAATTTCAATCGCTCCAACCTTTGGCGCGGTTCGGAGATCCCCAAAGCATTGCCTGGAATCTTGCTGCGTTGGGCAATCGGATGGGTGGTTCTGACCGTAGTGACATTGTGGTTGGCTCCCGAGTGGTTGTTTGCGTTCCCGCGCCAGGCGCCGCAGATGTGGCTGTTGGTGATGACGCTCTATCCGCTTCTATCGGCTTGGCCGCAGGAGGTGATTTTCCGGGCCTTCTTTGTCCATCGCTACAGACGGCTACTCGGCCCGGCGTTGGTGATCGTCGGAGCGATGGCTTTTGCTTGGGCTCATATCTTGTTTCGCAATTGGGTGGCGGTGGTGCTGTCGTTTCCGGCCGGATTGCTCTTCATGACGACTTACCGGAAGCATCGATCCTTGGCTTGTGCGACACTCGAACACGCTTTGTGGGGCGATCTCATTTTTACGGTCGGGATCGGGCGGTATTTCTACGCTGGCAGTCAGTAGACGGGCAGTTAGCAGACTGGCAGCTAGTAGACGGGCAATTGGTACATTGGCAATTAGATTGGCAACTAGCCTTGCGGCGGAGTTTCTGCCGCTGTGCCCCGCAGAATTGACACAATGGAACTCAGTTTGCGTAGCGTAGGTCTATGACCGCAGTGTCTAGTTCGTCACCAGGCCGGATCAAGCCTCGTTGGTTGGCAATCGCCGGCTGGCTGGGGCTGGCCTTAGTGCTGGCTTCGGTGGTCGACATCGTGCGGCCGCGGCCATTCGACGGCGTCGCTCTGGACGAAGAACAAGCCGAAGAAATCATCGTGCGCGAGGTGCTGCCGGATTCCGGCGCGGCGAGCGCAGGAATCCGTGCTGGCGATCGCATCGTCGGCATCGACCGCACCATCCTCAGATCTTCGACTCATGCAGGTTCCCTGCTCGGGGCTCGCTCGGTGGGGGATGAAGTTCCCTATCTCATCGAGAATGCCGCCGGACTGAATGAAGTAAAAGTTCAACTCGGCCCACGTCGACTGGTCACGGCGCCATACATTTACGCTTGCGTTCTGGGCTTCGCGTTCTTTTTCGTCGGCTGGTTTGTTTTTCGTCGCCAGCCGCGCCGGCGAGTTGCGCAGTTGTTCTTTCTGCTCTGCGTTCTGTTCATGTGGTTCTTGGCCTTTCGGCTGCGACCTCTGTCCTACGGCCGCACCGACGCGTTGTTTTTGGAACTAGGGACGCTGGCTTTGGTGTGGCTACCGGCTTGTTTCTTTCATTTCTTTTTGATCTTTCCGCGACGGGCCCTGTCCGAAAGCCACCGTGGCCAGCGCAACCGGCGTCCGTGGATGACTCTGCTGACTACGGTGTACACGATTCCGGCGCTGACCTTGCTGGTAGCGATCTTGTGGCGAGAGTTACGGGGCAGTTCGCTCAACTTGGTCAGCGGAGCGCCGCTGGCCAACTGGGGTGTCTTGGCGGTGTACATCGTCGCGGGGCTCGGCGTTCTGCTCTGGAACGCGATTCGCCTCACCAATGTGCGCGAGAAGCGGGGCGCGTATCTGGTCCTTTTTGGATCCCTGTTCGGGTTGCTGCCATTCTTGACAACCACAGTTGCGTTCCCCGCGATCTTGCGCACCGAACGATTTCTCTGGTTGGGCGTCGTTCCCTTGGCTTTGGTGCCCATTACCTTCGCCTACGCCATCGTCGTCTTTCGCATGCTCGATGTGCAGGTGATCTTGCGGCGCAGCGTTCTCTACACCGTGACCATGGCCTTGATCACCGGCGCCTACGCTCTAGGCCTGGTGGCGATCGGACTGTTGTCGCGCACACCGGCTCTGGTGAGTTCTCCATGGGTGCCGCCCCTGCTGGCGCTCGCCGTTGTCTTTCTTTTCGAGCCCTTGCGCCGACGTGTGCAGACGCTGGTGGAGCGGTTCTTCTACGCCGATCGCAGCCAACTGGAGAAGGCGATCGGCGAAATCGAACTCGCCTTTGAGGAGAAAGTCGATTTGCAACCGGTCGTGCACGGTCTCGTGGACACGCTGCCGCAAAGACTGGAGCTCGAATTCTCAGGACTCTATCTGGAAGGAGAGGAGGACCTGGTCCGCACCGCGGGTCCGGTGCAACTGCCGGCAAAACTGCCGTCGATTCCGGGCTTGGAGAAGACGCTGGTCCGCCAGCGCGGCGTCGTTGCCCTGGATGAGTTGGGAGGACACAGCCACGAGCATCCAGAACTGATCGAGTGGATTGACGAGTTGAATGAGGTGGGGGTCAAAGTGGTCGCACTGCTGTCGACGCCCCGTCGTCGAGTCGGCCTGATGGTCCTCGGCGACAAGATTACCCAGTTGGTGTTCGAGGAGGCCGAGTTGGATCTGCTGCGACGCCTCACGGCACAGGCGGCGATCGCCCTCGAGACCAATATGTTGCTGGAGGAGCGTGCCAGTCAGGCGGAGATGGAGCGCGAACTGGCGATTGCCGCTGGGGTACAAGAGGATCTTCTGCCAACCTCAATCAGCTTTGGCGAGGAATGGATGGTGGCGGCGCACTGCAGTCCGGCCGCCAAAGTCGGAGGGGATTTTTTCACCGAGCTGCCGGGGCCGGCGGAAGGCGCAAGAGCACTGGTCTACGGTGATGTGGCTGGCAAATCGATCTCCGGCGCACTGATGATGATGGCGGCGCATGAGGCGCTGCACTCTTTGGCGTTGACCGAGCGCTCCCCCGAGCGCCTGTTCGAGTTGGCCAACGAGCGTCTGTACACCCTGGGGAAAAGACGCAGTTTCGTCGCCTTGGCCTATCTGACTGCGAGCGGAGATCAACTGCGATACTTACTCGCCGGTCAGCCCGAACCTCTCCTTTTGCGCCAATCCGGCGATTTGGTGGAGCTGGACCCGCCCGAACATCGAATTCCGTTGGGCGGGCTTGTCAACGGCAGCGAATATCGCGCTCAAGAAGTGGCTGTCAACGAAGGCGACTTGGTCCTTTGTTACTCGGATGGTCTGGTTGAAGCAACCAATCCTCGCGGAGAGTTCTTCGGCCTTGCGCGCGTGCGCGAAATCATGCGACGCCAAAAAGGACATCCTGGTCAACTGGTGCAAGAACTTATTGAGGCCGTAGACGTATTTGTAGAGGGCGCGGAGCCGTACGATGACATCACGGTGATCGCGCTCAAGCGACGAGGAACGTCGTCATGAAGAAATCTGTCATTTTGGTACTGGTGTTGGTGGCCGTTGCTGCGGTGTTGTTTTCCGTTGTGCGCGGGGAGCGCGACGAGTGGTCCACCGCATCTTCAGAAGCGCTCGAGGAGTTCCTGCTCGGACGTGAAGCCTCGATGCGTCTCTACGGCGAAGAAGCCAAAAAACACTTCGCCAGGGCTGCAGAACTGGACGCTGACTTTGTCGCCGCCAAAGTCATGATGCTCCAATACACATCATACGAAGAGCACAAACCGCTGCTTGAGGAAATCAAGACGGCCGACTTAGGTCGACTCAAGGACCACGAGCGCTTCCTGGTTGAGTACAACGTTGCGCGGCTTGAAGGTAGGCAAGACGATGCCGGAGTAACGCTCAATCGCTTCCTCGCCGAACACCCCAAGAACGTCTGGGGACTGCAGACCAAAGCCGGATTGGCCTGGGGTCGTTTTGAACTCGACGAAGCTGAGAGTTATTACCTAAAACTCCTGGAAGCCGACCCCAATTGGGTGACGGCGCAAAACAATCTTGGCTACATTGCCATGGGCAAGGGTGACTTCGCCGCTGCCGAAGACCACTTCATGACCTACCAATTCATCGCCCCCGACCAGGCGAATCCCCATGACTCCCGTGGCGAACTGCTAACTCTTATCGGCCGTTACGATGAGGCGTGGGAGGAATTCGAAGCAGCGCTTGAGATTCATCCGGGCTTCTGCGCCTCCTATAACCATCAACTGACCCTGGCGGCCGTCGCCGGATTTGAGGGTCGGTTTGAGGGGATTCTCGAGGGCGCCGCACAGCATTGCGACGAGAACCACAATTTGAATTTGAACTGTGGAGTCAAGCTGTGGAGCGACTTCCAGAAGGGCAACTACGAAGACTGGAGCGTCGAGCGAGAAGACGGTTGTCGGAAGACGATCGAGGTCGACCCGATGCTGCATCGAATGCACGCCTTTGCCGGAAACACCGATCTCGCAAGCGAGATGGAATCAAAGCTCGTGGCCGAACTGGCGGAGTTCGAGGAGCTGGGCTTCGTCAGCGACAAGCATCCGGTGCACGGAATCATGGCGCATATGGAAGGTGTGCGTTTGCTGGCCGACGATCAAACAGAGGCGGCGATCGAGAAGTTCAAGGCCGCGGACGAGTATCTGTTTTTTACCGGCCACGACCCTGGGCTGTTGAAGCTGTGGAACTACCTCAACCTGTCGGTTGCGCTGGACGTAGATGGCGACCATGAAGCGGCCGAAAAAGCCCGTCAGAAAGCTTTTTCCGTCAACAGTCAACTTGACGGCATGTACCAACACATCCGTCGAGATCTAGCTGATCGCTTGCCGGCGAGCTAGTTGCCGGTTCGCTTTTCCTGAATTAGTGAATTTCCCGGCCTGCTGGCTTTTTCCCAGCAGGCTTCCGCCATAAGCTCACGCCGGTGAGTAAGTCCCAACCCGTTCACGATGCCTTTCGCCGATGGGGCTATCTGCAAGCCGACCTGGATTGGCTCGGACGGCTCAAGCAAGCTGAGCATCCTGAACTGGCCGTTAGTGGGGCCGAAGAGATTCGCCGCTACTACTGCGGCACGCTGGCGGTGGAGTTCATGCACATTGCCGATCCGCGTCGCCGTACGTGGATTCAGGAACGGATGGAGAGCGAGCCGACGGCGATCGACCAGCGCCGGATTGTGGATCAGCTCATTCGCGCCGCCACTTTCGAGCAGCTACTACAGACGCGATACCTGGGCAACAAACGGTTCTCGATTGAAGGGCTGGAGAGCTTGATTCCTCTGCTGAAGGAGTCGCTGACGGCGGCGTCCGCGGGAGGCGCGACGACCGCAATCCTAGCCATGAGCCACCGCGGTCGCCTCAACGTCATGGCGCACATCGTCGGCAAGCCCTATTCACAACTTATGGCCGGGTTCGAAGACGTCGATCCGCGCAGCATCATGGGCGCCGGAGACGTCAAGTATCACCTTGGAGCCACCGGCGAGTTCAGGACCGATTCAGGGGATCGCATCGCCACTCATTTGGTCTCCAATCCCAGCCATCTGGAGGCGGTCAATCCGGTGATGATGGGCCGAGCGCGCGCCAAGCAAGATCGCCTCGGTGGTGGTGAGTCGGCTCGCCGCAGTGTGTTCCCACTGTTGATCCATGGCGATGCCGCTTTTGCAGGCCAAGGAATCACTGCCGAGACCCTCAATCTGGCGGAAATCGACGGTTACGGAGTTGGCGGAACGGTGCATGTCATCGCCAACAATCTGATCGGGTTCACGGCCGAGCCGCCCGCGCTCCATTCGTCGCGCTTCGCTTCGGATGTAGCCAAGCGGCTACCCATTCCCATCTTTCACGTCAACGCCGAAGATCCGGACGCGGTAGTGCGAGCGGCGCGCATAGCCACCGACTACCGCTACGAATTCGCCAGCGACGTGGTCGTCGACCTCATCGGCTACCGGCGTCACGGCCACAGCGAGATCGACGACCCAACCATGACTCAGCCGCAGCTCTACGCGACGATCCAGAAACGGCGGCCCCTGTGGCAGGACTACGCGGAACGAGCCGAGCTCCCCGCAGAAGAACTGGACGCCGTGGCAAAGGAGATCTGGGATGAGATCAGCGCCGCCAAGGACGAAGCTGCGACGCTCGAAACGGCCCCGCTTTTGCGCAATCTGCCTGATTACTGGAGCGGCTTTAGTGGCGGTGCGCATGACAGTTCTCTAGATGACGTCACCACTGCCATCAACAACGCCACTGCCGTTGAGTTGGCAGAGGCTCTGACTGGTCCTGAGGAGGGCTTCTCCGTCCACCCCAAAGTCGATCGCCTCTTGGCCCAGCGCAGGGAAATGGCCCTCGGTGAGCGCCCGGTGGACTTTGGTATGGCTGAATTTTTCGCCTATGGCTCGCTGTTACGACAGGGAATCCCGGTGCGCATCTCCGGTCAAGACAGCCGCCGCGGCACCTTCAGCCATCGCCACTTTGTGCTGCGCGACACCGAGACGGGGGCGGAGTACGGCTTGCTCCACAGTCAGAAAGTCGACGAAGCCTCCTTTCAGATTTTCGATTCGCCCCTTTCGGAAGCGGCGGTTTTGGGCTTTGAATATGGCTACAGTCGTGACTATCCGGAGGCGCTGGTCGCCTGGGAGGCGCAGTTTGGCGATTTCGCCAACGGCGCGCAGGTGATTATCGATCAGTTTCTCGCCGCCGGAGAGGACAAGTGGGGCCTGCTGTCGGGCTTGGTGGTGCTGCTTCCCCACGGATTCGAAGGCCAGGGGCCGGAGCACTCCAGCGCTCGCCTCGAGCGCTATCTGCAACTCGCGGCCGAGGACGCCATTCAGGTGGCGCAGCCGTCGACTGCGGCGCAACACTTTCACCTGCTGCGCAGGCAGGCGTTGCGGTCGTGGCGAAAACCGCTGATCGTTATGACGCCGAAAAGCATGTTGCGGGCGGCTCCAGCGACATCCAAGCTCAGCGAATTCACTTCAGGGCGCTTCCAGGGTGTTCTCGCCGATCTCCATGTCACAGAGGCCGACCGTGTGCTCCTCTGCAGCGGCAAGTTGGCCCACGAGCTGCGCCACGCCCGTGCCCAGAGAGGTGCCGATCGAGTCGCCATCGTCACCCTCGAGCAGTTTTATCCTTTTCCCGAACAGGGGTTGCGCGCCGAACTGGATCGCCTGGGCGAAGCGAGAGACGTGGTTTGGGTGCAAGAGGAGCCGGCGAATCACGGCGCCCTGTTTTTTGTCGTGCCGCGCATTGAGCGACTGACCCGCGGCCGTGCCGTGCGCACCATCAAACGCTCCGCTTCAGCCAGTCCCGCGACCGGCTCACTCAAAGCACACCAACTGGAACAAAAGGCACTGATCGAACTGGCGTTTAGCTAGACCCTAGAAGTTGGGGTCTCAGGCGCTAAATCAAGGGTAACTGCTCGGCGGCCGGCTGCCAGCATTCTGGTCCTTCATGGACGGCCTTGTTCACGTACGGAGAAACGGCGGTTGCGGTCAGCTGTTGCGTCGGCAGCGAGGAGAGCAAATCATCAACCGCGTCGGCGTCAGTGAGCGACGCATCCAGCCAAGCCGGTCGAGCTTCGACGGGGAGGATGATCGGCATACGATGGTGAATGTCAACGACGGGGTCTTGAGCCGGACCGGTCAACAGTGTGAATTTCAGGTCATCGCGCTCCGATGTCCAAAGCCCGGCCAGTGCAAACACGTCACCCGTTCTCCGCCGAAACAAGATGGGTTCGCCGCGGGACTTCCATTCGTAGAAGCCGGTGGCGGGAACCAAGCAGCGGCGGTGTCGAAAGCTCTCGCGGAAGGAATTGCGGTGCGCCGCGGTTTCGACCCGCGCGTTGATCAGTGGGGCTACGGGCGACTGGCGCGGAGTGAAACCCCACTTGATGCTCAGCGATTCGTGTTCGCCGTCGCTGCCCAATCGGACGACGGGAGCGGCCTGTGTCGGGGCGACGTTGAAACGGGGCTCGTGATCGGCGAAGGCAACGCCGAACTCTGATTCCAGTTCATCATCAGTGGCCGTGATGGAGTAGCGCCCACACATGTGCGGCCTCGACTTACCGGGGCAATCGGTGGGCGATACGGTAGTAGCAAGCGGCGCCGAGGAGAGCCGACGCGAGTAGCACGAAGACGGTGGTCTCTCCGGCCCCGATCAAGCTGTAGATCGGACCGGGACAGGCTCCGGTGATTCCCCAGCCCAGTCCGAAAACCAGGCCGCCCATCCAGTACCGACGTCCGCCGTTGGAGAAAGCTTTGTCTTCAAGGTCCGGAACATTGCCATCGAGGTCGCGCACGCCAGCGCGACGCATCAACCGCACCGAAACCATGGCCACGACAATGGCGCTGATCAAGACGCCGTACATGTGGAAACTCGAGAAGTGGAACATTTCCTGGATGCGGAACCAGGAATTGATCTCGGCCACGGTCAGGACGATGCCGAAATAGATCCCCGCTACGATGTAGAGCAGAAAAGCGCGGATAGGGTTGCTGGAAGCCATCATAGGGCCAAGATCCTCGGCAACAGCACCCAGTGCGCGAACAGGCCACCGACGAAGAACCCGATGACGGCAAGGAAAGAGGCTTTGTCGAAATTGGAGGTGCCGGTGATTGCGTGGCCGGAAGTACAACCGCCTGCCCATCGCGCTCCGAACCCGACGAAAAAACCACCGGCGACAATCGACAGCAACGCCGGCAGGCTGGTCAGTCGGCTCCAAGAAAAGATCTCGCGCGGCAGCAAGCCGTCAGATGGGGCGATTCCCCATTTTGCAAAGGCGGCTTCGGCTGCCGGCGCGACGTCCACGGGTCCGCCGGCGTTGAAAAACTTCACCGCCGCCCATCCGCCGATGAACAGCCCGGCGACGAACACCAGATTCCATAGGCCTTCGCCTTTCCAGTCGTAGTTGAAATAGGGGTTCTTGCCACCCGTCACCGCCGCGCAGGTGTGTCTAAGGCTGGAAGAGATGCCAAAAGACTTGTTGCCAATCCACAACAACAGCGGCACCGTCAGCCCAATAAGCGGTCCAGCGATGTACCAGGGGAGAACGGCGTGGACTTCCATAACGGAAGTACCTTACTTGTTACCTACCCCCAGAACCAGGCCCGCAGAACCAGCAGGCGCGAAAAGCTCAATGAAGTGAACGTTGCCCTATTGGACGTCGTCGGGCTCGACTGCCTCGACGCCGCTGCCACCAACGCCAAAGCTCGTTGTACCGCTGCCGACAGCCTGTCCAGGTGGTGGACCCAGCCCAGTAACCGGCAGTCCTCCACGTCCGGCCTCGCTCGGCTCGGCAAACTGATCGACTGAATAGTCACGCTGGTTTGCGTCGCGTTCGATCATGTACTCAAGAAGTCTTGTGGCAGGGTCCGAAGAAATTTCGGCTTCTTCGACTGTGTCGTTGGCTGCGGCGCCGAGGATGATCGCACCGTCCGGTCGCAGGGTGCCGACGCGACCACCCGGGATCTTGATGTCCAAGTCTGCGATGTTGTCTTTGTTGAGCAGGATCCAACTGCCCGATGTGGTCAACAGACGGACCTGGGATTCATCTTTTGCGGTAACCACAGGTCGGTAGTTGGAAACCCACTGATTGCCATTGTTGAGAGTGACGGTGTAGGTCTGACCCGCCAGGGGGACAGCGGCCACTGCCAATACTGCGACAAGGGCGAATAGAGCTCGAAAGAATAGGGCTCGAAAAGTGGTTCGACGCATTGCGTTCTCCAAAAAGCTAGTTGCTTTGTACCGTGGTCATCCTCAAGCTGTCAACAGTGTCAGGCACAGAATCTCGCCGTCTTTGGCGTAGAATCCTAGGCCGCTGGCCGGCGTCGGGGCCGGGTCAGCTTTTCTCCTATTCTTTTTTTACTTGCCCGGCTCGCCATTCGGGCAATCTGTTGTTGGGGCGCACGTGAAGATCAAACAAATCTTGGCCGCGAGAATCGCGATCGGCGTTGCTTCTCTGTTTTTTTGGGGTTGCGCGACAGTAGACCAACAGGTCGAGAGCCCGCGACTTACGAAGCCAGACTCTGCGACACCAGAAGTCGCTCAAGAGACCACCGACCGAAACACAACGGTAGAGAGCGCACCAGGCCAGCGCCCGCTGTCGCGCCCGGTACCAGTGGCTGGGGAAGCGCGAGCGTTCCGCCCCAATTCCGCCCGTACGGTGGCGTCTCGCACCTCTTACTCCCGCACCGAACCCTGGACCGTCGTCGCCGGCAGTCTGAGCAGTCGTGGGTGGCCTGTTCTAGATGTGGTGGCTCGGGACGTACCTGGCCCGGCCGGCCGGCCGAGACCCGGGCGAAAGGGCCTTGGCAAAGCGGTTACGGCAATCGGCCCAACGACGCTCTCCACATCGACTGAGGCGCTGCCGGTGACGTTTTCAAGTATGGCGGCGCCGTTGACCAGTGATTTCGAAACCATCGACACTGATACCAATGCGGCCAACACCATCGGTTGCGGTGGCGTCGGGGTAGGTTGCATCTTCATTCCTCCCGACAGCAATGCCGCAGTGGGAGGAGACTTCGTGGTAGTGGTCACCAACGTCTCAGTGAGATTCCACAATCAAGACGGCACCCTGCTGCACGATGAGGCACTTGCCGATTTCTTTTCCTCGTTGGCTCCCACCACCTATACCTTCGATCCCAAGGTGCTGTACGACCACTACGCCGAGCGCTTTGTCATCGTCACGCTGGAATACGACGACGTGACCGATGAATCGAGGATTTACATGGCGGTTTCGGATGACGCCGACCCTAATGGCGACTGGTACGCGATCTCGATCAACTCACTGGTTACGATCGACGGGAACGCCGGGGCCCTCGACTATCCTGGGTTCGCCTACGACGAGGAGGCCATCTACATCAATGGAGACATGTTTGAGATTGCGTCTCCGTTTGACTACCAGGGTGTGCGGTTGTGGATCCTCGACAAGGGCGAAAGCGGCGGCTGGTACGCCGGTGGAACTGCGATTGTGAACGGTCCCTACGATCCCTTAACGGCGGTCGCCGCCGTAGATGTGACGACGCAACCGGCGATCATGCGCACCAACCCGGAAGATTTTTACGGACCTTCGGGAGCCGACGTCGGCACCTTTCTGGTGTCGTATTCGGGTCTCTTTGACAGCATGACCGGGAATGAGCTCGTCCAAGTTGTGCGCGTCGATGATCCCTTGGGAACCCCCACATTTGTGCATGAGTTCGTCTCCGCCGGCAATCTCGAGACGTCGACGGCGGATCTCCCGGACGCTCCGCAGATGGGTTCGGGAACCGGCATTCATGTAGGCGACCGGCGTGCCATCAACGCGGTATGGCGGGACGGACAGTTGTATTTGGCGGCGGCCATCGATCCTGCGTCGGGGGGCGACGCCGGGGAGTCCACGGCGCACTGGTGGAACCTGGACACGTCGACCCTCAGCACCGCGATGTCGGCGTCGACATCCCTCACCGATCAAGGCAGCATTGGCGGCGAGGACATCGCCACCGATACGCACACCTTCTACCCTGCAGTTGACGTCAACGCGACCGGAGAGATGATCGTCGGGTTTTCTGCTTCGGCGCCGACCATCTACCCCGGCTCCTACTATGCGGTGCGCGAACAAGGCGATGCCGCTGGCACCATCGGTTCGTCGACGACCTTGCGCGCCGGCACGGACTGGTACGTGCGTACTCTCGATCCGTCAATCGGAGCGCTGAATCGATGGGGTGACTACAGCGCCGCGACCGTGGACGAGGCCAGCCAATGTTTCTGGATCTACAACCAGCACGCCATCACTAGGGGAACCCCGACCAACAACCCCAGCGAGGACGGCCGCTGGCGCACGGCAGCCGGGCGCGTTTGCGTCGATTGTGACGTGGCGGTCACCATCGTCAATCCGACCGCTGCATTGGAGCAATACCGGGCCAGCACCATCACCGCCACAGGCACCGCAGATGTTTCCGGCACCGGCAACCTGGTGTTGGAGGGGCAAGTCGTTATGTTCGAGAACGACTTCTCAGTCGCGTCCGGCGGAGAGATGACGGTTTCTCATTTCTGTCCATTGCCTTAGTAACTCTCAAAAACCAACTCCGCGGTAGGCGATAATGGTCATGTGACCGATCTCGACGCGGGCTTGCACGCGTTGTCGACTGCATTTGGTGCGCTGGGCCGAATTGTCCTTTGCTTGGGGCGAGATTTCTCCGTCGTTCATGTGTCGGGAAGCGCAGAGGGTCTCTATGGACCGGAAATCGCGCAGTGGGTGGGGCGACCGGTTCAGGAAATCCTCGGCGAAAACCTCTTTGGCCCATCGCGTGAGTTGCGAGTAGCCCTCGAGGAGGGGAAGCGCCGCGAAGGGTGGCGCGCTTACCTCGTCGATCCGGAAGGCGAATCGCATTTGGTGTCGATCTCCGCAGCGCCTCTGCGCGACAGCGACGGAGAGCATTGCGATCCTCGCATTGCCTATCTGGTAGTAGCGCGCCCGGCCATCGAAGAGACCGCCGTCGGAGCCAGCGGCCCAGCTTCCCTTTCCGGCCTCATCGCCCGCTCTCCGGTCATGCAGCGTATCTTTGATCTCGTCGTCAGCTTGCGCCACAGTGACGCCACGGTGCTGCTCACCGGCGAAAGCGGCACCGGCAAAGAGGTTGTGGCCCGCGCCATCCACAAGAACTCTCCCCGCAGTCAAGGCCCTTTTATAGCGGTCAACTGCGGTGCGCTTCCGGGCGAGTTACTGGAAAGCGAGCTGTTCGGCCACGTACGCGGTGCGTTTACCGGTGCCATCCGGGACCGGGCCGGTCGATTCGAGCTGGCGCAAGATGGCACCCTGTTTCTCGACGAAGTCGGCGACATTGCCCTTCCGCTGCAAGTCAAACTCTTGCGCGTGCTGCAAGAGCGGACTTTTGAACGCGTCGGCGAAAGCCACACTAGGACCACCGACGCTCGCATCCTCGCGGCCACCAACTTGGACCTCAAGCGCGCCGTGCTCGAGGGGCGATTTCGAGAGGATCTCTACTATCGTCTTCGCGTCGTTCCAATCGAAATCCCGCCTCTACGAGCTCGGCCGGAAGACATTGAGCCCCTTGCCCAGACCCTGCTGGCCCGCATCTGCCGCCGACGTGGTCGCTCTCTGCAACTCTCCCCGGCCACCATCCGGCGTTTCCTTCTCTACGATTGGCCGGGCAATGTGCGGGAGCTCGAGAACGCGCTGGAGTATGCAGTGGCGGTTTGCCCAGGCCAAACGGTGCTACCGGAACACTTGCCGGCGGGGCTCGAAGGCGACTCGAACTTTACGCCAACCCACGAGCAGACCGCCGTGCCCACGGCGGAGGTCTCGGACGAAACGCTACGCCTGCGTAGGGTTCTTGAGGCGCACCAGTGGAACCGTACTGCCGCTGCGCGCACCCTCGGCATCAGCCGCACGACGCTGTGGCGGCGCATGCGCGAGCACCGCCTCCTTACACCTAACTAAGATGCAATGTTTCAGCGTTGCAACATATAGTTGCAACGTTATGTTTCGGCGAGTTATACCCTTTGACATAACTCGTTAAAAATCAACGAATTAAATCTAAGGCCGGCTGGCCCATCCTTCGCAGCGCTCCTCCCCAGGAGGCTGTGGCATGAAACAACTACTCATCCTTGGAGCTGGCACTGCCGGGACGATGGTGGCCAATCACTTACGCGATCGGTTACCCGCTGAATGGCGTATGGTCGTCATCGACCCGAGCGACCGGCATCTTTATCAGCCCGGCCTCCTCTTCCTTCCGTTTGGAGCGAAGGACGAAACGGCCATGCTGCGACCGCGCAAGAGGACCCTCAAGCGTGGAGTGGAATGGCTGCAAGCAGCGGTCGAGCGAATCGATCCGGAAGCAAAGGAAATCATCTTTGAATCGGGAGACCGACGCGGCTACGACCTCCTGGTGATTGCCACCGGTTCAGAGATTCGGCCGCAGGAAACCGAAGGCCTACTGGGCGAGCACTGGCACAGGAGCGTGTTCGATTTCTACACCCTGGAAGGGGCTCAAGCGCTACGGGATGCGCTGGCCCAGTTCGAGCGAGGGCGGCTGGTCGTCAACGTTGTGGAAATGCCGATCAAGTGCCCGGTTGCCCCGCTCGAATTTCTATTCCTCGCCGACGCATTCTTCACCGATCGTGGACTTCGCGACCAGGTAGACCTGGTCTACGCGACACCATTGGACGGCGCCTTCACCAAGCCGACCTGCTCTCGACAGCTCGGGGGAATGCTAGAGGAAAAAGGGATTCGTCTTGAAACCGAGTTCAACACCGGATCGGTGGATGGCAAGGCGAAGACATTGGAGTCCTGGGACGGCAGGCGGATTTCTTACGACCTGCTGGTTTCCGTGCCCACGCACGGCGGCGCGCCGTTCGTCGAGGATTCAGGTCTCGGCAATGAACTCGGCTTCGTGCCGACCCACCCGGCGACCCTGCAGTCCAAGAAATTCGAGTCGATTTTCGTCCTCGGTGATGCCACCGACTTACCCAGCTCAAAAGCCGGATCGGTCGCCCACTTCCAGAGTGAAGTGGTCGCCGACAACATTCTGCGGACAATCCACGGCGAAGAGCTGAAAGAAGGTTTCGATGGACACGCCAATTGCTTCATCGAGTCGGGTCATGGCAAGGGCCTATTAATCGACTTCAACTACGAAACCGAACCGCTTCCCGGCACCTATCCGTTGCCGGTTGTCGGTCCGTTCACCCTGCTCAAAGAAAGCCGTCGCAACCATCTCGGCAAGTTGGCCTTCCGCTGGCTGTATTGGAACTTCCTGCTGCCTGCGCGGCCATTGCCGGTCCCGAACCGCATGTCGATGTGGGGTAAGCGCAAAGCTGCCTGACAGCGCACGCAATTGAGAAAAGGAGAAGACCATGCCGATCAGAGAGTACGCAGGAACCCAGGTTGAGACCACCAATGACGGGTTTTTAGTGGATGCCGACCAGTGGTCACCCGAAATCGCGCGGGCGATCGCAGAGGACGCCGGTGTTGGGACACTGACCGATCAGCACTGGACGGTCATCAGCTTCTGCCGCGAAGACGCCGCCAAAGAAGGACAACCTCCAGGCCTGCGGCGCATCTCCAAGATGTCAGGCGTCAACATGAAGGAACTCTACGGCCTGTTCCCAAAAGGGCCCGGAAAGCTAGCAGCGATGGTCGCCGGTTTGCCCAAGCCGCAGGGCTGCATCTAGGCCACAACTTACTAACAACAGATACACCGACGGAGGTACAGCCAATGACCGAGACTATGATTGAGACCAAGACACTGAACATCGCTGAAGCGAGCGAGCCAGCACGGGAACCGATCCAACACTTGGCGGTGATCGTTTCCAAAGGCAACCTGGACATGGTTTACCCGGGGCTTATTCTCGCCAACGCCGCGCGCATGAGTGGCATCGACGCAACTCTTTTCTTCACCTTCTGGGGTCTCGACGCGATCACCGAAAGCAAGGTGGACCACCTGCACGTAGCCACCGTCGGCAACCCCTCGATGCACATTCCGACCATGGTCGGCGGCTTACCGGGCATGGAGAGTCTGGCGAGCACGATGATGAAGAAGCAGATGGAAAAACTGGACATTCCGGAAGTGCGGGAAATGCTCGAAATCCTCAGCGATTCGGGCGCCAAGATCTACGCCTGCCGGATGGCCATGGACATGTTCAAACTGGAAGAAAAGGACTTGGTCTCGCAAGTCGACGGCGTGCTCACAGCGATGGATTTCTTCGATGAAGCTGCCGGTGCCCAAGTGCTGTTCACCTAAGCGAGGGGTAAACGGCACTCCAAGAAAGTGGAAGTACCAAGTTAGGAGATATCAACATGAAGACGCGCACAACCTTGAGCCTCGTCGCGGCGCTGTCGATCGCCATTCTGGCCGCGCCGTTGGGGGCCACCAATGGGATGTACCTGACCGCTTACGGGGCCGAGTCTGCCGGTCGTGCCGGCGCCAACCTGGCGATCTCAGACCGCACGCTGGCGATCAATTTCAACCCCGCAGGTATTTCGCAATTGCAGGGCCGGCACTACTCGGCGAATCTGTCGTTGCTGGCACCCTCACTGGAAACCGCCAATCTGGTCAATGGCGTCACAGACGGCGAAAACGCAGTCTTTCCACTACCGGCCTTCGGCTATGTTCGAGGAGGCAAGGAGACCCCTTGGAGCTGGGGCTTCGGTGTCATCGCCCAGGGTGGCATGGGGGCTGAGTTTCAGAATCTCAACACCTTCTTCGGCACTCAAGACCGCACTTTCTCCGAAGTTCGTTTCATGACCTTCGCCCCAACCGTGGCCTATGCCATTACTGAGGACATGTCGATCGGAGCGACTGTCAATGTCGGCTATGGCGATGTCGCTTTCGAATTCTTCCCGGGCACCTCCTTCTTCAATCCGCAGAACCCTCAGATGAGCTTCTTCGGCATGGACATGGATAGCCCGGCTGTAGGTCTGCAGAGCAATGTCCGCATCGGTTACTGGTGGCGCATCCACCCGCGGGTCAACTTCGGGGCGATCTACCAGACCGAAACGGAAAGCAACTTTGAAGATGGAACCTTGATCGTCAACTTTGACGGGCACCCGTTCTTGGGCCGCAAAGTGCGTTACGACGTGGATGTTGACGGATTCACGTTCGCCGCTCAGGCCGGAATCGGATTTGCCTTCAGAGCTACCGACGACTTGATTCTCGCCGTCGACCTCAAGCGCTACGACTGGGACGCGGCCATCGATGTCATCACCGTAAGCGCCACCAATCCCGACGTTGCCGGAGCGCCTCCGGTTACGGTGCCCTTTGTCTTCAACTGGGAGGATCAGATGGTCTACGCGGTGGGCATCGATTACCGGGCCAACGACAGGTTGACCCTGCGCGCCGGCTACAACTTCGGCGAGAACCCGGTTCCCGACGGAACTCTCAATCCGCTATTCCCGGCCAACGTCGAAGATCACATGACCCTCGGCTTCGGCTACCTGCGCAACAACAAGACCTACAACGTTGGTCTGGAGTACGTGCCCGAGATCGAGCAGACCAACACCAATCCCAACCCGATGGTCAATCCGTTCGGTCCGGGGTCGATGGTCGGTCATGAACAACTGACGCTGAGCTTCGGCGTCTCCTGGGCCAAGGCTCGTCACTAGAAACCCGGTGCTCGAGACTCGGCAAAACAGAAAGGAGAAGAAATGCGCACCAATAAAATGCTGATGATCGCCGCTGGCATTCTGGTCCTGGTCGCTTACGGCCCATCGCTACACGCCAGCGAGGAAATCGGCGAAGCCGAAGATCTGGTCTGCACTTCGTGCCACGACAAGCCAGGCAGCAAGTTGCTCACCGGCAAGGGTAAGTACTACGAAGTGATGCGGACTATCGATGGCTATGAGGAAGTGACCCGGGTTTTCGGACCCTGCACCAACTGCCACCGGCGCAAGCCCGGATCCAAGAAGTTGACTTCAGTTGGCCGTCGTTTTGGCGAGATCGTGGGAGGCATGGAAGGGCTCAAAGAGCTGTTGCTGATGGAGCACCCCAAGCCACCCCCTGTTGAAGAGAATGACGCGGCACCTGCAGTCGAAGAGACCGACTTGGCCTCAGACACGACGCCTGTTGCCACCGAAAATTCGCCCATGGAGGAGAAAGAAAATGACTGACGATCGTCATCCCTACGCGGTCGCCGTGCGCTGGACCCACGGCAAGGCCGGAACCTTGTTTAGCGTCGATGAATTGACGGAACTCAAAGTCGCCGCCCCGCCGCAATTCGGAGGTCCTCCGGGAGAGTGGAGTCCGGAACATCTTTTCGTGGCTTCGGTGGTTTCTTGCTTCATGACGACATTCGTCGCGATCGCCAGAAACTCGAAGTTGCAGTTCATCGACTTTGAGTGCGACGGCGTGGGGATGCTGGAGCGGGGAGACGATCGGCGTTACCGGATTTCGGAGGTTGTTCTTCGGCCAGTCGTCAGGGTACCCGAGGGCAGCAATCTAGAGCGAGTTGACCGCATCCTGCAAAAGGCGGAAGCTGCCTGCCTCATTTCTCGGTCCATCAACAGCTCAGTGCGGCTGGAACCTTCAATCGAACTCGAGTCCGCGGTGGCTTAGTCGCACCGTCTTAGCAACATCGTCCGTCAAATTGAGTCGGTTGGCCCCCGTGCCAGCCGGCTCTTTTTTGTTATTGGGCCGCGATGACCCCGGTGCGTCATCGTTTGGGCGGTACACTTTCCATCACTTTTACGCTGCTCGCCCGAGCACTTTTTGTAGGAGTCAACGATGAATCGATCGAAGTGCGTCCTTTTTCGATGGACAGCTTGCCTGTGGTTCCTCGGTGCGCTGATTTCCGCCTTGGCCGCAGAAGAAATTGTCGATCTGGGGACGCTGGATTTCCCCAACTCCGGTTCCGAGGAAGCGCAGGAGTCGTTCATACGCGGTGTCTTGCTATTGCACAGCTTCGAATTTGAAGATGCCGCCGAAGCATTCCAGGAGGCGCAAGCCGTCGATCCAGATTTCGCGCTTGCCTACTGGGGCGAGGCGATGACCCACAACCATCCATTGTGGCGCCAGCAAAATCGCGACGCCGCCCTCAAAGTGCTGCAGCGGTTTGGCGCGACCTCCGATGAGCGAATGGCCAAGATTGCGAGCAAACGCGAGCGGGATTATCTAGCCACCCTCGACGTTCTCTATGGAGAAGGCAGCAAGTTGGGCCGCGATCGGGCCTACGAGCAGGCCATGCGCAGGCTGTCCGAACGCTATCCTGACGATCTCGAAGCAAAGGCTTTCTATGCCTTGTCGATTCTCGGCACTACGCAAGGAGAGCGCGACTTTCGCGCCTTCATGCGCGCCGGGGCGATCGCCGAGGAAGTATTTGCCGCCAACCCGCGTCATCCAGGCGCCGTCCACTACCTCATTCACTCCTACGACGATCCTGTACATGCTCCGCTGGGGCTGCGCGCCGCCCGCGTCTACGCCGACATTGCCCCAGCGGCATCGCATGCCCAGCACATGATTTCTCACATCTACGTCGCCTTGGGCAGATGGGCGGAGTCGATCGACGCCAACGTCAAGTCGTTTGCGGTGTCAGTCAAGCGCGCTCAACGCAAGGGCCTAGGTGTCGATGCCCGCAACTTTCATTCATTGCATTGGCTGCAGTATTCGCGCTTGCAACTGGGTCAATTTGCGGAAGCAGAGCGATTACTGGCGGAGATGGATCGCTACGCCAACGAATCCGGCAGCGGTCGCACACGTTGGTACCAACAGGCCTTCCGTGCCGGTTGGGTAGTCGAGACCGGCGCCGACAGCTTGCCCGACGGGCCGGACGCCACCGCATTGGAGTTCCGCGAAGGCGTGATGGCGGAATTCGCCGCCGGTTGGGCCGCTTTGCAGCGGGGTGAGGCGGCGCGCGCAGAGCAAGCGGTGCAAGCGATCGCCGGTCGCTTGGCGGAGAGCGCCGAGGACGACGAGGTGTTTGACAGCGACCGTGCCGAGGTCGAGGTATTGATGTTGGAACTAGCCGGGCGCGTTGCCATGCAGAATGGCTCCGTCGACGAAGGTCTCGAAAGTTTGGGCCGTGCGACCGGGATCGAACGCGATCTGCCGCTCGAGTATGGACCGCCCGACATCATCAAACCGTCTTTCGAACTGTTGGGAGACGTGCTGCTCGATCTGGGTCGCGCTGCGGAAGCGAAAGAAGCCTACGAAACGGCGCTGGAGAGGGCACCGCGACGAAGACTTTCTCTACTTGGTCTGGCCCGAGCTCTGGCCGAGCTTGGCGAGACCGACGCGCTTGATACCGCGTGCGGCGAGCTCAACGCGATTTATGTTCACGCCGACGAGGGCTTGGTGGCTCCCGCGGCCTGTACGGCCGATTCGCCATAGAATGAGCCCGGTGCCTTAGCCGCACCGTCGTTCTTTACCAACCGCTGCGGTCACCCGGCCGAAAGGCCAGGGTGTCCAAAAGGGAAGTCCGGTGCAAAACCGGCGTGGCCCCCGCCACTGTGATCGGTGACGAGGGCGGCAACTGCCACTGCATGAGGTGATCGAAAGGTTGTCCATGTGGGAAGGCGCCGTCTGAGAGCGAGCCGAAAGCCAGGAGACCTGCCGCGGCGAAGACGCGAACTGAATCTGAAAGGAGATTCGATGAAAGTTTCGCATCGAGTTGGGAGCCTTGCCGGGGTGGCAATGTTTCTGACCGCAACTGGCGTCGCCGCCGTGCCGGGCTCACAGTCGACTCGCTACGACGAAGAGATCGTGGTTTCGGCGACCAACCAACCCACCCCAAGAAACGAAGTTCCGATTCGCTCCGAAGTTATTTCGGCGGAGGAGATTGCCGCCCGTCAAGTGGTCGGCGTGGCGGACGTTCTGGCCCAAGTACCGGGCATAACAACCGCCCAGTCCGGCTCGCCCGGCAAGAACACGTCGGTGTTCGTGCGCGGCGCCGAGTCCGACCACGTGCTGGTGCTGTGGAACGGCATTCGCCTCAACGATCCCTTTTTTGGCGGGTTCGACTGGGCACACCTCACCACCGAAGGCCTGGATCGCGCCGAAGTCATTTACGGCCCACAGGGACTGCTGCACGGCAGCGATGCTCTCGGTGGGGTTGTCAATTTGGTAACGCCAAGGAACCAGTCGACCGCGGTGCTCGTCGAAGGCGGCAATGACGGGCAATCAAGAGTCGTTGTTGGTGGAGGTAGGAGAGGGGAGCGATCCGGACTCGCGGGCACCGTGTTTTGGCGTCAAGACGACGGAGCCCAAGACAACGACGACTACAAAATTATCGGAGGGCATGCCAGCGGGGACTGGTCGCTCTACGACGGGTCCGAACTAGGCCTGTTGCTGCGGTGGACCGATCACCAGCTCGGGATTCCCCGCGCTTCGGGCTTTCCCAGCCCCAATCGACGGCAAGAGGGGAACTCCGTCCAGGTCGCGCTGCCGTGGAGTTGGGTCGGCTCGGAATGGATCGGCTCGAACTGGAGCGGCGGGGCGGCACTGCAGGCGCACCGGTCGGATCTCAATTTTCGCGATCCCGATTCCTTTTTCTCGTCGTCAGACACCGAAGCGCAGCGCCTACGGATTCGCGCCACAACCCATCGTCAGGGTGACAAGGGCTCTTTGTCGTTTGGCCTCGAACAGACCGAAGACGCCGCCGACAATGCATCCAACTTTGGCGTCAACCTAGACGGCACCGATCGCAGCAGTTCGGCTGCCTTCGTCGAGATGGCACGGATGATCGGCGCGCGCACGCGCGTCGATGTCGGGGCTCGCTACGATGACGACGAGTTCTTCGGCGACAACTGGACTGTCCGCGCCGCAGCTCAGGTTCAATGGACCGACCGTTGGGCCACCTACGGCAGCTACTCGGAGGGATTTCGCGCGCCCTCGATCGGCGAGCTCTTTTTTCCTTTCTTTGGCAGCGCCGATCTGCAGCCGGAGGTCGGCGACACGGTGGAGGCCGGCGTGCGCCGATCGGGGTCCAATTGGACCTTGGAGGTGGCGCGCTTCGAATCGCAGTTTGACAACCTCATCGACTCCGATCCGGTGACCTTCCTGGCCGTCAATCGAGTTCAAGCCGAAGTCGATGGCTGGGAGGGATCGTGGGTGATGTGGGGAGAGAAATGGGCGGCGCGCGCTGCTTGGTCGAATCTGGATCTGGCTACCGGCGATGGTCGTCCTCTGTTGCGTCGCCCGGAGAATTCATTTTCGGCTGGCGTGACGCGCTACGGCGAGCGCTGGACCTGGAATGCAACAGCACGGTGGGTAGGCGATCGGCCGGATTTGGATCCGGCGACCTTCGCCACGGTCGAGAATCCAGCGTACACACTGGCTGGTGCGGCGTTGTCGCGCCACTTTTCTTGGGGCGCCCTGCGCTTCCGAGGGGAGAATCTTTTTGACCGCGAGTACCAACAAGTGCTCGGATTCGCGTCGCCGGAGCGGCGGTGGGTGGTCGGAGTGGAGTGGCGTTGACGACGACCAAGTCTGCGAGATGGCGAAAGGTTCTTACGCCGGTGGCGTTGTGTTGCGTCACCTTGGCCTGCGGTTTCGAGCGGTCTCAACGAGATAACTCCAGCCATCAAACAGCCCAAGACGTTCCACGCCGGGTCATTGCTCTGGCGCCGTCAGCAGTCGAGACCGTCTGCGACCTCGGCTGGTGCGATCTGCTGGTGGGAGTCGGCAGCTACGCTACTTATCCACCGCAAGTCACAGAATTGCCCCGCTTGGGAGGTCTGATGGACGCCGACCTCGAACAGATCCTGGCCCTAGCTCCCGACTTGGTGGTCCTGCTCAAAAGCGAGGTGGAGCTAGCAACTCAATTGGAGCGTTTGGGCGTAGAAGTTTTGGTCGTGCCTTCCGATTCGTTGGCCGACATTGAAAACGCCGCCAAAAGCATCGCCGAGCGACTCGGCGATCCCGAACGCGGCCGCAAATGGGCGGACGACTTCCGTGCCCGGCTGGCGCCGACGCCAAGGGAGTCGCCGGAGCGGCCCAAGGTTCTATTGGTGGTCGGGCGTCGGCCCGGCAGCGTCGCCAGTTTGATGACTGCGGGCGGGGAGACCTACCTCGGAGAGTTGGTTAGATTGGCCGGAGGAAACCCAGCCATCGGCGAACTGGGCACCGCCTATCGCGACATCGAAATGGCGACCGCACTCGCGGTTCAACCCGACATCGTGATCGAGTTTTGGTTCGATCCTGACATCGCCGCCGACGAACTCGAGGCGGATTGGGACGACATCTATCCGGACGATGTATCGCGGCCTTGCCATCAACTCATTGCCGGCGGGCATGTCCCGGTCCCCGGCCCGCGGGCAGTCGAACTGTACGCAGACATCGGCGCGGCTCTGGCGAAGTGCGCCTGATGGAGAAGGCCATCCGCACGCAAGGCCAGGCCTCCACGCGAGAGCGAGTCGTCGCTCGAGAACTCGTCTGGCACAACGACCGCGGTTTCAAGTTGGGGCCGGTCGATCTGGTCGTTGTTGCCGGAGAGGTCGTGGCGGTGATTGGCGGAAACGGTGCTGGAAAGTCGACACTGCTGCGACTGCTGGCCGGCATCTGGACTCCCTTCAGCGGCGAAGTCCAATGGCCACCTGCAAGAGGGGTCCGAGATTTGTCCGAAACACAGGGCTCATCTCGACTGACGCCTGCTCAACTGGCTCGGGCGGTGGGCTACATGCAACAGAGTTTGCCGACTGCAGTCGGGCTACGGGTCAAGGAGGTTGTCGAGCTGGGCCGGTTCCCGCACCTTTCTATGGAGTTCCCTGGTTCCCACCGCAAAGTCATCGACCAAGCGCTGGCGGTCATGGCCGTTGAGAACATGGCCAATCGTCCGATCGACCGATTGTCGGGGGGCGAGCGCAAGCGCGTCTTTGTCGCCGCTGTTCTCGCCCAGCAAGCTCCGCTGTTGGTTCTCGACGAGCCCACGGCCCATCTCGATCCTTCTTCACACCGGCTGATGGCGGCCGCCGTACGCTCCTATGTTGGGCACGAGGCGGAATCGAGAGCGGCGGTGGTGGCCACCCACGACCTCCACTTCGCGCGGGCGATCGCCGATCGAGTTGTTGGCATCCAAGACGGAGAGGCTCGCGACCTGGGTCGCTCGGACGAAGCGTTCACCGCCAGCCGTTTGAGTTCCCTCTTTTCGACCCGCTTTGCGGGCGCCGACCAGGGGCCGCCGGTGGTCGATCTGGAACCGGTCGATCTGAAAAAGGGCGACGCGGGATTCCAGCCATGACCAAGCGCAGGGTGACGTTGACTCTGATCGTGGCCTTGTCGGTCCTGGGGGCTCTCATTCTCTGGGAGCAGATGTCCACGCCGGAAGAACTGAGTTGGGACTCACCCCTCGGCCAAACTGTGTTCTGGCGTTTGCGCCTCCCACGGCTCCTACTGGCTCTTGCAGCCGGCGGTCTGCTGTCGGTGGTGGGCGCTGGCCTGCAAACTCTCTTTCGCAACCCCTTGGCCGAGCCTTACACCTTGGGCATTGCCAGCGGAGCTGCGCTGGGAGCGGTCGCGGCGATCTATGTGGGAGCCGGTTATATGGGCGCTGGTTATCTGGGAACTGGTTATCTGGGAACTGGCTCTCTGGGGGTTAGCCTGGCTCGCGGGCTACCGGTCCTCAGCCTGGCGGCTTTTGGCGGCGCGCTCGGCGTAACCATGCTGCTGATTGGCGTTTCTCGCCCGCGCCGTGACCGAGTTCGACTGGCCCCAACGACCCTGCTCCTCGCTGGAGTGGTGATTTCGCTAACTTGTTCAGCCTTGATTCTGTTCATTCAGGCCTTGTCCGATTTCACCCAGACCTTTCGCATGGTGCGTTGGATGATGGGAGGCCTTTCCACCGTCGATTACAACACTACGGCCTGGGTGGGCTTCTGGAGCCTGGTGATCGTAATCGCTGGAGTTCGCTTTCACCGTCAGTTCGATCTGCTCTTGGCCGGCTCTGAATTTGCCCAGGGCCGCGGTCTGGATGTTTTGCGATTCCGCAATCGTGCTCTGGTCGTCGCCTCGCTGGCCGTGGGCGCGACCGTCGCTGCAGTGGGGCCGATCGGTTTTGTCGGCTTGGTGGTGCCTCATTTGGTCCGGGCCTTCGTTGGCGTGCGGCACGCGGCGGTGTTTCCGCTTACCTGGTTGGTGGGGGGCGTTTTGCTGGCGGCGGCAGACTTGGGCGCGCGGCACATCCTCGCCCCGGCGGAACTCCCGGTAGGGGTTGTAACTGCCCTGGTGGGAGCGCCGGTTTTCCTGTGGGTTCTATTGCGAAGGGTGAATTCCGCCTAGGGCCCAGTACAGGAGCCCAGTCCAGGAGGCCAGCACGGGCAAGCGATCCGCACAGAGCACGCGTACAATCTCAATGATGCGCCTTTACCGACTCGGACCAGACGGTGTTTACGCGGTTGAACGAGACGGGATCTTTCGCTTTCTACACTCGGATCCGTGGTCGGACCCACCAGGCGGCTGGGAGTTTGGCCGTGAGGTCGCCGCTCCACCCAGCCTGCTGCCGCCGCTCAAGCCGGGCAAGATCGTCGGTATCGGCCGTAACTACCGGGAGCACGCTGCCGAGCTGGGCAATGAGGTTCCGGACGAGCCGTTGATTTTTCTCAAAGCCCCTTCGTCGGTGGTCGGGCACAAGGCCCCGATCTTGATTCCCGGAATCAGCGAGCGAGTCGATTTCGAAGGCGAGATCGCCGTCATCGTCGGTCGCCGGTTGTCCCACTGCGACGAAGCCGACGCCCGCCGATCGATCTTCGGCATCACCGCGGCTTGCGATGTAACCGCCCGCGATCTCCAGCGCAAGGACAAGACCTTTGCGCGAGGGAAGTCGTTCGACAGTTTTTGTCCTTTGGGTCCATCAGTGCAGATGAATCCCGACTGGAACGACCTCACGGTCACCACCCGCGTCAACGGAGATGCGCGCCAGCGCGGTCACATCACCGACATGATCTGGTCGCCATCTGATCTCTTGGTCTACATTTCACGCCATATGACTCTCCACCCCGGAGACGTCATCCTCACCGGAACTCCGGAAGGCGTCGGTCCTCTGGCCGAAGGGGATCGAGTGGAAGTCGAAGTGAGCGGCGTCGGCATTCTCGAAAACAAAGTTGAGCGAGATCGCAGATGGCCATAGAACTGCCGCAGCGACAGGCCAAATCCGTGCCCTTGCGCAAACTGCTGTTGCCGACAGCCTTCGGTCTCGCCGGCGCTCTGTACTCCTATCTGCTGCGCCGGCACCCGTGGGAAGCAGCGTTGGTGGTCGGCCTGGCGGCAGCAACCCTGACCTACGGCGCCATGCGCTCCTCGGCGCGCCTGCGCAGTGTCTATCGGAGGGCGCAGGCGCCGTGGGAGAGGAAGTAGCTGTCAGTTGGCAGTTATCAGTAGTCAGTAAATCGGTTGTCAGCAGCCGACGTATTTCTTTACTGCCCACTGCCCACTGCCCACTGCCCACTGCCCACTGCCCACTGCCCACTGCCCACTGCCCACTGCCCACTGCCCACTGCCCACTAACCACTAAACCACTAGCCAACAGCTAAACTGTCACCGATGAGGCTTTGTTCCCAGCCACATTTAGCCGTCGTCGTTCTCGGCGCCGCCGTCGCCTGCGGTTCGCCGGAACCGGCCAGCGTTGATCCGGGCGAAGCAGTGGATGTCAGCGCCAGCCCGGTCGAGAACCTCACAACTGAGTTCGACGAGGTCGCACCGCAGCGATCGGAAGAAGCGCTGTCAGGCGTACTGCCAAGCGGATTTCCCGCCGATGTGCCGGTCTACACGCCGTCGAGCTTGATCGAGTTCGGCGACGGTGGAGGCGATCGCTTCGTATTGCTGGCGACCGAAACACCTGCCGACGCTGTCCGTGCAACTTATCGGGCGACCTTGGAAAGTGCCGGTTGGGCGCGAGTGGGTGGCGGCAGCCGCGAGGAACGCTACAGCAAGGACGATCGCACCCTGCGCGTCGAAGTGCGCTCCAAGGGCGAGAGTAGCGAGATCCGCATTGCCTACTGAGCGCGAGACCGACTCGCGGCCAACCCCGACCTCAACCTCGAGTGTCGGATTCGATTTTGCCGCCGCGGTCGCCGGCCTGGCGCTGTTGGGCTACGCCGTGGATCGCTACCAAGGTACCGCACCCTGGGGAGTTCTGATCGGTGCCCTGCTGGGTATTGTCGGGGGGCTCTACAACTCGCTCAAAGCCGCCGGCGTCATCCGGCGCCGCTGATCTCTCGATGAGCTTCCGCACCTTCTGGATCGCCGTGTTGGTCGCTTTGGGTGTGCTCCTGACGGGGGCGAAACTGCTGGCGAGCCCGGCGACGTTCCCCCCAGTGACGTGGACCTTTGTGGCCACCTTTGCAGGGGCTTGCGCCGGGGCGCTGCTGTTGATGCTGCTGCGCGGATCTCCTTCGGCGATGATGGCGGCCACCTTGGGTCGATCGGTGATTTCGGTAGCGGGCGTGGTGATTGTCTGGCTGTTCTTGGAACCGCCGGCCAAACCGATTCTGGGCGCGTTCGCGCTCGGATACCTGGTGTTTTTGATCCTGGAAACGGCGCTCGCTTACTCCCTCAACAAACAATCCTAAGCGCCGGCAGCGGATGCCATCCAGACGCCTTGTTGAGTGGGACTAGGAGCGCATACAAGAGCTTGTGAATTTGTTCACAAGCTCGTATAATTCGCGTCGCCAAACAGGCATTCCGCCTAGGCGATTGGCTCCGAAATCAGCAAACCGATTCTCGAAGATGAGTGTCCCTGCATGAGCTCAAGTCCGCTTGACCACATCGTTCAGCACCCGATCAAAACGGTCGAGGCCGAAGCGGGTCTGTTGACGCCAGAAGGCAAGATCACGGTCTTTTCCGACCACATCAGCATGATCTTGCTCGCCGGCGTTCTGTTGGTCGCATTCGTGCCGATGGCGGTGCGCAAGCGAGGAGGCATCAACAATTTGGTGCCCAAAGGACTCGGCAATGCCATCGAGTTCATTTGCTCTTTCCTGCGTGAGCAGGTCGGCAGGCCGTATCTCGGCAAGCACACCGACCGTTTTATCCCCTACATCTGGAGCGTGTTCTTCTTCATCTTGGTGATGAACCTGCTCGGGCTGCTGCCACTGGCGGCAGTTTCCCCCGTCGCTGCAGACCTCCACATCGGCGGCACGGCGACCGCCAACATTTGGGTGACCGCAACTTTGGCCATCCTCACTCTCATCATGATGGTCTTCAACGGCCTGCGTATCGGCGGCAAGCACTTCATCGCTCATCTGTGCCCGGGGCCGCTGTGGCTGGCACCGCTGCTGGTGCCTTTGGAACTGGTCGGGTTTCTGGCCAAGACCTTTGCTTTGGCCGTACGTCTTTTTGCCAACATGGTCGCCGGACACACTCTGCTGGCGGTGCTGATTGGCTTCATCCTGGCCGCCGGAACGGCGCTGGGCACGGGTCCTGGCCTGGCATTATCGCTGCCGATTGTGCTCGGCAGTGTGGCGATCAACATGCTCGAAGTGATGGTCGCTTGCATCCAGGCCTTCGTCTTCACCTACCTGACGGCGGCCTTCATCGGCAGCTCGATCGCGGTGCATCATGAAGAAGGGGCCCATTAAGAAGGTTTCGTGAACAATCGCCATGCCCGTAAACGCGAGGCAGAAGCGGGCCGTGAGGCGTGACTGCGATGGCGATAACCCCGGGCGACCTCGCCCCCGGAAAAGTAAGAGGTAGTAACAATGTTCAAGAGCAAGACCCGCAAGACGATGACGTTCTTGTTGTTCGCGTTCGTGGTGTTGGCGTTTGCTCCAGCAGCCTTCGCGGAAGATGGTGGCAGCCTGCTCACCACTGACGGTGCTCGCAAGCTGGGTGGCGCCATTGGCGCTGGCTTGGCTGTCATGGGCGGCGCCGCTGGGATCGGCCGCATTGGTGGCAGTGCCGTCGAGTCAATGGCTCGTCAACCAGAAGTTGCCGGCCAGATCAACGGCGCCATGATCCTGACTGCAGCATTTGTCGAAGGCGCGACTTTGTTCGCCGTCGTCGTCGGCCTACTGGCAGCTCTCTAATCAGTTCACCACCCGGCCGGACCAGAATCTCACCGGGATAACAGAGTCCGGCCGGGGATTGAGCTTCTTGCCAGCTTCTAAGGACGGGCAAATGAAACAGATCTCACGTATACGCAAAGGCGGACGACTCTTCGCCATCATCGCTGCACTCTCGGTCACCGCGCTGACCGCCGCCAACCCGGCATTTGCCGCCGGCGAGGGCGGTGAACAGGCCAACCTGTTTGCCGGCGACCTCGGCAACATGATTTGGACCCTGGTGGTGTTTGGCCTGGTGGTGTTCGTCCTCGGCAAGTTCGCCTGGAAACCGATTCTGAAAGGGTTGCAGGCGCGCGAGGACTTCATCAGCAATTCACTCGCTGAAGCCAAGGCCGACCGCGACCAAGCGGAAGAGTCTCTGAAGAAGATCGAGGCACGGCTGGCCGACGCCCGTACCGAGGCCAGCGCGATTGTCGAAGAAGGCCGCCGCGATGCCGATGTCGTGCGGGCCAAGATCGAAGAAGACGCGCGCGATGAAGCTGAAAAGATGGTCGCCCGCGCCAAGCGCGAGATCGAACTGGCTACGCAGACCGCGGTCAAGGAGATCTACGCCAAGGCCGACAAGCTAGCGGTCGAAGCGGCCTCTGCGGTCATCAAGCGGGAGATCAACCCCGCCGATCACACGCGCCTAATTCAGGACGCCATCGCTGCGATCGAGGCCAAAAGCGACGCCTAATTAAAGAGGCTAAGTCGAAAGAGATAACTAAGGTGCCGCCGCAGGTAGACGATCAACAGATGGCTCTTGGGCGAATCTACGCCCGCGCCATGCTCACCGTCGCCGCCGAGCGCGGCGAAGAGATGGAGTTCGGCCAAGAGCTGGCCGCCGTCGGTGACGCACTCGCCCAAGTGCCGGATTTCGCCGCCTTTGCCAACAGTCCGTTGGTCGAGGGCGCCGATCGTCGCAATGCACTCGAGAAGGTTTTTCGCGGCAAGGTTTCGGACTTGCTCGCCGATTCTCTCGCGGTGGTGGAGAGCAAAGGCCGCTTGGCTGCGTTACCGGCGATCGTTGCCGCTTACCGTGAAGAGATGAGAGCACGCAGTGGTGTCATTGACGCCGAAGTCGTCAGCGCGGTGCCGATCTCCGACGGTCTTCGCGAAGCTTTGACTCGTGCCATTGGCAAGCGCACGGGCAAGCAAGTCCAGGTGTCGACGAGCTTGGATCCCGACATTCTCGGCGGGCTTGTTGTCCGCACCGGCGACGAGAAGATCGACACCAGTGTCGCCACACGTCTGGATCGACTTTCCGATCGCCTGGCTGTCCGCGCCTCGGAAGAATTGATTTCCGGGCGTTCATTCACCGACGGTAGCGCCACAACGGACGGCGTTGCCGAGGAAGAGGAATAAGAGCCCGGCACGGTAAGAGCTGGGGCTCTAGAAGAGGGTTGAACCCATGAAGTTCAGAATCGACGAGATCTCATCCATCATCAGCGAAGAGATCCGCCAGCACCGTAGCGACATCGATCTCGCCGAAGTCGGCAAAGTGATCGAGGTCGGCGACGGCATCGCCCGCATCTATGGGCTCAATAACGCCCAAGCGGGTGAGAGACTGGAGTTTGAAAACGGCGCCTCCGGCCAAGTCTTCAACCTTGAAGAAACCTCGGTCGGCGCGGTGATTCTCGGCGACTATCTCGAGATCAAAGAGGGCGACGAAGTTCGCCGCACCGGTGAGCTGCTTTCGGTGCCCGTGGGCGAGGCAGTCGTCGGTCGTGTCGTCGACCCGCTGGGTCGTCCGCTCGACGGGCTCGGCGCGGTCGAAACCGCATCCCGCCGCCCGCTCGAGTTCAAAGCGCCCGGAATCTCCGCTCGCCAACCGGTGAACGAACCAATGCAGACCGGAATCAAGGCCGTCGACTCGATGATCCCGATCGGTCGCGGCCAGCGCGAGCTGATCATCGGCGACCGCAAGACCGGTAAGACGGCAGTTGCCATCGACACCATCCTCAACCAGAAAGACAGTGGCGTGATTTGCGTCTATGTCGCGGTGGGACAGAAGGAGTCAACGGTTGCCGCGCTGGTCGAGAAGCTGCGCGAGCAAGGCGCCATGGATTACACCGTAGTGGTCTCGGCCTCATCCTCAGATCCAGCGCCGCTGCAGTACATCGCCCCTTACGCCGGCGCGGCGATCGCCGAGCACTTCATGTACGAGCAAGGTCGCGCCACCTTGGTGGTCTACGACGACCTCACCAAGCAGGCGCAGGCCTACCGTCAGTTGTCATTGCTCCTGCGCCGTCCGCCTGGTCGCGAAGCCTACCCAGGCGACGTCTTCTACCTGCACTCCCGCCTCCTCGAACGCGCCGTCAAGCTGCGCGACGAGTACGGCATCGTTCCCAAAGACACCCCGGAGGACTCCAACGATCGTTCGATCGCGCGCCGTCATCCGGACGGACTGGGAGCCCCCGAAGAGCACCGCCCCGACGACGAGGCCGGCCTCTACCATCGCCCCGAGGGGCACGAGAAGGCCGAGGCTTGGCTGGCCAGCCTCGACGACGCCGACGACTACAAAGTGCACCGGTTTCCCGACAGCGGTGGTTCGATGACCGCGCTACCGATCATTGAAACCCTTGAGGGTGAAGTCTCGGCCTATATTCCCACCAACGTCATCTCGATTACCGACGGCCAGATCTATCTCGAACCGGACCTGTTTTTCGCCGGCGTTCGTCCCGCGGTCAACGTCGGTATCAGTGTTTCGCGCGTTGGCGGTAACGCACAGATCAAGGCCATGAAAAAAGTCGCCGGATCCCTTCGCCTTGACCTGGCCGCGTTTCGTGAACTCGAAGCCTTCGCCCAGTTGGGCACCGACCTCGACGCCGCTTCGCAGCGTCAGCTCGACCGCGGGCAGCGCATGGTCGAACTGCTCAAGCAGCCGCAGTACCAACCGTACGCAGTCGAAGAGCAGGTGGCGTCGATCTACGCCGCATCTAAAGGCATCATGGATGACCTGCCGATTCCGCACGTCGCCGCCTTCGAAGAGCAGTACCTCACCAAGTTGCGCGACGAGTTCCCGGAAATCCTTGAGGCCATTCGCGACACCGGAGCGATGAGTGACGACGTCACCGAGAAGCTGAACGGTGTTCTGAATGACTTCAAGGCCGACTTTGTGAAGGAGGCTGAGGCCGCGTGAGGGCAATCGTCATCTTGAGCGAGCGTAGCGAGTCGAAAGATCTGGGTGGGGGGTGTAACCAGATGAAGATTCGTAGGGGCGGGGCTTGCCCCCGCCCGGGAGGGCGCAAGGCCCTCCCCTACATCGTTTCTGCGAAAGAGATGAATTCGGTGCAAGCAAATGGCTAATCGTCGCGAAATCGTTCGCCGCCGTCAGGCGGTGCGCAACATCCGCAAAATTACGCGGACAATGCAGTTGGTGGCCACTGCCCGCTATCAATCTGCCTACAACCGCGCGGTGGCGACCAAGCCTTACAGCGAAAAGCTGGGTCAGATGGCCGCCAACCTCTCGCGCGCTGCCGGGTCCATCGACCATCCTTTGATGCGTCAGCCAGACGATCCGGGCAAGGGTGTCGCGATCGTGATTTCTAGTTCGCGCGGTTTGGCCGGCAGCTACAACACCAATCTTCTGCGCCGGGCGATGGGCCATTTGGACGAACTTGCCGAATCGAGACGTGACATCGAAACACGCATGATGCGCAAGAAAGGCGCGGCCTACTTCCGCTATAACGAGCGCGCCATGGACCACATCGACCTCGAAATGCCGGACATGCCGGCCTTCGCCGACGTCGAGCCGATGGCCAACGAACTGATTCAGCGGTTTACCAGCGGCGACATCGACTCGGCCGACATCGTTTACACACATTTCTACTCCACCAGCAAGCAAGCTCCCGAAGTGCTTTCACTGCTGCCCCTCACCGCCGACGGAGGCGGTGAGCAGGGCAACGTCGAGTACGAATTCTCGCCGGATCCCGAAGAGTTGCTCGCTGAGCTCTTGCCCGCAACCGTGCGGCTGAAGCTCTACCAGGCCTTCACCGATGCCGCCATTTCCGAGCAGTTGGCGCGCATGGTGGCGATGAAAGCGGCAACGACAGCCGCCGAAGACAAGATCAAACTGCTCACCCGTGAGTACAACCGTGCCCGCCAGACGGCGATCACGATGGAGCTACTGGACATTGTGGGAGGGGCCAATGCCCTGGCTTAGTGTCATCTTGAGCGACCGTAGCGCAGCGGAGGAAGTCGAAAGATCTGGGAGGGGGCCGTGTTCCAACCCCCAGATTCCTCGACTCGGCTTCGCCTCGCTCGGAATGACACAGAGAGAGTCCCTCTCTTATGCCCAATTGGTTCGAATCCAGACAACAACGGTCAAGAAGACGAAAGACGCAACCTAGACCATTCGAAATTTGCTATTCCGAATTCATTCCAAATTCGCTATTCGCAATTCTAAATTCATAGGAACGCACCATGTCAGTTAACACCGGAACAGTGACCCAAGTCATCGGCTCCACCTTGGACGCCCAGTTTGATGAATCGCGCCTGCCCGCGATCTACAACGCGCTCAAGATTGAGCTCGACAGCGGCGAAGAGCTGTGGTGCGAAGTTGCCCAGCACCTCGGAGGCGGCCGCGTGCGTGCAGTCTCTCTGGGATCCACCGACGGGCTCTCTCGCGGAGTCAAGATCAGCGACACCGGTTCTCCGGTCACGGTACCGGTTGGCGATGCAACTCTCGGGCGTGTCTTCAACATGGTGGGAGAGCCCATCGACGATCGCGGTCCAGTCGAGGTCACCGAGCGGCGGCCGATCCACCGTGAGCCTCCTAAGCTCGAGAACCTATCGGCCAAAACCGAGATCTTCGAGACCGGCATCAAAGTCATGGACCTCCTATGTCCGCTGGTGCGCGGCGGTAAGGCGGGTCTTTTCGGCGGCGCTGGCGTCGGCAAGACGGTCATCATTCAGGAGCTCATCGCCCGCCTGGCCCGCTTCCACTCCGGATACTCGTGCTTTGCGGGAGTCGGGGAACGCACCCGTGAAGGCAACGACCTGTGGCTCGAAATGCAGGAAGCCAAGATCGGCGACACCGGCAAGAGCGTCATCGACCAGACGGTGATGGTCTTCGGCCAGATGAACGAGCCGCCGGGTGCACGTCTGCGCGTTGCCTTGTCGGCCCTCACCATGGCCGAACACTTCCGCGACCAGACCGGCGCCGACACCCTGCTCTTCATCGACAACATCTTCCGTTTCTCGCAGGCGGGCTCCGAAGTGTCGGCGCTGCTCGGCCGTATGCCTTCGGCTGTGGGCTACCAACCAACACTCGGTACCGAGATGGGCGAGCTGCAGGAGCGCGTCACCTCGACCGACCAAGGCGCGGTGACCTCGATTCAGGCGATTTATGTGCCCGCCGACGACTACACCGACCCAGCGCCGGCGACCGCCTTCACCCATCTCGACTCCACCGTGAACCTGGAGCGCTCGATCGCTGAGAAGGGTATCTATCCCGCGGTTGACCCGTTGGCTTCTTCGAGCCGCATCCTCGCTCCTGAGTACATCGGCGAAGAGCACTACCGCGTCGCCCGTCAGGTGCAGCAGATCTTGCAGCGCTACAAGGACCTGCAGGACATCATCGCCATTCTCGGTACCGACGAACTGTCCGAGGACGACAAACTCATCGTCCGCCGCGCCCGCAAGATCGAGCGCTTTCTGTCACAACCGTTCTATGTCGCCGAACAGTTCACCGGCTTCGCTGGTATTTACTGCTCGCGCGAAGACACCATTCGTTCCTTTGGTGAACTGTGCGAAGGCAAGTGGGACCACCTGCCCGACCAGGCGTTCATGTACGTGGGTTCAATTGAAGAGGCGGCTAAACGCGCCGAGGAAATGGAGGCCGCCTAGCCTTGCGAAACACGCGGATCGCCCGCCATCTCGCCCGGTCCTCGCTCCTCGCGTCCTCAACGTACTGCAATGTACGCCTGCGGCGCTCATCGCTGTGGATGGACCGATCTGGCAGACGCTACGCGGTTTCGCCGACGGCAAAGGACAGTGCACTACCCACTACCCACTAACCACTAACCACTAATGTCCAACACCTTCACCTGTACCATCATCACCCCGGAAGCCGCCGTCTACGAAGGCGACGTCACCTTCGCCGTCGTTCCCGCCCACGATGGTGAAGTCGGCTTTCTGCGCGACCGCGCGCCTTTTCTGGTGCGCCTAGGGATCGGTTCTCTGCGACTTGAAGCCCCTGAGGGCAACCAGTCTTATTTCGTCGACGGTGGCTTTGCCGAGATGGTCGACAACAAACTCACCATCCTCACTGAGCAAGCGATCGCTGCGTCCGACATCGAGGCTTCAACCGTGCAAGCGGAACTGAGCGCCGCCGAAGAACTGCCCTCCCACACCCCTACCGAAGTGGATCGTCGCAATCGAGAGATTGCGCGTGCGAAGGCCAAGGCCAAGTTGACTGGGTAGCCCTCCGTTTAACAACCCCGTCCTTCAAACCAGGAATGTTCCGTAGGGGAGGGGCTTGCCCCTCCCTATTGCTCCGCGCAGTGTGCCAAGACGCGCTTGCAAAGTTCGAGAAACTGTTCACGAGTCAGGTCGCCCTTGGCGTCATTGACAGCCCAGCCACAGATCTTGAATACCGGGCGGGCGTACCCACCAACGTGGTCGACTGTTGGTAGGCGTGCGAATGATTGCTTGTATCCAACACGACCCTGCTTGGAGAGTTCATTGTCGTATGTCGATAGCAAATGCCAATCCAGCGGCTCGCCGGTATAGGCGTCGAGGCCGCAGGACTCGATAACGGCTCGATGGATGGCCTTCTTGTAAGCGGCGCCGGCCGCGTTACAGTTTCCCCTCGATCGGTCGCGCCGAACGTGTGCGGCAGTTTTTCTCGACAGCCAACGCGAATAGCCCCGTTGCGAGCCTGGGATGAAGTCAGGTTTCACGTACTTGACGGGCACCAGAGTTATCCACCTGAGTAATCGAGCGGTCGGCTCTAGGTCGCGGTTTTAACGGAATCCGACCAAAAAGCTAGGAGATATCCACCAGCGTCACCGACTCCGCCAAGCTATCCGCCAACGAGCGTCCGGTAAACCACGACACCACCATTGGGATTCCCGCCAAGAGGATTGTGGCGAGAGATCCCAGCCAGCGCCGCGCCGCCTGCTGGGCGGACAAAGGCAGCCCTGAGAGATCGCGGGCCACGAGACCAACCGAGGCCATGCCCGGCGTGCGGCCCCAAAACAACAGCGAAATGACGTGGTAGAGGAACGAGAAGGGGAGAAGAAATAAGGCCAAGGCTGGGAGCACGCGAAAGCCGACCGAGACACCGACCAGGTCGGCGATGACCAGAGCAATGAGACCGACGGCGAGCAGCGCGGCGAGGTCCAGAAGCCCGGAGGTCAGGCGGCTCAAAATCGGCACCGCGGTGGGGTCGGCGATCTCTTCGGCTTCCGGCTCGATTTCGCTCTCGTCGGTTGAGTCGGCGCCGAAATCTTCTGGGTGGGCTGTGGCTTCCGTTGCTGGAGGTTCGCTCTCGAACAGGAAACCTTCAACCTCTACTGGACTTTCCTCTGGGCTTTCCTCCTCCAGATTGGGAGCGGTCACCGGTTCATCATCGCGCACCTCGTCCTCGGGCTCGTCAAAAAGAACCTGCTGAGGCGGGATCGGCGGCTTGGGCACCGCTGGAGCGTTGTCGCCGCTGGCGGGCGCGGGCGCCCCGGTCTGAACGACATCCGCTGATGGCGCCGGGACGACGTGACTATCGCTCTCGTCGTCGTCTTGTTGTGGGCGCAATGGCGCGTCAAAGAGGTCTTTGCGGTCGCTCATCGCTGAGAGATTATCGCGGTTGCCAGTTGCCAGTTGCCAGTTGCCAGTTGCCAGTTGCCAGTTGTCAGTTGTCAGTTGTCAGCTACCAGTTGTCAGTGGTTAGCGGCAGGCCGGCTTTCGACACCGCCTATCCTCCCGCCTGGATGACAATCAGGGTGCACTGTCGAAGTAACAAAGTGGCGGGTTACGGAGTGACGTGTGACGACGGCAGTCGTATCTTCTTCACCAGTCACCAGTCACCAGTCACCAGTCACCAGTCACCAGTCACCAGTCACCAGTCACCAGTCACCAGTCACTGGTCGGACGGGGGGCTAGCGTAGAGGCAGATGACGCACAAAGATGCGATAGCGCAAGTCTTGAGCGGTGTCGGCGTAGTGTTCGGCGAAGCGTAAGGCCTGCAGGATCTCTTCGTCGCGCGGCAACAATTTGGCTGCCTCGGCGAGGCTTACCGCTGCCTGGTCGGTGTTGCCACTGGCCAGGGCGCGGCGGGCGTCGTTGAAGAGCGATGCTGCAAGTAGCTCTTGCGCCGCTGCGTCGTTCGGTGATTGGCGCAGTCTGCGATACAGCTCACCGATTGCGACTCCGTACTCGCCGCCTTGATAGGCCAGATAGGCGTCTCGGTAGGGCTCCATGCGCTGTTGGGCCGCGTCCCGGAGCCCTTGCTCCGAGCTTTCCAGTGGCGACAGAGCGGCGGCTTGATCGAGGTGCTCGACAGCGCGATGAAAAATTCCGGAATCGAAAGCGGATTGCGCCGAGGCGAGGAAGCCATCGCGTTCCAGGGAAACTTCGGCCGCCAGCTCTTCGCCGTCGCCACTGGCTTCGATCCGTGCGGCTCGTTCGGTCCGCCAGGATTCGAGCAGCGTCTGGGCCTCAGCATGGCGGGGGTCGGTGGCCGGTACTTGCTCCAGGATGTTGATGGCCTGCTCGATTTGCTCTCGGGCGTAGACCCGCTGGGCGCGATCCACCAGGTGGCGCCGCCCTTGAGGAGCGGCACTGCCATCGGCGGAGGCGTTGGGAAATACTTCCTCACGCTGGTTGTAGATAAACCAGGCGCCCGCGGTAACGACTGCCAAGACCACACCGGCGATGACCAAGAAGCGGGGACTGAGGTTGAAACGACTGCTCTTGCCGCGCTTGTTGGGGCGGCTGGATGCGGCAGGACCTGTTGGCGCATCCCCGGCTGTAGATGGGCGATCCATGGAGAGATCCGGCGCCCGCTCGGCTTCGGTGGCCGGAATGGGTGCCGGAGGCGGAATTGCTACTTGAGGTTCGGCGCTGAGGTCTTCGGCCGAGATGTCGTGTTCATCGCTGGATTCGTCGGCTTTGCCGGCTTCGAGGCGATCCAGATGCTCTCGCGCACCGATGTGGTGGGGTTGGCGCGCGAGGGCGGCTGCAAAGTCAGCCTTGGCGCTTTCGGCGTCGCCGGTCTCGATCTTCTCCAGTCCAGAGTGAAAGAGTTCCTCGGCCTGACGCTCGTTCTCGGCCAGCAGTCGTTTGGCTTCTTCAATGCGCTGGTTGGCTTCCGAGTGATCGAGATCGATGAGGAAGATACGCGACCATGCATCGATTGCCGCTTGATACTCACCGGCATCGAAAGCTCCCTGGCCCTCACTGAAGAGAGCCGCGATGCGTTCGTCCTCTCCGTTGACTTCGGCACCGGAGGCGCCAGGAATTTCTTGCGGTGCATCGGGCTCTAAATCGGGCTGCGGAGGGGCCGGTGGAGCTTCCAACATCTCCTGGCGATCCATGAGGTCCGCCTCGTCGGAGTCGGTGTCGACGACCTCCGACTCGACGGTCTCGATTCGATCCACGGGCGGATCTTCTGCCGTCGCGACTTCAGAGGGTGGGCTCGGTGGCGGCGTTGCTTCCGCTTCGGTGGGTTCCGTGCTTGTGAGTCCCAGGTCTGTGAACCCAGCGGCGACTTTGAGGTCGGCGACTTCAATCGACTCGCCGCCGGCTTCGAGCCGTTTCTTGAGTTCAGCGGCGAGCTGAAAATCCGGGTCCATGCGCTCGATGAACGTGCATCCCATCAGGGCGTCGTCGAAATTGCCCTGCTCGACTTCGCGCAGCATCGACTCGAAAGTCGAGAGGACTCGCCGCCGCGCCTCTTCTGAAAGGCCCAAATTTCCCGGATAGCTCAAGGATCTCCCGATGAATCAAACGAATTCCGACTTGTCGGCGATCTGTGATGCAGTCGCAAGACTCGTCGGTATGGTAGCAAAGGAGGGGGTAGGGGGCAGTGACTAGCCCGGGAGCCCGCAAGGGGCTCCCCTACATTTGGAACAGTTGTGACCAGCGGCGTGCAGGGGCGGGGCTTGCCCGCGCCCGAGATCGCCTCTCTTAGAATCGGACTGTGATCTACCTCGAAGCGGTTCCCAACGTCAGCGAGGGTCGCGACATCAACCGGATTGCAACCTGGGCGCGGTGGTGGCAGGGGCGTTCCGGCGTTCACTTGCTGGATTACTCCTCCGATCCCGACCATCATCGCTCGGTGTTTACGGTGGTGGGTGAGCAGTCCGCTCTTTTGGAAGCGTTGGTGGAGTGGTCGAGGGCGGTTTTGAGCCACGTCGACTTGCGGTTCCATCAAGGAGTGCATCCCCGCGTGGGGGCGGTTGATGTTCTTCCCCTCGTACCGTTGGGAGCGGCAAAGATGGAAGACGCTCGCAACGCCGCGCATTTTTTAGGCGAGAAGATTGGCGCTGAACTGCGACAGCCGGTCTATTTGTATGCCGAGTCAGCGCCGCATCCGGAGCGTCAACGACTCGTGGACTTGCGCCGGGGCAGCGTCCAAGGTCTTAGTAAGCGCGCTGCTGATTCCGCCGTGTGGCGCCCCGACTTCGGCCCGTCGAAGGTCGGACCGCGCACCGGCGCCACGGCCGTAGGAGCGCGGGATTTTCTGGTGGCCTTCAATGTCATTCTCGACAGTGACGATCTCCAACAAGCACGGTCGATCGCACGGCAGATTCGTGCCTCCAGTGGCGGACTCGCGGGTTTGCAGGCGATCGGCGTCCCTCTCGCCTCGCGCGGTCAGGTTCAGGTGTCGATGAACCTGATCGATATTTCTGCGACGAGCGTCCCCACAGTGATCGCCACCTTAGAACGCCTGGCGCCGTCGAAATCTCTGGCCATCGACGAAATCGAATTGATCGGCTTGGTTCCAAGGGCCGCCCTGGCGGGCAGCAGCCCGGAAAGTTTTGGCTGGAGCGAGGGGTGTGTGCTTGAGACGCACCTAGACCAATTGGGTCTCCCGTCCGTTCGGTCCTGATTGGCCACAGCGAAACAGGCACGCCTTGCGCTCGACTTCTACGCCACCCGCGCAGCGGCTGCGGCACGGTTCGGTAACATAAACCCAGCAACCGGTCTGTGGACCAAAAAGGAGGTTCCCGTGAGGTGGATCAGGATCCCAGGCGTCGCCGGCGTTGCTTCTGTCCTTTGTATCAGTGCTTTGGGCTGTGCCGGCGAATCCGACCAGACGAATGCACCCTTACCTGTCGCCGCCGCAGCATTGTCAGCCGCCGGCAAGGATCTCGGTAGCGTGGTGGTGCCGAGTGACTGTACGGCTGAGGCTCATGACGACTTGCGGCGGGGATTGGCCCTTCTCCATCACATGACCTACGAACACGCCGAGGCCAGTTTTCTGGCGGCGGCAGAGGCAGACCCCGATTGCGCCCTTGCCTATTGGGGCGCGGCGATGACCTATGTACATCCGCTGTGGCCCGACACCATTTCGGCCGAAAAGCTGGAAGCCGGTTCCGACCTGCTCGCCCAGGCGAGAGAGGTCGCACATCGCAGCTCGCGAGATGATGCCTTCATCGCCGCCATCAGTGCCTACTATGAGGGGGCCGAGCGCAGCGAGCGCGAACGCCTGGAGAGCCTGCTGGAAGGATGGGCTGCAGCCCACGACGCTCAGCCGGACGACCCCGAAGCCAAGCTCTTCCATGCGTTGTCGTTGCTGGCCAACGCCGATGCTTCGGATAAGTCCTACGAGAAGCAAAAGAAGGGCGGCGGTATGGCCGAAGAAGTCCTGGTTGGCTATCCGGCGCATCCCGGAGCCCATCACTACACCATCCACGCCTATGACTTCCCGCCTCTGGCGGAGAAGGCTCTGGATGTGGCACGCAGCTACGGCGAAGTGGCGCCGGAGAATTCGCACGCCCTGCACATGACCAGCCACATTTTTACCCGTTTGGGTTTGTGGCCGGAGTCCATTGCCTACAACGTGCGCGCGGCAGCGGCGGCGCAAGACCGGCTTCCCAATGGGACAATCTCCCTCCACCATCTCCACGCTCTCGACTACCTGATCTACGCGCATCTGCAGGAGGGCAATAACGCTGCCGCTCAGGAGGTTCTCGACCGCGCCGCTGCCTTGGAGCCGCCATACCAGGATCATTCCGCGACCGCTTATGCATTCGCTGGAATTCCAGTGCGGTGGGCGTTGGAGCAACACGACTGGGCGACTGCCGCGGCAATCGAAGCCCGGCATCCAGCCGACGTGAATTGGGATCGCTATCCGTATTTAGAGGCGATCGCGCATTTTGCGCGCGCCATGGGAGCGGCGCACGAGGGTGATGGAGAGGCGGCGGCTGAGTCGATTGCAGCGCTGGACCGCCTGCATCAGCAATCGGCCGACCTCAACATTGCCTATGACTGGGCGATTCAAGTCGAAATTCAGAAGCTGAGCGCGGAGGCGTGGCTGGCATACCAGAACGGTGATGCCGAAGCGGGTCTTGCCTTGATGAAGGAGGCCGCCGACAAGGAGGCCACGACCGAGAAAAATCCGGTGACGCCAGGCGAAGTGCTTCCAGCCGCAGAACTGTATGGGGACATGCTGCTCGCCGCTGGGCAGCACGCCGAAGCCGTCGAGGCGTATCGAGTGGCGCTGGCGCGTTCTCCCAATCGCCTCAACAGCCTCTATGGTGCAGCGCGGGCGGCGCAGGCCTCCGGCGACGCGGTTGCCGCTACGGACTTTTACCAACAGTTGGTCGATATCGCGTCGAAGAGTCCGTCGTCGCGCGCCGAGATCGACGAGGCGATCACCTATCTACAGGAAGAGGCAGGTTAGGGGGCGAATTCGTCGGGGATTGGTGATTATCGCCTCAGGCCATCTATCGCCTCAGGCCATCTATCTCCCTAGACTAGCTATCGCCTCAGACCAGGGATCTTGAGGCCTTGCTCTGACGACGCGATCAGGATTTTGAGTCGTCGCTGGCGCGTTTCTTCGCGTTTGGCGCTCATCACCCAATGGGTCGAGGCCTTCTTGGCGTAGGGCGCGAGCTGTTCCCAGTACTGCCACGCTTTCGCGTTGCCGCGAATCCGATCTTCGAATTCGGCACTCATCTCGACCGTTTTGCGTTCGTAGGCGTAAATCTTGGATCGTTCGACGGTTCGCTTGTCATAGGCGGCCAGACCCGCCGGACTGACCAGGCCGTCCTTTTTGAGCGCCTCCATCTTTTCGATATTGACTGCGCTCCAGATGCTGCCGGGTTTGCGAGGGGTAAAGCGAATCTTGTAGCTCTCGTCGTCGATCCGCTTGCGAATGCCGTCGATCCATCCGAAACAGAGCGCCTGGTCGACCGACTCCGGCCAGGTCAGGCTGGGCTTGCCGGTCGCGACCTTGTAGTACCCGACCCACAGTTCAGATTCGCCCTCATGATTCTCTTCCAGCCAGGTTCGGAAGTCGGCGGCAGCGGGGAAGAAGAGAGGGGAGGTCATGGATTTGGCGAGGTGACGAGCAGATATGTAGGAGAGGGGCTTGTCCCCTCCCAGGTTTCAGGATCCGTATTTTAGGAAAGAGGGAAGCACCTAAGAGTTGGTGGCGGGTGACAGTGTGACACGTAGGGGCGGGGCTTGCCCCCGCCCGGAGCCCGCAAGGGGCTCCCCTACATTGGGGGTGTGCCGTGGGAAGCCGGGCTGGTGCCAAGTGGACGGGGCGACGGGTGACGCTGGCGCTACTTTGCGTTTTCGAGTTCAGTCAGGAGCCGGCGTGGCAGGCCATCAAACGACCCTGAAGACATGGTAATAACCAGATCCCCCGGCTGGGCGTGACGGATCGCCAAATCCAGCAGCTCGTCGTTGCTGCCGCTCGCGACCGCTTCCACTCCGGCCTCAGTCAATTCGTCCACCAGGCGTGCACGGTCCAGCCTCTGATCCTCGGCCAGTCGGTCGGCGTGGAAGATGGGGGCGAGGAAGACGGCGTCGGCTTGGGCGAATGCCTGGACGTAGGGCTGCAGGAACATCTCGCGCCCGGCGGTGAGGCTGCGAGGTTCGAACAAGGCCACAAAACGACGGTCGGGATAGGCCGCGCGCGCACCCCGCAGGGTGGTCTCCACCGCGGTTGGATGGTGGGCGAAGTCGTCGATGACCAAAACGTCGTTGACCTCGCCGACCACTTCCATGCGTCGCTTGACGCCCGCGAAACTGCGCAACGCCTCGGCGCATTGACGGGGCAGGTAACCGTCCAGTCGCAACGCTCCATAGACGGCCAGTGCATTCTCGACGTTGTGGCGCCCCGAGATGCGGATGTGAACCGGCACCGCTTCTTCGTCGAGCATCTTGACCACAAAACGCTGTCCGCTCGGATCGGCCTCCAGATCGTCGGCCCGCAAGTCCAGACCACCCTCATCGTCGCCGATGCCGTATGTGAATACCGTCGCCTTGGCTGCAGGCAGGACTTGATCCATGTGGGGGGCGGTGCCGCAGGCCAAGACGGTGCCGCCCTCGGGCACGATCGAAACCAGCTTTCGATAGGCATTGAGCAAGGACTCATGGTCTGGATACAGATCGGCGTGGTCCCACTCGACGCTGGTCAGAATCAAGGTCTGTGGCTGGTAGTGGAGGAACTTGGGACCGCGGTCGAAGTAGGCGGCGTTGTATTCATCCCCTTCGATGATGAAGCGATCGCCGGTACCTTTCTCGAAGCTCTGGTCGAGGTTCACGGGGATGCCGCCAATCAGGTATCCAGGGTCGTGTTCGAGGGCGGTATAGGCCCAAGCAGCGAGCGATGTCGTGGTGGTCTTGCCGTGAGTGCCGGCGATCACCAAGGGCTTGCGCTCATCGAGAAAGAAACGAGCCAACGCCTGCGGCATGGAGATGCGTTCGATGCCGCGCTTTTCAACCTCTTCAGCCTCGACGTGGGTACGCGGCACGGCGTTGCCGATCACCACTAGGTCGGGATCAGCGCGATCCAAGTTGGCGGGGTCATAGCCGACCAGTGGTTCGATTCCCGCAGCTTCGAGCAGGGTGCTCATCGGTGGGTAGATGGGACCATCTGAGCCGGTGACTTCATAGCCGGCGTCTTTGAGCAAGCAGGCGAGGGGTGCCATGCCGGTACCGCCGATGGCGACTAGGTAGATGGAACGCGGGTCACGCACGCGGCGCAGTCTGCCATAAGGGATGGCAGACCGAAATACGCCACTGAATTCGCTCTAAGCGGCCTCGAGAACTTGGGATACGAGGGCTCGCGCCACCTGCAAGGCCAAGGCTTGGCCTTGGGTTCCCGAGGCGATATCTATTTGCACGCGGAGCTGCGACGAACAGGCCAACAGACTCCCGACCCCGGCGCTCTGGTCGTGAATCCACCAAGCCTGTGTTCCAAGGTCCGGCGTCGGGAGGACGAGCGTCTCTTCGTCAACGTCGGGGAGTTCGCAGGCGATCTCGCCGCCGGGGAAATGTTCTGGTTGACTCACCCACAGGGTTGCCTCGTTGGCGCCGTCTTCGAAACTAAGCCAACTGCACACTTCGGCAGAAAATGTCTCGCCGTTCTCGGTAATTTCTTCGCGGGCGAACACCGCCGGCTCCACCGCATTGCCGAGAAGCCGTTCGATTTCGTCTTGGGTGATGACCGAGCAGGGAAACTGCTCGAAATCGGCCGTCTCGTCGTCCTCTTCGTCGGACCACTCCAGAAACTCGGTGGCCTCCGGAACCGGGTCGACGTTTTCAGCAATCTCCTCGGTGGGCGCGGGCTCGGCCTCCTCGGGAGCCCCAACGCAAGTGCTGACGAGGATCGCCACGATCGTGCACGCTGAAAGGCTTCGCAGCGTCGTCATCTCATCAGGGAACATATCAGCGCTGGGTTGACCAGCCTCAGAGTCGAGTTTCAAGACGACCCGGAATGATCAGCTATGCTTCCCGGCCATGCTGCGGATGCTGAATGGTTCGGGAGTGATAGTCGTCTTGGGAGTAGTTGCCATGGTGGCTTGTGTCCCGTTGGTGGCGCAACCGCGCGCGGTCCCTGGGAAAACGATTCATGATGTCGGCCGCATCGACGACCAAAACAACGTCGATGTCACCTTCACGATTGCCAATCAAGGCGACAGAGATCTATTGCTTACCGATGTCGTCGCGGCCTGCGGTTGCACCGTCGTGAATTACGAAGACATCGTCAAACCGGGCAGCTCTGGCGCTGTTGATGTCACCTTGAAGCCGCAAGGCTATTCTGGAGCCTTCGCGCGCTCGGTTCGGGTCTATACCAACGACGCCGGCAATCCCTACATCGATTTCACCATCAAGGCGGCGATCGCGCCTTCGGTCTACATGCTTCCCGGCTATGCGCGGTTTATGGGGGTTGCCGGCGAGCCGATACCGAGCCAATCACAGACTCTGTGGGCGGCCGATTTCGACGGCTTCGAGGTCTTGGGCGTCGACCACGACCTCGACTTTGTGGAGTTCAGCATTCGCGAGGCGGGAGAGAGCGAGCGGGTTAGCTCGGGTTCAGCCCGCCAATGGGTCGTCGAAGGACGGATCACCGGCGAAGTGCCCGCGGGACCGTTCAACACCGTGGCGCGGGTGCGCACCAATCACCCGGCGAGGTCAGAGCTGCAATTGCCGATCTTCGGCGAGCGATACGCGCCCCTGCGCTCTGTCCCTGCGGTTCTCGAACTGGGCGACCACGCTGTGGGCTCTGAGATCGAAGCGAGTGTCCGGCTCGACAATTTGAGCCAGGCGGAAGTCGAGTATGGGCCGGTCGAGCTGGCGCCGGGAAGTGCCGGCACCATCGATTGGTCGATTGAAGACGAACAAGATCGAACCTATCTGGTTCTTTTTTTTCGCCGCTGGCCCCGCGGTCCGGTCGATACCACTATCCGGGTTCAAACCAGCCATCCTGAGCAGCCGGTGCTGAATATTCCGGTCACCGGCGCAATGACCTCTCCATAGGTTCGCGCTGTCATTTGGGCGCCGCCGAGAGATTCGAGCGCGTCGTCCCGAGCGCAATCGAGGGTTTGCCCTGAGCGGGTCGGCGAGCTGAATGGGACCTGGGAGAGAGCGCTGACGGGCATCCGCTTTTTGAACGGCCGCCCCCAGATCCTTCGACTCGCTACGCTCGCTCAGGATGACAAGAAATATCGTCTACTTAGGCGCGTCCCACAGGGACGCTTCGTCCCTGGCTGGAGCCTTGCTGCGGCCACGGTCGCTCAACTCGGACATCGCGTGTAACGCTTCGGCGAGCACCCGGTTTTGCTCGGCGAACAACGGTTTAAGGCCGATCCCAGCCAAATCGAGAAGGTGATCCAAGGTGGTGCGAGAGAACGTCGCTCGCTCGCCGGTGCCTTGAATCTCGACCAGTTCACCGTCGGCGGTGGCGACGACGTTGAGGTCGACATCGGCGGCCTGGTCTTCGACCGCTTCGAGATCCAGCAGCGGTTTTCCGTCAACCACGCCGACCGAGATCGCCCCCACCTGGCACACACCGGGGAAGCTCTTGAGATCCCCGGTCAAGACGGCCTTCGACAGAGCGGAAACCGCCGCCGCATAGGCGCCGGAAATAGATGCGGTGCGCGTACCGCCGTCGGCCTGCAAGACGTCGCAGTCGAGAGTCAGCGTCCAGCCCGGCATCTCGCTGAGGTCAAAGGCAGCGCGCAAACTCCGGCCGATGAGGCGCTGAATCTCAGAGGTGCGGCCACGGGGCCGCCCGCGCTTGACCTCCCGCGGCGAGCGTCGCACTGTCGAGCGCGGAAGCATCGAATACTCGGCCGTCACCCAGCCCGACTTCTCGGGATCCAGAAAGCGCGGTACCGAGGCCTCGAGGCTCGCCGCACACACAACCTGAGTGTCGCCGCAGTTCACCAGTGCGGAGCCATCGGCGAATTTGAGCCAGTCCAGCTCGATCGAAAAGGGTCGCGGTTGGTCGGCTGTACGGCCGCCGGGGCGCGGTTTCGTCATGGTGCGATTATGCCAGGGACCAGTCATCACGAGCGGAGCCCAAAGGGCGGACAACAGCGGTCATCCCGAGCGAAGGCCGTAGGCCGGAGCCGAGGGCTTGCCCTGAGCGAGTCAGCGAGCCGAACGGGATCTGGGCGGGGGCATTCGCAAGAGGCGCCCGACTCGGTGCGTCCCTTCCTACATGCCCAAGGAATACTGCGTCTACATCCTCACCAGCCACAGCCGCGTCCTTTACGTAGGGGTGACATCCAATTTGATCAGGCGGCTGGCCCAGCATCACGTCGCAACTTTCGGGTTCGCCGCTCAATACCGAGTTAAACAGCTTGTTTATGTCGAGAGACATTCGAATGTCCATGCAGCTCTAGCGAGAGAGAAGCAGATCAAGAGATGGCGGCGCGCAAAGAAGATCGCTCTGATCGAGTCGCAGAATCCCAAGTGGGAGGATTGGTCGAAGCAGTGGTGAGTCTAGGTGGGTTACCAGGGGAGCCTACATCGGGAAAGCCCACCCCCAGATCCTTCGACTTCCTCGCTACGCTCGTTCGCTCAGGATGACTGTTGTCATCCAACCACCTCGACCCGCTCCAACTTCACCTCACCGTCCGCCAACACTCGCCTCGCGATCTCCTGAAACCGAGTCGCGGTGTCGGTGGCAAAAAAACGATCTGGTTGCGTGCGCCGCACGGAAAGCTGTCCACTGTTGACAAGGTCTGCGGCAATGGCTTCGGATACGGCCTCGGCGGAATCCACCAACCGCACACCCCCGCCCATGACGCGGCTGATGGTCGGCTTGAGCATCGGATAGTGAGTGCAACCCAGAACCAAGGTGTCGATGCCGTATTCGGTTGCGCCATCCAGGTAGCGGTGCACGATCTGTTCGGTCACCGGGTCATCGTGCCAGCCGGCCTCGACCAAAGGCACCAGGAGGGGGCAGGCTTGGCTCCAGATCTCGATCTCTGGATTGGCGTTCTTGAGTGCCCGTTCGTAAGCCTGCGATTCGATGGTCGACTCGGTGGCGATGACACCCACCCTGCCGGTGGTCGCTCGAGCTGCCACTTCCGCTCCCGGCTCGATGACGCGCCATACGGGGATGGCGAGGTCGAGATCGAGATCCACTGCCGAGGCGGTGTTGCAGGCGATGACGATGCCCTTGACGCCATGATCGGCGAGAAAGCGAAGGTTGTGCTCGGCGTAGCGCCGCACGGTGTCGGCCGACTTGATGCCGTAGGGGAGACGGGCGGTATCGCCCAGGTAGATGATCGATTCGTCGGGCAGACGCCGCCTCAGCGCCGCGACCACGGTCAAGCCGCCGACGCCGGAGTCGAAGACCCCGATGGGGCTTTGCGATGGCGTTTTGTCGGTCACCGGATTACTTGGTTTTGCGTCATTGGTCACTCACTGGTCACTGGGCCACTGGTCACTGGGCCACTGGTCACTGGTCACCGGTCCACTGGTCACTAGGTGTGCATTCTCAGCACGTTGTTCAGGTGAGTGATCCTACTGATTGGCGGCAATCCATCAAGACTCATGTGCTGACGGTGGAAATTGTAGAAGTGGAGGTATAGCTTGAGTCGCACGCTACGCTGTCGGGAGTCTTGGTGGACCCATCGGTAGGCCCATTCCCGCATCAGGGTCTGGATAAAGCGCTCGGCCTTGCCATTGGTGCGGGGTCGGTATGGGCGTGTTCTGATGATGCCCAGGCCGAGATCTTTGCAGGTAGCGACAAAGCGCTTGGCAATGTAGCAAGGGCCGTTGTCGGTCATCACCGCCCGGACCTGGATCCCTTTGCTGGCAAACCAGGCCACAGCACGACGTAAGAACGCGATGGCTGAGCCCTGCCGTTCATCCGGTAACACTTCGACATAGGCCAGGCGTGAGCGGTCATCCACACAGACGTGAACAAACTCCCATCCGGCCCCAGGAGTGCAGTCGCGCCGGTTGCCAGTGACCCGGTGGCCGACCTTGCGGATTGCCGCCAGCTTCTTGATATCCAGATGGATCAGCTCGCCCGGAAACTGCTTCTCATAGCGGCGCACCGGCTCAGGAGCCTCAAGCGAAGCCAACCGGCCCAGCCCTGCACGCTTAAGGATCCTCCCTACCGTCGAGCGCGGTAAGCCCAGACGAGCGGCGATCTCACTGCCGGTCAAGCGCTGACAACGCAGCTCAATGAGCTTGTGCACGATCGCCTCTGGGGTCCTGGTCGGTATCCGGTGAGGCCGAGACGAGCGGTCCTTGAGCCCAGGCGTACCCTCGGCTCGAAAGCGGGCCAACCAGCGATAGGCTGATCGCTCGCTGAGGCCCTGGGCCTCAGCGGCCTCTCGCACCGTCCATCCCTCCTCAAGGACTCGACGCACTAGCAGGGCTCGACTTCGTGGGCAGCTTCGTGCATTCTCATGAATGTCCATCCGGGTTCTCCTTTGGGTGCTGATCGGTTACTTCCCAATCAGCTTCTCCGAAGAAACTCGGATGGACAACTCCTTTTACTGAACAACGTGGTGAGACAACACAACTAGGCCACTGGTCACTAGGCCACCGGGTCACGGCGTCGGTGCCCAGGCCTGATTCAGTCCCACCGGTCGCGTGGTGTCGAGATGACCGCCGAAGCTCTCCGGTTGGCGTCCGTTCCACAACACCACGACGCGCTCGACGACGGGAACGTTGGCGGAGACCGAACGCACCAAGCTGGCGAACATCTCGGTTTCCTGGCGACTGCCCATCTGCGGCGGTTGCGGAAAAGTGTCCGAAATTAGCTCGATTCGACAGGTACCGCCATCGATGAACACCGCATCGACCGCGGTACCGGTCGGAAACAGCGGATAGAGCGTTGCTGTCGTGGGGCCTGCGACCAGTTCTTCAACCACCCTTTGAGCACGCGGTTCGTCAGCGACGGGCACTTCCAAGATCTCTCTGGTCTCGGCCGCGACCCAACCCGCGTCCGAGGGGAAAAAGATGGTGATCTCTTCGCTGGCAACCGCGGCTGAGGACCCCTGGCGTTGGCCGCCCCAGAACCACAGTGCCGCGGCCAGCCCCACCGCCACGATGACAGCGATCACCAGCAACATGCGCGCCTGACTCAAGGCCCGCTCGCTCCGCTTTCGATCGGTTCGGTGGCGCTCTCCACCGTGGGCGTCGAGGTCCGAAAGGCCTGGATCGCACGCGCCAGAGCATCGACCAGACGTTGTTGATGACTGCCGTCCTGTAGCAGACGCTCCTCGTCAGGATTGCTGATAAATCCCAGTTCGACCAAGACCGCGGGCATGTTGGCTCCGCGCAGGACCCGAAAAGGCGCCTGCTTGACTCCGCGGTCGCGCAGCCCGAGGCTGGCGTTGAACTCCTGCTGCACCAACTTGGCGAGCCTTTGGCTTTCCGCCAGATGGTGGCTTTGGGCCAAGTCCCAAAGAATGAATTCAAGATCGTTGGCGAAGTTCGGCTGGCCGCTGTCGGCTTCGTCTTCACGGGCCGCGAGTTCGGCGGCATCCTCATCCGAGGCTTCGAGGGACAAAAAGTAGGTCTCAGCTCCTTGCGCCGTGCGGCCGTAGGAGGAGTTGACGTGCAGCGAAACGAAAAGGTCAGCACTCTCATGGTTGGCGATCGCGGTGCGGTCGGTCAGCGACAGGTCTTGATCGGAAGAGCGAGTGAGAACCGTGCGCACGCCCGTGCCCCGCAGGCGATCGGACAGGGTGCGCGCCACCTGCAAGGTGAGGGTCTTCTCTGCGATGCCCGAGCGCCCGGTCGCCCCGGTGCTTTCGCCGCCATGGCCGGGATCGATGACCACCGTGAACGGACCGCGCCCGCGCCGGGGAGGTACAAAGCTGGGCTCACCGGTCTCCTCGACAAGCGTCTCTTCGCCCTCATCGGCCACCAGATCCATGACCAGCCGAAAAGGTTGCTCGAGGGTGTAATGGCGGACTCCGGTACCGGGGGTCAGGCGAAGAGACAGAGCCCCCTCCCGTGCGGTAATGCCAAGAAGGCGGCCGGCGCGCTGCGTTTCACCCGCGATCGCGACCTGGTCGCCATAGAACGACACCACCGCTCGTCCGGCCCTTTCCTCAACCCGGTAACGAGGCGTCTCGGCGAACTCCAGCACTACGGTGGTGACATCGCCGAAGGTCGTCACCGCCGGCACCACCTGGTAAGTCCTGCCCCCTCCGCGCGTGGCGGTCAGTGTTGGTGGAGCCTCCTGCCACTCGAACCGCACCCCCAGTTGCGAAAACGTTAGGTCGAGAAAATCGAGGGGCACGTAGATGCCCCCCACCGCCGAGCGTGGCGTTTGCGACAACCCGACCAAATCGCCGTCGACCGACAGATTGGGGTGGCCTGGCCCGAAGAGGAACGTTTGATCCCCCATTTGCAGCTCGTGACGCTCACCTAAAGGCCCCACCCGCAGGCGACCGCGCCAATGCGCGACCAGCGGCTTCAACGCGACCAGTGGTCCGCGCGGGCCCAATATGTAAGGAGTCGTAGTGGCGCGTTCTCCATCGACGACCCTGGCCGTGCGAGGAGCGGGTGCCGGGGAAGCATCCGTGTCACCTTGTTGCGCGGAAGCCGGTCCAGCACTCAGGAGCAGACAAAGAGCGACCGCAATTGCGGCGTTCAACGAACGGCGTGGAAGTTGGGCGAGAGGCAGTAACGACATGACAAAAAAGATCTCAACAGACTCCTCCAAAGGCCCTTGGCGGAGCCGCTCGGCGCAACCGCGGGCGATCGCGCGAGGATACCATCGGGTTGAGGCGATCCGAGGGCAACTCTTGCCGGTAAAACAAGGCATTTGTTATCGTTTGCGGCCCGGTCGCGGACGGCTCTTCGGGGTCGCCGCTCCGGCCCACTTGCCTGGCCCTCTAATGCTTGGCCCGTTCGTCTAGTGGTTTAGGACGCCGGCCTCTCACGCCGGTAACACGGGTTCGAATCCCGTACGGGCTACCATCCTTCCGTTATCACTCCAGTCTGGCATCCCGTACGGGATCTCGGTCGTCGGACTTCGGATTCCATCCGAAGTCCTCAGGAGCGAATCCCGACCTCAGGTTGCCCCACTACATTTCGTCCGCATCCTGTACCGGATTCTGGGACGTCGCGCTTGCGGAGCAAGCGCTCAGGTCGCGAATCCGACGGGGCACGGGACGACGCTGATCAATGGCTACATTCGTTTCGTCCATTGAGTCCACGAGGACTTCTGGGGGTCGCAATCGCTCCATGTTCGCGGAGGAGTCAAATCATGCGCTCAAGCCCGCCACTACACACCATTCGGTGATCGAACCCGCCATGCTCGATGAACTCTCGTTCCCATCTATTCTTGCGCTTGAGAGCCGTATGTCCGCTTTTGTCATTGCCGAGCACTATCTGTTCCGGTATTGCGGGTGAACCAGGGAATCTCTTGGTCGTCGAACCGCGAAAGGCCATGGAGCCTATAGTCGTGTTGTTCCGACCGCACCAGCACGTCGTTGCCATGCCTTCTGAGAAAGACCAAGAGACAGCCATCTAGAAACTTCAAGAACCATCCGGAGACTTCGACCACCTCCTGCACGATGCGCTCGAATCCTTTTTCGGGATCTTGCTCTCCTATTGCGTCGGCCATCGCGAGGTTCATGAGAACCTCAGATGTGTAGTACAACGAATTGGCAAAGCCTTCGCCAAGAAAGATGTCGAGATCCTCTTGGGTTCCGTAGCAGCTCAACGCCTCGTCTAACTTCGTGGGTGAGTAGTGGAATGCGAAGTTATTCCTGAGGTCCTCCAATAATGACCGGTTGTTGAAATGGCTCTTGAGGCTTTTCAGAGCGTCAAGACTGTCCGGCGGCAAGAGAGGCTCGTAAATCTTTGAGAGCCCTTGTCCACCAAAGAAGCTCTGGTGCAGTAGTCGCCAGCCCTCGTTCAATTTTCCCGCGAGAAGTCGAAGGGCAAACAACGAAAACGCGATCTGTCCACTCTGCTGGACTCGAGTGGCCTGGGGAAAGCGGGCACTCCATAGGTGCATCTTGTGAAGGCTGCTGAGTTCGTTAGCCAAGAGGCCCGCAGACAAGAAGAAGATTCTCTCGTTCTTGTCTACCTCTAACAGATATTCGGCACGAAGTCGAAGGCGTCGCACCTTGATCTTGTCCCACCGTTTCAAGTGGCGAAGCAAAACACGAAGAAATTTCACAAGTCTCGGCTCGGTTGCTCGCTTCTTGTCGGGCAATATCGGAGAGGTAGATCTCTTGGTGAAAGCGAGTAGATGGAACTGCTAATGTTAGGCCATCCGACTAGGTGCTGCCTATGCGGATGTGGAGTCTCGCTATTGTCTCAGGCGTTCGACCAGTACCTGGCGGAGAGCCTTGACTTCATCAGCAAGACGAGCAGTCTGTGTCGCAGTTGGATCATATTTGATTCCTGCTAAACCTAGACCTAGACCTAGACCTGCATAAGTTCAGAAACATTTGGCACAGGTTCGATGAGGAGAACCTATGCCGACACGACTGACGAGAGGGCGTTTCCAAGGGCTGGGTAGTTTGCGTTCTCTGAGGGTATCTTGGAGCATGCTCCAAGATACCGCTGAGAAACGCATCCGGGTGCTGCGGTTCTGGGACGAGCACGGAATGGAAGCGGCGATCGATGCGTTTTCGGTCAGCCCCAGGACTTTGTACCGATGGAAGGCACGGCTGGCACGATCTCAGGGCCAATTGACGAGCCTCAATCCCAAGTCCACTGCCCCAAAACGCCGTAGGAAGCGGCAATGGCCACCTGAGCTAGTGGCCGAGATCCGCCGCCTTCGAGAGAAAGAGCCGAATCTGGGCAAAGACAAGATTTACCCCTTGCTCAAACCCTGGTGCGAGGCGAGAGGGATTGCCTGTCCCTCAGTGAGCACCATAGGGCGCATCATCGCCGATGATCCAGACAAAATGCGCCTAGTCCCTCAGAGGATTGACCGCCTGGGCCGAGTCAAGCCGAAGCGCAAGCGCAAAGGCCGTAAACCCAAGGGAACCAAGGCCCATTTGCCAGGCCAGTGGGTGGGAGTCGACACCATCGAGCGCTTCTGTGACGGACAGCGCCGTTACCTGATCACTTTGACCGATGCCGCGAGCAGTATGAGCTTGGCCATTGCCACCAACTCGCACACTTCAGCCACCGCAGCTCGGTTTCTTGAACTGAGCCTTGAAGTCTTGCCGTTTAATGTCACTACCGTGCTCTCAGACAACGGAAGCGAGTTTCAAGGTGCTTTCGACAAGAAGGCTGCCGAGGCTGGAATCAAACGCTGGTACACCTACCCCAAGTGCCCCAAGATGAACTCTCAGGCCGAAAGATTCAACCGCACCATCCAAGAGAAGTTTGTCGACTACCACGAGGACTTACTCTTTACAGACCTTAAAGCCTTCAACGAAAAACTCTTCGACTACCTGCTGTGGTTTAACGCCGAAAGACCACACTGGAGCCATGGACAGAAATCACCTCTACAATTCGTAGCTGAAAATACCGACCTGTGCCATATGTACTGGACGCATACAAGACCTAGGCTAATGTAACGAACCCCCTTAATTCTCGTTCGAGGACGGGCGCACTCATACGGCGAAGATGAACACCTGGGGCAGCCAAATCTACGACCGCATCGGCCTTGTTGTAACGGTTGACGAGAAATTCCACATCAAATGATTGCCCGCGGTTGATGTGCCCCACTTCGATCGTTGCCTGATTGCCGCCTTTTACCAAAGTCAGCGCTTTTCGATAGGCGCCCAGGTCACCAACATAACGACCTACATAAACTTTCGCGTTAGAGGTCATGACCGACGCGGCGGAGCGCAAGCGATGAGCATTTCACGGTACCCAAAGTGAGCACGCGGTAAATCGCGCGGCCGGCAGGTATCGAGATAACTGAAACATATTTCACACCAGCAATAATATGCATTAGTATTAACGCGAGATGGCTGGTGTAGAGGTTAAGGAACTCGGACCGGTGCAGGGGCGGCAACTTCGCCAATGGATTGAGTGCGGGAATAGGAGGTTCAAAGCAACAGTCCGACGAACTCACAGCGGTGACGGGGCAAAGCGAGGAAGGGTTTTCGTTCTGCCAGGTCGGCTCATTCTCCCTTCCTTGCCCAAGGAACACAGCGATGCAGTTCGTGAATTCAGCAAAGAAATCGGTGAACTAAAAAGCCGCAGGGATCTAAACGCTTTGGAAGCTTACAAAGCGTTCCTCGATAAACACGGCGTAGAGCGAAACGCGAGATTTGGTGCCATGAGAGCAGTCCCGTGGGACCTAGGACCTACTCCTGTCTTGGAAATCGGCCAAACGGGTAGTGTTCCGGTATGCGTGACTCCTTTGGCTTTTACACCCAGGAGCAAGAGCGAAGCCGTTCAACAGAGTCTTCCTTTAGATCAGGGCCGAGTGCTGTATCTTGATATTTTGCAACAGTTCCTGTCCGAATGCCTAGAAGACTATTTCGCTGAAATCGCGGATCATCTCTGGAGCGCTTGCACGTTTGCGGACAAAAAGCATGCGCTTGAGACAGTTCGTAAAGTCCGTCGTCGTTTGAGCTTGTCCGTGAAGCCGAAACTCAACGAAGTCCGGTACGACAAAAAGGCATCAACGATAGTCCGTGACCTCCAAATAAGCATCAACCGAGAGTTCGAATCGGAGATTCCGTTCTACGACGCTGCTGTAGAGATTATTGAATTGTGCAGCACGCTGCTCGCCTGGATAGCCGGTGGTGATTTCGATGTCGACGCGGCCGCAGAACGTGCACGAAGAGCTATCGCCAAGGTTGATTCACACGATCCAGACATAGGTGCCCTTGCGCAATGCTTAGATTTCTTGAGTTCAGTACCGGATCGCGATTCGCTGTCCCCTCTTAGCTCCAACTTGTCAGTCTCCAGGGAATGGCTCTCTGATCTTCTCCGGTGCAGTGAATTCCTCCATTTTGTGAGGGGGCTGATAATCTATTACAAGAGAGACGCGACCCACGTTTTTGTAACCCACCACATGGATGTCTACGCTTCGGAGGAATTCTTCGAGCAGCTGAGAGAACTCGCAAAAAAGAAGTGGGGCGATTTTGTCGTCGTTTGGACCGGCTACGGCCGTCAAAGTGATATCGAACTGGCTATTCTGGCTCGGCTGTGGCTGTCACACGTTCAGGTCCTGTACATTCCAAACTCTCTTGACACCAGACGGGGCGGTGCAAAGCAACTTAGACATGAAAGCGACTGGGTGGTCGAGGAGCTCGCCTACGGTGCGCTTATTGGGAAACCGCTGCACGTCGTCGTAGCTATTAATTCAGAACAATGTCGACAGCAGATCGAGGAGCAATTGCGGGAATATAGGTGGGGGTCGCTTCCTGAATCTCTTGGCGGCGGTGAACAACTTCCAGCTATAGGGAAGATTCCGAAACAACTACAGCAACACCTCAAAAATCGCATTTACACACAGCATCAGCCGTCTCGAGGCACGATGGAGCACGCCGATGACTTTTCCAAAGGGATATTTGTTCCCGCGATGAAGGCTGCGTTTCGCCAAGCGTTGTGGACCTTGCGACTAGGTTTCGAGGCCGACGATTGGCTCATCGTCCAAGCTCTTTGCCGTGCTTCGACCAGACAATCGGGGTTGGAGCTACCGAAGTACGTGACGGCAGAAGAAATCGCCGAAGAAGCTCTTGATCACCGTAGAAAAGATAATCGAACGATCAGCTCGACGTGGATTACGCGCAGGTTGCGAGAGCGGATCCTTATGCGCAGCGTGTTGATTCGTGGGACTCGAATCCCAGTGGTTCTTGAGGGGCCGAGACGCGGTTCGTCGAAGACGTACAGTTTTTCATTGGGTGCCGCCGTCGGATGCTACGCACAAGATTGTGGTTCTCTCTTGACAGCCACGGAATTAAAGCGCGTTTTTTTGCAGGTGTTGACTCATCCTGTAAGGAGTAAACCATGAAAACTTATCCATCTTCATCGTCTGATCTCCCGACGCTTCTGCGTGTCGCATACCTTCATTTTGAGGGTCGGAGTCAACAAGAAATAGCTACTCAGCTAGATGTAAGCCGTTCTACCGTGTCGCGCCTGATCGCACGCGCAAAAAACTACGTAGAACTCCGCTACCGCATTCCAGGCAACATTGAGCTGGAGGCTCAGATTCTCAGGATATATCGTCACCTTAATGATGTCCGAGTAGTGGAAACTGGAACCGTAGACCAAGAGACAGAAGTCGTTGGACAAGAAGCCGCCAACTACTTCCTTGAGAACGTGTTCGACGGGGCCCACGTCGCATTATCTTGCGGTGAGACTCTTCTTGAAATGCTCAAAGAGCTCCCAAATCAGCGAAATATAACCTTGACGATCTCTCAGATGTCCGCCGAAGGCGACCCCGAGACGATTCATCAAGCCCCTGCGGCACTGGTTGGTCAACTTCGAGCAAAAGTAGGGCCTAGTTCCACAGCTTTTGGCCTTCAGCTGCCACCATTTAGCGCTGACTCTCCGGAAGATCTCGCGTATCGTAAGTTCTTAAGAAATAGCTCGCTACTTAATAAGCTGAAAAAGAAGTGTCTGAAAGCAGATTTCGCTTTCATTGGAGTTGGTGGTGTCAGGAAATACAGGGCGAGCGGCGGGCACAGCTTTCTTCGATCTGCCTCCGCCGCCACCAACGGAAAATTCGATGAACTGGTTCCCCTATTGGGGATTGTTGGCGAGATAAACAACCGTCCATTCGATTCGAAAGGTCGCGACCAAACCAAAAAGATCCCAGGCCTTTCGAACAACTTCATGACGATCTTAGACCTGAACGACATCCGAAGTATGGCCGCCGACTCAGAAACGTGTAAGGTCGTGGCTGTAGCCACAGGCTCAGCGAAACTTGAGCCAATCCGAGTGGCGTTGCGCACCGGTCTTTGCAACGTTCTGATTACCGGTGCGGATCTTGCGAGGGCTCTTATCGAGGCGGATTCAACCGCGACACAGGCTCTGCCGACAGACAAGCCAAACTGAGGTTCCCCCTATTGTGCTGGAGAAGTAATCGGCGGGAGTACGCAAGAGCGCGGCTTAAGTCAGTGCAGCAACGCTGCTAAGCGCGGCTCATCGAACAACTTGTCCCCGACGCAGAAGTCAGCCTCAAGTGGAACACGATTGCCTACGATCTCGACGGCAGCCTATTCGCGCTCTCCGCCAACAAGAGGCACGTGAATCTCAACATCCTGACTGTGGGGCTGCTGGCTGAGTACGCTGAGGACCTGGCCGGCATTCCCCAGAGCAAGTGTGTTTTGCGCTTCGGCCCCAAAGCCGAGGTGCCGTTCGAGACCTTGCGCAAGGTCATGACCGACGCGGTGGAGCGCAAGCGCGCGGGCTAGCTAGATCTGTTGATTCAAAGCTGGTTGATTCAAGCCGGTTGATTCAAGCTGGGCTGACTTGAGCCTGGCGCTTGAGAAGCTAGCGATCGAACCCAAAGGCGTGGGTGGCGAACTCGGCTCCGAGCTGCATCTGTTCGGTCGCGGCCTTGAGTTCTTCGGGGACGTCGCCATGAAAGAAGAACAGTCCCGGTACGGCGATGGCGAGCAACTGCTGAAAGTGCCCGGCAGCGGTGGTGTTCAAGTGAAACCCCACGGCGCTGGCGTCTTCGAATTCGTCCCGCACATACAGGGCGTTGTCCTTCTCTGAGACGTAACAGTGGACCGTCTGCGCGCCGGGTTCGTTCTGCTTCATCGCTTCGGTGACCTGCTCGTAGATGGCCTTGAGCTCATCCAGCTTGCCCGGTTGCGCGGTCCATTTGTAGATGACGGTGACGTGTTGGCTGTCCATTTGATTTCTCCTTTCGAACTCTAGCCCAGGTCGGCTCGAACACGATCTAGAGCCTCGATCAAGGCGGCGATATTCGATTCATTTGTGCGGTAGTTGGTGATGGTCGCCCGCAGCACGGGAACTTCGCCGCCCAAAATCGTCGTCGAGATCCAAGCATCGCCAGCATTAACGATGCGACTGCAGATCGCTTGCATCCGCTCGAGCGAGTTGTCGGCGCTTTCGCCATCGGTCCAGCAGACGGTTGGCAGGGGTGTGTCGTTGCGAATCCGCCATCCGCTGACAGTGAGACGGTGGCGAAGGACGTCACCCAAATCGGTTTGCCGGCCGATGGCCTCGGCGTACCCTTCCCAGCCGGCCACCGCCAAAGACAGAAACACCTTGAGACCGATGAAGCGCCGCGACCACTGCATGCTGGTCTCAAAGGGGTCGATGCCGTCGCCGTCGACCGTCGGCATGTAGTCGGCGTGGATCGAAAACACACGCCGCGGAATGTCTTGGTGGCGAGTCAGAAAGATGCCCGCTCCCATCGGTACCGACAGCCACTTATGGGCGTCGAAGGTGATCGAATCGGCTCGGTCGATCGCGCCCAAGTGCGGCCGCAGCTTCGGAACCAATGCCGCAGCGCCACCCCAAGCGGCGTCGGCGTGGACCCACAGCCCGTTTTCCTCGGCGACCTGCAAAATCTCGTCAATCGGATCGATCAAGCCGGCATTGGTGGTGCCCATGGTGGCCACCACCAGAAAGGGACGATGGCCGTCCGCCCGATCTCGTTCGATCGAGTCTGCGAGCGCGGCCGGGTCCATGACAAAGCGTTCGCCAACCGGCACCTCACGCACCGCCGAGGTGCCCAGTCCGCAGGCTCTTGCCGCTTTGACGAACGAGTGGTGACTCTCCCGGGTTACATAGAAAACCGGGCGGCCCTCGATGGCGCCGACGCCGTCCTCGCCAAATTCGGGAAATGTGGCCACCAACGCTGATAGCACACCGGTGTGGTTGGCCTCAGCTCCGCCGGAGGTAAACGAACCGGCAAGAGTTGCTGGGTCATAGCCGAAACGAGCGCCGATGGCGCGCAGAGTGTGCTGTTCGATTTCGCACGCCGCGGGGTTGTGGCTCCACGCGGCGAGCTGAGGATTGAACGCCGCCACGACGGTGTCGGCGGCGATTCCCATGGTGGTGGGGTTGGGGTTGAACAGTCCGTAGTAGGCGCGATGGGAGGTGTGGACTTGGGTGCGCTGCAGCAGGTCGGCGACGAAGTCGACGGCCGGGCCTGGATCAATGCCTTGCGCGAAGTCAAACGGCGCCAGTTCGCTACGAATGGCGTCGGCGTCAGGAGGTTGGCTGACCGCCGAACGATCGACGTTCTGCACGTAGCTTTCGACGGTGTCAACGAGCTGCTCCCACAATCGGCGACGGCTGTCTGGATTGAGGGTGAGCGGCATCGGGTCAGTCTAACGCCGGCCTTGCCTGTTCGCGCCTCGCGGTTACGTTCAGCAATGCAGGGAGCAACAAGGTGTCGCCGACAAGAGCAAAGAGAAGGGTAAGGCCGCCGACCACGGCGAAGATGCGGCCCTGTGGCATGGGATGACTGAGCAGCGCCGCGAATCCGGCGAGCAAGATCATGCTGCTCACCGCCAGCGTGGGAGTGAGGCGGATGACCGCCGACGCGGCTGCGTTCTCGGGGTCCAGGCCTTCAGCGCGTCGGCGGCGGAAGCGATAGGCGAGGTGGATACTGTCGTCGACCGCCACACCGAGGCCGACGGTCAGCGCCATTGCGCCGGCAAAGCGCAGTGGCTGGTCGAGCCAAGCCAATACCGCTGCTGTTGCCAATAGGGGGAATGCGTTGGGCAAAGTGGAGATCAGGCCGAGACGCACCGAGCGCAAGCCCACCGCGAGGACGACGGCGATGAGGGCCAGCGCGACAAACAGACTGCGGCGGAGATCTCGGACCACCGAGACGATGCCGCGATAGGTCAGTGCATTGGTGCCGGTCAACCCGATCTCGAAGCCGGCGAAGTCGTTTTCAATCCGTTCGAACTCTCGGTCGAGGCGCTGAAATCCCCGCTCCAAGGTGCGACTTCCCAGGTCTTGGATGCGTGCGTGCACGACCGCTCTGCGCTCAACAGGGTCGACCAAGGACGAGGAGAATTTTTCCGGAATGCCGGCTAGCGGATCCGACCCAGTGCGAGGAGTTGCCGCCAGTACGGTCGCAATCGAGAACGGTCGGTGCGTGACCTCTTCATTGTCGAGGGCCGTGTGCACCGCCATCAAGCCGTCGATGACCTCCAAAGAGTCGAGTCCGAGTCCTTGACGCCAGGTAACCAGAACGTCAATCCACACCGCGCCGCCGAGTCCTTCTTCAATGGGCTGCAAGGCCGCGTACGCAGGATCTTGGGTGGGCAGTACTTCGCCCATCTTGTAGTCGGTCTCCAAACGTGCCGCCGAGATCGCGAAGACGATTGTGAGCACGGCGCCAAGCACGACCACGGCCGGCGAATGACGGCAAGCCGCCCGCAACAGATTGTCCCAGCGGTGCGAATGCGGCGACTGCTCTTGGGCTGAGTGTCCCGACCAGCTGGCGAGTCCCACAAGTGGAACCAGCGTGAGTACGGTCAGACCGACGAGGAGACTTCCGGCAGCGCAGACCCAACCGAACTGCTGAATCAATGGCAACTTGGAGAGAGCCAACGACCCGAAAGCGATCGCCGTGGTGATGCTGGTCAACAGACAGGGAGCAAAGGCGGCGTCGAGTGCATGCCGAACCGATTCCAACCGCCCGCCCGCGGTGGGCTTTGCACGATCCTGAGCGTGCAGGAGGTGCACCGAGTCCGTCAGACCGACCGCCAACATCAGGGCCGGTGCCGCGATCGACAGCGGCGTCAGCGGTACACCGGCCCAGCCCATACCGCCGAGCAACCAGAGAATCCCGACCGAGGGCCCGATCAAAGCGGCCAAGATGCGCTTCCACGTGCGCAGCAGTGGCCAGGCGACCAAGATGCAGAGCGCGAAGGCCAGCGAGTTGGTCGTCACCACCGACCGCCGGAGTTCGGTCATTGCCGCCAGCCTTAGGAAAGGGACGCCGGTCAGGCGTGCACGCCAGGAAGGGCTGGAGAACGCTGCGACCCCCTCACGGATCTCTTCGAGAGTGGGACGAATGTCCGCAATCGACCGTCCGGCGGAGTGAGTGAGGCGAACCAGCACCAGCAGCTCGCTCCGGTCGGGCGACACCAGTTGCGAGGCTAAAGGGTGATCCGCAGTGCGTTCCAGAGCCAAGGGATCTCGATCCAGAATCTCCTCGACACCGAACACCCATTCCACGCCCTCGAGTCGTCTCAGCGTCAAGCTGACGCGGGAGGCTTCGGCCAAGATTTCGCTGTCGAGAACGTCATTCGCCTCGATCAGCACCACGACGAAGTCCTTGTTGTCGCCGAAGCTCTCGCGCAAGGCGGCGAGGCGTGCACTATCTTGATCGGTGACCCGGTGCAGCGCCCGGGTGCTGTCCTCGAACTGCAGCCGGGGCAAGCCCGCGAGTGCGGCGAGGGAAAAGGCCACAGCCAGAGTCGCGACCATCCGTCGTCGCTTCGACAGGGTCGCCGCCCACTTGTTGGCCAGGTGCTCCACGCTGATCGGCGCCAGTCGATGGTCGCCTAGGCCGCCGCTCGATTGGCCGCCGTCCACATGCGGCGAGCCGGAGCGGGAAGCAGATAACGATGAACTTGGAAGACGCGGAGACGAGAGAACATCCGCGCGAAACCAGCACTGAGCAATCCGGGCTTGAGGCCAGCCAGGGTCGCCACTTGAGGTTCGACCAACGCAGGCGTCAGCTTGCGCAGCATCCAGTAGCCGACCGGTCCTAATGCGCGCCGGTAGGAGTCGTAGAGCTTGGCGGTCCACTTGGTGGTCTCGTAACTCGCCAGGCGGCGAGCGCGCAAAGCCAGAAACTCGGCGTAGTCCTGGGGATAGTCCGGTACCCCCATGTGGCGGGCCATGGAACTGTAGTTGTCGACGAAAGCTTCGGCTTCGGCGGCGGTGATCTGACGGCCCTGACTCACCTCCAAGGCTCGGACAGAGTTCTGCATTCCCATCAGCAGCACATCCCGATAGGCCTCGTCGGGGATCAACTGTCCGCGTTTGTCTTCGATTTTGGTGTGCAACCCGCGAATGCGACGACAGGCGGCGACGTAGGCTTCTTCAGAAGGAGCGCGCATGAGTTCGCGCATGTAGTGAATGGTGCTGATGAAACGCCCCACTGGGTCGGCGGGCAGCTTGCCGGTATAAAAGAGCCACTCGGCACTGGGGTTGACAGCGAATTCGGCGCTGGACGCGGCGAAGATCAAAAGCAGACAATCGGGGTCGGTCCAAAGGTCCGTCAGATCCACCTGTGTCTGCTGGCTCGAGCGCTTCTTGCTCAGACTCATTCTCCACTATCGCTGATCACCGCACCGGACTCGGTGCGTGGGTGAAAGTTGGCGTGAGTATAGACAAGAGCGCTCAAGGTCCCGTGGGGATAAAAAAGGCGGCGTCGAATCGACGCCGCCTTACCAAAAGGGACCCGGCGACCTATGAACCGGGCAACCATGGGATCCGGCAACCGATCAGAAGGAGTAGCGCAGGCCGAAACCGAAGTTGGAGACCTCGTAGTCGACGTCAGAGGTGACTGCGCCGGCGACATCCGACACCGTCAACGACAGGTCATCGGCTGCGAGCCAACGGTAGTCCAGGAACAGGTCCCAGTCCTCGTTCAGCCCGATACCCAAACCGACGAGCATCTGGTAGGCGAGCGACGAATCTCCGTCGTTGAGCACGTTGGGGATCGGAGCCACTCCAAAGTCCTCGAAATCGACATCGGTGAAGCCGATGCCAGCGCCGAGGTAAGGCTCAACTCGACCGCCGCGATTGAAGTCGTAGATCAGATTGCCCATCACTGAAGTGCTGGATGCCTCTCCGGTCGGGCCGGGAAGGGCGCTGCCTCCGAGAATGTGGTCCTCCACGTCATCGTCTCGCATCGACAGTTCTCCCTCGATGCGTAGCCGTGAAGTGTCGTATCCCAGAAAGAGGCCGTAGGAACCGCCGCCGTCGAAGGTCGTCGTCACGGTGCCGAGCGCGGTTCCGAAGTCGGAGTCGTCGGTGTCGGCCATGCCGAAATAGGCACCCGCGTACCAGCCTTCCGCTTGGGCGACTGGGATTGCGACGAACAACGCTGCGAACAACCAGGTCGTGATCTTTGTCATTTTCTTGTTCTCCCTTGTTGAGTTTGCGTCAACTTGCAGTTGACATTGAACGTTTATTCGTTCACAATACGTTCATGGATTCACCCGGTGGTGGATTTTGCCGAAAACAGTAAATCCCATCTAGTCATATATAATTAAGTATCTTGCCGGGGGAATTTCAGTTGAATCCGCATGGACGCCATGATCGTATAAACGTTCAAAACGGCCAGAAAGAAGGCCAAAACGTTCAACTCCAAGGGAGAACAGGAAAATGAAGATCAACAGCCGTATCTTGACCCTCGCCGTAGCCGCCGCAGTTCTGGTGGCGTTTGCGGTGCCAGCCGTTGCCGGCAGCTATAAGAAGGACAAGGACATCGTCGACACCGCCGTAGCCGCGGGTTCATTCGAAACACTGGTGGCCGCGGTGCAGGCCGCCGGCCTGGTCGACACCCTCAAGGGCGATGGCCCGTTCACCGTCTTTGCGCCGACCGATGATGCGTTCGCCAAGTTACCGGAAGGCACCGTGGAAGGTCTGTTGGAAGATCCGGAAGCACTCGCCGGCATCCTCACCTACCACGTGGTTCCCGGGAAGCTGATGGCCTCTGACGTTGTCGCCGCCGCCAGCCTCGACACCGTGCAGGGTGGCTCGCTCGCCATCGACACCAGTGACGGTGCTCGCATCGGCAACGCTGCCATCGTCAAGACCGACATCGAGACCAGCAACGGTGTCATCCACGTCATCGATGCGGTCCTACTTCCGTAGGACTCGTCCACTCAGTGGGGCCGGGGAGTCCCGGCCCCACTTTTCTCTTCAGCGATAACGCCAGAAACGAAACGCCAATAACACGAGCCTGACCGTTAACACGAGACTGACCGTTAACACGAGACCGAGAGGTAAGACCAAATGAAACAACCGATTCTGCCGCGGGTTGCAAAAGGGGAAGAGGGAGCCGCCGAGGAACTCGTGGATCGCTACAGCCGAATACTGCGTTGGCTGGCCAGCCAACACTCTGGAGTGGATGTTGACGACGCGGTGCAAGAGATTCTCTTGACCCTGTGGCAAAACGCCGACAAATACGATCCGGAGAAAAGCGCCGAATCGACCTTCGTGAGCACTGTCGCGCGGCGCAAGCTCATTGACCGTCATCGCCGGCGCACCCGCCGTCCCATAACCCAAGACATCGACGCTGTGCCCGAGAAGTCGGTTGGCTTTCACCCCGATGTCGAGCAGGCCGCCGAAGTGTCCCTAGCGCTCGACGCCATGGAATCCCTCCGGCCCGCTCAGCGGTCGGTCCTGCGCCTATCGGTCCTCGAAGGGCTCAACCAGCGCGAAATTGCCAACCGATTGGAAATGCCGTTGGGCACAGTCAAGACTCACATCCGCCGCGGACTGATCGAAATGCGAGAACTGTTGGTCAACGGACCGGCAGCACGGGCGATGGCTGCCTGATAAACGTTCACAACGCCAATTCGGTACACATAAAGAAGCGCTACGGGCAATGAATTTGGGCGAGAAAGGGAAGGCAAAAACATGGCGAATGGGAAAAGTGCTAATTTGCGGGAATCGGTCAGAACGACCGCCAACCCGATCTCAGCGATGAAAGACTTTCTCACCCCGCGCGAACTTGCCCAGGCCGTCGGCGCCAGTGAGTCTTCGGTCAAACGCTGGGTTGACGACGGTTCCATCCGAGCGACCAAGACCTCCGGCGGACACCGGCGCATTCCGATTGGCGAAGTGGTCCGTTTCATTCGCTCGTCGCAGGCGGTGTTGGTACGGCCGGATCTGCTCGGGCTTTACGACGTGGCCGCCATCGACAGCGCGCTCGGCGGAGACGAGGCAGAGGCGCTTTTCGAATTCTTGAAAGCGGGCGAGGCGGAGAAAGCCAAAGGGCTGATCCTCACCCAGTACATGAACGGATCGAGCGTGGCGCAGATCTTCGACGACACCTTGCGCACCGCGATGTCCGACATCGGTGAATTGTGGGGTCACGATGAGGAGGGCATCTTCGTCGAACACCGCGCCACCGAGATCGCGATCCAGGCGGTGATGCGCCTGCGCAGCGTTCTCGCCAACGGACCGAGGCGTGCCACCGCCGTCGGTGGCTCGGTCCCGGGAGACATCTACCGATTGCCGACCTTGTGCGCGGCCACTGTCCTCGAAGCCGCCGGCCTCGAGGCCGTCAACCTGGGTCCCAACATTCCTCTGCCGTCGCTCGAGCTGGCGGTCGATCGCCTCGGCGTCAGTTTGGTGTGGCTGAGCGTCAGCACCCGCAAGCTTCCGGACAAACTCGGCGACGACATTCGCCGCTTCGCCGACGGCCTCGCCGGTCGCGGCATTCCCGTTGTGGTTGGGGGCCGCAGCGTCAAAGCCCTCAAACTGCGCTCGGCCGGAAACCTGCGCGCCGGCGGATCCATGGCTGAGCTGGAAGCGATCGCCCTGGGGATGCAGTTCTCGGTGCACGGAGATCGACCGAACTAAGCCTCAGAACGACTTCATGGCCGCAGAAACCACGACGATCAAGGCATCGGTTCGCACCGCCTTTGCTGTCTTGGTTGCCGTTCAGGCCACCCATTCCATTGAAGAGGCCGCCACCCGCCTGTGGGAGGTGTGGGGCCCTGCGGCCGCCGTCAGCCGATTCGTCGGCGACCTCTTCGGGGCGGGGTTGCCGGGGGGATTCGCGATCGTCAATTCGGCCTTCGTCCTGTTCGGTTTTTGGTGTTACTTATTTCGCGTCCGCGCTTCGGCGCCATCCGCGGTCGGCTTCCTTTGGCTTTGGACCCTGATTGCGTTGGCCAACGGCATTTTTCACTCCTGGATGGCACTCGATAGGGGAGGCTACTTTCCAGGAGTTGTGACCGCGCCATTTCTGGCGATAACTGCGCTGTATCTCGCCGGCCAATTGATCACTGGCTCCTGGATTCATGCGGATCCAGAAGCCGCCGCGCCATAAACGAGGAGCCGCCAAACTCAGGAGTCACGCTCTTCGACCGTCTCGCAAAACGTGGGCGAAATCCTGAAAACCGATGAATTTGATGCTCCAGAAGACCGTCAAGGCGATGAAGAACCGCGAATCGAACAGCCACAGAAACAGGGGCGAGGCTGAATAGAAGCAGCGCACCGCCAAGGTGTAGCGATTCGAGGCTCGGTTGACCAAGGCCGAGAAGTAATCGACCGGAGGACCTTCCCGTTCGGCGATCAACTTCGGATCAGCGCCGATGACCAAATTGAAGTGCCCCAAATGGCGTAGTGATGTCATGCAATAGGAAAACGCCACCGCGAAGACGACGATCAGCAGAAACAATTTAACTGCCTGCGCATCCGGATGCTGTGCCCATTCGCCGGGTTCGACGATTGCCTCGGTGAACTGAGGCGACCGGATCAGCACATTCGCTGTCACCCCCATCAAGATCAGCGCCGAAGACGCCAACAGCGAATTGACCATGGTCAGGTTGCGGGTTTGCTGAGCCGCGGCAATGACGTCGTGCCGTTCGAGTAAGCCCTCGATCCAAGACCGCCGGAAAGCGTCTACCCGCGCCTTGGCGGAGTGGCGCGGGAACAGTCGAATCAGCGTCGGGTAGAGGGCGTGGTAGATCGGAAAAACCAGCAGAAATAAGACGAAGCCGATGGCATCCACTGGATCTTCAAAGAGGATGAGCCATTCCAAGGTGGTGCGCATCGAAACAGTCTAATGGAGTGACACCAGCCGCTTTCAGGAAGGGACTGCGAAGTACGGGTCTGTTTCGAGTGTGGATTGCGGCTGAAGTTGCCAGCGTGTATCCTCACTGCAAGCTATTCATCACCGGGGCGGAGCGTGGGTGACGACTAGAAAGGGAGTGTCTTCATGCCGACGATTGTTTGTCAGGACTTTGCCGATGGTGCAGCAGAGGAGTATTGGACCGAGGAAAGAATGGCCGAGGCGCAGCCGGTACCGGTCCCTCCGTCCGGGCTGCCGACCGCGATGGACGGTGACGGAGCCGCGACCACCGATGTGGCCGCAGATATGGTTGTTCCAGCCGGAATGCCGGATTCAATAGAGCCTCGACCCGTTGAGCCGTCTGCGGTCTCGCCAGGCGTCCCTCAACCGGCCCCCAACCCACCCGAGTACCACGTGCCGTTTTGGAATTGCGGCAAGTTGTTTTTCAGCAATCAGGCTGGACAGAACTTCCAGTGTTCGGCTTCTTTTGTCGCCAGCCCCAACCTCCTGATGACGGCCGCCCATTGCATCATCGACCTCCGAACCGGAGCTTGGAACAAGAATTTCAAGTTCGTTCGGGCCTATGCTGGCAGCAGCAGCGGGCCGCAAGTGGTCTATCCCAAGAGGATCTGCATGTACCAAGAGGTCTTCGCCAACAACAGATTCAATGCTCTTTATGATTATGCGTTCGCGAGCACCTATCAGGCCAGCGGCGCGGGTTGGTTAGGATTTTGCCTGCCGCCGGCGGTGGGCAGCACCATCACCAATGTCGGTTATCCGGCCTGCTTTGGCGGCGACCCGCTCAACCCCGATTGCGTGGGTGGCGGCGGACGAATCCCCAACCCCAGCGACTGGATGTACTGGGTCAACGGTCAATTGGGGTCGCCGACCGGCAAGGGAATGAGCCAAATGCTGCAGAACCCGATGCAGCGAGGCAACAGCGGCGGACCCTGGATCTATAAATTCAGCACCGAGACCAGCGCTGGCGGCAACAACATGGCGATGGGACTGACGTCCTTAGGGTCCTCGCCGAACTCGAATGACGGCCCACCATTCAACATGGATACCTACAACCTGCTGATGCACGTTCTGCAGGGCGCCGGCTGAGCGCGCCGGCGGTCTTTTGGTGAGCGCCTGTCGGCTACTGTCCGCCGCGCACCGGCCATACGTAACCGGCGCTCGACTTCAAGAAGGTCTGAACCGTGCCGACCAGCAGGGCTACCGTCCACGCCTGGTCCAAGGAATTGGCGTCCGAGTTGGCTGCCCAGTAGCCTGAAGCCTCGACGTCGATAAAGCTGCTCGGCCCGATCTTCCAGCAATCAGTGCCGGCGTCGTTGGTGATGGTGGGTGCGTCCACGGCGCCGGTGCAGTTGGGGTCGCCGTTCAACCCCAGTGCGTTGGCGATCATGGCCTCCCACTCGTCGATCGTCGGCAGACGCCATTCGCCCGGAGACGAGCCGTCCGAAAGCCCGCAGTCTTGCCCCGCGGCCGCCGAACCTGCCGGGATATCCGACAAGGTGGCCACCAGGTCGAGAGCGTCCTGCCACTCCGCTACCCCAAAGCAACTGGCATCCTGAAGCCACACCAAGCCGCTGCGGTTGTCGGTCACCGTACCGTTGCCGCAGTCGACGTAGACGTTGCCGCTGTCGTCCGGACACGAAGCATCGGCGGTTTGCAGGGCGACGAGGCCATCTCCCGCCTGAGCCTGTTGCGCCAGGAGCGCCAGAAGGATCCCGGCCGAGAACCCGAGGACGGTCGATCTCATGAGTGCAAGTTTATTCCTCAACGGGCCGCCGTCGCATCTGTTTCCGCAATTGGAGTGGAACGGAGAGCAGAAAAATCCGTAGTCATTTCTGTGAGGGCGGCTACTTTTCTAGAGGGAGGGGTCGGCGCCGAAGCGTACACGAAGGAGACACTGTGCTTGCAATTAAGTCGGTTTCAAAACGATACAAGGCGGGGAACTTTGGCGTCCGCCATCTGAACCTCGAGGTGGAGAACGGCGTCTTAGGTCTTCTGGGACCGAATGGGGCGGGGAAAACGACCCTGATGCAGATGATCTCGACAGTCACCAAGCCGACCGGTGGAAAAATCTCGTTCGGTGACATCGATGTAATCCGAGACCCGCAAAACCTGCGTCAGTGTCTCGGTTACTTGCCACAGGACTTCGGTACCTACGGAGCTCTGTCGGCACGCGAGCACTTGGAGTACTTTGCCGCGCTCAAGGGCGTCTACGATCGAAGCCGAATCGACGAGATGCTGGAGTTGGTGAATCTCCACACCGTCGCCGGACGCGCAGTCGAAGGCTTTTCGGGAGGAATGAGGCAACGGCTAGGAATTGCCCAGGCGTTGATCAACCAGCCGCGACTGGTGATCGTCGATGAGCCGACGGCGGGCCTCGATCCGGAGGAACGCCTGCGTTTTCGCAACCTGTTGGGCGACATCGGCGCCGACCGGTTGGTCATCCTTTCCACCCATGTGGTGTCGGATGTCGAATCGGTGGCCAGCAGTATTGCGGTACTGAATGATGGCCAACTGGTGGTTCACGATCGGCCGGAGCGCCTGGTCGCGGCGGCGGAGGGCCAGGTGTGGGAACTCGTGGCACCGAGTTCTGAGTACCAGGCGTTGCGCAAGCGCTATGCCGTTTCCCGTGCCACGACGCGCGGAGGCCAGGTGCATCTTCGGGTGGTTGGACAACTGTCCGACCAGGCGTCGGTCACAGCGGTACGCCCGACTTTGGAAGATGCTTACCTTTGGTTGATCAGCCAGCAGCGCCAGGAGGTGGCGGCGCAATGAGTGGCTCGTTGAGCGACCCAGTGAGCGACCCAGTGCGACGGATCAGCGCCATTGTGCGAACCGACCTGCGCATTCGCTCACGCCGGATGTCGACCCTGGTGTCCTTTCTGGCCATCTGCTTTCTCGCCTATCTGTGGGTTCCAGATCCCAAGTCGGGAATGGCTTTGATGGTGGTGGAGGGACAGCGAGCCTTCTACAACTCTGAGGCCATGGCGTTGGCCACCGCGCTCTTGGGTTCTCTCTGTTTTGGGCTCTTCGGCTACTACCTGGTGAGCCATTCTTTGACTCTGGACGCGCGTACACGCTGCGGGTTCGTGATTGCGTCGACTCCGGTTCGCAACGGTGAGTACTTGCTGGCCAAATTGTTGGGCAACGTCTGTTTCCTGATGCTCCTCGCCGTGGGATACATGGCCAGTTCGATGGCGATGCAGTTGGTGCGCGGGGCAACACCGATTGAACCGAGGATCTACTTGGTCCAGTACGGCTTGCTACTTCCGGCCATGATCTTTTTTATCTCGGCGGTCGCGATCCTGTTCGAATCCTTGCCCTTTCTCTCCGGCAAGCTGGGAGACGTCGTCTATTTCTTCTTCTGGGGCTCGTTGTTGATTGTTCCGGTGATCGTGTCTTTGACAGGTGCGGCGGGCACGCTTGCCTCCTACTTCGACATCACAGGAATGGCGCTCGCCCTTCAACAACTGACCGCTCAGACTGGGAGCACCGAAGTCTCGATCGGCGCCACCCGCTTTGATCCAGCCGCGGGAGTCTTCATCTTCGAGAACATGACGCTACCTCCTGGATGGCTCGCTGGCCGGCTCGTTTCTTTATTCGCATGGGTACCGGTCTTCTTGCTAGCCGTGGCGGCCTTCCATCGATTCGACCCGGCGCGGAGAACAGGTGCCGCCAAAGCCCAGCGCCGTGGCTACCTTCAACCCCTCAATCGACTGGTCCGGCCGTTAGTTGGCGCGGTGGTGCGGGTCGCTAGGTCTAATACCAAAGGAAGCCGCCCCTCGTTCCTCCGAGCCGCGACAACAGATGCGTCCCTGACCTTGTTGCTCAATCCGGTTGTGACGGTCGTGCTTGCGGGCTTGGCAGTCGTGGCCGCGGTGATCCCGGTCTCCGCCTATTCCTGGTTGCTGCCGCTCGTGTACGCGCTCATCGGGATGATGATCGCTGGGGTCTCGAGGAGTTATGGTCGAAAGTTGTGTATGAGGTGAGGAGAGGTGGCGTATCCTGAGTCCGGTCTTGAGGTCGGATTCAAAAGCCTTCAAAGAAGGAGGATACGCCGTTGAGCAAGAGTAACGTAGTTTCGATCGACCGAGAGGATGGCCCGCGGGACGCCTTGACAGAGGTGCTTCGTCAGGGCTCTCGCCTACTGCTTCGAGAAGCGCTGGAGGCCGAGGTGGCGAGCTTGTTGGCCGAGTACCGAGAAGAGACGACCGAGGACGGTCGCCGGCGCCTGGTGCGCAGTGGCTACCTGCCCGAACGCGAGATTCAGACCGGTATCGGCGGCGTGCGAGTGAAGGTGCCTCGAGTGCGTGATCGCTCCGGCGAGCTGGTGTTTCGCTCGAAGATCGCGCCCCCGTACCTGCGGCGGGCCAAGAGCGTCGAGGAGCTTCTGCCCTGGCTATATTTGCGTGGGGTTTCGACCGGGGACTTCTCCGATGCTCTGGAAGCCCTGGTCGGACCCAACGCTCCAGGGCTTTCGGCTCCGACGATCAGCCGGCTCAAGAGAACCTGGGGCCAGGAGTACACGGCATGGCGCACGCGAGATCTCTCCTCCAAGCGCTACGTCTACGTGTGGGCGGATGGAATCTATGCGAAAGCCCGATTCGACGACGCCAAGCTATGCCTGCTGGTACTGATTGGCGCCACCGAGGACGGCAAGAAGGAGCTGATCGCGGTCGAGGATGGCTACCGCGAGAGCGAAGCCTCGTGGCTCGAGCTTCTACGCGGCCTCGAGGCCCGGGGGCTCACCATCGAGCCGAACTTGGCGATAGGCGACGGCAATCTCGGCTTCTGGAAGGCCCTGGCCCAGGTCTGGGGCAACACCAAACGCCAGCGCTGCTGGGTACACAAGACGGGTAACGTCTTGAACAAGCTGCCCAAGGCGATCCAGCCCAAGGCCAAGCAGGCGCTGCATCAGATCTGGATGGCTGAGACTCGGAAAGCTGCCGAACGTGCCTTCGACGCGTTCTTGGCGGCCTACGAAACCAAGTATCCGAAGGCGGCACGCTGTCTGGCCAAGGACCGGGAGGCCTTGCTCGCCTTCTACGACTTCCCGGCCGAGCACTGGCCGCATTTGAGAACGACCAACCCCATCGAGTCCACCTTTGCCACCGTGCGGCTGAGGACGGCTAAAACCCGCGGCTGCCTATCGCGAGAAACCATGCTCTCGATGGTCTTCAAACTATGCCAGAGCGCTGAGAAGCGATGGCGCCGACTGCACGGCTACAAGAAGATCGCCGACGTCGTCCAAGGAGTCCAATTCCAGGACGGAGAACCCATCAACCGGATCGCCGCCTGAATCGCCCATACACCAGATTTGACCATTGCCCGGTCTCGAGCCGCGAGTTTCGACATGGCACCGAACCTCTCGTCGCTGCGTCGAGCGGGATAAGGGGCCAATGGATCGCCTGGAAGCTGGCTTCGTCGCTGTTGATTGCCTTTGGCTTCATCTTGATTCCCGTCTTGCGGGTCGTGATGACCAGCCCGGCGCGTGCGGCCTCCTTGCTGGCCGGAGCCTTCTTCGTCGCTGGCGCCGCGGTCGGTCTCGGTTTCCTTGCGCGAACCCCGAAGCTGTTCATCGTCCTTTTCTTGCTTTTGCTCTACGGCCTACTGAACAGTGGTGGGCAGATCGCAGTGTTGGATTTTGCGAACTTCTACGGAGTTGCTGGCTTGATGATCCCTCTTCTCTATGCCGGGGTTGCTGCCGTTCTTTGTGCCTTTGCAGTTCTGCGGCACCGAATGCGAACGGCTACGTAATGGGCTGGGCGTCGAAGCGTCGATCGCCTGACAGTTGATCGTCTGACAGTTGCCAGTCAAGTGGGGTCAAAAAGGGACCTAATTAAGGCTGTTTCAGTATATTTGCAGTGGATATTCCTTGTGAGGCAAAATCCCAGCAGAGATTTTCCCCTGCAGGGGAAATTTGGATTAGGGAAATTCGGCGTGGACGAATTCTGCGATGAGATATCTACACGATCAGATCCTTGCCGACCTGGAGAGGAAGATGGTTTTCCTCACCGGCCCGCGACAAGTCGGCAAGACCACGCTCGCTTTGAGTCTCCCCGGCGCCACCGAGGCCTATCTCAACTGGGATATCGCCGAGGACCGAGAGAGGGTATTGCGTCAGGAGTTGCCGGTGGGGGATTTTCTCGTTCTGGATGAGATCCACAAGTACCGACGTTGGCGCAACTGGCTCAAGGGAATCTATGACGCGCAGGCGAAAGGTCGCCGTCGCCGCATTCTGGTCACCGGCAGCGCTCGGCTCGATGACTACCGCTACTCCGGCGATTCCCTGCAGGGGCGCTACCACCTCCTGCGCTTGCATCCGCTCACCGTGGCCGAACTCTCCATCGAGACGCCCGACGACCTCGATCAACTCCTCACCCTTGGCGGATTCCCTGAGCCGTTTTTCGGCGGCAGCGAGGTTGAGGCCAAACGCTGGTCGCGTGAATACCGCAACCTCCTCGTTCGCGAGGAAATCGCCTCCTTCGAGCGGGTGCAGGACCTAGACAGCCTCGAACTGTTGGCGATGCGGATGCCCGAGCTGGTCGGCTCGCCGCTGTCGATCAACGCTCTGCGCGAAGACCTGCAAGTCACCCACAAAGCGGTGGCCAACTGGATCGCCGTGCTCGAACGCCTCTACGCGGTCTTTCGCCTGCCACCTTTTGGTCATCCGGCGCCTGTCGGTTATTCAGGGCTGCGCGCCGTCAAGAAGGCCACCAAGCACTACCACTTCGACTGGACTTTGGTCTCGGATCCCGCGGCCCGCTTTGAAAACCTCGTCGCCAGCCACCTCCTCAAGTGGGTGCACCACCAGCAAGACACCGCCGGCCGCGACCTCGAACTGCGTTACTTCCGCGACACCGACGGGCGTGAGGTGGACTTCGTCGTCACCGAAAACCGCCAGCCGATTCTCCTCGTTGAGGCCAAACTGGGCAGCACCCAACCCGACCGCAGCCTGCGCTACCTACACGACCGCTTTCCCGATGCCGAGGCGTGGCAGCTCAGTTTGCAGGGAGGGAAGGATTTCGAAACGCCTTTAGGGCTCCGGGTAGCGCCTCCGTTGGCGTTGTTGTCACGGCTCGTTTAGAAATCGCCGTGGCCACTCTACGTGTGGGACACCGGGCGTAAGACGTTGCCTCGCTCACTCGGTTCAGCGATTGGCTCGCGCAAGCTGCTCGATCTTGCCCCACGGCAGGGCCTTGACCTGATGTCTTGTTTGTTGCCGATCGCCGCCGTGAATCAACCAGCTCGACTCGACTGTGTCGCCGGTGATTTCCTTCAGAACTCTAAGGGACCGAAAGGCGTCGGAAGGGATCGTTTTTCCAGACTTGGCTTCTGCGAGGAGGATCTCGCTACCTCGCTCCATTAAGAAATCAACTTCGAGCCCGTGTCGGTCGCGCCAGAAGTAGAGGTTGGACTCTAGGCCGTTGTTGAATCTTCCCTTGAACAGTTCACTGAATACCCAGGTCTCGAACAAGGGGCCTCGTAGCGGGTGACTGGAAATCTGCGCTGGGTCTCTGATCTGCAGGAGCCAGGCGGCGAGACCGGGGTCGAGAAAGTAGAGCTTGGGTGTCTTGACCAGGCGCCTGCCGAAGTTGGTGTAGTAAGGACGCACCAACTTGACGATGAAGCTGGCCTCGAGCGCGGAGATCCACGCTTTTGCGGTGTTGTGGGTGATACCCGCGTCGGAAGCAATGGCGGAGGTGTTGAGGAGTTGGCCGCTTCTGCCGGCGCACAGCCGCAAAAAGACCTGGAACGATCCAAGTTCGCGAATATTGATGAGTTGGCGGACATCCCGTTCAACATAGGTCTGAATGTAGTTGCCATACCAGCGGCTGGGGTGAAGGTCACGATCGTAAATCGGTGGGTAGAGACCCCGGTAGAGAAGCTCCTCAATTGACCTGGGGGCCTGCTTCGCCGACTGCAGTTCTTTCAAAGAAAAGGGCAGCAACTGCAGAGTCGCCGCACGCCCGGCAAGAGTCTGGCTGACCCCTGATAGGACATCGAGTTGTTGGCTGCCGGTAAGGACAAAGCGGCCGGGTTGAGGGTCTTGGTCGACAATACCTTGCAGGTAGGAAAGCAGATCCGGCGCCCGCTGCACCTCATCGAGCAAGGCGCCGTGCGGAAACTGTTCCAGCAACCCTCTGGGGTCTTCCAGCGCGGATCTCCTGTGGTCAGGATCCTCAAGAGACAAGTAAGGCAGCTTGGGGAAGGCCTTTTGGCAAAGAGTCGTCTTGCCGGATTGGCGCGGTCCGACCACCACCACCACAGGGTACTCATCCGCCAGACTGCGGAGTTCTTTCAGGGATTGGCGTTGAACCAGCATTGTCAAAGGGTAAATCTGTGTCGGCTAATTGTCAATTCATTTTACAATTAGCCGGTTCATAGTTTTTGGTGCCGAGCGAAACACGGCGTACCGCGACCTCGAACTGCGTTACTTCCGCGACACCGACGGGCGTGAGGTGGACTTCGTTGTCACTGAGAACCGCCAGCCGATCCTGCTAGTTGAGGCCAAACTGGGCACCACCCAACCCGACCGCAGCCTGCGCTACCTCCACGACCGCTTTCCCGACGCCGAGGCGTGGCAGCTCAGTTTGCAGGGGGGAAACGATTTCGAAACGCCGCTTGGGCTTCGGGTCGCGCCTCCGTTGGCGTTGTTGTCACGGCTTGTCTGACGGCGGTTGCTACGCCGCGATTCACTACTCTTCTTCGTCGGAGTCGACTACGACACTTCTCAAGAACTGTGCGTACCTCTCCTGCAAATTCTTCAGTGCGGTACCATGGTCTACTTGATATTCAAGCTTCTCTTAAAAAAACTGTAGCCGCGCCCGATTTGCTTCGATAAGTTCCGACCAAGTTCGCACGGAGTGCGAAGCTGAAACGATCTTAGTGTCCAGAGTGTTTCGGATGACTAATCGGTATGTAGTCCAGACGTTGTCTTGAAACAAGACAAACTATTATTGATTCGCGTATCGCGAATTACTATAATGAGCGTATGAAAGGTGAACGCTTAGGCGAGTTCGAAGAGCTTGTGCTCTTGGCAACTGGTTTGTTGGCAGATACTCGTGGAGTGATCGAGATCCAGGAGGTCCTTAAGCGAGAAGCTGGACGTTTTGCATCGTTGGGATCTCTCTATGCTGCGCTTGACCGAATTGAACGCAAGGGGTTCGTAAGTTCGGAGGTCAAAGATCTCGCCCAGCAGGGACGCAGAAAGCGTTTTTACCATTTGACGCAGAAAGGGCACACGGCCCTAGATCGAGTTCGCAACACACGAGAACGCATGTGGCAGAGCATTCAAGTTGCCCGAAGTAGCGAATAGCGAATCGTGAGTTCATCTCCCGAGGCTGGCAACCTAAGTCCTACGCGCGGATGCGGTTGGGTTCGCTGGATTGTCAAACGGGTTAGTCCTCAGGAGCGCACTCAAGAAATTCTCGGGGACCTTGAGATCTTGCACCTGCAAAGAACCAAGGAGGTGGGACAGATGCTTGCTCGTTGGCGGTACCGCCGGGAAGTTGCCGGTATCGTTTGGTGGCGCGTGAAAGCGACCATCGGTGCTTGGCGTGAGGCTGCGTTGAATCCGATAGCAGACGGGTTTCGCCGACTCGTTGAGATCGACTGTTCGCCTATAGGCGCCTCTGAGTCGAGCCTTCTCCGGCGTCTCGCTTGGGTTCGGCAACCAGCGATGAGTGTGAGTGTTCTGGTCTTTTCTTTGATTCTTGTTGATGCGATCGGAGTCGATCGATCGTATTGGGCCTTCCATAAAGAGCAGAGCCCGATATTTGCTCAGCGTCGGACGTCGGAGGCCACTGTCATTACGAGCTTTGCACAGGCAACAACCTGCCGGCTGAGGGGATCAACGCACCGGCTAGGGCGATGCGCAAATGCGACAACAAGCGGCCACCACAGGCACGCCCAGGCGTTTTCTCGGTGCGACCTCCATTGCGCGTCCCACGACAGGAGGAATTGCGATGAGCGCTCATAAGTTCTTAGGGTACCCCTCGGGCACGCGGCTACTGCGAACCACTTTGCTGCTTGTGGTCTCCATGTTTTGGGTAGGAGCGGAGAAAAGCGCAGATCATGTTTGGATCAGCGCCGATCAACCGGCTCTCGACCATGCGGAGCCCCATCTGGCTCGTCACCCTATGGACCAGAACCAGCTCTTGGCGGCTTCGATGGTTCTCGAAGACGAACAGTTACGAGTTGACCTATTCGAGTCGACGGACGCGGGCGAAACTTGGCGGCGTGAACGCCTTCCTGGCCCAACACCGCTTGTCACGTTTGACCCTTGGGTTGCGATCGCTCCAGACGGGCGGCGTGCTCTTGCCTTGATCGCGCCTCGCGACCTCGACGACAGGTTGTTTATGGATGCGTGGATCTACCGAAGCGCTGGGGCAGGCGAGCCCTGGTACGGTCCTGAGTTTTTGGGTCCGGGGGGTGGCCAGGGCTGGGATCAAGAAAAACTTGCATGGATTGGCGATGGCCAGGATGCTCGTCTTATCGTGGTAGCAGACAAGACCGGCCCCGCGACTCCAGGGGTGAGAAGGAGAGGATCGGTAGGCCTTGCCATCTCAGACGACGGCGGAGCCTCCTTTCCGCCTCCCCGCCATATGTTCACCAATAATCTGATGAAGAGTCCTGGAGCGCCACTCGTTCTCAACAAGGAGACTATTTTGATAGGTGTGCACGAGTACTTACGTGCACGCGGTGGCGACTGGGTTGGGCTTCTGTGGAGCCTGCGATCTGACGACAGAGGACAAACGTTCGGCGAACGTCATCTGATTGCGGAGGGGTTGGGCCCAGGAATGTCTTGGCTTGCCATGACGCCGGCAAGCGAAGGTCCGCGTCGAGTCTTCGCTGTTTTTCAGGGAGCTGATGGCGATGTACGGCTCGCAACGTCTGACACCAATGGCGATCGCTGGTCTGATGATCGCAGTTTGTTTAGCCTTCCTAATCGGACTCCCGCGGCTCTTTCCGCCGCGGTTGATGGGGAAGGGACGCTAGGTATCCTCGCTTCCGCTGCCACTGAGCGCAGTGATACCCGAGCATGTCATCAAGTTTTGTGGTGGTCATCGCAGTCCCCAGAAGACACCGCGGCGCAGCCAGAAGTGATCGAGGGCTCAGCGTCGTGTCTAGAGCTTCCTGGGGACCGCTCTTTTCTTTTACCTGGACGTCGTACTCAAGCCATGGCGACGCGCTACAGCCGCGGCGGCGAATATATGGGGTTGGTCGGTTTGGACAGTGGGTTCTACGCGATATGGGTCCAAGGAAACAAAGGTACGTTACAACTGTACGGAAAGAAAATCCCTGCTCGATACGAGTGACACCACAGAATTTGGAACAAAGCCACCGTCCCCGTCTTCTCACCTATGATTTTCGGGGCCGATCGCCTGCATCGCCCACTTGTACTAACAACGGCGGCTTCGACTGTCGGACAATCGAGACCAGCAAATCTATAACATAAGCATTAATCTAGCTGTTGAGTAGGGCGCGCATTCTCAGGGCCTGGGCTTATCAGAAAGTGAGGAGTTGCTCGACCAATCGGAGAACGGTGTTTCTGGTTCCAGCGGTTGGAGTTGGAGTGCTAGTTCTCGTTCTGGCCTGGGCGTAAGGATTGTTGGGAATGAGCGACATCGCGACACACGTCGATCGCTAGATCAATATGGGCCTCGAACATCTCCTTCGCGACAGCGTCATCCTGCTGACCAGCGCCGTGGCGGTGGTCCTGCTGACGGCACGACTGCGTGTTCCGACGGTGGTTTCTTTGCTCATCACCGGGATGCTCATCGGTCCGTCTGGATTCGGTTGGATCGCCGACAGCGAGGAGGTCGAAACCTTCGCCGAGATCGGCGTCGTTCTGCTCTTGTTCGTGATCGGATTGGAGCTGTCCCTCGAACGGCTCAAAGAACTGCGGCGTCCTTTCCTGCTCGGCGGCTCGGTGCAGGTCACGGTGACGGCGGCGTTGGCGATTGCGGCGACCTTGGCTTTGGGTTTCTCGGTCAACCGGGCGGTCTTCTACGGTTTTGTCTTCGCGCTGTCCAGTACGGCCATCGTGCTCAAGCTCTACGGCGACCGCCACGAGACCGACACGCCGCAGGGAAGGATGGTTCTGGGCATCCTCCTTTTTCAGGACTTCCTCATCGTGCCGATGATCGTCCTGGTACCGGTCCTAGCCGGCGAAGTCGGTGCGTCACCCACCGATCTCATTCTGCGTTTCGGCGGATCGCTGGCGGCGATCGGCGGCATCATCTGGCTGGCGCGCCGGGTCGCTCCCAGTTTGTTCGACCGCATCGCCAGCACTCGCGCTCGAGAGACTTTCGTCTTGGGCTCGTTGGGGATTTGCATGGCACTCGCCTGGGCGACGCACGCATTGGGCTTCTCACTCGCCCTTGGCGCGTTTGCCGCTGGCCTCCTGATCTCGGAAACCGAGTACAGCCACCAAGCGATCGCCGATGTGGCGCCGTTTCGCGATCTCTTTGCCAGCGTCTTTTTCATCTCCATCGGCATGCTCGTCGACCTCCGCTTCGCTTGGGCCCATTTGCCGATCATCATCGGCCTGGCGGTGGCGGTGGTGGTGGTGAAGAGCGTGGTGGTGGGCGGCGCGGTCGCCGCCGTCGGTCTTCCCGCGCGGGTGCGGATCATCGCCGGCTTCGCCCTGGCCCAGGTCGGGGAGTTTTCGTTTTTGCTCATGGAGGTGGGGAGAGCCCATGGTTTGCTGGAGTCCGGGGCGTACCAAACCCTCCTCAGCACGGTGGTCTTGACCATGCTGGTGACGCCGATTCTGGTGCGGATAGGTCCCGAGGCCGGGCAGATGTGGGTGCGATTCTGGGGACCTACGCCATCTGACGAACCCGATGAGGCAGCGGTGACCGGCGAGCACGTGATCATTCTTGGATTCGGCGCCAGCGGCCATCTGGTCGCCCGCGTCCTGCGCGAAGCGCGGATTCCGTATGTGGTTGTCGAGCTCAACGCCGAGACGGTCAAGCGCGGCCGCCGCGAAGGCGAGCCGATCTTCTACGGTGACGCCACCCGCCGCGATGTTTTGGAGCACGCGGGGATCGAGCGCGCCAGGCTGGTGGTCTTCGCTCTTTCCGACCACGCCGCCGTGCGACGGGCGGTGAGCGCAGCTCGCGACCTCAACCCAACTGTCGAGCTGGTCGTGCGCACGCGGCGCATTCAGGAGATCGATGCTTTGCGATCTCTGGGCGCCCACGAGGTGATCGCCGAGGAGTTCGAAACCGCAATCGAGATCTTCACGCTCGTTCTGGAGCGGTTCCACGTCCCCCGCAACCTGGTGCGGGCACAGATCCGCGCGCTGCGGGGCGAGGGGTATCGAATCCTGCGTTCGACCGAAGGAGATGGCACCGTTTCAGAGGCGGTTCTGGACGCTCTGGCGGCGGGCACCACCGACATTTTCCGCATTGAGCCCGGAAGCGCGATCGAAGGTCAGTCGCTACGCGATCTCGATCTGCGCCGGCGCACCGGCGCCACCGTTCTGGCGGTGGTGCGGGGCGACCAGTCGCACCCCAACCCCGATCCCGGCACCGTGCTGCAGTCCGGCGACGATCTGGTCCTGGTCGGCAGCCACACCCAGATCGACAGTGGATTCGACTTGCTCAACGGACGCGAGCCGCGGCCGTCCGAGCCCACCTAGAAAACGCGCACCTAACCCAACTGCCGCGTCTAACCCAACTGACGCGCCTAGCCCAACTGACGCACGGTCAGCCAATCGGAAATCCGATCCGGCGTCAGAGTGCTGAGCGGGGCAAGAAATTTGGAATCCGAGGTGGTGCGGTAGCGAACTTTGGGCCTGCGCGCGGTGATGGCGCGGACAATCGCATCCGCTGTGCCGTCGGGGCCGGGAGAGCGCTTGTACATGCGGGCGGCGTAGTTGCGAAAGCCGTTGACGAAACCTCGGTAGTCGTCGGCGTGGGGCGCGGCGTCGAGTTTGGTGAACGCGACCTCTTCAAAGCCGGTCTTCACCGCGCCGGGCTCGATGAGGACGACATCGATGCCGAGCTTCTTGACTTCCATGCGCAGTGCGTCGGACATGGCGTCGACCGCGTGCTTGGTGGCGGCGTACCAGCCGATAATGGGAGTTGAAAGGTGGCTGACCAAGGAGGCGACGTTGATGATGCGGCCACTACGCCGCTCGCGCATGGACGGCAGCACCGCCTGAATGAGGCGACCGTAGCCAAAGACATTGACGTCGAATTGGTACTCGACTTCCTCGATGGGGGTTTCTTCGATCGCCCCGTAAGCCCCGTAGCCGGCGTTGTTGACGAGGACATCGACGCGTCCTTGTTCGGTCAGGATTCGCGCCACACCCGCCCGGACTTCTTCGTCGTTGGTGACGTCCATTTTGAGTGGGGTCGCGCCCTGGTCAGCGAGGTCTTGCATCATTTCGACCCTCCGCGCGGCCGGGTACACGATGAAGTCTCTTTCTAAAAGTTTCTCCGCGGTGCGGTGGCCGAAGCCGGAGGAGGCGCCGGTGATAAGGACGACTTTTTCCATGAGCGGCTTGTTGGGCATGATCAATTCTCCGAAAACGTAGTGACTGAGCGCTAATTGAAGCCGATCTAGACGGTAGCAAGAAGTGCCGCGTCACGGTACGTGTTTGCGCGCGCAGGTCGGCTCTGGTATACACGCTTGGTCTTTACAGCAAGGAGGTTTCCATGGGCAAGGTGACGATCACCTTCGAGCCAAATACAGCCGCACCGGTGGATTACATGGTCTATGGCATTTCCGCGAGTGGCACTCGCGTGCCAGTTTCCTCGGGCACCGTCTCCGGAACGGTTGCTATTCCAGTATCGGGGTTTGACAACTACACCATGTCGGCTTGGACTCGCGAATTGACTGCCGATCAGGTGATATCGGCAGATTCCACCGTGACGCTGGCTTTTGGTACCGAGGTGGAGTTCCAGACGGTACTGTGGCAGATCTTCCAGTACATCGGAGTCATCTGGGGCAACAGCGCCGAATCGGGGCTGGAGCAGTTCCAGTTCCAAAGGGCGGTCACCTGGCAGGTCGAACTCGACCCCAACTACGCGACCTACTATGCCGAGGCGGTGGCCGAGTACACCCGGCTGCTGCAGGAGACCGGCAGCGTCGATACCGCGATGCGCACTTTGTTCGCCGAGAACCAAGCTGACGATCCAAAACTTCCCGACGTTGCCCAATACGTCCTCAAAGAGTTTCTGACCTGGCAGATTGCCTACGGCGGCTTTCGCGCCTTCGGCCCGCCCTACCAGAACTACACCGGCTGGATGGGCGGCGGAAGCTTCAACGACGTACCACCACCCTACAGGGCTATTTCTAATGAGTGAGTCTGTTTACGCGGTCATCGCAGGTTCCGGCATTGCCGGCAGCCTGATTGCTCAAGAGTTGCTGGCGACCAACAATGGCAAGGTTCTGATGCTGGAGGCTGGGCCGGACATTCCGATCGGCGATCCGGGCTGGTGGTTCAAGTTCGTGGCCACCGGGCAAGCTCCGTATCAATCCACCTACGACACCAGCAGCGATTTCAGCGCCACCGGCGGCGTCGAGCCGGCTTGGAACATAGTTGGCAGTCGCGTCCAGGGGCGGGGTGGCAGCACCACCCATTGGGGCGGCTGGGTGCCCCGTTTCATGCCGGAGGATTTTCAGCTCTACACCAACACCGGCCAGGGGATCGATTGGCCTTACACCTACGACGATCTAGAGTCCTACTACGCGCAGGCGGAGCAGTACGTCGGCGCCGAGGGCGATTCGTCGCAGCAGGACCCACCGCGCTCGACCAACTACCCGTTTGACGCAGCGCCGTTCCCGATCACCGCTCAGCCCTACATCGACGCATTCAACGGGCTCGGCATGACCCACGAGCACTTGGCGATGTCGCGCTATGGCAGCAGTTACTCGGGATCGCAAGGCAGTCCGTGCCGCACCACAGGCACTTGCGACTACTGTCCGGTCGGCGGCCGCTTTACCGGCGACCAGCCGCTCGACGCCATTGACAGCAGCCAGTTCGAACTGCGGCTCAATTCGGCGGTGTCGCAGATTCGCATGGCGAGCAAGGATACGGCAAGCGGCGTCTCCTACATCGACACCACTACTGGGCAGACGGTTGACATCGATGCTCAAGTGGTGATCGTGGCTGGCGGCGCGTTCGAGAATCCCAAGCTTCTCCAGCGCTCCACGTCGAGCTTCTGGCCCAACGGGGTCGGCAACGATGCCGGACTCGTCGGCCGCTTTCTGGTCGCCAACCAGTTCTTCTTCACGCAGGGGACGATGACTTCGAACCCCAGCCAATACGAGCAGGAGCTTGGATTCCCCAATCTTTGCTCGCGTTACTACGACTCGCCGGATTACCAAGCTTTTGGCAAGGCGTTCTTCACCATGGATTTTGTCGAGCCGACCATCGATTTGGCGGCGTTGATGTACCAAGGGCAGACCACCGCCGAGATCGTCACCGCGACCTCTGGCCCGGCTCCGTGGATGCTGTATGGCAACTTGGCGCCGGTTTCGAGTCAAAACAACTACGTCACCAATGACACCGGCACCACGCGCTATGGGTTGCCGCGGACCCAGATTGTCACTCCCGACGAGTACTACAGCGCCACGGCTCTGGCCAAGTACATGCAGATTGGCGAACAGATCATGAACGACATGGGTTGTACCAACGTATCCAGCGGCACCTACCCGCAGCGTGGCGACCACGCAGCGTGTACGACGCGGATGGCGACCGATCCTTCGGTAGGAGTGGTCGACACCTCGCTCAAGGTGCACGGAACGAACAACGTCTATGTGCTTGGCAACAGCGTACTGCCGTCCCTACCGGCGGCCAACCCCACCTTGACTATGGTGGCGATGATCTACAAGTCGTTGACGGAATTCAGTGACCTACTGACGAGGTAAGGGGCATGGCGATTACAATCACATTTCAAGATCTCTCTCCCAACAATATGTGGGGCAATGTCCAACCGGCGCCGTCGGGCTCGGGTTGGGGCAGCGCGGTTTATCCGATCAGTGGTTGGCAGCAAGGCCAGAATCCGTCCGGCGCTGTCGTGATTCGGGTGTCGGGCTACAGTGGCTATGTGGCACGGGTGTATCCGTCGGGAGCGATGGAGACGCCTCCTTTCTCTTCCGACGTCACCGTGACCTTGGCCTTGTTTACGACCACAGATTGAGATCGCTCTTTCTCGTCGGCCTGCCGCGGTCGCTCACCACGGCGTGCTACCACTTGGCGAAAGAGGCCTTGGGCCTACGCGAACCGGAGTGGGTTACCGACGGCGAGATCCTCAACACCCATCGGTTTCTCTTCGGACCCACTGACGAGACCGCCCGGTTCTTGACACAGGTTGAATCCCAGCCGGGTTTCGATGCCGCGCTCTCGCACCTCGAGACGGTGGTTCGGACCGAGGGCTTCATCTATAAGGATGTCGTGCAACCGTTCGCGGTGGCGGCCTTTCTTGAGAAGGCATCGTGTCGTGTTCTACATCTGCGCCGTGAGGTCGAGGATGTTGCTTTTCACATGCAACGCCGCGGATGGTTGACGGCTGGACGCGACGGGCTTGCAACGTTGCTGCGCGCGCAACACGTACTCGACGGCATTCCCCAAGCGGTGACGATTGACTTCGATCAGCTCATCTTTGACGAGACGGTGTTGTCGGAAGCGATCGGCACTCAAGTGACCTATCTGAAGGACGCGTTTCAGCACGATCGGGATGCCGTCCTGGCCTTACGCCAAAGCGACGAATACAAGAGGCTCGCGGAGCGAGTGACGGAAGTGCGGGAGAGCATGAAGACGGTCGAGGCGCCCACCATCCATGCACCCCCCGCGGTGGGGCAACGAAGACGAACCGTAATGCTCGTTTCAGACGCCCAGGCTCCAACCGGCTTCACGCGCGTCGGTTATGAAATCGCCCACAGCCTGCACCAAGAGTTCGACGTTCACCAAGTCGGCATCAACTATCATGGTGGTTCACATGAACTGCCCTGGTCGCTCTATCCCGCCGCAGTCGACGATACGCCGCTCGAGGAGCGAATCGGACCCCTGACATCCATGGTGCAGCCGGATCTCGTTCTTGCTCTCAACGATCCGTGGGTGGTCGCGACCTTGGCGGAACGGCTGCGCGCCCAGAAATATGAAGGCAAACTGCTCGGTTACTGTCCGGTCGACGCTGCGCCGCTGCCGACTTCCTGCGGCAGCGGTCTCGGCCAACTGGATTTGTTGGTCGCCTACACGGAGTTTGGCCGCAAAGCGTTCACGGAACTTTTCCCCGCGGCCGATATCGATCCTCCGCCACTGGCCGTGATTCCCCACGGAGTCGATACCCAAACCTTCGACCAACTCGTCGCCGGTGATCCACAGGCCAGTCGACGCTCGGCGAAGGCACAGGTTTTCCCGGCGGAAGCCAAGTTCTTGGACTCCTTCGTCGTCCTCAACGCCAACCGCAACCAGCCGCGCAAGTGCATCGACGTCACCCTAAGAGCCTTTGCCGAGTTTGCCCGTGACAAGCCCGACAACGTGTTGCTGTACTTGCATATGGGTAAGGTCGACCTGGGGTGGGATGTGGTGGCTCTCGGCGAGCGGTTTGGCATTACCGATCGGCTGGTCATGTCGACCGCCGCCGATCAGATGCCGGAGCTTTCTGAAGACAATCTCAATCTGATGTACAACGCTTGCGATGTGGGACTCAATACCAGCGGGGCTGAGGGTTGGGGTCTGGTGTCTTTCGAGCACGCGTCCACCGGCGCCGCCCAGGTCGTCCCGGACACGGAAGTCCAGCAAGAGCTGTGGGGTGGAGTTGCCGAGCTGGTGCCTCCCTCGCTGGTCTCCACCGCAGTCGGCCAGATTGCCGATTGGCATCTGCTGGCGTCATCGGATGTTGCGGCAGCGCTTGAGAAGCTCTACTCCGACCCTGACCTCCTCACTACCAATTCCGAGAACTGCCGCCGCCATGCGCGCCAGACGCGTTTTTCGTGGTCAGAGATCGGCAAGAGCTGGGTCGCACAAGTCGAGGCGACACTGTAGTAGGCAGGGGCCGACGGGTGGCGGGCTGGAGCGCGGCTATCCGGTAGCCCCCGAACGGACTGCTTCGGGAGTACTGCCAGTCCACGAGTGAAAAGCGCGGAACAGTGAATTGGGGTCGTCATACCCGACCAGGAAGGCGATCTGCGCGGTCGGAAGGGCGGTGTTCTTGAGGTAGTGCTTGGTCAGTTCCTCGCGCACTTGGTCAAGGACAAGCTGAAACGTAACTTGTTCCCGGTGCAGATGCCGTTGCAACGTACGCCGACTTACCGCTAGTTCCGAGGCAACGGCGTCAATGGAGCTCCTTCCCGAGGGAAGAAGTTCCAGCAAGACATTGCGAACTCGGTCGCGCATGCTGGCGGAATCGTCGAGTTCCGAGAGGCGGGCTTGCAGATGGGGCTCAAAGACCTCCCACATTTGCTGATTGACGGTGAGAAAGGGACGGGTGGCGTCGGCAGCCGAAAAGGTCACAGTCAATGCCGGCGCCAATTCCACCGTCTTACCGAAGTATTCGGTAAAGGCATCGATGGGCTCGGGTACATGAGGTGCTGTAATCGAAACCGGACAGATCTTCTGGCGGGTCCCAAGGCGCACCAACTGCACGAAGAAGACCAATTCGACGTCGGTCAAAAGAGGTGGAGGGTCCATGGCCTTGTCGAGCCATTCCAGTTCGAGCTTGGTCTCTTGGGGACCCTCAAAAACATGTAGAGCCAAGGGTCCGATGAGGCGCTTGAATCGGCTGATCCGCCGCGCGGCGACATTGAGGTCAGGGCTACAAAGAGCGGCGAAGATGGGTGCGTCGAAGACTTCCGCCGATAGAGCCTCGGCAATCCGAATGGGCAGCTTCGGGTCATCGGCTTCCTCGTCGATCGCTTGCCACAACGCGAAGTACTTGGTCGTTGAAAGCGAAACCGAATCGCGCGCAAGCAGGTCTTTTGGAAGCCCGGCGCGCCGCACGATGTCTGCGGGGTCGATACCCAAGTCTTCGAGCAGTAGGCGCCAACCCGAGCTGAGAGTGAAGTTGTGTGGATGCCTCATGCCTTAAGTCGCGAATTCGACCACCATGTCAACCGACTGCTCGTTCTCCCAGATTCCCGAACTACAGACCAAACCGCTCCTTGAGGGCGCCGATGAAGGTCTCGTCATCCAGCGCTTTGCGGTTGGCCATGAACTCTTGAGCGTCGTCGCCAGCCGTGTATCTCAGAGTGCTGGTGCCGTCGGTCACAGCGGTCCAGATGACTTCCGCAACCACCGAAGGTGGTGACGATTGCGCCAGAGCGGTTTCGAACCCGGACATCAATTTGCCGACGAGGTCTTGGTACTCGGCCAAATTTTCGTCGTTGGCTAAGTCGAACGAGCGGCCGGCGAAGTCGGTGGCGATCGCCCCGGGCTCAACGATCTTGACTTTGATGCCGATTGGCTCAAGTTCGAAATGCAGCGCCTCGGAGAGTCCCTCCACCGCGAACTTTGTGCCGTGGTAGAGCGTGCCGAGGGGAAACGTCATCTTGCCGCCGATGGAGGAGACGTTGACGATGGTGCCCGACTTTTGGGCGCGCATGTGGGGGAGCACCGCCTTGGTGACTTCGAGCAGGCCGATGACGTTGGTGTCGAACTGGCGTCGGATGTTCTCCATCGGAAATGCCTCCAGCGGACCGTAGGCGCCGTAACCTGCGTTGTTCAAAAGAACATCGATCTTGCCAAAGCGATCTAGGGTTTCACTCACTGCGCTCTCAATTGAGGCCGAGTCGGTGACATCGAGGCGGGTCACGAGAACGTTGTCGAGATCCGTCAGTTCGGTCTCTTTTTCAGGGGAACGCATGGTCGCGACAACGTTCCAGCCGCTAGCTTGAAAGTGCTCCGCCGTGGCACGACCGATGCCGCTGGAAGCTCCGGTGATCAGAATGGTGTTGCTCATAATTTGTCTCCTTGGGTCGATAACTGGGAATGAGCTTAGAGGGAGATTAGGGTTGAATCACTAGCAGATCATGCCAATCTTCTTGCAGATAACGCCAAGGACTCCCGGCCGTTCAGGTCAGAGACCGCTTTTCCCGCCTGAGTTTTACTCTTTGGCTCTTTTTGCTGCCTGCTTCTCAAGCCAATTAAAAAGGGCAGGGTGGCGCTTTTTGGCTTCGACGAAGTCAGGATCCTCTTCCGGGCTCATCAAAGGGCGGACCGGGCCGCCGGTGGGAGACAGGGCGAACTCCGCCTGTGCATTCTCCCCAGACGGCCAAACAACTGCATCGACCAACCAGGCGATTTCGACGACGTGCCCATCGTAACTCCAAGGACCGTCGGGAAGCCGGAACTCGATTCTGCGCTCGCCGCTTGACCCCACGCCCTTGACTTGATCTTTGTCGATTACGCCCTCTTCGCGGTCGGGACGGCCTCGGGTCTCCCAAAGGAGGCGAACCTCCAGTTCTTCGGCCGCTTCTTCTTGACTCCAAGTGACCTCGACTTCCAGCTCTTCGCCAGGTTTCCACGCGGAGCGCTGGTCGAGCAGGCGTACTGCAACGCTCATCGCGCGACCTCCGGTAGCACGGTCACTTCGAACTCTTCACCGACATCCGGCCAACGCGCGATGCTGCCGCGCAAGACCAGAAACCACACGATCTTGCTGCGGCTGCCCTTGAAGGTGTGCATGGCTCCTCGTGGAACCTCGACCGCAACGTTGCCTTCCGCGAAGTGGCCGCTGCGGTCGAAATCGACCAGGTCGACGCGGGCAAACATTTGTGTAGTCGTCGAACTCGAGTCACCGCTTTTGTAGGTGGCGATCTCTCGCCCCTCCAGGTGGATCTTGAGATTCTGCAGTCGCCGCGCGGCTCCTGAGAACGTCCAGTACAAGGTGGTGGATCCGCCAGGCCGCAGCCTTCCGTCGGCAAGGCGCAGATGCGGGCGAGGGTTGGCCAACGCCAGCAACTGATAAGGGATGCCAGTGAGCAAAGCAAGGCCAATGAGGATGAAGGGAATGAGGAAACAACCCAAGAAAACGTCGGGCTCTTGGATCAGTTGCCAGACGAAAACGCCAACGATTCCATTCCAGAAAAGTGCGACACCGACAATCACCAAGAGTTTGGTCAGCGGGGTCGCTTGGGGTTCGAGAAGGAGCTCTCCAGGTTCGACTTCGGGAAGGACATCGTTCGCTTCGGCGGCCTCAGCGCGGAAGACATCGCGCATGCCGCTGGCCACCGCGTCTTGCATCCTCTTTTCTTTGCTGCGCGCTTTGAGCGCCATCACCACGCCCACCGCGCCGATCACGATGAAGACCAAGGGCAGAATCACGAAGGCAAATTCCCAAGACAAACCGCGCTTGATCACCGCGTCGCCGGGGTCCTTGGGGTTGACCCAACAGGTCGTCGTGGTGCCTGGCGCAAGACGATCGACCACCTTCCTTTTGCCTTTGTAGCCGGAGGACGATCCGCCCATGAATCGATAGCGGTCACTGGTGTACTCGACTCCATCGACCTCATAGCGGTAGGTCACCTCGACGCTATAGGTGGGCCCGTCCTCGCCTGAGTGAGTGGCGACGGAACTGGCCAGAATCTGACATGAGGATTCATCCCACCCCAAGGCTTGCAAGGACTTGATTGCTGGAATCACAAAGATTACGGCGAAGCCGAGTCCGGCGAGCAGAAACACCGCGGGTCCGATCAAGCAACCCCAGGAAGCTTTGTCGTCTCCGCGTTGGCGGCGGGTCGTCTGCGCCTCAGGTTCGAGCTCGGGGATCGCCTGCGTGTCCTCCGCGGGCTTGCGCCAGATACCGATCAGAATCCAGGGCAGGAAGATCACCACCATCACCGCCGCCAGGATGAGCAGCATTGCTTCCCGCCACTGGCCGGCGCGCAGGGTCTCCCATTGCGGTTCCAGGAAAGGAAGGGCGAAAGAGATCATCACCGCTGCGACAACAACGAGGATGAGAGAGCTGATTAGGCGTCTAAACACGTCTCTATCGTGTCCATGGACTCGTCCGTTCGATTCGAATGCGCCCCGAAGGGTGGCCAGATTCTAGCTGCAAGCGGGCGCACCCCAGCGGCGGACAAGTGCGGATCAAGGCCTGGAGGGTGCGGTAGGCTGGCGTCCGCAAATGGACGACGAGTCGAGAAAATCGCCGGAAGTTCCGCTGCGCTTGGGAGTCAGTTCCTGCCTCCTGGGAGAGAAGGTCCGCTACAACGGCGGTCATACCCGGGACAATTTTCTCGTCCACACGCTCGGGCAGTGGGTCGAGTGGGTGCCTTTGTGTCCTGAGTACGAAATCGGCTTGGGTGTGCCACGCGAGAGCCTGAGACTTGTCGGCGAGGTCGAGAGTCCCCGTCTGCTGGCTCCCAAATCCGGCAAAGATCACACCGAGGCGATGAGGTCTTGGAGCGAGCGCCAGATGGAGGGCATCGCCGCCAGCAATTTGCACGGCTTTGTGCTCAAGCGCGCTTCGCCGAGTTGCGGGCTCTTCCGAGTCAAGGTCTACGATGACAACGGTGTGCCGGCGGCTCAGGGACGCGGCATCTTTGCGCGCGTGCTCGCCGAGCACCTACCGTTGCTGCCGTTGGAGGAAGAGGGCCGCCTCAACGATCCCCGCCTGCGAGAGAATTTCATCGAACGCCTTTTCGCCTACCGCCGTTGGCGCGATTTAACCGCGAGTCCCAGTGCAGCGCGGTTGGTGGAGTTTCATACCGCTCACAAACTGACCTTGATGGCACACTCGCCCGCGGGGCAAGTCGAGCTGGGCAAGCTGGTGGCCGAAGCCGGCAGGCGCCCGCTCGACGAGCTGCTGGACGACTACGGCGGCGGGTTCATGAAGGCGATGAAAGACATCGCCACCACCCGCAAACACACGAACGTGCTGCAGCACATCCAGGGTTTCTTCAAAGACAGCCTCGACACCGACGACCGCGCCGAACTGGTGGAGGTGATCGAGGAGTACCGTCTCGGTCGCGTTCCCTTGGTGGTGCCGCTGACCATCCTGCGCCACCATCTGCGCAGACAGACGACGCACCCATGGCTGCGGCAACAGACCTACCTGGATCCCTATCCGAGCGAGCTGATGCTGCGCAACCACGTTTGATCGCGTGTCAGGTCACGAGTCAGATTCAGCACTGCGGACGATGCCGCGCAACATACCGGCGAAGACCGGGCTGTGAAATGGCAGCACCGCGTACCAGTAGGCGATTCCCGCCAGCCCGCGCGGGTAGAAGATCGCTGTCTGGGTGAGTCGTGAGCCGGTTTTGTGCGGCTCGACATCGAATTCCAAGATCGCGATCCCCGGCAGTTTCATTTCCGCGCGCAGGCGCAATTTGCGGTTGGCAATGAAGTCTTCCACGCGCCAGAAATCGAGCGCGTCGCCGCGGCGAAGGTGCTCTCGGTGCCGGCGTCCACGACTGAGCCCCGGCCCCCCGATCAGGCGGTCAAAGGCGCCGCGTACCTTCCAAAGAAAATTGGCGGCGTACCAACCGTTGGTACCGCCGAGGCGTTGGAGAGCTTGAAACGAGGAAGCTGCACTGGCATCGACGATGGTAGTGCGGCGGTCTCGAAACACCGTGCCTCCCGCCCAAGCAGGGTCGCCAGGAATGGGTCCGGCGTCCGACCAAGAGGTGGGGATGTCCTGGCTCCTTGACGCCTGGACCGCGCGATGCACAGCCTCTCGCGATGACAGCAGTTCGGTGGGCATCAGCCGCACCGCCTCGTCATCTCGGCAAACGACTCGGTTGCGAAGTCCTTCGGCCAACGGTCTGGCAATGTGATGGCTGAGTGGAGTGACGAGATGAATCCACAATGAACTCAGCTTGGGAGTCAATACCGGCACCGGAACCACCCATCGTTTTCGCAGCCCGAGAATCTCGGCAGTTTGCGCCATCAGACGCCGGTAGGTGGTGACATCGCGGCCGCCGATGTCGAGGGTGCGACCGGTGGTCTCCTCGGCCTCGAGGCTTTCCACCAGGTAGTGGAGTACATCGCGGATCGCGATCGGTTGACACTCGGTGTCCACCCAGCGCGGAGTCACCATGATCGGCAGCCGCTCGACCAAGAAACGCAGCATGTCGAATGAGGCGCTGCCCGAGCCGATGACCATGGCGGCGCGCAACACGGTTACGGGTACGGAGGTGCTGGCCAGTGCGCCTTCGACTTCACGACGGGAGGCGAGGTGTTTGCTCAGACCATCGCCGGTCTCCCCCAGGCCGCCGAGGTAGATGATTCGGCCGACCTCCTCCTGTTCGGCAGCTTCTGCAAAGTCCCGGGCCATGTCGCGGTCGCGCTCGGCGTACTGGTCGCCAGCGGCGATCATGGAGTGGAGGAGATAGTAAGCAGCGTCGCACCCCGCCAAGGCTCGCCGTAGGTCCTGTGGTTGGAGGGCGTCTCCTTCGCACACCTCCAGCGCTCGGTGGTTGGACCAATCGCGGCCGTCGATCTTGCGCCGGTCACGCGCCAGGCAGCGGACGGTATAGCCCCGTTGCAGCAGCAGCGGGACGAGACGACCGCCAATGTAGCCAGTAGCTCCGGTGACAAGAACAGTCATGAAGGCCTATTCGCTGAATAGCGCGGCGCGGGATGCGCTCACAGCTTTGCGGTGCGACACTGCGGTAAGGATAGCGTTTGCGTGCTTCGAAAAAGCGCAATGTGCAGCTTTAAGAAAATGTGCAACATTAAGATGGGTCTTAAATGAGTCGAGCGTTCAACAAGACAGCTCTGCGTCTCGGTTTCGTTGCAGCGGCCCTGTTGCTGTTTCTGGCAGGCCGCTGGAGCGCCGGTGGGTTGTCAGTTCCGTGGCCGCAGGCTGTACCTCAAGCTGGGCACTCTCAGCCAGGTCAGGTGTCGGGGCCGTCGGTGGAGTCGCTCTACCGCGCGCGCCAATCCAACACCTGGGTTTACATTGACGGCAAGGTCGATCGAACGCTGAAAGACGACCGCCGCGGCTCTCGCCACCAACGGTTCATCGTCGAGCTACCCTCCGGACATACCGTGCTCGTGGCCCACAATATTGACTTGGCACCCCGAGTTCCCTTGCGGGTCGGCGACCGGGTCGAACTCTACGGCGAATACGAGTGGAACGATCGCGGCGGGGTGGTGCACTGGACCCATCACGATCCTCAAGGTCGCCGCTCCGGAGGGTGGATTCGTCATGCAAACCGCGACTATCGGTAACTTCATTTATTCAGTCAGCGAGCGTCGGTAGAGAGGCGAGCATCCTTCTTTTTTCTTTCTGGGAGTAGAGTTGTCGATGTATCGATGGGAGACGAATCCAGCATCTCGACGTCTGAGGCGGTAACCCGAGGGGTTCGTGTTGCCGTCCTCGCTCGCTACGATCGGCAGCGATCCCAGCCAGCACGGGGTCTGTGGTTTTTTCTCTACACCATCACCATCACCAACGAAAGCAAAGAAACAGTCCAGCTCTTAACCCGGCATTGGATCATCACCGATGCCGAGGGGCGGATCGAAGAGGTGCGCGGGGAGGGCGTGGTCGGCGAAACCCCAACCCTGGACCCGGGCGACAGCCACACCTATACCTCCGGGTGTCCCTTGGCCACCGAGTTTGGGTCGATGCAGGGTAGCTATGGAATGGTCGCCGAGTCAGGGGAGCAATTTGATGCCGAGGTCGCCGAATTCGTTTTGAGTCCACCGTATACCGTTCATTAGCCAGTCTGGAATCTGATGGGTTCGACTCTTTTGCGCTCGGAGGCGTCGGTTGCGGCGGCGTGCTCCTCATCGCGGTGGCGATTCGCATCGAGGCCGCCTGTAGCCGGCAACTCAAAGCGGCGGTGATGGTGGGGATTCCGGAGTTCGGCCGCGGCCAGACCGGTGAGCTTCTGCAAGATGGAATTTACTCTCGTACCCGCAATCCTCGTTATCTGTCGATCCTGACCCTCACCCTGGGGTTCGCCCTCATCGCCCATTCGAAGTGGGTCTACACGGCGTGGTTGTTGTTTTTGCCAGGGGTCTATCTGTTGATCTTGATGGAGGAGAGGGAGCTTCGTGAGCGATTCGGTTCGGCCTACCGCGCCTACATGAATGACGTGCCGCGGTTGGTGCCACGCACGCGTCCTTGATAGGTAGTCAACCGCAGTGTATGTTTTATCATACACAAGTGCGAAGGGTCTGACGGCAATTGCCGCTTGAGAGGAAGCGCCCCGATATTGGTGGGTTGAGTCTTAAAGCCCTTAGAAAAAAGATCTTATCGTTGTTCGTTGGTTCCAAAGAGAAGGCTTGCGGTGATGGTACCGGCCTTGCCTTAGTGAATGGCCGAGTGGGTTCCTCACTCGCTGACACTAAGGAGGCCGCAAACCGATGAGCAAAGTCCCGAGTCCACTTCACCTCGCATGTTGGATGTTGATCTTGGTGGTAAGTGTGCTACCAGTTGCTGCCCAGGATGCGAACGCGGCTGAGATCGCTGATCTATCCGACGCGGAACGACCTGGAGAAGCTGCGTTTCTGATCGAGGCGATTGCCGTCACCGGAAACAAGCACTTTCCGGCTGAGGTCATTCTGTCGGAGTCGTTGCTGAAGGAAGGTCATTCCTATTCTGAGGAGCAGCTACGACAAGCGGTGAACCGGATTGTGCGCCTGCCGTTGGTTCTGGATGCAGAGTTCTTTCTTCGCAAAGGAAGCGAGAGAGGGAGATACGAACTCGTCGTGGAGGTCGAAGAGGCTAGCCGCTGGTTCTACGGGTTTGACCAGGAGTGGACGACCGGTGACCGAGAAACATCATTTGACTTTTCCCGCGACCGAGGCTTGATCTACCGAGATGACGACGACGACTTCTTCTCTATCGGTGGGCGCACGGCCATCGGAAAGAACGGCGTCGGCGCAATTTCTATCGATGCACTGTCGGTCCAACTTTCGTATTCGCACTACAACCTGATCAAAAAGGGAGTGCGCTTAAGTTTCAACTACTTATTAGAGCCGTGGGACGATTTTTCCGATCAGGAAATTCTCCGCGTCGATCTCGGAGTTCCGGTTCGAGGGAACCATTCGCTGAACTTCTCGGTTCGCCACACCGTTGCCGATCTCTCCGGTTTTGGTTCCTTCGACGTTTCTCAGCGAGACACGACGGTTGGGGTGATGTGGCTATACAACACGCTCAACGACCCGGTTTTGCCGACCGAGGGTTGGTTTGTTAGGGCTGGTTTGGACCGCGGCGAGTTCGATGAACTTCGGTTCTTAAGAGTTGGCGATGAGTTTGACGAGTGGCTTTTTGAGGGAACACGCCGACGTTTCCTTGCAAGTGGAGAGCGCCACTGGGAGATCTCTGACAAGACTTCGGTTTCCGGAACGACCACTCTGGCGCTCATTGACTCCGGTGATTGGGAGACCACGGAAGGGAGCATCGAGCTGGGCCTCGATCGTTTCCTCCGGCGCAACATCAAAAAGAACCGATGGAGAGAGCTACGCTGGGAAAACAGTGTCCGGTTTGTGCGGAGCGACCGTTCGCCACCCTCAGAATCTGGATTTCCCGACGCTGACGTTGATGAGATCAGCCTGGCTTCGGGCTTCACGTTTCGGAGTCGCGCAGGAATCGTGCGCCTCTCGCTCCGCTATCTGGACTCCGACCGACCGCGCTTGCAATGGTAGTTCGAGCGAGAATTCTCGGCCTCACGCTGATCGTCGGCCTCATCGGCGTGGCCGCGTGGGGTCAACCTGTCGTCAGGAACGAGCCGTCCGGCCATACCGTCCTAGGCTACCCATTGGTGCTCAAAGACGAAGAGGTTGAGCGCCATCTCAAAAGCGGCTTGACCACGACGATTGCGATCGTGGTTGAAGACGAGCGCAAAGAACTGATTGGTGGCGTCCAAATAGACGTTCGTTATGAGCTTTGGGACGAGGTCTTCAAGATTTCGCTCCTTGATTCCTATGGCAGGGGCTCAACTTTCATGCTCGATTCGGAAGACGCCCTTGAAACTTGGTGGGGTGAACTTGCGGTGCCGGTGGATACACAAGACAGTACTCCTCTGTCCAAACTGCGAGTCAAGCTAACCATCATTCCTTTCTCGCGCAGCGAGCAAGCTGAGGTTCAGCGCTGGTATAACGATGCGGTGCACAGAGGAGGGCGTAGCCGCGGATCTCGGGAGGGAGCGCTGGGAGGTGGCGATGCCCTCGACCACGTTTTTGGTGTGCTGATCGCAACATCGATCCAGAGGCGGCCACTGAAAACATACTTGTGGGAAATCGACGTACCAAGGGGAGACCCAACACCATGAGGGTATGGATTCCGGCGTTGCTCTCCGCCCTGGTGGCGACAGCGGTCTTCTACGTCTTTCAAAGCTATCTAGCGCGGGCCACCATAGGTGTCGGCCACGATCCGATGGTCATGTCCCAAATCGAGGCCTCTTTGGAGGATCAGAAACTGCTAGCTGAGCTGGATCCAGAGCGCGCGGCCAACTATCGAGACCAGTTTGATGAGCTGCAGAAGACCAGCAAGCGACTTCAGATCCTCGATCAAAATCGCGATGCGTTGAGGAGTCGTTACCAGACAATCCTATTGGTCATTTTTGCAGGGTCAGTACTGCTCGTTCTGGCCGCGTATGTTCTTTGGCAGCGTCGCCTGGCAATTCGACTGCACCGCATCGGAGACGCGATTACGAATCTCGCCATGGGGCGTACAGACTTGGTTTTGGACATCCGGGGTCGAGATACCGTTGCCCGCATCGCTGGCATGATCGAACAGACTTCGCGGTTGATTGTTCGCGACAGAAGGAGACTCGCTGAGCTGCGCAATCTATCGAGTTGGCAAGAAGCGGTGCGTCGTTTGGCGCACGAAATGCGGACCCCGCTTTCCGCCGCACGGTTGGAACTGGATCGGCTGCGCACGACCGTTATGGCGGGCGGTTCCGGCGAGGACATCGACGCGGCGGCGGCGAGCGTTGGAGAAGAATTGGGACGCTTGACGGCTTTTACCAACGGTTTCGCCAGTTTTGGACAGATGGCTCCATCACGCAAAGAGACAGTCTCCATCGACAAAGTGGTCGCGGATTTCGTCGCTACTTTCGATCAAGCCTGGTCCAACCTAGAACTCGGCCTCGGCGGGACGACCGATGGTTTGGTTCACATTGACGTGGGCCTCATGCGCCAAGTGCTGACTAATCTATGCGACAACAGCTCCAAAGCCATTGGAGAGAAGAACGGCATAGTCACGTTCGAGTTGGGGACCGTGAACGGTCACGTCGTTGTGGAAGTGGCCGATACCGGCCCGGGTATTTCTGGTGGAGTGCGCGCGCGCGTGTTCGAGCCGTACGTAACCTCGGGCGCGACCAAGGACGCGATGGGGCTGGGATTGGCGATCAGCAAGAAGATTCTGCTCGATCACGGAGGTGACCTGGAGTTAATTGAATCGAGTTCGAGCGGCACAGTCTTTCGCTTGTTACTGCCGGCGGTTAATGAGGAGAACGACCCCGAATGAGGGTCTTGATCGTCGAGGACGACGCCAAGACAAGGGCGGCGCTGCGCGCGCAGCTCCAAGACGAAGGCTTGGTCGTTCAGGGTGTCGAGAGTGCCGAGGCGGCGCTCGAAGAACTGCGCCGAGCGACACCCGATTTAATGTTGGCCGACATCCGCTTGCCCTCGATGAGCGGAGTGGAACTGGTGCGTCAGCTCTCTTCAGCCGATCGATTGCCGCCGACGATCATCCTTTCCGGAGAGGCGACCATCAGCGAGACCGTCGAGGCCCTCAAGTTGGGCGTCTATGACTTCATGGAGAAACCGGTTCGACGCGAACGGCTTTTGCAGTCGGTTCGCAACGCACTCGAGCATAAGCAACTGCGCCGCGAGATCGACCAGTTGAATCGTGAGTTAGATCGCGGTCAAGAGATCCTCGGGACCTCCAACGCAATGGAGAGGGTTCGCGACCTAATCGCGAAGGTGGCGCCAACCGAGGCCAGCATTCTCATCACTGGAGAAAGTGGCACCGGTAAAGAACTGGTCGCCGAAGAGATTCACCGACAAAGCCCGCGCGCACGGCACGCGTTGGTAAAGGTCAACTGCGCGGCGATTCCGAATCAGCTCATGGAGTCGGAGTTGTTCGGTCACGTGCGCGGGGCTTTTACGGACGCCCGCGCCGACAAAGCGGGGCTGTTTGAAGCAGCCCATGGGGGCACGCTCTTTTTGGATGAGATCGGAGACATGCAGCTTGAACTTCAAGCGCGATTCTTGCGTGTGCTCGAAGATGGGCGGGTCCGCCGTGTTGGCGAAACCACCGATCGGGCCGTTGACGTGCGGCTGATTACGGCCACCAACAAAGATCTGAGCGCGGCCACCAAAACGGGCGAGTTTCGTGAAGACCTGTACTTTCGTATCGCCCATGTGCCGATTCCGATGCCGCCTTTACGGCACCGCAAGGGCGACACTCAGACTCTTTTCGATCACTTCATGGCCCGGTTCAGTGCCCGCTACGGTCGTGATCTCTTGGTGCTGACGCCGCCAGCAAAGAAAGTACTGTCCGAGTACTCATGGCCCGGCAACGTCCGCGAATTGAAGAACCTTTGTGAGAGGTTGACGATCCTGGGCGAGAGCCCGATTGAGGTCGACCAACTGCAATTAAAGCGTTCGGAGAACCCCACCGGCATTCCGGCGGTCGACCCGGGCGGGCTACTGCCGCTACGCGAGTTCAGGCAACACACCGAGTCGGAGTACATCGCCCGCGTGCTGGCAGAGGCTAATTGGAATGTGGCGGAGGCGGCGCGAGTTCTAGGGCTGCAAAGAACTTACCTTCATCAAAAGATGGCCGCCCTAGGAATTCGCAGGCCTGTTGTCGCGCGCGGAGCCGCATCGGCCTTAGACTGAGCGTTGTTGGAGCGCGGCTGTGCCGTCCAATTCTGGTGTGTCGCCGCTGGTGGCCCAGAAAGCACAATGCGAATACCTCGGTTTTTGTTAGGCGTTTTTTTTGTCGTCATGGCGAATTGCGCTTCGGGGGCGCATCGGCCACAAGCGGCGCAGCAGAGCTTGGCGGCGATCGCCATGCCCGACATCTATTCCGCGGAGGTGGCCGAGGATGTGCTGCGCGCCGGCGGCAATGCCGTCGACGTCGCTGTAGCCGTGGGTTTCGTGCTCGCCGTAACCTATCCCGAGGCTGGAAACTTGGGCGGCGGGGGGTTCATGCTGCTCAGCATCCACGGGGAAGAGGTGTTCCTCGACTACCGCGAGACGGCGCCGGCGGCGGCACACCGCGACATGTATTTGGACGAGGCGGGGGAAGTGATTCCCGATGCCAGCGTTGTTGGTTCATTGGCGGCCGCCATTCCTGGCTCGGTGGCGGGGCTTTGGGAGGCGCACCGCCGCTATGGTGAGCTGACCTGGGCGGAGCTGGTGGAGCCGGCGATCGAATTGGCTCGGGAGGGCTTCCTGCCGCACGTGAAATTGCTCAAGAACATCGACGACGAGCGCACTCGCCTTGAGACACGAACCAACTTCTATGATTACTTCGGAGAAGTTGAAGACGGCGTCCGTTTCCGGCAACCGGAGTTGGCGAGGACGCTTGAGCGCATCGCCGAGCAGGGGCCAGACGGTTTCTACCGCGGCGAGACGGCGGACTTAGTCGTCGCCCACATGGAGCGCGATGGCGGCCTCGTCGGCCACCAAGATCTCGAAAGCTATCGACCGGTGTGGCGGGATCCGTTGCGCGCGAACTGGCGCCAATACGAAATCCTGTCGGCGCCGCCACCCAGTTCGGGCGGATTTGCCGTGCTGCAGTTGCTCAAGATGAAGGATGCTTTGGCGGAAGAGTTTGCGGGGCTCACGCACAACTCGCCGCAGTACATCCATCTAGTGGCCGAGATCGAGAAGCGGGTGTTCGCCGATCGAGCCGAGTATCTGGGTGACCCGGACTTCGTTGATGTCGACATCGCGGCCCTGATCGCCGATGACTACCTGCTGCGCCGCGCGGCGGAAGTGCGAGTCGACGACATCTCCAAGATCGAAGCCGTGGAACCGGGGCTGGAGTCGCCGGACACGGTGCACTACTCGGTCCTGGATAGCGATGGCAACGCCGCGGCCGTCACCACCACGCTCAATTGGACCTTTGGCAGCGGCTCGGTGGTCGAGGGTGCTGGCTTTCTTCTCAACGACGAAATGGACGACTTCAGTGCCAAGCCCGGCGTTCCCAATCTCTATGGGGTCGTGGGTGGCACCGCAAACGAGATTCAGCCCGCCAAGCGCATGCTGTCGTCGATGTCGCCGACTTTGCTGCTGGCAGACGACCGAGTGGAAATGGTCTTGGGGTCGCCCGGCGGGTCGACCATCTTTACTTCGGTGTTTCAAGCGATCGTCAACATCCTGGATTTCGAAATGACGCCCGAGGAAGCAGTGGCGGCGACCCGATTCCACCACCAACTGCTGCCCCCGGAACTGATCACGCACAGCGTGGCCAGCCCCCTGCCGCAAGAGGTGGCGGCAGAACTGGAACAGCGTGGGTACCGCGTCGAACCGCACCAATGGGAGTTCGGCAATTTGCAGGTGGTGTGGCGCGACGGAAACCAGCTCCGGCCCGCCTCGGATCCGCGCGGGCGCGGTGAATCGCGAGTGATCGTCCTAAGCCAGTAGCGGCGTGATTGCTGCTAGCTTTGCTGCGACGCCGAGATCAGCTCGTTGAGATCCAATTCTCGAGTCTCGAGTTCGGCTTGGGACTGCGGCTGAGCGTGGCCCACATTGACATCGATATCCAACGCCAGGTCCAGAGAAGGTGCGCTGTGGGTGAGGCGGCCGACGGAAATGATATCGACGCAGGTCTCGGCTACCTGGCGAATGGTCTCAGCGGAGATGTTGCCCGACGCCTCGGTGATTGCGCGTCCATCGATCATTGCTACAGCTCTGCGCAATTCATCGGTAGAGAAATTGTCGAGGAGCACGGCATCGACACCGATGTCTAAGGCTTCGGCGAGTTCGTCGAGGGAGTCGACCTCAACCTCGAGGTGCACGGTGTGTCCGAGTTGGCGCCGCGCCAAGCGAATCGACTCGGCAACTCCGCCGGCGACAGCGCGGTGGTTGTCCTTGATCAACACCGCATCGTAGAGGCCGAAGCGATGGTTGGCTCCGCCGCCGACGCGTACGGCGTATTTCTGCAGCGCTCGCAAACCGGGCAGGGTTTTGCGGGTGTCGACAACTTTCGCCGGCAGGTCGGAAATGAGCTCGGCCAATTTCTGAGTTGTGGTCGCGACGCCCGACAGATGGCAGAGCAAGTTGAGCGCGGTACGTTCGGCCGCCAGCAATGCCCGGGTGCGGCCGCGAATCCTGGCCAGGACATCGCCGGTCCTGACTTCATCGCCGTCGGTGCAGGCAGCCTCGAAAGTGACCTGATCGTCGAGCGCAGCAAACACATCGGCCGCCACTCCCAGCCCACAAACGATACCGGGTTCTCTGGCCACCAGCGCGGCCTCGCTGTCGTGGTCGCCCGGCACAATCGAGTTTGTGGTCAGGTCGCCGGCGTCGCCCAGGTCAGCGGCGAGTTCGCGGCGAATGAGGTCGTTGTAGTGAATGGAGCTAAGTCGGTGGGTCATGTGGAATGCTCCGCGACAGGGACGATTGGGATGTCAATCCTGCGCCGGTCGATTCGAGTTGTGTCGTTGTTGCGGTCGTATTGAAGAGTCAAGCTCTGGCGCCATTCTTCGCCGCGGTCGGGAAAATCGGTGCGAAAGTGGCTGCCGCGGCTTTCGTTGCGCTCGAGTGCGGCGGTGGTGAGCAAACGGGCGACCAGGAGTTCGTCGCCGAGAGATTCGACGAGGCTGGAGTCTTGACCCCGGCGACTGATTTCGCCGAGCGCGTGGGTCAACCCACGGTGGTCGCGACTCAGTCCGACGTGGTCCCAGAGGAGTTCGCGGAGAAATTTCTTCTCCGAGCCGTGGTCTTCAACCTGCGAGTTGGCGTCGACGGGAAGCATCTGTGGCAACAGAACGACCGGCATTGGAGCCGTGACCAGCCAACGCCGAATCGATTCGGCAGTGCGGTTGCCAAAGACCAGGCCTTCCAGCAAAGAGTTGCTGGCGAGCCGATTGGCACCATGAACTCCGGTGCGGCTCACTTCTCCGCAAGCCCACAGCCCTGGGATCGAGGCCCGGCCCCAACTGTCCACCACCACTCCTCCCATGTGGTAGTGCGCGGCTGGAGTCACCGGCACGGGATCGCTCGCCAGGTTGAAGCCGTGCAGACAGCACGCCTCGGCGGCGGAAGGAAATCGTTCGGCGACCTTGGCGATTCCACGGGCGTCGAGGAAAACCTCCTTGCCGTTTTGCTGCGTCGACCAGATGGCGCGGGCGACGACATCGCGAGGGGCAAGCTCGGCGTCGGGGTGAATGTCGAGCATGAATCGGTCGCCGCGCTCATCGACTAGGACCGCTCCCGCGCCCCTCAGGGCCTCGGTCAGAAGCGGCATTGGATCGGCGGTCACATTGAGGGCGGTGGGATGAAATTGCACGAACTCGATGTCGGCGAGCAAGGCGCCGGCACGCGCCGCCATTGCTAGCCCTGAGCCATTAGCGACCGATGGGTTGGTGGAGTGCGAAAATGCGGCGCCGATTCCACCCGTCGCCAGTACGGTAGCGCGGGCCAAGTAAAGCGTCCGGCTGCCGCTATCGTGCCGTGCTAATACGCCCACTACACGACCCCGTTCGATCACCAGATCGAGAGCTCGAGTGTGGTCGGCGACTTCCAAGCTGGACTGGGTGCGCAGATGCGAACCGAGGGCGCGCATAACCTCTGCGCCGGTTGCATCGCCGTTGGCGTGCAGAATACGGCGGTGGCTGTGCGCCGCCTCGCGTCCGAGGGAGAGGCTTCCGTCTTCGGCACGGTCGAATCGTGTCCCCAGGTGCAGCAAGTCGGCGATGCGGTGCGGTCCCTCGCGGGTCAGTAGATCGACGCGCTCGGTGTCAGCGATGCCGGCGGCAACCGCCAGAGTGTCGGCGGTGTGATCGTTCGGCGAATCGTCTTGGGAGATCGCGGCGGCGATGCCGCCTTTAGCCAGAGGACTGGAGCCGGAGTTTCCGAGTCCGCCCTGGGTTAGAAGAACCGTGTGGATTCCCTCTAAACCCAGGGCGGCCGAAAAACCGGCGACTCCTCCTCCAATGAGGATCACATCGGCGTTTTGAACTCTCATCGCCGCGATCAGCCTCCGCGGCCCCGTCCGACTTCCAGCATGCGCTCGACCGCCCTACGAGCTCGGCGCGCGATTTGCGGGTCGACAGTGACTTCGTGCTGCAGGCTCTCAAGGGCAGTCTGAATGTTGGGCAGGCTGATCCGCTTCATGTGCGGGCACATCGCGCAGGGACGGATGAATTCGACCTCGGGAAGTGCCACGGCAACGTTGTCGCTCATCGAGCATTCCGTGACCATCACCACCTGAGGCGGCTTGGTCTCAGTGACGTGGTCGATCATTCCCGACGTCGAACCGACAAAGTCGGCTTCCGCCAATACCTCGGGCGGACATTCGGGGTGGGCGATGATCTGCACGCCCTCGATGTTGGCGCGATAAGAACGCAACTCGTCGCCGGTGAAACGCTCGTGCACTTCGCAGTGACCGTTCCACAGCACGATCTCGACGTCGGTTTGGTCGGCGACGTAATGGCCCAAGTACTCGTCGGGAAGAAAGATCACTTTGTCGACGCCGAGGGATTCAACGATTTCGACCGCATTGGCCGAGGTGCAGCAGATGTCGGATTCCGCCTTCACTTCCGCGGAGGTGTTGACGTAGGTAACCACCGGAGCGCCGGGGTGCTTGCGGCGCAGGCGATGGATGTCGTCTGCGGTGATCGACTCAGCGAGAGAGCAACCGGCGCGCAGGTCGGGAATGAGCACGGTTTTTTCGGGGCTCAGAATTTTGGCGGTCTCGGCCATGAAATGAACCCCGCACATGACGATGATGTCGGCGTCGGTGTCGGCGGCCTGTTGAGCGAGAGCCAGGGAGTCACCGGAGAGATCGGCGACACCGTGGAAGATCTCTGGTGTCTGGTAGTTGTGCGCCAGGATCACCGCGTTGTGCTCCTTCTTGAGTCGGTTGATGGCGGTGATGTAGGGGGCGTGTAAGGCCCATTCCATCTCCGGTACGACGCCACGAAGCCGTTCCCCGATTGCATCCGTCTCGCGTTGCACCAGGACGTTGGGAGCTGCCGGCGTAGTGGTTGTGGCCGCATCGATGGATGGCATGGATGATCCCCTTATGACTGCTGTGAGCATTACTAAGGGCGCACCAGATACTGGCCCGGCCCGTAATGCTTAAAGTGAGTATAAGTGGCTATTCAGCCGGCTGTCAAGAACTTGCCGCGGTCGCCTTCCCTGGCAAGCCGACACCCGGCGAGGAGCGTTCGCGCAGAACTTCCTGGCGAAAGCGGAAGAGCTTGGCGGGACGGCCCCCGGTATTGCGCTCGATCCAGTCCGTTTCCTCGACCAGACCGCCCTTGACAACCAGACGGCGAAAGTTCTGCTTGTGCAGGTGTACGCCCGCCAGAGCCTCGACGCAACGCTGGAGTTGCAGCAGCGTAAACGTTGGTGGCATCAGTTCGAACACCACGGGGCGGTAACGAATCTTGCCGCGCAGTCGACCCAACGCGGTGGCGAGGATGCGGCGATGGTCGGAAATGAGAGGACGCCCCAACTCGACCGGCAGAGCCGTGGGCATATTCGAATCCCGCGCCGCCTCGCTCACAAGACCGGCTTGGTAGAGGAGTTCGTAGCGTTCCAAAACCAGTTCTCCGCTCCAAGGCGCCCCTTGCTGCCCGAAGGTGGTGGCCAGCCGTTCTTCTTTGATGGTTGCAGCGGGATTTCCTGCAGTCGGCTGGACTCGATGCTGGAGTGCGGGGATGACATCGCGATCCAGAAACGCCGGTTTGCCATCCCGCCAGTCTTCCCACGGTAGAAAGTCGTAGACCGGCAGCCAGATGATTTCCTGGCGCTTCTCGACCGTTGCTTCTTTGACCAGAGCGAGATAGGCGATGGAGAGAACACGTCCTGGGGCGTCCTGCCCTGGGACTTGTCGGTCGCGGTCGCCGAAAGTGTAGAGCTGCTCGACGTAGCCGAGTTCGATGCCGGTTTGGCGGCGAACCCACGCCCGCAGTCCGAGTTCGAGTGTGCGATGGGTATGCGGCTCGAGAGGTCCGACTGGCAGACTCGGCGGTTCGCCTTCGCCGTTGAGTACCAGGACTCTGGGGATCTCGTCCGTTACGGCAACGATGACAGCGTGAAGATCCACGGAGACACGATTCATTGTCCTAGGATATAGAAACCGAGATATAGAGTTCTTGGATCGAGTAGGCTGTCGAGCCACTTGCGGGCGGGCGCCGTATTTGCACGCGAGCTGGTGAGGCCGGCACCAATCGGAACAATGAAAAACCATCCTTCGCACTGGCAAGAACTCTTGCCGATCGCCTTGACCCGCTTTGCGGTCTTGACCGGTTTGATGTTTGCCGCCGTCGTACCGTTGCCTGCGCAGGAGCCCGAGACCGAGGCCCAGCTTCCCGAGGCCCAGCTTCCCGAGGCCCAGTTTCCCGAGGCCCAGTTTCCCGAGGCTCAGTTTCCCGAGGCTCAGTTTGTCGAGACGGTTGACGTCGAAATCGTCAATGTCGACGTGTGGGTTACGGATCGGGATGGCAACTCCGTGAACGGCCTAAGTCGAAACGACTTTGAGGTCCTACGGGACGGCGAAGCGATCGAAATCACCAACTTCTATGCGGTGGCCGGCGGTCGCCCCGTCGAAGCTCCTGCGGCGCCGGAGTCGTCCGACGCCTCCGACGCGCCACCGGCCAGACCGCGGATCGAGCCGTCATTGCGAGTCGACCAACAACTGTGGCTGATCGTCTACGTCGACAATTTCAATCTCGACCCGATCGAACGCAATCGCGTCATTCCCGCTCTCGAAGCTTTCCTATACCGGACCTTGAATCAAGGCGGGAAAGCGATGATCGTGACCTACGATCGCTTTCTCGAGGTACGCCAACCGTTCAGCGACAACCCGACGGCCGTGGCTGACGCATTGATCGGATTGCGCAAGACCTCTGGCTTGGCGACGGTCCGCCGCCGCGAGCAGATGCAGACTCTGAGGACGATCGACAAGGCGGAAGACGTCGCTCTGGCAATCGGCTACGCGCACCAATACGCCGAATCGGTTCGTAGCGAGATCGACTTCACCGTCGACGCACTGGACCGTTTGGTCGATACCTTGGCCGGCTTGCCGGGACGCAAGGCTTTGGTCTATGTGTCGAGCGGCGTCCCGATGGCCGCCGGCGAAGAGATGTTTCATGTCATCGGTGAGAAGTTCGACAGCAGTGAGGCGTACAGCTCGATTCCCCGCCACGACACCTCGCGCCGATTCGAGGCCGTGAGCCGGAGGGCCAACGCTCACCGCGTTGTCTTCCACACCGTCGACGCCGGTGGGTTGCGCGGCATCGAGTTCGGCGCCGCCGAGTATGGAGGTTTCGTCACCCCCAACATCCGCAGCACCTTGGATTCGGTGGTGCCCGAAAACCTGCAAGCGCCGCTACGGTTGATCGCTGAGGAGACCGGCGGCCGCTCGATTCTCAATCAAAACGACATCACTCCAGCCTTGACCCGGGTGCAACAGGACTTGGCCTCCTTCTACTCACTGGGGATTCAATCTACAGACGTCGACAGTGGCCGCTACCACCGTCTCGAAGTGCGGCTCAAAGAGCGCCAGCGAGGGGTGCGCATCCGGCACCGCGCCGGATATCGCAGCAAGAGCAAGAACACCCGGCTGGAGGAGACGTTGCGCTCGGCGTTGCTCTACGAGCACGAGGACAACCCGATGGGGGTTGGATTTGCCTGGGGTGCGGCCCAGCCACATGGAGACGAAGGTCTATACGTTTTGCCGATTCAGGTGCGCGTGCCGCTCAAGGAAACCGTTCTCCTGCCGATGGCCGACGGTAAGCACGAGGCGCGCCTTCGCCTCTACGTCGGGGTGGCCGACGATCAAGGCGATCTTTCCGAGCTCGATGACGTGCCCTTCGGGGTGCGGCTCGACCCCGAGAACGTCGAGGCTGCGTTGGGCGAGTCGCTGGTCTACACCCACCGGCTGCTGGTGAATCCGGGCCGGCAAAAAGTCGGCATCGCCGTCAGCGACGTTTTTGGCAACCGCGCTTCGGTTCTCAGTGCGGCAACAAGGGTCGGCCCCGCGCCTTCGGATTTATAGGCCTTAGATTTCGTTACTGGATGTAAGCCAGCATGTCGCGGGCCGACTGAGCTTCCGAATCCTCGGGAGCCAGTTCCAGGAAGCGTGTGAGATTGGCCTTGGCCGCGTCGTTGTCGCCCTTGGCCAGGTGGTTGAGGCCGACGAAGTAGTAGGCCTTAGCCAGACTGTCGTCGAGCGAGAGCGCGAGTTGGGCGAGTGATGCGGCTTGCTCGGTGCGTCCGGCGTTCCACAGGTCGGCGGCTTGCTCGATCAGCTTGGGGCCGCCAAATGCTGGATCCACTGCCGCCAGTCGGGGGGCGATCTCAGTGAGTTCTTCGGTTAGATCGAGAGCTTGGTAGGCGTCGTACAGCACCCGCAACGTACGCACGTCGTCCGAGCCCAGAGAGAGCGCGGTTTTGGCCGACTCGGCCGACGCTTGGTAGTTGCCGTTGGCGTACTCGAGGGTGGCGATGGCGTGGTGAGCCTCCACCAGCGAGGGGTCCAGTTCGGCAGCTTGGCGAAACTTGCCGAGCGCCTCTTCCTTATTGTCGGCTTGAAAGGCAGCGGCTCCCTCGTTGTATAGCCGCCGCGCATTGGCGACCGCTTCCTCTGCTGCGCTCAAGGCAGTGCTGATGGCTTCCGCTTCATCCTTGCGGCCGGCCGCGACCAGCGCTTGGTATTTGACTCGAATTGCTTCCGGGTTGCCCTCCGCTGAAGCCAGGGCATTGTCGGCGGCTGCGATGGCGTCATCGTAGTTGCCGAGATCGAGTTCGACCTGGGCGAGCGCAACTTTGGCCGGCACCAGAGAGGGATCCGCCTCCAGCGCCGCACTGAAGCTGGCGCGGGCGGTTTCGAGGTCACCTTCACGCTGCGCTGTCAGTCCGGCGTTAAAGGACTCGACCGCCTCGTTGGTCGAACCACTGACCACAGCGCCGAGGTTGCCGTGACTCTCCACCACCTGACTTTCCGCTACCTCCATGATGAACTCGCGCACATCGCGATCCATCGACGAGGGCGAAAGCGGCTGGGTGAAGCTCTGAAATCCGGGCTTCTCGAACAGGAAGTCGAAGACGTATTGAGTTTGATTGGGCTGGAACCGTAGCTTGAACTCGCCGTCTTTGTCGGTGGTGAGGGTCTTACGGAATCGGCCCAGTTGTTCGGAGGTGACCGTAACCAAGGTGCCGGGCAATGGGTTGCGGTCGGAGTCGAGGACGACTCCTTTGACCAGGGCTGTTTGTGCGGGTAGCGAAGCCGCCAGCGCAAGGGAGGCGACAACGAAAAAGACGGTCTTTTTGGTACGAAACATGAATTCCAGCTCCGGTCAGTTCGAGTGTGCTGGTGACCAGCACCGACTACTATAGGACGAGTCGCAAGCCACCAAGGCTACCGTCCGCGCCCGTTGGAGATTTGACTATGCAATTCGAAGTCCTGAATCGACAGTGGTGTTTCCGCAGTACTACCGCCCGAATGCAGCTCCTGCTCTTGGTGATCGGAGCGTTTCTCACCGTGCCCAACGCTTTGCAAGCGCAGGAAGCAGATCCCGGATCGACGACCTTTACCGAGGCCGTCCAGGTTCGGGTCGTCAACGTTGAAGTCACGGTCACCGATCGATCGGGTGTGCCGATCGCCGGTCTGAGTGCCGACGACTTTGAACTTCGAGTCGACGGAGATCCAGTTGCGATCACCAATTTCTATGCCGAGTCTGGAGGACAGGCGCGCGAAGCGGTCTCGGCGGTGCGCGGCGAGGACTCGACTTTCCGTACCGTGGAAGAAGTCGCAACCGAGCCCCGTGGCAGTCATGTGGTCGTCTTGGTGGACAACAACCGCCTCGGACTCGCCAACCGCAAGCGTGCCTTTAGCGCGCTACGAGCAGCGGTGGACCGATTGCCGCGCCAGGACTTGGTGGCAGTGGTGGGGATCGAGGAGTCGTCCCTGGTCTACTACTCCGATTTCCTCTTTGACCGTACTGCCGTTCACCGCATCCTCGACGGGCTCCTGGAGCGGGTGCCCCCTAACGACTTGATGGAAATGGAGCGCCGCCGCATCTTTGGAGAGCTGACCCGGGGTCAGAGCGGAGGAATTCAAGCGCGCGCGTCCTTGGCCGAGGAAGGACCCATCATGTCGAGGATCCGTGCCTACGCCGCGCAGGAATACCAGCACAGCGTCAACTCTTTGCGCCAAATCGAGCGCGTGGTGGCGACGATGGCAGGCGTACGCGGCCGCAAGCTGCTGTTCTATCTCGGTGAGGGAGTGCCGACGCGACCGGGCGAGGGGCTCTATGTCGAGTGGCGCAATCGGTTCGGGGGGTCTGAAGACAACGGCATCATCGGCATGCGTCGCATCGACTTCAGCAATGACTACACTCGCGCAATCGGTCGCTACGATCTCTCCCAGCCCGTGCAGCAGTTGGCGGCGTTCACCAATCGCGCCGGAGTGACGATGTACGCCATCGATGCCGAAAGCTCGCACGGTGGCGAGGTGCGTTCGGCGTTGACCGAACAAGGCGCGACCTCCGAGACTATTTCCGTGGTTGACGAGAACTACCGCGAGCCTCTGGAGTCGGCGTCCAAAGCCACTGGCGGAAAATTGCTCCGTTCTTCAGGACTGTTGCAAGAGCAACTCACCACCTTGGTGCAGGAGGTCGGTATCTTCTACTCACTTGGATTCACTCCGCCACCCGAATGGCAGCCTGGCTCTCAGCACGACATCAAAGTGCGGGTGAAGCAACGCGGGTTCCAAACTTGGCACCGGGACTCAGTGGCGCTCCCTCAGCGAGACGAACGCGAAGCCAGCGCTACGGTCGCCGCGCTGATGTATCAATCGGTCGCCAATCCCCTCCAGGTGTCGGCGACCCCGGGTGAAGGTACGCGCCGTGAGGATGGTCTTTTGGCCCTACCCATCAACGTCGAGATCCCGGTGGCCCAGATCGGCTTGCTGCCCGCAGAGGACATTCACGCCAGCCAGCTCACCATCTACGTCACCACCAAGAGCCACGACGGCCAGGCTCGTCAGGTGCAGAAGATTCCCTTTGACCTCAGGATCCCAGCGGACAAAGTCGAGGAAGCGCAGAGCCAGTCGGCCCACTACGCGCTACCGGTGGTGTTACGACCCGGCGATCAGCAAGTGGCGATCGGCGTTGCCGACAACGTGCGAGGAGTCTTTTCGGCTCTGCGCATCGACGTGGCCGGCCTTGCCCCGCCGCGTTCCTAACCAGCTAGCTCCGGTAACGGCGGTTCTTGTCACAGCAGGTAAAAAAAGAGCCCTCCAAACGGAGGGCTCTTTGTCGACTAGATCAGTCGGTTGACGCCGAGTTTGGCTAGAAGCGCAATCGAGCGCCAACGAAGTAACGGCGAGGATCGACGAAGGTGACTCCTTCACGGAACGCGAATCCGTCGCCGCCTGGGACCAGGTCCTGGATGCGAATGACCGACTGGTCGTCAAGAAGGTTGAAGACGTCAAGGAAGAAGTCCACCTCCATGCGATCGTTGGTCTGCCACACGTAGGAGCCGCGGATATCCAACACGCCGTAGGAGTCGCCATCGAAGAACCCAAGGGTGTCGCTGGCGATCCAACTGTCTTCAAAGGTGCCACCCGGCCAACCGCCGAACTCGAAGTCCTGCGTGACCTGATCGGGCAAGCTGCGACGGAAGGCTTGGCGGCCGTTACGGTTAAGCGTGATACCGGAGTTCCATCGGTAGCTACCACCGACCTGGAATCCGTTGTCCCAACTGTAGGAACCGTGAACCTTGAAGAGCTGCTCGACCAATCCGGGCAGCGTACCGGTGCGGTTGGGCGCGCGTGGATCTAGGAAGATCACGTCGCCGGCGCCGTCAAAGTTGGCATCCGAGTTGGAGTTCCCCTCGGCGTCAGCGTAGTTGTAGGAAGCCAAGAGCTGCCAGTTGTCGCTGAAGCGCTTGCGGAAAATGAGCTCGAGACCCTGCCACTCGCGGAAGGCGCCCGGCAGGGTTCCGATCAAGAAGTTGAGGTTGGTCGGAATCTCCGACAGGCTGTTAAAGCCGAAGAACTGCGGACCCAGGAAAAAGAACAGATTGCTGATGTCACCGCGCCCACAAGGAACGGCAGGGTCACCACCGCCACAAGTAGCGATCGCGTCGGCCAGCAGGCCGCGGTACTGGGCCTCGTTGTAGTAGAACGAGCCGTAGTCCTCACCGATGTCTTCGGTCTCGCGATCGACGAGGTTGATCTCGAAAGCCATGTTGCGACCGAGGTCACGCTTGTACTGCAACTGGATCTCGGTGGTGACCGGGGTGAGGATGCGCGGCGCAAAGAACGCGTCCTGGACCGCGGTGCCACCGCGGAAGCGGAAGCGCACCCAGTCTTGCAGCGCGTCGACGTAGACTTGCTCTTCGATGACGCGGCCGGTCAGCGAGCCGGCGAAGTCAATCGCGGTATCGCGGAAGGCATCGTAGTAGTCACCGTAGAAAAAACCGATGCTGCTGCGCCCATCGCCCTTGATGTCATAGGCGACGCTGATGCGCGGTGCGACCTCGGTGTCCCAGGTGCCGACATCTTCGCCGTTGTCAGCGATGAAAGTGGTGTCCTCAGCGCGGATTCCGGCATTGACACTCCACTTCTTCCACTGCCAGGCATCCTGGATGTAGAAGTGGGTGGACTCAGAACCCTTGTTGGAAACACCCGCCTGCGTCTGCAGATCGCGGGTGTAGTTGATCTGTCCGTTGGGGTTGCCGGCGGTGCTGGCAAATGTCATGTGCCGGAGCAACTCGTTTTGGTCCAAGAAACCATTGCCATTGTCATCCCAGCCCAGGCTGATCAAGGTCTGGCGCTGCTCGGCGGTGAGACCTTCGTTGAAGCCAACGACTTCATCGGTGGAAACACCAAAGTCGACCAACGACCAACCGCCGTTGACAATGGTGTCGAGCAGGACGGGACCTGCGGTTCCTCGCGGCGACAACGAAATGTAGGTCGCCGGCGGATCGCCGGTGGTCTGTGGGTTCTCGAATAAGGTGCTCTCCCCATCGACGACGCCGAACTTGAGGCTGTGATCGCCCCAACTGGTGTCGAAGAGATACTCGAGCGAACCGCGCGCCGCTTCGGTGGCGCGGAAAACCTCGATGTTGGTGCCAGAGCCGCCGAGTGTTTCTTCGGCCGACGTTCGAGTTACGCCCGGCGCGAAAGAGACGTCATTGGCGGGTGACTGGTCTAGAGGAGTGACATTGCGGTCGGCCTCGTGGTCGGTCACCGCCAGTTCGAGCGCCGCAGACCCCCAAACGCGGTTGTAGCTAACGCTGAAACGCTCGCCACCACGCTCACGAGTGAAGTTACTTGAGTTCGGGATATTGCGATCAAAGGAGCCATCGCGCTCGATGGGATCACTCAGGAAGGTGCCCGAAATCACATCGCTGTCGGTAAACGCCCAAGTGCCCTTGAAAAATCCCTGATCGGCTGTCTCGGTGACGGTACGCAGAAGCTGACCCTGCTCGTTGGCCACGTCTCTCTCTTCTTCAACTTGGCGGAAGCTGGCAAAGAACCAGGCTTTATCGCGCGCGATCGGGCCACCGAGGGTGGCCGCGGCGTCGAAAGTTGAGAAGGTCTCGTCGGCGAAATGCTCGTTGTCGCCGACCAGACTGTCGTTCTGTAGGTAGTAGTTCACCGAACCCGAGAATTGATTTCCACCGCTCTTGGTGACGACGTTGGAGATCAAGCCGGGCGCGCCAATGAATTCAGCCGGAATGGCTCCGGTCAGCACGCTCTGCTCTTGGATGATCTCGGTATTGAGGTCCGCTCCGGCGATGCCATCGGTGCGATCGGTGGTGTTGATGCCGTCAAAGTAGTAGAGGTTGTCACTCGAACGGCCGACATCGCCGCCTTCACGGTCGGCGTCGCGATAGTTGACGCCCGAGCGGGAAGCCGGGTTGTCTGAGTCGCCGAGCGAATCCTGTACACCCGGAACCAACTGCAGGTAGTCCTGATACGAGCGCGCCGTCGGCAGTGACTCGGTGAGCTGCAAGGTAATGTCCTGTCCGGCTTGGGTCTTGGTGACATCGACAAGAGGGGCCTCGGCGACGACCAAGAGTTCTTCGGAAATCTCGGCCAGAGCGAGTTGCACCTCGACCGACTGAGTTTGACCGGCGCGCACTGTGACCGCACTTACGGTCTGTGTCGCAAAGCCTTCGAGGCTGACCGTAACCACATAGTTGGTGGCGGGGTCGAGGGAAACGGCCCGAGCCCGACCGGCTCCATCGGTAACGACGGATCTGCGGGTCAGGGTCTGGTCTGAGGTGACGTTGATCGTCGCTCCGGGCAAGACTGCTCCGTCGCTATCGGTCACCGTTACCTCCACCGTGCCGCGCTGTGCCTGGCCGAACGCTGCCGGCGAAATCAGCAACAAAGCTGCGGCTGTGAAGATCACAACTCTACGCATTCGTACTCCTTCTGAGTTTGGTTGGAAAACGTGCACTGCTTTCACAATAAGCTGCAATCAATAGACCATGGTTATTAGGTTTCTGCAACTGTAGGTAAGAAAGAGCGCTGGTGCAGGCACCCATTGTCGAAGAGATCGGGAGCTGGTGGCAGTGACCGAGCGCAAAGTGTTGTGCGTTTCGACTGCGCGGTGCCTCCCGTACGTTACCCTTTTTGCCCAAGTATAAGAATCTATAGAGCTTACGGACTCCATGGATCGTCGCCGGCTTGACTCCAGACTTGTGGGTTGTGCGCGCCACGGCGGACCACGAATCGGTCTGACTTGGTGGGTCGGGAGGTAAGGAGTCGCTCGAAGGAATGAAGACCGTGATATCGCTTGGATGTAACTTTCCGCAAGGAATTCAATGCTTCGAACATGAAATCCAATGCTTTGAACTAGGGGGCTTGGGCCGGTGGTCGCTGCTGGGCGGCAGTGAAGCGCAGAATGAAAAAGAGCCCTCCCGAAGGAGGGCTCTGGTTGCAGCGATTGACCCGCTGCGAGGAGCGGTACGACTGCCCTAGAAGCGCAAGCGGGCTCCGAGAAAGTAGCGCCTTGGCTGCACGAAGTCGATTCCCTCAAGGTATTGAAAACCATCTCCACCGCCGACCAGATCCTGAACCCGGATCACGTTTTGGTCGTCGAGGATGTTAAAGATGTCGAGGAAGAAGTCGACCTCCATGCGGTCGTTGGCATTCCACACATAGGAACCACGCACATCGAGGATGCCGTAGGCTTCGCCATCAATGAATCCGAGCGCGTCAGGCGCGATCCAGTTGTCTTCGAAGCCCCCGCCGGGCCAATCCCAGAACGCAAACGGTGTGGCGGTGCGATCGGGGAGACTGCGGCCGAACGATTGGCCCTGATTGCGGTTGAGCACGATGCCGGAATTCCAGCGGTAGCTGCCGCCGACCTGGAAGCCGTTGTCCCAGTTGTACGAGCCGTGAACCTTGAACAAGTGCTCGACCAGCCCCGGCTGTGTACCGGTGCGGTTGGGAGCCCTTGGATCCAAGAAGATCACGTCGCCGGCGCCGTCAAAAGCACCGTCTGAATTGGAGTTGCCTTCAGCATCGGCGTAGTTATATGACGCCAGTAGTTGCCAATTGTTGCTGTAGCGCTTGCGGAAGATGAGTTCTAGCCCCTGCCAATCGCGAAACGCCTCGGGTAGCGTTCCAAGGTAGAAATTGAAGACTGGAATGTCGGCAAGCGTCGCGAAGCCGAAGTACTGTGGACCCAGGAAGAAATTCTGCGGAGCGGAAGCATCGCCGCCGAATGCAGCGTAAACCGCCGGGTCAAAATACAAGCTGGCGAAGTCCTCACCGAGGTTGGTGGTTTCGCGATCGATGAGGTTGACCTCGATCATCATGTTGCGGCCGAGATCTCGCTTGTACTGCAACTGAAGCTCTTCGGTGACCGGAGTCTCAATCGCCGGCATGAAGAAGCCGTCGCCGGGACCACGCTCGCGGTAGGTCACCCACTCGCCGAGAGCATCGACAAACACCTGCTCGTGCAAGATGCGAGCGTTCTGACTACCGGCAAAGTCGATTGCGGTGTCTCGCCATGCATCGAAGTATTCGCCGTAGAACAGGCCGATACTGCTCTTGCCGTCACCTTTGATGTCGTAGGCAACGCTCAAGCGCGGTGCGATTTCACTGTCAAAGGTGAACTTGGTGTCACCGGTGTCGGCGACGAAGTCGGTTTCCTCGACGCGCACACCGGCGTTCACACTCCACTTGTTGTGCTGCCACGAGTCCTGCAAGTAATAGCTTAGGGCTTCAGAACCCTTCTCGCTCTCTCCCCGCCGGACAATTAGGTCCCTTTGGTAGTTGACAACACCGTGGGGGTTGCCCGCGGTCGACCCGAACGTCATGTTGGCGATGAGTTCAGCGGCGCTGAAAGTTCCGTCGCCGTCGGCGTCCCAGCCAAGGCCAATCAGGGTTGCGCGCTGATCGGCGGTCAAGAAGCCATTGAAGCCGCTAACGTCGCTGGCTGCTGCTTGAAAGTCGGTTCGCGACCACCCGTCAGCAATGACGCTGGCCAAGGAGGCCGGAGCAAAGAGGGAAACAAAGCTCGCCGGCGGATTGCCGAGCTTGGTCTCATCTTCGAACAAACGGCTGTCGGTGCTCACAACCCCAAACTTGAGCGCGTGGTCGCCCCAACCGGTGTCGAAGAGATACTCGAGGGAACCACGTTGTGATTCCGTACCGCGCTCTTCCAGGATGAGGTCGCCCGCCCCGCCACGAAATTCTTCAGCGGAAGAGAAGACAACTCCAGGGGCGAAAGAGACGGTGTTTTCGTTTTCCGAGTTCTTGGGAATCTCGTTACGGTCGGCGTCGTGCTCGGTGAATGCAAGTTCCAGAGCAGCACTGCCCCAAACGCGGTTGTAGCCGAGGCTGTAACGCTCTCCGCCACGCTCCCGAATAAGGTCCTTGCTGTTGGCACGATCGCGATCGAAGAGTCCACTTTGATCGGACGGGTCGGTTAGGAAGGTTCCCGAAAGAACGTCGCTATCCGTCAAAGCCCAGGTGACTTTGGCAAAGCCCTGGTCGGACTCCAGCGACGGAGTGCGAAGAAACACGCCATTCTCGTTGGTGACGTCCCGTTCGAGCTCGGTTTGGCGAAAGCTGGCAAAGAACCAGGCTTTGTCGCGGGCGATCGGTCCGCCGAGGGTGAATGCAGCATCGGTGGTTGAGAACGAATCGTCGGCAAAGTGCTCGTTGTCAGAAACCAAGCTGTCGTTTTGGAAGTAGTAGTTCACCGAACCCGAGAACTGGTTGCCACCACTCTTGGTCACTACGTTGGATACCAGGCCTGGAACGCCGACGAACTCCGCCGGGATCGCGCCGGTGAGCACGCTCTGTTCCTGAATGATTTCGGTGTTGAGATCAGCACCGTTCATGCTCAGAGTGCGGTCGGTGACGTTAATGCCGTCGAAGTAGTACACGTTGTCAGTCGAAAAGCCGACGTCGCCGATGTCGGAGTCGTCGCGGTCACGGTAGTTGATCCCGGATCGTGACGCCGGGTTGGCGGTGTCTCCAAGGGTGTCTTGGACACCGGGGACCAACTGCAAGTAGTCCTGATAGGAACGCGCGGTTGGCAGTGACTCGGTGAGCTGCAGAGTGATGTCCTGCCCCGCTTGCGTCTTAGTGACGTCCACGAGGGGTGCTTCGGCAACCACGATGAGTTCCTCGGAGATTTCCGCCAGGGATAACTGCACCTCGAGTGACTGTGTCTGTCCGGCACGCACGACCACCGATTCCACGGTTCGTCCTGCGAAGCCCTCCAGGTTGACGGTCACGACGTAGTTGGCTGCTGGATCCAACGATACCGCTCGCGCGGTTCCATTGGCATCGGTGACCACGGTTCGCCGGGTGAGGGTCTGATCAGACGAAATGTTGACGGTTGCTCCGGGCAAGCTAGCTCCGTCGGCGTCTGACACCGTTACCTCGACGATGCCGCGCTGAGCTTGGGCAAAAGCTGCTGGCGTAGCCAACAGCATTGCAGCCAAGCCGAGTATCAAAAGTCTACGCATCGATTCTCCTTTCTCGACGTAATAGAGGGACTGCACTGCGCCGGCTTGAGCTGCAATGGCCGGACCGATTTTGCCATCTTCCTATTCTCTAAATACAAGAATTTAAAGGTATTTAATAGACAATAGTTGTGAACAAAAGACAACATATTGAGATTTAAGGAGGGCTGGAAAGGACACGTGGTAAACGTCGCATAGACAGGCACTTGCGCTTCCTATCTTGCGAAACCTCGCTGAGAATTCGCAGTTGGCGATGACTGCCTCGGTAACGACGACATCGCTGGGCACCGGCTTTGTTGAAGGGGCTTTGCGAGAGGCTATTCAACCCGCCGAATCTTCCGGTCCAACGAATTGAACAACGACAGTCTGTCGGAGACCTCGCTGGCCGTCTCGGCGGCTACGGGCAGGTCAATTGAAGTTGCGCCAGCCTCGCCGCCGCCGGAGAGCGGGGGTCGGTCTTTGCCGACGCACAGTAGTGCTGTTGAGCCAGTCGCAGCCGCCCGCCGGCTTCCTGCAGTAAGCCGAGGAAAAAATGCGCCTGCGGGTCGCCGGGAAAGAGGTCGAGTGCCGCTCGAAAGTGTGTTGCCGCGGCTTCTCTCTCGCCGGTTTGCGCCAGTGCGTTTCCCCAGTCGTTGTGCATGGCGGCGCTGAGGTCTTCGGCGTCGGCGATGCTCTCAAACAGTTGAATCGCCTTTGCCGGGTCGCCGCTGCGTAAATGGGCTTGTGCCAGAAGTGCGTGCGCTTGGGTGTTGTCGGGTTCGAGACGAGTTGCCTCGGCTAAGGGCGTAATCGCGGCTCCGGGCGTGCCGCTCTCGAGGTGAAACGCCCCCAGCCGGATGCGGGCGTCAACCGATTGCTGGTCGAGGCGGACCGCTTCGATCAGGTGGGGTAGCGCCTCAGGATTCCGACCCAGATGACCGTAGGCCGCGGCCAACTGCAAATGGGCTTCAGCGTTGTCTGGAGTCAGAGCGAGAACTTGCGTGAGTCCCAAGGCCGCCTGCTGGTAGTTGCCATGTTCGAGGAAGCTTTTGGCGCGCTCCCACAACAGAACCGAGCTGCGCTCCTCGGCGACAACCTCTCCAAACAGAGGATCGTCATAGAGATTGTAGGCGGCTGGATCACTGGCGCGAGCAGCGGTTTTCCTCGCTTCGTCGACCTGACCGAGCCGCTGGTAAACCTGGCTCAATGTCGACAGAGCCTGGCCATGTCGTGGCGCCGCTTTCAGCACGGTTTCGAGTTGCGTACGAGCCCCCTCCAGATCTCCCTTGGCGAGCTGGATTTGGGCGAGGGCGACGCGAGCCGGTTGAAGCTCCGGGCTCAGGGTCAAAGCCCTTTTGAACGTCTCCGCAGCCTGGTCGGGAAGATTGCGTGCAACCAGCACATTGCCCAAACGCATGTGCCCCGGAGCGTAGTTAGGTCGCTTGGCGATGAAGGCTCGAAAGGCGTCCTCGGCAGCTTCGAGGTCGGTGCCAAGAACACTCAGGACATCCCCTAGGTAGTAGGCCCACCGCTCCTCGCTGCCATCCAGTTCTCGTGCCTTCGAGTATGCGTCCTCGGCTTCTTCGTAGAGGCGATGAGCGTGGGCGACCATGCCGAAAGTGCCCCACGCTTGCGAGGACAGCGGCTCATCTTCAATTTTCCTGGCAAGCTCGCGAAAGCGGTCGGCGACCTGGCTCTCCATCCCCGTGAGGTCGGGCATGGGCACCTCGACGTCCACCGTTGCCGGTGCATCGCCGCTCGGACCGCAGCCGCTCAGGGCAAGAATCAAACCCAGTACGGGAATCCGGAGCCACCAACTCACGAGGTCCCTTCGCCTCTCTGCAGCACGGTCGCCCGGTCCACGGGTAGGTCCGCGAAACTCTCCACCAGGCCGTCCGGCCAACGGACGACGACGTCGACTGGTTCACGATCCTCGCCCAAGCCGAAGTGGGCGCGTGGGTCGCTGCTGGATAGATAACTCATCCCTCCTTGGACTGTGCGTCGTTGATGCCCCGCCGAGGATTCGACGGTCACCTGGGCTCCGATTGCGCGGCGGTTCAGGCGGGGATCCCAGGTGTCCAAGATCAACCAATGCGAACCGAGTTCACTCGGTGACGGCGTAGACAGGATTCGCGCTCGATCTTCGATACTGCTGACTACAATTTCGAGACTGCCGTTGCCGTCAAGGTCGGCGGCGGCAAGGCCGCGGCTCACTTCGATGGCCGCGGTGAAGGCCGTGGCGGTGTCATCTTCGACAAAAGTACCGGCATCATTGAGAAAGACCAGATTGGGCTCGGCATAGGCGTTCCACGGTTCGGGTAGGGCAGAGGTCAGGGGGTCGCCGCGAGTCACGCGTCCGTTGGCGATGACCAGGTCCAGGTCGCCGTCAAGATCGAGGTCGACCGCTGCCGTGCCAAACCCAGTGTAGGGAGTGCTGGTGGCGGCCAACCCCACGGACGTAGTTTGGTCCGCGAACCCGATTCCGGCCCCGAGGTTGCGGTAGAACGTATTGGTCTCGTCACGCAGGTGGGTGAGGAACAGATCGAGATCGGTGTCGTTGTCGAAGTCGGCGGCCACTACCCCCATGCCGGCTTCATGCAGGCCGGCGGCATTGACGCTTGCTCCCATAATCAATGCGTCGTCGAGAAAGGTCCCATCGCCCTGGTTGATCCAAAGCTGGTTGGGGTCGCCGTCATTGGCGACATAGATGTCCGGGTAACCGTCCTCGTTGAGGTCATCGCAGACCACTCCGAGCCCGGCGCCGGCGGCGGCCTCGATTCCAGCTCGTTGAGTGATGTCCTCGAAGGTACCGTCGCCGCGATTGCGCAGGAGCACGTCGGTGCGGTCGGCAAAGCTATCGGGGCCACAGTACTCGCGGCGTCCGGCAAAGTCGGTGCATTCGATGTCCGGGTCGAAAACGACATAGCGCACGACATAGAGATCGAGCCAGCCGTCGCGGTCGAAGTCACAAAAAACCGCCGATGTCGACCAGTCATCGTAGGCGGTCCCAGTGGCGGCGACGCCGGCTTCGCGGGTCACATCTCGGAAGGTTGCATCGCCGTTGCCGAGGTAAAGACGGTCGGGGCCGAAGTTGGCGACGAAGACGTCCTCGTTGCCGTCATTGTTGACATCGGCGACTGCCAGTCCGGTGCTGTAGCCGCGGTCGTCGAGACCCGACGCGTCGGTCGCGTCGGCGTAGCCGCCATCCTCGCCCCGGAGAAAGAGTTGATTGGGCGGTGTGTCGCCGGAAGAGCCGCGACCCAGGTTCGGGGCGCCGGAGGCGAAGTAGAGATCGAGGTCTCCATCGTTGTCGGCGTCGAATACGGCGATGCCGCCGCCCATCATCTCCGGGAAGACCAAGTCGCCCGCCGAACCGGCCGAGTGTCGAAAGTCGATTCCCCAGTTTGCGGTGACATCCACCATTGCGAGCGAGGCTGGAGGTTGAGGGCGTTGTTCGACATCCTGGTTGGGGTCCATTGAGGCGGTGCGGTTACTCTCTCCGCAAGCGATCAGCGAAGACAGTGCGACAGTGGCGGCAAGTGATCGGAACATCGCCGAGATGTTAGCAACGGAAGCAGCAGGACTCTGACGCGAGGTGACTAACCGCCCACCACCATACCGGTGAAGTACATCACCGCAATTCCCACCGCCAATCCGGCGATCACCGGGAAGCTGGTAGCAAGTTGCGGTAGGGCGCGGCGGCCGGCCATGCCACGACCGATCTGCAGCACCACTTGAGCGATGGCGCCAGCGCCGATGCCCAGAAACGCGACCGACCACAGCGTCGAGGCAACGAAGCCGCCCGCCCAGGCACCGAGGATGGTCGGCGCCCCAGCGATCAGACCGAAGAAAATCAGCCGGCCCCACAGCACGCGCTCTTTGGCGAGGGGAGCGACGATCGCCAAGCCCTCGGTGATGTTGTGGAGGGCGAAGCCGATGATGAGGAGAGTTCCCAAAGCGACTTCACCGAGTCGGAAGGCGGCGCCGATGGCCAGCCCCTCACCAAAGTTGTGCAGACCGATAGCGATGGCGACCAATAGAGCGCTCGTCCAGGCGGCGTTGAGGCCTTTGCCTTGCGCGCTGCGGCTTTGAATCCACGAACCCAGGGCTTCGATGGCGAGGAACGCCAGCACGCCGATCAAAACGAAGGCGGCGACTCCCTGGTACGACTCCGCCAATTCACCCGCTGCCTCGATGCCATCGTGGGCGGTGTCTACAAACAGAAACAGCAGCAGCCCAATCGTCAAAGCGAGGATGAAATCGAGACTCTGACGCCCAAGTCGCCGCACCAGTGGCAGCCACAGTAGTCCCAAGGCAACCGGCAGCACTCCGACGTAGACGCCAATCAATGCGAAGAGACGGAAGAACCTGCCTTGTGGTTTAGGGGTTTCCACGGCGACTTCGATGGCGTGGTCAAAGGTCACCCCGGTTGCGGTGACCATGACGATCTCGTGCGCCTCGCCGTCCACCCAGGGGTAAGGGATATGGATGGTCGCGCGGTCCAGGTGAGCGAGTTCACCGGCAGGCTCTTGGCTGAAAGTCCAGTAGGCCTCATCGACCATGACCTGGGCGATGCGTACCGGATCCGGTCCGTCGTTGAGTACCGTTAGGCGAATCGACTCCGGCGCCAACTCGGTGTTGAGAACCTCAACTTCTTCGATTGGCGGAATGTCGCCGCGAAGGGTGTCTTCAATGCCCGAACGCGAAATCCACAGTAACAGTCCGGCGAGGATCAAGAGTGGCACCAGGCCCAGCAGCCAGACCACCCAAGCCTTCGAGCGGGTTTCGCTGCTCATGACGCCCCTCCATCTTCCTCGACCGCCTCGAACAGCCCCATCCACCCCAACTCGGCGAATTCGCTTTGGTGAGCGTGAAACATGAACCGGCCAGGATAGCGAAAGCGTGTTTCCAAAATCGCCCGCTCGCCCTGACAGAGCATGACGGTGTCGGTGGTCTCTTGCGTGTCGAGTCGAGTGCCGGTGCGGTAGACGTCGAAGAACATTGCGTGCAGGTGGAAGCTGTTGATGGGATCGAACTCGGTGGCGTTGAGCAGATAGATGCGCACCAGTTCGCCGACCCGCACGCGAACCGGGTCGGCCATGTGGAAATGGGCGGCTGTATTGACCGCGTAGATCTCGTTGTCGCCGTCGAAATTGGTGTCAAAGCCGTTCATCACCATGACCAATTCATCGGCCGGCGGTCGGCCCTCTTTGGGGTCGACGATGAACGCGCCATAGAGACCCTTGTGGATGTGCCGTTTGAGCGGCACCGCATGGCAGTGGTAGAGGTGGAAACCAAACGGCTCAGCGTCGAACTCGTAGAGGAACTCGCCTCCTGGGTCGACTTGATCGGCGGGTGCCGATCCATCCATGGACGGCGTATGCCAACCGTGGAAGTGCATGGTGTGTGGGTGAGTGCCGCCGTTGACGAAGCGAATGCGGATGCGATCGCCTTCGGTGGCGCGAATCGTCGGGCCGGGTACTTGGCCGTTGTAGGTCCAAGCGGGAAAGTAGACCCCTGGTGCCACTTCGACTTCGCGGTCGACGGCGACGATCTGGTACTCACGCAGAGTGGTGCCGTCGGCTTGAGGGGTTTCCTTGTAAACCTGCGCGCGCTTGGCGGGTTCGAGATCCGAGAAGTTCCAAGTGCGCAAAAACTGCATGGGGTCGAAGCGCGAGGTGTCGACTTTGCCGACGACGCCCATGGCGTGCGAGTCGTGGTGCGCGGTTTCTTCGGCTGCGTCGCGTCCACTCAGTTTGGCCGCTTGCAGTGCGCCGGTACCCAAAGCGAGAGAACTCGCTCCGGCGGCTTTGAGCAGGCTGCGTCGAGATGGTTTGTGGTGCATGGTTGAATGAGTCCTAAAATTTTGATTAATCAAAATTATTGCGTTGAGGAAGCAAAAAATCAATCGAGCGGCTATCCTTGAAGCATGGCTACCAGCACCGTCGAGGACTACCTCAAGTGCATTCTGATCGCCGAGGACGAAACCGAGGGATCGGTCAAGCTGGGTGCCATCGGCGAAGCGCTCGGCGTAGCGCCCGGCACCGTAACCGCGATGGCCAAGACTCTTGCTGGCAGCGGACTAGTGGACTACGAGCCCTACGCCGGCGTACGCCTCACCCAAGCCGGTCGCCAGTTGGCGACGCACGTGCTGCGCCGTCATCGACTGATCGAACAGTTCCTGGTCGAGGTCCTGGGCCTGGACTGGAGCGAAGTGCACGCCGAGGCGGAACAACTCGAACACGCGGTTTCAGATCGCGTCATCGAACGCATGGACGCTCTTCTCGGTCACCCCAACGTCGATCCACACGGCGACCCCATCCCCGACGCCACCGGGATAGTGGCGAGCTCGGCCTCGAGCGACCTGCTCAATTGCGCTTTGGACAGTCAGGTGAAGGTGGTTCGGGTTCTCGATCAACAGCCTGAATTCTTGCAGTTGGCGGAACGCGTTCATCTGCGCCCGGGGAATATCGTCGTGGTCGAATCCCGCGATTCCGCCGCTTCCAACGTCAGCTTGCGTTCGGTTGAAGGCGAATCACTGAATTTGGGTTTCCGCGCCGCCTCCAAGATTCTGGTCGTACCGCTCTAGCCGGCACCTGGTGGCGGTGGCGCCTCTGTTGCCACTTGCTCGCCACGATTTGTCCCCGGAATGCCCCGCGGGGGCCACTCTCCGCGAACTCCGTTCTGGTTCACTGAAGAGGTGAATCTATCGATGGAGGATCCCATGAACAGAACGGCAAAGATCCTTTTGAGCATCGTCCTGGCGAGCGCAGCGGGGCCTGCAGTGCCTTTGGCAGCTATTGAGTTGCAGGTGCAAGGCGACGCTGAGTCACAACCGCCGGTGGCTCCTGTGGACTACGACGATTTGGGAGAGCCAACCACCGTTGAGCAAGCTCGTGCGGGGACGCTGTTGCTCAAAACGGAGCGACCCGGCTGGTTTCTGCCGGCGCCGCGAATGGAAACCAAGGTCGAGATTCAGGTGCGCGGAATGATCGCGCGAACGACCGTCCGCCAGCAATTTTCCAACCCGACCGAGTTCTGGGTCGAGGGGGTCTATGTCTTTCCACTACCCGAACTGGCCGCCGTCGATCGGCTTCGCATGGTGATCGGTGAACGCGTCATTGAAGGTCAGATCAAAGAGCGAAAGGAAGCCAAGCGACAGTACGAGCAGGCCAAGGAGGAGGGCCGAAGGGCTTCCTTGGTCGAGCAAGAGCGCGCCAATGTCTTCACCAATTCGGTCGCCAACATCGGTCCCGGGGAGTCCATTGAAGTTGTCATCGGCTATCAACAAGAACTCGACTACGAAGATGGGCTGTTTCAGTTGCGGTTTCCCATGACGATGACGCCGCGCTACATCCCTGGGAGCCCGCACCCCACCTCCAACCCCGGCGAGGGGATGGTGAATTTGGAAGCAGGCGTCGACGCTTCAGAAGGCCAAGCACAGTTTCAGGTGGAGACGACGATCGACGAGTTCACGGGCTCAGGTTGGGCGCTCAACACCGATCAAGTCCCCGACGCCAGCCGCATCACTCCGCCGATCGCTCGTGCGGCCGCGGCCGAGGAAGGCCTAGGAACCGTGCGGCTTTCCGTAGATCTGGATGTCGGATTCGAGTTGGAGCGTGTTGCAAGTGCGTCACATCTCGTCCGCATTGGCCAGGCGGGAAACCGCTACCGAGTGGACCTCAGCGGGCAAGCTCCGGCAGACCGTGATTTCGTGCTTGAGTGGTCCCCGCGCTTGGGCCAGGTGCCGCAAGCAGCCCTGTTCACCGAAGACGCTGGCTCCGACGAGCACTACGCCTACCTGCTGGTGGTGCCGCCCGCACAGCAAGCCAGCCAGCGACTCAACCGCGAGGTCATTTTCGTGCTCGACACCTCGGGCTCGATGAGCGGTGCATCGATTCGCCAGGCCAAGGCCGCTCTGATGATGGCCCTCGATCAACTCGGACCCAATGACCTGTTCAATGTCATCGAATTCGATGATTCTACCCGGGTGCTGTTTGCTCATCCTCAGAGAGCTTTCAGCGTCAATGTCGACGATGCCAAACGGTGGGTGGGTAGTCTGGCGGCGGATGGCGGTACCGAGATGCTTCCCGCGTTGCGGGCGTCCTTGGTGGACACCGACAACTCCAGGTTCGTTCGCCAGGTCGTCTTCATCACCGACGGGGCAATCGGCAACGAAGATCACTTGTTCGCCGAGATTCACCGCGGGCTGGGCCGCAGCCGCCTTTTTACCGTTGGCATTGGCGCGGCTCCCAACTCCCATTTCATGCGCCGGGCGGCGCAGTTCGGGCGTGGCGCTTTCACTCACATTGGCTTGCCGCAAGAAGTTGAGAGAAAAATGGGCCGGCTGCTACAGAAGCTGGAGAATCCGGTGCTGTCCGATTTGGCCGTGGAATGGGGCGATCGCCAGGTCGAGATGTGGCCCGCGCACGCCCCCGATCTTTACGCGGGACAGCCGCTGGTTTTAGTAGCCAAGGTCAACCGGCTCGGCGGCAAGGTGCGCATTCACGGCGAGCGAGGGGGGCGGCCCTGGACAACGGAGGTCAACCTGGTCGGCGGCAGCGCTCAACTAGGGATCGGTAAGGCATGGGCGCGAAGGAAGATCGCGGCGCTGATGGATCGGATCGTCGTCACCGACTCGGACGAGGCGATGCGTCAACGAGTGACCGCCCTAGGGCTGGGTCATCAGCTCGTGACCCGCTACACCAGTCTGGTGGCAGTTGACGTAACCCCGGCTCGACCTCGGGATGAGCCGATCGCGACCAAGCTCCTGCCCTTGCAGATGCCCTCCGGATGGACCCCCGAGATCGTTGGTCTGCTGCCGCGTACGGCAACTTCGAGCCGGGCACATGTGGTGATCGGCCTGTTCCTCCTCGGTTTGTCGATGCTCTCTTATCGGCTTTCATTTGTTAGCTCAACTTGGGCCATCGGTGCGTCGCGGAGATGAGTGGAGCGGCGGCGGTTCGCTTGGTGTTGGCCGCTTCTGGGTTGACGCTGCTCGGTCACGGATTGTGGCTGCCGCTCAAAGCGGAAGTCGCGCAGGTTCTTCTCGAAAGGGCTTGGCGCATGACTTTGCAGCGAGGCGGCGAGGAGCGACCGTGGCCATGGGCCGATACCTGGCCAGTGGCGAAGCTGCGGATAGGGATTGCGAATCTAGAGTCCGACCAACGGGAAAACCAACTGCGAACCGTCGACCGGATCGTACTCGCCGGTGTCGATGGGGCGAGCCTGGCATTTGGCCCGGGGCTGGATCCCCGCTCAGCCAGGCCCGGCAGCGGCGGCCACACGGTTCTGGCCGGCCACCGCGACACCCACTTTCGCTTTGTTCGCCGTCTGGCGGTAGGCGATGAGATCGAAATGCAAGCGGCTGACGGAAATTGGACTCGCTACCGAGTTGTCGGCACCCAAGTGGTCGATCAGGAATCCTTAGGCGTGCTGGCCCCGACCTCACAGCCGGTCTTAACTTTGGTGACATGCTACCCCTTCGATGCTGTCACGGCGGGCGGCAACCAGCGCTATGTAGTCCGGGCCTCCGCGGTTGAGTCGACCTTGTAGACTCGTTTGCCTTCCTAGGTAGCGGGCTCGAATACAGGAACCGATGTTGGTAGGTTCGCTGGACGGCTCAATCGAGGGCAGCAAGCTGTTCTCCGGTAGTTTTTCAACCGCTAAAAAGAAGGCCCCTCGCGTATCGGACTTGGCAATTTCAGGCTGACTCACAAAGAGCGACGATCCACGAACGAGCCGTCGAAGTGCGAGATGGCTCCGTTCTGGAGTTCGATGGTTTGGGAGGGAAGATAAACGTTTTCGTTTCCCCCGGAAAGAACTGCGGTCCCGGGCTCTAAGTTGTACCAAAAGGCGTGCATTCCGGCGGCTGTCGCGTAGAAAAAGTCGGGCTCAAACTGTGCATTGTGCATCGAGAGGACTAGAGACGTACTCTGTGGTGAACCTGGACCGACTCCTTTTACCTCGGCCTTGAACCAAGATTCGCCAGGAGAAGGGGTCGTCAAAGGAATGATTACTTTTTCTTCGGCCCTCACTTGGAAGGGTCGACTAAGTGCTGTCCAGAGATGCTTGGTCGGGTTCCATAACCCGGCGACCGTGGATCCAGGGGGCATTAACAGACCGTTCGGAGTCCTATCAAGGCGCCCCCAGCGCAAAAACTGATACTCGTTGGCTAGACGCTCGACGTGCAACAACCACAACTCAAGCTCGGCGTCCGCCTCTTTGCCACCTAGATCGACACCAGCCCGACCAGCGGGTTCAACGGGGTGGATCTTTGGGGAAACTCGTTTGCCATTCCAGCTTCGCCCGACTGCCAAACTGCGAAAAGGTGACATCGCCCAATCTGACTCCAGCCAAAACAAGATGCTTCCATTGGGTGGAATAACACTCTCGCCTGCACCGAAGACGTGCTCGTTTCTGGGCTCGCTGGCCGAGACGATATGAACCTGAAAGGTTTCAGGATCCAGGATCTCCACTAACTCGTTGTTGGAGTAAATTGCCGGAAAGAAAACTAGTCCTGGCTCGGTAGCCCCGTCGATGATTGGCTGACGAAACGGCCCCATCCAGACTTGGAAGCTGGGTCCGAAGCATAAGACGCTCCCACAACGCCAAGCGAGAATGCCCAGACAAAGGCAACACGAAAAGAAATCATCAAAGACTGTCCACGCACCAATACAATCCTCTGGCCAGCTTACGTACTCAGCAGGAGAGGGTGGGTAGGTGGTCCTCTGAGACCGCCGGCAAAGACATCAAGCGCACCCCAACCTAGCCCTTATGAACCTTAGCATCGCCATTACCTCGATCTGGGTTCGGTCCTCTACCAATCAGACAAAGAAGCTATGCACCATGGCTTGACTTTGAGATTCGCGGCTAGCCGCTCGAGTCCCCGGCCAGCCCAGCTTGCAATCCACCGTGCTAATCTGACTTGGATCGAGATTGATTCGGATAGTGGGCTGACCTCGATAGAAACTGGATTCGATAGAGATTAGTGCCGAATCACGGGTAGAGCAGCAACTCCACATCAGTCACGATCGAATACGTTTTTGGGGGGACTTTGACCGCAACACCGCAAGGAGGGTGACGATGGCAACGACGGTGTACATGGCCTGTGCCGCCGTAGGAGGGTTGGTGTTGGTCGTACAACTGGTACTGATGCTGTTCGGCGGTGATGTCGACGCCGATGTGGACATCGATCTTGACGACGTTGACGCCGGTGACGGATCGTTCAATCTTTTCTCAATCCGCGCTGTAGCCGGCTTTCTCACCTTCTTCGGGCTGGTCGGCTGGTGGGGTACGTCGGAGGGCTGGGGCGACATCAAGACGCTGCTCGCTGCTTCGGGATCTGGGCTGGTAATGATGGCTGCGGTGGCGTGGCTGTTTTCATTGCAACGCAAATTGCATTCGCAGGGCAACGTCGACTTCCAGCAAGTCATTGGCAAGCCGGCCAAGGTCTACCTGCGCATTCCTGCGGACAAGTCGGGTACTGGCAAGATCACCGTAGCCGTACAAGGCCGGTCGATGGAGTTTCTGGCTCTAAGTGCCGGAGGAGAGATTCCAACTGGATCCGATGTGCGCGTGGTCGCCATGACCAGCCAAGGCACCTATGAAGTCGAGCCGCTAGAGGGGTAATGGAGGGAACATGACTCAGGCATTCAATTGGACCGCGATTTCACTTTTGGACGGTGGGATTTTTCCGCTGCTGATCGTTCTCGCCGCCGTTCTTGTCGTCGCCGGATTCGTGATGGCGATCGCCCGGCGGTACAAGCGCTGTCCGAGTAACCGCATTTTAGTCATCTACGGTCGCACCGGGGTCGGGCGGTCGGCCAAATGCCTTCACGGTGGCGGCACCTTTGTCTGGCCATTGATCCAGTCCTACGATTTTCTCGACCTCGACCCGATTCAGATCGAGATCCCGCTGGAAGGCGCGCTGTCGATGGAGAACATCCGCGTTTCCGTCCCTAGTGTCTTCACCGTCGCCATCGGTACCGACACGGTGACCATGAACAACGCGGCGATCCGTCTCCTGGGTCTTCAGACACAGGAAATCATGAAGCAAGCCGAAGACATCATCTTCGGACAACTGCGCCAGGTGATCGCTTCGATGAAGATCACCGAAATCAACCGCGACCGGGACGTCTTTCTTGAGAAGGTCCAGCAATCTCTGGAGCCCGAGCTGGCCAAGATCGGTTTGGTGCTCATCAACGTCAACATCAAAGACATCACGGACGCCTCCGGGTACATCGAGGCCATCGGTCGCAAGGCCGCGTCGGAAGCAGTACAGCAGGCCGAAATCGATGTTGCCGAACAGGAGAAGCGCGGTGCCATCGGAGTCGCCGATGCTGATCGCGAACAAGCAGTCGAAGTCGCCAACGCGGAGAAACTGCGCGACATCGGCACCAAAGAAGCCGAGCGCGAGCGAGCGGTGCGCATCGCTGATCTCGACAAAGAAAAGGTCGTCGGCGAGCAGTCCGCGGCCTATGAGCAGGAGTCACAAGTCAAAGATCGTGAACGGGAGATGCGCGTGCGCGTTGCCGACGCCAACGCCAAGGCAGTGGCGGGAGAAAACGTCGCCAAGGCGGAGATCGCTGACGCCAACGCCACTCTCAAAGTCAAAGAGGCCGAAGCCTTCCAGCTTGGAGAAACGCGTCGGAGGGAAGCCGAGGCCGCGGTACGCGAAGCCCAGTATCGAGCTGAAGCCAAGGCCGCGGTTGCCGAGGCGGAGAAGGTCGAGGCCGAGAAGCGCGCCGAACTCGAATCGGTGGCGCGAGCGGTCAAGGCCGAGCTGGTGGTATCGGCTGAAGCCGCCGCCGAGCAGGAGCGGATTCGCGCCGAAGGTGAGGCGGCGGCCATCTTCGCCCGCCTCGACGCCGAAGCTCGCGGTCAGTACGAGGTGTTGGCCAAAAAGGGCCAAGGTATGCGCGAGATCATTGAGAGTTGCGGAGGGTCGAAAGAAGCTTTTCAGATGCTCATGCTCGAGCACATCGACCACATTTCGGAGACCGCTGCCAGCGCCATCTCCAACATCAAGTTCGACAAAGTGGTGGTCTGGGACGGCGGGCAAGGCGACGGGGATTCCAGCAGCACGGCCAAGTTCGTCCGCAGCTTGGCCGGAGCCCTACCTCCGGCGATGGAACTGATGCGCGACATCGGCGGGGTGGACCTGCCGGAGTACTTCGGTCGTATCCGAGAAGACAAGGACGACGAGGCCGGGGGTGGCGAGTCCGATGCAGCCGCGGATGACGCCGCGGAATCGAGCGACGATTCGGAACCGCAGAATAACTAGCGATATAACACGCTTGATCGTCGAGGAAAGCACGGTTGGAGCCGATCGAGTGGAACAAATGCGCAAGAGCTGGGCATTCCTTATCGAGGGTTTGTTGCGAGCCTCCATAGAGGGTACGGAACCGCCGCGATGGGCCGACCGAGGTTCCAAAGTCCCACTTGCTGCGGCTCGCTTTTGCCGGGTGTAGCTTAAAGACCTGGGTGTAGCTAAAGACCCGGGTGTAGCAGAAAACAGGGAATAGCTAAAAAACCGTCTCGACCCGTTCTCGAAACCAGGCGACGTTGTCGGGGATCAGGCAATAGCTGGTCGCCGGCCCTTGGATTTGGCCTTCGACCCAACCGGCGTCTTTGAGGACCTTGAGGTGTTGGGAGACGGTGGCCTGGGCGATGGGCAGGTGGTCGACGAGGTCGCCGGTAATGCACCCTGGGTGGGTGAGTAGGAACTTGAGGATTTCGAAGCGAGTGGGATTGCCCAGCGCTTTGAACATGCCGATCAAGCGCGTTTCATCTGCCGGGGTGAGGTCCAAAGTGCAGCACTGCGGTGGGATTCCCGTGTCAGATCTTTTCGATATCGTCACAGCGTCCACGATAGAAGCTCCTTGGAAATCCGGTCAAGCATGCTGGGAGGAGTTGACATTCATTCTCATAATCGTAAAATTACGATTATGAGAATGTCAACAATGACACCCCGCTTGCCGGTTGTCGTGATCGGCGCGGGCCCAGTCGGACTTGCCGCGGCCGCCCATCTGGTGGACCGCGGGCAAGAATTTGTGGTGGTTGAAAGGGGGGCGGATGTCGGCAGCCACGTTGAACAATGGGGACACGTCCGCATGTTCTCGCCCTGGAAGTACAACGTCGATCCGGTCGCGGCCAAGTTGCTCGCAGAGACAGGTTGGGTCGAGCCCGACGCGGACACCTACCCAACCGGGAATGATCTGCGTGAGCGCTTGCTGCTGCCGTTAGCGGAGCTGCCTGCGATCGCCAAGAGGATTCGGTTCTCTACTGAGGTGGTGGGCGTCAGCAGGGTCGGCGCCGACCGCATGCGTTCGAATCAGCGAGACGATCTCGCTTTTGCCGTTCACCTTCGGCAATCGAGTCACCTCCGCCAATCGAAAGGCGAAGAAGAGGTGATCTACGCTCGGGCGGTACTCGACGCTTCGGGGACGTGGTCCAACCCTCGCCCTCTCGGAGCCGGAGGCTTGGCGGCGATCGGCGAACGCCGAGCGCAGGAGAATATCCACTACGGCATCCCCAACTTGGCCAATCCCGAGGTGCGAGCCGATTTTCGCGGCCGCCGAGTTGCGGTCGTGGGAGCAGGCGACTCAGCTTTCAACACCCTCCTCGATTTGGCCGACAAGGAGCTTCTTGAAGCTGGAACCCGCGTTTTTTGGATCATTCGCGGCGGGTTGCCCGTGCTTGAGAAGGATGGAGACCAACTGCCGCGGCGAGGAGCGCTGGCCGCTGCAATTGCAGAGCTAGTTGATCGACGCGCCGTGACCGTGTTGACGGACTTTCGCATTCAGGCGGTCGAACGGAACTCCTCCGGTCTTCGGCTGGTCGCTCACGACCCAGAATCTGCCAGCGGCGGAAACTCCATTGAAGTCGACGAAATCATCGGAGTGACCGGTTTTCGGCCCGACTTGGAGATTCTGCGGGAACTGCGTCTAGATCTCGATCCGGTGACCGAGGCCCCACAAGCTCTGGGACCGCTCATCGACCCCAACGTTCATAGCTGCGGCACTGTGCCGCCCCATGGCTATCAAGAGCTGCGCCATCCGGAGCAGGGCTTCTTTATCGTTGGCATGAAGAGCTATGGACGAGCTCCAACGTTCCTATTGCGTACCGGATACGAGCAAGTGCGCTCGGTGGTTGCCGCCTTGTCGGGAAACCTCGAAGCTGCTCGCAACGTGGATCTAGAGCTGCCCGAAACCGGTGTTTGTGGTGGCGTGCTGGCGGTCGAAGAGGCCGCCTCCTGCGGGTAGGTTTCCTAGTGACAAACGGCCGACAACGTCGATTCGACACCAAAGTGGTGCATGCCGGAACAGGTCGCGGCGGAGCTCTATCGGTTCCGATCAGCCAAGCCTCAGCCTTTGGCTTTGACACGGCTGAGAAAGCATCGAAGGTTCACGAGGGCCACGAACCGGGCTTTTTTTACGGTCGCATGGGGACACCGACGCAGGAGGCTTTGGAGACCGCGATCGCGGAACTCGAAGGGGCCGAAGCCGCTCTTGCCACCGCCTCCGGCATGTCGGCGATCGCGCTGTCATTGCTGGCGGTGCTCAAGCCCGGAGAGCACCTGATTGCGCAGGAGTCGTTGTACACGACCACTCACGCATTGCTCGAAGAGTTTCTCGAGCCCTACGGGATTGAAGTGTCGCGAGTCGACGCGGCATCCGTTGACGTGGTGGAGAACGCAATCCGGCCGACTACGCGCGCCATCTACTTGGAGACTCCCAGCAATCCGGTCTTACGACTGGCCGATCTGGGAGAGATTGCGGCTCGTGCCAAGCGGCATGGAATCGTGGTGATCGTCGACAGCACGTTTGCAACTCCGGTGAATCAGCGGCCCCTGGAACTGGGTGCCGATCTGGTCGTGCACAGTGCCACCAAGTATCTGGGTGGGCACGGTGATCTAGTCGCTGGCGTGTTGGTGGGAACCCAGGAAACTGTCGATCGCGCGCGTTGGAAGTTGATGAAGCTGCTGGGACCGACCATCGCACCCTTTACGGCGTGGCTGGTCCTGCGCGGGCTCAAGACCCTTGCCGTGCGCATGGAGCGCCACAACCATAGTGCCCACAAGGTTGCCGAGTTTTTGAATGATGAACGCAACGTCCAAGTTGTGCACTATCCAGGCCTCGTATCTCATCCGCAACACGACTTGGCGCGGCGTCAGATGTCCGGCTTCGGCGGCATCCTCAGTTTTGAGGTCGCCGATGCAGAATCAGCCCGTCGCGTGGTCGATGGTGTTGAACTTTGCACCCGCGCTGTTTCTTTGGGGGACACGGCGACCTTGATTCAACATTCGAGCAGCATGACCCAGGCGTCACTGTCGCCGGAAAACCGTGACCGCATGGGAGTGGGGGAGGGTTTGATTCGTCTGTCTGTTGGCCTTGAAGAGGTCGATGACATCATCCAAGACTTAGCCCAGGCGTTGAGCGTCCTCTAGCAGAGAAGAGCTGCGGAATGACTGAGCCGCCCTCACGATCCGGACTCCCCAAATCCGGACTCCCGAAATCCAGACTTCCCAAACACGAGCTTCTAGACACGATCGGCGGAACTCCTGTGGTGCGGCTGAAGAAGATCGTCCCACCCGGCAGTGCCGACGTTTTCGTCAAGCTCGAATACTTCAACCCGACCGGATCCAAAAAGGACCGTATGGCCCTGTCGATGATCGAGGAAGCCGAGAAAAGGGGCGACCTACGGCCGGGAATGACCGTGGTCGAGTACACCGGTGGCAGCACCGGTTCATCCTTGGCCTTCGTCTGCGCGGTCAAGGGCTATCGCTTCAAAGCGGTGTCATCGGACGCTTTCGCGACCGAAAAGCTCAAGACCATGGAGGCGCTGGGAGCGGAGCTGGAAATCGTGCCCAGCAAGAGTGGAGTTACCGATTCGAATCTCATTCCGAGAATGATGGAGCGGGCCCGCGAGTTAGCGCGCTCCAAAGACATCTACCTGACCGATCAGATTCACAACCCGGACATCCTGGTCGGCTACCGCAACATCGGCGAAGAACTCGTACGCCAACTCGACCGCCCCATCGACAGCTTCTGCAGTGGCATCGGCACGGCGGGCACCCTCATGGGCGTCGCTCAGGTCCTGCGAAAGGTGTATCCGGCGGCCAAAATCGTGGCTCTGGAGCCCGGGACATCGGCGGTCGTCGCCGGGGGCTCCGCCGGAGATCACGACGTCGAGGGCATTGGGATCGGCAGTACGCCTCCGCTCCTGGATCCCAACCTGTATGACGAAGCGTGGGGAATCGACGAGCAAAAATCGCGTGAGATGGCATGGCGGCTGGCCACGGAAGAAGGCATCTTCGCCGGCACCTCCAGCGGACTGAATGTGGTCGCGGCGCTACGGTTGGCGGCGGAATTGGGCGAGGGGAAAGTGGTCGCCACCGAGGCGGTCGACACCGGGCTCAAATACCTAGACGGGGACTTGTACTAGCTCGTAGAAATTCGGCAAGCGACTCAACTGCGAGCGCGCTCCTTGGCTTGGGCACCGCGCCGCGCTTCGCGGAACTTGGCTCTGACCTGACCGCCCATAACGGCGATGACGATCGACTCGACCGCGCCGATTTCCTCTCTGCTGATTCCCAGTTCTTTGGCGACCCCAAAGTAGCTTTCCATTCACGGATAGCAACCGACGCTCATGGCGGTCGCGAGGTGAATCATGACCGTGGTTCGCTCGTCCAGATGTTCGTTATGGCGGGCCGAGTGGTAGTAGTCAGCCCAAGCGGCGAGCTGTTTCTTGGGAAGCATCAGTGCATTATATCGTATTTATACGATTAATTCGACTAGCAATGCTGCTAGCGCTGATCTGTGGTGGCAACGTTTCAGTCGGAGAGCATTGACTTGGCGAACTCGACGAAGGTGTAGACGTCGGCAAAGTTGCTCGCCAGTCCGAGAGAGATGCGCACCGCACCGGTGCTCTTGCCATCGATGCAGCGCTGGAAGTCGACGAAGGTCATGTGCTCGCCACTGGAGAAGCAGGTCACCAACTCGGATTGATCCAGACCGAGGGCGATCTCGCCCGCGCCGGGATTGCAGAAACAGCCGGTGCGCAGCGAGATGTTGTGGCGATTGGCGGCCTGTTCGATCTCTTGGTGGTCGATGACGACACCGTCGGCGCCCAGGAAGTTGACCGCGATGGCGCCACCACGGCTTTCCATGTCCTTGGGTCCGTAGAACACGATTAACGGTTTTCCGTTGCCGTGGCGTAGTTCCACAAGCTGTTGCAGCAGCCAACTGGTCAGCGCTTGGACGCGGTCGTGGATGGTCTCGACACCGATGCGGTCGAGGAAATCGAGGCCGATGTCGACCGCCGGTAGGTTTGCGTAGTCGAGAGTGCCGTCTTCAAAGGCTGCAGCCCCACCGGCCGGCACGTGTGCGTCCGCCTGCACCGAAGCGACCTCGATGGTGCCGCCCGCAAACCACGGCCGATGCAGTTTCTCAAGCGCGCTCCATCTGGCGATCAGGGCGCCGACTCCGGTCGGGTAGCCGAACATCTTGTAGAACGACAGGGCCACGTAGTCCGGCTTGTGGGTAGAAAGGTCGAGTCGGTTGGTGGGGACAAACGCAGCGGCGTCGAGGAGGACATCCCAACCCCGATCCTGGGCCATGGAGATCCAGTTGAGAGGATGTTGGACGCCCGAAAAATTGGACTGCGCCGGATACGCGAACAGATTGTTGTGGCCGGGGTCGGCCTGGTCGAGAAAGGTCAGCAACTCGCTCTCGCGAACCCGCATCTCGGGAGGCCGGACGGGAACGTAGGTCGTCGTAGCTCCGTGGGCGCGGTCGAACTCGCGGATGCCGTTGACCGAGTTGTGGTTGTCGAAGGTGAGCAAGAAGCGATCGTCGGGCTCGAATGGGTACGATTCCCCGACCAGTTTGAGCGCATGGCTGGCATTGGCGGTAAAGATGACGCCGTACTCTTCGCCGTCGGCACGGAAGAAATCGAGCACTTTGCGCCGGCAGAGTTCGACCCGATCGGTGGTGGCCAAAGAGGTGGGATTGCTGGAGTGCGGGTTGCCGAGAACGCTGTCGAGCAAGAAGTTGCTGTGGCGTTCGATCTGGCTCTCTCCATACAGGCCGCCGCCGGTGTAGTCGAGGTAGACATGCTTGGTCTTGTCGAGGCGCGCAAACTCGGTTGAGCGCAACTGGCGTATTAAGGAATCGGAAGGAAGCTGCGCGTAGCGGTCGATGAACGCCGCCCGCGCCGCCTCAAAAGTGGCGTCGCTACAGGGGGGGAGTTCGGTCTCGGAAGTCGCAACCTTCATCGGCGAAATGGTATCAGCGGTATGCCGTGGCGGTGTTCAAGGGACAGTAGAGTTCAAGAATAGTCGCGCGGGCGGATGGTCAGATTGGCGAAAAGCAGACCGATGACCAGAGAAAAGGCGATGGTGATCATCGAGAACCCCGCGGAAAGTCCGGACACGAGGTCTTCGGCGAGCAGGGCTGACAAACTGCGAAACCCGATGCTCCCAGGAACCAAGATGAGCAGTGCCGGCAAGATCGGGACCGCCGAGGGAATGTTGCGCCAGCGTGAAAACAGGGTGCCGAGTGTGCCCACCATCCAGGCACCCACCAGGGCACCCAAATAGGGGCCGAGAAACTCGGTGCCGAAGCGGGCGCCGAAAAACGCCACGCTGATCATAACCAGCACCAACGGCATTTCTTGTATCCGGGCCTGAAAGAGCACGGTGAGTGCCACGGAGGTCGCGACTAAAGCAGCGGCGATGACCGGGAGTTCGGGAGCCTGTGGCGGTGAGACCTCTTGCGCCGTCACGGCTAGTTCGGCCAAGCGTTGGCCCAACGCGACGCCGAAAGCCAGTTGCAGAAACGTAATTAGGGCGCCGGCCAAACGAGCCGTACCACTGACGAGGTGGCGCCGCGCCAACTCGCTGACGGCGATGGTCAAGCTCAATCCCGGCAAGATGACAATGAGTCCCGCGAGGGTTGGGATGAGCGGATAAAGATCGCCCCAAACAGAGTTGGTGGTTGTGGTGAGGACACCGGCGACGATGCCGGCAAGGGCGGGGAACACCAACGACCAACTCGCCGATCGCCCGACCAGGATCGCCCCCGTTCCAATCAGGAGCCCCAGTGTCCCCGAGACGATGGACTCGCGCCAGCCGCCATCGAAGAACAAAGCGACCGAAGCCGAGGCGACGCCGAAGGCCAAAATCGTCACCCACATCGGGTAGGACGACGGCCGTTCCAGCAGCGCTTCGATTTGCTCCGATCCTTCGGCAGCGCTGATCGTCTTGTGCTTGACGCGGCGGAAGATGGCCTGAAGTTCCTCGAGCTTGGCGAGATGGATCTCACCGGCGTCGCCGCGCTCCAAATAGGTGCGTGAGTCGTTTCCGGTTCCCAGCGAGGCGACCACCGAGGTGGGGGTCACCAGGAATTCTGCGTCGACGTCAAGAGCCGCTGCCACCTGAGCGAGGGACTCTTCGGTGCGGTGCGAAGGGCTACCGAATTTGTGCAGCGCACGCGCCAGGAGGAGTAGAAAGGAATGCTCGGGATTGGTCATGTTGAATCGGTCCACGGTTGGCGCGTTGCAACAAGGCGGGATTCTACGCTTGCGCGCTGAAAGAGGCCGGTTGGCGCCAAAGAAAAAGGGCCGACGGCATAGCCATCGGCCCTCCAACCTACGATTCCGTAGGGCTAATTCTGATGCGTGTGCGGTCCGCTGGTTGCGGTGTTTCCGGCAGCGTCAGTCGAATCGACGTAGTAGATGAAAGTAGCGCCCTTGGAGCCACGTTGCGTCAGCGAGTGAGACGTCACCAGTGCCGTATCGGAGTTGGTGAAATCTGAAGCTGGAATGCGCAGCACGGACGTTGCTGGTTCATCCGTCGTCCAGGTCACCGTGAAGTTGCCTCCCTTCCCCGTTGAAGAGGAGACATTCGAGATCACTGGTGGGATGTTGTCCCCGCCGCCGCTCGACACGTTGAGCGATTGTGACGTGCTGTTGGTCGCTCCTTCGTTGTCGGTGACGGTCAAGGAGACGGTGTAGGTACCATCGGCTCCGTAGGTGTGGGAAGGATTTTGAGCGGTCGATGAGTTGCCGTCACCAAAGTCCCAGCTCCACGCCACGACGGAACCGTCCGAGTCCGAACTCGTGTCCGTGAAGTCGCAGGTAAGACTAGGGCAGTCAGCGGTGAAGCTGGCGGTCGGGGCGAAGTTGCCGCCTCCACAGTTCGAACCAACACCCACAGCGCACCAGGCGGCCACCACTTCGTCGCGTTCCGCTGCCGTGTACAGATCCAGCGCCGCTTGCGCTGTGTCATCGGCTGCTGCCGCGAAGTCCGTCGATTTAGTGAAATAGGTGGTCTGCGCGCGATAGAAGATCTGCTCGGCCTTGTCCATGCCGATCCCCGTCACCGACACGGCGGTCTTGTTGCGCGGATGGCTTCCACCCTCGACGAGCAGATAGTAGGCGAGGTTGCCAATGCCGGAGTTGAGGTGGACGCCGCCGTTGTCTCCGGTGCCGGTGTAGCGCTCGGGGTAGTAGTCGCGCGACTGACCGTCCAACGTCGGGTTGTCCATGTAGCGTAGTGCATCACCAGCGACTCCCGGAGTGGTGACATCTTCACCGATCTTCCAGGTGTTGCCATTAATGCCGCCCTCATACCAGGCCTCAGTGTTGGCGCCGAAAATGTCCGACATCGCCTCGTTCAGGGCGCCAGGCTCGTCCTGATACACCAGATCCGAGGTGAAGTCGGTAACGCCGTGGGTCAACTCGTGCGCCACGACATCGAGGTCGCCGGAGAGCGGCGAGAACTTAACGCCGTCGCCATCGCCATACATCATCTGGCCGCGATACCAAGTCGCGTTGTTCCAATCGCGGTCTACGTGAACGCTGGAGTCGAGGTGGTAGCCGTTGTCATCGAGCGAGTCACGACCAAATTTCGCCATGTAGTAGTCGTAGGTAACCGACGCGTAGTCGTGAGCGTCCTGGGCGACCGGATCACCGCAAGTTTGGTTCCCAGTGCACAGGAGTGTTCCCGGGAGCTTCCCTGACTGCGGCTTGCCGTTCTCAGCGTCGTAGGTCGACCAAGACTTGGCGTAGTGAACCGTTGGATGGATGGCGGCGGCAGCTCCGGTAAGCGCGTCCGCGAAGATGTAGTCCTCGGCAAACTTCTCGGTTTCGTGTTGAACCAAAACGCGCCAAGCCAGACGCATGACGCCATTTTTTTGGCCCAGTACGTAGGTGAGTTCTGGAGCACTCAACACATTGAAGTCGGAGATGCCGAGTTCACGTAGGGCTCTCGCCAGCGCTTCGTCGGCGCTCAGCTTGGCTCTGCGCGCGACCCCCTTCGAACTGAGAAAGTGACCGTTGACCAAGTACACGTTACCGTTATCTCGGGCGTGCAAGATCAGCTCGGCGCCGTAGACGCGGCGGCCGTTGAAGTACTGCTGCATGCGCACATGAGTGGTGTTGAGCGCATCCGTCTGGCTCGCTTCGGCGCGAAGTTCGCCTTGTCGCGCCCCGACCAAACCGCGGGCGACAACCTCTGCTTGAGCTCGCAGTTGAGCCCGGCTCAGACCGGACAGGTTGTCGATGCGGCCGATTCCTTCTCCGGATACCCGAACTGGTTTGGCCTCAGCAGTAGCAGCCAATCCCAGCGCGAGCGCACAGAGCACGGCCAGGGTTCTTCCCAAATTTCTCACTTATTCCCTCCTTAACCTATCTGTATTTTGGAACTCGCAGACCTGCCTTCAGCCAAGGCAATGGCGCACGAGCACTTCTGAATGAAACGGACGGTAACAGCCCGGAGACACAAAACAGTGTGACGGACGTCACCGGGCGAGGTCTCCATCTCGCCGGCAGGTTATGCGCGGGCTGAGCGGGCGCGACCTTTGAAGTACCCTCGATCGACTCTTGGTGGCTGTCGCCGCGAGGCCGAAAAGGCTCAGCTCATTCGGCCGTCATCTCGCTGGCCAGTTGCTGCTGCAACTGTCCGTAGCGATCCATGACCGAACCGATGACTTCGGGATCGGTCATGTCGGCGCCGGCGCGCTGCAACGCCTCCATCGGGTAGACGCTGCCGCCGAGGCGCAGCATCGCCAGGTAGTCATCCACCGCCGAGACATCGCCTTCGCGAAAGCGGCTGGCGATCGCTTCACCGGCGGCGTAGCTGGTGGCGTAGACCCAAACGTAGAAATTGCGGTAGAAGTGGCTCACTCGCGCCCAGCCGGCTTGGTATTCGGGGTCGACCACCAGGTCTTCGCCGTAGTAGCTCTGCCATAGATCGCTGTAGGCCTTGCCCAGCGATTCCTTGGTGAGCGGTTCACCGGCCTCCGCCATGGCGTGGGCAGTGGCTTCCCACTCGTGGAAGAACACTTGGCGCAGGAAGGTGCCGGTGACGTTGTTCATCGCTTGGTTGAGGAGGAGTTTGCGCTCGTCTGGATCGGTACTGCGCTGGAACATCCATTCCAAAAACAAGGACTCGCTGGCAACCGACGCCACCTCGGCCACGAACAAGCTATAGCTGGCGTCGTGGTACGGCTGCGCTGCATCGGCCATATAACTGTGAATCGAATGCCCCATTTCGTGAACCAGAGTGGAGACTGAATCCAACGATCCGCTCCAATTGAGGAACAGATAGGGGTGAGTGTTGTAGGTGCCCCAGGAATAGGCCCCCGGCCGTTTGCCTTCGTTGGTATAGACATCGATCCAGCGCTCGCGCCGGGCGCGCTCGGCCACTGCGGCGTATTCCTCGCCAAAAGTCTCGCGCCAAAACTCCATCGCCAGGGCCCAGCCTTCCTCGAAGGTGTACTTCTTGTCGATGCCGGGCAGCAGGTTGGCGTAGAGGTCGTAGATGTGCAGTTCATCTAGACCCTGCAGTTGTTTGCGCAGGCGCGCGTAGTCGTGCACCTGGTCGATGTTGTCGTGGACGGTTTCGACCAGTCGATCGACCACCGTACGCGGGACGTTGACGCTGTCGAGGGCCATGTCGAGGGTGGAGTCATAGCCTCGGGTGCGCGCCAGCCATACCGCGCGCTGGACGCTGCCGCCGTAGGTGGCGGCAAAGGTGTTGGCGAACTGTGAGTAGGCACCGAACATGGCCAGTGCGGCTTCCTTGCGCACATCGCGATTGTCGCTGCCGACGAACCGAATGTACTGGCCGGGGACCGCTTTGGTTTCGTTGCCGTCCTCGTCGGTGACGGTCGGCCATTCGATACCGGTGTTCTCCAGCGCCGAGAATGCCTGCTGGTGCGCGCTCCCGGAGAGCGAGGACCCAGCCAAGATCTCTTCGATTTCCGGCGAAAGCAAGTGGTCGCGGCTGCGCACCACGTTGTCGATGTAGTGCCGATACGGTTCGACTTCAGGGCTTTGCAGAAACTCTGCGAGCTGGGCTTCGGAGAGTTGTGAGATCTCGGGGTCGACGAAAGAAGAGGCCTCTTGAAGCTTGGAGGCGAGGCCCCTCGACCTGCCCGCGAGTTCACCTGACTCCGGATCGGCGGTGTTGGTGTTGAGACCCTGGTGGGCGTAGACGTAGAGGTCTTCCAGTTGGCGCGCAGCGTTGAAAGAGGCGTTGAGGCCGGCCGCGAGGGTCTCGGCGGATTCTCCAAGTCGCCCCTGGTACCCGCGAATGGCGTCGATCATCGGTTCCAAATCCTCGGCCGCTTGTTCCCAGGCGTCCCGATCCGCATAGATCGAGGTCAAATCCCATCGATCCTGCTCGGGAATCTCCTGGCGGTTTTCGTAGTAAAGCTTCTCGTCGCCAGCGGTATCGTCGGCGCGGACGGTCTGTCCTGTAACCGCCGCCAGCAGGGTCAGCAACGCCATTGACGAAGAAATGAGGCTCGGCTGAAGTCGGGTGCGCATGGGGTCTCCTCCTGGGTTGGATGGGTGACGTTCTACTGGCTCGAATCGAACATCACTAGACAAGTTTACGTATGCTTTTACAGGAAGTTGTTGGAGTTCGAAGTACGATGGCGATCGGCCCAGAATCGCGAAACCTGGATCGCGATCCCGAGACCAGACTCCAAGCACGACGAAGAGGAACCATATGCATCACCCACGACTCAGGCAGAAGTCCGTCTTGATCCTGGCCTGTCTCTTTGTCCTGACGTTGGCATCGTCGGTTTCAGCCCAGGTGAGCGAAGAGACCGCTGATCAAGCGCCGAACGATGGGGTGGAGATAGAAGTTGAATCGGGCGCTGCCGGCGAAGCAGAGGACCGCGATCGCTTTGTCGCGGTTCCCCCCGCGACCGAGAAGGCGATGCGCTACTACCGTAGCGGCAATCTGCTGTGGTGGGTCAACCTTGGGGTGTCGATCTTGATTCCCGTTCTGTTTCTCTGGACCGGTTTTTCGGCCCGGTTGCGGAGCTGGGCCACCGGCGTTGGTAAGTGGTGGTTTGTGGCATTGGGGATCTATGTCGTGGCCTTCAACATCATCAACTTTGTCCTCAATCTGCCGCTTGCCTACTACCAGGGTTTCGTGCGCCAGCACGCCTACGATCTGTCGAACCAGACTCTTGGCAAATGGTGGGGCGATTCATTCAAAGGCCTGATGGTGGGCCTCATCTTGGCGGTCCTGACAACCTGGGTTCCCTATCTGTTGATCCGCAAGAGCCCCAAGCGCTGGTGGCTCTATACCGGAATGGTGTTGGTGCCTTTTATTTTTCTCATCAACATGATCGCACCGATCTGGATTGCACCCTTGTTTAACGACTTCGGCCCGATGCAAGACAAAGCCCTAGAAAGCAAGATCTTGGCGCTCGCCGACCAGGCGGGCATCGAAGGCAGCCGCGTGTTCGAGGTCGACAAGAGCGTCGACACCAAAGCGGTCAACGCCTACGTCACCGGGTTTCTGGGTACCAAGCGGATCGTCCTATGGGACACCATCGTCGAAAAGCTCGAAGATGAGGAGCTGCTGTTCGTCATGGGCCATGAGATGGGGCATTACGTCCTCGGCCACGTGGTCAAGGGCACGTTGCTGGTTTCACTTCTGGTCATGGCGGGGCTCTATTTCGTCCACCGGGTGTCCGGCGGGCTGATTGCCCGCAACCAGCACAAGTTCGGCTTCTCGGAGCTGGGGGATTTCGCTTCGCTGCCTTTGTTGCAATTGCTGTTGGGGGTGGCGATTTTTGTTTTCAGCCCGGGGTTTCTGGCATACAGCCGCCACGTCGAGCATGAGTCCGATCGGTTCTCACTGGAGCTCACCCAGGACAACGTCGCGGCCGCCAATGGTTTCGTGAAATTGCAGCAGGAAAACCTGGGCAACCCCTACCCGGGGCCGCTGTATAAGTTCTGGCGCGCCAGCCACCCTCCGCTCGGCGAGCGCATTGATTTTGCGAACTCCTATCGCCCGTGGGAAAGCGGCCAGCCGCTACGCTACGAGGACCGTTTCGCTCCTTGACCGTCTCTGGGCGGGCTACATCGCCTGCACTGGCGCTAGAAAGCCGGCGCAGGCCTCCAGGGCCTGATCGTCGGCCTCCGGCGTGGCTTCGCCGCAGCGGTCGGTGACCGCGGCACGAACTGCGGCAATGACTCCCTGCCGTTGGTCATCGCCTTCTGCCCAGTCGAGCATGGCTCCGGCCAGCCGCGTCCACGTTCTCCGGTTGCGGCCCGAGAAAGCGGACTCATCACTCAAGTGTTCGTCGGCGAGCGCCAGAGCGTCTTGGCGGATGATGTCGACTTTGTCGGGGGCGATGTCCATCACCGTGCGAATGAAACGCGCGCCCCGCTCCAGGCGCGTTGCGGGCCCGGTGGCGGTGTCCCAGCCCTTGCGGTACCACTCGAGCGCCACGTCGGTATTGCCCGCATCGTTCTCCAGCCAGCCGATCCAAGACATGTAGTAGTAGGGAGCTTCGGCGTCGTCGATACGGTTTTTGAGCAACGCGATCGCTTCGGCTTTTTGGCCGCTGTCGCGCAGCAAGTGGGCGGAAGCGTTCATGACCGATTGCAGTTCGCCAGCATTGGTAGTTTTCTCGGTCGCCCAAGCTACCCGCTCGCGGACGTAGTCAACGACATCGGCTGGCAGATCTCCGTCGTCGCCCATCTGCAAGGCGGCTGCGGCAAGGCGCGGACGGATCGCTTCGAGGCGCTCCGCAGTGGTCTTGCTCTCGTCCTGTTCGGACTCATGAGCGGCCCGCAGCCAGCGTTCAACGAGAACTTCGCGGTCGGGACCCTCGTCGGTCAGCAACTTGGCGACGTCCTCGAGGCCGTAGGCAAAAAGGAACCAGTTCGATTCTCGCAGTTCCGGTGCCGCAATGATCGATTGAATCTCGTCGAGCATGGCCGCTCGCTCTTCGTCGTTGAGGTTGACTTCCTCCTGATATCCCAGAACTTCGGTATACAGGCTCAAGAACCGCGCCCGCTCGGCGCCGAACTCGGAGGGTGTCTCAAACCACAGCCGCCGGGCACCATTCAGCATGTCGGCGCTACTGAAGTCAAAGTCACGGTCTTGACCCCAAGAGTGATAGGCGAGTTGACCGAGGTCGTTGCGCGCGGCCTTCGCGGGGCCTTGCTCAAGAACCGAAGCCAGGACTTCGCCGATTGGGCGCGTTGCCTCGAGGGCCAGATCCAGAACGTGGGTGTACTCCTCGATCGGGACATCAGCGGACATGCGCAGCACTTCCGTACCATCGGGATCCAGAATCAGCACGGTTGGGTAGCCATTGATGTCGAGTTTCTCTCCCCAAATCTGTGCCCGGTCGGTGTCTCCATCCAGATAGACCGGCACGAACAGGCGACTTTTGGCGACGAATTCCGGCTTCACGAAGATCTTGTCTGTGAGGTAGTGACAGGGAGGGCACCAGACCGCGCCCCAATAGAGGAAGACTGGCTTCGAGTTGTCCTTGGCGTAGGCAAACGCTTCCTCGACCGAACCTTCAAACCAGGCGATCTCGGCCTTGGTCGTTTCGGTTGCCGTCGCGTCCCCGGCATCGGGTGTCGAACACCCGACGGTGAACAGCAGCGCCGCGAGCGCCGTGGCCACGAACGGCCGACTCAATCTTGGGCTAGGTGGATGTAGGTTGAAAATATCGAGCAAGGGCTACCTCCCCGCGGTCACAGAAGCCTAGGAGCGGTATGCTCCATCGCGTTCAACTCTTCATTTTACGCATAGGAATACAGAGCGGTTGTGGAACGCCGCCTCGATCCGAATCGCTTTCTTAGGTTTCCGCTAAGCTAGTGCGAAAAATGCGATGGTCATCGTCACATCTCTAATGTGGAAAATCGCATGTAAAACTCGTAAACTGACCCGGTCATAGAGCCCGGGGAGAAAAGGAGGACAGGCTCAATGAATTCCGATCGAATCATCCGCTTTACAACCAAGGTTTTGGGAGTGTTGGTGGTGTCCTTTGGGTTGGCGGCGTGTGGCGGCGGAGGTGGCGGTGAGGCTTCATCCGGAGGCGGTGACTTGGCCGCCGGGAGAGACCTCTTTCGCAACACTTGCGCTACCTGCCACGGCCCCAACGGCGAAGGCGTACCCAACCTCGGTAAAGACATGCGCGGCAACGAGTGGATCAAAGACAAGAGCGATGACGAACTGGTCGCCTTTCTCAAAGAGGGCCGCAGGGCCACCGATCCGCTCAACGCCACTGGCGTCGATATGCCACCCAAGGGCGGCAACGCCAACCTGACTGACGCCGATCTAAAGAAAATCGTTGCGTTTATGCGCACTCTCTAGGAGTGAGCTATGTCTGAGCACGACGAAGAACGACCGGTTGGTGCACTCGTCTGGATTGTCCTGTACATGGTGTTGCTGGCGTTGGGTTGGCTCAACGTATATCTGAGACTTTGGTACTGAACGCGTGACCGAGGTCAGACGGCTTTGGAAAACGCCTAACTAGTAAGGAGGACGGCTAGCCTTGAAGCGACATACTCTTTTTGAGTTAGCGTGGATTCTGCCCAGCATCGCGCTGCCGTTCGGCATCTTGGTGGCGATTCTCGTCACCGTATTTGGTGTTGGCATCCATGTGCCGACGGCGGTCAGTCGCATCGATCCGAAAGAAGCTGCGACGACGGCGCCCTTTGACGAGCTCGGCGTCGTGCAAACCGGGCATATGCAATACGAGGTGCGAATGTTGGCGCGTACCTGGTCTTTTGACCCCGCCGAAATCCGTGTTCCAGAAGGCGCGGAAGTGACCTTCATCGTCACCAGTCAAGACCTGGTGCACGGCATGCTCATCGATGACCCGAACGTCAACATTATGTTGATCCCCGGCGAAGTGGCTCGGGTCAAAGCCAAATTCGACCGAGCGGGGGAGTATCCGATTATTTGCCACGAATACTGCGGCATCGCGCACCAAACGATGTGGGCTCGGGTGATCGTCGAACCGACGGCGGCAGCCGCTAGGTTCGACACCAACGAGGAGGAGAATAGCCATGCAACGGGCTGAAACCGCATCCGATCGTAAGCTCACCGGAGCTTTCATCGCGGTGAGCTTGGTTGCCCTCTTCGGCGGCATGGCAACCGGCCTGCTGCAGGGCCTGGAACACGCTGGCATCGACCTCTACGGCAGCTTGAAGCCGGTCATTCAGTCCTACTACCACGGACTCAGCGTCCACGGCGTTTTGAACGCTTTGGTGTTCACTACCTTCTTCATCTGCGGTTTCGTGCCGTTCGTGATGATGCGCGCCCTGGGTCGACCGCTCGCCAGTCGCGGATTGGCGTGGGGGACGTTCTGGCTGATGCTGGGTGGCTTGGTGATGGCGGCCATTCCGCTGGTTGGCAACGCCGCTTCCGTTCTCTACACCATGTATCCGCCGATGCAGGCGCACTGGGCCTTCTACCTCGGCTTGACGCTGGTCGTCGTCGGAACTTGGCTGGTCACGGTCAACCTGACTCTAACTTACAAAGCATGGCGTAAGGACAACCCTGGCCAACGCGTACCGCTGCCGGCCTTCATGTGCTTGGCGACCTTCTTCATGTGGACGTTGGCGTCGCTCGGCCTAGCCGCAGAGATGTTGACCCTCTTGATCCCGTGGTCGATGGGCCTGGTCGAAAATACCGACGCCCTCACCGCGCGCGTACTGTTCTGGTTCACCGGCCATCCGATCGTCTATTTCTGGCTGCTGCCGGCGTACATTTCTTGGTACACCATGGTTCCCAAGCAGGCCGGCGGAAAGCTCTTCAGCGACCCAATGGCACGCGTGGCGTTCGTGCTTTTCCTGCTGCTGTCGACCCCGACCGGATTCCACCACCAGTTCACCGACCCAGGAATCCACGAGGGATTCAAGCTGGTGCACACCATCTTCACCCTGGGTGTTTTCTTCCCCAGCCTGCTGACGTTCTTCAACGTCGTGGCCTCGCTTGAAATCGCCGGCAAGAACCGCGGCGGACGCGGCATCTTCGGATGGTTCTTCAAGCTTCCGTGGGGAGATCCATCGGTGGCGGCGCAAGTCCTGGCGATGGTCATTTTCGTGTTCGGTGGTGTCGGAGGACTCATCAACGCCTCGATGAACCTCAACCTCATCGTGCACAACACGGCGTGGATTCCGGGTCACTTGCACCTGACCGTAGGTAGCGGTGTGGCCTTGACCTTCATTGGCATCTGTTACTGGTTGGTGCCACTGCTCAAAGGCCGCAAACTGTGGAGTCTGCGCACAGCGCAGGTGCAGGTATGGACTTTCCTCATTGGTATGGTGGTGTTTTCGAACGCCATGCACCGTCTGGGTCTGATGGGAGCTCCTCGGCGCACGACCTTGGGTAATGTGCCCTACGCCCAGCCCGAATGGGCCTCGGCGCTGTCCTTGGTGGGGATCGGAGGCACCATCCTGTTCGTCAGCGGTTTGTTGTTCTTCATCAACATGCTGATGACCATGTGGGCCTCCAAGCAGGAAGTGGAGATCGAGGTGCCGTTCGCAGAAGCGGTCGCCGGTCCTTCCGACGCTCCAGCGATTCTGGAGCGTTGGGGAATCTGGATCACTTCAGCCGTGGTCCTGGTCTTGCTCGCCTACGGTCCACCACTGGCCGGAATTCTCTCCAATCTGGAGCTACAGTCGCCCGGCTTTAAGGTCTGGTAACCGCTGTACCTGTTCCGCGTCCTTGCCGCACTGTTGCTGCTCATCGCCGCCGTCAACCCAGCGGCGATAGCGGCAGCGGCGCTGGACAGCGGTTGCCAAGCCTGTGACGAGGGATTCTGCTGCTTGCTGTCGGCGAGCGGGGGCTGCTCGCGACAGGCTCGCGGCTGCACCCTGGATGCGGCGGATTCCGAGCCGCGGCCCTTCGACACCTTCGCAGGTGAAGGTTTTCAGTTCCGGGCTTTGACGGTCATGCCTTTTGCGCTGTCGCCACTTGAGGTGTCGCGCTATACCGAAATACTGCGAGAGGCCCCCTTCTCGGGGGCCGATCTCTCTCCACCAAGTCCACCTCCCCAGATCGCTCTAAGCTAGTTAAACAAGCCCACAAACCACCAGCTTGGAACGGCCGAGTCCGCGCAATGACGTTGTCCGCGCGAACCCTGCGTCGATCTTGTAACGACTACCTGGGGAGGTTGTATGACTATCTTCTCTGGCCGGTGCCCTCGGGTACTTGCCTGCTGCGCTGTCGCCACCGTCGGCGTCGGTGGTGCTTATGCCGCCGCTGCAGATGAACCGGTAACGGCGGCCTCGGACATCACAGAATCTAAAGCCACTGAATCAGAAGCTAGTGAATTGGGAAAGGAGGAATCGCAGACCCCAACTCCTGTGCCAGCCGAATTCCACCAGACGATTTCCGTTTCCGCTCATCATCCCGTGACACCCTCAGAGACCCTCAAAAAGGGCGAAGACATCGAAACTTGGGGAAGCGAAGATCTGGGAGGACTACTGCGCCGCCAACCTGGGTTGGAGGCGGTGCGCCGCGGCGCCTTGGGACTGGATCCCCAGGTGCGCGGTTTGCGCGAGGGCCAGTTGGCGGTCTTCGTCGACGGGACCCGCACCTTCGCCGCCGGCCCAGGACGCATGGACTCGGGGTTGGCTCACATCAGCCCTCGCGCCGTCGAAACGCTCAGGGTCGTCAAAGGTCCTTACGCCCTCGAATGGGGCGCCGGAGCGATGGCTGCGATCTATCTGAACACCCACCGAGGCTCGTTTGCGGAGGCGCTCTCCGAACTCGTGGGCCGCGTCGGAGTCGACCTCGGCAGCAATGGAGACCCTTATGACGCTTACGCCAGTGTGTCTTCGGGTGGAAGAAGACTGCGTTGGCATGTCCTGGCGCAACGGCGGGCTGGTGAGGACTACGAAGATGGAGAAGGGCGAGAGATACCAGGAGACTACGAGTCCACCGACCTGCGTTGGAATGTCGACACTGTTCTCTCGTCGCAATGGCAATTGGGCTACGCCGGTGGCCGCCAAAGGCAAGACGACATCGACTACGCAGGGCGTTTGCTCGACGCCACCTTCTTTGAGACCAAGTCTCATGATTTGACCTTGAACGGTAGCTGGAAGCGATTCGACGTGATTCAAGTGCAGGTCTATCGCAACGACAAGAGCCACGCCATGAACAACGATGCAAAGCCGACTGCGCAGCCCATGGCCGGACGGATGCCACCGTTCGCCATCGCAGTCGACCTGCCGGCTTCGTCTGCCACTTCGGGGGGCAGAATGACGGCTTCTTGGAGTCGCGGCAATTGGTTTTCGACGGTCGGCGTCGACCACTTCGTCGTCGATCAAAACGCCACACGCACCATTCGTCGCCGCGACAACGGCATGGCCATGTTCCGCAACGCGCCGTGGCCGGACGTACGCATCCAGGACACCGGGGCTCATTTTCGAACCACCTACCGGGGCGACGCGTGGACCGTCGGCGCGACAATTCGCTTCGACGAAGCTTCATCGCAGGCTCGCGGCACGTCTACCGACCGCCACGATGACGATCTGATCGGTCTTGCCTTGAGCGGACGTCGCCGCCTCAATCATCGCTGGACCCTGATTGGTGGCTTGGGAGTGGTGTCGCGATTGCCGAGCGCACTCGAACGCTATGCGGACCAGTTTCCGGCGACGCGGTTTCAGGTCGCCGCGGAGTTCTTGGGCGATCCCCTTTTGCAGCCGGAGACATCGCGCCAACTCGATTTGGGTATGGAGGTTCGGGGAGGCCGTTGGGACGGCTCCCTGAGTTTGTTCCACCGCAATGTAGACGACTACATCACGGTACTGCCCGATCCGTCGGTACCGCGCCTCATTCCCATGAGCCCGCAATTGGTCTATCGCTACCAGAACGGAACCAAGGCGACTTTTGACGGTGGAGAACTGCAACTCCGCTGGAGGGCCGCACCCAAGTGGGAGCTGTCGAGCAGTGTTTCGTGGCTGCGGGGCACCGACGAAGAGTTCAATGAGCCGGCATTTGGCGTGCCTCCGCTGCGAGCCTGGCTGGGAGGCCTGTTTCGCGCCACCGCCAACCTCGACGTCGAGCTGACTTGGATGATCGAATCCGGGCAGGATCGCGTCGCGACTACACGTAAGGAATTGCCGACCCCTGGATACGGTCGCGGGGACCTTGCACTGGCTTGGAATCGGTCCAACTGGCGCTACAAACTGGTGGTCGAAAACTTGACCGACAAGAATTACTCGCGCCACTTGAACTCGACCAATCCGTTCTCGGGGCAGCGCGTTCCGGAGCGCGGGCGCAGCGTGCGCGGCGCTGTGGAATGGAGGTTCTGATGGGTGAAGATGCGCCGAACATGGAAATGTGATGTAACCGAATTCCGTTGGCATGCATCTAGTACGGTGAAGACACTTGGTCTTTAGAGGACACACAAGTCTTCAGAGGACACACAGGTCTTTAGAAGACACACAAGTCTTCGCAACCCAAGGAGACTGCGATGAACAGCAACACACGAACTTTGACTATCGGCGTAGCGGTCCTGATGTTGGCCACTGCGATGAATGCTCACCCGCGCGGCCAGGAATCCGGTTCCGGAGCGGACTTCGAGCGTTTCAGCGAAATGCGCGAGCGTCGCCAAGAAGACCGCTTGGAGCGTTTGACCGAGCTGCTGGACCTCGACGCCGGGCAGAAGGCGCAGGTCGAAGAGATCTTGACCGTAGCTCGCGCTCGCCACCAGGAAGCGCGAAAAGTCGCCAAATCGCGCCACGATGAACTTAAAGCCTTGCTCGATTCCGGATCCGCCAATGAAGCCGAAGTCGGAGCGCTGGTGATCGAGATGCACCAGTTCCGCACTCAGATGAAGTCCGAGCGCGAGCAGATCCACTTTGAGATCTCGGCACTGCTGACGCCCGAGCAACAGGAGCGCTTCGAAGTCATCAAGGATCTGCATTCAGAACGCGGTGAACGGCGTCACGGACGCCGTGGCCGCGGCCCCCGCGGCCCCGGCCGGCGGTAGGTCGGTTCGCGGAAGGCGGTAGGCCATGCGCACCCTCAGTCCCCCCCTTATTCCTCTAACCTTCAGCACCATGACGGTCGAGAGCGATGAGGATGCGTTGTGGGTGCGCGCGGCGCGCGGCGGCGATCGGGACGCCTTCGCGCGCTTGGTGGTCAAGTACCAGGGGCGCGTTTTTCGGCTGGCGAGTCGGTTCTTTCGCCATCGTGAAGATGTCGAAGAGGCGGCGCAAGAGACCTTTCTGACTGCCTGGCGCAAGTTGGATCGCTACTCCGGTAGAGCTCCTTTCGAGCATTGGCTCACCCGGGTCTGTCTCAACACTTCTTTGACCTTGCTGCGCAAGCGCCCCACCAACGTAGCTCTCGAGCGAGAGGTCTCCACCACATCCAACGGTACTGAAGCCAAACTCGACGCCGCGCGCTTGATCGCACAGCTTTCCCCGGCTGACGCCATGGTGCTCAAGCTGATGTATGCGGAGGGCTGGAGCGTCGCCGAGGTGGCCGATCGAATGGGTTGGAGCCAAGCCAACGTCAAGGTCCGAGCTCATCGCGCTCGCAGGAAACTGCGGCGCACCGTGGAAGAAGATATGCGCCGGACTAGTAACCAGACTGGGAACCAGCAGACTGGGAACCAGCAGACTGGGAACCATCAGACTAAGAACCAGCGGACTGGCGGCCAACGGACTGGCGGCCAACGGACTGGGAGCCAGAAGAGTGGGGACCAGTGAGGTACCAGCGATGAATCGAGAATGTGAAATGTTCCGCGCCCAATTCATGCGCCACGGCGGCTGGGAAGGTCATCCAGATCAGTGCCCGGAATGCGCCGAGTTCGCCCATCGTTGGACGGCAGTTACTTCCAGCATGGCCGACGGGGAGTTCGTCGCTCCTCCACCAGGCTTTGCCGCCGCGGTCACTGCGCGTCTGCCACGGCAGCAAGACCCTTTGATCACCTTCGCACTGCGCACGGTACCGGTGACAGGGGTTCTGGTCATCGCCCTGGCGGCGTGGCTCTTCACTCAGGGGGCGTTCGCCGGTGTCGCCTACGACGACCCTGTCGAGGAATCGATGGCGTGGGTTTTCGACGGGGTCGAGAACTCCTGGGCACTCGAAGGAGTCGAGGATGAATAAGGGTCTCGCGGCGGCGGTGGTCGGTCTCGTTTTCGTCACTGGCATCGGCGTTGGCGCCCTGGGAATCCTCGCCGTGCAGCACTTCCGCCCCCATCATCCGCCCCCGATACTGGTGCAGTCAGTGCTCGAACGGCGCCTCGACCTGACCCCCGATCAGACGCAGCAAATGCGCCACCTTACGAACGAGCACCGAGAAAAGATGGCGGAGATCCGTCCGCGGGTGCAGAGCGAGATCGAACGGCTGCGCGCCGAGCACATCGCCGCGGTGCACGCCATCCTCGATGAGGAGCAGAGGCGCGAGTTCGACCTCATTCGCGAGCGCCACGAACGGCGGGAGCGGCGTCTGCGGCACCCGCGCCGTGGCGAGCGCCGGTCTCGCCGACCGGAGGGTGGTGGATTTGAGGACGGCGCCTAGGGGCTGGCCGGGCAGAGAGTCGTAGGGGAGCCCCTTGCGGGCTCCCGGGAGGAGCAAGCCCCTCCCCTTGCGCGTGTTTTGGTTGATGTGTTGAGTGATTGTCGTTTTCTGCCGGCCACGGCCGATTGGGGAAAAGTGCACCTCGAGGCACCGGTCAAGAGCGCAGAAACCCACGACGCATCGGTGGTCGGATGTGGCTGATGCGGCCGGAGGGGCTTAGGCGTGGCGCAGCCAGCGCCAAAGTTCGGCGAAGGTCGGCTTCTTGCCGTACATCAGAATCCCGGTGCGATAGATGCGCGCCGCCATCCAGACCATGAACAGCATGAACGCGGTTGTCAGAACGTAGGCGAGCGCGATTTGCCAGGTCGGAGGCATCTTGACCGCGATGCGCAGCATCATCACCAAAGGGGTGAACATCGGGATTAAGGAGCTGACTACTGCCAGTTTGGAGTCAGGGTCGTTGATCACCGGCAGCATGAACATCAACGGCGCGATCAGAAAAGAAACGCCGAGGAAGGACATCTGCTGCGCCTCTTGGACGTTGTTAAACGCCGCTCCCAGGGCGGCGTAGAAGGCTGCGTAAATGCCGAACCCGAGCAAGAAAAAAGCGAAAAAATGGACGATTACGGGAATCGGAACGGTGGGCAGTCCGTCGGGAAGCATGGCTTGCGCGGCGACCAGGCCCGGTGTCGTAATGACCGCTGCGGTTCCCAGCCACACCGCGAGTTGGGTCAAAGCAGCCCCACAAATGCCGGCAAGCTTGCCCAACATCATTTCGCTGGGCGTGATCGTGGCGAGAAGCACCTCGACGACGCGGCTGGACTTCTCCTCCAGGACTCCGTTCATCACCGCTTGGCCGTACATAACGATGCCCATGTACAAACTCATGATGACGAATACGGCGAGGAGAAACGCGCCTTGTCCGCTGCCACCACGTTCGCCGTCGGCGCCGATTTGAAACGGCTCGAGATCGACACTGCGGTTGAGATCCGCGACCGCTTCCGGTTCATAGCCGGCGGCGACCAAACGCTGCTCGCGCAGCACCCGGCTGATGGCGTTTCTGAGGACCCGTTGGGTGAGAATGTTGGAAGTGCTTTCGGCGTGATATTCGATGGTCTCGGTGGTCAGCGGATCGTCGCCGAGCCACAGCCAGGCGTCAATCTCCTTGGCGCGAACGCGCTCATCCAGCCCGGAACGAAGAGCGTCGTTGTCGACGAAGCCCAGATCGTGGGAGAGATCGAATTGAATGCGCACGTCGTCTTCAGCGACATCATTTTCCAGCTTGTCGACGATCGCGGCGAACAGTTCAGCGTTTCCACCAACTACGACCAGCCGCTGGCGCGCGCTGGCGCGGTCGGCGAGCAGAGACGGCAGGAAGATCCACGCGCCCATAATCAACGGCATGATCAAGGTAGCGATCCAGAATGCCTTGGATTTGATGCGAGCGAGGTACTCCCGCTGCGCAACTACGAGCGCGTTACTGAGTTGCATCGCCGATGGTCCTCACGAAAATTTGCTCTAGGTCGGGGTCGAGAGCAACAAATTCATCGATTTGGTAGGCGTCAACCGCCTGCCGCAACGTGGCTGCTGGATCGGCGTCGTCATCCAGGTGGATTTGCACCTCATCTTCGAGCTCGAGGACTTCACGCACGCCGCCGACATCGCGCAACGCTGCTGCACTGCCTTGTCCCCGCACCCGGTAGGCGCGGTCTCCAAATCGCTGCTTGATGTCGTTGAGTTCACCTTCCAACACCACCTTGCCCTGCGAGATGAGCGCGATGCGGTCGCACAGCTTTTCGGCCTGTTCCATGATGTGAGTGGAAAACAAGATGGTCTTGCCTCGGTCTTTGTAGTCGGCCAGGGTATCCTTAAAAAGACTTTGATTGATGGGGTCCAACCCCGAGAAGGGTTCATCCAAAATAACCAGTTCGGGGTCGTGGATCAGGGTCCCGGCGAGCTGGATCTTTTGTTGCTGTCCCTTGGATAACTCTTCGACCTTGCGCGCCGAGCGATTGGCGAGTTCAAGGCGGTCCAGCCATTTTTGGCCCCGCGCTGCGGCGTCCGAGCGAGTGAGACCGTGCAGTCGGCCGAGAAAAACGAGCTGATCGAGAACCGTCATCTTGCGGTAGAGACCGCGCTCTTCGGGCAGGTAGCCGATCTGTTGCAGGTCAGCGGCGGCGCGCGGCTTGCCCTGGAACAGAACCCGTCCTGAATCGGGGCCGATGATGTCCATGATCATGCGAATGGTGGTGGTTTTGCCGGCGCCGTTGGGGCCGAGCAGGCCGAAAATCGAGCCACGAGGTACCGACAGGGAAAGATGATCCACGGCGACGAAAGAGCCGTAGCTTTTGCACACGTCCTGCAGTTCTAGATTGTGACGCATAAGCGAGGACGAATCGGTTAAGGTCATGGCATTCTTTTGGGGGCGGGTCAGAGGCTAGGTGGAAGTACGCGTGACGGCAAGTAAGGTTAACAAAGGCATCGCACTGCTAGCGTTGATCGCTACGGCAGCCATTCCGACTCATGCGCAGGGCATTACCGGCATCGTTGTCGATGCCCAGGAAAAGGCCGTATCCGGGGTCGAGATCTCGGTCTCGAACGGAGAGTTCTCGGAGGTCGTCGCCAGTGGCGAGGGGGGTGCATTTGAGAGTGCCCTCGACCCACCCTTGACACTGACAGCGCGCAAGTCTGGATTTGGCGAGGTCAGTTTGCAACTTGAAGCCGGCGATATCGAGGTGGTGGTCGAGATGCCGCTCGCTCCCTACGCTGATGAGTTGGTGGTATCCGTCCGTCAAGACAGTCTTGGCGTTCCCAGGACTGCGTCGTTGGCGACGCTCGATCCATCGACGGCCAATCCGGGCACCTCGATCACCGACCTGCTGTCGACGTTGCCCTCGGTGGCGCAGAACGGACAGGGTGGGTTGTTGCAGGTCTTTTCAATCCGGGGACTGTCGCGGCATCGAGTTCTGACCCATGTGGACGGTGTCCGCATCGTCTCCGACCGGCGCGCTGGGGCGGCGACGTCGTTCGCAGATCCGCACTTGGTCGAAGGAGTAGAAGTTTTACGCGGCCCCGCCTCAACGCGGTTTGGATCCGGTGCGTTGGGTGGAATCGTACAGATCGTCCCCCGTGCCAACGACCGGCTGCGTCTACAAACCGCGTGGGAGAGTGAAGGTTCGGTGTTGTCTTCGGCTCTTGGATGGGGTGAGTCGGAAGCTAGCTTTGATATTGCTTTTCGCAAAGGGCGCGATTCCACAAGCGCGGATGGTCAACAGTTGTTTTCTCGCTATCGCCAAGTATCAGGTCAAGGGCACTGGCAATGGGGACCACCAGAGCGCAACTACCGGCTACGCGTACTTGGCTCGCTGGGCCGAGACATCGGCAAAGTAACCACCGACTTTCCCGAACGTACGACGATCTACCCTGAAGAGAACCATATTGTGGGTCGCTTTGTTGCTGCGACCGAAAGGCGAAATCTGAACATCGGCATCCATCCCCACCGGCTGGTGACCGAGATCCGGCGTGACGGCGAGCTGTCGACGGTTACCAACCGCGCCTTCGACTGGAACCTGGCGGCGACCCAGAGCGGTCATCGCTGGGGAGGTTCCTTCGTCGTCGGGGCGGACGCCTTCGGCCGTAGCGGTGTCCGCGCGAGAGAACAAAACAGCGCACTCACCACAGTGACCCTTGACGGACGCCAGTCCGAAGTGTCTTTGTTCGCCACCTGGGACCGGCGGCGCGAGCACGGAACCCTATCCACCGGCGCGCGCGTGACCCGACTTGAGCAGGATCAGCAAGGGAGCGCCAGCGAAATCGAGGCCTCGGGCAGCGCTTTCGTCGGCTGGGCGGCCAACCTGACTGATCGATGGGACTGGCGAGTGCACGGCGGCACCGGTTGGCGCTTTCCATCCCTTTCAGAGCGATTTTTTCGCGGTACCACCGGCCGCGGCCAGGTCATCGGCAATCCAGATCTAGAGCCGGAGCGTTCTTGGACGGCCGACGTCGGGCTGCGGTGGACCGGTCGAAAAGCGTTTGCTGAATTCAGCGCTCATCACACAGTCGTGGATGACTACATCGAGCGCATAGATTTTGGCGAGGTACGGCGATTCGAAAATGTCGAATCAGGCTCAATCAGCGGCGCCGAGATTTCCGGTTCCTGGCATCCCAGCTCGGTTTGGACCTTCAATTGGGGCGGGCACGTGCTCGACGGAGACGGCGACAATGGCGCACCACTTGCCGACATTCCCAGCGATCGACTTTGGGTCGAATCGGTCTGGAGCCGGGAGCGCTGGGCGGTCAAGCCCCGCTTCGAACAGCGCTTGGAAAAAAGCGACACCTCTTCGGGTGAGCTACCCTTGGACGGCGCCAGCTTGCTCTCGGTTCGTGTCGAATATTCGGCCAAGTCAGGTGTGTGGAGTTTCTTTACCGACAACGCGCTCGATGAAACCTACCGCAACGCCGCTGACGACAAATTGCCCGCCGCGAGCGGGCGCTCCTTTGGAGTCGCCTGGGCCTGGGAGCCGTCCTTCTCGTCCTCGCCTTGATCGGTCGCCGCTTTCTCCATCTCGCAAAGCTGGTCCAGGCGCAAGTGTTCCATGGGCCGCAAGCGCAGCAGCTTGTAGCGAGCTCTTAGAAGTTTTTGCTGGCGAGGCACAAAGGCCGTGGGTGAGGTCTCGTAGTTCTCGCACAGCAGAATGAGGCGTCTGCGCAGGTGTTTTTCCACCCGCGGCGCATAGTGGTTGGGATTGAGCGCTTCATCCCAATAGTCGTTGACGTGGTGACGCAGATCGAACGGTCTCTGTACCTTGGCGCGGCCGTCGCTAAAGACAACGATGGCGGGGAGACCGTCGATGGTGTCGTCTTCGAACAAGCTGCGGTAGAAAAGATAGCCTTCGTAGTTGGCGACTAAGTCGGCATTGGAGAACACCCCGGTGAACATGGCGCCAAAAATGGTGCTTTCATTGCGGACGCCCAGCACCACCACCTGTTCTTCGTCCAAACCACGCAGGTGACGACGATGATATTTCCAGCCCTGAGAAACGAAATGCCCGAGTTTGTCGGTGCCGATGAGGGAGTCGCCGACGCGAATGCTCGGCCCGATGCCGGAAAAATAGACTACGCGACCCGCCCACACCGGCAGGTTGGCATAGATGGTCTGCGAAGGATCTTGCGGCAGCCGCTCGAAGCGTGGGTCCTTCATCGCCCACCGTTCCACCGGGTCGACCCAGTGACGGCTGCCGAGTTCTTTGTAGATCAAAGTGGCGAAGCGTCGAGGGTCTGGCTCTCCACGCCAGGCAGTCGCCACCTTTTCGATCGCTTCCTGAAAGCGCGCGTTGATCAGCGGTGCGCTGTCGGCGATCTCCGCCAGGCGGTTGGTGAATTGATCGCACTCGTAGGCCGAAGCGGGATGCAAAGAGCTCATCCATGTCACAGTTGCGGCCACCAACACCGCCAGCGGCGTCCGGCGCGCCCGGCCGGATTCGATGCGGCATCCGGTCATCTTGTTGAGAGACTAAACCTTGACATGTCCGGAGTCATCAAAGATTACAAATGGCGACCGAAGCAACCAGCTCCAACGCCGCGATCTTGGCCACAATGAACTCTGCAATGGAAACAGTTGGAGAGCCGATCTCCATTGATGTGCGCCGCGCCCAACGGGGTGACACGCAAGCTTTTGAACGCCTCTATCGCCAGCACGTGGGCAGAGTCTATGCCCTTTGCTTGCGCATGGTGGCCGATCCAAGCCGCGCCGAGGACCTGACTCAAGAGGCTTTCGTGCGGGCTTGGAGCAAGATCGACTCCTTCGCCGGGCGTTCCGCATTCTCGACTTGGCTGCACCGCTTGACCGTCAATGTCGTGTTGAGCGCGCAGCGCAAAGCCGACCGCAGCCGGGAACAACAGGAGACCGAGCCGGGGACGCTTTACCGGCATCCAGCGGCCAAGACCCGGCACGGCTTAGCCGTGGACCTTGAAAAGGCGATTGCCGCGTTGCCTTCACGGGCGCGCAAAGTCTTCGTGCTCTCTCAGATTGAGGGCTATTCGCACGAAGAGGTCGCCGGTTTTCTGGGGATTTCCGCAGGTACGTCCAAAGCCCATTTGTTTACCGCCAGACAGAAGCTCAAGGAGAGCTTGCAATGACATGTTTCACCGACGATCAGATAGAGCAACTGGCCAGTAGTGGTAGTCAGGCTCCCGACCATCTGCGGGAGTGTGCCGATTGCCGAGGTCGGTTGGAGGCCGAATTGCGATTGGCGCGAGCGATCGAAGACTTGCCCATGGCAATTGAGCCACCACGAGATCTGTGGCCGGGAATTGAGCGGCAGGTCGCGGCGCAACCGCAGGTACTCGGGATGGCGCCGAACCGCTGGCTACAGATGGCTGCAGCCGCGGCCGTATTGGCGTTCGGAGTTTGGATTGGAAGCCAGTGGAACGCTGGTTCGCGGGTAACCACCGCGGCTGCCGACCAATCGTATGAAGACTTGGCCGGCGAAGTTGACACCCTGCGCCGCCAGTTGGCGACCTTGATGATTGAACAAAGAGAGCAATTCGACCCCGCGACGGTAGCGGCGGTCGAGAACACTTTGACGACCCTGGACGAGGCAAGTTCCGAGTTTTCGAGGGCACTGGAGCAAGACCCGGAGAACCGCCAACTGCGTTCGATGCGGGCGTCGTCAACCAAGCGAGAAGCACACGTCCTGGCCGATCTCGTGACCACATTGCACGGGGCTTCAATGGCCGGACTCGATCCCACGATCTAAGAGGTACTACCAATGAAATTTGAAACAAACACAGTGATTCTGACCATCGCGTCCCTGTTGGCCGCCACTGGACTGAGCGCCGAAACTGTGGATCGCACGCTACCGGCAAACGCCGACGCGGAAATCTCGGTCGAGGAGATCATCGCCGGCAAGGTGGTCGTGCAAGCCTGGAACAACAATGAGGTTCGCATCAAAGCCGAGCTGGGAGACGATGTCGAGGAGCTCAAGATCAGCGGCGACGCCGATGGCTACGCGATCATCGTGGAAATCGAAGATGGCCACGGCTGGGGCAAACGAAACAAGGACGTTGATACCGACATCGAGATCTGGATGCCAAGCACTGGAAGCCTTTTTGTTGAGTCGGTCAGCGCCCCCGTCGATGTCGAAGGCGTCTTGGGCGGGGTCGAAGTTGAAGCGGTTAGCGGTGGCGTCGAGCTGCGCGGGGTTGGCGGCGGGGTCGAAGCCGAATCGGTCAGCGGCAGCGTCTTGGTCGAGGCTTCTGACAGCCCAGTGGCCGCTGAATCCGTGAGCGGGACCGTTCGCATCAATGGTGCGGTCGGAGAGGTCTACGCGGCGTCAGTGTCCGGGTCGGTCAAAGTGGCCGCCAGCGATGCCTTTGAAGTCGACCTTGAGACTGTCAGCGGGTCCATCACCTTTGAAGGATCGTTGGCACCCCAGGCAGAGATCAGCGCTGAGAGCGTGAGCGGATCCGTGCGCCTACAGTTGCCATCTGGACTCAGGGGAGAGTTTGATATCGAAACCTTCTCCGGCTCAATCGAGTCAGATTTTGGCGGCAATGTTGAGCGCACCTCGAAGTACGCTCCCGGCAAGGTCCTCGAGTACGACAACGGTGACGACGTAGAGATCAACATCGAGACCTTGAGTGGGTCGATCGTGATTCAAGCTCGCTAGAGCAACAGAAGTCGTAGATCAGGGCGCCGGCCGCAAGGTCGGCGCCCTTTTCTTTTGCCACGAGAACAGAGCGAAGAGAGGCGTGGCCGTGAACGGTGGAAATAGTCTCAAGGCAAAAAAATAGGGGTGGCTTTGCCACCCCATATGGAGGAGGGAACCGCAGGGTCGGCGGTCGCCGACCCCTTGGAACCGCCGACTATACACCCAAAACGTTAAAATGCTTCAAGATATTGGTCACATTCCCACGGATGCACGTGAGAGATGTACTCGGACCACTCGCGTCTTTTGGCCGCGACGAAGTGCGATGCGATGTGCTCTCCGAGGGCCTCGACGATGACCTTGTCCTTCTCGAGGTTGTCAAGAGCGGAGGATAGATCGGGTGGAAGCTGTTTGATCTTGAGGCGCTTCTTCTGGCGCTGGCTCATGGCGAAGATATTGCGTTCGACCGGCTCCGGAGCGGTCATTTGTGATTGCACTCCGTCGAGGCCGGCGGCCAGCATCACGGCGATGGCGAGGTAGGGGTTGCAGGACGGATCGGGAACGCGCAGCTCGCAGCGGGTCGACATGCCGCGCTTGGCCGGCACGCGGACCAGTGGACTGCGATTCTTCTCCGACCAAGCGATGTTGGTTGGCGCTTCGTATCCTGGGACCAGGCGTTTGTACGAATTCACCAACGGATTGGTAATTGCGACCAACGAGCCGGCGTGCGCCAACAGCCCTGCGATGTAGAAAGTTGCGACGCCGGAGAGTTGCCGTTCGGCTTTTGGGTCGAAGAAAGCGTTTTCGCCTCCTTCGAGCAAGCTCTGATTGCAGTGCATGCCCGAGCCATTGACGCCGAAGAGCGGTTTGGGCATGAAGGTGGCGTGAAGGTCGTGGTCCAGCGCCACCCGCTTGACGACGAAGCGGAAGGTGGTGATGTCATCGGCGCAGGCAACCGCTTCGTTGTACTTGAAGTCCACTTCGTGCTGCCCGGGTGCAACTTCGTGATGGGCCGCTTCGACTTCAAAGCCCATCGACTCCAGAACCAGGACAATATCGCGTCGACATTCTTCGCCACGATCGACCGGGGTGAGGTCGAAATAGCCGCCGACATCGTGGGTGTCGAGAATGGCGCTGCCGAACTCGTCTTGCTGAAACAGAAAAAATTCCGCTTCCGGCCCGACCACCATTTGGTAGCCGAGGTCCGCGGCTTTGGCGACTTGGCGCTTGAGCGTCAGGCGCGGGCATCCTTCGAAGGGGGTGCCGTCGGGACGGTAGACATCGCAGATGAGGCGCGCCACTTTCGACCCGTCTGGAGTTGTCCAGGGGTTGATGCGAAAGGTGTCGAGATCGGGTACCAGCAACATGTCCGATTCCTCGATACGGGTAAAACCCTCGATGGAGGAGCCGTCGAACATGATCTGGCCGTCAATTGCTTTCTCAAACTGGCTACGCGGGACCTCGACGTTCTTGATGATCCCCATGATGTCGGTGAACTGCAGTCGGAGGAAATGCACTCCCTCCTTGTCGACTGCCTTCAGAATCTCTGCTGCTTGCATGAACGCCTTTCACTCCTTTAGTCTTGTTTTTATCTCGGTGATTCGCAGATATAGCGAATTTGGCAAACCTTATGGTGCACTTTGATCAATTTCAAGAGGAATTTTGACATTAACCTTAAATTTTGGGCGGTTTTGACCAAAAAATGAGATCACGTCATCAGTTCAAGGCGGCGAGTGTGACTGCCGGCACATGCAACTTGCGACGATTGTGCTTAATATGGAACAACCCGGTCCGGATCGGTCACCTTGGTCGAAACCGGTTATGCCATGGAACACGTCAGTGTAGAAGAGCTACGCGACTTGGTCTTGCGCCAAAACGGCAAGACGAATCCGCGGGTGGTTGCGCACTTGGTGAGCGGCTGCGAACAATGCGGCCAATTGATCAAGCGCGAACTCATCGACAGCGGCAGACTCAAGCCGAACAGCTCTCTTTGGCACCCGAGCGAGGAAGAGATCCGGATTCTTGTAACTGATCTGGCGTCGACACCGGTTGAGGTGTTTTCGCACTTCAGAGACGGTTGCGGTTACTGTCGTGAACGCGCCCGTCGTATTTACCGTGAGTTCTATGCAACCAGCACATCGCCGGGTTTGAGTTTGGTGGATGAGAGAACAGATTGGGAGTAACAGGATGCACGTTACCGAGGAACTAGCTCGCAAGGTAGCTGCGCGGAAGTTGTCGGAGGAGCAGCACCGCAAAATCGTCGGCCATCTCATCGATGGCTGTGAGGATTGCATCGAGAAGGTGCAGGATGTCTTGGCGGACCAATGGAATGAGCGCCATGCCGAGCGGCAGGAAGAGGCGCGCGCTTTCGACAGCTTGATTGAGGAAATGGACGCTGTGCCCGTCGCGGCACAGCGTCAACTCGCTACCGCTAAAGACCGAATCCCAAGCCGTGGGTTTGTCGATCGCTTGGCAGCCGAGAGCTACAGTTCGATGCACGAAGACCCAGACCGTGCGGTTCGGCTTGCCGAGATTGGGGTGGAAGTTGCTGCTAACTACGCCGCGCGGGTTAAAGACGAGCCCGAGGGCTTCGACGCGCGGGCAAAGGCTCTGATTCAACTTGCCAACGCTCATCGGCGTTGTCGATCTGATTTCGCTCGCGCCGAGAATCTGCTCGCAGAAGCAGACGTCTTGCAACAGCAAGGGACAGGCGATCCTTATTTGCGCGCAGAACGTCTGCGAATCTTCGGGTTGATGCGTAATGAACAGACACGCTGCGATGAGGCCAAGGCTTTGGTCGAAGACGCTTTGCGGATCTATTGGTCGTTGGGGGCCAAGCGCGAGTTCGTAGTCTGCTATCTGAGTCTCAGTGCCGTGTTTGCTGAGAGCGACCACTTTGAGGAAGCGGTAGACGCTTTGAACAAGACTCTGGCATTTGCGACGGAGTTTGATCTTCGTTTTGCGCTAGCCGTTACTCATAACCTCGCCGGCTGCCATACGGAACTTGGCAACACAGAAACAGCGCTTGCTCTTCTTGATATCGCTGGCAGGCTCTGTCTTGAAGCGGGTCAGCGTACCGATGCGCTTCGGATCGAGTGGACTCAAGCGAAACTATTCGCTGATAGCAAGATGATCGAAGAATCCTCGAAGACGTTCAGGCGAGCAAGAGACGGATTTCTAAGTATGGGCCTGTCTTTCGAGGCGAGCCACGTAGCGCTGGACCATGCGGCCGTACTAATGGAACTTGGGCGCTTAGTAGAGCTTCAGCAGCAAAGCAAGGAAAGCTACGAGCTATTTCGGTCGCGAGGCCTTCATGCTGAAGCGTTGGCAGCCATGGGTTACTTTACCGAAGCCGTCGCAAAGGACCGTGCGAATGCAGAGATACTTGCGTATGTCTACCGTTTTGTTCACTCGGTCCAGAGCGACCCAACTCTCAAGTTTAGGAGGCCTCGGACTAGTATTCGATTTGGCCCTTGGCGGTAGAACCGTTGTAAGAACTAGTGGTTCCACCAACATTAATATTCCCGGAATCCACAGTCTCGCTGTCGTTGACAGGCAGGCCAAGGAAACCAACCAGGGTAAGCAAAGTCGCGATAATACTCGTCATGATAAAAACTCCTGCTTGTTGCGCTTGAGGCCCCCAGAGACAGAAAGGCTCACCCGATTCTGCCCTCGACTCCCCTAAGTTCGCGATAGTCTAGAACTTAGCCGGCAAGCTTGTCACGTGACCGAAGTCACAACCATCGGAGCTACGGCGGGGCCAAATCGCAGAAAAGCCAATAATTGGCAGTGCTTTTAGTCTATTTTAGATTGCGATGGCTGGCATCAGGTCGCCAGCCCTGCGGCGTAGTCGTAGATATCGGCGACGGTTCCCATGCGGGCGGCGTCCTCGTCACTGATTTCGACGCCCCAGGCTTCTTCGAGTTTGACCAGGAGTTCGAGGGCCTTGACCGAGTCGATTCCAAGGTCAGCGACGAGATCCATCTGCGGTTCTAGGGCCTCGCGGCCACTCATCTCGCTCAGTACCTTGCGTGCTTGATCCTGATAGTCCATCTAGCTGGATTCCTTGACGTTTCTCAACATTCTAACGGGCTTGATCGCCTTTGCCCAAGGGGGCTACGGGCGGAGTTGTTCGATCAGTTGTTTCAGGTGGGCTTCGATCAGCGCTGGCTGTTCTTCCGGTGGGGCAGAGGAGAGCTCGGCACTCTCTATAACCTTGGCCGCGATCTCAATTCGCGCAAACGGCCAAGGAACCGCCATGCGGTCCCAAGATGCGATGTGGTGAACCGGCCGACCAGCGGCAGCAACTAGAAAAATCGGCCTGCCCGACCAGGCTGCAAGTGCGGTAAGTCCGTGTTTGGCCCGATGCGGCGGCCCGGTTGGGCCGTCGGGAATGATGACTGGCGAGACGCCTTCCTTTTGCATCTGGCGGTAGAGGCGACGGAGACCCTGCTGACCACCTCGAGTCGAAGAACCTCGAACCGGATACATTTTCCAATGACTGAGGATACGCACGGCTAGTTCGCCATCGCGAGACTCGGAACTCAATACGGTCAAAGGCCTACCGGCGCGGTGCAGGCGAAAATACAGAAATGAGGCAAGCAAAGGCAACTGATCGTGCCAGAAAGCGACCAGAACAGGGTGTTGCCCGTCTCGGACCGAATCGAGTGTCTCGTGGCCGGTGACGACCTTAACCCGACAAGTTTTTGCATAGACCGTAAGTAACAACCAGCCAATCCACCCTCCGATTGTGAGTGCGATATCCATGAGCGGTCCCCACGCCCTCGGTTCGGAGCGATTCCCATTGCTGGGTGGCAAGGGCTCCCCGGATCGTGAGGAGGTCGCGGGCCGTGAGGGATCGCTAGGTTGCGAGGGTTTGGAGGAGCTGTCGTTCATAGTCTTGACGGAGCTTACGGCGTTGCAGCTTTCCGGAGGTCGTCCGCGGAATCTTGCCGCGATCGACAAAGGCAACATCGGCGAGCGGCAGACCCAGACGCCGACCCACCGCGACGCGAATTTCTCGCTCCAGTTCGGCGAGGTGCTGTCGCTGATCAGGTGCGATTTCGACCACTAGGACCGCCTTTTCACCACGCCGCGAGTCGGTGACCGAAAACGCCGCCGAACGGGCGCGGCCACCTCCTCCGACGGCGGTATCGGCGACGCGCTCGATCTCCTCGGGCGTCCAGTTGTGCCCGTGCACGATCAAGATTTCTTTGATGCGCCCGGTCAGATAGAGCTCACCGTCGTAGAGGAACCCGAGATCGCCGGTCTTGAGCCAACCATCGGCAAGAGTCTCTGCGGTGGCTTCGGGATCGCGGTAGTAGCCTCGGAAAACCCCAGGGCCCTTGACCTGCACCTCGCCCACTTGGTTTTCATCGAGAGTTGCGCCGCCGCCCACGATGCGCACTTGAGTGTCCAGAATCGGACCTCCGCAGCAGGTCACTTCGCCGGCGTCGCTGCGACCTGGAATCAGCCGAGAGCGCAAACCCTCCAGACGGGTGTCAAACGTGACCGCCACCGTCGCCTCTGCCATTCCGTAGCAAGGGCGAAAATACTTGGGTTCGAAACCAGCCGGTTCCATCAACTCACAGAAAGCCGCGGCGGTCTCGGGCCGGACCATTTCGGCACCACAGCAAGCCGACCACCAAGGAGACAAGTCGATCCCTTCCGGCAAGCGATCGGCAAACCGATCCACGATCATCTGAAAAGCGAAATTGGGAGCCGGTGAGTAGGTCGCATTGGCGCGGGTGATTGCCTCCAGCCACAGGTGCGGGCGCCCTAAAAAGGTCTCCGGTCGCAAGAGAAACACTTCGGTTCCACTCAGCAGTGGCAGCAACAGTGAGCCGATTAACCCCATGTCGTGGTAAAGCGGCAACCAAGACACCATCGGGTCGGCCCAAGCGCTTGCCGGTCTGCCGAAGGGCCGACCGATGATCTCGTCGGACACGCAAGGGTTGTGAATGGCACCTCGATTGGCAATTTCGACCGCGCGCGGATGCCCGGTCGAACCGCTTGTCAACTGCAAGAAAGCCGTGGCTTCCGGGTCGCTGCCAACCTGAGGGAGAGCACCGGTGTCGAGGCGATCCCAATCCTCCGGCGGGGCGATCCGCGAGGCTACATCGTCGGCGCCGGCTTCCTCAGCGGCCCTCTTGAGCGATGCTGACGAGAGGACACGCCGGCATCCAAAGGTCGACTCCAAGTAGCGGAAGGTTTCGATCTGAGTGTCGCGGTCACGAATGACGCCGGCTCCCGCCACAGCCAACGGAAGGCCACCGGCTAATGCAGTGCCGAACCAGGCTTCCATCCAGTCCCACGAAGTGGGAAAGCTGATCGCAACCGGCTCTTGGGGTTCCAGCCCGTTTCGAACCAACCCCCGGGCGACCTGCTGCGCCGACGCTAGGAACTCCGGAAAACTGCGTCTCTCGATCGAGCGCCCCCGGGGATCCGAGATCGAGATTCCCTTGGCGGAGAACTCTCTGGCCGCTCGCTCCAGGGCTTCAGGAATGTTGGAGACGGGGAAAGTGTCGACCGTAGCCGGCACGAGCGCAACCTAACTGCCGACGATGGCGGCGTTGGCGGGGTCGTGGGCCGCCGCTTGACCGGCGGCAATCTTGCCGCCACGCTCGATCGAACGCTCCAGCCGCTCGCTTGCCTCTTGCGAAACGGCGTCGAAGATAGCGTGCCAGTCGATGCCCATCTCCGCCAGCTCGGTGTCGAGCGCTTTGAAGATCGGTGGCACCGCCGCCAGTACCGCGGTCAGCCGCTCACGGAGGTGCTCCGCGTAGTCGGTGGCTTCGGGGGCGGATTTGATTGCTAATGCGGCAAAGTGGTCTTCGAGATAGATGTGATTGAAACCGAGGTGCCGCGCCTCATCTTCCAAGATGCCATGGGAGATCTCCGACAAAACTGGATCCAAGTCGAGGCGCACAAACTCCTGCATGATGAGTTTGGCCAAGACCTCGGAGATGAGAACTCCAGACAGCCATTGAGCCGGGTCTTTCGAGTTGATTTGACTTTGAAAGAGGTAGCCGGAAGGAAACTGGCGAATCGACAGCGGCTCACGATCAAGGCGACCGTAGAAGCGAGCGAAAAGCTCAGTGTGTCGTGCTTCGTCGACAGCCCACGTGGTCAGATAGAACTGACTTTCGACTTCAGAGCGGTGACCCAAGATCGGGATCAAGCTGGTGACCGAGTAGAGCGCCGATTGCTCCCCCATGAGAATCGGAGTCAGGACCCTCGCCATCTGGTCTTTGAGCCGCCCCGCCCGCACCCCCAGTGGCGGATCCCAATTAAGATCTTCAGCCGACCACTGCGATTTGAGCGCTTTGTGCCAAATCGCCATATGGCGCTTTCTGGAAAGGTCGGGAAGGACTTTGTAGATGTTCATGATGTTCTGGTTCTGCCAAGCATTGTGTCAGATTGCCGCCTGCCCAAGATCGACCCGCAGTTGTGGAACCCGCCCCAAAGCTAGTGCTGCTTGGACTGCGAAACTTTCTTCTGTCTCTTGGCCATCGACTTGGCCCGCCCGACCAGGCGGTCCACCGGATCGCCAAATTGCGGCGAATAGCCAGATGCTTGGTCAATAATGAACCCATCGCTGTCAACCAGCATGTAAGTTGGGAAACGATTGACGCCAAAATAGCGGGCGAGTTGCCGTTCCCCATCGTGAACAATGGCCCAATCCATTTCGCGCTCCTCCACGAAATCGCGAAGCAGGTCGTAGCTTCGGTCAACACTGATGCTGATCAGCCGCAACGGTTTGTCTTCCGCGAACTCGTGGAAGCGCTTAAGTGAGGGAATGGACTCGACGCATGGTTGGCACCAGGTGGCCCAGAAGTCGAGCAGGACGATTTCACCGACCAGATCCTTGTCCGAGATCGCTTCGCCATCGATGGTCGGCATGAGCACCGAAGGCAGGCTGGGGGTGTCGGCTTTGCTCGGGTTGCGCAGGAGCGCAGCGGCGCGAGTTGCGATTCCCCCGGGAGTGCCGTCCGCCAGCAGGGCGGTGAGCAGGTCCCGAGCCTCGGCATCGCGATCGTCGATCAGCAGCAGAACTTCGGCGAGATTCAGACGGGTCCCGGCCAGCTCCGAGTCGGCCGCCAGGGCTTGGCGAAAAGCAGTCGACGCACGCCGATAGTGTTTCGTTTTCCGCGTCGCCGCCAAGCAACGGCCCGCGTGGTTGAGCGCCAGCGCCCGTTGCTCGCCTTCAGCGCTAGCGGCGGCGCGTTCGGCAATCGCCGCCGCGTCCTCGAGGTTGCCAATTTTTGCTTGCGCTTGCGCCAGTGAGTAGAGCGCTGGAAATTGACCGGCGATCTCCGGCGGCAGAGCTTCGTAAGCCAGCACCACTTGATTCCAATCTCCCGCCGCCAACAGGGCCTCGATTTGCTCCAGAGATTCAGCCTGCGCTCGCCGCGGAGTGAGCGAAGCGAACGCGCACAGGGCGGCAATGGCAGCAACTGTGGGCCAAACTCGACGCCGAATTGGTGTTGCAGACAACGCGTAGCCTCCTCAATCGAAAAACAAGTTCTCGTGCGGTGGTCAGAATAGCAAAGGAAAGTGCAGCACTATTCCATCCCGCGGCATACCGTCGAAGCGATTGTACTGAAGGGATAGAATCGCCTGCGGTTATCGGTTATGGGTCAACATGAAGTCGATCGCCACGTGGACCCGGAGCGCTTGCGGGCGTTCGGGCGCGAGGTACTCAAAGACCTTCGAGCGCTACAGCAAATGGAGCGAAGCGGCTTGTTCGAGTCGGGAGTGCGCCGCATTGGGGCCGAGCAGGAGATGTTCTTGGTTGACGCCAGCGGCTGCCCGGCGCCGCTCGCCATGGAGGTGCTGGAAGCCGCCGACGAGCCAAACTTGACCACCGAGTTGGGCAAGTTCAATTTGGAGGTCAATCTCGAACCGGAGTTGTTCGAGGGCGAGTGCCTGACCGCGCTGCAGAATCAGCTCGACCACCGCCTGGACAAGATAAGACAGGCGGCCCAGCGCTCCCATGGCGAGGTGGTCTTGGTGGGCATCTTGCCGAGCCTGACGCCGCGCCACCTCACCTTGGATTGGATGGCCCCGATTCCTCGTTACTACGCACTCAACGATGCCTTTCGTAGATTGCGCGACGGCAGGCCGTTTCGCTTTCGCATCCTCGGCCGCGACGAACTCATCGGCAAACACGACAACGTCATGTTTGAGGCCTGCAACACCAGCTTTCAGGTGCACTTGCAGGTCAGCGTCGACGAGTTTTCGGACCTGTACAACCTAGCCCAGCTTCTCGCCGGTCCGACCCTCGCCACCGCAACCAACTCACCGTTGCTCTTCGGTCGCCAGTTGTGGCGGGAAACCCGCATCGCCGTTTTCGAACAGTCGGTCGACACGCGCGCCGCGAGTCATCTGCGGACGCAGGCAGGTCGGGTCAGTTTCGGCAGCGGCTGGGTGCAATCGTCGGTGGCCGAGATCTTCGAGGAGGACTTGTCGAGATTTCGTTCGATCTTGGCGATTGATGTCGCCGAGGATTCTCTGCAGGTGCTCGCCGAGGGAGGAATTCCGAAACTCAAAGCCCTGAGCTTGTTTAATGGCACGGTCTACCGCTGGAACCGACCCTGCTACGGCATCACCCAGGGCAAGCCTCATCTTCGCATCGAAAACCGAGTGCTGCCGTCAGGTCCGACAACCGCTGACGAAGTCGCCAACGCGGCGTTCTGGCTTGGTTGCATGATCGGCCTCGCTGACGAGTTCGCAGGAATCTCGCAGCGCTTCGACTTCAGCCGCGTGCGCGACAACTTTCGCGCCTGCGCTCTGCGAGGTCTTGGTGCCCAGGTGGAATGGCCCGAAATGGGGGAGATCCCCGTTCCGCAACTGGTTCTCGAACAGTTGTTGCCGGGGGCACGCCGGGGTCTGGAGCAGCGACAAGTCGATCCCGCAGACATTGACCGATATCTCGACATCATCGAGGAGAGAGTGCGAACACGGCGCACCGGTTCGCAATGGCAAGTGGACGCGCTCGAGGCTCTCACTCCAAAGTTGGGTCGAGGAGCGGTGTTCGGAGCGTTGGTCCAGGGCATCGTCAACCGCCAGTGGGACGGTCGGCCGGTCCATGAGTGGGAGTCGGTTCGAGTGGAGAAAGAGTCAACAGCGCCATCCCATGCCCGCGTCGAAGACGTCATGACCACCGACCTGTTCACGGTCAACGAAGAGGAAGTCGTGGACATGGCGGCGGCGATGATGAAGTGGCGGCACATTCGCCGTATTCCGGTAGAAGACAGCTCGGGCAAGCTGGTCGGCCTGGTGACCTACCGGGGGCTGCTGAGGCTCATGAGCCGGGGCGACAATCGCCGCGATGACGCCGTTCCTGTGTCTTCGATCATGGAAACCACGGTGATCACCGCGCGCCCGGAGACACCAACCCTGGAGGCCGCGCACTTGATGAGAAAGCACCGCATCGGCTGCCTGCCGGTGACCGACGATGGTGATGCGCTAGTGGGCATCGTCACCGAAAACGATCTCATGCGCATCGCCTGGCCTTTGCTCGAAGAGCACTTGAATCGGCCCGAGGTCTAGAGGATCTAAAAGGAACGGAACTCGAGCTCATTGCAGGTCGAATTGCACGGTGAGCTGGTAGTGAACCGGGACCGGGGTGCCATCGGTGAACGTGGCCGGGGCAAAACGCCATTGCCGCACGGCGTCGACGGTGGCCTCCGTCAGTCCCAATGGCAAACCTTTGACCACCTGGATGTCTTCGACTTCACCATGGCGAGTGACGATCAGCGCGAGAGTCACGGCACCAGTGATACGAGCTCGGCGGGCGGCCTCGGTATAGAGAGGGACCGGCCCAGAGATTTTCTTGGGCGGGAGCACGTTGCCGCCGACTTGGAGCGGTTCGGTGATCTGCGGCACCGGCGGAGGTTCGGGAATGGCAACGCCAATGACCTCGACGCTGAGTGGCTCGGCTTGGAGTCGCTCTCGCGCCAGAAGCGGTTCGAGGTCGTTGGGGTCGAGATCGGGTACCGGAATGGTGGGCAAGCGCTGGCGCATCTCGGTCGGCGTCAGCGGCGGCTGCTTCCACCTCGTCGTCCGCAAGACGTGAACGATGGCCTTTCTCTTAGGCTCAAACAGTGGTTGCGTTGCTGGCGCGAAGTGAACGAAGAGCAATGCGATGTGGGCGATCGCAGCGGTCACGATCGCCCAACGCATCGCCCGGCGCTCGGTCGCCTCCTCCTCGATAAACGACTTAGCGTCGATGATGCCGAACTGGCTTTCAGCACAACGGGTCGCAGCAGAAAAAGATGTGTGAGTCATATCCGCCTCCTAATCGGATGGACTCCTTTTCAGGGCAATCGGTTCCCAATGGCAGGTGCGCTCGCCCCTCTCGGCAACACGCGGACCTGCTGAGATAGGCTCCGTCTCCCGTTTCTCCAAAGAGACGGTCGTTGGTCATGCGCACCGATCATCTCCATACCGAAGAGGCCATCCGGCATCGCTTGTCCGAGGGGCCGCAGATCAACTACCTGCGCGATTGGATCTACGGCGGCATTGACGGTGCCGTCACGACCTTTGCCATCGTCGCCGGCGCAGTTGGTGCCAACCTTTCCCCTCTCGTGGTCATCGTCCTCGGCGTCGCCAATCTACTCGCCGATGGATTGTCGATGGCGGCCGGAAACTACTCCGGAACCAAGGCGGAGAACGACGCGGTCGATCATTTGCGCAGCGTTGAGCGGCAACACATCGAAAACCACCCGGAGGGGGAGCGTGAGGAGATCCGACAGATCTTTGCCGCCAAAGGCTTCACTGGCGATCAACTAGAGAGCATCGTCGAGGTCATTTCCTCGGATCATGAACAGTGGATTCAAACCATGTTGACCGAGGAGTACGGTTTGCCACTTGAACCGCGCTCGCCTTGGCGTGCCGCCTGGGCAACCTTTTCGGCCTTTGTCATTTGCGGTGCGGTGCCGTTAATCCCCTATCTCTTTCGACTGCAGACAGCCTTCGTCGCCGCCTGTATCGCGACTGCCGCGGTCTTCTTTGCCATCGGCGCTGCGCGCTCGCGCTGGTCGGTGGCGGCCTGGTGGAAAACCGGATTGGGAACGCTGGGCATAGGCGGCCTGGCCGCCGTTGTGTCCTTCGCGGTGGGCAAGATCCTCGCCGCCGTGTTCGGAATTTAAACCCGGCCCTAAACAAAAACCTCGAGACGGGACCAATCTCTCCTTAGGCACGCCGCTCTAAAGCGGTAGAACGAATGGATTGTGTCCGGAAGGACAGATCGCTTTTCTCAAGAGCGTCTCATTTACAAACCTTTTTATCACTTGTGAAGGCAACCCCGTTGGCCAACCTGCCTGTGACACAATGCCGCTTTGTACCTGTGGTACGGGGGCGGCCTTCAGTGACACCGAGCGGAACTGACGCCATCAACGGCGGCGACGCCGAAACACGGCTTTCAGATCCCGCCGAGCGTCGCGAGTACGCAGCCAAAGTGGTTCGCGACCTGCGCGCCGGCGGAGACCGGGAGGCTCACTTTCGTGCGCTCTTCGACATCTACTACCGGCCGTTGCAGCGGTTCTTCGCGCGTAAAGGATTTGAGGCATCTCAGGCCAGCGAACTAACCCAAGACACGTTCCTTGGGATCTACAAGGGTTTGGATGGCTTGCGAGACGAAGAGCGTTTCGAAGCATGGCTCTATCGGATCGCCACCACCACCTATCTCAAGAAGGTCAGGAGCAAGAGAACAGCCAAGCGGAGCGGGTACGAAATTTCGCATGATGAGACGGAGGTTGTAGCGCTGCCGATGACCGTATCGCCTCACCAATTGGACGACGTGCTGGATGACGAGCGCCAGCAAGCCATGCGTGACGCGATCCGAGAACTTCCGGACCAAATGCGCCGCTGCCTGACGCTCCGTGTCTACCACGACCTCAGTTACCGCGAGATTGCGACCGTGATGAAGCTGAAGATCGGCACCATCAAAGCGCATCTGTCACAGGCTAAGGCACGCTTGAGGGCCAACCTCAAGGACTACTCCATTGACCTACCCGACTGAAAGCGATTGAGAGCTAGAGCTTATGTCTACTGATCACACCTCGGACACCGACGTTTTTCGCCGCGTCTTGATCGCCGCGGCGCAGACGCGAGCCGGTGAGCACCCCGAACTGGATGCAATGATCGCGTACCTTAAAGATGAACTCGAACCAGAGCAGGACGACGCAATTCAAGAGCATCTGGCAGGTTGTCGCGAGTGCGGTCGAAAAGCTCTCGACCTCGCCGAACTGGTGACGCCCGACGGTTCGTCTGGCGTCGTCGCCGATCTTGAGAAAGAAAGCGCTTGGCGCGGACTGCGTTCGCAATTGGAATCTACGTCAGAATTGCGGACGCCACTTACGGCCTCACCGCACGGCAGACGGCTCTGGATGGCGGCGGCCGCGACATTCCTGGTCAGCACGCTGGGCCTGCTGTTCTCGGTTACTCAACTGCGGGAAAGCAACTCTGGGCTGGAGCAACAAGTAGCGCGATTGACGCGCCCACGGGTCAATCCTCCGATCGTCTACCTGGACGAGATCACCCGTAGCGATCCTTCCGCAGCCACGGCCGCACTTTCCACCGATCAGCCGTTTGTCCTCTTTATCGCGATTCTGAGCGCGCCTGACGCCTATTCGAGTTTCGCGGCCGAGTTGACCAACGAGCGGGGTGAAGTGGTTTGGAGCGGTAGCGAACTCTCGCTCAGCGAGGAAGAGACCTTAAGGATACGGCTCCCGAGGGAGCTCTTGCCCGAAGGGGACTACGCGATGAGAGTTCAGGGTGTCTCTGACGACGCTAGCGAAACCCTTATTCGAACCCGGCTCAGAATCCAACACAAGTAGCGCTGTAGGGCAGGCAGCAACCAAATTGTGCGCATCATTGCGTGGGTGCTCGCTAGGAGCGCAATCCTTCGCTATTTGACAAGCGCCCCACGATTCGATCTAGTCATTTCGTTCGACTGATTTGAAAGCCCCCAGTGGTCACAAAACTGGGTGACCGTTGGTTTGGCTGGGTAAGACGGTTATGAGTGGAATCCGGTGGTGGTCGCATAGGCGACAAATAGTGGGTGAGCCAGGCCTCTTATTAGGCGTTGTCATGCTGTTGGCCTTACCCTCATGTCAGAGAACCCAGGAGATTCCGGTCAGTCTTGGTCTTGAGTCTTCGCGGCCACCGAAAACGGTTGCGCTGAAAGCTGGCAAAAGCATGGACCGAGAGATCGGGTCAGGGCAGGTCCATTCTTACAACCTGACCGTTCAAAGAGGTGAAGTGATCGAATTGACTGCTGAGCAGCGGGGTGTTGATCTCGCTCTACGTCTGTTTGGCCCGAGCGGCGATCTGCTTTCGGAAATGGACCTGCCGATCGGTGATCTTGGCAGCGAGAAGATTGTCGCGTTCGCAAAGGTCGCAGGAGAGTACCGAGTGGAGGTGCAGGCTGGACAAGCCGGTCCCGGGAACTACGAGATCGATCTGAACCAACGCGTTGCGGACGAAAATGATCGATCTCGGGCAAAGGCCGCAGAACTCCTCTATGAGGGAAGGTTATTTGAAAAAGCGGGCGATCACGCGAGTGCATCGCTCTCTTTCCAAGCATCCATGGAACTCTGGGAGCGCGGTGGCGACTTGCTTGGACGGGCGATAGCACTTGAGCGTCTTGGAGCCACCCTGGAAGCCCAAGGAGACTACCTTTCATCGATCAAGGCGCGCGAGACTAGTATTTCTTTGCTCGCAAGTGTCAATGAGCTGCGGCTCCAAGCTTTGGGCCATCTTACGATTGGTCATCTTTACTTCAAAGTAGGGCAAATGGCCGAAGCCGAACGGCACTATACAGACGCCTTGCGGCGCGCGCGCGCAGCCCTCGACGACAGAAGTGAAACCTGGGCAGTTATAAGGCTGGCGGATGTCTACAAAGTTCGAGGTGAAACTCAGTTGGCGCTGGACAGCCTTTCAACCGCTTTGGATCGTTTGGACCGAGTGAAAGATCAGCGATACCGGGCGGGGGTCCTGCACAGCTTGGGTACCCTTCATCGCAGGCTCGGAAGAAGACAGACAGCAGTTGAATTCCTGGGAGAAGCGGCAGCTATCTACGAAGCAATAGAGGCACCTCGATCGCGGGCTGCTTCACTCAGTCAGATAGGCCAGCTTCTTGCCGAGCAAGGAGACACTGAAGGAGCGTTAGCCAAACTACGCACGGCTCTAAGCCTGCGGCGCCAAAGCTCCGACCTGCGAGGAGAGTCAGTGGCTCTTCGCAACATCGGTGCGGTGTATCGCAGGAGCGGCGATGTCACCGCCGCTCTCAATTACTTCGACCAAGCAACAGAGCTATTAGCAACTGTCGACGCTCCGAGATCGAAAGCGACGTTGTTGACCGAACTCGGTTGGCTGCACACCCAGCAAGGATCGCCCAGTAAGGCCCTGTCTTCACATCGGGAAGCACTGGCGATTTTCGAACAGGTGGGGGATCCAGTCGCGACGGCAACAGCATTATTTGAAGTTGGCAGAACCCAACGCAAACTAGGTGATCACTTCGACGCACTTAGATCTGTGCAACGGGCTTTGCAGATCGCCGAAGATATGCGCGTAAGCCCCCTCAGCGAAGCGCTTCGAATCTCCTTCTTCTCAACGGTGAGTGAGCTCTTTGATCTCAATATCGAGCTTCTAATGCATTTGTATCGACAGGACAATGCATCGGGCTACGCTGTAGCGGCACTTGAGGCGGATGAGCGCTCGCGAGCTAGATCACTTTTGGATCTTCTCAGTGAAGCGGGCGCCGAGATTCGAGTAGATGCTTCTGCGCACCTTTTGGAAACTGAGGCGAGCCTCCAAGGTCGACTAAACGACGCCGTAGAACAGATGGGAGACGCATCTAGCAGTGGAAAGGTAAGAGGCGCCCTTACCCGAGAAATTAAGAGAACGATCGCAGAACTCGACGCGATCAGAGCCGAAATCCGTAGGCGGAGTCCCCGGTATGCAAACCTCACACGACCAGAACCACTTACTGTCTCAGAGATTCAGACGAGCGTTCTCGATGACGAGACAGCACTTCTCCAATACCGTCTTGGGGCTGATCAAAGCTACCTTTGGCTGGTCACCAATGATTCACTTGAGGCTTTTAACTTGTCTCCAGCAGACGAAATCGAATCCCGCGCGCGCCGCGTCCATGAGTTGTTGAGGCAAAGTCCTCGCAGAGCGAGCGAAGTGTTGCTGCAGCGTCTTCTATGTGACTTGGCAGTCGATCTATTGGGCCCAATTGAGAGCCGGCTCGAAAATAGGCGTTTAGTGATTGCTGCTGATGGGGCGCTTCACTACCTTCCATTCGCTGTTTTGCCCAAGACCAGTGCAGGGGATTGCACTAAGGCGGAGCCTCTGATTGCGAACCATGAAATCATCTATATTCCATCAGCAACGGTAGTCTCAGTTTTACGTCGCGATACTCGGCGCGCTGAGCCGAAGGGGCAGTTGGCGGTAATCGCCGACCCAGTTTTTGGACTCGACGATCCGCGCCTGACAATGGGACAGTTGAATGACGCGATCGAAGTCGTCAATGGAAGAGGATTCTCGTATCGTCGCTTGCCGCAAACGGCAGAGGAAGCGAGCGCGATCACTGAGCTCGTGCCGACTCCTGATAGTTACTTGGCCACGGGATTTGAGGCTTCCAAGGAGACCGTACAGTCTGGGCGACTAACTGGCTACCGCGTTGTCCATTTTGCAACGCACGGAATCCTGAACGCTGAGGAACCAGCTCTGTCCGGGGTTGCCCTCTCGGCGGTGAACGAAAGCGGAGACCCCATAGACGGATTCCTGCGCGCCCACGAAGTCTTCAACCTTGACTTGTCTGCCGAGTTGGTAGTGCTAGGTGCCTGCAATACTGCGCTTGGTAGGCAGGTCAGGGGTGAAGGCTTGATTGGATTGACTAGAGGGTTCATGTACGCGGGCGCTCCGAGTGTGATGGTTACGCTTTGGAGCGTAAGCGACCGCGGGACAGCAGAGTTCATGAGGTCGTTCTACAGCGCTTTGTTGGCGCAAGGACTCTCTCCGTCAGCCGCTTTACGGCGAGCTCAGCTTGAGCTTCGGCAGACGCATCCACAGCCGTTCTATTGGGCTGGATTTGTGCTTCAAGGAGAGTGGCGCGCTGAACAGATCAGATAAACATAGTCGTAATCTTCGGACCTTTTGAAATGTGGTCGATGTCTGATTTGTGGAGGGAATATGTTACGCAGAGTACGTTTGGCACGCGCCAAGGACCACGAGGACCTTCCTTTGAAACCTAACGACCCCGAAGATTTTCCTTTAGAGCCAGACGATCCGGAGGACTTTCCTCTGGAGCCAGACGATCCGGAGGACTTTCCTCTGGAGCCTGATGATCCGGAGGACTTTCCTCTGGAGCCCGATGATCCTGAAGATTTCCCTTTGGAGCCCGATGATCCGTTGGGCGAGAACTCTTGTAGCCAACGGCATCGAACCGCCTTGCGCTCCGCCCAGCGGGGTCGATCGTTGGTAGCAAACAAGGCGGAAGAAACGGGCGTTCCCATTCCTGAGCAGCGCTACAGCGGCGACATCATTGTCAGACTTTCACCCTTGATATCCAACATCGTTGCGACCACGCTAGATGAACTCGCCTCGACACTGAAGTTGCCTGATCTAGAGGAGTTACTCACTCGCTTCTGTGCGACGAAAAAGTCTTCGCGTGCGATCACAACTCCGAACGCAGGAAGCCCCGAACTCGAACCTACAGGCGACTGCAACCCCTGGGGCCCGACAACACTCAACGATCTCGAACATCGCGCTAGCAGCAGTGATTTTCCGCCTCGTCATAGCTTGTGGTCTTACTGGCGCATAAATGCCCGAGACCTGCGCGTGACAACAAAAGACGGTGGCGAAGTTGTGCCTGAGAACGGATTCTTATACACCCAAGCGGAAATCGCATCGCGCTTGGTCGAGGAACTCAATGCTCTGAGCGAGGTCGACTTGGCATACCGTGAGTTTGAAGCCTCCGATCCAGGAGGACCGAATTCCGCAGGTGCGCCTTCAGCGGAAGAGCTCTCGGACTTTCAGCTCTACCTCGACAAGGCGCCGTTGGGTATCGATGCAAGCTGGACTCGAGCGTGGCTCAAAGATGGTGACGAAGGGATAGCCCTGGCGGACCTGGAGCAAGGCTGGATTCGGGGCCACGAGGATGTGGATATTCCCGAGCCCGTTTTTGGTGACAACCGAGACGATCAGCCTAACTACAAAGGTAATCACGGTACAGCAGTCGTCAGTCAGCTAGTTGCCAAGCCTGGGAACACTTTGGGTGTAATCGGAATGGCAGCTGGCGCTGTGACTCTGTCCGTTTCTTCCCACTTTCGGAAAGAATTGAACGCGGGCGTGGGAACCAATGGCCACGTCGCGGACGCGATCACTGCATTGACAACAGGCGACAAGCCGATCCTCGGACCGGGAGACATCCTTTTGCTGGAGGTTCAACGCGCCGGTCAACCAACTGAAGTTGACCCCCTCGACTTCGATGCCATCAGAACCGCCGCCGCAAAGGGAGTCATTGTCGTGGAAGCAGCTGGCAACGGGCACCTCAACCTTGATCGCTTGGAGACGGCGGACGGAAGGTCAATGCGACGCCGCAGTGCGAACTTTCGAGATTCCGGAGCCATCATGGTCGGTGCCGCTCGGTCCTCGCCACCGCATAATCGCTCATGGTTTTCAAACTATGGATCGCGGGTCGATTGCTTTGGCTGGGGTGACAGTGTGGTTGCTGCCGGCTATGGGGATTTCTTGTCAGGGCTGGACACGACTTCATACACGGACACGTTCTCTGGCACTAGTAGTGCGGCTCCGATGATCGCCGGTGCTGCGGCCATAGTGCAAAGCCTTTACCGCCAGAATGCGGCAGAATCGACTCACGCCGAAACCTGGAAGCGACTTTCGCCGACGCAGATGCGCGCGCTCCTATCCGAACCCCGCACTGGAACCCGTCAAGGTAAAGGGCGGCGTGGCCGGATCGGAGTCATGCCGAATCTACACTTGATCGTGGATCGAGTGCTGGGGATTGTCCCCCGGGTATACCTGCGCGATCACGTTGGTGACGATGGCCAAAGACTGTCTCAACGTACCTACTGCTCACCTGACATCATCGTCACAAAGATGGCCGGGAGGAATGATTTGGAGCGAGAGTTCACGGGCGAAGGGAGATTTGTGAACCAGGATGTCTTTGACGCGGAGCTCACTTCATCCACCCCATCGAACGTCTGCGTCCGGGTCTGCAACCGTGGATTGCGTCCCGCTATGAACGCCAAAGCGAAGATCTATGCCGCGCCCGTTTGTACCCTGGTGACTCCAGACCGTTGGCGCGACCTGGCCGCTGACGACGCCCCCTTGGTAGTCGGAGAAGTGCCCCAGGGAAACACGCTCAGGTTGAGTAAGTCGATTCGCGACGTGAAAAGCGAGCACAAATGCCTTGTGGCGGTTGTGGAATATGACGCGAGCGACGAAGGGCCGGTGCCGTGCCATCCATTGAACTTCCAGTGGGGTAGGTATCTACGAACTATGCGATGGCAAAACAACGTCGCGGTTCGCAATGTCTACGGCATCGACGTGGCTGGCCGCTCCGAGCTGAAACTCGACTTTCTGATCAACGGCACCCCTGATGCTCCACGGTTGTTCGAGTTCGAAGTCATTCGGAGTCTGCCGGAGGAGGTTCGGGTCAACCTAACCACCCGCCTTGCCATCGCGCTCAAATTCGCACGCGGTCGATTGTGGAACATTACGCGCGACGTATCCAACGACTCAGCCATTCTTCACCTAAACAAACAACCACGGCTGCCGTTGGGATCGACACCGCTTCCGGCGAACATGGACTTTGACAGCTGTTTTGCTCTCAGTGCCGCAGACAAGATCCAACCGGGCCACAGCCTCGCCATTCGTCAGCTCTACCGCGGCGAGGAAGTGGGTCGCATTACCTGGCGGTTCCGGGCCGCTCCGGGCTAGGGCTCTGCATCTCCCGGCCTCGCTAAGCGACGGCGGGCCGGCAGGGGATGAAGGAATGACCGGAGCCCCGCAGGGCGCATTTTTAAGTAATTAAAATATAACGGCTTACGTCGATTCGCCACGTTTTGGTCGGGCGGGCTAAACAAAGCTCCGCAAAGGGGAGCTTTAAGGACCGAAGCAAGACGAGGGCAGAAGTTGCCTGGCGGTTGCCGTGTCGCGTCGCCGACCCGAACGACCGCGCTCTTAATGGATAGAGGAAAGCGATGACGAACTCAAGAAGCAGAATGACCACTTTGTTTGTGGCGCTGGTTGGGTGCGGCGCGGCACTGATTGGATCGGCAGCGGTTGAAGCGCAAACACCAGACGTCTCGATCGCCAACTGGTCTCCGGCGGGAACCAAGTCACCGTACGTCCGGATACTCGATCTCGGTTCCTACTCAGACTACTTCTCCGCGCCCGAGAAGGTCAGTGTCGTCAAATCTCAGAATCACATCTACGTCAAGTTCGACAACAACAGTTTGGCGATCATTCCGGATGGAGCTGTGACCGTAACGGCGCACTACGCAGAAGCGGCTTCCGGACTGTCACCGAGCGCGGCCGCAACCGCGTTGGGGTCGGTTCCGGGAACCGCCTGGAGGCTCTTTGGCAGCTATCAGATGATGCTCAAACCGCCGCCTGGCGTGACCAATTGGGGGCTGACTTCCGGTTCGTATCCGACGTCGAACGAGGTTGGCGAGCCGCATCGTTACCGGATCGTCTGCAGTTCGGATTGTTCGCAACCGCTGCCGCTGTCGTTCTTCCTGCGCGTCACGCTGAGTTCCCCCGCTGGCGAAACGGTCACCACCAACAATGTGGCGTTCAGTTACTACGATCCCAGCGGGGGCGTACCGTCCAGCGACGTAGTGATTCTTCATGACGTGTCCGGCAGCATGAGCGGACAACTCGCGGTAGCGAAGCAGCGAGCCAAGATGTTCGTCGATCTGCTCAACGCTGGCGATCGAGTCGGCGTCGTGGCGTTCTCGAGCCAGTTCGCACCTGCCGATGCCAAGGCCCTTGGCTGTTCGGTGCCTGGCTCGCTTCAGAGCTGCATATTCAGTATCGGATCGGTCCATCCGAACGATCCCGCCAAGATAGATGCCAAGGCTGCGGTTAACGCCTTCGTTGCCTCAGGAATGACACCGATGGGCGAGGGCGTTCAGCTTGGCCAACAGGTCTTGAATGCTGTTCCGACAGCATTGCGCAATCCCAATCGCGCCATCGTCATGCTTACAGACGGCAAAGAGAATTGGGGCGCTGACCGTCTTAAGGATCCACCCAGCTATCCGATCATTGCCGGCCTCAACAGCGACTCGATCGGCTTGTATCCGCTCTGGTTCGGTCCGACTAGCGATTGGGGCAAGGCACTGCTACAAGAAATCGATATGCAGACCTCTCGCGGCAAATTGGTCGAACAGCCGACCGATGACCTCAAATTGGCAGAGGCCTATTTGATGATTCGCGGAATCTTAACCTCAGATGATGTCTATTCGATTCACCGTGGAACGGTCGGTGACGGCTTTCAGGGCACCATATTCGTCGATCCGATCACACGTGAGTTGATCCTGACGACGGCGTGGTCCTCGTTCCGCCGCGACCTAGCAATCGAGGTGCAACCGCCAGGAAGCCAGGCCTGGCTGCCCGCCGAGTCCCTTGCGGGCAGTACCTCTCGCGATCAACTTTACGTGGTCCACAGGTTCCAGAGTCCGCCCACGGGGCTCTGGCGTTACCGCTTGGCCTACGGCCAGTCCGGCGAACTTTTGTTGAGCCGAAGGCAGACGAGCGACGAGTACGTACTGTCCGCTCTGGCCGATCAGGTTGAGGTGCTGATGCAATCCTCGCTTGAAGCGAGCTCCCTTCGAGCCGGCGAACCCATCGTCATCAACGCCAAGCTGTCGCGGGCCGGCGAGCCGGTTTCCGGTGCGGTGGTGCGAGCCACAGTCGAGGTTCCGGACCAAGCGCTTGGTACCTTGCTCCACAAGTACCGTGCCCAATTCAAGACTCCCACGCACCCGGGCTCGAATCCCGACGTTCCTCGCGCTGCGGGCATTCGCGGGGAACTCAGCCAACTCCTAGGCAGAGACACTCTCTTCGAGTTCGACCGAAACACGGTCCTGCTCGCTGACTCTGACGGAGATGGCGTCTACAGCGGTGCGTTCTCCGACACCAAGGTGGCCGGAACCTATCGCATCACCATCGTTGCCGAATCTACGGACGGGGCCGACGAGGACGGATTCCGTCGCGAGCATCGACATGCCGCTGTTGTTTCTCTAGGACCGATCGATGATCGGCGCTCGGAGGTCACGTTGTCGGCATTGGACCAGATTGGTCGAGACGGCAACTCACTGTGGAAAGTCACAGTCATTCCAGCGGATATCTATGGCAACTTTGCCGACCCAGGCTACAGCGCTGACATTCAGGTCACGTCGACCGGTGGAGGCTGGGTCGATGAATTGGCGGACAACGATGACGGTAGCTACGTTCGGCTACTTGAGTTGCCCGCAGGAGATCGCGCCCAGATCGCGGTGACGGCCTTCGGGACCAAGCTCGGCGAAGTGGATACCGGAACTCGTCGGGGCGGCCGCGTTTCTAGTCGCAAGAGCTACAGCCTGCATGCGGGAGGTTTATTCCCCAGTGGCGCTGTCGACGATGTGCTCGAATCGGGGCCCAGTTTTGCCGTTGACTTCGGCTACCACCTGAGGCCCCAGATGTCCTTGTTAGCGGTCGCGGGATGGCATTCCCTCTCCCGGGACTTCGGATCCGGTAGCGAAACAATCCTGCAGTTGTCGGTCAACTTGCGCCAGCGTTTGACTAACGCACAACTATCGCCCTACGCCCAGTTCGGCCCCGGTGTCTACCGAGTCTTTGGCGACTGGGAGCCGGGGATCAACCTCGGAATCGGTGCCACCTACCAGGCCACAGCAAACATCGACCTGGAGGGCGGAATCGACCATCACAACATTTTTCTCTCCGGCGAAGACGCCCGGTTTTGGCAGGCCCATTTGGGCTTCTCGATCCGGCCTTGAGTCATGCCCGAGGAACTAGAAAGGGAGAAGACGATGAACACAACAATTTCTAGAAGGAAAGTATGGCTGGCGGCGAGTGTATGGGCCTTGTTCACCGCTTTGTCGCTGACCCATGCTTCGGCCCAGTCCACTTACGTCATTTACGGGCGTGCGTGGGTCGAGCAGGAATCGACTGTCGACGTCCAGAGCAGCTCGACCGCAGCGATTCCTGGCACGACTCCCAACGATCCAGATCCGGAATCAGATGGCAACCCTCCTGTTCCGCTTCCAGGAGTAAGCATCGATGTCTTTGATGTCGCTACCAACAACTTGCTGGGTTCTGGACGCGCCAACCGGGATGGGTTCTACAGTGTGCAGTACACGCGGCCGGCAGTCGCCAATCACGATGTGCGCGCACGCGTCCACTTCTCGTTTGAGGATGGGGGAACCGAGTTGGTTGGAGAGGTAGGTCCAACTACGGTAAACCAGCAGCTCTTTCCACACGAGTTCACAATTGCGACGGAGGCACCGTTCAATGCTGGCAGCGAGCGCTTCAGCGCTGCGGGCGAGTTTGTCTTCTTGCAGGTTGGCCACATTGAGATGCACAACATCTACGACCAACAGCAAGACCCCGCAGATTCAAGCCTATGGGGATTGACCAAGCCCCCCGCCGCCGGCCACGCGGTGGGTCCGCACTGGGCGTTCGGGGGTGGCATCGACCTCTATGGATTGTTCGAAGAGACGACGCCGGCGAGGTACTACCGAATCAACTACAGTGGTCCGGATTCGGGGTCGATCACTACACCGCTGTGGAAGACCAACTATGTGCTTACGAGTAGCGGTGTTGCCGTTCATCGGCGCCTGCTTGGGCCAAAGAATATTGGACCGCTCACCAACGTGTACGAACTCGACGAATTCTTGGACGGACTTCCTACGATCGACGATCCGACTCAGACTTACTCGACGTTCTGGACTCGGCAGAGCCTGCGTGGCGTGCTTCCCAGCGCGACGTTGGCCAATGGTAAGTACACCTTGTCCGTTGAGGCCTGGGATGGTGCCTTCGGTCCCGTTCCTGCCGCCACCAACAATTACTCGACGCTCAACCTGCACTTGGTAAACACCCCACCGATGGCCAAGATCCACAACCTTCAGTATTTGGACGGCAGCATCGTACTCAGCGACGCCAACCCGTGCCAAAGCGTCCTCTTGAACAAAGTATCGGCGTCGACCGACGACGATAATTTGCAGTTTCAGCTCACCGCGACCCATTCTTCCAACTACCCGGACACCACAGATCCCAACCAGGCCGGTCTACATCGGTGGCAGCTCTTTGCTTGGCATGGCCACAACACTCCCGACGGGGTTATAGCCAGCGGCGGTTATCCGTTTTCGAGCCCACCACCGAATCCGAGTATCTTCGTCACGCCACCATCGATCACATACCAGAGCTGCGCCTACCGCTTCCGGTTGCGAGTGTGGCCGAGGATAACCAACGGCTACCACACCGTCTATATTCGCGAGGACAACTGGTATGCCGGGATCCAAGAACACACAATGCCGTGAACAACTTGGGTGGTTACCGACAGACGGCGGCGCGGACCAAGGAAGCGATGCGTAGCATGACTCCGGTCACAGGCGGTCAACCTCGTACTTGAGACCTTGGTAGCGAGAACGGAGGACTGCGCTATTGTGGCGTTCTAAGAAAGCTCGTGGACTTGCCGCGGAACGGAATTCGTGGTCGCGGATTCATCAGCGGCGGTAACGGGAAAGAACAAGCATGAGCTACAACAGACACCTCATAAAAGACTTTGAAAAGTGCCGGAGGCGGAACCCGAGCTGGCCAGTGGTCATCAGCGAGGGAGATTCCTGGTTCTCGCACTCCAAGATCGTGACCCGTGTCGATGAGGTCGGAAACTCGCAGCGCAATTGGTCTCTCCTCAGACTGGAGAAGAACGGTGACGAGATCTTGACCATCATGTCGGGCGGGCAGCGCAGCAAGTTGCGCAAGTATCTAAAACGCTGGCGCCTGGATGGACTGCTGTTCTCGGCCGGCGGCAACGACATCATAGGGCCTGACTTGCTCCCGCTATTGCGGCCGTTTGCCACCGGAATGAGCGCACAGGATGTCGTTAGATTCTCCCGCTTTGAACGCCGCGTACGGCAGATTCAGGACTGCTACCGTGAACTGCTCGACATGCTAGACGACGCTGGGCAGGTCGCAAAGGTCTTCGTCAACTCCTACGACTACGCCGTGCCATCCAACAAAAAGGCCAAGTTCCTCGGGATTGCCGTGGCCGGACCCTGGATGTTGCCCTACTTCAACGAACGCCAGATTCCCAAAGCGCTGCACAAAGATGTGGTCAAGCTGCTGATCGACGGGTTCACTGCCGCCGTCGACGTCGTCGCTGCCGAACCACGCGGGGTGAAACGCCTCATCCGCGTCGAGACCCGTGGCCTCCTAAACAGCAACAACTGGGATGATGAAATCCACCCCAACACCACCGGGGCCAAGAAGGTGGCAAGGGCTTTTTTGGGTGCTTTGAAGGTGAACGGAATCTCAGTGTGATCGACCGCCCAGTTTGCCGGAAGAGCGCGGCTGAATAACGGGAAGCTAAAGAATGATGGTGCACCGAGGAGGAGTCGAACCCCCAACCTCCTGATCCGTAGTCATAAATCGGCGGTTTTCTGATTTTTGCGATTCTCCAGAAAATCCAATGATTTATTGAGCAAATGGGCTATATCAATTTGATTCTCTCTGATACGATTTGCGTTCGCGTGATTACCCGGTGATTACACGAGCGGAAATCGCAAGTGCGCAAGAACCTCACAAAACGACTCATCGATAGCCTCCAAGGCACCGAATCCCACCTCTATGTCTGGGACACCCAAGTGAAGGGGCTTGGCGTTCGGGTGACCAAAGCTGGGGCCAAAAGTTACGTCTTCCAGTACCGGATGCCCGGCAAGGGACGTCGAGGTCGTGCACGTCGGATCACTATCGGAAGAGTCGATGCGGTGGCACTCGCTAAGGCTCGCACGATTGCCGCCAATCATGTTGTGACCTTGCGGGCTGGCGGCGATCCATTTGCCGATCGCAATCCCGATACTCCGAAGTTGGTCGCAGATCTGGCCTCTCGATTTCTCTCCGACTACTTGCCGTCCAAGAAGAAGCCTCCGCGGCCCAAGACCCTCTCGTACTACGAGAGCTTGCTGCGGTGTCATGTCTTGCCAACTTTGGGGCAAATGCCCGTAAGCGAAGTGACTCGGGACGACATCGAAGCCCTCCACACTTCAATGCGCAACAAGCCCTACATGGCCAACCGCGTCGTGACCGTGCTCGGTCAAGCCTTTGACTACGCGGAAATCCTTGGTTGGCGAACTCAAGGAGCCAACCCGACGCGCCATATCGAGAGATACCGGGAACTCAAACGCGGTGCCAAAAAAGAAGTGATGCTTACTCCCAAGCAAATGGGCGATCTTTTGAAGGCCATCGATGACGAAGAAGCCGATGGAGGAGATCCAACCTCGTGTGCAGTCATTCGCGTCGCCTTCTGGACGGGCTGGAGAATCTCCGAAGCACTGCGACTCGAATGGGACAACATTGATCTTGAGACGGGATCAACCAAACTGCTGCTCACGAAAACGGCTGACGAAGAATATCGGCAGATGCCTTCCGAGGCTCTGGGCATCATCAAAGCTCAAGAACGGTTCGTTGGCAACAAGTTCGTTTTTCCCGGCCGGCATGGCAAAGGCCACCTCACAACAGTGAAGGGACCGTGGCTGCGGATACGGAAGCGAGCCAGATTGGACAATCTGGAAGGGCTTGGAGGGCTACGCCTACACGACCTAAGGCATAACGTTGTGAGCTGGGATGTGTCCAGGGGTGTAGCATTGGAGATAGCTGGAAAGAACGTCGGGCATCGGTCAAGAGATGCGACCGAGGTCTACGCTCACTTCGCTCCTGACGCACTGAAGAGAGCGGCTGATGAACGCGCGGCAGCGATGCGGCAAGCAATGAAAACGGGGGCCGCGAACGAAGGCTCATGAACACATAGAGGCACACAAATGAAAAAAGAAAACCTGACTCTTGAGGATATCGACTTAATACTGGAGTCATTGGCGCACACTCGAACAAACTTTGACAGTACTGAGTACCCGACAGCAGAGCTGAGAAGGGAGAGATTCAGCGCCCTAGAGAGGGTGTCTAACAAAGTGAGGCAACTCAGGAATGTTGTCCTCAAGCGTCAGCACTCAGCGGACTAGCAGCGAACCGGCTCCTTCAACAAGAACGATACTCATTTGGCGGCACCAATTTGGCACAGTGACTTGCGAGCCACCGCCTTAACAAAGTCCTGGTGACGTGATTGAAGTGGCTCGATCTTGAGGTTGGATAGATCCACGACAAATGACCCTGCGCAACAAGAGCCTGACCCCTTGCCTCTTGCAGTAGCGTTTGAAAGGTGTGCAAGCGGCTCACGATGTGCGTCGTCCGAGCAACGCTTCGAAAGTTGAGTGCACGCGATCCACGCGCTTGGGCGACACTCTCTAATAACTTCGACAATCTCTGGGCGGGGGTTCTTGTATCGGTTGCGGTCAAAGGAAAGAATAACTACTTCTGGCTGCACAGCTGCGCATAGACTCTGAGCGAAATTCTTTGCCTTCTGAGTGTTAGTTGTGCCGGGCCAACCACCGTGGTGAGGCCAAACCAATATAGGAGTCCTAATATCCGGATTCGTCTGCAACAACTCCGTCAGTGTTTCTGCATCCATATCGGCGGCTAGCAATATTTTCGATTCTCCATCTGTGGAGAAACGCACGACCACGCTGCTTGAGTTCGAATCAGTGTGCGCGGGGTCCCCTTTACGCTGACGTAGTGCTGCGGTTGCAGGGTCCGGACTTAGGATCTCGATGTTGGTTCTACCGCAATCAAAAGTTCCAGAGTCGCCAGTCGTGAGGCCGACACGGAACCGCAACTGACCTCTTTTTTGAGCATCGCTCAACGCATAGGCGAGGTTTTTCCAACAGTCGGTTGACTTCAGGTGATCTGAGTTGATGACTACCTGTCCTACTTGAATTTCAGGCTGGCTAATGACGCTACGAAGTCCAGCAATGTGATCTTCGTCGGAGTGTGACAGGAGGACGCTCGAGACATTATTTAGGCCCGAGTCCATGAGAAATGCAGCGAGTGGAGAGCTAAATCCGCCGGCGTCGACAACGACGACACCATTGTCATCTACAAGGACGGCGCAATTACCGTGACCCACATCGAGGATGTAGAGATGCGGCATGGCTACTTATGTGCCAACTCGAACCCGTCCAGATATAAGTCTTCCGCTTTAGACGCTCCCGTATTCACCTGCGCCCAGTAACGAACGTCTTCTTTCAGTGTTGATCTAAGGGATTCATCGATCAGTTCATCCGGAAAACTAATCGCTGCCCTTTCATTCCAATCAGGCACGAATGCGGAAACCATTCTCCTGCTGCCGAACTCGACCAAACGCTTGACGTGAACGAGAGCGCGGAAAGGTCGTCGGTCGAAACTCGGACCGTCAGCTAGCTCGCGCTCGCATAAGCGCAGGCCTTCTTCAATGGACTCCTCATCATACTGATCTGCATGAACCAAGACAGGCATTTTCCTTCGGTACATTCGAATATCAGGGAGATCTGTAGACACGTACTCGGATACCAAAATAGCGGGTACATCGGCATCATAAAGTTGAGCTGCGAGCTGTGCTCCAGTGAACGTAGCACCGAAATCACCAACGTCAAGACGATGGTCGCAGATTGCTGCCTCTGCACTGTCTCGAATCCGATGGACAAATTCGTCGGTGGAGGTTGGGGCGCGATCGAACTCAACGCTTTCGCGACCAGTTTGTCTTACAGTAAGTGCGAGGGAAGATCGAGATTCCTGTTCATCGTCAATGATTGCGATCGTATTCACTTGCATCTTTAAGCTTCCAGTCTAGGTAGCGTTACCGTGAACACTGCTCCTCCCAACGAGCCTTCTTCTTGAACGGATATCTCTCCGCCAAGATCAATGACGGCGTCTCGGACTATTGTTAGGCCAAGTCCAGTTCCTTGTGGGGTGGTTGTTTGGCCTGGAAGCCACATCTCCTCGGTATCAAGAGAGATGATGCCGGTTCCGGAATCAGCAACTTCTAGCGTTAGAGTTGCTGCGCCGACATCGGTACTGATCTGAATAGATCGGTTCCCTTGTTGGGTTCTCCTAGCCTTGATTGCGTTTATGGCGTTTGTTAGGAGGTTAGCTAGGATCGATTCAAGGGCGGCCTCTGTTCCATATAGGAAGGGAGAGGTGTTGCTTAACTCAACTACTGTAGCAATGGACATCCTTTGAAAGTGGGGCCCAAGTAGGCGCATTACGCCATGGATCGTTTTGTGAACATCCACTTGCCCAGGTATTCGCTTGTCGTGTTGCAGAAGCCCGAGAGTTAGCTCTGTAAAGCTCTTGAGGGCATTTGCAGACGTAGTGATAAGGGTCAACGCCTCAGAGAAATCATCAAGGTCCCTCTTCAAGACCCGTTCCTGCGCGATGGACCGTACCGTTGTTGCCGACCGCGCCATTGTGGTTAGAGGCTTCTTGGATTCATGCGCAAAGGTAGCGGCAGTAGTCCCAACCGTGCAAAGAGTCCGGTAGAGTTGCACCTCCTCGAGCAAAGTCTGCTCTCGTTGATCGCGAACCTTCTCGTATGATCGAAATACTCTTTCAAGTGGCTGGCGCTCCGTTTTCGATATTGCCTCTATTGCGCTGGAGACAGCAGCTTTCGCTTTTTCTACGTCCTCCGCTCGTTCTGTTCGGGCCACATTTCTGCGTTTCTCTCTCTCAGCCAGTCTTCGTCTCGCCATCCAGTCCAGTGCATCTTGCGCAAAGCGTCGCAATTCTGTGAATGCAGTGTCCTCGACGAAGCCTGAGCGGTCAGTCTTCTGTATAAGTCGTTCCCCTGGGTCGTCAATTGTGATCCGTCCAACAGATGTATTCGTTGACGGTCGTTCCTCCGGCGAGCGCGCTCGCCGAAGGTTCATGTCCAGCCAGTCATGGCCCTCGTCACCATATGGGTGGACTCTGAGACCGCGGTGATAGACGTGAACTCCGCCAACAGCATTCAGCCAATCGCGCACCTCGGTGACCGTTGGTCCTCCTGGTGTAAAAGACTTCTTGTCGAGTAGAAATGCCCAAAGCTCAAAGCGTGCAGAAGGGCATGAGTACCTCTTCTTTGAAGTGCCGAGATCGCTGTGTGAGGCTCTGAATAGTTTGTTGCCACGTGGATCGTATACGGTAGCGCTTGCTTTGCCGTTGCCGTCGACAGCGGCATCAAGTCGATACGCAGCGTCAGCGAAGTATTGGTTCTTTACAAGCTTTTGAAGATCCCGAAACTCAGTCGCAACTAGTACTGGTTGAAAACCGTGTTGATCGTCAAAAGGGTCAGCAAGCAACACCATTGACCTTGCGAGCCGCTTCACGTCCATCCTTCTTAGGTGTGTTTGAAGGCCAGTAATTGTGATGCAGGTGCCTTTACTCTCTGCTTTCGATCTGTGAAGGGTTCGTAGCGTAAGCGGGACATCTTCGACCGCAGTGGCGTCGTCAAAGCTCTTCCAATCGATCTTCAGCTCATGCTTGGCTTGCGGTACCAGCCTAGGTTTGGTTTCCAGGTGGACTTTGTTTCCCATCCTGAGAGACGCGAGTCGGCCGAGGCCTTTGTTGCCCACAGGCAATCGGCCTAGCCGTGTTGGTTTGGTAGACGTTTTTAATGATTTTCCGAGCAGAAGCCACCCGTCGACGATCTGGTCGCGGTCCATTCCGTCACCATTGTCGGATACGCGAATCGTGCCACCTTTCTTGTTGGTCTTTAGCAGCTCTACTTTGCAGGTACGCGCATCGGCATCGTATGCGTTCTTCACCAACTCGAGGATTCCTTGGTCTGGATGCGGGTTTAGTTCCTCTCCTAGTCGCTGGAGGATCGCCGGAGCAAAGCGGAAGTTTTCGCTACTCTTGGTCATTCTATGACCCAAGGTGTGTCCTCAAGAGCTGGCACTGTAAGGTGACGACACCTAATTCGTGAGTTTAGCCACTTGGACGTGCGGTCGGACTTCAAGACCTGCACCGCACGTCGGCAGGTTTCCAGGCTCCCGTCCTTAGGCAGAAGAACCATCAAGTGGTTCTCGACAGCGACTCGCCGATCTGAACGGACTATGGTTGCAACGGCTCTGTGTAGATCCTCAGGCCGTGAAGTTCGGCGTACGACAACGAAAGGAGCTTCGAACAAGGTGCCTTCAAATCGGCGAAAACGGGAGGGGCGGATTTCCCCCCATTTTCTGAGACCTTTTGAAGTGACAAAAGGATGTTTTGCACCGACTTGTCTGTGCCTGAAATCAACCACCGGTCCAACTCGTACATCAACATAATCGCTCAGTCGCTTGGTGGAGTGCCCGACTAACTCCCAAGAGGCGCGTTTTCTAGATGAGCTGCCTACCTGGAGTTGTAGAAGAAACACATGGACATCGGTAGATGCATTGAATCGACCAAGGACTTTGATCGAAGCAACGTAAGCATGTTGTTCGATATACGAACGCCATTTCTTGTACCTTGACCCACTTCGCAGCACGTCAGGAAGCACTGAAACGATTCGTGTTCCTTCTTTCGCCTGCTTTACCATCTTGGTTAAAAAAATTGCGGCATTGGTGACCGAACCTTGGGCCCAAGAACATTGTTTTGTTGCCTTTACCTTTGTGAACGGCGGATTCATAACAATATCGGTGGCGTTAGCAACTGCAGCTTGGGCACGCAACCCAGAACCGGCTGTAATGTTGGGAAGCAAGTCCGAGAGCTGATGGATCCCGACTCTTGTTCGTTTCTCGCACTTCAAAGCGGCTAGTAGAGCGAGTCTTATCCGTGTTGCGTTAACGAGCTCCGGATGAATGTCCCGACCAGAAAGGTATGTGCCCCATTCTCTTAAAGTCGCTGTCGTCGATCTTCGGACTGGAAGCCTCGATGCGCACGCAAGCAGTAGATCGCCTGCACCAACTGCCGGATCTAAGAACCGCGCCGTCGAGCTGACAGGGTTGCCCACTAATTTCGCGACTTCGGTAGCTATCGAACTGCCGGAGAAGAAGATGCCCTGTTTCCGTCTTTTCCCCACTTCACGAGACTCCGTAAAGCTTCCGACGGGTGCCCATCAAGTGCGGCGGTGATCGAATCTTCCATCGCTTCTGCCGGAGAAGAAGATGCCCTGTTTCCGTCTTTTCCCCAACTTCACGAGACTCCGTAAAGCTTCCGACGGGTGCCCATCAAGTGCGGCGGTGATCGAATCTTCCACAAATGAAGCGGTATTTTGCGGAGCTGCCTTGCTCAAGAGTTCCGCCAGCTCGTCTACGTACGGCTGATATTCCTTCAAAGGTGGCACTGCGTTCTCGAAATTATGAGTTCTCGCGCTCGCTTCGAGTCAGGATAGCCGGAACTTTCCGTAGCGTCTATGTCGCTCGAAGGAGCCAGTCTCACTTAAGAAAAAATGCAAGCGGTTTGTCATAAACCTGCGCAAGTTCGAGGAGTTCCAATGGATCGATTCGGCGCTCACCAGTCTCTATTCGAGAGATGAACTGTTGAGGAACGTCGATCAATTTGGCGACTTCAGCCTGTGTGAGGTCGGCTTCGATGCGAGCTCCACGTAACTTCTCAAGCATACGCCGATAGCGAATGGGATGCAGGGTCGCCATTGGCACATTGCTACACACTGTCTCTGTGTACACAAAAATGATGTACACTGTCTTGATGTGACATCAGCAACTGCTAAGGAGGTTGGATGCAGCATTACAAACGTCATGCGGTCGTCTTTGTTGGGAGTTTGTTGGCAGCCGCTGCAGCGGCGCAACAACAGACGCCTAACGACGAAGTTCTCCAGCTCGTCCAGGCTGGGCTTTCTGACGAGGTTGTCATCGCCAAAATCCGACAGATCCCGATTGAGAAACGGGATACATCGGCTGACGCACTCATCGCGTTACGGGAGGCCGGTGCGAGTGAGGCCGTTCTTGCGGAACTAGTGAAGACAGTCTCAGATGCGGCGCCTAAACCGCAATCTCCGGATTTCGGTCAGGAAGTCGACCATCCCTTCCAGATCACTATGTTGACCACGGAAGGTGAGCAGCAGATTTGGGCGGCTCGTGCATCGACGCAGGTCTCGATGACACGTGCGATGACATTTAGGTCATCGACATCAGTCGCGTTGTCAGGTACGACCGCGTCGACACGCACCACCGACCCAAGGCCACGATTCATCCTTCCTGAAGCGTGGGTTACGGCCGACGTAGCTCTTATTGAACTCGACGTAAAAGGTAAGAAGCGACAGCGAATTGCCCGGTTCGGCAGTGGCTTCGGTGGTACGAAAGGTTTGGGTTCGGCGAAGCAGAAACTCGTTATTCCTACGACCATCAGGAGGGACGGTCAGCGCACGATTGTTGAACCGACGGCGGATCTGGAGCCAGGTGAATACGCCATTTCCATCTTCATGAAGATCTTCGATTTCTCGGTGAGGCGCTAGGATAATCACCTGACGGTTGGCTGCGACTGAACTGCCGATGGTCGATCTAATCTAGAGTTTCCTCCGCGCTATTTCGTTACCCCAGCAGACCCAACCGTCATGAACGGTTCGGGCGAATAGCTCCAGCCGCGGGGCTGGGCTGACCCTTTCAACGAGCTTTCGAACAGCGGCTGGTTTGATGCTGTGGCCGGCTCGCCGTGGATGTTCAAGCCAGCTTCGTTCGGAACCAGGAAATGTGCAGTTTCCGTTGACGCCGAGCAAGAGGAACTCGTGGCAAACTCGCCAGTAGTTGCCTAGCCCGAGCTCTGGTTTGACCCAAACGAACACGCTCTTGTAGTCGAAGCCCCACGCCTCCATGAGGTCGAGTGCTTCTGGTAGGAAGCCGTTGGTCGTCCACAAGTGCAAATGGGCTGGGTCGGCAGCGAGTTGCGCGACTGGGAGCGCCCGCAATTCTTCGATTGAGAGAGAGTCATAGTGCGCAATGGCAGCGCCCTCCGATGCTTGATTGTCGTATGGCCACGGCGGGTCGGCGTAGATGGTGCCAAACGTTTTCTTGCCAACGAGGTTGTGTAGATCCTCAATGGTTAGCGTCTCAGTTTCCTTTGCCTTCACGTTACGTCGACGCTCCCAGCGTGCGACGTATCGCAGGAGCGTTTTGGTGGTGAGTTCGCCACCTGAGTTCTTGGTTGTGGCGATGTGATGTTCGAAGTCGGCCGAGGGCAGTGAGGCAATGCGACGCCAACGGTACGCTGCTTGGTAGCTGAGTTGGTTGTCTTTGAGTGCCCTCGCGTATGGAGAACTTTTTCCACCGGTGGAAGAAGTGATATCTGAGCGCATGCCCTGCTTGCGCTCCAAATACTCCAAAAGTTCGCCAGCACGACGTTCCGCTCGCAATTTGATTTCTGTGGCGTGGTTTTGGGTTTCAAGGCCGAGCTTTGCCTTGCGGGCATACACCGCAGCCGCGTGGGCGACATCCAAAATGCCCTTTGCTTCGTCGATGGTCTTGATTTCCGCCAAAGCACGCCTGGCGTCATCGAGGCGCATTACTTCGGTGGGCTCTGCTACCGAAGAGAATTGGCCGTCGTTGCTGGACACGGTATGGCGAAAGCAAAGTTACATCGCTGTGCGATGCAGACTGACTAGGGCTTTCGCGAAGAGTAGCAGGTCCGACATGCAAACTGGGCCGAGCCATAGACGTCGAATTTGATGCGCCGTCAACTCTAGACAAGACGGGAGAACGCGCTACCCTGAAGGTGCGTTTGTATGCAAAACAGGTATCTGAGGAAGCTCAATATCGAGCTTGTTGATGGAGAATTTGAGAACCCGATCAACGAGCAGATCCGTGACCCCAAGCAGGTCTACGAGATCTTTCGTGACATCAAAGACAGGTCGCAGGAAACACTTCTGGGCCTGTACTTGAGCGACGATCAGAAGGCGAGCGTTTACTCGGTGCTCAGCGTCGGGAGTAGTCACGAGACGCTTTGCTCTCCAACCGAAGTTTTCAGGCATGCATTCTTGACCAGCGCCAAGACATTCGTCTTGATTCACAACCACCCAGGAGGCAATCCTGCACCTTCCGATTCGGATAAAGATGTCATCCGCGAACTCGAACGTCAGTCGGAAGTGCTGCACTTTCGATTCCTCGATTTCATCATCGTGGGCAAGGATTCCTATTGGAGCTTGTTTGAGGAAACTATGGATGGGAGTGAGTATGAGCTTGGACGGATCTAGGAGGTCGAATCCGGAGCTAAGCTGCTCTGCGTTGGTGTACAGCGGCGCGTTGTTCGAGGAGCCCTCGGTCGCGCAGCCATTGTTTCAACACCGGCTGCACGGTGTTCCATTCAAATCGTAGTGAGCGCACACAGTCGGATTTGGCCATAGCAAATAGCCTAATCAGCCCGAAAAGTTCCCGTATTTTGGGTGTTCCATTAACCAATTCTTCGTAGGTCGGTGGGCGCTCGAAAATACACTCGAAGAGTGCTCGCTGTCGCTCGATATAGGTCGAGTCTTTAAGCCATTTGAGGGGGTGTTCCATTACGTCCCTTGCCCATGCGACAAACGCCTCAAAGTCGTCTGTCGGCACTTCCTGCGGGAGTCCACCTTGGGCTTTCTTGATCTGTTCCTCAAGAGCCTTTACGCGTGCCTCGATTTTCTCTCTGGCGATCGGCTCTTTGACAGCTATCAAACTGGATACGGCCGCGTCTTGTTCAGTCTTCAGCGTCGTGATGTGTTCTTTGCGCTTCTTCTGCTGCGCCCTGATGTCATGGCTTCGTTGTTTCCACGCTCGCCGAAGCGCCTTTTCAACCTCGTCGATCTGCTCAGGGTCTAGGTGCAGTCCTTCGAGATAACCATCAACTGATTCCTCAAACGCCGCTTTTGGGATGCGCAGGTAGTGGCCGCGGTTGCAGTGGTAGGCCGGATAACGAGTCCCGAGCCGACCTCGCGAAGCACTACCCAGGAACGGTTTGTCGGGGCATTCCGGGCAATGTACGACGTTCTTGTACGGATAGAGCGGGTTGTTTTTCAGGCGTACCGGAGCATGGCGCACGCCGTAGTGGATGGCGAGTGAACCATCCACCTTCTCCTCAATCTTGACTTTGCCCCGGTTGGCTTGATTGAAGGTCTTGATTGAGATCAGCCCTGGATACTGGGTTCGTACTGGCTCGCCCAATGTCAATTTCTCCACCCGTACCCCACAGTAGATGGGCCTCTCGATGATTTCTTGGAAATGCTTGACGGTCAGCGGCTTGGGTTGGGAGTGTCCAATGACGCGCGTTTTGGTCTTGTCCCACCGCTTGAATCCCCTGGTCTTGAACCCATCTGCGTTGATGCGGTTGACGATTTCTTTGTCGGTCATGCGGCCACTTGCGCGCAGCCGAAACATGTCTCGGTAGTAGTCCGCACGGTCGGGATCGGGTACCTCGATTACACGCTCCCGTTCGTTGACGACGATCTTCTTGTTGAGAAATCCGTCAGCAGGCTGGCGGACTTTGTAGCCGTCGCGAACGAGCAGTGCTTGCTTGGCGACCATACGGGTAAGCATGTTGCGCAGTTCTTGATTTGCGGTGATCGCGGCGAGGATTTCGGCTGCTTCACTCGGTGAGTACTTGCTCCATTCGTATTCCAGTCCGAGATGGTCGAGCGTGTTTCGCTCAGGCTGAATGATGCCGCGGCTGTCGACAATGTTGACGCCCAGTTCTGCCATGCGTCTCTTGAGCTCCAGGTAGTCAAGTGTTCCAGCTCTGGAGAATCGGTCGAGGTCGCGAACGACAAGGTGGTGGATGGGTTCGGGGCTCGACTTGACGTAGCCAACAATTTCCTCGATGACAGGCCGCACCCCTTTGAGGCTCGATAGAGGTTCTTCGAAAACACGCTCGGGTTCATTCCATTGGTTTTCTCGAGCGGTTTGACGCGCTCTTTCTTCTTGGTCCTCAAAGCTGTCTCCTTTGTTGACGTCGCCTGGATCACTCACCCGGCAGAGGACAATGCAGTTGTCACCTGGATTCCCGATCATGTTGGTCTGTGTCGCTCATAGTGCGCTCCTCAAGCCAGATGTCAAGCAAAAGGTCCGCGAGGCGATCGGCTACTTCTCGGAGTTCTTGGTCATCAGGTTGAGGGGCATCCTTTTCCATGTAGACATAGTCGGTTACAGATGACGTTTTGCAAACCAGCCCATCCTGCCGCAGAGGCAGGATGGGCTGTCTGACAACGTACAGATCAGCCCGTACCGTGAAGTCATGGATACGGACATCGAGCGGTTGGCCAGCAAATATCACTCCCGTTTGCCGGGCATCGTCCGGGCTGCCTTGAATGACTCCGGTATCTCCGATGAGGTCATCGATCGGCACGGGATCGGTTGGGATGACGAATTCATCACGGTTCCCGTGAGGAGCAGGACGGGGAGCGTGGCTTTCTTTGAGAAGTGGATTGAAATCGGGCTGCCGGCAGAAGAGCTTGGGTACGTTGAGTTGTTTCCGTGGGAAACCGTCAAGCAAAGGCCAGAGCTGCTCGTGATCTGTGAGGGCGTCCACGAGTGCTTGGTTGTTGAAAGCGCCGGGTTCCCAGCAGTCTGTGCGACCGGATCAGGGCTCTACTTCAAGGCCAGAGAGTGGGTGGAAGAGCTGGACCGCGTTCCCCAACTGGTTGTGGCTTTGAAGCGAGGAGATAAACGAGAGAGAAAGAAAGGTCGTCTCTCTCGCCGGGAGGTCGAGGCCAAGATTCGTATGGCTTTGCCCGAAGCCAAGGTGATTCCTTGGCCTGCGGAAGTGGGTGATGGTGGAGGAGCGGCTGACCTGTATCTTAGGGGCGGATCGGTAGCAGACTGGCTTGGGCGGTTCATTGAAAGTCATGGTTAGGAAGCAGTCTTCTCCTTATGTCGTCATTTACTTGGACGCTCGGCGCAAGCTGAGGCTTTCGCTTACCGAGTACGCCCTTGCCGAAATGATCGATCGGCTGGCTGGAGAGAAAAGCAGGACACCTGGTTGGTGCCATGCTTCCAAGAAGTACCTCGCTCAGGCGTTGGGGATCAGTGAACGGACTCTCTACGAGCACTTGGATCGCATTGTCGAGTTGGGTCTCATCGAGCACCACCTGACGCATCGTCACCTCTTGCGGCCGACATCGGCGTGGACAAACTGTGTACAGCTTTTCAGGCGAGACGAGGCCGCTTGAGTCCTATTTGGCGTGAAACTGCGGATTCTGCAGTCGATATATAAAAGTTTTATAAAGAAAGAGATATCTAAAAGCTCGATCCTGCCACTGCGGCAGGATGTGCTGGTTGTCGGCTTCGGGTGAGCGCGTATTCTGAAAGACAGATATGGGTTCTTTGTTACACAACTACTTGTCGATGTACCGCAAACGGGTGGGGCTTTCGCAGCAGGAAGTGGCCCAGCTTGTCGGTGTTTCGCAGGATGCCAACGTCACCAAGCATGAGCTGGGCCGCCAGCTCCCGTCGGTTCGTGTGCTCATCGCCTACGAAGTGGTCTATGGAGAGCCACTCGCAAAGCTCTTCGCAGGCCTCTACGAGGAAGTTGAGGCCTGCGTGCAGGACCGCGCGAAGGAGCTTCTTGCCGAGATTGAAGACAAGGGTGAGCATCCGCGGCCGCGCAAGTTTCAGCAACTCTCTGAGATCTGTTTCCCTGATGACACCGTCATCGTGCCATGGGAGGAGAACTAGTCCGAGCATTGGCGCTCGGGATCAGGCCACAGCGGATCGGAGTTGCCGTCCTCGAAGGGTCGCAGCGCCTTGTCGAGTGGGGTACGAGGAAAGCACGCTACGACGACGAAGCTCGGATCTTGAAGCATCTCGATGCCCTCATTGAACGATTCGACCCCGACTTTCTCATCGTCAAGAACTACAAATCTGGAGAGGCTCCAAAGGCAGCTCGCGTAGCTGCACTCCTAGTCGAGCGCGGGCTCGAATGGGGCGTAGGGTTTCGCAAAGTCAGTGAAGAGGACGTGTATCTTGAGTACCGCCAAGTTGAGCCAAACTCGAGGTTTGAGGTGGCAGTGGCCATCTCGCGAGTATTCCCCGAGCTTGCCGACCGTTTGCCAAGACCTCAGGTCGCCTGGGAGCGAGAAGACGATCGGATGGTGGTGTTTGAAGCGGTCGCCTTGGGAACCGCGCAGCTTGCCCGAGAAGAGCGCGAGCGATTCCACGCTCGCATGAACCAGTAACGACAGAGAGAGCAGCGAACCGGGCACCAGTGCCCTTGGGAAAGCTGTGTCCGCGCACCGAAAGGAGGTGATGCACCGTGCGGAGTGCCAAAACCGACCGGGTAACGGTCGTACCGAGAGTACCTCGGGGTGGCGGCGCCGGCGCGGTGTACGTCCCTCCTGGGTATCTCTCGGATGTTGAGTTGATTGAGCGAATGAGTGGAGAGGCCGAGTCGATTGTTGCTGAAGCCTTGGACAGAGTGCAGGGTGTTGGTGGCATCGTCGGTCTCACAGTCAACGATCTAGAAGGCCATGGACTTACCTACGAGGGCGCCGCAAGGCTCGCTGCAACTACCGAGCTTTCGGTTCGTTTGGCTCGACTGGAGATCGGCAACGGCGATGCGCTGTCGAATCCAGAAGCGGTCGCACGGTACTTGTTTCTCAGGTATCGCAAGCCGATTCAGGAAGTGATGGGAGCGGTGTTTCTCAATCAGCGCAATCGCGTGATTGAGGATCGCAGGTTCTTTGTCGGCACTCTCACGCGAGCCGCGGTTGAGCCGAGGCCGATTCTTCGGACGGGGCTGGAGCTGGGAGCCGCAGGAGTGATCTTGTTTCACAGCCATCCTTCGGGAAAGCCCGAGCCTTCGGCAGAGGACATCGCCTTCACTCGGCGCATGGATGACGCTGGTTGCGTTGTCGGAATCCAGCTCGTTGACCACCTCATTCTCGGCAGCCCCACGCAGTGGGTGTCGATGAAGGTGCGTGGCTGGTAGCTGTGTATTGGCCCTCCTTTGGAGGGCCTTTTGTTTTGGCAGGAAAGGCTGGTTGCAGAGTTGGTGGCGTGCCGCACGCTTGAGGGATGGAGGGAGAAGACCGGGTTACACATTTGGGGTACGCCAACGCCAGGGCCAAGCTGCGCAAGTTTGGGATCAAAGAACGCGACCGCCTGAGCCACATCTGGATTGTGGGGAAGACCGGCGTCGGCAAGTCGACGCTCTTGGGCCAGATTGCTCGGCAAGACCTTGCAGGTCCGAGAGGGTTTCTCTTACTCGATCCACATGGCGACTTGGCTGTCGAGGTGAAGAAAGAAGCCGAACGCATCGGTCGTCCGGTTCGTTGGCTCGACCACCGTATCGACGGTTGGAACGTCAATCCGTTTGACGGCGTGCCAGAGGATCAGTTTCCGCTTGCCGTCGCTGGCCTAGTCGAAACCTTCAAGAAGATTTGGTCGGACGAGTGGGGACCGAGGCTCTCCTACATCCTCACCAACGTGTTTTGGACGCTGCTGTACGCGCCGAAAGCAACTCTTCTGGACGTACCGAGGCTGTTGGCTGATGCTCGGTTTCGATCAGGACTGGTCGGCCACGTCAGCAACAAGGCCGTTACCGATTTCTGGAAGTTTGAATACAACAGGTGGAGTCATGGATTCCGTTCGATGGCATTGGCTCCGGTGCAAAACAAAGTCGGAGCGATCTTGGCCGATCCGAGGCTCCGGCAGGCGTTCTCTGACCGGGGTGAACCGATTCGATTGCGTCAGGCGATGGACCGAGGAGAAGTGATCCTCGCTGACCTATCGAAGGGTGTCCTGGGAGAAGGTCCGAGCGATCTGCTCGGATCAATGCTGCTGTCGAGGCTGGTGTTGGCAGCGCTATCGAGGTCGCAGCTACCCAGAAGTGGGCGATCACCTTTCTGGGTGATCGCGGACGAGTTTCAATCCTTTGCAACCACCCACAGCGCGGCAATGTTGGGGGAGCTAAGGAAGTACGGGATTGGGGTTACAGCAGCGAACCAGCATGCGGCGCAACTAGATCGGGGAGTCCGAGACGCCTTGCTTGGCAACAGCGGTACCGTGATCGTTTTTCGAGTCGGCGCTGTCGACACGCATCTCTTTTCTCAAGAGTTTTCCCCAGTCTTCACGCGCGACGACTTTCTGACCCTGCCGAACTTTTCCTACTATCTTCGCCTCCTGCTGAACGGGCGGCCAAGCCGCCCGTTCAGCGCAAGTCATCAGTAGATCATTGAGAAATCAAGAGATCGTCCATTAATTGGTAGTGGCCAGTAGACCACCCCCAGGGGGTGTAGTGCAGAGATATCTCATCGATTCCAGGTGGTAGTGGCCCGACGTTGAACTCGATCTTGAGTTGACCGTCGATGTAGTACCTCGTATCGCCAGACACCGGGTCGTAGACGAAACGCTCGTTGAACCAGGTATTCCAAACGGGAGGGATAATCTCGCTTACGTTGACTCCACGGTCTGAACATCGATGGGCACGTCCATCGTTCGCGACCACGGCAAATCCATGGGCCACGCACCGGTTGGTGCCTCCGGTGTAGAAGTAGTGGGCGTACTGCAAGCCGAATCGGTACTCTGGGTGACCGTCAACAAAAATATTGAAGGCACCGTTGTAGTTGACATTGGCGTGCCAAAGGCGTGCTTGCCGCTCGAAGATCACGGGTTTGGTCCGGTCAAATTGAATGGGAACGCTGTCCAGTACGCCGTATCGATCAGTTATCGCTGCATCGATGCGCATGATCCCACCAACTTCCGAAACGGTATTGCCACGCCACATCCACTTGGTGATGTCGATCATGTTGTCGTTGAAGTCGTCAGCGAAAACGGGGGCAGGAGTTGGCGGTTGTAGCCGACCCAGCGCGTCGAGCATCTGCACGAAGATCTGAATTCGGGCATGATCATCGTTTAGGTAGTTGCTGGTAAACCCATGACAAGCCCAGTTGTCGCTGCAAACTGCGGTCGGGACATTGGCGGGCAAGCTGTAGGGAACAGCCGTAATCGCATCGCCAGGGATGGTTGTGTAGGGCCAGAGGAGTCCGAGGACATTGGTTGCCGGTGTCGCCACCGACACCATCCTAAAGCTATCTTGCAGCTCGCTGGATAGTTCACCGAAAGCATCGTTCCCAAAAAAGTTGCCCTGGGAATGGGCAACCAAAAGTACCGGTCGACCAGCTTCAAAAGACGGCCCATACACTTGGGATATGTGTTCGTCGAGCGTCTGAGCAATTGCTTCCTCGTGAATGGCCACGAGTGCTTCCTCGACGAGGAAGAAAGCAGCGCCGGCAAGTGTCGGCGAGGCCACCAATTTCCCGACGCTGAACAGGAAGTGGTAGTCATCGACAAGAACCCCCTCTTGTTCCTTCCATTGGACATAGGCTTCGAAGAGATCCGCGGGACACGACTTCAGAAGAGTAGGTGCTCCACCAGCTCCTGCTTCTCTGCATGCTGTTTGGTTGTAGGCGATGGCCCACTGAAGATTGTCGGTAATCGAGTTGAGGTCAAACCCTTGAGTAAGGGCATATGAAGAGAATCGACCCTTTAGCTCATTCTTGTGAGCCTCGGCCTCGTCTTCGGTTGTATTGACGCCGTTGCCAAAAGCAATAGTAGTAGGCTCGAAAGTTGTCGCGCTTAGCCGTCCAATCGAGGAAAGCCCGGCAATGGCGACCACTATCCAGATAGACAGATTACGATTCCTCACTGGGCAACCTCCTCTACGCAGTCTTCTGCTGTTGCTTCGTCAGTGAAATACAGGCCTCCTGACAGCAAAGAGTCATACTCCAAAAAAGCCTCGATTCTCTCGCGGGTATTGAGCAGCTCAGCTTTTGTCGCGAGGCGTTCCTGGTTGGGCGATTCGAACTCCACCTGAATCCCGTTCTCCCATTCGCCGAACGTGTAATAGAGGCAATCGTGGGCTCTGTGGATATGCGGCACCCCGGCCCGAGCGTCTTCCGAGTTCCCGGTGCGAAGCAGATTGGCTTGCATTACTTTTGCGTACTGTCGCAGCGCGGAGCGTGCTTCAGGGTCTGTGGGATGCCGAAAAGCAATGAATCGCTGAACGTCGTCGCGCACGCCATCGCTGTCGCTGTCGACTCCTTGAAGAGTGTCTTTCCCTATGTCACCAGGATCCGCTGGAAGTTCGAAGGGCAGTAGATCCAGTCTGACCGGTAACGGCTTTGAGAAATGACTGTTCTCGTCAACCGCCCAAACTTGAAGCGTGCCCGCTAGAAGTCCGAGTACGTCGTAACCAACGAGATCGAAGGACAGTGTCACCGTGTAGTCCTGGTTAGTCAGGACCTCAAATGCGGTATCTGGGCTTACGCTCACATACGGTTCCAGTTCGGGGACAACGCGGAGGACCACTAGCCCTAGGTCTTCGCTGGACGAAAACGAAACGGTCGTCTGTTGTGGTTCTTCGTGGATGACTGTTGCGGTGACTTCGGTGGGGGTCCACGTCACACGCGGCTTGGCGACTAGAGGTGCGGCGCCAACGGCTACGAGTACAAGCAACGCTCCTCCCACAGATAGCCAGATGTTCTTACTTACTCGCATGTTCATCTTTCAAGGTAGCAAGCGGTATGGGAGCCGCAAGGGATAACTGAAAACTAGGCATGGACCTCCTCTCCCAAGGTCTAGATTGCTTGTGGGACAAGGCGAACCCCCGCCCCTCAATGAAGTAAGCGGAAAGAGGAGTCTTGAGTCCAGAATGGACGATTGAAATGGGGCTACTCGACAGGCTCGACGAGGAGCTGGCGGTAACGTTCTGCAGATTCCAAATGGCCGGACTGCGAATACAGCGTAGTCAAACCAGTGTAAGCACGCTGTGTGATCGGGGCGTTCTTGCCCCAACGCTCGGCGAGAATGGGTGCGGCCGTGAGGAGCAGTTTCTCGGCGCGATCAAGGAGTCCCCTCTTCAACAAGCACTCCGCCAAGCTGAGTTCAGCGCTGGCTTTGCGCCAGTGGTTCTCACCGAATGTGGCGCTCATTTGGGGAATCACCTGTTCAAGCGTCTCAATAGCGGCCTCGCAGTTTCCTGATTCGCTTTGCGCTTCCGCCAGGTTCTTCAAGAGCGCCAAATAGATCGTGTCACCTGAATCAAGTGATGACTGAGCGATGTTCAGTCCTTGATCGAACTCTTCGATCGCGTCTTCCAGCAAGCCCATCTCGTGGAGGAGTACACCGAGGTTGTTGTGGGCTTCTGCCACGACTTCGTGGTCTGCGCCCAGCGCTTCGGTTCTCATCGCGAGAGCTTGGCGGAAGTACGATTCGGCTTCCTCAAAGCGCCTCCGCGTCTGCATGTGAAAGCCAAGTGAATTAAGTGTGTTGGCGGTCAGCTCATGTTGGTCGCCAAGTAGTTCGGTGCGAATCGCGAGAGCGTTTTGAAGATGCTTCTCAGCAAGGTCAAAATCGCCCCGGTCCTCTAGGATCATCGCGAGGTTCTGTCTTGTTTGAGCGATATCGATGTGTTCGCCATCGTAGATGTCGGCTTGAATCGAAAGCGCAGTGTTGTAATTGGTCTCGGCGTTGTCTAGGTCACCGCGAAAGAAGTACATGACGCCGAGATCGTTGTAGGCGTTCGCAACCGCCGGATGCTCCCGGCCGACTTGGTCCTCAAGTATCTTGAGGGCCTGCCGGTAGAGCTTCTCTGCTTCTTGTGTCTTGCCATTTTCGTCCAGAGATGTGGCGAGAGTCGACAACGTGTCCGCAACATCGGGATGTTCACCGAGGCGTTGGCGCTGGCCCTGGAGGGCTTCTCTAAGGAGATCTTCTGCGCGGTCAGGTTCTCCGACTGTTTCAAGCACCGCCGCGAGGCTCTTCATCGTGCGGAACGCAAGTAACGGGTTCTGGCCATTCGTTCTTCTGCTAGCGAGGACCTGTTCGTAGGTCGATATGGACTCGTCGTATTCGCCTGTTGCATCCAAGATGCTAGCTAGGGTTTCTCTTGTGTCGAGCAGAAACTGCTCGTCATCAAGAGTGCCAGCAAGTTCAACCGCTTGTCTGGCGAGCGCCAGAGCCGTGTTGTACGAACCAAGGATCTCGTTGACCTTGGCCGTTTCGTTTAGCAAGCGTGCTCGCGTAACTGTTGGAGCTTGCGGACCACCCGTAAGTATCGCTTCGGCTTCTGCAACGGCCCGTTTAGCATCTTCGTTCCACGCGAGGCTTGTGTAGACGGACGCAAGTGATGTCAAGATGTCTACAGCAGCAACCGGTTGGTCGGCGAGTTGCTCGGATACGCGCTCGGTTGCGTCTTTGAGTAGTTCTCTGACGCCGACCTCGCGTTGCTCCAGTCGCCACGGATCCGCATGCTCGAAAAGCAACTCCATCAACCCTGATACGTGCTCGGCGCGAGCTTGCTGAAGCGCTGCGGAACGCCGTTCCGTTGCCGCCCGTTGCGCTGTCGATGCCCAGCCCGCTCCGAGCAGTAGCACACCGATCAAAACGGCGGCGATTCCGGGGCGTCGTTTGGTAAAAAGCCTCGCTGTATAGAGTGGCGTCTTCGCTCGAACACTCACGGGCTTGTTCTTGAAATGCCGTAGAAGATCGTCACGAAGTGAAGCTGCATTTAGATAGCGATGCCTTGGGTCCTTATGCGTGGCCTTTGCGACGATGTCGGCCATGTCCGACCGGTAGAGACGCCTTAGTTTTCGTGGTGCCTCCTTGGGGGGAGCACACCACGCTTCGGCGTCTCCAAGGTTGGAAGAGCCCAGCCGCGGCACTTGGCGGTCATCCATGATTTCGATCTGGAGTTCGCCATCGGATCTGGACGAATAGGGCATCTTGCCGGTGAGAACGAGGAAGAGAAGGATGCCGAGGGCGTAGGTATCTGTTGCGGTGCTGGTCGCGACACCACCGATTTGTTCGGGAGCCATAAAGGCAAGTGTGCCTTTTCTGTAGTAGCTGCCTTCGGTTGAATCTTGGTCTAGGTCCTTTGCAATGCTGAAGTCGACAACTTTGGGGACGCCATCGTCGGAAACCAGGACGTTGGTGGGTTTGAGATCTCGGTGGATGATCCCGTAGGAGTGGGCGTGGGCCACAGCATCGCAGACTTGAACCATGGTCCGAATGCGGTCCGCCCAGGTCGCTTGGTGATGGTCGAAGTACTCAAGAAGCTGTACGCCGTTGACGTACTCCATTACCAAGTAGAAGGTGCCGTCTTTTAGGCGATCGACACCGTAGGCTTCGGCCAGGTTGGGATGTTTCGTGAGCCGTCCAACGTAAAAGTCGGAGGGGGTTGTGCGACTGTCGTGGTGTCGGAGTACTTTGACGGCAACAAGGCGCTCTTCTTTGCCGAATGGTTGGGAGGCGAGGTACACATCGCCCATTCCGCCTCGACCAAGGAACTCTTGGACCGTCAGGTCACCAATGGCCTCCCCGGGCTGAAAAGCGATCGTGGATTGATTCGCTGGCGACGAATAGTCGTCCGTTCCCAGTTCTGCGGCTGCGCGGAAAAACCGTTCTCCCAAGGTCCACAGGCCGTCGTCCGGCTCACACAACTTCTTTGCCTCTTGGAGCCGCTCTGCAGGTTGGAGGCGGTTGATTGACTGCAGGATCCGCTTGATCTCAGACCATCGCTCAATAGGCATTACGTCTCCAGCAAAGCAAGAAGCATGGCTTTACCAATCTTGAGGTCTTCGTAGACGGAACTACGAGAAACGCCGACTTCCTGACCGATTTGTGTAGCTGTAAGGTCCGTCGAAATATTGAGGCAAAGTACTTCGGCAACTCGGGAATCAGTCTCCGCGATTTCCTTCAAAGCGTCTCCGAGGTTCCTGAGAGCCAGATCAATATCGGCTTCGGCCGGGATTGATTGACTTTCCATGTGATCGACGGACTCGACATCGATGTCGCCACCGTGGATCTTGGCGTTCTGCGCGCGCACCAAGTCAATGAGGCGACGGTAGAAGACTGTGTGTAGGAATGGTTGGAGATCTGAGCGATTCTTCCATGGCTGTTTTCGCTCGTAGGGCAGCAGGCGCTCGTAAACCTGGTGCGTCAAGTCGGTAGTTCGCGGTACTTGGCGACCCTTGAACTTACGGCGCTGGGTCTGCGCGATCTGTTTGATTCTGGGATAGATCAGTTCCCAAAGCGCGTCGTAGGCATTTCGATCTCCATCCCGCCAGCGCTGCAGTAGGGTTGTGATTTGCGCCTCTGGATCAAACAATCGACTACCTCCCCAGGAAGTCCCCCGCCCTCGCTTGCTGCCTTTCTGTTGGCTAGTGTGCCTTGATCGCGGTCGCGCCGCAACCATAGATCGCGTCGTCTTCTGAAACCGTGCTCTCGCTCGCTGGCTACGCTGTACCGTTAAATGCCAACCACTCAAAGCTGGCAGTTTCCGGGTCGAACAACACGCCCCAGAAAGAGCTGCCACCGTCGCAGACTGGAACGGGCGTCGTCTGCCAATCCTTCTGCGTCGGGCCTGGTTTGAAGCCGTTGATATAGATCCACCTCCGGTTCTGCCAAACGATCCCTACGTACTGCCGATAGTGTGCATCCAGATCTCTCAGTTTGGCTCCGAGTAGGCAGCAAGCCTCCGCTTTCATCCCCTCCAGTTTCGCAAGGTGATGCTCGAGATACTCAATATCTGTAGGCGTAGGAGTCCAGAATTCTTCTACTGATGATGGAGTCCAACGCGAGCACTGGCTCATTGCAGCGACGGCGACTTCACCTGTCAGCGTGACGCTTTGTCCGGGTGTCAACATGAAGCTGCTGCACCCGGCCAGGACAGTTGCCACGAGCGAAATCGCGAATGAGAACTTGCGGCCCGCGAAACTGGTTCTCAAACAAGGAGGCACGATGAGGATTTGAGCTAAGTCGAGTTTTTCGACTGCAGTTCAGTAAGGCAATTCTGACAAGGTTTGTCTCAATGACGCTACAAACCGGAGCGTCAGAATTGTCATTACAAAGGCAACGTAGAGAACAACAACGTACGAGACTCCTAGACCTAGTGCGCTAACAGCACGAACTAGGACGCCAGCGTCGGAGGCGTATCGCGCAATGTGGTTTCTCTCCTTGGTCGGTAGAAGGCTTAGGTTTCTCAGTCGCTTCGCGGTCCATTTGGCTGGATGCTGAACTAGCGGGGTCGATTCGTACAACCAATAAAGAGCGCCCAGAAACAAAACAGCGCCAATGAGCATTAGCGGTGGTGCGGCGACAGCCTGCTCAAGTTTGCTGGGAAAGAGCCACTCTGGACTTAGTTCAGATACGGCGAGCACCCCGAGTCCGAGAACGGCCATGGCTAGACGACGAACCCACTTGAACTTTCGGTAGTGTCGACAACACTCAAGACTGTGCAGGAATGCAGCCCAGAGACCAAAAATGACGACAAAAGCCAGACCTAGCCAGAACAGGAGGTCAAGGCGAATCAACTGTTGAATAGACAAGAGTATTGACGTAATCCACGTCACGACAAAGGCCAAGCCAACAAAAAAGGCAGCATCTCTCGCCGCAAGATAGAGCTTCGCTTGGGGAGTCTGGTTGGAGCAAATCGCTCTTTCCCACCGCGCATGGATGCCACGCGCCCTCGCTTCCACGGTTTTGGCAAGCTTCAGAGCGACCTCCCGTGACCTATTCATGCTGGGCTTCCCAGAGATATTTCTGGTTGCCTGTCTCACTCACTCCAACGATGTGCCGGAACAGTAATCGCATAAGGCGCGATAGAAAAATCTCCGGGCGGCATAAGTTGGGATCGGCTCAGACGCAGGCGAAAGCGCCCCGTCGTCGGACTATCACAAGCTCACTCTTTAGCTTTGTGGTACTGGATGAGATCAAGTAAGTCAGGGTCGCCGAGATAGAGCCGTAAAACCGGCTTGCCTCGTAGCCGGTAGACGAAGAGTCCGAGCGAGCTTCCCGGAGTGTCGAAGTTTAGCCTCAGGCCGGATTCAGAAAGTTTCCAAGAACCAGAACCGGAAACGAGGTGATAGGTGCCGTCATGTCTTGGCGGGATACCGGGTAAAAAAACTTTATCGGGAAAATCTGTTGCCTCAAAAGTTCCATTCGCGCGGAGGGTAAGCGTTGGTTTCGCATTCGCGACTACGTCGCCGTATTCGCTGGCGCGAAGAGCCTCAAGCCAACCCGAGTCCGCCTCCCACGCTCCTACGAGCTGCTCGCGCTGAAAGCTTGCCCGGCGCGGGACCCCAAAAAAATCGTGTACCCCACATCCGAGCGTGACGAGGGCTAGTAAGACTGTTAATCCTGACCCCCGCAGGGTACATGTGGAGGAAGTTCGTTGTTTCATTTTGGGTCCTTGTTCGAGGTAGACATGACATCTTGTTTGAGCCCCACCTTTCCGTCTGTGCACGGCTGCTTCGCACAATAAGGAACAATCTCTCTCCAAACGAATTTCTGAGTCGTTTTGGACAGAGGCCCTCTGCTTGTCAACGCGTTAACATGCCTGCCAACGTACTTATCGTATACGTCGGTGTACCCGACTACGGGCGGACGGGTTCCTGACGCAAGTGTGGACGAGTTTGTGGCCGTGAACTCCACCAACGCCTGACCGTTGGTCTTGTCTATGACGATGGGGGACATTGCTACTTCAAAGGAACCTAAAAACGTCACTGCCAAGTTCCCGGTTGTGCCGGCTGTGAGCAACGTAGAGTAGTCACCAACATATTTTGGGACCCCTTGTAAACCCTTGAGGCTGTAATCTGCTCTAACTTCATTTTCGCCCACGCCAAGTCCAGCAGCCAGCTTTTCCGCCACTGTGGCGCGCGCAGTATCGAAGTGCGGATGGCTGGCCAATTCTTGAGTAATTGAATCACTGCCCATAAATGTGCGATTTCGAGGTCCCGTACCAGTGAGCCACTCGATCCCAAGCTGCCATGGTGAAACTTCATCTTGGCCGTTTGGATCAAGGTAGATGACCGGATTGTTGACCGAATAGACATACCGATTCCAACTCTGAGGACTGTCTGGCGTTCCGTCTACTGGATCCACCCCCAAGAACCTACCCAAATACGGACTGCAATACCTGGCATGCATGTAGTCCAAGTCCTGCCGATCAGCCTTGAGATTCCCATCCAATTCCGCCACAAAGTGCGCCCCATTCGCAACGACAAAGTTCTCGCCTAGTTCAATCCGCTCACCAGCAGTAAACCGCACTTCCAAGGTGGAGGTCACGGAGGTGTCCTGAGACGTGATTGCATCGCACCCGGTTCGCTGTTGGCCCGTGGAGATGGTTTCGCCGTTGATCACGGTCGTACCAGAGCCACAACCCCCCGACAAATGTCCATCCCGCTCATGCCCGGTGAACTGGATTGGCTCCGGATCGAGGCTTGGGATGGTGACCTCTTCGCCGAAGGGAAGGTAGTCATGCCTCTTGGCCGCAGAGGCGTTGGACTTGGTCCAATAGCGGGGTGTTCCCAAGTGGTCCAAATGAGCGTGTTCCACGGTGCCATTGGAGAGCTTCCTCGCCAGCATTTGGCCGTCTCTTCGGATGTAGTCGTTGTCCCAGGAGAGTGAGGCGTTATAGGTCCCCTGATCGTAGGAGCGAACGACTTGGTTGCCGAGGTCGCGGATCATCCATCGTGCCGCAGTCTGGTGGTTAGAGCCGTTGGCCTCGATGATGGCGACGCGCTCATCGTCTGCAGTGTAAACGTAGTACTCGTTGTCCGTGCTGTCTTGCAGGCGAGTCTGCACGTGCAGGTCGTCGTAGGTGTAGGTGGCGGTACCCCACTGAGTCATGTTGCCGGCTGTGTCGTAAGCGATCGGTCTGCTCAAAGTCCCCTGAAGGCGATTGGTAGTGGGATCGGTAGGGTTAGTACGAGCGAGGCCGTTGGCGGTCGCGGCAATGCGGTTGCCGAAGGCATCGTAGGTGCTGGACTCGGAAAAGGTGCCGCCTTGAGCGGTCCCGTAGACCAGCCTCGACACCGAGTCATAGTCGAAGATGTCGGACCCCATGTCGGTAATATTGCCGGCACCATCGAAGACGTATGTCCCAGTGTCGAACTGGGCTGAGGTCGATCCCGTAGTTCGAATTCTTGCCGGGCGGCGCATGCGGTTGGGGTCGGCGTCCCAAACGTCGTGCACTCCGTTGGTGTGCTCAACCCGTTGCAGCATCAGATTGGCGTGGTAGGTGATGGTGTCGGCGTAGCCTGTGACACCGGTGAGAAAACCCTTGGTGTAGGTCGAGAGCACTTCAGTGCCTCCACCCCCGCACTGGAGGGGATAGCAAACATGGGTGCGCTGGCCTTGGGCGTCGTAGGAGGATCCCAGGCGGAAGATCTCGGAACCATCTTTGAAGGTCGTGCGCCGCGTGGCCCTGCCACCGGCCCCACGGTAGATATGGTCCTCGCGAATGACGACATCGGAGTCGTTGGAAAAGCCTGGGAGGCGATTGTGGCGAGTGGCCTTCCATAGTTTGCCCCGGCGCCGGTCGGTACCGTTGTTGGCGGTGGCGTATTCGAAGCTCTTGAGGACGTTGCCGCCGGTTTCTTTGACCTCTGTGACCCGCTCCGAGCGGTCGTACTTGAAGGACAGGTCCGAGGTGCCGTCTATCTTACGGGTCGCTCGGCCGCGTGCATCGTGATCTTTGTACTCCACCAATGCGCCTTTTTCAGGGTGAGACTCTGAAAGCAGAACTCCGCGCCCGTCGTAGTTGAAGGCACGGGTTTGGGTCACGCCTCCTCCCACCATGGATACCGACTTGAGCCGGTCGGCGGGATCGTAGCCGTAGGTCGTCACCGTGCCATTGGGCTCTATGACTTTGTAGAGCCGGCGTTGGCGGTCGTACTCCTCGGTGGTGGTTTGCGGGGTCTCGCCGTTGCCGGTTTGGATGTTGACCGTGCGGTCGACGGTGCGAACACCGTCGTAGTCGAGAGTGACCGCATGGGCGGCTCCATCTGGCGGAGTGATGGTGAGGGGCCTCCCAAACTGGTCGTAGGTTGTGGTTGTCCAGGTGCTGGGAGAGCCGGTCCAAGTGGTCGAGACGCGTTTGGTGAAACCCCTAGGAGTGTACTCGGTGGTTGATCCCACCCAGGTTCCGTTGGGGCGTTTGGTCTCTTCGCGGATGACCCGGCCGAAGCCATCGAACTGGATTCTGCGCGCAGAGAGTTCAGTGTTGTCGCCCGAAGCGTTGGGCTCTTCGACGATGTCCACTTGCGCCGGAGTGGTGCCCAACGCATTGGTATAGGTGTACTCGGTGCGGGCCCCCTTGTGGTCGGCGTTGGGCTGGACGACAGTCGGCCGCGATAGGGCATCGTAGGTGTAGTCCACCCGCAGGTCGGAGTCGTCGATGGTCTCGCTTGGCAGGGCGGTGTTGGGGTCGAGGTTGCGGTGGACGGGGGCGACGTAAGTCCACGAACCATCGGTCTCGTTGTAGCGAATCCAGCGCACCGTGCCATAGCCGTTCAAGGGCTGTTGCTGGATCTCAAACTCTTCATCATTGGGGCCTGGAGTGAGAGTGAGGCTGCAAAGATCTCCGGTGTTGATGGAGCGGGATTTGCCGTCGAAAGACCGCGTCCCTTCGCCGCCGAAGTAGCGTTCGTAGATGGTAAAGCCATCTACATCGCGCTCGTAGTCGACGAGGAAGTCCTTGGCGTTGGGGGATGCGCCTGCCAGCGTTCGTTTGCGTTGCAGGAAGCCCGTGGAGTTTTCAAAGCAAAACCGCTCTTTGTAGGTGGTGCCACCCTCGCTCACCGTGCGCTCGTCGTAGGTCTCCAGAACCCAAGGATCGCTGGTTGTGGGCGGCACGTAGCCGCCACTGGGGTAATTGCCGGTGGCCGAGTCGTAGTTGGTAGTGATTGTGCGGACGTTTCCCGAGGAGAAGTTGCCGTTGGTGGTGGCGGTGCGGTAATGGCCGAGGCCGTCGAAGCTGGAAAACACTGTTCCCGCATAGCGGTTGCCGTCATCGTGGTAAATAGTCCGCTCTTCCCGAATCCGGCGATTGGTGTTGTGCTGGTGACCGAACAGGGTGCCGCCAAAGTCGCCATAGGTGCCAAGGGCAGGCAGTTGGTCGCTTTCGTAATCAACCCTTTGCGTGCGAGCCGCCGTCCCCGAGCACTGGTAACGGGCGTTGTAGGGGTCATCGGTGCTCTGGTCGATGCTAGACGGATAGTGCACCACCGAGTCGAAGAGGCCGCCGGTGGGTAGATTACGGGTAAAGGGAAGACCGTGATCCCACTGTGCTTGTGCCGAGGTATAGCGAGTGTTGGCGCGGAAGTAATGTTTCGAGCAGCTCCCATCCGGGTAGGTGACGAAGGTCCGGGTCTCGTGCGGATGGTCGTCCGGGTCGGTGGTGAATCCCACTGGCTGGGGCCACATTTCGTTGTCGTAGCGCCACACTCCGGTCGGGCCGTTGGGATCGGTGGCCATGCGCTTGACCACCGACAGACCTTCTACCTTGGTGAACCAGCGGTTGAGATCCGGCGTGCAGCCGATCTCGTTGCAGCCGTCGGCCGAAGTAAATCCCTCGGCCGGCAGATACCAGTCGCCGTACTCCCAGGAGATCGTGCCCAGCGTCGGCAAGGTCAAGTCCGTCAATCCCCCGCCGCAGATCAGGTTGGTGGGCGTGCCGCCGAAGGTTGTGGTCATTTCGTAGGTCGAGCCGTCGGGCAACGTGAGGTCATCCAGGAGCGGCAAGGTGTGCCAGACCGAGCCTCCAGCAAGGCTCTCGTTGCAGATGTAGACGCTGCGGTTGGTATGGGTGAGGTCGTAGGTGGCGGTGGTTCCGTCGAAGGCGGCCAGATTGATCTGCTTGAGGCGCAGGAAGGTGACGAAGTTGTTGTCGCTGGCAAAGACCAAAGTATGGCTGCGGCCGGTGGAGTCGGTGAGTGTCCACACCCAGTCGACGCCGTTGAAGTTGATCGAGAAATCCAGCGAGTTGCCAAAACGGTCCTCGATCTTGGTCGGCCACCAGGGGTGGTTGACGAAAGGCCCACGCCAGAAGTGGTGTTTGGTGCCATCTGGGTATTCGATGAGGACGTTGTCGGCGTCGACTTCGGTCAGCCGTAGATAGCTGCCGTCGCGGGTGTAGAGCGTGGAAGTCGAACCATCGTTCTCGCCCTCGTGGAGTTGCTGGTAGAAGTAATGCTGGCTGCCGTCGGAGTCGACGTAGAGCCATTGGTTGACGGTGTTTTGCCAACGCAAGGCGAGCGGGAGATTGGATTGGGGCGGCAGAACCATGCCGAAATGCATCGACCAGCCGATGCCGGCGTTGGAGTCAATCGCCGGGTGGCCGATGCGCTCGGTGTACTCCCAGTAGCGGTTGGGATCGAACGAGGGAACGGTGTTGGTTTCGTAGGTCCAGGCATTGGAGTTGTAGTGGAGGGTGAAGCGGTATGAGAAACCGCCTCCCACAGGGTACTCCTGGCCGATGGGGATGGCGACAGTCAGGTTGCCGTTGAAGAGCGAAACGTTGTCGAGATCGCCCACCGCGTAGGCTTTCTCAGGCGTGAATCCCTTGGCAAAATTTTCGAGATCTTGAGCCGAAACTGGCTGGATAGCAAAAAGAATGGCTCCGACACTGACGGCAGCTCCAACCCAACGACAAAACCAACGCATTTGGCCCCTCCTCACTACGAGACTCCCGACGGACGCCGGGGGTTCCGAAGACCGCCGATTCAAGGATGGATGCAGCGTACCATGCCAAAAGCGATTCAGGTATTTGCAGATGTGTTCAGCTCGCAGCTTCGCTATGATGGCTTCTTCACGGTTTGAAAGATCCGAAAGGAGGAGCCGATGGCTCGCGACGAAAGTGTGGTTTCGCATTGGCATACGTTGATCGACCAGTTCTCGCTGTCAGGGAAGGAGTTCTTCGAGTCCGTTGAAGCGGCGGTCAAAGCGCGCGAAGTCCCCGACACTGAGTTTTCACGAGTGCTTTTCAAAGAGGGTGGGCTCGCCTCGGCCAAGCGCGAGTACCTGCGTGTTCAGCGGGGCAAGATCGCTTTTGATCTCACGGCGTTCCCGTATGGCACGTCTATGTATTTGGGCTGGTGGTTGCGGAGGCTCGGCCCGAAGCATCCATGGCTCTGGCTTCTCGGGTTCTTTTTCGCTGTATCGGTATGGGGATTCTTGATCCTCGGATCGATGTTTGGGGCAGCGGTCGGCAGTGACACGGGCGGCTGCATGTTCTTCATCCTGCTACTCGGGATCCCGGCTGGACTGATTGCTTTCGGCTGGGCAATCCAAGAAAACAAGGTGCCAATTGAAGAAGAGGACGTGCTGGCGCTGCCTGTGATCGGTTGGCTTTACGACAAGCTGTTCAGTCCCAACGCGATGTACGCACACGACTCCGCGATCGCGATGCAGGAATCCGTCAGTCGCGCGGTCAACGAGGTCATTGACGACCTACTCACTGGCCAAGGCATGCGGGCGCTTTCCGACGATGCCAAGAAACCGACCATACGGCTCCTAGCCGGATAGCGTGAAAGCTCCCCGCTACGTCGCCCTCACCGAGGCGTTCTATGAATGGGAACGCCGTGGACGAGGTTGGGAGAGGTTCAAGTATCCAGTTTCTCTTGAACCCGATCTCGAATGGCCTGACTTCCACCGAGATCTAGTCGTCACGACAGTCGATGACACTCGCCAGGAGACGTGGGCTTCAAAGTTCCTTTCGAGAAGGTCGGACACAGCACCTGTTGCGGTAGAGGAGGAGACACAACCTCAATCTCCAGAGGAGGTACCGGCTCTCGACTACGAGTCGGTCTCAATCTTTTGTCCAGAAGGTCTTGAGGTGCATCCGGCTGGAGCGGTTTCATGGCTTGCCAATCTCGAAACTTGCCAGCACCCGATCTCGTGGGAGATTGTCGGCTCAGAAGGCAAGGTCTCGGTGCATGTGGCGTGCGAGGCGACAGATCTAGAACTTACGACTTCTGCGCTCAAGGCAGTTGTGCCTGAAGCCATCATCCGTCCCGATGAAGAATCCCTAGAAGACCGGTGGGTAGAGTCGGAGGAACGCTTCGTTACAGGTGTGGAGTTCGGGCTGGGAAGCGAGTTCATGCTGCCGCTTGCCAGCTTCTCTTCCTTCCGGACAGATCCGCTCGCTCTGATCATTGCTGCTCTCGGGTCGGTCGAGGGTGTCGCAGCGCTCCAAGTCGTTTTCTCGCACGTCGATGCGAACTGGCGAGACGCGACGTTGCGCGCCGTGACCACGCCGGCCGGGCAGCCGTTCTTCTCCGACGCGCCAGAGATCACCAAGCAAGCCTTAGAGAAGGTGTCAACGCCCCTCGTTGCGGCGGTCGTGCGTCTAGTTGCAAGCGCTCCGACGAAAGAAGGCGCCTGGGATGTCGTACGGGGGGTTGCTGGCGGGCTCGCACAACTCACTTCATCGCAAGGCAACGATCTCATCCCCGTTCACATCGAATCGCCAAGTGTGCTCCTTGACGATGTACTAGCGCGTCAAACCCGCCGTCGCGGGATGGTCCTTTCAATCGAAGAGCTGTGCGGTTTAGTCCATCTTCCTAATGAGTCGGTTCGGGTACCAGCTCTCGTACGCTTGACCGATGCCACCAAGGAGGCCCCTGACACCGTTCGAGGTGAGGGAGTGTTCTTGGGTGTCAACGAACACCATGGCATTGAGACGGACGTGCGCTTGGCTACGTCCGACCGTTTGCGACATAGCCATGTCGTCGGAGCTTCGGGGACTGGTAAGAGCACATTGCTTGTGTCGATGATGCTCGATGACATCGACAAAGGCCATGGTGTTGCCGTCCTCGATCCGCATGGCGATCTGGTTGATGAACTACTGACGAGGCTTCCCGAATCGAGGCTTGATGACGTGGTGCTCTTCGATCCGTCCGATCCCGAATATGTTGTTGGGTGGAACATCCTCGGGGCCAACACCGAGCTTGAGAAGGAACTGCTGGCTTCAGACCTGACTGCAACGTTTGCACGCCTCTCAACGAGTTGGGGGGACCAGATGAGTACCGTGCTCTCCAATGCAGTGCTGGCGTTCTTGAATTCCAGCCGAGGCGGGACGGTGCAAGACCTTCGGCGTTTTCTCGTGGATGGCAAGTTCAGGGGCGAGTTTTTGGAGACGGTGACCGATGAGTACATCTCCGAGTACTGGACTCAAGACTTCAAACTGATCGAGAAGCGCAATCCGCAAGCTCCGATCCTCACCAGACTCAATACATTCCTACGCAACAAGCTCGTGCGTGATGTCGTGACCCTCAAGGAAAAGCATGTCGATTTTCGCGAGGTCATGGACAGGAAGCGGATCTTCCTCGCGAGGCTGTCCCAAGGTGCCATCGGTGAGGAAAACGCGAGCCTTCTGGGCAATCTACTGGTCTCCAAGATCCATCAAGTCACGCTCTCGCGGCAGGACGTAGCACGAGAGGAACGCGAGCCGTACTTCTTGTACCTGGATGAATTTCACGAAATGGCGACTGCCTCGATGGCCACCATGTTCAGTGGCGTACGTAAATATGGGCTCGCGCTAACGGTCGCTCATCAGGACCTCTACCAGTTGCACCAGACGCTCCCGCAAGTTGAGCGAGCCGTGCTCTCCAATTCGCATACCCGGATCTGCTTTCGGGTTGGGGACGACGATGCCAAGAAGCTCGCTGATGGGTTCTCGGACTTTGACGCCAAGTCGTTGACCGACCTTGGGATTGGCCAGGCAATCGTCCGAGTCGGGCGCAGAACGGGTGACTTCAACTTGAAGACCTTTGATCTCCCCAAGCTGGATCGAGGAGCCGCAGCAGAAACACTCCAAGAAAGAAGAAAGCTGACGTTGGAGCGATGGGGTGTCCCAAGGCGTCGTCAGGCTGAAGATGAGCAGGAAAGAGTCGATACCGGAGAGAAGGCGAGTGAATCGGTTCCTATGACCCTTGAACCGCAAAGGTCCGAAACGCCTCGAGAGGAGGCTCATAGAGCTTCTGGGGCTGGATCGAAGACCGTCCCGACTCCTTCGCGGCCGGAAATCGGCAAGAAGACCCTCGACTATCTCGAACACGTCGCGAGGCGGCCGTTTGTGCCAGTGAGGGAGCGAAACGGAGCCCTCAGGCTCTCGGCCTGGAAAGGTCAGGCAATCAAAAAGGAGATTCTCGCTTCCGGCTATGCGAAGGAGGTTTCAATCAACCCAGGGGGAAGAGGTCGTCAGTTCAAGTTGCTTGAACTGACATCGGAAGGACGAGAGGCTCTTGAGCAATACGGAATCCAGGTCTCTCTTGGCCATGGTCGAGGTGGAATCGAGCATCAGTGGTGGGTCGCCGAGATTGCCGAGTGGCTGAAGTCCCAGGGAATCGAATCGCGGGTAGAAGATGAATCAGAAGGAGCTAGAGTTGATCTTGTTTTCGAATCTCTTGGGAAGAAAATTGCTGTTGAAGTTGAAACGAGTACTGGATACGAATTCGAGAATATTTCGAAGGATTTGGCAACTACGAGTTTCGAGTATGTGCTGTCCTTGGTATCGGTGCAGTCTTCGATCAAGAAGTTGGAACAACGAGTTGACGGAGAGCTATCCGCAGCGCGAAGCGTCCGTATAGTTCCCCTGCAGGAATTCAAAGAAGGCCTCGCACCTCATACTAGTGCTCGGCCTTCAGCCTTAGGACGTCAGAATCAAAAGAAAGAACCAAAACGGACTGGACGACGACGCAGGCCACGATCTCGTTCAACCGAGGCTCCGCCACCGAGTGATGTGTTCTTTCCCGAGCAGGGCGTGATGACCACTCCGATAGCCGCGGAGTACCTTGGACTCTCGCCAGCAACCCTTGAAACACAACGCGTTCGCGGTGGCGGCCCGGTGTTTGTGAAACTCGGCAGGCGAGTCGTTTACCGCCGCGAAGACCTCGATGCTTGGATCAACGAGAACAGAAAACGCTTCACTGGCGATCGCGGAATCGACGACTGATGCGAGGTCGCGTGATTACCCGGTGATTACACGAGCGAAACCGCGCGATGGTCGATTGCTCGTAAGTTGTTGAAAAGAATGGTGCACCGAGGAGGAGTCGAACCCCCAACCTCCTGATCCGTAGTCAATTATTCTTGCTTCTCTGTTCTTGGCTCTGGCTGGATTATATCCATATTTTATATAGATTTACGGTTTCATCTTTTGATACAGTTTGCGTGAGTTGGGGTGTTGGTGATTGCCAGGTGATTGCCAGTTAACCGATTGATTGCGAGTCAGAGGATGAAGAAACGGATCACAAAGCGGCTTGTCGACACCTCCAAACCCACCGGTCGACGGTATCTCATCTGGGATACGGACGTGACTGGATTCGGGCTAAAAGTGACCGCATCTGGTTCCAAGAGCTACGTGCTCCAGTATCGGTTACCGGGGAGAGGTCGCACGAGTACCCCCAAGAGACTCAGGCTCGGCCAGCATGGCGACATGACGCCCGACGAGGCGCGAAAGCTCGCTGCTGACTATCTCCTTGAAGTCAAAGCTGGGCGAGACCCGCGCGCGAGCCGCAGACCGAGCGAAGCACCTACGGTTGCCGACTTGGCGAGAGCTTTCCTAGACGACTATCTACCCAGCAAGAAGCGGCCGCCTCGGCCAAAGACGATGTCGTACTACGAGAGCCTGCTTCGATGCCACGTGGTGCCTGCACTTGGGAAAGAGCGAGTTGACGAAGTGTCACGCGACCAGATCGAAGCGCTTCATTCACGGTTGCGCAACAAGCCGTACATGGCCAATCGCGTCGTGACCGTGCTTGGACAGGCTTTCGACTATGCAGAGGTCCTTGGTTGGCGCCAGCAGGGCTCAAACCCTACCCAGCACATCGAGCGCTATCGGGAGCTGAAGCGAGGCGCTAAGAAGGAGGTCATGCTCACACCCCAACAGATGAGTGACCTTCTGAAAGCGATTGATGAGGATGAGTCTGCTGGAGGCGATCCGACGTCATGTGCGGCGATCAGGGTTGCATTCTGGACGGGTTGGCGGATCTCGGAGATCCTGCGACTTGAGTGGAGCAACATTGACCTGGAAACTGGCTCCACCAAATTGCTGCTGACCAAGACTGCTGACGAAGAGTACCGCCAGATGCCCGCAACGGCTTTGGAGGTCGTAACAGCTCAAGAGCAGTTCGTTGGCTGCCCTTACGTGTTCCCTGGCCGCTATGGGAAAGGCCACCTGACCACCGTCAAAGGGCCTTGGCTGCGGATCAGAAAACGGGCGACCCTCGACGACTTGGAGGGTCTTGGCGGTCTACGACTTCACGACTTGAGGCACAACGTCGTCTCGTGGGATGTGTCGCGTGGTGTCCCACTGGAGATCGCAGGCAAGAACGTAGGCCACCGGTCTAGAGACGCCACCGAGGTTTATGCGCACTTTGCGCCGGACGCTCTGAAGCAAGCGGCTGACAGCAGGGCGGCAGCCATGCAAGACGCGATGGAGCGACAGTGATCCTTCGGATGCTATTCGGGTGGGGCTTCGCGCTGTTCGTTCATTTGGCGCTGTAGAGACTCAAACCTTGGCAAGTAGTCACTCTCACGGCGAAGTTGGAACTCGACTTTCCAGTCTGGACCCTTCACAACAAGCGTCATAGCGGCACCGACAATTCGAGCCTCAGCTCGCGCGTTGGTAAAGAGCGAACCTGGAGAACTGGATACTCGCAACTGAAGCTTAGGAGGATCGAAATTCCAATCGATAACCTCGAACGGTATGGGTGGATCGTCCAAAAACACTACCGCCCCGAAACTGCCAGACAACCCTGCATCGAGAGAAAACCCCATCAGGTAATTCTCATCGGATGAGATTCCGATCCATGTAGTGGCTACCTCTGCTTGTGTAAGGTGTCTCCCGCGTTTGCTGGCGGAGGCCTCGGAGCATTCCAAGAGTAGAACTGCGACCAACAAGGCTGCAGCGCATCTCAATAATGGCAGCCTACGCATTCCTATGCCTTTGGTGTGATCTTCCCACTGCGCGAGCGAGAAGCCAGGCCAGAGCTGCGGTCAGTAAGAAAATGGCCAGTCGCGCGAAGTAATAACCCCAATCCGACCAGGATAGATGCGGAACTTCTTCCAAGAAATCGGAAACTGTGGGCTTCTCATAGATATTGAACGTTAGAAGAAAGTCAAAGACCAGCAAGCAGATAGAGGAAAGGAACCCTCCGACGGTGGCCGCAAAGAAAACTATTCTCGGCCGTACTATTCCCAAGAATACGAAGGCAAGGGCAAAAGAAACGAGGATCAAGAAAATGAGCGTAGCGATAACGCTTGGGGACCCAACGGCTACTATCAAGACAAAGCCAATGATCCAGTAGGCGACCGTTCCGATTGCGACCTCAACTATTGGCTTCATTCTCACGGCACGATTCTCGGTATTCGTTCGCCTCCGGGTGGATTGAAAGGAGTCACTCCGTCTGGCCAATCGATGTTTGTTGTGCCACAGCCCCTGAGAAGGTCGTCCGTAAAAGTGTTGCTATTAGGACCGTATCGAAATCCAGTGATTGGATATTCGAATCCTTCCTCGCGAATGTCGTAGTAGAGCTGAAGGATACAGCGCTCAGTAGCGCAATCCGATCCGTCTGAGTCGGCCGGCGAGATTGGTACTCGTTCAGCATTGTGCCCCTCCGCAAACTGAGGTGGTGCCGACGGGATTTCACCGAGACCGTTATCACGTCCTCGTACTTCGAGGCGCAGATCAAACGGACCGCCTTCTTCGACACAATCGCAGGTCACTCTGACAAAACAATGTTTGTAACCTAAGGCGCCAGCAACCTGATGCGCACTACCACCGCCGGCTCCGACTTCGTGACAGTAAAGCTCGACGGCAAGCCCTAGTGGATCAATAAGTCGTGTTGGGGCGCTTGCTGCGTAAGGATAGAGCGCTGGGCCTGCGGCCACCCCCAGGGGATCGGGTCTTCCATACCTTCCCGTCGGGTATCCATACCACCTGTGTACGTTGTAGTTCATTGCCGCCGCTGAGGCCGCATCCTCCCACCGCCCATCGTCCCACTGCCCCGGGAATCTGAGAAACATACCGTTTTCCGTGGCCCCGGAGCCAGTCCCAGCCAGCCAATCTCTCCCAAACGGCTCCAGCGGGCCCTGCCAAACGGTTTCTCCGAGGCTATCCGACGCAAGGATTGGTGTTCCCAGATGGTCCGTCGTCAGATAGGTCCAGGTGGAGGTAACCCCATCCGCAAGGAGCTGCGCCACTGGCCTTCCCGCCAAATAGAAGTAGTAGGTGTTCTCCGGGGTCGCCAGGGAGTTCTCTTGCCTTTCCAGGCAGCGCAGCAGTCCCTCGGACGAGTAGGTCGGTTTGGTGGTGGCTAAGTCCGGGCCTGAGATTGCTTTTTCAATTGAGGTCAGAAAGCTCCGACCGTCGTAGAGCATATCGACGGACTCGGTGCCACCAGACGAATCGATGCCGGACATTCTGGAGGCTTCATCGATAGTGAGGTCAATCGCCCCGCCTGAGTCGACTTGGGTCATGTGACCGGCCGGGCCATAGGTGAAATTCCTGGTTCCTCCAGTGCCCAGGGAGATGGATGCCAGGAGCGGGGTGTTACCGGACCCGTTGGATGTGTACGAGTACGTATCGACCGTCCCGCTCTGGTCTTCGGTCAATCGGTTGCCGATCTTGTCGTAGGTCCAGGCTCGCGTACCCCACGGCCCGTCTCCCTGGGTGAGGAAGTACTGGTAGTCCTGGTAGGCATAGGTATAGGTCTCCATGGTGGACATGGCGGGGACGATGGCAGCGGTGAAGGTCGAGCCATTGGTGACGGAGAAGTCGTTCGCGATGCTGATGCGTTCTCCAGCTTCGAAGCGTACTTCGGATGCGGTGTCGACTACGACGGCGGCTCCAGTGGAGATCGTCCTGCAGGCTTCTTCAGTCGTGCCGGCTGCGTATGTGGTGTTTTCGATGAAGAGATTGCTGCACCGACCCGAGGAGATGGAGGTGATGTTGCCGACATGATCATTGGCAGCGTCCCAGGAAAAATCAACTCCGGCTTGGATCAAGTCCGGAAAATAGCGCCCATCGAAGGTCCGCGTCTCATTGAGTCCATTGGCCAGATCAAGAGCTGTGAGGGGTCCGCTCGGAAGGTAGGTTGCGTTAGACGCAATCAAGAGCGGACCGGAGCCATCGTCCACAGTTAGGGACACTTGGCGGTCGGCAAAGTCGTGGGTGTACGTGGCGAGAATAGAGCCCGGATAGGTCACGCCGGTGCGGTTGCCGTTCTTGTCGTAGGCGTAGGTGAGGTCACCATCCTGAAGGGTGCGGCCAAAGCGGTCGTAGGTGTAGCTGATGGATTGGCTGTTGCGGGTGATTGCGGTGAGCCTCCCGACATCGAACTGGGCTGGCGTGGAACCGTAACTGTAGGTGGTATCAAGGGTGGGGCTCGCCGGGTAGGTGACGGCAGTGATGCGGTCGGCCCCATCCACGGCGCGGGTGACGGTGACGCCTCTGGCATCGGTGGTGGAGGTGAGTTCGCCGTGCTCGTTGTAGGCGTGGGTGGTCATGCCCGATACCGGTGAAGTCTCCTTGGTCAAGAGGTCTCGGTCAGAGTACTCGTATTGGGTCTGGTTGCCTTCGGCATCGGTCACACTTACCAAATGGTCTTGGACATCGTAGCCGTACGTTGTGACGGCATTTCCGCCTCCGGTTCCGGTCCAAGGCTGGGAAACGGTTTCTATTCGATCGAGGGCGTCGTACGCGTATTCGGTGGAGGCGGGATTGGTCTTGCCCGCGGAGTCGTGGTTAGCGTCCCAGATTTTGGTGAGGTTGCCATTGCAGTCGTAGTCGTATTCGGTTGTGGCGGGTACACCGTTGGGGTCGCGGATGGTCTTGTTGAGGCGGCACTCGGAGGAGTATTGGAAGTCGGTTTCGGACTTAGTGACCCAGGCGCCGGTCTCCCAGGCTTGTAGCTTTTCGTTGGTGCGGTTGCCGGCGCCGTCGAGGATATAGATGGTGCGTTCGGCCTTAGTTGCGGCGTCGGGCTTGCGCTCGACTGACGTCAAGCGGCCCGCTGAGTCATAGCCATATTCGAGCAGGTTTCCCTCGGGGAGAATGACGCGGAAGAGGTCGCCAAAGACGTTGTACTCGTAGGTAGTGACCAGGTCTTCAGGCGCGGTCGCCCCCTTCTGGGTCACGGAGGTCACGCGGTCAAGATCGTCATAGGTGGTTTCGGTCCTGAGGCCGTTGGCGTCGATGACGGCGGTGCGGCGGTTGAAAGCGTCGTATTCGAAGGTCGTGGTGCCGATGGGATCGGTGCGGGTGAGTGGCAGCAGGTTGCCGCGCGTTGGGTCGTAGGTAAAGGTGGTTTCATCCGAGGGGCTGAATGTGCCGGGCGGGTTGATCGAGGTCGGCTGTCCGGCGGAGTTGTAGGCCGTGACGGTCGAATGGGTGAACGCGCTGCCGTTCTCGACACCGTCGATGGTCCGCGTGGTGACGTTGCCATCGGAGTCGTAGACGAAAGTCGTGAAGCGACCTTGTGGGCTGCCGCCCACGGACTCAAGCAACTCCTTGGTGGGCTTGGCCGGGAAGTTGGAGTCGTTGTACTCCCAATCGGTGACTTGTTCCTCGGGTTGGCCCGGCGCTTCGATGCGTTGGGTGGGCGCGCCGGACGTGTTGTAGGCAATGGTGGTGATGTTGCCGTTGGCGTCGGTCATGGAAGTCGGCGAGTGCGGATTGGCGGCATCGCCGTAGGTGAAGTTGGTATCGGGTCCAGTACCGCACAGGGGACAGCTTCCCGAGCGCGCCGTGACCCGGGGTTTGGCCTCGCTGCGGTCGATGGTGTAGATGGTGTTCGTACCGGTGGGACCGAGCACCGTGGTTTGGGTAGGGGCGCCTGGTGTGTCGTAGGAGAGTTCGTATTTATCCACCGCTCCAGCGTCTCCCCAGCTTTCGGCTCCACGCCATGACCGAAATACATCACCGTTGGGGTTAGTGGAGGCATACCACCAAGCACCACGGACGCGGACGCTGCCGTCAGTGCCGATGAGGTACTCGCGGATCATGTAGCCGGGAAACATGGGTGAGTAGCGGAACTGCAGCGCCGTACCATCGGGCCTGCCGATGTCGGTGAGGTCATGGCCGAGCCAGGTGTATGTCCAGGTACGGGTGCCGCCTCCTACGCCGTTCTCGGTGATTGAGGCCAGCTTGCCGCTCGCGTGGTAGTTGAAGGTCTCTGAGCGGCCATCCGCGAAGGTCACTGTGGTGAGTTCGCCGGAAACGTAGGTTGCGGTGGTGAGATTGCCGTTGGGGTCTTGGGTTTCAAGCCACAGACCGTTCGAGTCGAAGGTCTGCAGCGTGCCGTCCAAGGACTCCAGTTCCCAGCCCAGACCGACGCCCAGCCACGTGAGAGTGCGTTTCTCGTCTCCCGGAGCCACGGTCTGGTAGACGCCGCTGCCATCGGGGCTGGAGAACTCGCGGAAGGTCGCTTTCTTGGTGATGAGCCAGACTCGGGTTTCGTCCGGGTCTTCGACGATGCGCTCGGCGTAGTCGTGGGACCAGTGACGCCCCAAGGTCGTGCGCCACGCCGCCGTTCCCGGCATGGCGACGCCTCCGGCTCCGTTGGCGTGAAAGGAGAGCGTCGCTCCGGGGCCACTGCCTGTTACGGACTTGCCACTGCCACCACCACCTACGCGGACGCTGCCATCCCCACCCGTCGTCTCCCGGCAGTCCCCATCTTCCATCGGCGGTGTGACCGGGCAGCCGATCGAGGCCGCCATACCGCTGCCGCCGATGCCGTTGATGGGAAAGGTGTTTCCGTTGCAGGTGCCGCTGGTTGGGCAGGTGTAGAGGCGGGCTGCTTCCAATGTGCTTACGGCGTTGCCGCAGGTGACACCGCCGAAAGTGCGCTTGACTTGGTAGGTGTCGCTGCGGATGCGCCCGCCAGAGCCGGAGAATCCGCAGGTGAAATCGGGCTTGGGGTTGTAGAACTGGCTGATGCAGGTTTGCCAGAAACAATTGGGCGCAAGAGTGCGGTCGTCCCACCAATACACCAGAGGGGTAGGAGACGGATCGGGGTCCCAGCTCACCTCCGAATCTTCGATCCCGGGTTGAGTGACATCAATGGTCACAGCGACCGCGCAAGAGGTCGAGGTCGGATCGCACATCGGGTCGACGAGTTCGTAGCCCCGGCTGATGACGGGAGTGCCGCAGTGGAGGGGGTCGAAGAGTCCGGTGCAGGTGCAAGATGGAGGCGGATCGCCCGCTTGGCAGATCGGCCACGACGCGTTCTTGAGATCGCCGAATGTTTCTACAAAGGTCGCTGGATACGGCGGGAAGCCGCAAGTTCCATCTGCCACCACAGGAATGGTCATTAGGAAACAACCGGTGATCAAAAATAGAGATGGTTTGGTGACCGAGGAACGGTAGCCTCTCCAACCCAACAGAAAAGAATCCCCGCGCATGCCAACTCCCTTTCCGCGAGGTCGACCTAGAAAGCGGGAGGCCGAGCCCGCGTGTCCATGGAACGAGATGTTTGTATCAGACGGTGGAAGACCGGTCAAACGCCGTGTTAGCCTGCTGGCGAAACACTTAGCGTGGACGGGACTAGTTGACCGTCTACTTCGGCAAGTTCAAAGCGATGGCGTCATTCCGAGCGAGGGCAAAGCAAAAGGGGCGAGGTTTCACGCTCATCGAACTGCTTATCGTCATCGCCATCATCGGGGTCATTGCCACCCTCTTGATTCCGGAGCTTCTCGTTGCTCTGAACAAGAGCAAGCAAAAACGCACCATGGCGGACATGCGGGCGGTGGGACAAGCGATGATGGCCTTTCGCGTCGATCAAGCTGGGGCTGCCGCGTCCGGTGGAAGCCCGGAGTGGCGTTTGGCCGAGTACAGCAACTACCACATACCTCCGACGACGCTCAGCTTCGTGCTGACTGAGTGGTTAGACCACGAGTACATCTCCGAACTCCCGATCGCCGACGGATGGGGAAACCCGTACTACTACACATTCCCCATTTTTGAGCCTTTCGCCATCAACGCGATGTCGATTGTTAGTTGCGGGCGTTCCGGTGGAGGCGGCTGTATGCCGGACTCAACCTATCCGATCGGGCCGTATAAGCCGACACTGTTTGACAACCACATCGTGTGGGCGGATGGGACGTTTGTGTTTTATCCGGGTAGGTAGAGACCACAAGGGACACGCAGCCTGACGAGTTACGGCTTGTTAGTACCAAGTCCAAGCACAAAGTCTGTCCCGATGTAGAGGAGTTCCCACATTAGGTTCGTATCTAGGAATCAACGGAAAGCAAGCACAACGTGAACTCACCTCACGCGCAAATTCTTCCCAATCTGATTCCGCCATGTGATCGGCAGCTACCACCGATAGCAACCCAGGGAAGTTGACGAACGCGCAAGGCATGCGAAGTCTTTGGTTGCGGCCCTTCAGAGCATCAACGTCAATCTGTCGATTCTGAAATGACTCTGGACGCTCCATGACTTCGGTTGCACCATGCATGTGGCAAACCGGATGCTGTGTTTGAGGGGGATCAACAAAATCGAATCGAAGACTGTCCGTGGCTACAACGGGGTCACCGCTGACATCAAAGTAGTTCACTTTTACGGTTGCCCTCGCGTATTCGCCCGTCGCGAGGGATACCGTTTCTTTCGACGAAATCAGAACGTCAATCGTCTTCCGGCTACCAGAACTGTACGGCCAGTCAAGCAAATGCAGGGCCGAGGCAAGACTAATGTCAACAGTCTCTCCGCGTTGGATGACCGAAAAGCGCGCGTTTCTATTTGTAGCGTAGTTGCGCTTTTCTAGCCAACCTACAGCCCACGAGAGGAACTCGTGATAGATCTCGTTCAGCCGGCTGTGCGAGAAGGTATCAGCGTTCGCCACTCAGTATGTCCCAACAAGAGCGGTAATCTCTTCAAACTTGTCTTTTCGTATTCGAGCTAGATCCGCGCCTGATGGGAACCAATTAATGCCACCTTGAGAGTTTTCGCGGCTCACTGGTTTCCGTGTGAGCATGCAGTAATAGCCAGCACGTGTTCCATCGGTAGGGTCAACGCACTCGTTTACTTCAACACCCTGCTTCTCTAAGTACTCACGCCCATCGATTGCCTCAGCTCCACCAACAAGGTTGTCCAAGTCTCCACGCCACCACCATGGACCAAGCTCGTGGAACGGACCAGCGTACTTGGCCACACTAAAATGACTTTGAATGGCCGGATCCCTAAAGTTCTGTTCGGCTATGTTCAGGTAGCTCGCTGCTGCGATTTCGTTTGCTAAAACACCTGGAAACCTCAGAATAGACAGAAAGAGCCAGCTTCCCAGTATTCGGGGCATACGTCTTTGCAGCGCCTCTACATTCGGAGATTCAGGATCGTAAAAGACCATCACTTCTCGGAGAAGCGTCTGGTCACCTGATCCGTAGAGACCGATTCTTGACTTCATCTCGGGCTTTCCGAGAATCTGGGCGAGCGAGGCCGCTGGAGACGGTCTTGCGTCAGTAGTCCCGTCAGATTTCTCGGCTATTTGCTCGAAACCAGCAAGCAAGCTCGCCACTTGTTGAGCCCATGTTTCTGGTTCTTCTCCCCTAAGAGTGATCTCCTCCGAATCCCATTGCCGGAGCCTTTCAAACCGAGCCAAGTCTTTCTCAGCAGCCTCCCTTGAGTACAGGCAAAATGGTAGCCCGAGTTCAAGAGCTACCGCCGAGACAGGAGCGGCAGACAACCCTCGGAGATTCGTGTACTTACCGAGTTCTTTGTCGCACACAATCAGGCTGACTTGATCTTCTTTGCTCTCTGCCTGAAGCCATTCTGCAATGTGCTCTTCGAATCCCTGATCTTCACCCAATGGTGCCGCTCCAAGAAACTCGACTACCGACGATCTATCATCAATCTCTTCAATTTCGCGAACTAGAGCTTCGCGTTCCTCTTGATCGTCGTCAAACACGAATATCAAGCTCATCCGCTTCTTCCTCGCGAGAACCGGACACGAAAGCAGGTAGAGAATCCAGGTGGAGGATCCACAAGTTCAATCTTCCCCCCAACATCTGCTACAACGCGCTTAACCAGCGCCAAGCCGAGACCCATGCCTGACCCCAATGGGGTGTAGTCTACTCGCGAAGTCGTCGTAAAGAGCGGGTCCCAAATTCTCTTCCGGAGACGTTGAGGAATCCCAACTCCCGTATCTGCCACCTCAAGGACATGCCATTTCGGCTCATTCCAGGCTTTTAGGATTACTCTAGATTCCGAGTCCGCCCCTGGGCCACCAACAGCGGCCTTAAGAGCATTGGTGAGAAGATTGACTATGACTCCCATATACAGCGGGCGCAGCAGTTTCGGTGTCATGACGCCGCTACCAGCGTCGACGCTGACATCTATTCCCCTGTCCTCAGCGAAATCGGAGAACTGCCTCTTTGCCAGCCCGAGAGCGGCACCCGCATCTATTTCTTCTGGTCTCGCATCCTCGCGCTGAACCTGACCGATAAAGAGCTTAGAGTAACCTAGGTAGCCGCCTATTTCCCTTCTACTTTTCTTGATCTTCTCAACCAGCGAGAGGACGGTGCCATCACCGGGATAAGAATCTAGGACAGCCGTCTCCAGTCGCTTCAAACCGTTCAACACGCGTCCCATTTCGTGCGTGAGAAACCCGGCTAACACGCCGAGTAGGCCCATCATCTCCAACTTATGCCCGGCTATCTGGTAGTACTCTTCTACCTCCTCCAACTCCTCCGACAGGGCGACGAAGCGACCGGCCACTGCCTCTCGGTCTTGTTGGGAGAGCCCCGGAACATCCTCGATATACGCCGCTGCCTCTTTCAGATCTGCTCGCAAAGCCTCCGTCTCACGTTGCCTACGTTCCTCTTCAAGTCGACGTTGCTCTTTGTGATCGACATAGGCGAGCATCTCCAGCCCCGCCCGAACCAACTGGAATAGCTCCTTATAGGCATCGTTGTCTACGAACCCTTCGCGATCCATCGAAGGGGTGAGATCGGCGGACTTATCTGAGGACTCAACAAACACAGCGCCCACCATCTGATGTTGGTTGGGAAGGTATAGCATCGGATTCAACTTGGCATCCGAGGCCGCTTCGGCAGGCATTGGAAACCAACGGTCCATAATCGGGGTACGCCATTCCCGCCGATTATGGGCACTATCCCAACTTAGTTTCAGCCAATCATCATCTTCGAAACCATACGGCTTCATGCGAAAACCATGATCTATGACCCCCACACCTCGGTTGTCTTTTACCCAAGTCCATGCGTGGCGACCGTCAACAGCTGTGTCCTTAAACATTCCTGCTCTTCGCGGAAAGTAGCGAATATCAGCATGGAACCCGCTTGCAATATTGCTGGACCGTCTTAGTGTACGACTAAGGAGTTTACGACCGTCTCTATGCTGAATTGAAAATACTGTTCGCTTGGCATTGTGTTTGATGGTGATTGTCGCTAGAGCACGATTAAGTACTTCACGAGCCAACTCCCGGTCCGATTCCTTTTCTTCGCCTGGCAACGAGATGGAGAATCCAGGATCTAGGGCTGACGTTCCTGACCGATCAAAGCCTCCCGTCTCAAGACCGGAGTAAGGGTCGACCAACAACAGTAGTTCGGTGAGTGTTGTCTTCTCCAGTTCGACGGGCCCGGATTCCCGAGAAGAAGTAATCGTTAGGCAGGTTCCCGTTTGCTGCTGCTTCGAAGCAGGGCGAATCTCATACGGAATCTCAACAGTATGAAGACGCGGAGCATTGTCGATCTCCAGCCACTTGAAGTTGACCGTGAGAGTCGTCCGAGAGTTTGTATCCTCATCGTTAGCGGTTGTTTCCAGTTTCAACTTGTGCCCCAGGAAACGAACAGCAAAACGCCCTATTCCTTTTGAGCCGGTCACCGGCCGTTTGTAAAGGCGAGACTCTCGTCGCTGTTGCTTGTCTGGCGTAGCAACGTACATCCACTTCTCCAAGAATTCGGCTTCGGTCATACCGTGACCATCGTCTTCTACAACGATCTTCTTCCCGTTGAAGTCAACTCGACATACAGATGCGTCTGCATCGTAGGCGTTCTTGACCAACTCCAGAAGGGCTACATCCGACTTCGCCACCAGGCGTTCTCCCAGTTCCTGCAAAAGGCGGCCTTGCGTCTGGAACGTCGCTTTGCCTTTTTTCACCGCGGGCCTAGCCATGGGAACTTTCTCGCTCGTACTGTTTCAGAATTGCATTCAACTGGCGGATCTCAACCTTTTTAAAGCCATTTGCGTGAGGGACAACTTGGTCTTCAAAGTTGGTGTTCTTTAAGTAGCGCTGTAGGTGTAGCACGCCCACACTATGATCAGCGTAGATACCAGAAACCGACCCAACAGCTCTTGCCCCAACTGAGTTCACAAGGATCTTCGGAACCTGTCCAGTGAAGCCAGAGCTCACCAAGAGACGAGGAATGCCAGACAAAGGATACTTATGCCAGGACTTTCGCGCATTGCAGGTCGCTGTATCTCTACTAGTTTCGGGGACGGCTGCCAAGTACGCTTTGAGGCGATCCGAAAGGTCATCCTCGCAGGATCTAACCAGCCAACAACGCGCACCGGCTTCGACAAATCTCTTCTTGAAAGCAGGTGCTGTAAGAACCGTCAGGTCCTCCTCCACACCTCTCAATGAGGTCACACATGGGAACACGTCCTCAGACTTCAGGCCAGCGTGCAGTCGCTCTCCCTCGGTCAAGACAAACACTTTCTGGGTGCCCGGACTCATACCGCGCATAGCCCAAACGTCTCCGCGAGATTCGTATGGCAACATTCCGGTTTTCGTACCTGTCACGCTCGAGATCGCGGAAACGTCGCCGTTTAGGTTTAGGTTTCTATAAGTCCACTTCCCACCCCGAGTGCTCTTGTCAATCACCAAGATAGAGGAGGTCGTAAGAACGCTTCCGAAAACCGGTTCGGTAAAGCGGTAGACATCAACGTCCCACCGTTTTTCTTTAATGAACTGTCGCAAGAAGGCAGCGGCAGGACGAGCGACCCATTCGTAGGGAAGGAGCAAAGATACAACCCCATCCTCTTTGGCCTTTGATAGCGCTAGGCCAATGAAGTAGACGTACAAATTGCACGTTCTGTTCGGCCGAATGCCAATTTCGCGGTGCATTCGATCGGCGACCTTGTTCCGCCAAGCTGGGTCCAAGTCATGGTGTCGAACGTACGGCGGATTGCCTATACACGCTGAGAAATCCTGTGATGGGTTGTCGAAAGCACATCCGTAGGCAATCGAAGCGTGATCCGGAAGGTCAGTATCAGGTTTGGCGGACGGATCTATCTCTACACCTAAGTAGGAAGCGTATCGACCGCCTAGGGCGAACCGACCATCACCGGCTCCCAGGTCTAGTACTGTCGAGAAACGCTTGCGGTACTGGTGCGTGATCTCCCAGAAAAGCGCGACAATGCCGGTAGGCGTGGAGACCTGTGAGCGAGCCAACTCGTAAGCTGTTTTCCGTTCGCTCGATGCCTGCATATCACGGTCACCTAGCCCACAAGAGCCGACTCGTGGGCTCAACTCGCATTCTGCCAAAAACCTCTGCTAGCGCAACTCCAAGAGTTAACTGCAGGTTTCTCAAGGATAGTCGTTGAGCATGCGCCCAAGGCTAGACTTTACTATCTGGGCGCATCAAACAGGGTATTTTGGACGAGCTCGCCATCGCGGCAAACCTCAACGGCGAAAGTGGCGAGTTAACGCTTGGGTTCGAACATCCTCTACGAATCCCCGCAAGTCAGAAATGGTCGGCTGTTTTGGCCATCGCCGGAACGGTTTCGCGGCTTCAATACTGAGTTTCTTGTCGAGTAGGACCGGGTTCGAACCGGTGGTATTGAAGATGAATCGCTTCTTCTCGTCGTCTCCCGCCTGAAACCAATCGACGGCTCTGTTGCAAGTCTTGAGCAGACGCTCTGCGGGTTCGAACCAATCGGCGTGATTGGTGGCGAGTTGTTGATCGATGGCGATGGCATCGCGCTCGATCTGCTTGCGGTGGTCGACGAACTCATCGTCGGTGAGCAGACCGCGTAGTCGCAGGTCGGTTGCCGTTGACCGTTGTTTTTCGATGCCGCGTTTTTGTCTCTCCAGTTGCATACGCTCATGTTCTTTGACCGCGTGCTGCTGCTTTCGCATCGCTTGGAGTTGCGTGCTCGCCCATTGGTACGAGTTGTCGGCGAGCTGGATTTCTTTGAGGAAGGCAACGATCTGCTCTTCCAGTTCTTCGACCTGAATGACTCCCTGAGAGCACTTATAGTCGGGTGAGCGCTTCGAGCAATGGTAGTAGGTGTAGCGGGTGCCGTGGCGGTTGGTCTTGTGTTCTGCGGTGACGGCGTAGCCGCACTCGCCGCAGGTGATGAGTCCGGTGAACGGAAACCTGTGGCGCTTGCGCCTCGGTCTTCCCGTTGATCCGAGAAGTTCCTGGACTTGCTCGAACTGACCGATGGTAATCATCGGCGGATGCTTTCCTGGATAGGTGCTGTCGTTCCACTCGATGATGCCAGCGTAGAACGGGTTGTGGAGGACGCGATAGAAGGCAGAAAGAGCTAGCGGTAATCCACCGATTTTCTTGCGTTTTGGGGTCGTCAGACCCCACCGATCTCTTGAGAGCTTCCAGACATCTTTAGGCGATTCGCCGGCGAGCACGAGTTCGAAGATGCGCTTGACGAGATCGAACCGATCGGGGTCCTTGATGACGGTCTTGTTCTCCGTGTCGTTGAGATACCCGATGGGCACGGTACTTGGTGCCCAGCCGCGCTCGACACGGGCTCTAATACCCACCTTTACGTTGTCTGCGAGGTGGTCAACGTAGTACTTGGACTGCCCAAATGCCATCTGCAGCATGAACTTGCCGTTCGTACTGTTTTCGAACGTGTAGTTCACAAACTTGAGGTCTTTGAGGACCTCGCAGTCGAGCAGGTAGATGATGAGTCCTCCGTCAACCGAATTGCGAGCGAGACGATCTGGATGCCAAGCAATGATGCCCTCGGCCTCGCCCTTTTTAATGCGTTCCATCATCTCGTTGAAGACGGGGCGTCCCGGCGCTTTTGCGCTCATGGATTCGGAGTAGATGTCGACTATCTCTACGTCGTCTCCCCACGAAGGCGCAATGCGTTTGACTTCAGCATCTTGCGACTTGATCGAGTGCACTTGCCGATCTTCGTCTTCGCTTGATTTTCTGTAATAGCAAAAGTACTTCACTTAGCTTCGTTCTGGTTCGGCTCGTCGTCATCAGGCAGAGGCCGCGCCGCAAGCAGAGCGAACTGCATGAGCCGCGTTGCGTGGTGCGTGGCGTCGGATGGCGTGAGGGTTTCTCCGAAATCTTTCTCCCACGCCTCAATGAACGCCTGGATGTCGGCGTCAGAGAACTCCATAGCTAGAAGCGATGCAGTTCCCGTCTGCCCGAAAGGAGCGATCCTCCCCAGAACGGGTGAGTTGGTAATGATTCGACCTTTGCCCCATAGTGCGCCTTGACGGGCACACGGTCAATTGACTTGATTCGCTCTTTTGAGGGCTGGTTGCTGATAGGAAGTTCGTCATGCTTCTCAGCATGAGCTTGCTTTGCGCTGGCGTCACGTGAACGGAGGTTCGCCTGTAACGTGCGTTCACGTGACAGGTGTGAGGATGCTGCGTACGGTGTGGATATATGAAGCGACATCCACACAATTCCAAGTCATTCCATCCGCCCTACGTTTGGATCGACTTGGACAAGCCAGGCACGCTCGATCTTCCTTTTCCGGAGTACATCCTCCTGGTGATGATCGATGTACTGTCTCGAAAGACGGGATGGTGCTTTGCCTCGCGCGAGTACCTTGCGTCGATGAATCAGGTATCGGAGCGCACGCTCCGGCGCATGCTCGCAACGCTTCGCGAACGGGGTTACATCGAAGGAGAGCGTTCACTACGCCCCACGGAGCCAATCAGGCGATTTCTGAAGGCGGACAATGTGGCGCACACAACCGGACAACTTGGCCGCAGAAAGCGGTCAAACTGACCGCCATATATTCAAAAGATACTTAAAAGATAGATATCAAAGATATCGGGCACCGATTCGATTGCCGGCGTCCAGCTTAAGGGCAGTGATCGAGGTGCGCTGACGCGCGCGCAGAAACCTTTGGGTCGTAGCTCTCGGGCATGTGGATAACCGATGTCGGAACAACGTGAGGCGGCGTTCGCCTCCGCGACCTCCCTTCACTTCACATTTATCACCCGTCCTCTACTCTGAATCACAGTATGGCGAGGTCTTTACACAACTACCTAAGACGATTCCGCAACGATGCTGGGCTCTTGCAAAAGGAGGTCGGCCGCATCGTCGGGGAGCCAAGGTCGAGTGTGGCAGCGCATGAGTGGGGGTCGCGGCTCGCACCGCTTGAAACAGCGATTCGCTACCGCATCCTCTACGACCGGCCGATGCGCGATCTCTACCGTGGCCTCTACGAGTCGCTCGAAGAGGAAACCCGCACGGTCGCAAAGCGGCTTTTCGATGAGCTGCCACAAGAGGAACGCGCCCGGTCGATCGCGCACCTCGGCAAGATCGCTCACCCCGATGACACGGTCATCGTGCCGACATGGGAGGAGTGAAGCGAATCTTTGGGATCAGTCCGATGCGCAGCGGTCTGGGGTGGATCGTGGTTGAGTTCGATGAAATCTTGATCGATTGGGGTGCCTTTCGAGGGCTCGCGCCGCTCGATCGTTTGCTGGAGCACTACGCGCCCGACTACGTGGCTGTGCCTTGGCATGCGGCGCGGTGGGCAGCGGTGCAACGAGTTGAGAAGTACGGGTTCGAAGTCATCTTCGTGTCGGATGAAGTCCTCGATAGTGCGTTTGTCGGCTGTGGAGCGACTACCGAGCCGGATCGCACGGCTGCGCTAGCCAATCAGTTCCCAGAAGTGCGCGATCAGGCGCCTTCGTTTGGTGCCTGGAAGCGCGAGACAGAGCGTGAGGCAATCTTCAACGCACTAGCGATTGCCATTGCAGCCGGGCATGCGTGATCGCGTCACCTACCTTGGGTACGCCAACGCACGGTCCAAGCGCACACGATTTGGAATCAAGCAACACGACCGTCTCTCGCATTGCTGGATCGTTGGGAAAACCGGTGTTGGCAAGTCGACCTTGCTCAAGTCGGTTGCCGTGCAAGACCTCGAAACGGAGGTCGGGTTTCTGCTGCTCGACCCACATGGCGACTTGGTCAAAGAGGTAGCAACGCACGCAGAGACGATCTCGCGCGAAGTGCTGCACTTCAACCCGGCAGAGGAAGGTTGGAGTCTCAATCCGTTTGCAGGTGTAGCCCCGTCGCTTCGACCTCTTGCCGTCGCTGGATTGGTGGAAACGTTCAAGAAGCTATGGCCGAAGGAATGGGGTCCACGGCTTGAGAACATCCTACGGAACGTTGCCTGGACGCTGACCGAAGCCAAAGAAGCGACCCTGCTTGACGTACCGAGGCTGCTGTCCGATCGGCACTTTCGGGGTCGCATCGTCGAGCGCCTCGAAAACCGGTCGGTCGTCGACTTCTGGCGCTACGAGTTCGCGCGTTGGACTTCGGGATTCCGCTCGATGGCGCTGGCGCCATTGGAGAACAAAATCGGAGCCATTTTGGGAGATCCGCGACTGCGGCGGCTATTTGGCCCTGGTGGACGACCTTTGCGGCTACGTGAAGCGATGGATCGCGGTGACGTGGTACTAGCCGATCTCTCAAAAGGAGTACTCGGTGAGGGGCCGAGCGATCTCGTGGGGTCGCTTCTACTGTCTCGCCTTGCACTCGCGGCGTTGTCGCGAGCGGAAGCCGTAAAGTACGAGCGACAGCCGTTTTGGGTAATTGCCGACGAGTTTCAGAGCTTCGGCACTGAATACGTTGCGACTATGCTCGGAGAGCTTCGCAAGTACGGGGTCGGGATGGTGGCGGCCAATCAACGGTCGAGCCAGTTGACGCCCGAAGTGCGCGATGCCCTCCTGGGAAACTGCGGCACGGTGATCGTGTTTCGGGTGGGTTCAGCAGATGGGCGGCTGTTCGCCTCGGAGTTTTCCCCAGTGTTCGCTCCAGATGACTTTCTGACGCTCCCCAATTTCTCCTTCTATCTGCGCCTGCTCATCGACGGCCAGCCCTCCAAAGCGTTCAGTGCCCAACTCTCTCGTGAAGCCCTGTAAGGATATGTTCGTCTCCGCGACCTCCGTTCACGTGCGCGATTTCTCGTACTCGCTACCCTGAACTGCAGATCCGTTCCTTAGAACCACTCGCCCATTGAGGCGAACCCGCGCCGCTTACGCAGTGCACGGGAAATCTGCATGCAAGGAGGTGATGCTGCCGTGCAGGGAGCCAAGACGGACCGCGTGACGGTCCTGCCAGAGGTGCGAAGGGGTGGGGTTGGCGCATTGCGGCACATCCCTCCTTCGCATCTCTCCGATGTTGAGTTGGTTGCATTGATTGCTGGTGACGATCGATCTCCGGTTGAGGCAACACTTGAGCGCGTACAAGGAATCTCCGGTTTGATCGGCCTTTCGAGTTCAGAGCTTCGAGCGTGTGGGTTCAGTCGCTCTGGAGCGTCAGCAATCTCGGCAGCGCTTGAGCTGTCGGTGCGCTTGGCTAAGTGCGAGATTGGTGTCGGCGAACTGCTGAATGACCCGGATGCTGTAGCTCGGTACTTGTTCCTCAAGTACCGGCGCCCGATCCAGGAGGTCATGGGCGCGATCTATCTGAACCAGCGCAATCGCGCGATCGAGGACCGGGAGTTCTTTTGCGGCACGCTCACCCGGGCTGCAGTCGAGCCAAGGCCGATTCTTCGGACCGCTCTGGAGCTAGGTGCAGCGGGTGTCGTCCTTTTCCACACCCACCCGTCTGGCGATCCCGAGCCTTCGGCAGAGGATCTCGCGTTCACGCGGCGCCTGGACGAAGCTGGTGATGTGGTCGGCGTGCAATTGGTCGATCACCTGATCCTTGGTAGCCCGAGTCGGTGGGTATCGATACGCAAGCGCGGGTGGTAGTGGTGGCAGATGGCTCCCTTTTTGGGAGCCATCTTTTTTTGAGGAAGTCGTTTCTGGGTTACTCGTCGTCGAGAAAGAACTGAATGTCCTTCCCGTAGAGCTTTGCAAGGTCTATAAGCTCGATGGGATCGAGCCGTCGCTCTCCAGTTTCCACTTTGTTGACGTAGGTGGGGTAGCGGCCGAGTTTGACCGAGGCGTCATGCTGCGTGAGTTCAGCTTCGCCACGGGCTGTCCGCAGTCGGTCTAGCATCTTTCGGTATCGAGGCGTTCGAGTTCGCGTCACCTCCGCAATCTGGCATCCTGAATTGGTACTCCCAAATTAGGACTCCTTTTTTCAGGTACAATGTGAGCTTCTCAACTTGGGAAGGAGGCACTTTTATGCTGGCCTACAGATGCAATGAACTGACCCTGCGAACCGCTGCAACCATGTTTCTAGTGAGTCTTCTTTTTGCGTGCAGTAGCGACAGTGGAGGTGGTGGTGACAGCCCAACAGCGCCGACGAACTTTTCGATTTCGGCAGCAGGAGTGACCGCAGTGTTTCACGGTGAGGTCGTGACGCTTACCGCTACGGGGTGTCCGTCAACTGTCCAATGGTCGGCTGATGGAGCAGATCCGAGTACAGGCTCCGGAAACACATTTGAACCGAAATGGTGGCCTTCCTACGGTGAGCAGACAGGCACCGTTGATGCGACTTGCGGTGGTGATCAGCGCTCCATGGATATTGATGTTCTCTACAAGGTTGCTGTTTGTGGCGCGAGCGGGGTTTCAAGTTACTGCTCGGCACGAGTGGAGGTCGACAACTTTCGAAACGGATACGACGAAAAGATCGCCGTTACCTTTCGCTCGTTCGTCCGAGACAGAGATGGGACGGTAAGAGTCCTCGGCATTGAGCCACGTTCCGCTAGCCACAGGCTCGGTGGACAAGGTCACGGAGCTGTCCTTGTTGAGAACCACGATCTAGACAAGCACGATTGCGTAATCGGTGGGATTGGCCGATACACGGTGGCATTCGATAGCCCCACCGTCGAAGCAACTGGGATCGTGTTTAGCTTCTACCGATCATCGGAGAGCGGAAGGATTGACTTCGGCGCGAAAGTGCGTCCTGATGATTTTGTTGACGCCCCGCACACGATTATTGGTTGCGTCGACTGAGGCGGACGGACGATCTAATAGACGGAGTAAGACTGTGCGTGCAACTGCAAAGTCAAGGTTGATCGCTACACGATCTGATCGCCTCCTCATACTCCCTCTCTTGGCTCGCTATGTCACGCCTTATCCCTGGGTCGTTCGAAGACCGAAGTATCGTTGGCCCAGCCTGATCTAGAAGCTGCCTCGCCTCTTCCAGCTTGCAGGCATCAATCAAAATCCCCCCTAACTTCCATTTCGACTTTGCTACGTGGAGATGATCGGGTTGAAACTGAGCAAGAAGGCTGTTCAATGACGTCCTGCCTATTTCTTCCGCTCGCCTAACTTCACCCAGCCGACTAAGCGTTCTCGCGTAGCTGGAGCGAATAGCGAGCGAAAGCCAGTGAAGCTCGCCTAGAAGTTCTTGCGCTGAATCGACAGCTTGCTTATAGAAATGCCTAGCCTCTCCAAACCGTTCAGCCCGATAACTTAGTGCCGCCAGGTTATTTAGCGTAATGATTAGCGATGCGCCGCTTTCCTCGGAATTTTGGTGGACATTGAGCGCCCTGCGGAAGTAACTTTCAGCTTCGCTATATCGGTTCTGGGACTGCAGGCTGCTGCCGAGGTTGTTTAGCGTTGTTCCAACCTGGCGCGAACTCGGGCCGTACGCTTTCTCGAACACGCCGAGTGCTCGTTGCTTCAACTCCAAAGCTTCATCTGCTCGACCAAGATCATCTAAGGCTATTGCGAGATTGTTGTAAGACGTTCCTATGCTCGGATGGTCTTCTGGAAGAGCAGCTTTTCTTATAGATAGGGCCTCGGCATGGGCTTCCAACGCCTTTTCGGAATTACCACTTCTGTTCCAGTGCACGCCCAAATTATTGAGGCTGGTTGCGACTTCTGGGTGCCTATCACCCAAGGACACTTTGAAGCCTTGGATGGCGTCCTCAAAGACTACGTGGATGTCATCTTCGCCGGAGCGAGATCCGGCCACAGCAATATTGTTGAGAACCTGGGCGGTGAAAACGTGTTCGGGAGATAACTTGGATTCAACAATCGAAAATGCTCTGCGAAGAAAAATTTCAGCTTCGGTTTCTTCGCCTTTTAGGAGAGCTACCGTCCCGAGCCCGTTTAGAGAACGAGCAACTTGGGGATGATCGTCTCCATAGATCCGCGTTTGCAGGTTGAGAGCTTGGCGAAAGGCTTCCTCGGCTTCTTCCGCTTGGCCGAGCTGGTAGAGGGTGGTGGCTGAAGAAAGGAGCGCATCGATCCTGTCAAGGGGCTGTCGACTTGGGGACAAAAGGACGAGTGCTTTCTGATGCTCATCTATGGCCTCGCTAAATCGAGCGAGACCGGTAAGACTCTGACCTCGGATCGTGTACGCAAGCGCTTGATGTTGCTCATTCAGATCGCTTCGGTGGGCATCTGAATCTTGAATGTGTTCAATGATCTCTATGCTTTCGTCGTATTTGGATTGGAGGGCTTTCAGTCGTGCCGTTTGGAGTTCGACTAGAGTTAGATGTGTTGAATCGTGGGAGCTTGCGTTCTTTAGGATTTTTGCGGCTGTCGCTAGGTCGCCTCGGTCTAAGAAAGAACTCGCTATCGTTCCCGTGATGCTTGAAAAGGCTGCCGGATGTTCCGCGAGAACTTTCTCTGCTTCGGTCGCGGCAACCACCAGATATTCCTCTGGATCGGAGGTCGACGACCACCAAGAGTCACTCCTCCGGACGTAACTGGCAAAAAAATTCGACGCAACTTCTAATTCGGAAACCGCCCTCTCGGCTTTCCGAGTTTCCAGTGCAGCCCTGTCCCGTTCCTTACTTAGCTTATGTTGATGCCATGAAAGGAATCCGATGCTGCCGAGTAGAACAGACAGGACAACCGCGCTGGCAGCTGTGGCAAGGCGGTGCCTCGTCGCAAAAGCGCGGATTCGATACCAACTGGTTGTTGGTGTGGAGATCGGCCGCCCTTTTCGAAAGTCCTCGATAGCCTGTCCGAGTTCGCCTACTGTTTGATAGCGCCGCTGAGGACTCTTCTCCAGGGCCTTGAGAGCGATACCGTCCAGTCCTGTTTTGAATCTATGCACAAGTCTGTCGTTCGTGGTTTGCCGCTTTTCAGCTATCCGTTTCGCGTCGCCGGAGTGCATCTTGGAGACGGCGACGCTCGGAGGTAGAGGCCACTTCTCGATGAGGCGTTGACGCTTCTCGTCGTACCCCATCGTGTCGTCATCGAGCGCAAGCGGATGCTCGCCGGAGAGCAGCTCGTAGAGGATATTTCCAAGGCCGTAAACGTCTGTACGGATATCAACTGCTGTGGGGTTGGTGACCTGCTCGGGACTTGCGTACGCGATCGTGCCGACGAGCTGGTGTGTGCCGGTCAATGTCGCTGAAGCTGTATCACCGAGTATTTTGGCGACTCCGAAATCGATCACGACCGGTACCGGGCCTTCGTCAGTGTCGCGGACGAGCACGTTTGATGGTTTGAGGTCGCGATGGATCTTCTCTCTACCATTGGCATAGTGGACCGCTTGGCAGACTTGCTCAAACAAACGGAGACGGTTCTCCAAGACGAGGTTCTTGGAGTCGCAGTACTTGGTAATCGCCTCACCTGCGACCAGCGGCATCGTGTAAAAGGGCTGACCGCTCTCTGTTTCTCCTGCATCGAGGAGCGGCGCGATGTTTGGATGGTCTAGATCAGCATGAGTTTGGCGCTCGCGATCGAATCGCTGGACGAGCTCCGCGCTCTTGACATCAGACCGCAAGATCTTGACAGCGACGTGCCGGATCACCGCTCCAGTTTGGCGAGCTGCATAGACCACACCCATGCCACCGTCACCGATTTGATCGATGAGTTCGTAGCCTTCAACTTTAGGAAGCCTTGACTGTCTTTTCCTCGAGGCGGGTTCGAGGGGGAGGTTGAGCAGATTTTCAATCTCGTTGCGGAGGGCATGATCGCTTCCGCATGCTTCGTCTAGGAATCGTCCGCGATCCTCGGCTGCAAGTTCGAGCGCATCTTCGAGAATTGGCTGAACCCGTTTCCAGAGACCGACATTCATTTCTCGCTCACCTCCTTTCGTCGGACGCCACTGAAATCGGTAGGTACCTATCGAGCCATCGCTCGGCTGCCGCAAGCCTGGTTCGCACTCGCCACCTCGTGATGTTCAGAATGCCTGCGATCTTTCGCTGGCTTAGACCCAGGTAGTAGTAGTACTCAACAATCTGGACCAATTCTGGGTCCCGGCGACGCATTTCTTCCATTGATCGTTGGAACTCACCGATGTGTACCCTGTGGAGGACCGTCGCCGAAGCCCCCCTTAGCCTCACGTCTCCCTGCCATTCGTGCAGAGGAACAAACTCGTGGTTGTACTTGCTCTCAACAGACTCCCAATAGTCAGAGTAGAGATTCCTCATGATGGTGAGGACCCAAGCATAGAACCGCTGGCGATTCTCGAACTTTGCCTCTGAAACTTTGCGGAGGATTCGAGCCCACGCGAGGTTTTTGAGGTCTTTTGTAGACAGGGAGTCTTTCTTACCCCTTAGCGCTCTGCCTCGGCGCAGCACAGAACGGCTTAAGTTCTCCAGTTCTCGATCGAGATAGGGAACCAGTTGGTTCATGGCTTCAACGTCCCCGTTTTGCCATTCCCTTATAAGTTGAGTAACGTTGTCTTCTAAGCCCATATGTTGCTTTTCGCGCGTGCTTCGGCTCGCAAGCGGGAGACATGAAGAGAACTCGCCCAACTTTCGAGACTTCCCGTTTGTCAATAGTGAAGGCTGCGGAGGGGCTGCCCCCAAACTACGTCTGATCAGACCGGAAGATTGAGGAGGATACCAAGATGAAGCTAGCGCAAACAGTTCTCGCCATTGCTTTAGTGATAAGCGCTGGTGCCAGCACAGAAGTGATTGCCCAGCCACAGCCTGGAGACATCGTCATCACCGTCCTCGATTCGGAGTTTGAACATGTCGAGCACACCGACTGCATTGGAATTCCGCGTGCTCGTACACCGTGGATATGGGGTGAGCCTATTGAATGCGACGAGGTCGATACGCCGACGCCGACTGCTGACTGTGACTTCTATTTCACATTCAATCGTAGCGACGGGGAAAACATGTATGAGGAACTTGGGTCGTGCTCATATTTCCCTGAAGAGGCCTACGACTGTCGACTGCCGAGTGCCAATCCGACTCCCCCGGAGTGGACAGCGTTGGGTGAATCTCGCACGCACTGTATGCCGGCCAACTACGCAACCTGGAAGCCCAGTTTGCCCGGGGTTGGTTACTACGAAGTATGGGTTGAGGTACCCGCTGCCACCGGTAGATTTGGGAGCTTAGGTGAGGGAATCACTGATGACGCTCGATACCAGCTTTTCGCCGCCGGCGAAGGAGCGAGTGGTGTCGCTCACCGGATCAGAATCAGCCACCAAACGCCGATTACAACCTACACCAAACTAGGGACGTTTCGTTTCTTGTCGGATGGATCCGATTTTCTGTATGTCGACGACGTCAATGATGATTCGGCGATCAACGTTCCAACTGCACCCGATCCGTTTGTACATAAAGCAATCGCTCTTGCTGATGTCATTTTCCGGCCGGTACAAAACGCCGATCCAGATCAGCCAACGATCATCTCGGACTTTGCCCTTGGAGGCCCGGAGGGAGGTCTCGCCTTCGGTGATATGGCCAATGACCCGGTCAACCCAAGCACCGGGAACTTCATACGTTCGGAAACCGATGTGCGTGTGCTGGGCCTCGGTGAAAGCGAACTCGTTGCCCACCGCTTCTACAACGCACACTCCACGTATGCCGGTCACTTCGGGCTCGGCTGGTCTTTTATCGGCGACATGCGCCTCGAAACGTACCTTGGAGGATCAGTGTCGGTTCGTTTCCCGGATGGCCAAGGACGGTATTTTGCTTTCGATGGAAGCGAATTCAGCGGAACTGATGGAGTATTTGACACGCTCGAAGCAATTGTCGGTGGTTGGCTCCTAACGACACCCGACCAGTGGACATACGAATTCGAGGCGTACGACGAATACGAAACTCTTGGACGGATCATTCGGCAAACCGATCGACATGGCAATTCAATTGTCTTCTCGTGGAGCGGCGATGAATTGCAGTCGATGACCGATGCTTCGGGCCGCAGCCTTGCGTTTACGCACGACGCCGAGGGGCGTATTGCGTCCATGCGCGATCCCATCAATCGTCGCTGGCGCTATGGGTATGGAGGTGACCACCTCGTTTCTGTCACCGGGCCCCGTTCAGACACGACGCGCTACGGATACGACGCTGAATCGGCGTGCATGTCATCGATCACCGACCCGTACAACACGACGTACCTGCGCAATGTCTTCGAAGTGGTGGATGATCGATGCCGCGTTATCGAGCAATACGACGCTGCAGATAGCAAGGCGACCTTCACCTATGCCCCAGGGCAGACGACGTTCACCGACTATGAAAACAATACGACCATCTACTTTTTCGACGACCATTTTCGTAGAACGAGAAAGGTAGATGCCGAGGGCGAAGCCGAGAATTGGACGTGGTCGAACGACTACAAAACGACTGTCTACACAGACAAGCGCGGTTTTTCTTCTTCCTCGACATGGGACGACCATGGCAATTTGTTGTCAACCACATCACCTCGAAGCGGCGTAACCGCGCACACCTACAATGCCGAAAACGATCGCACATCGACAACCGACGCTGAAGGCAACCGTACTGACTTCACCTGGCAAGACGGCAACATTATCGAGATTCACTATGCCGATGGTGGAGTTGTCCATCAAACGTTCGACAACTTCGGCCAGATCGAGACGCGCACTAACCAGAACAACAACACGACCGAGTTCTTCCACGATGGCGATGGAAATCTAGAAGAAGTTGTCACCCCGCTTGAGTACTCGACGTTCCGCACGTTCGATGGGATTGGGCGCGTTCGCTCGATCACTGATGGCAACAACAATACACGCCTGCTCTCATGGGACGCCGGCGACAACCTGCGTACGACGACTGACGCGCAAGGTGTCGTTGCGACATATACACACAATCTAAACGACGTTCTCATCAAGCTGGTTGATCGCCGAGGAGGCATACACGAGTTTGAGTACGGACATCACCTGAAGATGACCGCACGGGTAGATCCCGCTGGCCATCGCACGGAGTTCGAGCACAACCGCACCTACCACACGACGCTTGTGCGCGATCCCAAGGACCAAGAGACGACGTTTGTCCTCGACAGGTTGTACCGCCCCATCGAGATCCATGATGCGGGTGGCGGCGTGACACACCTGGAGCGAGATGAGAATGGCAACGTCGAGCGGAGGACCGATGCCGAGAACGGCGTCTGGGAGTACGAGTACACACCAGGCGATTTGCTGGACACAACGACGGATGCTGAAGACGGTGTATGGCGAGTCGAGTACAACCGTAATGATCTGCCAACCGCGTTCATAGATGCGCGGAATAAGCGTTCGGAGATCGAATACGACCCGCGTAATCGTCCCGACTTGTGGCGAGATGCTCTAAACGGCGAACGCGAAGCGATCTACGACAAGGTCGGAAACGTCATCGGCACCATCGATGAGAATGACAATGAAATACAGATTGAGTTTGATGAGGACAATCGCCCGGTCAAAGTGACCGACGCTGAGAACCACGTGGAGTCTCGCCAGTGGGACGCGCATCGGCTTACGGCGACCATCAACGGACGACTAGCCCGGACGGAGTTCTCTTATACACCCAACGATTGGCTAGCTGCCATCAAAGATCCGATGGATGGCGTTGTCCAGTTCGAGCACGATGAAGAGGGTGCACGCACGGCGATCATCGACCAGAACGACAACCGCACCGAGTTTGAAATCGATATCGAGGGCCTCGTCAAGACGATCACCGAGCCCGGTGGTTTGGTGACCACGCTCGGCCGAGATGAGAACCACAACGTCACGACGTTCACCAATGCCAAAGACAACACGTGGACGACGATCTTCGACGAGCTGAATCGCTGGAAGAGCATCAGCGATCCACTTGCCCACACGACAGCCGTCGATCGAGACTACTTAGGGAGGATCACCAAGCGAACCGATGCCGAGGGCAATTCGTTTCGGTACGACTTCGATCACCTGTCACGTTTGGTCACGGTCTTCGACGCTTTGGGTGTTCCAACGTCCTACGGTTGGGATGAAGTTTCGAATCTCATCACCATCACCGATGGCAATGGCAATGGGCGCTCCTTCGCATATGACGATCTAAATCGACCCATCCGTGAGCAGAACGCCGAAGGAGCCGTCTGGACGCGCGGCTTCGACCCTGTAGGCAACCTTGCATCGGAGCGCAACGCCCGTGGTCAGCTTATTCAACACGAGTACAACCGCGACAACCTGCCGGTTCGCACGACTTTTCCGGATATGACGCCGCTCGCGAGGGCGTACGATGCGGCACACAACCAATCGGAAGTCAGCAACACCGTGGGCATCCTGACGTGGACCCACGACCTGCTCAATCGGCCTACAGAGGAGATCAATCATTTCGGGCAACGAGTCACCTTTGGCTATGACAAAGCCTCGAACCGAACCTCGTTGACCTACCCCGACGGCTCGGCGCTCACCACTGAATACGATGAGAACAATAGGCCGCATCGCATCCAGACGCCCGAGCACGGCGTGATGCATGTTACGTACGACAAAACACACAACCCTGTCGAGATCGAGTATCCCAACCGCACCGAGTCGTTGATGGAGATCGATGAAGCCGAGCGGCTCGTTTCGGTTCTGAACCGTCAAAGAGGTGGTGAGGTACTTAGCCAATATGCCTACGCGCTTGACAAGGTTGGCAATCGAGTTCGCACGGAGCAAACTCGCCGCTGGCCGCATCCACGGTCACTCGTAACCAACTACACTTACGATGACAACTACCAGCTTCGTCGCGCCGACGACTCGCTCGGCCGATTTCATGAATTTCAGTACGATCGTGTTGGCAATCGCACGCTGTTTGCTTCCAACTACGATCCGCGCCGCACACCAGTCGACGTCGCACCGTACACGGTGAACACGGTCTTTGACCGTGCCAACCGTCCCGTTTCCTCAACCCATTCCGTCTTTGGCACGACATCCTTCTTGCACGACCTCGACGGCAACCGGATGTTGGAGGAAGGCCCTGATGTCACGACCGGAGCGTTGGACATTCGGCGTAAGCAATACGCCTACGATTCCATCAACCGCATGACGGGCGCGCTGAGCTTGCGAAGCGTTGGAGGAGGCAACTGGCAAGGCGTCGGTGAGGTCGCGCAGATTCACGATGGAATCGACCGACTGACAAGACGAAGCTTCAAGAAACCAACACTTACCGGTGGCGGCATCAAGTCGAGCAACTTTGTTTATGATGGACTCGATTCGATCGCAGAGTTTCTCGACCCTAGCCCACGCTCAACCTATTACTACCGCAGTTTGGGTCGGCTTGTGGGCCTCCGGGACAAGCAAGGTGGCGGCAAAGGTGGCTCGTACTTCTACCACCCAGATGGGCTGGGATCTACTTCGACGGTCACTGGACACCGAGGTCAGGGAGTCCATGCGTACGACTACACCCCCTATGGTGTTCCGATTGACAACAACGGCAAACTAACCGACTCGTCGAACTTTACGAATCCCCACAATTCCTTCACGTTTACCGGCCACGAATGGGTTGAGGAACTCGGTCAGTACGACACATTCTCACGTAACTACGATCCATTCACCGGGACTTGGCTTTCGGTGGACCAATATCGCGGCAGAAATGAGGAACCCTTCACGCTCCATCGATATCAGTACGTCGGCAACAACCCGGTCAATTTTGTTGATCTATATGGGTTTGACCGAGAGGCGGGGATAAACCAGTGTTCGGCAGGCGGGACAATTCAAGGCGATGCTAGTGCGGAACTTGCACGACTTAACTCTGAAGCTGAGTCTCGCCGCCGTCAGCGCGAGACCTTTCTGGAACACCACTCCAACGACTTCATGTCCAAGCTTCTTGGTGCGGAGAGGTATTACGAAATATCCCAGGCAACAGTGGCGCTCTCAGATGGAAGTAGATTGTGGAAGACGGCCATCGATCATCCCTACGCGACCGCGGTGGCTGTGGGGGTTGGTGGTGGGGCTGCCGCTTACGCGATCGCTCCACTGGCGACGTCAGCGACGACGGCGGCCGTCACGCGTCTCGGACCGGTTGCGGCGCGCGTCGGCACAGCCACCGCTGCAAGCGCTCCGGCTATTGAGAAAGGTGCGGAGTACGTTTGGGATGGTTCAAATGTGGTGCTAGGTGTCGGCGACCTTGTGTCGAGCGCAGTCAGCGGTGATGTTCAAGGTACAACGCTTGCTGGACTAGGGCTTATAGAGGACTGCATTTCGCTCGCAGCTCCTGGTGATCTGGCGGACGCAAGACTGCGCAATACCCTTCACCGTCCCTACTTGAGAACCTCAACTCGTGCTACAATCGAAGAGCGAGCTCCCAAGACATCGTCGGGAAAGTTTCTGGATCCCAATACAGGCCAGGTGATTGAGAACAACTTCCACTACGGCCACGTTTACGGCATGGAAAACCGGCGCCTCCAAGCTTGGGCTGAGGCGCAAGGTATGTCGCAACAAGAGTACAACGACTTCATCAACAGCCATCCCGAATTTTTTCAAATCGAAGATCCAGTAGCCAATATGAGCCATAAGTACGAAATGCCAGGACCATGAATGATGACGCTTCAATATGGGATGCGATTTACCGGGGCAACCTCAGTGCAGTGAAACGTTTGATCGATCGTACTGATGTCAACCTCACGGACGACGATGGTCGTACATTGTTGATGAATGCCACAGCTGGTCCGCGGACCAACAGGCATGTTGTTTCCTTTTTGATCGATCAAGGTGCCGATGTCAACGCAGTTGATTCGGGCCAGGGTTGGACGGCTTTGCACTTCGCCGCCAGGGGGCAAATGCTAGAGGTGGTGCAGACCCTCCTCGATTGTGGCGCTGTTATTGATGCGCAAGATGTTTTTGGCAACACGCCGCTGTGGCGTTGTTTGATGGCCTCAAATCGCGATATTAGTGTTGCTAAGGCCCTACTATGCGCGGGTGCGGACCCAGACCTTAAGAACAATCATGGAGTGTCGCCGAGGGACATTCTTGTGGCAATCGGCGAACACGATCTTGCGTTGGAACTTGGCGGCGATTTGCCGGAAAGCGGTTGCGATGATGCGCAACAGCCTTCCTAACGGAAAGTCTAGGATGTAGTTGGAAATCTGTTCCAACTTCTGTAGAACTGACAAGTAACAGTCGTCGTCGAGTTGGATACCCGTCATTCAGCGGCCAATCGACGGAACTAGTCGGCGTCGTGAGCGCCCTATTGAAAGTCACGAGTACAATTCCCTGGCATGGATTCAAACCAATATCGAGATGGCCTCAGCATCTTGATATCGTAAGCATGCTCCTGTAAGTGCGCGCCCGTTTCTGGCGCTGTAGGTGCTGCGATGGCACGCGAACATCAAGTGAAAGAACCGAGAAGGAAAGATGCGGCACCAGCCCTTACCCCAGACGCGATACTGGGCGCCATTCGAGTGCAAGGACCACCAGAGCCAGTTACCGTTCGTGGCACGGTAACTCGGATAACGGAATGGCCGAGTAAGGGAAGCCCAACCCGGGTCTACGGAGACCTCATGGGAGAAGAACTTTCGATTGGGTTCAGGTGCCCGCCAGACGCCGCTCCTGCGAGAGAGGGACAACACGTCGTGCTCTACGGTTTGGTGAGCGCACGTCCGTCAACAGTAAAAGCGAGCGCGCTTCAGGTGATCGTCGAAGGCACGTACCAAGGAACCTGGGTTCCCGATGAAAAAGCGCGCAACATTGTTCGTATCACACAAAGGCGCAGCCAGATCGTGCGCTTGTTCGACTTTCTGGAGACTCAGCCACTCTCCGAGCTACTGGTTATCGGTACGGAGACGGGCATGCAAGACACTCGTTCCGCTCTCGCAAGGCACTTTGGTGATACGACCGACGAGGTATTGCAGACAGCAGTGGGCAATTTTGGCTCGTCGGAGGGACTGATCGTCAGTTTGAACGCAGCAACCGAGGCTACGCAACCACAAGCGCTTGCGCTGGTCCGAGGTGGTGGAGACGAGAGGACGCTTCGCATTTGGGACGACCCGGCGCTTGTGAATCACGTTCTCAAGTTGGGCATTCCGGTGTTCACAGCGATCGGTCATTCGGACGCCCACCGGCTCATCGACAAGTATTCCGACGAAGCATTCCCCACTCCAACGGCGTTCGGAGATGCAATTGGCGGGGTGCTAGTACGAATCCATCACGCACGTTCCAGGGACAAGGAGCTCGCTGAATCGGAAGAAGAGAACAAGAGACTCTCAGCACAGATACAGGAGCAGCATAGGAAGCTGACCGACGAGTTCGCGCGACGAGAACAGTCGGTTTGGGACAAGGTGAGATTGTGGCGCAAGATCGCGCTGAGCGCACTTGCCGTCGCCGTGCTCGCGTTCGCGTGGATCTGGCGTGACGAGCTAGCTCAGTTGATGCTCAAAACGATACAAGGTGGTTCGTGACACGATGACAACGGCAAGCACTATTTCCCACTGGCATACGTTGATCGATCAGTTCTCGCTGTCTGGTAAGGATTTCTTTGAGTCCGTGGAAGCGGCAGTCAAGGAACGCGAAGTGCCCGACACCGAGTTCTCTCGAGTACTCTTCAAGGAGGGTGGGCTAGCCTCAGCCAAGCGTGAGTACCTGCGCGTTCAGCGTAAGAAGACGGCGTTCGATCTGACGGCGTTCCCCTACGGCACGGGCATGTACTTCGGCTGGTGGCTGAAGCGCGTCGGTCCCAAGCATCCGTGGCTGTGGCTGCTTGGGTTTTTCGGAGCGCTATTCATCTGGACGCTCACCCTACTGGTCTTTGTGCCTTACTTCGGCAGGTTGCTTGGGATCGATTTGGGTGGTTGCATGCTCTTTCTTTTCCCGCTCTGTTTTCCGGTGGGATTGATCGCTTTCGGTTGGGCGATTCAAGAAAACAAAGTGCCGATTGATGAAGAGGACGTGCTGGCGATTCCGTTCGTCGGATGGTTGTACGAGAAGCTCTTTGCACCCAACACGATGTACTCGCTTGATACCGCGATTGCAATGCAGGAGTCGGTGAGCCGCGCGGTCAACGAGGTCATTGATGACCTGCTCACCGGGCAAGGCTTACACGCGCTCACGGATGAGGCTAAGAAGCCCACGATGCGCTTGCTCGCACAGTAGTGAGCGTTCCACGCTACGTTGCCCTCACTGAAGCGTTCTACGAATGGGAGCGGAGGGGTCGCGGCTGGGAGCGGTTCCCGTTCCCCGTCGCTCTTGAGCCACACCTCGTCTGGCCCGACTTTCACCGATCATCGGCAGCCTCCACGTTCGACGACACGCGTCGTGAGACATGGGCTTCGAAGCTCTTTTCGAAGAAATCCGAAGCTGGAACAGAGCCCGTTCATGAAACACCGTACCTCGAACCGCCCGAAGAAGCGTCAACTCTCGAATACGACTCGGTTGCGATCTTCTGTCCCGAGAGCCTCGATATCGCTCCAGCCATCGCTGTTTCGTGGCTTGCAAGCCTGGAAACTTGCCAGCACCCAATGGCGTGGGAGGTCGTCGGTGTGCAAGGCCAAGTCACGCAACATTTGGCGACAACTTCCGAGGATATGGATCTCGCAGTAGGGGCGCTGCGAGCGGTCGCTCCTGATGCTGTAATTCGGTCGGACGAAGAGACGCTAGAAGACCTTTGGGTCGATGCAGAAGAGCGGTTCATCACTGGAGTGGAGTTTGGACTCGGCAGCGAGTTCATGCTGCCGATAGCGAACTTCCTCAAGCTGCCAACCGATCCGCTGGCGCCGATCGCGGCCGCTCTGGGTGGTACCGACGGAGTAGCTTTGCTACAGATTCTGTTTTCGCACGTAGACGCGAACTGGAAAGATGCGACGCTACGAGCGGTAACGACTCCAGCCGGGCAGCCTTTCTTTGCAGACGCTCCAGATCTCACCAAAAGGGCGTTCGACAAGGTGTCCTCGCCCCTGGTTGCCGCAACGGTACGACTCGTTGCAAGTGCGAGCACTGAAGACCTTGCGTGGGACGTGGTGCGGGGCGTGGCCGGTGGTTTGGCGCAGCTCACCTCGTCGCAGGGTAATGACCTCATTCCTGTCGGCATCGAGTCGCCGACCGCATTGCTTGAAGATGCCTTGCTAAGGCAGTCACATCGTCACGGGATGATCCTTTCGCTCGGAGAGCTGGCCGGATTGGTTCACTTGCCGAACGCTTCGGTGCGGGTGCCAGCCCTGATACGGCTCACTGACGTGACGAAAGAGGCGCCTGAATCCGTACGCAGTGGAGGTGTTTTCCTAGGTATCAACGAGCATCATGGGCTTGAGGCGGAGGTACGCCTCGCGACGCGAGACCGCATGCGCCACTGCCACGTGGTGGGTGCTTCGGGAACCGGCAAATCGACCTTGCTGGTCTCGATGATGCTCGACGACATCGAGAAGGGGCACGGGGTTGCAGTGCTCGACCCGCATGGTGACTTGGTGGATGAGGTGTTGACGAGGCTGCCCGAGTCTCGGCTCGGCGATGTGGTGCTCTTTGATCCTTCAGATCCCGAGTACGTCGTTGGATGGAACGTCTTGGGAGCACATACGGAACTTGAGAAGGAGTTGATGGCGTCGGACCTCACGGCGACCTTCGCGCGGCTGTCGACATCGTGGGGTGACCAGATGTCGACAGTGTTATCGAATGCCGTGCTCGCGTTCTTGAACTCAAGTCGTGGAGGAACACTGCAGGACCTACGGCAGTTTCTGGTTGAGGGAAAGTTCCGCGAGGCGTTTTTGAAAACCGTGACCGATGAGTACATCTCGGAGTATTGGAACCAGGACTTCAAGTTAATCGAGAAGCGCAACCCGCAAGCACCGATCCTCACCAGGCTCAATACGTTTCTGCGCAACAAGCTCGTCCGCGACGTTGTGACGCTCAAAGAGAAGCACGTGGATTTTCGCGAAGTCATGGACAAGAAGCGGATCTTCCTTGCGAGGCTGTCGCAGGGTGCTATTGGCGAAGAGAACGCGAGCCTACTGGGCAATCTCTTGGTCTCGAAGATCCACCAAGTGACGCTCTCGCGGCAGGACGTTGCCCGCGAAGAACGTGAGCCGTATTTTCTGTACCTTGACGAGTTTCACGAGATGGCGACGGCGTCTATGGCGACGATGTTTTCGGGCGTGCGCAAGTACGGCTTGTCGCTGACCGTCGCCCATCAAGACCTTTATCAACTACGACAGACACTGCCACAAGTTGAGCGTGCGGTGCTTTCGAACTCGCACACGAGAATCTGCTTTCGGGTTGGCGATGACGATGCAAAGAAGCTCACCGATGGGTTCTCGGAGTTTGATGCCAAGTCGTTGACGGACCTTGGCATCGGGCAGGCCATCGCGAGAGTCGGGCGGCGGACGGACGATTTCAATTTGAAGACCTTCGATTTGCCCAAGGTCGATCGAGAGACGGCGTCAGAAACCTTGAGAGAGCGGAGAAGGGCTGTACTAGAGCGATGGGGTGTGCAACGCCAGCAAGCCGACAAACAAGCACCAAAGGACGATCTGAAGGCTCCGAAAGAAGACAGCCGGGTTCAACAAAAGCTGGGACAGTCGGTTGAAGAGAAGCGAGCGCCAGTTGAAGCGGTTGAAGAGCCGGCAGCAGCGGGCGACGCAAGCACGCAAAAGATCGACAAGGCGACGCTCGACTACTTAGAGCACGTTGCCCAGGAACCGTTCTTGCCCGTTCGCGAGCGAAATGAGGCGTTGGACCTGTCGGCCTGGAAAGGCCAGGCGATCAAGTCGGAGATTGTCGGCGCAGGCTACGCCAAAGAAATTTCTATCAACCCTGGTGGACGTGGACAGCAATTCAAGTTGCTCGAACTCGCTACAGCCGGACGAGAGCTGTTGGACGACTATGGGATCGCTTTGCCAACTGGCTATGGTCGAGGCGGTCTGGCTCACCAATGGTGGGTGAACGAGATTGCCGAGTGGCTCGAATCCCTGGGCATCGAGGCGAGTATTGAAGATGAAGAAAGCGGAGCAAGAGTCGATCTAGCATTCGCGCATCGTGGCAAACGCGTGGCTGTTGAAGTAGAGACGAGTGAAGGTCATGAGGTCGAGAACCTTAAGAAGGATCTCGCGACTTCAAGTTTCGAGTTCGTGGTGTCTCTGGTATCTGTTGAGTCTTCGATTCCAAGGTTGCAAAAGCGAATCGATGGGGAACTATCCGCAGCGCGAAGCGTCCGTATAGTTCCCCTGCAGGATTTCAAAGAGGCGCTCGCGCCTCATGTTAGCTCCCGGCCTTCTGCCTTAGGACGCCAGAACCAAAACAAAGAAACAAGACGCACCCGACGACAGCGGCCATCAAGTCGGGCGACCGAAGCACCGGTACCGAGTGAGGTCTTCTTTCCCGAGCAAGGTGTCATGACTACGCCGATTGCGGCGCAGTATCTTGGGCTTTCGCCAGCGACGCTTGAAACATTGAGGTCGCGCGGTGGTGGTCCTACCTTCGTGAAGTTGGGGCGACGGGTTGTCTATCGGAAAGAAGACCTTGATATGTGGCTTGACGCACGGAGGCAAAAATCAACCTCGGAAACACTAAATGACCAACGGAGGTGAACATGGACAATTGGGAGTCAACCGTCTCGACTTGGGTAGAACGCCAGCCCGGGCTCAAAACGAGCTTTGGAACGGTCTTCACGCCGTTTGAAAACGCGGTTGCCGAGTGGTTATCCCGTATCGAGCTCGCACCTTGGCCATTTCAGCCACGTGCAGTCCTGCCGTTGTTGGAGGAAGCAGGAGATTTGCTTGGTCGTTGCCTTGCGTATAGGGAGCAAGCCGCCAATATTGAAGAACGAGCTGTGAGGGCGGTGGCCGACTACGAGCTGTTTTCTCTTCTGACGAAGCATGATGCTGCAATAGCGGATCAGACCGATTCACTTCGCGTAGACATCGAAGATATTAAGAGAGAGTCTCTTGGCCTAGCCGCAAAGCACTTTGAGAACGCATCAAGTGGCCGCTCAAATGAGATCAATGCGTGGGCTGCTAGAAATGCTTCGGATCTGGCTGTGGCGAGTCGGCGTCGAGACGCTTTGCGTCAGCTGCCAAAACTGGAACGGCAACGGCAAGATATTGTTGCCTCGTTGCAGGATGCTTTAGCGGATCGGCGCGAAGTACCCGGCAACAGCGACAACTACGGCGAGAGAATCGAACGTCTTAGGGATCTATTTCGAACTGACCTGAGCGAGGCATACCTAAGAGCAGGTTGCGCGGCTGAGGGCTTGCGTTCGGTATATGCGATCGACAATTTGCCTCTGCCGACGGTCAAAGACCTGGGTATTGGATACCTCGATGAGCTTGTCTTGTGGATACGTCATGTGTATCACCGACTTGATCTGTTGCTTCAAAACGACCACGAGTATCTCATAAGGATTGCGCTCACTCGCGATTTGACGGGGTGTGGAGAAGTTATCAGCAGTAGTGATCTAGTTGCAGGGAATACGACGGGTGATTTCAGTTTCGACGTAGGCGAAAACTACCTGCCGTTTGGTACGGCTCCGCGACTTCGTGGTGTGAGCATCTCAGTTATGTTGCCCGACGAAGAACGTGAAAAGGGCGCTAGTTATTGCGGATATCTAGTTCTGCCGAGGCAGATCGATTCGTTCGGAAACGAAATTGAGTCTTTGGCTCGGGTCATTCCGCTTGGAGACATACAAGACATAAGAAACGACAACAGGTTAGGTCCGGAGCGTTCCGCACTTGGGTTCGATGCCAATCCTGTCGGGAGGTGGCGCCTACTGATCGCGAAGCCGGATGCCTCACTGAACATCCGTGCAATAACAATGAACCTTCGCATCGCTACGCTGTCGAGTTCGGACTTTCTTGTGGATCCATTTGATATTTGGGTGGACCCCTATGAAGACGCCCCGCCAGACGTTGACATTGACAATATTGCACGTCGGCCAGGTTGCGGATGAGTAGAGGACGCAGGCCAGGTTATCAGCGCAGGAGTCCATACGGTCCACGTGATCCCTTTCGCCGTAGATCTCGTCGCTTTTCCAACCAACCGCCACTACGAGGTAGGCGGAGGCACATCGATGGACGGAATTTGCTCGCCACGGGGAGCAACAATTCTCAGCGCGAGATGCTTAGGATGGCGAAGGAATTTTTCTCCGCTGCTCAAACACTGCTGAAAGATGTCAACGCGTTGAAGCGAGCTACGTTGGTGGCTGAATACGAAGCGGCTTTAGAATTTGCGGTGTTTGCGGCCGCGATGGCGGCTGCAGCTAACTCACCGTACTCCTCGGGCATGGAGGTCAAGGTCACGATAGATGTACTTCCGGACGGTTCGTATGAGGTTATCTCCGTGAGCCCAGCGTCCATCCCGGCCTTTATCGACCCAACTAGCCGGTACACAACAGTGACAGTACGAGTTCCTGCCCGTAGTGACGAGGGCGACGCAAGAAGCGTCTTCGATAACCATACTCGTCCCAATCGGCAACGAGCTGACTTTATTGACCCCGGCGGTGACAGGCATGAATTCGGAGGAGGTCGTGAAGTTGAAGCTTCAAGAGAAGCAGACGCATTCTGGGATGGGCGGCTAGCCTAGTCGATCAAGCAAGGCAAGCGTTGGTAACCCCAGGATGCGGCTGTGGCAGTTGGTGAATCAATGACTGAAGAGTTGATACTTGCGAATGGGCGTTTTGTGATTGCCGGGTGATTGCCAGCGGCGACAATTAAATCGACTTGGGTCACGTAAGTTGTTGAAAAGAATGGTGCACCGAGGAGGAGTCGAACCCCCAACCTCCTGATCCGTAGTCAGGTGCTCTATCCAATTGAGCTATCGGTGCACGTTCCAAGGAACGGCGGGAGGCGAAGTCTAGGCGAAGCGAGCGGCGCAAGCAATACCTTGTCCTAGATCAATACCTTTGAGACAGTCGGCGGGAGGACGACCCGTGGGTCGAGTTTTCTAAGGTAACTTGCCGGTGGTTTCCGTTTCAAGCTTCTGTGGGGTCTGTAGGTGTTGTAGATGTCCTGGAATCTCTGGACGTAGGGCCTCAATCCCGAGACGGTGTCGGGCAATTCATACATTTCATAAAACTCGCCTCTCCAGGTCTCCTGCATCCTCTCGACGGTGCCATTGAGCTTGGGGCTCTTGGGCGGCAGGACGTAAAGCGTGATGCCTCGGTCTCGGCAAGCCTTCTCAAACTCGGCCATGAATTCGCTCCCACCATCCACCTGGATCGAGGTGATCTCAAACGGACACTCTGTGATGACCTTGTCGAGGAAGCGGGCAGCGCAGCGACTGGTTGCGCGCTGGTAGACCTCTCCCACTGTCCAGCGACTCACTGGGCAAGAGGCCGAGAAGTGCTTGAGCCATCTTCCTGGAGCGGGGACCAGGTGCAGAGTATCGATCTGGATTCGTTCACCCGCCTGGGTGGGTTTCGGGCAGGACTTGGGCAAGCGCTTGGCGTGCAGGCGGCGCATACGCCGAGAGTTCTTGTACTTCAAACGCTGGTAGCGCACCCGATAGATCACCCCTCGGTCCATCAGGTGGCGCAAGATCCTTCCGACCGTGGCTTCTGAAACCTCAAACCCTTCGGCTTGGATCAAAGGAGCTAGGGTCTCCTTGCCCCAGGCAGGAAACTCTTTACGAAGGGTTTCGACCCGGTGCACCAGATCCGAGGACCAATTGGCCTTACGCACGCGTTTGGGCCGACTCGAGAGGGGTTCTAGATGCCGAGGTCCACGCTCTAGGCGCTTTCTCCAGCGGTAGAGAGTTGCCCGACTCTTGCCCAGAATCTGAGCTGCTTCTTCACCTGAGACCCCCTTGGAGCGTAACTGCTCAAAGCCTTTGACCAAGCGCAGGCGCTCTTCGGCTTCATCGCTCAGAGCAGCAATGTCTTGACGGTAGTACTTGTAGAAACTGGGATTGAGTGCGACGATTTGCAATTGGGGGTCTCCCTTCGTTTTGGGTTATTTGTCATGACCCGAAGGGTTTCGGCCCCCTTTTCTCTTGTCAAGGCTGGGGATGATGACGGCTTGATGGATAGCTCGCCTGTGGCGACCTAACCACAACCCTTGGGAATCTCTGCCGAGATTCCCACATCTCCCACAGCCTCTACGACGAACCGATCTGTCGCACAGGTGTTTGATCTAGCTCATACCTTCTGCGATTGAGTCCGCGGGCCTCACGAGTGTGTTCCTGCGTGCACTTCCGATACGTCTCCCAAAATTCTCTCCAGATCCGAGTTCCTGAGATTCGGTCTCTCTTTTTGCAGGATTGCGCCACTGCGGCGCAATGCCGCGCTTGGTCTGATTCTGCAGTCCAAAATCCGGCCGGCATTGGTCAGAACTCGGATGCCCAATGATGGACCGCTGTGGATTCGGTGGTGCAACGCCAAGGTTGGGCACTTCAGGCTTTTGATAAATCCGAGGAAAACACAACGAATTAGGTGTAGACCTGAAACCTCAACGATTTTTAAGAAACCTCAATGGGGGTTGCTGCGTTTCTAATTACGTAGATGATGAGCACGTTCCCAAGGTTAATCCGTGAACTACAGAACTTTGAACCGACAATTCAAATTGTTGACAAAAGTTCCGTTTCCAAACGGTCACCTCAGGCGGTGGGCGGCAAAGCTCTGAAGATGTCAATTGTTCTAGAAAGGGCACAACCATGGGACCACTGGCAATGTTGAAACAGCGAGATGACGGACTTCGAACGGACGCGCAGTCACCGGTGCGCCGGGTGTATCGCTTCGGCGAGTACCGGCTATCGACTTCTCCGCTGCGGCTTGAACGAGGCGGCTTGCGAGTCGACGTCAGGCCGCAATCACTCCGGGTGCTGGAGCGCCTTTTGACAGCTGTTGGTTCAGTTGTTGAGCTGGATGACCTGTTCCCGGAGAGCCGCGATGCACGCGGTCAGGCTCGAGTGGCGGTCGTGCACCTGCGCAAGGTCTTGGGCGACCGCAGCGGTTCACCGCAGTTCGTGGAGACGGTGCGAAGCCGGGGCTACCGCTTCGTGCATCCGGTTGAAGTGGTTGAAGAACCACTCGTGCGTTGGGGATCGGCCTAGTCACTCAACCATCTGCCCGCGATGGGCGTCCAAGCATTGAGGCCTCGCGGCAAGGGCCTTGCAGCGGATGACCATCGATGTCAGGACTCGTTGAGCTAGCCACGAGTGAAACTAGCAGTATTCCACCAAGGTTGCGTTCCGTCGGAATGAGCCTACCTACGGGCAAGTTCCGCGTCGGTGAATACGAAGTAGAACCGCGCACCCTGCAGGTGCGGCGGCAAGGGCAGTCGTTTACCCTTGAGCCCAAAGTTATGGGTGTGCTGGTCGACCTGGCTGGCTCGGCAGGTGAGACGCGAACCAAGCGCGAGATTATGGATTCGGTCTGGCCCGATGTAACCGTGGGCGACGCCGTGCTCAGTCGCTCGATTTCGATCTTGCGCCGCACCCTCGCCGACGACCCCAAGAATCCCAACTACATCGAAACCATTCCACGCATCGGCTATCGCTTTGTCGCCAATGTCACTCGAGTCGACAACGGCGCCGCTGCCGCTCCGGAGCCGGAAGAGGAAACTGACAACCCATTCCGGTGGCAGTGGATTCTGGCAATCGCCTTGGCAACAGTTTTGTTGCTTGCGCTGGGCATGTGGCTTGGCGGTCGTTAAGGCTATTAGCGTTTGATTTGAGGCACACGACAACCGCCCCGTGCGTTGGTGACGGCGGATTCCTAGCCGATTAAGCCGTCCCAGGGACTCGAGGCCGATGCGTACAATTTCTTGCCGATGCGCCCGGCATTGGCAGCCAGCCAGCCGGCTTGGACGGCGTCTTTCATCGCTGCTGCCATGCGCACGGGGTCTTTGGCTCCTGCGATACCGGTGTTCATCAACACCGCGTCGCAGCCGAGTTCCATCGCCAAGGCGGCGTCGGAAGCCGTGCCAACTCCAGCATCTACGATCACCGGCACGGGGTTTTCGCGGGATTGAGCTTGTTCGACGATGATGCGGATATTGGCGGGGTTGCGGATTCCGAGTCCGGAGCCGATCGGAGCGCCCAACGGCATCACCGCCGCGGCGCCAAGATCCTGCAGCTTGCGGCAGACGATGGGGTCGTCGGTGGTGTAGGGAAGGACAACGAAGCCTTCGTCAACTAGGGTCTTGGTGGCTTTGAGCAGTTCTTCGTTGTCGGGGAAAAGGGTGTCTTTGTCGCCGATCACTTCCAGCTTGACCCAATTCCAGCCGCCGACTTCGCGCCCTAATCTCGCGGTGCGAATGGCCTCATCGGCGGTAAAGCACGCGGCTGTGTTGGGTAGAAGTAGGTACTTCTCGGGGTCGATGTGGTCGATGAGGGAGCCTTTGCCGATCTCATCCAGCGGGACCCGCCGCAGTGCGACGGTCACCATCTCGGTTCCCGAAGCCTCAAACGAGGCGACCATGGTCTCGTGGTCGCTGTACTTGCCAGTGCCCAGAATCAGGCGTGAGGTGAAGGCGTGGCCGGCGATGGTGAGGGGAGCTACTTCAATGGATGAATGATCGAGTGTCATGGGCTGGAGATGCTACTACCAATAAAAGAGGTTGTTCTGGGGCTCAGCAAGATCCCGGCCCCCCGGCCTCACCGCCGCCGGGATGACGAGCACACCCCCGTTTTCATCCCCGCGGGTGGGTGGGAGTGGGGCGGGGATCCACGTAAAGGTTGTCGATCAACCGCGTTGAGCCGACCGTCCCGGCGATCGGCATCAAGACGTCACCGTCGATCGCGTCAACCGGTTGAAAGGTGTCGGGATCGACGACTTCGGCGTACTCAAGGCTTGCCATTGGCTCCAGGTCGACGACACTGTGCATCCTCGCGCGCAGAACGTCAGCGTCGGTTTCTCCGCTCTGGATGAGCTCCGCTGCGACTTGCAGCGCGCGGTAGTAGATGGTGGCTGCGGCTCTCTCCTTAGCGCCCAACAGTTGATTGCGCGACGACATGGCCAGGCCGTCGTCCTCGCGGATGGTGGGGTGTCCGTGGATGTCGATGTCAAAATTGAGGTCGCGCACCAAGCGCCGTATCACTGCGAGTTGCTGGGCGTCTTTCTCACCAAAGACCGCGATGTCGGGCTGCACCAGCCAGAACAAGCGGGCGACGACCGTGGCCACGCCGCGAAAGTGGCCCGGGCGAAACGCTCCCTCGAGTCCTTCGGACACCCCCTCGACCTCGATATAGGTCGAGTAGCCCGGCGGGTAAACGTCGGTGACCTCGGGCAGAAACAAGAGATCACAGCCGCACTCTTCCAGAAGTCGGGAGTCGCGAGCGATGTCGCGAGGGTAGCGTTCGAAGTCGGCGGCATCGTTGAACTGCGTCGGATTGACGAAGATCGAAACGACGACTTTGTCGGCGATGCGACCCGCTTGACGGATCAAGGCCAGATGCCCTTCGTGGAGCGCCCCCATGGTCGGGACCAGTGCCACCGAGTCGGCGGATTGCTTCCAGCCGCGCACGATCGGGCGCAGTTCTGTGGTGGAACGGGCAGTGCGCACTAACAGTTCTTTCTAAACGCGCCCTTTTCGGCGGTGGCGCTTCCTGCTCCTACACATAGAGCCCACTATCCAAGACCCGCTATCCATAAATTCGGCGCAGCTTCGCCGGTAGGGCTGATTCGTCGGTATAGCTCTCGTCGGCAGAGGGAAACTCCCCAGAGCGCACGTCTTGTACGTAGTTGGAGATGGCCTCACTCGCGACTTCGCCGATCGATCCGTAACGGCGTACGAACTTGGGGGAGATGCGGTCTTCGATCCCAAGAATGTCGTGGTACACGAGCACTTGGCCGTCGCAGGCCGGGCCCGCACCGATACCGATGGTCGGAATCGAAAGCTCTTCGCTGACCTTGGCGGCGAGGCTCGCCGGAACGCACTCCAAGACCAGGGCAAAAGCGCCAGCCGATTCGAGAACGCGAGCGGCTTCGAGTAGCTCGGCGGCAGCGTCGTGTCCGCGCCCTTGCACGCGATAGCCGCCCATCTTGTGCACCGACTGGGGAGTCAGTCCGAGGTGGGCCATGACTGGAATCTCGGCTGCGGTGAGCGCTTCGACAATGTCCGGGCGGGCCCCTTCGATCTTGACCGCCTGGGCGCCACCGTCTTTGACAAAACGCAGGGCGTTGGCGACTGCTTGTTCAGGGCCTAGGTGGAACGAGCCGTAGGGCATGTCGGCCACGAGCAAAGCACGTTTGAGACCGCGACGCACCGCTTTGACGTGGTGCAACATCTCATCGACGGTGACCGAGAGTGTGTCCTCGTGTCCGAGAACGACCATCGCCAGTGAATCCCCGACCAGAACCATGTCGACTCCGGCACGGTCGACGATTTTGGCTTGGGCATAGTCATAGGCGGTGAGCATGGTGAGCTTCTCGTCTCGACTGGGCGCCGCCGCTACCCACGGAACGGTCACCGGTTTGCTTTTCTGCTTGGTCTTGTCGGCCATCGCGTTCTCCCATAGTTCGTCCTGGCGGGGGAGTTGGAGCGGCCGTAGCGGCCCAAAACCAACAGACCCCTCCGCTTGGTAGACGGAAGGGCCTCAACACACTCTGAGAGAGCATTGCTGACCCAGAGAACTTGGACCGATTTGTTCCGTCTCGGTCCCGGATGGGATCCAAGCGGTGCCCCGGAGGGCTCACTCATTATAACGCTGGCGGGCCTCCAGCCATTCCACAGCGGTTGAACAGGCCAGCGGTTGAACAGGCCAGCGGTTGAACAGGCCAGTGGTTGAACAGGCCCTAGTCCTGGCTGCTAATCTTGGCTCAACTTCAACCCGCCATTGGTCGTTTCGAGACGCACCATGGGGCCTCCCGATCCGAGTTGGGCGCGAAGCGTGCTGCGGAGTCCGAGGCGATCCGCTTTGGTGTCGCCAAAGTCAGATTGAATCCCTCCGTTGCGAGTGGAAGCTTCCACGGTTCCATTGAACTGGCGGGGGAATTTGGCGTTAATGCCGCCATTACGGGTGTGCGCGATCACCTCGGAGCCGCTCCAACCGTCGTCGGCGAAGTCGAGAGAGACGCCTCCGTTGGTAGTGCTGGCGTCAACCGTCCCGCGTATTTCGTAGAACTTGATCCCGCCGTTGGTCGCACGAGCGGTGAGGTCTCCGGCCACGTCATGGACCTTGATGCCACCGTTGACGGTCTCTAGATCGAGGTTGGTCGACTTGGGCACTTGCAGCCGAAAACTGACGCTCCAGTGGTCGTCTCCGCTGCGACGCGGGCCGTTGGCGCGAATCTCGCCGTTGGTCCCGATGGTGACTTGGTCGACGATGTTCTCAGCCGCGGCATCGGTGTCGGCTTGAGCGCGCACGATCGCCACCAGGAGAATTTCGTTGCGATCCCAACCAGTGACCTTGACGCCGCCATTGGGACTGGCGTCGACATCGACGTGCTGGCGAGCGGGGAGTGATATCTCGCGGACCTCACAGGCCCAACCGCGCGAGTGACCCCACCGGCCTTGTTCACATGGATCGTCGGTTGTAGCAGCGTCACTGGCGAACGCCGCAGTACAGACGAAGGCTGCGATTCCGAAACATGCTGTCCACTTCATACGATCTCCCGTTCTCTGAAAGGCGGTTCTACTCCTTTTGTTGCCCGGGGCTTAGGTTGCGCACAGTACTGGGCGCGCACTTTGCCTCAGGCTCGTGTTGCTTAGACGCCGCGGCGCCCACGTCCGTTTAGTGGTCGCTTGTTGCTGGGGGCGGTGGCTGTCTACGAAGAGCCGCGCGGCACGTAGTACTGCGTGCCTTTGATCGGATGGGTCAGGCGCTGGACGAGGTCGTCGAGATCCTCTTCGCGTGAGGTGAAGTCGAGGTGGCGAGTGTCGACGACCAAAAGCGGTGACTTGTTGTAGTAGTGGTAGTAGTGGTTGTAGGCGTCGATTAGCTCGGCCAAGTAGTCTTCGGAGATCTTCTTCTCAAAATCCCATCCACGACGTCGGATGCGCTCTTTGCAGGTGGCGAGGTCGGCCACCAGGTAGACGACCAAGTCAGGTGTCGGCACCTGCGGTTCGAGCAAGCCGTACAGTTTGTCGAACAACATCAACTCGTCGTCTGACAAGTTGAGGTAGGCGAAGACGCGATTCTTGGGAAAGGTGTAGTCGGCAACAACCAGATCTTCAAACAAGCTTTGCTGCGAGATCTCTTGCTGTTGCTTGTAGCGCGAGAGCAGGAAATACAGCTCGGTTTGGAATGCCGCCCCCGGTCGGTCGGCATAGAAATCCGAGAGGAACGGATTTTCGATGTCTTCGAGAATCTGCACTCCGTCGAAGCGATCGGTGAGCAACTCGACCAGCGTGGTCTTGCCGACCCCGATCGGACCGTCGACCGCGAGGTGGCGGAAAGGCAGTTGCTCGGCCACTAGGCCACCGCCCGTTGAATCGGTTGGTACAGGGTGTCTCGCTCGACTGGAACAAACCCCGCCTCGCGCACCACGCGTTCGAGTTCAGCGCGAGTCAAAGCTTGTTCGGTATCGGCCCCGGCCATGTGGTAGATGTGCTCTTCCACCACCGTTCCATCGATGTCATCGGCGCCGAAGCTGAGGGCGACTTGCGCCAGCTTGGGACCGATCATCACCCAATAGGCCTTGATGTGCGGCATATTGTCGAGGATCAACCGCGAAGCGGCGATGTGGCGCAGGTCATCCAGCCCGGTAGTGTGGAACTTGAGTCCCATGTAGTTGTTCTCGGGGTGGTAGGCGAGTGGAATAAAGGCGTTAAATCCCGGCGCCTCGTCTTCGAGATCGCGCAGCCGCATCAGGTGGTCGACCTTGTGCTCGACCTCCTCGACATGGCCATAGAGCATGGTGGCGTTGCTGGAGATGCCGATCTGGTGGGCGACGCGGTGGACCTCGATCCACTCGTCGGCGTCGAGTTTGCCGTTGCAAATTTCCTCGCGGACATCGGGGTGGAAGATCTCGGCACCACCACCCGGTAACGACCCCAAGCCGGCGTCGCGGAGCTGTTCCAGCACTTCGTGGATCGAGATCTTGGCAATCTTGGCGAACCAGCCAATTTCGATCGCGGTGAAGGCTTTGAGGTGTACGGAAGGAAAGCGCTCCTTCAACCCCCGCATCATCTCCAAGTACCACTCGAACGACAGATCGGGGTGCAGACCACCGACGATGTGAAACTCGGTGACCTGATCTCCTCCCTGCTTGGCCGCCTGTTCATAGATCTGGTCGTGGTTCATTTCCCAGGCGTGTTCCTCACCTTTGAGCGCCGCGAAACTGCAGAACTTGCAGTCGTAGGTATAGACGCAAACGTTGGTCGGATTGATGTGGCGGTTGATGTTGAAGTAGGCGTTGTTGCCGTGCATACCACGCCGCACATGGTCGGCGAGGCGGCCGAGAGCGAGGACATTGGGAGTTGTAAAGGCTGTAGTTGCGTCGTCTGCGTCGAAACGCTCCCCGGCCAAGATCTTTTCAGCTAAAGGCTGCAGGTCACTCGGGAATTGCTGCGGATTGAGGGAGTTTTGCACGGTGTTTTCGGTGCCGATTCGAGGAGCGGCAGTATAGCAACCGCCCGGCGAAGGATCTTTCGTGGGAAGGGGTTTACGTGGCCACACCTAGAGGAAGGGTTGCCCCCCAAGTCTCGCTCCAAAAGTCCCACTGGATAGTGGGACAGTTGGAAATCGCCGACCCGTAGACGGTGACCTTAGTCAAGGATCGACTGGGAACAGAAAGCGGGCCCGACAGGGAGGCGACCGTGCCGATCCCTAAAGACCATGCACGGAGGTGGCCTGCTCCATTGGCGTGCATTCCTGCGGCCCTCCATGCCACTGACGACTGGTCCGCATTGCCAGCCGCCAGAGGTCAAAAAGAAAAGAGCCTCTTCCAAGGAAAGGCTCTTTCGGTCAACCTCACGTGAGGTCGGTGCTCCGGCGGTGCGCGCCGCTAAAAGCGCAAGCGCGCTCCCAGGTAGTAACGGCGCGGTTCTACGAAGTCCAAGCCATCCAGGAAGGCGACGCCTCCCCCCCCATTAACCGCGTCCTGGACCCGGATAACGCTTTGGTCATCGAGTGCGTTGAACAGGTCGAGGAACAAGTCGACCTCGATCCTATCCGTGGGCTTCCAAAGGTACGACCCGCGCAGGTCCAGCACGCCGTAGGACCGGCCGTCGATGGCCCCGATGGCGCCGGGAGAGATCCAATTGTCGGTAAAGCCGGTGCCCGGCCAGCCGTTGGAGGCAAACCGCGTTTCGACCCGATCCGGGACGTGGTGGAAGAACAGGAGACCGCTGTTGCGATTGAGGACGATGCCGGAGTTCCAGCGGTAGCTGCCACCGACCTGAAATCCGTTGTCCCAGTTGTAAGACCCGTGGACTTTGAATAGATGCTCCACGAGACCGGGTTGTCGACCGATTCGATTGGGAGCTCGCGGATCCAAGAAAAAGAGGCTTCCGGTGCCGTCGTGGGAGGAGTCAGAGTTGGAGTTGCCCTCGCCATCGGCGTAGTTGTACGAGGCCAGCATCTGCCAGTTGTCTTTGTAGCGGCGCCGAAAGACCACCTCCGCTCCCTGCCAATCACGATAGGCCCCGGGCAGGTTGCCGATCACGAACGATAGGTTCTCGGGAACGTCGGCGAGGCTCTGGTAACCGAAGTATTGCGGACCCAGGAAGAACGAGTTGGGATCGTTCAGGTCACCACCATAGAAAGCCGGATTGAAGTAGATGGCACCAAAATCTTCACCCAAGTCTTCGGCCTTCCGGTCGATCAAATTGACCTCGAACGCCATGTTGTTCCCCAGATCTTGCTTGTATTGGATCTGGATCTCACGGGTTATCGGTGTCGCGATCAACGGGCCATGGAACGTGGTCTGCCCCCTGGAACCGCCCCTCACTTGAAATGGAATCCACGTATCAAGCGCATCTACCCGAACCTCCGAAGTGGTCTCTGCGCTGTTGAGACCGCCTGGGTAGCTGGCAGAGTTGTCGCGGAAGGCGTCATAGTAGTCGCCGACGAATAAACCAATGCTGCTGCGTCCGTCACCCTTGAGGTCGTAAGCGATGCTCAGGCGCGGGGCGACATCGGTGTCGAATTCGTGGAGGGTTTCGCCGGTCGATGCGTAGTACTCCGTACTCTCGACGCGCACTCCGGCATTGACGCTCCATTTCTTGTGTTGCCAGGAATCCTGAATGTAGTAATGGAGCGATTCCGACCCCGTCTCCGACAGTCCCGCTCCCGAAGACCGGAAGCGTGCATAGTTGATCAGGCCGTGGGGGTTCCCTTCGGTTGAGGAGAAGGTCATGTTATTGAGGATCTCATCGTTATCGAGGAGCCCGTTGCCGTTGTCGTCCCACAACCCCAAGAGAGTTGCGAGCTGCTGTCCCGAGAGGTTGTCTCTGAAAGCCTGGAGCTCGACGGCCGAGAGACCGAACTGGGCATTCAGCCAGGCGTCACCGCCGCAGGTTCCGACCACTTGGCATAGGACAATGGGGCCGCTGACGCCACGCGGAGAAAGAGACCGGAAAGCGCGTGGCGGATCGCCGCTAAGAAGAGATTCAATCGAATTGGCGGTTTCGGTCCGCACCATACCGACCTTCACCGCGTGATCGCCGGTCTTGGTGTCAAAGAGACGCTCGAACGATCCGCGCCATGTCTCGTTGCCACGCTCTGTGATTGTGTCGTTGCCAGCGCCGCCTAGCGTCAGTTCCGCTGAAGAAGGGTTGATTCCAGGAGCGAAGGCAACGATGTTCTGGGGAGACCGGTCTCGCGCCAGGGAGTTGCCCTCGGAGCTGTGGTCGGTGAACGCCAGCTCGAGAGCCGACGCACCCAAAACTCTGTTGTAAGCGAGGCCAAAGCGCTCGCCGCCCAGTTCAGCCGTAGAGTCCGCTTGGTTGGGAACGCTGCCGTCAAAGCTGCCGTCGACCTCAGATGGATCGGTCAGGACTGTGGCGGAGATCAAGTCGCTGTCGCTGACCGCCCAAGTCCCCTTGAGGAAGCCCTGATCCGTCTCGCTGGCAACCGTTCGGAGAAAGTCGCCGTTCTCGTCGGTAACGTCACGCTCCTCCTCGACCCTGCGCAAGCTGGCAAAGAACCACGCCCGATCTTGCGCGATCGGACCGCCGAGGGTAAAGGCTGCGTCGAAGTTTGAGAAAGACGAGTCGGCGCGGTTGTCGTTGGATTCGACCAGGCTGTCGTTTTGTAGGTAGTAATTGACGGACCCAGAGAACTGATTGCCGCCGCTTTTGGTAACGACGTTGGAGATTAGACCGGGAACACCGACGAACTCGGCCGGGATGGCGCCAGTGAGGACGCTCTGCTCTTGAATGATCTCGGTATTGATATCCGCACCTGCGATTCCCTCGAGTCGCTCGGTGACGTTGATGCCGTCAAAGTAATAGACGTTGTCAGTGGAATAGCCGTGGCTGCCACTATCTCCGACTCCAACCCAATCACGGTAGTTGACACCTGAACGGGACGCCGGATTGTCGGTTCCTCCCATGGAGTCCTGAACGCCGGGAACGAGCTGCAGATAGCCCTGATACGAGCGGGTGGTAGGCAAAGACTCGGTCAACTGAAGGGTGATGTCCTGCCCTGCTTGGGTCTTCGATACGTCAACCAGAGGTGCCTCGGCGGTCACAGTCAGCTCTTCCACCACCTCGGCGAGGCCCAATTGGACGGACAACGTCTGTAGCTGGCCCGACCGGATCGGAACCTGATTGAGAGTCTGCGTGGCAAAGAGATCAAGCGACACCGTCACGACGTAGTTCGGCGAGGGACCGAGAGCCGCGAAGGTCACGGTGCCCTCTTCGTTCGTGACCGCGGACGGCCGGGTCAACGTTTCTTCCGAGGCTGCGGACACATGCGCGCCTGGAAGCGCCTGGCCCTCCGCGTCGGTCACCTTGACTACTAGCCGGCCGTGCTGCGCCTGGCCGTACAACGCCGGCGACAACACCAGCGTGGCAATTGTGGTGAGAACGAAAGCTCTTCTCATTTTGCTCCTCCAACGAGTCGATCAGACACTTCTATTACTCGAATACGACACCCAAGAGCGCGCCAAATCTCGCGCTAGCCAGTTGAGGGCCCCGCCCCCGGCACCAGTAGCCATTTGTCTTTGGGCATCAGCACAACTGGAATAACCATATGCACTTTTTGGAATGTTGTCAATTCAGTGTATGCGCACTGATCCTGCGGCCCGTTTTGCTCTAGTCATGGTCGTCGGCACGTCGGCTGACGTCCGCTATAACAGCAAGGCGACGCTTCCGCATGCACCTCGACCACGGTGCTGAAGCCACGGCGCTAAGGGAAACTTGAGGGCTGGCTGGCGGATCAGGTACGAACTGTCAGCAACACATCACGGGCACGTTCCATGCTCGCGACTTCGCTCTCGGCACGATCCAGAAGTGAGTCACAAACCGCATGGCAGATTCGAAAGACGATCTCATCTTCCACCCGGTAGAAAACATTCATGCCGTCGCGTCGCGCAGTTACCAGGCCTGCGGAACGAAGCACCGCGAGTTGCTTGGAGGTATTGGCTTGGCTGCCGTCGACTGCTTCTTGGATCTCACTCACCGACAATTCTCCGCGTTCGAGGTTGTGGAGAATTCGTAGTCTTGTCGAGTTGCCCATGGCCTTGAGCCGCTGGGCGATTCTTTCCAGGAGTTCCTCTGTTGGATCTTGCATCTACCCGTCGTCTTCGATTGACGAGTTGTCCGTAGTCGCTTCTTACTATACAACCAAGGTGGGCTGTCAACCAACCTGAGGGATTCCGTGTCAGGAGGTGGGACCGCGAGCTCTTCCAGGATGGATCGAGCTTTTGGGGCCGAACTCAGGGGTCGTCATCACGGGTCAGCGGTGCTGCTTGAAGTCTTTGTGCTGGCCAATCTGGGCTTGTACCAATTCTTTGTGTCTCCCCTCCCGAGCGGGCCTAAAGCCCGGGAGCCCACAAGGGGCTCCCTTACGTTTCTTTGCAAGAACGACATCGACGGGCGGAATCAAATGAACAGCAGATCGATCGCCGTGGTCACGAACAACCATACCGCCAAAAGGCCATTGGCGGTGAAGAACGCGGCATTGAGCCGTGACAGGTCTCCTGGGCGCACGATCCAGTGTTGGTAGGTCAGGAGGGCCGCTGCGCCGGCAAGGCCGATCCAGTAGCCGACACCCAAGCCGCCGGGATAAGAGAAGGGGAGATAGGCCAGCAGAGCGATAGTCAGCAGGTGCAGGAACGCCGAGATCCCTAGCGACCGGGTTTCGCCTACTGCGGCCGGAATCGAATGCAGTCCGTGCCTGCGATCGTGTTCGCGATCTTGGAGGGCGTAGAGGATGTCGAATCCTGCGACCCAGAAGAGAACCGCGGCGGCCAGGATCAAGGGAGTCGCGGTGACGTCACCGCGCACTGCGATCCACGCGCCCAGCGGCGCGCCCGACAGAGCCAAACCCAAAACCAGGTGCGAAAACGGTGTGAACCGCTTGGTCCACGAGTAGCCGAGCAAGATGGCAACCGCCAGCGGGGAAAGCTTGAGCGCCAAGGGGTTGAGCCGCCACGCCGCCACGACCAGAAATGCGATCCCGACGATGATGAACGCCGCGACGAATCCCCGGCTGACCGCACCGGTCGGCAGCGCTCGGTCAGCGGTGCGGGGGTTTGCAGTGTCGATGTAGTGGTCGGCAAAGCGGTTGTAGGCCATGGCGGCGCTACGCGCCCCGACCATCGCCACCGTGATCCAGCCCACCGTCCGCCAACTCGGCCAACCGCCAGCCGCCAACATCATGCCGAGGAAAGCGAAGGGGAGGGCAAAGATGGTGTGCTCGAACTTGATCATTTCGAGCACGGTCGTGAGTTTGCGTAGCGGGCTCGAATCGACGGCCATGGGCCTTTTCTATCAGACCGGTGCGCCGCACTACGAAGGAACGCTATTCTGCGAGGCGTCGCTTTTGTTTGCCGCTGCCACGGCCTTTTTGGAGGGAACTTGGATGTACCGCTTTTCCGATAACGAGTACGGCTCATACTGCGTGCCAGCGGCGTCGCTCCATCGCCCGGCCGCTGCCGCGATTCTGGCTCACCGTGTCCATGAACCGGCCACGCTCGAGTTCATGACGGCGGCTTGTGGCGCCGGGGACGTAGTCCACGCCGGCGCCTACTTTGGGGATTTCTTGCCGGCTTTGTCGGCTGCAATCGGAGCTACTTCGACCGTCTGGGCATTCGAACCCAACCCGGAAAACTATCGCTGTGCGCAAATAACGCGACGCATAAATGGTCTTGCCAACGTGAGGCTCGCCAACGTTGGATTGAGCGACCGGAACGCCCAGGTCCACATGCGTGTGATGGATGAGCGAGGTCGTTCGCTGGGAGGCGGTAGCCAGATCGTAGATCGCGACAGAAGCGAAGCGAGCGGTACTACCGCGGTCGAAGTGGTGCCACTGGATGAGGTGGTTGGGCGGGAAAGAACTGTTTCGATCATTCAACTCGATCTTGAGGGACACGAAGTAAAGGCGCTGCAAGGGGCGATGACGACGATCTTGAGGTGTTCCCCTGTGCTCATTCTTGAGGTCTTGCCGCAAAGTAATCTCACACAGAGCAGGTGGTTCGCCGAACACATTCTTGGAGCTGGTTACCGTAGATTCGGGGAGTTCCATGGCAACGTCGTCTTTCAGAAGTTCTGAACGCCAGGAGTAAGGGGCAATCTTGTCGGTGATGCAGGACTAGACTTTCTAATATGGAAACAGCAGTTCAGATCTTCGCCATCATTCACCTGACCATCATCGGCGTCTCCCACATCCTGCAGCCTCGGACCTGGGTGGCGTTCTTCGTTCGGTTGCGAGAGAAGGGTGAGGCGGGAGTGTTCGTTGTTGCTTTCTTGAGTCTGGGGTTCGGCTCCATCATCGTCGCATTCCACAATGTTTGGTCCGGCGTGCCAATGGTGCTCACACTCTTGGGTTGGGCACAGATTCTCAAAGCCGCGGTCTATTTCGCCTGGCCTGCCTACGGCCTGCGCAAGCTGCAGTTCGTTTCCTACGAGCGCAGCCGTATGTTCATTGGTGCGGGAGTCGCTCTGTTGGCGATTGCGGGTCTACTGGTGTTCCACTTGTTTCGCTAGAGGGAAAAAGGTCCCCGCCCCGCTCCCCAGCCCCCGCGGGAACGACGAACTTTGTCCTACTCGCGCTATGAATGTCATCCCACGGGCGGGAGAAGGGGGGGATCCCGGGGCCACACCCTTCGCGCCCTATGGGGACGACGATCTTTGTCCTACTTGCGATGTAAATGTCATCCCCGCGGGTGGTGGGAAGGGGGGCGGGGATCCCGGCCTCTCGCCCATTCCCCCGCCGCGATGACGAGATTGCAGAGGGATTGCGCTAGTTCGCCAGCTACCAAACGCCCTCGTAACCGTCGGCCACCAGATTAAATCTGGCGTTGAAGACGTGCACGCGCTTCGACTCTTCGCCATCCGCGTCGACGAAGGTGCCGCCGGCGTGCGACCACGACAGCACGGACCCCGGCAGGTTGTGGACGTCATGGCCTTGGGCGCGGAGTTGGGCGGTGCGTTTGCCGCTCCGCCCGCCGATGGTGCAGTAGCACACCACCGTGGCGTCTTCGCACCGGTCGGGATTCGCCTCAAACTCTTGCAACGTAACCGCGCCGCGAATCATCGACACTTCCTGTTCCTGGGGTGCGCGCACGTCGACAAACACAAACTTCTCCCCGTCGTCTTGACGTTGCCGGATCTCTTCGGCTGAAATCTCGGGCACGTTGGGAAAGGCTTTGGCCTTCGTGCCTTGGTACATTGCGTCGATCCGAGCGCGCTTTTGCTCATCGGTCATCTCAGAACGGGACTTGCGAAACAGCATGTGGGAACCTCCAGGCGAGTTTGCGGCTCTTATGTGCTGGCCGGGTTACTTCCAGTTGCGAATCCGATTCGAGCCAAGGGAAGAAAAGTATATGGTGAAGATCTGATGCCGCACGCGCGGAGCGGTGAAAACCCATGACGAACCAGCACGAGATGGTCTTGATCGGAGGCGGCCACGCCCACGTGCAGGTACTGGAGGCGTTCCGGCAGGACCCGCCCGCCAACACCCGCCTCACCGTCGTGGCCGATGATCCGGTGGCGATGTATTCCGGTATGGCTCCCGGTTTCGTCGCCGGGCAATACACTCGCGAAGAGCTTGAGATCGATGTGCGGCCGCTGGCGCGGCTCGCCAATGCCGAAGTCATCGTCGCGCGCTGCGAAAGGGTGGATCCTGAGAGCCAACTGCTGCATCTTGCCGGCCGCGAGTCGCTACGCTACGACGTGGCGTCCTTCAACATCGGCTCGACCGTCCTGGGGCTGGATCTGCCGGGAGTGCGCCAGCACGCTCTTGCCACGCGTCCCCTGAAGCGACTGGTGGCGGGTATCGCCGACCTGGTGGCCAAAGCACGCGCCCACGAGGGTGAGAACCCGTTTCAGGTCGTTGTGGTTGGCGCGGGCGTCGGCGGTGTGGAGTTGGCGTTTGTCACCGCGGCACGCCTCGAGGAAGACAGCGGTCGCCCGGTGCAAGTGACCCTGATCGACAGTCGCGAGCGGATCTTGCCGCGCTATCCGAGAGCTCTTGTACGTCGCATCGAACGGTTGAGTGGCAAGCGGGGGATCGTGGTGCGCAACGCGGTACGGGTGGCGGCAATCGATGATGAGGGGGTGACTCTCGATAGCGGCGAGAGTCTGCCCGCCGACGCCGTCCTGTGGGTGACCGGACCCACGAGCCACGATGTCTTTACTCAGTCCTCTGGGATCAAGACCGACCAGCGGGGCTTTGCCGTCATGCGCTCGACCTTGCAGCTCGACGGCTACGACAACCTCTTTGCCGTCGGTGACTGCGGCACTCTGATCGACTATCCACAGACTCCCAAGGCCGGTGTCTACGCGGTGCGTGAGGGCCCCTACCTCGCCGACAACCTTAAGGCCTTCGTCGCTGGCGAGCCACTGCGCGAATACGTTCCGCAGGGCGACTTCCTGACCCTGCTCAACCTCGGCCGGGGTTATGCGGTCGGCGCCAAGTGGGGATTCACTTTCGGTGGCAAGTGGGTCATGCGGTGGAAGGATTCGATCGATCGTAAGTTTATGGCACGGTTTCAGTTACAGTAGCTTCCTGTAAGCAGTGGTCAAGGTGCCCTCGACAAAGTGGGCTCCATCCACAAATTTGTGGGAGTTGATGTTGTGACGAGCTTCGTAGCAGTAACGCTGGCGCTGTTGTCCTCGTCTGGTCCCGCGGGTCCGCAGTGCGCGCCGAATCAGATGGTGAAGATCGTTTCTTCAGTCCGTTCAGAAGTTCTCGGAGATAGTCACTTTGCCACGCAGCCGAAGACCTTGTATCGATTTCAAAAAAATATGGTCGAGTAGAGGAAGTCCTGAATGAAGAAACAGGCCTCCACTTGCTTTTTGTGGTCTCTGAACCCGATGTTTGGATGGTTAACCTCGTGGATTCAACTGGGCGCCACATCGTCGACCTCGGCCCTTCCTACAACTTCAGTGCGCCAATCGTGCCTATCCCAGGGGATAGCTATTGGAAGAACTTTCAGTTTGGCTGCGAAGTTGAGTTCATGCGGGCCGTGGGCGCGGAGATGAAGCCACAAGTTGACTCCAACGGAGTTGTCTACAGACATAGCGCCGAAGACGTCACAGTCTCACTCCTCGTCATTGGCGAAGGACTTCCTTCAAGCACCGTAATCGAGATGCCTGACGAGACTTTCACCATTGTCTACACGGAATACCTCTCCAACTTGCCGCTAGATTTGTCGCTATTTGAGAAACCGGATGGCGTCGAGTTTTCAGAAGGCTGATCGATTAGCTACTCGTCGATCTCGCTAGGTCGGACAAGAAAACGGCGGGGACCATCCCCGCCGTCGTGCTTTTGGGAAGTACCCCTCTGGCTACATCTTCCGACCAGCTCTTCTAAGAGAGGCATCCCGGCGGGAGGGTGGTTTGGGGGGCCGGGATCCCCGCCCCCCCGCCCATCGCGCGCGGGGATGACGAAACTAGCCCCTCGCTCATCTCTACGCGGGGTGACGAAAAGAGCTAAACAAATCAGTTCGCTGTGGGAACTCACCAAGCAACCGCCATCTTTGACGGCAAAGCTAGGAGGATCTATGACAGCAATCTATGCCGCTTTCTCACTATTGGTTGGCTGGTGCGGAACTCCGTGGCCCATCCGGTGGCCGATTCCGATTCCGCCTTGGCCTCCCGAACCGGACCCGCCCTGTCCGGTTTGCGGAAACGTCATCAGCGCGCTCGGCGGGCTCGTCGGCGGCTATTTGGTGACCCAACTTGTGCCCGAGCAGATTTCCCTGGTGAGCGTATCGATCGGTGCGTTTGTGGTCGGGAGGCTCGCTGGCGACTTCTACGGCGCGGTCACAAGAAAAGGGCAACAGTTCAGTCGCTAGCACGGCGACTCGCGGTTCAAACCGAAGAGCGGCGGGGATCCGCCCCGCCGCTACATCTTTGGGATGTTCTCCCGGGCGTAGGCAAAAACGCCTACGCCAAGGGTCATCCCGACGAAAGTAAGCGTCATCGCGGCGGGGGAAGGGAGGACGGCCAGGATCCCCGCCCCCCCAAACCACCTCACGCAGGGATGACGAAACTAGCCCCTCGCTCATCCCGCGCGGATGACGGAGCCTTTGGCCTACTCCTCAGCCGGCGGGCTCGGACGGCGCCGAGTCGTCGCTATATAGGTACGCGAGGAATCGCAATCTATGACGCCCTCAAACAGTTCGCCCGCCTTGGCGTAACCGCCGGCGGCGTATTGATCCCAGTCGTTGCCGAGACCCTCGAGATTGGCGTGGGTGGCGACGTATTTAAAGTCGTACTTCTCACCGCCACCGCCGTAGGCGGGCATGAAGGCCCAGATGCCGCCGATGGAGCCATTCTCGGCCCGGTACTCGCCCCAAGCGGCCAGAGCCGGCGCGGCGTCGTCGAAGGTCTTACCTTCGGCCATCGAGCAGTCGGAAAACGACATCACGAAAGTGTCCGGCGGCCCATCGGCAGGAGGCGCCTTGAATGGAAGGGCGGCGAAATTACTATGGCTCGCACACGTTGCAAGCTCGGCCCACTCCGCTGCGCTTTCAGAACCAGTGGCGAGCCAGGTGTCCTGCGCACGCCCCAGCCCAGCAGCGGTGAACGAAGCACCCAACCAGATGAAATCGAATTCCATCTGCTCCGGCCCGTAGTAGTACGGCGTCAGCGTGATGCCGATGTAGTCATTCAGCCCGGCAATATTCGCCCAGGTATTCCAGTTAGCGACCACCTGGTCCAAGTCGGCGGCGCCTTTACCTTCGTTAAAGCTGCAGATAAAGGCCTCCACCGGAATGGCCGATGGGCCTTTCTTTTCCTCTTCGTGGTGGTCGGCAAGAGCAACGCTCGGTGCCAATGCCAAAACCAAGAGTGCGGCCGACACGGTGACTGCGAATCTCCTCATCACTACCTCCTTGTTGTTGTCTTTGCGGCGCCAAACACCGGCGCCAGGCAAACGAATCTTGAGGTGAGGATACCGCAGAGAGATGATGGCGTATATTGATAGCAAGGAATATCAGTACGAAGGGCCAGGGTGGAGACTGAACTGGTCAGACCACAAACAATCCGCAGCTGAAACGATGCGCGAACCATTTATGATCGGAGTTGAGATGGTGAAGCAATTACGCATCGTGGGTGTCGCCACAGTTGTTCTGCTAGCCCTCGCTACCTTGCACAATCCTGCTCATGCGGACTCTTGGGATCTCCCTTCCGTGATGATTTTCCTTTCACCGGACTCAAGTACTGCGGCGCGAATTGTGCCGCGTGGTGTGGAGAGCCAACTTGCGTATTTTCAGGACCTTTCCGAGGGACTTCCTGATCCCGGTCTTCCTCTTCACGCGACGATCACGACGCCGCGCGCGGAGGTTTATCGAAAGTCTAGTAGTGGCGGTCTTTCGCCGAGATCATCTTTCAATCTGGTTAACTCGGTTTCGCCCGTCTCGGCACTTCTGTCGAATGATGGTCAATTTTTGGTCACTTTCGATAACTGGCATTCGGTTGGAAGAGGCGAACACGTGGTAGTGATTTACCGAACTGACGGCTCACTAGTACGTAGCTTGCGTCTCAGTGATTTCCTCATCGAAGAGGACATAAACAGCCTGGCACACTCAGTTTCATCAACTGACTGGTCGGGCCCACACTACATCGAAGACGAGTCTGGAGTTCTTGTGCTGCAGATTAAGGACTGTTTGGACGATCGCCAAGAGTGTCAGAACAAGTTTGCGCCCCTTAAGATTGACCTCGCTAGTGGCGCACTCCTAGCGCCTAAGAAAGACCTCATTGACCACTGGGCCTATCAAGTTGAGCTTGTCTCATCACAGGACGTCGAACCAACTCAATCTAACGGTTCTATCGTGGGCTCGCAATGTGATCCAGGTTGGGGAGAAGATTTGTTCGGGAACGCGCAACGGTGGCCATTTGCTGCATTAAAAGGACCCGTTACTCGGCATCGATTGCCCGCTTACAACGAGATAAGTCGCCGAGCCAAACTCGAAGGCCAGATGCGACTGGAAATCCTAGTCGCACAAACGGGCGATGTAGTTTGTGTTCGAGCCGTAAGAGGACTACCGTTAGGACTGACCATGGATGCGATCTCCGTCGTTCTCGATTGGGAGCTGACAGGAACGAAGTCGACAGACACGCTTCGGAAGGCAGAGGTAGTCTTGCAGTACGAACGTAAACGTGTTTCGCCGAGGCCGTAGTGCGCGGTCACTCAACCTTCTGCCCACTCGACTGCCCCGACATGTGCAGCCTCGACATCGAGGTCGACGGAGATCGGGTGGACGGTGTGGGACCTGGGAAGCACAACGACCTCACCCAAGGCTTCATCTGTTCCAAGGTGGCGGGGTTTGGGGGTCGGCAGCACCATCCCGACCGCATCCTGACGCCGGCGCGGCGGACAGGGCCGAAAGGTTCCGGTGAGTACGTCCCGATTTCTTGGGATGAGGCTTTGGATGAGATCAGTCGGCGCTTCGCAGATATCCGAAAAACGAATGGCGGTGAGGCGATTTTGCCGTTCCATTACGGCGGGTCGAATGGCCTCATCACCGACGGCCTCTTAGACCGTCTGTTCTTTGCCCGCTTGGGCGCTTCGCAACTCGACAAGACCATCTGCGCGGTCCCGGCAACCGAGATCGCCACCGGCATGTACGGCAAGATGCCGGGGGTGGCGTTTGAGGACTATGTCCACGCCGAGGTGATCGTCGTCTGGGGCGCCAATCCCAAGAGTTCCAACATCCATCTGGTGCCGATCCTGCGGGAAGCGCGGCGCAGCGGGGCAAAGGTGGTGGTGATTGACCCGCGGCGCAATTTCTCGCACCAGGAGATCGATCTGCACCTTGCGGTGCTGCCAGGTCAGGATTTGCCCCTGGCTCTCGGATTGATCGCCCACTGGCGCGATCAGGGTTCCGGAAAATTGGGTTTGCTGGCCGAAGATTTCTTGGCCGAGCATTGCGGCGGGCTGGAGCCGCTGCTGGCGGCAGCCGAGGCTTGGCCGCTGGAACGCGCCGCCGAAACCGCTGGAGTGCCCCTGGACACGGTGCGCGAGCTCGCCGACCTCTACGCTGGAGCCAATCCGGCAGTGATTCGCTGCGGCTGGGGGGTGGAGCGCAACCGCAACGGCGGTCCGGCCATCGCCGCCATCCTCGCCATGCCGGCGCTGTTGGGCAAGTTCGGGGTGAGGGGTGGTGGCTATACGTTGTCCAACAACGGCGGCGCTCGTTTTCGTGACGCTGAGGTTTTGGGCGAAGTCGATTGGTCGACGCGCAAGATCAACATGACTCGCCTCGTGGACGAGCTGCGCACCCACACCGACCCCAAGATCGAGGCGCTGTTTGTCTACAACGCCAATCCGGTGGCGACCGTGCCGGATCAGGTGCGGGTGATCGAGGAGTTCGAGCGTGAGGATTTGTTCACTGTCGTCCACGATCAGGTGTGGACGGACACCGCCCAGCTGGCCGACATCGTCCTGCCGGCAACGACCTTCCTCGAGCACCACGACCTGCGGGTTTCCTATGGGACTTACCAGGTCGGTGTGGTGGACCCGGTGGTCGCGGCGCAGGGCGAGGCGCGTTCGAATTCGTGGCTGTTCGCCCAATTGGCGCAGCGGATGGGGTTTGAGGACGCGGCGTTCGAAATGAGTGAAAGTGAGGTCGCGGCGGCGGCGCGCCAAGCGCTCGGCGTCGTTCCTGCCGCCAAGTTGAGCGAGAACGGCGCCGGCTCTTCGCTCCTCCGTTTCGAAGGCGGAAACCCCGTGCCCTTCGTCAACTCGCCTCCCTTGACCGCCGACGGCAAGGTCCACCTCACGCCGACAGTGCTGGGTGAGGATCCCTTTAACTGGAATCCGCCCGACAGCCATTTCCCTCTGGCGTTGCTGACCCCCGCCGGCAGCCGCCGCATCAACTCGACCTTGGGTGAGTTGGTCGATTCGCCGCTCAAAATCACCTTGCATCCGAGCGACGCCAAGGAGCGGTCGCTGAAAGCCGGAGATCGAGTCGAGGTCTTCAACGATCTGGCCACGGTCCCCTGCCTGCTTGAAGTCTCCGAGCGCATGCGCCCGGGCGTGGCGTCGATGCCCAAGGGTGTGTGGCGCAAGAACTCCGACAACGGGCTCACTGGCAATGCTCTCTGCCCTGATCACGTGCAGAAGGTGGGTGGGGCAGCGTGTTTCAATGACGCACGGGTTGAGGTGAGAGCCCGCAGCGGGTAGGTTAGAAATCGGCGCACCCCAGTTGGCCGGGCTGCGGAAGCCGGCTCGCATTTTCGGACTCTCGGATTACTGCTCGCCTTCGCGCTGCTGCGCGCAAACCCGCCTAGCCTTTGAACCGGTACCTGAGCGCTTGCAGCGAGACTTCCTCCAGCCCGACCACAACTGCGGCTCGAAGGAGCCACCCCAGGCCCCTCCACTCCGGCCTTGCGGCCTTCGGTCGGGATGACATGAAAATGTCATCTTGAGCGACTGAGCCCAGCGAAGGAGTCGAAAGATCTGGGGGTTGGGTGATTCTGGTCGTTGAGATCCCGGCCCCCCACGCTTCCGCCCGCCGGGATGACGAATGAAACCAGTGCTTCCGCCCGCCGGGATGACGAATGAAACTAGTGCTCCCACCCGTCGGGATGACGACTGCCCGAGTCGAATCTCTCCAACTCGTCGTCCCCGCGGGAGGGTGTTGGGGGGCGGGGACCCCAATCCGCTAAGCCAAACCCAGTTCGTGAAGAAGACAGTTCGCTAAGAAGACAGTTCGCTAAGCCAAGGCAGCCAACGATTTAGTCAGCAGGCGCCAGAAGCGATCGACCGACGGCACGTGCACCTTCTCGTTGGGGGAGTGGGGATGTTCGATCTGGGGGCCGATGGAGATCATGTCCATGCCGGGGATCATTTCGCCGATGAGGCCGCATTCGAGGCCGGCGTGGACGGCGTAGACCTCGGGGTCGATGTCCAGCTCGCGCTGGTGCACGCCGCGCACGATTTCCAGCAAGCGGGAACTCATGTCGGGTTGCCAGCCGGGGTAGCCGTCGTCTTCGTGGACCGAGGCGCCAGCTAGTTCGCCGATGGCTTTGATGCGGCGGCGCAGGTCGTCGAGAGCGGTGGCCACCGAACTGCGGCTCGACATCTCGACGTGGAGGCCAGCGTCTTCCCTACGCACGGTGGCGAGGTTGGTGCTGGTCTCCACCAAGTCGGGGATTTCGTAGCTCATGGTGACGACGCCATGGGGGAGGGCTGCGAGAATTCCGAGAACGCGGTGAGTCGTAGCCGCGTCCCAGGCGGATTCCGGGGTGTCGCTCTTGCTGACACTCAACTCTAATTTAGGCTCGACCGACTTGTACTCGGCAAAGGCACGGTCGAACTCGGCGTGGATGGCCTCCTCGGCTGCTCCGGCATCGCCGGCCACGATCGCCGCTTTGGCTTCGCGGGGGATGGCGTTGTGGGCGTTGCCTCCCTCGAACGACACGATGCGCATGGCTCCAGCGTCCGCGGCGGCGGTGACCAGGCGGGCCAGGATGCGAATGGCATTGCCGCGCTGCAAGTGGATGTCGATGCCGGAGTGACCGCCGTGCAATCCGCCGACCTTGATTTCGAGAGCGCTTCCCCCCTCGACCGGAGCGTTCTCCAGAGGCACGGTGAGGTGGGTGTCGGCGCCGCCGGCGCACCCCACGCACAGCTTGTTCTCGTCCTCGGAGTCCAGGTTGATGAGTTGCTTGGCGCCGAGAAGCGAGGGGTCCAATTGGGCGGCACCGGTAAGTCCGGTTTCCTCGTCGATAGTGAATAGACATTCCAGCGGTCCGTGCATAAGGTCGTCGGCCTCCAGCATCGCCAGCATGGCGGCGACGCCGATGCCGTTGTCCGAACCCAGGGTGGTGCCGGTGGCCAAGACCCAGTCTCCGTCCTGCCGCGGCTGGATGGCGTCGGTGGAGAAGTCGAAGTCCACATCGGAGTTCTTTTCCTGCACCATGTCTAGATGGGCCTGCAGGATGGTGGCGGGCGCGTCCTCATGACCGGCCGATCCCGGCTTGCGCACCACGACGTTGCCGGCATCGTCGACCTGGTAGTCGAGGCCGTTGCGCTCGGCGACCTCGATGACGTAAGCGCGGGCCTGACCTTCGTCTTTGGAGGCACGAGGAATGGTGAGAATGTGGTCGAAGTGCCGCCATAGGGCTTTCGGCTCAAGATCCGATACGAAGGTCATTAGAGGTCCTTTCTTGCTAGCTGTGGTTGTGCCGGAGCCGCAATCGCAGTTGAAATAGGGTGGCCGGTCTCCGGCACGACGATTGTATCGTCGCGTGGACTCCACCCACCCAGGTCTTTCGACTCCTCGCTGCGCTCGTCGCTCAAGACGACGCGTGAGAGGTCATTCCGACCGAAGACCCCAGCGCCCGGATTGGGGCCGGAGTGGAGGAATCTGGGGGAGGGTCCTCTCCCGTTGGCACCGATATTGTGTTCGCCCCACCCAGGTCTTTCGGCTCCTCGCTGCGCTCGTCGCTCAAGACGACACCTGTGGTGTCGTTTGACCGCTTTCCAAGGCGATGACTACAATGCCGCGGGCCGTAAGGGTCTAAGCCAGAAAATTACAACTCACGGAGGCTTCATGTCCGACAAAGAGTTCAAACCGTTTGTTTCCGCGTCCGAAGAGATGGCGGAGCTGACGATCAAGGCGGTGCTTTTCGGCGCGGTCATGGCGGTGATTTTGGGCGCAGCCAACGCTTATTTGGGCATGAAGGTCGGTCTGACAGTGGCCGCGACCTTCCCCGCCGCGGTGGTGGCGATGGCGGTTCTACGTCCCTTCAAGGGGACGATCCTGGAAGAAAACGTCACGAGAACGGCCGCAAGCGTGGGTGAAGCTCTAGTGGCCGGTGCCATCTTTACGATCCCAGCGTTTGTCATCGCCGGTGTTTGGGATCAGATTCGAATCAAAGAGAGCCTGTTGATCATGCTGGTCGGCGGGGTTTTGGGTGTGCTCTTCGTCATCGTTTTGCGGCGCACCCTGGTCGAAGAAGCTGGCTTGCCATTTCCTGAGTCGATGGCCGCCGCCGAAATTGTCAAGGCCGGACAAGGTGGCCAGACCGGAGCCAAGTACGTCTTCGGTTCGATGGGCCTGGCCGCCCTGTGGGAGATATTTACCAACCCGCGCGGTTTGACCCTGGTCAAAGATTCCGCGACCAGATTCTTTGAGTTCCCGAAGGCCCAGATCGAATTGCTGGGGCAGAAAGCCAATTTCGCCGGCGGCCTCAAGCTGGAAAGCCCTGGCGCCTTGCCGGCCCTCATGGGCGTGGGATTCATCGTTGGATACGAGGTTTCGGCGGTGCTGTTCGCTGGCGCTGTGCTGGGACACCTGTTCTTGGGGCCCCTGGGGTTGTTCATTCAAAACAATATGGGAAGCGCTGTCGCCGCTGGATCGACTGATTGGTTGACTGCCGCGGGCGATGTCTACAACCAACAGATCAAACCGCTGGCGGTCGGCACCATGATCGTGGCGGCGTTCTACACCCTCTACAATCTGCGCAAGCAGCTCTACACTGGAATCTCGGCGGGGATCGCGGAGATTCGCGGGGGTGCGGCGCACACGGAAGGGCGCAGTCGACTTCAAATCGACCTCAGTCTCAAATGGGTCGGTCTGGCGATTCTGGCCGCATCGATTGGCCTTTTCTTCCTCTACCGGGTGTTCACAGGCAGTACCTTTGGTTCGCTGGTGCTGACCGTCGCAATGGTCATTCTCGGATTCTTGTTCACCGCCGTAGCCGGTTATTTAGTTGGCTTGATCGGGAGTTCCAACAACCCGATCTCCGGTCTGACCCTCTCCACGTTGATCATTGCGGCGCTGCTGATGCTAATGCTCAACGTCACCGGCGGAGCGGGGATCGCGGGCGTGTTGGCGGTGTCCGGCGTCATCTGCTGCGCTTGCGGCGTCGCCGGCGACATGATGCAGGACTTGAAGGTCGGCCACGTGCTCGGCGGCACTCCGTGGCGCATGGAAGTGGGCGAGATCATCGCGGTCGTTCCCGCCGCAATCGTGCTGCCGTTTGTGTTGCTGGCTCTCGACCAGACGTACAAGATCGGTTCGCCGGATCTGTCGGCTCCGCAAGCCGGCTTGATGGCATTGATGGCGGGGGGCATCGTCAATCAGGAAATGCCCTGGTTGTTGGTGGTGGCGGGGATGTTCCTCGCCGTTGGCTTGATTCTGATCAAGGCACCGTCGCCGATGCTCATCGCGGTGGGGATGTACCTGCCGTTCTCGGCCACCGCCGGGATTTTCGTCGGCGGCGTTATGAAGGCCCTGCTTGAGCGTCGTTTCGCCAAGGACAACGTCAGCGACGAAGACAAGCAAAAAGCGGAAAACACTGGGGTGCTGATTTCCAGCGGCTTGATCGCAGGAGGTGCCCTGACCGCAGTGGTCATCGCGTTTCTCGTATTGGGCTACAACTTTCCGCCCGAGGCCGGCGCTGAGGATGTGCCAACCTTCCTCGACAACATGCGTGCCAGTTGGGGTATTACCCCCAATCCATGGCTCGGCTTGATCGCCTTCCTCGGAGTCGGGTATCTGCTGGTTCGCGAGCCGATGAAGTCGATTCGCGGCAAGTAACTTAGAGCGACGTAAACGTAGCGCGATGTAGACCACCGGGGCGCGGCAAAAAACTGCCGCGCCCTTTTTCTTCTCGTCTTCTCTCCGGTCATGGCCAAACAGAGCAACCTCGCCGAGGTCAACCTGCTAGACCTCACACCCAAAAGGTTGGTCGAGTGGACCGAAGAAAACGACGTCGTCGTGCTGCAGCGACCGCAGTTGCCAAAGCCCTGGCGAACTCCTTTCAAGTGGTTCTCAGCGGTGCAAGCGCCCAAGCGACTCCGTCTTGACGATATTGGGACCTCGATATGGAAGGCGCTCGACGGGAGACGCACAGTAGGAGAAGTCGCCGGATTGTTGGAAACCGAATTCGGCGCTCGCGTCGACCCGGTGGAAGAACGCTTGGCGACCATGATCCGTACGCTGCATCGTGAGAGATACCTGAACTACGAGGGGATCGAGAAAGACTAGATCTTCCCCGGAACGAGACTGGCTGCTTGCCACGGTGGTAAAGTTTGGCCCGCGCCTCGTGGGAGATGCCAATTCCAACGTGACTCAGGGCATCCAGCCTCAAACGCGGCGAGATAATCAATTGACACAACACGGTATGCGCCCGCCCCGAATGTGGGGGCATTCATTCTGATGCGGCGCAACACAAACAAGGAACAAACAGTGAACGACGAACGAAAAATCGCGGTGTTTTGCGACTTCGAAAATATTGCGCTTGGAGTCCGTGACTCCAAGATTCAGAAATTTGACATCGGTCTGGTCTTCGAGCGGTTGCTCGAAAAGGGCAAGATCATCGTCAAGAAGGCCTATTGCGACTGGGAGCGCTACAACTCCTACAAAAAGGGCATTCACGAAGCGGCGATGGAAATGATCGACATCCCCCAGAAGTACTACTCGGGGAAAAACAGCGCCGACATCAAGATGGTGGTCGACGCCATGGACCTTTGCTACTCCAAAGAGCACCTCGACACCTTCGTGGTGATGTCGGGCGACAGCGACTTCTCGCCGCTGGTGTCGAAACTCAAGGAGAACAACAAGTACGTCATCGGCGTCGGCGTCAAGGACGCGACCTCCAAGCTGCTGGTCGACAATTGCGATGAGTTCATCTACTACGAAGACATCTGGCGCCAAACCCAGTCGAAGAAGAAGCGGCGTAGCCGCCGTAAGAAGTCGGCTGACAAATCGACGCCGCAAAGCGCGGAGGCGTTCGACATGATGCTGGATTCAATCCAAGCGCTGATGCGTGAGAACAAGGATGTGCTGTGGGGCTCGATGATCAAGCAGACCATGCAGCGCAAACACCCGTCCTTCAACGAGGGCTACTATGGCTACTCGACCTTCTCGGAATTGCTCGAAGACGCGCAGAAGCAAGGTGTCATCAAGCTGGAGAAGGACAAGCGCTCGGGAACCTATGTGGTGACCGAGTACGCGGTCGAATAACTCTCCAGCTTGACCGATCGAACGTGATGGTTGAGGGGGGCGCTGAAGTCGGATCTTCCCTCGCTTTACGAGAGTACAACTGACGGCGTGATACGGTCGTTCGTTCACATATCGGGGAGCGGGCATGGCCAAGCGCTGGAAAAAAGACGAAATTACTTATCTCAAACGGTACGCGACACAGCGTACTTTGGAGGAGCTTGCCGAGCGGTTTAAGACCGATACGGAGGCAGTTGATGAACAGTTAAGGGGCCTGGGCCTCGCTGCCAAAGGCAGTGACCGAGCTCGCTACGCCGAAGATCCGGCGGTCGCAGACTTCCAGAATGCGATTGAGTTTCTCCACAAGGGCAACGAGAAGAAGGCCAAAGAGCTTTTTGAAAAAGCGGCGCTGAGTTCGCTGCCGGAGGTTGTATCCAAGGCACGCTTGTACTTGCGCCGTTTGCAGGACGCTGAGGTCTCGCCATCCGATATTCAGGATCCCTATTTACGTGCCGTCTATGAGAAGAATTCCGGCGATTTGGACGCCGCCCTTGCGCTAGCTAAGTGGGGTGGGCGTTGGGACGAGGACTCTCGGTTCGCCTACCTGGCGGCGACGATTTTGGCCGCGCAGGGCGAGGCCGACGAAGCCCGCGAGCGGCTGAGTGTGGCAATCGAGTTGGCCCCCGAACTCGAAGGCCAGGCTGCCTACGAACCCGAACTCGCCGACCTGGTCGAGTAGCTTTCTCGTATTCTTAGTTCCAGGTCGCCACGCGCGACCGTATTTTCATGACTGTCGACAGTTCGCAGCGAGGTTCCGGTCCGTCTGGGTCTGGGCCATCCACGTCGGGCGCCCGCGTCGTCGCAATTGGTGGAGGTAGCGGCCTCTCAGTGGTGTTGCGTGGCCTCAAGAGTTACGTCGGCGCCGAGATCTCTGATTTGGCTGCGGTCGTCACCGTTTCAGACGATGGCGGCTCTTCCGGCCGGTTGCGGCGGGATTTGGGAGTTCTGCCCCCCGGGGACCTACGCAACTGCATTGTGGCTCTGGCTGATGACGAGGCGCTGCTTTCGAAGTTGTTTCAATATCGCTTCCCCGGCGACGAAGAGGGACTGGGCGGCCACTCTTTCGGCAATTTGTTCTTGACCGCGCTGACGGGGGTTACCGGTGACTTTGCCCACGCCGTGAATACCGCCGAGGCCATTTTGTCGAGTCGCGGCCGCATCATCCCGGCGACCCTTGAAAACGTGCATCTGCGCGGTGTCGGCCGGTCGGGTCAGGTTTACGAAGGGGAAAGTGCGGTGGGGGCTTCGGCAGAGCCGCTGGAGGAAATCGCCATGGTGCCTCCCAATGTCGCGGCCTACCGACCTGCCGTCGAGGCGATCGAAAATGCCGACTTGGTCGTTCTCGGGCCTGGGTCGTTGTATACCTCGGTAATCGCAAATCTACTCATCCCCGGCATTCGGCAAGCGGTTCGAGACGCTGCTGGACGGGTGGTGGTACCGCTCAATCTGATGACCCAGCCAGGTGAGACCGACGATCTCGACGGGCTGCATCATCTGCGCAAAGTGGTCGAGACGGTCGGCTCTGGAGTGGTGGCGACGGTGCTGACTTCCGGCGAGGCACCGCGCGAAGACCAATTGCGTTCGTATACTGCGCTGGGAGCGGCTCCGGTGCGCCTGGAGGCGGAGGATGTGGAGGCGTTGGGTGCCTCGCTATTGCCACGAGATCTCCTCGACGAAGGGGATCTCATCCGCCACCATCCCGGCAAGCTGGGGCGCGCCTTGGTCGACCTGCTTAGCTAAAGAGCCAGTGAACAAGAGCCAGTGAATTCGAGAATGAACGCGACCAGTCAAGCTACCGCAGTTGTGCTCGCCGCCGGCAAGGGCACCCGCATGCGTTCGGCACGGCCCAAAGTGCTGCACGAAGTGGCGGGATGGCCGATGCTGACTCACGTCTTGAGATCCGCTGTGAGTGCCGGGTGCCGACGTGCCATCGTCATCGTCGGACACGGCTCCGGGGACGTAAAAGGCGCCGCCAAATCGTTTGCTCCCAAAGACTTACAGCTCGATTGGGCGCTCCAAGCCGAGCAGTTGGGAACCGGCCACGCGGTGCAGCAGATCCGCGACCTGGTCACCGATGACGAGCGACTCCTGATCTTGTCCGGGGACGCTCCGCTGATCGCCGCCGCCAGCCTGAGAAAACTGCTGGAGGCGCCGGTTGGGGCGCTTGCTGCCGCGCGCGTGGCTGACCCTGGAAGCCTGGGGCGCGTTTTTCGTCGCCCCGACGGCAGCTTGCAGGCGATCGTCGAAGCTGCGGACGCGAATTCAGAGCAACTGCAAGTGGATCTCGTCAACGCCGGGTTTTATGCGCTCCCGGCGGGACCGTTACTGCACCAGCTCGCCAACCTCGACGCCGACAACAGCCAGGGTGAGATCTATCTCACCGACGCGGTCGTGGCCCTGGCCGCCGACGATCGTATCGAGGTCGTCGTTCTCGACGATTCGAGCGAGGCATGGGGAATTAACGACCGGGCCGATCTCGCCAAGGTCGACCGGAGGTGGATGGAGCGCCATCTTGACGAACTCATGGCAGCGGGCGTCACCATCTACGACCCAGCATCGGTGCGCGTCGAGGCTGGAGTTGAAATTGGGGCCGACACCGTACTGCATAGCGGTGTGGTGCTGCGTGGATCGTCTCGGATCGGTTCTGGATGCGAGGTCGATGTCGGTTGTGTTGTGCAGGACAGCGAACTGCACGACGGCGCAATGCTCGGCGCCTACACCTGGGCTGAGGGTGCGACCTTGCACGAATCGGCGCACGCTGGACCTTTCGCTCGTTTGCGTCCTGGCGCAGTCTTGGGACCGGGTGCCAAGGTCGGAAACTTCGTCGAGATCAAGAACTCGAACCTGGCCGCCGGGGTGAAGGCCGGGCATTTGGCCTATCTCGGCGACGCGGAAATCGGCGAGAACGCCAATATTGGAGCCGGCACCATTACTTGCAACTACGATGGGGTCAAGAAGTCAAAAACGGTGATTGGCGAAGGCGCCTTCATCGGCAGCGACAGCATGCTCGTAGCTCCGGTGACGGTGGGAGACCGGGCCACCACCGGCGCCGGTTCGGTGATCACCAGTGATGTGCCGGACGATGCTTTGGCGGTAGAGCGTTCGCAGCAGCGCAACATCAAAAACTGGACGGGCCGCAAAAGTCGTGGACGAAAAGCTAAGCAACGCAACCAGGAGAAAAAAGACTGATGTGCGGAATCGTTGGGTACCTCGGAGACCGTGAGGTCGTGCCGTTGTTGGTCGACGGATTGGCGAAGCTTGAGTATCGCGGCTACGACTCGGCTGGAGTGGTGGTGGCAACCAATGGCGATCTCCGTACCGCCAAGGCGGAGGGCAAGCTGGTCAATCTGCGCGACAAGCTCGCCAGCGCCACCTTTGAAGGAAGTTATGGACTTGGCCACACGCGCTGGGCTACGCACGGACCGCCGTCCGAGCGCAACGCCCATCCGGTTACCGACGCCCAGGGCCGCGTTGCCCTCATACACAACGGGATCATCGAGAACTTCGTCGAACTCAAACAGAAGTTGAGCAAAGAGGGCTGGACGTTCAACACCGATACCGACACCGAAGTGGTTGCCAACTTGGTCTCGTCATACCTCGAGGGCGATCTTCTGGCCGCAGTGCGACGGGCGGTTGACGAACTGGAGGGCATGTACGCGTTTGCGGTGATTGCCACCGGCAGCGAGGAGATTGTTGCTGCGCGTAGCGGTCCTCCGCTGGTCCTGGGACTGGGCGAGGGCGAGCAGTTTCTGGCTTCCGATCCGGCGGCGCTCTTGAGCCATACGCGGGATGTGATCTTTCTCGAAGACGGGGAAATCGCCCGCCTCACCCGCGACGAGATCAGCATCAGCGATCGTGGTGGAGTGGCGATCGAGCGCCAGCCGCAGCGCCTGCTGTGGGACCCGGTCCAGATCGAGAAGGGCGGCTACCGCCACTTCATGCTCAAGGAGATCCACGAACAGCCGCAGGCGGTGCAGGACACCTTAGCTGGCCGGCTCGACTTCGAGACCGGAGAGGTCACGCTCGACGATGTCGAATTGGATCCCGAAGTCATCGCCGGAATCGAACGGATCCAGATCGTTGCCTGCGGCACTTCGTGGCATGCGGGTCAGGTGGGGAAGTTCCTGATCGAGGGACTGGCCGGCATCCCCACCGACGTCGACTACGGTTCGGAGTATCGCTACCGCGATCCGATAACCGGGCCGGACACCTTGACCGTGGGAATCTCCCAATCCGGCGAGACGGCCGACACCCTGTCGGCGATGGCGGCGGGCCGGGAAAAGGGCTCGAAGTTGCTGGCGGTTTGCAACGTCCAGGGCAGCCAGGCGACGAGGGTTTCGGACGGTGTGATCTACACCCACGCGGGGCCGGAAATCGGCGTTGCTTCGACCAAAGCCTTTACCACCCAGCTCATCGCCCTCTACTTGTTGGCGTTGAAATTGGCACAATTGCGAGGGCACGAATTGCCTGCGGGCTGGCTGGATGCGACCGCCCACCTGCCGCAGGCGCTCATCGAGACATTGGAATTGGAATCCGACTTGGAAAGCTTGGCGCACAAATACTCCCGCGCCGAGGACTTCCTCTATTTGGGCCGCGGCATCAACTATCCGATTGCCCTTGAGGGGGCGCTCAAGCTCAAGGAGATCTCCTACATCCACGCCGAGGGTTATCCCGCCGGGGAGATGAAGCACGGCCCGATCGCACTCATCGACGAAAAACTTCCGGTGGTGGCGATCGCCACCGGTGACCGAGTCTTCGAAAAGGTGGTCTCCAACGTCCAAGAGGTCAAGGCTCGTGGTGGAATTGCGATTGTTCTTGCTGATCGTGACACCGAGGAAGTGCGCTCCATAGCTGACGAAGTCATCCTCGTACCCCAGGTCGACGAATGGCTCCAGCCCATCGTCAACGTCATCCCGCTGCAGCTTCTGGCGTACTTCATCGGCGTGCGTCGCGGAGCCGATGTCGATCAGCCGCGAAACCTGGCGAAAAGTGTGACGGTGGAATGAAGCAGGGCGCTTGAACGCACTGTTTCATCGTAGGGGCAGGGCTTGTCCCTGCCCGATCTACACACACCATGATTCCGATTGGAGAAACGGGCGCCCGTAAAGGGCGCCCCTACATTGCGATTCCAGCGCAGAGGCCGAAGGCCGAGTCGAGGGATCTGGGTGGTCGCTTCACCTTGACCTTTGAGTCATCCTGAGCGCAGCCGCGAAGCGGCGGAGTCGAAGGATCTGATGAGCTATCCACAGATCGTGTCATCTGCCGCGGTCGCCGGGCAGCGCAGGACTCACTCCCCAGATTTCTCGACTCGAGCTACGCTCTCGCTCGAAATGACGAGTGGACCACAATGAAGACCATCTACTCGCCCCTCCACGCCAGCCACCATGGCAACCTGGAACTCAATGGCGGCGAGTTGATCCCCTGCTTCGAGATTCCTCAGCGCGCCGAATTGATCCTTGAGCAAATCGTCGCCGCGGATCTCGGGCCGGTTGCAGAGCCCACTCCGCAGTCGCTGGATACCGCCTGCAAAATCCATGACCCAGGTTATATCGAAGCGCTGCAAAGCATTTGGCAGATGTGGACCGCAGAAGGCAGTAGCGGCACGGCGATCCCCGCGGTGTTCCCGGTTGGCGGAGCCAGCAGAACTCCGCCGCAAACGGCGGCGGGACTTCTGGGGTTTTACAGCTTCGACGCCGGTGCCACCTTTGTCGAGGGCACCTGGCAGGCGATCCGGGCCAGCCATGACGTCGCCTTGACTGCAGCCGACTTGATTGCCGGCGGCGAGCCATCGGCATTCGCCCTTTGCCGTCCTCCCGGCCACCACGCCGGCAAAGCTTCGATGGGGGGATATTGCTACCTCAACAACGCCGCCATCGCGGCGCAACGGCTACTGGAGAAGGGCGTTAAAAAGGTGACGGTTCTGGATGTCGACTACCACCACGGCAACGGCACCCAGGAAATCTTCTACGAACGGGGCGATGTCCAGGTCATCAACATCCACGCCGATCCGAGAGTTGCCTATCCGTACTTCTACGGCCACGCCGATGAAACCGGAATGGGCGCGGGTGCAAGATGCAACCGCAATCTACCGTTGCCGCTGGGAACGGCTTTTGACGACTGGTCGAAGGCCCTGGACGAAGCGTGCGACGAGATCAAGCGATACGCGCCGGATGTCCTGATCGTATCCCTTGGGGTGGACACTTTCGCGGGCGATCCGATCAGCGGTTTCCGACTCAAAAACACCGACTATCCGCGGATCGGACAACGATTGAGGGCTGCTGGGCGGCAGACGCTTTTTGTCATGGAGGGCGGCTACGCCGTCGAGGCGATTGGAGTCAATGTAGCCAGCACTCTCGAGGCATTCGTCGATGGTTAGGCGACTGTAGACTCAGCGGCAATGTTGCAAAGCACCAGACCCATCACAGTCTTGTTGGCCTGCTTGATCGTCAGCGGTTGTGGCGCCAGGGGACCTGCGATCGAGGACACCGGCACCCGGGCAGTTCTCATCGGCATCGACTCCGGCGATTGGAAAATGATCGAGGCCATCGCCGCGGACGGTGGCATGCCCAACCTCATGCGCTTGCGCGGGCAGGGGGTCTGGGGGCCGCTTGAGACCTTAAACGACATCCCCTTGTCGCCGGTCATTTGGACCAGCATTGCCACTGGCAAGACGGCGGCCAAGCACGGCATCTCATGGTTCATGGTTGACCGACCGGACGGCACCCGGGTCCCGGTGCGCAGCCACAATCGCAAGGTCAAGGCGATCTGGAACATCCTTGCCGAAGGCAAGCGCAAGCCCAACATGCTGGGTTGGTGGGCGACCTATCCGGCAGAGGAGGTGGGTCGAGGCGTCCTAGTCTCCGACGGCTTGGGTTTTCATGGTTTTGGGTCCACCGCCCGGGGCGGCTCGGATGAGGACAAGATCTATCCAGCGGACCGCTTCGACGACTTTGATTCCTTGGTGCCGCCGCTGCAACAGATCCCGTACTCATTCGCGTCGCGTTTCATCCAGTTGAGCGAGGAGGAGTACCAGGCGGAGATGTTTACCCCGGGCCGCTTCCCAGAGCCCAACCCCTTCAACCCGATCCATCTCTTCCAGCAGTACGCCGCCACCGCGCAGGGTTATACGGCGATTGCCGAGCAACTCCTCGATGAAGACAACTTCGACCTCTTCGGGGTCTACTACGAACAGGTCGACAGTTTCTCGCACCTGTTCATGAAGTACGACCCGCCCAAGCTGGAGTGGGTGGAAGAGGTGGCCTACGAACGCTACAAGGACGTAGTGCGCGAGTGGTACCGCTACCAGGACGAGCTGCTGGGTCGCTTACTAGCCGAGATCGATTTGGAGACGACAGCGGTGTTCATCGTCTCGGACCACGGGTTCAAGAGCGGCGAGCGGCGGATCCGCAGCGAACAAACGTTGGACGTTAAGCGCGCCCACCTCGACCATGAGCAACACGGGATCTATGTGGCGGCTGGGCCACACATCCGCCCCGGTGGACGCGTCGCCGGCGCCTCGGTTATGGATGTGACCCCAACCTTGCTCCACTACCTGGGCTTTCCGGTAGCCAAGGACATGGATGGAAAAGTGCTCGAAGGCTCGTTCTTGCCCGATTTCATGGAAGAGCACCCAATCCGTTACATCGCCACCTACGAGGACGAGAAAGAAGAGAAGGACAAGGTCGAGGAGGACTACGACGCCGAGGCTTCGGCAGCCAACGAGCGCGCTCTGCGAGCGCTTGGCTATCTGGATGGGGGGGGCGCTTCGGAAACCGAAGTCGTGGCGCCTGAAGGCGAATCCTCGCCTGAGATCCACAACAACATGGGACGCATTCACCTGCGCAATGGCGACATTTCCGAGGCACGGGTAGAGTTTCGCAAGGCCTTGGCGCTCGACGACCGCAATGCAGATGCTCTCTTGAACCTGGCGGGGATCGAAAGGGCCGAAGGCCGCCTCGCCGACGCCGAGAGGCTGGTCAAGCGGGCGCTACAGGTGGATCCGTTTTCCATCGGTGCGTTGGCGCAGCTCGCCGAAATCGCTCGCGATCAAGGGAATCTGCCGGAGGCAGTGCGCCTGTTCGAGGAAGCCCTGGCAATCGACGACTCGTTGCCGTTCCTGCACCAGGGCTACGGCGATGTACTGCAGCGGGCTGGGCGCTTTGTCGAGGCCGAGGAAGCGTTCAAGCTGGTCCTGCAACTCGATCCAGACTCGTTCAAGGCGCACTACAACTTGGGAGTCACCTACGGCAATCAAGGCAAGATCGACGAAGCCGTGGCGGAATACGAAAAAGCTTTGGAGATGGCTCCCGAGCACCCCGAAGCGTCGTTGGTTCACAACAACCTGGGAGCCATCGCCCTCGACCGCGGTGAACTGGACCGCGCCCAAGACCACTTCGAGAGCGCCGTTACTCGCGCCCCCCGCAACCTCGAATCACGCTACAACTTAGCGCTCATCTACATGGATAACGGCGAGGTCGACAAAGCCATCGAAATGCTCGAAGGCGCCGCCCTCGTCGACCCCAACCACGAACTGGTCAACATTCGCCTCGGGATGGCCTACCTGGAGGCCAACCGTGGCGAAGATGCATTCCGCACCTTCACCTTGGTCAAACGCCTCTACCCCAACAATTGGATGGCTCCGATCGGCCTCGCAGTACTCCACGCCGCCAACGGACGTCCGGATCAGGCCAGGGGTCTGCTGGCCGAGGCGATTGAGATGGGTGGTGCGCAGGCCCTGCAGACAGCGCGTGGGTATCCGGTATTGGCGGAATTGCTATAGGTGCGCCGAGCTACTCGGCGCTAGTGGTCGGCGATCCACTCGTTGATCTCGTTTTCCGAAAGCGAGCGAGCGAGGAACGACTCAAGGATTGATCGGTCTTTTTCGTCAAGGTCGGTTGCGAGGAGCGCTCTAGCTTCTTTTCGCAGAGGTTGTACCGCCTGCTGGTCGTACAGGTCAAAGGTCTGAAGAGCCGCCCAACGACCCAATCGATATTGCACCGGACTGTCAAGCGAGCCAAGACGGGACTCAGCTTCCTCTAAAGCTTCGATCAAGGCGCCGGAATCCATATCGGAAAGATCAGATTGAATCTGATGATAGATCGCGGAGGTCGGTTGACTGAAAGGGATTTTGTCGATGTTGAAGGTCAAGGCAGGCAAGATGGTGCTCACTTCCTCCTTGACGCCAGCCATGGCAGCCACCTCTAGATCAACAGCCATCACTCCGAGCCGGAAGGACACATCTTCCTCTGGCATCACGCTGTTACCGCCGCGCAGTTCGCTCCAACCGCGGAAGGGCATCGCCTCACCTTCCGCGACCGCTTGGGCGACGTTCCTAACCAATTGCTGATCCCAGGATTGTCGCCCTTGAAACAAGCTGACCGCCAAGACAAGAGCCGCGGCGGCGGCGAGTGGGGCGGCTAACCTCCACGTCGTCGTGCTTCTGCTGTCGGCTTTTTTGGGGCCGGCTGCAGCCAGAACGCGGGTAGATTCGGCGATGATCTCCTGGCAGGGGATACAAGCCGCTAGGTGTTCTTCGACGGCAGCATGCTCGGCGGCGGAAGCGCTGCCGTCAATGTAAACAGCCAGATCCTCGGCATTCGGACAACTAGATGTATGCTGAATCCGACTCATCCGCGGTCGCCAATTGTCTTCAGGGTTTGTGTGTTGGCGTCTTCTGAAAACGCGGCCAGGTCCAGGTCATTCGGGCAGCCCTTCCAGCCGACGACACTCCGGATATCAGATGGTTCGATGCCTTGCTCTTTCATGGTTCTGCGGAGTCTGCGCATGCAACTCTCGAACCTCCGATAGAGCTTACGCCGGTCGATGCCCATCCCAGCAGCGATTTCGGTCACGGTCAGGCCGTGTGCGAAACGCTGCTGAACAAGTAGACGGTCGCTCACCTCCAATTCAGCCAATCCCACACCCAGGGCGGCTCGAATGCGTTCGAGACAAGCCTCCAGCTCGTGCTCAACAACGGTGCTGTCAGAGGTACTTTGGCTTGCGACTTCAACGACATCACCCAATCCCACCATGTGCCGGCCCTCGCGGACTGGCAATTGGAACAGGATTTTCTCCAGGTCAAGGGCTTTTTCTTCGGCGTCGGTGGCTTCACTGGCCAGGCTCTGAACGGCTTCTTTGGGACTCAATCCGTCACGGCTGATTTTTCGCTCGAGCTTAATCGCATCGGGCCCCAAGCGTTTGGCGGTTGCTGACGGTCGCCATCGCCCCCATATATGATCCAGGTAATCACGCAGGAGGTTCTGCACCACTACGGTCAGATAAGTCCGCAATTGGCTGCGACCCTCGAACATCCGCACGCGGCGGTAATCGTCTTCGATGAAACGAATCTTGGCCCAAGATGCGAAATCTTCGGACTCTTCGGGTCTAAGTGCTCGCTTGCGGCAACTGATTTCAATCAGTTGCTCGATTTCCGGGAGCCATTCCAAAAACTGGCGCTCCCAAAAAGGAATGTCTGACTGCTTGACAGCTTCTGACAAAAACCCGTATCCCCCGCTGCGTGGGAGGGAGTATAGCGACTCAGCACTATTAGCTCTTGGAACGCGTTCCTTTGGCGCATTGTTGGTCGCAGCCTTGCTGCCACTGAACTCTTGTTTGAATCCGTCGCCACCAGAAGATGTCTTGAAAAGGCAACCCCGCCCATTTGAGGTGCGGTTCTCGACATTTGAACATGTACCCTGCGATGGCAAACAGAATGAAGTAGAGGGCTTTCCGGCGACGCGCCTAACTCGCTGCAATGGAACACCTCAGCCTGGTACTAGACGTTTTCGTGAGCTCGACCGACTCGGACTCGCCCTGTCTACTGGTGATGACAATGGTCGGGACGAACATCTCACCGGCCTGTACTCGTTGCTCTGGGCTGATGACGTCGAGCAACTCGACACGGTTCGAAGAGCATGGCGCGAATTGCTGAGCTTCGGCCCGGAAAGCCCAGGCCTTTACAGTGACTTCGCCGCGCTAAGTCTCGTACAAGCGCGCGCACACGACTCCGGGTGGCCGACTATCGAGGCACTCGGTCTTCTTCAGAAAGCCCGCAACGCGAACCCGCATCATCTCCCGACGCTCTACAACTGGGCATTGGCGCTCGAAGATATAGGCCTGCATTGGTCCGCTTTCGACGCGTGGAAAGAGTATTTGGACATCGAAACCGATGAAGTTTTGCGCCGGGAAGCGCAAGAACACTTGTTGTCGCTGAACCTGGATCAACGCGCCCAGCGTTGGAGCGAGGCGCGTGCATTGTTGAAGCGGTCCGCTCAGGAGAAAGACGAACTACGGTTTCGGGAAACAGCGCGATTACATCGCCAACAGCTTTTCGAGGACTTTCTTGAGAACGGGCTACGCGACTGGGCACGTTTCCTTAGCGAGACGGATCACCGGAGCGACGCGCGCCTGACATATCTGCGTTACACCGTTCGAGCCTTTGAAAGCTGGGGTTTGGCTACGTTTCCCGCATTGGAGACGGTTTCGAATCGATCAACCACCAACGCCGCGCAAAGTCTAAAGGAGCTTCATTGGGGGGTTCAAAAATATCGCCAACATGAGTATGAATCGGCGAGAAAAAGCCTTCTACAAGCCGCCAGATCTCTGGATGACATTGAGCCCTCGTTGGCCCTGTGGGCTCAGTTCTATGCGACCGTATCCCTCTATCAACGAGACTCGATGGCGGGTCGTGAAGCTCTGCTAGCCCTTAGGGCGAGAATCTCAGATGGCCAGAATCTATTGAAAGCGTATACCGAACGAGTTCTTGGCCTTGCCTACAACCAGCAGCGAGAGTACGACCGCGCCCTCGTACACTTTGACAACGAGATCGCGTTTCTTCAGAGGGCTGGATTTGGCTTCGCAGAAGCGAAGGCGCGTTCCGCGATAGCTGTCTCGCTTGAACAACTGGGGAGGCTAGATGAGGCGCTTGCTTACCGTTTGCTAGGGCTACAGTTCGCGGTCGATCACGGTCAATCGCGAGTCCACTACAACAAAGTGTTCAACGTTGGGGACCATTTGTCGCGCATGGGCCCCTCGGAGGTTGAACGATTGTTCTTTCATGAAGCTATGCGAATAGCCGACTCCTGGGGAGATGTGGTGGCAAAAGTGGAGTCAAGAGGACGACTAAGCCGCACCGCTGACGAGCCGGTCGCAGCTCGCCTAGTTGAACAGACGGTGCCTCTCTTGGGTGCTATAGAAGACCCGGAACTGAGTGCGATTCTCTCGGCAGATCTTAGTCTTGTATCCGCCACCCGAGAACTCGACGCTGACTCGGAGACAACGCGGAAAAGACTTCGTAGCGCGGCGAAGACTTTTTTGAGGCTTGGTGATCGGAAGCAATGGGTCGCTGCGCAAGTGATGCTGGGATCCGTTGAGATTGCCGCTGGAAACAGAGATCGAGCTCGCGGGATTTTGGTTCAAAGTCAAAAGGAGATCGAGCAGGCAGAGTCGCCCTCGGGAGCTTCGGGGCGTTCGGTGAGTGCTGCCGCAGAGAGATTGTATGAAGGCCTTCTGGAGTTGAGTCTAACGGGGGACGCGCAACTGGCTTTGAGCTACGCAGAGAGACTTCACTGTGCTTCAAGAAACCGCATCTGCGCACTGCCGGAACGATACGCAGAGGTTTTAGATAGGTCGGAAACCGAGGCTCTTGTTTACCAGGAGGTTGGTCGACAGTTGGTCGGATGGCACATTGCCAATGGTGAAGTTACCTTCAGGCGACTTGGCGACGTGCCAGGCCCGACGTCGCCGAAGCACCTTGCAGAAGATCGGTCGAAGGCGGACGAATTCTTCAACCTCTTAATTGCACCTTTCCAGGTGTCCCTCGGCAAGACCGTACTCGTCGTTCCTTCACCCAGTACGGTCGCTGTTCCGTTCAATGTGCTGCTCGGTAACCGAAACCAACCGCATGAGCATCGTCTTGTTGTCTATGCCAACAGCCTTTCTCAGGCACTTCGCTCACGACCGCATCGAGACGAAGGCCTTGGCCCTGAAAGAGTGCTAATCGCCGCTCCCTTTTCTCAAGTTGGGGGCCGGCGCAGGCCACATCTAGTTCACTCAAGCGCAGAAATTGCTCAGGTCGGTTCTTCGTTTCCGGCAGACACCACGTTAGAAGGCGTTCAGGCGACGATCCCGAAATTCTTGGCCACTTTGCCGGATTCTACGATTGTTCATTACGCCGGTCATACCGCCGTAGACGCGGTGATGCCCACGCGATCCTATTTGTATTTCAGCGGAGCTAATGGCTTTGAAAGATTATCGACAAGCGACCTTGGCAATTTGGCACTTCAGTCCGTCGAATTGTTTGTTATGGCGAGCTGTGCAGCATCAGTCGAAGGCCCCAAGGCTCACCGCGCACGTTTCGGGTTGGCGCAGGCCATTTTGGATTCTGGTGCCGGCTGCGTGCTAGCCGCGATGTGGGACGTCTCAGATCGAGAGACGAGTATATTGATGGCTGACTTCTATCAAAGACTCCAACGCGGTCTGAAACCAGTGAGGGCACTGGCGGATGCTCAGTACGCTGCCGCTCAACAAGGAGTTCGTGATTGGGCCGCTTGGCGGCTCATCGGCCAATGTTCTTTGGCAACAGAAGGAAAGGAGTCGTCGTGAGTAAGTTCACATTTAAGATTCATTGCATAGGAATGATGGTTTTCAGGTTCCCTCGCGGCAAAAACGGCAACGTCGCCAAAGGACCGCTACAAGTGCATCTCGTGCATGACTGGGATCATTGGGGCCGCCTGGTGGACGACGAGCGCCTGCCGGATCCTAAAGACCTCCTAGCTGGTAGATGCAGTGTCGACAAGAACGATCAACCTAAGTCTCTTTTGTTTCAGCGATTGAATGGAGTGGACCTGCGACGCGGCGACCATTTTTGGTTTGAATTAGGCGGTAACGATACAAAGAAGATCACGTGGATGGACTTTGATCAACACGTCATCAACTTGTCGTCAGCCATTGACGATCTCGAAATGAAACCGACGAACCGCCGCTTACATCCAGCGTTACTTGAGATTCCCTGTGGGAGTCTGCTCCCCATCGTGGACCCTAAGATGGGCGGTGGAAAATGGTTACTCGTGAGCGACGAGCAACCAAGTGGCGAGGAGATCGACGGTGTAGCCGAGGCCGTGACTATCGAAATTCCCAACTTAACCTCAGTCAGTCTTTGGAAGCGCAAGGCAAAGAAAGGAAAGGTTCAGGTACGCCATTGGGATCAAGCTGGAGCCGTTTCACTGATTAACTGGGACCTGGGGCTTGATTGCAGCTCTATGCCAAAAGAAGACCGGGCTCCGGACCTTCGCAAACATTTCTCCCTGTTTCGTGGCTTCGAGAACGCGACGACTTATCCGGACGTGTACTTGAAGGAAGCTCCCAGCGGTGCCGTCGTCGGCTCCGGTGCGGAGTCCTCTCGTCTCTGTCCTCCGTCGCAGGCCTACCCTTGAGTTCAAGCAGAAGAAAGTCGCCGAGCGCGCCATAGTCGGGAGCGCGCTCGGGTAGAGCCGACAAAAGCCAACCGGTACCGGTCAATGGATTTCATGCACGATGCGCTGGCCAGCACTTTGAGGACCGTCACTTTGACCGATGTCTACTTTCTCGAGTGTTGGTGCGGTATCTCGATATCGTTTATGGCGACATTGGCTTCGAAGTCTTGAGGAAGCACAGAGCGCAATTGGAGACAGGAAAGAAAAATTTAACAACGGTTTGCTTCGCGGGAGTTCAGGCTAACTTTAGTCCTGGCTAATGATCCGGGCCAGGTAGCTTGAGCCATTGTCGAAAGAACCGGATTTTTGCTTTCCGAGTGGACCAGTTTTGGGGTGAGTTGAGTCCCACTCACCCTGGTTCTGAGCGCGACGTTGTCCAAATTGCTAGATTGGGATGCAGCTTTAGCTACATTCGTCAGGATCTTCAATGAGCTTGTGCTGGTCAAGGTCGGTGGCGCAATCGATCAGTGCTTGCTCTGTCTGATCTGGTACATCGGAGTATCTGCCCCACAACCCCGCGATGTGTGGGGCCGCAAGGGACGTGCCGCTAGACAGCGCATAGTCGTCTTGGGTACCAGCTACAGCGACGGAAATATTCTCGCCAGGCGCGACGAAATCCAAGGCGTTAGAGCTGTTAGCCGTGCTTTTGATCATGTGATTTGAAGGGTCATAGGAGGCCACAGAAACCGTTTCCTTTAGGCAAGCTGGATAAGCCAGAGCTCCTTTCCATCCGTCATTGCCGCTGCTAACGACCACAGCTACTCCCTCACTCCAAAGCTTTCGAATCGCACATTCAAAGCATTCGAACATCACGTCGTTATCGTTTTTGGCGGCCTCGCAGGTCTTGGGGTAGCTCACCGAAAGGTTTGCCACTGAAACCGATATGTCCTCATCGACCTTGAGCGCCCTGAGGTACTCGAAGGCGGCAAGAACGTCTTTCGCCTGGTACACGGCTTTTTTATCGCGGATGGTTGCGACCTTGATCGGTACGAAAGTTAAGGGTTCTGTTGGCGAAATGGCGTCGACCATGATCGACGCGACCTTTGTCCCGTGGTCGCAGGCTTTATTGTCAACTATGGAGCAGTTCTCCCCGTCATCTGGCGCCAAACATGTTGTTTCGTAATCGCTATTCCCATCCGAGAAACATGCGCTGTGTTCGATGGCTACATCGTCAAATGTCTCATGCCCGGAATAGATACCCGAGTCAAGAATAGCGAGCGTCGCTCCCTGCAGCTGCGACCCATCTCTCAGGTTCGACACAAGTCGATGCGGGCGACCAACCACCGGGGCCTCGATCTTGTGTCTTCTTGCATCGCGCGTCTGTGGCGCCTGGAACGTGATTCCCTCCCCGATCCGAATCCTTTGGTCTAGCTTTGAGCGGATGTTCAAGATCTCCGATCGATCGACGACCACCGCGGCACACTGACAACCCTGGAAAATAGATACATCGGTATCTTCAGGTAAAGCGTCGCGTAGCCGAGATTCAACATCGTATGGCTGAGTTTCAACGTCGAGGCGTTCGTCCGTCGTCCAAGTCATGAAGACGGAAACGTGACTGGGCTCTCGGAGCTCCGGAAGTTCGCTTCTGAGACTTTGACCTTTGCAGGTGGAGACGGCCAGAAGAATTCCAAGCCCCAATGAGAAAGTGGTCATCTTGCGGGTGGAATTTGCAGACAACATGGAGGCGACAGCTCCTCCCCACAGCCGGGGACGTGTTGTAACGGTCAGATCAAAGTTCATCTGTTTTCTCCAATCTTCGGTCAAAAAGTGAGGGTTCGGTGTCTGTGCCAGTTGCCACGAAAGACGGACAAGCAGCCCTCATTCCTGGCGCCCAGCGGAGTTCGGCACTGATGGCGGTCGTTATTTTCGAACTATTCGCTTCTCCTTGCCGTGCACGACCCTGAGGCCACACGACGCTGCCATTTCCGACTAAGGTATGGCCCAGGGTCACTACATGACGCAAATCACCAAATTTCCCTGGAAAACCGAGCTCAACCCCGAGCAGTATGACGCCGTAACCCACGGTGAAGGCCCGCAGTTGGTGATCGCTGGGGCGGGGTCGGGGAAGACGCGGGTGATTACCTACAGGGTTGCGTGGCTCATCCACGAACAGGAGGTCGACCCGCGGGCAGTGTTGGCAGTGACGTTCACCAACAAGGCGGCGGGGGAGATGCGCGAGCGCATCGAGAAGCTCCTGGGGCTATCGCGGCTGTCGTCGTTTGTGGGCACCTTCCATCGCCTGTCGCTGGATCTCTTGCGCAAGTACGGCGAGCGGGTCGGTGTGCCGCCGTCGTTCGCGATCTTTGACACCGACGATCAAAAGAAGCTGGTCAAACAAGCGCTCAAGGACGAGAAGCTCGACCCGACGCGCTTTCCTCCGCGGCCGATGTTGACCGCGATCAGCGCCGCCAAGAACGAGATGGTCGGTCCCGATGCCTTTGCCGGCCAAGCGGAGGGCTTCTTCCAAGAGCGGGTGGCGCGGGTCTACCGGCGCTACCAAAAGCTGCTCGAAGATGCCGGCGGCGTCGACTTTGACGACATGTTGGTCAAGGCGGTGCGCTTGGTTGCAACCCAAGATGACCTCAAGGCGGTGTTGCGCGAACGCGTGCAATACATGATGGTGGACGAGTTCCAGGACACCAACAAAGTGCAGCTCACCTTAGTGCGGGAGCTGATCGGTGAAGGCGGCAATTTAACCGCGGTCGGGGACGAGGATCAGGGAATCTACCGCTGGCGTGGCGCCGACTTGGACAACATTCTGCAGTTTGAGAAGTTCTTTCCGGGCGCCACGGTACACAAACTCGAGCGCAACTACCGCTCCACCGGCAACATCCTGGCCGCCGCCGGGGCGGTTGTAGGGCAGAACCGATTGCGCCGTGGCAAGAACCTGTGGACCGAAGGCCGAGAAGGTGAGCTGTTGGAGCTCTACCGCGCCGGGGACGAGCAGGATGAAGCGCGGTGGATCGTGCGCACCATCGGGCAGCTCAAAGACGACTACCTGTTGCAAGACATTGCCATTCTGGTGCGCACCAATGCCCAAACACGTTCACTTGAGGAGCAACTGATTCGGGCCAAGATCCCCTATTCCCTGGTGGCCGGGGTACGTTTCTACGAACGTGCCGAGGTCAAAGATGCAGTGGCTTATCTGCGGGTGCTACGCAATCCCGACGATGATGTGTCGCTGGATCGAATTCTCAACACGCCGGCTCGCGGCATCGGCAAGACAACGCACGAAGCATTAAAAAAGACCGCCAAGGAGTTCGGCACCAGTCAGTGGGGGATCCTGACCGGCAACTTGCCGCGAGGCATCGCTACGCGCAGTCTCAAGGCCTTGGAGCGATTCCGCGACTTGATCCTGGAGTTGCAGGAATCGCTCGAGGTGCCACCGGCCGATCTCATCAATCTGGTGCTGGATCGCTCGGGCTACGGTGAGTTTCTGCGCGGCAAGGGCGACGAGGCCGAAAGCCGCCTGGAGAATCTGCAGGAATTCGCCTCGGCGGCACAGCAATTTGAGGAAGACCATCCTGAGATGGAGGATCTTTTGGGAGCCTTCCTCGATCATGCGGCTCTGGTTTCGGATATCGATGGCTGGCATCCGGAGAAGGGCGTCTCCCTCATGACCTTGCATGCCGCCAAGGGCCTGGAGTTCAAGGCAGTTTTTGTCGCTGGCTTAGAAGACGGTGTGCTGCCGCACTTCAATGCCGGCGAAGTGCCGGAGAATGTGGAGGAGGAGCGGCGGCTGTTTTACGTTGGCATGACGCGGGCGCGTGAGCGGTTGTTCTTGTCGTGTTGCCGTCGCCGCCGCGTCGCCGGGCGGTATAAAGACCAGTTGGAATCGCCGTTCTTGGACGAAGTGCCCGAGAAGTATCTCGTGGTGCATCGCAGTCCTGAACTGTTCAGCGGCCGTTCGCGGGGCGCAGCTTCGTATTTTCGTTCGTCAGGTGGGCGAAAGCGCTTTGCCCGCGCGGGAGCCGACCCTCAGGCTCGGCGAGCCTCGGAAAGGCTGCGCCGACAGACTTATGGTCGAGGCCGCAAAGTGCGCCATGCGAGTCTCGGCGACGGCGTCGTCCTGGATGTCGAGGGGAGTGGTGACGATTCGAAGCTGACGATTTTTTTCGAGCACGCTGGGCGCAAGAAGTTAGTCGCCAAATATGCAGAGTTGGAGTGGATGTGATGGCGTCGCCCATCCCCCAGATCCCTCCACTGCGGCCTGCGGCCTACGGTCGGGATGACAAATAGGAGAATAAGTCGATGACGACCCAATTGGCTGCAGACCCCCAACCCATCGCTCGCGTTCTCAACCTCATTCCCGACGAGCGGCAACTGTTGTTTGGCGCCACTGTCACGGAGGCGACGCGAGCAGTGCAGAGCCATGATCCTCACCAGGTTGCGGCCTTGAAAGGGTCTTTTGCGCTCACCGCGCGCGACGGCGAACTGGTTCTCATGGCTCGCAGCTTGGATCGGCCGATGCGCTACTTCCTGGCCAAAGAGACCGATGGGCCGATGCTGGTCGTGGCTGAGCGCATCGACCAGATCGCGGAGTGCCTGGCGGACGAGGGTTACCAAGATCAGTTCGAGCCCAGTTACACCCGCATGGTGCCGGGCCACCACATCACCAAGTTGCGCCTCATCGGCTGTCCTGACCCCAATCCGGAACACTTGCGGTTTGTCGGCGCCCGAACGGGCGAGGCGCACTCAAATGCCGCAACGGAGATGACCGAGCTTGGACGCTCTTATGTCCAAGCGATGGCCGATAGCGTGCACTATTTGATCGACTCTGTGGACGAGCGTGAACCAATTGGTGTGTTGTTCTCGGGAGGCATCGACAGTGGCTCCGTCTTGCTCGCTGCTTATCAAGCGATTCTGGATCGGGGCCAGGCGCCGCAACGTCTGAAGGCGTTCACGCTGAGCGTCAACGGCGGCTCAGATGTGAATCAGGCGCGGGAGTTTCTTGCCGCGCTGGATCTGGAGTACCTGCTGGAAGTGATTGAAGTCGAGCCGGACGCGGTGGATCCATTGGCGGCGGTGGAGGTGATCGAGGACTACAAGCCCTTGGATGTCGAGTGCGCGGCGGTCAATCTCGCGCTCCTCAAGGAGATCCGTCAGCGCTATCCCCAATGGAAGTGGCTCCTGGATGGCGACGGTGGGGACGAGAATCTCAAGGACTACCCGATCGAGGAGAACGGCGAACTCACCATCCGCAGTGTGGTCAACAACCCGTTTCTCTATCAGGAAGGGTGGGGCGTCGAAGCCATCAAGCACTCGCTGGTCTATTCAGGCGGCTACAGCCGGGGATGCGCGCGCACTGCGGCGCCATTGGCCCACCATGGCTTCTCCGGCCTGAGTCCTTACGCCTCGCCGGAGGCGGTCAAGGCGTCGACGGCCATTCCCTTTCGTGAACTGGCCGCCGGGTCCCACCAGCGCCTCTACGCCCTCAAAGGCGAACTCGTCGCCGCCGGCGTCAGGGCGGTGCTCGGAATCGACATGCCGGTGTTTCCGAAGCGTCGATTTCAGGAAGGTGCCACCGGCGAGAGTCTGTTCGTCGAAGACCGCAAGCAGGCGGAGCAGATCTACAGGCAACATTTTTGGCGTAGCTACGCCGCCTGACGTGGGCAGGCGCCAGCCGTGCCGTTCGAGCAGACCTTGGATCGCGCTGCGGTCCGTTCGCTACGAGGCCCGAAAAAGAAGGTCGATCCCTGGACCCTGATCGGAACTCATTGCGAGCAGGAACGCACTCCGGAGGGGGACCTCGAGAACGCAGCGACGTTCTTTCTTGCCGGTGCTGAGTGTCCCTTTACCTGCGTCTTTTGTGACTTGTGGCAGTGGACGCTGGACGCTCCGACCCCGCCAGGAGCGATTCCGGCGCAGATCGAGCAGGGTCTCGAATTGCTCGCCGATCGCCACGTCGACGTGGCCAAGCTGTACAACGCCAGCAACTTCTTCTCGCAACCGGCGGTGCCGAGCGCCGATCTTGAGGTCATCGCCGACCTCCTCAGGGATGTTCCAAAAGTGGTGGTCGAGTCCCATCCACGCCTGATTGACCGGCGAGCGATCGAATTCGACTCCCAACTCGGTGGCTCTCTCGAAGTTGCCATGGGCCTCGAGACCGTGGACGATCGGCTTCTGGCGATGCAGGGCAAGGATATGACGGTGGCGGACTTCGACCGCGCGGCCACCTTTCTGCGCCAGGCCGGAATCCGTGTGAGGGCCTTCGCCATCGTCGGGCTGCCGTTTGCGGGTTCGAACGAACGGGTATTGGAGGGAGTTCAACACACGGTAAGACATGCGGCGGATCTAGGCGTCGACCACATCGCCCTGATCCCGGCTCGCGGCGGCAATGGGGCCATGGATCGGTTCCAACACCAAGGGAACTGGGCGCCGCCAGCGCTGCTCCTGCTGGAGCAGGCTCTGGATCGCACGGTCGAGCGGTCGGACATTGTTGTCAGTACCGACCTCTGGGATTTGGAGCGTTTGGCCGATTGCTGGCATTGCTTTGCCGCCCGTCGCGACCGCCTGCAACGAATCAATCTGTCCGGGACCATCGAGCCTCGAATCCCCTGCAGAAAGTGTGAATCTGGCGATGAGTGAAGTGGAAGCCAGGGAGGGCGCAATCACCCAGGAGGCCCGATTCGACTGCGCCATCGTCGGAGCGGGCTTTGGCGGTGCGCTCCTGGCGCGACTTCTCGCCGTGCAGGGGCGGAAGGTGCTGCTGCTCGAAAAGGAATGCCAACCGCGCATCCGCGTTGGCGAGTCGACGACGCCATTGGCGAATCTCTGCTTGGAGCGGATCGCCCGGCGCTATCAGTTGGCGGATCTGCACCACCTGGCGGCATACGGACGCTGGCGCCAGCGACATTCCGATTTGGGGTGCGGACTCAAGCGCGGGTTTACCTTCTTGCGGCGGCAGCGCGGCAACGAACCATCGTCCCGAACCCAGGATCTCCTGATGGTCGCAGCCAGCCCTGACGATGCCAGCGCTGACACTCAGTGGTGGCGCGCCGATGTCGACGCTGAGTTTGCGGATCGTGCAGTAGCTACTGGCGTTGAGCTGTGGCGGCAAGCTCGGGCTATCGACGCTTCGCCGACGCCCGACGGCACCGCCTTGGTTGTGGAGAAACGCGACGGCCTTCGACGGGTTTACGCTCGGTGGATCGTGGATGCGTCGGGAGGCTCGTTTGCATCGGCCCTGCTCGGCATTCAGGAAGGGAAACTGGAAACCCGCACCGGGCTGGTGTCCGGCCACTGGGCTGGCACGCTCGAAGCTGGTTTATCGGTCGGCCGGGCTCTTGATAGGGCTCCTGACAGGGCTCCCGACAGGGCTCCCTATCCACCGTTCGCCGCTGCAGTGCATCACCTGGTGGAGCAAGGGTGGATCTACGAGCTGCGCTTCGATCGCCATCCTCAGCTTGGCCCGGGCCTCATTTCGTCGGGGTGGGTAGTGCCGGTTGAAGCCTTGCCCTTGTCTGCAGAGAGAGCGTGGAACATGCTGCTGCGCCGATATCCAGATTTCGAGCGGACCTATCAACGAGCTCGGCCACTGCGCGAAATCGACCTGATGCCGAGAATTCAACGGCGTTTGGCGCGGGCGAGCGGCGCCGGTTGGGTTGCGTTGCCTTCGGCCTATGCCACGGTCGACCCGCTCTATTCGACCGGCATCGCTTGGACAACCAGGGGTGTGGAGAGACTCGCTTCAATCCTGGGAGCTGAGACCGTAAATGGGAACGCGGTTGCCGAATACGCGGACGATCTTGAGCGCCAGTGCGATCAGCTCGATTCGTTCATCGCTGGCGCTTATCAAACGATGCCGAAGTTTCAGGAATTCGTCGCCTACTCGATGATCTATTTCACCTTGGTCAGCCATGCTGAATTGACCGAGCGACTGGTGCTGGAGGATCGGGCCAGCGACGGCTTTCTGGGATCGGCAGATGAAGGCATGCAGAGCTTGGTGGGGGAGGCGCGCAGTCGCGTTGAGGATGACAGGTCATTGGTCGATTGGGTTAGCGGCGCCATCAAGCCCTGGAACGCTCTCGGATTGGCCGAACCGGAGCGGCGCAACCTCTATCCGGTCGACTTGGAAGCCTTACGTGAGCGGGCGAGTCTTCTGGGTCTCTCCGAGGCGGAATTCGCCCGCCGGGAAGGGCGGCTGCGCGGCGACGCAGGTTGTGTGAACAGGCCCTAGTCCCTAGCGTGGCCGGCTATTCAACAACGTAGATCTGAGACCTTCGGAAAGCTGGACTGGTCTTCGCGTGGCGAGGGGGGAGGCGTTCGTCCAACGCCAGGACGAAGACCCAGCCGAAACCCGCGGCAAAGAGGGCCAGAAAGGGAATCGAAGCCCACCATCCCAAAGCAACGGACAGGGCCAGCCCAGCCAGGGAGTAGGCGGTGAGTCCGGCCTCATAGATCCAGGTGGTGTCTCGGATCGACCGGTACTTAGGCGCAGCCGGCCGATTTTTAGCTTCATTTGCGTACTTGGGCGTTCGATGGAACTCGCCGCCGCGGCGAAAAAGCCCAGTAAAAACGGCGCGAGCGTTGACCGCGGCCAGACCGATTCCGAGGCCGATGGCGGTAGCGACTTCAGCGATCCGGTGCGCGGCGTCGCGCCGGTGAAGGCCGCCGAGAAAAGTCCAGATAAACGAGCCTGTTCCCGCCACCAACAGGGCGGTGTCGATGGGAGTCAGCATTCCGCCAAAGAGTCGTTGGCGGATGAGGAGTGTCGGCGGCAGCGCCAGTGCGACGGTTAGCAATGCAACATGACCGAGGGGCGATGCAAGGTGAAGTGTTGCGTTTAGGCGCTGGCGAATCGGTTCATCGGCGCTGAATACGGCGCCGGCCAGTTTGCGCAGCGTCTGTGCGCCGCCGCGAGACCAGCGTGTCTGTTGCGACTTCAACGCCGCAATGTCGATGGGTAACTCGGAGGGCGTTCCGATGTCGCTCCGGTAGACGAATTTCCAGCCACGGAGTTGGGCGCGGTAGGAGAGATCGAGATCTTCAGTGAGGGTGTCGTAGTGCCAGCCGCCGGCCTCTTCGATCGCCTGACGGCACCAGACGCCGGCAGTGCCGTTGAAGTTGAACCATAGGCCGCGCTGCGCGCGCCCAGGTTGCTCGACCAAGAAATGAGTATCGAGGAGCACCGCCTGAGAGCGCGTCAGGAGAGAATGGTCACGGTTGAGATAGTCCCAACGCGTCTGTACCAGCCCAACCTGTGGGTCGGCAAAGTGGGGGAGGGTGCGCAAGAGAAAGTCCGGATCGGGCACAAAATCGGCATCGAAGACGGCCACAAAAGGAGCTTCCGTTGACGCCAGCCCTGCGGCGAGCGCGCCTGCCTTAAAGCCCTCGCGGTTGGTGCGGCGCAGATGCTCAATGCGACTGCCACGCATTCGCAGCTTGCCAATGAGTGTCAGCAAGCGAAGGGGCGTATCGTCGGTGGAGTCATCGAGGACTTGAACGATCAACTTGTCGCGTGGGTAATTCAGGTCGCAAACCGCCAGTAGAAGGCGCTCTACGACGTAGCGTTCGTTGTAGATCGGTAGCTGCACTAGAACTTCGGGAAGACGGACTTCGGACAGACGCGCGTCGGCAACGGACGCCGGTTCCGGTACTGTCGACTTCCCCGACACGGGTTCGCGCGAACCGCCCCACAGGTACAGTCGATGGAGGCCCAGCAAGACCAGGAAGCTGAGCGCCGCATAATACGAACCGAGGACGCCCCAGACGACGTAGCCCCACAGTTGGGAACCGATCCAATCAGTCAATGACAACCCCCCAATTCAATTGGTCCCAGCCCGAGTCGTCCCAGCTCGAATCGGCAGAGCTCGGATCCTCCGAGTCTGAACCTTCCGAGTCTGAACCTTCCGAGTCAAAGGCTCTCGGCTGGAGCTCGGGCGGGTCGGGTCGCGATCGAGAGCTGCATTCCAGACTCGGTATGGCCATGGCCGCACTCGCGGTTCTCGCCGTGATGCTGATGTGGGCGCGGCTACCGAGTCTCGCCAGCCATCCACGCTTGCTTCTGTCCGGTGTGGCCGTTTCGTTTGCAGCCATGGCGGTTGCGGCGCGCTGCGGTCGCAGATGGGAAGCGCGGCCGGCCGGCTTTTCATGGGTGTGGATCATGGTCGTTGCAGCCTTGTTGCGCTTGATCGCTGTGGCGGCGCCGCCAAGTCTCAGCACCGATGTCTACCGCTACGCGTGGGACGGCAAGGTGGCCTTGTCCGGAGCCAATCCTTACCGTCTTTCCCCCGATGCGCCGGAGTTGAGGCCTCTGCGCGACGACATCTGGCGCCAAGTGGAGCACCGAGATGTGGCGACAGTCTACCCACCGCTGGCGATGCTGGTGTTTGCCGCCGCGGCGGCGACGCCGGCGCCGATCTTGGCACTCAAGCTGATCTTCGCCCTGACTGACGTGTTGACCGTGGGGCTGCTCTTTTCGATCTTGCGCCGGCGCGCGCTTGCGGACCATCTTGCTGTCTGGTACGCGTGGAATCCGCTGGCGGTGCTGGAGACCGCCGCCATGGGGCATGTAGATGCACTCGGAGTGTTGCTGTTGGTGGCGGCGGTGGCGGCGATCGATCGGCTGCGGGTGAATCGTGCCGTGATGGCGGCGGCCGGAGCCGCTCTGACGAAGTTGGTGCCGGTATTCGCCTTGCCCGTTTTGGGTAGCCGCTCGGTCTGGAACTCCGAGGCGAAAGCGTCGCAATTCCGACTCCGCGTCCTCGCTCTTTTGAGTTTGGCGGCGGTCGTAGGGCTGGCGGCTTGTGGAGGAATTCCCTCTGGATGGGTGCGTTTCGGTGTGTCATGGGAGTTCAACGGACCCTTGTTCGAGCCGCTGTGGCGCGCCCTCGAATCGTTGCGTGCCCCGGAATCGGTTGCCGGTTTCTTGGATCAACTCAAGCAGTGGACCGGAATGCACGATTTTTGGAACCGTTTCTACTCCTACCGATACCCACAATTTCTGGCCAAAGTGCTGCTCGGGATCGGGTTGCTGGCGTGGCTGGTCGTTTGTTGGAGAAAGCCGACCGTCGAACGAGCACTGCTCGGCGTTTTCCTGGGACTGCTGTTGTTCTCGGCTACCGTCTATCCTTGGTATGTGCTGTGGTTGTTGCCATGGGCGGTTGTGACCCAAAACCGTGCCTTGATTGTTTTGTCTGGGTTGAGTTTTGTGTCGTACCTGGCGCAGATTTGGGGTGAGCCCGTCTTCCCCAAATATTGGGCGGTGGTGTGGCTGGGTACACTGGTGTTTTGGCTTGTGGATCGAGGGCTCAAGCAACAAGCGTTGCGATCCGGTGGGGCGGCATGAGCCGCACGCAACTCATCATCAGCTACCGCGGTGGGGCGTACTCCGGATGGCAACGTCAGGACAACGCCTTGGCCATTCAGCAGGTGGTAGAGGAAGGCATTGCCCAGTTGGCCGGGTCTGAGGCCAAAGTTGTGGCGGCCGGGAGAACCGATGCCGGGGTGCATGCGCGGGCCCAATCGGCGCACGTGGAGGGCGAGTTCAACCTGCCGGATTCGGCTTGGGTGGGTGGCCTCAATCGTTTTCTGCCCGAGGACATTCGCATTGTTGCGGCCTACTCTCGACCGGAGACGTTCCACGCTCGCTTCGATGCCGCTGGCAAGGAATACCGCTACCGCATTTCGACCGCGCCGGTGGTCAACGCTTTGGATTCGTGGTGCACGGTCCGCGTTGGCGGCGACCTCGACTTGGAACGCATGAACGAGGCCGCGGCCCACTTAATCGGCCGCCATGACTACGCCGCCTTTGCCCTGGCCGGCAGCAATCACCATAGTTCGGTGCGAGAGATCTCGCAGGCCGAGTGGATGAGCGACGGCGAAGTGGCGGTTTTCTCGGTCGTCGGCAATGGGTTCTTGCGCGGCATGGTGCGATCGATTGTCGGGACGTTGATGGAATGCGGACAGGGCAAGCGAGATGCGGAAGATGTGGCCCGCTTGCTTGAGAAAGGCCGGCGAGAAGAGGCCGGACCGACCGCTCCAGCCAAGGGCCTGATACTTCAGCGGGTGGAGTATCGATCCGATTCAGGAGAAAATAATCCCTCCTCGCCGGGTTGAGGCGATTTTGCGGCGGCCGAGGCGACAACCCGACCCAGTGCTAGTTTGATCGCGATGAGCGAGCCTTCTGCCAACCAAGGAGACCGGAGCGTGCAACAAAAAGAATCCGTCGAATTGCTGCTGCGCCGCGTTTGCCAAGGTGAGATCCCGCGCCACGTCGCAGTGATCATGGACGGCAACGGTCGCTGGGCTCAAGCGCGCAACCGGCCGCGGGTGGAAGGTCACCGAGCCGGTGTACGGGCGGTCCGAGAGACGGTGGAGATCGGCGCCGAACTCGGGCTGGAGTATCTGACCCTGTACGCCTTCTCGCAGGAAAACTGGAAGCGGCCCAAAGTCGAAGTTTGGACGCTGATGAATCTGCTCAAGGAGTATCTGCGGCGAGAACTCGAAACCCTGGTCGAGAACAACATTCGCCTGCAGATTTTGGGGCGCTGGAGTGAGTTTGACTCGTCCGTGGTTCGCGCCATCGAGCGCGGCCTTCAGGTCACCGAAGATTGCGACGGCATGACTCTCAATATCGCCCTCAACTACTCCGGTCGCACGGAGATCGTCGACGCCTGTCGCAAGATCGTCGGCGACTGGGCGGCAGGGCGGCAGGTCGATATCGATGAGGAGACCATCGGCCGCTACTTGCACACCAGCGGTCAAACGGATCCCGATCTGATGATTCGCACCTCGGGGGAGCAGCGGCTCTCGAATTTCCTTTTGTGGCAGCTCGCCTACAGTGAGCTGTGGTTTACGCCCAAACTTTGGCCCGACTTCGACCGCTCGGATTTTTTGACTGCCGTACTCGATTTTCAGGAGCGCAACCGCCGTTTTGGCGCGGTCGATGAGAAGCCTGCGCCTACACCGGCAGCCAATCGAGCTCCCGGCGAAGCCGGCGCCTAGCTATCGCTGCGAATACAACTCATCAAAGTGCAAAGAGTTCTCACTGCCGCGGTCTTGATCCCGGCCGTCGTGGCCGCCGTCGTTTGGCTGCCCGCCCAAGCGCTCCATGCGTTGTTGATCGCCGTCATGGCCGGCTGCGCGCTCGAGTTCGCGCGAGTCAACCGATTGCAGTTGCCCACGCTCTATGCGGCGGCGCTGATTGCTTGGCTGATCTGGGCGACCAACCTGGCCCCGGGACTTTGGGCGCCGGAAACAGTTGTCTTGTTGTTTACGGTCATCGCGGTGGTGGTGCTTTGGATCCTCGTTCCCGGAGTGGAGATCGAACGCCGCGCTTCGCGCGGAGCGGTGGCGGGATTCGGCTTCGTCTACCTGTGGGTCGGCACCACCGGCCTTGTCTATGTTCGCTCTTTGAGCTGGCAATGCTTGCTGGTATTGATTGCCGCCGTGGCGATCGGCGACAGCGCCGCGTACTACGGCGGAAAAGCCTGGGGGAAGCGCAAGTTCAGTCCCAATCTCTCTCCCAATAAAACTTGGGCGGGAGCGATCTGTTCGATGGTGGCCGCTGTGGCGGTGATCGTCGGGTGGGTGGTGTGGACGAAACAGGCGTCCAATATGAGCGCTCTTGCTCCTTGGCTGGGGGCAGCAGTGGCGACCAACGCCGCGGCGCAGGCAGGCGATCTTTTGGAGTCGGCGTTCAAGCGCGAAAATGGGGTCAAAGACTCCGGCAATCTGCTTCCGGGTCACGGTGGAGTGTGGGATCGAATCGATGCCTTGTTGCTGGCGGCTCCAGTGTTCGCCCTGGCCAATCTGGCGATCCGCTGATCGTCGGTGCGAAGTCTTTGCAGGACCGTTAGCGGTCAAAATTTGGCACGGTTCCTGCCTTGAAACCGCTAAAGTAACGGGTTGAATCGGGCTCGGCGCTCGACCTACATCCCAGTCATATCGACGGAGCTTGCATGCAGATTCTAACTAACCTGGTGGCTTTTGTTTTCGCCCTGGGGATCATTGTTTTTATTCACGAGCTTGGGCACTTTGTAGTTGCCAGAGCTTTCGATTGCCGCGTGCATGCCTTCACACTCGGATGGGGCAAACGGATATGGGGATTTCGTCGCGGCGAGACCGACTACCGAATCGCCCTGTTCCCAGTGGGCGGTTACGTTCAGCTTGCGGGAGAGGACCCCTCTGAGGTCGACCCAACCGACGACCGCCACTTCATGAATAAGCCACGCTGGCAACGAATTCTGGTCTATTTGGCCGGTCCCGCAATGAACGTGGCCCTTTCGATCGTATTGATCACCGGCTTATTCATGACGGGGATCGAAGTTCCGGGGTTGCAGCGTCTCGAACCGGTGATCGGGTCGGTGCTCGAGGATTCGGTTGGCGCCGACGCCGGCCTGCTACCGGGAGACCGCATCGTCGCCATTGACGGTAAGCAAGTCGACGATTGGGATGACGTTCAATTCGCGATCCTCGCTGGTCCCGGTCGCTCGCTGCAGCTCGATGTGGAGCGCTCCGGCAAGGTCAGCACCCTGGCAGTGACTCCGAACATGGTGCCGCGCTACGAGATTGGCGATGCCGGAATTTACCCTCAGTTTGTTCCCAGTGTGACGATGGTCGATGGCGGCGCGCCGGCGGAGGCCGCCGGTTTGTTGGTCGGCGACCAACTTCGCTCGGTGGATGGACATCCGGTGACCGGGTCGCGAGAGTTTATCGAGCTAATTCAAGCACGGGGCGGCAGCGAGACCCAGATCGGGATTCTCCGCGACGGTGCGGCCAAGACGCTGACAGTGTTGCCGGAGGGCGACCCAGGCTCCGGTCGGATTGGCATCGGCCTGGGCGTGTTCCAGAAGTTCGGCCCGATCGCAGCCTTTCGTGAGAGCTTGCGCTACAACTGGCAGCTCACCAAGCAGACCGGTACGGTGGTGGGACGCATTGTCACCGGGCGGATGGCGGCCAAGACGGCTCTTTCCGGTCCGGTCGAAATCGCAGCTCTTTCCGGCGCGGCTGCCCGGGCCGGTATCAAGAGGCTTTTCTACCTCATGGCACTGGTGAGCATCAGCGTCGGTCTGCTCAACTTGCTGCCAATTCCAATTTTGGACGGCGGCCAGATCCTCTTGCTGCTGGTGGAGTCGGTCCGGCGCAAGGATCTTTCGCTGAAGTTCAAAGAGCGCTTCCATCAGGTGGGCTTCGCGATGGTCATGTTCCTCATGGCCGCGGTGCTATATTTTGATCTCAGCAAGAACTGGCCGGAGTGGCTGCGGCCGGGCTGATTCCAGAACAGGATGCTATGACGGACCAAAAGCTTTCGATTGACGCTCCGGCCCCGGATTTCGACCTCACCTCGACCGAGGACGTGCTGCTCATGCTGCGCGATGAGGTGCCACGCAATGCCGTTCTTCTGTACGTCTTTTCCGAAATTGATGATGCGGCTCGCGACGACTTGAGCGCCCTCTCCGCTTTGGTTCCGGACTGGGGCGCCAAAAACCTTCGGGTCATGGCTTTGGCTCCCGTCAAGGTCGCCCAGTTGAAGCAATTGCAGCAAGAGTTGCAGTTGGCGTTTCCTTTGCTCGAAGATGATCGAGATTTCTGCGCGCGCTACGGTGTCGGTGAGGAGGCCAGCGCTCGCCGTTTGGTGTTAGTCGATCGCCACGGCAAAGTCGGTTGGGAGACCGACTCATGGTCCGACATCTCGTCTTTGAGTGGTGAGATCACTGCCAACGGCGCGGTCAAAGAAACCACCCTGGTCAACTATCCCGGAAAAGTCGTCAACCGACTGGTGAATTGGTGGGTCAACTGAATCCCTCTATCGCCGCTTAGCTGCGCAGCTTCTGCAGCTTCACCGCCATGACATTGTCGACAACCAGTCCCTGGATTCGGTGGCCGTTGCGTGCGGTCGTCGCCGGGGCTCTGACACTCCTGTTTGTCACCACCGCATATACGGCGTTTTCGCTCTATATCCGACGGGGTGGCACAGTACTGCCGGACGTCGTCGGCTTGACTGTTGCCGAGGCGATGGCTCAACTGGATGCAGTGGGAGTCGACCTCATGGTGGTCGAAGATGACGCTCGTTTCAGCGCTACCGTGGTCGAGGGCGGCGTCGTTCAACAGCGGCCCAGCGCCGGAGCGAGCGTCAAAAAGGGCAGCTCCGTTCGCGTCTCTCTCTCCAAAGGACCGGAGTTGGCGTATCTCCCAGACTTCACCGGAGACTCGGTTGCGGTGGCCCGTACTCGGGTGCAGTCCACGGGGCTGCCGGCCCCGCGCATTCTCTGGGTCTACGAAGAAGGAGCCGCCGGTGGGCAGGTGGTGGCCCAGCGGCCGAGGCCGGGTGAGCGCAGCCGAGCCAGCGAACCCATTCGCCTCTACGCCAACCTCCGTGACTCCGAGTCGGTCTATTTGATGCCGGATGTCGTCTACCAGAACGCTGAACGGATGCGGCGCTGGTTTGAAGGGCGTGGCATGCGAGTAGGTAGCATGAAGCCCGACAGATACCCTGGAGTCGCTCCCGGCACGGTGCTGCGTCAGTATCCGTTGACCGGCTATCCCTTGAGCCCTGGCGATGCGGTGGCGTTCGTCATTTCCTCAGGGGACAACGTGAGAGCTTCATTATGAAGATCGCCCCTTCGATCTTGGCCGCCGATCTGGCCGACTTCCGTGCGGCGCTGGAGGTTTGCGAGCGTGGAGGCGCTGATCTGGTCCATGTCGACGTCATGGACGGCCATTTCGTACCCAATCTGACCTTTGGCGCCCCCACTGTCGCAGCGCTACACCGCGCGACCGACTTACCTCTTGATGTGCACTTGATGGTGGCAGACGCCGACAGCATGTTGGAGGACGTTTTGCAGGCTGGAGCGGCCTGGGTGACGGTCCATTGGGAGGCTTGCAAGCATCTCGATCGGACACTCACCGCGATTCGATCGAGTGGAGTCCAGGCCGGGGTCGCGGTGAATCCGGCGACGCCGGTGGAGCCGCTGCGGGACCTGCTGGAACTTCTAGACCACGTTCTGGTGATGACCGTAAATCCAGGGTTTGCCGGCCAACCGTTCTTGCCCTACGCCCTTAGAAAGGTCGCACGAGTGCAGAGATGGATTGCCGAAGCTGGGCACGCCACTGCGGTGCAGGTGGACGGAGGGATTGGCCGCAGAACAATTCAGAAAGCTTACGCGGCGGGCGCCGATGTGTTTGTCGCCGGCTCGGCGATCTATGGCAGCGAGGATCCCGTGGTCGAAATCAATCGCCTGCGGGAAATCGCAAAAGGGACACCGTGCTGATGAGAAAGAGAGTTTTGCTGGGGTTGCTGCTGGCGGCCGTGGCCTGTAAGTCGGGGATCGAAGACGATCCGATCTTGCGTTTGTCGTCCGCCGAGGCGCTGGAAACCGGACTGGAGCTGATGGCGCAGGAGAAGTACTCCAAAGCCCGCGACTACCTGACCCATGCTTTCGAGGTGGACCCCAACTCGGAGGGAGGCCAAACCGCTCTGTTGATGGTCGCCGACAGCCATTTCCAACAGGGTGGAGAGACCAATTGGGTGCGGTCCGAGTCGCGTTATCGGGACTATCTGACCCGCTTTCCGACCAGCGAAAAAGCCGACTACGTGCAGTATCAGATCGCGAAGTCATTGGCGGCACGCGTTGAACGACCGGACCGTGACCAAACCGCGACCAACCAGGCGATTGAGGAGTTCCGCACTTTGCAACGGCTCTTCCCGTCGAGCGAGTACGCGGAACTCGCCGCTGAGGAGATCGTCAGTTTGCGCGGCCGTCTCGCCGACCATCACTATGCAGTAGCTGATTTCTACCTTCGTTACCGCAACCCACTGGGTGCACAGTGGCGTCTGGAAAAAATGCTGGAGGACTTTCCCGACTACCCAGAGGTCGACAAGGTGCTCTTCCGTCTCGGCCAGAGCCATATGCGTCAGCTCAAGTTCGCTGACGCCAAAGAGACGTTTGAGCGCCTGCGCACGGAGTTCCCACACAGTGAGTGGATCGGCGAAATTCCCGCAGACATCCCGGAGCCGGAAGTTGCCGACCCTTCTGATGGCTCGGCAGATATCGGAGACGACGTGGAAACCGCCGACACCGGTGACTCGGCGTCTTGACAGCGCCCGCCTTGACCGTTTAGCTTGCTACTCAGACTAGACGCACTTTCTTAGTGTCGCGGCTGGAAAAACGGGCGATTGGAGAATCCAATGATTCGTCGGAAATTCGCACTCTTGGCATTGCCTTTCGCGTTGCTTATGGGGCTTGGGGTCGGCACTCTTTTACAAGCAGATCCTCCCCCGCGCGACCTCCACTTTGTCGACGGACACTGGACCGCCTGGAATCCTCCGAGCGAGCTTCCCGAAGGGGTGACCGTTCACGTCATTGAGCGCGGCGATACCTTGTGGGATTTGGCGGCCGAATTTCTCAATGATCCTTATCTTTGGCCGCAGCTTTGGGAGCAGAACACCTACATCCTGGACGCCCACTGGATCTATCCCGGTGATCCTTTGGTGGTCGGGTTCGATGTCGTTCCGATCGACACGCTCGCCGAGATACCGGAAACAGCGCCCGAACCGGAAGATACGGGCCTGCCCTTTGGCGCCGAAGATGGGACCCTGCACGCTGCCGGCTATCCCGCGGATCTGTACTGTTCCGGCTTTATCGCCGATGAAGCGCTCGAGTTTCCACACACGGTTGTGGGCGCCGAGGAACAGGCACTAGCGCCAACCCTATGGTCTTCAGATCGTCCGGCCAACCCTCGCTATCAAACGTCGAAGTTTGGTTTTTCGGTCGGGGACATCCTCTACGTTGATGGCGGCGCGGCGAGCGGACTGCAAGCCGGCGACGCGTTCTTTATCGTCGGGTCGAGTTCGCTGGTCAAGCACCCGCACCGCAAAGAGCGTGTCGGACGTTATTACCAATATCAAGGTCGATTGCGCATCCTCTCGGTGCAGGCGGACACCGCCATTGCAGAGGTGACCGACGGTTGTCGGGCGGTGCAGGTTGGCGCCGGCCTACTGCCGTTTGAAACGCTGCCGATTCCGCTGGTTGCCAGCGCCGGTCCACCAGCCGTCAACGACCCGGTCGCGGACGGTCGCCTGGATGAGGCGGGGACCATCGTGATGTCCGAAAACGAGGTTTTCAGCCTCGGCGAGGGCAATGTCGTCTACGTCGACCTCGGTGCGGGAGAGACCAATCCCGGCGAAACGTACCGCATTTGGCGGCGCAATCATGAGGGGTTGCCGCCGGTTGTCTTGGGAGAGTTGGCGATCTTGCGCGTGGGCGACTCGACCTCAGTCGCGCGCATTTTGAATTCGCGTTACACAGTACGTGTCGGCGATCGGATTACACTGTAGGATCATCAGTCCCGCGACGTGCCTGCAGGACGGCAGGTGTCGAGGAAGACGCGGTGGCGAAGAAGAACCTCAACGGACGTCTCTGTAAGCTGGTTGACGAACTGGTGAGTCAAGGCCTAACCCTGGAACAGGCTCGCCGCGAATTCGAAAAGCAGTTCATTCTTTCCGCGATGCGTGCCCACTCGGGCAGTGTGTCCAAATCCGCCGCCGCCATTGGCGTTCACCGCAACACTCTGCGAAACAAAGTTGGCAATCTTGGAATCGCATCGGCCACCCCAAAAGCGGGGCAAAAAAAACAGACCCGCAAGCGGGCCCGTTCGTAGCCACAACCGGCTCTTCGGAACTAGCTTGACGAGCTACTGTCTTCGCCGTCGCCGATTCCCTTCTTAAAATTGCGAATCCCTTCTCCCAGCCCTTTGCCGAGCTGCGGGAGTTTGGCGGCTCCGAAAAGCACCAACACGATGATGAGGATGAGGACGAGTTCCTGCGGTCCGGGCATGAGCTTGGTCTCCTTATGCGGTGGCCACGAAAGGGTCAGTCGCCAAAGTTCAGTCTAGCACTCAGGTCGGCGGCGCATTCTCCAGCGCCGGGAAGCCGAGAGAGGTGCCCCAGAGCCCTTTGCAGCGTCGGTTGGATCAAGCCAACGTGGGTTGAGTTGCCGCGCCGCGCTGCTCGCGCGTAAGAGCCCACCGCTTTCAAGCCGCGTTGCGCCGATAGGGCTGCATAGGATTCTGCGGTCAGGTCGGGGAGAAATTTTTGCCGTAGCGAAGCAACGACCTTCGTTGGCGGAAAGAGGCTGTCGTTCATCAGCGACGCGAAGTCATAGCCATGCGGTCCGAGGCGGAGGTCCTGATGATCGATGACGGCCAGATCGCCTCCCGAGACCGCAATCAGGTTGCGTACCATGAAGTCGCGATGACACACGACGAGGGGTAACGCTGCCAGTACTTCGGCGAGCGCGACGGTGGCGAATCGCCAGGAATCGGCAAGCTCAGACGTACCGTCTCCGTGTCGCTCGACGAACTCCGTCGCCGTCATTTCGAGTTCTGCGCCGAGAACTTCAACGTCGAGCGGACCTAGAAAGAGGGGGTCGCCCTCGGACGGAAGCACCGTAGGATCAATGGTAGCGATTCGTCCAGCGACGGCACAGGCGAGTTTGAACACTTCGCGGTGGGAGTGCTCGTAGCTGTCTCCAGCGCTGTATACGGGGTCGCCGAGGTCCTCCAGCAGCATCAACCGTTCGTCGGGGTCCGAAGCAAAGACTTCTGCGACCCGCACTCCATACTCAGCGAGCACCGCATTAGTGACGGTGAAGCGTTCAGCCGTCGGCCAGATGTCGGCAGGGTAGGCAGCAGCGATCAGGGAGTTGCCGCCCGACAACACAACCCGGAAGTAGCGGCGCGCCGACACGTCTCCGGCGAGCCGGTGAATCTCGCTGGGGTCGAAGCCGTGCGAGGCTACGATCGATGCGATGACTTGGTCGGTTGATGGCGGGTGCATTGTGGCGCAAGGGAAGAAGATTCGGTCCGGTGCGAGTTCGATTTTGCCACCTTCTACGACGAATTATCTGGCGAGGAAACTGGAGTCAAGGTGCCGTTGACACCAACCGGGTTGGATGTTCAAATCGAAGTCGGTCATGTCTCAAGCCCCCGATATGGAGTCACTGCTACAAGAGTTGGAAGCACTCTTCATCAACGCTGTCATGAAGGCGCCAAAAACGCGCTTGCGACTCGAGAAACTGCGCCATGACGGATACCAGTTGGCGCTACGCCTGGAGTGCCGCCGGGCGCAAGATAGCGAAAAAGCGCAGCCCGACGAAGGCGAGCACGAGACTCTACTGACCGTCGCGGCGGACGATCAGCCGCAACCGCGTTTCATGATCGATCGCGAAGACTTCACCTTCTTGCGCTCGATCGGCATTGACCCCACTCGTAAGGCCAGTTCGCGCCCCACTCGCGAACGTGACTGACACCTCCTTCGACCAACGCGTCGATCTTCTCGGCAGAAACCAAAATGAACTGGCGGCCCTATTGGCCGCCGAAATAGATCGTCCCTTCCGCGTCCAGCAGGTCTTTCGCCACCTCTACGCTCAAGGGGCCGATTCTTGGAGCGAATTGACCAATTTGCCGCAGGGCCTGCGCGAGGAACTGCGGCAGAGGTTCCGCATTGGCAGGCTGCCCGTGCGCGAAAGGCACCGCGCCGAAGACGGCACGGTCAAAATTCTCTATGAGCTAATCGACGGAGCGACCATCGAAACCGTCGACATTCCAGAAGCAAAGCGACGCACTCTTTGTCTGTCGAGTCAGGCCGGCTGCGCCCTGGCCTGCCGCTTCTGCGTTACCGGCTACTGGGGTGCCGGCCGCGACTTGACCGCGGGTGAAATCGTCGCCCAGGTATTGGGCGCGTGCGGACGGTTGCCCTACGGTGAACCGGTGAATCTTGTCTTCATGGGGATGGGCGAACCGCTTTTGAATCTGGATGTCTTGCGCAACTCGATCGAGGTTCTTGCCGATGCCATCTCGTGGCGTCGTATTACGGTGTCCACGGTGGGCATTCTGCCCGCATTGCAGGAGATGGCGTGCTGGCTGAAGCGTCCGAATCTGGCAATCTCGTTGCACGCTCCCGACGACGACCGTCGCAGTGCTCTAATGCCCGTCAACCTTACCTATCCCCTCGGCGACCTTCTTGCAGTTCTCAAAGATTATCCACTTGAGCGCGGCCGCAAAATCACCTTCGAGTATTTGCTCATTGAGGGCTTCAACGACGCTCGCCAGGACGCCGTGGCTCTGGTTCGTCTGCTCCAAGGTGTTCCGGCAAAAGTCAATCTGATCCCAATCAACCCAGATCCGGTGCTGGGCGCGGATATGAAGCCCCCGGTAGACGGGGTTGTGGCCGCGTTCGCCAAGGAACTGCGGGCGCGCAATCTGGTGACGACGGTACGCAGGAGGCGCGGCGACGACGTTTCCGCCGCCTGCGGTCAATTGCGGGCGGCCCACCGGGATCCGCGTGGATTCCGCCGCAGCAATCTAAGTTACTAGCCGCCGCAGCACGAAGTCATTCTGAGCGATTGAGACAGATCACCGCGAGATTGCGTCCGCATGCCGGATCGCGTCGATAGCTCCAGAGTTTGCTGGCATGGCAGTGGGTGCAGCAATCGATCGCGATGACTCGATCTTCCGGTCCGATGTCGAGTTGGTCGAATGCCGCAGCCTTAAGATCGAGAAAAATTTTGGGCTGGTTGGAGTCGGTTCGCCGCTGACTGAAGCGCGGCATTTGCTCGGCAACCTCAGGTCCGACCTCGTAGCAGCACGATTCAATATGAGGCCCTATCCAGGCCAGAATCGGTCCCCGCGCGGAGAGGGCCGCCCGCGCGCGGGCGACGATGTCCCCAACCATGCCACGCCAGCCCGCGTGGACCGCGATCGCTTTGGATCCATCGGTCAGCAGCACCGGAACGCAATCTGCGGTCGCGATCAAAAGCCCGATTTCTCGGTCGCTGACCAATCCGTCGGCCGGCACAATGGTGGCAGCGGAACTTGATGCCACGCTGGAGGAGTGAACTTGGTGCAGGCGCGCTACTGGCTCGTGCCCCAGGAGTGGCCACGGCGAGAATTGGCGGCCATCGTGGGGTCGACCCACAAAGCGAACTCTGGCTTGTTCGGTGCGTTCGCTCCATTCCCAGCCAAAATCGGTAGGGTTTAGAGTTACGTTGACTATCATTCGCAGGGGTCGTGGTCCGATCGGGCCATTCGGCAGGGAGCGATTGCAGTTGTTGGATTCAGAAGCACGCTTCGTTAGCGGATCCCTTGTTGCCTGTAGGTTCTCATGATTCGATACCACCGCGTACAGAAACACTATCCCAGCGGGCAGGTCGCTCTCGACGACATCAGCTTTGAGGTCAAGGCGGGGCAGTTCGTTCTTTTCACCGGGCCCAGCGGTGCCGGCAAGACCACTCTGCTCAAAATGGTCTACCGCGGCGACGTCCCAACGGCGGGCAAGGTCGTCGTCAACGGAACGGATTTAGGCACGTTGTCAGCCCGCCGAATTCCTTTTCTGCGCCGTTCGATCGGGATCGTGTTTCAGGACTTTCGCCTCGTCGAGCATCAAACCGTGTTCGAAAACGTCGCGACCTTGCCGCGCATTCTCGGGCGACCGCACGATGAGCAGTTGCGCTTGGCCAAGGCGGCTCTCGAGCAGGTCCAGTTGCTGGACCGCATTGACGCCAAGCCGACCGAGCTTTCGGGAGGAGAACAGCAACGAGTCGCGGTGGCGCGGGCGACCGTCGAGCGGCCCAGCATTTTGCTCGCCGACGAGCCGACCGGCAACCTGGATCCTCACCTGGCGCGCGAGATGTATCGGTTGTTTGTCGAAATCAATCGACTGGGAACGACCGTGCTGATCGCCACCCACGCTCCCGACCGCGTGCCGCTTGTGAATCCGCGCGTGGTGGTGCTCAACGAAGGACGCCTGGTGGCGGACGCCATCCTGCGCAACGAAAAACTGGTGGAAGCAGTTCGGTGAGGTGGCTTCGCATCTTGGGCTATTTCCTGCGCCGAGGTTTTACCTTGACCTTGGGCAGCGGTCGCAACTTCATTCTCGGAGTCGTGGCCATCACCATGGCTTTGTTGTTGTGGGGGATGGCGTTGCTTTTGGAAACTAATCTCAGCACGGCGATGTCCGGCCTTGACAGCAAGACCCTAGCTCGCGCCTACCTCGAACCCGGGGTGGCGAGCGAGGAAAGGGCGCGGCTGGTTTCTTTGGTCGAGGGCTCTGTGGCGTCGACCGAGGTGCGTTATGTTGATGCCGCCTCAGCTATGGAGCAACTGAGCGCTGCATTCCCTGACTTTGGCGATCGCGCGGAAACTGAGGGAGAAATCGTCAGTGCCTACATTGAATGGTCGTGGCAAGAGTCGAGCAGCACCGAATTGCGCAGCGGGCTAATCACAGAACTCGAGCAGTCGCCGCAGGTTGCTTGGTTGGACGACGACCAGGCTTGGCGAGGCCGCATGGGGCGCACCGTCGATCGCCTGCGGTTGGTTGGTTGGGTCTTGGCAGCGCTAACGGTCCTCGCGGCGGGTTTTGTCACCGCCGCCGTAGTTCGTCTCGCCGCCTACAAGAACGAGATCGAGATCGAGATCGAGAGGCTTTCTGGAGCAACCGAACTCTACGTCCGCGCTCCGTTCTTGGTCGCCGGAATGCTGCAGGGGTTATGGGCTGGAGCCGCCGCGACCCTCCTTCTGTACGGTTTTTGGCGCGGCGCCCGCCGGCTGGTGGGTACATCGGTACTCACCGATCTGGTTTTGGGCGAGTTTTTGGGTCTTTGGTTGTTGGTGGCGTTTTTGGCGGTTGGAGTCTTGGCGGGAACGATTGGGGCTATCTTGGCTCTTCGCCCTCGTTTGCATTAGGAGCGATTACTCGGGGCTGGAAAACCTGTGGTGTCATGCCGATGACTGCAACGATCAACAGAACGTTGACGCGGTGATGACCGATCATGGTTGTCTTCCTGACTCCTTATCCGCGCTCCCGATCCATGCCTCAGGCTCGGATGGTGGAGCGAAGTCCAGCAACAGTTGATTGGACGCTGCGACTTCCGATTTCGTTCCAGCCACAAAAAAAGGCCGCCCAAGCGGGCGGCCTTTTGAAACCTATGGTTGGAGGGAAATCAGCTGCCGCCCTCCTGCAGCGATTTCATCTCTTCTTCGAGGCGCCGAGCTTCAGCTTCGATGGCGGCCAATTCGGCCTCTTCACGTTCCACGTCGGCGTTGTACTTGGCAGTCTCCTCGTTTTCGTTGACGCGCGTGATGCAGGAAGAGCAACCGGCCTTCTCATAGGCGGTACGGGCCTGACCCCAATTCTTCTGCTTCTCAAAGGCAAATCCGAGCGAACTGTAGATCTTGGCGATATCCGAACTCGATGAGGTCTTGCGCAGAGCGTCCTGCAAGCTAGAAGCAGCGGCGGTGTAGTTGCCCAGCGCGGTTTGGGCCTGTCCGATGTAGTAAACCGGCAACCAGTCCGAACCGTTGGATGATGCGGCGCGCTGGAAGGTCGAAATCGCATCGGAGTATTTCTTGGCGCCGAGCTGGGCCTGTCCGAGGCGCATCAGGTTCTTGGAGCTGGCACTGGCCGAGACCAGACGCGAGGCTGCATTCACAGACTTGGAGTACGCGGCAACTTTGGCGCTGTCACTGCGTTCCTCACGACCGAGGCGGAGGGCTGCGTCACAGAGGGCGCCGAGTTTGTCGGAGTCGGCAGCCAGCGATACAGCTTTCTCCAGAGCAGATACCGCTTTGCGCGTTTCGCCGTTGTTGTAGAGCATGACGCCGTACTGGTACTGCGCCGCTGCATCACTGGGGTTCTTGGCTACTGCATCTGCGAGTGCCGCGATCGCGCTCGACGCGTTGCCGCTCTTTTGCAGGGCGACCGCCTTGAGCTTATTGACCGCAGCTTGCTGCGCCGAGGGCAGGGCGGCAACGTTGACCTTCGACAGTAGAGTCGCGGCCTCGCTGTAGCGTCTGGCTTCGACAAACGCCTGTCCGAGCGCAACTTGGGTCCCAACGTTGGCGGGATCCAGGTCGTAGGCTTTGCGCAGCGAAGCAACCGCTTCGGCGGCACGGCCTGAAGATAAATAGGCGCGGCCGAGCATCATGTGAGCGCCAGCGTACTCAGGCTGGGCGTTAACGACGCCCTGAAACTCTTGGATTGCCTGGCTGTAGTTGCGCGAACGAAACGCCGCAACACCTTCTTCCCATCCGGCATAAACCGGCAGGGTGCCGAGGGCGACAATCAAGGCTGCGACCGTCAGGTTTCGATTGAGTTTACTCATCATCCAGCTCCTTGGCGCCACTCACAAAAGACGCCAATACTCGTTTGTGCAAGGTGGGTGCCACGCTCCTCTAGGCCGACTTGAGCGCCACTTGGTGTGCCGTAATCAACCCGTACAGGACCTTGCAGACTTCGAACGGAGATTTGTTCCATTCTTCGGCAATGGCGGTGATGCTCTTGCGCCCATCAATGCGGCGAATGACCGCCCACTCGGTCGGGCTGAAGGTCACCGACGCAGTTGGGTCGTCCGGCTCCGAAAAAGTAGGAACCTGATTGAGATTGCCAATTTTCTGCGACAACAGGCGCCACTCGTCTTGGCGCCTGGCGGCCTCCATCAGAAGTTGATTGTTGGAATCCGCAATCGTGCTTTCCGGAGCTTCGACCCCGGCGGTAAACACGAACTCACCGTCGTCCCAACTGGCGATCTCGTAGACCGCTTCATTGCCAGCAAGGTTGCCGCTCAGCCCGTGGACGATCTTTCCACCTTCGAGAAAGATCTGGCCCTGTTCTGAGCCGTTTTGGACCGCAAACACCCCTGTTTTTTGACTCGCCGCAACCAGCTGAATCAAGTCAGCTAAAGCCACGTCCGTCAATGAGCCCTGTAAAGCCATCTCTACCTCCCGATGCTGTTCGCGAAAGGGCCGCGATTATTGCATCTGGAAGTTTACCGTCAAGGTGTAAATGACATCGACCGGGCGACCGTCGGGTAAGGTCGCGGGCTCAAACTTCCATTTCTTGACCGCATCGACGGCAGCTTGATCGAGGCCCATGGGCAATCCCTTGAGGACCTTGACGTTGGTGACGTTGCCTTGTTTGTCGATGATGGCCTCCAGGATCACGATGCCCTGGATGCGCGCCTTGCGAGCGATCTCGGTATAGATCGGCTGCGGTGCATGGATCTTTTCAGGAGCCGCGACTTCACCGCCGACTCGGATCGGACCAGTGAACTGCTCCGGAGGAGCCTCCGGGATGTCGAAGACTAAGTCGTCGGTCGGAATATCGAAATCCTGCTCGATTTCCTCTTCGAGGCGGATCGGCTCCGGCTCGTCAGGTGTCGGGTCAGGAATCGGTACCTTCTTGGCCTTGGGCTTGGGGATCTCTTGCTGCTGCTGCGGTGGCGGTGGGCGAAAGCGCACCTGTTGTACGACATAGACTTTTTGTTTTTGCCGTTCGACCGTTTGCGCCTGCATCTCCGGAAAATGGATCAGGAAAAGACCAGCGTGAAACACGAGCGCAGCTGCCCAAGCGATGCGCCCAAACTTCTTGTCTTCTTGCTCTTCCAGAGCGTAGATGCCGTATTCGCCAGCGGCGACGTCTAAGGCCGGCGCCGCTTTTTTCGCTTCTTGTGCCTTAGGAGCTTGTTCACTCATGGCGTCTTTCTCCTGGGTCAAAACCAGAATGCCTCGACTTCCCGCTGGGTCGGAATCGAAATGTTCTCGACCTTGAGACCGATCTTGTCCTCGGCTTGGCGCAATTCGTCGAACACGTCGACCATATATCCGTACTCAGAATTGGCTTCCGGGCGAATAATGACCGGTTTCTTTGGGTTGCGCTCGAGCTTCGGCTTCAGATACTCGAGGACCTCATCGAGCTGCATGGGTGTTGTGTCGACAACCAACTGACCACCTGGGCGAATCTCGATCAGAACCGACTCTTCCTTTTCCACCTGCGGCGGGTTGTCTTCGTCCTTGGGCAAGGCGAAATCCAACCCGCGCGTGGCGGCGAATGTGGTCGTGACCATGAAATAGATGATCAGCAAGAAGGCGATGTCCGCCATCGACGAAGTCGGAATCTCGTCAGAAACTTCCTTTTTACCAAAGCGCATCGTTAGCTGGCTCCAGAATCGCCGCTCTCAATCGTCTCTTGCTGTGAAAGCAAGTAGATGACTTTGGCTCGTGCTTGTTTGAGTGAATCGATCACTCGGTCGACTCTCTCGTAGGGCACGCCTCGGTCGGCTTTGAGTACGAACTCTTTTTCGGGGTTCACCGCCAAGACTTCTGCTGCGAAGGACAAGACATCTTCGGGTCCCGGAATGGGCGTACTGATCTCCTCGCCATCGCTCACCTTGATGACAGCGTCGGTCACAGTCACAAACGCTGCCTTCTTGGGGATTTCGAGCCGCACCGCCGTTTTCGGCAGGTCGACTTGCGTCTTGTCGACCTCAAAGGTGATGGTGACCATGAAGAAGATGATGAGCAGAAAAGCGATGTCCGCCATCGAAGCGGTCGGAATCACCGCGTCGTGCTGCTCTCCGCGTCGAAAGTTCATGAGATCTGTCGACGCTCCTTAGGCGGAGGTCCCGCCCTTGCGGTCCATCTCGTTAAAGGTCTCGATCAGCATGTTCGAGGACGTCTCGACGTCACGCACGAACTTGTTCACTTTCGACATGAAGTAGTTGTAGAGGATCTGGAACGGAATCGCGACCGCGAGTCCGCCAGCGGTCGTGGTCAGTGCTTCCTTAATACCAGCGGCCACCAGGCCGGGATTGGAGAGACCTGCTTTGGCGAGGGCGTCAAACGAACTCATCATTCCGGTCACGGTTCCGAAAAAACCGAGGAGCGGAGCAACGTTGGCCACAGTCGCCAGAATCGGCAGCCGGCGCTCGAGTCGGCCCATCTCGTAAAGAGCGGCGTTTTCAATTGTCTTCTCGACTTCCTCTTTGTCGTGGCCGTGCTTGAGCAGGCCGGCCTTCATGATAGAAGCGATGGGGCCCTTGTGCTCTTCGCAGACTTTGACCCCGTCTTGGATCGAGCGGTTGACCAACAGCGCCTTGCGCAATTTGGCGAGAAACGAGTTGACGTTGATCTTAGCCTTGCGAAGAACGAGAAAACGCTCGATGCTCACGACAGTGGCAATCACCGACGCGGCCAGCAACAGCCACATGATGATCCCGCCTTCCTTAAAGTATTGAACTAGATCGCCCACTTCTATTCCTCCAGTTTTGTTAGACCCCGGGTTCGAGCCCGAGGTTCCCGTTGACCGTCCGGGAAGTGGCGACTTCGCCGCGAACGAACAGCCTCGGGTTCTGTTGGGTTGCTGTGTTTAACATGAAAAGTTGCCCCGTTCGGGGTAGCGCGGGATGTTAGCACGGGGTCCGGGCAACTCGCCAAGGTGCGTCGCGCACCAACGGCTGGCCGGGCTAGGGGTCGAGCCTCATGACCGGCGGCATGAAAGCGTCGCCGACGCTATGGCAACTTCCGGCTTAGTTGTCGAGTTCGGTGCGAAGGCGTTCATAGCCCTCGCGATGGCAAGCACAAATCGCCACCGCCAGCGCATCGGTGATGTCGTCGGAGAGGTCAGTGTGAGGCAGCTTCAGCAGCAGTCGCACCATGTGTGCGACTTGCTGTTTCTCAGCTCGACCGTTGCCGGTGACCGCCGACTTGACTTGCGCCGGCGCATACTCTCGCAGCGGAATATTCCGCGCCGCTACCGCCGCCAATAGAGCTCCGCGAGCTTGCGCCAACACGATCAGCGACTTGGGGTTGATTCCTGAGTAGGGAGTTTCCAAGGCGACCACGTCTGGTTTCTGGCGGTTGAGGAACTCGCCGAGTCCACCGTGCAGTTGCGCCAGTCGCGCGGCCAGCGGAGCTTTCCTATCGATCGGGAACAAGCCGTACTCAACGGTCTCAAACCGGTCTCCGCGACTTTCTACCAGTCCGAAGCCAGTCGCTTGACTGCCGGGGTCGATTCCAAGAATGAGCAAAATACCGATCGCTGGAGGCCGCTCAAGAAACGTCGGAGGTCGCCAGCAGGTCCGGGTTAATGTCGAAGTTCGACCAAACGTGTTGCACATCGTCATGGTCCTCGAGGAACTCCATGAGCTTGAGCAAAGAATCGACATGCTTGGCTTCCACTTCGACCGTATTCTTGGGCAGGCGGGCGAGTTCGGCAGACGAGATGGGCACGCCTTGTTGTTTGAGCTCGTCGCGCAGAGTCAGGAAATCATCGGCAGCGGAATAGACTTCGTAGACATCGGTTTCGACCACGAAGTCGTCGGCACCGGCCTCGAGAGCCAGTTCCATGAGTTCGTCTTCATCGACCGATTCCCGGTCGACGGTGATAAAACCGCGTTGATCGAAGATCCAAGCGACACACCCGTTCTCCCCCAAGTTGCCGCCATATTTGTTCAGCAGGTGTCGGAGTTCAGAAACTGTACGGTTCTTGTTGTCGGTGAGGACCTCAACCAAAATTGCGACGCCTCCCGGGCCGTAACCCTCATATGACATCTCGTCGAGGTTGCCACCTTCCAGTTCTCCGGTGCCTTTGAGGACGGCGCGTTCGATGTTTTGGTTGGGAACGTTGGCAGCCTTGGCTTCCTGAATAGCAACTCGCAAACGGGGATCGCCATCGGGGTCGGAACCACCCAGGCGCGCTGCCACCGTGATTTCCTTGAGCAACTTGGTCCAGAGCTTGCCGCGACGCGCGTCGGTTACCGCTTTCTTGCGCTTGATCTGCGCCCATTTACTGTGTCCGGCCATGATCTCCTCGCCCAGATTCTAGTCCAACGAAGTGCACCATCCGATTGACCCCTGAACGGGTCAGTGCTAGAAAACCTAGCGCGCCCGCTGGGTAATTTGTGTGAGGCAGTTATTCGTGGTTCTTATATGGCGGCGAGGAAGTTAAGTCATCGGTATGAGTGAGAGCAAGGATCCGCTGGAGGCAGCACGTTCCCGGACCAAGACTGGAAAGGTCTCGACCGAGGACCTGTTCGGCGACTTTCTTGGCGAAGTGGCTACTGCTTGGGATGGTCAAGTTAGCCAGCAGGTAGACGAATCCGACTCTGAAATCGAGCGAGAAGCCACCGGACAGCCGACGGTCACCACCGAAGGCGATGCTGCCGACGACAAACTTGCTGCATCGACTGTCAATGCGTCAGACCAAGCCGGAGAACCAATCATTTCCCGTCTGGAGGAAAGCGATTCGCGGTCGGATCAAGACATGGCACCGGAGCCCTCAATTGCAGCCACACCTGCGTCTGCGGGTGACTCGTCGGCCGCGCCGGAAGCCTCAGTAGAACCCGTGGATTCCCAGGCTGAGCCCGAGGGGTCTGCACCAATAGGCGCCGCCGAACGGTCTGTTGAAAGCAGTCCCTACGCTCCCTGGCTAACCGATGCCGATCCGGTGAATTGGGGTCGCATTGCGACGATCGCTGGGGTGGCGTTGGTTCTCGCAACGGCCACGTGGTGGTGGTTTGTGGGCCGGAGCGGCGGGAGTGGTCCCGAAAGTGGATTGACCGCTCCTGTTGCGGTCGAATTGAGCGAGCCGATCGAAGAGGCGGGCCCTCAAGTCGGCGATCTGCCGAATCCTGACGCTTCAGTTGCGACTGCTGCTGCGGAGGACCTACAGGAAGCGCCTCAAGAGCGGCAAGAGCCGGCTGCCGTCGCCAGCCAGAATGACCTCGACACTGCGGCTGAAGAGCGAGCGAGAATCGAAGCCCTCGTGGCTGCTGAGATGGCGGCGCGGGAAGCGCGCATTCGAGCGGGCTTTGAAGAGCAAAAACGCGAACTCGAAGAGCAGCTGTCGCGCATCCAATCTGATGACCCGGCCGAACGAGGGGCTGAGAGACCGGGGTCGATCGACGATTCTCCTGGGCAAGGTGTCCAGGGCCAATCCCTCGACGACCAGCCTTCGCAGGGCGCGGCTCCTGCCGGTGAGGGCTCTCAAGGTAACCAGGAAGCAACCGACTCTGGCTCAAGTAGGTAGGCTTGGGTAACGTCCGCTCCGGATTCCACACCACACGTTTCTATCGACGGCGTGGCCGCCGCCTTTCAAGCAAGCTAAACTGACCGGCCCACGAGAACCCTCTGCGGTTCCATTGACCTAAAAGACATCGCAACAATGCCCTGGTTTCGAAAAGATCGCCGCCCCAAACCCGTTCGTGATCACGGGCAACGCGGTGGCGTGCCCGAAGGTCTGTGGGTGAAGTGCGGCGGGTGCAGGGAGATTGTCTACTCGAAAGAGGTCGCCAACAACGGGCAAATCTGTCCCAAATGCGGCTACCACTTTCGCATTTCCGTTGACGAAAGAATTGCCCTCCTACTCGACGGAGAAGGTCACGAGGTCGAGAGCGGAGTGAGTTCGGCCGATCCGCTGTCGTTCAAAGATCAAAAGCCTTATTCCAACCGCTTGAGCGAGTACAAAAAACGCACCGGGTCAGAAGACGCCGTGCGCGTCTTCGAGGGGACAATCGAAGGCTTCGACGTGGTGCTCGCGGTAATGGACTACGAGTTCATGGGGGGTTCGATGGGGTCGGTGGTTGGCGAAAAGATCGCTCGCGCCGCTGAGAGAGCGCTCGCCGCCGAACTCCCCTTGATCGTGGTATCGGCTTCGGGCGGCGCCAGGATGCAGGAAGGCGTGCTGTCGCTGATGCAAATGGCCAAGATCTCAGCGGCTCTGGGACGGTTGCGAGAAGCCGGAATTCCTTACATTTCGATTCTCACCGATCCCACGACCGGCGGCGTTACCGCGTCTTTTGCCATGCTTGGGGATATCAATGTCTCAGAACCGGGAGCGCTGATCGGGTTTGCTGGGCCGCGAGTGATCCAGCAGACGATTCGGCAAGAGTTGCCGCCGGGATTCCAACGTAGCGAGTTTCTCCTTGAGCACGGTTTCTTGGACGCCGTCGTGCCTCGGCCGCAACTCAAAGAAACGGTTGCACGCGCCCTTCATCATTTTGTTTCTTAGACCGATTACGTAGTTAGCCGTTGTCAGTTCGTTCTCCCGAGTCCATTCTGCGCCAACTCGAGTTGTTCGGCGTGCGACTGGGTTTGGATCGCATTGGTGTGCTCCTCGCCGAACTCGGGGAACCGCAAAAGCGATTTGATTGCGTTTTGGTCGCGGGGACCAACGGCAAAGGAACCACTGCTGCCAACCTAGCGGCAATCCTTTCGTCAGCCGAGTCAAAAGTCGGCCTCTACACCTCGCCGCACTTGGAGCGAGTCGAGGAACGAATTCGCATCGATGGACTCGAGATCAAGTCTGAGGACCTGGCTACATATCTCGAGCGTATTCTGAGAGTCGCTGAAGAAGCGGGACTTACTGCTCCGACCTACTTCGAGGCTATGACCGCTGTAGCTTTCGAATATTTTTCCAGCGAAGAAGTCGACGTTGCTGTCTTAGAAGTTGGCCTCGGCGGCCGCCTAGACGCGACCAATACAGTCGATCCAGTGCTAGCGGTGATTACCGAAATCGGTCTGGACCATCAAAATGTCCTGGGATCCACGATCTCTGAGATTGCCGCTGAGAAGGCAGGAATCCTGCGCCGGGGTGTTCCGCTGTGCCATGGCGTCTCCGACCCCGACGCGGCACAAGTAATCGAAGAGCGCGCTCGTAATTTGGGATCGGAAGTGTTCGCCCTGGATTCATCTCGTAGAACTTTGGGTGAGCGACTCTTTGCCGAAGGGGGGGCAGATCTCGGCGTGCATCAAAGACGCAATCTGCAGTTGGCTGAGCTCGCGGCCAAAGTGTTTACCTCGCGAGCTACGGCTGAAAGAACGGCAAAACCAGCGCTGAGCGACGCGGCTGTTGAACGCGCCCTGGCATCCTGTCGTTGGCCGGGGAGAAGCGAATGGGTGCAACGACCCGATGGCGGGCTGTTACTCCTGGACGGGGCCCACAATCCACAGGGCGTTCGCGCGCTATCGGCTCTTATCGGCGACCGTAACTATGGGCTCGTCTTTGGAGCCCTCCGCGACAAGGACGCCGAGGTATCTCTAGATCTCCTTCGGGAACGAGCGGCGTGGACCATACTCACGCGCCCCCCCGACAGTCGGTCGCTGGATCCTGAAGGTCTGGCTGGTCCGAATGACGTGGTCGCAAAGGACCCACCACAAGCTCTCGAACAAGCGTTGGCTCGCGCCGAGGCCGACGAAATACTCGTCATCAGTGGATCCCTGTATTTGGTTGGAGAGTTGCGCGCTGAGCTTCGCCGCCGCTGGGGAAGACCGCCGTCCAGCAGGCGGATCTACGGTCCTTTTTGAGGGGTGATCCGTCTTTGAAGGCTGCCAGAACTTCAGCTTACTGGATTCGGCCTATTGGGCTTCGGCGTAGAGAGGATAGCGGCGGCAAAGGTCGACCACCTTGCCGCCGATGGCTGCGAGCACTGCGCCATCTTCAGGAGCAGCGATCACTTCGGCGATCCAGCCAGCGATGACGGTCATGGCTTGGGTGTCCATGCCGCGAGTCGTGATCGCGGCGGTGCCGATACGAATTCCAGATGCCACCATTGGCGGTTTGGTGTCGTAAGGGATGGTGTTCTTGTTGACCGTGATGCCGCACTGGTCGAGAGCTTTTTCGATCTGCTTGCCAGTGCGACCGGCGTCCGCCACGTCCACCATGAAGACGTGATTGTCGGTGCCTCCAGAGACGATTCTCAGTCCTTGATCCTGCAAGCCCACGGCGAGCGCTTGTGCGTTGGCGACCAAACGTCGCTGGTAGTCCGCAAACTCCTCGCTAGCCGCTTCCTTTAGGGCAACCGCCTTGGCGGCGATGATGTGCATCAAGGGCCCGCCTTGGATGCCTGGAAAGACGGCGCGGTCCAGAGCCTTCTGGTGTTCGGCGCGACAGAGAACAAGCCCCCCACGGGGTCCGCGCAGGGTCTTGTGGGTGGTGGTGGTGACGAAGTCGCAGTGTGGGACTGGTGACGGGTGGACTCCGGCTGCGATCAACCCGGCGATATGGGCCATGTCGGCCATCAAAAGAGCGCCACACTCGTCGGCGATAGCGCGGAAACGTTCGAAGTCAATGACGCGGCTGTATGCTGAGGCTCCACACACGATCAGCTTCGGACGTTCGGCCCGAGCAATCTCCGCAACTTGTTCGTAGTCGATCAATTCGCTGTCGCGATCGACTGTGTACGAAACGACCTCAAAATCGCGTCCGGAGTAGGACAGCGGGTGACCATGAGTGAGGTGACCTCCACTCGCGAGGTCCATGCCCATCAACTTGTCGCCCGGTCGCAAAGCCGCGAAGTACACGGCCATGTTGGCCGAAGTTCCGCTGTGGGGCTGGACGTTGGCGTGCTCGGCCCCGAACAGCGCCCTGGCGCGATCGATGGCCAGTTCTTCGCCGACATCGACGAACTCGCAGCCGCCGTAATAGCGCCGACCGGGATAGCCCTCGGCGTACTTATTGGTCATCACCGAGCCAGCCGCTTCCAAAACGGCGCGACTGACGAAGTTCTCGGAAGCGATGAGTTCTAGACCGTCACGCTGACGGGCCCGCTCCCCGGCGATGGCTTCGTAGATCTCGGGATCGATCTGGCTGAGGGCGCTGTCGAAGCCCATTGGGTACGCCTACGATTTTTTGGTGGTCTTTTTCTTGGCTGCCGTTTTCTTGCTCACAGCCTTTTTCTTGGCAGCGGTCTTCTTGCTCGCAGCCTTCTTGGTGGCGGTTTTCTTTGCGGCAGTCTTCTTCGCTGCAGTCTTTTTGGCAGCGGTCTTCTTGGCTACAGTTTTTTTCTTGGCCGCCGTTTTCTTGCTCGCAGTTTTTTTCTTGGCCGCAGTCTTTTTCTTGGCCGCCGTCTTCTTCGCCGCCGCCTTTTTGGCTGCCGGGCGCTTGGAACCGGTGCTACGAGCTTGCGCCATAGCCTCTCGACGGCGAGCCTTCAACCTCTTTTTGCGGCGTTGGCGTCGTCGTCTCAGTTCTCGATCTTTTTCACGCATGCTCGTCCTCTTGCTGAATAACCCTTACGCGGCTCTGGCGGCGGGCCGCGTGAGCTTGTCGGACGCTCCTTGCGGTGTCAAGGAGCGGCGGCTATAGCGGTAGGTTGCCGTGCTTCTTGGGCGGCAGAGATTGGCGTTTGGCGGAGAGCTGGCGCAACGACCGAATGATCGCAAAGCGGGTTTCTGAAGGTTCGATGACGGCGTCGACGAAGCCGCGTTCCGCGGCAATGTACGGGTTGGAGAACTTGTCGCGGTACTGTTCGACAAGTTCCTTGCGTTTGGCCTCCTGATCCTCCGCCTCTTGGAGCTGCTTGCGATAGAGGACGTTGACCGCCCCTTCGGATCCCATCACGGCGATTTCCGCAGTGGGATAAGCAAAGTTGACATCGGTGCGCAAGTGTTTGGACGCCATGACGCAGTAGGCGCCGCCGTAGGCCTTGCGTGTGATGACGGTGATCTTGGGGACGGTGGCCTCGGCAAAAGCGTAGAGCAGCTTGGCCCCATGTTTAATGATGCCGCCGAACTCCTGTTGCGTCCCAGGCAAGAAGCCGGGGACATCTTCGAAGGTCACCAAAGGGATGTTAAAGGCGTCGCAGAAGCGCACGAAACGCGCCCCTTTGAGCGAGGCATCGATATCCAGTACGCCGGCCAGGTATGCGGGTTGGTTGGCGACGATGCCAACCGAGCGTCCGCCGAAGCGAGCAAACCCGACCACAATATTGCGCGCGTAGTCGGCGTGAACTTCGAAAAAAGCTCCATCGTCAACGACGGCACCGATCAGATTGTGAACGTCATAGGGCAGGTTGGGGTCCTCAGGAATGAGCTGGTTGAGTTCGGGAGAGGTCCTTTCATCTGGATCGCCCGAGGCCACGACTGGAGGATCGTCGAGGTTATTCGACGGCAGATAGCGCAAGAGTTCGCGAACGCGGGCGAGGCAGGTGGCGTCGTCGGGCACCGCAAAGTGGCTGACGCCGCTCTGGGAGGCATGAGTATGGGCGCCTCCCAGCTCTTCTTTGGTGACGTCTTCATGGGTCACGGTGCGAATGACATCGGGACCGGTGACGAACATGTAGCTGGTCTCTTCGACCATGAAGATGAAGTCGGTGATCGCCGGTGAGTACACGGCGCCGCCGGCACAGGGGCCCATGACGGCGCTGATCTGCGGTACCACGCCGGATGCGAGGGTATTGCGCAAAAAGATGTCCGCGTAGCCGCCCAGGGACGCCACTCCTTCTTGAATGCGAGCGCCACCTGAGTCGTTGAGGCCAATGATCGGTGCGCCGTTTTCCACCGCCAAGTCCATGACCTTGCAAATCTTGGCCGCGTTGGTTTCCGACAGCGAGCCACCGAAGACAGTGAAGTCCTGGGCGAAGACGTAGACGAGTCGGTTGTCGATGGTGCCGTAGCCGCAGACCACGCCGTCGCCGGGAATCTGCCGCTCTTGCATGCCGAAGTCGGTGCAGCGGTGCGTCACCAGCGCGTCGATCTCGACGAAGGTCCCCCGATCCAACAGCATCTCGACCCGCTCATGAGCGGTCATCTTGCCCGCGCCGTGCTGCCGCTCGATGCGCGCCTCACCGCCGCCGAGGCGCGAGCGTTGCAGGCGTTCGGCCAGGTCGGCCAACCCCGAACGATCCGATTTGGGGTCTGAAGAACGCGTCTCAGCCATTTTTGAAGTCCTCTGCGCTGGGTTCGCGGCGCCTGTGGCACAATCCAGCCTCGCATGAGGCTGGAAATTGATGCTTCTGCCGTCGCGCGCAGTTTGTCACAGGTGACCGCCGATCCAGCGGGGTCGGAAGTGTTTCTCGAGGCGCGTGAAGAGACCAGGATTGATGCCCAAGGACGGCCCAGTGCGCGCCGCGAAAGCGGACTGGCGGTACGAGTACGAGCGCAGCAGTATTTGCGCCTGGCGAGCGAAGATGAGTTGACCTCGGCGGCCTTCGAGAGGGCCTTTCGATCGGTGGCGGTGGTGCGTCCGCAGGCTGCTTACAGCCCTCCACAGGGATGGTGCGACTGGCAGGATGACCCCTCGACGCGCGAGCTGCGCACCTTTGCCGAGGAGCTGCGGGCGAGGCTCAAACGCCGCCAGCTATCGGTACGGTATGGGCTGGACCTACGCCGCAATCGACGCCAAGTGTTGATCGTCGGCAGCCAAGTTGCGCAGCCCCCCCAGGATGAGGACTTTTACGCCTTACGCATCGACCTGCCGTGGGCATCGATCGGCCGTCTGAGTGTGAGCTTGACGTCCGATGTAGGAGTACAGATTGAAAAGTTGATGGTTGCGGCGGTCAGGGCCCAGTCGGCGCAACCGGCAACAATGCAGAAACGCAAGCTGCTGCTCTCGCCTCATGCTGCGGGAGTGCTATTTCATGAAGCTGTGGGACATGCGCTGGAGGCAGACGTCCTCAATCGCACCGGTTCGGCAAATGGCGCCAGGGGAGTCCAGATTGCCCCCGAGTTCCTCAACGTTCTTGACGACCCAGGAGGCGCTCTACCGGAAGTGAATCGAACGGCCGATGACGAAGGGATCCCCGCCAATCCACGCTGGCTTTTGCGTCGGGGACAAATCGAGGACGTAGTCGCCGATCGACAATGGGGCGAGCGCTTTGAAAAGCTTCATCCAGGTTGCGGACGAGTATCGGATCGTCACCAAATTCCGGGGCCGCGCATTCATCATCTCTCGGTGCTGCCGGGGGCAGCAAGCTGGCCCGAACTATTGAAAGCGAGCGAGGGTGGGTTGTTCGTGTCGGAGGTCAAGTCGGGTCGCCTCGATGCGGAGACCGGATTGGTTGAGATTGTGTGCGGCTGGGGCCGATCGATCCACGACGGCAAAGTGGGGGATTCAGTGGGTTGCTTTCAGTTCGGCTTGCACCTGGCTGAATTGCTGGCACGAGTGGCCGAGCTGGGTGACATTGCCACCTTCTCGGGGGCTGGATGGTGCGCCAAAAACGGCCAGAAAATGCCGGTTTGGGCGACCACCCCTCCGGTACTACTGGAAGACATTGAGGTAAGACCTTGTCCGATCCAGTAGCCGTTTGCCGTCATCTGGCGAAGAGTCAGCGCCTCCGCGACGTTGAGGTATACGTCAAGGAAGGACGCAGTCGATGCTTTCGCCAAGTCATTGAGGTCGCCGACGGCGAATTGGACGAAACGCGCAGCACTCAGGATCGCCACGAGGTTGGTTGGGCGGTCCGCTACGGCAACGCTCGAGGACGTGGGTTCACCTGCGGCAGCGGCCCGCTGAAGGTTCCGGAGGCTTTGGAACGACCGGTTGGCACCCCGCTCAGCCTGAAGGTCGCCAAACGCAACCACACGCTTCCAATTGAGGCCACGGCGGAGGTTGAGCCGCTGTGGTCAGAGGCGGTCGCGATGCGCGCACTAACCCGGTTGCATGAGGCATTGCCCGCGCCGGTGCGGGAGCGCCATCTTGCCGCCGAAGACGGCATCGCTCAAAGTCGCATAGTCAACAATCACGGAACCGACGCCGAGGATCTGCATCGGCTCGGGGTAGTGCGGTTACGTGAGTTTCTTCTTGGCGGGGTGTCAATTCAGTTCGCCGTCAGTGGCGCATCTGCAAACGACGCGGTCGACGTGGCCGCGGAAACTTGGCCGGAGGTTGTGCGAGCGGCGCACGCGGTGCGATGGCGAGGAGTTTCGGCGCCCGATGATGGAAAGGATCTGGAAGCGGCCAATCGCGAAACAGTGATCTTTGCGCCCGAGGTCGCCGCGCCTTTGGTGGCACGCGCCATTTCGAGCTGGCTGCAGCCCAGCTCCGAAAACGCTGGCCAGAGCCTTACCAGCCCGGTTGTCGCAATCGTCGATGCCCCGGATTGGCCAGACTCGCCGTTGCGATGCCGCTGGGATGGAGAGGGTCGAGCCGCGACGCGCCAAGTGGTCGTCAGCCAAGGTGAGTTTGTCGCGAGCGACCGCACTTCCCCATTGATGACGGTTCGTCATAGTTGGCGCGAGCCTCCATCGTTGGGGCTACAACAGCCGGTTTGGGTGCCCGGCGTGGTTTCAGCGCCGGAACTGATTGCCGACGTCGGGTCCGGTTGGCTTGCGGTGGCCGAACTGGATGTCCCCGATCGTTTTAGTTCTAAGTCGTCGTTACGGGTCGTCTTGGGGCGGCGCCTGAAGGCGGGGAAGATAGGCGATCCTCAGCTCTTGCTGGTGCAATGTGACAGTGCGCAGTTCTGCCGCGGAGTGCGGGAAGTCTCGTCGGATTGCTGTTTTATCCCAGTGCCAGCGGGAGTCGTCGGATTGCCATGGCTGCGGGTAGAAGGTATTCCTCTGACGCCGATCTAGGGCCTGCGGTTGCAGGCGCCCAAAAACTAATTGTCGTCGCGAGGAGGAGGGAGATTCCGCCGGCGTCTCTGCCGACGCTCTTCGACATCGGTGTCCGTGGCGGCGGGTGGCGACGCTTCCTCGCTCAGTTCCGCGGCCGAGTCTTCGACTTCGACAGGCGCGTTGGAGTTGACGACAGGCGCTGGATTAGAAACGTTCTGCGGCTCGTCGACTGTAGTTTCTTGCTGCACGTCCGACGCGTAATCGACCAGCAGCAGTCCTCGCACCATGCTCGGGTTGGCGAACTGCGGTTCGCCGCGAACCGTCGAGTTGGTATCGACTTTGAGGACGGCCCGAGTTACCAGAGGATTGCCGACCACGGCGGGATTGACGTCGGCGAACGCGAGGCTGGGGTTGGCGCGAAACGCATTACCAAAATGGCGCACTGCTCTTCGACTGCGACTCAATGAGGCATAGATCTCGCCCAAGCGAAACTGAATCCATGCTTCATCGCCACCAGTGCGCAGGGCAGTCCGCAACAGGCGTCGCGCTCGGTAGGGCGACTCGGCAGTAACGGCAACAGCGAGGTTGTAAAGAGCGGCTGGGTGTTCCGAATCGTAGTTGAGTGCCTCTTCAAAGGCAGCAACGGCCCGATCGCGATCGCCGTGCAAAAAGAGCAGGGCACCGAAGTCATTCCAGGTTGCCGCACTCGGCTCGACTTCGACCAACCTTGCTAGCTCCTCGACTGCCTCTTGGTAAGGAGTCGCTCCGGCAGCGCCCGCGAGGAGAAAGCTGATTGCAAGAGACAACGTGGCGAGGTGTCGGGTTCTTCGCTGACGGCTTTTGTTCATTCCATGCTCACTCGATCAAGTTACTGTCTTTTCGTCACTCGTCACTCGTCACTCGTCGTTGGGCCTCACTCGTCCGAGCGCTCAACTTGAAGTGGTCCGCTTCGCGACGCAAAAAGTAGACCACGGATCTGCACCCGGTGCGAGTGCGCAGGCGCTCAGCTTCGTGGATCAAGAACCGATGAAAAGTCTCATGGGATGCGCCAGGCCGATCGGCATAGAGCGTTTCGAACAGCGGCCGGGTTTGCGCCAGGGAGGTGGAGGAGTCGACGATAACCTCTGGCAGTGCAGGGACTTTCACGGTCTCCGTGCGCGGCCGATCACCCCGTCCTTTTTCCGTTTCACGAACTCGCCGACCGAAATGTTCGCGTAGCGAGTTGAAGCGTGCTTCCAAACCGCGCAACTGGAAGCGCTCGGCGGTCGAAACGGATGCGACCGTGCGCAGATTTCTGATTTGGGTCGTTACCGACTTGCCAACCGCCGCCGGCGGGGTGTCGATTCCGCCATTGACAAAACGACGCCACTCGACTTCAAAGTGCCGAATCGACATCTCCAGTTGTTCGAGTTGTTCCTGAATTGGCATATGTAGAGGAATCGAGAAGCTAGAACGTAGAGTATGAAGTCCTGGTGCGGCCGGACGGCGAAATATGAGCAAGAGACATACCGAGACAACACCACAGTCGGCCGCAATCGATCCGCGTCGCAATCTTCCCGCCGTTGATCAAGTTTTGCGGTTGGCAGAGATGCGTTCCTTACTTCAACGGTTCGGACGCCCGGCGGTCAAGTCGGCAGTGCGTGAAGTTCTCGATTCGTGTCGACGCGATGGCCAAGCGTTGCCCGACGCCAGTGCTGAGGTGGCTGAGCGGATCGAGCAGGAACTCCAACATAGGTTCGGTCCGTCCATTCGTCGCGTCATCAACGCGACCGGCGTTCTTGTGCACACCAATCTCGGCCGGTCGCCGCTCCCACCGGCGATCGCCAACCGCCTGGGGGTACTGGCCGACGCCTATTGCGACCTCGAGTTCGACCTGGAGACGGGCAAGCGAGGCGATCGCAATCAAAGAGTCGAGGCGTTGCTTCAGGCGTTGACCGGGGCGGCCGCAGGACTTGTGGTCAATAACAACGCGGCGGCCGTTTTGCTCGCCCTGGCATCGCTAGCCAAGGGTAAAGAGGTGTTGCTCTCGCGCGGGGAGATGGTCGAGATTGGTGGCACGTTTCGCATTCCGGAGATCCTTGCGGCAAGCGGCGCACGCCTGGTCGAGGTCGGCACCACCAACCGTACTCATCTTCGCGACTACCAAAACGCGATCACGGAAGATACGGCGGCGATTCTCAAAGTGCACCCCAGTAACTATCGCATCGAAGGGTTCACCCAGTCTTCGACCCCCGGAGAGCTTGTCGCACTGGCCGGTGACCACAATCTCAAGGTCATCATTGACGAAGGCAGTGGACTTTTGACGCCGTCGCAGCGGCCTCAACTGCACGATCACGACAGTCTTGCGGAACTCGTTTCTGCTGGCGTCGATTTGGCGTGCGGATCGGGTGACAAGGCTTTGGGTGGGCCTCAGGCGGGAATTCTGGTGGGCCAGCAAGAGTCGATCGCGGCCTGCCGCCATTCACCGCTCTACCGCGCTTTGCGCCCCAGCCGTTTGACTCTAGTCAGCCTTCGACTGGTGTTGGAAGCGCGTCTCCGGGGTGACGAATTCCCCATCGATCGTCTGTGGTCGAACGAGGAGGAGTTGGCGCCCCGCCTAGAGGCGTTGCGCAATCTGGTGGGCGGTGAGATTGTGGTGCGCGATGGCTACATCGGCGGTGGTGCGGCGGCGCAGCGTGGGGTACCGGGTCCGGTGTTGGTGATTCCCGGCGGCGCGGCTGCCCAGGAAAAGCTGCGGCGCGGTGACCCTCCGGTGGTTGCATACGTGCGAGACGAAGGCTTGCACGTTGATCTGCGGACCGTCGATCCGGCCGACGACGACGATGTCGCCCGCGCGCTCAGCAACGCACTCTAAGCCGCTTGCTCTAAGCCGGCGCGCCGGTTCACTTCCCGGTTCGAGCAGCTAGCGGTATAGGTCGATGTAGGCGGCAAACAAATCAGGGCCGAAGAACAAAGCCAAAGCTGCTCCAAGGGCAAGAAAAACGCCGAAAGGGATCTTCGATTTCCAGCCTGCGCGTCCACGTGTCATCAACATCAGGCCGACGGCCGCACCGCTCGCCGTCGCCAACGCCATCGCAACCATCGCATTGCGCCACCCCAGGAATGCTCCGATGAACGCCATCATGTTGACGTCGCCAAGGCCCATGGACTCTTCCTCGCGCAACCAGTACCAGAGGTTGATGAGCAGAATCAGCGCCCCGGCGCCGCCGAGTGCGCCGATCAGGGCTTGGCTGAAACTGCCGTTGGGGACCCACAACTGCGACAGCAAGCCAACCGCAACACCCGGCAGAGTGATGACGTCGGGCAAGATCATGTGCTGGAGATCGATTGCCGCCAGAGCTAGAAGCGCTGCGAGAAACACGGCGGCCACCCAAGAAGCCCGAGAAAATCCGAAGTGGTGACCGGCGGCAACGAACGCCAGTGCTGTAAGCACTTCGACCAGAGGATAACGCCAGGAGATCGTATTTTTGCAATGGCGACACTGGCCGCGCAGAACCAGGTAGGAAATCACCGGGATGTTGTCGCGAGCAAGAACGGGTTGCTCACATGACGGGCAGCGCGAGCCCGGTTTCCATAGAGATTGCTCGCGCGGCAGCCGATGAATCACGACGTTGAGGAAACTGCCTACGATCAACCCAATCACCGCGAAGTAGGCGTAGGGTACCCAGGCAGGCAGCTCGGCGAACATGATCGGATGCTACCGCGCTGCAGACTGACTCAATGCCGGCGCGGCGGCGGTGGCTTCCACCAACGCTTCGACCACACCAATCATGCGCTGCACCCCGGCCCGGAACTCCCTGACCGGAACCCGTTCATCCGGCCCGTGGATGCCACGACGGACTTCGGGTGGATAGACAAAAGGTGAAACGCCGTACGTCGGAATGCCGAGTCGACGCAGGTATCGAGCGTCAGTCGCTCCCGATATGAAGAGAGGAACGGCTGGACGTCCTTGACCCAAGGCGGAGGCCAGTGCGTCCCACCAAAGGCCCTGGGTCGGCGACGCCGGGACAGGGGGGCTGGAATGCAATATATCGACTCGCGCTCCATCGCCAAGGAGTCTCCGCAAGCGATCTAAAAAGGCATCCGCGTCGGTGTCCGGCAGCAGTCTGGCGTCGAGAACAGCGTTGGCCGTGGCCGGGACAACGTTGTGAGTCCCGCCGGATCGTAATCGGGTGATCTGGACGGTGTCGAGGAACAGTTGGTGCTGGCCGATGCGCAGCAACGTCTCCACGGTACCGTTTTCGATCGCCGAGCGGATCTTCTTCAACGACGGACCGCGTGGCGACCCCAGTTCTTTCTCGATTCCCTCTAAGTAAGCGGTGACGGCTTCAGTCGCACGGTAGACGCGCGGCAAAGACTCCACAGCCGCGAGGCCGCGGATGAGTTGTTTCGGCGCCGTGTTGAGGTCCAAACGCGCCCCATGGCCCGCTCGGCCGGTGTAGCTGACGCGCAGCCACAGCGGCCGTTTCTGCTGAAACTCGATCCCCCACCACAACAATCCCTCGCCGGCAATGCGATTGACCCCGCCTTCGGTGAGCGCAACCACCACATTGTTGAGTAAGTCCGGGTGGGCGTCCACCAACCAGCCCAACCCCTGCTCGCCGCCGCTTTCCTCGTCAGCGGTTGCCAGAAAGACCACCCGCGTGGTCAGTTCGTTTTGTTGTTTCGCGAGCTCCAGGAAAGCACCTAGATGGGCGATTCCAAGGCCTTTGGAGTCGATCGTGCCTCGGCCCCAAAGTTCTCCGTCGTCGAGAGTGGCTGAGTAGGGTTCATGTCGCCATCGGGGACCGCCAGGCGGTACGACGTCCAGGTGGTGGAGCAGCACTACTGCGGGAGCATTCGAGGGTCCAATGGACGCCCAGAGACTGGTCCTATCGTTGGGGCCGACATAAAGTCGGCTGCCGATTCCATGGCGATGCAGTTCGTTGGCAAGAAACTGCGCCGCCTCTTGTTCACCCGAGGGGGTGTCGGAGGCAATGGCGACGTAGGACGACAGGGCGGCTACGGCGTCGAAGCGGTTCTCCGCACGCGCATCGCCGACCAGGGACACCAGCGCGGAGACACCAGCTAGCAGCAGGCATCGTTGACCGGGACGCAAAGATCGAGCGTGCGAAGATCGCGCGGACAAGGATTGAGAGTCAGATGACAGACGGTTCACTTGCAACAGTCTAGTTCAGCGGTCTGGGCTTTCCGCTCGATCGAGCCCACTCGAGCCCTGACGAGAAGGCCTCTCCATCAGAAGCCAATCAGGAGGGTCGATTCGGAACACCTCGGGCAGAACGGCGATGAGTTCTCCGCGCTCCCCAGCCCGATGCGGAGTTTCAAATTTCCACACCACCTCTCCTGCTGGAGCCACCTCCAGGGCGCGGCCGGCTTCGGACTCGACAATCAAGGTGTTTCCGTTCGGCAGCCGCTGTACGGTCCCCATCAGCGGCGTCGCGAGCCCTTGGCTCCCGTTGTCCTGCGGCGGCCACGACCACAGAACTTCTCCGGTGAGCGACACCTCGAGCACTCGGCTCTGTCTCGGTCGATCGGGTCCTTTGTTGTCCAACAACAAAATCCGTCCTCCTGGGAGCAGAACTGGTTCATGCTGGGCTTCGAAGGGCGGGCCTTGCAATGCCCACACGACCGTTTCGGTTTCTGGATCGAGAACGCCGACAAGGCTGATCTCTCTGAGTGAAAACAGAATCCAACCCGCTGCAAAAGGGGACCCATCGACCATCGATTCGTCGAGCACGGTGACGGTGTTGCCGTGGAGGATGTCCGCCTGAGGCGGCCGGCGATCCAGGGCCGAAGCCCAGGGGGACCGCACCAAAGCGTCCAAGAGAGAGATCGAGCGCAACACCTCGCCGGTCGCTGCATCGAGCCACGCGAGTCGGTCGTTCAAGATCGGACGTTCCGCCAACTCCGGCCGTTGTTCCGCCAGTTTGTGAATGACAATGAGTGTTTCGAGTCCGTTCTGGCGATCGTAGTAAAGGTCGTTGTAAACGCCGATGTCGCTCGCCCACTTGAGCCGCGACCTGAGGTCGATGCGTGCCAGTCCCTGTCCCTGCCACAGGACGATCAAGTCTCCGTCTGGCGTGAGCTGGACGCGGCGCATATACGAATGCTCGGTGGCCTCGTCTGATTGCGGCAGCGCGTCGATGAACTCCATATTCCATCGATGCTGGAGCTCACCCGCCATGTCGACCAGCAGGGCCTCAGAAGCGTGGCCCGATACATACAAGTTGATGCCTGGGTGGGCGCGAGCAGGGTCGTGTGTTACGACTCCGAGCCCGGGAACGGAAGCAGCCTGCGAACCGACGGCGTAGGGGAGTGAGAGCAACCGCGCCAGGTCCTCGGGGTCGCCCTCCAGAGGTGCCCCTCGACGCCAGTAGCCCGTCGGCCGCGGCAGCTCTTCATTTGCAATGTCAATGGGCCTGGCCCACCACCAAACTCCAGCAGCGGCCAACAAGGTGCCGACGAGAGCGACTACATAGGCCCTACGCATCGATCGGCATCGTAGTACACGGGCTTGAGCAAGAGCGCCTTTGCTAGCAACGAGACGAGGGAACGAAAATCAGCATGTGAGGCAAAAAAAGAGGCGCCTCTCGGCGCCTCTTTCGGATCCTCGATGTTGAGACTCTTACCTAGGCAACACCCGGGTCGCAGGCTGGCAGCGTCCCGCCGTTGGCGTTTTCAGCTTGAGTCTTGCCGACCGGGAAGGCGGCAAAAGTGCCGTCCGCCCAGACGATGTCCTGCTGATAGCAGTTCCCGAAGAACGCGATAGACGCGGTTGTCTGCGCCGTGCAAGTCGAGCCAGTTGCTCCGGGAGCCGGTTCGCCACAACTAAAAATGGCGGCGGTGTTCGCGGACAGAGGGTTCTTTTCATTCAGATAGAACACAAAATCGCGGCCCCAACCGTCAGTTGAGGGCAGGTTCTGGAGATACTGCACCAAACCCTTGGCGTCATTCGGGCAGGGCGTCGTTCCCTCACAGAGAACGAGAAGATTCTCCAGGTCTCCGTGAGTGATCTCGGTGTAAGTGGTCGGGTCCCAATCCGTCGCACCGCCGCCTTTTTTTCCGCCACCGCCCGCCGCCGCTGCACCACCTTCGTCGGTGACCCACTCAAACATGCCCACGCCGATGGTGCGCATGTCGCCAACGGTATCCTTCTGCTTCGCTTTGCGCAGTGCGTCGAGAAGCTCTGGGATCAGGATGGTGGCAATGATGCCGATGATGGCGATGACGATGAGCAACTCGATCAATGTGAAGCCCGCCTCGCGCTTTTTCCTCAGATAGTTTTGCATTTGTCCTCCCATATGGGGTATTTCGCGACGCGGCCAGCGATCCGTTGCGGAGCCCGGCGTCACCGCACGTAACAAGTTACAGAGCAGACGGCGTGCCAGGCTCGGTTCGGGTTTAAGGCGTTGTATTCAGATAGCTTACGTATCGGTCACACTTGCAGAAGACGGGAATTGTCAGGCTTAAGTGACAAAAATTATCACTGCGGCGAGTTCGACGCTGCCTCAAGCCCGACGATCTCATGAACCGTTGCCCGGTAGTCGGCCACTCCCTCGACATAGCTGGTGAGCAGGATTCGCTCATTGACGCGGTCCTTGCCGCCGAGGCCTGCTGCGACAAAAGCGAACGGTGAGTAACCGTAGCTCGGGACACCGGCGCCACGGAACTGGCGAGAGTCGGTGAGTGTCCTGGGGAGAAAATAGGGGCCTGCGTCACCGCCGCGGCGAGCCAATCGAGTCGTCAAAGCCTGGTACACGGGATGATCCGTCGGACTGGGGTCTGGACCCGGGAACACCTCGACACTGAATTCCACGCCGCTCGTCAGGTTCGGTGGCAACAGCCGTTCAACCGCCGCCACCGCTTCAGCGTCAGAACGTCCGGGGCGAAGCCACGCAAGCAGCCCCATCTTGTACCCAGGATCGCTGTCAGCAAAGCCGAGAAGCTGTATATGCTCGAAGACCAAGAGCCGCAGGAACTCAGGTAATCGATCGACTCTCCAGCGGTCACGATCGAGTGCATCAGGGTCGCTCATTGCGAGCACGTGGCCTGGACTGCGGCGATGCGGCGCCAGACTCTGAATGGTTTGAGACACCGCGGGCAAGACCGTGATCGCTCCGGCGGGGATCCGGTCGAGGTCGGCGGCTAATTCCTCGAGCCGTCGTCGCGTGGGGGCGCAGGCAATGATCCTGACCAATCGCATCTGACCGACTTCCACGCCCCAGTAGCGAACGATCCCTTCCTCGAACGACTCGTTGGCGCCACCCTCGGTGAGTACCGCCCAAAAGCGGCCGATCAGATCTGGGTGCTCGCGCGCGAACCAATCGGCGCCAAGTCGACTGTCTGTCTCTTCGTCGGCGGTGGCAAGCAGGATCAGAGAATACTCAGGTTGCCGGGCGGCGCTCGCGACATCCAAAAAGGCGAGCAATTGGGCGACACCATAGCTCTTCATGTCAAAGGATCCCCGGCCGACCAGCAGCGGACCCATGATCCTCCCTTCAAAGGGAGGGGTATCCCATTCCTCCGGATCGGCCGGAAAGACGTCGATGTGGTGGTGGAGCACCAGCGCCTCTGGTCGTTTGCCTTCGATGATCGCCCAGACGTTGGCCTGGCCGGAGGCGAGCCTTTCAACTTGCGGTTCCAGTCCGTGCTTGCGCAACAGCGAAGCCAGCCATTCAGCACCCGCAATCTCGTTGCCGGAGGTGGTGTCGATGGAGATGTACTCTTGCAGGAGTTGCACTTCTTCCAGCGCCTGAAAATCCATGTCGTGCCACTTCGGTCGCCCAAGAGAAGCCCGGGATTGCCAAACGACAATGGTCGCGCAAGCCGCAAGGGTCAACGCGAGGGCTACGAGCAGCCACCGGAGGCGGGACGAACTGTTGGCTGCGGATTTGAACGGCATTGGAAGAGGAGGAGAGCCTTGTATCGGTGCAAGCTCAGTGCTTCGTCAAACGGAGAGACTGACTGCGGCCATCTTGCGAGCGGGACTTTGGCATACGTGTCGGAGGTCTGCCAAGCGGGTCGCGTCGAGGAGCGCGGTTGGGTTTGACTTAGATCAGCATAAGATCTTCTTCGATGCGTATTCCGCTCTTCAACCTCGCTCGCGCCGAGCAACTGATTTCTGAGGATCTTGACCGTCGATGGCGCGCGTTGCGCCAAAACACGGCGTTTGTCGGAGGGCCTGAGGTGGAGCAGTTCGAAGGCTCATGGGCGGACTATCTTGGCGAAGGATCGCAGTGTGTCGCGGTAGCGAACGGCACCGACGCCATCGAGTTGGCGCTGCGGGCTCTTGAAGTTCGTTCAGGCGACGAGGTACTGGTTCCCGCGTACACCTTTGTTGCCACCGCCTCCGCGGTAGCCCTGGCCGGGGCAACTCCCGTTATGGTCGATGTCGAAGCAGAGACCTTAAACATCGATTTCGACTGCGCCGAGTCTTTGGTCGGCGAGCGAACGGTGGGAGTGATCGGCGTGCACCTTTATGGCAACCCGTGTGACTTGGACCGGGCTACGAGCTTTGCCAACAAGCATGGTTTGTGGCTGGTTGAGGATGCAGCCCAAGCGCATGGGGCACGATGGTGTGGAGAGGGCGCCGAATGGCGCAAGGTGGGCAGCTTTGGGCACTTAACCACATGGAGTTTCTACCCCTCCAAGAATCTCGGTTGTTTCGGAGATGGCGGCGCCGTCACCGGACGGGACTCAGAGCTGATCGACCGCGTGCGCAAGCTGGCGAACCACGGTCGTATCGAGCATTACTGGCACGGAATGGTGGGGCGTAACAGTCGGCTGGACGCTGTCCAAGCGGCGGTGCTGAACTGCCGGCTGCCGCACTTGGACCAGAACAACGAACGGCGACGGCAAGTGGCTAGCCGCTATTTGCAAGCGGCCGAGTCTCTCTCAAGTGTTTCGACGCTCGCAGTAGACGACCGAGCGGAACCGGTGTTTCATCAATTCACCGTGCGCGTCGAAGGTCGTGACCAAGTCCAGCAACAGCTCGCTGACCGGGGTATCGGAACGGCGGTTCACTACCCCGCGCCGTTGCACACGCAACCTCTGTGGCGAGGCCGGAGCGAGGTGGTCCGAGGCGGCTATCCTGAAGCTGAGGTGGCGGCGCAGGAGGTGTTGTGTCTGCCGATGTTCCCGGAGTTGACCGACGCCGAAGTCGATGAAGTTATCGACGCGCTCAGCAACATATTCAGTTGACCGGCTATTCAGTTGACCGGCTATTCAGCTGACCGGCTTTTCAGTTGATTGGCGACAACTGCTCCAGCCAGGCGGGCCGCGGCAAGCGCTCGACGTCCATGAGAGTGGCGATCAAGCGTCCTTGAGGCCCGGTTCGGTGCGGCGTCTCGAACTGCCAAACGATGGATGCATCCGGCGCCAATTCGATCGCCCGGCCGGCGATCGATTCGACGACTAGTAGATTTCCGTTTTCCAGGAATCGGACGACGCCGACTTCGTATGAGGACAAGGAACGGTCTGCCGTCGGTCCGGCTGGGTCCGGGTAGCTCCAGAGAACGTCACCATCAAGCGAAAGCCTTAAGACCCGCGCTTTGTCTTTCTCAATCCACTGATTGTCGAAAACCAGTAACTCCCCGCCGGGAAGTAGGACTGGTTCATGCTGGCGCACAAAGGGGCCGTGCAAACCCCACACGAGTTCACCGACGCCATCGTCAGCGTCTGGGTCGAGGATTGCGACCAGGCTGATCTCGCGCATGGACACCAAAATCGACCCCGGCCGAAACGGAGTCCCTTCCACCATGCGCTCGTCCAGCACGGTGATGGTGTTGGCGTGCAATAGGTCAGCGGGATCCGGATGCTCCTCCGTCAACAGCGGCGCCCATTGCGACGCGATCACCGCGTCGAGCAACGAAACGCGGCGCTGTACAGATCCTGTTTCAGCGTCGATCCAAAGCAACTGGTCGTTGAGAATCGGTTCATCACCGAATCCCGGCCGTATCTCTGCCGTTTTATGCAGAGCGATCAAGGTCGGTCGGCCGCGGGCATCTTCGTCGTAGAACAAGTCGTTGTAGAAACCCAGATCTATAGTCCAGATCGGCTTTGATTTCGCATTCAGCCGCGCCAAGCCGCCCCCATGCCAGAGAACGATGACGTCGCCATTGGGCAACAAAGCGGCGCGGCGCAGATTGTGGCGGCTCGCACCTGAGCGAGCGGGATTGTCGGGGAACGAGTCTCGATACGAGGCGGCCCATCGATGCAGAAAGCGCCCGTTCATGTCGACCAAAATGGCTTCGGAGGCGTGACCGGAAACGTAGAAATTCACCCCAGGCTGGGCCCTTTGTGGATCGTGGATTATGACCCCCAAGCCCGGTGCGGTTGCGAGCATCTCTCCGGTTGCGTAGGGAAGTGCCAGCAAGCGGGCCAACTCGTCGCTTTCTTGCAGGATGGGAACTCCCAAATTCCACGCCCCAGGCGGCCGCTTTTCATCTTCGCGAACTAGCTCCCCCTGTCCGTTCATACCGACGATCGACCTTGTCCACACAACCACCAAACCGGTTGCTACAACTGTCAGAACCAAGGCCCACAAGAGTCGACGGCGCATCGCATCGGATGTTAGTGGATCTCGATGGGCGGGTACATCAACTCGCTGATTCTTCGCTCGGGGCTGCGCGTAGAACCGAGTCGAACCGTTGCCAAGCCACAGATGCGCATCTCCCCGGACGGTGAGTCAATGCGCTACGATTCCTGCCGTCGTCGGGCGATCGCCAATGAAAAGACCTCTCAACAAGATTATCGTCGCGAATCGCGGCGAGATCGCGGTGCGCATTTTGCGCGCTCTCAAAGAGCGAGGCATCGTCGGAGTCGCGATCTACTCCGATGCCGACCGCGCCGCTTTGCATGTCAGCACTGCTGACGAGGCATATCGAATCGGTCCGGCTCCATCAACGGAAAGCTACTTGCGCGGGCAGGCGATCGTCGACCTGGCGCTGCAAATCGGCGCCGACGGCATTCACCCAGGCTACGGATTCCTAGCCGAAAACGCCGACTTTGCTCAGTCGGTCGAAGAAGCCGGGTTGGTATTCATCGGTCCCCCGCATGCCGCGATTCGATCCATGGGATCGAAGATCGAAAGCCGGCGTCTGATGCGCGAAGCCGGCGTTCCCCAGGTGCCGGGTGGCGTAGATGCCCTGGCCAGCATCGAGGAAGCGGCGGCCGAAGCGGACAACATCGGTTATCCAGTGATGATCAAGGCCTCGGCGGGCGGAGGTGGCAAGGGGATGCGGCTGGTCGAGACCGCCGCAGATCTGGCGACCGCGTACCGGACCGCGAAGTCGGAGGCGGCTGCCGCGTTCGGTGACGACGCGGTCTATTTGGAAAAGTACTTGGTCGAGCCACGCCACGTTGAAATCCAGATCCTCGCTGACGCGCACGGCGGGGTGGTCTCTCTGGGGGAGCGCGAGTGTTCGTTGCAGAGGCGCCATCAGAAGGTGGTGGAAGAAGCGCCATCACCGGTTGTAGATCCGGCGTTGCGAGCGGCGATGGGCGAGGCGGCGGTTCGCGCCGCGCAGGCGGTCGGCTATGTCAACGCCGGGACGGTCGAGTTTTTGCTCGATCGAGAAGGCTCGTTCTACTTCCTGGAGATGAACACGCGCCTTCAGGTCGAGCATCCGATCACGGAAATGGTCACCGGCGTCGACATCGTCGCTCAGCAGCTCGCGATTGCCGAGGGTGAGGAGTTGCCGCAGAATCTTGTACCCGCAGAGCCGAACGGCCATGCTATTGAAGTACGACTCTACGCCGAAGATCCTTTCAACAACTTTGCTCCTTCACCGGGTCGAATTTCACGGCTGGTGTGGCCTGACGGCCCGGGCGTACGGGTCGACGCAGGCATCGCCGCGGGCGGCGAAGTTTCCGTCCACTACGATCCCATGCTGGCCAAGTTGATTGTCTGGGGCGAGGACCGCGAAGTTGCCATCAGTCGCCTATCGAGAGCTCTAAGTGAAATGCGCATCGACGGCATTCGCACCACGGCTTCGCTTTTCGAGGCTTTGGTGCGCGACCCGAGTTTCCGCGACGCTGAATTCTCGATCAGCACTTTGGACCGCCGCCTCGCCGAAGATGGGCTGCGTCCTCCGGCAATCAGCGAAGAGGACAAGCTATTGGCGTTGGCTGTTGCGGCGATAGCCAAGGACGAAGACGCTCGTCGCTCCACGCCGGCCGTCAATCGCGGCGACGAGGGGGCCCGTCCACGCTGGCGCCAAAGCGGACGGAGCGAAGGCTTGCTATGAACACCTTCCTTCTCAATAACTCAATAAGACGGGACTAGCGTGCGCTGGATTGCGACCCTAGGCGACCTTCGTGAAGTCACCACCGTGGCTGGGAGTAAGCGTCTACGGCGCGTCACGGTCGGTGAGCGTGAGCTTGAGTTCGAAATTGCACCTACGGGTGCCAACTCCGGCTGTCGCGAGTTGAGCCTGATCTGCGAGGGACGGCAAAAGGACGTCTCGATCGAACGGTTGGGCGAAGATTTTTACCGCGTTGCGATTGCAGGCCACAGTGTCGAAGTTGTCGTCGAGGACGAACTGAGTCACCTGGCTCACAAAGCGGAGCGGAAGAAGGCATCCGGCTCGGGCACCGTTGCCGCCTACATGCCCGGCAAGGTGGTCGAGGTCTTGGTTGCCACAGGCGACACCGTCACACAGGGACAGGGTGTGGTCGTACTCGAAGCGATGAAGATGCAGAATGAGATCCAAGCCGACTCCGGCGGAGTCATTGCCAAGATCTATGTCGAGCAAGGTCAGGCGGTCGAGGGTGGCGATCCGCTGTTTGAGTTGACAGTGACGCCGGGTAACTAGTCTTCGAAAAGCTGCTTTCCGACCGCAGCCAACCGGCTAGGGCATCGACGCGACGCGCGTCTTCAGCCAGTCAAAAAAACTTGCTTCTGGGCGCGAGCGGACCACCATCTCCCACAGCGGAGCTTCGGTTCTTCGATACAGCTTGACAGCATCCTTGCCAGTGGTGACGACCGCCTCGGCATCGCTCTCCTCGTAACAACGATGGATTTCGATCAAGCTGGCGTCGGGATAGGCGTGGTGATCGCGGTAAGACAGGGCGGCAACGACCTCCAGGCCAAGGTCTTCGATGGAGCGCAGGAAGGCCTGGTTGTCGGCGAGGGCACTGACTGCCACGACTTTGGTTGCTTGCGGTGAGATCGGTGTGTCGTCTGCGACACTGCGCAGACCGAGGCTGGACAGCGGCGCGGAAAATCCAGGACCGGTGAATCCGAATGGGCGCAGGCACTTCGCCAAGGCGTCACCCACAGAAGGTGCACCCGGTGGAACGGCGGTGAAGTCGCCGGTAAGGACCACCGCATCGGCGTGCGCGGCAGCCGCCAGCGGTTCGCGCAGCCGCCCCGACGGCGCCAGCTTTCCTCCGCTGAATGGGTTGTGGGCGGGGAAAGCGAGGATGTCAACGTCGCGCGCCAGACGGTAGTGGGAAAAACCGTCGTCAAGAACAAAGATGTTGGGTTGCGGCTGCAGAGATTCAAGGGCGTACATGCCGGCCTCGTAGCGGTCTTCTCCGACGACGACAGCAACACCTTCGAGCATGCCAGCGAGCAACACCGGTTCGTCGCCACCCAGTCGAGGGCCGACCAAAGGTCCGGAACCGCGACTGACGATCCGCACGCCTCCCTTTTGGCGACCGTAGCCACGGGAAAGAATCACTACCTGAGCGCCGTGATCGCGCAAATGCTCGGCAACGGCTGCGGTGAGGGGGGTTTTGCCGCTGCCGCCGAAGTGCAGATTGCCGATACTGACGACGGGTTCGGGCAGTCGATTCGCTTTGGCCGCCAGACGGGCGCGCCGCCGTCCTAAAACCCAGGCATAGAAGCGCTGCCACGGTGAACGCGAGGCCTTCAATTCGCGAGGTGGGGCTTCCTTGGTCACGACGGCGGCTCCGTCCTCCGCTTCCAGTGTTCTGGCTTCCAGTTTTCTAGTGCCGGTTGTAAGAAATCAATCGTCTTCGCCACCGCTCCGCGGTTGGCATCGAGCACCTGCCTGCCCCTTTCTCCGAGAGCGGCCGCTTGGTCTGGACGATCGAGCCAGTCCGACCATGCTCGCGCGAGTTCTGGCGCCGAAGTCACGCGCCGCCATGCATCTCGAGCTTCGAAGGCATCGGCGACCGCCCGGAAGTTCTCCATCGATGGTCCGGTCGCAATCGGCGCCGAAAACTGAGCTGGCTCAAGGGGGTTGTGTCCGCCCGTCGGGACCAGAGTTCCGCCCACAAAAACACCCTTGGCGAGACGATAAAGAGCCGCCAGCTCACCGATGCTGTCGAGCACCAACACCTGGATGTCATCGCTTGTCTGTATCTCATCCAGCCGACTGCGAAGGTCGGCTCGAAATCCGCGAGCTCGAGCCAGTTGCTCTACGGCAAGGGCGCGCTCCGGGTGCCTAGGTGCGAGGACCAGCAGCGCTCGTCGTTGCAGTTTCCCGAGGGCGTCGAGAATGACTTCTTCCTCGCCCTCCATCGACGAGCCGGCGATCAAGATCGCCCGGCCGCCCGCCAACTGTTCGATCCTTTGTTCGAGCTCGGGCTGCGGTTCGGGAGCCGGGGTATCGAACTTAATGTTTCCGGTCACCGCGACCTTGTCTGCGTCGATACCCAAATCGATCAGGCGTTCGCAATCGGCCTTGCTTTGCATCGCAAACGCGGTCACGTTGCGCAAGTAGCGCCGCACTAGCCAGGCTGGAACGCTTCGCATACGCCCATATCCGCGGTCGCTGATGCGTCCATTGACGACGTAGACAGGAACGTCGCTACGGCGCAATACCGACAGCAGATAGGGCCAGTAGTCACCCTCGGTCAGAATCAGTGCGGCCGGCTTGGCCCAGTCGACGAACCGTCGCACGGTGAAGAAGAGGTCATAGGGTAGGTATCGAACTTGGGCTTGAGTGCCGAACAAACGCTGGGCCTCGCGCTGTCCGGTGGGAGTCACGGTGGTAACGACCAGTCTTCCATCGGGGCGAAAGTGCCGCGCCAAAACGGCAGCCACTCCGACTTCTCCGACCGAGACAGCATGGATCCACAGCGATCGAGAGTCGTTTTTGGCGCCTAAGTCCTTTGCAAACCGAGCCTTTACTGTGGGCACGTAGTGTGCACTTCGGGCGAGGAGGAGGAAAGGTGCTGCCACCACCATCGACAACAAATAGAGAGCTTGGTAGAGCCAGCGCATTCCTGGGGTTTTGGTCGGCGTGCCGTTGGGATTCTTGCCCACGCGGCAGTCGAAATGGAGGCCGCCGACGCGCCGGCGGCCAATACGAAGACGGTCAGTATAATCGTTGGCGAGGCTTCCGATGCAGTTCGTTTGCCGCCTAGGGACCCCGGACGGCAGGGTCGTCGAAGAGGTCCGCGACGGCGCCAGCCTTGAGGCCTTGCGCACCGGCCTGCAGAAGACCGGCTACCACGTCTTTGACATTCGCCCGGCCGGTGGAGCGTTCCGGCTTCGGCTCCCCAAGTTCGGCTCCAAGATTCCCGGACGAACACTCATGGTTTTCAACCAAGAGTTTGCTTCCTTGCTCGGGGCGGGCCTGCCACTTGTCGAAGGCTTGGGCATGCTCGCAGAACGGCAGAAGCATGGCGAGTTCCGCCAAATCTTGGCCGAAACTCGCGACCGAGTGGAAACCGGCGAAAGTTTGGCCGACGCGGTAGCGTCGTTCGGAGACAAGTTTCCAGCGCTGTACTCCGCGAGCCTGGAAGCAGGTGAACAAAGTGGTGAGCTGGTTTCGGTCCTGCGCCGATACGTACGCCACCAGAAGCTGATTCTCGAAGCGCGGCGCAAGACTACGTCGGCGCTGGTCTATCCCTTGGTTCTGGTCTTGCTGTCGCTGATTCTCATCGCGGTGATGATGCTGGTCGTTATCCCTGCATTCCAACAGTTCTATGCCAGTTTGGAGGGGGCCGAACTGCCGTTGATCACGCGCATTGTGGTGGGAGCTTCCAACTGGCTCCGTGACAATTGGTACTTGTGGGTGCCGGGCATCATTATCGGCGCGCTTGCGTTCGGTCGCTTCACCGCGACGCCAAGGGGCCGTCGCTGGTTCGACCGCTTCAAGTTGCGGCTTCCTCTAGTCGGGCGTGTGTTGCGCCTCGTTTCCCTCTCCGAGTTTTGTCGCGGACTGGGCACGCTGCTGCAGGCCGGACTGGCCCTGGTGCCTTCTTTGGACACCGCCATTCGTTCCGTCGGCAACGCCTGGGTGCGCGAGCAGATCGGCGACATTCCGGACAAGATCAGTCAGGGCTCGGCCCTCTATCAGGCGATGGAGGAAACCGGCGCGTTTGACGATCTGGCGGTCGACATGGTGCAGGTTGGAGAATCTTCCGGCGAGCTGGCGGAGATGCTTTCGACGGTTTCTGATTTCTTCGACGAAGAGTCGGAAACACGTATGGAGCGCGTCTTGAGCCTGGTCGAACCGATATTGTTGGTGTTTATGGGCGTTGTGATTGCGACCATTCTGGCCGCGGTCTACCTGCCCCTGATTTCGATCGTAGGACAGATCAACTAAGTATGAGTGCGCCGACTCCACAGACTCCGATTGCGCCCGAGCTGGAACTAGCGTCGGACGGTGGCGAATCCTTCGCTCGTTCGCTCGCCCAGCGATACGGTCTGGAGTTCGTCGACGCCAACGAGTTGCACGTCGACAACGATCTCTTTCGCAGCGTGCCCCTGGAATTGATGTTGGCGCACAAGTTCGTGCCCGAGTCGGAAGACGAAGAGGCGGTCGTGATCGTGGTTGCCGATCCCACCGACGTCGCCAGCCTCGACCAATTGGAGTTGGTGCTGGGGCGACCGGTCGAGGTCAAAGTCGGTGTCGAGTCGGCCATTCGCGCGGTGTTGCAGAAATCCGAGGGCGCGCAGCAGGTCCTGGACCGGGCCACCGAGGGCCTGAGACTGGAACTCGTTCACGACGAGGGCGACGGCGAGGAGGTTCTCTCACTTGATCGCATTTCGGCCGACACCAGCCCGATCATCAAGCTCGTCGACTCCACGGTTCTAAGCGCCATCCAGCGGCGCGCCAGTGACATTCATATTGAAACGCGGGTCAACGAAGTGGTGGTCAAGTATCGCATCGACGGCGTGCTCTACCAGGCGATGGAACCGATCGACAAGAAACACCACTCGACCATCATCAGCCGCATCAAGGTGATGTCCGAACTCGACATTGCGGAAAAGCGGGTACCGCAGGATGGTCGCTTCAAGCTGCGCTTCCAGGGCCGCACCATCGACTTTCGCGTTTCGATCATGCCCTCGGTGCACGGTGAGGATTGCGTCATCCGCATCCTCGACAAGGAATCAATCGACGCCGAGTTCAAGAATCTACGCCTCGACATCCTCGGCTTTGACGACACTACCTTGGTCAAGATGCGCAAGTTCATCCGCGAGCCCTACGGCATGGTCCTGGTGACCGGCCCGACGGGTTCCGGTAAGACGACCACTCTCTATGCTTGTTTGTCTGAGATCCAGTCGTCGGAAGACAAGATCATCACCATCGAGGACCCAGTCGAGTATCAACTGGAGGGAGTCACTCAGATTCCGGTCAACGAGAAAAAGGGGCTCACCTTCGCCCGCGGCTTGCGCTCGATCTTGCGCCACGATCCGGACAAAGTGATGGTGGGTGAAATCCGTGACGAAGAGACCGCCCAGATTGCCATTCAGGCAGCGCTGACAGGCCACCTGGTTTTCACCACCGTCCACGCCAATAACGTCGTCGACGTGCTCGGGCGTTTTCTCAACATGAAGGTGGACCTTTACAATTTTGTTTCCGCGCTCAACTGCGTTCTCGCCCAGCGCCTGGTTCGCCGCATTTGTCCTCACTGCAAAGAGCAAGTGGAAGTTGGCGATGAGCTGTTGATCGAGAGTGGGCTTGAGGTCGAACGTTTCCGTAGTTGGGATTTCTTCGAGGGGCGCGGATGTCTGGAGTGCTCCGGTACCGGTTACCTGGGCCGCATGGCCATCTCTGAACTTTTGGATCTTTCCGACAACATTCGCGAACTCATTCTCGACCGACGCCCCGCAGCCGAAATCAAACGTCGCGCCCACGAAGAAGGGATGACGTTCTTGCGCGAATCGGCGCTGGCATTAGTGGAATCTGGGGTTACTACTTTGCGCGAAATCAACAAGGTGACTTTCGTTGATTAGCAAGTTGCTGCGCCCGGGCTCCGTGCAAGTGCCGCCGCACGCCTTTTGGGCCAGTGGCGACCGTCTCAGTTACGCTGCCTTCGAAGAGGGCCCAAAGGGGCGTCGTCTACTCCATGAAGCGCAGGTGTTGGCGTCGCCGGACTGGTTTGGTCAGGGCGTCTTGGGTGGCCCGATCAGCGATGAGGCTTCCTTCGACGCCGCACTCGATTCGCTGTTGGCAAAGCTTCCCGAAACTCCAACGTCGGCGTCGCTGGTGCTACCGGGAGAGTGGGTTAGAACGACCTATATTGACCTCGATCAAGTTCCTTCCAAGGCCTCCGAACTGGACGAAGTCGTGCAGTGGAAACTACGCCAAGTCGTCCCGTTTCGGGTTGATGACGTACGGATCTCCTATCAACGCGTGCCGACCGCGGAAGGCGCCAATCGATTCCTCGTCGCCTTTGCGATCAATAGGTTCCTGCAGCAGTTGGAAACGACTTTTGCTTCGCGGGGAATCCACATTGGGATGATCTTGCCGGTCGGCTTGGCGTTGTTTGAGCTGCTAAACGAAAACGACGGCCTGCGCGGCATCTTGTGGGGAGGCAGCGGCGTCGTCAGCCTTCTGATCGGGAGCGCCAAAAAGCCGGCGTTGTTGCGCTACCGCAGTTTCACCGCTGGATCGGCGCAAAGGCAAGAGAGCCAAATCCGGCGCGACCTGCGCCTGTCCCGTTCATGGATGGATGACCACACCGACGGACAACTGACGTTGCTGTCGATCGCCGCGCCCGATGAAGATCGTCGTAACTACGCAGCCTGGTGTCGAGAAGACCTGGGCGCAGCGACGGTCAAAGCCTTAAACCTGTCCGACCACAATCTGCCGGCCGGAATCGAATGGCGACTGGCACCCTTGCTGGGTGCAGTGGAGAGGCGGGTGGCGTGAGGTCGGTCAACCTAGCCTCACAACCGTTCGAGAATCTGCGCGGCCTGCGGCGGGTGAAATGGGGTCTGCTCCTCATCGGAGCGTTGGCGTGGGCCCTGGCCGGGATCAAGTTCTGGGACTATGCCGCGGGTTCGAGCGAAGAAACGCGGGAGCAGTTGGCGACGGTTGACGCTGAGATCGCCGCCTTGCGAACTCAACTCGACGCCAAAGTGGACTCGATTCGGCGCGCCGATCTTGAGGAACGCAACCAGCGAGTCACGTTCCTCAACACCAAACTGGCGGAGCGAGCATTCCCTTGGAGTCGTCTGTTTCAGGATCTTTCGCAGGTTCAGCCCGACGGAGTGCGACTGCATCGCCTCGCGCCACAAGTTCAAAGCAACCGCGACGGCATCGTCCCAGCGCACGTCGAGCTGACTCTCGAGGGGGTGTCGCGGCAGCGCGAGACTTGGTACCAATTCGTGGATCAGTTGTTCGAGCACCCGCGCTTCTTTGCGCCCGACATGGGATCCGAACGCGAACGAGACAACGTCACTGAATTTCGCATGCAGGTTTTCTACCGCACCGAACTGGAGGCAGGCTCGGTGAAGGAGGCTTCACAGGAATGAGTGTGTGGACTCGCCATCGTAGAGCTTGGCTGACGCCTGCGGTTTTTGCGGCAGTGGGCCTCATTGCGCTCGCTACCTACTACGTTGGGTTCAACAACCGCGCGCGTGCTCTCGATCAACGCCTCGAGGCGAGAAGAGCGACCAAAGCAGAGCTTCAGCGGCAGGTGGCGACGGCGTCCGAATACGCTGAAACTCTGGCAACCGATCAGAGTCGCGAGGAGTCACTTTTCGGCACCATCGAAGACGTTCCCCGTCGCATGACACGCTATGTACGGCACGTCCATGAGTTGTGCCAGAAGTCCGGTTTGGTCATCGATGGAGGCATCGGTTTCGGCAGCGACGAACTCGGCGACTTCGGGTTGGCCGAGCGCAGCATGGAGTTTGATGTCGTGGGTGACTATGACGCCCTGCGGCGCTTCATCAACTTTCTCGAAGTGTCGGATAGCTTCCTGGCTCTGCGCGATATCGCCGTCGGCGTCGACCGAGACAACCAGCAGTTGAAGGTAGGGTTGACCGTATCGTCGATGTTCGCCGCCGATCCTGAAAGGGTGGAGTCGTGATTTTAAGGAGTCGACGGTGAGTCGCCTGAGCCGACAGCAATGGCTGATGGTTGTCCTCCTGGTCGTTCTCGGCTATCTATTGTGGGCGAGAGTGCTTTCCCCTTTGGTCCGCGGCAATGGGGCGGCGGCCGCGACAGAGCGATCGGTGTCTCGACTGGCACAAATCGACATCGTGCCGTTGCGGCAGGATCTTCTTGAGCCCGATGCGGCAATCTACAAGAAATCTCGAAATGTTTTTGAGTTTTACGTCGCCCCCAAGAAAAAAGCACCGCCGAAGCCAAAGCCCAAACCTCGGAACGAGCAACAGCAGCGTCGTCGAGAGAAGCCGCGGCCGCAAAAACCGAAGGCGCCGCAGCCTCCGCCGGTCAGCCTGCAGTTCTTGGGGAGTTTTGGGCCCAAGGACAGGCCGATCGCCGTCCTCGTCGATGGCGACGACCTGCTCAATGTGCGCGAGGGAGACGTTGTCAGCGGGCAATTCATCCTGGTCAACATCGGCTACGAGTCAGCGGACATCGGATTTGTGAATTTTCCCGACCACGAACCCAAGCGGTTAGAAATAACCGGGTCGTAGAGCAAGAGTGTTGGAGCACCGACACGTAGAATCGTGCTTGGGGGGAAGCCCCAACGGAGTGAGAATGCAAAGACCATCAAAGTTACAAGCTCTTGTTCTTTTGGGGCTGGTACTGACCGCTGTTTCTTGCGCAACCTACACCGGAGTGCGCGAGGCGCGCACCGCTGAAGAATCCGGCGATTGGGATACCGCGGTGCTGCACTACCTCGAACTGACCCAGCGGGAACCGGGGAACTTGAGCTATCGCACTTCGCTCCTGCGAGCGCAGATGCGAGCTTCGCAAATGCATCTTGAGCTCGGTCGTCAGTTCAGTGACGTGGCCGAGTTGGACGCTGCTTTGATCGAGTTTCAAAAGGCGGTGCAACTGGATCCGGGCAATCAACTGGCGCAGCTTGAACTCGACAAAGTTCGCGAGCAGATTCTGGCTCGCGATGACGGCGAGCGTGCTGAGAGCTTGGAAGAAATGAAACGGCGGGTCGCCAGAGAGCGCAGTCAGCCGCCGCTTCTCAAGCCCGATGATGAAGAACCGATCGACCTCAACTTTCCGCAGCCGCAGGATGTCAAGGTCATCTATCGAGCACTCTGTTCGGCGGCCGGTATCAATGTGTTGTTCGACCCCGATCTGCGCGACGTGCAAGTGCCAATCGAGCTTGTGGGAATGCCGTTTCAGCAAGCCCTGGAGTTGGTCATGCGTGCGGCCGGCCACTTTTACAAGGTTCTCTCTGACGACACCATCTTCATCGCTGAAGACAACCAACAGAACCGGCGTAAGTATGAGGACCAGATGATCCAGTCGTTCTTTCTCTCCAACGGCGAGCCGGAAGTGGCAATGAACGTCCTGCGCGGCCTGGTCGGAGCTCGCAATCTGGTTTCCAACGAAGATCTCAACGCCATCGTCATGAAGGACACCGCCGATCGCGTTCGCGTGGCGCAGCAGATCATCGACACCTTCGATAAAGCGCGCGGCGAAGTTGTGGTGGATATCGAATTACTTGAGGTCAATACTTCGGATCTTCAGGATCTCGGTGTCAGCCTCAGCGCCTATCAAGTCACTCAGTCGCTCAACGCCGAGGGCAGTCAGCTCCCGCTATCGGAAATCGAGTTCCTAAATCAATCGGACTGGCTCCTGACCCTGCCAAGTGTCATTTACAACTTCGTCAAACAATCGACGAATGCGGAGATTCTCGCCCAACCGCGCTTGCGCATCAGCGACGGCGAAAGCGCCGAGTTGACCATCGGCGAACAGGTGCCGGTACCGGTTACCTCGTTCAACTCTTCCAACACTATCGGTGGCAACATCGTGCCCTTGACCTCATTTCAGTATCGAGACGTGGGAATCAACATCACCGTCGAGCCGCGCATTCACCACAACAATGAAGTCAGCTTGGTTGCGGGCATCGAAGTTTCGAGCATTACTGGCTTTGCACCGGCCACCGGCGGTGTCTCCCAACCTCTGATCGGGACGCGTCGCATTGAATCGACGATCCGATTGAAGAATGGTGAGACCAATTTTCTTGCCGGCTTGCTGCGCACCGACGACAACATCACCAACAATGGGATTCCCGGTTTGGCGGAGATCCCGGTTCTCGGAAGGCTCTTCTCCAAGAAACGCAATGAGAAGGACCGCACCGATCTGGTCTTGACCATTACGCCGCATATCGTACGCATGCCCGACATCACTGCCGACGATGTGGCTCCGATCTGGGTCGGCACCGAGGAGAACTTTTCGTTCCGCGGCGGCAGTCCGCGCATCGAATCCGAGGAACGAGGTCCCTTTGATAGCCAAGAGGCGAGCGAGCTACAGGAACGCTTGCGCCGGCAATTGGAGAATCTGCCTCGCGATCTGCAAGGGTCCGAACAAGAAGACGAATCCGGGGCCCAAAATCCAGACACTTCGATCGTCAACCCTTCCGGTCCGAGCGGCTTGGGCAACGACGATCAACAGGATGCCCAATTGCGTCTCCCCGGCAGTTCGCCGTTGCCGAGCGGGTTCGAATGGGTCGAAACGGTGGAACGCTTGACGCGGGTTTCTCCGCGATCGGCGCAGACCTCGGGCGCGTCGGCTCCGGTTTCGGTGCAGTTGGAGCAGGCGGAAGCGGTGGCCGGCAGTCGCGCCGACCTGCGGGTCGCGGTGCTCCTAACGACGCGAATGGACGTGGCCCATCTGCCGATGGTGATCGATTACGACGCTTCGCGACTTTCCTTTATTGAGTTTGTGCCCACCGATTTTCTCGGTGCCGAGAGCGAAACGACGGTGCTCGCTCACGAACGCCCTATTGGTCGCGTCACCATCGGCATGAGTCGATTGGGTGGCAGCGGCGGCGTGGTTGGCGGCGGCGTGGTCGGCTTTCTCGAGTTTCGAGCCGCCGGCCGGGGCGAGGCGCATATTGCAGTGCGACAGGCCTCAGCCATGGGGCCGACGCTCACTCGCTATCAGGACGTTGAGTTGGGAGAGGTGACGGTCCAGGTGAGAGGTGGCTCGCTGCTGCGCCGTCGCCCGCCGCGCGGAGGGGAAGAATCGGACTCCGGAGAAAAGAAAACACCGGGACCCGTCGTAGTGCCGCGGACACGCGTTCCAGATCAGCCATGACCCAGCCTGCTCGTTCGATTGCCGGTCGCCAGGGCTACACGTTTATCGAACTGATCGTCGTGGCGGCACTTTTGGCAATCATGGCGTTGATCGCTCTGCCCACGGCCAAATACACCATGACACGAAGCCGTGAACTGGAACTTCGCTCAGCATTGCGTGAGATGCGTTTCGCCATTGACGAATACAAACGCTACGCTGATGCAGGCCTGATCCAGATCGAAGATGAAGATACCGGGGGCTATCCCGAGGAAATCGAGCAGCTCTACGAAGGTGTCGAACTCGCTTCCGGCGACGGAGAAGTTCGATTTCTGCGCCGGCTTCCTGTCGACCCGATGACCGGTGAGGACGAGTGGGGTTTGCGCAGCACCATGGACGACTACGACTCGGATAACTGGGGAGGGGAAAACGTCTTCGACATCTACTCTCTTTCTGAAGCCACCGGCCTCAACGGCATTCCTTACGGCCAATGGTGATGCGACAACTGAGAACGCCAAACCGCGCCAGCGGCTACACCCTCATCGAGATCATCATCGTGATCGCAGTGGTAGGCATTCTCGCCACGATGTTGCTGCCAAACTTGATCAACGTGCCTCGCCGGGCGCGTGAGGCGACCCTAAAGAACAACATTCATACGATTCGCAGTGTGATCGATCAGTACAAGGCGGACAAGGGAGTGTACCCGCCGGCGCTCGAGTCGCTGGTGGAGACCGGCTACCTTCGCGATGTGCCTGTCGACCCCATCACCAAAAGTCGCGGTACGTGGATTTTGGTCTACGAGCAACGCGGGGGTCAGGATCCGTTGCCGGAGGTGGAAGAAGAGCAACCTCCGGGAATCTACGACGTCAAGTCGGCCGCGCTGGGAGTCGATTTGGCCGGCACGCTGTATGCGGAGTACTGACGCCTTTCGAGCGCCTACAAGCCGCACAGACGGCTACACCCTGGCGGGGCTCTTGGTGGTCCTGATCGTCCTCGAGGTGGCGATTGCAGCCGCGCTGCCGCTGTGGTCCGCGGCGGCGCAGCGCGATCGAGAAGAGGAGATGATCTTTCGGGGCCTGCAGTACGCCGAAGCCATTCGTCTGTTTCAAGAGCGCCACGGTCGGCTCCCGGTCGGGTTGAAAGAGATCGTTGAAACCAAGGAGCCGCGCATCCTGCGCCAAGCCTGGATCAACCCAATTGAGGAGAACGATGGATGGCTTCCGCTGCTCCAGCAACAGGGGGTCCCTCAAGGCGGGGCTGGCGGCGGCGAGCAGACTGGGTTGGGTACCGTCAACTTGCAGCGAGGTGGACAGCGCCCTCAGCGCGTGACTCCCCGCGAGTCATCGGTGAGGAACGGCAGTGGCGGCCAAATGGGGCGTCAAAATCGTCGCGGAAACAACCAAAGCGGCGAACCGGAGGCGCCATTTCTCGGCGGTGAGGCCGACGATGTGAAGGACAATCAGTACGGTCCTTTCACTGGGGTCAAGCCTGGATCCTCAGGAGAGTCGATGATGGTCTATTTTGGCGCTGAGGACTACTCTGAATGGGAGTTTGCGGCTGAACATCTCATTCGGCCGCCGTCGCCAGATGGTCGCATTCTGGCGCCACGACTATGGACGCAGCGTTTTTGGGTACCACTTCCAGGGACTGGATTCGAATCCGGTGGCGACGCCCAGCCAGGCGGCCTTCCAAGATCAAACTAAGGCTCAGCCTGTTCAAGGAGAGCCATTGCAGTTGACAGTCCAAACCGTCCGTCTACCCCACGCGCACGACCTTCCGTTGCCCAGTCGCGGCAGCGATGAATCCGCCGGCTGGGATCTGCGCGCCGCGGTTAAAGCCAGGTTGATCGTAGAGGCTGGCAGCACGGTAAAGGTCCCGACGGGGTTAAAGATTGCCATTCCCAAAGGCTGGGAAGGGCAAGTGCGGCCGCGTAGCGGCCTTGCCGCCCGCCACGCGGTCACCCTCACCAACAGTCCCGGAACCATCGACGCCGACTACCGCGGCGAGGTGCAGATCTTGCTGATCAACCACGGGCCCGAGCCTCTGATCATCGAGCGGGGCGATCGCATAGCGCAAATTCTTTTCGCTCCGGTGCCGGATGTAACCTGGCAAGAAGTCGAATCTCTCGTTGAGACCGAGCGTGGCGTGGGGGGTTTTGGGTCGACGGGGCAGGGGGAGAGAGTGACGGGTGGCGAAGTGACAGGTGACGAGGGTTAGCCGCATCTTCTTCACTGCTCACTGCTCACTGCTCACTGCTCACTGCTCACTGCTCACTAAATAAAAAGCGCGGCCCCGAAGAAGGGCCGCGCCTGCAAGTACTGAAACTGTGCTTGCGAGCTTAGAAGCTCAGACGGACACCGAACTTCGTGCGCCAGCGGCTGTTGATGCCGTGAAGATCGAAGATCGAGTTGTTGTCGGGATCGCGTACCTCGCGGAAGAGGTTGTAGATCGGCCGTCCATCATCGGTCAGGCCATCCACCTCGACCAAGGTCTGCGAGTTGAAGTTGACATAGCGCAACGTACCGGAGTCCTCGTCGAGCAGGTTCATCAGGTTGATGATGTCCCAGGTAATATGCAAGTCGAGACCACGCACCGGAATCTTCTGGGCGATGTGCACGTCCAGGGTATGATGAGTCGGAGCCTGAGCGCAGTTGCGTGGAGCCACCGTGCCGCGGTGGTTGCGCAAACACTCATCAGCCTCGATGAAGGCGTTGAGCTCTTCCCAAGTACCGGTGTTGATGACGACATCGTTGGCGTCACGCGGCACGTAGAACAGGTCGTTACCCGTGGAGCGGTCGCCGTTAACACTACCGCCAAAACCGAAGCGCACGAAGTCCGAGGTCATCAGCCAGGAAAACGGCCGACCAGCCTGGACGTTGTAGAACGCCGAAACCGTGGTCGGGTAACGTGAGCCCTGGTTGAAGACGTAGGTCAAAGAAGCGTTAAGGCGGTCTTCGACCTCAAAGTCCGAAGTGGTAGCTACGGGATTCTGTGGATCGAACTGCTCGTTGAAACGGAAGTTGGAAACCGCACGACTCGAGGTGCCGTCGTTGACCGTGTTCGCTTCTCCCAATGCGTAGGAGAACGACCAGGACAGCGGGCTACCGGAAGCCGGCTTCTCGACCTTGACGGCGATGTTGGTGGCATCACCTTCCGACGAATTGCCGATGACGTAGGCGTCAGCACGGCCGAAACGCTCGTAAAGGGGTGCGCCGTAGAAGGTCGTACCGACCTGATTGAGATCCGCGCGACGGTAGGCAATTTCCTCGATGCTGTCGGAGTAGATCAACTCGATGGAGCCGTTCAAGCCCCACGGCAGTTCGCGATCATAGGCCAGGTTGTAGCGGGCCAAGGTCGGGAAGTTGAAGTTGGGGTCGATGAAGTTGAACTCACCGGCGCCGGGGTTGGCGCCAGCGCCGATGTTGGCGTCTTGGCCGAACGGATCGGAGATAAATGGAACCAGCGCGCCCTTGTGGAAGGCCTGCTCGATGCCGGTGCGCGCGTACTGGTTGGAAATCCAAACGTATGGTGAACGCCCGGCGAAGATACCGACGCCGCCACGGAGTTGCGAGCGGCCGTCGCCTTCGACGTCCCAGTTGAAGCCAAAGCGCGGTTGCACCAAGCTCTCACCGTCTGGCATTTCACTGGTGTCGAAGCCGTAGAGCGCGACTGTATCCGGGTTGAACGATGGTTCATCCGGAAAGTACGGAGTATCGACGCGCAGGCCGTAGGTCAGTGTCAGGTCATCACGGACGCGCCAGGCATCGCCGACGTAGAGGCCGATTTGCTGTACATCGAACTTTTGGGTGTCGGACTGCCCGGGGTTGACCGTGGTGTAGCTCCAATCTTCAACGATGCCGTTCTCGAAGTCGTCTAGAGTGTCGAATTCATAGGCGCCAAAAGCGTTCTGGATGAACAGGTTCTCGAAGCCGAAGAATTCGTTGTGAGTGCCGATGGTGATGGTGTGGTCACCTTTGAGCCAAGTGAAATCGTTGGTGATCTCGAACAAGTCTTGATCCAGAGAGTTGCGGCCGGAGAAGGCGTCGGTTCCGGCTTCGAATTCACCGCTGCCGCGACCGGCGATGTTCTCGATCTCGACCCAGGGGAATGGAATGCCGTCGCGGGGGCCGCGGCGGTCTTCGATGGTCTGGATCGCGACGCGCGCCTCATTGAACATGGTGCTGGAGATCGTACTGTCGAGCTGAGCGACCGTAGAGTTGGTCTCGTTGCTCTCGGCGTAGGTTTCGCTGGCGAACTCGAAAGTAAAGCTGTTGGGGCGGTTGGTGTCGTCCGCGGCGTCCACATAGTTGTGGCGAACAGTTAGGCTGTGCTGATCGTTGAGGTTGAAGTCGGTGCGAACGAAAAACTTGTCGGACGGATTGTCGCGAATGTTCTCGGTCAGGGGACCGGGATCGTAGCCGTAGCGGTCCAGCAAGATGTTGCGGAAACGGTTGGCCTCGTCCACGAAACCGAATGCCTGACCAGAAGAGCCGTCAATCGACCAGCCCGTCGGCGTGGTGCGGTCCTCGATGTCGGCGTTGACAAAGAAAAACGCTTTGTCTTTGGACAGCGGTCCGCCAAGGCGGAAACCGTACTGATCCTCGTTGAAATCACCGAGTGGACCGAGGCCTTCTGGGCCGTCGCCGAAGTTGCTGTCGTCACGGAAGAAGTAGAACAGAGAACCTTCCCAGTCGTTGGAACCGGAGCGGGTAACCGCATTGACGCTGCCGCCGGAGAAACCACCCTGACGGACATCGAACTCTGCGAGCACCAACTGGATCTCTTGAATCGCGTCCAAGCTGATCGGTGTGGTGCCGACGCGACCACCCGGGGTGCCGGAGTCGCTCAACCCAAACAGGTCGTTATTGACCGAACCGTCGATCTGGATGTTGTTGTAACGACCACTACGACCGGCGATGCTGATCGCTTCGTCGTCCTCGTTCTCACCGGCCACGGTAATGAACGGATTGGTGCGGGCGAAGTCATTGAGGCCGCGCGAAATCGTCGGCAGTGTCTCAAGCGCTTCGGTGCCGACATTCGAGGCTGCGCCGGTACGGCTCGGGTTGATGAACGTCGCTTCGCCGACGACCGTCACGGTGTCTGCAAATTCCGCTGACGGCAACTCGAAAGCGAGTGCAGAAGAAGCGCCGAGCGAGACGAACACGTCTTGGGCGACCTGCGGGGTAAACCCGTCCAACTCGGCGGATACTGTGTACGGTCCGCCGACGCGAACGGGGCCGATGGCGAAACGACCATCACCCTGTGTTGCCACCACGTACTGGCGACCAGTGGGGTTGTGAATTGCGGTGACTGTGGCGCCGGGAAGGTCATTGCCATCAGTATCCGCGACTGATCCGGTGATCGTTCCTGTCGTTGCACTCTGCGCACTCAGCGAGCCCGCGGCAACTAGACAAACGAGACCGGCCAGAAACACGAATCCTATGCGTTTCATTCGGTTCTCCTTCTGGGATTTGACGGATTCCCTCGACGGGAATCGATATGCGTTTTGAGTCGTCAATTGACTGCAAAAAATCCGGCGGCGTGCCGGGTTTGTGGCAGCAATCCTAGCACGTTCGAGACCGCGGCTGGGCCGCTTTCGCGCTTCAGATTGACAATGGCGTTACGGAAGGGAGGAGACGCGAAGTCACACTTCGGCGGACGGACACACATCCGCCAAAACACACTGACTGCATAGCGGTTTGCGAGCCGCGCAAACCGCCCGTCCATGGTCGATGAGAAGGTGAGACCAAAGCGTCCAGTCAACCTGCGGGACCAGCTCTATTAGGTCCTTTTCGACCTTGACCGGATCTTTGTTCTCGGTCAGCTCGAGGCGTCGAGACAGTCGACCGACGTGGGTGTCGACGACGACACCTTCGTTGAGATTGAAGGCGTTGCCCAGGACGACATTGGCGGTCTTGCGGCCGACTCCCGGAAGCTTGACCAATTCGGGCATGGTGCGTGGCACCTGGCCACCGTGATCCGCGATTAATGCTTCGCCGAGTGCTTTGAGCGATTTGGCTTTGTTGCGGAAAAAACCGGTCGAACGAATCATCTCCTCCAACTCGGGAAGCGATGCCGCCGCGAAGTGAGCTGCGGTTGGGTAGCGCGTAAAGAGCGCCGGAGTGACCATGTTCACGCGTTTGTCGGTGCACTGTGCCGACAAGATCGTCGCCACAAGGAGTTGCAACGGGTTGTCGTGGTTGAGAGCACATTTCGCGCCTGGATATTCCTCTTTGAGCCGGGCGAGCACCACCTCGGTACGCTCCTGTACTTTCCGAGCTGCCGCGCCCATTTTTTTCTTTACGGCGGTTGGCTTTTCGGGGCCGACTGGTTCTTTGGGGATGGCTGGTTCTTTGGGGATGGCTGGTTCTTTGGAGCTGACGGGCTTCTTTGAGGTCGCTGGCATCGTTCTTCAGTTGGCAAGCGCTTCGCCATCCGCCGACTGCAAGGGCACGATCGCCTGCGGCTGAATCCCGGCGCGCACCAATGCAACATGCCACGCGTCGGTGGAGGCGTCAGCAAAAATCAAATCAGGATCGACGGGTAGCGGAATCCAGTCGCTGCGTTCGAGTTCTTCGGCCAATTGGCCCGGCGCCCAGCCAGCCGAGCCCAGCACGAGTCGAAAGTCGCGCGGCGGGCGCGCCGCGAGCACCGTCAAGTCGGTTGAGCTATGAGTGAGCCCGAGGCCCGGTTGAACCTCGGTGAGGTCTTCGGTAAGGCCTAACGCACTCCAATCGGGTCCCGTGTTGGAAGTGCTCGGAGCGCGCAGCAGGACGCATCCTCTTTGAGGTTGTACCGGTCCGCCGAAAAATGCCTCGCGCTCGTCACCCGCCCACTCGATTTCGAGCCCATCCAGAACTTCGCTTACTTGCAGGCCGGTGGGGCGGTTGACAATGAGGCCGAAGGTCCCCTCGTCGCCGTGCTCAAGTACCAGCACCAGAGAGCGGTGAAAGAACGGATCGTCAACCTGCGGCATCGCTGCCAGGAATGACGGAGTTGGCAACTCAAGTAATTCAGCCATTGTGAAAGATCTTAACTCGCTTGCAACGACCGCCAGCAACAGACCAAAAAAGAAAAAGAGCCGATCCTGTCGACTCTTTGTTGATGTCTTGGTTGCGGGGGCAGGATTTGAACCTGCGACCTTTGGGTTATGAGCCCAACGAGCTACCAGACTGCTCCACCCCGCGCCGGGCCGCGAAGAATCGCACACCGTGCTACCGCTGTCAACAAAAGGCCAAGGTTATTGTAAAAGAACCAAAGCGGGTTGGACCGGAACACCGCGAACGGTCGGTCAGCGGGTTTCGGAATGGCGCTCGAATCGCTATGCTAAGCCTGTTTCGAGGTATGGGGAGATGGTGTTCAGTGCATGGTCGCCCCAGGGGTGGCTGTTCATAAATCCGGATCTCAGTGGCAGCCTGACGATGATCGAGATCCTCCGGAGGACGGCGATGGGTAATCAAAAAGACGGGATTTCTAGAACTGCCGGCATGTTTCTGATTGGCGCTCTTGCTGCTGTGGCTTGTACGCAGCAGCCGGTCGCGGAGAAAGTCGAAGTGTCGGAAACGGGGGCCGAGCAAGTGCTCGCAGCGCGTCCAGACCAAATTCGCGTCCCTGGGCGAAACGAGATTCCGATTGGCGATCCGGTCATGGCCGGAGTTGAAGTCGCGTCTTACGTTGAAGACGTTGCGGTCGAGCGTACGGCACCGCAAAGTGGATTTGAAGGCCAATTGACCGTCCGCGAGGTGCCGCTCAAGGCACGGCCCAAGCCAAGAGGGCAGGGATACCCGATGCCGGAGGAAATGGCCGCGAGGCGCGCGGAAGGGGCGCCCGCCGGCAGGACGCGATCGGGGTTCACAGGAAGGGGCTCCGAAGCGGCGACCCCGGCCGATTCTCTAGAGCTCAATGGGCCGATCCAAACGCCGACGCCAGGTGCGGGCAACGGGTTGCCGTTCTTAGTCGCCGATTTCGATTCCACCAACTTCGATTCGAACGCCAGCACAACCGGCTTTTTCACTGTTCCGCCAGATCCACATGTCGCGGCCGGAACGAGTCACGTGATGACGGTGGTGAACACTTCCTTGCAAGTGTTCACCAAGAATGGAGCGGTACAAAGGACGCAGTCGCTACGCAACTTCTTCGCGCCGTTAGCGCCGCTGACGGGCACGTTCGACCCCAAGGTGCTTTACGACTCGCAGGCGAATCGCTGGGTCGTTGTCACCCTCGAGCAGACCGATAAGGCGTTTGGTAGTGCTGCGAACACCTCGCGCGTCTTCGTTGCCGCCTCAGACGACGCGGACCCGGCCGGAACCTGGTTTATGACTGCAATCGACGCTCGAACCATGGTTGGTGGGCGCGATCATTGGGCGGACTATCCCGGTTTTGGCGTTGACGAAGAGGCGATCTACATCACGACCAACCTTTTCTCATTCGCTGATACCGGCGGCTTTTTTGGCGGAGTACGTCTGTGGATTCTGCCCAAAGGCCCCCTCTACAACGGTCAGACTGTCAACGTCCGGCGAGTTGACCCGTATGCTGCCGCCGGCTTCGCTTTGACGACGATGCCGGCTCAGATGTACGGCAACTCCAGTGGTGTCGGTGGACTGCTCCTCGGTTATTCGGGCCTCAACGACGGCACCAACGCCTTCGTGCAAGTAATGCGAATCAACAACCCTCTCGGAGCGATCCAGGTCGCGGGACCGGAATTTGTGAACTTGGGCGCTGTTGACGATCTCTGTTGCGCGCTTCCAGGAGCTGCACAGCAGGGCGCCGGTGAGACCGTTATGACCAACGACAGGCGCATGCTGAACGCTGTGTGGATCAACGGCCGCGCCTACGGGACGTTCACTCTGCGCCGCAACAGTCGTGCTGCAGTTCATTGGGTCGAGCTGAATACGAGTGCTGCCGCGAGTATTTCGCGACAAGCGACCATTACCGGCCAAGAGATCGGCGGTTCCGTCCACACCTTCTTTCCATCAGTTGCGGCCAACGACCGTGGCGACGTAATGGTTGGCTACGCCGCCTCAGGACCATCCATTTTCCCCGGCGCCTACTACTCGATCTATGCCTCTGGAGACGACATCAGCCAGGTCCGGGAACCACAGACCTTGCGCGCTGGGCTCGGTCCGTATGTTCGTCGCTTTGGTCCGGCGAATCGCTACGGGGACTACACCGGTACGGTGGTCGATCCTGTTGACGGCTGCTTCTGGGTCTTCAATCAATACGCCGGCGCTCCAGGTACTCCACTGGGCAACACCGGAACGGGCCGCTGGAACACCGCGGCAGGGAAAGTTTGCCTGGCGCTTGGTTTTGGACAGCAACCGGATGTGGAAGGCGACGAATAGGCCGATCCCTTCCGCCGGGCGGTGAACGGTTAGGCAAGCCAAGAGTGTCTGAGATTCAAGAAGTCAGGGCGCGCGCGGTCCTTGACTCTAGGGGTTTCCCTACCTTGGAGGCGGAGTGCCGGCTGAATAGCGGCCATAGTGGGCACGCAATCGTCCCCTCAGGCGCTTCGACCGGGAGCAAGGAAGCGTTGGAATTGCGCGACGGCGGCAGCGCCTTTCTCGGCAAGGGCGTTGAAACGGCGGTGGCCCACGTCAACGGTGAAATCGCGGCGGCGTTAAGCGGCGCCAGTAGTGACGATCAAGCTGCAATCGACCGGACTTTGATTGAACTTGACGGAACCGCAGCCAAGAGCCGGTTGGGCGCCAACGCCATTCTCGGCGTTTCCCTGGCGGTGGCGCGAGCGCAAGCGAACAAGCAGCGCAAAGCTCTGTACGAATATGTCGGCGAGCTTGCAAGTGCACAAGGCGGCTTGCTTCCCGTGCCTCAACTCAACGTACTCAATGGCGGCGCCCATGCCGACAACTCGGTCGACATTCAAGAGTTCATGCTGGTGCCGGTCGGATTCGAGCGCTTCTCGGACGCCTTGCGCGCCGGTGTCGAGACCTACCAACACCTTAAGAAGGTGCTTGGCGAACGCGGCCTTTCGACGGCGGTAGGCGACGAGGGTGGCTTCGCCCCGAACCTGGACAGCAACGTCGAAGCGCTGGAGTTGTTGATGGTGGCGATCGAGCGCGCCGGCTACGAGCCCGGCAGCGACATCGCGCTGGCGCTCGATGTGGCTGCTTCGGAGCTAGTGCAGCCTGATGCCAGCGATATCTACCAACTCCCCGGCGAAGGAAAGACCGGCTTGGCAGCGGGCGACCTCATCGATCTGTACCAGGAATGGCTCGGAGCGTACCCGTTGGTCTCTATTGAAGACGGCCTCGGCGAGGACGATTCTGCGGGGTGGGTAGAACTCACTCGACGACTCGGCGAACGGGTGCAGTTGGTCGGCGACGACCTGTTTGTGACCAATCCGGATATTCTCGCTAGCGGAGTCGAAGTGGGAATGGCGAACGCACTGTTGGTGAAGTTGAACCAGATTGGGACTTTAACCGAGACTCTCAACGCCATGGCAGTTGCCGAACGAAGTGGCTACGCCAACGTTGTCAGCCATCGTTCCGGTGAGACCGAAGATACGACGATCGCCGATTTAGCCGTCGGCACTGCAGCCGGCCAGATCAAGACCGGTGCACCGTGTCGCTCCGAGCGTGTTGCCAAGTACAACCGCCTGTTGCGCATCGAAGCGGAACTCGGCGAGCGGGCTCGCTATTGCGGCTTGGAGACCTACCCGAGGGCAAGTTGAAGTGCCGGCGAGGATTCTCAGCGCGCGTTTCCTGCTCACCGCCGGGTTGGTGACGGTGTTGCTGCTACTCGTGGTGTCTGGAATCCGGGGCTACCAAGACCTCGTGACCGCCCAGAGCCGGGCTCACGAACTGCAAAGTCGAATTGACGCGACTCAAGCTCGCATCACGCAGCTCAAGCGCGACGTGGAAGCCCTCAGGACGGACCCCGAGATGGTCGAGCGCGTCGCGCGCATTGAGCTCGGCATGGTGCGCGACGATGAAGTCGTCTTTATCTTGCCCAACGCACCTCCGCTGCAAGAGTCGCCGGTTGGTGTCCCAGAGAGCTAACTAGCCAAGCCAGTAGAAAAATTGCAGTTGGCCCTCAGTCGCTGTCGGCGAGCGCGGCTTTGGCGCGGTCGCCTCGCGCCAGCGTTGACTTGAGCGCCGGAGGCGTCAGCAGCGTGGTCAGGATAACCATGATGACCACAGCCGAGTAGATCGACGCCGAGATCACCGGTTGCCCTTTGAGGACCAGCGACGCGCCGATGCCGGCAAAGATCAACCCGACTTCGCCGCGAGGCACCATGCCGACGGCGACCGAGAGTCGATCCAAGCCTTTTTCCAGGACACCCAGTCCGCAGACCATCTTGCCGACGATGGCGCCGATGGTGAGCAGCAGTGCCAATCCGAGCACCTCGACTTCGGCGAAGGTGGCTAGATCGACCCCAATGCCCATGAGGACGAAGAACACCGGCACCAGCAGGATGGTGAGTGGGTGTACCAGTTCTTCTAAGCTGTGCGCGCCGCGGTCAAAGAGGTCGCGGTAGTGAACCTCGTCGAGAATCAACCCGGCGGCAAACGCTCCCACGATCGGAGCGAGTTCGATCGCCGCCGCCAGGTAGGAAAGGCCGAAGCAGAACAGCAAGGAGACCGTCAAGAGCATGCCGCGACTGCGCATCTTGCTGGCGACGCGGAAGAGTCGCGGTGATATCCAGCCCCCGATGATGATTGCACCAAAGAGGAAGATCGAGGCCTTGCCAATGATGGCGACGATCTTGCCAGCCTCGATGGTTCCGCCGGCGTTGGCGGCAGTGATAATCCCCGAAACCACCGCGAGAATGACCAGCCCAAGCACATCGTCGATCACTGCTGCACCGAGAATGATCTTGGATTCTCGGGCTTGGGTTTTCCCAAGGTCGGAAAGAACTCGCGCCGTGATTCCAACGCTGGTGGCGCACAGCGTGGCGCCGATGAAGAGGTGCACCAAGGTGTCTTCATTGGGCAACATCCACGAAGACACCCCCCAACCCAGAAAGAACGGCGCGATGATGCCGAGAATGGCAACGAGAAAACTTGACGAGCCAACTGAAAGCATCTCGCGGACGTTGGACTCGAGCCCGACTTCAAAAAGCAGCAAGATGACGCCGATTTCGGCGAGCATGGTGATCACCTGATTGTGTCCGATGAACTCGAAGGTGGTGATCCCCGCCAGCGCCAGGTTGCCGATGATGACACCCGCTATGAGCTCTCCCAGTACGGCGGGTTGGGACAGCCGTTCCGCCGTTTCGCCCCCCAACTTCGCCGCCGCCAAAATGATGATCAGGGCCAGCAGTACCGGTCCCACAGCACCGTGCCCTCCGGAACTCTCGTGTTCCCCTGCGGCGTCTGAAGCCGTTGCCGCGGCCAACGGGAGTGCGACCAGCAGTACGGCGGCAAGAGCCAACCAAAGACGTCGGGAGTGCCCTTTCATACGCATGTCCTTTCGCGGGTGCATTTGGCCGGCTAGTCTAACCCGGCGCCCTGCCGGTGTTGCCGGAAGCGCTTTCCAACGATGAGTACGATCGAGTCAGCAAGGCAACGATTGAGGAAAGCACTGTCTTTCCGGGCGCTTGTGGCGCCGCGTGAAGGTCTCCGGCTGCAGGGCCTGCCTGTATCCGCTTGTGGATGGCTTGCGGCCGAACTTGCAGCGGAACGGCAGACCCCGGTGGTGTTGGTCGTTCCCAAACACAGCGAGGGAATCGCCGCAGCGGCAGCCGCTTCGCTCGGTGGAACATCGCTGCAAGCGGTTCCGGTTGCGCACGATTCGGCGCTGGCGCTGACCCCGTACCAAGAAGCCGATCCACCTCTACGAGGACTCGCGCAACAGGCGCAGGCGCTGGAGTACTTGAGATCCAAGTGCCCCGCTTTGATCGTCGCCGACGCGACCAGCTTGATGCGACCCATCACCGACGTTGAATCTTGGGGCCGGAGACGACGAGACATCCACGTTGGGTCAGAAGTCGATCGCGACGAATTGCTGGCGGGGTTGGTCGAGGCCGGCTTCGATCGGGTCGAAACCGTCAGCCAAGTGGGTGAATTCGCCGTACGCGGTGCGGTTGTGGATTGCTTTTCTGCTGGCGCGAAGAGCGCGGTGCGGGTCGAGTTCTGGGGCGACGAAGTGACCTCGCTGCGCAGCTTTGGTGTTCGTGATCAGCTGACTCGTTCCTCACTTCAAAGCTTCACGATTCTGCCGCTCACTCCATTTGCGGCAGGCCGGAAAGCGGCCCGCGATCTGGCCACTGCGCTTGCCGAGCACCGCACGACCTTGGGAAGCGATGAAGCAGAACGTCGAATCAAAGCCCTGGCTGCAGGAGGCTTCCCCCCTGGGTGGATGCACTGGCTACCTTTGCTGGAAACCAGGATCTTCAGCTTGGGCGATTGGGTCGAGCCCCGAGACTTGATCCTCTGGGACGCGGCGGGGTTCGAGCAGGAGCTGGATCAGCACGCTGAGCGCCTGCGGCAGGATCGCGAAGTATTTGCGCATCGCGTCGGGCTGGACCTACCGACTGCGGAGCTGATACCGGACCGCAAGGCACTCCGCGAGCACATTGCGGAGGCGCACCTGAGCGTCTCCGTTTGGGTCGATGGCGCCGAAGGCGAAGCAATCGACTTCGGCGCCAAAGAAAGTGAAACGGCGCGAGACAATCCTGAACGTTTCGCTCAGATCTGTGAGCGCGCCGGGGAGCGTGGAAATCAGATCGTGCTGGCGCACGCCAATGACGGCCGGATTGCACGTCGGTTTCTCTCGGAATACGGTCTTTCCGATCGGGTCGAGTTGGCGCCGGGAGAATTGATTTCGGGATTTGTCCTGCCAGCGGCGCAGCTTGCAGTCTTCGCCGAAAGCCAGCTCTACGCCGTTCCCGGGCAACGGGGCGGGCGGCGTGTATCGCGAAAACGTCATCCGCGCGAGGCGTTTGTCGGCGGTCTCAAAGACCTCAAGCCCGGCGATTGTGTCGTTCACGAAGAACACGGAATCGGCCGTTATGTGGGCTTGCGGCGCGTTGGATCGGGTGCCGAAGTACCGACCGACCTGCCCGACTGGGCGCTGGAACACCGACCGAGTTCCGGGTCTGAGGAAGTTTTGGAAATCGCTTACCGCGATGGCCGAACGCTGTTGCTGCCGGTCGAGCGGATCGGGTTGCTCAGTCGCTACGGTGGCCTGGCCGGCGCCGAACCGCGACTCGATCGTCTCGGCGGTACTTCTTGGCAGGCGCGCCGCGATCGGGCGCGTTCGAGCGTGCGCAAGCTCGCTGTCGATCTGCTGGACTTATACGCCAAGCGCCGCCTGGCGCGGGCGACGCCCATGCCGGCGGACGGGCCACTTCTGGCTGAGTTCTCGCGCGCTTTTTCTTTTGTCGAGACCCGCGATCAAGAGAGGGCGATTCACGACGTTCAACAGGACCTGACGCGGACCCAGCCCATGGATCGCCTGCTGTGCGGCGACGTAGGGTTTGGCAAAACGGAAGTGGCGATGCGAGCGGCGATGCAAGCCGTCGAAGCGGGTTGCCAAGTTGCCGTCTTGGCTCCAACCACCATTCTGGCGGACCAGCACCTGACCAGTTTTCGGCGCCGTTTCCGCGGTTTTCCCGTACGCATCGACATGCTGTCGCGCTTTCGTTCCAGTTCCGAGGCCCGCGATGTCAAGCAGCGGTTGCAGGCGGGTGAGCTCGACATCCTGATTGGCACTCATCGCCTTCTGGGAGAGGTACCCTTCGCCAAATTGGGCCTGTTGGTCGTCGATGAAGAGCAGAGATTCGGTGTCGGTCAGAAGGAGCGCCTGACCGAAGCGCGTCAAGATTTGCACGTACTGGCGATGTCGGCCACACCGGTACCGCGGACCTTGCAGCTTTCGCTTGGCGGCGTCCGCGATGTCTCCTTGATCGAGACAGCGCCCAGTGACCGTATGGCAGTCGAGACAGCCGTTGTGCCTTTCTCGGCCTCATTGGTACGTGAAGCGGTGGGGCACGAGATCGAGCGTGGGGGCCAGGTCTACTATCTCTACAATCGCGTTGAAGACATCGAAGACGTAGCCCGCAGGCTACGCGAATGGTTGCCCGAGATTCGCCTGACCGTGGGACATGGCCAACTACCAGAGAACGAGTTGGCGAAAAGAATGCATGGGTTTCAAGATGGCGAATACGATGTCCTCTTGGCGACCACCATCATCGCCAACGGCATCGACATTCCGAACGTCAACACCATGCTCATTCAAGACGCCCAACGATTTGGATTGGCCGAGCTGTACCAATTGCGCGGCCGCGTGGGGCGGAGGGAACGCCTGGGCTACTGCTATCTGATGGTGCCGCCAGCAAAGATCGTCTCAGAAGAAGCGCGCAAGCGTTTGACCGCGATTCGCGAGTTTACGGAACTGGGCGCCGGTTTTCGTATTGCCGCTCGCGATCTGGAAATTCGAGGAGCTGGTGACATTCTTGGCGCAGAACAAAGCGGTCACATTGCAGCCATCGGTGTTGATGCCTACCTCAAGCTGCTTGAACAAGAGGTCCGCAGCAGACAGGGCGAGGCTGTACCGGAGCCGGTGTCGACGGTTCTGAGTCTGCCGGGGATGGAGGGAATTCCAGAGGATTATGTCGGAGACGCTGGTCTGCGACTGGATCTGTATCAACGCCTCGGGGACTCGAACACCGATCTGGATTCTCTGCGTGCCGAAGTCGAAGATCGCTTTGGCTCGTTGCCAGAAGCGGTGGAGGACCTTTTCGCTTTTGCCGATCTTCGCCGCAAGGCCGAGGAGCTTCGGGTGCAGTCGATTACCTACCGCGGTCGCAAGCTGCACGTTCGTTTTCGCACCGACGCTCCCGTCGATGTAGGGAGCTTGGTTGAATGGATTGACGGCGATCCTGGCGTTACCTTTTCGCCGACCGGCGTGCTCACTGTCGACGGCGTCGAGGCCAGCGATGCGACCACCGCCACGCACGCAGTGCTCGACAGATTGGGAAGTGCCTGATGAGGCAAAAGCTCTCAGCCGCCGTCATCGTGGTTTCTGCGATTTGTGTTTCTTGTCAAGAAACTGCTACCGCACCGACAGTGATCGCCCAACTCGACGGCGCCGAGGTTCGCTACCAGACGTTCTCTGACTACGTTGCCGCCAATGTCGGGCGACAGGCCGACGGACTCGGTTCGGCTGTGCTTTCGACGTTATTGGATGAGTTTCTCGACGCCGAATTGGCGCGGGCACTGGCTACAAAGGAGGCCCCGGCGGGGACTCCCAAGGAGCGATTGTTCGAAGTCTGGGTCGACCGCTTGCCGGTCACCGAGCCAAGCGAAGCCGAAGTCCGAGCGGCGTATCTGCGCCACAGTGATGCCCTCGCATTGCCAGAACGTGTCTTACTGCGGCAACTGGTAGCGCAGAGCTTTGCTGAGGCCGAGGCGGCGCGTCGCGAGACCGTCTCTGGAGCGGACTTCGGCCAGATTGCCGATCGTTTTGCGGAGCATCAATTTGTCCCGGCGGGAGGTTTGCAAGGAGTGCTGGCGGCTGAGGATCTGCCGGAGCAGGTCGCCGAGATTGTTTTCGATTTGCCGGTCGGTGAAGTCAGCAGAATTGTCGAACTCGATTACGGATTCTGTCTCTTCCAAGTTGACCAAAAGCTACCCGAGCAATTGCGCACCTTGGACGAGACGGCGGGCAGTTTGCGCTTGGACATCCTCAGTGAGCGTCGCCAGCAGGCCCTTTCCGACCGCATTGCGGAGGCTCGTGAGTCGTTGAATGTGACAATCTTTGCCGAGAATCTTCCGTTCCGCTATCGCGGACGGTACGAGGAATACCAGAATGCTTCGAACTAGCTCCAGCTCTTCGCGCACGTGGATCGCTTTCGCTCTACTTGCTTTTTCCCTGTGCGGCGGCACCAAAGCGGCCGCTCAAGGCGTCGAGAACTACATCGTTGTTCGCGTCAACAATCGCATTGCGACACTGGTTGATTATCAATTGCGCCGGGACGACAGATTGCGAGCGATGGCGGCAGCGGACATCGAACCGACGCGGCGCGCTGAACTACTCGACGGTATGGGGGAACAAGTCCTCTCGGACATAGTCGAAGAGTTATTGCTCCTCTCTCGAGCCGATCAATTGGGCATTACAGTAGCGCAAGCTCTTGTCGATCAAGAACTTGCGGCTGCGCGAGAAAGAGCCGGCGTGCGCACCGACGAAGAATTTCGCATTGCCCTCGCTCGAGCTGGAATGGACGAAGAGGACCTGCGTTCACAAATAACCACCAACCTCACCGTTCGGCAGGTCATTAGCCGTGAAGTGCTCGCTCGCTTCGAACTCACAGAGGAGGACTTGAGGCGCTATTATTTTGCCAACGCCGATGAATTCACGCGCCCTGAAAGGCGCCGCGTGCGCGAGTTCGTGCTCGCTGAAGACGGCGGATCGGCAGACGAACTGACGGCTGCTGCCGCCACGGTACTTACTGCGATTCGTTCGGGACAGAACGCGAGCGATGCGGTAGCCGCCGAGCCGCTCGCTGGCAGTCTGCTGGAGATCGGCTGGGTGGAGTATGACGATCTCGAAGGGCCGCTTGCCGATGCTGTTTGGATGATCGCGGAGGGCGGCTGGAGTGAACCGATCTCAGCCCGTGGCGGCCTGCATGTTCTGCAGGTTGAGGAGATCGCCCCTCCCGAGATGGTTGATTTTGATGAGGTGCGGGGTCAGATCGGCGCCAGTGAGCAGAACCGGCTCTTCAACGAAAACTACGGCGAATATGTTGAGGACTTACGCCGCGATAGCTTCGTCAAGGTCGTGCAACTGCCCGAAGACGCGGCTGGTTTTGACGTTGACGCGGCGACTTCCGCCAGCCGGGTCACTCTTACCGACCTTGAGGAGGCTCAGCGCCTAGAAAACCCAGATATTGAAGCTGCAGATACGGATTCCGGTGCGCCGGATGCGGCTGACTCAGGCTCGACCGAGGACGAGTCGGAGTGAGGCGCACCAGGGCCCCATTCAAGAGTTCAGTTCAAGATGCCGGCTCCAGGGCCGGCAGTTCTCATTCCACGCCGCCAGTTAGGTAGCAAAAAGCTAAGCAACAAAAGCCTTTTCGGCCCAGGAGGGGTCTGTTGCGACGCCGGTGGACGATTGTGGTCATTTGTGGACAATAGTGGACGTGATTGCTACACTTCGGCGACTCTTTCCTTGCGAAAGGGAGTAGAGCTGTGCTGCGTGGAAGTGCCACTACCAAAATCGACGCCAAAGGGCGCCTCAAGATGCCGACGGAACTCCGTCGGCGCCTTGTCGAGGAGCATGGCAACGAGGTTTTCGTCACATCCATCCTCGGTGATTCAGCTCTTATCTACCCGCTGCCCGTGTGGGAGGCGATTGAACAGCGGTTGGCAGCGCTGCCGTCGACTGACCGCACGCGGCGTAAGTTCCTAGAAAGAGCTCATTACTACGGCTCGGAAGCGCGCATCGACGCCCAAGGGCGCTTCGTCATTCCGCCCATCTTGCGCGCCAGCGCGCGGATCGAGGGGGATGTCGTGGTGGGAGCCCGCCTAGACCACGTTGAGGTTTGGAACAAGGACCGTCTCGACCGCCGTTTTGAGGCCGAACCCTTCACCGAGGAAGACTTTGAATACCTAAGCGAAAAGGGTATCTAGGCGGTGCAGGTTGATGCCGCAAGAGGAGCCGCACAGCCGTGAGAGCGTCGCGCAAGGACACACCCCGGTCTTGGCGGAGGAAGTCCTATTCTGGCTTGAGCCTCGAGCCGGAGTCTTTGTCGACTGCACTCTTGGCGCAGCAGGGCACGCTGCGCGAATCCTCGACGGCCACGATCGAGCACTCGTCATCGGCATTGATCGAGATCCCCAAGCGCTCGAACTCGCAGCTCATCGGCTGCGACCTTGGGCGGACCGCGTCCGTCTGGTCGAGGGCGTTTTTTCCGACTTGCCGGCCTTCCTACAGGGACTGGGCGAGACGCGCGTCGACGGCATCTTCGCCGATCTCGGATTGTCGTCGATGCAACTTGACACGCCAGAGCGCGGTTTCAGTTTTCGCTACGACGCACCCTTGGATATGCGCATGGGACGCGACGGAGCCACAGCGGCCGAGCTGCTAAACGAACTGGAGGAAGTGGACTTGTACGAGATCTTGCGCGAGTACGGCGAAGAGCGCAAAGCACGCCGCATTGCAAGAGAGATCTGCCGGCGTCGTGCCGAGCAACCCTTGCAAACCACTCAAGACCTGGTCGACGCGGTCACGGCAGCCAAAGGCGCGCGCCCCGAACGGCCCGGCCATCATCCCGCGACACGCACATTTCAAGCTCTTCGAATCGCTGTCAACAAAGAGCTTGAAGGTCTTGAATCTCTGCTCGACAACAGCCTGGAACTCCTCAATCCCAACGGACGCTTGGTTTTGATCTCCTACCACAGCCTGGAGGATCGCATTGTCAAGCACAAGCTGCGCGCGCTGGCCGAGGTCGAAAAGGATGAAGTTACCGGCCGGCCCTTGAGCGAGCGCAGGGCGATCGAGATCTTGACCAAGAAGCCGATTCGGCCGAGTGAGAGCGAACTCGCCACCAATCCCAGGGCGCGCTCGGCAAAACTGAGGGCTGCACGGAGGGTTTAGGTGCGCGGCGCCTACGTCACCACACGCCCGGTCACCAATACTTACTTGGTCCGCGAGCGCGATCGCCGCATGATCCGAGAGTTGCTCCTGGTCGTGATTTTGGCCGCCCCTCCGGTGGTGGGGGCCTTGGCCAACACCTGGCTGCGCACCCAGGTCGTTCACACCGGCTATGACATCCACCGCAAAGAAAAAGCTCTCGCCGATCTCGAACGTGCGGAGAAGCAATTGCGTCTTGAGTGGACGCAGTTGTCGAGCCCTGCCGAACTAGAAAAGCGGGCTCGCGTTCTCGGCTTGGTTGAGCCCGATTTGGAGCAAGTGGAACGGTTGGGGGCGATGCCTTGAACCGAATTCGCGGTGGCGTGGTACTTCTACTCCTGGTCGGTTGGATCGGGGGCATCGGATACCGCCTCTTCGATCTCCAAGTTCGCCGTAGCGAGGATTATCGTCGCCAAGCCGAGCGCCAACAGCAGCGCGTGGTTGAACTCGATCCTCCTCGCGGCACCATCTACGATCGCCGGGGCCGGCCGCTGGCGGTGTCGGTGACGGTGGAATCAGCTTATGCCGTGCCGGCCCGAGTTAAGGATCCCCAGCATGCGGCAGCCAAGATCGCCGCGATCATCGGCGAAGAGCCGCGAGAAATCCTCAAGAGTTTGACCGCTGAGCGTAGTTTCGTTTGGGTGGCGCGCAAACTGGACCCTGATCAGTCCGGACAGATCCGTGCCTTGGGGCTGGACGGCGTGGATTTCGTCAAGGAGTCTCGTCGTTACTACCCAAACGGCACCCTGGCGGCAAATCTTCTTGGCTTTGTTGGCACCGACCATCACGGTTTGGGAGGACTGGAAGCTCGCTACAACGAAACCGTTACGGGAGCCACGGTCGAGCGCCAGATTGTGCGCGACGCTCGCGGCGCCTGGGTGACGGCCGAAGAACGGGCCTTCTTCGAGCCCGAGCCAGGGGCCGATCTAACCCTTACGATCGATGCTGTCGTCCAGAGCATCGTCGAGTCCGAGCTCACCGAGGCGGTCAAAAAGTCCAATGCCCTCGGCGGCATGGCGGCGTTCTTGGATCCCAGCAACGGAGACATTCTGGCGATGGCGGCGGTGCCAACGTTCAACCCCAACGAATATGGCAAAGCTACCGCCCACGCTCGCCGCCTGCGTCCGGTGAGTGACGTATTCGAGCCCGGTTCGACCTTCAAGGTATTCCCTCTGGCGGCGGCTTTGGCCGACCACTTGCTCACCGTCAATGACGAATTCGACTGCGGCAACGGCTTCGTCATTCTCGGCAATGGCAAGCGCGTCAAAGACCACCATGCCTACGACCGTCTGACCGTTACCGAGATTCTCGCCAAGTCTTCAAATGTCGGCGCCATCCGTATCGGCGAAATCGCCGGCCGCGATCGACTCTACGCCACGATCTCGGATTTCGGATTCGGACGCCGAACACGCGTTGACTTGCCGGGAGAAAGCGGTGGCATTCTGAGGAAAGTCGAAGACTGGGATAAATATCAGCACGCGTACGTCTCGTTTGGCCATGGAGTTTCTGTGACCGCCGTTCAGCTGGTTAACGCCTTCGCGGCAATTGCCAACGGAGGGACACTTTGGCGCCCTCGCGTGGTCGCAAAGGTCGGCGAGACTCCGAGTAGTGAGCCGGAGGTTCTTGGCCGACCCATCGACCGAGCCACAGCGATCTCGCTGGAGCGCGTTCTTGAAGCGGTTGCCGAGGAAGGAACTGCGAAGTCAGCCCGCGTTCCCGGCTATCGAGTCGCGGGCAAGACGGGGACTCCGCAGAAGCTAATGCGGGACGGCAGGGGCTACTCGCATCAGTTCTACATGCCTAGCTTTGTTGGCTTTGCCCCAGCCCGCGAGCCACAGATTGTCGGCCTGGTCCTGATCGACGAGCCCGCGGGGGCAGAGGAAGGCGGAGTGGTGGCTGCCCCGACTTTTCGCCGCATCGCCGAGCGCATTTTTCGTTACTGGCGGCTCGCCCCAGACGATAGCTGGCCTCCAGAGCCCGAGGTCCCGGCACCCATGGTCGCGGCTTTGAGTGAGGCCGGCCTGAGCGCTTCCAACGCAGTCGCTCCCAGCCCAGTCGCTCCAAACCGGGGAGTCGAGGGGTGAACGTGACCGAGCTGATGCGCGATCTCCCCGTTGCGGGCCGGTTTCCTGAGGGGCTCGAGATCTCCGGTATCCAACTGGACTCTCGTTTGGTCGAGCCGGGCGACCTTTTCGTCGCGTTGGTGGGCGACAACTATGACGGTCGCGTCTTCGCCGCTGACGCCATCGAGCGCGGAGCGGTTGCGGTTTTGGGCCAAGGCGATCCAATTGGCGCGGTTGCGGCGCCTTGGCTGACCGCCGATCAGCCGCGGGCTCTCTTGGCAGTGCTTTCCAGTCGCATGTGGGATGCCCCCGACCGGCGCCTAACCACCGTGGGAGTCACCGGCACCAACGGCAAGACCACCGTCGCCGAACTCGTCACCGCCATCCTCGGTGAGGCCGGACGCAACCCGGCCCGCATCGGCACCTTGGGAACCAAATTTGCCGGTGACAGCATTCCGGGCACCCACACGACACCCGAAGCTCCGGCTCTCTTCGCGCAATTGGATCGGGTGGAGAAGCTGGGTGCCGACTCCGCAGTCTTGGAAGTTTCCAGCCACGCACTCGCTCTCGGTCGAGTTGGGGAGCTGACCTTCGATGTCGCGGTCTTCACCAACCTCAGCCGCGATCACTTTGATTTCCACAGTGGGTGGGAGGACTACTTCGAAACCAAGGCGCGACTCTTCGTCCAATTGAAGCCCGCGGGCAAGGCCGTCATTTGCATCGACGACACCTACGGACGTCGTTTGGCGGAGCGAGTACCGAACTGCATGACCTACGGCAACCAAGGTGAAGTCAGGCCGACCGAAGCTCACCTCGATTTGACCGGAATTCGAGCCACCGTTGCAACACCACGCGGGGCAATAGAAATCGACAGTCAGTTAGTGGGTGGCTACAACCTCACGAACTTGGTCGCGGCAGTCGCGATCGGTGAAGCACTTGATATTCCGCACCAAGCTACAGCAACCGCTCTCAGCAAAGCGGCGCCGGTACCGGGACGGCTGGAGCGAGTGCAGGGAGCGATCCCTGCGTTTGTGGACTACGCGCACACACCTTCGGGGTTGGAAGCGGCGCTGACTGCTCTGCGAGAACTGGGCGCTAAGCATCTGATCACCGTTTTTGGCTGCGGAGGAGATCGCGATTCCGGCAAGCGGGTACCAATGGGGATGGCGGCGGGGCGACTGTCGGACCTGGCGATCGCCACTTCTGACAATCCCCGCAATGAAGATCCCATGCGCATCCTGGCCGCCGTTGAACAGGGCCTGGTGGCGGCAAAGGCCGACAACTACCTTGTTGAACCTAGCCGGCGCGCAGCGATCGGGCGTGCGATCGAAGCCGCCACTCCGGATTCGGTCGTCCTGGTGGCCGGCAAGGGTCACGAAGAGGTGCAGATTCTCGGCGCCGAAAGGATTCCGTTCTCTGACCGCGATGAATTGGCCGCGGCGCTGGAGGAACTCGCGTGAGCGAGCGCAATATCGGTACCGCCGCTGAAGCCATGTCGGCTCGGGTTCTGTGGGGCGCACCCACGGATCCGTGGAGCGGCGTGCAAATCGACTCGCGCAAGGTGGCGGCCGGGGACTTGTTCTTCGCCCTTGCCGGCGAACAGACCGACGGTCACCATTTTGTCGGCGCGGCGCTCGATTCCGGCGCCGCTGGGGTGGTCGTCGCGCAGGTTCCTTCGAGCAGCTCGCGGACCGGCGCGGGCCTCCTCGTCAACGACACCTTCGCCGCACTGCACGACCTGACAACCGTCGTGCGCGGCGATGTCCCGCAACATTTGGTCGCCGTCACGGGGTCAGCCGGCAAGACCACGACCAAAGAGCTACTGGGGCGCATGCTGGCTAAGAGATTTCGCACCGCAGTCAGTCCCGGCAATCTCAACAACCTCTACGGCTTTCCTCTGTCGTTGCTCAACATTCCTGCGGACACAGAGTGGATGGTGGCGGAGATGGGCATGTCCGAGCCCGGCGAACTGGCGCGCGTGAGCCGTCTCGGTCGTCCGGAAGTGGCTGTCTATACCAACGTCGGCGAAGCTCACCTCGAAGGACTGGGGTCGTTAGCGGCGATCGTTGACGCCAAGGCGGAGCTACTGGAGGGCCTGAAAAAGGGCGGACTGATGGTCGCCAACGCCAACGACGAGCGGGTGTTGGAGATTGCAGCACGCCACCGCCAGCGAGGCGGCAGAGTCCTCAGCTACGGCAGCCACCCAGCAGACGTCGAGCTCGATGAGCTTGAGGCGGTGCCGGAAGGCACCCGCTTTCGGTTGTCTTTCGGCTCCGATTTCATTGATGTGCGACTTCATCTACACGGCGCCTACAACGCTTGGAACTTCACTGCTGCGGCCGCGGCCGCGCACCACTTGGGAGTTGGCGTCGACACCATTGCCGAGGTGGGTCAGGAAGTTGAGGCGTTGGCCATGCGCGGCCAACTGGAGTCCCTCACTTCAGGAATCGTCCTCATTGACGACAGCTACAACTCCAATCCCAGCGCGCTTAAGGCAGCGATAGCTGCGGCCGCTTCCGTTCCTTCCAAACGGCGGCTTTTGATCGCGGGATCGATGCTGGAACTGGGCCCGGCGTCGGCCGAGCTTCATCGAGACGCTGGCAACGACGCCGTCCGCCGGGGGTTCAACCGGGTGGTCGGTGTTGGGGAGGAAGCCAAGGAGCTCGCCGCCGCCGCCGAACACCATGGTGCCGAGGTGCAGTGGTTTGCAACCGCGGATGAGGCCGCTGTTGCGGTCGTCGGCGACGTGGAAGACGAAACTTTGGTGTTGGTCAAAGGTTCGCGCGGCATCGGTTTGGAAGTTGTTGCAGCGGGGATCCGCGATCGATTCGGCGAGGAGGGTCGGCGTGCTGTATAGCTGGCTGTACTCCTTGCGCGAGGTGTCGGCGGCGTTCAACGTCTTCCGCTATTTAACCTTTCGCACCGCGCTGGCCGCTGCGACTGCTTTGGCCTTGTCGCTGCTGTTGGGGCCGCCGGTCATTCGAGCTTTGCGCCGCCTGTCGGTCGGCCAGGAAGTTCGCCAGGAGGGGCCGCAAAGTCACCACGCCAAACAGGGCACTCCGACGATGGGCGGCGTCCTGATTCTCCTAGCGGTCATACTGCCGACTCTGCTGTGGGCCGATCTCGGCAACCGATTCGTCTGGATCGCGGTCGGCACCATGGCTGCCTTCGCCCTGATCGGCTTCACCGACGACTTCCTCAAAGTGCGCCGCCGTCACTCCGGGGGCGTTTCCGCTCGCCTCAAGTTCGCGTTGCAGGTCACTGTCGGCTTGGCGATGGGTGCCTTGGCCGTCTCGGGGTCCAGTGCCCTCGGTTCTGAGGTGGCGTTGCCGTTTTTCAAGCGCGCCGTCTTCGATCTGGGTGTTCTTTACATCCCCTTTGTCGCTTTTGTTCTCGCTGGCGCTTCCAATGCCGTCAACCTGACCGACGGCCTCGATGGCTTGGCGATCGGTTCGACTTTGATCGCGGCGGCGACTTATGCAGTTTTTACCTATGTCGCGGGCAACCGCGTCGTTTCGGAGTATCTGCAGGTGCCGTATGTCGCGGGAGTGGGGGAGGTAACCGTGTTCTGCGGCGCCTTGGTGGGGGCCAGTTTGGGATTTTTGTGGTTCAACTGCCACCCCGCCGAAGTCTTCATGGGCGACACCGGATCGCTCGCCATTGGCGGCGCCATCGGTGCCGTCGCCGTACTTTCCAAACAAGAGATCTTGCTCGGGCTGGTGGGCGGTCTGTTCGTGATCGAAGCACTTTCGGTCATCGTTCAGGTGGCCTCCTTTAAGTCCACCGGGCGCCGCGTGCTGCGCATGGCGCCGATTCACCATCACTTCGAACTCGGCGGCTGGGCCGAACCCAAGGTCATCGTGCGCTTCTGGATCGTGTCGATCTTCTTTGCGTTGATGAGCCTTGCCACATTGAAGCTGCGATGAGGTCCTCGGTGCGCGATTGGAAACGAATCTTGATCTGCGGCCACGGCGTTTCGGGTCGTGCGGCTTCGAAACTGGCGCGCGCGCGCGGTCAAGAAGTTATGGTGACCGACGATCGCGCCGACGTCCTTGAGCAACTCGACGGGGTCGAAGTTTGGCGTCGGGTGGAGCGTGACACTGAGTGGCCGGACGGAATCGACGGCGTCGTCGTCAGCCCAGGGGTTCCCAATCATGCCCCGGTCTTGGAGGCGGCACGCGGGCGCGGCATCGCCGTGGTAGCCGAAGTGGAATTCGCCTATCAGTGGAGCGATCCGGCGACTTTCGTAGGGATTACCGGCAGCAACGGCAAGAGCACGACGACAGCGTTGACCGGTGAGATTCTGCGGCTGGGCCGAGAGTCGGTTTCCGTCTGTGGAAACTTCGGCCTTGCGCTTTCCGAGGCGGTGGCCGAGCGGCACGAGATCTACGTTGTTGAGCTGTCCAGTTTTCAGCTCGAGAACATCGTCCAGTTTCGACCCAAAGTTGCGGCCTGGATCAACTGGGCGCCGGACCATCTCGATCGGCACGGCTCCGCCGAGACCTACGCCGCGGCCAAGGCTCGCTTGTTCGAGAATCAGAGAGACACAGACATCGCGGTCATCAACGGCGATGACGAGACCGTCGCTGCGGTCGAGACTCGGGCGCAAACAAGAACTTTCTCGATCAATAGCGCTGTGAAAAACGGTTGCTTTCTGGATGGCAGCGAAGTCATGGAGACGGTTTCCGGCCACCTCGAGCCCTTGTTCTCACGCTCGGATCTGTCGCTTCCCGGCGGTCACAACCTCGAAAACGCCATGGCCGCTGCGTTGATCGCTCGCTCGCTGGGAGTCTCCCACGAGCAAGTGCGCTCCGGTCTACAAAGCTTCCGCGGGCTTCCGCATCGGCTCGAGTTCGTCGCAGAGAAGCGTGGCGTCCGCTATTTCAACGACTCCAAGGGAACCAATCCGGCGGCGACTGCGGGTTCTCTTGCGGCCTTCGACAGCAGGGTGCACTTGATCGTGGGCGGACGCAGCAAAGGCACAGGCGCGCGACCCATCGTTGATCTCACAACGGGGCGAGTCGTTCGGATCTACGGAATCGGTGAAGCGGGGCCGGAACTGGCGCCTGCTTTCGCCGAGCACGTTCCGTTCGAAGTGCACGAGCGCCTCGACGGCGCGGTGTCGGCGGCCGCCCAACGTGCGCAATCGGGAGACGTGGTGCTGCTGTCCCCCGCCTGCGCCAGTTTCGATCAATACGAGAACTTCGAACGACGCGGCGAGCACTTCCGAGCTCTGGTCGAGCAGCTGGGGGTCGAATCGGATGGCTAAGAAACTTGCCTTCGACAAGGTCCTGTTCACCACCGTCGTGGTGCTGGTGGCGTTGGGCTTGGTGATGGTCGAGTCGGCGTCAGCAGTGTTTGGCCAGGGCAATGACATCGGGCTCAGCCGCTTATTCACCAAGCAGGTCCTGGCGGCCGGGCTGGGGATCCTGGCAATGCTGGTAGCGATGCACGTCGACTATCGGCGCTGGGGGCGCACGCCAATCCTCACGGCGATGGTCGTCGCGGTTTTGGTGCTGCTGGTCGCAGTCTTGTTCGGTCCGCAGATCAACGGCACCCGACGCTGGATTCTGCTCGCCGGGTTCTCCTTGCAACCTTCGGAGTTGGCCAAGATCGCGGCTGTCTTCTTCATGGCTGCGCTCATCGACCGAACGCAAGACGCCGAACGCGATCGCGAACTGCTCTTCCCCGTGGCCTTGGTGCCGGGGGTCTTCGTTGCCCTAATTCTGCTTGAGACCGACCTCGGCACCGCCATCATCGTCACCGCGATTACCGGCCTGATGCTGTTTCTGGGTGGGCTCAAGTGGCGCTATGTGTTGCCGGTGGTGGTGGCCTTGCCGGCTGCGGCCTATGGCCTGATGCAGGCGGTCGACTATCAACGCAGCCGCTGGACCGCGTTTCTCAATCCCGAAGACGACCCTCTAGGACACGCCTGGCAGGTCAAGCAGTCCCTCATCGCAATCGGATCGGGTGGAATCCTCGGTTTGGGTCCAGGGGAAAGTCTGCAGAAGCTGCACTTCCTGCCGTTTCCGTATTCCGACTTTCTCTTCGCCATTATCGGCGAAGAACTTGGTTTGGTCGGCGCCCTCGCCGTCGTAGTCCTTTTTGCCCTGCTGGCATGGCGTGGCATTCGCGCTGGGCGACTCGCCCCCGACCTTTTCGGCCAGCACCTGGCCTGGGGATTGACCGCGATGATCGTTCTGCAGGCGCTGCTGCACATATCGGTCGCTCTGTCTCTGGCGCCGACCACCGGAATCACTCTGCCGCTGATGTCCTATGGCGGCTCCTCCATGGTGGTGACGCTGGCTGCGTGCGGCGTTCTCCTCAACGTTTCGCAACATGGATAACGGGATGTATGAGGCGGATCTACGACAGCAACGGCACGCGGTGGTTACCGGCGGGGGTACGGCCGGCCACGTCGCTCCCGGCCTGGCGGTCGCCGACGAGTTACGCCGCAGGGGGTGGTCGGTGAGCTGGCTTGGCCGAGCCGCGAGTATGGAGGAACGGCTGGTCACCGACGCCGGACTTGCGATGGACTTTGTGCCAGCGCGCCCCGTTCTCGGTAAGTCTTGGCCGCAGCGTCTGGGTGCCCTGGTCACCACTTTGCGAGGAGTGTTGCAAGCCCGCCGTCATTTGGCCCGTCGGAGTGCGGCCGCCGTTCTCGGGACGGGCGGGTACGTCTGCGCCCCCGGAGTCCTTGCCGCTTGGAGTCGCCACTGCCCGACGGTGCTGTTCGAGCCCAATGCAGTGATGGGGCTGGCCAATCGTCAGTTAGCCCGGTTGGTTGACCGCATCGCTTTCGGCTACGCGAACTCGAATACGGATAGCGAACAGAATCCAGCGCGGGTGGTATCCGGCGTTCCGGTTCACGAATCGTTCAGCGACCCTCAGCCGTTGCCGGGTTTCGACCGCCGCCGGCTGCTGGTGTTGGGGGGGAGCCAGGGCTCCCTGGAGCTCAACCAGGTGCTGCCGCGCGCGATCGGGCTACTGCCGTCCGATGTGGCGAATAGCTTGGATGTCGTTCATCAGTGCGGAGCCACCCATGTCGAGGCGACCCGCGAGCTATACGTCCAGCACTGCCCGAGCGTTTTCGTCGCCGTCGAAGGCTTCTTGTTCGATGTGGCCGAGCGGATGGGAGGCGCGCATCTGGTGGTGAGCCGCGCCGGCGCACAGACGTTGGCCGAACTTGCCGCCGCGGCCCGTCCGGCGATCCTGGTACCCCTTTCCATCGCCCAAGCGCACCAGGCGGCCAACGCGCGTCGACTCGAATCTAGCGAGGCCGCGCGCTGTCTGATTGCGCCGACGCCGGAGGAAATGGCGTCGGCCCTCGGCGAAGTCCTCGATAGTCCAGAGCAGCTCGTCGAGATGGGCGCGGCGATGGGAAGCCACGCCACTCCAAACGCGGCGTCGACTCTGGCGGATCTGATTGAAGGGCTGGTGCCGTCATGATGTTCCGTCAGTTTGCCGGACTCAAGAAGATCCACCTGGTGGGTGTTGGCGGCGCAGGCATGAGTGGCATCGCCGAGATCTTGGCGGCGCACGACTTTGAAGTCAGCGGCTCCGATCTGGCGTTGTCGGCGACCACCGAGCGTTTGCAGGAATTGGGAGTGCGCGTGCATCAAGGGCATGCGCCTGAGCATCTCGCCGACGCCCAACTCGTCGTCATCTCTTCCGCGGTGACCCAGGACAATCCAGAAGTCGTGGCCGCCCGGAGCGGCGGCATTGCGGTCGTGCGCCGCGCCGAGATGCTCGCCGAGTTGATGAGGCTCAAGTACGGCATCGCCGTCGCCGGCTCGCACGGCAAGACCACGACCACATCGCTCATCGGCACGCTGATGACCGAGGCCGGCCTCGACCCGACAGTCATTGTCGGTGGCCGTCTACGGGTCACCGGCACCGGCGCCCGGCTCGGCGCTTCCGACTATCTCGTTGCTGAAGCGGATGAATACGATCGTTCCTTTTTGCACTTGCAGCCCATCCTGGCGGTGGTGACTTCGATAGATGTCGAACATCTCGACACCTATGAGGACCTGGCGTCGATTCAAGACGCATTTGTGGATTTCGCCAGCCGCGTGCCCTTTTTTGGCCGCGTCGTGGTCTGTCTCGACGATTCCAACATCCAGCAGATCTTGCCTCAGCTCGCGGACCGGCGGGTGACGACCTACGGCGTGTCACCGCAAGCCGACCTTGCCGGGTCGGCTGTCGAACACCGGGACGACGGCGTGTCATTCGAGGTGCGCCACAAAGACCGCGATCTAGGCACGATCTACGTGCCGATGCCTGGGTTGCACACGGTGCGCAACACGCTGGCGGCGATCGCAGTGGGACTGGATGTCGGCATCGAGTTTCAGCGTATGGCTGAGATCCTGGCCGACTTCAGAGGGGTGCACCGTCGTTTCGAGCGGCTCGGATCCTGGCGCGGAGCCACCGTGGTCGATGACTACGCGCACCACCCCGCGGAGGTCGATGCGACACTGGAAGCGGCCCGAGCAACGTTCCCCAACAGCACTATCCGGGCCGTCTTTCAGCCTCACCTCTACTCTCGAACGCGCGATCAAGCAGCCGAGTTCGGACGGGCGCTGCTGGCCGCAGATCAGGCCGTAATCGTTGATGTCTACGGATCGCGCGAGGCCCCCATCGATGGCGTCGACGCCGGGTTGGTTGTCGACGCGGCGCGTCGCTCCGGACACCGCAATGTTGCCTGGGTTCCAGATTGGCGCCAGGTGCAATCCGAACTGGAAACGCAAGCTCAGGCGGGGGACGTGATCTTGACCTTGGGCGCGGGTGACATCTATCGACTTGCGCGCCAACTTGCAGAGGAGGCGGCATGAACGAGCTCGTCGACTCGCAAAAAACGATGCCGTTCCGACGCCGCCTGTTCGTGGCGCGGCACCGCAAGCGCAGTATCTGGGTGCGGCTCTGGAAGCCGTTCCTGCAGGCAGCCATATTGGTCGGCGCACCGGCTCTTCTCGGCTATTGGGCTTTGACATCGCCACAGTTCACGTTGAAAGAAGTCGAAGTAGTCGGAGCGAGTCAGGTTGCGCGGGGGTGGATTGACGTGCGCGTGGAGTCCTACCGCGGCCGCCCGTTGGTGTCGATGCCCATGGAATCGGTTGAACGTCGATTGCGGAGTCACCCCTGGGTCGCTGGCGTTCAGGTACGCAAGGAGCTCCCCGATCGACTGTTGGTCGTGGTGGATGAGAAAACACCCTGGGGCGTCCTGAAGACCGAGGAAGAGGCGATATTCGTCGACGCCAGTGGGGAAGCGATCGCTCCGTTCGACAACCATCCGCGCTGGGCCGATCTGCCGGTCATTGTCGGTGAAGCCGACGCGACCGTATTGGCCCGTGCTGCTGATGTCGCGTCGCAGATGCGGGACCTAGAGCCCAATTGGGCCGCCGGGCTTTCCCGCGTGGAGGTGCTCAACGACTGGGACTTTCTACTTGAGACGAGAGCGCTCCCCTTTGCTCTCGTCGTAACCGCGACCAGCGTGCAGGCGGCAGTTGCGCAAGGAACGGCTTATCTGCACGACGTGCAAAGCGAATTGAATTCAATCGAGGTTCTCGACTTGAGGACCCCAGGTGCAATCGTGGCTAGAGGACTCAAAGAAGGAGAGGAGTGAAGTTATGGCGCCCAACCCAATCGTGGCTGTTGACGTCGGCTCATCCAAAGTACACGTTCTGATCGGGCGATCGCAGGGCGAGGGAGTGGAAGTGCTCGGCGTTGGACAAGCTGCCAACCTCGGAACCCGTCGCGGCAACATCGTCAACATTGAGATGGCGGTGCAGGCCATCAAGCTGGCCAGCGAAGAGGCCGAAGTCATGGCCGGGGTCGAGATCGAGTCGGCCTTCGTGGGGATTGCCGGAGTCGACGTGCGTTGCGTCAATTCACGCGCTTCGATGCAAGTGGGTCAGCGCCGCGATCGAGAGATCACTCAACGCGACATCAACAAAGTATTGGAGGCCGCCCAATCGGCGGCTCTGCCCTCGGATCGCGTCGTGCTCCACGCCATCCCGCAGGAATTCGAGGTCAATGAACAGGGTGGAATCTCCGACCCCATCGGCATGATGGGTAGTCGCCTAGAGGTGGCGGTTCATCTGGTGACCGCCAACGCGACTCGCTCCAAAACACTCCTCACGAGCATCAATCGTGCCGGCATTGAAGTCGAGCAAATGGTGTTCGAACCCTTGGCCACGGCCGAAGGCGTTCTCACTTACGACGAGCGTGAACTGGGGGTGCTGCTAGTCGACGTCGGCACCGGCACGACGGAGTACTCGCTCTTTATCGACGGCTATCCGCAGCACTCGGCGGTGTTGCCGATGGGTTCGCATCACTTCACCAACGACCTTGCCATGGTTCTGCGCACTCCTTTCGCTGATGCCGAAGAGATCAAGGTGCGCCACGGCTGCTGCATGCCGGGAATGGTCGAGGACGAAGAAGGCGTTTCGATTGCTGCCGTGGGCAGCGGAGCGGCACGCGTGGTGCCTCGCAAAGAGTTGAGCGACATTCTGCAACCTCGCGCCGAGGAGTTGCTGCTGCTGATTCGTGAGGATTTGTTCAAGCACGGCTATGAAGATCCGCTTCGTGGCGGGATCGTGCTGACTGGCGGCGGATGCCAGTTGGACGGTCTGCTGGAAATGGCCGAAGAGGTGTTCGATTCCGGCGTCCGCTACGGCCTCCCACGCAACGTCTCGGGTATGCCCGAAAGCATGCGTTCACCGGTTTGGTCCACCGCGGCCGGCCTCTTAGTGCACGCCCAACAAGAACAACAACGATCTCCCAACCAAAGATCGCGTAACGGCCTTTCGGTTCGCGCGGTAGTTGGGAGTTTACGCGACATGTTCCGTCCCCTGTCGCAGGGACAAAACTAGGCCAATAACCCCTAATCAAGGAGGTGTTTCCATGATTCTGTTGGACGATCAGAAAAGCGAAACAGGGCCGTCAATCCAACTGGACGAAGGCGCTGGGATTTCCCCCGCCAAAATCCGAGTGGTGGGCATCGGCGGAGGTGGCGGCAACGCCGTCAACCGCATGATCGATGCGAACCTCTCCGGGATCGAGTTCATGACGGCCAACACAGATGTCCAAGCCCTCGACAAGTGCCGGGCACCGATCAAATTGCAGCTCGGCCCCAACCTGACTCGAGGCTTGGGCGCAGGGGGTGACCCCGACACCGGGCGCCAAGCGGCGCTGGAAGATACCGAACGCATCCTCGAGCACCTCGAGGGCTCGGACATGGTGTTCTTGACCGCCGGCTTGGGTGGTGGCACCGGGACCGGTGCTGCGCCGATTTTGGCTTCGTTGGCCTCGGAGATCGGCGCCCTCACAGTGGCGGTGGTGACGCAGCCATTTTCGTTTGAAGGCCGCCGTCGCGCCAAACTCGCCGAACAGGGCCTGGAAGAATTGCGCAACGCGGTCGATACGGTCATTTCCATTCCCAACGAACGGCTGCTGTCGTTCGTCGATCGTGGCACGCCGTTGACAGAGGCCTTTCGCATTGCCGACGACGTGCTCCGTCAGGCGGTGCAAGGCATCAGTGACCTGATCACCGTCCCTGGTGAAGTCAACGTTGATTTTGCCGACGTCAAATCGATCATGACCGGCATGGGCATGGCGTTGATGGGAACCGGAATCGCCAAAGGTGAAAACCGCGCGCTTGAAGCTGCGCAACGGGCAATCTCTTCGCCCCTGCTTGAGGACACTTCGATTGAAGGTGCCAAGGGCGTCCTCATCAACATCTCCGGTGGCGACGATCTATCGCTGCATGAGATGGCCGAAGCGGCCAAGATCGTCAGCGACGCGGTTGATGCTGACGCCAACATCATCACCGGCATGGTCATCGATGAAGAGATGGAAGATGAGATGAAGGTCACAGTGATCGCGACTGGATTCCATCGCCCCACCGAACGGCCCAAGCCTTGGCTGGAGCCGCGCGCCGAGGTTGTTGAGCAGCCGGTAGAGTTGGAGGCTGAGCCCAGCCTGTTCGTCGAATCGATCGAAGCCAGTGAAGACGTTGCGGAGCCGGAAGCCGCTGAACCTCAGGTCTACCTTGCGCCCGAGCAGGAAACCGAAGAGGAAAAGGTGCCCTTTTACAAGAAGGCGCTCGCCCACATCCACAGCGATGACAGCGAGGGCTTCGGTCCCAACTGGAAGAGTGTCGACGACTACGACATTCCAACTGTTTTGCGAAAAAACATGGACTGAGGATAGTCCTGTTTTGATCGTCCACGCGGCGGGGGTGCTGTGCCCCCGCCGCACCTTTTCTCCACTCTCAGTCGCGAGATGACAAAAGCAGAAAAAAGGCTCTGGATCGCCGCGGCCGTAATTCAGACTACGATTTACTTAAGCCTCAGCTTGGGCGACAACGTCGTCCGCTACTTGCGCAACAACAACTACCTGCGTGCCTTCGTCGCGGTGATTCTGCTGCTGTCTTTAGTGGCGATGGCGGTTGCCCTCAAACGGGCTCGGCCGCCAATTCAGGTTTACGGCGTTGTTCTGATGATGTTGGCGGTGTACGCGGTCGTTCTCTTCTATATCCCGCGACCGGAAGAGAAGTTGCACATTGTCCAATACGGGGCCGTCACCGGCCTCATCTTCGAGGCGCTTCGTCAACGGTTCGGCCCAGGGCGCAATCTGGTTTCCGTCTTTGCCGTTGCGCTCGTCCTGGGTTGCGCGCTGGGCACCCTGGACGAAGGCATCCAGTATTTGCTTCCCGATCGTGTCGGTGAGTTTTCCGACGCCCTACTCAATTGGGAGGCGGCTTTCTTGGCCGCTTTCTCACTGCTGCAGGTTCGGTGGGTCACCGACCGGCGACAGCGCGATCAAACTGACGAGACCGTTTAATCCACTACAGCCAGTCTTGTTTTTCGGTACTCCGCGGCCTTGTCGGCCAGTCCGCTTTCGACTGCGGTCGACACTTCGATTCCTTGCTCTTGAGCGTACTCTCTTAGCTCGCGGGTAATTTCCATCGAACAAAACTTGGGCCCGCACATGGAGCAAAAGTGGGCCTCTTTTGCCGTTTCTTGGGGAAGCGTCTCGTCGTGATACGCACGGGCGGTCTCGGGATCGAGAGAGAGATCGAACTGATCTTCCCAGCGAAACTCAAACCGCGCCCGGGATAGCGCGTCGTCCCAATCCTGTGCTCCCGGGTGACCCTTGGCGACATCGGCGGCGTGTGCAGCGATGCGGTAAGCGATCAACCCTTGCTTTACGTCTTCTTTGTCGGGCAGGCCGAGGTGCTCTTTGGGCGTGACATAGCAGAGCATGGCGGTGCCGTACCAACCGATCATCGCCGCACCGATCGCAGAGGTGATGTGGTCGTAGCCGGGAGCAATGTCGGTGACTAGCGGGCCGAGAGTGTAAAAGGGAGCCTCGTGGCAAAGCTCCATTTGCTTGTCCACGTTCTCCTTAATCAGGTGCATCGGCACGTGCCCGGGGCCTTCGACCATGACTTGGACATCGTGGTGCCACGCGATTTCGGTCAACTCGCCCAGGGTTTCGAGTTCGGCGAACTGCGCGGCGTCGTTGGCGTCGGCGATCGAGCCAGGTCGCAGGCCGTCACCGAGAGAGAAGGAAATGTCGTAGCGAGCCATCAACTCGCAGATTTCCTCGAAACGGGTGTAGAGGAAATTCTCTCGGTGGTGGGCGAGGCACCACTTGGCCATGATCGAACCGCCTCGGGAGACGATTCCGGTAACGCGATCGGCTGTCAGAGGGACATAGGGAAGGCGTACGCCGGCGTGGATCGTGAAATAGTCGACACCTTGCTCGGCCTGCTCTTCCAAGGTCTCCATAAAGATGTCAAAAGTGAGATCTTCGGGTACGCCGTCGACTTTCTCCAACGCTTGGTAGACGGGCACGGTGCCGATCGGCACGCGGGAGGAGCGCAGGATGGCCTCGCGCGTTTCATGGATGTTGTTTCCGGTGGAAAGGTCCATGACCGTGTCTGCACCCCAGTGCACGGCCCAATCCAATTTCTCAACTTCCTCTTCGATCGAGGAGGTCGTCGGCGAGTTGCCAATGTTGGCGTTGACCTTGACCCGAAAGCGGCCGCCGATGACCATCGGTTCGAGTTCTAGGTGACGAATGTTCGCCGGGATGATCGCCCGGCCGAGCGCCACTTCAGAGCGCACCAACTCGGCATCCATGTTCTCTCGTTCGGCGATGTACTCCATTTCGGGTGTGATCTCGCCTCGCCGCGCGTAACGAAGTTGCGTCGGACGGCTTGCGCTGCGCCGGCTCTCGACCCAAGGTTGTCGAATCAGATTCAAACTCATATCCCGTGGCTCCTGGGCCCCGTCTAGCTCCTGGCGACGGCCCGATGGGGATACGGGTTGCGACGGTGGGTGACTTCGCGTCCCTCCGGCGGCACAACCCGCATCAGGTTCGAAGGGTGTTTCTCAGCGCCATAGCGCACCCCTCGCGAAGCTCCTCCATTGTAGCGGTTTCAGAACCAATGCTGCCGGCCTTCAATGAGCGGCGGGCTCGGTGGCAGATTCTCCTCTAGCTGGAGGCCTTGGCTCGCGCGAACGGCAAGTAGCAGAGAGAAAACAACGCCAAACCGACAAAGTTCACTGTCACCAAGTACCAGGGCCAGGGTCCGAAGTAGTTGAAGGGGGTTTCGCCGAGCGGTTTGCGGCAAAGGAAAAGATAGTTGGTGTCGAAGGTGGTGTTGAAGATCGCCACCGGTATGGCGAGAGCCCAGATAGCGACCATCGCTATGACGATGGACTTGGCCTTCGGTCTCATGCCAAGGACCCAGACTGCGAAGGCGATTCCGAAGATCGGCAGGCCATGGCCGAAGAAGAAAGACCAGAACGCAAACGAAGGGTAGCCAAGTTGTAAATCGGGAGTGATGAGCGACATCGTCGCCCCCGCTCCGACCCAAAAGTAGGCAACTTGAAAGACGCGGTCGTTGCGCGTCCACAACACGTAGGCGGTCAGAAGAACCGACATGCCGCAAAGATGAAAGGGCATCAGCTGCGGCCACGGTTCGCCGAAGCTGGCGCGCATAGTGGTTTCGACAACGCGATAGACGATCAGTAGGACCGCCAACGCGCGACCAGTCGTCACGTGTGAGTCCTTCGGCAATCGACCTAGCATTGCCACGATGAGAGCGATCATCGCGAAGGTCAATGACGTAGCCCAGAAGTGCTCGGCGCCAAAGGCATCGAATGCGGAGGCTTCCACGGCGCAAAGTGTACTCAATAAGCGCGGCTCGTTTCTTGTCGAGCGCATGTGTTGTTGTTGCAGCCGAGGCTGCAAGGTGACGACGTTGCTGGAGCTACGCTCCGCTTAATTGACCGGTTACTCTCCGCTGAACCTCAAGGTAACAGTCACCGCAGCGCCGGTCTTGCGGCCAGACTTTGGGTGTTTGGGCGCCTCGTAGCGCCATTTGTAAAGCGCCTCGCGCGCCGGTTGATTTAATCTGACATCAGAAGTCTCTATGATCTTGACATCTGCAACTTTACCGTTGCGCCGGATCGAGAGGTTGGCGGTCACTTCGCCAACGACTCCAATCTCCTGTGGGGGATGGTGTTCAAGCAACCGGACAACCAGGTTGGGTGCCTGTTCGCAGTTTCCGTCCATATTGAAGTTCACCGTCAAGGTATAGAACACGTTAATGGGCTCGCCTTTGACGACTGCCGGTTCAAACCTCCAGTTTTTCACGGCAGCCCGAGCTGCTTCTCCGAGTCCGCCCGGCAAATTTTTCAAGATGCGAACGCTGTCAACAGCCCCTGTCTTGTTGATGATGGCTTCCAGGATTACGAGACCTTGAATGCAAGCCCTACGCGCTACATCTGTGTAAATGGGTGGTGGAGAACTGGTTTTTCTGGGAGCAGCGATCTCATCCCCAATGCGTACCGGACGGTTATCCGGGTCTGGGCAAGGATTTTCAAAGCGAATCGTTAGCGGAAGAAGGACTTCAATCGGTCCTTTCGAGCTGCGCAGGACCCCTGGCTCGTAAATCCACGTACTGACTGTTTCTTTCGCCAACTCGGCCATGCCGAAATGGGCGTCCTCAAGGATCTCTGCGCCGCCAATGGACCCGTCTTTGTTGACGTGCAGAAGAAGCTTTACAACGCCACTGACACACTGATCGCGCGCTTCCCCAGGGTACGGCGGATACGCTCCAGAAATCCGGCGGGGAGGCACGATTCTAGGATCGTTTGCCTCGTACGGCTCTGCATGTAAAGCGACGCCACTGAGACTCAAAAGGACCCAGGAGCCGAGTAGCAGAGTTCTGCTCAAGGCTTGAACAGTGCCAAATAACCGGCCGAAAAAACCAACAAAGGAATCACCCACAACAGCGGTTTCGCTACCCGAGGACTGCGGCGCATCCAAAACGGCATGATGCCGAAGATAATCCATAGCACGATCTTCATCCACACCCAACCAGGAAAAGCCCCTCCATGCCCGATACTGAGTCGGGCGAGCATGCCGAATCCGGCAACGATGAGGGCTACCAGGCCGATGCCGTGCAGCGCCATCAGCGGAAGGCGCAGGACTGTTTCTTTGATGTCCTGACCGGTGGCGATCAACGCTGCAGTGCCGCCAAGGGACACCAGGACCGCGGCCAGACCGAACAAGTGAATCAAGTTGTAGGTGGTCATGCTCATCGCTTTCTCCCCTTCTTGCGAATTGCGCTACATGCGGGCCGGGATTCGAATCCCGAGCAAGCCGCAGACGGTTTCGATTCCACGTTCAAAACACGCGAAGGTTTGCAATCGCAGGCGTCGCAGCTCTTCGTCCTCTTCGTGCAGAACGGGGTGGCGGTGGTAGGCGGCGTTGAACTTTTGCGCCAGATCAAAGCCGTGGCGGGCCACGAGTGAAATTTCGTAAGGTGGCGTCGTGGCCTCGGCAATGACTTGCGGCGTGCGAGCGGTGGCCACCACCAGGTCCCAGAGATCGTCGTGATCCCTCCACAACGCGTTGGCGACCGGAGCGGCGACATCGGTTTCGATTCCGGCGGCCTCCAGTTTGCTGCGAATGTTGCGAGCCCGCACCGCCGAATACTGTAGGTAGGGCCCGGTTTCTCCTTCGAAGGCGAGTGCTTCATCGAGGTCGAAGGCGATTACCCGGGTGGTGGTGGCTTTGGCCATGAACATGCGCAAGGCGGCGACCGCGATTTGTGTGGCCAACGTTTGGCGATCGGATTCTTCGACTTCAGGATTGCGTTGCTGGATTTCCGTAGCGCTCTTTTCGATCAATTGATCGATCAGGTCGTCCGCTTTGACTCCGATGCCCTTACGTCCGGACATCTCGACGCTTCCGCCGTCATTGCCGACACCCAGAGCTGCGGCGGTGGCCGACGATAAGGAAACCATTTCGTAGGCAAAATGGAAAGACTCTTTGGCCTCGTCCTCATGGCCGAGCGCTTCGAGTCCGGCGCGGACGATCTTTTGTAGATAGCTCTGTCGCGCATCGATGACATTGATGGCGTGGTCTCCGGCACCAAATTTGGGCGTGGCTGCTTCGGGTTGTTCCGACCCGTGGTCGGTTCGCCAGATGTTTTCGTTGTCCCAGTAACGATAGCCAAAGTCGAGGCCCAGGAGTCCGAATTTCCATAGTTGATAGGCAATGTCTTTGCCGACGTAAGTGATCGTTCCGTCGGAGCGGACGATGACTTTGTCCGGGTCCTCGAGGCCGCGGAATTCCTCGCTCTCCGTCAAGGGCATGACCCAGCACCCTGCATTCTTGCCCTCGTCTTCGAAGCGCACGGCGCCCGAATCCTTCAGTTGTTCGAAGGCTCGAGAGAAGAAGTCAAGCGCCAGAATGTCGCTTTCGCGGGTGAGAAGGTCATAGCTGATGTCGAGGCGCTGCATCGTTGCCAGATGCCGCCCTACGATCCGCTCGGCAACCATTTGCCCCATGCGCGCACGGTCTCCCTCGCCGGACTCAAGCTGGTGCAGGGTCTGTTGGCGCAACGGGCGACGCTCCGGGTCCTCTTCATACCAAGCTCCAACCTTCGCATAGAGGTCCCAGCACAGGTAGTCAAACGGATCTGGGAGGGCAGCTACGTCATCGCGCGAGGCGCCTTCGATGTCAGTAAAACCAACCACGACGTCGGCAACCTGAACACCGGTGTCGTCGATGTAGTTCTGCACCTCGACGTCATGGCCGACGCCGCGCAGCAGGCGTGCGAGGATGTCGCCGAGAACCGCATTGCGCAGGTGGCCGATGTGAGCGGCTTTATTGGGATTGATATTGGTGTGTTCGACGATGATCTTGCGCCGATCGGGCGCTACGCCGACTAAGTTGCACCGCGGAGTCTGTTCGGCGATGGCGGCACGGTTCAAAAACAAGTTGAGATAGCCGGCGCCCTCCACCGACAAGCGGTCGGCATCCTCTGGCAACCTGAGATCCTCAGCGATCTTATTGGCGATATCGCGTGGCGAGTTCTTGAGCTCTCGAGCCAGTCCCAGGGCCACTGGTGATGCTAAGTCGCCCATGCTTCGTTGCGGCGGAAGCAACACAGGTGGATCGATGTCCAGCCCGTAAAGGTCATGAATCCGCGCTTGCAGCGAGGTGCGAAACTGTTGTTCGAGGCTAGACCACATTAACTTAGCGATTCCTGACTTAGCTGACTGTGGACTTTGGGTGGGCTCAAGTGGCGTAGTCGACCGCTCACTTTCGATGGTAGAATGAGGGGTCTGACTGCTGGAGGAGTCGATGCCTCAAGAACAACTTAAGACAAAAGAAAACCGACTCACAATTCGCCTAAGCGACACATTCCTCGATCTCATCGAGGGCGATATCACTCTGCTGGAAGTTGATGCGATCGTCAACCCCGCAAACGAAGATCTGCGCATGGCCGGTGGACTTGCCGGGACTATCCTCAAGAAGGGTGGCGATTCAATTCAGCGCGAATGTGACCGCATCGGCGGCACACCGGTTGGCACGGCCGTGATCACGGGATCTGGGGAACTCCCGCACAAGCACGTAATCCACGCGGTCGGTCCCCGTATGGGTGAGGGTGATGAAGACCGTAAACTGTCATCGGCGGTACGTGCTTGTCTGGCGCTCGCCGACCGACACGGACTGTCCTCGATGGCGATTCCGGCGATCTCGACCGGAATTTTCGGCTATCCGATGGATCGCTGTGCGCGCATCACGCTGACCGAGATCCACCGCTACTTGCAAGGTGGTACCAAATTGCAGCGCGTGTCGGTGGTCCTCTACGATGAAGCCGCCTACAACGCCTTCGCGCAGGAACTTCGTCGCGGCTTCAGGTAGGGCGATTGTCGGCTTCGCTGCCGACCCCCGAAGCCAGTTTGACCTCTCACAAGCCAGTTGATCCCGGAAGCTAGTAGATCCCGGAAGCCAAGTCATCGCGGAAACCAAGTGATCGCGGGAACCAAATGATCCCGGAAGCCAAGTGATCCTGGAAACCATTGATTCCGGAAACCAGTCAAGCTAGCCACGTCTTCGTGAAACGCGCATCCAATTTACAGCCGCAGCCCTGTTTGGGTTAGCGGCATAGGGGAGCTATGCCTACAAACAGACCAACCGTGCTGATGAACCTGTGTGCCGCTTTATTGGCTTTTGTTGCTGTTTCCTGTGTGAGCAGTGCCCCCTCGGCTGTCAACAGAGACCCTTCGCCAGAGCGGGCGGCCACTGACGCCGCTCCTGAGACACCCGCCGAAGAACAGCCGCGGCCCGGTGGATTTATGGACCGTCTTGACGCCCGGGTGGCGCCGGTGCGACAAGTAATCACTTTGCGCCTCGATCCCGGGCAAGCGAACTACTCCGGCTCGACGCTGATCGACCTTGAAGTCAGCGAGGCGGTCGACGAAGTGCTGTTTCACGCGCAGGACCAGGAACTGGAGCGAATCACTCTTTCCGGTTCTGATGGGGAGATCGACGTCGAAGTCGAGCGTGGAGAGCTAGGGTTCACGCGAGCCGTTGTTGGTCAAAGGCTGCAACCGGGAACCTACCAACTTGCCATCGACTTCAAGCAAGGCTTCAACACCCAAGCGGTGGGTCTCTACCGCACTGAATATCAAGACACCAACTACCTCTTCACTCAGTTTCAAGCGGTCGACGCGCGCCGCGCTTTCCCCTGCTGGGATGAGCCGCAATACAAGATTCGCTATCAACTGACGATCGAAGTTCCGGAGGGGATGGAAGCGCTGACCAACACCCCTATTGCCAACTCCCAAACAACCGATGGGTGGACGACTCTGGAGTTTGCCGAGACACCCCCGACGCCCAGTTACTTGCTGGCCATCGCCGTCGGCCCGTTCGAGACCATTGAAGTCGAAGGAGTCGACTATCCAGCTCGCATCGTGACGGTGAAGGGGTTTACCGAACTTGGAAAACTGGCGGCGGAGATGACACCGCCCATCATGTCTGCTCTCGAAGAGTATTTCGGCCGCCCCTATCCCTATGCCAAGCTGGATCAGATCGCGGTACCCGAGTTCTGGCCGGGAGCGATGGAAAACCCCGGCGCGATCACTTACGCCGACCGCATTTTGCTGCTTAGAGATGATGCTGGGCCGAGGCGCAAACGGTTCTTGGCACAGGTCATGGCGCACGAGTTCGCGCACATGTGGTTTGGTGACTTGGTGACCATGCAGTGGTGGGACGATCTTTGGCTCAACGAATCCTTTGCCGCGTGGATGGAAAACAAAATCCCTGAGCAGCTCTTTCCTGAGCTGAGACCGGCGTTGGCCGGTCGCCGTGCCACCCAGAACATCATGGGGCGCGACGCAAGGCCGTCGGCTCGAGCTGTTCGGCGCACCGTGACCACCACTCACGACATCTTTGCCGATATCGGGACTATCTACGAAAAAGGGGCAGGGGTGTTGTCGATGATCGAACGCTGGCTCGGCGAAGAGCGGTTCCAAGACGGCGTGCGTCGCTACATCGACGGCCATCTTTGGGGCAACGCCACCGCCGACGACTTCTGGGCGGCCCTTTCCGCCGCCAGCGGAGAGGACGTGTCGTCAGTGTTGGCGGGCTTCATCGTCCAGCCCGGCCTGCCGTTGGTCTCGGTTGATGACCGCGACGGTCGACTGTGGCTGTCGCAGCAGAGATTCCGCACCGCTGGAAGCGATACCGAGGACCTCGGGTGGCAGATTCCAGTCAACGTTCGGTGGCAGTCGGTGGGCGGTGTCCAGGAACGTAGCCTGCTGCTGGGTGCCGAGCCGGTTGCCTTTGCCGTGACCAACGAGGTTTCCTGGGTGCTTCCTGACGCTGGGGCGCAGGGTTACTACCGCTGGAGCGTTCCCCAAGGCGGGTTGGCGAAGATCGCTCAGGCGAGTGCAGAACTGACACCGCGAGAACGAGTCGCTTTGCTCGACAACGCCGCCGCTCTCCTGGACGCAGGGCATCTCACCGGCGCCGACTATCTGGAACTGCTGGAGGTCGTGGCGGCGGATGAAGATCCCGATGTACTCGGCGGCGTCCTCGATGGCATTGACAAGGTGGGCGCGGTGTTCGTTACCGACCAAAACCGTTCTCTTTATGCGGCCTATTTACGGTCCGCGTTGCGGCCGATCGTGGAGCAACTCGGCTGGAACCGCCGCGATGGCGAGATCGAGACCACCAACGCTCTTCGTCGCCGCTTACTCACGACCCTCGGTGTCGACGGGCGGGATGCCGAAGTCCGGGCCATGGCGCGGGAAATGGCCGGACAGTTTTTGACCGAAGCCGGCTCCGTCGACAGTGAGTTTGTGGCTCCCGTTCTGGCGATTGCTGGGATCGACGGCGGTCGCGACCTCTTTGAGACCTACCGCAGCCGATTTGAAAATCCCACCGAACCTGACGACCGGAGGCGATTCCTGTCGGCGATGGCGGCGTTTGAGGATCCAGAGCTAGTACAAGAAGTGAGGAGTTATTCACTGTCCGACGCCGTCAAACCGACCGAGATGTTCGCCGCCTTTCGCACTGCGACCTCGGATGCCGACGCCGACGAGCGGTTGTCTTGGATCTTTGAGAACTACGATCGGCTCAAAGACAAGGTGTCCGAACAAGGCGTGGGTTTTCTGCCGTTTGTGGCTGGAGGATGCTCTCGCGCGCGCCTCGAACGCGGTGTCGAGTTCTTTAGCGATCCTGCCCACCAGGGCCCAGGGACTTTGACCAACCTGGGGCGCGTTCAAGAGCAGGTCGAAGAATGTCTTGCACTACGTGAGCGCGAGGCGCCGGCAGTCGCCGAATACCTTGCCCAGTTCGATACCAACTAAGCCAGCTAGGCGCCGAACTTGGCCAGACGTCCGGCGTGGGCGAAAAGCAATCCCATCAGTGAGGTTGCGGGGATGGTGCCCAAATGGCCGCGTAAGGCCTGTAGTTCGTCAAAGCGCGTCGTCTCATCGTTGAAGCAGTTGTCGCCGGAGAGGACCACTGGAACGGGATGCCAGCTATGACCGCGCATCGGCGCCGGCGTCGAGTGGTCGCCGGTGACAGCAATGACGCTGGGGTTCAGATCTAGGAGGCGTGGTAAGTGGTGATCGACGTGCTCCAACACCTCAACCTTGGCGGCCAGGTCGCCGTCTTCGCCCGCCTGGTCCGTTTGCTTGACGTGCAGAAAGAAGAAATCGAAGTCCTCCCAACTGCGGGCAACATCATCGACCAAACCGGCAAAGTCTTTGTCAGCCGGCATGTCGGCCATTCCGCATGCCGCCGCCACACCACGGTAGAGCGGGTAGCCTGCAAAGGCGCCGAAGCGAGCGCCGAAGATCTCCGGCAACTGAGGGAGCTGCGGACGCTGGGAAAAGCCGCGCAGAGTGACTCGGTTCGCCTGAGGCTCATCCGCCAAGGCTTGGTGAGCTGCGGCGATGAACGCAGCGACCAAATCGGCGGTCGCCGCGGCCGCCGGACCTAGGGGTTTGGGCTCGCGTGGCGGCACGCCGAGAGTCTGGGGGTCGGTCTCGCTCACTCGGGGATCCAGGTTCTCGCCTGTCAGCACCAACACGAAGCGATGCCCCTCGCCCGGGTGCACCCGAGCACCGATGCTTGAATCCCTTAAGACCGCGTTGATCCGCGAGCAAAGATCGCGACAGGTCTGCGTCGAAATGCGGCCGGCTCGTCGATCGGTGAGGTCACCGTTGGGGTCTGCGGTGGCAAAGTTTCCACGCGCCAAGACATCGGTGGCATCGAAATCGATCGCCAGGCCAAGGGCTTCGAGGACGCCACGTCCGATATCGTTTTCGGTTTGTCGCGGGTCGTAGCCAAACAGAGCTAGATGCCCCGGGCCGCTCCCCGGAGTGATGCCCTGGGTCACAGGAATCAGTCTCCCACTGCAACCCCTGTCCGCTAACCGGTCGAGATTTGGGCAAGCCGCCTTCATCAGGGCGGTCTCTGGTTGCGCACGGGTGCGCAGATCGCCGACTCCGTCGAGGACCAAGAGGACCATCTTGGTGTCGGACGGCTGAGCCAGTCGCTGCCAGAGAAGTTGGTCGGGGGTCATCGGTTAGGCAACGAAATAGGCGCTGGCGCGGATCTGCAGCCTCGAGCGCGAGGCAAAACCACCCCCGGCAAGGGCGTAGGCGGACTGTGCCCCAAGGATGGGCAAAACAACCCAGCCATCGAAGGTCTCTCCTGCTTTATAAGCAGGCACGACTGGCTCCAGCTCCGCCAGTCGAAACCACCGCTCTTCGCTAGGGCCGAGCCGCGTTTGCAACTCGACGTAGGTGCGGTCGAGATCGACATTGCGATCCTGTGCCGGATACCAGATCGACACCACAAAGCGCACTTCGTCGTAGGTCGTGGTGTCAAAGTCGCCTTGACCGTCGAGAGCGAGCTCAAAACGAAAACCACCGTTGGCGTCGGTAGCGAAGATCTCAGGAGTGGCGTCGAAGAGGATGTGTTGTGGCGCGTTCCGCGGAGTCATACAAGGCCTTAGCCTGCCCTTCTCACCAGACTTTGTCCAGGCTCTTGCCACCGGCTGAAGACGGAGCTTGTTCAGCTTTCAGTGCGCTCGAGACGGTGGCGCAAACGGCGCAGCGCACCGCGCAGCAGATTCACTTCGCGCTGGGTGATCGCGGCCCGGCCCAACAGCCGGCGTAGATCCAGCGCCGCCGCGTCAAAGGTGTCGTCTCGGGCGAAGCCAGACGCCTTCAGCACTTCGACTCCATCGCCGAAAAGCCCTTGAATCTCTGCATGGTTGGCACGCGGCTCATCGTCTTCCGGCTGCGGCGCCTGGACTTCGGCCTGGCCGGATTGGGCCAACTCGTACAGGACGATGAGGGCGGCTTGAGCCAGATTGAGAGTCGGTTGTTCGATAGAAGTTGGAATCGAGACCAGCGGGTCGCAGAGGGCCAGTTCCCCCATGCGTAGGCCGGATGCCTCGCCGCCGAACACCAAAGCGGTAGGAGTGGCCGGAGAGTCTTCCCTCTGCAGCACCTCAGGAAGCTGGGCTGCGGTGACCAAGCGTCCGGCCGCCAAACGACCGCGTCCGGCTGTGGTGCCGGCTACGCGTTGGAACGGGGCTACGGCTTCTTCAAGTGAAGCCGCGATCGAGGCGTTCTCTAGGATATGGCCGGCGTGTACCGCGAATGCGCGCGCGGTCGAGTCGATGGCGGCCTGTGGATCGACCAAGATCAACCTGCTTCGACCCATGTTGGCCATGGCCCTCGCCACCGCCCCGATGTTGCCCGACTCCTGCGGCCGAACCAGAACGACGGCGAAACGATCGGAGTTCATCGCAGCACGGGTGGCAAGACCGGAATGTCAAAGCCGACCTCAGCCAGCATGCTGCGCGCCAGGGTCAAAGGCAGGCCGACGACGTTGCTGTAGCTGCCGTCAATCTTGTCGACGAACGCGGCTCCCAACCCTTGGATGGCGTAGGCGCCAGCCTTGTCCAAAGGCTCGCCGGTTTCGACGTAGCGGGCGACGGTGTCCTCGTCCAAGCTCGAAATCGAGACCTTGGTCGTCGCCACTTGGACGTTCGGCGCTTCATCCGAGGTGCGCACCGCGACTCCGGTATGCACCTTGTGCTCCCGTCCCGCCAGAGAGGCCAGCATCTCTCTTGCTTCGTGAGGATCACCAGGCTTGCCGAGGATCTCACCATCGATGGTGACGATGGTGTCGGCTGCTAGCGCGATTTCGTGGCTGCTCAACTCCACCACTGCAGCCTTGGCGGCAGCGAGGCGAAGCACCAGATCGATCGCACTCTCGCCGGGCAGGACTGACTCATCGACTTCGCCAACGCGCTGCACGAAGGGCACACCAAGATCGATCAGCATGGCTTGGCGGCGGGGCGATCCTGAAGCCAGAACCAGCGTTCGAAGAGGGGGGAGTGGAGGATGAATAAACGGCACAGCGGCATCCTACCGAGCCGAGCGCTGAAGGCCGAAATTTGTGCGCTGGCAGCTACGGGTAGTAGCCACTCATGGTCTTGGCTTTGACGCCGGGGAGGTCGATTTCGACATCGACAAAACGGAACAGATCCTGGCGCGAGGTGTTCGTCGACTGGTAGGCCAAGTAGTAGCGGCTCCGTAACTCATCGAGAATGGTGGAGTAGATGCTCTCGAGTTCGTCGATGGAATCGATTACGAACGCCAGCCCTCCGGTTTCCTCAGCGATGCGAGCAAGCTGTCGTTTGGATTGCCGAGTGGTGTCTTTGCCCTGCAGCCGGATGGTGTAAATCGAAACCCCAGAGCGCCGCGCGTAGTCGACCATCTCTTCAAAGGTGAATTGACTGGACTCGTCGTCGCCGTCCGAGAGAACGATCAGTGCACGCTGACCGCGAATGCCGTTGAAGTAGAACAACGAGTAGATCACCGCATCGTGTAGCGCGGTGCCCCGCTCGGCCTTGAGCCCGGCTAGGCCGGCGGAGAGTTCGTCGATGTCTTCAGTGAATCGAACCACCACGCGGGAGTGGTCGTTGAAGGTCAGCAGCGTGGCGCGGTCCCTGGGTGTGAGCGACTCTTGAAAGAACTGCAACGCGCCGCGGCGAGCGGTGTCCAAACTCGGCGCCATTGAGGCCGATACATCGAGTAAAAGCCCAGCGTGGAACGGCAGATTGGTCACTCGGTCAAAGCGGATCGGGACCTGCGGCTGGCCGTCTTCAGTGACCGAAAAGTTGCTTTGCTGGAGATCGTCAACCGGTCGTTTGTCCTTGTCGGTAGCGGTGATGTAAAGCTCGACCAACTGCACTTCGATGTCTTCGGTATAGCCGGGAGTGTTGATGAAAACGACGTCCTCGGTGAAGTTGCCGTCAGGTTGGTAGGCAACAGCACGGACATAACCCACTGCGCCCGGAGTCGGCAGTTGAATCGGTAGTTCGTAAGGCTCTTGGTAGAGCGTTGCCAGCTTCGATTCGTTGAAATAGAACTCGACTCGATCGATGGCGCGGTCTTCGGGTACCTCGACGAGGGCGGCCGCGCGCAAGCTTTGGTCGTATTTTTGGCCGGACTGTGGATCGACGAGCTGAACCTCGAAGCGATGCGGCCCGGAATTGAGGGCCAACTCGTCGCGGGCAACCTCTAGACCGCTGTCATCGTAGGCGAGCGCCAAAAGATTGCGCATCTTGGGTGATGTGCCGAGGTCGAGTTCGACGCTAAACGGTGCCGCTCGCTTGGTCAGGACGCGTATCCCGTCGAGATGGAACTCAACTTCGTCGATATCCGGGCCGGTTGTGCGAGTGGCAAAGCGAACCATGCCGGTCAGCAGTTCCCCTCCCGGCGGCAAAATCTCGATGGTGTTGTCGCCGGTGCGAATCGCCTGGTTGGCCTCGGCGAGAAGCCGGGCGGTGAAGGGGTCGTCTGGAGTCACTGGGATGGCGTTGGCGACTGCCGGAACCTCCGCCGGTCGGCGCATGCGGAACATTTTCTTGCCGTGCAAGTCCTCGATGCGCAGGATGATGTCGTAGTTACCCGGCCGTAGTCGCCTTTCGAATACCATCGGCACTTCGGCCCCCACTTGGTCTCGTGCAAAGTTGAATTGGTAGCGAAAAGTGTCGAACAAGCGCCCGTTTTGGAGTACTTCTCCGTTGAGCAGCAGGTCGTAACTGCCTGCCTCTCCGAACTCGGCGGCGAGCAGATGCTCGGCTTCGACAGTGAGCACCCCTTGCACCACCGTGCGCGACCGAAATCGACCGGGGAAGTTGAGGCTGAGCGTGGCCGGAAAGGTCTCTGTGCCCTCGGGAATGGCGGTGCTGAAAGCGTCGAACGAAGCCACCCACTCTTCATTGGAGAGATCTTGACTCGGCTTGAGCAGTTTCTGGAGTCGAAGCGAGAAATCGAAAGCGCCTTGTGACGCGATTGTGCGCACGACCCGTTCGAACTCGTCGCCATTCGGGCACCCTGAAAAGAGGTTCGCTGAGGCGTCGGCGTTGCCGAATTTGGACAGTACGCGGATCCCGTCGGTCGGATACCAAATGCGAAACTGGCCATTTCCGAACGGCTGATAAAACAAGATCAACGTATCCTCGCCGATCTGTTGAGCGCGATAGAACCACGCCTCGGCGGGCCACAAGTTGGTGCATCGCCGGTACTCAGAACGCCCGCCCGGTTCTCCGTTGAGCAGCAATACTTCGGCTCTTTGATCTTCCAGCGTGCCAAAGTTGGAGCGGGCGTAGTCAATTCGCCGCACATACTTTTCTCGAAATTCGTTGCGGGCGGTCTGCGGATACGGATCGCGTTGGCGCCAAAACTGCTCGATGAAATGATCCCGTTGGTAGTCCTCCTGCAATTGCACAAAAGTACGCCGCTCATCGAGGGTGATGAGTAGCCGTACTTCCTCCAGCCAACTCTGATATTGAGGTGGCAGTTGCTTTTCCAATGCCTCTACCTGCTTCGCGGTTAGCTGGGCGTCGTTTTGCGCGAGCGCCGGAGCGGCGAACGCAAAGGCGATGAAAGCTAGCAGTAGAAAGCTCGAGAACCGACGAACCTGGACGGAAGAATGCATAACAGCCTGCATGGAGATCTAGGATATAGAGATCTAAAATAGAGAGTTCGAACGCCCCCCGTCTAACCGCGGCAGGCTCTATCTACACAACGACAATGAACCACGGCTATTTCGATCACAATGCGACGACGCCTCTGGACCCGAGGGTCTTGGAGACCATGCTGCCGTGGCTGTCCGATAGGCATGGCAATCCGTCGTCCTCGCATAAGTACGGACGCGAAGCTTTCGCGGCCGTTGAGCTTGCAAGAGAGCAAGTTGCATACCTGATCGGCGCCGAAGCCGCGGACATTGTATTCGTGGGCTCGGGAAGCGAGGCCGCCAACACGGTGGTGGATTCATTTGCAGTGCCTGGCGGACGCCTGGCGGTGTCCGCGTTTGAGCATCCCGCGGTTTTGGCTGCCGCCGAGCGACACCGAGACCTCGAAGTGGAGGTCGACTACGTTCGACCAGATCAGCGGGGTGTTTGTCGTGTCACTGACTGGGAGAGCGCGCTGGCGGCGAGACCTTCGATGGCCGCTCTGATGCTGGCCAACAATGAAGTTGGCACGCTGCAACCGGTTGCCCAGGTCGCTGCCGCATGCCACGAGCAAGAGGTGCCGATCTTGTGCGATGCGGTGCAAGCGATCGGCAAGATTGAAGTGCGGGTCGAGGAACTGGAAGTCGACTACTTGGTGCTGGCCGGGCATAAGTTCCACGGTCCGCTTGGAGCTGCGGCACTCTGGGTGCGACCGGGAGCCCATTTGCGTCCGTTTCTGGTCGGCGGCGGTCAAGAGCGGAGTCGTCGCGCTAGCACCGTAAATGTGCCGGCGGTCGTCGGCTTGGGCCGCGCCTGTCAGTTGGCAAACGACGAACTCGCGCAGCGGACCGAATCGCTGGGAGGTCTGCGCGATCGGTTCGAAAGACGGATCGTCGCCATGGACGGGGTGACCGTTCACGGTCGAGAGGCACCACGATTGCCAAACACGTCGAGTGTGGCATTTGACGGCGTGGCAGCGCAGGCTCTGATGATTCGCCTAGATATGGCCGGGTTCGCGGTGTCCATGGGGTCCGCCTGCGGATCCGGCAAGGTCGAGCCGAGCGCAACTTTGCGCGCCATGGGAGTGAACGAAAACCTCGCCGCCTCAACACTGCGCTTTAGCTTCGGCATGACCAACGACGAAGGAGAGGTCGACGAGTTGTGTTCGGCCGTGGAAACGGCGGTGGCCGAGTTGCGGCTGAAGAGGGCTGCGGGATGAGTTTGACCGCGGTCGCCATGAGCGGCGGACTCGACTCGTCGGTGACGGCTTGGATGCTGGCGCGGTCCGGCGAGCCCGTCATTGGACTGTCGATGTTGCTGTGGGAGGAGGCTCCCGACGTCGACTCGACGGTCGGGCGCAAGTGCTGTGGGGCGTTGGATCTTGGCGATGCACGACGTGTCGCCGATCAGGTCGGAATGCCGCACTACGTATTGGAGATGCAAAAGGAATTTCGCCAGCACGTGGTCGAACCGTTTGTGGACAGCTACCTCGAAGGCAGCACTCCGGTACCGTGCACCGCTTGCAACACCTGGCTCAAGTTCGACCTGCTGGTCGAGAAGGCGCGCGAGATCGGTGCCGACGCTGTAGCGACGGGCCACTACGCGCGCATCGTTGAGACCAACGAAGGGTTGGAACTTCATGCGGCTCGCGATGAGGGCAAGGACCAGAGCTACTACTTGTTCGAACTGACGCAGGAGCAGTTGCGGGCGGCACGATTTCCGCTCGGCGAACTTTCCAAGGATCGCGTCCGTGAATTGGCTCGCGAAGCAGGGCTGATCGTGGCGGAGAAAGGCGAGAGTATGGAGCTCTGCTTCGTGTCGGGAGGAATCCAGGAGTTCCTCGAAAACGAACTAGCAGTGCGTGGGCAGCAGGCCGCCGGTCCGGCCACAGTTATCGATGAACAGGGCGAGGAACTGGGCAACGCCGCGCCCTACTACCGCTACACAGTCGGCCAGCGCCGAGGATTGGGCATCAGCGCTTCCAGTCCGCTCTATGTCGTTGGCGTTGATGGACCCGAGAACCAGGTTACGGTGGCGCCTCGGCAGCGACTGCTGTCAGATGGATTGATAGGCGAGCCAGCTCACTGGATCGGCGGTGGAGAACCCGAGGGTGCCGAAGTGGAAGTCAAAATCCGCGCCCGCAGCCGCCCGGTCCAAGCGAAGGTTTTTGCACAGGGCGATGAAACGCGAGTCGAGTTTGCGGCGCCTCAGTTTGGGGTGACTCCGGGACAGGCTGCGGTCTTCTATCGCGGATCGCAGGTTCTGGGCGGGTGCTGGATTCGCCGACCTCTGGCCGATAAGGCGGCGGCGTGACTTCACTTCCAAGAGGCGCCCGTCCGAGGGGCTTTCTAATCTGGTTTTCTTATTTTGAGTCCGACGGTGAGCGGTCGATGACCAAGGTGATTTCACCACGCACCCGCTCGCGGCGGCTGAAATCGTCGAGCAACTCGCTGAGCTGACCCCGGGAGACTTCTTCGTGCAGCTTGGTCAGTTCTCGCGCTACCACCGCCCTGCGGTCCCCAAGCACTTCGAGCGCGTCTTCGAGACAGGCCACAAGGCGATGCGGCGCTTCAAACAAGACCAGCGTGTGGCCGAGTTCGGAGAACCGCTTGAAAAAGGTCTGGCGCTTGCCTCGTTTGGGAGGAGGAAATCCAGCGAAAGTGAAGGGCTGCGGCGGCAGTCCGGATACCACCAGGGCGTGAATTGGGGCCGATGGACCGGGCACGGACTCGACCTGAATGCCGGATTCGATGGCGGCGCGCACGAGACGAAATCCGGGGTCGGAAATCAGCGGTGTACCCGCGTCCGAGACCAGAGCGACACGGGCGCCTTCTTGCAGTCGACGGATCAACTTGGGTAGCCGGCGCTCTTCGTTGTGCTCGTGCAGTGAGGTCAATTCCCGTTTGTCGACTCCGGTTTGTTGCAGCAGGATCCCACAGCGCCGGGTGTCCTCACAGGCGATGAGGTCGGCCAGGGCGAGAGCCTCCTCCGCCCTGGGAGACAAGTCGCCGAGGTTGCCCAATGGAGTGGCTACCAGGACGAGAGCACCCGGCTCGCTCATCGGGTCTCGGCTTTGCAGGGCTCGGTCATAATGGGGTCGATGCGCATGCTAGCAGGCATAAGAACGGTCTTAGCGTTGGTGATGTTGCAGTTCTGGTGCGGCACCGCGGCTGCAGCCGAAGGCCTGGAATCAAGCGAAGGCCTGGAATCGGGCTCGTCAATTCTTGTCGACCGCATCGTCGCATTGGTCGACGAGGCGCCGATCTTTCTGTCGGATCTGGTGGCAGCGGAGGAGTTGGAGATTGTCCCTCGCAACCCGGACGAGGCCGGCGCGGCCTATCGTAGGCGCGTTCTCGAACAAATCATCGACGAGCGCCTGCGCTACGCGGTGGTTCGCCGCCACGGCGTGGAGGACATCGATCTAGAGGCCGTGGACGCCCAGATCGCAGCGCTACGCGACCGGGCTGGAAGCCAGCAGCAGTATGAAGCTTCGTTGCGCAGCGCTGGCCTCAGCGAGGCGCGGCTACGCGAACTCATCGCCCGGCAGCTCGCGGTGTGGAACTTCGTTGAAAATCGGCTCGGGGCGCGGGTCTTTGTGGACCTCGACCAGATCGAGGCCTACTACCGTGATGAGCTTGTGCCCGAAATGGAGGAACGCGGTGAACCGGTACCGGATCTGCGGCAGGTGCGCGAGCCCCTGCGCGAGCTGATCTACCAACGTCGCCTGAGTGAAGAAGTCGATCGCTGGACGGCGCAACTACGGTTTGAGGCGGATATATCGGACTACCTGGACCGGCCTACCGAGAATGGTTCGGCGCTGACGCCTCAACGGTCGCCGATACCAAGCTTGTCCAGCAAGTCAGCCTCACCAGAGGCAATAAACTGATGCTGAATATCAGTTCCTTCCACCCACTGGAGCAAGGGACCTTTCAGCAGCTTCTTGTTCTTTCGATCTAGAAACCAGTACCCGCCCCTTGAAAACGCGATCTCATCGGCTCTTTCAAGGCCATGTACTTTGTAGATGGCCCTTGTCATTCTTGTAGGGTCTAAGGCATGTAGGGTTGGTTGCTCATCGTGATCATTGACGAGCAGTACGACGCAGTGCAGTGTTTCATCCCATGTGATGTCTGCGACGACAGAAGTTTGAGGAATCCCCATCACCACGCTTTCCACCACTGGCTGCGTGGACCCGGATGAGGACAAGCTAACCCCCCTCTTTTCTTTGAATGTGCTTGCGCGTGCAATGGCGTTTAATCCTGCGTGAGCAGTGTTGTCGTCCCAATCTTCTGGCTTTTGGAAAACATACTGTGGGTCGTTAAATACACCCTTGAAATCAAGGTCGTTGTCCAGCACATAAACCCGGTAGTTTCCTTTTTCTACCGCAAATACTCGCTCACCCGAGAGGTTAGAGGTCAAAGACAAGTCCATAGTCATTCCGGTCGATGACTCGAATGCAGTGGGTGCCAGCGCTGTCCGCGTTGGCTCGCGTTCATCTTCCGGCAAAAGGGCGAGGCGAGGCCAAGCGTCCTCATCAGAAGAGAACTTCACAGGAGGGCGGCTTACGATCACCCTACCTCTATCGATCACCAAGTCAGAAGCTACGGGTAAAGCTGTCTTTGCAACCAAATTACCAGATCCGTCAAAAGAATAGATCCTTCCTCCGCTGGTTAAGACGGAGGTGGCCAAGCCATCCATGGCGAATCGAATCACTCGTTCTCCAGGTTGGAGTCCGGCCGACTGTGCTCCAAGCAGTCCCGCCAAAAAGCTCGCCTCTGTTTTGAGAGTTTGCTCGACCTTCAGTTCACCTGATTCCGTTAACTCATAAACAATCCAGGTTGTCCCGTCAACGATGTAGGCATCGCTGCCATTGTTCGACAGTGCGAGCTCTTCCCAGCTTTCAAAAGTCTCTTCGAGAGTTACCGGCTTAACGGTGATCGAAGCCGCGTCGTCACTGGCCGCAGCAGAATTGCTGGTCAGTAGAAAGAGAACAAGCGCCGAAGCTTTCACTGCTCTGGCCATTCTGGGCATCGACTTGAATCTACTCATTCAGGCTCTGTGGGCAGACCTTCACATCGCGGCCTTTCTGCCCAACGACCTAACAGGATCCGTCGCCGATAGATTTATTGATTGTCATATAGGAGTAGCCGCCTGGCTTTGTCCAGCATCTTTCCCAATAGATATAGTCTCCACCAGAACATACGCCGCCGGTCCATTGGCAATAGTCAGCTAGGGCAACAGCGGCTCCGGCTAGCATCAATACCCCTGCCAGCATGAATACTTTGGCATCCTTCTTCATAACGCGTTCCCTCCATGGATTCGCTTTAAGCTGGCCCCTTCTGAGCCAGAATTCTCCTGTGACAATTAGGGAATGTGCCATGAACGTAGAAGTTGTGCAAGTTCTCAGAATCCTTACCTGAAGTGCAGATCCGAGTTTTTCCGAAGTTTCGCCTTGTCCCCACAATCGGAAAGAGTGCGTGTATTCAGCAGCGTTTGGTTAGACCAAACTGCATTTAAAGACCAGCTCGATTTTGAGCGAATATGGAGCGTTGCCCGTTGCCCTTCAAAGAAGAGGTGAGCGGCAGAGGACCGTGGTCTATTTGCCATTTGACCAGCCTGTGAAGGATTGACCGCTCCATAAGCTCCCTCGACGGGTGATTGGTGCGAGCTAATTGATGTCTTCGACCAAAAGTTGGCGGTAATGGGCGGCGTTGCTCATCACCTTGCCGATGTAGTCCTTGGTTTGAGTAAACCCGACCTTGCTCCAGAACTCTGCGGGATCGTCGCTAAAACAATAGCCGCGCCAAATGCGAGCTTGCGGCACGCCAGCGTTATAAGCCCCCAACATTGCCGGTATCGAATCCTGGAACAAGTCGGCCAGTTCGCGCAGATGTGCCGCGCCAAGACGAATCGAAATTTCGGGATCGTGCAGCATGCGCGCGGTGAGTTGCTCGATGCCGAGGCGGGGAGCAACTTGCTCGGCGGTGGTGACGACGAATTGAGTCAGACCGCGAGCCGAGACCTGCGACACGGCCTGCTTGTCAAATCGACTCTCCTGACGAATCAGGCCGGTCAAGAGGTCACCATCGACGTCGAACTCCCTGGCGGCGGATTCGATGATGCCGGCATAGGGCCGCGGGTAAAGTCGACGTTCCGCCCAAGGCAGCGCGATTGCAGGTACGGAGTCCAGCGCCCGCTTTTTGAGAATTCCGTTCTTGAGGATCTCAGCGTGGCGTAGCGCGTCTCGTGGGTGGCCGGTCGCATAGAGCAGGTCAATGCCGGCAAGAGCCAGTTCAGGCTGCGCGATGGGGAAGAGAGTGGCGGTGCTCCGCGGCCTGAGCACAGCTCCCAGGGTCGCCAGGCGGACCTCTTCAGATGGTGTCGTCCTTTGCCACAAAGGCCATGTTGGCACCGGGGCCGGCTTGAGGTCGTAGGGCGATCCCAATGCCAGCCGGGCACTTTTTTCGATCCGCGCGTCGATCTCCGGACGGGACGCCGCACTGGCGAGGAATCGTGCTGCAGCGAGGGATTGCAAACTCGCCGCCCCGGAGAGCTCCTGCGCCCTTGCCGAGGCAACTTCCTGCAAACCGCCGGTCAGTCGCGCCGACGCCCATTGAGCCGTCGGGTGATAGGGGTTGATACCGAGTCCTTCGTAGTGCTGAACGGCGGCGTTGGGGTTGGACTCGAGTTCCGCCAATCGACCTTTCCAGTACGAAAACTCCGGGCTCGAACTGCGCGACAGCCAACCCCGTGCCTGTCCTGTTTGTCCTTGCGCTATTTCAGAAGCAGCCAAGAACACCGCTGCGCGGTCTGTGAGTGTTTTCCAGGAGCGATTCGCCGCCAGCAGACGATATAGCCGACCCGCTTCATCGCTTCTGCGTGCCAGCACCTCAAGCCGCAGAGCGGACAGCAAGGCTGCGCTCGCCCAGTTGCCGCGCGGCTCCGCATCGTATGAACGGCGAAACGCTACGCCGGCAGCTGCTGGATTGCCCCCCAGTTCGAGACTGCGGCCGCGCTGAAACCAGGCTCGCGCTCGGGTGCGGGAGCCGCTCGCTCGATTGGCGATGCGCGCGAATCGCTCGGCGGCATCGTTGTACCGCTCAAGCCAGAACAGGCCTCGTGCCAACGAGTAGGCGTCGTCGAGGTTGGTGTCGTCGCTCGACAGTTGTTCAAACAGTTGCGTTGATTCAGTGAAACGGCGATGGTGATGTAATGAGCGCGCTAGAACCAAACGATCGGCGTCAGACAGCCGCTGGCGCTCATTCCACAGCAGTTCTCCGGCCTCAGATGCCACCAGGTCTTTGCCCTCGGCACCAATCAGCGCCAACAACGCCGAAACGGATTGTGCCGACTGCCCCGGAAGCACGCACTTCGCGTGCGCTAGGCGCCGCTTTCGTTCGATTACTGCATCCAGAAGCCAGTTTGCATCGCGCTCGAGCAACTGGCACTGTCCGCTCCGTTCGACAGCTCCAGACAGAGTGTCGATCAGCTCGCCTTGCCAAGCCAACTTGCGGTCCAGCCCCCGCCGAGCAAACTCCGCTGCCGAGTCCGGGCGTCCCAGTCGCAAGTGAAGCTGCGCAATGCGCAAGATGGCCAAATCTTGAATTGGTGGCGGTGCTCCGAGCGCACGCACGAAAGCGTCGAGCGCATCGTGGGTGCGACCCTGACGTAGATACTCCTCGCCAAGAGACAGATCCAGTCCGAGTTCGAAGTATTGCTTCGGCTCCTGGCTGCGCATGCGCTCGGCGCTGCTAACGAAATCCCCAAACCGACCATTGAGGCGTTGGGAAAGCAGGGCGATGCGAGGGTCGGCGCGATCCGCAGTCAAAGTCGCCGCGAGAAGCAACAGAATGGCGACATGAAGGCGAAACCAAAGCCGGTTGTTAGCCAGAAATCCTCTCAACACTTGCCCCTAGCTCGGTCAACTTGTCTTCAATGGATTCATAGCCACGATCCAGGTGATAAATGCGATCGACGATGCTCTCACCGTCAGCGGCGATGGCGGCTAGCACCAGGCTCGCCGAAGCCCGCAGGTCGGTGGCCATAACTTTGGCGCCCGAGAGGGTGGTGGGGCCGTGGACGACCGCGAGGCTACCTTCGATACGAATGTCTGCACCCATTCGGCTCAATTCAGGGACATGTTGGAAGCGGTTTTCAAACACCGCCTCGTAAACCCGCGAAACACCATGCAACTGCGTCGCCAGGGCCATGAACTGCGCCTGCAGATCGGTTGGAAAACCGGGGTGTGGTGCAGTTTGGATATTGGCGGGCGAAAGCCCTCCATCTGCGCGCACGCGAATCATCGATTCATTGCTGTCGATGCGCGCCCCACATTCCTCAAGGGTATTCAAGAGTGGTCGCAGGTGATCGGGGCTGGCGCCCAGCACGGTTACGTCTCCGCTGGTTGCCACGGCGCCGGCCAAGTAGGTGCCGGCCTCGATACGGTCTCCGATGATGGTCTGGTGGCAGCCACTGAGTTGATCCACGCCTTGTACGCGAATGGTCGATGACCCGGCTCCCTCGATCTTGGCACCCATGGCGTTGAGGATGTTGGCCAAGTTTTCAATCTCCGGTTCCTGCGCACAATTCTCGAATGTTGACTCGCCGTCAGCGAGGCACGCAGCGAGAAGCGTGTTCTCGGTACCTCCAACCGTCTCGACCGCAAACCGAAAGCGAGTGCCGCGCAGCCGTTTGGCGGTTACCGAAACGTAACCGTGCTCAAGCTCTACGGTTGCGCCCAAAGCCTCCAGCGCGGCGAGGTGCTGATCAATGGGCCGAACTCCAATCGCACATCCTCCCGGCAACGACACCCGAGCGTGTCCCAGCCGTGCCACCAGGGGTCCCAAAACGAGGACGCTGGCGCGCATCGTCTTGACGAGCTTGTATGGGGCATCGTCCACCGCTGGGGACTCGCAGCAGTGCAGGGTCAGTCTGCTTCCAGAGGACTTACTCTCGACGCCCAGATGTTGGAGCAGTGCCCGCATGGTGGCGATGTCGCGCACCAGAGGAACGCGTTCGAAAGTGACGGGCTGGCCCGTGAGCAGCGCGGCGGTGAGCGCCGGCAAGGCGGCGTTTTTGGCTCCGGACACCTGTACCGAGCCCGACAGCCGGCTTGGTCCTTGGATTCTCAGCTTGTCCACGATTTCCTCACCTGGTCGTTCCTATCACAAGCCGATTGCGTCCCGCCAAGTCGCGATGGATTGCCATATTTTCGAGTCGATTGCCCAAGATTTTGGTTATCTGAGTCGCCTGGCCGGCGCCGATTTCGAGGATCGCTACGGCGCCGCGGCGCAGCCGTCCCAATCCCTGTTCGAGCTCCAGGTAGGCGTCGAGTCCATGTTCTCCGGCCACAAGGGCCTGCGGAGGTTCGTGTTCACGCACTTCAGCGGACGTAGCGAGCCATTCCTCTGCGGTCAGGTAGGGTGGGTTGGCGACCACCAGATCGAATTCCGATCCGAGAGCTCGATTCCAGTGACCGGCGACAAGAGTAGTGCGGTCGGTGACTCGAAAGCGGCGGCAGTTGGCGGCCGCGACGGCCAAAGCGGCAATGGACCGGTCGACTGCGACGATGCGGGAGTCACCGAACTCGAGAGCGAGCGTGACGGCGAGAACTCCCGAGCCGGTACCGAGATCGAGAATGCGCGGAGCGGACGGCAGGGTTACGCTGAGCGAGAGTTCGACAACGTGCTCCGTCTCCGGCCTGGGAATGAGGACCTGCGGATTGACGCGGAACTCTCGGCCGTAGAACTCTCGCTGCCCTGTGATGTAGGCAAAGGGCTCCCCTGCAGCGCGTCGTCGTATCCATTCTGAGAATGTCGTGGCATCTCGAGCATCGACGGTCCGTTCACCATGGCCGCGCAGATGTGCTTCGCTGGTGCCGGTAACCCGAGCCAGCAGCCAAGCGGCTTCGCGTCCGGAACTGTCTCGAGTCGCAAGCCGCAGGCGCTCCGCACCCCAGTCCAGCAACTCTGCGACCGTCCCGCCGGTCACAAGCTCGATGCTCACGGTGCCAAGATCACCGTTCGTCGGTGTCCGCGGCGAGCGACTCCATCATCTGTGCGCGCTGATGATCGCTGAGGGCGTCGACGAGTTCATCCAAATCGCCTTCCAGGACCGCGCCCAGTCGATGCAATGTCAGCCCTATGCGATGGTCGGTGACGCGACTCTGCGGGAAATTGTAGGTGCGGATCTTCTCCGAACGATCACCACTTCCCACCATCTTTTTTCGCTCGGCCGAGAGCTCGGAGTGTGCCTTTTCTTGCTCGATCTCCAGTAGACGCGCTTTGAGCACGCGCATTGCTTTCTGCCGATTTTTGATCTGGCTGCGCTCGTCCTGACACGAGACCACAATGTTGGTGGGGAGGTGGGTAATGCGGACAGCAGAATAGGTGGTGTTGACTCCTTGCCCGCCGGGACCCGAGGCGCAAAAGCGGTCGATACGCAGGTCCTTCTCATCGACCTCGATCTCAACGTCCTCCGCCTCCGGCAACACCGCGACGGTGACCGCCGAGGTATGAATGCGGCCGGACGCCTCGGTCTTGGGCACGCGCTGTACGCGGTGGACACCGGCCTCGAATTTGAGACGGCTGTAAGCGCCCGCGCCTTCGACAATCGCAGACACTTCTTTGATCCCTTGTACGCCGGATTCGGATAAGTCGATGATCTCTACTTTCCAGCGGTTGTTTTCGGCGTAGCGGTTGTACATGCGGAACAGCTCGGCGGCAAAAAGAGTTGCTTCATCGCCGCCGGTTCCAGCACGAATCTCGAGAACAACGTTGCGCTTGTCGTTGGGGTCCTTGGGGGTAAGCTCAAGACGAATCGATTCTTCGACCTGCTCTAACCGATCGGTGATTCCTTGTTGTTCTTCGGTCGCGAGTTCCAGTAACTCGTCATCGGCCTCTAAAGTGCCGATCAACTCTTGATTTTCGTCGCGTTGTCGCGCCAGGTCCTGGTACTCCTGATAGAGGTCGACCGCGGGCGTAATCTCGGCCAGAGATTGATTGAGCTCGCGGTAGCGCTTGGGATCGGCCAGCACCTCCGGCTGGGCAAGATCTTCAAGGATTTTTTTGTGAGTCGCTACCAGTTGTTCAAGTCGCTCTAGCATGGATGTCCTCGGCGTCTTTGCCCCTCGTGCGAGCTTGAGCCCCACGGTGGGAACACTTTAACCGGGAACAGAGTCTAAGCCGAAAGGCGAGGCAGGTTGGTTGAACGGGCTCCAATAAACCCATTCAGTACCTGGCGCGTCGAAGAACCAGAAGCGCGGCTAGAGGAGGCCGTCTTTCGGACTGCGCGAGAACTTCGGGCAGAGTCGGCGCGTAAAAAGAACTGAGTGTGGTGCAACACTTCTACCGGTTTAGAAAGATGACGAAAGGTATGGTGAAGGTGAAAAGGAAGCCTGCGTACTCCTGGTCCCGAATTCTGCTTCTCGCGCTCCTGATGGTGGCGGGGTCCAGTTCGTTGTTCGCTGAAGAAAGAACTCCCGGCACAGACGTGGCCCCCGGCGCGGACATGGACAGTGAAGCCGCCGCCGGAATCCTCGATCCGGAACAATGGCGGATTCGACCGACCAGCGAAGAGATCGCTATTGACGGTCGTCTCGACGAGTCGACCTGGGACTCGGCTCTGAGTATTCCGCTTCGCTACGAAACCGATCCCGGCGAGAACGTGGAGCCGCCGGTCGAAACCGAAGTCCTGCTCACCTACGACGACAAGAATGTCTACATTGGAGTGCGCGCCAGCGATCCAGACCCGAGCAAGATCCGCGCTCATCTTATGGATCGGGACTCTGCCTGGGACAACGACTTCGTGGGCGTCGTTCTCGATCCCTTCAACGACGAGCGACGGGGCTTCGAGTTCTTTGCCAACCCCTACGGCGTCCAGATGGATCTCTTTTTTGACGGCGTGTCGGGGCGGGAGGATTCTTCGTGGGACGCCATCTGGGACTCTGCTGGTCACATCTCAGAGACCGGATACGAAGTGGAGTTCTTGATCCCGTTCTCGTCATTGCGGTTTCCCAGCACCGCCGACATCCAGACTTGGGGGATCGATGCGTTGCGCTTCTATCCACGGGAGCAACGCCATCGCATTGCCTCGCAGCCGATGGATCGCGATCTCAACTGCTACCTGTGCCAGATCTCCAAATTTTCCGGCATCGAAGGCGTCGACCCCGGCCGCAACTTGGAGATCGTGCCGACATTGACCTCAGCCACGGTGGATACCCGCAACGACGACACCGGGCAACTTGAAAGCGGCGACTCGGAAACCGAGTTCGGCCTCACCGCAAAATGGGGCATCACCCCGAGCCTCATTCTCAACGCCACCATGAACCCAGATTTCTCCAACGTCGAGGCCGACGTGGCGCAGCTCAACATCAACCAGCAGTTCGCACTGTTTTTCCCCGAGAAAAGGCCGTTCTTTCTGGAAGGTGCGGACTTCTTCCGCACGCCCTTTGACGTCGTATTTTCGCGCAACGTCGCCGACCCCGACTGGGGAATCAAACTTTCCGGCAAAGTCGGAGAAAGCGCCCTGGCAGTCTTTGCGGCGCAGGACAATGTCACCAACTTGCTTCTGCCTGGAAGCCAGGGCTCCGACGCGACTTCGCTGGACCTCGAGTCGAATGACGCGGCCTTTCGCTATCGGCATGACATCGGCGACAACTCGTCGATCGGCTTCGTGGGTACCACGCGTAGCGCCGATGATTACCACAACTACGTTGGAGGTATCGACGGGCAATTTCGCTTCAAGGAATCGCACTCGGTCGATTTCCAGTTTTTGAATTCCAACACCGAATATCCGCTCGATGTGATGGAGGAGTTCGAGACTCCCGAGGGCAGCTTCAGTGACAGCGCCTATACGATCGGCTACAACTACGACTCGCGCAACTGGGATGGCTGGTTTCGGTACAACGATATTGGCGACGGCTTTCGCGCCGACATGGGATTTGAGCCGCGCGTGGACTACACGTTCCTGGTTGGCGGCCTGAGGCGAACCTGGTGGCCCGAAGACCGCAAGATCTCACGCGGCTGGTTTGGTGGCGATTGGGACATCACCCACGATCAATCCGGTCAACTGCTGGAACGGGAAACCGAGTTTCACTCCGGCATCGCCCTGCCCAAGCAGTCCTTCGTGGAGTTCGGCGGCGGCGTACGTGACCGCTTTTTCGACGGCGTCACCTTCGATCAAGCGTTCGCTTGGAGCTTCCTCCAAACTCGTCCCAATGGCAACTTGACGCTGCGCATGTTCACTCGGCTTGATGCCGATGCGATTGACTTCGCCCACACGCGTCCTGGCGACCAGTTGCGCGTCAATCCCGAAATCGACTACAAGTTCGGCAAGCATCTGCGGGCAAACATCGACTACGACTGGCGCCGGTTCGATGTCGATGACGGCACACTCTTTACTGCCAACCTGGCGCAGTCGCGCTGGATGTACCAGTTCAACCGGCGTTCGTTCCTGCGCTTGATCACTCAGTACACCCAGATCGATCGTTCTGTAGACCTCTACGACAACGAAGTCGATGCCGAGACTGAGGTGTTATTCAACCAACTGCTGTTTTCTTACAAGATCAACCCACAGACGGTCCTCTTTGTTGGCTACTCGGACACCCGAAGGGGAACCGACGGGGCTTCTTTGGAGCAAGAAGACCGCAGCTTCTTCCTCAAGCTGGGCTACGCTTGGATTTCCTGAGTCGAATTTGGGGCTCGCCGCAATTCAAGAGAGCACTTTAGCGCTCTCGGCTGGTGGGGATTTCCAGCCGTTTCATCATCTCGTGCAATGTCGTTGGTTTAACGCGCAGCAACTCGGCGGCTTTCTTTTGTACCCCATTGCTGCGCTCCAAGGCGGAGTTGATGAGGTGTCGTTCAAAATCCGCTGTTGCTTCTCGTAGCGAAAATCCGTTGTCAAAGTCTGGTGTCATCAAACTCGAGGTCGCCTTGCCACTGGCGAGTGCGGAGGGCAGCAACGCTGGTTCGATCACTTCGTCGGTCGCCAGCACCACCGCGCGTTCAATGGCGTTTTCGAGCTCACGGACGTTGCCGGGCCAGGGGTAGCGAGCCAAGACCTCCATGGTTTCGGGAGCGATTTGCGTCACTTCCTTGCCGTTCTCCAGAGCCGAACGCCGCAAGAAGTGATCGGCGAGTAACGGGATGTCTTCTGGTCGCTGGCGGAGGGGAGGGATGGGGATGGTGATGACGTTGAGGCGATAGTAGAGGTCCTCTCGAAAAGTACCGGCTTGCACTTCCTCGGCGAGGTCTGCATTGGTCGCGGCTACAATGCGTGCGTCGGATCGCAGTGTCTCAACTCCGCCGAGACGCATGAACTCTTTTTCCTGAATGACGCGCAGGAGTTTGGCCTGGGTCTCAAGTGGAATGTTGCCCACTTCATCGAGAAAAATGGTGCCGCCGTGGGCGACCTCGAATAGGCCCTGTTTGCGCGACACGGCGCCAGTGAAGGCGCCCTTTTCGTGCCCGAACAGGTTGCTCTCAAGCAGGTCGGGAGGCATCGATCCCGAGTTCACCACCACGAACGGCCCGTCGGCGCGGCGCGAGTGATGGTGAACCGCCTTGGCGACGAGTTCCTTGCCGGTGCCGCTCTCCCCCAGAACCAGGATGTTGCTGGTGGCCGGCGCCGCTCGCTGAATGAGGTCGTAGACCGCTTGCATCGGGCGACTCTTGCCGACGATGTTGTCGATGCCGGGTTTGGCACTCTGCAGTTGCTTGCGTAGAGCTTTGTTTTCCGTCTTGAGGCGGCCCTGCTCAAGCCCACGGCGAATGGTGAGCAGCACTTCCTCGTTCTTAAACGGCTTGGCGACGTAGTCAAAAGCACCGCTGCGCATCGCTTGAATCGCAGTTTCCATCGACGAATAGGCGGTGATCACGACCACCAATTGGTCCGGTGTTCGGGTGCGGATCTGATCCAGAATATCCATACCGTCGGAGTCGGGAAGCATCAAGTCCAACAAAACGAGGTCGACGTCGTTTTCGGTAGCCAGGCGCAGGCCGTCGCGGCCGGTGCGCGCAGAAAGGGTCTCGAAGCCTTCGCGTTGGAGCAGAGTGGCGAGAACGTCCTGGAGGACTTCCTCGTCGTCGATAATGAGAATGCGACCACTCATAAAAGTTCAGCTACCTCTAGGTGCCGGGCTGCGCGAGGGTCTCGTCGCTGTGCTTGTCGTCGTTCGGAGCTCCGTCTTCAAGGGTCTGGTCGTCGGGGGCCAGCGGTAGCTCGACGGTGAACTGAGTGCCGCCTGGGCGGGTAGCGAAGCGGATTTCGCCGTTGTGGCGTTCGACAATGTTGAACGAAATGGACAGACCCAAACCGGTACCACCACGGTCTTTCTTGGTTGAGAAAAACGGCTGAAAAATGCGCGGTTGAATCTCGCGTGGAATCCCGGGGCCGGTGTCTGAGATGACGACCCGGGCGCGTCCACCCTCGCTGGCGGCCTGCACGGTGAGCAGGCCGCCATGCGCCGACATGGCATCAATGGCGTTGACCAGTAGATTGGTGAATACCTGGCTCAATTCCCCTTCGTTACCGACCACTTGCAGATCTTCCGGCAAGTCCGACATGTCCAAGTCGACCCCCGCAGCGCGCCTCCGCTCGCCGAGGAGGTCGACGCAATCGTGTAGGGTGCTGGACAAGTCCACGGTGGCCATCGGGCCAGTACTCCCGCGCGACAAACTCAACAAGTTGTTGACAATGCGGGAGGCACGAAACGTCTGTTGCTCCACTTTCTTGAGGATCTCGTAGCGTGGGTCGTCCTCGGAGGTGTCTTGCAGGAGCAACTGCGCGTAGCTCGAGATGCCGGTGATCGGGGTATTGACTTCGTGCGCGACACCGGCGGCCAGCATGCCCAGCGAGGCCAGTCGCTCTCGCTCTTGCAGCGCGCGCTCCATTTCCACTTGTTCGGTGACATCCTGCACCAACAGTACGGTGAGCGGCTCCGCTGCCGACGGGTCTGAAAGATCTGCGGTCGACAACTGCAAATGTGCGACGCTGCCGTCGGCGCGCTCCACCTGCGCTTCGTTGAGCTGGCCGCGCTCGACTTTGTCGATGTTGAGAACAGCGGTCAGGGGCTGACCCTCTAAGTCACTGGCGGTGCGGGTGAGGATCCTCGCGAGCGCGCGGTTGGCGGAGCGGATTTGCCCTTCACTGTCGAGCACGGCGATGCCCGCCGGTGACGACTCGAGGATGCTGTGGGTGAACTCCTGCATCCTTGACACTTCTTCCAACTGCTCTTCGACGGTGTGGAAGAGGCGGGCGTTGTCGAGGGCGAGAGCCGCCTGATCGAGAACGTCGCGGAGCAGGCCCAGGTCGTCTGAGTTGAGGGGGACGTCCTCGTGGTGGTGGCTGCAGGTGAAAAGAGCCACCGGCTCGCCGCGACTGACGAGCGGAAACACGTAGCGGTAGCCGTCTTTGTGTAGCTTGGTCTGCGCGGACATGGTCTCGCCGACCAGAACCATCGGCTGCAGGACTTCGTGCTCCTTGTCCCAGGTCTCGGAGAAGTCCTCGACCGCGAGACGCATGGCAGTCCAATCCTGTACCGGCTGCAGTTTTTGTCCCTCGACCAGAAATAACTCCAGGCGTGGCAGGTCGAGATTGAGGCTGATCTGGCTCAGTAGTTCGTGCGCCAAACCATGTGAGTCCTCTTCGGTCACGCGGTTGGCAAACTCGGCCAGATCGCGGCGAAAACTAACCCGGCTACCGTACTGCAGTCGCTCCAGAGAATCGCGAATCGAACGCCGCGTCGGCACCATCAAACCGGCGATAGCCAGGCCGGCGGAGAATGAAACCAAATTGCGCGGCAGCTCGGCCGCGTCCGCCATGACGTCCTTGAGGATGAGGTTAACGACCGAGAAGCCGACCACGCCGACAAAAAGAGTCAACGCCGTCGACACACCGCTACGCAGAAGAATGCCGATGTCGGCGAGTCGATAGCGTAGATAGGCATAGCCGAAGGAAAGCGGGACAAAGACCAGAGCGGCGACTGCCACGAACTCGCGCCATTCCGGGATGTGGCGCCCACCGATCTGCGGTGCGACGTACAAAAACGCGAAGGGCAGGTATCCGGCGGCGACACCGACCGCAATCCACATCAACTGCCGTCGCGGTTCCCAATCGGTCTCGGTTAGTGCTCGAAAGCCGAGAATCGCAGCGGCGCCCAGGCCCGCAATGACGATGTGAACGAGCTCCCAGAGATCCAGGCGAGCGAGCGACATGGCCATGGTCGAGTCGCCTCCGACCTGACCAAACCAGCGGCCGTTGCCGATGACCAGGTCCGCCTGGAGCAAGAACAACACTATGGCGGGGATATAGAACAGCAGAGCGCGTACTCGACTTTTTTCGATTAGCGCCAACGGGCGGGGCAGTACGGCGAACAAATGCAGAGTTACGGCGGGCAGGAAAACGCGGGCGATCTCGTCAACTGCGTAACTGATCTGATCCTGCAGAGTCGCCAACTGCCGACCTGGAGAAACAAGAAAGATCGTCGCCGAAAGGATGCACCAGGTAAAGAACAATAAGCCGGGCTTGGATCGTCGCCTTGCCAGGGCAAATCCACCGACCGCTAGATAGGCGATGCCAATCGCAATCTGTGCCAAGTAGGGCCACGAAATATTGATCCCGGGCGGCTGCATAGCGACCCGCACCAGGCGCCCCTGGCGCAGGACCAACGCTTCCGAGGACTCTCTTCCCGAGAGGCGGTCGACCACCTCGTGCACGGAGGTGACTTCGAATTCGTTGACCAGAACCAGGCGATCTCCTGGTCGGAGTTCACTGTCGCGAACGGCGGTGACGAGGAGTCCTTGAGCTTGAGGCGAGAAATCGGCTTCGAGAGTGCGAAAGTCTTCAACTCGGCGAATCGCGCTCAACGCACCAATCACCAGCACGGCGAGTGCGGCAACGATTGCGAGAAGAGCGAGAAATTTGCGCACCTTGATGTGTCCTACCGCTGAATGCCACGGCGATTCACGGCCCAACGCCCACTATCGCAGAAAGCATGCCACGAAATCGGCATTTTGAACCCCCTAGAAAAGCCTAAAACAAGGGAACAAGCCGATTGCGTTCAAAATAGTAAACTTAATTCAAAATAATGAATGAAGGTGCGGAAAGCCTACGGCTTCTAGCAATTGCAGAAGTCTTCGGAAAAGCGTTTTAGAAGGTGACTGCGACGCCGCCGGTGAGGCGCTGACGGACGTCGTCGGCCTGCCGCAGGTTGCGATTGGGATCGACCCCGCGCGCAAGTTCCACGCTCAGCCGCACCGCGACGGAAGCCTCTTCCATGAACTGGCGGAGGTCTTGGGTCAATCGTAGCTGCAGCTTGTCAACGTCGAGGGCTGTCCAAGCGTCACCGCGAATCGGATCGACCCCTTGCTCCAACTGCTGAAATGCAATGTACAGCCCGGTGTCGGTGGTCTCGAATTGGGTATCGAGGGAGGTGACGAAGTACTGAACCGTGTTTTCGGCCGGACGCCTTCTCCGCATCGTCAACATGCCCCCGCCGCCGACGCCGACGCTGGAGCGCATCTGCGCGACCACGGTGGGAGACCAGCGCGAGGTATAGGCAATCTCGACCTCGGGGAGCGCATCGCCATCGACTAAATAGAGGGTGTCGAATCGGTCCAGCAGATCTTCGTCAAAGAAGAGTTGCAAGGTTTCATCGAATTCGCGGTGCGTCGCGGCGATCGCGAAACGGTTGTCGTTCTCGGCGACCCGCGCAAACTCGACCTGGTAGCACGACTTCTGGCCGCTGGTGCAACCATCATAGTGCTCCGCCAGAACCGGCCGGTAGCCGAAATAGTCTTGCCGTTCGTCGTAGACGCGTTGAGCGGCCGTGGTCGATGCGCTCCAACGATCGTTGAGTTGAACCACTGCGCCGCCGCGAGGTACGAACGACAGAGCTCCGTCGCGCAGAGTTGTGACCAGGCCATACTCAACCAAGACGCGCGGCTTGATACGAAATCCTGCTTCGCTAAAGAAGTCCAAGCGCTGGTAGGGCTGCGGCGAACTCAACGTCGTCAACTGGGCCGGCAGTATCTCAGTCTGTTCATAGGCCACTCCGGCGCGAATGCTGTGCCGCCCCGTCAGCGCGGCCGCGTGTTCAGCGCGGACCTGCAACTGGCGCGACGACTGCGGCGCTATGCGGCCGAGACGACCGCGTCCGTAGGTGCGGAAAAAGCCGTCTTGTTCGGTGAACTCGGCTGAGACCGAAGAGCGCCCGGCGCGGCCAAAGTCGCGGGTCCACCCCAGGGAGTGGCGTTCCAAGGCCACTTTGCTTGCCACGTCGTCGAGCTGATGGCGCAGGGTCGTAACTTCGACCTCAGATTCCTTGGCATCCACGGCCAATGTAATGGCGTGCGATGCGCCGCCACCGCTCCTCTCACCGTTGCCGAACTCACGATAGTCCCCGGCGAGTTCGAAGCGAGCCGAGCCCCAAACCCCGTCAACCGCGACGCTGCCGCCGGAGACCGTGTTACCCGGAGCTCGGTCATCGGTACCGGCAAAGGCTTGAACCTGGGTACGGGAGGCGAGCAAAGCATCCTGCACCGAACCAGCGGCCCCCGAACCGTCCACGGCCAGGTAAGTCTGGATGTCGCGCAGGACATCTTGCGGCACTTTGCGCCGCGCACTCCAGAAATCTTCACCGTCGCTTTCGTTTTCCAGTGCCGAGAGCTGAATTTGGACGTACTGGGCATCGTCGACTTCGCCGCGCGTCAGCATTAAGACGGCAGGAACAAAGCCGGCTTTATAGGCGATGAGCTTGTACAGCCCGGGTGCTAATCGATCGAACAAGAAGCGACCGGAATCATCTGTCTCCGTGCGCTTCCAAGCCTCGTTGAGGGTCTCGAAGGCGTAGACACGGACTTGATCGACGGGCGCCTCGCGGTGGACGACCGTGCCCTGGAGTTGAGACCGTGGAACGGTCTCAACTGTTGCTGCACCGGCCGGTAGCTGCAGGCTCACCACCGCCAGACCCGCGAGTGCGAGTCCGCGACCAAAGCCGGACTGAACGAATCGGTTCACGAAAAAATTCGACACCATTTGGAAGTATAGGGAGGCACGTTTCTGCGTGTCAAACCGCACACCTAAATTCATCTCTGGGTACACGAACTCATCTCTGGGTACACGTCGATTTCCGATGGCCGCTCACAACCACCATGCAAGAGATACGGCGGTCAGCAAGGCCAAGTTTGCCGAATCAGTGGTTGTGCCAGATCGATGCCAATGGCTTACTGACTTGGGCGCCTTAATTCCGCGGCGTGCGTGCGAGTGCGACACAGGTGACCGTGCAGTTGTGCGCTTCACAATCGTGAGCATGACGCAGGGTCTTTGCCGCGGCCTCGATGGTTGCGCCGCTGGTGACGACATCGTCCACCAAAATGACCCTATGTAGGGTGCGCCCAGCGATCGGCCGAAAGGCATCACGGACATTGCGTCTTCTTTGTGTAAGCGATCGCGACGACTGTGGTGGACCACCGCGCCTCCGGCGCAGTGTATGAACGTAGGGCAGGTCGAGGTGATGGGCGAAGCGGCGGGCGATCAGTTCCGCCTGGTTGTATCCACGCACCAAGCGCCTTCGCCACCACAACGGCACCGCTGATACCGCGTCGTGTGAGCGCAGGAGTGCTCGCTGCTCTTCGGTCAGGTGTTCGACGTAGGCGTCGGCGAGGTCCCGAGCGAGGATTTCAAGGCGATGGAACTTGAGCGTCTGGATAACCTCGGAGACCGGCTCGACATAGTCCCAGGCGATGAGCATCTGCTGGAAAGGAAGCCGGCGTCGACGGCAGGCTCCACAGAGAGACCCCAGCTTGGCTCCGTGGACTCGGAGGCCGCAGCCGGAGCATCGCGATGGGTCCGGCCGCGGCCAGTTGCGCAAGCAGAACGCACACAATCCTAGGCGCGGGCGTAGGACCCGAATTGGGTCGCCACAACCAAGACATGCCATCGGCAAGAGGAGGTCGGCGAGCGAGGCTAGAAAACGACTGGTGTTGGCGAGTGCGGGCATCATCTGATGTCCCAATAGACGCAATGTAGGGCGCTATACTCGCAACTCTTTACGGCGTCGCAGGTGGCGCACCTATTGCACTCATTCGCTCAAACGACACTTGCTCATGCTGACAAGAGGAGAAATTGATGTTTAGGCGCGCCACACTGGCCATGTTGTTTCTGTTTGCATGGGCCGCAATGGCTCCTCCCGCGCACGCGGAGGGCCCGTTTTCGCTCGGAGTATTTGTCGGCACCGGCGGTTCCATTGACGAAAACGAAGCCGGCTTGGGAAATGGATCGGTCATGGGCAAGATCGCGTTCGAGACTCGGCCGCGGACCGATTTCGCAGTGCGCTTTGGTGAGATCGAGATCGATCAAGTCGCCCAAGTCGAAGACGCCACCCTCACGTTCGTTCTTTTGACCGGTGACTACTGGGCCTACGAGGCCTTTTACGAGTCGGCTTTCTATCTCGGGCTAGGTCACTATGAGGTCGCCGGCCTAGAGGGGTTTCAATCGGTCAGTGAATCGACCATCGGTGTCGTGCTCGGCGCCGCGGGCGAGTTCGACATGACCGAGAGTCTCTCCTTTCAACTTGATCTTTCGGCCCACTACGCCCCTATGGACATCGCTCAGACTTTCTTAATGGCACACGCTGGCGTGGCGGTTCACTTCTAGCAAGGCGGCTCCGAGACTCCATTGGAATTTGCAGGAACGGTCAGCGTTCGCGGCCGTCGCGTCTACTTGGTTGGCTTGCAGATCGGCCGCGTTTCTCGTGCCGTGGCCGAGGACCATCTCGAAGAGTTGTCGGCGCTGGCGCGCAGCGCTGGCGCTCGGGTTGTGGGCAGCTTCATCCAGGCGCGCCAAGCGCCACATCCCGCGACTTTGATCGGCTCCGGCCGAGCCCGGTGGCTGGGGGAAGCGGCCAAGCCGCTCAAAGTCGACGTGGTGCTTTTTGATGACGACCTGACGGCCGGTCAGGTTCGCGAACTCGAGAAGCGCATCCGGCGCCCGGTACTGGACCGCAGTGGCCTCATTCTCGAGCTCTTCAGCCAGCGGGCACGCACCTCTGAAGCCTGCACTCAAGTCGAACTTGCCCGGCTTGAGTACCTGCTGCCGCGGCTGACGCGCCGGTGGAGCCATCTTTCCAGGCAAGTCGGTGGAATCGGGCAGCGGGGTGGTGAGGGTGAGAAGCAGCTCGAAGCCGACCGCCGCATGTTGCGGCGGCGAATCGCCCAGCTCAAAAAGAAACTGGGCAAGCTGGAAACGACGCGGGTCGTGCAGCGTCGAGGTGGTCGGCAGATTCCGACGATCGCGCTGGCCGGCTACACCAACGCCGGCAAGACGACACTGTTCAATCGCCTGACCGGGGCCGACGATCTTGCTCAGGACCGCCTGTTTGCGACTCTCGACTCCAAAGTGCGGCGCGGAGCGTTGGCGCCGGGCGTCGTTGTTGTCTTTGCCGATACGGTTGGGTTTATCCGCAAGTTACCGCACGATCTCGTCGCCTCCTTTCGCTCTACATTGGGGGAGGTCGTGGACGCCGACCTGGTATTGCACGTCATCGACGCCAGCCATCCGCAAGTTGAAGAACAGCGTCGCGTCGCCGAAGAGGTCCTCCACGATCTCGGGGTCGAGAAAGAACGACAGCTTCTGGTGTGCAACAAAGTTGACCGTCCCGGAACCGACTGGTGCGAGGAACGTCAGGAAGCGGTGTCTGTTTCAGCGCTCGATGGCTCGGGGTTGGACAAGTTGCGAAGCCGAATATCCGCCATGTTGGGGCTCGAAGCGCGGACGTTTACGCGACCCGGTTTCCCCGCTTCGATGAGTTCCAACTAGCCACAAACTGCAAGGCCCTCCGCACAAGGAGGGCCTTGAAATCAGACGAATGCGGAAGCAAAACTAGGAGTCACCGCCTTCCGCGCCCGCGGCATCCGGACCGCCGTACATTTCGGCCACATACGACAGTTCGTTCTGCGGGAACCAATTCTCTCGCTTGAAGTTCGAGATGGAGTCCCGCCATGTTTCAAACAGTTCTTTGGCGCCGTCTTCACCGTAGGCTTCGGTAAGAACCTGACCGGTGGTCTTGGCCTGGTAAAAAGCAGCGGCGCTTTCGGCCATGGAAACGATGATGTAGGAACCCGCGCCCAAGGTGACTTCGTGGGTCGTCCAATGCCCCGGCGTCTCGGTCTGCGCCCAGGCCTCAGCCACCTTCTTCACCGCTCCCTCAAACTGTTCGCCCTTGCCGGCTTTGACATAGTGGATCCCAACCTGGATGAAGCCGGGAGGACCGGACATCTCGCCACCGTGAAAAGAGAGGTCTTCGCGGATCTTCGCTACTTCGCTGGACACCACTTCAAAGTCGATTCCGGCTGCGGATTCAGAAAGCGCGGCCAGCGTGTCGGCGCCGATCATCTCGGCCATTTCAGCCTGCACTTCGTCACCGTGGTCGAAGCTGCCCATGTCCTGGTGCATATCGACGATCACGTACTCGAATCCATTGGCCGACATATACCAGTTCCACTTCGCATCGGCACCGGCGTCGGCAAAGGCCTTTACCCAATCCTTGCCCAACTGTTCCCACTCATCGGAATGTGCTGGCGCGACGCGGTAGAGAGTGACGTGAGCGTACTGTGGAACGTCGTGCTCTTCGTGTTCGTCCGCGATGACGTTCACAGTACTCAATGCGAGCAGGCACGAAGCGGCCAGACCAAATAACTTCTTCGACAAGACTGCCTCCTTCCGATCGCGGATGCGATCGCCTGTATCAATGTCCCCGCGCGCGGCGAGTGCGCCCCCAATGAGCAGATTGCGAAGCGAGCCGAAGCCCGGGATCGTTGCAACCAGTATAACGATTGGTTGTACTCGCCGATGATGGACAGCACGGGTTGCCAGCGAGCAAGTCCGCGGTCCATTCCACTTTGGTGATTCCGCCTGGGGTCTCGGCGTCCGCTTGAAGGTCTTTTGATCTCGGGCTACAGCAGTTGCCGATGAGGCCTCGACGGTGACCGGAGTCCTGACGCAAGATCCCGGCCTTGTTGGAGTAGGATCTGGATCTAGGAATTGTTTGGCTGAAGAGCCCTTCGACGCTAACTTGGAACGGGTTGGTTGAAAGTCCACGTTGGAAAGAAAAAGGGGGATGTCCTTTTGAACCAGGCTGCGATTCAAAACCACTGGAATGGAGTCGACTTGGATGCCATGCGCCGTCTTGGCGACCCCATGTTCGACGAGCCGATTGCCGCCGAAATGGAGAAGAGCCCGGAATTTTGGGTTGAACTGCACGAGCTTCTCATTCACCGCAAAACGCTCGATTTCGGGGCCACGTTCGAGATTCTGCCCGGCGCTCGCATCGACGAGAGTGAAATTTTGGCGGGGCAGCGCGTTTTCGAAGAACATGGCCCGGAAGTTCTCATGATCCTCGCTTGCTATTCGCTCCCAGCAGCGTTTGCGGCTGCCAACGGTGTTCAAGTATTGAGCGCAACCGGCTATATCGAGATGCAGACCAACCGGCGCCTATGGGAAACGACGCAGATGATCGTCGACGTCATGACCGAAGGCGGCCTCAAAGGGCCGGATGCCAAAGGAACCCGCACCGCGCGCATGGTGCGGCAACTCCACGCCGCAGTACGTCAGCTGCTTCTACACCACCCATCCAAGAGCTGGGACATCGAGAAACTCGGGCTGCCGATAAACCAGGAGGATATGGCCGGGACTCTAATGACCTTTTCTTGGGTCATTCTCGACGGGCTCGACAAGATCCACATCTCACTTACCGCCGAAGAGAAACAGCATTACCTCAACGCCTGGCGCGAAGTCGGCCGGCAGATGGGGGTGGTGCCGGAGCTCATTCCCGCGACCGTCGCGGAGGCCAAAGACTTGACGGAGACGATTCAGGCGCGCCAAATCGCTCGTTCCCCCGAAGGAGTGGCAATGACCAAAGCGGTGCTGGACTGGATGCGCGGCCAAGCGCCGTTCTTGTTTCGGGGATTCCCTTCGGTGCTGATGCGTCGATTCTTGCCCAAGCCGGTGGCCAACGACCTCGGCGTTCCTAGCTGGTCTCCGGACCATCTGCTGGTCGACTTGTTTCTAGCGATTTTGGCCTTCGCCGATCGCTACATGATGCGCACCAAAGCACACCGGCGTATGGTGCGTGCGTTCAGTATGCACGTCATTCACGCTTGGCTCGGCGTCAAACTGAAGGGTAAGACTGAGTACGAGTTGGACGCCGAGCTTATGGAGAAGTGGCTTGGGTCGTAACCCTTAGCTCGTCAAAGTCAGATAGGAGTTCCTGTCCGGAGGCGTAGCGAGCCGACGGTTCCTTGTCCAGGCAGCGAGCGATCAAGCCTTCGAGCATGGACGGATGGTGGGGGGCCAACTCCGTCACTGGAGCCAGCTCCTCCTGCAACACCGCCATCACGGCGGCGGGATTCTCGCGCTCGACAAAGGGGTGCTTCCCAGTCGCCATCATGTAGAGCAAGATCCCAGCCGAAAAGATGTCTGAGCGGCTGTCGGTTTCGGCCCCGGTGAGTTGCTCTGGTGACATATATCCCGGAGTACCGATGACCCGGCCGGCGACCGTCGGACCGTCGATACTCATCGTATTGAGGTCTCCCCCCACGGGCTCCTGGTCGTCGTTGGATGGTGCTTCGCGCAACTTGGCGAGGCCGAAGTCGAGAACCTTGATGCGGCGATCCCGCGTCACCATAACGTTGGCGGGTTTGAGATCTCGGTGCACGATGCCGCGCTCGTGGGCGGCAGAGAGAGCCCCCGCGAGTTGCGCTCCCAAATCGACCAACGTTGAGGTGTCGAATCCACCTTCCGGGATTGCGTCACCGAGCGTCGATCCGTCGACAAACTCCATGGTCAGAAATCGCATGCCGAACTGCTCGTCCACCGAGTGAATGGTGACGATGCCAGGGTGATTGAGGGCGGCGATAGCTCGAGCCTCGCGCTGGAATCTGCGCAGCAGTCTCTGCTCGCGCTCGGGGTTCGGGTCGCGGCGCATGGCGGCAAAAGAGATCAATTTGAGAGCTACTTTGCGACCGAGCGTGGTGTCTTCGGCCAAATACACTTGCCCCATGCCGCCCTCTCCCAGCTTGCCGAGAATGCGGTGGTGGCCGAGTGTTCGGCCGATGAGCGAGGAACTTTCCACCAGCTTGGCGCCGGTTCCTTTGAGGCCCAACACGCTGAAAGCTTCGACGCTACGGGGAAAGCCGCGCAAAGTAAGGTCACCGAGTTCTTCGATGTCGACCAGTTCTTCGATGCGGGTGTGGAAGCGCTTGGATATCAGAATCTGTCCCGGCCCAGCCTCCGCCCCCAGGCGCGCGGCTAGATTGGTCACGGTGCCAATGGCTGCATAGTCCCAGCGCTGATCAAAGCCGATTACGCCCAAGGTCGCGTAGCCGGTGTCGAGTCCCAACCCGCAACTCAGCTCCCAGCGGTGCTTGCGCCATTGGTCGGCGAGTTCGACCATGCGCTCACGCATCTCGAGAGCCATGTGGATCGCCTTGATCTCGGGGTCGGGAACCTTCACCGGGTCATTGAGAAAAACCATCATGCTCTCCGGGCTGACAGTGCCCAGCGAACCTTGATGCCGGCCTATGATCTTGCCCATTTCGGCGTGGTAGTCGCGCAGCACGCCCATGACTTCTTCTGGCTCGGCCGACTCTGAAAAGGTGCTGAAGCCAAGAAGGCCGACAGAAACTGCGGTGATCTCGCGCCGGTGAGTCTCAAGGATGGCCTCGGGGTCACCGTCGATGACTTGGCTGGCGAGGCTGGCAGGAAGGAAACGTTCGAGGGTGGAAGCGCGCTCCAACTGCCGCATCTGTTCCTGGACCCGTTGTTCCAGGGTTTGATTCCAATCTTCGAGCTGCTCGGTTTGCTCCGCAACCCGATTGTGGAGTGACTTGACCCGCAACAGAGAGCGCACGCGTGCTAGCAGTTCCGCCTGATTGATCGGCTTGGTCAAGAAGTCGTCGGCGCCGGCCTCGATCCCCTTGATTCGCTCTTCGCCGGGGTCGAGAGCCGTGACCATGACCACCGGTAACAATTGCGTCTTTTTGTTGGCTCGGATCTGGGTGCACACTTCGTACCCCGTCATGCCCGGCATGACCACGTCCAGGAGCACCAGGTCGAGTGGTTCAGAAGAGACGATATCGAGCGCCTCGGCGCCACCTGCTGCCGTCAGCACTTGGTGGCCGTTTGCCGTGAGGATGTCCGCCAGCAGTTTGACATTGCGTGGTGTGTCGTCGACCACCAGGATGCGTCCGCTAGTTGTGGTCGCACTCACGGCGAGTTCTTCGGTCACCGCGGGAGAAGAGTCCTCCGACGGTACCTTCTCGGTCTGTGGGCCTTGGATTTGTTCCGCCACGGCGTCGACCAATCCCTGAATGCTCACCGGTTTGCGGAGATAGCCGTCGAAACCGGCTTCGGTGATTTTGATCTCGTCAGCAGCCATCACCGAAGCGGTTACCGCAACGACCGGAATCTTCGCCGTTTTGGCATCGGCCCGTATGCGCCGGAAGGCCTCGAAACCATCGATCCCAGGGAGTTGAATGTCCATGAGAACCAAAGCCGGCATTTGGGCGCGGCACAGCCTTACGCCGTCCTCGCCGGTCCCCGCTTCAATGGTCTGGTAGCCATTGAACTGAAGGACATCGCGGGCGAGCTTGAGGTTCTTTTCGTTGTCCTCGACAATGAGAACTAGTTCGCCAGCCATTCTTTCCCTTCACCCTTAAGTAGGCTTTTTGTCAGCGTAATGAACGACCCTCGATCGAAGGAGCGCTGTTTCGCCAGTCGCGTCAGCTCAACGCGAACCCGGTCGCGTCCTTCGTCGTCGAGATCCCCAGCGGCCAGCGCGACGATTGGGATCTCGGCGGTTTCTGGATTGCGGTTGAGTTGCTCGATTAACTCGACGCCGTCAGCACCCGCCATCAGCAAGTCGAGAACGATGAGATCCGGTCGCTGCCCCCATACTTTGGACAGCCCGTCCATACCGCCGGTCGAGGTCATGACTTCAAACCCCTCGCGCGCCAGCACTTCGTGCATCCATTTCAGATTTTCCGAGTTGTCGTCGATGATCAAGGCCATCGCTCCGTCTTCCCGTGTCGCCTCTTGGCTGACACAGCGGTAGATCGCTTGCAGCAGATCCCCTGAGTCCACCGGCTTCACCAGGTACTCGCTGGCACCGAGAGCGAAACCCTTGCCGGAATCGTCCAACAGCGACACGACGATGATCGGAATCTCGGTGGTTGTGGCGTCGGCCTTGAGTTCCTTGAGAACCGACCAACCATCGCTATCCGGCAGCAACAAGTCCAGAGTGATGGCGTCCGGTGTTAACTCTCGAGCACGATCCAGGCCTTCGCGCGCATTTGCAGCAACGACGACGCCAAACCCAGCCTCTTGCAAATGGATCGAAAGTAGCTTGGCGGTTGTGGGATCGTCTTCAATGACCAGAATTGTCTCCGCGTCGTCGTCTCGCGCAGTTCTGTTTTTTGCAGCTTCGGGCGACGGCTGGGCCTGAGGGGATTGCACCTTATCTTCCACCGCTTCTTCAGCCGCTCGCGGCAGGACAAAACGGAAGCTTGTACCGCGGCCAAGGTCGCTGTCGACGGAAATCGAACCGCCGTGCAGCTCGACAAAGCGCTTTGCCAACGTGAGTCCAAGTCCGGTTCCCTGTTGTTTGGCTTCGTCTTTGCCCACTTGACGGAATTCTTCGAAAATCGAGTCTTGGTCGTCGCTGGAAATGCCGATGCCGGTGTCGGCCACGACGACTTCCACCTGGTCGCCCAAGAGTCGGGCCGATACCGAGATGCGACCGCCATCCGGGGTGAACTTGACCGCGTTGGAGAGTAGGTTCAGAACCACCTGTTTGATCTTGCGTTCGTCGCCGACGATCTCGCCGATCGAGTCATCGACATCGACATCGAGACTCAGATTGTGCTGGACGGCCTTCTCTCGTACCAGCAATGAGGCATTCTCGATTGCGGAGGCGAGTACGAACTTGCGCAGGTGCAGGTCCATACGGCCGGCTTCGATCTTGGAGAGGTCGAGAATGTCGTTGATGAGCGATAGCAGATGACGGCCTGAGGTGAGGATGTCATCGACGTATTCGTCTTGCTTATCATTGAGCTCACCAAACATCTTCTGCTGCAGCACTTCCGAGAAGCCGATGATGGCATTGAGCGGTGTGCGCAACTCGTGTGACATGTTGGCTAGGAACTCGGACTTGTGCTGTGTGGCGGTTTCCAATTCAGCGTTGACGCGGCGCAACTCAGCGGTTCGAGCATTCACCTCGTCCTCGAGATTCTCGCGATGATGCTCGAGTTCCCGATCGCGTTCTTCAACCCGGCGCAGCATGTCGTTAAAACCGCGCACCAGGGTGCCCACTTCGTCGTCCTGTGGAGGGAGCTCGGCTCGCACTGAAAAATCTTTGTCGCTCGATACTTTGTGCATGACATCCGCCAGCCGAAGAATGGGCTTGGAGATCGTTCGTTGCAAGACTGCGGAAAGAAAATAGGCGAGCAGAAAACAGACGGCGAGAATCGCGGCGACGATGACCGCGTAGCGTTGCAGGCGGGCGGTGAGTTCACTGAGGTCACTGCGCAAGTAGACCGTGCCCAGCTTGTCTCCCTCCCAGACGATGGTGTGGAAGTAGTCGAGATGTTGCCGAGTGAAGCGGTGTTCGTCGCGCGCGGGCAGCGTCGGGTTTTCCCAGAGGACGGATCCGTCGCGTAGATAGCGCGCAAACACGTTCCCGTCGATGTCGTAGACCGCTGCGGCCGTCACCGATGGTCCAAACTTGCGCAGCGATTCCAGGCTCTCGGCTGTCTCCTCGTTGTTGCCAAAGAGCAGGGGAGCGGTGCTGTTGTAGTCGATGTTGCGAGCTTGGCTGGCGAGGTCGCGCACCATGGCCGCGCGCATGCCGCGAAGGTCGATCACGATGAACGCCACCGAGGCCACCAGCAGAGCGACCGCGCTGGTGAGCAGGATGATGCCGGTGAGCCGGCGTTGAATCGATTTCTTCTTTGCCATCCTCGTGTCTCTGGGAATAGTGTCTCTACGAATAGTGCCTCTATGAATCGGCTTCCCGGTCATGAACGATGGTCGCGAGTCGAATGAGCTGAGAGTTGATGACCAGTCCGGCGCGCTCCGCGGCGTCGGGATTGATCTCAAACCGAACCTTGGACCCGACGGTGACGAAGTTGATGACTCCGCCGTCTGACGCGAAGGTCTCGGTCTCTCCAATGGTCAGTGCGTGCTCGGCCTCGAGCCGTCCCGCGACGTCACCAGCTTGGTCACCGGCTTCACCGGCAAAAAAAACGATCTGGCAGGCCGGAGTTGAGACGTCACCGCTGGGATCCCAACGCGACACATCAACCGTCAAGGTTTGGGCTTCTTTACCTTGGATATTGCGGTAGATGGTTGCGGTTACGTCGTTGTCGGTGTTCTCGGGCTCAAGGACGCAGACACGAAGCCGATCCGCACCGTCGAGCGCTGACTCCGGCCACTTCACCATGCGGGCAAAATTGTGGATGAAGGCCGCCTTGTGCTGGTATTCGCCGGTCTCCGCGTCGATTCTCGCCGGCGAACTCATGAACCCGGCGGCAAGCGCAAGAGTTAGGCAGCAAGAAAGAAGCTTCGAAGAGGGTGGCTGATGGGCTGCCGACATAATAGGTCGCTGAGTTCACTCCCACCTAAGAGGGAATCAATCCGCTGTAGATCAATTGCATCCAGTATAGCGATCGCAGACTCGGTTAGACGGCGTTCGCGATCGCCTGGCGAAAACGCACCAATCCTTCTATGGCTAAATACTGCGTGTAGACCGGATTGATGTAGTACATCGCCGGCGGCATCACCACCCACATCGTCAAGTCGTCGCGCCAACTCCCGTCTTCGTGCTGGCTGGCGCACAGATAGTCGACTGCTGCTTCGAGCGTGGCCTGATCCGAGCAGTTGGTTTCTACCAGGGCCGCAAGCACCCGCCCGGTGGCGGCGGCGCTGCTCGGTCCAATGCCGGCTTGAGCCGGATCGAGGTAGGTGTCGATGGTCTCACCCCATCCGCCGTCTTCGTTCTGGTGTTTGAGAACGGCCACACTGCACCGGGTGATCTCGTCGGAGTCCAGCTCGATACCGGCGGCGGCCAAGCCAGAAAGTGCGTAGGCGGAACCAAACAGATAGTTGACCTCCCAGCGACCCCACCACAGGTCGTTGCTCCACAGTTGGGAGCGCAGGAAACGCACCCCGCCGCGCATCGCCGGATGGTCTGCCTCGAAGCCATGCTCTTGAAGTGTGCAGAGAACTCGGCCGGTGATGTCGGCGTTGGCCGAATCCAGCATTTCCGGTGGCGGTTTTAGAGCCCAACGCAGTCTCTGCAGCAGCGTCTGCGGCTCCTGCATCACTTTGGTGAAGATCGGCCCAGCCGGCTTGTCGCGTTGATTGTGGGTGTAGCCAGCCCACCCACCGCCTCGGTTTTGCATCGGTACCAGCCAGGCCATGCCCTTGTGCGCTGCGTCGGCGATTTCTTGCCCCGCTCCCTTCTTGAGCGCCAGCCCCAGCGTCCAGAGCACATCTCCGGTGGAGTCTAAGTCTGGGCTGAAAGGGTTGCCTGGCATGAACGGCCAGCCCCCCACGATTCCGATGCCGCGAGGAGGGTTCTGCCAGTGTTTCGGTCCGGGAATTGTCGGTTGGTTGTCATATAGGTACTTGAGCCCACGCGCGACGTTCGCGTCCGTTGCACTCGCACCGTGGAGCAACATGGCTCGTACCGCGACCGAGGTGTTCCAAATGTCCGCTCCAAACGGGATGACCTCCAGGCCTTCGTCGCTGTAACTCTTCCACTGTTGAATCTTGGAGAGAGCTCGAACGATGCGTGGGTCGTCTGTCGAAACACCGGCAAAATGAAGCGTCAAAATGCCCAGCAAGGTGGTGTAGATGACGCCGTTCCAATTGCCGTCCGGGCATTGCACGCGGCTGAAGTATTTGGCGTTCCCGCTGCGGGCCAAAGCTCTGATTGGGTGGCGCCAGAAAGATGGCTGCCCTGGATGACGAAGGCCATCCGTGATGGTGTTGAAAGCGTTGAAGATGACCCACATGAACACCGCCATGCGCTTGCACGCCATCTTGTCCACGCCTGGAAGTAATCGGTAGATCAGCAACGGCCGGCTGAGCGATTTTGGGTCGACAAGCCCCGCCAAAGCGAGAAGGACTTTGTTGGGGGGAATGCAGGATTCGAAACCCCCATGTGCAGCCACGAAAGCATCAGCTCGCACCATTGCCGGGTCGGTGTCGGCGACGCCGGCGGTCTTCAAAGCTGCGAGCGCGATCGCGGTGGCATCCAAGGAACCCGATGCCGCGAACGGGTAGTCGACAAAAGATCCATCATCGTTCTGCTGCCGGCGTAGAAACTCCACGCCGGCGGCGGCGTCTTTCTTGCTGAGTACTTCCAGGTAGCCCTCGACGATCATCGTCATGCAGGTGCTGAACGGACCTCCAGGGCAGTAGCCGGTCCATGAACCGTCCGCTTTTTGCGTGCGGTGGAGAAAATCAATCCCCCGTTCGAGGGCCTCATCGACCGCGCCGAGTCTGCCGCCAACGTGGTTCATCATCGGAAGCTCATTGGTCTGTGCCGAAGCTCTTTTCGAGTCGCAACCAAAAACTACTTCCCTCGCGCGGGTAGTCGCCGGGATAGGTGAAGGCCGGGGCCGGATCGAAGGTGTCTTCGTCGCCCAAGTTGCGAGCGCCGACGCGCAGTGTCAAGTCTTTGCCAGCCAAGTTGAGAAAGGTCGCGGTCAAGTGGTGGACCGTCTGGGCGTCGAGGTCATCGCGCGGGTCGAAAGCTTCCCGATGACGGTCGCCGATGTGTTGCGTCTGCAACGTGATCACGAACGAATCCGAAGGTTGGTAGATCCACGACAAGTTGGCCAGCGTGTCGGCGGCACCGGGCAGGTCGTCGCCACTTACGCGATCTTCTGTGGCGAGGAATGCGGCGTTGGCGTCGACACGCCATTTCGGAGAGAGCTGCCTGTCGAACTCCAATTCGAGTCCACGAACATCGGCTCCGCCGGAATTGTTCAGCAAGGTAAGAGTTCCAAATGGAGTGAACACCAACTCACGTGCGACCAAGTCGTCGAGTTTTGAGTCGAACAAGGTCAGGCCAAGCCGACACTCGCTGGTCTTGAAAATGTAGGCGAGTTCCGAGGTTTGAACGGTTTCGGGAAGAATGTCGGGATTGCCTTGCAGGATCTCGGTACGGTTGTAAAGTTCGACAAAATTCGGCGGCCGGAACGCCTCGGCAAACTGCGCCTTGAGGGAGTGCTTATCGTTTACCCGGTAGACCGCTGCCAGGCGCGGGTTGGTGCTGCTGCCGCTGTCGCTGTAGTCATCGGCCCGCACGCCGATTGTGAAGGTCCACTGGTCGTTGACCTCGATGTAGTCCTGGGCGTAAAAGCTAGTGACTTCGCGGTCGCGATCGTTGAAGCCGGGATCGAACGGTGTTGGAGACAGGTTGTTGACGACCATGGCATTGGAGGATTCGATATCTGCGTAGTCGACCCCCAGCAGCCAGGTCTGATTTTCAAACCAGGTAGACTCCAGTTCGATCCCCGCGTACGCGCGATCTTCTTGATAAGTGGAAGTCGCGAACGTCCCGTCAGGCAAACCGAGGACGCCGCGCGGCAAACCTTCGATCTCTTTGAAGTCGTTGTCGTATTTTTGTAATCCCAGTTTGAAACGCAGATTGATGGTTGGGTTGATCTCCCATTCTTTGGTGCCCTCCGCCATCAGATAGCGATCTTCAGCGACGATGCGCGTGCTGGGGCGCGGCAGAGCATCGATGACGCCGAAGCCGTCCCCGAACCCGCCTTGCAAATACTGCAGCTTGAGCGCGAAATCCCCATGCTCCAGTGCCAGTGAAGCGGTCGTACTCTCGTTGGCATTGTTGGCCGGCCCGGGGGCGTTGGAAAGGCGCGGCTGCATAAAGACCGTGCCGATGAGATCTGGCCCCGAGACGGTGCTATCTCCGTCGCTTTGAGTCGTGCCGACGGTCAAGGTCAGATCGAGGCGGTCACTCTGGTGGCTGAGCAAGGCGCCAGCTCCCGCCGTTCCAAAGCTGCCACCTTCGAGGTACGCGCCGTTGTTGCTACGAGTGATGACGTTAACCACTCCCGAGTATGCGTACTCGCCGTAGACCGAAGCTCCCGGCCCGCGGATGAATTCGATTCGATCCACCAGGGCCATCGGCACCCGCAGCAGAGTGCGGCTGCCGGCAGCAAGGTTGTTGTTGAAGGAGACTCCGTTCAGCAGCACTTTGACCTTACCCGAGCCTTCTGTGAACCGCCCCCCGACTCCACGCACAACCGGCAGTTCACTGAAGGCCGCAGTGGGTATATAGACACCCGGAATCAGAGACAAAGCTTCACCCACTGTGCGCGTGCCGCGGGCGGACAAGTCTTCGCCGCGCAGCACAGCGACAATGCCGGGCGAGAAGTCCGGATCGAGCGTTTGTGTCCTGGTCGCGATATCCGTTTCCATCAACTGCAATAGGGTCAGGAGGGCTTCTTCTTCCTCCGAAACCTCGGTTGCCGGTGGCGTGGCCTGATCGCTTTGGGCGGCCGTGGAAAAGGGTGTCGCGAGCGTCGCAACGAGCCACAGGGAGATCATCGCCTCGATACGGTTTTTCAAACCTCCATTCGAAGAGAACATGTAGGCACCCGGCAACTTCATAAACATGCATGAACCTCCGTCAGATCCCCCGCGAACGTCGGCAAGGTAGCAATAAAAACTCCGAAGACTCTAGCATGCAGACAATTCTGCCCGACTGTCGACACCTCAGAACCAGTCTGTAGATCGGCAGCGTAGGACACGGTAGCGTACGCCGTTCGCGGCGATGGAGATATCGAAGCGTTTCCCGACACTCGGCCATGCGAACCAAGCTCGAACACCCCCAACTTCATCATCGGCAAGCAGCTCACTGGCGAACGGCGCTGGTTTGTGCACTCGCGGTCCTGGCAACACTTACGGCCTGCCGCCGAACACTGGGTCTCCAGACTCCCGATCTTGGCGACCTCTACAACCGGGAGGCGATGACCCATGGTCCCGATCGCAATCCGGTCATCGTCATTCCCGGTCTGACGGGCTCTCGATTGATCGAAGGGGGCACCGACAAGCTGGTGTGGGGTGCCTTCGGGGGTGACTATGCGCAGCCCAAAGACCCCGAAGACGCGCGCCTCATTGCGTTGCCCATGCGCGAGGGCGCGGCGCTCATCGAATTGCGAGACAACGTCTGGCCGGACGGCGTGCTCGACAGCGTGCGAGTTAACGTGCTCGGCCTTTCGATCGATCTCCGAGCCTACTTCCAGATCTTGGCGGCGCTGGGCGTGGGCGGGTACCGGGACGAGAGCCTCGAGCTCACCAATGGCATCGAGTGGGGCGACGAGCACTTCACGTGCTTTCAATTCGACTTTGATTGGCGGCGCGACAACGTCGAAAACGCGCAGCGCCTGGATCGTTTCATCAATGAAAAACGCAAATACGTCCGAGAGCAGATTCGCCAACGCTATGGAGTCGACCGTCCCGATCTCAAGTTCGACGTTGTTGCTCATTCGATGGGCGGCCTCCTGCTGCGCTACTACCTGCGCTACGGTGCCGAAGATCTTCCACAAGATGGATCGCTTCCCGAAGTGACCTGGGACGGCGCCGCCAATGTCGAGCGCGCGATTTTGGTGGCGACTCCCAATGCCGGGACGGTCGAGAGCTTGCAGCAACTGACGCAAGGACGCGACTACGGGCCGTTCTTGCCCGAGTACTCGTCGACTCTCTTGGGAACGTTTCCAGCCGGGTACCAAATGCTGCCGCGACAGCGCCATGGCATGGTTCTCCTCGATGGCGAGGCGGTGGATCCCTACGATCCCGAACTCTGGATTCGCATGGAGTGGGGTTTGGCGGCTCCGGAGGCCGAGACTCAGTTGGTATGGCTGTTGCCAGAGGTGGCCGACCCAGCGGAAAGAAGGCGGATCGCCCTGGACCATCAAAGAAAGATGCTCAACCGCGCTCGGCACTTCAGTTCGGCACTAGACCAGCCCGCCACGCCGCCAACCGGCCTCGAGTTCTATCTCATGGCGGGTGACGCTATTTCCACGCCGCGCCGCGTCGAAGTCGGCCGCAAGGCCGGCAAGCTGGTTGTGGTGGAGGAAGCCCCCGGTGATGGCAAGGTGCTGAGATCGAGTGCGCTGATGGACGAGCGCCTGGACGGAAACTGGCAGGCGCGCGTGCGGTCGCCGATCCCCTGGCGCACGGCGATGTTCTTGTCCGAAGGCCACCTTGGTTTGACCAAAGATCCAGTGTTCACCGACAACTTGTTGTTCTGGCTGTTGCAGCAGCCGGCAGGCTGATTCAACGGGGGCTGAATCATTGGAGACTGATTCGTTTTTGACGCGTCGACTGATCATGGTGCTGATCGTTGGCGCCGCGCTAGCGGTTGCCTGCTCTACTTGGTCGCCGGGGACGCTGACGCCGAGCGCGACACCTCAAGCTAGGGACTCGGTGGTGGTGTTCGTTCCGGGCATGACCGGCACGCAACTCGCTGAGCCCGCCAGTGGCAAGTTGCTGTGGGGCGCCACCCGCCAACTTTTCTTTCCGCGGGACGGTGGCTACTCGCTTGCCCTCCCCATTGTCGGCGAGGGCGAATCGTCGCCGGTCTCAGCTCTGCGCCCGTTGGCCCCGATACTGGAGATCGGTATCCCCGGATTTCGTAAGCCCATCTATCGACCCGTCGTAGAACGCCTGGTGAGCGAAGGGCGCACCTACGGCAGACTGGAAGAGCCCCACGCGGACGCTGACTTCTTCTTCTTCAACTACGACTGGAGGCAGGACAACCTTGCCGCAGTCATGAGCCTCGATCGACAGCTCGCGAGCCTTGATCGAGAGCGTGGGGGAGATCTGCAAGTCGACTTGGTCTGCCAGAGCAACGCCGCCAAGATCTGTCGCTATCTGACCAAGTATGGGGCGGTCCCTTTGGAACAAGCGGCAACTGGGGAGTTTGCACAACGCGAGTACGAAATCCGCCGCGTTGTGCTCGCGGGTTCTTCGAATGGCGGCTCGCTGAGAGTCCTGGAGCTGTTGGCTACCGGTCGCAGTTACGTTCCTTGGGTCGGACGCAAGCTGCGGCCTGAGACCTTCTTCACTCTGCGCCCCCTTTTTGATGACCTGCCCTTGGGGCGTAGCGATCTCTTCATCGCGGAGTCGGGGGCAACTCTGAATATCGACTTGCTCTCCGCCTCGACATGGCGGCAGATGGGTTGGTCGGTGTTTGGCCGCGCGGAAAGTGCTCGCGCCGATCGGCCGCAGCATCGCCGGTTGTTCGGGACAGTGGAAGATCGGCTGCACTACTTGCAGGCGCAGCTCGACCGGGCGCGGACGCTGCACGACTTACTGCAGCGGGACTCTCCCTTCTTCCCGCGAGTCGCCTACTTCCGACTTGAAAACGAGTCGACCGCCACTGTGGATCGAGCTTTGGTGAGGGATGCTGGGAATCGAAAAGAAACCATCTTCCCCAGTAAGTCGAGCCAAGGGAGCTTAGGCGACTTGATGGAACAACTCATCCAGCCAGGCGATGGGCACGCGACCATCGCCAGCCAGCGCCAGCTTTCGCCACAGGAGAACGCAGTTCTCGAGGATGCCAAGTTGGTCACCGGCGGGCATTTCGAGATGGTCGTGCAAGAGCCTGGGCTCGACGCTCTCGTTGCCTTTCTCAGGCAGCCCTGAGTGATTACGGATCTCCCGACTTACCGTCAATTGTGTTCGTATTCAGAGTCGCCGTCATCGCGGCGACTCTCTAGCAGTTCGGTCGCTTGTTGCAAATGTGCCCGGTCTGAGTGGATTTGGGCGGCACCATGGATGTAGACGATTTCGCCACCGATCTTGCCGGTGCGCAGGCCCAAGACGCCGACAGCCAACATGGCGATGAATGAAGCGGCCGCAAAAACTGTTTGGAGTCGCTTTGAGCGCGAGGCAGTGCCGATCACAATCAGAAGACAGGTGGCGGCTCCAGCCCACAGAAACCGCTCCGCGGCGTGCTCGTGCCGCTCAAGGACGGTTTCGCTAACGATTCGTTCGACGAGTTCTTCGTCCTCCTCTCCCGTCATGATTGCGCCATAGCCGCCCGCAACCAACAGCGTTTGAAAAAAAAGCAGGGTTCCCCAGCCGGCCAACCGTGTGAGCCGTTCCCGCTTGAGGGCAACGAACACCAGCAACGCCAGAATGGGCATCAGAAAGCCCAAGGCCAACGGCAGGTGGACAATAGCTGGATGCAGCGGTATGGAGTCATTCATGATGGTTGTCTACCGCGAAGGTCGCGGATGCGGTCGGTGAGGAACTCTGCATGGTGTAACAATGCACGTTAGAACCCCAAGGAAACAATCCGACGTTTGTCGGAGAAGCTCTTGGGGGCCGGCAAATCGGCCAGGAAGCACAAACTCGTGACGAATGTCATAAGAGAAGGAAAGACCGTCCAGTTGGCGATTTGGGTCTTGGTTGTGGTGCTAGCCCTGTTGATTTTCGACCTGGCTGCCGACATGGCGGAGGAAGTGGGCTTGTTGCACCTGTTATCGGAAGGGCTGGCGGCCTTGGTCGCCATTGTCGGAGTCGGTCTACTGGTTGACCGCATTCGCCGCCTCCATCGCCAACAGCGGCGCCTAGCTCAGCGCTTGGAGCTCTCCGAGTCCGAAGCGCAGATGTGGCGCGAGGAGACGGCCGATCTGCGGCGCGGGCTGCGCAGTGCCATGGATCGACAATTCGACCGCTGGGAGCTGACCCCGGCGGAACGAGAGATCGCCATGTACCTGCTTCGTGGACTCAGCCACAAACAGATCGCCGGCCGCCGAAAAGCGAGTGAACGTACGGTGCGGCAACAAGCCCACATGCTTTACCGTAAGGCCGGAATGGCAGGACGATCCGACCTTTCAGCTTTCTTTCTTAGCGACCTATTCGCTGAAGAGTCGTCTCAGTCGATGCAAGTATGAAACTGGCCGACCACCCTCGCCGCAAACTTCTCTTTGGCCCGTCGCCGATTCATCGACTTGAGCGGCTAACCGGACATCTTGGCGGTGGGGTCGAGGTGTGGGCCAAGCGCGATGATTGCAACTCTGGCTTGGCTTTCGGAGGCAACAAGGTTCGCAAATTGGAATACTTGGTTGCCGACGCTCTGGCGCAGGGTTGCGACACCCTGGTATCGATCGGCGGCGTGCAGTCCAATCACACCCGGCAGGTGGCAGCAGTCGCGGCTCACTTGGGATTGAAATGTGTCCTGGTACAAGAGCACTGGGTCGACTGGGACGATCCGGCCTACGAGCAGGTCGGCAATCTCCAGTTGTCGCGCATTCTCGGGGCCGACGTGCGCCTTGATGAATCCGGATTCGACATCGGCATCCGGGCCAGTTGGGAAGAGGCGATCTCCTCGGTGGAGCGAACCGGCGGCAAGCCGTATGCGATTCCGGCCGGCGCCTCCGACCACCCCCTTGGAGGTCTCGGTTTCGCCAACTGGGCGATGGAAGTGGAGGAGCAAGAACGCGAACTCGGCGTCTTCTTCGACACCATCATCGTTTGCACCGTCACTGGCGGAACCCAGGCGGGCATGGTGGCGGGGTTTGCCGGCCAAGACCGCCGACGGGCAGTGCTGGGCATCGATGCGTCGGCCACCTACGACCGCACTTACGAACAGATGGCGCGTCTTGCCCGAGCGACCGCCGAAAGGATCGAACTGGATCGTCCACTGGCCGATGAAGAGATTGTGCTCGTGGACGGCTACCACGCCGGCACCTACGGCATCCCCGACGAACGCACTCTGGATGCGATCCGAACCTGCGCTCGCCTCGAAGGGATGCTCACCGATCCGGTCTACGAGGGAAAGTCGATGGCGGGGCTGATCGGCATGGTACAGAGCGGCGAAATCGCGCCTGGGTCCAAAGTGCTCTACGCTCACCTCGGAGGCCAGCCGGCGCTCAGCGCCTACGCCTCGGTGATCTAAACCTCTTCCTGATGCGTAGCTCTCGCCTCGATCACATCACCAAGATCGGCGTCGAGGATATGGGCGCACTGGCCGACAGCCTCAGTGATCCGCAAGTTCTACGCCTCGAAAACCTCGACACCGACCTGCGCCCGCCGCGGCAAGCGCTGGCGGCAACCAAGGCGGCGGTCGACGAGGATGACGCCAACAGCTATTTGCCTTTTGTCGGCCTCGATTCGACCCGCCGTGCCGCCACCAGCCTGGTGTCGCGTCAGTCGGGGATCGGGTACGACTGGAAGACCCAGTCTTTGATCAGTGCCGGTGGACTCTCCGGCATCCTCAACGTGCTTCTCGCCCTGATCGAGCCGGGCGACGAAGTGTTGCTCACCGATCCGATTTACGTCGGCCTCATCAACCGCGTCCGCCTCGCTGGTGGCGTGCCCCGCTTTGTGCCGTTGATACCCAGCTCCGAGGGCTGGCGTCTGGACCTAGAGCGGCTCGCCGCTATCGATCCCGGTCCGGTCAAGCTGGTTCTGACGATGAGCCCTTCGATGCCGACCGGTCACGTGATGACCGCCGCAGAATGGGCGGCGATGGCTGAGTTCTGCCAACGTGCAGCCTGCTGGCTGCTCAACGATTCCGCCATGGAGCGCATTCTGTTCGACGGGCGGGAAGTGCTGCATCCGGCCTCACTCAAGGGAATGGCGGATCGAGTCATCACCGTCGGCTCGGTGTCGAAGGAATACCGCATGATTGGCTGGCGCGTTGGCTGGGTGGTCGGCCCGGCGGAGGTCATCGCCGACACAGCGCGAGTGAGCATCAGCAATGTCGTCTGCCAGGGTGGGGTGGCAATGAAGGGGGCGACTGCAGCGCTCAACTCGGCCGAGGACGGCGTCGACACCTGTGCCGCTCGCTGGCAACGACGCCGCGATCTACTTCTTGACCAGCTACAAGATCTGCCTGTGGTTCCGCCGCACGGCGGATGGTCGCTTCTGGTCGACACCGCAGAGTTGGGATTCAGCGGCGCGACCGCTGCCCGACTCCTGCTCCAGTCCGGCAAGATCGCGGCGACACCGATGACCAATTGGGGTAGTGCGAAAGCTGCTGACTATCTACGCTTGGTTTACTCCAATGAGCCGTGCGAACGCCTGAAGGAACTCGGTGCTCGAGTTCGCTCGGCACTCGATCTGTAGACGGCAGACCTTTTCAGTGCAAAGAAAACGGCCCCCGCGAGGGGGCCGTTCGGTTTGCGACTCGTTAACTGGCTGGTGGAATCTAGTTCCAGTTGATGTCGAAGTCGTACTTCACCCTTGCGTACCAGTAGGCACCATTGAAACCAAACGGGGAGAACTGACTGTAAAGGTTGCCAACGCCCGCGCGGGCGCCTGGGTTCTCATCCGGAGTAGTGTCAAAGATGTTCTGGCCGCCGACGACGAACGTCACGCTGTCGTTCCAGGTGTAGGCGCCTTCGAGGTCGAAGAGGGTCTTGCCACTGTAGACGTTGCCGTCTTCAGAGTCGAACCAGTCGTCGTAGAAGCTCGCCCGAGCCAGAACACGCCACGCGTCGTTAAAGCGGTGATTTCCGGTCAACGTCCAGCGCGTCTCCGGCAACCCTTCCTGGAGTTCGCGAATGCGGGTGTTGTCGAGGGTTGCAGGATTGAACCGGGTCACCTCGGTGTCGGTGTTGTTGTAGAGGAAACTGAAAGTCGTACGTCCATCCAACGCCGGCGGCGTGTAAGTGGCGACGACATCAAACCCCGTGGTTTCGGTGTCAAAGTCGTTGACGAAGAAGCGGAAGTTCTGCAAGTTGCCAGCACTGGTGATGCCCTCGGCGATGAGATCATCGACTTCCTGTTGGGTCAGCGAGAAGAGTTGCGTGACTGCCAGACGATCCTCCAACTCGATGTTGAAGTAATCCACCGTCAGGGTGAACGGACCGCTGTCGTAGACACCGCCGAAAGCGATGTTGGTCGACTCTTCCGCAGTCAGCGGCTCGCCGCCGCGCAACTGCGCGACGCGTGAAGACGAAGGGATGGTGCCGTTGTTGACCAGGTCCATGAGGACCAGGTCGAACTCGGTGGACACGTTGAAAGCGTTCGACTGCCCTGGAGTCGGCGCGCGGAAGCCGGTGCTGACGCTGCCGCGCAATTGGAACTCATCGGTCACCTTGTAACGACCCGACAGCTTACCGTTGGTGGTAGTTCCGAAGTCTTCGAAGTCTTCGAAGCGGAGGGCGGCACCGATGGTCCAACGCCCGTCGGCGGCGTTGCGTTCGACATCACCGTAAACGGCGTAGTTGTTGCGACTCCAACTTCCCGCCGCGATTGGGCCGAAGCCTGGGAAGCCGTTGGAAGCGGCGCTGAAGCCCTGCTCGGCCAGAGGGCCGATCTGGTACGACTCGAGTTGGCCGATGCCAATGGTGAATTCCTCATCCCTCCACTCAAGGCCCGCCGCCAAGTTGGTGCGATCGTTGAGCGCGTAGGAGATGTCGAAGTTGAAGCTGGTGTCTTCCTGCTTGTAGAGACCAGGATCGAACTCGGTCGGTGTATCCGGGCCGAGGCTGGCATTGACGGTGTTGAAAATGAAGAAGTCAACTTCGTTGGAACCCGAACTGACGCTCGCGTCCCAGGCCAGACCGTTGTCCAACTGACCGCGGAGACCGGCGAGGAAGGCGACATCTTCGACGTCACCGCCAAAATTCGGGGTAAAACCGCCCGGGAACAGCTCTTGGAAGCTAAAGCAGTTCGGATTGGCGAACACCTCTTGCAGAGCCACCGGATCCGGCACGTTGTTGGTGATGGTCACGACCGGGCAACCAGCTGAACCATCGAGAACACCGTCTTGGGCGTCCAGCAGGTCGCCGATGAGCAGAGTCTGTCCGCCGTCGCCACTGAACACCGAACCGCGGGTGTTGGGATTACGGAAGTAGAAACCGCCGGTTACGGTCTTGGTGACGTAATTGGCGTGCCCGTAGAACTGGTTGCCGCCCTCGAAGAGGTAGCCGAAATTGCCCCACAGCTTGAACTCGTCTTCGATTTCGGGCGAGCCCCAAATCTGCGCAGGGTCTCGTACGGCTGTGTTGCCAACGGCGATCAGCCCAGCGGCGTCGTCACGTTGCACGCTACGGTCGGTGGGATCAGAGCCACCGAATTCGACGCTGAAGTTGGCGAAGCCGTACTCACCCCAGGGCATGCCGAAGTTGGCGGCCACCGCTATGGCATCGCCGTCACCTTCAGAGTAGCCACCGGTGCGCAACTCCACGCTGCCGCCGTCGGTGCTGTCTTTGAGCTCGAAGTTCATGACTCCAGCGATGGCGTCGGATCCGTACTGCGCTGATGCGCCGTCACGGAGCACCTCGACCTGACGGAGCGCGATCGACGGGATAGCCGAAATGTCCGGTCCCTGAGCTCCGTCGGCGACGCCGTTGCCGAGCCAGTAGATGACTGCGGCACGATGGCGGCGCTTGCCGTTGACCAAGACCAGCGTATGGTCGGGAGCCAAGTTGCGAAGATTCGCCGGCCGCACCACCGTCGCCGCGTCACTGATGGGCTGCGTGTTGACGTTATAGGACGGCGCCAATGTGCGCAGCAGGGTGCTGACGTCAGTCTCGCCCTGATTGGTGAAGTCCTCAGCGGAGATCACATCCACCGGCACCATCGATTCGGTCACCGAACGTGGTTGGGCGCGGGTGCCGATGACCACAACCTCTTCGCCAAAGCCGCTCAGGTCGCTGCTGTCGTCATCGGCATCTGCAACCTGATCGGCGGCCTCGCCAGTGTTGTCAGCCGTATCGTCAGCTTCGGCCATAGCTTCATCGGCCATTTCTTCGGCTTCATCCATGGCCTCGCCGGCCATGTCTTCAGCTTCTTCCACAGTCTCCTCGGCGGCATCCGCCATCTCGTCGTCTTGCGCCGCGAGCGGTGCCGCCATTATGAGGAGGAGTGCCGCCAACAGGCAGACACTTCCATTCTGAAAACCCTTCGTCATAGGGACCCCCTTCATTTATGTTTGGGTGAGTACTCCGATGCCGACCTTTCTACGCGAAGGCGGACATAGCAGCAATCATCCCAAGCAAACCATTGAGGAACGGTAGTTGAGGGCGCCGAAGACTGTCAAGGCGCCGAACGCTGGAAGCCTGGCCGGTTCCTCGGAGGACCGCAAGAACTTGTTGTCGATCGGTCAGCTCTTTTTCGAGCAATCGGCCAACCTTGGCAGCCGATGCTGCGTACTCATACAATGATGAGTGGAGAGGTCACGAAACCGATGAGCGCCGCATTCAGGATGCCGGATCGACGCCGTCTTGGCGTGCGTGAGGTGTTTGCCTGTTTGGTCGCCTTCGGAGTGTTGGGACTCGGGCTCGAACTCCACGCACCTGACGAGTGGATGCTCGCGGATGGCGGCGACGTTCGGTTTGAGGTAGGCCACGATCAGCCGGTTTCAGATACCCACATTGAAAGAGTACGACTGGTTCCAGCGGATGCTTGTATTGCATGCGCGCTACAACATTCCGTGCGCGTTGCACCAGCCCCAGCTTCAGTAGTAAGTCTCGCTAACGACCGCAGCTACGAGCCGGTCCCCTTCGCCTCTCTGGTCAGCTCCCACTTCGCCTACCGGCCTCCTGGTCGCGCCCCGCCTTTGGCCTAGCTTCAACGGATTCCCTGCAGTTCGCCACTTTGCGCGTTTAAGGACCCTTGGCATAGGGCTCCAGAACGCTCCCATGTTTGTTCGATAGAAGCTAGCTTGAATGGATGTAAGATGCTGAAATTAAAATACTTAATGGTCTTTGCTTTGATATTCTCGATGTCGCCCGGAGTTGCCGTGGCACAAGAGGCCGCTGAAATCAGCGGCGAAGTCGTCACAGAGGAGGGAACTGTCGTCAACGACGCTCAGGTCACGGTGCCGGAGTTGCGCCAACGAGTTCGCGTCGATGGTGCCGGCCGGTTTCGCTTCACCAACGTTCCGCCAGGGGACTACCTACTCGAGGTGAGCAGCTTGCGTCATGGTCGCGGAGCGCAGTCGATCTCGGTAGATGCAGGTGAAGACGCGAGTGTCCGGATTGTGCTCGAGCACGTTGCGCACAGCGACGAGATCGTCGTCACGACAACCGCATTTGACCGCAGTCAGCTCGATGTTGCCGTGCCGTCCACCGTCTTGACCGGCGACGATCTGCAGGCCAGCCTGCAAGGCACGTTGGGAGAGACCCTAGCCGGGGAAGCGGGCGTCAATTCCACCTTCTTCGGACCCGGGGCGAGCCGGCCGGTGGTTCGTGGCCTCGGCGGCGATCGAGTGCGTATGCTGGAGTCGGGCGTGGATGTTGGCGACGCCTCCTCAGTGAGTCCAGATCACAATGTTTCGACCGAGCCCGCGCACGCGCAGCGCATTGAAGTCCTGCGAGGTCCGGCGACCCTTTTGTACGGGTCCAGCGCCATCGGCGGCGTTGTCAACGTCATCGACGGACTCATTCCCTCGGTTCAAGGTGAGGCCGAATTCGGCGGGCATGTTGACCTGCGGCTCGGTTCAGTGAACGACGAAAGCAGCCTCTCCGCCAGCGTTGGCGGCGCGGCGGGGGATTGGGGATGGCACCTGCAGGGATTGCGGCGCGACACCGACGACTACGACATCCCGGGCTTTGCTGAAGTCGAAGGGCTCGACGAAGACCACGACGAGGAACACCACGACGAGGAACACGGTGAAGAGCACGAGGGGGAAGAGGAGCACGAAGAGGAGCACGAAGAGGAAGAAGCTTTTGGCACGGTTCCCAATACCTTTACCGAAACCACCTCTCTTGGTCTGGGTTTCAGCCGCTTCTTTGACAATGGGTTCGTCGGCTTTTCGGTTTCCAGCTACGACAGCGACTACGGAGTGCCCGGCGGCCACGGACACGGAGAGGAGCACGGCCACGAGGGCGAAGAAGAAGAGCACGAAGGTGAAGAAGAGCACGACGATGACGAGGAACACCACGACGAGGAAGAAGAAGGTGGCGTGACGATCGATATGCAACGTTTGCGCTTCGACGCACGGGCGGAAGTTGCTACCGACTTTGCCATCTTCAGCGGCTGGCGCGCTCGACTGGGCGTCGTCGACTACGAGCACGATGAAGTTGAACCGAGCGGGGAGATCGGAACCACATTCTTTAACGATTCCTTTGAGGGGCGGTTTGAATTGATCCAAAAAGGCCATGACGGCCACTCGGGGTCTTGGGGGCTGCAACTGCGGCAACGCGAGTTGGAAGCGGTTGGTGAGGAGGCCTTCATCCCGCGCAACGAATCGACCAACCTCGCCATCTTTACCTTCCAAGAGTTCGACCGCGGCCGGTTCATTCACCAGCTTGGCGCCCGCTTTGAGAGTCAGGACAGCGAGGCCGATCTGCAGCGAGATCGCTCCTTTAGCGGCTTCAGCGCTTCGGCGGGAACAGTGTGGAAGTTCGCCGAAGGCTGGGCGCTGGCGGGCTCTTTGGCGCGCTCGGTCAAGTTCCCGGGCGGGGAAGAGCTGTACTCAAACGGGCCGCATTTCGCGACCCAGGCGTTCGAAGTGGGCAATCTGGACTTGGATGAAGAAACCAGCGTCGGGTTGGATCTCTCGTTGCGCCGCACCGAAGGTCGGGTTACGGGTGAGCTCACCGCTTTTCGCAACGACTTTTCCGACTACATCTTCCAGGAGTTCACCGGGGCTGAGGAAGACGGCCTGCCGGAACTCGCCTATACCCAGGCAGACGCGGACTTTTCCGGGTTTGAACTCGAAGTCGACGTTGAGCTGCTAGAGCGAGGCCACAACCATCTCGGGCTCGAGTTGCTTGCCGACTCGGTGCGGGCCGAACTCGCCGACCCCGATACACCGTTGCCTCGCATTCCGGCCGACCGGCTGGGCATTGGCCTCCACTTCGAGAACGATCGCTGGAATGCGCGCCTGGACGCCATGAACGTGGATGACCAGAGCCGGCTCGCGCCGCGGGAAACTCCGACCGAGGGCTACACGCTCGTCAATGCGTCCGTGGGCTATCGATTTTTCACCAGCGGTGCTGTCTACGACTTGCTCCTGCGCGGCCGCAACCTCACCGATGAAGACGCGCGCAACCACGTCTCTTTCTTGAAAGATCGCGTACCGCTCCCAGGAAGAGATTTAAGTTTGTCTTTAAGGATGACTTTCTAGAATCCGGAGCGACTCAGGCCGAGTGCTAGCTGTGCGGTGATAGCGAGAATGAGACCTCCATAGAAGGATCGGTTTGAGCCTCAACTGTTTGTCGTTGGGGCTCAAAGCCGGCGGCTGAGCATTCGATTTCGTATGTACCTTCATCTGGAAGGTAGAGCTTGCAAACGCCATCGTCATTGGTCATTGCCGCGAGGTCGGGCATTGCAACGGGGGCGCTAACGAAATAGAGGCGCGCTAAAGGGATGGGACTTCCCTGGGGTCCACCCACAAAGACGTTAACCACGGAGCCAGTCACCGTACAGCTTCCTTCGCGTCACCAGCGACAGCGGCGGAGCGTCGCGATTGGTAGCGAGAGTGATGCTTTTTACGAAGCCTCCTTCCAGGCTTTGAGGTTCTTAAATACCGCGCTGTTGATCCTTGTACCAGAGTTGGATGTTGCGCCGCCTCCGACTCCGTATGCGTGAATTGCGACCCCATAGCGGCCACCATTGTAGAAGCGATAGACGGCCGAACCACTCTGTCCTCCCATCGTGTCGATCTCGTAATACACCTTACGCGATGTTGCCGAGCTGATCGGACGACCTGCATACCACTGGGTGCCAGGAGGCTTGTCGCCCGGGTAGCCGGAGATGTTTCCGCCCACTCCTCGCAGGTTCGACCAATTGCCGAAACCAAGCCATCCGGTTCTTTCTCCGAGCGACTCATTTAGGATGATCGCGCCGTAGTCGTACTCATCACTTCCGTTCTGAGCCCAGCCGCGGACGGTGTAGAAGTGAGAACTCGTTGCCGATCCGTAAGGGAGAGCGTTGCCGTTGCGCCCAGGCATCACGACAATATTCTTGACCCAGCCGTCGCGCCCGGGAACGGGACTTCCCTTGATATAAACGCAATGCCCAGCCGTTACCAAGATGCGTGGCCCGGCGAACCAGGCCGTTCCGATCCATAGGGAATCGTCGGCGGCCGTAATGCGAAGCGATGCATGCGCACGCCAGGGATACAGATGAGTCGGCTGAATCTGTACTCGGTCGTCCTGGCCGATGACGGATTCCTGAGCTGGCGCTTGAGGACCAAACGAGGCTTCGCCGATATCGCGAAGCTGGGTCGTCGCCTCAGCGAGGGACAGCTCAGCAGCGCTCTCTGTCGAGGACGCCACGGCCAGCTCGGGGGGCGTGTAGCCATCCACGATCTCGAATTGTCCGTCCGGCAGGGGTGCGGATTCCTCGCCTTCGCCCGTAGAGATGTCATCGGACAAGACCTCATCCGATGCTTCGATGTTGGAAATCGATTGATTGCGAGTATCAACGTCAGTCATGAGAACTCTCCTTTCTTTGCGTTGACTGCGGAGTCAACGGCATTGTTTCTAGGAGACGGACTCAAACAGGGTTTTCCTTCCCAAACAGCGATCCGGTTGCCCACGGACGGGTCCAGCGCCACTTGATGAAGGTAAGAAGCTGTCGCCGCGATCAGTCGCGGTCTACTTTGACTTCAACTTTCTCGCCATCAACTTCGAGCAGCAGTACACCGGTTTTGAGGTCGAAGTTCAGCAGTTTGCCGGGTGCACCGATACGCGACCAGTAGGTCTCGGCGTCCTTGCCCTTGTAGTCACGGATGGCGTCGACGAACTTGCCGACGAATTCCTGTCTTTCGACAGATAGCGACTGCGCCACGTTGGGGTTGACGAGCACCATCTGCGCTACGGTTTGGTCCGGTGCCTGGGCCGCCAAGTTGTCCTGAGTACGAGGCGTCTGGGCTGCTTCTGGTCGAGAGTCGTCGACTTGCGGCCGGGTCGGTGAGGCGACGTTGGCGTCGCGCACCGCCTCGTAGCGCAGCCTGGAGATCGGTGCGAGGTCGTCGCGGCTGACCGGCGCCAGAACGTAACTGGCCGCCTTCTGATCGCCCGCCCGACTGTAGGCCTCGGCCGCCTTGAGGCGCACTTCCACGGCTTCCTCTTTGTCGTCGGATTCTTCATAGGCGGTGGCCAATTTATGCACCAGGATGGGGTCGACGTGGTAGCCGTGGTGCAGCGGATCGTCATCCTGATTCAGATCGAGTTCTTGGCCGACTTCGTAGGCGCGCCTCAGTTGGAATACGGCGGAATCGACTTTGCCGCTGTTGCCCCAGTCTCCCGTTTTCTCGGCGAGATAGGAATACACCTGTCCGAGAGTGCGGTGGTACTGGTAGATCTTTTCTTTCTGTGACGACCTGTACGCTTGGCCCTTGCCCTCGAAGAGCCGGAACTCGAATCTTCGCGCCAGTCCTTCGAGGCGTTCTTGATCCTCTTGCTTGGCGTACAAGTTGACCAGGTCGCGGACAGCGGCGGGGTCGATTTCCTGGTCCTCGGTCAAGGTGGCGGCGGCCTCGTAGCAGGCCTCGGCGACCTTGGGCTGCTGGCGCCGTTCGTAGTAGGTACCGATCGAACGCATCAATTGGCGCATGGCGTCGCGCGGAAATACGCCCACCTCCGGTTCCTGCCACGGACTGCCTTGCTGCCACCACGACCAACTCATCCCGGCATAGGCCCGCTGTGGCGGCGCGGTCGAATCGGCAGCGTACGAAGCTGCAATTCCGTAGGTCTTGAACAGCTCTTCGATTCCAGAACCGATCTGTGGGTCGCCACCGAATTCCGACAAGAACTCTGCAGTCGGCGACTCCAGGAAGGCCTCCGCATCTTGGGGTTTCTTGGCCAGGGCGGCCACAGCGACGGTCAGTAGTTCTTGCTTTTCGTCACGATCGCCAAGAGCTTCCAGAGCCAGGTCGAGCGCATCTTGCGAGCGCCCGTGGGTCGCAAGCCACCAAAGATAACGGTGGAGAACACCCCAGTCGGCGTCTGGATTGCGGTAGTAGTCCTCGATTTTCTGCTTTACATCAAGGTTGTTGGGCTCGGTGCGCAACACGCGCTCGTAGGCGGCGAGCGCCTTTTGATCGTCTCCGGTGTCGAGCAGAAAGTCGCCGTAACTCGCCAGATAAACAGTCTGTTTGGCGTCATTCAGCTCGATTGCTTTCTGAAACAGCTTGTCGGCTCGTCCGGAATGGCCCTGCTGATGTAGGACTTTGGCGAGGTTGACCATCGTCGATCCCGACTCCGGCTTGAGCTTGAGGACACTCACATAGGAGTTCGCCGCCGACGCCAAAAGCTCCTGACGCAGATCGCCAGTTGAGCTCTCGCCCTCAACCTGATCGGCGAGGCCTTGATAGAAGATGAAGCGGGCGTAAGCGTCGAGATCGTCTTTTTCCTTGGCGTCTGCGATGCCCTGAACGAAGAGTTCCCGAGCGGCGTCGTAGTTCTGATTGCGCAGGGCTTCCTTGCCCCGCGCGCCGAGCGAGTCATCTCCGGCAAGAGGAACGGTAGCCAGAATGGCAATAACAATGAGTGGCAGGATGCGTGACTTGGTCATGACCGTCACCTCAAAGCTCGTCGAGTGCGTCGTTGATTGTGGAGGGGCAGGCGTTGGAGTCGGGGGTGAACTGGCCGATATTGATCTTCCAACTCTGGGCGTTCTCGAGGTCGTCGCGGATGGCCTCGTCGAACCAGATCGGCTCGGTGATTGAGTAGCCGCTGCGGTTGCTGCTGGCACTGAGAATCTGACTCACCACATTCCCCTCGCAAATGCCGTCAATGCGCAGCACGAAATCGGCGCTGAATCCTTGCTCGAGTTGGGCTTCGACGATCAGTTTGGAGCAACCCGGATCGCCTTCATTAGCGGAACAGGGCTTGCGACTGAGGCCTAGTTGACGAAAAGGAATGGGCACCGAGAGCCGGCTCTCTTGGCCGACCTGGGTGATGTCCACTTTTTCGGCCAATTGAACTTCCGACAGCAGCTTGTCGACCAGACCCTCTTTGTCGAGCAGGCGCGCTTCGCCTTCGTCGGCGAGTACCACCCTCAACTTGTCCATTAACTGATTGCGGGCGAAATCCGCCAGGCTGCCGATCTCAGGATCGAAGGTGATCGGTAGGTCGTCACATGCTCCGTAAAGGGGTTTGGTCAGCAGTGGTACGGAGTCGTTGCCGCTGCTGACGGTGCTCAACAGTAGATCGACACTCCAGCCGCAAAAACCGTGCTCCTCGCCGTCGACGACGGTCAACGCGAGCTGATGATCGGCCGGATCTGCGCTGTCTGGGGCCTGCCAGTCGACGAAGGGAAAGTGCACTTGGAGTTGCGCCAGCAGAGCGCTCAATCCGTCTTCTTCCAACCCGGGTTTCTGAGCGCCGAGCAGAGAATCTGGAAATACGTTGGGAGAGTCGAAGGTGAACGTCGCTTCGACTTTGGGAAGCTGTGCCAACGCCGGAGCACTACCGACGGCGATGGCGAGGATGGTGATGAGTCGTCTCATGATGACCTCGTGAACGAGTTTCTAGCCCAAGAAGACATTGGTGACCGTGGTCGAGTTGGATCCAGCGGCGAAAGGCTTGGTGAACACGGATACCCCGTTGACGGTGACCTCAATGCGAATCTCGTCCGCCGAGCGCAACTCGATATCTCTGTCGGTCCAATGGTTGGACAGTTTGTTTACCCAGTCCTCGCGCTGACCTTCCGGCACCTGATTTTCGTCCAAGTACGTGCGCAATTCGCTGACCAAGCGATCGCGATCGGTCAGCAGTTCATCGCGCATGGTCTGAGGACGGTCGCCGATGACCCATGAACCCACAGGAAGGTCGATGATCTCCTGCTTCCGACCATTGATCGTGAGTCGGATCTTCACCTCGGCTCCGGAATTGACTTTGTTCCAGATCGCTGGCGTGGGGACCAGGCGCAAGATTCGCCGGCGCTCGAAGTCGTCCGGAATGCGGCAGCGCGTCGACCAGCCGGGCCGAAGCGTAGCCGTGCGCGGCCGAAAGCCGCGGCCGGGCTTCACGGTCACCTCCTGTGGTCGCCAGATCGAGCCCAAGAGAACCTTGCCTTTGGGCCGTTTGTGCACCGGCCATCCCTTTTCGCCAAGCGCAGGTTGCTCCGAGGTTAGGTCCAAATGGTGTTGGAGGCCACCACCTTCATCGGGGATGACGTAGAAAGAACTGGTGGCGGCTCCAACGCCGACGATGGCCACGACTGCCGCGGTCAGAAACTTGGTCGCGCTTCCTCGACCCAACCACCCAGCCAAGGAACTCACGATCGAAGTACCGACTAGGCGGTCCACGAGCGTGATGACGAGGGAGATCGCGGCAGTGAGCGAAGCGCCTCCGGCCACAACGTAGAGATTGGAGAACTTGAGCGACCAGTGCAGGAGGTAATAGGCGATGGCTAGCAACAGGACGGCGGCGGCGAGGCCGACGTTGACCTTGAATCTCGGCGTCAGTTGCCGGTCGCCTGGGGCACGATCGGACGGGAACAACACACCTTGTGCGTTCAGATAGACGATTGGAGCGCCCCAGTCGCGCCCGTAGCTGTCATTGCTATCGAACATCGCCAGCCGACCGGCGGTGACTGCGGCGTCGATGGCGTTACCGGCGGCCAGTGAGCGATAGAACTCGGTACTGAAGGCGAGGGCTTTGTCGTCGCGGACTTTGAACTGCATCGCCACGACGGCCGGGATCCCGCTGCGGGTCAGGGAACGGGCGATACTACTCCAGGCGCGCACATCATCACCGCGCGCACTTTCGCAGGCCGCCAGCACCACCAGCCTGGTGCCGGAGTTACTCAAGTTGGTCGCTACATCTTGCGCCGGACGGCTGTCTTCGCTGCCGTCGTCGGCTTCAAAGAGCAAGACTCCCGACCCTTCTTCGCTACCGAATGAGGCGCCCATTTCGCCGCGGAAGTCACCGTGGCCGGCAAAGTGCAAAATGTGCGCGGCTTGGTTGAGCTCCGACCGCACCTGCTGCCAAGTCGAGTGGGGGCCGACGAAATGCAGCCCGGGCACTTCACTTGCCGCATTTCTGATCCGTTCGCTCTCTTGCTCCAGCGAAAGGCCGGCCGTGCCAGCGGGTTGGGCGGTAACGGCGATCAGGCGCAATGCCTCATCACCCAACGGTTCGAGGCTCTGCGGTGCCTGATGGTGGGCATCGTCGCGCACCAAGGAAACGCGACGGTTGAGGGCCAGAAAGCCAAGGCTGGTTTTTTCGCCTTCCGCGACCCCGCCCGGGTCGACGTAGGCGTACTCCCATGGCAGTGTGGCCAACTCCAGCGACCCCAGACTCAGGCGAATGCGCAGGCCCTCCCGTTCGTCCAGTCGGTGCAATGAGTTGTTGTAGAGCTGGCGTGCTTTGAGCGGGAGGAGGATCGCCGCCAGATCCTCGCCCAAATGCACCAGGCCATCGAAGTCGAGGTCGCGGTGCTCAAGCTGCCGTATGCGGCCGCGAAGTCGGCCCGGCAACACCACGACCTCATGATCGTCCGGTCCCTGGCCTCCGGCTGGCGAGTTGACCACCCGCACCTGGACCTGCTCTTGCTCCTCGACCCTGCGGTAGCCGTACACCTCAAGATCGAAATTGCGAAAGGTGGTGATGGCCGACTTGCCTCTGTTCCAGCTCACGATTTCCACCTCACGACTTCAAACTCACGATTTCAAACTCGCGATTTCGAACAATACGTCTTCAAATTCCAGTTTCGCGGTTGAGCGGTCATACCGCGTGGTAGGCCTGGAGCAAACTCAACCAGCGATGATCTTGGGCATAGCTGAGCTCGGCGTAGAAAGGTGAAATGCGGGTCAAGGGCGGCACTAGGTAGAGGCTCACGCCGCCGCAGTCGCTGACCTTGTCGCCCTCGTGGTCTTCGGCGACCACGAAATTGTCTGTACCCGGCTCCAGCGCCGCCCGCACGCGCCGGGCCGCCTCGGCCATAGGGGCGGAAGCGCTCGCTTCCAGTTCGAGGCAGAAGTGCGCGACATCCCACAGGGTGTTGTTCCAAAAGCGAGCGGACTTGCGTTGCGCGTCCCAAATCTGCCGCGCCGAGTCGGGCATGTGTTCGGTGAGCGCTGTGGCCAGGTCGTCCAGGGGAGTCGCCAGTCGATCGACTTCGGCCAGGTCGACCGCACATTGGGTGACATCGCCGGCGTGATTGATGTCCCGGTACGAGGCCAGATACTCGGTGACGATGGTCCGCGCAAGATCGGCAGTTTCGATGTCCGGGTCGTCGGTCAGCGCCTTGAGCACGCGGTCATAGGGCCAACCGTTGTTGGGCTCGTTTTCCACTGAGGCGACCATATAGCGGGCGGCGTCGCGCAGTTCGTAGGCAACTTCGAAGTTGCTCATCAAGCAGGCGTCCATGCCCAAAAGGTCGACCTTGCCCCCGATGCGGTCACAGGCGTGGGCCATCACCCGAGCCAGTTCGATGGTGTCGAGTGAATGACCGCTGCCGTCGTCCGAGCAAATGGCTCGTTCGGACGCGCTGGGCATTTCGAAGATGCGCGCGATGGTGGTGCGAAACATCGCCCGTCGCAGACGCGAGGAGGCTCGCTCGGTCACTTCCCGGGAGCTGTAATTCTGGGCGCCAACCGACCGAGCGACCCGATCGATCTCGCTCGGTTCCCAACCTCCACCGTGATTCCATAACACCAGGGCATAGCGCTGGGCCGGATAGTTGCCGACCGCCCAGTCGATGAAGTCGATCAGCGTTCGCGGATCGCCCGAGTCCGTTTCTGCAAGGCGTTCGACCGTTTCGTCAGCGCCGTCGCGGCGGATGTGAAAGCGCCGGGTGCCGTGGTTGCCCGCGTTGTCGAACTGGGCCACCACATCCACCTCGCCGGTCGATCCCACCCGACGCATTTCCGCCAGGTCGGTGTCTCCGGCCGTCGACAGATTGTTGTCACCGGCGATGTAGACCATGAACGTCCATTTGCGATTGGAACTCATGGCGCACCTTCGACTGCCGTTTGCTCGGGGAACAAGCAGGAGTTCGCGTCCAGCGCGCGACCAGAAAAGAAGAGACCTTTCGCCATCTCCGACAACCATCTCCTTCGTGAAAACGCACATTAACTGTATCAAAGGGCTATCTGAACGATTCGACCGTCGGGGTGAAAAACGGCGATCGATTCCGTCTATCTCTGCAGAGAAGCCTTGGATGGACGCGCCAGTGTCAGAGAACGCTGATTTGACAGCGAAAGACGACTTCCAATACCTTGGCTCCAATACCTGTGAACTCGGCGGCCGGCTCGCAAATGAGTCGCAAGGCGTGACATTGGCTCTGTCGGCCTCCAGGACCGAAGGGAGAGATCGATCATGCCGTCTCGTCGTTTACATTCTCTGCGTGGATGTTTCTTGGCCGTAGTGGCCGCTGTGCTCGCGCCCGTTGCCTACGCGCAAGATTTCGAAGGAAGAACCGCTCACTCGCAATCCGAGGAAGTCGATTCCTGCTCAAAAGAGAGACTCCAGGGCGAGTTCAAAGCCTGGGCCGAATCCGCGGCCACCGGCTTTGGCGTCACTAAGTTGGAGGTATTGCGTCGTTTCGTCGCCGGCATCGACAGTGTCGATCTCAAGCTCAACGACTCGGACATCAATCTGATTTGGAATCCCAGCCGCTACACCATGATCGAGGGCAAGATCATCAATGAGCCGGAACTGTATGCGCCCATCGCGACGCAGTTGGCCGAGGATGAAACGTCTCTCGATCGACTCAAGGAAGCGGCCAAGGATGGGGATGATTGGCAGATCACCGTTCGTTATCACCGTGAGCGAAAAAAGAAGAAGCTGGTGAAGCAGCGCGACGCAACGGGCGGGGTGGTTCGGCGAGCTGACGGCCAGCCACAAGAGAAGGTCGCGGTGCCGGTTGTTCCCACTGGACGTGTTGCGGTTTCGGAGGGCGCCAAGGATGGCGACCTCTACAACACGGTCCAGCGAGTGTTGGGGCATCTGGTCGGCGCCCCGAGTCTCAAACCAGAGCAGACGTTGTGCGGTCAAATCGACCAAGTGCTTGATTCCGTCCTGTCGACAGGAAAGTTCCCCAAGTTGGCCGGCGAAGTGCGTGGTTTGATCGGTCGCAAAACCCTGACGAAAGAGGACATTACGAAAGTTGCGACTGCCCTCCCAGCGGCGATCACCAACACGCCCGAGTTCAGCTTCGAGGGCTTCTACCGTGGGCGCAGCGATCTGGTGGGGCCGCGAAGCGAGTTCGGTTTCAAGGTGCGTTACGTGAGCCCCCTCAGCAGTGCCCGCAAGTACTTAGACGAACCTGGATCTTTCCTACGCTTTACGCGTAAAGCGCTCAAAGACCCCGAAAAGATCAATCAGCGCCGTCGCGTCGCCTTCCTCGCCGAGTACACCGATAGCGATGACTACACCTTCGACACCGAAGTCGTGCCCCTGGATCCTGTGGTGGTGGATGGTGGTGGTAAGTGGATGGCGTCGTTGGCCTACAGCGCCGAGGTCAGCGGCAACGCCTTGGTCGGTGAAGCGAAAGAGGGTAATCCGAATCGTCGCATTCGCTACGAATTCCAGGCCTCGTACGAGAACTTTCCCAACGACCCGATGCGAGCCGAAGACCGCATCCTCGCCAAGGCTCTGGTGACCATCCCCTCCTTCGATCTCGCCAGCAGTCCGGTTCCGCTTGGGGACGTGTCGCTTGGCGTCGTTTGGGCCAGCGAGCCCGAATTTCTGACGGATCTGGAATTCGACAGCAAGCTGAGCGCGAAAGTAGGGCTGGTATTCAAGTTGGGGGAGGGGAAGAAGAAAGAGAAAGAAGAGGACTGATTCAAGCGGGCGTTATCCTCCCGTCATGAATTGGATCTACGACGCCGTTCTTCCCGGAAGGATGACGCACACGATTCAAGTTGAGGCAGATCGTGATGACGTCGACTTCAATCTGATTGTGCTTGGCCCCGATGGGCGAGAGATCGCTCGCGATGACGCACCGGCGGCCGATGCCACTTGCACCTTCGACAGTGAGGTCGCAGGCAAATACGAACTTCGCATCGAGTTGGTTCGCGGGCGGGCGGGATTCTCTCTCAAGGCTACGTCACGGCCGCGCTCGGAAGGCAGTATGGAGGCCATTCCCAAGGCCCCAACACAGATGCCACCAGCCAGCTCAGCCAGTCAACCGCGTGCCGAAAGTCAACTGAGCGGCAGTGAAGTTGAGGAGCTCGTCGAGGCGCACAATCGCTGGCGTGCTCGTTACGGGGTCGACCCGCTGCGGTGGTCGGACGAGCTGGCGGCGGTGGCCCAGGATTGGGCTGAGCGTCTTGCTTGGGAGGGCATGCGCATGCGCCACCGCTCGCCCAATCAGTACGGCGAAAACATCTACTGGTGTGCCGGCAAACACGCCACCCCTGACGAAGTGGTTGACGCTTGGGGCAGCGAAGTCGAGTTCTACGATCCCGAGCTCAACAATTGGTGGCCCAAGGCCGGTCATTGGAGCCAGGTCGTTTGGTCTTCAACCACCCACGTTGGAGGAGGGGTTGCCCGCGTTGGCGGTCAGGAGATGTGGGTCTGCAACTACGCTCCGCGCGGTAACTGGACCGGAGAGCGGCCGTTTTAGATTCCTCTGGTTCTCTCGCTAGGGCAATTGGCGCGCGATCTGTTGCAGCGTTTCCTCAAGAGCCGAAATCCGCGCTTTGGTCACTGCGTCACTGTACTCTTTCTCCGAAAGCGTCGCAGCCAGCGCCCCCAGTTCCTCGCCGAAGCTGACATCCGAACCGGACCCGTCGCCGTGCGCGTCCGCGAGGTCGAGCTTCTCGCGGATCTCGGATGACGCCGCCTCTGCGAGCTTCTGGCCGCGCTCCAATTGATCCAGATATGCGCGAGCCACCACCGGCGTCGCCGGCCAAGTGAGCGAGAACTGTTGCTGCGGGTTGAAGAGGCCTCCATCATCGGCCAGGCCCGCGGCTGCGATCTCATTGGCGCTCAAGTGTTCGCTCGGTAGCAGTCGCAAGACGTCGAGACCGCGCACGATTTCGGTGCCGTAGATGAGGCCGTTGTACCAGTAGGTCGACCAGAATCCTCCCAGGATGAGTTCTTCGGCGTCGATCGGGCCGCGATCGAAATAGGCGATCTCCACCGGGTTGGCTGAGTCGGTGAAATCGAGGATCGAGATTCCACCTTGGTACCAGGCCTGGACGAAGATGTCGCGCCCCGGAACCGGAATGATGGAGCCGTTGTGGGCGACGCAGTTTTCCTGCTCCAATTGCGGCGCCGGCAGCTTGTAGTGCGAACGAAACTCGAGCCGGGTCCCCTCATCGTTGGAAGCAATGTCGTAGATGGCGTTGGCGCCCCAGGTGAGGGGATCGTAAGTGCGACAGCGGGGCCGGCTGCCGCCGCCCCACTCGTCGGTGAAGATCACCTTGGTGCCGTCGTTGTTGAAGGTCGCCGAGTGCCAGTAGGCAAACCCTTTGTCGACCACCTCGTAAATCCGTTTGGGGTTCAGGGGGTCGGAGATGTCGAACAGAATGCCGTTGCCGGAGCAGGCGCCGGCGGCCAGTCCTTTCTCCGGAAAGACAGTGATGTCGTGGCACTGATCGGTGACATCGGTTTCCTGGGTGTCGTCGCCGTGGTCGCCACCGCGCCACAAGCCGGCGAGCCGCCCGGTCTCAGGATCGGCGAACACTGCCGGGCTGTCGACGATGCGCGCGGCCGCTGGATCATCCACCGGGATCTCGATGACATCGATACGAAATAGCGCGGTGCGGTCATCGCCCGGTAACTCGTCGAAGCAGCCGTCGAGTTCCTCCTCCTCGCGCACCGAATTGGTACCCGAGTTGTAGACAATGATCTTGTCGCTGGCACCTGCGTCCATGTGCGGGCCGGAGACCACCGAGTGGGTGTGGGAACCGCGACAGGTTTGCACCGCGCCGACTTGCACCGGTCGCTCCAGGTCGCTGAGGTTGAAGATGCGCAGGCCGCGAAAGCGATCGGTACTCACATCTTCGCGAACGCCTTCGAGTCCGCAGTCGAGGCGACCGCGGGTCTGCTCGACCGACATGATCAGCAGGTCGCCGACCAGCGACACATCGCCCTGACCTCCCGGGCACACCACCGAGCTGACGAGATTCGGCTTGCCGTCCTCGTCCAGCTTGTAGACATTGAAGCCGTGGTAATTGCCGGCCACCAAAATATCGCCCGAAAATGCCATGTCGGTATTGGCGAAGCTCAGCAAGGGATAGCGCTCGTCCTCTTCGTCTTCCTTTTTCTCGTCTTCTTCCGCTTCCGGATCATCATGTTTCGCACCATGTCCATGAGCGGCCTGGCGCAACTGATCGAGGGGCAGGCCTGCTGGGTTCTCGGGATCGAAAAATCCCGGTGGTTTGGGCAGCGAGGCCACCAGTTCCATGTTGAGGATCGCTTGCCCGGCGTCGTCTAGGCCTGCGGCTAAGGCGGCACGCGGGTCGGCCGACAACCCCGCCAGCAGCGCGTGCATGCGCTCGATCTCGGCCTTCTGGTCGTTCTTCACGTCGCTGGTGAACTCATACAAGATCGGGTCATAGGCCGAACCCGGCTGTTCGAGTAGTTCCTTGACCATCTCCACCGCGCCTTCGTGGTGGGCGATCATCAACTCAAGAAAGAGGCGATCGAAGTCTGTAGCCTCAGAGGCGGCCAACTGCGCCATCTGCTCCGGGCTCGCCATCCCGGCCATCTCGTGGCTGGTGTGCATGGCGTCGTGCGCGGTCGGATCGGGTGCGTGCTCACCGCGTTCGGTCAGCCAGCGCTGCATGAACTCGATCTCGTCCTGCTGCGAGGCTTTAATACGCCCCGCGACATCAATGAGCTCCGGCCGATTGGTGCGCTCGGCGACCAACTCCGCCATTTCCAGGGCTTGATGATGGTGCGGAATCATGTCGTGCATAAAGCGCACGTCATCCGGCGAGTAGCTCGTGTTGGCGATCTCAATCGCCTCGTCGGCGCTCATCTCCTGAGCCGGCTCTCCTGGAGGTCCGGGGTGGACGATGGGGGTTTGCGCGGCTCCAGCGTTGGCGAAAAAGGCCAGAAGCAACCAAAGCGACAAGGTGCGATATCGCCCAGCAAGAGAAGTAGAGTTCGCGCTCATTGAGTCCCCCTGTTTCGCAGTTAAAACATATCTCTAAGAACGCAACCCTACCTTGCGAAGAGGAGTGAGTTCGTCGTCGGGTGGAGATTGAGTGCTATGAAGAGCGTGGCATGGATCCTGTTGCCGCCCGAAGATGCGACTAGGTAGGGGTTTGCAAGTAGATTTTGGGGAACAATAAAGAGGATATGGAACCAGACAAACTCGTCAAGGTTGTCTTCGATCTGAAAGGCGATGAACTCATGGCTGGCACTAGCGAGTCTGTTTGGGCCCAACTCCTGTCAAACGGATACCTCAAAATCGACAACATCCCTTTTTATGTCAGAGGGATTTCACTTAATGATCTTGTTGAGGGCGAGCTGATTGCTGACGGGGTCTACCGTTTTAAAAACGTCAAGGAGCACAGTGGACACTCGACCTATAGGGTCTACTGGTCCGCCGCCAAGGGATCGAGACAATACGAACGTTCTTGTAAAAAACTGACCGCATTTGGATGTGGATACGAACAAGGTCTTGGCCAGTTAGGTGCGGTTGACGTCCCTCCTAACGTTGATATCGATACGGTCGATGCGTATCTGGAAAAAATGGAGGAGGATGGCGTGTGGGAGTTCGAGGAAGGGCACCACCGTCCGGGGCGATAATAACGACGGTTTTGAAACCTACGGTAAAAAGGTGACCGGCTGCCCACCGACGCGCTAGTCGTCCTCGTCGCTTTTCGCTGGCTAGTCGGACAGTTGAATCCTCTTGGGCTCTACATCTCGCGTTCGTACGAGAAAGTTTCCGTCTGCGCTAATGCTCTCTGTCTGGTCATCGATGCGTGTGAAATTCACTCTTCCCTCAGCACGAAGGTTGTTCGCAACAAATCTTGTTCCGCTTTCCCGTTCGGTCAGTACGAGAACTCCTTCTCGAGTTAGGCTCGGCTGAATATCTCGAAGGTTTTCCACACCAACTTCTGCGAGCATCCATTTCTCGAAGTTCTTGAAATGTTGCTGTTCACTCACGCTGTCGTCTGCAGGTTTCCAAAGCAGCCTCCAAATGACATTTCCGTCGTACCCAACAACGTCATAGCCGGAAGCATGCGAGGCGAGTACCTTGTCGCCTCCGATACCGTAGATTGAGAAATACCCGCCTTCAACTGCAGGTTGCCTGGACCATACGACGGACGGATTCTGATCGATTGCGATCGAGTAACGAACTAAGTCACCCTCCACGATGCTTATGACGCTATTCGCACCGATTACCTTCGGGCTTTCCAGGTTTGTTGGAAACTCGAACCGCTCCAAGTTACCGGTTGTGGCGTCAAATATCTCGATGTAGTTTGACGTGGCATCACTGGATAGCGTCTTTACGACCACATCTCCGTCTACCGAAAACTCGACGTGTTCATCAGGCGCGATGCTCCCCGGAATCGTTCCTAGTGGTGCACCAGTGCTGGAGTACAACACTGCTTCGTCGTCGCTTCCGTTCGAGTGCAGCACAAGTACCCGATTGTGCTTATTGGATATTTGGCTTGAAATAAAATCTGCCGTCAGTTCCCAATCCTGCCCGTCTTCTTGAACAAAGAGGAGTTTTCCTCGACCGGTATCCATTCCGGTTTCACCAGCACCAACGAGTGTTCCGTCGTCCGATATCTGCAGGAACTCTGGTTCGAATGGAAGACGTTTCTCGACCGCAACTTTGCCTTCGCGATAGACGCGAACATAGCGGGCCCTTGTCTCGTCAGTAACAACTTGTGCGATAGCGGCGCCGTCTCGATTTGTGACGGCCTTCTCAACCTTGCTTGAGGGATGTGCAACGTGAGCCGACGGCAAGGCAAGGACACCCAGTAACAGGGTGACACCCGTTTGAATATGCGCTCTCAATCTCATTAGCATCCTCCATACTTCTTTTCGGGGTTGTGAGCATTGCTTCTCGTTGATGAGGTTTTCCAGTTTGTGTAGTGCAAGTGGGTTCCTCTCGATCTGCCGGTGTTGTTCGCCCTGCCAAGGTAGGAGCCTACTCTGACGCGGTCACCAACTTTCACGGCTACCGACTTCAGGTGCAAGAAAACGCCCTGGCTCCCGTCATCGTAATTGACGCGGATGTAGTTGCCATTCTTGTTGTAGTTTGAGTTGTTGTACCAATTTCCCTGTCCAGTAAGAATTTCGACAATCTTGCCGGATTCCGGGGCGATGACCGGGTCGCCGTCGTACGCAGAAATGTCCACACCATTGTGGTCATTTCTCGACCCGTCATTCGGCCCTCCAAAATTGCTGCCAAGGTTCTTGTCTTTTGGGAGTGGTTTCTTGGTTGGATTGGACGACCACGTCAAATCTTTGTAGCAGTCCATTTCACCGTCGTCATCGATATCGAACCAACCTGCCGGAACCCCTCCGTCGTCGGATGATCCTCCGCCGGTCGTGGTAGTGCTGGTTCCGGTGCTACTACCAAAGCCGTCGCAAACGTAACGTTTGCTGTATCGAGTGATGCCGTCGACCTTCCCGGTGTCGTACAGCACCCATCTGCACGCGGCGAGGGCTGGGTCTGCCAGCACGGCGGTCATACAGAATATTCCCCCCAACATCGCAATCCTCTTCAAAGTTCTAACTCCTTTCGGTAGCCTCGCCGGTCGAGCGAGAGGCCGCCCAAATATTCTTGACGGGGCGAAGCTAGCACGAGACGCTTATCAAGCCTAATTAGCCACATTAAAGTAAATATATAGAAGCATTTGCGGTCCGTAAGCGCCCCGCACTGGAGCGCTGAGCCGAGCTCGATCGGCTCAGCGAATCCGGAGGATTGTTTGGGTGTTTCGGGATCGCTCCAGAGCGATAGCCTTGCCATCGCGACCCCGGCCCCCGCACAACCATCCGCCGGGGCAGGTTCCCTAATTGGAAGTATCTCTCTTGAAGTTCTAGTGATCCTGGATCGGGATCGCTCCTAAGCCGTGGCAGAGCCACCGCGACCCCGGCCCCCCGCACATCCCCTCGCCGGGGCAGGCTCATGGAATCCAAAGGAGTCTCTGTTGAAGGTGACTGGTGGAGCCGATCGGGATCGAACCGACGACCTCCTGAATGCCATTCATAATTCTATTGCTTGATCAACTTGGCCTGTGTATGAGTTATTCAGCTAGTTATTGGATAAATGAGCGATATGACTTTGATGCTGTTTGCTGTTCTTGGGGGCTGAGTGATTGCTATGTGATTGCTAGGATCGATATGATAGCGGTCAAATGCGTGGGAAAATCACCAAGCACGCGGTAGAAAATCTTACCCCTGGCACCCGCGATCAGTTCCTTTGGGACACCGAAGTGGCGGGCTTTGGCTGCAAGGTCACGCCAGCAGGGAAAAGAAGCTACATCTTCCAGTATCGACCTCGGACCCAAGCCAAGAAGAACCGCACAGCACCGAAACGCATCACGATCGGCTACCACGGCGAGACGACAGCACATGAGGCAAGGGGCAAGGCCGCCAAGCTCCTGGTGAACGTCAGAGCAGGGGAGAACCCTGGGCTTGTTCGTCAGCCGTCAGAGCTTCCCACGGTTGAACAGCTCGGAGAGCGCTTTCTCAACGAGCACTTGCCCAACAAGAAAAAGCCACCACGCCAGTCAACAATAGATTCTTATGAATCGATCTTTCGCAATCATGTTGTGCCGCGACTTGGAGCAAAACACGTCAATGAGGTCACTACTCGTGATCTAGAGCGCCTCCACAGTGCAATGCGCAAGACCCCGTATATCGCTAACCGAACGCTGTCCTGCTTGCAGCAAGCCTTCGATCAGGCCGAGCGTTGGGGCTGGCGAGAGCAGCACACCAACCCTGCGCTTCATATCGACAAGTACCCAGAAGACCGGCGTGGGACGAAGAAAGAAGTGATGCTCTCTCCTGAACAAATGGCGCAGCTTCTGACCGCGATTGACGAGGAGGAGAAGCGGGGTACCGATCCGGTTGCGTGTAACGCGATTCGCATGGCGTTTTGGACGGGTTGGCGGATTGGTGAAGTGTTGGCGTTGCGCTGGGAGAATGTCGATCAGGAGCGAGGCATTGCGCGCTTGCTGAAAACGAAAGCGTCAGAAGAGGAGTATCGCCAAGTCCCTGCCAAGGCACTCGAAGTGATATCGACGCAAGAAAAGGTGATCGGCTGTCCCTTCGTCTTTCCGGGCAGGGTACCGAATCACCTGACCCACGTCAGAAAGCCCTGGAAGAAGATCATCAAACGTGCAGGGCTGGATGATCTGCAGGGTCTCGGATCACTACGCCTTCATGATCTTCGCCACAACGTCGTTTCCTGGGATGTCTCACGTGGTGTGCCGCTTGAGATCGCTGGCAAGAGTGTTGGACATCGCTCTCGTCGATCTACCGAGGTATACGCACACTTCGCACCGGATGCAATCAAGCGCGCGACGGATGCGAGGGCCGAGGCTATGGAAGCTGCGATTTTGAATAAACCGACGGGCTGATCCTCTAAATCGTCTGCTGCAGGACTTTTAGACACGCGTGTCCCATGGGGCCAAGGAACGAAGTGCAGAGTACGATTGCAGAATACTTGTCGTCGCGGATTCGGAGCCATTCGTGCTTTGTCGTGGCGAACATCCAGGAACCCACAAGCCAGTAGATGAACGCGAAAATGGCGGCAAGGGACGCCTTGAAGTGATCGCCCGTCATTGCGAAGTGCACCATGTAGGTCACGACTAGAATCCCCCCCAAGATCGCGATCATGATGACCAATAAGCAGAGTCCAAGACCAAAGGCGATGATCCTTTGACCATGTCGCTTGAACGAACGCTTGATCCAGGCGTTCGGCGGGACAGTGAGTATCGTTCTGTTTATGCTGGCTTTTATGGAAAGAAGTTCGTTTGTGATGAGTTGTCGCCGTTGATAGATGTACGTCACTAGCTGCGCCAGTGGCTTGGCGACAAGAACGGCAAGCGTCAACGTGGGTAGGGCAAGCTGCAAGAAGTCGTTGTAGTTCATCTGGTCTCCCAAGTGGGTCGCCACAACCAGAGGTCCGGCGATCCGAATCTCTATATTTGAGGTTTGGTTGTAAAACGAAGTGATGTCGAGGGTTCCGGAAGGAACCCTCGATTCACGAAACTGTGCGAGGTCTACCCTCGCGGTGGATACGGGTCATTGCCGTACGAGTTGCGTTCGCGGATTTGTCCGTTGCGCCCGTGGATCAGCAGTTCACTTTCTTGATTTCGAGCAATGTCGCGTGCTCGTTCAATCGCTTCTTGCTGCGTATCCACCACGGCAGTGGCCTTATCGTTGCCCTCGCCACGTATGGCCCAACCGTCTTCGTGTGGAACGACGTGTTGATTTTTTCCCAAGTCTCTCACCTCCTTTCAGGGTTGCCATTACGACGCCTTCCTGACTACTAGCAGTCAGGAAGGTCGTCCAAGTTGTTGCCTGTGGTCTTGTCGGGATCGGTGCGGAGGTATTTGCCGGAAGCACCTTGCACTACGTGAATCGAGACGCGCTCACCGCCAACTTCAACGTAGTAGCCGTAATCCTCGTTCTCAATGTCGCTGATTGCGTCCGCTTTGCTTCGGGGAGACCACCACTCACTGGGATTGCAGAGAGCGGTGATATCGCCGTCGTCGTCTTTTCGGGTGCTTGTTACTTTTCGCTGGATCATCTCAATAGAGGTCCTCAAGGTTGTGGCTTGCCGGTATTGGCTTCGCCAGATGCTTTTATAGTAGCATGTAGATACTGCAAAAGGAATACTCTTATTCTGTCTTCTGTTTGCTACAGTAGGAGCACAATGGCGAACAAAGAGAGCACACTGGGAACACGCCTTCGAGGACTTCGCAAGGCCAAAGGGATGTCCCTGGATGAACTAGCGACAGCAGCGGGTGTTTCGCGTGCTTATTTGTGGAAACTCGAAGTCAAACCGCGAGCCAATCCTTCACTGGATTTGTTGCAGAAATTGGCTAATGCGCTCGGCACTACTGTGAGCACCTTGGCGCAGTTCGAACAGCCACAAGGCGATGTCGAAGTGCCACAGAGCCTACGTGATTGCAAAGACACATTTAACCTAAGCGAATCGGACGTGACTGATTTAGCGCGAATTCGTTTTCGTGGCGGACACCCAACTGATCCTGAAGACTGGTACGCTATTTACTTACAGCTTAAGAGGGCAACCGCGACCGAATCCGACGTTGAGCCTTGAAGGAGCTAAGAAGCTCGCTAGAGACTGCCGCCAAGAGTGGCGAATCACCGATCGAAATTTCGATATTGAGAATCTCTTGTCGAATCTCGACATGAGAGTGATCAAAGAACGTCCTCCAGGTATCGCAGAAGCGATGAGCCTGACCAATGGCGCGCAAGATCTCATTTGGGTTGATCCCGAACTAAGCGCCCGACGCATGCGCTTCACGCTCGGTCACGAGCTTGGTCATTTGCTTATGCACGACGGGGTTTCACGATGTGGAGCAAATGTGATCGGAGGGGCACCAAAAGATATTGCTGAAGCGGAAGCGAATACCTTCAGCGCGCATCTGCTATTACCGACAGAGCTGTTTAGAAATGACGCTGGGCCATGTGGCTTCTGCAAAACAGATATCTCTAGGCTTGCCGAGAGCTACAACGTGTCGTTTTCGTCAACAGCCCTTCGCTTTCTTGAGGTTACAGGCGACGAATGTGCGCTGGTCACGATTTCCGAAGGCGACTGGAGCTGGTTTCAGAAAAGCAAGAAGACTGGTTGGTGGCTGAAAGTGCCTTCGGACGAAGGAACGCTCGCTGCAGAGATAGTGGAACGAGGAACTTGTTCAGACCAATCAAGGGAAACGGAAGCAATAGCTTGGTTGAACGGAGACGTTCCTCCAAATGGATGCCTTCGCGAGGAGGCTATCCAAATTGGGGCGCGACAATGGCTTGTACTTCTGAGCGAGCTACCCGATTCGTCGGATGATCCTGACATAGAAGAACGTGAGGCAATCGAGGACTTAAATCGTCGCCGTCTTTCGTTTCGCCGGTATTGACCACCTGTTGGCCGACTCATCCCGCGACCCTGACGTAAGCGGGTAACGGTAACTGGACTAGAGGACGGGGCGAGGGATAGACTACTGGCGTTAGGGACAGAGAGTTTTTTGCTTTGCCGTATGGAGCAGGGGAACTGAAGAATGATCAATCGAATTGTCACTACCGCAACTTCAGTGTTGCTGAGTTTTACTTGCCCGCCGTTGGCACAAGGAACCGATGAACGAGCGGGTGTTGAAGATGCGGTTGCTTTCTTTCCTCGATCTATCGAATTTTCTGATGCAGATGACTATGCTCCCCGCATTCCTTTTATTTGGCTCTCTTTAGACGCTTTCAACGAGGGGGATGTCGGGCTTGAAGCGATTCCGTATGAAAGCACTCGCAGAATCGTGGCCAACAACAAAGGCGAACTTGTTGACCATGAACGCTGCACGGAGTTGGTCTACGAGGATTCCCCACCAAACCTCCATAGCCTTCCCCGCGATGAAGCTAGTGCGTACCTGAAGAATCCTTGGGGTCTTATCGCGGCTACTGTGCTTGATGAACAGGGCGGCTTTTTCTACGGTGAGCCGTATCGCTTGCTCGCTCTAGAGGTCACTTGGCTCACACAGGCAGCCGAAGCGGCGCTTCCTACCACTGAACATGTGCTGGCTGCTGTCCCAGAAGTGACTATAGCCTTCGGCGATCAAGTGCTTTGTAAGAGGTTGACTGGAACAACAGAGCCTCTGCTCCAAGTCGGGACAGACTTTCTTTTTTTCCCGCCCGAGGCCCTACCTCGCGACGGATTTCTACACCTCAATGATCTGAGGCACCTTGCTGTTAGCAAACAGGGCCGAGTAGTCGGAGCAGAACATCTGCTCTCGAATCTTGACCTTGATTCGGAAAACGAGTTTGGCGAACTCAAGGACTACTTGCGGCGAGAAATGGAATCGCCGCAAAAGTAAGGAGGAGGTTGGATGAATACCTATGAGGCGATACAGCTTTCTGTGACCCCACTACTACTGAGGCGGTATGCAGTATTCGTTGGATTAGCAGTTTTCTGCTGCAGTTTTTCGTCCTCGCCGCTACTTGCTGGCGATTGCTCGACTCCAGGACTACACAATCCGCCAAGTGGCACTGACACGATCGGGGTGACTGGCGAAGGGCTATCTCATGTCATAACCAGCTCAACAGGAGCGTGGAATTCTAGATGCGGTGGCGGCGAATCGATCCCTGAGCTTAGACAAGGAGCCGGCAACATTCCTATTTCCGTGACCAAGCACAATGGTCAACCGCCTTCAACAGTTGGCGGCAGTGGGTGTGGCCGATTGAGACGAACAATGAGTGGAGGGCGGATCATCAGGGGAGACATTGATCTCTGGACAAAGGATCACAACGGTGTGTCTTGCAACTTGGTGCATACGCTAATTCATGAGCTTGGTCATGTGCTGGGAATGAAAGATGAGGGAGGCGGATGCGCTAACACCGTCATGGGGGCGATGTTAGGTCCGAATGCAACACAAACTTGGCCTTCAAGGTTGTGCTTCGATGTCGACAATATGTGGACTACGCCTTGGGAGATAGAGGAACAGTGGTGCAATAACGCTGGCGGTGACGAAGACGAATGTTACTCGCCTCTTGTCCTTGATCTTGGGCAGAATGATCTAAAGCTCTATAGCCAAACACAAGGTGTTTTCTTCGATATCAACGCAGACGGCCACGAGGATCGTACCGGCTGGGTCAAGAGTGAAGACCCCCTTCTCGCATGGGATTTTGACGGCAGCGGGAAGATCGAAGGTGGCCAAGAGCTGTTGGGAGAATTCTCTGGCTTCTGGCCTGAACTACCGCGCCACGGATTTGATGCGTTGGCCAGATTTGATCGACCAGAAAATGGCGGGAACGATGACGGAGTTTTCGACCATAGCGATGTTGCGTACAGCCTGATCCAACTCTGGTTCGACGAGGACGAAGACGGCGAGACAGACAGCGGAGAGCTTGTTGCTTTGAGTGACGTTGTCGTATCCGTTGATCTGATGACGGTGGAATTCACTAGGCGCCGGAAAGCTGGGCACCTCCTTATGCTGAAGGCGACAGCAACGCTCGTAAATGGCGAGTTGACCGATGTTTGGGATGTGTACTTCAACGCTGAATAAGCGCTAAACACGGCGAGAGGAAATCGCTACGGGTCTGTGGCCGCGATTGGTTGTGTATCGCGAACCCTATCCCTTGGCAAAGCGAAGAAACGCTTCGATAATGGGAATGCACCACTCAGGGACGTTTTTCATACTCAACCCGGACAGATTGTCCGAAATTCGAGCCACGTCCTGAGTTCGTGCACAATTTGAGAAACCTTGGGCGTCGAGCAGTGTCGAGAACGGTTCTCGTAGCTCAACCGAGACTTCTTTGCCATTGACCTTTCGGTTCGAGGTCAGGAGTTCGGTCAACTCCCTCTTTTTTGCCTTGGACGCGACTTCGTAGCTCAATGAAGCGTCGAACGCGAGTTCGAGGTAGCGGCGTGTTTCTCTGAGGTCATGCTCGGTTCGGTCTGAAGCTTCTGCAATGGAGTGCTCGATGTCCTTGCGCTTGGTGAGGAGCTTTTCGTTTTGCTCTTTGTAGATTTCCTCATCGAGTGATCCGTCGAGGTAGGTTTCAATCAGACGATCAAGCCTTAGTGAGACGCGCTCGCGTTCAGCATTGAGGGCTGCAATGCGCTGTTTCTCAACGGCTGCTACATTCTTGAGCAATAAATCGACGGTCGAGAAGAGTTCCTGCTTTGCGGGCTCTGGCATGTTCATGCCGGAAAGTCCTTCAATTAGGGCTTCGTCGATCACCTCCTCACGCACGGTTTTGGTGGGGCAGTCCTTGGTGTGGCAACGGTAGTAGATGTGGCCTTTCTGTCGCTCACCGATGAGCGTCTGCTTGCAGTGGACGCAGGAGAAAAGTCTCCTGTACATGTGGCGGTGCCGAAGGGTTCTTGTCTGCAATCTACCTGCGGCAACATCGCGGACGCGCTGGTAGAGCCCCATGGAGATCAGGGGCTCATGGATACCGTCGAAGGTTTCACCAGTGGTCTTGATCCGAATGAGCCCGGTGTAGAACGGATTGGCGAGTATCTTGGAGAGCCTGTCCACGGACACGGCTCGTCCTGCTCTGGTGGTGAGCCCTCGCGCGTTCATCTCTTTGGCGAGGGCATTGAGCCCGTATTTGCCACTGGCATACAGCTCGAAGGCTTCTCTGACGAGTGGCCCACGCTTGGGGGCAATCGTCTTAACCTTTCCTTTGCCGTGGTTGATGTAGCCGAGGGGCGCACAGAGCGGATAGAGGCCTTTTTTGAGGTTGCCGTAGAAGCCTTTGCGTGCTTCTTGGCGTAGGTTCCTGATGTAGTCGCTTGCGACTACGGCTTGGATGTCGCCAGAGAGCCGACCCGTACGAGTGGTGAGGTCAAGGCTTTCATGGGCAATGTGGACACCGACACCTTCTTCTGCAAGGCCAGAGAAGTCTGCCCAATCGTGCAGGTTCCTGGCCGAGCGATCGATCTTGTGAATGACGACGCCTTCTGCCTTCTTCTTGCGCAGCAAGCCCACCATTTTGGTGAACTCGGGCCTTCCTGATTTGGCTGCGGTAATGGTTTCTTCAAACCACTCCACGATGACGATGCCGTGTTTTCTTGCATAGGCAATGATTGCGTCTCGCTGTTCTTCCAGCGACACACCCTCTTCTTGTTTTTTGCGGGATACACGGATGTATCCGAAACACTTTTGCATAGTGCGGATGCTTGGTTAAGGCTGGTAATGGTTCGACCGCTTTTCACGGTACGCGCGGATCAGGACTTGGTCAACCGATCTAGTTTCTCGCGTGTCGTAGGATCACGGGCGATATCCAGCAAGATGCGCACAAAGCGATTGAGACGCTCGCGTGCTGCCTCGCGCTCTTCGTCGGACAGGTGCGAGCAACGGCTCAAGATTTCGGGGAAGTCGTACTCCATGTCGTCCAGTTTGGAGGTGTTGGGGGAGTGCGTGAAGTGAGGAGATGCTTGCCGGCGGAACGTCTCCACACGTGCTGTCTTTTCAAGTGAGAAGTACGGTGGAGCCATGCATCAATCAGCACCAGAACCAGGCCGTGAGGAGAAGGTATCGAATCCTCGCTACATCAGGATCGACCTGGATGCGCGTAAGGCACTCGGCATCACGGTTGGTGACTATGCGCTGCTTGCCGTCATCGACATCCTGTCTCGTAAGACGGGCTGGTGCTTTGCTTCGCAGGAGTATTTAAGCAGGACGCTGGGAGTTTCGGACCGGTCGATTCGCCGCATGATTGAGCGATTGCGTGAGGCTCGGCTCATCGAAGGAAGTGGGTCACTTCGGCCAGCACCCAGGTTCTACAAGGCGAGCTCTCAAAGTCATTGACCGCTGTTCGGATGCGGACAATCTGTCCGTATATATCTCTATATCAAAGAGATAAAAAAAAGATACATATCGGGAGAGCCTTGGCTGGACTAGGCGATTCTTCCGGTCTTGCGTAGGTGCTTCACGATGAGTTGCCGGACTTCTTGGAGTTCTTCGTCTTCGAGCACGTTGACGACGTCAATCAGTAGTGCGTAGGGGTCGCCACGGCGAAGGACGAGGAAGGCTTTGTCAGTGCCTTCCTCGATATCGCGCATTGCCGATGACAATTCGCTTGCGTTGACGATCTCAAGTTCCATTCCTTTCAGGGTACAGGGCACCTGAAGCAGTGCAACTGTGGACAAGGTGGGGATGATTCCTAGTGTGCGCGTTACAGAAACGAACGCCAGCTCACTTTTCGCTCACTGCAGCTCGCGTACCCTGAATTGCAGTATGGCAATGCTGCTGGACAATCAGCTCGCACGGTTCCGCAAGAGAGCGGGACTGACCCAAGAGGAAGTTGGTCGACTTCTTGACGAGTCTCGCGCGAGTATTTCGCAGCATGAAATTGGCTTGCGCATGCCGAAGCTCTCGACTGCAATGCGCTACGTCGTGCTCTACAGCGCAACGCTAGAGGATTTGTTTCCACGCTTCTTTGCAGAAGGTGAGGCCGCAACCAGACAGGCGGCCGCAGCATTGCTCGACGAGCTGTCTCCAGGACAGCGAACCAAGACAATGCAATTTCTCGGAAAGGTTGCGTTCCCGCATGATCCCGTCATCGAGCCATGCGAGAGGTAAGCCGCAACATTGGAATATCCCCTATGCGGGAAGGCTTCGCTTGGATTGTCGTTGAGTTCGATGAAGTGCTCATCGACTGGGGCACGTTTCGTGGCCTCGCGTCCCTTGACCGATTGCTCGATCGCTACGCGCCAGATTGCGTTGCGGTGCCGCGTGCCTCGTGGAAATGGGCGGCTGTTGATCGCATTGAGGCAAACGGGATCAAAGTGGCGTTTGTCTCTGATGCAGCCCTTGAACACGAGTTTCAAGATGCCACTACCAACAGACAGCGAGCCGAATTGCTCGCCAATCAGTTCCCCGAATTGTCCGAGTACTTGCCGAAGTACCAGCCGTGGCACAGAGAGATCGAGCATGAAGCAATCTTCAAAGCACTCGCTCTAGCAGTTGCAGCAAGGCATGCGTGACCAAGTCACCTACTTGGGATATGCGAATGCACGGGCACGGCTCACCAGATTCGGCATCAGAGCACCTGACCGTCTCGCGCACTGCTGGCTTGTCGGAAAGACGGGCGTGGGCAAGTCCACATTGCTGTCAACGATTGCCAAACAAGACCTCCTCGGTGACATGGGTTTCTTGCTCCTTGACCCACATGGTGACCTCGTTGAGGAAGTCAAGGAGTACGCAAAGGTCATCGAGAAGGAGATCATCGTGTTCGACCCGTCCAAACCCGAATGGAGTCTCAACCCATTCGAGGATGTCAGGGCCTCACTGCGACCTTTGGCCGTAGCTGGATTTGTCGAGACGATGCACAAGCTCTGGCCGCAGGAGTGGGGGCCACGGCTCGAGCACATCATGCGCAACGTCACTTGGACGCTCGTTGAGACGAAGGATGCAACGCTCCTCGATGTACCTCGATTGCTCTCCGACAAGCACTTCAGAAGAGAGCTTGTCGAGCGCCTTCTCAACCGTGAGGTCAGAAGTTTTTGGCAGTATGAGTTTGAGAAGTGGACACCAGGATTTCGCGCCATGGCACTCGCGCCACTTGAGAACAAGGTCGGTGCCATTCTCGGTGATCCTCGACTACGAAGGCTTTTTGGAAAGAAAGGCACGCCACTTCGGATTCGAAACGCCATGGATCGCTCCGAAGTTGTGTTGGCCGATCTCTCCAAAGGCGTGCTCGGTGAAGGTCCGAGTGATTTGGTGGGATCGCTTCTACTTTCACGAGTGGCACTGGCTGCACTTTCACGGTCGCAAATGGGGAAAGATGAGCGAGTGCCGTTTTGGGTGATTGCCGACGAGTTTCAGAGTTTTGGCACCGCCTACGTTGCCACCATGCTCGGTGAGCTGCGCAAGTTTGGCGTGGGGTTGGTGGCGGCGAATCAACGAACAGGGCAGCTTGATCCCGACGCGCGCGATGCCATGTTGGGGAACGCGGGAACGGTCATCGTGTTTCGTGTTGGAGCAAGCGATGCGCGTATCTTTGCCGCCGAGTTTTCGCCAACGCTCTCCCCTGACGACTTCCTGACCTTGTCCAATTTTTCTTTCTACTTGCGGCTTCTGATTGACGGCAAACCGTCCAAGCCATTCTCGGCACAGCTTGCAGCGTAGCCGTTGTGTTCGGTGCTACGGATGCGAACACTGGCTCACGTGCAGCAGTCTCAACACCTCGCTACCCTGAACCCTAGATTCGTTTATTAGTTCTTCTGGCACAACGCCGACCTCGTGGCACTGCCTTGTAGGCGTGTCTTGGGAAGCGTGTATCCACCACACAGAAAGGAGGTGATTGACGTGCGGAGTGCGAAGACCGATCGCGTGACCGTTGCTGCAGAAGTAGTGAAGGTTGAGATCGGTGCTCCAGCGTTGATCTCTCCTTCACGGTTGTCGGATGCAGAACTGGTTGCAGAGATTTCAGGATCGAGCGTTGAAGAGGTTGAGTACGTGCTCGATTTCGTCCAGGGGATCGGAGGGTTGGTTGGGCTTTCAAATTCCGAGCTTCGAGCCTACGGAATGTCGAGCGAAGCCACTGCCGCCGTAACTGCGGCTACGGAACTGTTCCTTCGTGTCGCACGATGCGAAATGGAACATGGTGATGCGCTCAACAACCCCGATGCTGTCGCTCGATACCTATTTCTGCGGTACCGAAGGCCAGTACAGGAGGTCATGGGGGCAGTATTCGTGAATCAGCGCAACCGAGTGCTTGCGGATCGAGAGTTCTTTCGGGGCACACTGACGAGAGCCGCAGTTGAGCCCCGACCGATCCTGCGCGAAGCACTGCAACGTGGCGCCGCAGGTGTCATCCTCTTCCACACGCATCCGTCAGGTGACCCCGAACCCTCGGCAGAGGACATGGCCTTCACCAAGCGACTTGCTGAAGCTGGCGAGATCGTCGGCGTGCAGCTTGTCGATCACCTGATCCTCGGAAGTCCAAGTCGGTGGATGTCGATGCGAATGCGCGGGTGGTAACCGCGTGACCCTCCTTCGGGAGGGTCTTTTCTTTTGCGCGCCTAGTGCGGTACAGTGAGCATATCCATTGTAGTTATCGACAAAGATCTAAGGAGTCAGATATGTCGAAATGTAAGCCGAAGAAGCTCGCGAAATTAGCCGACTTGGAGAGCCGAGGGGTGACCATGCTCGATGAAGAGATCGAGGGCACCAGAAGAATCGTGATATCTGTGCCATATGAGGCTCTACGGGACGATGTGGACGTTCAGATCGCGTTTCAGGATCTTGTTGCAATTGAGGTTTCAGAGGCTGCCTAAGCGTCTAGCTATCCAAACGGATTCTGCTTAGTTAGGTTGAGAGGCCTGCTGTGCAACACCGGCTACTCCCGCAGTTTCTGCAGGTCGAGTTGACCTATGCGTGCAATAGCGCGTGTACATTCTGTTACAACCCGAATCATCACCGAGAGTTTGATGAACAGCGTTGTATCAAGATACTTGATGAGGTAGATCGGTATCAGCTTGCCCACGTTCAACTAATCGGTGGTGAAATCACGGTTCTCCCGCAGCTCCCGGACTACCTGGCTCGATTGCGACGAACGCGGTGGAAGTCAATCGTCACAAATGGGCGAATCTTCGTGCCTGCCTTGGATGGCTTGGTCGACGAAATATATTTGTCACTACATGGTGATTCGGAAGTTCACGAGCAAATTACGAACGCTACGGGCTCGTTTGAAGTCATAACAGATTCGATACAGCGCTATGTTGCATTTGGGATAGAGGTACACAGCGACACGGTCCTAACCAGCCAAAACTACGATCAGATAGGCGAAGTTGCAAAGTACGCCAAAGAGCTTGGCATGGCAGTGCTCTTTGTCAATATTTTCCAGCCAGTTGGAATAGGTGCGGCCGCGACTGCTTCTCTGGCACCATCGGTTGATCAAATACGATCTGCAATCGACCAGATGTTGAAAGCTAGAGACGAACTAGGGCTCGACGTAAGGTTTGGCACCTCCACACCTTACTGTCTTGACGAGCGCCTCGTGACGGAAGAACTTGCTTTCACCTGTGGTACTGGAACATGGTTCGGTTCGGTCTCCCCGGACGGTGAGCTCCGAATCTGTAATCAATCAAGTCGCTCCTATGGCAATGTATTGGAGGAGCCGCTTGGAAAGATCTGGAATTCTCTAGCGATAGATCAGGACTACCGCGACCTCTCTTGGCTTGACGAACCTTGTTGCTCCTGTCCGATTCAGAACGAGTGTCTCGGCGGCTGTCGTATCTCGGGATCGGGGGAACCAAGGATCGACCCGATTGTGATGCGAGAAAAGGCCAACCTGCTGTCCCTTGAACAACTCACAGGGCTCAAGGAACAGCTATCGGCCAGGTCAGCGCTTACTTAGTTGTTAATAGTATTGGTGCGCGCTATCCGTGCTCGCTTGGGTGCCCTGCATTTCGACTTAGAGCCAGGATAGCTTCGAAGCAATCAAGCTCGCTGGTCTTGTTGCGTCGTTCGAAACCACATCTGACACATTGGTGCTTGATAACGTACCGGCCACTTCTGATCTCAACCCCGACAGGTTGCATGAGACCGAGGCAATTCGCGGCACGGTCGCCGGGATTGATATCAACGTGTTTGCTAAAAAGACAGGACGGGCAGTGGTTCGTGTAACCATTGCCAAGCACGCGCTCACCACAGTGCTCACAAATGAAGTCTTCGATTTTTCTTTGAAATCGCTTTGACATATTTCACAGATCGCGCATGCGCAGAATGGCCGATAGCGCACAATACAGTGTACTCAAAAGTGGTCAGCGGGCAACTACCATGAGCATGGCCGACGTAGAAGGTGAAGATAACTTCACGTCACTTGTCCGTTTACTTGGTAGATCAGAATGGCGCGCGGTAGCCGTCGCGGTGTACTTCCGACAGATATTCGACTACCTTCTGGGGTTATAAATCCGAAATACAGGAATCCTTCATCGGCAAGAAGCCGGTCGAGGTCTGCGAAAGAAAAAGCATTTAGCGCAGATACCTTTCTTGCCGACCCTTGTCGAGGAGAGCAGCGGAACAGCAATTCTTCGATTCGCCATTGTCCGTTACTAACGATGCTGGGCGGGGCAGGGATGACGACGCAGTTACACGCAGCTCGCACAACTAAATTCGAGTAGTGATTTGTCCACTCCTCCTGACGGTTCCAATCGTCGTCATTCCACAATGCAATATCGATCAAAAGGGTGCCGCTTGGTGCAAGTAGTTTGGAAACGTGTTTGATTGTTTGTCGGGCGAACTGTCGAGGCCAGATATAGCTTAGTGTGTCCGTCATCATGATCACCGAGTCAACTTCGACCGTTGGCGGGACTAGTGACAACCGCTCGTAGCGGTGAATCAATTGGCGCTGCCTTGAGGGAAGTCGTGCGATCTTTCTATCTTGGATCAATGCCATCGACGGATCAGGCTCAATGCTCCATACCTCGACTCCCGACTGCGCTAGTGGTGTCGAGTAGATTCCAGTACCCGAGCCCAGGTCAGCGACGCGAGCTGGCGGCTGTCGGTGCGCAATTGTCCAAGCTTTTTCAACGGAGGCCAACTCAATGGGAGCTCCATAAGTCGAGAACGCGAGATCGTAAAGTTCAGCAAAACCCACCGCTTCGAGATCCGAATGCATAGGTGAGTCATCGTAATCAATAGGTTCTTGGTTCATAGTGTAGTTCTGGAGGCTACACAATACACAAAGAAACGAACGCGCCTTATCCGCAGCGCGAAGCGTCCGTATAGTTCCCCTGCAGGAGTTCAAAGAAGGCCTCGCACTTCATACTAGTTCTGCTCGGCCTTCCGCCTTAGGACGCCAGAATCAAAACAAAGAGACAAGACGCACAGGCAGGAAATGCCCAGACAAAGCCTGATAGGAGTTGGAGGTAGCACGAAGCGAACAATCAGGGGTGATTGCTATGTGATTGCTGGTCTTGACCAGCGTTCCCCGTTTCCACTTCTAAGTTGTTGATTCTATTGGTGGAGCCGATCGGGATCGAACCGACGACCTCCTGAATGCCATTCTTGGTCCACTGCTTTGCTGCAATGCGATTATACTGGATAAATGCAGCTACTTATTGACAGTATGTTTTGATTCGGTTGACCGAGTTTGCCGTGACTTGGCTGGCCGTGAGTGCCTGGTGAGTGCTAGCATTGCGTGCGAGGTAGCCGGTTGTGCGCAAAAAGATTACCACCAGAGCCGTCAAAGCCCTTCGAGCCCAAGATCGTCGGTACGTTGTGTACGATACCGAGCTGACCGGATTCGCGTGCAAGGTGGAGCCAAGCGGTACCAAGATCTACATCTTCGAGTACCGAATGCCTGGCAGAGGACGATCTGCCAACCAGAAACGGATTCGTATCGGTGCGCATGGTGAAGTGACCGCCGATGAAGCGCGAGAAATTGCCGCCAACTACCTGCTAGAGCTTCGAGCTGGTAAAGATCCCGCAGCAGAACGTAGGTCAGAAGGCCACACAGTCAAGGAACTTGCCGAGCACTTCCTGACCGTATACCTCCCCTCCAAGAAGCGCGCACCGCGACAGTCAACTATCGACGGCTACGAGAGCATCTTTCGAAAGCATGTCGTGCCTCGGATTGGGTCGCGACGAGTGGATGACATAAGCATGGCTGATGTTGAGCGCATTCACATTGCAATGCGAAACATGCCGTACATTGCCAATCGCACGCTATCGTGTTTGCAGCAAGCATTCGACCACGCAGAACGCATTGGTTGGAGGGCGCGCAATACGAATCCTGCGACCTACATCGACAAGTACGTCGAGAAGCCACGCGGAGCCAAGAAAGCGGTCATGCTTGATGCCGAGCAGATGTCCCGACTACTGCAAGCCATCGACACCGAGGAAGCGAAGGGGGTCGATCCCCAAGCGTGCAACGTCGTTCGATTGCTCTTTTGGACAGGGTGGCGACTCGGTGAAGTGCTCGGGCTTGAGTGGGCGAACCTCGATCTCGATGCTGGTGTTGCGAGGCTCGTCAGGACAAAGACGGCCGACGAAGAGCATCGCCAGCTCCCAATGCAGGCGATTGACATCCTGCGAACTATCGAGCCCTTGGCAGGTTGTCCGTATGTGTTTCCCGGAAGGAGTGGACAAGGACACCTGACGACGATCAAGCGGCCCTGGCTGCGAATCAGAAAGCGAGCAGGACTCGATGACCTTGAAGGGCTCGGTGCTCTGCGGCTCCACGACTTGCGCCACAACGTCGTGAGTTGGGATGTTTCGCGTGGTGTTCCGTTAGAGATTGCTGGGAAGAACGTTGGTCACCGCTCACGTCGGTCAACCGAGGTCTATGCGCACTTTGCGCCTGATGCTTTGAAGCGGGCGGTTGACGCCAGAGCGGGGGCCATGCAACAAGTTGTGCAAGACGTATTCGAAGAGAGGCGACTTTTTGAGGGGAAACTCAAGACTGACCTATGAGTGGCGCAAACCATCGGTACAAAAAGAGAACAGCGATCAAAGCAACCAAGATCCACTCGACTGGGCTCATGGTATTGCCTCTAGCGATTCCATAAAGGGAACCACCAACTATGGAAACTGAACCCATGAGCGCAATTGCCTGTGCGAGATTGAGTTCAGAACGATGTACTGCGGCCAAACATAGGAGCGATGAGATGCCCACGAGGAATGCCAGCCCGAAAGCCTGGCTTTTTAACATGTCGACATAGGTTCGTCCCTGGTGAGCCACAGCTGCATTTCGGACTAGGACGTTTAGAGCTACGTTGATTAGACCGGTTAAGACAACGAGTATTCCGCTTACACTGTTCATTAGGATCGATCCTCAAATAAAAAAGGGCTGGCTATCTGCCAGCCCCGTGCGCTACTCGCACGCGTTCTAGATTGTTCGGGTAGACCTTCTGACTTGTAGCACAATCGACAACAGAGCCTAGAAGCATCTGAACCACGAGTGTCGCCATCACAGAGCCGCGCCGGAGAACAACGAAGCCGTCGTCGTCCTTGCCGACAATGACTTCCTCGATGGCTCCGTCGGCTCGCAACTGAAGCCCCTTGAACGCTTGAAGCTCATCTTGAAATCCAAACGGGATAAAGGGCTGAGAGTTCAAGAGACACGAAGCACCGACTAGTGAGTGTTTAGATGAGAACCAGTCGTCTTGTCTTGAGTACTTTGGCATATTCGCCCTCCTAAGGTGTTTAGAGTCCCTAGCTTGCGAAGAAAACACTGGTTTTCTGCGCAAGAAGAGACTCCGTTCACTGCGGAAGGTCTTTGCCGATCTGAGTACCAAGGTACACTCCGTGTTACAGAAGTCAAGCTATTTATGATTTCGTTTCCACGACGCTTTGAGCCAACGCCATTTGGCTGCTAGATCGAGTCGATCACTTCGGTTTTTTACCTCTTTAAACTCGCGTTTGATTGCCAGACGGGCGCGGTCGCTTTTCTCAGGATCCCAGTATTCATAGCATCCAGAGAACAAATTGACGAAAGCTTGTTTTTCACTGTTTCGTTCGATTGCTGTCGGATCATTGTCGAGGATCTCAAGTAGCGCGGTTGCAACAGATTTCTCAAGCGCGATTCGGGGGTAAAACGCGATCTCCGACTCAAGTTGGTATGCCTTTAGATAAGCTGGGCCAAAGAGGTGTCCACGATTCTGATCTCGATACACGTATCCCCGAGCAACGCCAGCTCGGCAAGCTAGCCCCTCTTGGAGTAGTTCACCTGAGAATGCCACTAGCCCCTTGATAATTGGCAATTCGATTCCGACACGGCTTTCAGCAGCCAGCACAAAGGAGTCGGAGAATTGGAAGGTCATTACTTCACCAACCTCAGTCTTGCGAATGAACGCCTCCTGGACGGTGCCGACTGCCTGTTCAAGTGCTTCGGTTAGCGAGTCTCCCAGAGCCTCAAACTTGTTTACGTCTGGAGTCCCGTCATCTTTATCTATTAGGTCCCAAACCCATTTCTTGAATCCGAGGACATCCAGGTACGCAACAATGCTCTCGTTTTCAGTCATTTGTTTTGCTGAAAGTAAAGAGTGGCAGATCTTCCGAGCGCAGCCATTCCCCTGAAACCATTCGTTCCGGAAGCCCCAGATGGTGTTGCGAGCTCACGCTTGAGGTCTCTTGCAAACACCTCGCGAAAAATGTCGGTTGCGGAAGCGTCAGAAAAATCCTGAATTGTGCCGTTCTCAAGACAATCCGCGATTTTGAGGGCTTGGCCTTTGTCATTAGGTTCCAAAACGGATGTCCTGTGGCAAACGATGACTTGCAAACCAGCGAAGCCAACCCGATAAATTTGACCTAGACCATAGTACGCGAGGCGGGCGATGCGACGCCAATCCTGTTCCGTAGGTTTGAATACACTCAGGTCGGATCTGTGACGTGGCGTGTTTAGCAGTTCCTCCACGACTCTTGTCAGGAGGAACGTTGTTTCTTTCGTGCCGAAGATCTTACGAACTTCCGTGTCTGTGGGGTTCCTTTTCTCCCACACCTTCGCGAATCTAGACGCGAAGTCGAGCCGACGAAGCAGTTCCTGATACTTCAGCTCTTGAACTGGAGTGCTTTCTGAGTTGTATCGACAAGACTCTATGACGAGCGTTGCAAGATAACTAGCAAATGCATCGTAGTTCTGCTCGAACCCATAGTGAAACACCAAAAGATCAGCATAGTGGTCGGCCACCATTCTGAGGAGTTCGGAGGCGGAAGGAACCAAGCTGACACCGGGCGGCGCTGGGTCATTCTGTTCTTCCCTTTTCTCTCGTCGTCGCAAATCCTCCGCTTCCGCTACCGCGTAGATGGATTCCATCAACTCGGAGGTCGCGGCTCCGAATTCGTTGTGAAAAAGGAACTGACCGACCTCGTGCCAAAGCTGGGGCAGAACCATCTGTAGCATGAAAGCGTATCGCGACGGAATCCGAATTATTCCCGTGTACCGATCGCTTAAGATGGTGTCGGTCGGCTCAAATAACGTGACAAGAAAACGTTTTCCGCGAAGATGTTCGGGCTTCATCGCATCGTCAATACGCTCCCAAAGCTCGTTGAGGAGATCATCGGCGACGTAGAGTATCTTCTGGAGACCGCCTCGACTTTCGGGAACGTTGCCTCTCTGCCCGAACAACCTTTCAAACCGATCTGCGCGGCGCTCGTTCAGTACTGCGCTTGCGTTACGGCACCAATGAATAACCGACTTTTGGTTTCTTGCCGCCCAACTAGCGGCATCGCGTGCCGCCTCATCGTCGTGGTTCTTTAACGCGGTCGCCAGGTCCGCTTCAGCAGAGGAAATGAGTCCGAGCAGATTCTCAAGGCCTGCTTTCGCACTCTCCAGCGCGGGATAGAGATCGCAACAATCGGCGCTGTCCTGGACTGCTGAATAGAACAGAGCCAGAATCGCTTCCACCTCACGCCTTAGTGGTTTCGGAAGTAACTCGATGCCCGACAGTGGAGACGCCAGCTCTTCTGAGAGCGCCGAGCAATCACAATCAACTTGGTTCTCTTCGATTGCGGGCTCAAGATCGCCGATCACTTCGTCGTCAAAGTCGAATGTCCCGATTTTGGGGCCAATCGAATGCGTCTTGGTCTTTTCAAACCCACGGCGTTGAAGCTCATCGAGCTGCGAGAGCAGATCATGTGCAGAGATTGAATTTCCGAAGGTGATATCGAGATCAAACTCTCCATTCAGCAGGCGTAGCTCGCTTATGCCAAAAACGTCGGCAAGTTCCTGCACGACATCTGGCTCTGCTGATAGTTTGGCGACAAGGCCAGGAGGGACCTTCCCGACGACCCGAGGCTCAATCTCAACTTGAGTGGTGGCTAAGCCGGATTCGTTTGTCCAGGGCACACACAGATGGGTTGAAGATGTGACAAAGGCCTGGACTATCTTTTCGTCACTAAGGGGTAGAGAGATCGAGCGGATTTTGAAGAGAAAGGTTAGGAATTCGGAGGCGCTACAGGTGAAGTAGCCTGCTATGCATAGATCGGGAGACCCGAGGCAAAATCGTAGTTCGGCTTCAATTCCGGTATGCGCTTCAACTAGCGAACGCAGCTTTTGAACAATAGCCTGATCGGTACGAACTCCCTCAGACCGATAGAGCGAACGCTTGACCCGTAGGAACGTGGCGAAGGCACAGTATTCATCGGCTGGCGGTTCGATTGAGTCCGCCGCATAACTGACAGTGTAAATCCATGTGGCTGTTGGAAGGCCTTGCTCAAGGAGCCGAGAACGAATATCACCTATTTTTCTGAAGTCGTTGACTGATACCTCGACGAGAATGTCGGATTCACCAAGGTTCCACGCCAGGGATGGTTCACCTTCAAAAGAGTCTCCGAGTTGCTGCCTTGCGCTTCTCAATACCTCAGCGATACCTGAGGACGCCTCGGCCATGGACTTCCGATTCGAGTTCAGAAACGCAAGAACTGAACCGAATTGACTGACTTCGAACTCGTTTGCCAAAACTCCTCACCAGACACGGGTAACCCCGCAAATAGTTGTCGGTGAGCTAAATTGAGTTTGGGGTGACTGCGACAGCTACAGCAGTCGCCTGACCGTGGCTAGGTGCGCGCAGAATACTTGGCGCTCGGCTTCTTTGTCTTGCTCCGACAGTTCTACGTCTGCGAAGCGTAAGCCCTCCTGAGCAACTTGAGCCAGACTGCTGATTTGGTCAAAAGATGGCATGACTGGAATGTCATCGTCGAGCTCTTCGGGATTCAGCCGAAGTGGTTTGGGCGATTGCCAATATTCATGCTCGTCATCGATCTTGTTCATGGTCAGCCTCTCTGCAGCCAGCATTCATCCTCAACCAGCTATGCACTTCCCTCTGTGGGGACGCGAGATTCTACACATAAACGTGGCTGCGTCAAATGCGTCTTGTCATGGCTACGTCAGATACATCGTTTCGATGTTAGGTTGTCTTGAGCTTCGCGCAGTCCGGAATAGCTTCAAGCATTAAGCAGCGGCGACACTTTTCCAGGCCACGAGTTCTCGCTTGATCCTCGGCCTCAAAGATCCGATATCGCTGCTTTATCAGTTGGCCGGACCCGCAGTTCTCACAGGTGTGGTACGCAGCACCTGTGGTTGCTGCCCGGGAACTGAACATTACCCGTTTCTTTCCCACCATGGCCTCCCCTCAAGCGAGGGTAGCATGGGATAACCCCTTAGGGGAATACCCCTACTGGTAGGTTGTTATGTGTTACGCCAAGAGACCTATGGCGTATCCCCATCGTCTGAGGGGTCATTGGTACCGCTGAGGAGCGGCTCTTATGGCCAGGCGGGCTCCTGAACTGAGTACATTCGTTTGTTCGAAAGACAGGTCACGATGTCTGATTGTCAGGCCAGAGCACTTTCAGAATGTTGTTGAGCGCTCGTTTCGTTCGAACCGTGTTCTGGTGACTGCACCATTTGCACGACAGGCAAATCGTGACGTCTTGACAAACAAAGCAGCTCAGTGGAGCTGTTTTGTTGTCTCTGGTGCTCTTAACAAATCAAGGGATCGCGAACACCACTGACCAGGATTCGAACCGCATACTGGGTTCCATTACCAGTTAGTAAGCGTAACGAGTATGGAACCCCATGAAATCGAGTACCGAGAGTACCTTCGTGCACGGTACCCACATCTCTCAGATGAGGAGATTGAGGAGGCTGTTGGTCGTCTCGACCGATACCTCAGAGTAATGATGCAGATTGTTAAGCGGTGTCACGAGGAGGATTGATCTGATGTCTTGTCAGGTTTCCAGATTGTTCTCAGGATGCTGTTGAGCGTTTGTTTTGATCGAACCGTGTTCTGGTGACTGCACACAGACCCAGAATCACCCCGTTTCTGCATCACCGAGAATGGGTGACATAGCTCTATAGACACGTTTCCGTCTTCTGCGGAGCGGTTCGAACTCACGGTTTCGACGAGAACACGCCTTTCAGTGTCCGTAGCGCGGCCGTAGCCCTGTTGAGCGGTCGCCGCTAGTTCGAGTGTTCTCACCGCAATGTCGTAAGCAGCTTCGGGATTCTCTTGCAGGTGCTCTCGGCGCTCGGCGGTTGCTCGTGCCTCGGCATGTAGTTCTTCTTTGGTTTCTCGGTACTGTTCTTGGTCAAGATCACCGTCTAGGTAAGCGAGGGTGAGCCGCTTGAGACGGCTCTCAATGAGCCCACTTTTGCGCTCCAGTTCGCTCGCTTCGTTCTTGGTGTCGTCTTCTGCCGACTTTCTGCTGTTGTTGAGTTCTTGCTTGAGGTAGGCGAGTTCCTTTTCGTTGAACGAAATGGAGCCCAAGGTGTCCATGACCGTATCGGTCACCGTGTCCTCGCGAACAGTTCTGCCAGGACATCCTTTCTCGTGGCATCGGTAGTACACGCGACCCTTTTGCAGTTCTCCCACAAGAAACCGCTCGCAGTGCACACATCGAAACAGCCTGCGATAGAGGTGCTGGCGACGACCGTTGCCTTTGATCGCCTTGCCGTCGAGGACGCGCTGCACGTCGTCAAACAGGCTGTGTGAGATGAGTGGCTCGTGCTTTCCGGGGTAGGTCTCGCCGGATGCTCGTACTTTCATCGTGCCGACATAGAACGGGTTGCGCAGAATCTCGGCGAGGTACGGTTTGTAGACGCGCTTGCCGCCCTTCGTGCGCAAGCCTTTCTCAAACATGGTCTCGCTCAACGTGTCGAGGCTGTATTTCCCCGTTGCATACAGCTCAAAGGCTTCTCTGACGAGTGGCCCAGTTACGGGGTCGATTTCCTTTGGCTTGCCTGGGCCTGAATTGAGGTACCCGAGTGGCGCATTGAACGGAAAGAGGCCTTGCTTGAGCCGTCCCTCGTGTCCTTTTCTTGTCTCGTCGCGCAGGTTGCGGATGTAGTCGGCAGCAACGACTGCTTGAAGATCGGCAGCTAATCGTCCACCGCGTGTTGAGAGGTCGAGGCTCTCGTGGGCGAAGTGGATCGTGCCTTGATCCATGAATTCATTGAGGTCTGCCCAATCTCGGAGGTTGCGAGCGCTGCGATCAATCTTGTGGATGATGAGCGCGTCGGCTTCCTTTTTGCGAAGCCGCTTGAGCACCTCGCGGAAGACGGGACGGCCACGCTTGGCCGCCGTTTCCTTTTCCTCGAACCACTCAACGACGCGCATATCGTGTGTGGCTGCATAGCGTTCAATGGCGGAGCGCTGCTCATCGAGCGAGACACCCTCGCCTTGCTTTGCCGTGGATACGCGAACGTATCCGAAACAGCGTTTCATACGTTGTTGTTTGGTTAGTGCTGGTAATTAGGTTCGACCAGAGTCATCTTGCGCCTCGGTTTGGGTGCCGTCAAGTTCTTCGCGAAGCTCGCGGCGTGCGATGTTTGACATGACGCGCAGATACGACTCCAGGCGTCGCTTTGCTCCGGTTAGCTCCTCCTCGGAGGCGTCGGGGTAGAGGTCTTTGATCGTAATGGTCATACCTCCAGCGTGACTGACGGAACCCAGCACGCCGAGACGTCACTAAGTGCCGAGGGGGCAAATCCTGCCGTCTTTTCAGCGTGCGTACCGCGTTGCTACGTTGGGTGCCATGGAGAGCTTTGGAGACCTCGCAGACGGTTGGCTTGAACGCAAGACCACAAAACCAAACGAGTACCTGTATGGCAGGGTGTTCTTTCCATTGCGACGGCACTACAAGCTCTCGCTTGCAGCGTGCCTCCTTTCGGACGTGATTCACACCCTCTCTTCCAAGACTGGCTGGTGCTATGCCTCCAAGGCGTACCTTGCGCAAGTCTTTGACACGTCAGAGCGAAGCATTCAGCGATTGCTCAAAGAACTCGTGGATGCTGATCTTGTCGAGCGCCGAAACCGCAAGCTCCGCACCACGGCGCAGTGGCGTCGGGTAACTGGCAGAACGTAGCGCTCTACACACCAGAAGCGGGCTATGGAAAACCGTGGACGCTGCCCGCGCCCTCCACCGCCCTGGAAATCGCGATGCGATTCCCACAGCGCCCACCGTTCCCACAGCCGGGATGACGACGGGGATACATGGTGGATATCTTGGGAGAAGCGGACGACAGAAGTTGCAGGTCACTACGACAAAAACGGCGTAGTGAGTGGCCAAAATTGGCGTGTAGATATAACAAGATAAAGAAAAGTTGATATCAAAATAAAACGTGCCTCTGGGGCACATTGTGCCGTCTTGGGCGTGGAGAACTGATCCGTACCATGGAGTCAGGTATGAACAGTTCTTTGCACAACTACATACGCACAGAGCGCAAGCGGGTCGAGCTTTCGCAGCGAGAGCTTGGGCTGCTGCTTGGCATAAAAGCATCGAGCGTGTCACGCCACGAGATCTTTGCGAGGGCAGCGAGCCTTGAGACGGCTCTTCGTTACGCGGTCATCTTCGACCTTGATCCGCGCGACCTGTTCGCTGGTCTCTTTGAGCACGCTCAAGGTGAGGTCAAGAAACGAGCCCAGCGACTCACAAGGAGCGCACCAGACGGCACGGTCAACGAGCGAGTTGCACTCCTCGCTGATGATGCAGACGACGTGCGCTACGTGCCCGAGTACAACAGCGACAGAGCATGAGCAAGCGTGTGGACAGAGTTCTTGCCGTTGAGGTCACCTTCCACGGCTTCTCGTTTGCTGTCCTTGAAGGACCAGAGCGACTGATTGACTGGGGCACGAGACGTGTTGCGGGTGATCTCTCGGTGTTCCTGGCTCGGCTCGGGACAATCATTGACCACTACCGGCCAGACCTCGTCGCTATGGAAGACCCAGCGTTCTCGAGAAAGCATGAGGACGTGCGCACGCGGCTTGCGTGGAGCGAGCAGTTTGTACGTGACCGAGGGCTCCAGGGGCTCGCACTACCCAGATCACAAACGGAAAAGTACGAGCAAGCAGTTGTCGTAGCAAAGCTCTTTCCCGAGCTTGCTCGACGGCTTCCCGAGCGTCCACGACGTTGGGAGAGCGAACCGCGATCGCTAGCGCTTTTTGTTGCTGTCTTTCGAGGCCTTGAAGCCTGGGCGGTCATTGCAGCTCGTCGGTCGGCATAGGGCGGATCGGCAACACCACAGAAATCACTCTTTCTTCACTGCCGGGCATCTCGGCGGTTAGGGAAAGAACTATCTACAGAAAGGAGGTTCACGTGGAGGAACCTGACGATGTATCCATTGCGACCCGGTACCGCATCGAATTGGTACGCGAGTACTCGAAGTCGTACGACAATGCGCCCGCCTGTAGTTCCCCTGACCTTGTCGCCAAGTTCTTGAGCGAACTCGTCCGCCCGTTTGTGTACGAAGTCATGGGCGCGGTGATGCTCGATACGAGGCACCGCGCCATCGGTCACCTGATCGCGTATCGAGGCACGCTCTCACGAGCTGCCGTCGAGCCACGGGGTCTCCTGGTACCGGCTCTGTTGGGGAATGCGGCAGGGATCATCCTGTTTCACAACCACCCAAGTGGCGACACGCGACCAAGTGCTGAAGATTGCGCGTTCACGCGCCGTCTCAAAGATGCCGGCGAGATTGTTGGTGTCGATCTTGTCGACCACCTGGTGCTTGCTGGCGATGAGGACACTTGGATGTCGTTTCGTGAGCGCGGCATTCTCTAGCAGTTGGCCTGTGTGGCATGTGGCGACGATCTGCTCCTACGGAGCACCTGTTCTTTTGGCCCCCGAGATGACCTCGGGGGCTTTCCTTTTGGGTCAATATCGGCGTCTTGGAAAGAACAGACAAACAACCACACTTCATGTATGGGAAACGACATCACCTACATCGGTCACGCAAATGCCCGAGCGCGGCTCCAGCGTTTCGGGATCAAGAAGCGCGACCGGTTTTCACACGTTCACATCGTCGGAAAAACGGGCACGGGCAAGTCAACACTCATGGAGCAGATGTTGCTGCAGGATGTAGAACGCGGCGACTCCTCGGTCATCGTGATCGACCCACACGGTGACATGACCCGCTCGGCGCACGAGACGGTGACCGGACGAGGTGTTGCCACCGATCGCGTCCGATACCTTTCAACGACCAATCCCAACTTTTCCTTCAATCCACTTCAGGGAGTTGCCCGTGAGCACGTACCACTTGCCGTTGCGGCGCTCGTATCGGTCTTTACGTGCCAGTGGGAAGACTCGTGGGGGCCACGCGTTGAGCACGTCTTGCGCAATGCGCTGACCGCATTGCTGTATCGAGGTAGTGCCACGATTGCGGACATTCCGCGTGTGCTTCGTGATCGGCGTTTGCAGCGTGCATGTCTTGCAAAGGCGAACGATCCAAGTCTTGCCGAGTTTTTCTTGCGGGAGTGGCCGAGCTATTCGCTGGCGTTTCGCAGTTCGATGCAAGCGCCACTCCTCAACAAGATCGGAGCGTATGTTTCGGACGAACGGCTACGCACCATCCTTACGGGAGACGGGAAGCGTTTACACCTCGGGCAGGTAATGCGTGGCAAAGAAGTGGCGCTCATTGACCTTGGCAAAGGTGCGCTCGGGCCAACCCCCGCACACCTCTTGGGGTCATTGTTGCTCTCATACGTTGCGCTTGCGGGGCTTGCGCGAACAGAGGAACATCCGGTCTTTGTCTATGTTGATGAGCTAGGAAGTGTTGCGAGCAGCTTTGTCGGTTCCATGACCGAAGAGCTGCGCAAGCGGAACGTGGGCTTGACGCTTGCGCATCAGCACTTTGCGCAGTTGGGGTCAGAGCTGACGGATGCGCTCTTGGGAAACGCGGGAACGAGGATCGCGTTTCGGCTCGGGAGCCGTGATGCAGTGCTCATGGCGCGAGAGTTCGCGCCCGTGTTCTTGTCAGAAGACTTCTTGAACCTGCCGAACTTTGCGTTCTACATTCGGCTTCTGATTGATGGGCAGCCGAGTAAAGCGTTCAGTGGAGAGACTCATTTAGGCGCTTGTAGTGCTTGGATCTAGGAGAGCGTGAAACGACTTAGAAACCGCGGCGGGTGGGCCTCGAAATCGAGGGGGCGACAGGATTCCTCCGTTTCTTGCGGAAGTCAAATCGTATTCTGAACGTCGTGCATTCATGATAAATTGTCCAAGTCCCGAAAGAAGCGCTCGGAATGGGTTTGGGCGCATATGATTAATTAGGAGAAGTACATGAGATTATTGGTTAAATTGAGGGGACCTATCTTCGTAGCCGCCTTTCTTGTTGGATGTTTGGCTCTCGCGGCACCAAGTCCAGCGACTGCACAGTCCTGTCAATCTGGCTGTGAGGCAGCGAAGGATTTCTGTGAAGAGGAGTACTGCGGATGGAACCCCAACGACTACATGTGCAGCGTTGGGTGCGATCTCGAGTATTTCGATTGCCTCTGTGAAGGGTGCAATCAGAAGATCGATCTCTCCAAATATTTTATTCCTTCGTATTCGGGCTGGCAGAAGGCTAAGAAGGTGATGAAGTACAAGAATGGGAGCACGGATTATTTTCGTCTCTACAAAGTCAGCACGGGCAAGTACAGGCTCCTAAAAGGCGGCACTGGAAAGAACGCGGAGACCTTTAAGGTGAATTCAAACGGGATCTATGTGACTAGCGAGACCGGGGCGGTTACTGAGTCAGATCCCAGAATATTCAAAAACAAAGGTTTGTTCTTCTTACCCCGGTATATCTGTCCTTCCAATGCTTACTTTCGCCCAAAGCACGATGGCGAACAGTTCATTGATCCGAACACCTGTTCCACGACCGGCCAGACGACCGGTCCGCATACATTTAGGTACAACGCATGGGTCGAGTTCGTCCCAGGATGGGACTACGGGTATCAGGTTGGCGAAGTCGATTCCATTGTCATTCATGCAAGAAACGACGACGGAAAACTCGAGAAATACTGGTACGGCCTCAATCGTGGTCTGCTGCGTTGGGAAATACGGAGTTCGTCCGGCCAACTCATCAATTCAGTGGCACAAACCAGAGAGATAGCCAACAGCCCGATACCGTTGAACACGTGCGACCTCTAGACTGAGCGTGTAGCTTGAGACTCGGGCCCAGACGGCGTGACTGTCGTCTGGGCCCTCTTGCTAAAATGGTGTAGTTCATAAGCCCAAGAGCTTTCTTGCCACGCTTGTAGGGCTCCCCGGTCTGTGGTTCATATGCGAGTCTCGTGAGAGCATCAACTTTGGTCACCGTTTTGTATGGGAAACGGCGTTTTCTGCCGTTAGTCGTGATGGCGCTTGGACTTGGAACGGGAGCGACGGTAACCACATCGAGAATAGTGAGCGCGTTGGCAAGTTCCAGCAATACTGCAGTAGTCACTTCGAGTTGCTCGAATGCTCTCAGTGGAGTTCCTGACGAATACAAGAAAAGCCTGAAAATAGCCCGGAATGAACTTTCAGTAAAAGCAGAGTATCTGCTATTGGACCTTTCGGAGGATGGTGGTGTTGTGTTGGCACAGGGTGACTTAGCACCTCGCCGCGCCCAATTGGTCGACCAACAACAACTGCGGGAACGGAAGAAGGGTGGAGGGTCACTTCCGGTAGTTACGATTACTTATCGAGGCGAGAATAAACCTCTCTCGATAGCTTCTACTAGCGAGCAAACCGGACGTTGAAAATCATTCTAGCTAGCCTCGCAACACCAGTCCTCTATGCAGCGGCAGGGTTCGGCTGGATTAGTGTCTGCCGGACTCTTGCTGGCGCGTCGGTATTTGAGCGGCTTGCCTACTCGTTTCTCCTGGGGGTCACGGTTGTCACTTTGCCCTTGTTTGGTCTATCTCACGTTCTTGGCGTAGGCCTTACAAGCGCTACAACTTGGCTAGTCATTGCCGTAGCAGTTGTCGCCTCGATCTCTGTCTGGCTTGCGAAAAGGCACAGGGGCTACGGGGCACCAATAGAGAAAACAGAGCGGCTTTGGATCCTTGCTGTTGTTGTTGTGGCCCTGGCGGCGATTGCATTGAGCATTGCTCGTCCACCATTCGGTTGGGACTTTCGCATGACCTGGTCAGCCCATGCCCGCTACTTTCATGAAGCCGGATCAGTGTTGCCTGAGGCCTTTGTGGAGTCTGACATCTTTGTGGTACATCCTCAGTACCCGCCCCTTACTTCGTTGATGCAAGTTGTCGCCTATCACCTAGGTGGACGCGCAGAAGACTGCTTGGTTGGCCCCACCTACGTGGGGTTTTGGATTGCATTTGTCGGTCTCGTCTACGGCGGGGTGCGGCGGCTAACAAACAGTGCTAAATCAGCAATGATGACGGCCATCATTCCGCTTGCGATCCCTTGGTTCTTGCTTGGTGAGGGTGGTGCGTTGAGCGGCTACGCCGATCTTCCCCTTGCTTGTTTCTTCGGAGCTGCGTTGATCCATGCAGCCGGGTCAAAGAGTCGAACTGGTGGTGTGCTGGAGGGGGTATTACTCTCTGCCGCTGTGTTTACCAAGAACGAGGGTCTTGTGCTGGTGATGGCCTATCTTTCCTCGCTAATCTTGGTTTCTTTGCTTTTTGAGTCGAAAAGACAAGCACTCGTCCGACGGATCGCGATAACAGGAATGCTGGTTGCGTTAGCTAGCGTCTGGTTAGTTGCGTGGCAGAGTCAGATTCCCAAACGTTTCAGTGAGAGTCACTTTGACTCGGTTGCTTCGGCATCCTGGTTGGGTGAAGATTTCGTTGCGCTTACCACAGAAGTCATTCCAGCTGCCGGTACCGTCGTGGCCAAGCCGCGATGGCTTGCTTTGATTCTTGCCTTGGGGGTCTTTGGCTGGTTGGGTAGGAGAGAGCTCAGGCGACCAGTAGCTATCGTTCTTGCTGCAGCGTGGGTGCTTGGAAATACAGCGTATCTTGTCGTTTATTGGGCGAACCCCTGGCCAGGAAATATGGTCTATTTGGTGACGGTAACTTTCGAGAGATTGCAGCTTCAGATTTCTGTTCCGTTGCTAGTTTTGCTAGGAATAACTATTTCCGGGTGGCTCAGGCAAGTTCAGCAACGGGAGACGGTTGCGTTACCACGTGTGTAGTGACCTAGGGAATATCCGCAGCGCGCAGCGTCCGAATAGTTCCCCTGCAGAAATTCAAAGAAGGCCTCGCACCTCCTACTAGTGCTCGGCCATCTGGCTTAGCACGCCAGAATCAAAAGGAAGAACCAAAAGCACGCCGCTGGTATGGCGGTGTTGGTGCCGTAG